>CAVSZR010000005.1:0-72941 GCA_963732475.1 Blastocatellia bacterium | reverse complement strand
GCCAAGCGGCCAAGTTCGTTGTAAATGGTGTTCGTATTTCCATCGAGCAAATACTTAACACGGTAAAGATATCCATTGACGCTTAAACGCATAAAGCCAAATGAGCCTCGGCCCCGTCCGCCGGTGACATTAGTTTGCAGCAAACCAAAACTCAAAGGGTTGCGGTTAATTAACGGCATACTACCCGCCTCGCGCGTATCCATAACGCGGCTGAGGTCTGTTTTTCCGGCATCGGCGATGGCCGAATCGCCGGACACGGTGACGGATTCTTCGACCGTGCCGGTTTGAAGCTGAATATCGATGGTCGCCGTCTGCCCTCCGGCGAGCAAGATGCCCTCACGGGAAAATCGTTTGAAATTTGGAGCTTCCGCATCGATCCGGTATTTGCCGAGGGGCAGCAATGGGAACCGATAAACGCCAGTGTCGCTTGTAGAGGCCGAGCGGGTCGCACCGGTTTCAATGTTCGTAACGGTAATGACGGCGTGCGGGACCGCGGCGTTATTCGGGTCCACAACCGTGCCTTCGATCTGACCGTCTGAGGCTTGAGATTGGGATATTATTTCGGGTGGATGAAACCAGAAGAACGCGGTGATCGCCAGTAAGCAGGTAAGGATTTTTGGCAGATTCCCTCGCATCCTTAAGGACAGGCGATCACATCAACACTTAGTGAAGTACCCCAGCGATCATTTCAACCCGACGCGTATTAACAATTCATCAAATCGCGGATCGTCGCGCAGCGAATCAAAACGAGGATGAACCTTGAGCATGGTAAATGTCCCGTGCTGAACGATAGCCTTTTCCAAATAGGCAAACGCCTCTTCGCGCTGCCCGAGTTCACTCGAAAGATTCGCCAACAGATTATAATTAGGCTTGCCGCTTCTTTCCTTTTCTTTTGCTTGTTCAAGTTGCCGCGACAAAACTCCCTGCCAACCCGATTTCGAATAGATCGCTTTCCATAAATTTATCTCGTCGGGCCCGTCTCCGGCTACGGTCGATGCCTTAATAAGTGCCTCGAAGGCCCGGTCGTAGTCCCCCTTTGAACGATGTGCCACGCTAAGGCTCTGGAGAGCGAAGAAATATTCGGGATCGATCTCGGCAGCTCGTTCCAACTCGATGATCGCTTCGTCGTAGCGGCGGGCGAAAAGCAAACTGCGTCCGAAGATCAGATGATTCAGGACCTGAGCCGGTTCAAGGTCAATGGCCGTTTTGCTTTGCGCGATGGATTCGTCATGTCGTCCAAGATAAGTAAGCAAAAGCGGCATACATTCGGTGGGCAACCGAGGAATTCGGATTTAATTCGATAGCGCGTTTATGTTCGCGTTCGGCTCCCGCAAAATCCCCTTCGAAATCAGACTTTATTTCGCCTAAGTACGAGTGTGCCTCGGCAAGGTTATCGTCAATTGCGAGGGCCTTTTCTATAGCGGCTTTGGCTTTTGGATATTGTTCGTTCGCACCGCCGCTCCGGTTCCCAACCACAGCCGTCTGAGCGTTAGCCAACTTTGCGTAGGCGAGCGGCATAGTTTGGGTCGAGCCGGACGGCTTGCTCGAATTTTTCAATCGCTTTGCGGACATCCTCATTGTTTCGCTTGTCCACCAGAGCCGAGCCTAATATATAAAGACGATACGCTTCTTCGTTGGTCGTCCCCCGGTTTATCGCCGGGTCAATAGCAGTTCCGCCAAATCGCGTTATCAGTTTGTCGCCGAATTGCGCCGCTATACCATACTGTATCGCAAAAACACTCGAAGCCTCTTTTTCGAAATTATATGATTCTTCGATCTGCCCAGAAGCAACATTGATGAGTTGCGACGTGATCCTGATCCTTCCGTCCGCTAATTGATAGTGCGAAGCAAGCACGTAATCGACCTTCTGCTCGCGACCGGCTGCAAGCGGATCCTGTTCGGCCTCATTGTATTTATTAACTGATCTTAAGGAACGAACAATAAGCCCGTTGGCCGAATTGAGGCGGTTGATCAAACTATCCGCGATGCCGATCTCGTATAGAATGTCTCGATTTGCCGGATCGATAGGCGTTGGCGGCAATACTGCAAGAGTCTTCCCGATCGCAGAACTTATCAATGGAGAATAGATAAGATACGCGGCGATAAAGACGCCCGCGAGCATTAACGTCGTCGCGATCAATGCCGCAGCTTTGGGTCTTAGCCTCCATCCAGCCTCTGAAAAGTGTTCGATTGCCGATGTCTGTTTGACTACCTGCGGTTCCCGTACCCCGTTGGGTGAAACAAAGCCCGTCGCGGCCGAAGCTTCAGGAAGCCCATGCGGGTGATCGGTCAGTTGGCTATTAAAACGATAACCGCGCCGCCGGAGTGTTTCGATCATCGGCTGCCCGTTGCGGGTTTCGCCGAGGACCTTTCTCAAAACATAGATATTTTGGACCAGGTTAGACTCTTCGACCGCCGTGTCCCGCCACAATCGGGTCATCAAGACATCCTTACTGACGATCTCGCCGTGCTGTTCGATCAACGCAAGAAGCGTCTCGACCTGCTTCGGTGTCAGCGATATTTCTACCTCGCCGCGGTAAAGCATCAAGTGCTCCGCATCGAGCCGATAATCCTCAAACCCGTAAATCTTGGAATCAGAGTGCTTAGCCCCGTTGAGGTTAATTTGATGAACGTTTGATTCTAATTCTAACGACATTCAGTGTGTCCGGAAAGTATTGTTGCCTCGAATCACAAGGCCGAACAATTGTTGCCAGTTGATTTTGAAGAAAGTCAACGAGCAGTCTTCGAAGAAAGATGCGTGCATTCTAGCATCGTTGAGACCGGCTTACAAGAAAAATTCGAAGTATCGAGATGATCTAAGGAGAACCACAAATGAAAAACGCAGGAAGCAAAGTAAGAGGTGTAATTAACGCATTAGCTGTGATTTCAATGGCAATGATGATATTTAGCCCCGTTCAGGCGAAGAGAACGTCGAGGATTCCGAACGTCGCGACCAACGACGCGGCTGTCCCCGATTGGGGCGAGATCGCGAGTACCTGGAACGCTGCAGGAAACGGCCTGGTGCCGTTCAAGGCCTTTATGTCGGGCAGTGCGGCATTCACCAGCCCGACCACGGTGGAGTTTCAGAACACGGGTCTCGCAACACACCTCGGTCGGTTCGTCGCTAGCGGCGTCGCAGTCCTCGACGCGTCCACGGGAAGCTGCCCGGGTGGCCCGAACGTGCCGAATGTGCACACGGAGACGCTGACTGCAGCGAACGGAGACCAACTCGTGATCCAAATGGTGAACGTGGCCTGCCCGACCGGCCCCTACACCTTCCGCGGGACCGGCCACTGGACCGTACTCAGCGGAACCGGGAGATTTCAGAACGCGACCGGTCAGGGAACGAATGAGGGGCACGTGGACTTCGAGAGCAGCACGTTCGTGATGGTCCTGACCGGAACCCTCTCCCGTCAGTAGGCGAAGGTCGTCTTCGCCGTGTTGCGCGTTGAAACAGCCGGGCCGAAAGAAGGGATGGGCGTTTCTAACACCGGCGCGAGGCCATAAAAGAAGATTCGGAGTAATCGAAATGATCGAAGGAGAAAGACAAATGAAAACTGCAGTAAGAAAAGTAAGAGGTGTATTTAACGCGTTAGCCGTGATTTCAATGGCAATGATGATATTTAGCCCGGTTCAGGCAAAGCGAACGTCCCGTATTCCGGCCAAGGCAGCCGTGTTTACGGGCGACGCGGTCGTGCGTGAATGGAATGAGATCGCGTTCACGACGATCCCGCCTCAACCTCCGTTTCCGGCCAATCGGTTCATGGCGACCGTTCAGGTGGCCGTTTTCGAGGCGGTAAACGCGATAACGGGAAAATACGAGCCATATCTCGGCACGATCAGCGCTCCTCCGGGAGCATCGCCTGAAGCCGCCGCGGTGATGGCAGCCCACGGCGTTCTTGTTGCTTTCTTTCCGGCACAATCCGGCAACCTCGACGTTCGTCGCGATGCCTCACTGGCGTTGATATCGAACGGACAGGCAAAGGCTGACGGGATCGTGGTCGGTATGGCCGCAGCCGCGGCGATGATCGCAGACAGAACAAATGACGGCTCTGCTCCGCCATTATTTTATCTGCCGGCGAATTCCAATCCCTATGAATGGCAGGTTTACGCGGGATGCCCGGCAGGCGGCGGGGTCTTCAAACATTGGCCGAATGTGAGGCCTTTCGCCATAGAAAGTGCTTCCCAATTTCGGGCAAATCCCCCTCCGATGCTCAGAACGGGTCTATACGCACAGGACTACAACGAAGTGCAGGCCGTCGGAGATGTCAACAGCCCCAACCGCCCGCAGGACCGCACTGACGTCGCACGGCTTTATGCGGCGGCCAACCCGCCTTCGCTCTGGAACAATACCCTGCTGCAGATCGTCAGCACGCGGAATGACGAGATCACTGACACCGCCCGCACGATGGCGTTGATGAACATGGCGGTCAACGACGCAGCGATCTCCGTTTTCGAAACCAAGTATTTCTACAGGACGTGGCGCCCCATCACCGCGATCCCCCGCGGAGACGAAGACGGCAATCGTCTGACCACGCCGGGCGTATTCACGCCGCTGATCGCCACGCCTTGTTTCCCCGGATATCCTTCCGCACACGGATCGCTTTCAAGCGCGGCTATCAAAGTTCTTGAGAGAGCTTATGGCAAGTTTGGGCATTCGATCACCGTTCAGCACCCAACGGTTCTCGGCGTCGTGCTCCATTATTCCGAGCTAGGCGCCATGATCGCGGATATTTCGGATGCGAGGGTCTATGGCGGGATTCACTTCCGTTATGATCAGGACGCCGGCGAGCGGCAAGGTGACGCCGTGGGTCAGTTCGTCTATAACCACATGCTTAAGAAAACGCGCCTCCCATAGAGCGCGTTCCTGCGGGCCGATTAAGAATTCATTCGCGGCCCGCATTATTGCGCCGACGGGAGGTTCGCGGGAACGGCGACTTCGATTTCAACGCGTTGTCGAAGATCTTTCAAAACGGGGCGCGTTTGTTTATTGATCTGCAGATCAAATTGGAGTTGCCTTTACAACCCGCATAATGGAAGGCCCTTATGAGCAAGAAAGTCACTGACCGGATACTCAGCATAGTCTCAAGAGGAGGCTTAAAGATCTCTTTGGGTATATCCGCCGTTCGTTCGCATCGCACTGCCCGAGCATTACATTTCTTATCAAGCTTACTGCTTTTATTGTGGTTCGCCACATCCGGAGCGCCTCAACCCGCGGCCAATGAGTCCAGTGTTTTGCCCGGCGGTAACCAACTCACGCCTTCAGCTTCCTGCAATGACGGCTGGCATGACGGCCTTCCGGTTAACGGCATTAACGGTAATGTCAACGACATAGCGTTTGACGGTGCGGGAGGAATATATATTGGCGGCACATTTACCTTGGCCGGAAACGTGGCGGTGAACAATATTGCTAAATGGGACGGGACTTCGTGGTCGTCGCTTGGAACCGGCCTGAACGGGTCGGTGAGTTCGATCAAGGTATCGGGAACGGATGTTTACGTCGGCGGATGGTTTACCACGGCTGGCGGGACGCCCGCGAACTACATTGCCAAATGGAACGGCTCGAGCTGGTCGCCGTCGGCTCGGGACTCGAAAACCCCGCTTATGACATAGACGTGTCGGGAACGGATGTTTACGTAAGCGGCGGAGCGAGTTGACAACGGAATGTGGGATGCATATGTTGCTAAGTGGAACGGCTCAAATTGGTCGAATCGTTAGCACCCGGATTGGACGGACATGTGTATTGAAGATATGCAGTGTCAGGATCCAACGTTTATGTAGGAGGAAGGTTCACAACCGTTGGCGGAACGCCGGCGAACCAATGTCGCAAAATGGGATGGATCGAGCTGGTCGGAGCTTGGCGCCGGCCAAGATGGCGACGTACTGTCAATCGTGGTATCAGGGCACCGATGTTTTCGTTGGCGGGAGCCTTCATACACCAAATCTACCGATCGGGGTTTGTTGCAAGATGGGACGGTTCGATCTGGTCGGCCCTCGGTTCCGGAATGACCGGCTACCCAAATTCGTACGCTGCGGTTAGCACGATCGCGGTGTCGGGCACGGACGTTTACGCCGCCGGGCAATTCTCAATGGCGGGCGGAATGCCGGCAAATGGATTTGCCGAGTGGAACGGTTCGAGCTGGTCAGCGGCAGGCTCGGGCGTAATAGAATATGTGTCGGCCCTCGCTGTATCTGGTGCCGATGTTGTGGTTGCGGGCGCGGCCCAAGGGCAGCGAAGACTGGCCAAATGGAACGGCTCGAGCTGGTCGCCTTTTGGCACTGCCGGGCAGGTTACCAGCGTGGATGCCCTGACCGTATCCGGCACCCATGTTTACGCGGCAGGGTATTTCACAACTGACGGCGGAACGACATTTAGCCGTGCAGCGATCTGGAACGGATCAGCCTGGACGAGGCTTGGCTCATGGCCGAGCGAGCCTGACGTACAAAGGTCCCTGTCCGCCGTCGCGGTGTCGGGCACGGACGTTTACGTCGGCGGTAATTGGTTCGACGTGAGGACCGCGGTGTCGGGTGGATTTGTCTTTAAATGGAACGGTTCGAGCTGGTCGGAACTCGGCACCGGCGGCAACGTATTTGCCCTTGCGGCTTCGGGCGCGGATGTGTACGTCGGAGGCAGTTTCATAACTTTTGGCGGAATACCGGCAAATAATATTGCCAAATGGAATGGATCGAACTGGTCTTCGGTCGGCGCCGGGACGGACCGTCAAGTATTTGCACTTACGGTGTCGGGCACAGATATCTATGTCGGCGGGCAATTCCTGAACGCAGGCGGAATCCCGGCGCGGTTTATGGCCAGATGGAACGGTTCGAGTTGGTCGGCGTTCGGTTCCGGGCCGATCGGTTCATCGTTTCTCTACAGGCCCGAGGCTGATGGTTACTTCGTGGATGACATAGAGATATCGGGCACGAATATTTACGTCGGGGGCGGCTTTGAAGCTGATTACGGAGGCGGGTTTGGATTCGTCTCCAAATGGAACGGTTCCGATTGGACGGAACTTCCCAGAATGTGCTGCTCACCCGTATACGATATTGCCGTCTCGGGAACCGATGTTTACGCAGGTGGTTGGTTTGACAATGCCGGAGGATCATCGGCAAACCGGATCGCCAAATGGAACGGATCGGCCTGGTCATCGCTCGGTGCGGGAATGAACGGCCGCGTGGGCGCCATTTCCGCCAGGGGTGCGGACCTTTTCGTTGGAGGAGACTTTACCACCGCCGGATGCCACGTGTCGGCATATTTTGCGAGGTATCGGCTATCAACTGCGACACCATTCGATTACGACGGCGATAGCAAGGCGGATCGGACGGTGCGGCGGCCTTTGAACGATCTTTGGTATTTGTTTAGATCTACTGCTGGATATACCGCGATGACATGGGGTGTTGCCGGGGATTTGCTCGCTCCGGCGGATTATGACGGGGATGGGAAAACCGACATTGCTGTCTTCCGTCCTTCGGCCGGGACTTGGTTTATCGTCAATTCCGGTAACGGTGCGTTTGTGACCTACAACTGGGGCGCCGATGGCGACCTTCCGGTTCCGGCTGATCACAATGCCGACCGGAAGGCTGACCTTGTTCTATTCCGGCAGTCGAACGGGATATTCTATCGGAGGATGTCTGACAACTCGTTCTCGAATGTGTCGTTCGGTGTGGCGGGTGACAAGCCCGTGGTCGGCGACTTTGATAATGATGGGCAGTTCGATATCGGGGTCTTTCGTCCATCGAACAACAATTGGTACATCAGGAAATCAACCGCCGGTTTCTTTGTCCAGACGTGGGGCGAAGCGGGAGATATTCCTGTCCCTGCGGACTATGACGGCGACGGCCAGACCGATCTTGCAGTATGGAGATCGTCAAACGGTCGATGGTACCGGGCACTGAGCACTGCTGGTTTCGACGGCGTCAACTGGGGCCAGGCGGGCGACAAACCGATCCCTGCCGACTACGACGGCGACGGAAAGGCAGATGTTGCCATCTTCAGGCCTTTGAACGGGTCGTGGTACATCATCGGGACTACGATCGGACAACTTGTCCATCAGTTCGGACAGGATGGCGACGTGCCGACGCCGAGCGCTTTTATTTATTAGAATAAAAGTGCGGAAGCCCCGACGGAGTAAAACGTTTTCTGCTCGACCTTCGTGTTCGAAGAACGCCCTTACTTCGTGCGGGCTTCTGCATAAGGTCAGCAATTGATTTTATTTTCCGCAGAGCGGACTGGACGTGGTAAGATGTAACCATGGCATATTCACCGATCGCTCTTTCCCGCCGACATGTGCTTGGCGACTACTATTCACGCTGTGACGCAATTGAGAGCGTTCCTGTTTATCTTGACGGCACCGATGGCGAACTGCTCGGGCAGGTTGACGAAAGCATGGGAAAGTATGCCGACGCGTTTTTGTTTCATCTTTCGGAAGAATTTTGCAAGAAGCTTTCGGCCGGCCATTTTACCTGCTCGTTCGATTTTGAGAAGGTCGAGGAAACAGATGGCCCCGTTCGCCGTCGTATTAAGCTCAATTCGATCACCCTCATTCCCCGAAAGGCATATGCAAAGCCGCTGCCGAAACGCAGCGACGGACACGCGGCGGAGGTGGCGGCGGCCGCTGCTGCCGAAGTTTCCAAGTCTTGAGCTTAAGTCCGGAGTCTTCAGGGTCAGCAAATGGCTGTGATCCGGGCAAAAGAACCCGGTTGTAATCGTTCGCGATTATGACGAAAAAAAGCCTTTACAAAAGCGAAAACTTCTCTTATAGTAAAAACAGCGTCGATCAGACGTTGTTATATTCAATCGAAAAACATAACATACAGTGATACGAGGTTTTTATTTTATTAGCATTATCGTGGTCGTGCGAAACGTGCGGAGCGGATGATGTCTGTACTGAAAAAGGTTTCAGAAAAAAGGCTGTCATCCGATGAGGAAGACGGCCTTTTCGATTCTAGCGGAATAAGTATGCGAGACGCGGTAGCAGGAACATCGGCAAATGAGGAGTCGGCGGATCCAATGGAGGATCCGGCGGATAAGCCGATGCGCGGGGCCGAGATACTTGTACGCGGTTTGATCAGGAACGGCGTCGATAAGATCTTCGGTTTGCCGGGCGGTGCTGTTCTGCATATTTACGACGAGCTTTGGCGGTTTCGCGACGAGATCACGCATTATCTGGTGCGGCATGAGCAGGGAGCCGTCCACGCAGCCGAAGGCTATGCCCGGGCGACCGGCAAGGTCGGGGCGGCTTTGGTTACGTCGGGGCCCGGTGCGACAAATGCTGTTACGGGCATCGCGACGGCGTATATGGATTCGATACCGCTGGTTGTTATAACGGGCCAGGTGCCGCTGCCGGTGATCGGGACGGACGCTTTTCAGGAAGTGGACACATTCGGGCTGACGCTGCCGATCGTAAAGCACAGCTATTTGGTCAGAGATGTGCGCGATCTGGCCGCGATCATAGATGAGGCATTTCATATAGCGGCGTCGGGCAAGCCGGGGCCGGTCGTTATCGATATCCCAAAAGATATTACCGCGCTTGTTTGCAGCGAGCCGCGGACTAAGTTTGCCCGCGTGCATGTCAATGAAGCTCCGCCACAGGCAGACGACGCGATTCTCGACACGATAACCGACAGGTTGATCAACGCCGAGCGGCCGATATTTTATGTCGGCGGGGGCATTGTCACGTCGGGTGCAGCGGACGACTTGATGAAGGTCGTAGAACTTTTGCAGGCTCCGGTGACGCCGACTTTGATGGGCCTTGGCGGTTTTCCGACCGCGGACAAACTTTCGCTTGGGATGCTGGGCATGCACGGAACGTACGCGGCGAATATGGGCGTTTCGGAGGCCGACCTGCTCGTCGCGGTGGGCGTGAGGTTTGATGACCGCGTTACCGGCAAACTCGCTACTTTTGCACCGCAGGCCGAGATAATTCATATCGACATCGATCCATCGAATATCGGCAAGGTCAAACAGCCGCACATTTCGCTCGTGTCGGATGCAAAATCGGCATTGCAGCGTATCGCGGCGAAGCTCGAGGCACACGACGGAGCGGCGCTCAACGGGGGCAAAGCGAGACGCGAGGAATGGTGGAAGAAGTTGACCGCCTGGCTCGCCGCGGTGCCGTTTGGGTGCAAGTATTCGGAGACCGAGATAAACCCGCAGCAGGTGATCGAAGAGCTGCACCGCATCACGAACGGCGACGCGATAATTGTCACGGACGTTGGCCAGCATCAGATGTGGGCGGCGCAATTCTATCCCTTTAAACGCTCGCGGCAGTGGCTGACAAGCGGCGGTTTGGGGACGATGGGATTCGGGCTTCCGGCGGCGATGGGTGCACAGCTTGCCTGCCCTGACCAGATGGTGGTTGCGGTCGTTGGGGACGGCGGTTTCCAGATGACGAATCAGGAGATCATCACGGCGATCCAGTACAAAATTCCGCTTAAGGTCCTGATCATGAACAACGGCTATCTCGGGATGGTCCGGCAATGGCAGGAGATGTTTTACGACCGCGCGTATTCGGAGGTCGACCTGTCGATCTCGCCGGATTTTGTGAAGCTGGCCGAGGCCTATGGAGCGCTTGGGTTGCGGGCCGAAAAGCCTTCGGAACTTGCTGACGTTTTGCAGCGAGGGTTGGCACATGAAGGAGTGACGATCATGGATATCGTCGTTAGCAAGGAAGAGAATGTGTTTCCGATCATCCCGGCGGGGCAGGATACGCGGAATATGATCCTGAAGTAGAACAGGCTGCCAAGCCTGTTCATCAGTGCACGGCGGGAGCGACAGGCTCGACAGCCTGTCGTACAAAGTATGCGAAATACGCTTTCGATATTAGTGGCGAATGAGCCGGGCGAGTTGTCACGGATCGTCGGGTTGTTTTCCGCCCGCGGTTATAATATCGAGACGATCACAGTCGGGACCACGCTTGAGGATGGCTGGTCGCGTTGCACCATCGTGACCGAGGGAGACGACGCGGTTATTGAGCAGATATTGAAGCAATGCTCGCGATTGGCACGCGTTCGGGAGGCGAGATCGGTGACAAGCCTTCCGCATATCGAGCGTGAGATGGCATTGATCGATGTGAATGCGATGAGTGCGGCCGACCGGCAGGAGATCAAGAATCTTGTCGACATTTTTCGGGCGAAGATCGTTGATATTACGCACGACAGATTGATAATTGAACTATCGGGGAACAAGGAAAAGGTTGATAGATTTATCGGGCTACTTGAGTCTTTTGGGCTGAATGAAGTTGCTCGGACGGGGTATGTGGCGATCAATCGGTTGACGACGGAGGAAGTGGAAACTCAAAGTGCAACAGCATAGTTCGATCATTTCACGCAAAGATCGCCAAGGACGCAAAGGAAAACAAGAGAAGAAGAAGAACACACTAACGAGGAAAATTAATGAAAGTATTTTACGATTCGGATGCGGACACGCAGTTGATCAAGAACAAACGGGTTGCTGTTATCGGCTATGGGTCGCAGGGCCACGCTCATGCGAACAATTTGAAGGAGTCCGGCGTTGAAGTGATCGTCGGACTTCCCGAAAACAGCAAGTCGTGGCAAAAGGCACAAGATGCAGGGCTTGAGGTGACGCTGACGAGCGAGGCCGTTCAAAAGGCCGATGTCGTCATGGTTCTGGTGCCGGACGAGCTTGCACCGACCGTTTACCGCAACGAGATCGAACCCGCATTGACCGCTGGAAAATACCTCGCCTTTGCCCACGGATTCTCGGTACATTTTAAGAAAATTGTGCCGCCGGCGGATGTCAACGTTTTCATGGTGGCTCCGAAAGGGCCGGGCCACCTGGTGAGAAATGAGTACACAAAGGGACGCGGAGTCCCTTGTTTATTGGCTGTGCATCAAGATGTAGCCGGCGATGCGAACGCGGTCGGCATGTCATACGCTTGCGCTATTGGCGGCGGAAAAGCAGGCATTATCGAGACCAATTTTAAGGAAGAGACCGAGACCGATCTTTTTGGCGAACAGGCCGTCTTGTGCGGCGGATTGACGTCGCTGATACAGGCCGGTTTCGAGACACTGACCGAAGCTGGATATGCGCCGGAGATGGCATATTTCGAATGTCTGCATGAGATGAAGCTGATCGTCGATCTGATGTACGAAGGCGGCATCAAGAATATGCGCTACTCGGTTTCGAACACGGCGGAATATGGCGACCTGACCCGCGGCAGCCGCGTTGTTAATGAAGCAACCAAGGCCGAGATGAAGAAGATCCTGGGCGAGATCCAGAGCGGCGAGTTTGCCGATGAATGGATGAGCGAATGCGATTCGGGCAAGGAAAATTTCAAACGGCTCGAAGGCGAAGGTGAAACGCACCAGATCGAAGAGGTCGGTGCAAAGCTGCGGGCGATGATGCCGTGGCTGGCACAGGACCGGCTGGTGAATACGGCGAAGAATTAAGAGAAGGCAGAGGCCCTCGCTCCCAAGCAAGGGCTTTATGCGAACGTAGGATGTTACGCCCCTGCTTACGCGCGGGCCTCTGCAAATAACTGATATGAAGTTTTACGATCTAAATCAACTGGAATCGGACGAAGTGAACGCTTCGTACCTGCGAAAAGCGGTTTATGGTGACACGCTGGCCCTTGGGCGTCTTGAAGTGCAGAAGGGTGCAGTGACGCTTCCGCATTCGCATGACACCGAAGAGATGATCTATGTGCTGCAGGGTGCGTGGCTGTTTCATCTGCCGGATGGCGACGTGCTGCTTGAGCCGAACCAAATGGTCTGTATTCCGGCCGGGGTCGAGCATTCGTCAGAGGTGATCGAGGACACAGTCGCCATTGACGTCTGTTCTACGATCCGCAACGACTGGCGCACGGGCCAGGACAAGCCGCTGCACGATAACCCGGAGCAGTTTCTATGGGCAGTGTAGGGATTGCGGATCTGGGACCGCGGATTTGCCGGAAGTGTCAGCGACCTGATCCTTCAATCTGACATCTGAGATTTTTGAGATCTAAAATCTGAGATCTGAAATCTTGAGATCTGAAATCAAGAAATCAAGACATGTCATTTGAGAACGTAAATTGGATCTGGAAAAACGGAGAGATCATTCCGTGGGCGGATGCGACGGTGCACGTTTCAGCCCATGGGCTGCACTATGGGAGCGGCGTTTTTGAGGGAATTCGCTGCTATGAGACCGAGTCGGGGCCGGCTGTGTTTCGGCTTCGGGAGCATCTTGAGCGATTTGCGGCATCGGCGGCGGCATATGATTTTGAGATACCTTATTCCATGGACCAACTGGCAGATGCGACATGCGATCTGATCGAACGGAACGGCTTTTCAAGCTGCTATATTCGCCCGATCACGTTTCGCGGCTCGGGCACGCTCGGGCTGCATCCGGGCAAGTGTCCACTTGAGACTGTGATAATGGCTTGGCCGTGGGCGTCGTATCTCGGGGCAGAAGGTTTGGAGCACGGCGTGCGAATAACGGTCTCGCCGTGGCGGAAATTTCATTCGAGCATGATGCCGACGACGGCGAAGGCTTGTGGGCAATATCTGAATTCGATCCTCGCCGTCCAGGACGCGTTTTCCCGCGGTTATGACGAAGGCCTTTTGCTGGATATGCACGGCAGTTTGGCTGAAGGGTCGGGTGAGAATTTGTTTGTGATTCGCGATGGGAAGATCGTGACAAACAAGGCCGACGATTCGATATTGATGGGCATCACGCGTGACGCGGCGATCGAGATCGCACGCGAACTTGGTTTTTCGGTCGAAGCGAGATCACTGGACCTTGACGACTTGCTAAGTGCAGACGAGGCATTCTTTACCGGCACCGCGGCGGAGATTACGCCCATCCGCGAGGTTGACGGCAAGGTCGTAGGCGAAGGGAAGCGAGGGCCGGTGACGAAACAGATACAGGACACTTTTTTTGACGCCGTTGCCGGACGCGATGCGCGGTTTAAGAAATGGCTGCATATGGTCGGTCAGGCGGTTGCGGCTTGAGAGAGATATTATTTTTGACGGCGGGAAAGTTTTAGAAAAAAGCTGACAGCTGTTAGCTAATAGCTGTCAGCTAATTTTTACTATCCGGCTTTTTTGCACCGATGAACGACGGAAGCGTTAACAACCCAAGGGCTGAGATCGATGCGATCGACAGCGAATTGCTGCGGCTGTTGAACCGGCGGGCAGAGATCGCTTTGCAGGTAGGTGCGGCGAAAACGAGCGTCGATACCTCGCTTTGTGATCCGAATCGCGAGCGTGAGGTTTTGGCACGTTTGAGCGGAGAAAACCCGGGGCCGTTCGACGATAAGAGTATTGAGAATATATTTCAGCGGGTGATCGACGAATCGCTTCAGCTTCAGCAAAAGACCTATCACAAGCCATTTGCGGACAACGGGGCGTCGCCCAAAACCTCGATCGTGGCCGGTAAGTCGCGAGTCGCCTTTCTTGGCGAACGCGGGACGTTCAGCGAAGAAGCGGCGTTGCGCATCCTGGGCGAAGATTGCCAGACAGTTTCGTTTCCGACATTTGAAGATCTGTTCAAAGCGATCGACGTGGGCAAGGCAGACTACGTCTTGACGCCGCTGGAGAACAGCCTGGTTGGGTCGGTGCACAGGTGCTACGACCTGCTTTTGAAAAGCTCGCTCAACATTGTCGCGGAAGTGATATTGCCGGTTTCACATTTTCTTGTCGCGTGTCCGGAGGCGACCTTTGAAACGATCACAACCGTAGAATCACATCCGGCGGCGTTGGCACAGTGCGAAAGATTTTTCGCGGCGTATCCGCATCTGACGCGCGTCGCGGCGGACGATACTGCCGGTGGAGTGAAACGCGCGGTCGAGAGCGGCGACGTGACCCGTGCGGGCATCGGTTCCCGCCGAACGGCTGAGATCTATGGCGGCAAGATCTTGCGCGAGCACATTGAAGACCACGCCGAGAATTTCACGCGTTTCGGTTTGCTGTCACAAAGGGCGAACGACGGGAACGGCGGCGATAAAATATCAATGGTGCTGACACTTCGGCACGAACCGGGGTCGCTGCACAAGGCCCTGCGGGCGTTTGTCCGACGCAATATCGATCTTTTGAAGATAGAAAGTCGCCCAATTAAGGAATCTCCGGCCGAATTCTATTTTTATCTTGACGTGCGGCCGCCGTCGAGCGAAAGCGAGCTGCAGGGAGCACTCGATGAAATACGAGACCAGGCGGCTGACGTCAGATATTTAGGGAGATACCCGACGGTGCGGCTATGAGGTGGGACCCCGTTCAATAGAGTTCCGCGTTTCCGCCTAGGTGTTCTACCACCCCATCATCCTCCAAAAAGCGGCGGATGCCACCCCTTCTGATCAAGGAGGGGAGTCTGAGCGGCCGTGGGCGGTAAGTTTTTTTATATGATCCTTATTCTCAAACCAAACATCAGCCTCGAATCGCGGGAATACAAGCGGCTCGAAGGCCATTTGCAGCACCTGACGAACATCGAATACCGCATTCATAACGTGCAGGGTGCCGAGCAGACGCTGACCGAGATCTATTTGATCGGCAGCACATCCTCACTTTCGCTCGATGAGATGCGAAGCTTTCAGGCTGTCGACAAGGCGGTCCGCATTTCTCAGGAATATAAGGTCCTCGGACGTCACAAGGAAGACACGCGAAAGAACGGGTTCACCTACAACGGCGTCGATTTCAATCAGGATAACCTGCACGTCTTTGCGGGACTGTGCGCAGTCGATTCGCCCGAGAGCGTCGAGGCGATGGTGAGAGCCCTGAAAGACCACGGCCAGGTTTGCACCCGCATGGGAGCGTATAAGCCGCGGACGAGTGCCTATTCGTTTCAGGGCCACGGCAAGAACTGCCTTCCATATGTTTTTGAGCTGGCGGGGAAGTATGGCATTAAGGTGATCGCAATGGAGGTCACGCATGAATCGCACGTCGACGAGATCAATGAGGCTCTTGACCAGACAGGCCGGCCGACGGGCGTAATGCTGCAGATCGGTACTCGGAACACGCAGAATTTTGAGCTGCTTAAGAGTGTTGGGCGGCAGCAGGAATTTCCGGTTTTGCTGAAACGCGGGTTTGGTATCACGCTTGACGAATCGCTGCACGCGGCGGAATATCTGGCAAGCGAAGGGAATCAGAAGGTCGTTTTCGGGCTACGTGGGATGAAGACGAACATCGGCGATCCGCATCGGAACATGGTGGACTTTGCGCACATTCCGGTCGTCAAACGGCTGACGCGGATGCCGGTTTGTATCGATCCTTCGCATTCTGTGGGTGGGCGGTTTCGCAGTTCGGACAACATTCTCGACATTATGCACGTAACGGCACAGGGAGTGATCGCTGGTGCGAATATGATCCTGGTGGACTTTCATCCGGACCCGTCTATTGCGTTGGTTGACGGCCCGCAGGCTTTGAGAATGGAGGAGCTTGGGAGATTTTTGAAGGATATTGCGATCGTCAGAGAGGCCTATGAGAAAAGGGTCGCTCTTTGGTTGAAATGAAGTTCTTTGCGAACTTGGCGAGTTTTGCGTGAGAAGGATTATTTCACGCAAAGCCCGCGAAGGACGCAAAGGAAGAATAAGAGAAACGAGAAAAAGAAAAGGAGAAATTTAATGTTATCGACAGTGTTTGAGGCGGATAATCGGGTTGGTTTTGCTGGTGCGGGTGTTGTTGATCAAGGGATCAATGCAATTATTACCGCCGGCGAAATTATTAGACTCGACGATATTCGCGACGCTGCCGAAAGGATCGCTCCTTACATAAAACGGACCCCGCTTTTTCGGGACGAGACGCTGAGTTCGCGGTTTGGTTCGAATTTTTATCTCAAGTATGAAAGCCTGCAAATGACCGGCGCATTCAAGGTCCGCGGGGCGTTTAACAAGATGCTTCGGTTGACCGGTGAGCGGAAGGAACAGCGGCGTGGTCGCAGTCAGCGCGGGAATCATGCCCAGGCCGTGGCATATGCGGCGAAGACGCTAGGCGTGCGTGCGTTGATATTAATGCCGGAATCGACGCCGGAAAATTATCTGAAACAAACTGTGCGGTACGGTGCGGAGGTTGAGACATTTGCGGATCTAGCGGCGGCTTTTGACGCGGCGGAAATTTACAGGATCGCGGGTATGACGTTTATCCACCCGTTTGACGACGCTGAGGTAGTTGCGGGACAAGGGACGATTGGGCTTGAGATACTCGAAGACATGCCGCAAGTGACGGACGTCATCGTCAGCATCGGCGGCGGCGGTCTTTCGGGCGGCGTTGCCGCGGCGATCAAATCGCTAAAACCAGAGGTCAATGTCTGGGGGGCCGAGACAGTCGGAGCGGAGAGCATGTCGATCTCGCTCGATGCGGATGAGATCGTCGAATTGACAGAGATCACCTCGATCGCACGGACGCTCGGTGCCCAGCGAGTTGGTGAGCTGAATTTCGAACTTGCGAAGCGTTACCTTTCGGGCGTGACGGTCGTCAGCGACGACGAGGCGGTGGACGAACTGCTGTTTTTGCTCGACCGCTCAAAGATCTTGACTGAGCCGGCAACGTCGTGCACGCTCGCGGCCGCCGAGAGATTGAAGTCGAATTTTGGGCCGGACAGCCATGTTGTTTTGATCCTGTGCGGCGGGAATATCGGGCTTCGCGATCTTTTTCAATTACGGTCAACGCATTGGTAATCGACGGACTTCACGCGTAAAGGCGTAACTCTTACGATGGGAAACAACTACAGAAGCAGAGCAACTACTGCCGGGGTTCAGCGTGCGCCTAACAGGGCAATGCTGCGGGCGGTCGGGTTTGGCGACGGCGATTTTGACAAGCCGATCATCGGCGTGGCGAACGGGTACAGCACTATCACGCCGTGCAATCTGAGCCTCGGGAAACTTGCCGACGCCGTTATCGAAACCGCGAAGAGCGAGGGCGTGATGCCGCAGGTTTTTGGGACGATCACGATAAGCGACGGCATTTCGATGGGAACGCCGGGGATGAAATATTCGCTGATCTCGCGGGAGGTGATCGCCGATTCGATCGAGACCGTTTGCCAGGGCCAGCAGATGGACGGCCTTGTCGCTATCGGCGGCTGCGACAAGAATATGCCGGGTGCGATGATCGCTATCGCGACGGCTCGATATTCCATCGATATTTGTTTATGGCGGAACGATCAAAGCCGGGCATTATCATGGCCGCGACCTGACGATCGTTTCGGCTTTTGAGGCGGTCGGCGAATTTACGGCGGGGAAAATAGACGAAAAGGAATTGTCCGAAGTCGAGCGGCTGGCATGTCCGGGAGCCGGTTCGTGCGGCGGGATGTATACGGCGAACACGATGTCTTCGGCCATCGAGGCCGTTGGGCATGAGCCTGCCGTTCTCATCGACGATGGCGGCCGAGGACGATGAGAAATCTGCAGAGTTCGATCGAATCGGCAAAGGCCTTGGCCCGGGCGGTCGAGAACAATCTGCTGCCTTCGCAGATAATGACGCGAAAGGCGTTTGAGAATGCGATCGCGGTTGTTATGGCGACCGGCGGTTCGACAAACGCGGTGTTACATCTGCTTGCCATCGCCCATTCGGCAAAGGTGCCGCTGACGGTCGAGGATTTCGAACGCATCCAGAAAAAAGTGCCGGTGCTGTGCGATCTGAAGCCTTCGGGCAAGTACGTCGCAACCGACCTTCATAAAGCAGGCGGCATTCCGCGGGTGATGAAGATGCTTCTGGAAAATGGTGTCTTGCATGGTGACTGCATGACGATCACCGGGAAGACCGTTGAGGAGAATCTTGGAACGCGGACGCCTCCGTCCGCCAGTTTCACACGCGGACGAGGCGTCCGCGTTCCCCTCCGACGTCATCCGCCCGTGGGACGCACCGCTTTATGCCGAAGGGCATCTTGCGATCCTTCGCGGAAATCTGGCCGACGGAATGCGCCGTCGCGAAGGTTTCCGGCATCAAGCATCGCAAAATTACCGGTGCGGCGAAGGTCTTCGATTCCGAGGAAGCCGCGATGGAAGCGATCATGCTGCGGAAGATCGAGGCCGGCGATGTCGTCGTCATCCGCTACGAAGGCCCAAAAGGCGGCCCCGGAATGCGCGAGATGCTTTCGCCCACATCGGCGATCATCGGACTCGGCCTCGGCGATTCGGTCGGCCTGATAACCGACGGCCGCTTCTCCGGCGGCACTTACGGCATGGTCGTCGGCCACGTCGCCCCCGAAGCCGCGGTCGGCGGGAACATAGCCCTCGTCCGCGACGGCGATATTATCACCATCGACGCCGACGAGAAATCATTGAATGTGCATCTGTCCGACGAAGAATTGGCCGAACGCCGGGCGAACTGGACGCCGCCGAAACCGTGGTATTCCAACGGCGTGATCGCAAAGTACGCGAAGCTTGTTTCTTCGAGCAGCAAGAGGCGCTATAACAGATGAGGATTGTTAGTCTGGCTTCGCAAGTCAAAAAAAATGATTATTTCAAGCCGACACGCTTGAGCAGAACGTCGAAACGCGGGTCCGAATGCAACATATCGTAGTTCGGGCTCACCTTAAGAGAGATCATTCCCTGCATACGTTTCTCAAAAGCCATCTCCAGGTAAATGAATGCCTGTTCGGGATTACCGGTTTTGGTGTAAAGACGAGCAAGGCGTATTGGGTTAATACTCCCGGTCTTTTCCGATTCTATTGCCTGCTCAAGTTGCCGTTCGAAAATGCCGCTCCAACCCGACTGGGCATAAATTGTTTTCCATGACTCGATCTCGTCGGGTTTATCTTCCTTTTGCTGGAGCAGAAACCATTTGAAAGCTTCGTCATCGTTGCCCAACATTAGAGAAGACCCGATGAGAGTATCGTAGACCCCGATAAAATCAGGATCCATTTCGAGAGTTCTTTTCCCTTCGGCAATGGACTCATCGTAACGGCGCGCGTAAAACGCATTCTGTTGGTAGATCTTATGATTTAGTACCGAAGCCGGTTCGAGATCAATGGCTATTTTAATTTCCTCAATCGATTCGTCCGATCTGCCAAGAAAAGCGAGCCACAGCGCGATACATACGACGGACGGCCGCGGAATTAGGATCCAGCTCGATCGCTGCGTTTGTGTTCGCGCTCAGCTCCAACAAAATCCCACTCAAAATTTGTCTTCATTTCGCCGAAATATGAATGAGCTTCGGCGAGGTCGGCATCGATCGCAAAGGCTTTATCGATCGCTGTTCTCGCTCTCAAATATTGCTCGATCGGATTCCCGGCGCCGCCCATAAACGCCAGCGAAGTGTGAACATTTGCCAGTCCGGCGTACGCCAGGGCATAGTTCGGGTCTAGCGCTATGGCCTGCTCATAGGCCTCGATCGCTTTCCTGGCATCGTCACGCGTTAATTTGTCGGCCAATGCCGAACCGAGCAAATAGAGGCGATAGGCTTCGTCATTCGTCGTGTATCGCCTTTGTGGGGAAGACTTGACAGTGTTCGATCTTACGGAATCTGCAGATTGAAAGTTAAAAGACAATAGGAAAATCAGAGCGATCGCACCAGCGAAACCGACGGTGAAAAGGATTATCCGCTTCTTAGGTTCTGGCTGGTGTCCATCGTGTACTGGTTCAGAATCGCGTGCGAAAGTGAGTGCTGGGAACGCGACGTCTATCAAAGGGGTCGCTGACGCAGGCGGTTCTGACATTGGTTCGCTGACTTCTTCCACTCTGGCGATAAAGCGGTAGCCTTTGGTCGGGACGGTTTCGATAAATTTGTTTCCGCTGTCCTGCTCGCCCAAAACTCGGCGAAGAGTGTGAATTGTCCGCGGGATATTTACTTCGTCGACAAATGAATCGGGCCATACGGCCTGCATTAAGTCGTCCTTAAGAACGAGGTGTCCGCTGTGGGTGACAAGGTATGCGAGCACATCGAAGGCTTTTGGCGTCAATGGTACCAGCGTGTCGGCGTTAAACAACTGGCGTTCTGCGACATCGAGAAGAAACGGATTGAATCGGAAGGCGTGGGTTTCTTCGCCCTTCATTTCACCCTCGAACAAATTTACAAGAAAATTCGGAACTTTTTCGAAAGACATTTCACGCCTCCGGCCATTAGGTTGTTCCCTCGGAAACAAATATCGCCGGCTGCTCTTAATCGGACGTGAATGTTTTGCGACTTTTACCGAGATTATACAGCAACCGGCGTCCCATACAAAGCAAAAATATATCGGAGGATGCCATGAAACGACTTTCACCACCTACTTCAGATTTGTATTAATAACCGCCGAATTCTGTTTGCGGCAATGCCGCGGAAATGCGCAACCCGCTCTAAAGGCTTCAGCGGCAACATCCCGCGGTTGCGGAAGACGTCATTCTGCAATGGAACCGCGTTCTGGGGCAGACACTTCAAGTTCCGGACATTCATCCCGGGAACATTAATCCCGTGAGGAGTTTTGCGATGATGCATCTGGCGATGTTCGATGCGGTCAACTCGATCGACGGCAGGTACACGCCGTATTTGACCGAGGTGCCGAGAAGCCAATTCGCCTCGACAAGGATCGCCGCCGCTAAGGCCGCATACGATGTTCTATCGGCCCTGTATCCGAGCCGCCGGGCGGTTTTCGATGCGGAGCTTGCAATTTCGCTTGACGGCGAGCAGCCGATCCGGAACGCGCAGGCCATGAGGATCGGGGCAGCAACGGCCGCGGCGATATTGGCCAATCGAGCCAATGACGGCTGGAGCGCTCCGTGGTCGCCTTATCTGTTGCCGCCAACGCCGGGCAATTGGCAGGAACTTTTTCCGGGGCCGTATCCGGGATTCGCCGTTTTTACGAATTATCCCGGCGTGCGGCCTTTTGCATTGAGCAGCGGCACGCAATTCCTGCCTTCGCCGCCGCCGGCCCTATCGAGTTCGGAATATGCGGCCAGTCTCAACGAGGTAAAGGATCTCGGCGACGTCAACAGCACGCGCCGCACGGCAGACCAAGCTTTGACCGTATTTCTGTGGGCAAATCCGCCGGTCAGCGACGCGTTGATGTTCGGCGTTGCCCGCTCGACCGCAATCGCCCGGAATAATTCAACGGTCGAAAACGCGCGACTGTTTGCTCTCGTCTTCATGGCGTATCACGACGCGCTGCAAACGACCTTCACAAGTCAATACCACTACGGCCTGTGGCGGCCCGTAACGGCGATTCGCCGGGCAAATGAAGACGGCAATGCCGACACGGCCCAGGATGCGAACTGGGAATCGCTGCTTGGCCCGGCCGGAACGCCGCCGCATCCTACGTACGCTTCCAACGCTTCTTCCGCCAGTTCATCGCTGGCAACGACGCTCGCTCTGTTTTACGGACGCGACAATATTCAATTCCAAATAGATTTTGGCGGAAACACGACACGAAATTACCGGACATTCTCGGCTTTAACCAATGAGGTAGCCCGCAGCCGCGTATATGGCGGAGTGCATTTCCCGTTCGACATCGTCGAAGGCCAGGCAGCGGGCCGCAATGTTGCCACGTTTACCTTTTTGCATTATCTGAAGCCGCGTAATGGCAGCTTCTGAATTTACCAGAGGGAACGAAGCGGGATCTCTTCATACAACGCAATACAAACCGGAGGACCATATGAAACGCATCTTATTCTCAGCCGCAAAAGTTTTCGCTTACCTGTCAATAATATTTATTACATTGGCGGGCACCGCGACTGTCGAGGCCGAATGGAATACAAAGGCCGGCCTCGATCTTTTCAATCTTTCTTACCAGCCGGTTCAGCCGCTGCGGTTTAGCGAACAAGCCAAATTTGGAGGCGGTGGCAGACCGATACTTGTTTTTGATGTAGAGGGCCTTTATTCGGCCGTCAACGACACACAGAATTCGGGAAGGCAAGTTGCTCTCGCACCGGGCGTTTATTACCTCTCCGTCAATGGGCCGGGCGGCGTTCCCCGTCCCAACGGCGGGCGTCTCGAGCTTCAGGCCGATATGTCGCTGATAGGCGTTGTCGATGATCGCACAACGGTTGTCATTGACGCGATCAACCTCCCGGCGAGTTCGTACAGCGCCCCGCCGATCCCGCTTACAGGAGCCGTCAGAATGGGCAGGGGCTCGAACTCGATCGAATGGCTGACGGTCAGGAATGCCGTCAACGGAAACGCAAACATAGGGACCGAGCTTGTTTCAACCGGAACGGTTTACATTCGTGTCGCGGATGTCGCGTCAACCAATAGTCAACGCGGAATGGATCTCCGAAATTTTGGAGCGGCGGGGGCGGGGCGCGTCATTGAGGCGGAAATCGTTGACAATGATTTTTACGACAATCGAATAGGCACGTTGGGCGAAGGTCTGCGTATCGTCAACAATAACGGAGCGAACGGTGGCAGAATATCCGCCAGACTTGCCGGCAACCGCAGCTATAACAACTACCTCGGACTTATCGTTGAGGACAACAGGTCGAATAACGCAAACATTTCAGTCGTTTCTTTGAACGACCGGTTCTTTGAAAACGGCCTCGGTGCGCTGGTCGGCGGAGGACTAAGCAGCGGTACGGCTCCTGCGAATGGAAACACGGTCAATTTCACGGCATACGGCAGCAGTTTCGAGAACAACAACGGCTTCAACAATTTGGATTTTGGCGGTTTGATCATAATTGGCGGGGAGAACACATCAATCCCGAACGGAACGTCGAACAACACTGTAAACGTAGAACTGCGGGGCTGCCGGTTGGCGAACAATCAACTATATGACCTGGCCGCGTTCGGAGCGCGCTCAAAGCCGCTTTCCGCCGGGCTGCCAGGTACGAATAATCGAGTCACGATAGCGGGTTTCGGACCTCGTCGCGGTGTCAACGTCGTAACATCGGACAGCATTCCCGACTATCCCGGTGGAATGAACTCAGTTACTTTTATTCAGTAATCGGACAATTGTCGGGACTCAATTGGCAAACTATTGATCTGCCGGGAGAATAATTTATGAAACTGATCTTGTTGACAAAGAGCATTCACCGATTCGCCGTGATTTTAATACTGGTGGTGATCCTGTTTTTATCGACGGTGAACTGTGTCCGCACTCAGGGAAGCGGCTGGAACACAACTGCGATAAATGTAACCGAGTTCAGCTTTACGCCGGCGGCTATTGACGTGACGAACGCCGCTCAAACCATAACTGCGACACTCCGGGTTACCGATAGCGAGAGAGATTTTCGCTTTGGGAACATTACGTTCAGAAGTCCGGTTGTAGGACATCAGTATGGTTTCGGTCCCGAGGACCGTATTTCGGGAAATGCGCGAGATGGAGTTTACCGAAAGGCATTTGTGTTCCCTCAGTATAGTGAAAGAGGAACGTGGGAAGTTTCCTCGATCTTTGTATATGACGGTACCGCGGACTACTACCGCTGGCGTGATCTTAGCGGCGGCTACCTGGCTGCCAGCGGCTTTCCCACTCAGTTTCAGGTCATAAACAACAATGAGGCAGTTCTGCCGGAGATAAGCGACTTTAGCTTTACGCCTTCGGCCGTTGACACGACAAATCACGACCGAAATGTCGAGATTACACTCCGGGCAAAAGATGATTCCGGCGTGGGCCAAATGGGGGTGGGATTCTTAAACCCACCTGATTGTTATATCTACGACGAAGAAAACTGTGCAGGGATTTGGTTTTCTATTGAGGATAGACATCGTGTTTCGGGAGACGACAGCGATGGAGTTTATCGAGCCGTTGTTCAGATCCCTCGGCAGTTTCTATTAGGAACATATAGCGCTTCTGTTTACGCATTTGACGGGGTAAATAATCGGCGGAGGCTAAACTCGGGCGATCTTGCCCTGAGCGGCTACTCCTCTCATTTGCGAAACGGCCGAATTGCGCGGCTTGATTATGGCGGCGACGAAAGCTCGGATATCTCCGTTTGGCGGCCGTCAAACGGGAATTGGTTTGTTCGTGATGTCGGAACGACTCCAAGGGCGTGGGGGGTGACGGGGGACATGCTTGCGCCGGCAGATTATGACGGCGATGGGAAGACTGACATTGCTGTGTTCCGGCCTTCGACAGGGACTTGGTTTATTGTTAATTCCAGTAACGGCGCTTTTATAGACGTACAACTGGGGAACCGACGGGGACTTGCCCGCTCCGGCTGATCACAATGCGGACGGTAGGGCCGATCTGGTTGTCTTCCGCCAATCT
This sequence comes from Blastocatellia bacterium, assembly GCA_963732475.1. Lineage (GTDB taxonomy): Bacteria > Acidobacteriota > Blastocatellia > Pyrinomonadales > Pyrinomonadaceae > OLB17. The sequence continues at coordinate 47,899 of CAVSZR010000005.1, read as the reverse complement.
AACACGACCTGGTACACGAGGTTCTCGGACAACACATTCTCGGCGAGAGAGTTTGGAGTGGCCGGTGATAAGCCGGTCATCGGTGATTTCGATAATGACGGCAAATACGACATCGGTGTATACCGTCCGTCGAACAACAACTGGTACATTCAAAAAACCAGCCAGGGATTCTTTGTTCAAACCTGGGGCGAAGCGGGCGATATTCCGGTTCCGGCTGACTATGACGGCGACGGGCAGACGGACCTTGCTGTCTGGCGACCATCTACCGGGCAGTGGTTCCGCGCACAAAGCACGGCTGGATATTCGACGCCGGTTTGGGGCATTGCGGGCGACAAACCTGTTCCGGCGGACTATGACGGCGACGGACACGCGGATATCGCGATCTTCCGTCCATCGAACGGAACCTGGTACACGGTCGGCTCATCTACCGGCATTTCGCTGGGACAATTTGGCCAGGACGGCGACGTGCCGACGCCGAGCGCTTTTATTTATTAGCCGCTGGCCACCCCGTCAGCCGACTCACCCGACGATGAAACATCGGCGCCCCATCGAAACCGGGAGCGAGCTAAAAAGCGGGTTACCTATCTTCCATATGGAGCGAAGAATCCGGTCGCTACCGCTCCCGGTTCTGACGGGAATCGTACCTGTGTTATCTTCGAGATGAATGAATAAAGCAGGGACGATCACAGCGGTCTGGCCGGCGTATGCGATTGCGGGCGGCGAGATCACAATCGAGTGCGAGGGGTTTCAGATAGATATTGACGGTGAGCACGGCGTTTACGTAAACGGCCTGTCGGCCCGGATCGTCGCGGCTTCGCCCAAGCGGATACTCGCGATCGTGCCGGATTGTTTGCCGGGCGAGGCTTATGTGCATCTGGAAAGCGGCGGTGACGAGAGCCCGACGGCGGACGTCATAATCGGCCAGATGCTGGCGGACGAGATGCATATCGTTGCGAATCCGGCCGTCGACCCGAACGACGAGGCGATCATTGTCACGCGTTCGGGTGCACGAGGGCAGCAGCTTCCCAACACAATTTACCGTATCGAACCGGAAGGCTATATCGACGAGTTGCCCGAGCCCATCTTAAATCCGACGGGCATTGCGTTTGGCCCGGACGGAAATATGTACGTGACGAACCGGGCGGACGGCGAGGTTTATGTCGCGTCGGGCGGGATCAATACGGTCTATGCGGCCGGGCTCGGGATCGCGACGGGCATCGCCTTTGACCGCGAGGGCGTGATGTATGTCGGCGACCGTTCGGGCACGATCTATCGGATTCCGGAATTCGGCGTGGTCGAGACTTTTGCCGTGCTCGACCCTTCGGTCGCGGCGTATCATATGGCGTTCGGGCCGGACGGCAGGCTTTACGTTTCGGCACCGGGGCTTGCAAGCAGCGATGCGATCCATGCGGTCGATACCGATGGAAACGTCGAGCAATTTGCACGCGGCTTCGGGCGGCCGCAGGGCCTTGCGTTTGACCGCCAGGGATATCTGTACACGGCGGCTTGCCGCGGAGGCAGACACGGCGTTTTTCGTATCGGGCCCGATCCCGAGGATGTCGAATTTATCGTCGCCGGAATGAACATCGTCGGCCTGTGTCTTACCAAAAGAGGCAAGATGATAGTTGCGACCGGAGAGGCTGTTTATTCGATCTCGGCAGGGATCTATGGGACGCTGGTGAGTTAGGAGTTCCAAGTCCCCAGTCCCAAGTCCAAAGTCGAAGGTTCAAAAAGTCCAAATCGTTCCTTTCATTCCCTTTTTTTCCAAATCACCCTTTTTCTTCAACTCAGGATTCCCAAGGGGTTGATTGTCCGGTAAATTCGACCTGATCGGACCGCCAAACCGCCGCTGCGGCAGACCGGTTAACGGCCGTCGTGTTATTATCGAAAATTATGAAAAATGCACTGATAATTTTTGCCCTCTTTCTCTCGGCTTGCGGCGGTACGGCGAGCAACCAAACGAGCACGGCTGACCCCGCACCGGCTCTTGTGCTCGCCGACAAAAAAGCCCCTGATGCGGAGCTTGAACGTCAGTTTGCCGAGATCGCAAAAGAGGCGAAGGGAAAGGTGGGCGTGGCGGCGTTGGTGTTCGAGACCGGAGAGAACGCTGGGTTGAATGCGTCGGAGCAGTTTCCGATGCAAAGCGTTTACAAACTGCCGATCTCGATGGCGGTGCTCAAACAGTCGGACGACGGCAAGTTGTCGATGGATCAGGAAGTGGCGGTCACGAAAGACGATTTTGTACGGCCGGGACAGCGTTCGCCGATCCGCGACGAGAACCCTAACGGGACGAAATTGCAGCTTTGGCGATTGATCCAGTATGCGATCTCGGAGAGCGACGGCACGGCAAGCGATGTGCTGATGCGACTGGCGGGCGGGCCTGGCGAGGTGCAGAAATATATCGACTCGATCGGCATCAAGGAAATGTCTGTAAAGAACACTGAGAAGGAGTTTGCAGCGGACTGGAAAGTGCAGTACGCAAATTCGACGTCGCCAAACGCGGCGATCTCGCTGCTGGCAGAACTGCGCGAGGCGCGGTCGATCCCGTATGCGAAGATAAGCCTGATCCGCGATTTTATGAACGAATCGCCGACCGGCCCAAACCGCCTCCGCGGCCTCCTGCCGGAGAATACTTATGTCGCCCACAAGACCGGGCACATCCGGGACCCAAAAGGGGATCACCGCAGCGACCAACGACATCGGCCTTATCCAACTGCCAAACGATACATATACTTCTGATTGCCGTCTTTGTAGCGGATTCGCCAGCGGATGAGAAAACGCGTGAGGCTGTGATTGCCAAGATCGCAAAGGCGGCGTGGGATAAATGGAGTAAATGATCGCGGATTTTGGAAATGCGGATCGTGGATTCGCGCAAATCACGCACAAGTCAGTTACTGAGGTTTCGGGCCGACTACTTCGGTGTAAGTGATCGTGGCTGACTGGGTATCCTGGCCGGGGTCGATGTCAAAGTACATTCGCCCGACGATGTTGCCGTGGTCACCTTTTCGGTAAGCGAAAAGGCGCTGTTTCGGAGCACCGACGAACTTCTTTTGTTCGACCTGCCCGTCCGCATGGCGGAGCTGTGCTGTCTTCATACTTTATATCCTATCACGAACACAAGAAATCACACTTGATTCGCAGCGGTTTGTAGCGTTTTTGCTTTCTTACCTTTCGCCCCAAGTGAGTATCAAACCGGGAAAGCATCATCCCAATTGGTATCCATCTCGCATTTATTCAAAGTAAAGCTATTGTAAATAAAGCGGTTACGTCCTTGGCACGGGCTTTGCCATATAGAGGGCCGGAGGACTTAGAATTATTATGAACTCACCTAAATTAAACAAAACACTCAAAGGATTTGCTCTTGCTTTTGGATTGGCTTTCGGCCTGATCGTTATGACCGGTGTCGATGCCAGTGCTCAGAACCGGGATCGCCGCGACCGTGATGACCGCGACGATTACCAGTACGACAATAACCGCGATTATCGCAATGACGACTTTCGCCATAACGGCAACGACCGTCGGGAAAACCAACTTCTGCGTTCGGCGTATCAACGCGGTTACCAGAACGGCTTGAGGCAGGGGATGAGCGATGCACGCAACCGGCGTCGCGGAAATGTGAACTATAACGCCGGATTTTTTGGCAACGGCCGCGACCGAAACAACGGCCGGATCCAGCGGGCTTTTCAGGCGGGCTTTCAACGCGGTTACCAGGAAGGCCTAAGCCGCGGCAGGAACAATGGCCGCAACAACGGACGCAACAACAACTTTCCGTACTAGTGCGGACAAACGTCAATAACAAAAAGGCCCGGGCGAAAATGTCCGGGCCCTTTCTTATTTACATCCTGCCGGTTATTGCTTTCCGGCCTTCATATCCGCGATGCGTTTTTCGAGTGCGGCGACCTGGGCTGCGTCGGCTTTTTCGGCCTTACCGACTTCCACCGCTTTTTCGGCCGAGACAAGTGCGTCCTGCATCTTGCCGGCGTTGATCAGGATGGTCGCCTTCTGCCGGTAGTTCACAAAGTTCGGCTTTGCGGCGATCTGCATATCGATGGCTTTTATTGCCTGGTCGAACCATTTAGTCGCCTCGTCGGTCAGCTTGTTGGCTTTCGCGTAGTTTGCGGCATTATTTGACCGCTGCCATTCGTCCGGTTTAGCGTCGGCAACATATGAGCGAAGCCGCGTCATCGTTGAACCGACCACGTCCTTTACCTCGACCGTGAACGGAACGCGTGCCTTTTCCCATGCAAGGACGACGGTCGCTGATTTGTCTCCGACGTTATCGAAATCGTAATCCAGAAATTCGCGGCTGTCAGCCACCCATTGCGGCTTTGTTTTTACGCGAAGAGCGTCCTTTTTCGCGTCGTATGTAAAGCTGCCCCACTGGCCGTCGTCCTTGTTAAAGATCAACGTCCATTCGCCATCCTTTGCCGGGATCGCATGAAAGCTGTATTTACCGGCGGCAAGCGGCTGGCCATTTACAATAACATCGTCGGCAAAAGTGATGAGGGTTGCCTCATTGGCACCGGCACGCCATACGTGTCCCCAAGGGACGATCGGAGCACCGGCCGGCCGAGCGTTTTGGTTATCAAGCGTTGCTTCGCCGGCAACGGCGGTCGGCCAGTCGCCGTAAATCGCGCGGCCTTTTACCGCCGGACGGCTGAAGGCGATGGAAATGTCAGTTGTTCCGATAGTCTGAGTGACGACGGATTTTGAGCTCGGACGCGGGACGGGCGGGCGAACCTGGGCCAATGCGTCGACGGCAGTAATTGCCAGAATGCTTAGAAGGGCTAAAGAGATAAACGAAGCGCGTTGGAAAGTAAACATCGTGGTTCTCCTGAAAATTAAAATAGATCGGTTAAGAACGATTATGCACCCGAGCGGATGCCGCTGCCAAATTGCGTAAATGGGTTATACGCGGCGGCCAGGAGTTTTGTTTACCTTCGTCAAGAGTTTTTTGCCGGCGTCAACGCGTCCATGCGTATTCGTTTCGCACAAAGAATTCGGCGGTGCCTTCGAGCCGCACCTCTTTTTTCACTGAAAAGTTGTTTTTGCCGGCGAGATAGGTGTATCGGTAAAGAGCCTTTTTGCCATTGTCCTCGCCATTTTTTGTCGTTACAAACCTAAGAGTGCCGGGCGGCAGTTTTGTGCGTGCAACCACGGTTTCGCCGTCAAAGGTTTTGCCGTCAGGGCTGAGTACAACGCTTTCTTTGCTGTTAGCTTTCGGTTCGTCCGGGTACTGATATTCAAAAGTCCAGGTGAATTTATCGGCAGCAGACCGGGAAACTGTGACGTTCGATTTTATCAATGTTTTCTTGTTCGAACTGTAGTCGAGATACGTCAGTGCGCCGATCCACGGCGGGCCTTCGAGCGTCTTAAGGTCGTCGGGCGAGATTGTTGCCGTTTGGGCCGAGGCAGCGACTAAAAGAACAGATATTATTAGAATTGCGACACTTAAGGTTTTCATATTGCTAAGGGCGGCCTGTTAGGTCACTAAGTCCAGAAAATGTCCCATGCTGAACTTCTTTACGCTGAGATATTTTGCAGTGTCTTTGGATGGCTTGAATTCGATCGGCACGCGCTCGACGATCTCGATGCCGCCGTCACGGATCGCCTGGATCTTCGTTGGATTATTTGTCATCGCCTTTAAATGTGTGATGCCGAGATCCCTTAGGATCTCGACACACTGGCCGTATTGTCGTGAATCGATCTCGAGGCCAAGCATGAGATTTGCGTCTATCGTATCGGCACCTTCGTCTTGCAGGGCATACGCTCTGATTTTGTTTATTATGCCTATCCCGCGGCCTTCCTGCTGCTGGTAAACTACGAGGCCGCGTCCCTCTTTTTCAATCATTTTCATCGCAAGCTGGAGCTGCGCGCCGCAATCGCATTTTGACGAATGGAAAACGTCGCCTGTCAGGCATTGCGAATGGATCCGAACAAGAACGGGAGTTTTCGAACGAAGTTCACCCTTATAAACACAGACGAATTCCTCGTCACTTGTCAGTGACTGATAACCCGCAATGCGAAACTGGCCGAACGCCGTCGTTAGGCGGGCCTCCGCAACCTTTGTCACGGATGAGACCGACTCGGTCAATAGTATTGGACTCTCAGCAGACGAACAACTTTGGATCATATTTCTTTAAGCCGAATGTCGAATGTTGCACTCCAAACAAGGTTTGGATGCGTTTCTTAATGAAAATAAACGATGCAAAGTAGTATTCGGAGGGAAGCGTAAGTTGGATTCAAGAAGACGAAGCAATTTGTTCAGCAGTTGTCATTCTACGGAACTCCAAAAGCCCTCCCTAAGGGAGCTTTTGGAATTCCGTAGCGGCTTTCATTACAAAAAGGAAACTAATGCCGGAAGTCCAGACGTATGGAGTTAATGCTCCATCCGCATTGGTGCTGCTTGTCTGGGCGACATTACCATCGGGAGTTTGCCGTCGGCGTGTTTGGTCAGTTCGAGGAAGTCTTTGTCCTGTACAATCGAGGCAAAGACAGCGTCGACGCGGGCTTCCATCATCTCTTTTTCGCGGACGGCGTGGTAGCGTTCGTATTGGTAGAAGTGGCGTTTTAGATATGCCAGGGCCTTGTCGCGATGGCCGGTCTGGGCGAATATCGCCGCCAGATTGTAGGATGCGGGGAGTAAGTTGATATTTTTCTGAGCGATCTTTAACGCTTCGTCCTTTTTACCGGTGGCGGCCAGGAAGACGGCTGAGAATACATGGTTGTACGGATCGTTCGGGTCGAGATCATATGCCTTCTGCGTATAAGCCGCGCCTTTTTCCACCTCGCCTTCGGAATGCCAGTAAACGGCGATATTGCGGTAGGCGAGCGCGAGCGGATATTCTTCGACTGACTGTTCCATCAGGCCGAGGCCCTTTTTGAATTCGCCGTCGTGGATCGTGATCTTGCCGAGGCTGTGCAGGGCGACTGCACGCGACAGCGGGTCGGCCTGCATGTCGAGGATCTGGTGAAATTCTATCTTCGCCTTGTCCCAATCTCCGAGGTGATGGCGATGAAGTTCGCCTAAGTAGCGGAGCGGCGTTGGGTCGGCCGGGTCCATTTTATTAGCTTGCGTGTACAACTTCTCGGCCAGAATGTACTGAGCCTTGTTTTCGGCGATCAGGCCGCGTTTCATTATTTGTGTGATAAGCGCACTGGTTTTGGCTTGAAAGATCGGGCTCGATTCGCGAATCTCGCCAACATTCTGGGCACCAAGCTTTTTCAACTCGGCGGCCGCAGCCTTTGCCTTTTTAGAAAACATGCATTTTTCGGCAGCGACCTTTTGATAGAGCTTGATCGCCTCGGCATTTTCACCTGCGGTGGCCTTTGCTTTAGCGTCTTTCAGGCTGGCGTCGAGAGCAGCTTCACGCGTCTTTACTTCTGTGCCAACCAGTTTCTCTACATCAGCGACCTTAATTTTTCCGGCGGTGTTTTCGACTTTATTGATCGGTGTTCCGTCCGGAGTGGCGAGTACGGCGATCGGGAGTTTCGATCCGCCGACTAGCTTTTCAGCATTTGGGGTTTCCACATCCGCCAAATGCATAGCGACGCACTGGCCCGCGTACAGCGACAACGCACGCGATTCGCGGAGGCTGGATCTTTGCAATTCTTCTTTTGTTGCAGGGAACCAATAAAGTACAAGGCCCTCAGCCACTGGGGCGACCTTAGCAGTCTTAGGATTTTTCCACGGTACGTGATATACGACCGGATTTACCGTCGAACCGCCGCCGCTGCCACCGCTTCCCGACGTGCCGCCACCGCCGCCACCGCCGCCTCCGCCGCAGGTTGCCCAAACGGGGGAACAAACAAAAACGAAAATGAGAAGAAACGCGACGACGTTAGCGAATAGTGATCTCATAGTTACACTCCTCTAAAGTTGGCCGTGAAAGCTGGCGTAAGTTGTATTTTGAGCAAAAAGCGCTGAAAAGCGTATGATGCGGCGATTATACACCCGGTTGCAGGTTCGCGTATACGATCGAAGCAATATCTTCCGGTCGGGCATCAGGCCGATAATTACCGGCGCCTCGGCGGCGGAAACTCCATTGGCCGCACGCTAACCCAGGCTTTTACACCGGGCCGGTCAATAGAGGCGAGGATCTTTAGCAGGCTGGCATAAGATGCGTTCTCATTCGCGATTATTCTCAGTTCGCGGATCCCGCGGGAAAGGTCGATCAACCGACTTATCTCACCTTTAAGATCGTCTTCGTTTGCCGGGCGCTGATCGACCTTCTTTTCTTTTAGGTCGCGCGTACCTTCGACAAAGGTCGTTTGCACTTTCGTATTGATAAAGTAACGATCGTCCGAAGATATCTCGATGCTGTCGTTCTCGATCCGCGCGCCTGCTAGTGTCCCGGGGCTATCCAGCAGGGTGAAAGATGTTTCACAGGCAATCCGTTCAAGTTCATCCTTTGTTAACCTAAAGCCGGGGAACCACTCGGACGGAGCATTTTCGGTTTTGACGACAAGCATCAACGGGTCGGGCTTTACAGGGCCATTCGTCGACGGGACGGGCAGTCCTCGCGGAAAATACGTTTTGTTCACAATTAGACCGCCAAGCTTCCCGATCGAGATCGTCGTGTCGGCAAGAAGGTAAATCCACATATGAACCTCCGCCGAGCCTTCCTCGTAGACGCCGTTGGTGCTACGGTAACGTTGTATCTCACTGAGTTTTGTATGCAGGGGGGCAGTGTTGTCGAGACTGCCCGCCGGTTCGTTGTTAAGCGCGACCGCGCTCGTTTTTACCGTCGCTACGGGGTTCTTATCGGCGGCCTCAGACGCAACCGCCGGCTCGCGGCTAAGGTACTTGCACCCAAGGGTGACCGCAAGCAATATGACAGGAAACGTTGCGTAACGATATTTCATAAACCCAACTGGCCCGTCCCTCATTGCCGATCGCTTTTCCAGCGAACGGCTAGCGTGAGAAGCATTTTCACTGACGATCACGAATAACATACGGTCCGCGTGTTTCGCGAACCCGTGAACAAACAAGACCGCCCACCATCCGAGAAACTACTCGTCTTCGTCATGCGCACGCACACGTCCGGCGGCGACGGCTTCATCGACAACCTTTTTGAGCAGATTGCCGGGCAGCGGGTCGTAGTGGGAAAACTGCATATGATACGAGCCGCGGGCCTGGGTTACGCTGTTTAGCTTTGATTGGTAATCGAGCATTTCCGAAAGCGGCACCTTGGCTTTGATGACCTGTTGTTTCCCGCGGACCTCCATTCCGCCTACGCGGCCGCGGCGGCTGTTGAGGTCACCCATGATGTCGCCGGAGACTTCCTGCGGCGTAAAGACCTCGACGTCCATTATCGGTTCGAGCAGCGTCGGCTTGACCTTCTCCATCGCGGCACGAAACGCCTTGCGTCCGGCCGCACGGAATGAATGTTCGTCGGAATCGACCGCGTGGAAGCTGCCGTCGATCAGCGTGACCTTAAAATCGACCAGCGGATAGCCCGCGACCGCACCGCCCTGGGCGGCTTCGATGATGCCTTTTTCGATCGCCGGGCGAAAATTTTGCGGAACCGATCCGCCAAAGATCTTGTCAACCCATTCGAATCCGCCGCCGCGTTCGAGCGGCTCAAAAATTACCTTACAGTCGCCAAACTGGCCTCGTCCGCCCGATTGTTTCTTGTGGCGGCCCTGGACCTCGGCGGTCGCCGTGATCGTTTCCTTGTAAGGCACCTTTGGCGGATGCAGGGCGACTTCGACGTGATAACGATTGGCCAGTTTGGCAACGATCGTTTCGATGTGAAGCTGGCCCGAGCCGGAGAGAATAAACTCTTTCGTCTGCGGGTCGCGGTCGAAATGGAGCGACGGGTCTTCTTCCAGAATGCGGTGAAGCGCCCCAGAGATCTTGTCTTCGTCGGCGCGGGATTTCGGCTCGATGGCAAACGCGATGGCGGCTTCGGGATACTCGACCTTTGGATATACGATCGGTTTTGCTTTGTCGCTGAGCGTATCGCCGGTCTGTGTATCTTTCAGTTTTACGACCGCGATGATGTCGCCGGTGCGGGCTTCCGGGAACCTTGTCCAGAGTTTTGCCGGATATTACATGTAGTGCGCCAAGTCTTTCCGGTGCGTCGCGCGAGGTGTTTTGGACTGTCGCGTCGGAGGCGATCTTGCCGCTGACGACCTTCATCACATTTATGCGGCCGGCAAAAGGGTCAGCGATGGTACGGAAGACGTAGGCGGAGAATGGCTCGTCATTGCTGTATTTTCGCGAGATCCGGTCGCCGGTCATTTCATTATCTTTGAAGCCGTATTCGGACTCGTGCGTCGCCGGATTCGGCGCGAATTCGACCAGGTGATCGAGCAATATCTGTAAGCCGACCAGATTATTTGCGGACACGGCGTAAACCGGGCAAAGTTTGCTCTTTGCAATAGCTTTTGCGAGGTTCGGATAGATGTCTTCTTCAGGCAATGTGCCGTCTGCGAAATATTTTTCCATCAGGGCGTCGTCTGATTCGGCGACAAGCTCGATTAGGCGTTCGCGGGTCGAATCGAGCAGTTCTTTGCCCTCCGATGGGATCGCGATCCCTTTTGCATGGCCGTCAGCGTCAAATTCGTATGCTTTTTGATGAACGACATCGACGACGCCTTTGAAATTCGCTTCTTTCCCGATCGGCAGGGTGAACGGCACGATCGAGCGGGCAAATGACTGCTGTGCCGTATCCAGAGCGTGGCCGAAATCGGAATGCTCTTTGTCCAGCTTGTTGATGACCATGAAGCGCGGCAGCAGAAATTCGTTGGCGTACTGCCATGTCTTTTCGGTCTGCACCTCAATACCGTGGACGCCGTCAACGACGACCAGGGCGCAATCGGCAACACGCAATGCCGGCCGGGCGTGCGAAACGAACGCGGCGTAACCGGGCGTGTCTATCAAATTGATCTTGGTGTCTTTGTATTCGGTGTGGGCAAAATTGTTGTTGAGCGATATTTTTCGCTCTATCGAATCTTCTTCGTAGTCGGTAATGGTCGTACCTTCATCGACCTTTCCCCAGCGATGTGATGTTCCGGCGACGTGGAGTAGGGACGAAACGAGCTGGGTTTTACCCGCGTCGCCGTGTCCAATGACAGCCAGATTCCGAATGTCCTCTGTTGCGAATGCTTTCATTTTCGGCAAGATCTCCTTTTTCTTAGAGTCGTGAGTCTTGAGTTCAGGAGTCGCGGGCAGGAGCGGAATTCCGACTCTCGACCCTTAACTCAAGACTCTCGACTGCTTCAGTTGTTGGTAAGAAAATAATTTATACGACCTGTAACATAATGGCAAGATGAAGGAATACGAAGAAAATGGTCAAACCGCCGAAAATATGGCAAGGGAATGAATATTGGTGTAATATTCTGTAGTTCAAGCGGGGAAAAAAGGCAAAAACATATCGGAGGAAACGTCCAACGATATAAAGCGCATCGTAAGGTGCTGCCTGGGCGTGTGCCGCTACCGGGATCGACAGCTTATTTTATTAGAGGAACATCATGAAAAAGTTAATCGGATCGACAAAAGCGTTTTTGGCCTTGATGGTTATTTTTACGCTACTGATGAACGCGACTCCGTCGAGTGGGCAGGAATTGGTCTCGGTAAGCGATATTACCGGCGGTTCGAGCGTTTTTGTATTTCGCAGCAGTGCGAAGGCGGCGCCGAAAAAGTTTGTTTCCAAAACCAGGACGGTACGAACAAAGACGCAGCGGATCGAGACGGCCAGGAAATTCAGCAAACAATTCATTACCCTCGCAAAGGTCACGCCCCGGCGCAATCGAAGCACGACAGTTCAGCCGGATGATCCGCGGTTGAAGCAGATCAAGGTAATGCCTAAAGAAGAGGCTTCGAGCCTGTTTGCCGGCGTTGGCGAATTTTATATGGACCGGGACGATTTTGATCATGCGATCGATTTTTTCCGCGAATCCTCCGCTCTTGATCCGAAGAATGCAAGGGCGAAGACCGGACTTAGCGAAGCTCTTGCCTTGAAGGGCAACGACCTGCTTGTTAAGGACAGCCCGGCCGCCGCCCGCAAATTCTTTGAAGAGGCCCTGACCTACAACTCAAATAATGCGCCGGCGAGCTTTGGTTTGGCCGAAGTTTTTGCCTCGCTCGAAAAGGACGACGAGGCCCGCACGAATTATGAGAAAGCACTGGCGAACGACAAGGACCTGACCGAGATCTATGTTCCGCTCGGAATTCTTTATTATCAGCAGGGCCAGATCGCGAAGGCGGACGAGCTTCTCACGAAAGCGATGGTCATTTCACCTGACGATCCTCAAACGCAGTATTTTCTGGGGTTGATCAGGTATTCACAGAACCGCAATGATGACGCATTGACGGCTTTCAGGCGGGCAACAAAAGCCGATCCGGGTTATGCAGAGGCTTTCTATCAATCGGGCGAAACACTGTTACGGCTGAGTAAGCCGGCCGAAGCGGTCGCCGATTTTACGAAGGCAACGACCCTGAAACTCAATTACTTTGAGGCGTGGCTGGGGCTTGGTAACGCGTATTACGAGTCGAACAACCTGCCCGAAGCGGTACGCGCATATAAGGAAGCGGTCAGGCTTAAGAACGATAGCTGGGTCGCGTTCGAGAATCTCGGCGATGCTTACCGGCAAATGTCGAATTTTAACGACGCCGAAGCAAATTATAAGCTCGCTGCTCTCTTTATCGAGCGGACGCCGGATTTCAGCAAGGAACAGGCCGCCGATATCTATAGCAAGAGTGCCTTCATGATCGCAAAGCAATGCGAGCTAAATATGGCCCGGGCTATGCGATGCCGTTGGGGTGACGCGGTTACAGCGCTCGAAAAGGCTTCGAAATACAGCCAAACGGGCGTTGACGATGCGAACCTTGGCTGGGCATATTACAATGCTGCCCGCGACGACTTGAGCCGAAAGGACGTTGCCGCGGCGAGGCCGAAGCTTGAAAAAGCCAAGATCGCACTGCAAAAGGCAGCCGCGAGCAACCCCAAATTCGTTGCCGGGCCGATGATGAACCTCGGAATGGCACTATCCGACTTGGGCGATTATGCCGGAGCTGTCGATGCACTGACGAAGGCGGTCCAGAAAGAGCCGAACTGGGCATTTGCCTTGAATGAGCTTGGCATTGCATATCGTAAACAGGACAAGCTTAAGGAAGCGGCCGCCCAATTTCGAAAAGCGGTTGATAAGAACGACAAGTTCGCCGCTGCATATTACAATCTCGGCGAAGCTGAGTTCAAGAACGGCAACCTGGGCGAGGCAAAGAAGGCTTGGGAGCGGCTAAGACGGCTTGGACGCAACGACCTCGCCGCCCAGCTTGAGATCGTAACCGGTGGTAAGGTCAAGGGTTAATCTTCGCTTTAGTTCTTAGTGTTCCGTGGTTCTTTTTATGAGAAAGGGAACCACGGAACTCGAATACGGAAATAAGGCTAGCAAAACCTGACCGTTACGCTCTTGTCTTCTTACAAATCCTCTGGAAATTCAAAAAGACATTTCCCTCGCACCGTTCACTACATTAAGGATCGGCGGCCCCGCGCGCTATTTTGTCACGGCTGAAAGCGAGGCGGATGTCGCTGAGACTTTCGAATATGCGAAGAACAAAGGGCTTGAATTATTCATTCTCGGCGGAGGAAGCAATATTCTGGTGTCCGACGACGGATTTGACGGGCTCGTAATGCAGGTTGCTTTGAAGGGCATATTGACGAGTGCGGAGTGCGGAGTGCGGGTTCAAGCGGAGCGGACCACCCCATCAGCCGAAGCGGCTGCCACCCCTCCTAAGACAGGCGGGGAGTTTGTATTGGTCACCGCTCAGGCCGGCGAGGATTGGGATGCATTTGTTGATCATTGCGTTAGCCGCGACCTTGCAGGCGTCGAATGCCTGAGCGGGATCCCGGGTTTTGTTGGCGGTACACCCGTCCAAAATGTCGGGGCGTATGGGCAGGAAGTTTCGGAGACCATCGTTTCAGTGCGGGCTTTTGACCGAACGAATCGCCAGGTCGCCGATCTGAGCAATGCGGACTGCGGTTTTGCTTATCGCACTAGCATTTTTAATACGACAGACCGTGATCACTATATCGTTTTGTCCGTCACGTATTCTCTTCGCAAAGGCGGGCCGCCGAAGATCGCCTATAAGGACCTAAAGGAGTTTTTTGCCGGGCGGGAACCGGCATTGGCGGAAACGCGTCAGGCGGTCTTGAGCGTCAGGTCCGCAAAATCGATGGTCATCGACCCGAACGATCCGAACTCGCAGAGCGCCGGTTCATTTTTCAAGAATCCAATCATCGGCCGTGAAATGCTGGCTGAGATCGAAGATGCCTTTCCCGAGGTTCCGCATTTTGATGTTGATACCGAAAACGTCAAGGTCGCGGCGGCGTGGCTGATCGAAAACGCGGGGTTTTACAAGGGTTTCGCGATGGGCAACGCGGGCATTTCAACCAAGCATTCCCTAGCAATCGTAAATCGCGGAAATGCCACGGCGGCGGACGTGATCGCTCTTAGGGACCGCATTGTTTCGGAAGTCAACGAACGGTTTGGTATCGAACTGCGGCCTGAGCCGATATTTGTTGGTTTTGATTAAACGCTGGTTGCGATCGCAAATCTGAAATCGAAAATCGAAAATCCCAGAACTTTCTCCGCAAAAAAACTGACAACGAAACGTCTGAATAAGGTATTATATAGGTGGCTACTGTTGTATACCCCACCAAAAACAAGTTCAAGAGGTTGTCATGTTTCGTAATAACAATTCAATAAAAGCACTTTTTTCGTTGATGGCTTTCTTTTCGATCAGCTTTCAGGGCCTTGTCGTCAAGGCGAACGACATCGTAATAACCGATGACGTTGTAAGCGGCTCGAGTGTTTTTGTATTTCGCGAATCGAGCAAGCGGCCGCAGGAAAGGGCCGGCGGGTCGGCCAAGCTTGGCGCGGCCGGTAGGCTCTCGTACCGCGAAAAGGTGAACGCACAGATCGCGGCAAACCGGAAGAAAAAAGCCGACGCTGCGAAAGCCCGACAGGCCGCAATAGCCAAGGCACGGGCCCGCGAACGGATAGCGAAGCTCAAGCTTTCGAACACGCTTGCGGCCGCGGCGGAAAAACAAATGGAAACCGGCGATGTTGCCGGTGCGACCTTGAATTATAGAAACTCGCTAAAGGCGAACCCAAAGAACGCCGAAGCGTTGACCGGCCTGAGCGAAGCCTTGACGTTTACCGGCATCCAGACCGCTGGCGACAATTATGGCGAAGCAGCCGTTCCACTGTTCGACGAAGCGGTAAAGCTTGACTCGAGGAACGAGGTGGCTTTCACGAAGCTTGGCGAGATCCACGACGCTCACGGCCGAAATGCTCTTGCCGTTGCGAATTACGAAAAGGCTCTGGCGATCGATCCTGAACTCTCGTCGCTCTATCTGCCCGTGGCTTTGGCATATGTTGAGGCCGGAAACGCGGTGAAGGCCGACCTCTATTTGACCAAAGCCGAAGCGGCCGGTGTGAACGGACTTGAGGCTCGCTTTGCACGCGGGGTGCTTCTATTCAAACAAAACAAGAACCAGGAAGCACTGGTTGTTTTTGACCAGATCGTTGCCGCCGATCCGAAAAACGGAGCGGCTAATTATCAACGTGGCGTTATATTCGACAAGCTTGGCCAGCCGGACAAGGCGATAGACGCATATAAGAAAACGACGCAGATAGATCCGGCTTACGCGCCGGCCTGGTTCGATCTTGGAGCGATCTATTACAACAAGGCAGACTACAAGAATGCCCTGACGGCTTATCAATCGGCGGTCAAGGCCGATGGTACCAATGCCCGTGCGCACGCAAATCTCGCGAGCACGTACCGCCAACTCGAGCGATACCCCGAAGCTAATGCCGAGTATGCGATCGCAGCCGAAACTATCAAGGATGATGCGAACCTATACAGCGAATGGGGATTCTGCCTCGGTAAGGTAAACGACTGGGAAAAGGCGACCGCACGGCTGGAAACCGCCCGCGGAATGGGTTCGACCGCAGTCGATGATACCAACGTTGGCTGGGCATACTACAACGGAGCACAAGCCGATAAGGCCGCCAAGAACGATGCCGAAGCGAAGGTCAAGCTGGCAAAAGGCAAAACATCGCTGCAGCAGGCGGTGCAAAAAGACCCGAATCTCGACGCCGCGTACCTGAACCTCGGTTCGACCCAGAACAGCCTTGGCGAGCACGATCAGGCCGTTGTTTCGCTTAATCAGGCTGTCAAACTGCACAACGATTGGGCCATCGCGATGAACCAGCTCGGCCTTGCATATCGCGGAACGAATAATCTTCCGCTTGCACTGGCCCAGTTCAACCGCGTCGTCATCCTTGACGGAAATAACGTGGCCGGCCTGTTCAACCTCGGCTCGACCCAGCATGCGAGCGGCGACACCAAGGGTGCGAAAAAGACCCAGGACCGCCTCAAGAAGATCAGGCCCGACCTGGCTAACATGCTCGGCAGCGTGATCGCCAACAAGGCCATCGACATCGGCACGCAGAAACTGAAGGAAAAAATCCGCATACCCGGAATTCCTTTCTAGGCTTCGGGAATGGATAACTTAACGCAAAGACGCCAAGTCGCAAGGAATCATTTCTTTGCGGCTTGGCGTCTTTGCGTCAAGTTCGTATTCCTTCTGGTGACCCGGGCGGGGACTAACCATCCATATTGCGCGGTGCCGCCGAATAGATCTTAAAAAAGATACGAGGCGGTGGCGGGAGTCCCGCCGCGTATCGCTAAATGCCGTTTTGAGTTGATCGGAAAACGGCAAGAATTCACGCTGCGCTAGGCCGATTGGGCGGCAAAACGGTTCGTGAAATATCCAGTGTCTGTATGTCTTGATTTTTTACCGGAAAGTCTTACATTCGCCAGCGGAAAAAAGATTGAACAGCGAAAATTTGATGGTCTACCGACCAAAGCGGCGGCGGGCGAAGAAGGCAATCGTGGCGAGGGCGGCCAGGATCAGAGCAGCATACGGCCAAATTTGGCGAGAGGAGGAAAGGGTGAGAGGAGTACGGGCGTCGCCGTGGAGGGTGAAGGCTGCCCAGTAGAAGGGCGAACTGTATTGCGGCATGGATGCGAGCTTCATTTGCGCACGGCGAAGTGCATCGGACGGCGTCAGGCCGCCGGAGGCTATGCCTTTGTAAAACTCGGCCATCAATTCGCGTGTCGCGTTGTCCTCGACCTTCCAGAGGCTTGCGAGGACCGAACGCGATCCGGATTGAAGAAACGCGTTGTTGAGGCTCATCGTCCCTTCGCCCTTAAGCTCTTTGCCTATGCCCGTTTCACAGGCGCTCAAAACGACCAGGTCGGCCTTTAGTTTCATTCCGTAGATGTCTTCGAGCCTGACGAATTCGTCCTGGTGCTGGCCGTTTTCACCAAATCGCGATAGGACTATTCCCGAAAGATCTGGCCTGACCTTGTTTGCGATTCCGTGGGTGGCGAAATGAAGCACCTTGTAATCGGCCAATTTCGTGTTAAGCAGACGTTCGCGGGTGGCTGCAAAGCCGTCGAACGAATCGGCATTTGAACTGCCCAGAATTTTCAAGATCGACGCGGCCTCGGTGGCCGAACCTCGAAGCCGCCCGAGGGAATCAAGCGATTCGACAAAGCGAAAGCTATTGCCCGTTGAACTGTCTGTGTTGGCGGCTGCGAGTTCGACGCCCGACAGACGCTCGTCACTGGTCGAAAATACGGGATCGGAGAAAAGCAGCAGGTCGCGCCGGCGCCGTCTGGCCCGATGCGGGCCGCAGCTTCTTCAGCATCGAAAGTGTTTGTGCCGACGGCTGATATATGACCTCGTTCGTCATCAAGATCGGCTGATCGCTGCCGGAATTAGGCATCGGCAGGGCGGAGATCGGAAAATAATGAAGCCCGCCGTCCGCGACAACGATAAGACGTTTGCCTTTGAGCCGATCAACCGCCTGTCCGAGCAGCATTGACGAGAGCTCGGCGGACGCGATCCGGTATCGTGCGTCGGATTCAGCAACTCTCGTCTGATAAACCTCGATAGCTTCGGACGGCCGCGGCTCGCGGTCCGACATCAGGCCTCGAAGCATCTCCACCCGAGATTCGATCTCATCACGAGGCGGCAGAACATAAGCCTCGAACTCACTCTTGCCAACTGCCCACAAGTAACTCTCTTCCTTCCCCAGCGAGAATTCCAGCAGAACCGAATCCTCGTCCAAAACATTCGCCTGGAAATCCTCCAGATCAAACGCCGGCGGGTCCTTGATAGCCGAATAAACGGGACTTTTTTGCTTCAGATCCGCCTTTACCTCTTCCAACTGATGCTGCAGTTCATTTATCTCGCTATCCAATCTGTCGATTTCGCCGATATCCGCACCCTGGCTCAAAAGATCAGTCAACCTATCGGATTTCGCATTCAGCGTGAACCGAATCTCCTTCTCCATTCTGACCATTTCAGGATCTGCATCCGCCGTAAGATCGGACTCCGACAACGCGAGGTTTTCCATCATTGCCCGCGCCCGAGCTGTTTCTGAAACTCGTAAGGCGTCCAGCTTTAAGGTCTGATCCTTTGATAGCTTGTACCTCCGGAGCAAGATGTGGACATAAAGCTGAAAACGGTCATGCAAGCTGGAAAAAAACGAACGTTTTAGAGTTGCGTTGTTTACCCTCGAGTAGAGGCCTTCGCGCAAGGTGTATCGACTCAGAAACGCGTTCGGTCGCTACTTGAAGCTCGTCTCCCCTGGAATCCAAGCTGGCGAGGTTGAATAGGTTTTCGGATAGTTGAATGTGATCTTTTGTCTCGCGGTTCCTGAGAGCCGCATTTTCATAGTTTTGTCTCGCCTTACTGGTCGAACCCATCTCTTCATAGCAACGTCCAAGCAAATTCTCAATATGAGGCATCTTTACGCCAAGGTCGTTGTAGATCTGAAGAGTTCGTTTGAACTCCGCGATCGCCGCATCATAATTCCTCTCGGCGAAAGCCACGCTTCCTAAACCCTCGGTTACGTTTGCTAGCCTAAATTTGTCATCGAGTGCCAGCGAAAGCCGCATCGCCTCTTCGTAGATTTTCTTTGCCTCGCCAAAGTGTGACTTGGCAAGTTTGGTGTCCGCAAGATTGGTAAGGGCAGCAGTTTTACCTAATACATAATCCGATTTTTCATAGTTGTCAAAAGCCTGTTGAAACTTGGTTTCAGCGAGGTTCAACTCACCGAACTCTTGATAAATTGTTCCAATGATATTGAATGCGCGGGCTTTTTCTTTCCATTCAAAATCGGATGGAAATAGCGACTCGGCCGTGGCGAAGAATTCGAGAGCCTTTTGCCGATCGCTTAGGTGATAATTTAGTACCGCCATAGCAAAATAAGAAAGGGCAATGCCTTTTCGGTAGCCTGCTTGCGTACTTTGGCGCAAAGCAAAGTCCAACTTATCGACAGCAAGCGTTGGCCTGCCTTCCCGCATGTAAGAGAAGCTGACGAAGGAGAGTGCCTGGCTTTGCAAGGTAAAATTGTCTGTCTTTTGGGCAAGATCATTCGCCGTTTCAAAAAAGGCCGTGGCACGTGCCAATTTGCCGTGATAATACTCATACATGCCCGCAGAGAAACTGGCATAGGCTCGGGCTTCATCCGAAGACTCGCCAGAACTCAAACTAATTGAGAGTTGACTGAACTCGTGAAATCGGTCCTTTTCGCCTCTCTCGTGATAAATAAGGGAATACAGACTTAGGGAGATAATTCTTTCGTCGGTCAAGTTATGAGTCCCGGCGAGTCGTAGTGCACGTCGCAATGCCCGAAGAGCTGAGTCGTCCTTCGAATCAACCCTGGGCAATTTTGCGATCTGATTCAGGCAGAAGATCGCCCGTTTGGGATTTCTTAGTCTTTCCCAGTCTTGGGCGGCGCTTTCAAATAGACCGACCGCGGTTCGGGTCGGGTCGAGTTGCCAGAGTGCACCAAGGCGTATCGCCTCAGTTTCGTTTTCGATCGTCTCCGATTGGATATCAACCGCCGTTTGCGCGGCAATCCCATTTCCGAGGACCGTAACGACCAATATCGCAATTCGAAAAAAAGAACGGGCAAAACCTTGGTCCATTAGAATATTCACCGGTTCTACTTCTTAAAGATAGTATTAAATACCGAAATCAGTTCTTCTCTCGCGTCGTCGTCGCTAACGCCCTTTGCCGCATCGTTAAGACGCCCCCTAAAAGCGGTTTCATCGCTCACCTTTCGCCGTTTCAATACGCCGAATTGTACTGAATGGCGTTTACAATACACTAGCGGAAGCTCACAAGTAAATGATTGTTTTGCCCAAAAGTCTTACGTCGCCGACTGGAAAAAATTTTGAAAAGGCAAAAATTATCGGTTTAACGACGAAACCGGCGGCGGGCGCACAGTGCGAGGGCGGCGAGGATCGCGAGGACCGAGACGACATAAGGCCAGGCTGGCTTTGAAGACAGGCTGAGAGGCGATCCCCCGTCGCCGTGGAGGGTGAAGGCGGCCCAGTAGAAGGGGGAACTGTATTGCGGCATTGACGCTAGTTTCATTTCCGCGCGCGGCGGAGGGCATCGGATGGCGTCAGGCCGCCGGAGGCTATGCCCGAGTAAAACTCGGCCATCAATTCGCGTGTCGCGTTGTCCTCGACCTTCCAGAGGCTTGCGAGGACCGAACGCGATCCGGATTGAAGAAACGCGTTGTTGAGGCTCATCGTTCCTTCGCCCTTAAGCTCTTTGCCTATGCCCGTCTCGCAGGCACTCAAAACGACGAGGTCGGCCTTTAGTTTCATTCCGTAGATGTCTTCGAGCCTGACGAATTCGTCCTGGTGCTGGCCGTTTTCACCAAATCGCGATAGAACGATTCCGCTGAGATCAGGCCGGACCTTGTTTGCGATCCCGTGGGTGGCGAAATGGAGCACCTTGTAATCTGCCAAATTCGTGTTAAGCAGACGTTCGCGACTGGCTGCAAAGCCGTCGAACGAATCGGCATTTGAACTACCGAGAATTTTCAAGATCGACGCGGCCTCGGTGGCCGAACCTCTTAAGCCGTCCGAGCGAATCGAGCGATTCGACAAAGCGAAAGTTATTGCCTGTGGAACTGTTTGTGTCGGCGGCTGCGAGTTCGACGCCCGATAGTCGTTCGTCACTCGCCGAAAATACGGGATCGGAGAAAAGCAGCAGGTCGCGCCGCGCCGTCTGGCCCGATGCGGGCCGCAGCTTCTTGAGCATCGAAAGCGTTTGCGCCGATGGCTGATAAACGACCTCGTTCGTCATCAGGATCGGCTGATCGCTCCCGGAATTAGGCATCGGCAGGGCGGAGATCGGAAAATAATGAAGCCCGCCGTCCGCGACAACGATAAGACGTTTGCCTTTGAGCCGATCAACCGCCTGTCCGAGCAGCATTGACGAGAGCTCGGCGGACGCGATCCGGTATCGTGCGTCGGATTCAGCAACTCTTGCCTGATAAACCTCGATAGCTTCGGACGGCCGCGGCTCGCGGTCCGACATCAAACCCCGAAGCATCTCCACGCGAGATTCGATCTCATCGCGAGGCGGCAGAACATAAGCCTCGAACTCACTCTTGCCAATCAGCCACAAGTAACTCTCTTCCTTCCCCAGCGAGAATTCCAGCAGAACCGAATCCTCGTCCAAAACATTCGCCTGGAAATCCACTAGATCAAAAGGCGGCGGATCCTTGATCGCAGAATAAACCGGGCTTTTCTGCTTCAGCTCCGCCTTTAACTCTTCAAACCGATGCTGCAGCTCATTGACCTCGCCATCCACCCTGTCAATATCAATTTTGTCAGCGTTCCTATTCAGAAGATTCGTAAGCTTGTCGGATTTGGAATTTAATGAAGCCCGAATTTCCTTCTCACGTTTTACCGTCGCGGCATCGGCATCGGCCATAGAATCTACATCGGAAAGGGCCAGATTCTCCAACATTGATCGCCCGCAGGCCTGTTCAGCAAGCTGCAACGCACGTCGCCGCAGATCTGGTTCGTTCGCGGCCAGTTTCATAAGGAGGACAGTTACCTACGGTATCGGTCGTAAACATTTGAAACAAAAGCCCCCTTGAGACTCGAACTGGAAACATTCTGCGACAAAGATTCTGTGATCTCAAGAGATTCGGATGCTGCGCAGAAGGGCAGAATGGGGATCGTCCACTCAAGATGGACAACGGCGAGATGATAAAGAGTCTCCGCTTCAGCAAACCGATTCCGAACATCCCGGTTTGATCTCAACGTCGATTCCAGCAACTTGAGCGCTTGATCGAATTTTCGTTCGTTAATGTATATTTGTGCGATGCGTGCCTGAATAAGTGGCGTAAGATACCGCTTTTCGCCTGCTTTCTTAAAATACCCCAACGCCTCCTGATATTGGACCAATGCTTTTTTGAAATTGCCGTTACCGAAATGATAGGTTCCGAATTCGCCGAGCACGCATGCCGCCGCGAACAGGTCATTGTTTGCCGCGTCATTTTCAACGCCTGGTCAAAATACTCTTCTGCCTCTTTATTGTTGCCAACCTGATAGCTCAATACGCCTAGGCTGGGTAATGTTATTGATCGGCCCAGATTGTGCCCGGCTAGCTTTAAACGCCTGAAGAGCCTTTTTCCTATATGCCAACGACGTTGAAAAATCTCCGTAGTCCGCATATATCTTCCCATACCGTTGAAAAGGCGAGCCTTTTCGACAAAATCCACGTCGATGGGAAATATCTTCTCAGCCTTTTTATACGACTCAAGAGCCTTCTGTTTCTCGCCAGTTTGACTCAAGGTTAGCCCAAGAGCTATATAGGCTAAAGCCTGGCCACGTGTGTTCTCCGTCTCCGAGGAGCTTTTTAAGGACGCATTCAAAACAGTCAGACATGCGTCATATTCCTCTTCGGCCAGATAAGCATAGCCCAAATACAACTGGTATCGCGGAGCATCGCGTTGGTTACCGTTTCTGGCGGCAATCTCGGCCGCATTCTCATACAAACGAATTGCCTTACTACTATCATTTTGATAGTAGTATATTTCGCCTCCGTAAAAGAACAAAGGCTTTAGTATCCGGCTTGATCTCGCCTTTAACTTCAAGTTTCTTGATCTGATCAAATAGCTGGGTTTGGCGTTTGATAACTCCTTTGTTCAGTTCGATCAGAAAAATCTCACAAATAGCTTTCACATATATGTCGTTCAGCCCATTACTCTGGGCGATCTGGCTGGCCTTCTTGAAGAACCTGAGGGCTTCTTCGTTGCTCCCTAGGATCAGTGCTATTCGGCCGCCTTCAGTCGGCACTTGCTCCATCAGTAATCTGACCTTTAGCTGGGTCCTGTTTTGTCAACTTGCTATAAAGAACCCGCAGATTCTTCGAGCGAGACTCTGGTCCACTCGGTCGATAAGGCCTTAGCTTATTGAGGTCTCTTCGGATGTTTCGTTGCCTATTGAAAGTGCTCCTAATGAAGCAACCATTACAATCGCTAGTCCAAGCAACAGCCTCGAAGCCGTAATAATTGCCGGCTTCACGGCAATTATTACGGCACGCGAACTGCCTTTGTTTCGGTGACTACCTAGCACAATGAGTCGTCAATCAGGACACGGGCCATGTTCCCTTCTCGGCGGAAAACCCCCTTTTATGTTTAGCTTTGGCTCGATATTGTTTGTTTTGCCGAAGTAGTGCAAATACGACTCTAGCCCGCGGTTAGATGGGGGATTGTCCTTTGTGTCGCCGAAGGGCCTTTTCAACTAATGCTTCTATTAGCTGAAGGGTTATTACATCGAGGAATTGAAATGTCCCTTTGGGTTTTTTCTTGGCCGCTTTAATCAACTGTTGGCTGATTCGAGCAATAACCCAATAAATGCTTTGTTCAGCGTTTGTGTAGGAAGTGGGACCAGCGGCATTGTTGGTCTCGCCGTCCGGGGGTATACACCGCGAGAAATCCGTACCATCCAGGATCATTCATTGTAAACGCAAGCTTCCCATACTCCCGTCTCAACATGTAGAGGGCGACATAGGACCATGGCAAGAAAATCGAAATACCATTACAGAAGCGGTTATCTGCACCCACAAAAACGCCGCTTTTGACAAGTCCGACGGCAGAAGCCAACAGATATGAGCAGCCTTGTAGTGTATTACGCCAAAACGTTGTTGAAATTTAAGTTGCCCATGTCGGCTGCCGCAAGACGAGCGAGTATTTCTTCATCTGTAAACACATTTTCATTAACCGTGCCCTCCGGGTTACCTCCCGTGCTTTGCCTAATGACTTTTGCACATTCGACCCGAACCCGCGTTAAATAGTCAATCAGGTCAACCGACTGATCGTGCATAGACGTCTGACAATTCCAATGGGCTTGAAGCAGGACCTGGAGAACTTTTGATCCAATCATTGTCGTTGGCCCATAAGTTGTCAAGAGCCCCATCATCAAACTGGCGCAAAAATTGAGGCGTCTGAAAAATCTCCGGCTTTTGTGAGATCCAACGCGTTGACATCAACTGATCGGCCGCCAAACGCATACGGGCAGTTGTAATCTTCTACGGCGGTTGTAATCGCGTCGATGATCTTGTTCTCATCCAATCGTTCGGCATTGTAATCCATCAACTGTTCAGCGATCCTTCCGTAATCCCACGTATAATTTGGGATACTTCCCTGTGAACCGATCCAGGTTTTTACAACGTCCTTGAACTCGTAGATGACCTCCAGAGAGTTCATTACGCATCCGTCGAAGCCTATAAAATCTAATTTGCGGGGGAATTTGTCCTTGATTACTTGCTTGATCCCCTGCAAGGTAGCAACACCGCTGGTATCCTGGTCCAGTAGCATCGTCCTGCCAAGAAATGCGTCAGAATGTCCGGAAAGGACCAATGCATATTTTTTTGCAGGCTGGGTATCGAAGCAGTGCTGAATGAACTCTGCCGATGCGTTCCTCAATATTTCCAAGCGGCGGAGTAGCGGCCGATGGAACAGGAAGCGGCGGAACATCTGAGGGCCTTGCTGAAGTCGGAAAGTTGCTCGGGTTATCCGTGTCAAACGTAAAGTTATATCGCCTCTCTGGCACGACCGGATGCTGGCCATCGAATTCAACCAAGATGCTGATTCCGTTTCGTTTGTATGGAGCATGCGTTTCCGCGATATGTCTGCCGACCTGGTCGATTTTAGCTCGAAGGTCGATGATCGTCCGGATCATGTCTTCGCTCAAGCTATTGTCTCCGGCCATATAGACCATAATCGTCCAGTCTTTGGGTGGGTCTTTCCGTCAATCTTGCTGGTTCCGAGGCTTTTCTTGCCTGCCGTTGGCGGCGAAGTATTCTTTCGTGACATCTTCACAGTCTCCTTAAATTTGGAATCGATATAGCGGGTTCGAGGTGATTGCCGAAACAATACACGAATTCGCTTGTACAGTAAATGATTTTTTTGACCGAAATCTTACATCGAGTGTTAAATCGGTTCCGGGTTTAACGAAGCGGGTGAATCGGATATAATTTTAAGTTTGTAAATAGCCAGCAAAATGCCAAAAAGAACTGACATCCGCAAAATTCTTATTATCGGCTCGGGGCCGATCGTTATCGGGCAGGCCTGTGAATTCGATTATTCGGGGACGCAGGCGTGCAGGTCGCTTAAGGAAGAAGGCTTCGAGGTTGTGCTTGTAAATTCGAATCCGGCGACGATCATGACCGACCCGGAGATCGCTGACCGCACGTATATCGAGCCGCTGACGCTTGAGACGGTGACTGCGATAATCGAAAAGGAGCGGCCCGATGCTTTGCTGCCGACGGTTGGCGGGCAGACGGGGTTGAACCTTTCGGTCGAGCTGTTCGAGCAGGGAATTCTGGAAAAATTCGGCGTTAAGCTGATCGGTGCGAATATCGAGGCGATCAAGGTGGGCGAAGACCGCGAGCTATTTAAGGCCGCGATGGACGAGATCGGCATTCCGAGTTGTAAGGGCGGGTTTGCACACACATGGGAAGAAGCCGCGGCCATCGTCGAGGCTACCGGCTATCCGGCGATCGTCCGGCCGAGTTTCACGCTTGGCGGCACGGGCGGCGGCACAGCTTACAACCCCGAAGAATTTGAAGAAATAGCAAAGAATGGGCTTGCCGCTTCGCCGAATTCTCAGATCCTGGTCGAAGAATCGATCCTCGGCTGGAAGGAATACGAGCTTGAGGTGATGCGCGATCTGAACGACAACGTCGTCATCATTTGCTCGATCGAGAATTTCGACCCGATGGGCGTGCATACCGGCGATTCGATCACGGTCGCACCGGCACAGACGCTGACCGATGTCGAATATCAGAACCTGCGGGATATGTCGATCAAGTGCATCCGCAAGGTCGGCGTCGAGACGGGCGGATCGAATATTCAGTTTGCGGTAAATCCGGCGAACGGCGAGGTTCGCATCATCGAAATGAACCCGCGAGTGTCACGTTCGTCGGCACTGGCTTCGAAAGCGACCGGGTTTCCAATTGCGAAGATCGCCGCAAAGCTTGCGGTTGGTTACACGCTCGACGAGATTCCGAACGACATCACGCAAAAGACGCCGGCGTCGTTTGAGCCGACCATCGATTACGTCGTGACAAAGATCCCGAAATGGGCGTTCGAGAAGTTTCCCGGAGCCGAAGATGTACTCGGAACGCAGATGAAATCGGTCGGCGAGGTGATGGCGATCGGGCGGACCTTCAAGGAAAGTTTGTTTAAGGGATTACGTTCGCTTGAAGCAGTCAAACCATTGCGTCTACAAGATGTTCCTGATGCCGAATTACAGCGGAAACTGGCCCGTCCGAACTCGCAGCGATTCTCATATCTTACCTATGCATTGCAAAACGGCTATTCGATAGAAGAGATCCATCGGCTGACGAAGATCGATCTTTGGTTTTTGGATCAGCTGCAGCAGGTAATGGAGTTCCAGGACGCGCTTGACGCAAAACCGCTTGACGAATACACGTACGATGAACTCCGGCGTGCGAAAGAGTATGGCCTTTCGGATCGCCGCCTTTCGTTTCTTACTAATTCACCTGAAGTCGATGTGCGTAAGCATAGGCAGGAATTAGGAATAACTCCGGTCTACAAGCGTGTCGATACATGTGCCGCCGAGTTCGAATCGTTCACGCCGTATCTCTATTCTACTTACGAGGACGAGTGCGAGGCAGCACCCGGAACTCAGAAGAAGATAATGATCCTCGGCTCGGGCCCGAACCGGATCGGGCAGGGCATCGAGTTTGATTATTGCTGCTGCCACGCTTCGTTTGCCCTGCACGATGCAGGATTCGAGACCATTATGGTCAACTGCAATCCCGAAACGGTTTCGACCGATTACGACACGTCCGACCGCCTTTATTTCGAGCCGCTTACGTTTGAAGACGTGATGAACATCGTGGATGTCGAGAAACCTGACGGCGTTATCGTGCAGTTTGGCGGGCAGACGCCGTTAAATTTGGCTGACCGGCTGCATGCGGCGGGCGTGCCGATAATCGGGACATCCCCGGATTCGATCGATCTTGCTGAAGACAGAAAGAGGTTTGGGGCGTTGCTTGATAGAGCTAAAGATCCCATGCCCGGAGAATTCGAGTGTTACCTCAGCGAATGAAGCGAAAGCTGTTGCAAATAAAATAGGTTACCCGATCGTTGTGCGGCCGAGTTTTGTGCTCGGCGGACGGGCGATGGCGATCGTTTATGACGACGCCACTTTGGATGAATATATGCGGTCGGCAGTCGATGCGTCGCCGGAGAAGCCGATCCTGATCGATAAGTTTCTGGAACGGGCGGCCGAGATCGATGTTGATGCCTTGGCGGATCAAACTGCGGTGGTTATCGCCGGGATCCAGGAGCATATCGAGGAGGCTGGGATACATTCCGGCGATTCGTCAAGCGTGCTGCCGGCACAGAAGATCGCGGCGGAACACCTGGAAACAATTCAACACTATACGACTTTGCTTGCCAAGGCCCTGAAGGTCAAAGGCCTGATGAACATTCAATTTGCCATTAAGGACGACCGTGTTTATGTTCTGGAGGTAAACCCGAGGGCGTCGCGGACCGTGCCATTTGTTGCAAAAGCGACGGGCGTTCCGATAGCAAAGATCGCCTCGCGTGTGATGGCAGGTGAACGGACGCTGGCTGATTTCAACCTGCCGGATGTTCTTCCGGTGCCGAAAATATTTGTTAAATCGCCAGTTTTTCCATTCAAGAAATTTGCTGGTGTTGATCCGATCCTCGGGCCGGAGATGCATTCGACCGGGGAAGTCATGGGTGTCGGGGCAACCTTCGGCGAGGCGTATGGGAAAGCCATGGAAGGTGCCGGGCTGACGCTGCCGCTAAGCGGAAAGGCTTTTATTTCGGTGACAAATGCCGACAAAGGCCAAGCCGTCCTCCTAGCCCGCCGTCTGAACAAACTCGGGTTCGACCTGGTCGCAACCTACGGCACGGCAAACCGCCTCCGCGAAGTCGGCCTCGAATGCGAAAGCGTGTTCAAAGTAAACGAAGGCCGCCCGAACATCGCCGACCTCATCCGCCAGGGCGAGATCTCGCTCATTATTAACACGCCGCTCGGCAAGACCTCGCACTACGACGAAAAAGCGATCCGCAAAGCCGCCCTGCAATTCAACGTGCCTTGCGTGACAACGATCACCGGTGCTGAGGCGTTGGTTGAGGCTATCTCGGCGAAAAAGACCAAAGATCACGTGACCGTGAGGAGTTTGCAGGAGATTCACTCGTCGAAAGTTCGCGAAGCTGAATCGACGATCTGAATAGAATTAACTTTACTTGGTAACGTATATTGCAGTAATATACATTTTGAATGGCCTCAACTCTTGAAAACTTTGCAGGATTTGAATGGGACGAGGGTAATTCTAACAAGAATTGGTATGGTCATCGCATCACCGATGCGGAATGCGAACAGGTCTTTTTCAATTCACCATTGATGACCGCCGTAGACAAAGGTCACTCAAAAACTGAGAGGCGATTTCAGGCGTTAGGGAGATCAGATTCCGGTAGGCGACTTTTTGTCGCATTTACCATTCGAAAAACACTGATACGCGTTATCTCTGCGAGAGAAATGAACAAGACCGAGGAACGTCGTTATGAAGAAGAAATTAAAAGAAATTCCAAAATTTAAGAACGAGGACGAGGAGCGCGAATTTTGGTGGACCCATGATTCTACTGAATATGTTGATTGGGACAACGCAGAGTTTGTTATTTTTCCAAATCTCAAGCCGACAACGCGGACGATCTCACTGCGTTTGCCAAATTCAATGCTTGAAGGTTTGAAGGTCGCCGCAAACAAACGGGATGTTCCTTATCAGTCATTGATCAAGATGTTTCTTAGGGAACGATTGGACGAAGAATTGAAGGCGTCCTAGTTCGGTCGGCGTTTCACGTAGTGACGGAAAGACCATCGGCATTGCCGCCCTGCAATTCAAAGTGCCGTGCGTTACGACGATCACCGGTGCCGAGGCTCTGGTCGAGGCGATCTCGGATCGCCGTGCGGAGTCTGCAGGAAATTCAGGCTGGAAAATAACTGACCGGCTGACGAGAGGGGTGATACGTGTTTCGAGATCGAATCTTGACCAATCCCGCCGATTACAATAACTTTAACCTAAGTTTTTCTTAATCTAAGTTCTTCAATACAAATGATGAATGAATCGCATGACCGCGAGATCATTGGCGGATATTTGCTTGTGATCGGCGGGGCAGAGGACAAGTATAACGAGCGGCGGATACTTAAGAAGTTTTTGTCGCTGGCGGGCGGGCCGAATGCCGAGGTGCTGATCGTGCCGGTGGCCTCGGACTATCCGGAGTTTGCGGCGGATGTTTATACGCAGGCGTTTCGGAATCTGGGCGTGGCGAATCCGCGTGTGCTTCGGGCGACTTCGCGGCAGGATGTTGTGCAGGCGGATGTTGAGAAACTGCTTGACGGTGTGACCGGCGTTTTTATGACCGGCGGCGACCAGATGCGGCTTGTGTCGCTGCTTGGCGGGACGAAACTGGCCGATAAACTGCGGCAACTTGTTCGTGATTCGCCGATCGTGCTTGCCGGAACGAGTGCCGGTGCTGCGGGAATGAGCACTTCGATGATCGTCCGCGGCGAATCGACCTCGCACCCGCACAAGAACTCCGTAAAGCTTTCGCCGGGGCTTGGGTTTTTGAAAAACATCATCATTGACCAGCATTTTACCGAACGCGGGCGGATCAGCCGGTTGATCACGGCGGTGTCATATAATCCCTACAATCTTGGTATCGGGATCGACGAGAACACGGCGATCATCCTGGACGGCAAGGGCGTACTTGAAGTTTTCGGGGCAGGCTCGGCGACGATCGTGGATGGCTCGAAGATAACTTATAACGAGATCGCCGAGGTCGATGATAACCAGGCCTTCAGCGTCTGCGGTGTGCAGCTTCATGTGCTGCGAGACGGGCTTGTTTACGATTATCTGGACCGGCATCCGTTCCAGCCGACGAATGAGTTCTTGCTGCCCGATTTGGGATAGATTTAACCGCCGAGACGCGGAGACGCCGAGAAAATGAGGCTATTGTTATGTTTGACTCAGATCCAGACAGACACAAGTTAGACGTGATAACGGAAAAGATAATTGGGGCGGCAATCTCGGTTCATCGCGTACTTGGACCCGGTTTGTTAGAGTCGGCCTACGAGGAATGCCTATGCTTTGAGCTAAGCCTTATGGGGCTGAACTTTCAACGCCAAGTTGCCCTGCCCGTTCAGTATAAAGACGTCATGCTCGACTGTGGCTATCGTCTGGATATCGTTGTCGAGAACTCGGTAATTATTGAGTTAAAAGCTGTCGAACGCCTAATCCCTGTTCATGAGGCCCAACTACTGTCCTACCTTAAGCTTTCCAAGCTGCCGATCGGACTCCTCATGAACTTTCATGTGCCGGTGCTGAAAAGCGGCCTCAAGAGAATAGTAAATAATTTCTGAAAAAACTCTGCGTCTCCGCGTCTCGGCGGTGAAAAAACCTTATGGAAATTCTCGAGATTCGAACACTTCGCGGGCCGAACTATTGGAGCGGCTATTGGAAAAAGCTGATCATAATGCGTCTGGATATTGGCGATTATGAGGAAAAGCCGACGGACAAGCTTGACGATTTTTACAATCGGATGGTCGAGGTGATGCCGACGCTGCAGACCCATGGGTGCAGTTATCAGGAGCCGGGCGGGTTTCTGCGGCGTGTCGAAGAAGGCACTTGGGCGGGGCATGTGATCGAGCATTTCGCACTTGAGCTGCAGACGCTGGCCGGAATGGACACCGGCTATGGCCGGACGCGCGAGACGGAAGAAAAGGGCATTTATAACGTCGTTTACAGCTACATGGAGGAAGAGGTCGGGCGATTTGCCGGGAAATCGGGCATGCGGCTTTTTCTCGAACTGGCTGAAGGCAAGCCGCTGAACGAGATCAAAGATGGTATCGCTGCAGATGTGCAGAAGATGCGTGAGATCCGCGAAGATGTCCGGTTTGGCCCGTCGACCGGATCGCTTGTCGAAGAGGCAGATGCCCGCGACATTCCATTTATCCGCTTGAACGACCAATCGCTGGTCCAACTCGGCTATGGCGTCCATCAAAAACGTATTCAGGCGACGACCACCGCCAACACAAACATGATCGCCGTCGATATCGCCGCCAACAAGCACGCGACGAAAAAGCTGCTTGGCGATATGGGCGTGCCGGTGCCGAAGGGATTTCGAATTCGCGGGGAAGATGAGCTTGAAAGCACGATCGAATCGGTCGGGTTCCCGGTCGTGATCAAACCGCTTGACGGCAATCATGGCAAGGGTGCAACGGTTGGAATAAATACTCTTGATGACGCGAAAATCGCATTCGGAAAGGCCAAGGAATATTCCCGCTGGATCATTGTCGAAAAACAACTTATCGGTGCGGATTTCAGGGCACTTGGTCGTCAACAACCGGCTGATCGCGGTTGCCGAACGCGTTCCGGCTTCGGTCGTCGGCGATGGGAAAAAGACGATCGAAAAGCTCATAGAAAAAACGAATGCTGATCCGCGTCGCGGTTATGGGCACGAAAAAGTCCTGACGCAGATCACAGGTCGATGGCCAAACTACTGCGTTGCATACGCGAACGTGGCTATGAACTTGATTCCATTTTACCGGAAGGCGAGGTGCTTCACCTGAAAACCACGGCGAACATTTCGACCGGCGGAACGGCAATAGACCGGACGGATGAAGTACATCCGCAGAATATTTTCCTGTTTGAGCGGATCGCAAAGATCATCGGGCTCGATGTTGCCGGCGTGGATATCATTGCTCCGAACGTTTCCGAGCCGCTTGCCGAGAACGGCGGCGGTATTATCGAGGTCAACGCGGCTCCGGGTTTCAGAATGCACCTGGCTCCGAGCGAAGGCATCGGCCGCAACGTGGCGGAACACGTCATCGACATGCTCTTCCCGCCCGGAACTCCGGCACGAATACCGATCATTGCGATCACGGGCACGAACGGAAAGACTACGACAACGCGTTTGATCGCCCACATCCTAAAGGGAAGCGGCCGCACGGTCGGGTTTACGACGACCGACGGCACATACATTCAGAACCAGCAGATAACCAAGGGCGACAACACCGGGCCCGGTTTCCGCCCAGCTTGTGCTGAAGGACCCGACGGTCGATGTCGCGGTGCTCGAAACCGCACGCGGAGGGATTATCAGGGCCGGGCTTGGGTTTGACCATTGCGATATCGGTGTTGTGACAAACGTCGCGGCCGACCATCTTGGAATGAAGGACATCAACACCCTCGAAGATCTGGCCCGCGTAAAATCGGTCGTCCCGCGTTCGGTGTCCAAGAAAGGCTACGCCGTTTTGAACGCCGAGGACCCAAACGTTTTCAATATGCGGAAGCTTGTTGACGGTTTCTGCGTCTATTTTTCGATGGACGAAGATCATCCGAATATTGAACGTCAGGCGAGACGCGGGCGGATATCGTGTGTTTATGAGAACGGCTATGTGACCATCCTAAAAGGCCGCTGGAAAGTGCGGATCGAGAAGGCGACAAATATCCCGCTTACCTATGGCGGGCGTGCCGAATTTATGATCCAGAATGTGCTGGCCGCGACGCTTGCGTGCTTTGTCCACGGCGTCTCGCTCGAAGACCTGCGTGTCGGGCTGACGACATTTAACGCGGGAATTGCACAGACGCCGGGACGTCTGAACTTCATCGAGGTCGGCGATGTGACCGTGTTGATGGACTATGCCCACAACCCCGCAGGGCTTCGCGGTTTGACCAGCTTTGTTACGAAGATGCCGTATAAATACCGGACCATTCTATTGAATGTCGCCGGTGACCGCCGTGATGACGACATAGTCGAATTCGGCAAGATCGCCGCCGATGCCTTCGAGCGTATCGTCATTCGCCAGGGCCATTATCTTCGCGGACGCACGGCCGAAAACGTCTATGAACTGCTGCAAAAAGGCATCGCCCAGAGCGAAGCACACCCGCAGGTCCGCATCATAGCCGACAGCCGCGACGCCATGCTCCACGCCATCAAAAACGGCCGCAAGGGCGAGCTCGTCGTAACCCTTGCCGACCGCGTGCCCGACGACATCGCGTTTCTGCACGACATCCGCGATAAGCTCGCGGCAGATAAGGCGGAAGCAAGCAAGACGGAGTGAGTGTAACAGTTACAGGTGTTACAGGACAGTTTCACGTGTTACGGTAGAACTCCCACCATAGAGAATGCTGGGACTGACAATGAGTTATCCGCTTGGCCTACCTGAATAAGATTTCGCAGCCTAGAGTTTCACCTGGCTGCCACCGCCGTCACGAAGCGGCTGCGACTGATCGCTACCACAAGGCAAGTTTCAGGGAACCGTACGTGTTCCAGGCATGTTACGTGAGTGCAGAACGCAGCACCAGGCAAAGCTAAAATGCTGAGGCTACGTTTTGTTGGATTCGAAACAATGTCCAATTGTAGAAGCTGCGATTCGAGATGCTATGAGCACTAATCGAGGCGGTCGCATCAAGCCATTAATGCGAACAAATCATGCTCATCGTGTTGTGTTCGGACCGCGAAAACAGACCTGAATTGAGCGAGTGAACGGACTTTAAGGATTATCCGACAGGAACATCGTTTACGGTGTTGAATACTGGACATGCAAAGGAGTGCCATTGGCTTTTCGATCGATAGTCTTTCAGGTTGATGGCGGTGAGTAATCGCGTTAGTCATGATACGTTGTACGTCTCGAAGAACCAGCGACGCAGAAGGCATACTCGATTATCTTGCGAAAAGGAGCACTAGGGAGCGGATCTGCCGAAGACGTCTTTTTGGGTTACGATAAGCTTTCAAATGAGGCCTGCTTTACTAGACGAGATTGCAGAGATTACGACGAACAACACCCTGCCTTATCTTGCTTTATCTGCAGGACGGTTAAAGTCTATCCGGCGTTAACGCGTTCCGTAAATGATTTAGCAATAAATTTCAACCGATTTTCCGTCACTGACCGAATCCCCGGTACATCCCTTCCGAATTGAACGGCAAGACGACATTGCCCAATGCATCGACCGCTATGAGGCCGCCTTCGCCGTTTATCTCTGTCAGGCGTTCGATGGTTTCGCGGGCGGCTTCTTCTAAACCCAAACCCTTATATTTCATCCGGGCAGCTACATCGTATGCGGTGACGCCGAGCATGAAGAATTCGCCGTGGCCGGTGCAGGAGACGGCACACAGGTTGTCGGCATAATTGCCGGAGCCGATGATAGGCGTGTCGCCGACTCGGCCGAATTTCTTGTTGGTCATCCCGCCGGTCGATGTGGCGGCAGCGAGATGGCCGTTCGCGTCGCAGGCGACGGCCCCGACGGTACCCAAGTTCAGATTCCGCCTGCGTTTCGAGCGGGCGGCCAGTTAGTCGAATCACCTTCAACGAATCTGGCCCGCCACTGACGCAGCGGGTTCCGACACGTGGTCCAACTGCACGCGGCCTTCGGCTATTGCGTCCTGCAGCTGCAGCCAGCGGTGTTCGGTGAAGAAATATTCGTCGGGTTCGGACGGCACGCCGATCTGTTCGGCGAACTGGTTGGCACCTTCGCCGGCGAGCAGGACGTGTTCGGTTCGTTCCATTACAAGCCGGGCAAGCGTGATCGGGTTGCGGATGTTTCGGACAAAAGCGACCGCACCGGCTTTCAGGTTCGCACCGTCCATTATGGCGGCGTCCATTTCCTGTTTGCCTTCGTGGGTGAACACCGAGCCGCGGCCGGCATTGAAAAGAGGGAAGTCCTCAAGCGAAACCACCGCCGCCTCGACCGCGTCCAGCGAGCTGCCGCCCTTTTCCAGGATCGCCCACCCGGCCTTCAACCCCGCTTCCAACCCGCCGCGATATTCGCGTTCAAGCTCAGGCGTCATCTGTGACTTAAGGATCGTCCCGGCCCCGCCGTGTATTGCCAACGCTATCTTTGCCATAAATGAGATTCTACCGCATAAGTGTAACAGTTACACCCGTTACAAGGTGTTACAATCCATTAGCTTGCTAAGCAAGTGTAACAGGTAGTAACACCTGTAACTGTTACACTTGACTGTCTCATAAATAAAATGCTTGACAATGGGTGAAACGCTGGTTTACTATGAATTCAGCAAAGCTCCATCTCGGCCTTTCCGTAAGGAAGGGTTGGGTGGGGTATTTTCTTTATTTACGTTGCAAATAATGAACTTGGTTTTGGGCTATGCCTCACTTCTTCCAGTTAAGATCTTTAATATCGAGTTCAAGCGGTTCATCGGACATTGCTCCGTTTCCCCGAAGGGGATAAATTCAGTAGCGTCGGGTAACACCCGACGAACAGATCACCCAATATCCCGTCCCTGAAAGGGACGAACACGTTGCTCCCTTTCAGGGAGCGGGCAACTGTCTGCGGATCAGCGTAGGGTTTCACCCTAGCTATTGAATGCGTCCCGTTCAGGGACAAGATGCAGGCACTCGACGAGAGAGTGGCATAGCCTCGGGACATTTTGGGGAAACTCTACCGGAAAGGCAAGCCTTTCCGCACACCGGACGGCATAGCCGGAAGAAAGTGTAACAGTTACAGGTGTTATGACCTGTTACACTCCCTTAGCCTGCTAACCAATCTGAGCATCGATGCACGCTCGTTCACTCCGTTCGCCGGTGTAACACGCTGTAACACCTGTAACTGTTACACTACAGCCTCAGCTTTCTCAATCTAAGTGCATTCGCGATCACGGACACGGAGCTGAATGTCATTGCGGCACTGGCGATCATTGGGGAAAGCAGGATGCCGAAGACGGGGAACAGAATGCCTGCGGCTATCGGGACGCCGACCATGTTGTAGATGAAGGCGAAGAACAGATTCTGGCGGATGTTCTTCATCGTCGCACGGCTTAGGTTTCGTGCTTTCAGGATGCCGTTCAGGTCGGGTTTTAGCAGCGTGATATCGGCGGATTCGATAGCCACGTCCGTACCCGAAGCAAAGGCTATCCCGACATCAGCCTGGGCCAACGCGGGAGCGTCGTTCACGCCGTCACCCGCCATCGCTACGATCTTTCCCTGTGATTGCAGTTCTTTTACCTTTGCCGCTTTATCTTCGGGCATTACCTCGGCGAAGACCTGATCGATGCCGAGCTGCTGGCAACTGCTTCGGCGGTCTGCCGGTTGTCGCCGGTCATCATTATTATCTCAACGCCTTGGTTATGGAGTCGGTCGATGGCTTGTTTGGCCGAAGGTTTGATCGCGTCGGCGATGCCAAGATCAGGCCGGCCAGCTTGCCGTCGATCATCACCGTAATAACGGAATTCGCGGCGTTGCCAAGGGCAGAACCGCTTCGTGAGCACGTGGTAAACTCGCGGCCGTGTCCCCGCCACCCGCTAACCGGGCTTCAGCCAGTGACGAATACCCTCTTTCCATCAATCACACCTTTTACACCGAGGCCTGTGATCGATTCAAAGTCGGTAGCCTCGGAAAGCGTAATGCCGCGTGATTGGGCTTCCTTGATCACGGCTGATAGCCAGCGGATGCTCGCTCTGACGTTCGAGGGAAGCGGCGAGGCGGAGATCTCGTTAGCAGCGCGAAAGTATCCCATTTGCGGAGCGGATGTTCACTGAGTTTACTCCAGGCTTGCCGCGAGCCTTGAGCACATACCCTGGCGCTAGATGTCCCTTCCAGGGAGCTGAGCGACGATGACTGGTCTGCACCGTCGGCTTGCCTTCGGTCAGCGTCCCGGTCTTGTCGACCACTATCGCATTCACCTTTTCCAGCGTTTCCAAGGGCTTCGGCCTTCTTTATCAGGACTCCATTCTTTGCTCCGTGGCCGGTGCCGACCATTATGGACATTGGCGTGGCGAGTCCGAGGGCACAGGGGCAGGCGATTATCAGGACGGAGACGGCGGCGACGATGGCGTAGGCGAGCGAGCCTAGTGCGAGCCAGACGCCGAAGGCTATCAACGGCGACGAGGATGACCGCGGGACGAAGTAGGCCGAAACGACATCGGCCAACCGCTGGATCGGGGCACGCGAACGCTGTGCTTCGCCGACCATTTTTACTATCTGTGCAAGGAGCGTATCGCTGCCGACCCGTTCGGCTTTCATCAGAAAACTGCGGTTGCCGTTGATCGTTCCGCCGATGACCTTGCTGCCTGCTTGTTTCTCGACCGGCATCGATTCGCCGGTGACCATCGACTCATCTATCGAGGTCTCGCCATCGACGATCACGCCATCGGTCGGAACCTTTTCATTTGCCTTCACACGCAGGGTGTGTCCGGCCTGGACGTGTTTGAGGTCGATGATCTCTTCCGTTCCATCGGGCCGACGACCGTGGCCGTTTCGGGTGCGAGCCTCAGCAGTTCTTTTATCGCAGACGAGGTCTGCGAACGTGCCTTTAATTCCAACACCTGCCCGAGAAGCACGAGCGTCGTTATCACCGCAGCCGATTCGAAATAGCCGGGGACCAGTCCGGTGTGAGCATCCAGCATTTCGGGAGGGAACCATCCGGGCACGAACAGTGCCGCCAAACTCAGCAAATAAGCCGCCCCGGTGCCGATGGCGATGAGCGTGAACATGTTAGGGCTCGCGTTCTTAACCGAAGCCCACGCCCGCTGAAAGAATGGCCAACCGCCCCAAAGCACGACCGGCGTTGCGAGGACGAACTGTATCCACATAGATATCTGAGAAACCCGCCCATGCGGCCAAGCCGGGACAAGGGAATTGAAGTCGACGAACATCTCCGCCATCGCAAGCACGAAAACGGGGAGGGTTAGAACGGCCGATATCGCGGAACCGGCGTTTCATGTCGATGAACTCCGGATCCGGTTTGTCGTCGAGTGTGATCTCTTTCGGCTCAAGAGCCATTCCGCATATCGGGCAAGACCGGGGCCGATCTGCACGACCTCAGGGTGCATCGGGCACGTGTACTCGACATCCTGCGGCAAGTCTTCTGCCGGCTGCGGGTTCAGGTACTTTTCCGGGTCTGCCTTGAACTTTTGCACGCAGCCGTTCGAGCAGAAGTAATAGGTTTCTCCTTTATGATCGTGCTTACCGGCAGCGGTGTCCGGCGAGACGCTCATTCCGCAGACTGGGTCGGTGAACTCACCAGCAGGAGCGGCCGTGTCGCCGTGGTGATGGTGCTCCATCGACCCTTCAGCGGCGTTGACGTATTTTTCAGGGTCAGACTCGAACCGCGTTTTACAGCCCGGATTGCAGAAGTAATACGTGGTCCCGTTGTAGTCGCAGCTTGCGGCAGCCGTCTCCGGCCTCACCAGCATCTTGCACACCGGATCTACATGCGGCTCGACGATAGGCTCTGCCTTTTTCCTGCCAAGCTGAACAAGATTTGAAGATGGCATTTGATCGTTTTTCATATCGGTCTCTCAACCTCCAATACGATCTTACAACCTGTGAGCAGGTGTCAGGTCAAGGGGAAATGTAACATGATAACAACTGTAACAGTTTGTAACACCTGTAACTGTTACACCCTTACTTGTCCGCCTCCGCGAACGATTCGATAAGGCGGCATACAGAATGGCCGTCGGGTGTCGAGTTTTTCATTTTCTTCCAAACCTCAGCCGCCTTTTCCAAACGCTTCTGCAATTCCTGCAGCTCCCGGATCTTAACCTTGTTTTCGACTATCCGCTTTTCGACCACGTCACGGACCATCGGGCAGGGAGAATTATTATGGGCCGCATGGTCAAGAATTTCTTCGATCTCGCCAAGCGTGAAGCCGAGTTCCTTTGCCGCCGAAATGAACCGCAGCCGGTCTTTGTCTGACTGCCGGTAGATCTTGTAGCCATTGCGAAGGTCACGGGTAGGCTTTAAGAGCCCGATGCGGGTGTAATAACGGATCGTAAAAAGAGGCACCTCCGAACGTTTGGCAAGGACCGAAGCTGTCAGCATACGGCAAGTTTACCGTAATTCAGCGGCTTTTATGGAATCGTGCACCCATTCTTTGTCTTTATTAATAGGTGAATTCTCATCGATTCACCGACCTTAACCGAAAAGGCAAGTGCCGCGAGGCATACGCAAAGCCAGGAGTCCTGATGTTTGGACAGTCCGGCTACCGAAGTGAGGCCAGAATGAAGTTTCCCAAATTTTTACCGCTCGCATTTATCATCGCCGCTTCATCCGGCGTTTTTGCACAAATAAACCCGAACCATCTGAGCATGCGGACCGAAACGCGTTCGTTTGCGGCTGTTTCGACCGAGACTTCGGGAACGGCGGCTTTGATGGCGATCGAGCAGGATGTATTTCAACTGATCAACGTCGAACGTAGCCTCGCGGGGCTGTCGACACTCAAATGGAACGAGAAGCTCGCGAAGGTTGCCCGGCTCCATTCGGACAACATGGCCGAGTACCGGTTTTTTAGCCATAAGGGTGCCGATGGGCTGATGGTCGATGACCGTGCAGATAAGCTCGGGTTGAGCGATTGGCAGGCGATCGGCGAGAACATAGCGTTTATGCAGGGCTTTCCGAACCCGGCCGAAGTCGCGGTTGAGAAATGGCTGCTTTCGGCGTCGCATAGGAACAACCTGATGAATCCGCAATGGAGCGATTCTGCCGTCGGCGTCGCGAGAACACAGGAAGGAAAGGTTTATTTTACGCAGGTGTTTTTGCTGAAAAAGTAAAGAAACTCAGAATTTGAGATGTGAATCCCGGCCGATCTAAATGGCCGGGATTTTTGTTTGGTCAAGAGCGAATTGCCCGGGTCTTACGGCTGTGCCGTCCCGAACACCTGTAACTGTTACTACACCCGTCTTTCTGCCGTAGGAAGGGATCGGGCCGGTCTTGTCCCTGAAAGGGACGCATTCAATAGCGTCGGGTGAAACCCGACCTAAGCGTCATCGATCGATCTCCGTCCCTGAAGGGGACGAACCCATACGCTATTGTTGCTCCCTTTCAGGGAGCGGCTCGCTCTTCTCGCTTCGTCGTAGGGTTTCGCTCGTTCCTCGCTGCACCCTACGCTATTTACTTAGTCCCTTTCAGGGACGGGGGAGTGTAACACCCGTAACAAACGTAACAGTTTGTAACACCTGTAACTGTTACACTTTTTGCTTTATGCTTATCCGATGTCCTTTACGCTTCCGTCTTTTGCCAAGTTGAATCTCGATCTGCGTGTTATCGGGAAGCGGAGCGACGGTTATCACGAGCTTTTTACGGTGTTTCAGACGGTTTCGCTTTGTGATGACATCACGTTTGAAGAAGGCGAAAAGGTTGAGCTGACAAGCCGTCATCGGGGGAATTCCCACGGATGGCCGGAACCTGATCGTCAAAGCCGCAAATCTTCTGCGGGAGCGGTTTGCGGTTACGACCGGGGCGAAAATGCACCTTCGGAAGCGGATCCCGGCCCCGGGTGGTTTGGGCGGCGGCTCGTCGAACGCGGCTACGGCTTTGATAGGATTGAAACGACTGTGGCAGTTGGACATCGGCCTTGAAGAGATGCTTGAAATAGCCGAAAGCCTTGGCTCGGACGTTCCTTTCTTTTTGCACGGCGGGACGGCGATGGGCTTTGGACGCGGGACCGAGATCGAGCCGATAGCCGATATCAGTGAGGAATATTTGCTGATCGTAACGCCCGATGATCACGTTTTGACCAGCGAAGCATTCAAAGACCTTAAGGCCGCGAACTTGACATCCGAGGCGTCAGAACGTATTCTTCTCAATTGTCGTTTTGAGGCCGGATCGCTTGATTTACGGCATACGGCATTGAAAAACGACTTTGAGCCGGTGATTTTTGCCCGGTATCCGCAGATCGCACTGGTGAAGCAGACATTGCTCGAACTTGGTGCGGTAAACGCTCTGATGAGCGGCAGCGGAGCAAGCGTTTTTGCAGTATTTGACAAAGAAGAGACGCGACAAACAGCACTGAAAGCCCTTGACGAACATGTCAACTGGCGAAAGTTTGCCGCAGCGACTATTTCGCGGAGTAAATACCGCGAAGCACTTGAATTAGTGTATTAGTTCGCTTCCGATCAGTTTCTGAAATTAGCATTGGGGCGTAGCCAAGTGGTAAGGCACCGGTCTTTGGATCCGGCATTCGTAGGTTCGAGTCCTCCCGCCCCAGCCAATTCATTAGTATCGGAGCGGACTGTCTATTAGGATGGTTCGCTTTTTTATTTAATCGATGAGCGTAACGGGCGGGATAAAGATATTTTCGGGCAATGCTCACCCACGGTTGGCAGAAGAGATCTGCACGCATCTGAGCTGCGATCTCGGAAAGGCGAGCACCAACCGGTTTTCGGATGGCGAGTTCAACTTCCAGATCGAAGAGAACGTCCGCGGAATGGATGTTTTTATCATTCAGCCGACATGTCCGCCGACCGATAAGCACCTGATGGAGCTGTTGATAATGGAAGACGCTTTTGTGCGTGCTTCGGCCGAAAGGGTGACGGCCGTTATTCCATATTTCGGCTACGCCCGTTCGGACAAGAAAGACCGGCCGCGTGTACCGATCTCAGCGAAACTGGTTTCGAATTTGATAACGACGGGGCGGGGCCGAGAGGGTCTTGACGATCGATCTGCATGCCTCGCAGATACAGGGATTCTTTGATATTCCGGTCGACCACCTTTACGCGGCACCGATCGTCGTGGATTACTTTCGCGAGAACCCGATCGAGAATCTGATCGTGGTTGCACCGGACACTGGCGGTGCGGAACGTGCCAGGGCATACGCAAAACGACTGAACGCCGGACTTGCTCTTTGCGACAAACGCCGCGAGCGTGCAAATGAGGCCGATGTGATGAACATCGTCGGTGATGTGAGAGGCAAAAACTGCCTGATCGTCGATGATATGTGCGATACCGGCGGAACGATCTGCAAGGTCGCGAAGGCGTTGCACGAAGCCGGGGCGAACGATATACTTGCCGTGTTTACGCACGCGGTATTATCGGGAAATGCGATGGAGAATATCAGCAATTCCCATTTGAAAAAGGTGATCGTGACAAACACGATACCGCTTGGCGAAAACGGCATCCCGTTGAAAGACGGTGGAAAGATCGAGGTTTTGAGCGTCGCGAAGCTGCTCGCTTCGGCGATCAAGTCGATTCACGATGAGACAAGTGTTTCGTCGCTGTTTATTTAAGTTCGGACCGGCTGGTTAGCCTGTCGCGACAGACTTGGCAGTCTGTCGTACGAGGTAATAATTATGGCAGACAAAATATTAATTAAAGCTGAAAAGCGTACGGAGATCGGTAAGAACGTCAACCGCAGGCTGCGTGTCGCCGGCAAGATCCCGGTCGTTGTTTATGGCGGGGGAAGCGAGAGCCTGGCGGCGGTCGCCGAGCTTAGCGAACTTGCGGCCATCATTCGTACGGACGCGGGTGTTAACTCGGTGTTTTCGCTCGATATCGAGGGCGAAGGCGTCAATGACGTGATCTTCCAGGACCGGCAGATCCATCCGGTTACGGGCCGTTTGATCCACGCCGATCTTCGCCGCTTTGCAAAGGGCGAAAAGATCGAAATGACCGTACCTATCCATCTCATTGGCGAGGCGATCGGTCTGAAGGAAGAAGGTGCGGTGCTTTCGCAGTCAATGCGTGAGATCAAGGTTCTTTGCGAACCGGCGAACACACCGGAATCGATCGACGTTGACGTAACGGACCTCGATGCAGGCCACGCGGTCCACGTTTCGGACCTTAAGGTCGGTGCGGGGATCGAACTGCTCGAAGCTCCCGAAACAGTGGTCGCTTCGATAGTCACGGTCAAGGAAGAGGATCTGGAACCGCAGCTTGAGGCCGGAGCCGAGCCGGAAGTAACGGGCGAGAAGGCTGAAGAGCCCAAAGAAGGCGGCGACGCTTAGGTTAGGAGTTCCAACGGGAACTCCAAACGTATGAGTGAGAACTGGCTGATCGTCGGCTTAGGGAATCCGGGTGCCGAATACGAAAGGACGCGGCACAATCTTGGGTTTATGCTGGTTGATCTGCTCGCGGCTGACGCACAGACGCAGGTCAAACGCACCGAGTGCCGGGCTTTGATCGGGCGGGCAGAGATCGAAGGCAGGACGGCCGAGTTGGTAAAGCCGCAGACCTTTATGAACCTGAGCGGCGAGGCAGTCAATTGCCTGCTGCAAAAGCCCGAGCGGAGTGTTAGGAAGTTGATCGTGATCTCGGACGACCTGGCACTGCCTTTAGGTAAATTGAGATTGCGGACCCAGGGTTCGCACGGCGGGCAGAACGGGCTGAGATCGGTTATCGATTGTTTGAAAACGAACGAGTTTATCCGTTTGAGAATCGGGATCGCACCCGAGCATCCGGTAACGAATGCCTCGGACTTCGTGCTCGGCAAGTTTTCAAAAAGCGAGGCCGAAACGATCGAGAAAGTTTTGAAAAGTGGAGCCGACGCGATTCGATGCCATCATTAGAGATGGCGTTGATGAAGCGATGGCGAAATACAACGGTGAATTGTGAGTGCTGAATGGTGAATGTGAAGAAAGGAATTCACCACTCACCATTCACAATTCACCACTAAATGATTACCTTCTTGCTTCGACCCAATATCGGTCGAGGCTCGAAAGCCAAAAGGAGGAAATGAAATTGGCAAATAGAACATACGAAGTAATGTATATAGTCGATCCGGAAACGCCGGCCGACAAGATCGTCGCCCTTAATGAAGCGGTGGGCAAACTGATCGAAAAGGAAGGCGGCACGATCGTCAGAATGGACGATATCGGCATGCGCACGCTGGCTTACCCGATCAAGAAGCGTAAGGACGGATATTACGTTCTTTATGAGATCGACGGCACCGGACAGGAGATCATGGAGCTTGAGCGTCGCATGCGTGTCAACGATGCGATCATTCGGTTTGTCACCGTCCGCGTTGACGAAGACCGGAAAAAGGCTTTGAAGATGGCGGCCAAGCGTGAGAAGCGTCTGAGCCAGCGTGCGAAGTTCCGCAAGACAGAAGAAACGGCCGAACCAGCCGGAGAATTACAGGAAGCATAACCGAGGTAAAATATGGCTGAAAACGATTTTGAAGTACCGAGAGAAAGTATGGGCGGCGAAGAGGGATTTGGCGACAAAGCCCCGCGTCGGTTTCAAAGACGGCGTCCGCGTCAGGTAATTCCCGATTATGTCGATTGGAGAGACGTCGACTATTTACGGCAGTTCATACCGGAACGCGGGAAAATAATGCCCCGCCGCATTTCAGGAATATCCGCCAAAGACCAGCGGCGTATTGCAACGGCGATCAAACGCGCCAGATCGATGGCTTTGCTGCCATTTGTTTGGGAGTAAACCAGGAGGCAATTAGAAGATCATGGCAAACATAACAGTTTTGTTAAGAAACGATATAGATACGCTTGGCGGACGCGGTGAGAT
Source organism: Blastocatellia bacterium (assembly GCA_963732475.1). GTDB lineage: Bacteria > Acidobacteriota > Blastocatellia > Pyrinomonadales > Pyrinomonadaceae > OLB17. The sequence goes on along the minus strand of CAVSZR010000005.1, from coordinate 3,237 downwards.
CGTTAAGGTGAAGGCCGGTTATGCGCGCAACTACCTGCTTCCGCAGGGACTTGCGACGCTTGCGACCAAAGGTAACCTTAAGCAGATCGAAGGCGAACGTGCCGCACTTTTGCGAAAGGCGGCGGTTGAAAAATCGACGGCCGACGCACAGAAAGACCAGATGGGCAGCATTGTCCTGACCTTTGAACGCAAAGCGGGCGAAGGCGGTACGCTGTTCGGTTCGGTTACGTCGATGGACGTCGCGGAAGCGATCCAGGCCAAGGGCTACGAGGTCGATCGCCGAAAGATCATAATGAAGGACGCGATCAAAGAGACCGGCGAATACACCGTGAAGGTGAAACTGCATCGCGAAGTAGTGCTGGAAATTCCGGTTACGGTCACGGCTGAAGGCGGGGAAGCCGAAGCTAAGCCGGAGAAGAAGGCCCGGAAAGCGAAAGCCGAAGCAGAAGAACCTCCGGTTGAGACTGCTGCTGTTGAAGCCGACGAGGCGGAAGCAGAAGCATAACAGAAAATTACGCTCGTTAATTTGCCGCATTCGTTCGACGGATGCGGCTTTCTTGCGAGAAAATTATCTAGCGATTTCGCGGCACGTATTCGCCGAGCAAGCGGTCATATTCGTCCACCACGACCTGGTAACATTCACAGACCGTCCTCTCGAGGCCCACCCGGTCAAGGATAGTTATCGTGCCCCGGACGTATTTGATGAGGCCGAGATCCTGTAAGATGTCCGGCGGCGATCGAAACGCCTTCGCGACGGACTCCGAGCATATTTGCGATAAGATCGTGCGTCATCACCAGCCGGTCGGTCTGCATCTGGTCGTGGTTGATCAAAAGCCAGCGGCAGAGCTGTTGTTCGACCGAGTGGAGGCGGTTGCAGACGGCGGTTTGCGAGATCTGCGTCATCAATGACTGCGTATAACGCAGCAATATATTCTGAAAAACGCCGCCCTGAGCAAAGGCCTTTTTTATCGCCGAGCCTTTCATCCGCACCGCGTCGCCGGCACTTTGGACCACAGCCCGGCTTGATGTCGTCTCGCCGCCCATAAAAAGCGCAATTCCGATCAAGCCGTTATTTCCGGCGATACCGATCTCGGCAGTCGCTCCGTTTTCCATAATGTATAGAAGCGAAATGATCGCCGTCGTCGGAAAGTAAACATGGGTAAGCTTGTCGCCCGATTCATAAAGAACTTCGCCAAGCGACAGCGAAACCGGCTCCAAACTAGACTTGATTTTCTTGAATTCGTCTTGTGGTAACGCGGCAAGTAAATGATTCTTCAGTCCTTCCACCGTATTCGCGGTTACGGGCATACCTTTCCCCCTGTAGCTGGAATGGAGAGAATATATCACAAAAATAATTTCACAGGGAAATCGGCTTTATGTGTTCAATCGCACAGACGGGGTTAGCGTTTGTGCTTCAAGGTAAAGTTGACGAGTCCATTTGATTTCCATGTCCGGCGTCCGGCCTTCGTTTCCAGGCCGGATGCCCTTTTGTTTTTTGTTGCATATTTTTTGGGCGATCGCCCTATACGTGCGAAAACGTACATACAGGAATCTATTAACAGAGTAGGTTCTGCTTATGCCGTTGTTATCGAACCGTTGACTAACGGGTTAGTTGTGACGAATCTGAACTCCGATCCAGCGGCTTGGTTGCGGCGGCAGTTTCTGCAGACGATTAGTGAATATTAGTAGCCGATGCTACTAGGAGGGGTGACTGGATTGGGGAATTGCGGTCATCCCTCGACCTTTACCGGTTTCGATAGTTGTAGATTAGTGCTGTCGAAAGCGTAGATACGAGCCAGGGGTATTCGCGGCAGGAGGCTGACCTGCAATACGCCGATCAGCCTTCTGCCGCGAAAGTCAGCGTCTGAACCAGAATTCGCATCCGATTCTTTGTCACAAAATTCCGTTCGCTGTATCATCAGAGACTGCACATCAAAAATTTGATTGCGGTCTATTTTTTTTCACAAAAAGTCCGGCTGGTCACACATCAGAGCGTGTCTTCTTTGGCCGGAGAGCATTAATTTCTATCAATGGCTGCATTTCCCGAAGCACGACGCGAACAGTATCTAGAACGCCCGCTGCCGAGCAGCGAGGACAGCGAACGTGCCATTCTGGGTGCGATCCTGCTGGATAATTCGCTCATCTCGCAGGCGGTAGAGCAGCTTAAACCCGAAGATTTCTACTCGCCTCTTCACCGCAGAATATTCGGCGCGATGATCGGCTTGTTTGAAGCGTCGAAGAGCATCGACCCGATCCTTATCGGCGAAGAGCTGAAAAAAGACGGCTCGATCGAATCGATCGGCGGCGTTTCCACGATCACAAACCTTACCTATGGCCTGCCCCATTTTTCCGACTTGACGGGCTATATTGACGTCGTAACGGACAAGTCTGTGATACGGAGCCTGATCCGGACTTGCAACCAGATAACCAGCGAGGCGTTGGAAGAGGAAGACGAGGCCCGGGTCGTACTCGATCATGCCGAGCAGATGATATTTGCCTTGGCCGAACGCCGGACGGCCGAAGGTTTTTCGCATGTTCAGCCGGTTGCCGAACGTGTTCTTGCAAAGGTTGAAGAATATTCGAAACGCGAGACCCACGCTCTTACCGGCCTTGCGACGGGCTTTCGCGAGTTGGACGAAATGACATCGGGCTTGCAGCCGAGCGATTTGATAATTGTTGCTGCCCGGCCCTCGATGGGCAAAACAGCGTTGGGCCTTACGATCGCCCAAAACGCCGCGATCAGCGAAAAGGCCGTTGTAGGAGTGTTTTCGCTTGAGATGTCCAAGGATCAGCTCGTCATGCGGATGATGAGTTCCGAGGCGAAGGTCGATGCGTCGCGTTTTCGCCGTGGAATGTTGTCGCGGGAAGAGTGGGAGCGGCTCGCCCGGGCGATCGGCACGCTGTCGGATGCAAAAATATTTATCGACGACACGCCCGGGATTTCCGTGCTTGAAATGCGAGCGAAGGCGAGGCGATTGGCCGCAGAGCAAAAGCGCCTCGACCTGATCGTAGTCGATTATCTCCAGTTGATGGGCGGGTCGCGACGCAACGAGAATCGTCAGCAGGAGGTATCGCAGATCTCGCGTGAACTAAAGGGCCTGGCGAAGGAGCTGAATGTACCTGTTATCGCCATCTCTCAGCTGTCGCGAGCACCCGAAGCCCGAAATCCGCCAAAGCCGATGATGTCCGACCTGCGCGAATCAGGCAGCATTGAACAGGACGCCGATGTCGTTGCCT
>CAVSZR010000004.1:0-440627 GCA_963732475.1 Blastocatellia bacterium | reverse complement strand
GACGGCCGTCAACATCCAGCTCGAGAAGGCGCTGGCCTACGGCGACGCAGCCCTGATGAATCCTTGCAAGCCATCCGAGACGCCAAGCAGGCGGCGAGCGAGGCACTCCCAGGAGGTTCGCCACTCCGTAGGCGCGCTGCGCGACACCGACAGCCGCTTCTCGCTGGCCGCGGCCCTGGAGGGGTTGTCGGAGCGGATGCACGCCCAGGGCCTGCCTATCGATCTGACGATCGAGCGGGACGAGAGCGACTTCAACCGCTGACTCTGGTGGCGCTCTATCGTGCGACCCAAGAAGGGCTCACCAATGTCCAGCGGCACGCCGCGCGCCAGCCAGGTCAGGGTGGAACTGTGCTTTGAGGAGCAGGCCGCCCGGCTGAGTTTGCAGGATGACGGACGAGGGTTTGATACGACGCAGTTCGATGGCCAAAACGGGTTCCGTCGAGGCCGGTGTTCTCGCCGCCTCGCTTACATTTTCATCCTTAACCTATGCTCAGGGCGAGCCCATTAAGTTGGGCGAGTTGAAAACTACCTCTCAACAGGATCTGTCACAGAAAGACCCACAATCGGGCGGGAAATCCGTTATTTCAGGAAAGGTCTTTGATCTAAATGAAGCTGTGGTTGTAGGCACCAAAGTGACTTTGCGAAACAATAATAACGGCGAAATCAGGGTCACAAAAAGCGACGGTGAAGGTCATTATGAATTCAAACATCTTGAGCCCGGTATTTTCGGGATTCGAAGCGTTTGCCCCTGGGTTCGCTACTTTTATTTTGAAGGATATTGAAATTGCCAAAGATTCGATGCTCGAAAAGGACTTGGTTTTGGAAGTAGGGGTATTGATGGGCGTCATGGACCTAATCGAAGGCCCTTTGGTCGAGACCTCCGAACCAAAGCTTCAAACCGAAATTCAGACTCGGCCACTCCTTCCCCTAACTGGCCGTACCTTCACGCTCGGCCTTTTCACTGTGCCCTCAGACGCCTCAAAACCAAACAAGAAAAAGAAAAACAAGAACAAGTTGCCAAAATAAAGCCGTTTCCTGTATCATCACCTTTGTCTTTATGAACGCTGTTCGATTTGACGACAATAATAATACGTAGGCGTGAGCGCAAAGGATTGATTCCGCGTTCCGCCTTTCGTTTGTCGCAAATCGAAAGGCGTTTTTATTTTGTCAGAACCGCCTGCGTAAGCGGGCGGCCAGTTTGATAGCGATTGGAAAATGGAACGACACCGACGTGCCGCTTGCGTATCTGATCACCTTCCGGACGTACGGCACATGGCTGGCCGGAGACGAACGCGGCTCGATTGACAAGTATCATAATAGCTACGGCGGCCCCAGGGCAGTAACGAGCGGAGAGACGTAAAGAGGTGCACGCTGGACGTCTGAAAAAGTCCGCTGTTTCTACTTAACGCCGCTGCCCGGAAACACGTGGAAGCTGCCATACGTGAAGTCTGTCGATACCGTGGCTGGACGCTGATCGCGATTCATGTTCGGACAAATCATGTCCACGTCTTGGTTGCCGCTGTCGCAGCGTCCTCCAAGATATTAAACGATTTCAAGTCCTATTCGACCCGGCGATTGCGGGAAAACGATGAATGGGAATTTCCACACAGCCCATGGGTCGATAAGGGCAGTCGTCGTTACCTTTGGACTGCAGAGCATATATCGAAGGCTGCAGAGTATGTGGTCAACGGGCAGGGCGGACCGCTGCCCGAGTTCGATTAAGTCGGAACCCACTTTGTTAGCGGCGGGCGAGTTATCGAGGAACTGACCGCCCGCTAACGCAGGCGGTTCTGACAGGTGAATCTTATGTTAGATGTACTGGGAACTTTAGAAAGTACGCACACCTGTGGTGAATTGCGCGAGAGCAATGTGGGCCAGCAGGTGGTTTTGATGGGCTGGGTCGCGAAGAAGCGCGACTTTGGCGTGTTTACCTTTATCGACCTGCGCGACCGCGAGGGCGTAACGCAGGTGGTCGTGAGCGAAGAAACCGCGGCGGAAGGGCATGCGAAGGCTAAGAACCTGCGCGGCGAGTTCGTGATCGCTGTAAAAGGCGAGGTCGTCAAACGCGACGAAGGTGCGAAGAACGCCAAGCTTGCGACCGGTGAGGTCGAGGTCAAAGTCAGCCGAAATCCTGATACTGAACGACGCAAAGGTTCCGCCGTTTCAGCTTGAGGTCGCGGGAAGCGAAAACCTGGCGGCCGAAGACACGCGGCTCAAATACCGCTATCTCGACCTTCGCCGTCCGCAGCTCCAGCACAACATCCGCATGCGGGCAAAGGCCGTAGCGAAGATCCGCGAATACTTCGACAACCGCGGGTTTATCGAGATCGAAACGCCGATACTGCTCAAATCGACGCCCGAAGGAGCACGCGATTTTATTGTGCCCTCGCGCATCCACACGGGTAAGTTCTTCGCCCTGCCGCAGTCGCCACAGATACTCAAACAGTTGACGATGATCTCGGGTTTCGACAAGTACTACCAGATCGCCCGCTGTTTCCGCGACGAAGACCTCCGTGCCGACCGCCAGCCCGAATTTACGCAGCTCGATATGGAAATGTCCTTCGTCAATCGCGAACAGGTTTATCGCGAAATGGAAGGCATGTTCAATCATGTGCTTAAGCTGATCGACGTCGATCTCCCAGCCGAATGGCCCCGCCTCACCTACGCCGAAGCGATGCGCCGATACGGCTCGCGACAAACCCGACCTGCGTTTCGGCATGAAGCTCGTCGATCTGTCGAGCGAGCTGAAAGAAACGGATTTCGCTCCATTTGCTGAGACCCTGTCGAAAGGCGGCGAGATAAAAGCGATCGTTGTGAAAGGCAAAGCCGACTATTCTCGAAAGCAAACCGACGAGTTGCAGGATTACGTAAAACGCTATGGTGCCGGAGCTCTGGCCTGGATAAAGATCGGAGACGAAACTACCTCGTCACTGCTAAAGGTTCTGGGCGAAGGCAAGATCACTGACCTTGCTTCAAGATCGGCTGCAGAGAAAGGCGATGCGGTCCTCATCGTCGCGGGCAAAAGATCCGTGGTTGCCGCAGCTCTCGGTGCCCTCCGCAACGAGGTCGCCCGTCGCGAGAACCTTATCGACCGCAGCAAATACGAGTGCCTTATCGTTACCGAATTCCCGATGTTCGAACACGATGAAGAAACGGACCGCTACACCGCGGCCCATCATCCGTTCACATCGCCGATGGACGAGGACCTGGAAAAGTTCAAGACAAGCGGTCGAAAACGATGCGGACCACCATCTGCTGGGCGAAGTCCGTGCAAAGGCCTACGACGCAGTCATCAACGGCTATGAATGTGCCGGCGGGTCGATCCGTATCCACCAAAAGGACGTGCAGGCGTTAAATTTCAAAGCCCTTGGAATGACGCCCGAAAGCGGCCCGCGCGCAGTTCGGCTTTTTCCTCGACGCCCTCGAATTCGGCACGCCCCCGCACGGAGGCTTCGCCGCCGGCATCGAACGCACCTGCATGATCCTCGTCGGCACCGAAAACATCCGCGACGTAATGGCCTTCCCCAAAACCGCCTCCGCCCAGGACCTTATGATGGACTCGCCGGGCGAAGTTGATGGGTCGCAATTGGGTGAATTGGGAATTAAAGTGACGAGTGAATAAGCAGCGCAAATCGTTAACTTGTTTGATAGTCTCGGCAATGGCGATCGCTGCAAGTACCATTCTGTACTATCGAGCCGAGACAATTCGCTGGGTAACCCACGAAGAGTGGACGGCGGTGGACCTCGCAACACTAATTCCCAACAAATCTCGTTCGGCATTTATTCACCGTATGACATGCGTTGGTTTTTGGAAGATTATCTTGCAGCCATTTGCCTCTTAATAGCTTTATCAACACTAGTGTATGGCGTTTGGCTGCGAAAGTCGGATCAAAGGTCGCGACACACATTAAAGCCTAGGGTGCAGTGAGGAAAGCGAACGGAACCCTAGGAACGCCACCGATTCCCGTCGCTGAAGGCGACGAACAACCGCCGCACAATCAACTGAATCATGGCTTGCGACGTTTCATCGATAACACTCTTGACAATCGCCGCAACGTGCGCGATTATTTTCACGTGGTTTATTGGTCTTTGAAAAATCATGAGTTCACATTTGAGGTCGTGTCAAAGCTTGCGTCCTGAGTTGCGTCGGCGAATTATGTCAGCGGTTGCGTCCAATATCGCGTCCAATATCGGCACTGTAGCCGTAATTGTTGATTACACAATGGTTACCGCCATTATTGTCTCACTTCATCGCGCTATTTTCGTTTTGAGACAATATCGGGCCTAAACCATTGATTTATAATTGGTTAAGTTGTCTCATGTTGAGACAAAACTGAGACAGTTGAGGACGGCCGTCCAAAATAGGCAAGAAATGGAACGGTCAAGATGGTTTCGAGATCGTTGTTTTGCTGAAATCTACGCGTGGGACAGTGGGACAAAGCGTGACGTGCCCGGCAGATTACTAAGTTTGGCCGCAATTCACAAATTTCGAACTAAAAGAGCTAAGATGTCGTAAAATACTTTCGACGATGGCCAATAAATTCGACACAAACCCGCTCGACCCGGATTTTCCGGAAAAGGCAAAAGCGCAGACGGCCTCGGTTTCTGGGTACACCGCGCCGCCGAGAACGCCGTTCAAGACGGCGGAATTCCCTACCGCGCCGCCGAGCATAACGGAAGAAGAGACACGCCGCTTCCAGGAGGCTGACTTTAACGCCTACGCATTTCAAGGTGGTCAGGCACCTGCGTTGTATCAAACAACCAACCTGGCCGACATGAACCGGGCTTCGAGCCGAAAAGTCGCAAAAACCGGTGTGCCCGAAAAATGGCTGATCGGCTTGCCGTATCTACCGTTTACGATCGGGCTGGTCGCCGGATTGATCCAATTGCTGGTAATTCCGAAGGAAGAGACAAAGGTGCGTTTTCACGCTGCCCAGGGCCTTGCGGCACACGTCGGAATCTTGATCGTTACGACGATCTTAGGAATTGTTGGGAACGTTACGGATATCGCAAGCTTCGGAAGCGGCATCTTCACGCTCGTCACGACAATAATGCTGATCATCTTCGCTATCAAAGCATGGAAGGGCAAGCCCGTCCACATTGAAGCTGTGGACGATCTTACGAACTGGCTCGAAGAGAAGATCGGGCCGATCAAACCATCATAACAGCGGGCGCAATGGAGCGGTTATGTACTGTTCGGGCTGCGGCAACCAGATAGAATTCGAGCTTAACTACTGCAATCGTTGTGGTAAGCGGGTCAATGAAGGCGGCTCAGAGAACGCTTCGATAGCCGAAAGCCTTTCATCTTCGCTCGGCTACGTTGGAGGCGGTGGTTTTATTGCTTTTATCTTCGTTGCGATGGTCCTGGTGAAAAATGGCATTCCCGGAAACCAGTTGATCCCAATAACATTTCTCTATTTCGCCGCTCTCTTCGGCATCTGCTTTCTAATTCTTCGCCAGACTCAATTTTTCAGCCGGAAGAATGGGTCTCGGCAGCTTGCCGAATCTGCGGACGCCGACATAATTGCACCTGAATACCTTCGCCCGCCAAACACGGCCCAGCTCGTCGAACCGCCTGATGCAGGAATCCGCAGTGTAACCGAGCATACGACGCGGACCTTGGATCGTGTCCCGGTCGAACGAAATTAAGTCCATGTTTTGTTCAAGATGCTCAACTTCGATCAGCGAAGACCTTAATTTCTGTAGCACCTGCGGCGAGCGTGTGAACAAGACGGGGCTTGCCGAAACCTCCAAAAAGCAGAGTGAGATGCTCGACAATCTCGCTATTACGCTGATCTTTGTGGCGTGCGGCGGAATGCTTTTTCTGGTGGGATTGGTCGCGGTCCTGCTTGATAAAGCAATTCCGAATCAGCTTATTGTTCTTCTCGCGGGAATGTACCTGGCGGCTTGGTTTGGTATCTGCTTCAAGCTGCTCGGGCAAATTTCGAAGCTGGTCGACGCTAATCTTGACGAACGAAAGTCGCAAAGATCGGAAGATACACCGCCGGTCCAACTCCCAACTCGCTCGACCGCGCAACTGGGAGAGTCTCGTGAACCGGCAAGCGTCATCGAGAATACGACCCGAGATCTCGACAAGGTCCCGGTTCGCCAGCGCTGAATTGTTCCCGCCAAACACTTCCTTTAGCACGTCCGAATATTCAAGGATCGCCTTTTCGCCGTCTCCCGTATAGATCGAGCCGTGCATTGACGCGACAGTTGTCGGTTTTAGGGCTGCTACGCGCTTAAGCGTTGCATCCGTTTTCGGGGTGTAGGGAAGATAATCGGCAAGCGGACTTGCCTGCATTTCCAGCATCGCCTGGCGGACACGGTCAGTCACACTTTCGGACGTAAGCGCTGCATCGTCGCCATTCTGGTGAAGAATATCTGAAGAAAAAAGGACGCCGGTCGTCGTGTCGAATAACAGCCCCGCCTCCCAGTTATGCGGAACGTGCGGCGTTGCAAGGAACCGGAACGTGTGGTTTCCGGTCGAAAACTCCTCGCCGTCAACCATGCCTTTTGCCGGGTTCTTTGACGCGAAATCATCTACGCTGACCAACTTGGCGACCATGCTGCAGACGCCCGTCGCCTGAGGTGCGATCTCCTGCCATTCGTTAAGCGAACCGCATTCGTCCGCTTCAAAATGGCTGAAACCGATCCACCGGAGTGCGGATGGATCGACAAGCTTCGACACGGCATCGCGCACGAGCGGAAACAGTGCCCTCATGCCTGTATGAAAAAGCAGCGGCTCTTCGTCGCGAACAAGGAACTGGCTGAATCCGAGATTTGCCTCGGGTATGAACGTGTTGATGCGAAAAGTGTCTGGTGCGATCTCAGTAATGGTTGTCATAAGTGTTCCTCTCTCATAAAGATCATTGGGCCCACTTAAACACGCGTCATTTGATCGCGATAAATATCATGGCAAAGCCGGCGCCTCACTTTCTACGGGCGGCAGGGTTTCACTTCGAAGCTTGAGAAACGCCGTAATCACAAGATAGATGGCAAGGCAGATCAACACCAGCGACGCGACGCCGTTCACGAGCTTGATGTCGAACCCGGCCGATGCCGAGAAATTGCCCCACACCAGCATTCCCAGTGCCCAAAGCGTGATGACGAGGACAAACAACATAGGAAGCAGTGTGAACGCAATTCGCTTTCGGGCCTGATGCAGCCAGACGGTTATCGAAAGCAGCGTCAAGGCCGCAAGCAACTGGTTGGAGGCACCGAAAAGGGTCCAGAAATCGAGATAGGAACCCGGTTTGGCGAAAAAGATAAGTATGAAGGGGATGGCGACCGTACCAAGCGTCCCGACGATCGCACCGACGCGGCCCGGAATGCCGCAAAGTTCCTGAACAATGTAACGTCCAAGCCGCATCGAAACATCAAGCGTATCGAACACGAACGTCGAAAACGCCATCGCGCCGAACGTGATCGCAAACTGAAGATTGTCCTTGCCAACAAGCAGCGTCAGGAAATTGCCGATGCCGTTGCCGTAGATCTTGCCCGCCGAAAGACTCTTGCCGTCTGGGCCGACAAGCATGTCGCCGGCAGCGATCATAACCGTCACCAGGGCAATGAACGCAACAAAGCCCTCGGCAAGCATCGCTCCGTAACCAACCGGCCGGACATGAGATTCCTTGTCGATCTGTTTTGATGTCGTGCCGGAACACACAAGTCCATGAAAGCCCGAGCATGCACCGCATGCGATCGTTACGAAGAGAAATGGAAACAGCATGCCGGTCATGCCGCCGACATCAAAAGATTTGAACGCGGGCTGCTGGATCGAGTATCCGCCAAAGAAAATGCCTATGACGCCCACCGCGATGGCGGTGTAAAGCACGAACCCACCCAGATAACCTCGCGGCTGAAGCAAGGCCCAAACGGGCACGAGCGATGCAACGACGCAATAGATCAGGATCATGACCGACCAGCTCAAATGGCCGAAAGCGAAAACGTATGAGAATTGGGTGCCGAGGTATGACAGTGCGAATGTGGCCGGAACAAAGATTATCGTGACAAGCCAAAGCGGCGGCTTTAAATATCTCTCTACGAGTCCGAGGATGATCGAAAGTATCAGGTAAGCGACGCTCGCAAATGCAACCGCTCCGCCCGGATTGAATCTATTCTCACCGGCTAAAGCATCATCACCGGAAACAAACGTTCCAGCGGTAATATCCGTAAATGCCACGATCACATAAATAAGAGCCAGCCAAATAAACGCCATCATCGCCCGGCCCGCACCTGTGCCGAGCTTTTCTTTTGTGATCTCGGCGATCGATTGTGCCCCGTGCCGAACCGACGATGCCAGGGCGGAAAAGTCGTGTACTGCTCCGATCAACACGACACCGAGCGCGATCCAGATCAAGCACGGCAACCACCCGAACGCGACACACGCAATGATCGGCCCCGCGATCGGCCCGGCCGCCGCAATCGCGGAAAAATGCTGGCCAAAAAGATAAAATCTTGTCGCCGGAACAAAATCTTCACCGTCATTAACGGCGTTCGCAGGCGTTTCCCGCGAATCGTCCAGTTTGAACTGTTTAGCGATCCAACGGCCGTAGGCAAAATAGCCAAAAACCAGCCAGGCAAGAAATCCAATTGCCAGAAGTGTCAGCATAAGATTTTTATTGAAAGAAAGAACCGGGAGCGATGTAAATTTACGATACTTTTGATCGTAACGGCAAGCTTGAAACAGGCCGCGGGGCATTCCGTTACTCCGAAGCCGTGAGAATATTGTAGGATGTTGGGTATGGTGCAGGAAAAATCTCTTCAAGAAATATACTCGCCCGATGGAATTTGTTTCGGCTGTGGTCCGGCAAATGAAAAAGGACTGCATATACGCAGTTTTGCCGAAAATGGAGATGTCGTTGCGGAATGGCGGGCGCAATCGCATCACGAAGCGTTTCCCGGCGTTCTGAATGGCGGCATAATCGGTGCATTGCTGGACTGCCATTCAAACTGGGCAGCGGCTTACTTTTTGATGAAGAACAACGCCAAAACCGAGCCTGATTGCACTGTGACTGCCGATTTTCATGTAAGACTGCTTCGCCCGACGCCTAGCGACGCCCTGATTCACCTTCGTGCAAAAGTAATCGAATCGACTTTGGAGCACGCCACAGTCGATGCCGAGTTGATAGCGAACGACAAAGTGTGCGCTACTTGCCGCGGAACGTTTGTCGCGGTCAAAGAAGGTCATCCGGCATATCACAGATGGTAAACCGGTAACTGACGGCCTTACTTACGTGCGGGCTAATGACACGCCGATCCGTTTTAGCTGAGTTTCAAATTCCTCGCTCAATCCGAGTTTTTCCAGCCAGCTGTTTTGCTCATGCATCAGCCTTGGCAGATGAATAACGTCCGAAAGGGCATAATTGACCAATTCGTCCGTCCAAACGCCGTCCCATTTTCGGTTGAATTTCGCCCGCTGTGATTTGTCGAGATCGACCGCGAAATAGCGATAGAGAGTTTCGGCCAGTGATGCAGATTGGTTCGCCCCGCGTGTTAGCACCTTCTCGGCGATCATCGTATCGAAAACGTTTGCGACCTGATATCCGTTCGCAACCAGAAATTCAAGATCGAATCTTGCGTTATGAAAGATCTTGATTACCTTTTCGTTTTTGAGCACCTCAGTCAGCCTTCCGAGTTCAACGCCTTCGCTTATTGGAACGAGAACATTAAATATGCCGTCCGAGAATTGCACCGAGAAAAGCCGCCCATGTTTTGCGCTCAACCCGGAAGTTTCCGTATCGCATCCGATCACGTCTGCGATTGAAAGGCGCTCGAACGCTTGTTCCGTCTCATCGTTAGTTCTGGCGACAAATACTTCCACGATTCGATTGTAAGGTAGTAAACAGAAACGCGAAAATATACTATGCTCATTGGTGCACGGTTTGCGGCTTATCGCAAATTTGTTTAGAAACAATGGCCACTATACTTACCGAAACAGAAGTCCGCGTTCTTGGCAGCCTGGTTGAAAAACAGCTGACGACGCCCGAGTATTACCCGCTCACGCTGAATGCTCTGACCGCCGCTTGCAATCAAAAAAGCAACCGCGATCCGGTCATGTCATTGGACGAAACGGCGATCCTTGCGGCTATCGACAGCCTGCGTGATAAGAATCTCGTGTATCTGTATTACGGCAGCACGAGCCGCACCGTGAAGTACAAGCATATGCTGCCAAGCGTTTATGAGGTCGAGCCGCCGGCGGTCGCGATCATCGCGTTGTTACTGCTTCGCGGACCACAAACCGTTGGCGAGATCCGCGGGCGTTCCGATAGGCTTTACGAATTTTCGGGTCTTGGAGAGGTGCAGGAAGCCCTCGATGATCTGGCGGGCCGAGCTGAACCATTGGTGCTAAAACTCGAGCGTCAGCCTGGTCAAAAGGAGGCACGCTATGCTCACCTGTTGGCGGGCGAGGTCGATGTCGCAGCACTAAATGTCGTCCGCGAACATCATTCCGCCGGTTCTGGATCGAGTGAGCGTATTGAGAAACTTGAACGCGAAGTGGAACGCCTTAGCAGCGAACTCACTTCATTTCGCGAGACCTTTGACGAGTTTAGAAAGCAGTTCGATTAGCCGCTTCAGTGTCCCGTCAGGTGAAAATCGAGAATTGTCTTTAGGGCGCGTAGATCGATAGGTTTGTAGATCACTCCGGCACAACCCGCGTCCCGGGCTTGATCGCTCACATCACGATAGGCCGTGACAACAACGATCGGTACTTTATCGAGCTTATTCATTCCTTTGATGATCGAAGCCGTGGAAAGTCCGTCCAAAAGCGGCAGGCCGATATCCATCAATATAAGGTCGGGATGATATTGTTCGGCTTTTTCAATTGCCTCGTAGGCTCCGGCCGCTTCGATAACCGAATAACCTTCTTGCTCGATCATATGCCGCATCATGATGCGGCTGTCCTCGTAATCCTCGACCAATAAGACCGTTTTTTGCATTTCTCCCCCATGCTCGTCGTGAATAACAATGTTTATATTCTAAGTCGCCAACGAACGGAATGCAAAAGCAAGTCTCAAATGTGGAGACGTGAGATTATCGTAAACGGCCGGCTGACGGATTGCGAGACATTTTGGGTGTCCTGTGCGGTGATCGTAAAGTTCCAGGTTCCTTTCAGTCGTGCCCGCCCGCGAACGATTCCGGTTGCCGGATCAAGATAAATGCCAGGCGGTAATGCTCCCGTAGATACCGCCCAAGCATAACTTCCCGAGCCACCCGCGGCCTGAAGGGGCTGGTCATATGGCCTAAGTCGTATGCTGTCTGGCAGGCTTGTGGTGAGCATCTGCAACGGGGCGATCGCGGCGAACTCATACGCGCCGATGTCGAATGCTCCGCTGACGGGCCGCGTTTCGCTCGATTGGTGTTTGACGTAGTGTCTGGCCACGTTGTGTAACGCCAGGGCATCCGCGTGAAGCGAAGTCCCCGCATTCTCCACGCTTGCCGCTGAGACCAGTCTGAAATCTTGCGCGGCTGCGTCAACAAATCCGGGCGCCGTCCCGATAACAAAGCTGCTGCCGCCGGTAACACTTCCGTTGAAGGCACCCTCAAAAGAATTTCGCCACCCGGTCTTCGACCAGTTATTGGCAAGGTTCAAAACGCCCGACTCGGCAAGCATAGCCAGATTGGTTCCCGGATTAGTTGTGAAGAAAATGTTGTTCCGTGCATCGCAAAGATCTTCGTTGGTCGAGAGGCGAAAGACTACGCTGTTGCCGGAACGCGTCGAATAGACCGTGTTGTTGTAAAAGTACAGCATGCCCTTTCGATAGTTCGGCAGTCGTCCCACTATCGCCGCCATAATGGGTCGTCTGGTTGTTTCCGCCATCGGGTTTTATCAGGACATTGCCGTACACAAAGGTTTTGCGGTACTCCGGAGCGTTTCGTATCTGCACGCTGTCTTCGCCATCGACGAGGTCGAGATTTCGATTTCCGCCTTCGATCCAATTGTAACGGACAACCAGTCCGGCTGAGCGGTCCTTCAGATTGACACCGCCGGAATTCGCCCGCAAAGGCCCGAAGCGATTGTATTGAAACGTAATACCGATCGCGGCCGTGTAATTATTGTGCTGCAGAATGCTGCCGACAACACCGTTTCCGAAGATGTAGTTGCCCTCGACCAGTATGTTTCTTGAAACGGTGTCATCGTTCGACGCAACAAAAAATCCGTTCGCGCTGTCGGTGATCCAGCAATTTCGGACGGTTATGTTTTCTCCTTTTTCAACATATATCGAGGATGCCGACGTCGAGTATGTCTGTGTGTTCCCACCGTCGTCCGAAAACTGGTAACTCGGATGGCCGCCGCGGATCTCAAGATTCTCGATAATAATGTGCTTCGGCATTGTGTCCGCTGGAATATTCGCGGAACCGACCTTTATCACACCGCGCGTTTCGCTGGCAAAATTCAGATTGGGCGGCGTGACCGCACCATTTCCGTCGATCACCGGCAATTCGCCGTTGGGCCCAGGCACGCCGCTGATTGTGATGGGCAATGCGGCCGTGCCCTGCCGACAGATCACCCATTTTTCTTTATAACCAGTAGCTTTCCAGTAGATCAGGACCGTATCACCCGGCTGCAATGTTGCCCACGGAACTTCGGCGATTGTGTCGAGGCTCGTATTTGGCTTGACCTCGTATACAGCCGCATGAGCGAAAAAAGATGATGAAGCGATAAGGGTCGTTAGGAGGAGCAATTTTCTCATGGCGAGGTTGTGATATTTCTGTGAGTCAACGTGGCGATGGCTGTTAAAACGCATTGAACATACTTCAATTTATCATCTGCGGCTTGGTCGCGTCCAGAAAAAAAGAGCCGGGCGATGCCGGCTCTAGAACTTTTGCATGCTTGTTTGATCTATCGACCGCGAACGCCGATCCGCTTCTGCACAAGCTGCTCGACGGTAATATTCGGTTCCGTCGCTCTCGCTTCCCTCACATATGCTGCGTCGATCTTGAAAATACGCAGTTTTACAACATCTTCAGCATTGAGATCAGTCAAACCTTCATTCTTGAGTTCAGCGAGAAACTCCGGCGTGACTTTGAAAATGCTGAATTTGACCAGGCTCTCAAAGCTCTCGGTGCCGAAACCCATATCTTTGATCTTGCGGACAAAGTCAGCGTCGATCTTAAAAATACGGGCCTTGACCAGATCTTCCAGGCTGAGATTGGGAAAACCCGTCGCTTTCATTTCGGCCATGAATTGAGGTGTTACGTTGAATATGACCGCCTTAAAAAGGTCATCGACATCCAGGGGGCCGAAGTCGGCCGACTTCAGATCGTCCGCAAAAGCCGTCGTCAGGTTCAATGTTGTCGCGGTAAACAGACGGTCATTGACGTCTTGAGACCCGTGTTTCGCCGATTTTGTAAAATCAAATCCGCGGCTTCGCATTGCATCAACGTAGCTTTGATTTCCGGTGAAGCGAAATGTTCCGGATCCACGCCCGTTTACAAAAGTGCCCTCGCATTCGATAGTGCCTGCTTCACGGACAAGCCGGAAGCTGACCTTGCCGTTTTGAGTTTCGCCACGGTTAAGGCCCTGCAGGTCTGCGTAGGCGAAACTGGAACCGTGTTGGTTTCTGCCGCCTTTTTCCGTTCTCCTCTCAAACGAAAGGTGTATCTTATCCGACTTTTCCTTATTGGCTTCCGCCGTCCATTCACCCGTTACGGCCGACTGCGCGGCGATCGCGTTGGACCCTAAAAGAATAAAAACCAGTGCAAAACCGAACAGTCCGATAAATGAGCTTTTCCGCATGTTTCCTCCAAATTTCCAAAAGTGTGTAATATTTGCTTTACAAAAACAGAACACCGTTGGATGAAGGTTTGTGACAAGAATCTATCTTGATCCGGCCGGTATTGAGGGACATAATGCCCAAATCGAGGTTATTTCAACGCCATTAACTATTCGCCAGACTTTCAAATGCCTCGTCGCTAAATTTGAAATGGCTCTCATCCTGATTGCTGACGGCACCTAGTTTTTCATAAAAACTGATTGCCGGAGCGTTCCAGTCGAGCACTTGAAAATCGATCCTTTCTCCGCCTTGCAACTTTGTCGCCTGCGCGATCTTCTTGAGCATCGCTTCTCCGATACCCAGACCACGATATTTACCGTCGATAAAAATATCTTCGAGGTAAATTCCCTGCTGCCCTCGAAAACTCGCAAAACTTCTGTAAAACAAAGCATATGCGATCATCGCTTCGCCGTCATGGGCAATGATTCCGTTGACGTAGGCACCTTCACAAAACATTACCGCCATAAGTTTTTCTTCGTCTATCTGGCAATATTGTCCCAGCTTTTCGTATTCGGCAAAATCGCGCATCAGCGCAACGATTCCCAAGCAGTCACGTTCGGTTGCTTCCCTAATTTCAATGTTCATAAGAAAAACCGCACCTGACAATTATCTTATCAAGTGCGGCCGGGGTGTCCAATTTCCGTTCGTTCTAAGTTTTTCGCTTCGTAGTTGTCTTGGGTGGAGCTTGCGGTTTAAGTTTTTGTTCGGTCTTTAGGTATTCGACCGTGTCCTTTACGCTCTGCTTAAAGTCCTGAACCTGCTTTGAATCCGTGGGAAGGATCGCAACCGTATCCGCATACTTCTGCATGTAATTCAGTCCCTCCTGCAGCTGCTCCTTGTTGGCTGGTTCAACTGAAGTCCCGAGGGCAACAAGTGACAATCCGAGCGATGCCATCACCTCGTTATTGTCGGGGCTCGTTTCAAGGACCTGTCGGTAAGCCGCGATCGCTTTCTCAAACTCACCGGCGGCACGCATTATGTCGCCATGCGTGGTGCGTGCCGAGGTTTTCTTCACAGGATCGGCTTCAAGGGCGATATAGGCTTCCGCAACCGCGGCTGCCTGGTCGATCTTGGAAGCATCAATTCCCGTAACGGCCTTCAATCGGTGGACCTCAAGCGCATTTACGTGAAGTTCCAACGTCACCGCGGCACGGTTTTTTTGATCTGTTGGGTCGGTAGCCGCCTCGGCAGCCTTTATGACAGCCATTGCCTGGTCAAACGCCAGTAAAGCTGCGTCGAAATCGGCGTTGGCCGCAGCGTATTTAGATTTCTTCAATTCGGGATCCGCCGACTTGGCACCTTCGACATAACTCTCAAATCCGCGGACCTTATGGGCCACTAATTTGCCGTTCAACATAACGGGCGTACTTCCCACAAAATCCGGCACAGCCGCAACGCCTTCACTGAATTTCGCAATCGCTAGGTCATAATTCTTCGCCTTCAGGGCCGCGACGCCCTCAGTATTGGCCTTACCCGCAACGGCATCTCCTTCCTGAACCTTCTTGTTCTTCTCAATTATCTCTGCATTCTTTTTGGCAAATTCTTCCTGTGCCTTCTTATCGGCCGCGCTTAATTCACCGGCCGGCATGGTTGCCACGGCGACCAATACCTCGCGAACCTGAGCTTCGGTCAATTTGCTTCCATCACCTTCAGTAACGACGATCACTATATTTGTTTGGCCCGGTTTTACTTTTGGTTCGACCCTCGGGCCTATACCGGCACCGCTAACCGCAAGCGCAAACGTCTGGCCCGGCAAAAAGCCCACAAAGCTGAATTCCCCTTTTTTATTTGTTGTCGCGGGAGGGGCGCTCCCTTTTGTTATGTCAGTTCGAAATGCTTCAACCAGCGCGTCAGCAACCGGAACAATAGTTCCATCTGCCTTTTTCAGTTTGACTTCTCCGCGTACCGGCGAGGTTTGAGCGGTCAAGGAAACGCTGCCAACAAAAAGCAATCCGGATGCTGCAACTATTGTAAATAAGATCTTGCGATACATTTGAGGTCCTCCAAATTTATCCGAAAAACGCGGTCGCCAGCCTAAGATGCGTCTTTTTGATAAAGGGTTCATTGAATAATAATATATTAACTCATTTCCGCCAAAATCTTGAAGTTTCAATCAACAATTATTACGGATCACTGAGTGAAAAAAATTCAGGTTGCTTTGGCTGTATGGTATCGTAACCTTTCGAAATCGAGGAAGTGAAGTGAAGAGAATGTTAACCGAGAGGATCTTAAATTTCAGTTCCGGGCCCGCGATGCTTCCGGGTCCAGTGCTTGAACGAGCCCGGGACGAAATGATGTCGTTGAATGGGCTCGGAATGAGCGTTATGGAACTCAGCCATCGTTCCGCTCAGTTCGAAGCGATCCTTGAATCGGCAAAAAATGGCCTGCGAGAAATTCTTCACATTCCCGGCAACTATCAGATACTCTTTTTGCAGGGCGGAGCCTCGCTTCAATTCTCCATGATCCCGATGAACTTTCTCACCGGCGGTGGGTCAGCGGATTACGTCGTCACGGGCACATGGAGCGAGAAGGCCCTTGCCGACGCAAAACTCTGCGGAAATACCGTTGTAGCTTTTTCAACAGAAGATAATGGATACAGGACAATCCCGAGTCAGGATGAACCGAGATTCACTCCCGGTGCCCGTTACGTTCACTACGTTTCAAATGAAACGATCCATGGCGTCGAATTCAAGTACGATCTGGACGGATATGGAATTCCGGTTGTTTGCGATGCCTCTTCAAACATACTTTCGAAACCGATCGATGTAGAAAAATACGCTCTCATTTATGCCGGAGCCCAAAAAAACATCGGACCCAGTGGTGTAACATTGGTGATCATCCGCGACGATCTGCTTGAAACCGCGCCGAAGACTCAGCATTCAATGCTTGACTACAGGAACTTCGCAGAACACGGATCGATGCCGAACACGCCAAATACATGGGGAATATATATGATCGATCTCGTGTGCGATTGGCTAAAGTCCCAAGGCGGAATCGGTTCGATGAAGCAGATGAACGACGAGAAGGCGTCGTTATTATACGGAGCGATCGACTCAAGCGATGGGTTTTACATCGGTCACGCAGAGCGGCAAGCCCGTTCATCTATGAATGTGACGTTCCGGCTTGGGTCGGACGTTCTTGAAAGCAAGTTTTGCGATGAGGCATTAGCGATTGGGATGAGCGGCCTAAAAGGTCATCGATCGGTCGGCGGGATACGGGCTTCCATCTATAATGCATTTCCGAGGTCCGGTGTCGAGACGCTAGTTGACTTTATGAACGCTTTCGCCGCCCGCAATGGATAACAATCTAGCCGAGACTTTTCAATGCGTCGATCAGTTCTTCTTCTTCGCCTTCCGAGACCGTTCGAAGGTCAATGAGCACCTTCCCGTCGACGATTCGCGTAATAACCGGTGGTTTTGACGACCGCAGTGCTCGTTCAAGTTGATGATCCGCGATCTCCTTATGGTTCAAAGCGATAAGGGTCGTTTTGAGTGACACGTCCGGGGCCGCCCCGCCTCCAACTGCCGAGTTTCCCGGAATAAGTTCTGTTTTCAATCCACTCTCCGGATCCAGGACTTTCCCTAATTTCACGATAAATGTGCCGGATCGCTCATTTATGGTCTCTGCCGACATCGAAAGCATTCTGAGAACTGGCACCTCGTTCTTCGCGGCATCCCGTGCATATGCCGCGAGGGTTGCCTCGAGGGCCGCGCAAATGACCTTCCCTACGCGAAGCGCTCGATATAGCGGGTGTTTTCGTAATTTTTCGATCAGGTCCCTGCGTCCAACGATCAAGCCCGCCTGAGGCCCGCCAAGTAATTTGTCACCGCTGAAGCTTACAATGTCCACTCCTGCCGCTATCGATTCGCTGATCAGGGGTTCGTCAACCAATCCCAGCCCGTTCAAATCGATCAGGGCTCCCGAACCCGCGTCCTCATATAACAAAATACCCCTTTCCCGGGTGACGCGGGCAAGCTCAGACACGGATGGTTTCTCCGTAAAACCGACTATCCGATAGTTGGACGGGTGGACCTTCAGAATGAGGGCCGATCGGTCGTTGATCGCTTTCTCATAATCGGATAATTTTGTGCGGTTGGTAGTGCCAACTTCGCGCAATTCGGCACCGGATTGTCGCAGCACGTCAGGTATGCGAAAATCTCCACCGATCTCAACCAGCTCGCCCCGCGACACCACAACTTCCCCGCCGTTAGCGAACACCGACAGCACAAGCAACGCTGCAGCGGCACAGTTATTTACGATCAACGAGGCTTCCGCACCGGTAATGTTCGCCAAAAGTTTCTCGGCATTTGAACATCGCGAGCCGCGTATGCCGGTGCTAATATCATATTCGATCGTACCGTACCCCGCGGCATCGAGCATAGCGTTCTTTGCGTCTTCGGAAAGCGGAGCGCGACCCAGATTTGTATGAATAACGACGCCTGTCGCATTGATCACGCGACGGATCGCGACGTTTCGTTCAATTTCCCCTGATCCTTTTATCCTTTGCAAAACCTCGCCGAAAAGAGATTCGCGCGTCAACTTTTCACTTTCAGCAAGATTCGAATCAAAGTTCTTTTGAATTTCGCGACGAAGTTCGTCCGTTGCCTCTCGGACGAGGGAAAGCACTCGTTTCCGGCCGAATTCGGAGGTCATTGCTGTCGCAATTTCCGTCAAAAGTAATTCGTCAACCGAGGGAATCAGGCCTAATATTTCGGCCCTTTGAGTACCAGTCGGATCATTCATGAGAACATTCTAGCGAAAAGTTAACCAGATTTTGGAATTATGACGTCAATCGAACTTTATTATTATTGAGAACTAGCCCGTTTCACCCGTCCCCAAAAAACAAATCATGTCAGCAATTGGAAACAAATTATATAGAAACACGTCAACCCGCCTTGAAGAAGCTGTTACTTTTGACAAGCAACTGATTCGCCTCGAAGATGACATCCGAAAACTGAAAATAGACTTCGACATTTATTTCAACGGCACATCCAAACGTCCGCCGCTCGAATCCCGTGCCAGACTTGAGTCCTTTATCAAGCGCATCTCGGACAACCGGAACATGACCTACGCACAACGCTATCAGTTGAACGCTCTCATCTCTCGCTTTTCATCATACCGTGAACTCTGGCGTCGAACGCTGAGAGCGAAAGGCGAGGAGCTTGTCTAATTCAAAAAAGCGGATCAACGATTGTCGATCCGCTTCTAGCTTTATGGATTTGTCGCGAGTCTAGCAGGAGTCTCGATTCGCAAATAGCCGCGCCTACGCAACCTTCATTACGTTTTCCGCCTGTGGGCCCTTGGGTCCGTTGGTCACCTCGTATTCCACTTCCTGACCCTGGATCAGCGTCTTATATCCTTCACCGGTGATCGCGCTGTAATGCACGAATATATCCTGTTCACCGGGTTGTTCAATGAAACCGTACCCTTTTGCGTTGTTGAACCACTTGACCATTCCTACTGCTTTAGACATTTTCCTTAATTCCTCCTACAAACTTCAAAAATTAACAAGTTTCTACCAAAAAATGTGCTTCAATGGAGCACGAACAAAACAAAAAAACCACGCCCCAACACCCCATTCACGGTGCTATCGTGCGCAGTTTAAAATCTAATTTGGATACGGACATTTCCAAACAAATATTAAATCTTAAACTTCAAGATTTTCAGAGCCTGTTGCTTGATTAATTGATTGACGAATGAGAATTTAACGCCATTTAACCATTCTGTCAAGAACTTTCTCGGTTTAAAGCTAAAATACGGCAAAAATTGACTTAAATTACATCATGAACGATGATTAGGCTTGATTCTAGACTGTTTTTTAGGATTTCTGAATGGCCGAAGAATACGGGAAAAACGCACTTCTTTCATACAATAAATATCTCAAAGTTCCGGAACTCATACGGCTTCAGCAAACGCTGTCAGACCCGCCGAGCCATGACGAGCTGCTCTTCATCATTATCCATCAGACCTACGAACTCTGGTTCAAGCAGATACTTCACGAACTGGACGCGTGCCTGGACTGGATAAGACAAGGCCGCTTGTTTCGGGCAAACCATTCGCTTCGGGGCGTGATCTCGATAGAACGCATTCTTGTCACTCAAATACACGTACTTGAATCGATGGCTCCGATCGGCTTTCTTGAGTTCCGCGATAAGCTCAACCCGGCAAGCGGCTTTCAATCGATGCAGTTTCGCGAACTGGAATTTGCGTCGGGAGCAAAGGACGAGAAGATCCTGAATTCGTTCAAAGAAGACGCTTTTGCTTTTGAACGCCTTTCCCGACGATCGAATTCGCCGTCGCTTGCTGATGAATTTTGGGCCTACGTAGGCCGAAATGATCTTGCGGTGACCACCCAAGAAGAAAGAGTGGCCGCGATCGTCGAGATATTGAGCCATCCGGAAAAATATGCCGCTCTTTACAATATGCAGGACCTGCTGATCGAGCACGACGAATTGATCATTTCGTGGCGGTACAACCATATCCTGATGGTCGAACGAATGCTCGGGATGAAACGCGGGACGGGCGGATCGGAAGGCGTCGGGTATCTGATGACCACGCTGACGAAGAAGTTCTTCCCCGAGCTATGGGAAGCGCGGACACACTTAAGCACCGAGGGCTCGAAGTATGAAAAATAGACTTCCCATTATTGTTTGCCTCCTTCTGCTTTCAAGCCCGCTTTTCGCACAGTCGACCGGCATCGTTCGCGTTACTATCCTCCACCTCAACGACACGTACCAATTCACGCCTGCCGATGGCGGTAAGCGCGGCGGCCTCGCCCGCGTCATGACGATCCGAAAGGAAGCCCTGAAGGACAATCCGAACACGATCATGACCCTTGGCGGTGACACACTGTCGCCATCGGTGGAAACGCGGACCTACAAGGGTGCTCAGATGATCGACGCGTGGAATGCTGTCGGGCTGGATTATTCCGTGTTTGGAAATCATGAGTTCGATCTAAAAACTCCCGACCTGTTGCAGAGAATGAAGGAGTCGAAATTCGTCTGGCTGGGGGCAAACGTGATAGATACGAAAACAGGCAAAATATTCGCGGACACCCCGCCGTACATCATCCGTTCGATCGGCGGCGTGAAGATCGGTATTGTGGGGTTTCTGTTGCCTGAAACAAAGGAAACCTCGTCGATGGAAGCTCATCTAAAGGTGACCGATTTCTGTGCGGCCGCGCGCCGCCTGGTCCCGAAGATCCGAAGGGCCGGGGCTAATGTTGTCATCGGCCTTACGCATCTGTTTATGGCTCAGGACAAGAAGCTTGCTGGCTGTGCTAATTTTGACTTGATCCTTGGCGGGCACGAGCATTCGCTTTTGCAATCATCCGCAAGCGGCACACCGATCTTCAAGATGTGGGCAGACGCCCGCGAAGTGGGAAAGTTTGACCTGTTCATAAACAAAAAAACCGGCAAGCTGGTGAGCATGGATTGGGAGATAATTCCGGTCACCGACGCAATACCGGACGCGCCTGAATTTGCTCCTGTCGCCGTAAAATATAAGGACCTGCTCGAAAAGCTGGCCGTTCGGGTGGGTGCGACCGGTGTGGAACTGGACGCCCTTTCGCAATCGGTCCGCACCAAGGAGACAAACATCGGCAACTTCATCGCCGACGCCTATCGTAGAGCGGCCGACGCGGATGTCGCCCTCGTCAACGGCGGTTCGATCCGTGCTGATCTGACATACAGCCCCGGCCCGTTAACGATGCGTGACGTGCTCTCGATGCTGCCGTTCAACAACCCTATCGTTAAGGTTGAGGTTACAGGCAAAACATTGTCCGACATCCTTGAGCATGGCGTCGCACGTAGTGCCGAAGACAATGAACCGGGACGCTTTCCGCAGATCTCAGGGATGAGTTTTAGATTTGACGCACGAAGACTACCGGGCCAGCGCGTGTTGGAAATTATTGTTGCCGGAAAGCCTCTCGACGAGAAAAGAACATATACCGTCGCGACGTCAGATTTCCTCGTCTCCCGCGGCGGTGACGGCTACACGATGTTCAAGAGCGCCAAGGTTTTGATATCCGCCGACAAAGCTCGAAAGGATTCGGACGTTTTCGAACAGGCCATCCGGTCAGCACCAAATTCCACAATTAGTCCCCAACTTGAGGGCCGGATTGTTCGATTAAACTAGCGGCTTTCGTTGCCTAGCCTGTCCACACTCTTGACGACCACTTTTTTGATCTTTCGGTCCGCCGACAATGCTATTGAGCGTTCCGTTGACGGTAGGATCGAATAGCTCCACCCGTCCTTGTCTTGCGCGTAAACCACAAACCAAAATGCCTTTCGGCCGCCTCGCTCGGACCACTCAGCTTTGACCAGGTCTTTGCTTCTGACGAAAGAAACGCGGGGCGAAACGGGTTTTGGCGATCTTATCCACGGCGAAACCGGGATCAACGCATGGTGTTTGTAAGGACCATCCGTCAGCGCCCGCTGAACGCCGCCAAGATCGTTGCGCAGAGATTTGTAGCTGAAATGGACGGCCCCGCGCGTTTCATCTGCCTTTCTTGTCAGGTTGATTTGATTCAGAAGTTCACCGCTCGTCCAGTCTGCGTTTCGGCCGATCCGATACGTTGCAAGACCCGGCCACACGTGCCGCTTTTTTGTATTCTGCGATTTCCACCATTCAAGCAGAATCGGATAGCTCTGCGCCCGGCGTGCGGTTTCCCAGTAAAGCTGCGGTACAAAATAATCTACGGTCCCGTCCTGCAGCCACTTCTTGGAATCGGCGTAAAGTCCTTCGTAAGAGTTAAAGCCTTCGATCCCAAGCTCCGGCATCGGCTGCCAAATGCCAAAAGGCGAGATACCGTACATCATTTGCGGCTTGATTCGCTTCACCTCCCGACCGACCGCTTGGATAAAGTTGTTGACATGCATTCGCCGCCAATCTGATCGGCCCAGCTTGCCGCCGCCTGCCTGATAAGCCTGCCAGTTCTTGTCGTCGGGAAACTCGATATCTTTGCCCGCCGCATCTTTCTCAATGTACGGGTAAAAATAATCGTCAAAATGCACGCCATCAATGTCGTAGCGTTTTACGACGTCCAGTACGACGCTGAGCGAGTATTTCTGAACTTCAAGATCAGTCGGGTCGAGCCACAGATATTGGCCATAGCTGCGCACAAGATCGGGCCGGCGTTTCGAAATGTGATTGTCGGAAACGGTCTTTGCCGACGGATGATAAGCACGATATGGATTGAACCATGCGTGTACGAGAATGCCGCGTTTATGCGCCTCGGCTACGACAAACTCAAGCGGGTCAAAGCTCTGCGGCTTTCCCATTTCGCCCGTCAAATATTCCGACCAAGGCTCGATATTCGACTTATAGATCGCATCGCACATGGGGCGAACCTGAAAGATCACTGCATTCAGCTTCAGCTTCTGGGCCAGGTCAAGGTCCCGGATCAACTCGGCTTTTTGTTCACTTATCGACAGATCTCTCTTCGACGGGAAATCGATGTTGTCCACAGTCGCGATCCAGGCGGCGCGAAATTCGCGCTCGGGCCGCGGCAAATTCTGCGCAGACGACGCGGTTACGACAAGGACGAATGACAAACCAAAAAGCAGTCTCTTCATAAATTCTGATCTAAACAAAAACCTGGAAAACCTCATTCGAAAAAAGCATACCTTTTCTGGTCAGCCGAAGACGATCATCGCAAATCTCGATCAACCCCGCCTCCTTCAAACGCTCCAACTCACCTGCGTATTTTTCAGCGACATCGACGTCGAATCGCGTTTGATACTCACCGAGGTGAACACCTTCGGTCAAACGCAAGCCAAGAAACAAGAACTCCGACGCCGCATCGATCCGTTCACGGCTCACTTCAGCGTTTGAGAACTCCTCGATCCGATTCACGTAGGCTGCCGTGTCTCGCTCGTTTGAATACCGCTGGAAGCCATCAAATGAATGGGCAGAAACACCAAAACCATAAACCGGATCGAGTCGCCAGTATTTCGAATTGTGCCGCGATGCAAAGCCCGGTTTCGCAAAGTTGGAAATTTCGTATTGAGCGTACCCTGCGGCGGCCAGCCGATCAACCATGATCTCATACATCTCGGCCGCCAGATCTTCGTCGGGCATAGGTCGCCGGCCCGATCTTAACTGCTCCGCCAGCGGCGTACCTTCGTGAATCTCCAACAGATAGAGCGAAATGTGTTCGGGCTCCATCGCAATGGCTTCGTCCAGATTTCTCTGCCAATCATCAAGCGACTGGCCGGGCAGCCCGGCGATCAGATCGAAGCTTATGTTCCCAAAGCCAGCGTCACGCAGCAGCCGAAACGTAGTTCGGGCATCGTCAGCATCGTGTCCCCGCGCAAGCAGTTTCAGATCGCGATCGTTAAATGTTTGCACTCCGAAGCTGGCCCGGTTCACGCCAAGTGCTCTGTACGCCACAAGCGTCTCCGCTGTCACGGTCGCGGGATTCATCTCCATCGTTATTTCGGCATCGGCCGCGATATCAAACTAGCCGATTCACGGCACTAACGATTCGTTCTACCTGATTCGGACTTAACAGAGACGGAGTGCCGCCTCCGAAATAGATCGTGTCTGCGGTGACCGCATGATCGGTCGAGCCCGGTATTTCTTCACAGAGCGCATTGATATAACGCTCCACGATCTTGTCGCTTCGATAAACATCAGTCGCAAAATCACAGTAAGAACAACGCGATTTGCAGAATGGGATGTGAAGGTAAACTCCTTTGGCCATTGAGTTTAAATTAGCACACTAACCACAAACACGTGCTGTGGGAAACCACGTTGTGATACCGGCGCGCGGGTGATTAAATTGGCCGGTGCTTAAAAAAATATTCAAACTCAACCCCATATTTTTATTTGTCGCCTTATGTCTGACAGGCTGTGCAACTCAGACCGACGTGGATAAGCAAATAATATTTTCGCCAAATGTTATTGTCGCTAACGAAAGTGAGCGAACCCTGCAACGACAACCCGAATCGTCACCAACGCCAGATGAACGAAAATATGAAGGTGTGTTCATAGACGAACAATTCCCGATTACTGGTCACTTTTCCAGCATTGACGATAGCGGGAATGAAGGAGAAGCCACCATAAATGTTGCGGGTTTTGATGTTGTTATAAGTAAATACACACCCCGAAGTTTAGTGAGAAATACTAGGACGGTATTTACCTATGAAACCCTTCACCCAGGCGATTATTGGGCGAACGTTATCGGCGTATCAAGCCTGCTTGGGCCGGACTCAAAAGAAATTTACGTAAACGCGAACGGGCCTGGTGGGGTGTGCTGTACCAATTATTGGATAACGGATGTCTCAGCAGGAAAACCGACAAATATCTTTCGAAGCGAAGACTTCGGCCATTTTCGCAACGTAATGGAAATATTCGACGCGGAAGGCGATGGAACATACGAACTAGTCCATTGGGACTCCTGTTTACGGTATTTCATGGATGACTGCGGGTCTTGTTCGCCCGAACCAAAAGTGGTGTTCAAATATGATAGGAAGCTGCGAAAATACCTTCCCGCACGCAGTATTCAGCAAGATTTTGTCAAGAAGGGTATGGCCCGAACGAAAACGTGGATCGAGGAAAAATATCAGGAGCAGACGGCGAAAAAGGACGTCTCGCTCGATCTTCACAGAACCGTGCTAAGTTACGTCGCGGATCTGTTGCATATCGGTGAAGAAAAGAAAGCATGGGAAACCTTCAACAAATACGGGAATGACAGTGATGGTAAAGTACGAAAAGAGATTAAGCGAAGGCTTGCTTCTTGCAAGTTTTATCAGGCGCTAACAGGGAAACGCCGATAGATTCTCCGTTTCTAAGAGTAGTTTTCCATTTTGCGTGCTAGTGACGATTCCCAAACAGTTTCGAGTTCCGCGATAGGTGCGGATACTATTTCAGTTCCATTCACAGCAATTTTCAACATATCGCCGCTGACTTTACCAATCACTTCGAACGGACAATTAACCACGAGCTTTCTTACGAAATCAAGGTTTTCAGGAGAAAAGCTGATCACGATTCGTGAAGGCGATTCGCCAAACAGTAGAACTTCTCTTCCAAGCGGGGTTGAAAGCTCGATCTCCGCTCCGACTGCCTCCCGCCCTAACGACGAAAAACAGCTTTCGGCGATCGTTACTGCCAAACCGCCGTCCGAGCAGTCATGAGCCGAGTTTAGCAGCATCTCATCGGCAAGTTTTAAAAGCGTATCCTGCACTTGCTTCTCAAGCGAAAGATCTAGTCTCGGCACGTCGCCGCTTTCAATTAGTTCGTCCGTTGAAAGTCCCAGAATTGTCTGAGCGTATTCGCTTACCGAAAGATCGTCGTTTGTGACCCCGAGAAGGGCAATGATATCGCCTTCATTCTTGAAGCCATGGGTGATGATCTTTCGTGTATCTTCGATCAAACCAACCATGCCGATCGTTGGCGTCGGCAAAATACCGCGGCCGTCAGTTTCGTTGTAGAACGACACGTTGCCGGACACGACGGGCGTTTCAAACACGTTGCAGGCCTCAGCCATGCCGTCGATAACATCCGAGAACGACTGCATGACTTCCGCGCGTTCGGGCGAGGCAAAGTTAAGGCAGTTTGTCACAGCGATCGGCTTCGCGCCGACACAGACAACGTTTCGCGCCGCTTCCGCGACCGCCAATTTTGCTCCTTCCTTTGCGTTTACCGCGACATAACGAGCGTTCCCATCCAAACACATCGCGACGGCTCGGCGCGTTTCTTTCACGCGGATGACAGCGGCATCGGATCCGGGCAGAACAGCCGTGTTCGTTCGCACCATACTGTCATACTGCTCATAAACCCAGTGTTTGGAACAGATGTTCGGCGACGCGAGAAGCGTCTTTAGCACTTGTCCCATGTCCCTGTGTTCAGTCGTCACAACCGTCACACTTTTGTCCCGCTGTCCCAGTGTCCCACTCGCGCTCCTGGGCAACATCGGCCGGTTGTATTTAGGGGCTTCGTCAGTCAGCGCCATTACCGGAAGGTCGGCTTCGACCGTTCCGTTATGGACGATCCGCAGGCGGTCGCCTTCCACGACCTTGCCGATAACGACGGCGTCCAGCTCCCATTTGTTGAATATCTCGATAACTTCCTTTTCCCGGCCGGTGCGGGCGACGATCAGCATTCGTTCCTGCGATTCGGACAGCATCATTTCGTATGCCGTCATTCCGGTTTCACGCTGCGGGACGAGCGTAAGGTCGAGTTCGAGGCCGGTTCCGGCACGTGCCGCCATTTCGACCGACGATGATGTAAGGCCGGCGGCTCCCATGTCCTGAATGCCGGCAATCGCACCGCTCCGCATCGCTTCAAGGCAGGCTTCGAGAAGGAGTTTCTCCAGAAACGGGTCGCCGACCTGTACCGTCGGACGCTTTTCCAAAGCCGCGTCGTCGAATTCGGCAGAGGCCATTGTCGCCCCGTGAATACCGTCTCGACCCGTCTTTGCACCGGCATAGAGCACGGGATTGCCGATACCCTCGGCCTTTCCAAAAAATATCTGGTCCTTTTTGACGATACCCAATGCAAAAGCATTGACGAGCGGATTTAGGCTGTAAGTTTCGTCGAACGCCACCTCGCCTCCAACGGTAGGCACGCCAAAGCAATTGCCGTAATGGCCGATGCCTTCTACGCAGCCTTTCAAGATCGCCTTGTTCCGCCCGCCGTGTTTTTCGTCGTTGAGCGGCCCGAATCTCAAGCTGTTCATCGCGGCTATCGGCCGCGCACCCATTGTGAAAACATCGCGAAGAATCCCGCCAACGCCTGTCGCGGCACCCTGGAATGGTTCGATAAAACTCGGATGATTGTGCGATTCGACCTTAAACGCAACGCACCAATCGTCGCCGATATCGACGACACCGGCGTTTTCCCCCGGCGGCACAATGACCCGCGGACCTGTTATTGGCAATCGTTTCAGATGAACACGTGACGATTTGTATGAACAATGCTCGGACCACATTACGCTGAAAATTCCCAACTCGGTAAAGTTCGGCTCGCGTCCCATGACAGTAACTATTTTTGCGTATTCTTCGGGCGTTAGGTTGTGTTGGGAGATGATCTCAGGTGTGATGGCGGTCATTGTTTACTCTTTGCTAAATATCGGCGATAGAAATAAACAAAAGAGTTTATTCGGTCTGCCCGGTTTTTTCAAATCGGAGCCGAAAAACTCTTATCGACTAGGTCGTGTTGATCGGGGTAGCAAGAACCCCGGTCGCTACCGTTCCCGGTTCTGACAGTTACGGCATCGCCGGAGCGCCCATTGCGGCCCAATCTTCTTTGGCCGGGCCGTAAACTCCGGGGACCGGAAGTCCCGCCTGGCGCATCAGAACGGTCATCTGTCCGCGATGATGCGCTTGATGAGCGATCAGGTAAAAGAGCGTCAGTCCGCGAGCCCAGGTTTCGCCGTACATTTCATCGGTCTGCAAAAGCGTTTCGTCGTTCCAGTTTGCAACGATCTCGTCGGTCACCGATTTGGCCGCTTTCTCATATGCGGTGGCAATTTCGGCAGCCGATGACGGACATTCAAGATCGAAGCCGGGTGCGTCGATCTTCAACCCGACCAGTCCGAGCATTTCACCAAGCGTCTGCGTCAGGTGCCAACCGAGAAAGCCGAGCGAGCGGCCCTCTCCGGTCACTTTTTGGCCTAACGAACCGTCGGTAAGGGTGTTCAACACCTTTCCGGTCATCTCGGCTTCGTACGCCCAGTCTTTCTGAAAATCTTCTATTCTTCTAAGCATAATAACGATTCTCCTTGTATATGACGTGCAACCCTGTTGCACAAATGATACTACCGAATTCCTTTTCATTCGTCAATTCAAAAAAAGGTCCTTCCTGACCTTAGGAAATAAACAGTGATTTTCCGGTGTAGACAAAGACGTTTTGGCGAAATTCCTCGGGTTTCAAACTGTTCTTCAGGGCCGGGCCATTCGGACGAAGCCCTTTTAAGATCGGTTCAAAGTTCTTCTCGCTGTTCTTGAATTGATCATCGCCGCGGTATCGGGTTATCAGGATCAGGTCGAAAGCGGCATCCTTCTCAGACCGCGCGTCGATCAGTTCGAAAGATTCGATCACACCGCGTTTCTTCGCTTCTTCACGATAAACGCGCCAATTGTTCTCGTAAAAACAGCGCCTCTTCGCGGCGGTCGTTCTTTATCTTCACGAAATCGGCCACAACAAAAATGTCGTCCGGCAATGCGGCAGATCGTGCCAAGAGTTTATTGACCTCAGTCCGAAGAGTTTCCAAAACAACTTTACCCTCACGAAAATATGCCAGATCACCTTTCGGGCTATAGAGAGCTGTGAACGGCATTCCACCACGCCAATCCTTCGAAACCGATGAGATAACGGAGCTTTCGTCAGCGGTTTTCAGCAGATAGGCAGGCATTTCCGCCTTCATCGCGGCAAGGAATTTTGGGACCGCATTGGCAATGTCTTCGGGATCGTCGAGAGAAATGGTGATGAAATCTATCTTTCCTTTGTATTCCGTGTCGAACTTGACGAGGTCGGGAAATTCTTCGCGGCACGGGTCGCACCAGGTCGCCCAGAAATTGATCAATAGTGGCTTGCCGTTTGGAACGGTCAGTTTCCTAAACCCGACTTCATCAACCAATGTCACTTTAACTACCGATATAGGCGTTGGCTTCGCTCGCGTCGGAGTTTTGATGGGGCGCTTAGTCTGGCCCTGCGCCACGAGAGACAAAACGAGGACGAAAAGCCCTGCAAAAAGCATGGCTTTCGTCCCATTCGGGTTAAATCTAGGCATTTTTTTATTCGGCGACGCGCTTGATGGAGCATCCAAAGGCATTTGCTCGCGTCTTCGTAACTGGTTTTCCGCCGAGGACAGATTCGAATGCCGTCTTAAGATATTGGTCGGTAATGTTCTTCCCGTTGCGGTCATTGTCGATCGCGCCGTGATAGAGAAGGACATTTTTCGAATCAAAATAGTAAACTTCCGGCGTAACCGTAGCTCCCCATTTGTCGGCGAGAAGATTGCCCTTATCGATCAGGACGGGGAACTTGTATCCAAACTCAGTGATATTCGATTTCACCCATGCCAGGTCTTCCGTTGAGTTTGAATTTATTCCAACAAAATTGATGCCTTTTGCCTGATATTCCGCGGCGATCTCGTTGATCCGGTCCTTATATGCTTTAACAACGGGGCATTGTGCCGAAAGCCAGACGACAAGAGTACCCTTACGCCCTTTCAGGTCGTTTAACGAAACAACCTTGCCGTCGGTGTTTGGCAGCGAGAAATTCTCAACCGCCGAGCCTATTTCAAGCCCACCGGTTTTCGCCGCGGCCGGGGCAAGCATTAACGCGAACATTGCGAATAGCGTAATTGCGAAAGCTCCTTTCAGCCTCATAAAGTTAGTTCTCCTAGGGTTAATGTGAATTTTCCATGCAATTTTACCAAGCAATTGCCGCGGAAACAAGCCTTTTTGATAAATACGCAAAGAGACGGCAAAGGTTTCCGGCCCCTCTCGACAAAATGACGGATCTCGCGGCCGGTCAACCGGCCATTTGTATGCGAATGATATAATCATTAACCGTGCCGGAGACTGGGGACATACTTTCACAATACAGGATTCTTTCAGCCATTGGGTCAGGCGGAATGGGCGAGGTTTTTCTGGCCGAGGACACCAGCCTCGGCCGAAGGGCTGCGCTTAAGTTCCTGGCAGCGGAATTTGCCTCAGACGAAGAGCATCGTGCGCGTTTTGTCCGCGAAGCCAGGTCGGCGTCGGCATTGAACCATCCGAATATTTGCACTATCTACGAGATCAACGAATCGGGCGACGTCCCGTTTATAGCAATGGAGTTCATTGACGGCGAAACGATCGCCGCCATGGTCCGAAGACGGCGGCGAAACGTCAAACAAACAATTGACCTGGCAATTCAGATCGCTGAAGCATTGGCAGATGCTCACGCTAACGGGATCGTCCATCGGGATATCAAGCCCGCCAACATAGTTGTAAACCGTCGCGGCCAGGTGAAGATCCTCGACTTTGGCCTTGCCAAAAAGACCGTCTCGACCGACGCGGATGCAACGCGGCAGCAATTGACGAACGCGGGTGTTGTGCTTGGAACCGCTTCGTATATGTCACCGGAACAAGCCCGCGGGCTGCCGGTAGACGGGCGTACAGACATCTGGAGTTTTGGTGTTTGCGTCTACGAAATGCTCACCGGGAAGCAGCCGTTTACCGGAAACACGACGACGGATACGTTTGCCGCGATTTTGACCAGCGAACCGGTTCCGCCATCTCGGCACTTTACGGAAATACCAGCCGAACTTGACAGGCTTGTTCTGACCGCGATACAGAAGCCTCTCAGCAGACGGTACGAAAGCTTTGAAGCAATTGTGTCGGATCTAACCAAAATGAGGACCCGGGTCTTTGCGGCAGACGATCTGCCGGATAGCGCCGCTGAAATATCGATCTCGGACGAACAAACCGAAGAGTTTGATGCGTCCACAGACTATGATGTTCCAAGAATTACGGACGAAGACCTCAGGAAACGAAACACGAGGCCAAATAACCTGACCGGAACATTCTCCCAGATAATTGGCCGCGAAGATGAGATCGTATCGATATCGAAACTGCTTCAAGCGGACAATACGCGGCTTCTGACTATGACCGGCATCGGCGGAACCGGCAAGACAAGACTGTCTCGCGCGGTCGCCGAACGCCTGCTCCCGGAATTTGAAGACGGCGTTTTCTTTATCGAAATGGCTGACATAACCCAGCCGGAAGTTGTCGCCGCAACGATTGCACAACCCCTCGGCGTCAAGGAAGAAGGCGAGAAGCCGGCGATGGAGTTGTTGAAAGACCACTTGCGCGATAAGCAGATGCTGCTTGTCATTGACAACTTCGAACAGATCGTCTCGGCCGCGCCCCTGCTCCATGAGCTTTCCGTTTCCTCGAGAGGGCTGAAGATGATGGTCACCAGCCGCGAGGTTCTTCGGCTTTCAAATGAAACTGAGTTTCCGGTCCCGCCGCTCGATGTTCCGAAAAACGCCGCCTCTTTGTCATACCAGCAGTTGCGGACTAACGAAGCGGTGCTTTTGTTTAGCGAACGGGCGAGAATTGCCAGACCGTCGTTTCTGTTGACACCCGTGAACGCATCGGACGTCGCCGCGATATGCGCCCGGCTTGACGGGCTGCCGCTTGCGATCGAGCTTGCCGCGGCGCGCGTTAAGGTACTGACCCCTGCGGCGATCTTGTCAAAACTGGAGAACCGGCTGAACCTTCTGACGGGAGGTTCCCGCGACCTGCCCGAACGCCAGCAAACGATGCGGGCAGCCGTCGCCTGGAGCTACGACCTTCTTAGCGAGCTTGAAAAGGCCGTGTTTCACGGTTTTTCGGTCTTTGCGGGCGGCTGCAGGATCGAAGCGGCCGAAGCTGTCTGCGGCAGTGGTGATATGGAGGTTTTGAATGCCGTCACCTCGCTAATAGACAAAAACATTTTGGTACAGAAGGAACTGCGCGACGGCGAATCGCGTTTCCGGATGCTCGAGGTGGTCCGGGATTTCGCTGCGGAAATGCTTTCATCGAGCGGTGATGCCGGAGCGATCGCCAGGAAGCACGCCGAGTATTTTGTCGCTCTCGGTGAAACCGCCGAACCGTTCCTGCAAACCGCGGAATCCGAGATTTGGCTGGCTCGACTGGAAGAAGAGCACGACAATATCCGGGCTGCGATGAAGTGGTGCCTGGAACACGACCCGCCGCTTGGCACTCGGCTTGCCATTGCAGTTCGAAATTACTGGCTGGTCCACGGACACTTGACGGAAGGATTTGGCTGGCTGAAAGCGGCCGCTGAATCGGGCTCCGAAATAGACCCGGCGATGAGATTCAAGCTACTTAATGGCTTCGGCCTGGCCGCTCGGTTTCGCGGAGATTACGAAACCGCTCGAAAGGCTTATGAAGACGGTCTTGCCGCAGGACGCGACGCGGGCGACAAGCCAGGGATCGCCCTTTCGAACCGCGGCCTAGGCCTGGTGGCGATGCAGCAGAACGATCTGGCCGCGGCCGCTACTTATTTCGATGAGGGCCTTTCGATTAGCCGCGATCTGCAAGACGATTTTGGCGTAGCCATCTCACTCAGCTTTCTTGGCGACCTTGCCCGCACCGAAGGACGATACGATGACGCATTACCGTATTTCGAAGAAGCCATCGAGTTGTTTGAGAAATTGGACAAGCGTCCCGCGTTGGCTGACGCTCTCAACAATCTTGGTGCGGCTGTGTTTTCGACCGGCCAGCCGGATGCGGCAAAGGCTCATTTTTCCAAGGCACTTGGTCTTGCCGAAGGGCTTAATAACCGGATCACCGTTTCATTTTCGTTGGATGGCTTTGCCGCAGT
This sequence comes from Blastocatellia bacterium, assembly GCA_963732475.1. Classification (GTDB taxonomy): domain Bacteria; phylum Acidobacteriota; class Blastocatellia; order Pyrinomonadales; family Pyrinomonadaceae; genus OLB17. Next base: position 407,520 of record CAVSZR010000004.1, on the reverse strand, counting down.
CGCCACCAGTTTCGGCGACACCCAGCGGGCTGCACGGCTGTCGGGGGCGGCCGAAAATCTTCGGGATCTGATCGGCTACAAGATCGAGCCTGCGGAGCGTAGATTCCGGGAAACATATTTGACGCGTCTCCGCGATCAAATGCCCGGCGAAGAATTTCTGTCTCTCTACGGCGATGGAAGGTCGCTGAACCTCGACCAAGCGATCGTGGCGGCACTGGAATTGGGGAGTTCGAAACCGAGCGAAGACCTAGCCAAAAACGCTTAGGTAAGCTAACCGAAAAGTCTAGGTAATCGCCGCTGCAGGTTCTTGGGGAGGAGGATCTCCATAGCGTCATCAACAGTGACGATGCCCGCGATCTCGCCGTCATCATCGACCACGGGCAACGCGAGCAAATTATATTCGGAAATGGTCTGGGCGACGTCTTCGGCGGAATCATTTGGATTCGCGAAGCGAAACTCGCTACGCATTGCCTCGGCAAGCGTCCTCGTCGGATCGGCCAGTATCAAACTGCGTAGGCTTATCAGGCCGCAAAGCTTCCACGAACCTTCTTCCTCGACGACGTAAAGGTAATAGATCATGTTCGGCGTTTCCGCCATCTCGCGAAGCCGGGCGATAGTTTCGCCGACCGTGAGATTCTTTGGAAATACGATAAACTCGGTGGTCATCAGCCCGCCGGCGGTATCATGAGCGTAAGGCATCAGCTCGGCAACATCCGCCTTTTCATCGTCCTCCATCAGATTGAAAAGCTCTTCGGCTTTTTCGTCCGACAACTCTCCCAGTACGTCCACGGCATCATCCGGCGACATTTCTTCAAGAATGTCAGCGGCGCGCTCCTCATCCATGTCTTCCAGGATGCGGGCCTGGGCTTCTGTGGACATTTCCTCGAGCGTATCGGCGGCGACTTCGTCGTCGAGACTCTCAACCACCTCCGTTCGATGTATCGGTGAAAGTGTCTCTGCGAGCTGCGCGATCTCGACCGGATGAAGCCGGGAAAGCTTGTCTTTTGAAGATTTTAGCTGAACGGTCACAGTCGCTGTGTCGGTCGCCAGGTAGCCGACATCGGCCCAATCGAGGACCTCAACGGGCCGGTCGCTGCCGTAAAATCCTTTCGGCATTAATCGGCGCACAAATCCCTGCAGGCTCACATCCGCACCCGTTACCCGCCAGTATTCGCCCACATCGATCAGCTGCACGTCATTGACGCGAACGACGCGTTTGCCGTCGACGTCAATAAGCTGGTTATCAAGCACGTCCTTCCCCAACAAAACCTCGCCCTCGCGCCGTTCGAACGGCGTAAGGTCAAGTTTCGCAGAGCTCATCTTTGCCCCGTGCAGTCCGATCTCCGAGATATTCCGCCGCGGAATAAAGAAATTTCTCCGCCGAAATCGCGCCACCAACCCAATGACCGGCGGATATTCCTCGCTGCCGTATTTGACGAGAATATCGCGGATCAAAGCGATCTTTTCATTGCGGGCATCGAAGATCGGGCGTCCGAGGATCTGGGAAAGATAAAGCATTGGCTTTTAAGATAGCGTAACTCTCGTCAACGTTGAAGTGGAAGTGACGCTTCCTTTGCTTGCCGACGGGATCGATGGTATTCTACCATCCGCAGAAAACAACAATGTTAGTAATTTGCCAATTTATTTTTGGAAACTCTTTTGGATTCACAGTTTGTATTTAAAAGGAATCAAAAGACGAATTCTGTTCGGCACGGTTTCCACCTCACAAAATCAACACAACATCATCATCGGGTCAAGGCCCTTCCAAGACCCACTAGTCCTCCAGAATGAAAAAGCTGTTATTTATCTTCCTCTTTTCTGCCTGCCTGGTAACCCCTGCATTGTCTCAGAATGGCCCGCGAGCGATGGACAATTTTGATCGTTCTCAAGGCGTCAGCGTGTACTATCCTCCGGTCGTTGTGAGCCCGGCGGCCGCCAAAAAAACGACGGTCAAGAAAGGCCGCGGTTCAAAATGGCAGGTCGTGGTCGAAGACAAGCTGGTTAAGAAAACTGCTAAAGCGACGCCCGTAGCCTCGGTGGCAGACGGTCTGGCCCACCGCGAGTCGCAGATCCCGATCGGCAAAAGCTCTCTATCCATGGGAAGCTCTACACATCTGAAGGGCTTTACGACCGGTAATCCGCTGCACGATTCGTATATCGTCGATTCCAGCAGGCGATACGGGATCGACCCGTTATTGATCTACTCCCAAATGCATCAGGAATCATCTTTCAAATTGAATGCAACCTCATACAAAGGAGCCAGCGGACTGATGCAGCTAATGCCCGCGACAGCCCGCCGCTTTGGCGTGACGAGCATTTACGATCCGAAACAAAACATCGAAGCCGGCGTCAAGTACATGCGTTGGCTGCTGGATACATTTAATGGTGACGTCGTATTAGCTCTGGCCGGCTATAACGCGGGCGAAGGGGCGGTAATGAAATATGGCGGCAATGTTCCGCCATACCGCGAAACCCAGGAATACGTTCGACGAATTTCTGCCCGTTACAATTCCATCTCCGATCCGCGATACGTTCAATCCGCCCGCCGGATCTCAGGGCAGGCAATGGCCAAGATCAGCCAAAAGGAAGCGAGGCCATTGACCGTCTACGAACCGGACCCGATCGCTGTACGACTGCCGAACGGGCAAATGATGCTTTACAGCCAGTAAGAATTCCGAGACAGCATTCTTCTTCTCCACTAGTCTCGAAAAGACATGCGGCCGGGCACACCGGCCGTTTTTTTGTTTGCGCGAAATAAATCCTGTATCATTCGCCTATGTTTTGTATAAAGTGTGGGACAAGCAATCCGGATGATGCCGTTTTCTGTAAGAAATGCGGCAATCAATTCGATCAAGAGGAAGAAACGCGAGTTGCGACCCGGGAACGGCCAGACCTTGCAGAAAGCACCCACGTATTTTCGATCACACCGACTCTCAAGTTCGTAAAGCTAGGATATCTTGCGGCAGTTATCGGTGCGTTTGTCATCGTCGCGATACTAACGGTTTTGGGCTTTCTCGCGTGGGTCGCTGTTCCTATGGCGATGCTCCTGCTGCTGATACCTGCGTTTTACCATTTCAAACAAAAACTGGTCCGGTATACGCTGACGGACACAATGATAGAGATCGACAAAGGTATCATCTCACGGACTACGCAGAACATTCCGCTCCGTCGGATTCAGGACGTGACCGTTTCAGCGACATTTTTTCAGCGAATTCTGGGCTTCGGCGATATTGTGGTGGACAACGCCAGCGAAACCGGCAGCAAGGTTGTCCTCGACAATATCGATTCGCCCAGAAAGTATGCGGACATCTTATTAGATCAGATGAGGCGGTTGGAACGCTGAAGCGACTGCGGTGAGGAAGGGACGGGAAAACGCGGCGAAAATGGTCTTGCCTTAACCACTCCGTGTCCCCGTGTCGCCTACGTTCCGTGTCGAAAGACCTATGGCTACTATTTTCGTCACCGGCGGAGCCGGATTTATCGGCTCGACCTTTGTTCGCCTTGTATTGGAGAAACAGCGCGACGTTAGGATAGTGAACTACGATGCCCTGACGTATGCCGGCAATCTCGAGAATCTGGCTGGTATCGATGACACTCGCCATGCATTCGTCAAAGGCGACATCTGCGACCGTAAAGCCGTACTCGATGCCCTCCCAGCTGCCTGCGACGCTGTCTTCAACTTTGCCGCCGAATCGCATGTGGACCGAAGCATTCTGTCAGCCGACGAATTTCTTCGGACAAATGTTATAGGAACGCAGGTTTTGCTTGACGCGGCTCGCGAAAAAGGCGTACGCCGCTTTCTCCAGGTCTCGACAGACGAGGTGATGGGAAGCCTGCCGGATGATAGCAACGATTTCTTCACCGAGGATTCGCCCTTGCGGCCCAACTCGCCATATGCCGCTTCCAAAGCAGCCGCCGAGTTTGTCGTGCGTGCGGCACGCGAAACGCACGGAATCGACACCGTTATCACCCGATGCGGAAATAACTATGGCCCGCGGCAATTCCCGGAAAAGCTAATCCCGCTGATGATCAGCAACGCGATGAACGATGATCCGCTGCCAGTGTATGGCGACGGCAAAAACGTGCGTGACTGGATCTATGTAGACGATCATTGCCATGCTGTCTGGCTTGCTTATATGAAAGGAATATCGGGCGAGACGTACAATATCGGCGCAAGAAATGAAAGGCAAAATCTGTACGTGGTCGAATCGCTTCTCAATGCCCTTGGCAAGCCTCACAGTTTGATCAACTTTGTGACCGACAGACTTGGACACGACCGCAGATATGCCATCGATCCGACAAAAGCAGAGATCGCTCTTGGGTGGAAACCCGTGGTCAATTGGGAAGAAGGACTCAATAAAACGATCGGCTGGTATCGTGACAATCAGGATTGGGTCGATCGGATACGAAACGGCGAGTATCGGGAATATTACCAATCGCTTTACGGAAAGCACCTCGGAGCATGAAAGTTCTCATTACAGGCGCAAACGGGATGGTTGCCCGGGCCGCCGTAGAACATTGCCGCTCGATCGGCGACGAAGTGATCGCCCTGTCGCGGGCGGAACTTGATATCTCGGACCTGGACGCGGTTTTCGGGTCGATAGGCAATTCGCGGCCGGAGGCCGTTCTTAACTGCGCGGCATATACGAATGTGGATGGTGCCGAAACCGACAAAGAAACCTGTTTCAAGGCGAACGCGGACGGCGTGGAAAATCTTGCGCATGCGTGCAGATCAATTGATGCGGCGTTCGTTACTATTTCAACCGATTACGTTTTCGATGGCCTGAAGACGGGTTATTACACCCAACACGACACACCAAATCCGCAAGGCGTATACGCTAGATCTAAACGGGAAGGCGAAATACGGGCACGTTTCGCGTATGCCCGGTCGATCATTGTTCGTTCCGGATGGATCTACGGTGACGGCGGAACAAATTTCCTTAGTGTGATACCCGCTCTGCTTCAAGAGGGCAAATCGATAACCGCGATCAGCGATTCATACGGAACGCCGACATTTGCAAGGGATCTGGCGAAACGGCTGCGCGAATACGCCGCAGCCGATCTTCCATGCACATTTCATGTTACGAATTCCGGACCCGGATGCAGCTACCTGGGCTTTGCGGAGATGGTATGTGAGATCGGCGGATTCGACCCAGCACTGATCGGGCCAACCTCTAAGGACCGACTTAAGCGGCCGGCGCCGCGGCCGGCGAATTCAAAATTGGCGTGTTTGCTCAGCGAACGGTTGGGCCTTTCTCCTCTACAGAACTGGGAGAACGCACTCAAAGAATTTCTCTCAAATCAGAACCAGATGCGTTAGCGACTTCGTTCCAATACCGCAACACTAAGAGGCCGGCCCCTACCGCTCCCGGTTCTGACTTGCGGCAACTTCTTCGACATAGGGGGTGTCATCACCCTCGCTCTTTCCGTAATAATCGTAGTAGCCGGATCCGTAGTAGTCATATTCGACCGAACTGGATTTAACGCCGTTCAGCACGACACCGTAGATCCTCGCACCGATGTTGCCCAAACGCTGCTTGAATCGCCGCATAAGGTGGATCGAGCTCTTTCCTGCCATTGCCACAAGGACAACTCCGTCAACCAAAGTTGATAGAATGGCGGCGTCCGTAAACGAGATCGCCGGCGGCGAGTCTATGATTACGTGCTTATAGCGTCCTCGCAAAAACTGGAGGAGCTTTTTCATCTCGTCTGAGCTCAAAAGTTCGGCTGGGTTCGGCGGGATCGGGCCGCTCGTAATTACACGAAGTTTCGGAAGGCCTTTGCATCGTTTTATCAAATGCTCCGTATCCTGCTCACCGGAGAGATAATTCGTCAGGCCCCGCGTATTTTCCATCTCAAAGTAGCTATGGAGGCGCGGCCTACGCAGATCGCAGTCGATCAACACAACATCGACGTCGGATTGGGCAAGCGTGATCGCAGTGTTGATCGCTGTGGTAGTTTTGCCCTCGGACGGCTGTGAAGACGTGACCAGTATAGTTTGCGGCGGTTTGCCGGCCGATGAAAACAGCAAAGAGGTTCGCAGGTGCCGGTACGCCTCGGCCATCGGCGAATGGCGCTCTTCCAGCGCGATCATCGCCGTCGCTGCGGGTTGAAGGGCCCCATTCCCGTTTTTTGGCACCAGGCTCATCTTGCCGCGCTTTTCTCCCAAACTGTGGTGAGGAATAAGGGCGAGCGTCGGTAGTCCAAGATGCCGGCCGATGTCGTCGGACGTCTTGACCGAATCGTCCAGATAGTCCATCAGGAACGCCAAGACCGATGCCCGCGGCGAGCGAGATGAGAAATGCAATAAAAATATTTCGGGTCCTGTTCGGGCCAACGGGCGTGTCGGTGGCGATCGCCTTGCCGGGATCTTAATGTTGTCCGGACTACTGTTCGCTATCGCAAGGTCCTGTTCCTTAAGCCTTTGGTTGTAAGTATCTAACAGATTTCGGTTGGTTTCGATCCCGCGTTTCAAAGTGGTCAGCTTGGTCATAGCCACGCCCTGAACGTTGGAGAGCGCGGCTTCCTTTTCATATTCCGCCTGGGCCTGCGATTCTTCACGCCGTTTCGAATCGAGCTGCGATTTCATCGACACGAGAGCTCCGTTTACGGCGTCCTTATTAACACTCTTTATATCGCGCTCGATGATGCCTGTAACGTCCTTTTCCGTCTTTTCCCTGGCCGCTTTCAGTTCCTCGATCCGCTTGTCCTTTTTCTTGACCTCGGCATACTCTTCAGTGTATTTGACAAGAAGTTCCGCTCGTTCCGTTTCCGCGGCCTGTATCTGCTTCTCGATGTTTCTGATATCGTCCTGAAGCTTGGCCTTACGTTCAGTGCTTTGCCGGACGGCGTCCTGGTAGATCTTGCTTTCAGTCAATTCCGGGATCGATGCTCCTTCGCCGCGATTATTTGCCTGAACGGCGGCATTGTACCGGCCTTCAAGCTGACGGCGGCTTTCCATGGCTTTGATCCACGTTTGGCTCAGGCCTTCCAGCCTGCTGGCGGAAAGCTTTTGCCCTTCATCCTGAAGCGGCAGATCACCTGCGGTCATGAATGAGATCAAATCCGCTTCCTGAGTGGCAATGGTTTTTTCTAGCTCTTTCGATCGATTTCGCAAGGTCTTCCTGGGCCTTTCTTGCCCCCTCCGTCTCGCGCTCGGCGTCCTGCCGTCTTGAATGTCTCCGCTACCTTATTGGCGACCGCTGGCGGCAAGCACAGGGTTAATGGTGCGCACGCTTACGTTGACGAGATTTGTGCGTTCACGCTGCTCTACGCTCACTGTCAACTTGGACGCGTACAATTCCGCCCGGGCCATGTTCTTCGTGGCGAGCAGCTCTATTTCTTCTGGTGTCGTGCCCGTCGCCAAATCCTCGGAAATAACGGGGAAGCGCTGTCGCCCTTTCCGCATTGCTCTTTTCACTCGAAAATATGGAGCGGAGCGTCGCCGCGATCCCGCGATCCTGGTCGCTAAAAAGATCCGGGTTCTTATACAATCCCAACTCGATCACAACCTCTTCATCAGGGAGGGTTCTGAAGCAGTTTTAGCTGCGTGTTGTAATAATTTACGTCGTTACCGAAATTGATATTGATGGAATCTTTTGACGTTACCTTTGGCTTGCGCGGCTCGATCAGCATTTCGGCGGTCGCCTGATACTCCGACGGCAGTTTGTACATGTAAAACGCCGCGGCCGCGGTTACGACCAGGGTGAGGGCGAAAATAAGCGGCAGACGCTTATAGATAACGTCAATATACTGCTTTATCGACCGCCGTCCGTCGAGCGCCTCGTCGTCGTAATATGGTGAGTATGCCGGCGGATAATCTCCGCCAACCTCCTTCATTTCTAAAATCCGTGGGAACGGGGTTAGCCGCTGATCTTCTTCCATACTACTTAAAACCTATCTCAAAATATTTCTTGTTTAATAGAGCGCAATCTTGGTTTATATCATATTCGGCGTCGATTTTCACTAAGTTCGTTTAACCCGCGAGAGGGAATATACCTCACGAACGTTCGAAAGTTGTTAAAAACCGTGTCTTTTGTTAAGCCCAAGAGCCGGATGTTATAATATCTGTTTTCGCCTTTTTGTTAGATTATTAAGTAAACAAGCTTATATGGCCGCGATTTCCGTAAACGAACAAACTACTTCAGACCATGACTTTGACCTTGGCATTGTCGGATTTCGATACTCAGACCTTTTTGACGCCGTCAAATTAAAAGAACTGGCCGAGAAGTTCTATGACGACCTGGCGGGCAAAGACGCGTTACTGCATTCTTCATTGACGAAATACATTGCGGCCCACGGACATGGCTTCGAAAAGCGTGTCGAATCAAAGATCCTTACCGATGCTGCCCCGTATCTTTCCGATTTTGTTGCCCGAATGTTCGGGATCACCCGCGAACGAACGGAGCTTGAAAACGAGATACTGGTTCAAAATCCGATCTGGAAATACAAATTCTTTGTTCAGAGACGCGCGATCAAGCAGTTTGGCAAGGATGCGGTCGATACCATCAGGTCCGCGGAATTGAACCAGGCGCTCAACGAGCTTCGCTTTAAGTCGTTTGATGAGACGCTGATCCACGACGACGAGCTCGCGATCGCGAGCATCACTGCCCGCTTGCTTGATGCTGAAGAATCTTTGACCAAAGAGACAGAACGTACGGAAGAAGTTCAACAGACGATCAACAAGCTGAACAAAGCAATCGATGACCTAAAAGACAAAACTTTCGGCAGAGTCTTTACCGATCTCGTTCTAAAGATCGACGAAACCGGTGATCTGCTGATCGTCAAAGCCGCGCTCACCCTCATTGAAGCGTGGTCGGCAAACGAATTCAACAAGCGTGAAAAGCGATGGGCGGCTTTTAAAGTGCCGCATCCGCTCGACTATCAGAACCTCGTCCATCTCATTCACCCCGAGCCGAAGCTGCACAACATAATCCGCGGGCGGGCAAGTGAGATGCCGCCGCCGCGACGGCTTCAAACTGACCGACGACCGCGGCACGATGCGTGAGGCGTTGTACGAGATCGACTACTGCATGATCTGCCACGAGCGCGACAAGGACGCGTGTTCGACGGGCCTTCGCGAACCCGACGGCACGCCAAAACGCAACCCACTCGGGATCAAGACCGAGGGTTGCCCGCTGGACGAGAAGATATCCGAAATGCACCTGCTCAAAAAGCAGGGCGACCCCATCGGTTCGCTGGCGTTGGTCACGATCGACAACCCGATGTGTGCGGGCACCGGCCACCGTATCTGCAACGATTGCATGAAGGGCTGTATTTTCCAGAAACAGGAGCCCGTAAACATACCGCTTGCAGAAACGGCGACGCTGACCGACGTGCTGAATCTGCCATACGGTTTTGAGATCTACAGCCTTCTGACACGCTGGAATCCGCTAAACGCAAAACGTCCGTACGCCCTGCCGTACAACGGCAAAAATGTGATGGTCGTCGGTCTCGGGCCGGCTGGCTACACGCTTACCCAGTATCTCTTGAACGAAGGTTTCGGTGTCGTCGGAATGGACGGATTGAAGATCGAACCGCTGCCAACGGAATGGACCGGTGACCTTGGCCGGAAATGTCCGAAGCCGATCAAAGACCTGAGCGAGATAACGGAAGAGCTGGATGAACGAATTCTTTCAGGTTTTGGCGGCGTTTCCGAATACGGCATCACCGTCCGTTGGGATAAAAACTTCCTGACGATGGTTCAGTTGATGCTCTCACGGAGAAAGCGTTTTCGTGCCTACGGCGGCATCCGGTTTGGCGGCACGTTGACGATCGAGGACGCGTGGAATTTCGGCTTCGACCACATCGCGATCGCGACCGGTGCCGGACGCCCGACGATCGTCCCGATGAAGAACAACCTGATCCGCGGAATCCGCCAGGCCTCCGATTTCCTGATGGCTCTGCAGCTTACGGGTGCATTCAAAAAAGATACGCTGTCGAACCTTCAGGTACGCCTTCCGGCTGTGGTCATCGGCGGCGGCCTGACCGGCATCGACACCGCGACGGAGTTGTTCGCTTACTACCCCGTGCAGGTCGAGAAAATGCTCGGAAAGTGGGAGCAGATCGTCGCCGAGTTTGGCGAGGACAAGGCGGTTGAAAAATTCGATGACGAGGAAAAGGCGGCGCTCGATGAGTTCCTCGAACACGGCCGGGCGATACGCGAAGAAAGGTCGCGGGCCAGGTCGGTCGGCGAGGAGCCGAATTTTGTTCCGCTGGTCCAAGGTTGGGGCGGAGTTTCGCTGGTGTATCGCAAACGCCTTCAGGATTCGCCCGCATACCGTCTGAATCACGAAGAGGTCCAGAAGGCCCTTGAAGAAGGGATCAATTTCATCGAGTGCATGAATCCGGCCGAAGCCGTTCCGGACGAATATAACGCGGTCAAAGCGCTGATATTTGAACGGCTCGATTACATAGCGGAAACCGGTAAATTCGAAAAAACCGGCGAGATGCACGAGTTTCCCGCGAAAACCGTCTGCGTCGCGGCCGGTACGTCGCCAAATGTGATATATGAGAAGGAAAAGCCCGGAACATTCAAGATGGACGAATGGCGCCAGTTCTTCCAGCCATTCAAAGTCGAGCGGAACGGCGACGGCAAACTCCACGCGGTTGAAGCCGCAAAGGGCGAAGCGGCCTTCTTCACCTCATATGAACACGACGGCAAGTTCATCAGCTATTACGGTGATAACCACCCGCAATACGCCGGAAATGTAGTAAAAGCAATGGCCTCCGCCAAGCACGGTTATACAAAGGTGGTCGAACTGTTTGCGTCAGAGTTGGCGAACCGCGGTCCGCTGCCGCAATCGGAACGCGACCTGATCTTTGACAATTTGGTGGCAACGCTCGACGAACAGCTTCGTGCCTATGTGGTAAGAGTCGAACGCCTCACGCCGACGATCGTCGATGTCGTTGTAAAAGCTCCGCTGCAGGCACGCAAATTCGAGCCGGGCCAGTTTTATCGTCTCCAGAATTTCGAGACCACGGCCCCCGTCATCGAAGGAACACGAATGCTGATGGAAGGCCTTGCTCTGACCGGTGCCTGGGTTGACGAGGAGAAAGGCCTGCTGTCGATGATCGTGCTAGAAATGGGAACATCGTCACGGCTGTGCTCACTCCTAAAGGAAGGCGAAGAGGTCCTGGTCATGGGCCCGACCGGAACGCCGACCGAGATACCCGAAAACGAAACCGTGCTTCTTGCCGGCGGCGGCCTGGGCAACGCGGTGCTTTTCTCGATCGCCCGTGCACTTCGCGATAACAACAATCACGTTATCTACTTTGCCGGATACAAGAACGGCGAGGACCTTTTCAAACGTCAGGAGATCGAGAAAGCCACCAACCAGGTCATCTGGGCAACCGATTTCGGCAAAGAGATCCGCCCGATGCGTCCGCAGGATTCGCATTTCCGCGGCAACATCGTCCAGGCGATGGTCGCCTACGCCGAAGGTCGCTTTGGTCAGACAAAACTCAGCCTAAAGGATGTCGATCGTATCATCGCCATCGGCTCCGACCGCATGATGAACGGCGTCCGCGAAGCCCGTCACACGACGTTAAAACCCTATCTAAAACCCGACCACGTCGCCATCGGCTCGATCAACTCCCCGATGCAGTGCATGATGAAAGAAGTCTGCGCCCAATGCCTACAACGCCACGTCAACCCGCACACCGGTGAAGAATTCTTCGTCTTCTCCTGCTTCAACCAGGATCAGCACCTGGATTTCGTCGATTTCAAGAATTTGAATGAACGCCTGCGTGCCAATAGCATTCAGGAAAAGCTGACCAACATGTGGCTGGACATGGCATTTGGGAGAGAGGAATTTAAGAAACTGTACGGGCAGCGGGACTAACGGCAGCAGCCCTTATGCCGATATGCTTAATATTTTGACCGGCGTTCAATAGGTCGATGCGAGTCTAGATATCCTGAACTGTTGGTCGGATCCGGGGATACATGTGGATACAATTTTACATTTCAAGTGAATTACTTTTTTATACCCGAAATGCAGCAGGATGAAGGCGTTGAGCTTGTGACCTTTGCCAATAGATAGCACATTGGTGGGTCCTCGGGATTGTAAAACCCTGCTCGAACAAGGCCAAAGGCCCGGCATTTTGAATTCGCGTCGCAATCAGACTGACACTGTTCGACGGTCGTTCCGCGGTAATAGGTAAGCCGTTCGCCGTTTAGACTGGCATTATAATCGGTAGGTTGCCAACCGGTCGCCCCGTCGATGCCCGAATTCGTATTAGTCGGTATCGTCGGCATTACAACCGGGGTCGCATAATTAGAGTTAAGGGCGGTCGCACCATTCTTTGACCTGTCGTAGCTCACGAACCACCAGGCCGCTGTGATGCCGCCGAACAAAATACACATTCCCCCTGCCGTCAAGATCACTATCAGAAGGGGGTTGGAGCTTTTCGTTTCATGCCGGATCGGTGCAACCTGCGTTACACGGCTCTTTTCCCAGTCGGACGAGATCGGAGCTCGTCGGATGACTGTTTCCCTTTCACGAAGCTCTTGCTTCAGATGGTCACCGGCGTCGCTGCTGACAAGGTCCGTTCCGTCCTGCAGGCAAAACCGCAAACTCTCGTCGGTATAGGTTGACTGACAACTAGGGCAGTATTTCATAAAGTCACCTGGACTCATGGGCCGATCCGCTGAACGACCTTGATCGTTTCAAGAGCCCGCAAGTATTCCAAAACGACATCGACCGGCGCTGGGCCATAGATCGCGGAAACGGCGTCGCGGATTTCCTGCACGGTGCGTTTGCCGTCGGCGAGATTTAGAACTTCGTAGGCATATTCGCTGCCTGAGCCGCCCGGGGTTTGGAAGCGAAGCAGTCGCACCGACGCGGCTTTTTCCTCGCCGTATTTGTCGGTGAAATAGTCGTAGCCGAATGCGCCCATCGTTCCTTTGATCTCAGGATTGCGGCGGAAAACGGTTCGATAGTCGGGATGGGGGAGCGGAGGCGGCGCAAATCCGTCAGTCGGATCGATTTTGCCTTCGAACAAGTATCTCGCTTCATTGCGTACTGATGCGGGAATCGCAAAGAAGCTCTGCATCGAATCAAAGAGCTTTTGCTCGTACCAATAGTGGAACAGCGTCGTGTTCATGCTCTCGATACCAGGAAGGGCCGATCGTCTGTCAAGCATTTCCGCCAGTCGGCGTAGGCTTCGTCTGCGAATCACGCTCCATGTTGCTCCTGCATCGCTTGCCGAAGAATTGGCAAGAAAATACCCACTCGCTGCGCCGATAAATCCGGCGCGTTTCAGTTTGGTCGGATCGATCATTGCGGGCGTGTCATAGTTCGTGTGGATGTAGCGGTCTGGCCAGTCGTTGAGGTAAATCGCCGGGATGCCGAACGAGCTGTCGGCATAAACCTGGTGATCACTGCCCATTGAGAATTCAGCAAGCCTGGCGTTTAGCGGTTCTTTGCCGCCTTCCGGAGCAACCATCGGAAACTGCGCACTTCCAGTGGCTGCAAATTGATAAGACTGTTCGTTAACGAATTCGCCGAAAGCCTCGGCAACATCATTTACAAAAGACGGTAAACTTGCCGGCCCGCGCGTTACATGAAAGACAGCCTTTGTCTCCGGCCCGCCGCCGACCATGTCCATGTGGATGACAGCCTTGATGCGGCGCGCGATATCGGGCCGCGCATTTAGCAAGGTCAGCGTGCCCTCGATCTCGGGCGGCCAGATGAACCGGATAGTGCGTGCCGGCCGCGCGATCTTGCCTTCCTTGATCAATTTCGAAAGAGTTCTTGCAACTTCAAGGATCGTGACGCTTCCGCTCGCATTGTCGTTCGCACCGGGCCGCGGATGATCGAGATGGCAACTAAAAGCGATCTCCTCGTCCTTAAGCCGCGGATCGGCACCGGGAATGACAGCAGTCGGGATGTCGTATTTCCCTGTATGGCGTCCGGCACGAACTTCCGCTTTAAGCGTGATCTTCTCGCCGCGTGCGAGCCTTGCCTGATAGCCACGGGCCTGTTTCAGCGACAGCATAAACGCAAACGTCTTTGTCGCGGTGAAGCTGCTAAGATGCCCCCAGCGGACGAGGTTGTCGTTGTCGCCGAACCACGCAGTGCGTTGGTTCTGCGCGTAGCTCAGTATTCCGACCGCGCCGTATTTCTCGACGGCCAGCCGGGCTACACCCTCAGGCTGTGACGAAGCAAGTACGAGCTTGCCACGCACATCTTTGCCTTCATAATCGCGTTCATTCGTTCCCGCACCGACGTCCACCAATTCCGCGGTCACGTTGCCGCTCTCGCTGTCCTGCGCCAGAACGAGCGGCATCGCATCCCAGCTTGCGGCCCGCACCGGCGCCGGCCCCATTTCCCATAGCTCCGCAAACTCCGCATCCCACGCGAGCCGTGCCTTTTGCGTCCCATAAAATGTTTTGCCGTCGGCAGGAAACTGAAGTATCTCGGCATTCTCAAGCCCATAGCTCCGCGCCTGTTCGACGATGAATTCCGCCGCCGTGCGATAGCCCTTCGATGCCCGCATTCGATGCTGACGCGAAATGAACTCCAGATTTCGCTTCGCGGTCTCGCCCGAAAGCTCATTCGCGAGTGCGGCAACCACGGGTTCCGGCAAAAGGGGTGGTTTCGATTGCCCATAGGCCGAGTTCGCACAGGCGATCGCTAAGGTCAACGCTGCGAGTCTTTTCATCATGATACTCCGTTCAAAGTGGCCTCGACTCGCCCAACGACATCACTCCGCCGGTTCTTGATCGGCATTGGTGAAAGTTCCGGAAGATCTTCGCTCGATAAAATTCCAAGCCATTTCAAAACCGCAACTGCCACAACGGGTCGGGCTCGTTTGTCGTCGCCGTCCTCTATTTTCAACGCTATGCCGAGGCCGGCTGGATATTTTTCGCACGGGATAACGCCGCAGAGCCATACGCCGTCAGCGCCTACTTTTGAGATGATGCGGCCCTCGGCTGCCTGCATGAGCATTGTGTCAAGGCGTTCGCTCCCGCCAATGAGTTCGGGAAACTTTGTCATTGCGGAAACGATGCGGGCGGCGGCCAGGCTCGAAGCGTCGCCAATACCGTCGGGCGGCGAGACGAGGTTCAAAAACGAGTGGGCCATTGCTGCGATTGGTAAGGCAAAATTCGGTGCGGCACAGCCATCGACGGCAAGTTTGATCTCGTCTACGGGCGTCTCGGCGAATTCAGCGATGATGCTCAAAGCCGCCTTCTGGACCGGATGATCGAACTCCTCATAGGTTGCAAGATCGGCTTCCAGATGCTTTGCAACAGCGAGCATCGCGGCGTGTTTGCCGGAGCAGTTGTTGTGAAGTTGGTTCGGATATTCGCCGGCCCGCTGCATCCGCTCCGCCTCCTTTTCGTAAAACGGAAGGTGCGTCCCGCAGCGGAGATAGGATTCGGTAAGGCCGATGCGCTCGAGCATCAATTCGGCGATACGTACATGACGCGATTCGCCCGAATGCGAAGCGCAGGCAAGCGCGATCTCCTCTTCGGAAAACCCGAATGCATCGGCGGCCCCGCTCGTAATCAGCGGCATTGCCTGAAACGGTTTGCTCGCGGACCGATAGAACGTCACGGTCGCCGGATCGCCAATTGCGGCTACGGTGTTTCCTTCGCCGGCAATGACGATCAAATGCCCGCGATGGATCGATTCGACCGTATCGCCACGAATCACTTGTGCAAGAACTTCTGAAGGCATAACGAAAAATTAACTATCCACAGATGAACACAGATATACACAGATGGAAGAAGGATGAATGCAAATATCTGTGTTTATCTGTGTTCATCTGTGGACGAATTTTCCTACCCAGCCGCCGCTATCATCTCGCGGGCGTTTTCGCGGGCAGCGTTTGTGATCGTTTCGCCGGCCAGCATTCGGGCGACCTCCTCGATCCGTTCGACGCCATCCAGTTCTCGAACGGCGATGGTCGTCCGGCTTTTCGCCATCGATTTTTCGATCAGGAAATGCCGGTCCGCCTGCGAGGCGACTTGTGGCTGGTGCGTGACGCACAGAACTTGCTGGACCTTTGCGAGAGTCTTGAGCTTAAGCCCGACCGCTTCCGCAACGCGTCCGCCGATGCCGGCATCGATCTCGTCAAATACGGTCGTCGCTTCCTTGTCTTTGGTTCCGGCGGTCGTTTTCAAGATCAGCATCAGACGTGACGCTTCACCGCCCGAGGCGACGCGTGCGAGCGGTTTCGGCGATTCGCCGACGTTGGCCGAGAAATAGAACTCTACGCTGTCGATGCCCTTTGCCGACAGCTTTTCAAAGCCGTCACCCTCAAGTTCATCTTTTCCCGGTGTTTCGATCTGTACCACAAACCGTGCCTTTTCGAGCGCGACCGCCTTTAGATTTGTTTCAACGGCTTTTTCGAACTTTGCAGCGGCCGCGACACGTTTTTGATGAATGGCATCGGCTGTTTTTAGATATTCTTGCCGTATTATCTTTAGCCTGTCGCGCAGTTCCTTCTCGCGAAGATCGGCCATTTCGATGTTATCAAGCCGCTCTTCGCAGTCCTTCAAATGCAGCAGGACAGACTCGATCGATCCGCCGTATTTCCGCGTCAAGCGGGCGATCTCGGCCAGACGGCTCTCGATCTCTTCAAGGCGTTCCGGCGAAAACTCAAGGTGATTTCGATAATCCCTGGCGGTGATCGCAAGGTCTTCGATAACGGCAAGAGCTGTTTTGATGCTCTCCGTGTACTCGCCGAATTTTGACTCGTACTCTGTCAGATCGTCGATCTTGCGTGCCGCTTTTTCGAGCGTGGCCACGGTCGATTCGGTATTTTCGTAAAGCAGTGCGTAGGCTTCCTGGCTCAGCGATGTCAGCTTTTCGACATTGTTGAGCCGACGCTTTTCTTCGCCGAGTTCGACGTCTTCGTCCAAACTAAGCCCGACGGTCTTGATCTCATTGATCTGAAAACGCAATACGTCCAAAAGCTGGAGTTTTTCGGCCTCGCTCGTTTTTAGTTTCAATAGGTCCGTTCGAGCTTCAGCCAATGTGCGATATGCTTCGGCAACTTCCCGGCGCTCTTTATCGAGACCTGCAAACTGGTCGAGGATCTCAAGATGATTTGCCGGTTCGAACAAAGCGGCATGTTCCCCTTGCCCGTGTATCGCAACAAGAAATGAACCGATCCTTCTAAGAACGCCCTGCGTTACCAACTGGTTGTTGATAAAGATCCGGTTCTTTCCCGCGTTGGAAAGCTCCCGCCGGACGATCAATTCAATGTCGTCTGCCATCATCAAGTTCGATGCCGGTCTCGTCAAAGATCTTCTGAAGAGCGGCCGAGGACCGGATCAAAAATAGCCCTTCGATCTGGGCCGATTGCTGCCCGTCCTTTATTAGTTCAGATGTGACCCGCTCGCCTGTTAGAGCACCGAGGCTGTCAACAATGATCGACTTGCCCGAACCCGTTTCGCCCGTCAAAAGATTTAGCCCTTCGCCGAATTCGATCTCGATCTCGTCGATAAGAGCAATATTTTTGACTTTGAGAAAAGCTAGCATAACGCTGCGAACTATTTCTTCGGCACAACGCCTTCGCCTTTTATCCACTTGCCCAGCGAGAATATCGCATCCGGCGGCGAGTTCTTTTCCAGATCGGCGGTTGACCAGTCTATCTGCCGTTCCTTCTTGTAAAATAGTATCTCGGCAAAATTCCCGATCGTAAGCGGCTGAAATCTACCAACGGCGTAAAAGCCGCTCGCGTCATATTCATCCAGGCCGGCAACAGATGAAAGGGCAGCCGATCTGCCTTACGATCGTCGGGGCCGTAAATTCGGCCCGCCGACGTTCGGTGTTGGCTCCAATATCCGTGACGGTGATCGTTACTTGATCCGGATCAGTCGTGTCGACAACCAACGCATTTCGAAAAATAACACTGAGCAGCCGGCCGGACGTGTTGGGTGGAAGCTGATCATACGCCGCCGGACTGATGTTCTTTTCGCTTCCGTCCGCAAGGATCTTGAGCGCCGTTGCTATCGCGACGAAATTCATTTTGACCAAAAACATCTCCGACTCGCCGTGTAACGCTCCGGTCTCGATCAAAATTACGGGGGTTCCCCAGGCGGAAAAATTATCCCCAAACGCGCTGGCCGTGTAGCCATCGTCATAGCGGCCGATATTTCCGGGGAGGTATCCCTGAATAGCCTGGGTCATGGCCGAAACCAGCCGCTTGTTCCTCTCGTGGCCTTCATTTGTGGTCTTCGCGGCATCGCCGAAAACGACAAGGAAGGAGATTGCCGCCTGTTTATAGGTTTGTCCGGCCGTCGTCAACGAATTTTGGTTATGAAGGTTAAATCCGATCTGCGGCGACCATTCATCCCGGAGCTGTTTCAGCAATTGTGCCTCGGGCGACTTCAAATTCTGGGCATCACGGTTAATGTCGAGACCCTGTATATTCCGCCTCATGTAAGCATCCGAACCATCCGGATTCAGCATTGGCACTACACGTATCGTCATAGCTTTTTCGACAGTCTTAACCCAATCCTTCCCGCGATGCTTGCGGAGGATCGCGAGCAGGTCAATAACGGCGGATGTAGCTGTCGGCTCATCGCCGTGCATTTGCGACCAGAGAAACACCTTCAGAGGCCCTTTGCCGAATTCCGCCTGATAGATCTCGCGGTTGGAAAAGCTGCGGCCAACCTCCTCTACCCTGATGCCGGTCTTTTTGAGATTCTCCAAATAAACCTTCAGATCCTTATGTCGAACATTAGATGGAAGGATCTTCGAAACATGTTCCTTTTCCCACATCTCGGCGAATTCCATGTGGGTTTGAGCAAAGATATTCATCGACAGGGCCAGTAGGAAAAGGGAGGCCAGGATCGCAGCGTGCATATCACTAAGATAAACCGCTTTGCCCCCTAACTTCAAATATTACAGCTAGATATTAGAGATCAAGATCTATTTGTTGTGCAGGACCCGGAGCACCTCAGCCACGCTCCATGCCTGGGCAAAGCAGCCACGCGGTTTGAATGGGGCATCGGCGTCAAAGATCTCCGATATCTGTCCTATTCCGGCTTCCGTTAAATGCGATTCGAGACCGGAAAGGATCTCGGCAACGCGTTTTGCCGCTTGCTTCGCCAATGCCGTTTACTTTTCGGTAAGCGTCCACAAAAGGCCCGATAAGCCAACCCCAAACCGTTCCCTGATGATACGCCGAATCACGTGCAAGCGGCGAACCGATGTAGATGGGGCAATATCGCGCATCACTTGGTGAGAGCGATCTTAGCCCGACCGGCGTCAGAAGTTCGCTTTCAACCTTGGCCAAAACCTTCGCCGACCGTTCGGCATCGAGCATGGTATGTGTAAGTGAGACCGCGAATATCTGGTTAGGGCGGATCGAACCGTCCCGGTCACCGTTTTCGACCACATCGAAAAGGCATTCCTCGGCTTCATTCCAAAACGCCCCATTAAAGCTGAGCTTGCAAAGGTCCGCCATTGCCCGATACCGCTTTTCGTCCTCTTTGTCCTTAAACGAGTTGGCAAGATCAGCCATCACCTTAAGGGCGTTGTACCACAGTGCCTGAATCTCAACCGGCTTGCCGGTGCGCGGTGTGATCACGAGATCTCCGATCTTTGCGTCCATCCACGTTAACTGAACGTCGTCGTCGCCGGCATAAAGCAGGCCGTCCGTGTCGACGTGAATGTTGTATCGCGTTCCGTGCAGGTGCCACGCGACAATATCGGCCAGCTTTTCGTACAAATTGTCGTGGACGAATTTGCTGTCATCGGTCGCTTCCACATAAGCCCTGACCGCCTCAAAATACCAAAGCGTCGCGTCAACCGTGTTGTATTCAGCCTCGTCTCCGGCATCCGGAAAGCGATTCGGCAGCATCCCGTCAGAAATGTGCTCAGAGAATTCGCGCAGGATATTACGCGCGATCTCCGGCCGGCCAGTGGCGAGCGTAAGACCGGGCAGAGAGATCATCGTGTCGCGTCCCCAATCGGAAAACCATGGATAGCCGGCAATGACCGTTTCGCCCGAACCGCGGGCTACGATAAATTGATCGGCTGCCAGGACAAGCTGTTTCTCAAACTCGCTCTTCGACCCCGCATCGTCGATCAGGGCCTGACGACGCTCTATCTCACGACTTTCCAACACCGCGTAATCGATCTCCGCGTCATCGTCTGTAGAGGCCATCACAACTACGGGTCCTTTTGCGAGATCGAACTTCATTGCGAATGGCTGGTAAAGATCTTCGGTAAAATCGAACCCGCGTTCTTCTTCAATGGAATATGCAAAAGCGTTATACCAGTGGCCGGTGTCTTCGATCTCTGCCCCGTTGTGGTGAATGCGAAGCGAAGGCGTTTGGCCGTTTGCTGTGACCGACACGATTTGCGGTGATACCCGATAGCTAAAGACGATCTCCGGGCTCTGGTGCTGAAGGCTGTGATAGTCGACAAACGATAGCAGAGGCTTCAATACGAGAAACGCATTCTCAGCCAACCCTTTCGAAATGCTCCAACAGCACACGGTCGCGTTGGAACCGTGGACCATGAATAACTTTTTTTCGATCTCCAGGCCATCGACCGCGTAAGTCCAGACAGGAAACGGATCAAGCCGGAACCCCGCAAGAAGCAAATACCCGAGCGGGGCGACGCCTCCGGCAAATTGATTTGTCGATAGCTCGAATTGCCGTCCGTTGATCTCCAGTACCTCATCAAATTTTGAGAGTACGGTCACGCGCCCTAGCGGCGGCCGCAATGCCGCGGTCAGCAGGCCGTGATAGCGGCGAGTATTCGCACCCGATATCGTCCCGGATGCAAAGCCGCCGATCCCATTGGTTTCAAGCCATTCACGGCTCGATGCCGCTTCAAAATCCGTACAGATCTGTTTGTCAAAACTTAGCATCTATCCCTTTATTGCTCGCGTATCTGCCGGTATTCCTTTAATTTCAATTTTACCCTTTTTACTCGGTTCAAACATCGACCAGGCCGCTATACAGTGCTTCAGTTTCGTCGATCATCCGGTCCAGAGAGAAATTTTCGTTCGCAAACGTCGTCGCCTTTGCGGCCAAAAGGCGAAGCTGGGCCGAATCTTTCAGAAGCGAGCAGATCCTGTCCGCGAGTGCGACCGGATCTCCGATAGGGACCAGCAACCGGCGATCCGGCAGCAACTCCTTTGCTCCTTCGGTTTCGGTCGCAACAACAACCGTCCCGATCGTCATCGCCTCAAGGATCGCCATTCCAAAACTTTCAGTGTGCGACGCCGAAACGAGGATATCCAAGGCAGAATATACCTGCGAGATGTCTTCAACCCAATCCAGCCACAAGAATTTCTCTTCAAGCTCAAAAACTTTAACCAGGCGTTTCAATTCACGGCGAAACTTCTGGTCAAATGTATTGTCTTTGCCGGCCACGACGAAGCGCGCGGCGGGAAACAGTTTAGCAATTTCATTTGCCGCCAGAACAAAATCTCGCTGCCCCTTTAGCAAGATCAATTCCCCAACGATGCCAATAAGCTGCACGTCGAGAGGAATGTCGTGTAGAGATCGAAACTCCTTTCTCAGGTTAGAGCGGTCCATGTCGGAAACCGTGGAGCCATCGATGCCATTACGTATCACGGTTATTTTTTGCCGAGGAAATACCTTCCTTAACGCTGCCTCAACAGCGGATGACACGGCAATCGCTTTGGACAGGTTTTTTAGTGCAAATCGATTGAAGGGCTTTAGGGGAAAGAGGACGTGCCGGGTCAAAACGAATCTCACGTCCCCCGCCAGGGAACACGCAATGCTCGCCGGAATGTAATCCCGGGCGACATGGGCGTGAACGATCTCGATCTTGTTTTCCCGTATGAATCCGGCGATGCGGTTCGCACTCAGAATTCCGAACGAATTTCGTATCGAGACGTGAAATATATTCGATTCGGGGATAAAACTTAATCGTTCCTGCCACGTGTTGGTCGGCCGCAATGCCGCAAAAACCTCGTGGCCACGGGATTGCAGCCCGCGGCTCAAGTCCGCGAAATGTCGCTCGCCGCCGCCGAATGTCTTGGCCGAAGAAATTTGCAGTATCCGCATCGAGCTTAAATTGTCAATCTAAATTGGTCGATGGTCAATCCGGTGCGATTGAGTTTTGTCCCGAAAAACTTATTGGATCGATCAGCCGAGATCCTATTCACAACAAACAAGCCGTTCCAACTAAAAAAGGCACGTTTCCGAAGAAACGTGCCCATAAGGGTTTTTCCCGTGAGAGAAAAACTAGAACTGAAACCTTGCGGCAAACTGGACCTGACGTTCGCGGAACAGCGTGCTGTCCGTACCGGTCACCTGGCCGTAAGACGTATTGTAGTTTAGCGTTCCTGTCGTTCCGGAACGGTTATACTGTGTCGAATTAGTCGCAAAGATGAGCGTCTTGTTGGCCACGTTGAACGCTTCGGCCAAAAACTCAAGCGCCATAGTTTCGTTAAACTTGAACCGCTTCGAAAGCCGGAGGTCAATGTTCGTCATGCTCGGAAGACGCTCCGAATTCCTGCCCAGGATCGGGTTCCAGTTTCCACCGTTCGTTCCGTTCAAACTCGTTCCCGAGATACCCGCACTGAAGGCACGTCCCGAAAAATAGTTCAAGATCGGTGCCAACGTCCAGCCATTTAACACATAGTTGCCAAACGACGAGCTGCTGCCCTTATAGAACGTCGGGGCCCAAACCGCACTCGCAACAAACCGGTGACGTGTATCGAAATTGCTCGGCCCGACATCGTAGCTGCCGTCAAATATGTCATACGGGCTATTTGTCTGTGTGAACGTGGCCGAATTCTGATTCGTATCAGTCGATTTGGAAAGCGTATAGCTCGCCTGGAACTGCAGGCCGCTGGTCAGCCGCCGTTCGCCCTTAAATACAAGAGCGTCGTATTGCGACTTGATGCTGCTGCGGATGCTTGTCAACGACTGTGTGCCCGCTCCGGGAACCCGGCCATACAACGGAAGCGTAAACGTCTGGCCCGCAAGCGGCCCGCCAACAAACGAATAATTCGTCTGTCCCGTTCTAACAAAGTTCAGATCAAAGAACGTCGGAAGGTTGCGGCCAAGGCTGCCGATGTACGAAACCGAAACAACCGTATTTTTCGCAAGCTGATGTTCGAGAATGACATCGTACTGATGGATCTTTGGAGCCTGGAAATTTGCGTCAAAGAACTGCACCGCACCACCCGCAAAAGCCAGCTGGGCAGGTGTCAGAACCCGCGGAAATACCGGAGCATTCGCCGCCGTTGCGGCAACCTGTACCTGGGCCTGTCCGCCGGGGTTACCGGTGTTGACCAGGGCGTTGTAGGCGGTCGAGTTCTGAATACGGCCGAAGTAAATGCCGTATCCGGCACGCAGACTTGTACGTCCGTTTCCAAAGATATCGTACGCGACGCCAATTCGCGGCCCAAAGTTGTCCTTGTCATCCGGCATCTCGGTAGTTGCCTGGGCCAGCGTGCGGCCGTCATTCGGAATGACCACCGTGCTCGAACTCGGAAGTGTTGCTCCTGGAAGCTTAATGTATTCGTAACGCAAACCAAGGTTGACCGTCAGTTCCGGCGTAATCCGGAAGTCGTCCTGGATAAAAAAGTTGTAGTCCCAGCTTGTCATCACCAGACCCGGTGCCCCGACTCCCTGTTGGAAATTACTCGTGTAACATTTTCCGACCGTACGCGTTCCCGTTGCACAAACAGTGGTGGGCGCAATCGGCGTTACAAAGTTCACATAATCGATAATAAAATCGTTTACGTTGTTGTACGAGTAGGAACCAGCTTCAAATCGAAGATTCTGGATATCATCCGTTACGCGGTTGATATCGAGCGCCAAACTTAAAGTTGTGGCGACCGCTGGTAAGACTGATAGTGTCCGCAAACTGCCAGCGCTTTTCATCCGGAAACTTCGGCCTCTCAAGGAAAGTCGGTGTTCCAAATTCGAGACCGTTGGTAATAAAGACGTTCGGAGCACGGGTGCCTCCCACGAGGGTGCTTGACGTAGCAGGCTCGCCAGGAAGCGGCGGCGTGCTGAACTGATATTCAAGGTCGCGTCCATATTGGAAGCGAAACTCATTAAGAAGGGTTGACGAGATCGAGGACGACAACCGCGCGTTTACCGAGTCAACTTCGACGAAGTCGTCTCCAAAATTCGAACGGCTGCGGGTGTTTACCGCCTGTGTTTGAATACCGTTTGGCGATTCCCACCGAAGACGGTTATAGCTGATCGCAAATGTGTTCTTATCGTTAATTACCCAATCGACCTTCGGCAAAAATAATGTCTGGTCGCCGCGACGAGGTGTTTCGCCGGTGAATGAGTTAAGTACGCTAAGCGTGTTATCGATCTGCGCCGCCGTCAGGCCTCGGGCGAGCAGTAATGTGCGGTTAGGTGTATTCAGAAAGTTAGGATCGGAGAAAACACCCAGGCCCGGGAAGTTACGCTTCTGCTGGTCGTAGCTGAAAAAGAAAAATAAACGGTCCTTCGCGATCGGCCCGCCGATCGCACCGCCAAACTTCTCACGAAGATCTTTTGGTTTTGCGGCAACAAGCGTTGAAACGCCATTCACCAAAACGGACTGAAACGCACGCGGATTGCGGGCACCGTTACGGTTGTTGCGATTATAATAGAAGGCTTCTCCGTGAAATTCGTTGGTTCCGCTCTTTGTAACCGCATTTGTTACGCCGCCGGCCGAACGGCCGTATTCCGCCGAGTAATTCGAAGTGTTTACCTGAAACTCGCGAATAGCCGATTGGCTGATCACATAACCGATGCGGGTACGGCCGCGTTCTTCGGAAAAGAACGCCTGGTTATTGTCGCCGCCGTCAACGGTGTTGTTGTTGAGCAAGCCGGAAACCCCGCGGAAGCTGATCAGGCCGAATGTTCCGTCCGGAACCGCACCCGGCGTCAGCAACGCGAAATTTGACCACCGTCCGCCATTAATAGGCAATTCGTTGATCGAAGTTTGATTGATGTTCGAGGCATTTCCGTTATCACTCAAATTGATAACCGGGGCCTCTCCTGTAACTTCAACTTCGGCGGTCGCGGTACCAAGCGTCAGGCGAATGTCAACAACCGTTGCCTGTCCGACCTCGACGGTAATTTCGTCCGCCTTCGCCGGGGCAAAGCCCGAAACTGTCGTTTCTACACGATATTTACCGGGTTGGAGGTTAGTGGCTCGATATGCACCGTCGTCATTCGCGGTTACCGTAAGAACCTGGTTGGTGCCGAGATTCGTGACGGTTACGGTCGCATTGGGAACAACCGCGCCTTGCGGGTCGGTCACACGGCCGCTGATACCACCGGTTACGGTAGATTGGGCAAACATTTGTCCGATACCTAACGATAAACCGATAACGATAAGCGCAATAAATCTATGTGAAAAGTGTTTAGTCATCTGATTTTTTTTGACCTCATTTGATAAAATGGCATTGGCAAAACTGCCGGCTAAAATTCGATTGAAATTCAAAATATTGAAATTTGGATATTTATCTCGCTTTTTGGATTTGGGCAAGCAATATCCGTGAAGGAATCCGATTTACAATAAGCCTCCGAATCACTTCTAAATATACTGTTACCACAACCTTACAGGCACTATGGAGCGGGCCGTAAACCAGTCCGCGAAACAAATAAATCCCGAACCAGTAGGTTTGGCTTCTGTAACGCAAATTGGGTTCCCAACTTGTCCGATCAACGCAATTCGTTTCATTTAGTGATCAATCTAGCAGCCATGTGTTAAATTCAAGTTGCGCAGAGCTAGATTTTCGGTATGAGACTTGTCTCTTTGTGTTTAGATCCAATTGGACGGGCTTTCTCGAGAGCCCTGGAAGATCAATCGAGAGCAATTACAAAAGCTATTAGTGATCAGTGATTTAGGGCATAGCCCGAATACTTGACTTTTTTGTAAAAAAGGTTTAGATTTGTCGGGCGTAAAGGCATAACGGTACGTAAGGTTACGCCATTAAGCGATTTATGGTCGAAAAAGGGGGGATATAATTATGTCTCAAATTGAATATGCTACAGCATCATATAAAACGCCATTGCACCACCGTATTATAGCCAGTTTGCCGGTGAGAGCGACTTGGATCGATTCGGAAACAGGCGAAACCATATCGATCGACGGAACAACTGAGAATGTCGGGGAAAATGGGGCACTCGTGAACCTTGAGGTTTTACCACCCGTTGGGTCCGCGGTGACTCTCAAGATCCTGGACGATGAAAAGTCGATAATCGAAGTTTCAACGCAGGTCATTCGGGTCGAGCGCGATCCGAGTAAACCGCTGGCAGCTCTCAGCATTCTTGAAAACTTAAAGAAGTGGAAGTTGATCGCAATGACCGCGGCTGAGAAATGGGTTATCAGGCATTGGCATCTTAACTACGACGAGGAGTGGGTTAACTAGCCTGCGGCCTGTTGTCGTGACCTTGAGGCGGAGTGGTTGGTAACAACCTTCTCCGCCTTTCATTTGTTTCCGTTCATCCGGCGTCTCCTGCACGAATTGGCAAAGCCAACGGTTGCAGGCTATAACGCATCTACTTTTTGAATGAAGATCACCAGAATTTTTATACTTTTGCTTGTGCTTTCCTCAGTAGTATTTGCCCAGGAAAAGCCTGTAACGCAGACCGAATACGTAAGCATGCTCTACGCGCTGCAGAAGAATCCAAATGGTTCGACGGCCGTCGCGGACGCCCTTCGGCGGCGTGGCATTGGATTTGTCCTGACCGACGGGATCCGCGGCCTGACCCGCTCCAAAAGCGGTGCTAACGAAGACCTAAAACAGGCATTGGAAGAGGCCGAGAGGCGACGCAAAAACCCTGATGCCTCAAAGCCGCCTTCTGAAAAGGACGCAGCGGCCATACTTGAAAAAACACGTGAAAACACCTTGGCGTTGCTTGGTGACATGCCCGACTTTGTTGTCAAACAGTTGATCACCCGTTCGGAAGCGTACGCCGGTACCGGCAATTGGCGGCCGTACGACAATTTGATCATTGCGGTAAGTTATAGTGCCGAGAAGGGCGAACAATATAAGGTCCTGCAAAAAAATGGTGCTCCGGTAAATTCCGAGACGAGCAATAGTTATAACGGCCTTGACGGGGCGACGTCCGGCGGCGAATTTGTTGAGGATCTAAATAAAATATTTAAACCGGAGAGTAAAACAAGATTCGATGTTTTGACCACCGACGTTTTGCGGGGCCGAAGGAGTGTTGTTTTTCAGTATGAGATCGAACTGGCGAATAACAAGGACGGCGGTGTCGGCCTGAAAGGGCCTATCTATCAGTCGTCGCCCGCCGGAGAAAAGGGCCGTATCTGGATCGATCGCGACAATTTCCGCGTTCTCCGGATCGAATATCAATTAACGGACATTTCTCCGAACTTTGCGGTCAAGGCCGTAACTAAATTCATCGATTACGATCAAGTCGAAATTGCCGGTGAAAAATACCTGCTGCCGATCTTGTCGGATTTTCGAGGAATTGTGGAGAGTTCTAACAAACGATTTGAAAGCCGAAATGTGATCCGTTTTAAGAATTATCAGAAGTACGGCACCGAGGTAACGGTTGTTGAAGATGATTCGCAGCCTGTGCCAGCAGAAAAGCCGTAGAGTTTGGAGTTCCAACTTTATTGGCTCTTAGCGAAGAGGCCTGCGGGAGCAGGTATCCGAATTGGCTAATTCATCGAAAAATATGCGATCGCGGCGGGAATGATCAGCCACAAGAGGCCTTTGACCAGAAAGAAAACGAAGCCGGCCGCGCCGAAACGCTTTACCCATGTTTTTGCCGGACATTTCCTTTTTTGGGGCGTTTCTTCCATCACTTATTAAAAATAACGTCTCCGGATAAAATTTTCAAATCCCGAATAATAAGTTCTGCTGAATAATGGGAAAACCGTTTCTAAGATTTGAGCTTTTATTTCTTTGCTTTATCCTTTTCACCGGCGCGTTTGCACAGAATGCTCCCACAAAAGAACCGAACAAACACGAGGCTCACTTGGTCGAACTCATCACGCTGGACAAAACAATAAGGCTCGATATCAGGTACGCGACGGACAATAACTTCGTCGGCAAAACAGTGTATCCGGAGGCCCGTGCGTTTCTGCAAAAACCGGCCGCAAACGCGCTCATACGCGTACATACAACGTTAAAAAAACAAGGTTTGGGGCTTTTGATATTTGACGGCTATCGGCCGTGGGCGATCACAAAACTTTTCTGGGAAGTCACGCCCGAAGACAAACGCAAGTTTGTTGCAAACCCCGAAAAAGGTTCCAAACACAACCGCGGTTGTGCCGTAGATCTGAGCATTTACGATCTGAAGACCGGCAGGGAGATCGATATGCCGTCCGGCTTTGACGAATTTACTGAACGAGCATCGCCCGATTACAAGGGCGGCACAGCAAAACAAACGGCCAATCGGGACCTTTTGCGCAAGCTAATGGAACAGGAAGGGTTTACCGTCAACGCTAACGAATGGTGGCATTTCGACTACAAAGATTGGGAAAAATACGCGATTTACGACATAGCGTTTTCTGAGATCGGCAAAGGCAATCGAATCACCTGAACTCCCAAGCCAACAGACAGGAAAAGGACGACACGCAAACAAGCGAGTCGTCCTTTAATGTTCTTCTGAGAATAAAAGAAATTATTCTGCCGCAGACGCTGCTGCCGGTTTGGGCCTTACGGCTTCGATCTGCAGGACAACTTTGACCTGGTCGGCTACGACTTGCATGCCATTCGGAAGCTTGCTGTCATAATTAACGCCGAAATCGCGCCGGTTTATCATCGTTTCGGCTGTCACACCCATTCGGCCGCCGTTACGTTCGCCCGCCGGAAGAAAGCCGGGAATATTGAACGGGAACGAGATCGATTTGGTGACGCCCTTCAACGTAAAGTCGCCGGTAACTATCCAACCCTTTCCCTTCTTTTCAACTTTTGTGCTCTTAAACGTCATTTCCGGGAATTTCTCGACTTCGAAAAAATCCGGGGACCGCAAGTGGTTATCACGGCCCTGAACGCCCGTATCAACGCTGGTCACCTTGGCCGTGAACGCTACCGAAGATTTGGTTACATCCTTCGCATCATAAGTTACGGCACCGGTAAAATCACGAAAAAACCCGGGAACTTCTATCAGTGTATTGTGGTTGACCTTGAAACCGATAAAGGTGTGTGCTCTATCAAAATTGTAGGTTCCCGACTCGCCCGTCTGCACCGCCCCGGCGGCGGCAAATCGTTCAGAAAGCGTACTGTTAACCGCTTCGGCCCCGGTGTTGATCAACGCAAACATCCCAAAGACCGCAAACGCAATTACATAAAAAGCTCGTTTCATCTGTATCTCTCCTCTTCAGACTGCCCTGATAGGGCTCAAATTCATAGATCGAAAATTTCACCAACAAAAAAATCATTTTATCGAAAACGTCATCGTAAACCTTGCGGAGC
The DNA here is from genome assembly GCA_963732475.1 of Blastocatellia bacterium. Classification (GTDB taxonomy): domain Bacteria; phylum Acidobacteriota; class Blastocatellia; order Pyrinomonadales; family Pyrinomonadaceae; genus OLB17. The sequence continues at coordinate 378,162 of CAVSZR010000004.1, read as the reverse complement.
GTGGCCGCTGGACAAGCTTCTTCCGGACGAACAAAAAATAATCGCCCGTTTCCGGCAGTTCGAACGTTGAAACGGGCGAGCTTTCGAACTCGGTTTCGAAGTCAGCCTCCGGGTTAAAAACTCGGTAATCAAAAAGGCTTGTGTTCGACATCTTCACCGTTACAGTTTGCCCTTTCTTGGCCGTGAAAACATACTCCATTTCCTGCGAATTTGACAGTGTGCCGGTCAACGTAATGCTCGATTTGCCGGTGGCAAATTGAATGCGGTTCGGTTCCGCCTTGCCGCCGCCCTGACCAAAAGCACTGTAACAGGCGACAAATGTCACGACTACCGCGATGAAGAACCTCAACCCCATATGCCGCCATGCCCGTTGCAAAATTTTATTTCGACTTTGATACTATAGCCCATTATGACAAAACCGGAAAAATCTGAATACGACGCTTACTACGAACGGTATATTTCACTGGTCAATGAGAACGCATTGCTGGAATCGCTGGCCGCCCAGCCCGCCGAATTGAGTCAGTTGCTCAACGGCCTTCCCGACGAGCGCGGTTCATACGCATATGACGAGGGCAAGTGGTCGATCAAGGAGGTTGTCGGACACCTGATCGACGGCGAGCGGATGTTCGCATACCGGATATTGCGCATTTCCCGGGGCGACACAACGCCGATCGAAGGATTCGAGCAGGACGGATATATCGAGAATGCCCATTCCAACGGACGGCGCATGGCCGATCTCCTGGAAGAATTTCGCTTGCTCCGCGAAGCCAATCTTTTCTTGCTGAGGAATCTGACGAGAAGAAGATTGGCTGCGAATGGGCACCGCCAGCGGCCTGCCCATTTCGGTCCGGGCCCTTGCATACATAATGGCCGGGCACATAGACCATCACATGGATATCCTGCAAACCCGTTATTTGGCGTAGAGATGAAATACGACGCCATCATCATCGGCGGCGGAGCGGCAGGATTGTTTTGTGCGATTGAAGCGGGAAAACGCGGACGCAAGACTCTCGTTATCGAACACAATGCTCAAGTCGGCCGAAAGATCCTGATCTCCGGCGGAGGACGCTGTAATTTCACCAACATCGACACAAGGCCTGAGAACTTTATTTCCGCAAATCCCCACTTTTGTAAGTCCGCCCTGGCCCGTTACACACCGGAGGATTTCGCCGAACTCGTAAAGAAACACAAGATCGACTTTTACGAAAAAAAGCTCGGACAGCTTTTTTGCCGCGACAGTTCCCGGCAGATCGTCGAGATGCTGCTGAAGGAGTGCGAGAAGTCCAAGGTTGAACTCCAGCTGGACTGCTCAGTCAAAAACGTTCAACGCGAGGAGCATTTTGAGCTTGACACAACTCGCGGAAGGTTCACGTCCGAGAGTCTGGTTATTGCGTGCGGCGGGCTTTCGTTTCCAAAGATCGGCGCGAGCGGTTTTGGCTACGAGATCGCGAAACAGTTTTCGATCGAGCAGGTCGAAACGCGGCCTTCGCTGGTCGCTCTCGTGCTCGCCGGCGGCAAGAATTACAAGAAGCTAGCCGGACTGTCGATTGACGCAGTCGTTTCAATGGGCAGGCAGTCCTTTCGCGAGAATATTTTGTTCACTCACCGCGGACTTTCAGGTCCGGCGATCCTGCAGATATCGAATTATTGGGAAAAACAGAAACCGGTAACGATAGATCTCGTGCCCGAAACGGACATTAACAAAGAGCTATTGAAAAGTCGGGACTCGCGTCAAGATCTGGACAACTACCTGAGCAACTTTCTCCCTAACAGATTCGCTGAGGAATTTACGGCCCTGAATTTTCACAACAAACCGATCAATCAACTAAGCAACACGGACATCGAGAAAATCTCAGCACTTCTAAACAGTTGGCCGGTCAATTTCAAGGACACCGAAGGTTATGACAGAGCAGAGGTTACGCTGGGCGGCATTTCGACCGATGAGCTTTCATCGCAAACGATGGAGACAAAAAAGGTTCCCGGCCTTTACTTCATCGGCGAGGTCGTGGACGTGACGGGCTGGCTCGGCGGTTATAACTTTCAGTGGGCGTGGGCATCGGGTTTTGCGGCCGGACAGAGCATTTAAACGAAGGGGAGGGAAACGTCTCCCACACCGTTTCCCTCCGTTTCGCGTCAACTACGTGGAGTAATCGACAACGAACTTAAACCTTTCGAACCTGAAACCGACATAAGACATCGGGCGCGCCCAACCAAAGAAGAAACCCGCCGACAGTCAGTTTCGATTGCAAATAGAATACGAAACTGCCACAAATCCCGTCTGATGTCAAGAAAATTCGACCACTAAGTGTATTAAATCAAGCCATGTGGCCTTTCTGCCATATTTCTGCGGTCGTGAATCCCTATCGAAAATCCGATATGTCCATCCCAAACTGCTCCTTAACGTACTCTTCCGCCGACTTGTTTACGTTGCGGAGATTTACCAGCCGCCGTTCGGACTTCTTGATATGCGTCTTGGTACGTTCGGCCATTTGCTTCAGCATATTTCGGCCTTCTGCAAATTCGGCCTGAGCCTGCTGATATAACCCGAAGAGTTCTGAGCTTTCGGACTTGTGCTTTTCCCTTCGAAGCTCGACAAACCGATGTTTGACCTGCGAGATCTGCCGGATCGCCCTTACAAGGTCATCACCGACCGAATCTCCCTTCACCTGATCCGGGCTGGTGCGGAAATCATCCGCCATCTGGTCCAATAACGACTGGTTTCCGGCTGAATACGCTTCATTCAGCTTTGCCATCAGGCCGTGACGCCGCTCTTTTTCGGCAGCATCCAGCGCGAGATCGGGGTGAATTTCGCGTGCCAGATCGTGATAGGCCTTTTTCGCCTCGGCGGTTGGTTTCAACCGAAAAGAAATATTGTCCAGACTCTCGTCATTCGCGCGAGCCGCCGATTCCTCCGCCCGCCGCCGCATTTCTTCGGCTTTTTTTCGGATCTCCTGGTCGTCCGGAACAAGCTTAGCCTCCTCTTCGGCGATCTGCGCCTCAACCTCGTCAAAATCCGCATACAGCCGCCCAACTTCCATCGTGTACTGCGCTTCAAATCTTTCCAGTTCAGAGCGCAGATCGGCCATTTCCTCCTCGCGGTCGGCAAGGCGGTCTTTCAGGCGCTCAAGGACAGCCTTTTTCTTATTCAGTTCGATATCTTCCGGAGCCAGGGCGATCTTTTGAAGTTTGTCCATGGCGCCGCTTAGGAGTAGAGGTTCATAGTCCTGGTAAGTAATTCGACAGGGTCATTCACGTTGAGCGCCTCACGAACGTAAAAAGGCTCGCCCGCGGCCACTCCGATAAGCGAACCAAAATATCGGGAGCGATTTTCGAGTTCGTCCAGGAAACCGCTGGCGGTAAGCCGCGTTTCGGGTTCGCTCGAATTTGGATCGTGAAACTGCGACTTATGCGCCCGAATGGCGTCCATCTTTTCTTCGAGAAAATCAGAGATATCAACGACAAACGACGGCGGGACGAGCCGCGAGAAAACGTTATGAGCGACGATCGGTACCGCGATCTTCTCGTCACCGGATTCCGGGTGATAATTTTTCATACTCGCCAACCGCGCCGATTCGCGTACGAGTTCGGCAATATGCCCATGATCCGGATGCGGATCGCCGATTTGATGCGTTAACAGCACTTTTGGCTTTAACTGGCGAAGCACGCGAACCATCGCCGTCCTCGATTCATCGTCGACAAACACATGCCCGTCGGCAAGCCCAAGGTTCTCACGAGCGTCCAGCTTCAAGATCTTCGCCGCCTCCTTTGCTTCGGCCGCACGGCCTTCAACGGTACCCGCGCGTTCCCATTTCGCCCCGCGTCACATCCAGGGCGCCTGTCGAATATCCGAGGCTTTTCATTTTCAGCAGCGTCCCGCCAACCGTCAGCTCGACGTCGTCCGGATGTGCAAATATTGCGAGGATATCCACGTGATTCATTGCTTCAATCTACCACAACAGAAGTTAAAACAGGATGGACAGGATATCCAGGATTGGCTTTCTTATCCTAATCATCCTGAATATCCTGTTAAGAATTCTTCTTTGCTAAGATAGGGATATGAAATTGACTGTGCTGGGTTCAGGATGTTCCGTGCCGCATCCAAAAAGGAGCAGCCCCGGCTTTTGGCTCGAAACCGTCGGCGGAACTTTGCTGTTGGATTGTTCGGCATCGGCGATCCACCGGATGGCCGAGGAAAATCTGGATTGGGCAAATCTCGATGCGATCTGGATATCGCATTTTCACCTCGACCATTGCGGTGGATTGGCACCATTCCTGTTCGGCACGAAATACGCGCCAATCACGCAGCGGCGAACACAGCCATTGCGGATCTTTGCCCCCAAAGGTTTCATTGACCTCTTTTCTGCCTTCGATCGGGCAAACGACTATGGTTTGCTGGATCAACCCTTCCCGGTTGAGATGCTTGAGATCGAATCGCTCGAAGCCTTCAACATCCTTCCAAACGTTTCCGCGACCGCACTGTCCACGCCGCACACCGATGAAAGCCACGCGATCCATCTTCGGGACTCAAACGATACGACGCTGGTTTACACATCCGACACGGGTTTTTCCGAACCGCTGGCGGCCTTTGCGAGAAAGGTCGATCTGCTGTTGATGGAATGCTCGTTCGTGAAGGATAAGCCCGTAGAAAAACATCTCGAACTAGCCGAAGCCATGTATCTCATCCGAAAAGCAAATCCCAAAAGAGCGATGTTGACGCATTTTTATCCTGAATGGGATGAGGTCGATTTCGCAGACGAGGTCGGGAAATTTTCCCCGACTTGTGAGGTGATCGAGGCTTTAGATGGATCAAAAATTGAGTTGTAGCAAAGGCTGAATTTTGAAATCAGGAGCCCTTCACGTTCTGCTTTGCCATTGCCATCAGCTCTTCGGGCATCCATTCAGCAATGACCTTGTCTTCCGCCTCCGCGATACCCTTGCTCCGGTTGCGCCATTCTTTAGCCGGATCGTCTTCACGGCCGGACTGTTTAGGATAGTTTTCGACCTGTTCGAGGCTGATTATTATCCCATGCACAATATCGTTCCAGTCCTCATTCTGGATGCCGCGCAGCACGATCGGCAGGCCGGCCGTCCAGTCTTCCTCCGGCGCGATGTTGTCATATTCGGGGATAGTTAAGAACGCCGTCGCGGGAAACGCTCTGCCGCTATATTCGCCCATTAACTGCGATTCGACATCCTTGTACGAAGCATTCGGGTTCGCCCTTCTCATCTCCAGGGCACGGCGGAAGATATCGGATACAGTTGGTTGATCGCTCATAGTTTATGCAGAACAGAATATTTAATCGACAGATTATCACAGATGACCGCAGATCTTAACTTTGAGAAGCAGCCTAGTGTAACGCACAAATGGTCGATTTTCATCTGTGTCAACCTGTGTCAATCCGTGGCAGGAAATATATGCGTAAATTTATCTATCAGCTCCATCTCATCCTCGGCATTCTTGTTTCCATACCGGTCCTCGCATGGGCGCTGAGCGGGTTTCTTTACGCTCTGCCAAACATGGTCGAGGGCGGGTCGGTCGAGAAGATCGATGCGGCCCGTGTTAAGGTGCCGCCCGCCGACGCGATGTTGAAGGCCAATGAACTAGCAGGAAAGCAATTGCCGACAACCGCGTTGACGCTGCTGATGAAGGACGGACAGCCGCAATATCAATCGATCGGCGGCCTCGGTGCTGATTCGATCTTCATCGACGCCGAAACGGGCGAGGCCCGTATGTCGGCGCCGCCAAGCCTGAAAACGCGGTTCTTTCGCGAAGCCCACTTTTACTATTTTACCGGAAGCTGGCAGGTGACATTCCTGCTGCTGTTTTCAGGGCTTGCGGCACTCTCGGCGATGACTGGAATTTATTTGAACGTTGTGTATTGGTCGAGGAAGTTAAAGCAGAAGCCCGCACGTCAGTAACGGCCATGTTCAGTTGCGTGTTACGCCCTTACTGCGTGCGGGCTTCTGCACCAAAATGCTCGACGGTCCTATTCTCTGCCAACTTTTGCCTTGTCTAAAGTCATCTCAAGCTTTAGTCTTATTTCGGGCTTAATGCGTTATGAAGATACTTGCTTTATTTATTCTCGTTTTCCTTTCCACCGGTATTGCACTAGGGCAGAACGAACTGGCGCCGATCGTCCATAAAGAACTTGTCTACAAGGATTGGGTTTACAAGAATGTCCAGACCGACGTGGATATGAACCTGCGCAAGTTTACTTTTGGCAAGAAACTGGTGATGGTAGTTTACTGGGCTCCGTGGTGTCCGAACTGGAAGTATGACGCCGCCTTTGTTCAGGGCCTCTACGAAAAATATAAAGGGCAAGGCTTTGATGTCATCGGCGTCGCCGAATATGACCCGGTCGAAAAGATGAAAGCCCACATCAAGGAATTCAAACTCACGTTTCCCAATGTATATGAATCGGTCGCGAGTGCGGACCGTGAAAAAACTGTCCACTTCAGCCTGCGGCGCGAGGCCGGGGACATGCGAAAATGGGGTTCGCCATGGTACGTTTTTCTGGAAGTGTCGAAGCTCGAACCCGAAGGCCTGGTAATGGCAAAGAAGCTGCCGGTCGTCAACGGTGAACTGATCCGACCCGACGCTGAAAAATTCATCCGCGAAAAATTAGGGCTTCCGCCTGAGGCGGGACTTGCAGCAAAAACGAAAGAGATCGAGATCTGCGATCCCGACCTTCAGAAATCGGCGTTGGTCAAACCGTAATGGTCACGGCATCACAACCAGCGTATCCGATAGCTTTTCAACGATCATTACAAGCGGACGGCCCGATTCACTGAACCGGCCTGCAAGGGCCAAACTTTCCGCCTGCTCGCCCAGCACGCTGATACCTTCGAGCTTAACAAGATACTTCTTCAATAGCGGTTTTGTCCGAAAATCGACTTCGAGCGCGGCAAGCCCTGCCCTCAGATTTCGGATCGTTTGAATAACAGCATTCTTGTTTGTTGTGTTCTTATCAAGCGCCGCACGATTTGCCTTTGTATCCTTATCAATGTCCTCGATGCCTTTGGCGATCCCGCCCAGAAGATAAAGAAACTTCGTCACATTCATCACCTGATTCGACACCTTTTGAGCATCCGAGAGCGTGGCTGCGGTCGAAGCTGTGTTCGTGGTTACTACCGTTGGAGTTGGCCGCGTTACGGGCGTTCTTTTCTGTGCCGCAGCGTTTGCGGCAAATATCGAAACGACAATGCCCATTAAGGTGAGTTTTGATGCTGTTTTCATATAAGACCCTTTCTGTTCAAATGTTGATAAAAATTTTATCATAAAAGAGATGCTGAAAAGGATGTTAGAGGTTCGCCGTCTTGGGCGTATCGGCTATGCCGAGGCCCTTGAGGCCCAAAGAACGCTTGAGGCCCGGGTCATCGAGAACCGCGACACGGACTTTCTTTTGCTGCTCGAACACCCGCATACTTTCACCATCGGCCGCCGGGCAAAGGAAAATGGCGTGCTTGCAACCGCTGACCTGTTGAGAAACCTGGGTGTTGAGGTCTTTGCGACCAACCGCGGCGGCAAAGTGACCTATCACGGCCTTGGGCAGCTTGTCGGCTATCCGATAATCAGCCTTTCACCCGACCGCGAAGACGTGCATAGGTTTGTTCGCGATCTCGAAGAAGTGCTGATCAGGACAATGGCTGATTTTGGCATCGACGCCTTTCGGATCGAAGGACTCACCGGCGTTCACACCAAAGAAGGTAAAGTTGCCGCCATCGGCGTTCACATCAAGCGATGGGTAACGACGCACGGCTTTGCGTTGAACGTAAATACCGACCTCAGCTATTACAACTGGATCATCGCCTGTGAGGGCGAACCGGTTACGTCAATGGATAAACTTCTCGGACGCGAAGCTTCGCTGCAGGAAGTCGAAGAAAAGATTATCGAACATTTCGCCGCGGTTTTTGAGAGGCGTCCGATCAACGCAACAGCCCTCAATCTCAAGGCTGCCTGACCCTGATATTAAATGGAGGATTTATGACCAGATCGAAATTTGCTGCCATTCTCGTTTCATTGACATTCGTCTGGAGCTGCGGTTCGGCCCCGACACCAAACACGAATAACGCGGCCGCGAATGCAAAGGCCTCGCCCGATGCCGCACGCGAGACGATAACGATTGCCGAGCGGCCGCAAAAAATAAAGGACCAGATGACCGCCCGCGGCGAACAGGATACTGCCCAACCGACACTCGCGATCGTCGAACCAAAGGCGGATGCGATCGTAAGCACCTCGACGGTCAAGGTTAAATTGAATATTTCCGGCGACCTGAAAGGTTATAAGCCGCACAAGGATCCGGAGACCGGAATGGGAAATCACATCCACGTCATACTCGACAATCAGCCGTACGAGGCTTATTACAACCTTGAAGAGGAATTCGAGCTCAGGAATGTCGTGGACGGCGATCACACTCTCCGCGTGTTTGCGTCGCGGCCCTGGCACGAAAGCTATAAGAACGATGGCTCGTTCCAAATGGTCAAATTCACCGTCAAGAACGGCGGGGCCGATACGGCAAAGCCTACAACCACAAACACCGGCAATACGATGGCAAACGCCAATTCGAACGCCGCAGCCAAGCCGACACCTGAAGGCAAGGATATGCCGAGTTCGACAGCCGGTGCGGTTGACCCGAACAAACCACTCCTAACCTACAGCCGGCCGAAAGGTGAATATAAAGCTGTCGATGCCGACGCGATCATGATCGATTTCTGGCTGGCGAACGGTAAACTGACCGGCGACGGTGGTGAATACCGGGTCCGGTATTCCATCAACGGCGGCGAGCCCAAGTTTATCGAAAAATGGGCACCCATCTGGCTTTCAGGCTGGACGGCGGGCAAACACACCATAAAGCTCGAATTGGTTGACAAGGACGGCAAGGTCGTCGACAACGGCGGGTACAATTCGACGCCTCGGGAAATTACGGTCACGAAATAGTTCGGCGAAATGAACGTAATTGATGAATTTCGCGAATCATGGGGCTGGATCGGCCTGGCCCCGACGGAGATCGTCGCGGAGAATGACTTCGGCAATCTTATCCTCAAGGACGCAGAGGGCAAATACTGGCGCTTTTGTCCGGAAGACTTGTATTGCGAAATCGTAGCCCAAAACCAACGGGAAATGGATAGTTTAGCTTGTGACCAAGATTTCATCGATGATTGGGAAATGAAGGCTCTGGGCGCGGAGGCCCGAAGCATTCTCGGCGAACTTCCGGCCGGAATGAAATACTGCCTCAAGGTACCGGGTATTTTAGGCGGCGAATATGGTGGAAGTAATCTTGCCATGATCACGTTCAAAGAACTGATTAGTTTCTCAGGTTACGTTGCAGAACAGATAAAAGATTTGCCAGATGGATCGCAGGTGGAGTTTCAAGTGACCGAGTAGCGACTTCCAGTCGCTACTGACCTGGTGGTTTACTTGCGGTCATGGCGATTTTCCTTTAACCTCATTAGTTCAAAACCAAACTGGAGTTCTTGATCTATGCGACGCGATACGACTTCGTGGTACAGCCACAATCTCAATATGGATATGCCCCTTGTGGCATACGGGCATGCGGGTTATCCGCTGTTGATGTTCCCGACAGCGGCGGCGGATTATCTGGAGTACGAGCGGTTCTATCTGGTCGACGCGATCAAGTATTTTATCGAGAACGGCCTCATCCGGGCGTATTCGATCAATTCGGTCAACAAATACAGCCTGCTGAACAAAGAATCGCACCCGGCGTGGAAGGTCGAGATGCTGCAGCGTTACGACAGCTACATTATGGAAGAGGTCCTGCCGCTGATCCGCAACGAGTGCGGCGAGGACGCCAAACCGCTGACCACCGGAGCGAGCCTCGGAGCATTTCTAGCCGCCAACATGTATTTCAAACACTCCGACAATTTTCGCGGGACGATCGCGATGAGCGGCAGTTACGACATCTACAACTATCTCGACAAGGGTTATTACGACGACAACGTCTATTTCAACAACCCGGCAATGTACCTGCCGAAGCTCAATGACGACTATCACCTGCCGAGGCTGCAAAAGGCAGATTCGATCGTCATAGTCTCAGGCCAGGGCAACTACGAAGCACCCGACCGCAGCCGCGAACTCTCAGGAATGCTCCATGAGAAAGGGATTCCGCATCTCTTGGAACTCTGGGGCCACGACGTCGCCCACGACTGGCCCTGGTGGCGAAAAATGCTGCCGCATTACTTAGGAAGGTTCTGCGAAGGATGAAGGCGGAAGGATGAAGGATTAGGCGGAGGAATTGCCCGAAGCGTTCGCAGATGAAAAGAAACCGGGGGACTTGAGAGCACGCCTCCGCGATTATTCTCTTCGCATTCTCAAGCTATACGATTCGCTGCCGAAACGAGGGGCGGTCCATATTATCACCCACCAACTGGCCGATCAGGCACTTCACCGGGAGCACAATCCGCGAAGCATGTCGTGCCAAATCTGATGCCGATTTCATCAGCAAGATCGAAGGGGCTATACAAGAGCTTGACGAATCCGATTATTGGCTCGATCTACTCCATGAAGGAGGGTTCGTACCTGAACACCGGCTAGTCCCACTCAAACTCGAAACTAATGAGTTAATCTCTATCTTTGCTTCAATAGTGAACAAGGTAAAAAGACGAAGGAGAAAATCCTAATCCCGTCCCTTTCATCCTCCGCCCTCATCATTCATCCTTCATCCCTCATCCCTCATCCCTCATCCTTCACTGCTGCGCCACCGAGACGCTGATATGCGTCGGATATTTGGCTGAACGGTAAACCCGCTGCGTCGCGGTTTGAAAGTCGCCCTCCTTCGCGAGAAAGGTGTTCGGGACAAATTTCTGCGGGTTGCGGTCGTAGAGGGGGAACCATGAGCTTTGGATCTGGACCATGATCCGGTGGCCTTTTTTGAACGTGTAGTCCTGCCCGCGGAGGTCGATCTTGTAGGGGAGCGGGGTGTTCGCCTTTAAGGGGCGGGCTACTTCGAAGCTTTCGCGGTAGCGGCCGCGGAATATTTCGTCGGCGACCATTAGCTGGTAGTTGGCCAATTTTGGGTCGGCGGGATCGGCGGGGTAGACATCGATGAGCTTGACGGCCCAGTCGCTGTCGGTGCCGCTGGTCGAGGCAAAAAGGTTGGCGATGACGTCACCCGTGATCGTTACATCGTCGGTGAGCGGCTCGGTCTTCCAGGACAGCACATCCTTGCGGCCGGCGAGGAACGATTGATCATCGACGAGCCAGGTGAACCAGCTTGACCCTCGGCCGTAGGTGGCAAAGACGGGACGCTTGCGGTAGGGCACGGGGTTGCGCGGGTCCGAAGAATATTCGTCGAACACGTCGGTTTTTTCACCCGGCTTCTCAAAGGAAAGCTGCCCGCCGCCGTGGAGATACAAGCCTCGCTGCTGGATCGTCGCTGCCTTGGCAGGCCACGAACCGTAGTTCATCCACCGATTCGAGCCGGTCTGGAATATGGACGCCTCGGGCAGTTTGAGCGTGCCCCTGCCTTTCAGATGATAGGCGAAGAACGGAGCCTGGATCTCGCTCTTGAAATAACGGGCAGTATCGCTGCCGAAATCGACGGCGCCGAGCCGACGCCCGCGGCCGCCCCATCCGCCGTGGTTCCAGGGACCCATCACGAGGAAAACCTGGTTGTCCTTATCGGTCTTTTCGAGCGATTCATAAAGGGCGAGCGGGCCGTAGAGGTCTTCCTGGTCCCACCATCCGCCTACGATCAACGTCGGTACGCTCGTGTCTTTCAGGTAATTATTGGCGGCGCGCTTTTGCCAGTAGCTGTCCCAAGAAGGATGTTCAATGAATGCCTTCCATGAATGCGACTTTTTCGCAAGGTCCTGTGTCAGTGTCGGCAGGCGGTTGAGGTCTTGATACCACTCGTACATGTCCTCCTTGTCGAAGGTGATGTCGCCGCCTGTCCTGGCGGATTCGAGCGGCACGGCCCATTCGTGGGCGTAGGTCTGGCGAAAGGCACCGTGATGCATAAAATCATCACCCATCCAGAGATCGGTAACCGGTGCTTGCGGCGATGACGCCCTGAGCGCCGGGTGCGGATCAAGCAGGGCGACCGCGGCGGTCCAGCCGTCGTATGAAACACCGGCTATGCCGACGCGGCCGTTGTTTTTCGGGACGTTCTTGATCAGGTAATCGATCGTGTCGTAGGTGTCGGTGCTTTCATCCGTCGATTTGGGATCGCTTCTCTCACTGCCGGTTCGAGGCGGGCGGACCATCTCGAAAGCGCCCTCGCTCTTTTCGCGTCCGCGAATGTCCTGAAAAACAAAGATATAGCCGTCCTTAACCAGCTCAGGTCGTGAGCCGTTCACGCGGGCCGAGCTCCAGCCCTCAACGCCATAGGGCGTCCGGCCGATCAGGATCGGCAGCGGCTCGGTTTGAGTTTCCGGCGTGAGGATGACGGTAAAAAGCTTGACGCCATCGCACATCGGGATCATCGCTTCCGTGCGGGTGAATTTGACACGCGCGTCAGGCAGCGGCGTGTCGGCGATCCGTTTCGTGCGATATTCCTGGCCGCCCTGTCGCCAGATCATACCGGTCACACGGCCATTATCGCGGACAAACTCCGCACTCGCCGGAAAGGCCTTGGCAAAGAACGCATTCGCGGCCGAGGGAAAGATCTCGAGTCCGGTCCTGGTTCACCACCTGCAGATAATATTTGTCGCCCTCGCGGAAGAATGAAAAGATAGTTCCGCCCAGGTTCACCGCGTCCTCATACTGGCCGGTGTAAGCATCGAACGTCGCGGAGTCGATCTTTATCTCGACCGGCGTCGGCTGCGGAGCCGGCTGCTGGGCCAAACCGGGCATGACACCGAGCAGCGTCAAAATGAACGCGGCCAACACGATAGAATAACGGATTTTCTTCATAATTAAGGTACTCGACGGCGCAAAGAGATTTGAAGTGTGGCTCTAAGTTTAGACGATCCAAGACGCGCCCTGGTTACTACGCAAATTGCGATCACCAGGTTTTGAGGCTGAAACACGACTCTTCCTTCCCAAATTCTTTTGTTTCGTTTCATCAGCGCGTGCCATATTTTGTTTCATGTGAAACAAAGTTACAAAAATGTCGGATCATTTACCCTTGATCAGCCCGGCCCTACTCCTTCTCACCTGCTGATCTCTTTAATCTAAAAACGAACCAAAAGGCTCATTTAAGCGTTCGGAGGCCCGTAGAATGGGCGGTTCGAGCGTTTTTCGGTTGTCCCTTGTCCCAGCTTGTCCCACGAGCAGGGTGGGACAGGGAAGTACCTATTTTATAAAGGCTTACAGCGTTTTTTTCCTCAAAAAAGCTAAATTTTCACAAAACTTTTTTGACAGCCGCCAAATCGCAGAATCGCCGACGAGGGAGGATTTAGCTCCCCTGCTGTCTTATGAGGGGTGGCGCCCGCTTCGGCTGACGGGGTGGTCCCTGGGCGGGCCGCCAGTGTCCCAGCCTTCCTAGCAGGCGTTTGCCTAAATAAAAGTGTGACGGAACTCGATCTCGTTACTATCGCCTCTCATTCCAGATGGTCAGTCTCGAACCTTGTTACGACGCCGTGGCTGTCTCACAAACTGGCTCATTTTGTAGAAAATGAGACAGCTAACTGTTGCAGTTGCTCCGCTTAGCGGAATAGCCGTGCGATTTCACGTAGACGCTACACTAAAATGAGCCACTTTGCGATAACGTCAACTATTTCAATAGTTACGGTGCTGACGCAAATCCCGACGCAATCACTGACACAACCTCGGACATTCCTCAAGTGCAAAACGCTTCGCAAGGAGTTTGATGCCCGACATGGATCTTGTACTCGTGTTCCAGCGCCGGCTTCCGCGTTTTATTCGGCAATCCAACTTTAAAGATCCGCGACAGAAAGGATCTTGTTTCACTTAGTTCATCGACTGGTTTTCAAAGATCATTCCGGGCGGTGACTGCTCACAAGTCGATCCGCGCGCAGATACCGTCCGGCAGAATTATCGCTCGTGTTTTCCTGTTTGGAAATATCAGATCGCGCGAAATACGCGGGATGGGACGATTTGGATGATTCGCATGATTTGGATGATTTGCATGATCTTGATGCTCAACAGGAACCAAGACAGTAACCGCTTTATGAAATCTGGCCGAACTTGCGATGCTGGGTCAGTTTGGTGCGATAATAAGACGAATGACATAACCATGCAATCAAGAATCGTAATAAAGTAGGCCTGGCCCCGATTGGTTCCGTTATCTAATTTCCCTGAGTTATGATCTTCCGTCGAATGTCTGACAACGATTTGTCGGCTTCGGTGTGAATCCAGTCGGTCTTGATCTCTGAAACGGCTTTTTCGACGCTACGCAAGGCCGTTGGACTCTCAGCGAGCTCGCCGTTGGCACCTAAGCGTTGGAATATTAATATTATTCCGAACTTTGATAGCTCCGCATCATAAGTATTCGAAAAATCTTTTCGATTCAGTTGTTCAAGAAGTGTTGGTACTAAGGACCGTCCCCGATTAGCGATCTCAAAAGAATGGTCCGACCTTGGACGGCGGTCCAAGCCGCACCGATGAATTGCCAACTGCTTTGTGAGGTCATAGTTTTGGAATTCTTTCAGTCTGGGTGTCGAATCTTTTTCAAAGAATTCCGTACAAACTTCAGGTTGCGGTTCATTCGAGCAACTGACATGCAGCACCACAAAAAGCATTAACGATATACTTTTGAAACGGCAAGTGAATTTAGACGTTCTCATTACGGTTTCTTTCCTAGAAGACTGTACCTTTTACCGTTGATCGTTGATGGATCGCACGGATTTCCCTTCTCATTAATGTCGACGAGAATATTTTCCTGAAGCCGGTAAGCATCCCTTTCATAACCGATACTTTCATATGCCGATTGAAAGGTCGCCCCTGCCCAAATACGAGCTGCCGATTTAAAAGAGAATCTCATCACCCAGGTTAGCAACATAATTGGCGAGATACTTTGCTGTAAACGCGCCGTCTTTTCGATGCTGCTCTACATGACGAACTTCGTGCCCGGCCAAGGCGACTTCATTACCGTCAATTCCATCTGCAGGATTAAAAGCCGACTCCTTAAAGTCGATATTATAGCCCCAAGTAAACGCATCGACGTCAACCTCATATGTGTATGTCAACCCGGTAAGATTAGCGCCAAGGACAGACCCACTAACAGTGAAGTTAAGGGCGGGTGGGTTGCTTCGGCTGAAAGTCGCAAGAAAGACGGCATCTTTGTTCATCCGCCACCTCTCAACCAAGTAACTTTTTATGCAATCCGGCAATCCTTTGGGCTTTGACTTCTGCAAGGGAGTAATAATTACGCTTGTCTTGCTGGGCAATTGAACTAATTCAACTGAAGAAGACGACTCATACCCTCCTCCTTCGACACCCGGAACCACGTTGCCGGTAGTCACTGTCCGCTGAATCAAATATCCACCGAGCGTGATTGCTCCCCAGCTCTTGAAAAGCTGCGTACACGGACCCCACCCATATTCAAATCCGTTAATTACACAGCCGATCTCGGGTTCAAACACATTGCCGCCCGTCCTATACTGCATTGCTGCGACCGCTGGGTCGCTGGCCGGGTCCGTTTGCGGGATCACTCCACCGACAGGCTCGAACTCTGCGTTGAACTCCGTCGTGGTAGCTTGGTATTTGCTTCCGCTCTGGTCAACCGTCGTAAAGCTTCCGGTCACCGGGTCGGTGTGTCGCCACAGAACGGTCGAGGTAGATCGCTGCTCCGCCAGCGGATGTCGATTACACTTACGGCACGACCGCTCCAAAGGTCGGGAAGCTGACAAAGGTTGAATCCACGGTTTCGACAACCGAATACACGAGTTTTGACATCTTAGGAAGAGTGACTGCAAGTAAACAAACCACGGACGGAGTGACTTACGGCAACGGCTCCACCGATAACGCGATGACTTATACCTACAATCTGTCGGGAGCGTTGATCGAGCAGCAATATCCTTCGGGCCGCAAGGTGCAGAACGTTTTAGATGCCGATGGCTCGCTTGAAATGGTAAAGAGCCGGAAGAACGCAAGTTCGGGCTATTGGGCTTATGCCAACAACTTCACATACAACGCCGCCGGTGCGGTGACTTCGATGCAGTTGGGGAACGGGACTTGGGAATCGACGGTGTTCAATTCCCGTTTGCAGCCGGAGCAGATCGCGCTTGGCGTGACGGCGAACGCGACTGGGTTGCTCAAGCTCGATTACACTTATGGCACGACCGCAAACAACGGCAACGTATTGACACAAACGATCACGGTTCCCGATGTCGGTGAGGTGGACGGATTCGCGGCGGTGCAGACTTATGATTACGACTCGCTAAACCGGTTGAAGGACGCGACCGAAATGCTCACTCCGACGGGCGGCTCGGCATCGCAGTCCTGGAAACAGGCGTTCACTTTCGACCGGTATGGCAACCGCAATTTCGACGAAGCTAACACGACTTTTGCCGATTTCCTGAAAGAATGTAGCGGTGCGATGTGCTCGGCATTAAAGAAAAAGCTCAACCCGGCGATCGATGTTTCGAACAATCGCCTCGACACAGATGATGATTATGCGTTTGATGATTCGGGCAATACGACGGCCGATCCTGACGAAAGGACTTTCATTTACGATGCTGAAAATAAGCAGGTCGAGGTTAGGAATGGAAGCAGTCAACTGCTCGGCGAATATTGGTACGACGGCGACGGCAAACGTATAAAGAAGAAAGCGTACACGGCCGGAGTTCTCGACGAAGAAACGATCTTTGTCTATGACGCCGCCGGAAAATTGATCGCTGAATATTCGACCGATGTAGCCGACACCGACGAACGCAAAAGTCGCCTACCTAACCAACGACCACCTCGGCTCGCCAAGAATCAACACCGACAAAAATGGCAACGTCACCGCCCGCCACGACTACCACCCCTTCGGCGAAGAGATCGCCACAAGTCAAAGAACAGGTGGCATCGGGTACGCCGATGATTCGGTGAAAAAACAATTCACCGGCTATGAACGGGACAATGAGATAAATCTCTACTATGCCGGGGCGAGGTTTTACAACTCTGCGAATGCCAGATTCACCTCCACGGACCCAATTTTGATTAAGGACGACAGACTTGTTGACCCGCAAAGATTGAACCTCTACGTCTATGTTCGGAATAGCCCAATGATGTACGTGGATCCTACCGGCGAAGACCTAAAAATTAGCGGCGATACCGACAAGAGTCTTGAAAAGTTGCGGGCAATTCTTGGGACGGATGACGCAAATACTCGCATTACGTACGACAAAGACAAAGGCCTAACAATAAACCTGAAGGATATAGATTTAACAAAGAATGCCGGAGCAAAACTTCTGAACGATCTGGCCACGTCAAAGAAGGTATATGAGTTCCGGATTTCTGACACTGTGATTACAGCTGGCGGGGAGAGGGCAACCGGGGATATGGCGAATCTCTCGAACAATGACGTTCGCCTTACCGCAAATACCGACAAACCGCCGGCTGGGGTAGACGGCCTTGTGGTTATTGACCCTGCCCGCGACGGAATGTTGTCGGTGACAGAAGGATCGGGTGAGAAGTTACCAGTGCCTTGGACCACTGCGTTCCACGAACTGGCCGAGTCGTACGCGATGGTGGATGGCTCAAAACAATATGCTGAGTCTCACACCGAGGCGAACACGCGAGAGGGCGTTTTACGAGAGCAACGCCCCACACTTAAGGCTTTCATGCCCGGTGGAGGCGGTCCCAATCTGAGGCTTAATGGCGACGAACTTAAAAAGCATCGGGATACAGTTAATAAACGACTGAAGAAAAACTAACCTGTGGAGAGAGAGCCATTATATGATCACAATCATGAAAATTATGCTGCCCGTTGTCGTACTACTCGTTGTAGTTTCCACATCGGTATCGGCACAAGAGCAGAATGTAAAAGAGGTGTGTCGTGAGGCCAGCGAATCGACAGAGCAAGTCGAGGTTTCGAACCGGCCAATCAAGATATACAGCCAGAAGTCACAAGTTCTTACACCAGGAGGCAGTCCGGTCGGGGGTGCCTCGATCGAAATCTCAGAGCGAGGGAAGATGGTTGCCATATGGGTTGGAATCTCTGCATCGGACGGAGCTTTCTTACTTCCCGCGCTTACCATGAAAAAACTTAAGTTGACCGTGTGTAAGCCTGGATACAATACAGCGGAATTCACGATCATTCTCCCGAAACGTTTCAGTTCGAAAGGTTCAAATACATTTCAAATGAACCCGAGTTAGTAAGTCGTTCGCTCGGAGTTCACCGGCTATGAACGGGATAATGAGACTGATCTGGAGTTTGCCGCAATCCAGATACTTTTCAAGTGTACTAGGCAGATTCAGCACTGTTGATCCGATTAACCTAAAGAAGGACCGTTTATTTGATCCGCAAAGAATCAATCTATACGCCTACGTTCGGAATAGTCCGTTAACGTATGTCGACGTTGACGGAAAAGACTTATTACTCGTCGCAAAGAATGAAGACGAGGCGAAGAAGAGGTTCGAGATCTATCAGAAGGGATTCGACCCGAAGGATCGAGGCAAAGTAACTCTGGTGGTCGGAAATGGAAAAAATGGATACAAGGCTGGTGAGTTTGGTGTAAAGATCGATTCGAAAGCGAAGGGCAAAGACGATAACTTCAGGGCTGCTCAAACTGTGGCGAACAGCGATAAGAGAACAACGATTGCGGTGGTCGCCCCAGGTGACAAGTTTCAAGCCAATTATAGTATTACCGACGAGAACGGAAAGACGACGACAAGCTCCGCCGAAGCGGAGGTTACGGCGAAGGAAGGCCTGCCTGGTCTTACTTTGCCTCCGTTACCTCGATCCGGAATTCTCGATCCGCAGGGAGTGTACTCAAATACTCCAAATACTGAAGTTTATGTTGCCTCAGATCAGGATGATCAGGAAATAAGCGCGACTATGCATCATGAAGTGCGGGCCCACGGCGAGCCGATAGCTTTGGGCAGGCCTTATGGTCACACGCCTAAATTTAATAACGACAATGTTCCGCGCAATGACATCGATAGAAATGCGGTAGACTCTGAAAAGAGAGCAAAGAAGAACTTCAAGAAACCTTAATAGTGACCTCGCAGGAGTACAGCCTATGAGACCGAAATATACTCTAGTAGCACGGATTTTAGTTCTCTTCTTGGCAGGGATCAGTAGTGGAATCGTTCCGCAACAGCGTTCTCATCACTGTAGGACCTGCTTAATAGACGAGACGGACATCCCAATGAGTGAAGTTGCATGCGTCAGCTCTCGATTTCTCAAAGCTAACACCCAATTTATTAATAAGCTTTACGTCCGGTCTACGGTTGCCTTAGCTCGAATTAAGGACAAAAGGGTCTTCGTCAGTGTCCTTGTGGACACGACTGGTAAGGTAGTCAACGCTAAAGCAACTGTAGGGCATCCGGCTCTGAAGCCGGTCGCCTTGGTCATAGCCAAGAACGCTCGATTCAGGCCAAAGCAGCGCGCGGCGGCAAAACCATGTACATGTGCGGAAAGCTGGTTTTGGAATGGAAACCTTAGAACGGAAACTCTTAGACGAGATCAGCAGAGAGATCAGGGTCACCTTCATGTTACCCTTTGATGTAAAGCGAATCGTAAAAAATCGGGGGTCAGACCGCGCGATTTGTGCGATTCCTATTTTTTTCTCTGAATTCACGTTATTATCTGTCTCATGGGTCCGGAGAAAGGTGGGTCATCTATGAAGTTAGCCCGTAAGTCAAGCGCACTCGTATCTACCACGCCCGTGAAGGGGTGGTTTTAGGTTTGAATTCGAGTGACAATAAAACAAACCCGCCTCCTATTTGGTTAGATTTACTTTCAAATATCGCACCGTCTTTAGACGAATGCCATCATCTATTCGTGCAGGAAAATGCCCACAGCGAAGTTACCTTCAAGCGATCATTTTCCGGCTACATGAAACTGAATCGGCTCATTCTCGACTATTCGAAAATGGCTGGCCGTGCCCTCAGTCTTCCAGAGACTGCGGCGTTTCCGCCCAACTCTCCTGACCCCTCGCACAGGCCAACTTCGCCCCGCCGGACGAATTCCTCATAACCGATGCCGTCACGAAGCATGACGTAACAGTTAATGAGAAGCTTCCGGGCCGCTGCAACTTTTGCTTTTGGGCGGCCTCTCCGGCGGCTAACCTGGGAATAGAATTGTCTGATCTTCTTGTCGCGGCACGTTTGGGCCGCCTGGCCGAGCAGATGACGAACAAGCCGTGATCCGTGTTTGCTGATCGAGCCCATTCTTTTCTTCTCGCCCGAGCTTTTCTCCAAAGGGTCGAGCCCGACAAACGCGACCACCTCTTCCTTGCGTCGGAATCGGCGAACATCCCCGAGCGTGTGGACCAAATGCGAGAGAGGTGAGCGGCCCGATACCCGGATGGGTCCGTATCATCTGTATCCTCTCTTCCTTATCCGCCTCTTCTTCCAGCTTTGCCTCCGTGACCTTGATCTGCCGGGTGAGCTCGTCAAACAATGAGAGGCGTGAGCTTAAAAGAAGACTCTCCGTCTCGGTCGTCCCGGGAGCCTCAACTAGTTTCTTCCTCGACTTGATCCCAGGCAGTCGAAACTTCGCGAGCCCCTTCGATCTGGCAAAAGCGTGCAGTTGGTTCGCTACCGACGTGCGTTTGCGTACCAGCGACTGTCGATAGTTCAACAGGTCAAGCACCTCACGGCTCTTCTCGCTCCGCGGCACTATCGCCGGAAACTGGTCTCGCATCAAAAGATCCAGGATCGTCTCCGCATCCCGAAAGTCGTTCTTGTGCCGTGAAAGCGCCGCTCGTCTGATCATCCTCGGATCGCCGATCTTCAGCTTTATTCCGTTGTCAAAGAGCAGCTTCTCGAACCACCACAGACTCCCTGTGGCCTCGGTCCCGATTACCGCGTCCTCTCCGCACTTGCGGAAGAACGCCCTTATCGATTGTTTGTCCGAATGCAGAAACCGTTTGTACCCGATCTCTCCGTCCCGGTCGTCCACATACGCAACCGACTGTTCGTATGGATGAAAATCAACCCCGATGTATACTGTCATTGTTGATTCCGTCGGCTTGTTTTATTGTCAATAAACACGAGTTTACTAAACTCGCGTCCGACGGGATCAACTTCATAGCATCAGTCTTGCGATATTGCGATTCCCTGGAGGCCGAATCGAGGCGGCGGCTGATGGTTGATATGTTAGGGCCGGGTATCCTCGGTAGAACCACAATCTGTGCTTCTCGGCGATCAGCAACCCGAGAACTTGTCATGATCTTCACGCGAATGAAAAATGTCGCTGCGGTCGTTCCCCCCGCGTTATCAAATGATAAAGCCTTCTTCGATCTCGATCCGTGGTTTTCTTGGCATACTATTCAAGCGTGAGTATTTTTATCCAAATGGGACGAATCGCAATATCGCAAGACTGACCCGAGATTTCTCAGCGTTACGGCGGAGAAAATCTCGGCGTCAGGTGAAGTCGGAAAACAGGGGGTCGCGCCTGCGATTTGTGCGATTCGGAATCATCTGATTCATATCGTTATGATACCCCGAATCCCTTTGGGAACGTAGACTTGCCCTTGCGACTCGAGTTGAGCATCGAAGTCCATATCATGCAAATCATCTAAATCATCCAAATCGTTCCATCCCGCGTTTTTCGCGCGATCTGATATTTCCAAACAAGAAAACACGGGCGATAATTCTCGCGGACGGTATCTGTGCCCGGGATCGACTCGTGCGCTCTCGCCTTCCAAAATGATCTTTGCCGCCTATAACCAGACGAGGATATCGGTGCGGGACCGCCTGTCCTATGAAGCCGAGAAGGGCTCTCGATAGATGTCAATAAACATTTAGTTTTTGACACCTGAATTCTCCCGAAGAAAAACGCAATAAAACCGGCGATTTTAGCGGCCGGTTTTACGTTGGTTTTTTGACACCCGAGAGGTGTCAAGGTAGCGAGAGTCGTCCTTGACTCTACGTGCAGCGCACTATGCGCAATTACTGGTACGAATCGGATAGCGCTTTTAGCGATGCGTTCAAAAGAATCCTCAAGTGCCGGCCGGGCTTTTACAAAAGAACGGGGTGCCCACCTAGGTCGATCTCAATTCTCTAGCGTCCCAGCCATGAGCGATTCTATATCTCGTGATTTCGCACCATCATCGGAAAGGCAGGCGGAAAGGCAGGGGTCGTGCCTGCAATTCGTGCGATTCCAGGGCAAGATTGACGCGAGCGGTTGGATCATGCGCCGCATTCTGACTGGCATTTACAACCGCCGATACGCAAAGGACACCGTTTTGCATTGTGGCCTAGCCGTCGCCTTTTTTACCCTTTGGCTTTGTGCCCTCGGGTTTTTCGGCGGGCGGCGGGTCCGGTTTTTTGACCGGCTGCTGGAGGACCGGAGGCTTTATTGGCGGAGGATCCCCGGATGGAACCGTCTTGGCTCCGTCTCCAGCCGTGTCGCCGGACGGGCTTCCAACTGTGGTCGAATCTGCTCCCGTTGTAGTAGTCTTGTCTGCCGGCACAGCTCCGGACTTAATAGCGGCCTGGTCGGCTTTTTCAAGCTTCTCCAGCTCTTCGCGTCGGTTGCGTTCCATCAGGTTCTTGATGTCAGACGGCATCGGCGGCGGGCCCGGGAAACGTTCGATCGGCTTGCCCTTCATGAATGCGTTCATGAATGTGTTAAAGAACGGCAGCGCACCGTGGCCGCCGGTCATTCCCGCTCCGAGCGATTCCTTGCGCTCCGGATTACCCATCCAAACGCCGGTGACATATGTCGGCGTATAGCCGATAAACCAGACGTCTGTGTGGTCATTTACCGTTCCGGTTTTGCCCGGCAAGTGGTTGGCCTGCAGCAGCGGCCCCCGGAGCAGTTCCGCCGCCGGACGTAACGCCCCTCATCATTTCAACCATCGTAAGGGCGACATACTCGCTCGTCACTTTCGAACTTCCCTTATCCCATTCCTCAAGCAGCGTTCCGTCGCGGCTGTAAACCTTCCGGACCAGATGCGGCGGGATGCGGATGCCTTTGTTTGGAAACGTCGAATACGCTGACACCATCTCGAGAAGCGAGGCCTCGCTGGCGCCGAGAGCCGAAGGCAGGCTCGGGGCCATCGGGTTTGTAATGCCGAACCTCCGCACCATCTGGCCGCCAGCCTGAATGCCGACCTGCTCCAGCAGATGCACAGCCGCAAGATTGTAAGATTTTGCCAGTGCGATCTTCATCGGGACGTTCGGATGGCTCAAACTGCCGTCATAGTTATGCGGCGACCATCCGCCTCGTTTTATCGGAGCACCGCTGACCAGCATGTCGGGCGTCATTCCGTCCTCAACGGCCGCGGTGTAAATAAATGGTTTGTAAGCCGAGCCGGTCTGTCGCAGCCCTTGCGTGGCGTTGTTGAATTTGCTGGTGTGAAAATCGTAGCCGCCGACCATTGCCACGACCTCGCCGGTATGGGAATTGATCGTGATCAGCGACGCCTGGATCTCCGGCACCTGCGAAAGCTCAACCTGCAATATCTGATTTTGCGGGTCGACTTTTTTTACCAAAAATTCCGGCAAAAATCCGGGCTTGAGTTCATCCTTAGGCCGCTTTCCGCTTCGCCCCATGTCCTTTGCCGTAACGATCGCTTTGTATTTGCCAAAGCGAACGCCAACCTCATCAGCGCCCGGATTGACTTTGACGACCAGTCCCTTTATATACTCGCCTTCTTCATATTCGTCGCCGTACCAGTCGGCGTGCTTATACGAAGTTAGTGCCTTGTCTATATCTTTCGGCTCCGTCAGCGGTTCGCCCTCCGGATTGACCAGAATATTTTGATATTCGGAACGCCAGCTTCGGCCCCTGTCAAACGCTCGAAGCCGCTCTCTGATCGTTTTGGTCGCGATCTTCTGCGCCTCGATATTTATGGTTGTGTAAACCTTCAGCCCGCCCTGAGCAACGCGGGTCGTGTACTTATCTTCCAGGTTCTTGCGAATCTCTTCTACCGGATAGTCCCAGGCGGTCGATTTCGGCAGCGACTGGTAATATGCCGTGTCGGCGAGTTTGATCGGCTTTGCTTTCGCGGCATCGATCTCGGCCTGCGAATAGGTTTCCGGGTAGTACTTCGCCATTTGGTCGAGCACGATGTCCCGCCGTGTCTTCGCCTTCTCCATACTCCGGGTAGGCGAATATTCGGGCGACTTTGGAATAGCCGCGAGCAGCGCGGCCTCTTCGAGATTGAGCTCCGTCAGCGGCTTGCCAAAATATGTTCGCGAGCCGGCCTCAAACCCATAAGCACCGGCCCCAAGGAACACATAGTTCATGTACATTTCGAGGATCTGCTGTTTTGTATAAAACCGCTCGATCTGCAAAGCGACGGCCCATTCGTTGACCTTTCTCGTATAGGTCTGGTCTTTGTATAAAAAAAGATTCTTGGCGAGCTGCTGCGTGATCGTCGATGCACCCTCCATTTTACCGGACGTGAAATTCTTTAATACGACTCCGACAATACGGTATGGATCGACGCCGATATGATCGTAGAAACGGTTGTCTTCGACGGCGATCAATGCATCCTTCACTTTTTGAGGAACGTCCTGTTCCTTGATCGGTATGCGTTTTTCGATCGCAAACTCGGCCAGGACGGTTTCGCCGTCGTCGGCGTATATTGTCGTAACCTGCGGCGGCCGATAAGTAGCGAGAGCTGAAACCTCGATAGCGTACCGGGAATTATTTAGATAGTAAGAAGCCAGAATTCCGGTTAGCCCTCCGGCAGCCAGGGCCAATAACAAAGTCACTACCAGCCAGGAGAGCTTTGAAAACCCGCGGCCTTTCGCCGGTATCGATTCCACTTCTTTGGTTCGAATTCTTCTTACTTCTCTCGCCATACTTCAAAATTCTCCTAATTGACGAACCGCCGCATTTTAATGCTCACGACAAATCCGATGGCAATAAATGTCGAAAGGATCGCCGATAATCCCGCGCTCATCAGCGGCAGCGGGACGCCGATAACCGGCAGAAAACCGAGGGCCATGCCCACGTTGATAAATATCTGGAATGACATCGCCGTGGCGATCGCCATAATGACAAGCATCCCGGGGCGCTCGGATGCCTGGCGCGCGCCCGCGATCAGCCGCGAAAGCAACAGAGCGTACGCCAGCAGTAAAGAAATGCAGCCGATAAAGCCTGTGTTTTCAGCCGTTACGGCAAATATGAAATCCGTGTGCGGCTCGGGCAGAAATTTCAATACGCTTTGCGAGGTTTCGGCGTCCCCCTTTATACCTGAGAGGTTTCCTTTGCCGACGGTGATGACCGACTGGATCGTATGATAGCCGTATCCCCGCGGATCGACGGAATCGGGATCTATGATGGCCAAAATCCTTTCCTGCTGATAACGCTTGATCTTCCCGGTCTTTACTCCGACGATGTATGCCGACGGTATAAAGATCGCTGCGGCAACGAGTGCGATCACCACATACCTGATCTTGATCGCCGAAAGAAACATGACGGCCGCCAGGATCGGAAAATATGTTATTGCCTGACCGGCATCCGGCTCAAGCATGATCAACCCGACCGGGCCCGCAAGGATCGCAACGCCGATGAGAATTTCTTTCAGCGTCAATTCTCCGCCCTTGCGGGCACCAAAATATTTCGCCAGCATCAGTACCGTCGGTATCTTTACGAATTCCGATGGCTGAAACTGTCCAATGACCGGTAATTTTAGCCATGCCTGCTGCCCGTTTACCTCTACACCAAGCGGCGTCAAAACCAGGAACAGGAGGATCAAACCAAAACCGTAGAAAACCGGGGCAGCATCAATGATCCGTCTGTAATCACTGACCGCAACAACGACAAAAGCGACAAGGGCAATACCCAGGCCGATGATCTGCTTGGACCAATAACCTTCGGACGGCAACGCGTTGTGGATCTGCCATATTCCGAAACAGGCTATCGAAATGGCAAGCAAGGAAGTCAGCCAGTCAAAATCCCGCAGGTCTCGTTTTTCGATTATTGCTACCATTCTTTATGTACGACAGACTGCCAGTCTGTCGAAAGCGGCAGGCTCGGCAGCCCGCCGTACATCACCGTTTCGCGATGAGTTTCGGATCGACAGGCTGCGGGGCTCCGCCCCTTTTCGCCAGATAAGCCTCATAAACGCCTTTGGCCGCCGGAGCCGCGTGGTTGCCGCCAAATCCGACGTTCTCAATAAGGGCGATGACTGCGATCTCAGGTTTGTAAGCAGGAGCAAAGCTTACGAACCAGGCATGGTCCTTTTTGCCGCCTACGTCCTTTCCGAGTTCCGCAACCTGGGCCGTTCCTGTTTTCCCGGCGATCTCGAAACCCGGGATCCTGATACCCGCTCCGGTTCCGCCGCCGTTCACAACACCCCACATTCCTTTCACGACCAGATCGTTCTGCTCGGTCGTCATTTCGATGATCTTCGGTTCGGGATGCTGAAAGCCGAATCCTTCGCGGGGCGGAATATAATTTCGATCCCCATCCTCGCCAACCGCCCCGATAGGCCGAAACTCTTTTAGAAAATGCGGTACGTACATTCTGCCCTTCATGCCGATGCTCGAAACTGCCCGCAGCATTGAAATGGGCGTAACAACAACCGTATCTTGCCCGATGCCCGAATACACCGTCCGGATATCGCTCCAACGTCCCTCTCGTTTTTCTATGATCGGTTTCCAGCTCTTTGGTGTCTGGCTCACCTTTTCGTTGGGAAGGTCGATTCCCGAGCGTTTATCGTAATCAAACGTCTCGATCATTTTGATGATCCCCTCGATGCCCATTTTCAAAGCGAGGCGATAGTAATAGCCGTCACACGACCTTGTGATCGCGTAGGATAGCGGCGGCGACCCATGACTGCCCATGCAGCGCGTAAACTTATTGCCGATCGTGATGCCGCCGCCGCACGCCAAATTCGAATGAGCAACCGTTATCACTCCCTGCTGCAGTCCGGCCACGGATTCCGGGATCTTCCACGTCGAGCCCGGCGGATAGCGGCCCTGGATAGCACGATTGAATAGAGGCCGCTCTTCTTCCTGCCAATAGGCCGCGATCTGTTTCCGGCCCTCGGGCGTTTTACTGCCCTGGACAAATATGTTCGGGTCAAACGACGGCGCGGATGCCATTACTAAAACCTCACCGTTGTTCGGATCGGTCGCAATGATCGTCCCGCGCTTTGTTGCCGAATTCGCAAGCTGCGTTTCCGCCGCCATCTGCAGGTCAAAATCTATCGTCGAAACAAGGTCCTGTCCGGACTGTGGTTCCACCTTTTCGATCTCGGTCTGCACGCGGCCGCGGCTGTCGACTATCACCTTGCGGTAACCCGGCTTTCCGCGGAGATACTCGTCGTAATATTGTTCGAGCCCGCCCTTGCCGATTATGCTTCCCGGGCGAAGGTCTTTATTTTTGAATTCGTCTGATTCAAGCTGTTTTGGGCTTATCTCGCCGACGTAGCCAAGTACATGGGCAAGCACCAGCCCGTGCGGGTAAAACCTCTGCGGCTGCAGTTCGACGCGAAGTTCCGGGTATTCCAGTGAGTGCGATTCGACCCAGCTGATGTCCTGCATTGTCGCATTCTCTTTCAGGACCATCGTTTCGAAATCGTTTTGCTTTTTGATCAGATTCAGCCGCTCGACGACAAATTTGCTTTCAAGTCCCAGGCCTTTTGCATAGTCGTCAACGCGGTCGGCCACATCGATCTTTTTGATCGGCTCGTTAGATAGAACAACGTTATAGGTCGGACGCGAATCGACAAGGATCTTTCCATTACGGTCAAAGATCGCACCTCGCGGTGCAGGGATCGGGATCAGCCGGATCCGCTGGTTCTCAGCCCTGTCGCTGTAATATTGGCCGTGAACGACCTGAAGGTAATACAAGCGGGCACCCAGGATCGACGAGCAGAACGAACCCGACGATCTGGATCGTAACGATCCTCGCCCCTAAATTTTGTGCCTGTTCGTTGAGCTTCATATATCGTGCAGTCCTTTAACTATCTGGTAAATTTGATCGGGTTCTTACGCCTCGTCTGCCTCCGGTTCGAGAAGATATCGCGCTTCTTGCCACGCATTTTTTCCACCAGGACGTAATCAAGCAGAAGGTAGATGAAAGTACCCGCTATTGTGGTCCCGATCACCGTGTAAGCGATAATAACGACCACCTGTCCCGCGGGCTCCTGTCCGAGCAGCCTGTGCATCCCGTAATAGATCAGGTCATCCAATAAACACGCGCCCGCTATGACGGGGATGCGGAGCAAAAGGTTGTCCATGTAGACCCGTCGTGCAAGCTCGGAAACCATATATGCAATAAGGGTTTTCGAGAATCCGTTCGAGCCCAGAAGGCCCCCGCTCAGTGCGTCCACGGCGAGGCCCGCAAAGCTGCCAAAAAAGATCGCCTTGAGCGCGTCGCGCTCGAAGTGCTGCGTAAACCACAATGATCAACGGAAAATCAATGTATGCAAACGGCTCCGCGACGTTCCTTAGCGTCCACTGGAGCAGAATCGCAACAATAAGAGCAATTGTGATCTTTAATTGATCCATTCCTTCCGTCTACGGCCTGCGTCCGGGTGATTTCTTTTCTTCCTTGAGTGCGTTCGGCAATTTTTGCTCGAATTCGGCCTGGACCGGCGGCTCGTAAAGCAGTATCCCTACCTCCTGCATCGCATCGATCCCGGAGCTCGGACGAATAAGTATCTTATGCGGCGTGGTTGCCGAGCCCGGCTCGACCTGAACGATCTCACCGACTTTCAAACCCGCCGGATAGATACCGTCCTGGCCGCTTGTGTAAACGATCTGTCCGACCTGGACATCGACGCTGCCCGGAACGTAACGCATCTCGACGACATCTTTTTTGCTTGTTCCGACTACAACGCCCAACACATTCGAGACCCCGATCTCTCCGACGATCGCCCCAAGGCCCGATTTGTCCCTTGTTATCAGATCGACCTGCGCCGTCAAGGGACTCACCGCTGTTACGCGGCCGACAATTCCTCCGTCAGTAACCACCGGCATATTCAGCTTAACGCCATCGAGGCTTCCCCGATTGACGATCGATGAATCGAACCAGATCGAAGGATCACGCCCAATTATCCGCGCGGTAAGGACGTCGATTTTGCTTTTTTCTTTTAGATCCAACAGCGACCGCAGACGCGCATTTTCTGCCGCCAGGTTTTCGTTTCCCTTGCTTTCTACTTCGAGCTCCTGAACTTTCTTTTTGAGAAGGTCATTCTCGCTCTGAGCCGAACGCAGATTAGAAATTGAACCGAAGTAATTGGAAACGGAGGATGTGATAGTCGTGACCGGTGACTGAACAAAATCGGCGGCCGTCTGCGACCAGACCCTTATGATGCGCTGCCCGGAGTTTACCTGCCGCGCGTCGAACGCCATCAGCAGAAAATTTCCCAAAAGCAGAACGATGACGAGCCAGGGCGTCATTCGCCAAACTTCTTTTTGACTTCGCTCAGCCATGATCGAGGGATGAGGGATGAGGCATGAGGGATGAGTTCATCTCCTGCCTCGCTTCTTGGTATTTACCACCATTGTGACGAAGATCGATATCAGTTCGTTGGTTTCCACTCGAAGTGAAGCGAGCTTTTTAGCTGATACGTAGTCTCCGTCAACCAACAATTCGAGCCAACCGTCACTTTCATCAAGCTCTTGTAGGCCCCCTTCAATCTTGCTAACGAAATCAGCATCTGATTTCGCACGGCAAGCTTCTCGATAATGCGCACTTGGCGAGGTGCCGGATCGAGCAAGCTGATGCGTAATGATGTGCACCGAACCGGTCTTCGGCAATGAATCATACAGCTTCAAAATTCGCAAAGAATAATCTTTAAGTCGTTTGCGAAGATCTTGCCTCTGCTTAGGTAGAGAAGCATCCGCCTGACCAGATTCAACAAGACTCGCGGATTCATCCCTCATCCCTCCGCCCTCATCCCTTAACTTCCGGTCATTAGTGAATTGTCCCACTTAACACGCTTGAGGAGTTCGATGTCGGACAGCATCTTGCCAGTGCCGAGAACGACCGATGAAAGCGGGTCGTCCGCGATCACGACCGGGAGCCCGGTTTCGATCGTCAGGCGTTTATCAAGATTTTTCAGGAGAGCTCCGCCGCCCGTAAGAACGATGCCGCGTTCGACTATATCGGCTGAAAGCTCGGGAGGTGTGCGTTCAAGGGCGACGCGTACTGCGTTGATGATCGTCGAAACCGCGTCGGAGAGTGCCTCGCGGATCTCCTCGTCGGTCATGGTGATCGTCTTCGGGATACCTTCGATCAGGTTACGTCCGCGAACGTCCATCGAGAGCGGCTCGTCGAGCGGAAATGCGCTTCCAAGGGCGATCTTGATCGCCTCGGACGTTCGTTCACCGATCAGAAGATTGTATTTGCGTTTGATGTACTGCGTGATCGCCTCGTCCATCTCGTTGCCCGCGACGCGGACAGCACGCGAATAAACGATGCCTGAGAGCGAGATGACCGCGATGTCCGTCGTTCCGCCGCCTATATCGACGACCATGTTGCCGTGCGGTTCGGTAATAGGCAGCCCGGCGCCGATCGCCGCCGCCATCGCCTCTTCGACGAGATAAACTTCCGAGGCCTTTGCACGGTAAGCCGAATCTTCGACCGCACGACGTTCAACCTGCGTGATCTCTGACGGAATCCCGATAACCACCCGCGGGCGGACCCACGATTTACCGTTATGGGCCTTTCGGATAAAATGCTGGAGCATCTTCTCGGTAACTTCGAAGTTGGCGATAACGCCGTCCTTCATCGGGCGGATGGCGACGATGTTGCCGGGTGTGCGGCCAAGCATCTCTTTTGCGTCGCGTCCGACGGCTTCTACCTGATTGGTAACCTTGTTGATTGCCACGATCGAAGGCTCAGAAACGACAATTCCGCGCCCCTTGGCGTAAACAAGCGTATTTGCTGTTCCAAGATCTATTGCCAGATCGCTGGAGAATAAACTGAATAAAGATTTAAATGCCATTTTGGATAATAATTCGGTACTAAAGTTCGGCAACCCAACATTGCCTGAAAAGTCTTAAATCCGCCCGGAAAAATCGCACAAGGTATGATTTTAGGTAGGGGCAGTTATCGGAAACGCCTAACCTGTAAGCATACACTCTTTTAAACACATTTTTCCACTGGAAAATGCAGAAAAACAAGGTGTTTTTCAATTATTTTTGGGGGTTTTACAACTAAGAGCGTTAACCGTCTTTTTCTTTCGCTATAAGCGGCTCGCCTGCGTCGTGGTTGCCGTCCGCGCTCGGAAGCAAGATCGGGTTTACGCCGCTCCCAGTTACGGCTGCCTCTAGAGCCGCGTTCAGCACATCGCCGACACGCGTCGCAGGTATGATCTCAAGCTCCTTACGTACGTCTTCGGGGATCTCTTCGGTATCCGATTCATTCTGTGCGGGAAGAATGATCCGGCGAATTCCGGCCCGGTGGGCCGCTAAAATTTTCTCTTTAACCCCGCCGACCGGAAAAACCAGGCCGGAAAGCGTTATCTCGCCGGTCATCGCCGTATCCGAACGGACCTTTCGTCCAGTATACAGTGATGCCAGGGCCGACGCCATCGTGACGCCCGCACTGGGGCCGTCCTTCGGAATCGCACCGGCGGGAACGTGGACATGAACGCCGTTCTGCTTTATCGCCTCGGGGTCAATACCCAGCTCTGTGGCGTGCGACCACAGGTAGCTGCGGGCTGCCTGGGCCGATTCCTTCATGACGTCGCCGAGCTGTCCGGTCAGTGTCAGGCCGCTTCCGCCGGGAAGGGCGGTTGCCTCGATGAACAGCACCTCGCCGCCCATTTCGGTCCAGGCCATTCCGGTAGCAACGCCCGCCGGCATGTCCTTTCTCGCCTCTTCAGGGAAAAACCGCGGCGAACCGAGATACTCTTTTACATCAGCGGCGGTTATGGTGACTTTCTCCGTAAGCCCTTGGGCGACTTTCAACGCGACCTTGCGGGCAAGGTTGCCGATAGTGCGTTCAAGCTGACGTACGCCCGCTTCACGCGTGTATCTGGTTATCAACAGATTAAGCGCGTCGTCGGTAATATCAAGCTGTTCCGGCGTCAACCCGTTCTCCTTCAACTGACGAGCAACCTGATACTGCCGCGCGATGTTCATCTTTTCGCGGTCGCCGTAACCGGCTAGCTGAATGATCTCCATGCGGTCGCGGAGCGGGATCGGTATCGGCTGAAGCTGATTGGCCGTTGCGATAAAGAATACCTTCGACAGATCGAACGGCAGATCGAGATAATTATCGCGAAAGGTATTGTTCTGCGCGGGGTCGAGAATTTCCAACAGTGCCGCCGATGGGTCACCGCGATAGTCGTTACCGAGTTTGTCGATCTCATCCAGCATCATTACTGGATTGTTCACCCCGACGCGCCGTAAGGGCCTGAACGATCCGGCCCGGCATCGCACCGATATATGTTCGCCTGTGTCCGCGAAGCTCCGCCTCGTCACGCATGCCGCCAAGCGAAAGCCTTTCAAACTCACGCCCCAACGCACGCGCGATCGAGCGGCCTAGCGATGTTTTACCGACGCCCGGAGGCCCGACAAACAGCAGGATCGGACTCTTCGAATCAGGCCTAAGTTTAATAACGGCAAGGGATTCCAGGATCCGTTCCTTTATGTCCTCAAGGCCGTAATGATCTTCGTCAAGGATCTTTCGCGCTTCGTTCAGATCGAGCTTTTCTTCACTCGATTTTCGCCACGGCATCTCGAGAACGTATTCCAGGTAGGTGCGGATAACGTGATAATCCGGTGCCGATTGCGGCAACGCCTCCATCCGTTTCAGCTCGCGTCCGGCTTCCTTCCTAACCTCGTCCGGCAGGTCGGCGGTTTCGAGCCGTTCGCGAAGCTGCTCGGCCTCGGCCTTTTCGCCTTCGCCGCCTTCGTCGCCAAGCTCCTTTTGGATCGCCTTCATCTGCTGGCGCAAGATGTAATCGCGCTGAGATTTATCCATCTCGGTCTGCGCTTCGGTCGCGATCTTCGAGCGGATCTGCATTATCTCTAACTCGCGTGCGAGAGCGGCGTGAGTCAGCGTCAACAGCTCGTCGACCGTATTCGATTCGAGCATTCTCTGCTCGGTCTCGACGCCAAGATCCAGCACAGACGCGAGAAAATACGCTAACTGCACCGGATCGGTCTGCGTCATCACCGCCATCCGGATCTCAGGCGGGATGTTCGGCAGCAAAGCCAACGCTTCCTGGATCATCCCCTGAATATTCCGCTTAAGGGCCTCGATCTCTTCTTCGTCCGTCCTCGTAAGGTCGGGCAGGATCTCGCACTTGGCTTTCAGAAACGGTTCGTCCTGTGTCCATTCCAACACCTTGAAGCGATCCAGGCCCTGAACGACAAGCTGCATGATGCCTTCGTTCCGCATCATCCGCTTTATGTTTACGATGGTTCCGACTTGGTAAAGGTCTTCATACTTCGCTTCGTCACCGGTCACGTTCTCGGTTTTTGTCGTTATGCAGGCAATGAGTTTTTCTTCGGTCGAAAGAGCGGATTCGACGGCCTTCTTCGAACGGTCACGTCCGACGGCGAGCGGTACCACAGTTTCCGGAAAAAGCGTCGTATTCTGCAGCGGAAGTACCGCAATATCAAAAGTCTCCGGCACCGGATCTGTTTTTGCTTGCTCCTGCTCCTTTTTTTTCTCTTCGGCCATAAAATTTACCTATCTATCAAGTCTATTTTGCCCCCTGCACCTTTTTCAAACGGATGATAAGCAAACCGTTTTCGAACATATGGTCAAGCTGTACGCCTTCTATTGAAGCCGGGAATTTCAACGTCTTTTCAAAATTGCTGTACGTTATCTCCATTTGCTGAAACGAAACGCCGTAGGCACATGACTTGTCTTTTCGGGACCCCGCGATGTACAGAACATTCCCCTGAACATCGATCACAATGTCCTCCACCGAAACGCCCGCCAACTCGACCTTTACCACCCAACCATCAGCCGTCTGGTAAACGTCCGCCGCCGGATACCAAAGTTGCCCCGACTGAGCCTGCTTTGACGAGCCGAGAAATTGAAAATAACGATTGGTCGATTTGGCCATTTATGAAAAATAGCTGATAGCTGTCAGCTAACAGCTATTAGCTAAAAATTTACTTCTTGCTCCAAAAACCCGTGCCGCTTGAAATTTCCTCAAGCGTCTCCGCTATCTCGCGTTCGTCTTCCATTTCAAGGGCAATGTCCGCCATCGCAATAATACCGGCGAGTTCGCCGTCGTCATTTACGACCGGAACGCGCCTTATCTGTTTGTCGCCCATCAGACGAACCGCCTCAAAAGCAAAATCGTCCGGCCCGACCGAAAATATCTCGCTCGTCATCGCTTCGCCGACGCTTGACGATGCTGGTTTGCCGTCGGCGATCGAGCGGACAACGATGTCGCGGTCGGTTACGATGCCGACCAGTTTTCCGTCCTCGACGACCGGAACCGCACCCATATCGCCATCGCGCATAAGCACCGCTGCATCCTGTAATGTCATATCGCGGGTCGCCGTTTTGACGCTGCTCGTCATTATCTCGCGGCACCGCATGCGAGCCTTTGCCGACATTTCGCTCATCGTGATCTCCTTGCTTTTATTTTGTTTGAGTTCGGGTGAGAAATCAAGCTATAAGATTTTTGTTGGGCGGGTCGATTCGGACTGTAATATCGACAGTTCGCTTGCGAGACAGGCGTTCGGAAGGTCCCGGAAGCAATGATTGTAATCAAGGTTTGGTAAGGAATTTCTCTACACCGTCATCGCCGATCGCCTCAACCGGACACGCATTCATCGCTTCTTCGCACAGCTCCAGTTCTTCGTCTGTTTCGGGCTGTTTGTGAACGTACGAATACCCATTCTCGTCGTTGCGGCGAAAGTTGGCCGACGAGGTGTCGCGGCAGACATCGCAATCGATGCACTGTCTGTCCACATAGAACTTACCGCGTTCATTGTCGGGCAATTTGTCTTTGATGAATGCCATGAAATAGATCAGCCACGAATTACACAAATAACACGAATCCGAAGGAAAGCATTCGTGATATTCGTGTTATTCGTGGCTAGTTTTTCTTATCTTGGTTTCGTTCCGTGAAGTCGATCATCCGCTGGAGAGCGATGCCTGCAAAGTGCTTCGTTTCATCATCAACCTTGATCTCGTTCACCACATTCCCGTCAAGCAGATTTTCCATTGCCCACGCAAGGTTTTGCGGAGCGATCCGATACATCGTCGCGCACATGCAGAGATCGGGTGCGAGCAAGCGGATCTCCTTGTCCGGGAATCGCTGCTGCAGCCGATTGACGAGATTGACTTCCGTTCCGATCGCCCATTTTGAACCGCTCGGCGAGTTCTCGACAGTCTTGATAATAAACGACGTTGAGCCGTCAAGATCGGAAATCTCAACTACCTCACGCATGCATTCCGGATGCACAAGCACCTGCACGCCGGCCATTTCGGCACGCACCTTGTCGACATGCCACGGCTTAAATCGGCCATGCACCGAGCAATGCCCGCGCCACAATATCAGCTTCGCTTCGTGCAGTTGCTCCTCGGTATTGCCGCCCAGTTCCTCGTGCGGATTCCACAGCGCCATCTTGTCGAGCGGAATGCCGAACTTCGCACCCGTGTTTCTTCCGAGATGCTGGTCCGGGAAGAAGAACATCTTGTCGAATTCTTTCAAGTAGATATCGAATAGCGGTATCGCGTTTGACGATGTGCAGACGACGCCATCGTTTCGCCCGCAAAATGCCTTGATCGCGGCGGACGAATTCATATACGTGATCGGCGCGACCTTCTGGTCCAGCACGCCGATATCACGAAGCTGCTCCCACGCGTCCTCCACCTGCTCGATCGTCGCCATATCGGCCATCGAACAGCCCGCGCCCAGATCAGGCAGGATAACGCGCTGTGAATCTTTACCAAGGATATCGGCCGATTCGGCCATGAAATGGACGCCGCAAAAGACAATATATTCGGCCTCTGTTTGTGAGGCCATTACCGACAGTTGATAAGAATCGCCGGTCAGGTCGGCATGGCGAATAACGTCGTCCCGCTGATAGTGATGGCCGAGAATGACGACCCGCTTGCCAAGCTCGCGCCGGGCCGCGTCGATCCGCTCGGCGACCTCCTCGTCAGGCATTACCAGATAAGTTTCGATCGTCCGCGTCTCTTCTAAAACAGCAGTCATTCCGGCCTCCAGTAAAAACAGGTCCAACCTAAAATGATTGCGCTTTGATTCGAGGAGTGCAAGCCGACTGGGGCGGTGACTGGAGCGGCAAGCATCCTTGCTTGCCTGAGCGAAGCGAAACGAGTTTGTTGATATCGTATGCCGCGGAATCCAAAGGTTTAACGCCGCGATGCGGCGTTGCAAGCAAGGATGCTTGCCGCTCCAGTCCCTATATCCGGCCGGTCAATTTTTCTATAATGAGGACGACGCCGTAAGATAGTGCGGCGATCAGTGCTGCCATAGGGATTGTCAGCACCCACGCCCAGACGATGCGGCCCGCGACGCCCCACTTAACAGCCGAGAAGCGCTTTGCAGAGCCAACGCCGACGATCGAGCCGGTGATAGTGTGGGTGGTGGAAACCGGAATGCCAGCCATTGTGGCACCAAAGAGTGTTAAGGCACCGGCGGTTTCGGCACAGAATCCGCCGACGGGCTGCAGCTTTACGATCTTGGTTCCCATAGTTTTAACGATGCCGCCAGCCGCCCGACAAGGTCCCAAGCCCGATCGCTGCGTGTGCCGCGAGCACGACCCAAAGCGGGACCTCAGGCAATTTGCCGCCCGGTTCCATGGCCAAATATCCGCCGGAAACGAGAACGATCGTGATAATGCCCATGGTCTTCTGCGCATCGTTGCCGCCGTGGCCGAGCGAATAGGCTCCGGCCGAAAATAGCTGGCCGATGCGGAACCCTTTGTCCACTTTGCTAAGCGAAACCTTTCGGAAGATCCAATAGACCGAAACCATCAGTATGAAGCCGAGCGTCATGCCGATAAGCGGTGATAGAACGATGAATGTCAGCGTCTTTATCCAGCCCGCGGCCTTCAGGACGGTCTCAACACCATTAAAACCGAAGTGGAAGATATAAGATGAGATCGCGGAACCCGCATATGCCCCGACAAGTGCATGCGAACTTGATGTAGGCAGGCCTAGGTACCACGTGATCAGGTTCCAGATAGTCGCCCCTAAAACCGCAGCCAGCAAAACGAAGAGCTGATCGCTCGCCGGAATGGCAGCGATGTTGACCATGTCACCGCCGATGGTTTTCGCCACAGCCGTGCCGAAAACAAGAAATGCGATGAAATTAAAGAACGCCGCCCACGCAACGGCAACCCCGGGCGACAAAACCCGTGTAGCAACGACTGTCGCAATGGAATTCGCCGCATCGTGAAAGCCGTTTACATAATCGAAGACGAGCGAAATGAAGATGATAAATACAACCAGGCTTAATGCTGCTGTCTGTGCGTCCATAATGGAAAAGTAGGCAGAAGGCAGTTGGCGTGGCAGTCGGGCCGGATCGTCCGCCTGCTGCCTCCCGCCAACTGCCTACTGATCTAGTTGTGCTTCAAAACGATGCTTTCGATAATATTGGCGACGCTTTCGCAGCGGTCGGTTGCGTATTCGAGGATCTCGTAGATCTCCTTCCACTTGATGACACTGAGCGGATCGCTTGCATCCTTGAACAGTTCCCTTGTCGCCCGGAAGAATATCTCGTCGGCCTCGTTTTCAAGACGGTGGATCTCGACAAAATGCGTGTTAATGCTGTCCGGCTTTTTCAGCATCGATACCGCACTGCTGATCTGTACGCCAAGCTGCTGAATTACCTTTGCGAGGTCCTTTGTGTGCTGGTTCGCGTCGCCGATGTTGTACATCACGATCGCGCGTGCGCCGGCGTCGATATAATCGCAAATATCATCGAGCGCAACGGCGAGGTGATAGATGTCTTCTCGGTCAAACGGCGTGATGAACGACTTATTGAGCTTAGTCGTCATCTTGTGCGTTATCGTGTCGCACTCGTGCTCAACGTCCTTGATGCGTTTCGTATAAACCTCATACTC
The DNA here is from genome assembly GCA_963732475.1 of Blastocatellia bacterium. Classification (GTDB taxonomy): domain Bacteria; phylum Acidobacteriota; class Blastocatellia; order Pyrinomonadales; family Pyrinomonadaceae; genus OLB17. The sequence continues at coordinate 340,160 of CAVSZR010000004.1, read as the reverse complement.
GCCCTGGCCGTGTTCTAACATCTCGATGAGCAGGTTCGAAGCTTCTTCGATCTTTACGCCCATCTGGCTGAAAAACGTAAAATATTCGTCTTCCTTCGGCAATAAGCTAAATCCCATTCCAGTTATCTCCAGTAGTTTAATCGGTCGCAACATCAAAATTTTTGGCTGTGCTTGATAAAGACCGCCTCGCGGAGATACACGTTCAGCTCGCAAATATCCTTCACGTAATCGCCGATGCGTTCCAGATGTTTTGCAACAAACAGAAGGTGTGCAGCACCGGTGGTCGATGACGGATCGTCGATCATTTGTTCGATCAACTCATCAAAAACGCGGCGATAGCATTCGTCGATCTGCTTGTCGCGTTTAATGACGGCCCGCGATGTTTGGGCGTCCTCGGATGTGAAGGCATCCAGTGCGGTCCGCAGCATTTCCGCCGCTATCCCGGCCATCAGCGACAGGTCGATGTAGTTGTTGACCTGGGGCTCGTTATTCAGGATTATCGCCGCTTCGGCAATGCTCGATGCGTGGTCGGCGATGCGTTCTAATATCGGTGTGATCTTTGCGACCGAAACCACTACTCGCAGGTCGTGTTCGGTCGGCCGCTGAGAAGCGAGAATATCGATGCTCAGGCGATCGATCTCAAGCTCCATTTGATCTATGACCTTATCGTTCTCCGTTACCCTACCGGCCAGTTCGCTATCGCGTTCGGTCAGTGCCCGCATTGCGCCCTCAACGGCCGCTTCGGTCTTGCCGCCAAGCAATAATATCTTGTCGCGAAGCAGGTCCAACTGCTCATTTATTGTCCGTTCCGCCATTTGTTCCGATACGAGTTCGCGCAGAAAATCTTCTCCACCGCCGGACGACACCGAATTTGGCACTGCATTCTCATTCATAAGGTAAACAGTTGATGATACTTCAAAGCCGATGTCTGATTGGTTAAATTATACTTACACTTTAGGTTCAAATTAAGCCGAAGGCTCGATTAATTAACATTCCGTTAACATTGTTCTAACATCGGCGTTATATTCTCCTCGAAATCCTAAAGCTGGTTTTGTTGGAATCTTGAGCCTTTTTTGTATGAAGTCAACTATCTCTGACGCCATGGAACTTAGGGACGAAATTGAAAATGATCTTGCTCTGGCCATGTTATCGAGCGTAGGCACGCGCGGAAGATCGGATCCGAACAGGCCCGGGACCTGATCGAGAGGATAAAAAACGCACTCAGTGCTGCCGATCCGGAGGATGCCGCCGATATTCCTGTTCAAAACCTCGCGAACAGCTCCGCTCTCAATTAGTTTTATTGATCTCGGTTGTCGAAGGCGACAACCAGTTTCCCCCGCCAAAAAGCAGCAAACGACACACACTTCACCGAACATCAAAACCCGGCATTGACCGTCCATTGATTCTTTGATGGCGGTTATCTTACTATTGCAATGAGATCTGCAAGGGAGGGGACAATGACATATCACCGAAGAATGAATCGTACGGTCGCGCTGTTGCTAACCGCTACGCTTACGATGCTTCCGATGCTGGCGACGGCACAGACGCGCGTCAGTCTGCCGAAGAATAAGTACAAGGTGCAGGATGACGTGAAGATCGGCCGCGACGCGGCGAAGCAGGTCGAACAGCAGATGCCGATTCTGAACGACGCCCAGGCTCTGCAGTATGTTGAACGAGTCGGGAAAGGCTGGTCAGCGTTATCCCGCCGCAGCTTCAGCAGCCGGCGTTCGATTACACGTTCAAGGTCGTCAACGCCCGCGATATCAATGCGTTTGCACTACCCGGCGGGCCGATGTACGTCAACCGCGGCATGATCGAAGCAGCAAAGAACGAAGGCGAAATGGCCGGGGTAATGGCCCACGAGATCAGCCACGTTGCTTTGCGTCATGCAACTGCCCAGCAGACAAAACAGGGCAGCGTAGGTAATACCCTCGGCACGATCGGATTGATCCTCGGCGGGGCGATCGTCGGCGGCCAGGCCGGTGCCCAGGCCGGCGCGATCGCCGCCGCGGCGTGGCAGACAAGATACAGCCGCGATTATGAAACGCAGGCCGACATTCTCGGCTCGCAGATCATGGCTGATGCCGGTTATGACCCGCGCGATCTGGCCAATATGTTCCAGACGATCGCCCAGCAGGGCGGCGGACGCGCTCCCGAATGGCTCAGCTCGCACCCGGATCCCGGCAACCGCTACCAGAAGATAAATCAGGAAGCCGCCATGCTGAATGTCTCGCCGAACCCGATCAAGGTAACTCGTGACTTTTCACGTATCAAGGAAAGATTTGCCGGAATGCCGCGTGCGCAGTCGATGGAAGAGATCGCCAAGGCAAATGAGACCGGCGGCGGCCAGGGCGGTAATAATCCGATGGCTGGCGGACAATATTCGCGCACGGTCGCATTCCCTTCGGCCCGCGTGTCGCACATACAACGGCAATGGTATCCGATTGAGCGTTCCTGATAATTGGCGTGAATTTGCCCAGGGCGGCCTGACCTTTGCGCCCGATGGCGGCTTTGGCGATCAGGGCATCACCCACGGTGTGATGATCGGTGTGTATCGTTCACAAGGCACGGGACTGGCAAACAAGACTCAGGATTATGTGAGCAATATGCTCCAAAATAACCAGTATCTGTCGCAGCGTAACAATCTGACGAGGACCACCGTAGCCGGCCGTCAGGGTTACACCGCAGCCTTGTCCGGCCGCTCGCCCGTGACCAACCGGAACGAGACGGTGACGATCTACACGCTTCAACTCCGCAACGGCGATCTTTTCTACATCGCCGCGGTAGCACCCGAGGCGGAAGCATTTCAGGTACAACAACGTCTTCCGTAACGTGGTCAATTCGATCCAGTTGAACGACTGAATGTACGCCAGACTGCCAAGTCTGTCGCTCTTGGCAACATTGACTACAGCCGAAAGTAGAACAGGCTCGGCAGCCTGTTCTAGGCTTCGGCGTTGCCGGGTTTTGTATTGACTGTCAGCAGGGCCGCGGCAGCGACAAGTGAGATCACCGCGCTCGCAATAAAAGCCGCGGGCGCCCGAACTCGGTCCAGATCAATCCGAAAAGCAACGACGCAGGAAATACCGTGATCCCAAACGCGAGGTTGTAAAATCCATAAGCCGTGCCTCGTTTTTCGTCCACGACCATATCCGCCACCAGGGCTTTTTCCGCTCCTTCCGTGAGCCCGAAATACGTTCCATACACGATAAAAAGCGCCCACGCTTGCCACGGCGAATCGACAAACGCAAATCCGGCATAGACCAGAGCGTAGATGACCCATCCGGCGACAATCATCTTTTTCCGGCCGACTTTGTCCGACAGATCGCCGCCCACGATAGAGCTGATCACCTTGCTGAAATGCAGCACCATCCACAAAAGCGGAAGCATCGGCGGAGCGATCCCGGCCTGTTGTGCCGCGAAGCAGCAAAAAGGCGTCGGTCGAATTTGAAAGCGTGAAAAGAGCAACGACTACGAGAAAACGCTTAAAATTGCCGTCAAATTCCCTGATCGAAAATTTTATCGGTATCGCATCGAATTCCCGTACCGGCTTCGTTTCTTCGTGGACGAAAAAGATGATGACGAAAAGGCCGATGACGACGGGGATCGAGGCGAAAAGAAAGACCTGTTGATAGTCGTGCGCGGTCGGGGAATTCGGATCAGAAGCGAAATACGACAACAGCAGGAACGCGATGACCGGCCCGAATGACCGCTCCCATATGGTCCGCCGCACGATTAAAACCAAATGCGAGCCCGCGTTTTTCGCGCGGAACGCTGGCGGCCAGCAACGCGTCACGCGGTGCTCCGCGAATGCCTTTGCCGATGCGATCTGTCATCCGCACTGCCAGCACCTGCGGCCAGCTTGTCACTAATGCCAGCAGCGGCCGGACGACAGCCGCGAGCGAATATCCGAGAAAAACGGGAAGCTTGCGTTTGTGAAGCCGGTCGCTCAGATACCCTGAGAACAGTTTCAGAATGCTGGCGATCGATTCCGAAAAACCCTCGATCAAGCCAATAAAAAACGGCGACGCTCCGAGTGTCATGAACAGAAACACCGGCAGGAGCGGATAGATTATTTCGCTGGAAGTGTCGTTTAGAAGGCTGACAAGGCTGAGTGCAAAGACATTGCTCGGAAGCCCGCGGTAACGATGCCAAAAACGGGACTTCTTGGTTTCTGGCGGCTCGTCCATAAAAGTAGAACAGGCTGCCGAGCCTGTTCATCAACTTTCGTCACTTAGCAACGTGACTTTACGCTCGGCGTGGGCGACAGACTTGGCAGTCTGTCGTACGGTGCTACCGCTTGCGTTCGACCGGCGGCTTTAATTTCGGACTCCCGCCCGAGCTGAAATACCAGAGCGAAATGCTGCCCGCAATAGCGATAAGCAAAATTACGCCTACCACGGCCATTCGAAACGCCATCTTGACCGTCTTCTTCAACGCCTTAAACGCAACGAATGCAACGCCAAGAAATACGAGCAAAAACGACACGGCAACGACCGCACCGATAGTGCCGCCGCTAGGGGCCACATCAAAAAAGAGTGTAAAAATGCTCATGTTTCCTTCTGCCGCTTCGCCAACGCTTTCTCGATCTCGTCTAACTCTTCATCGGTCATCGACGCCGTTTCCGACGGCAGAGAATATTCCTCATCCGCCCAGGCACCAAAATCGAGAAGCTTGCATCGCTCCGAACAAAACGGGCGAAATTCGTTTCCGGTAAACTCCGTCGGCTTACCACAATTCGGACACTTAACAACGGGCATAACAAATCAATTAAGCGTCAGATTACCACAACCGGGGCACATCAAAAACAGTTAGTTGAGCTAAAAAACGGTTGAATGTTGAAACGTATTGGTGCAAATATAGTAGATAATTCGACGCCGGTTTTGCATCAAATCGAACAAACCTGTGTTTGGCAGCGTATTTCTGACAGGGGAACAACCGAATTATGAGCGATTACAAAGAACGGTTCGACAAATGGCAGAAGGATGCCAAGGAAAAGTTTGAAGAGATCGACAAGCAGCTTGGCCTGAAGGACAAGATCGAAGAAGGCGCACGCGTGGTGGTCGAGACCGCCCAGAAAGGTGCTGAAAAGATCAAGGCCGAGGCCGAAAAGACCGAGGTCGGCAAGCAGGCCGTAAAGGCCGCCGAGGCAACGATCAAGACCGCCGAAGACACCGCCAAAAAGGCCTGGAACGCCAGCGAACCGATCCGCGACGCGGCGGAAGACGCGGGCGACAAGGCCGGTGACGCCGTCAAAGAGGCCGGCAAGACGGCCGGCGAGGTGATCGACATTGCCGGTAAAACCGCCGGCGAAGTGATCAATATTGCCGGTAAAAAGGCCGGCCAGGTATTCGATGACGCTTACGAGACCGTCGGCAAAAACGCCACCCGCGTGTCAAAGGCATTCAGCTTTGGTGCTTCGTGGACCCGCACGATCGATTCCGCAATGAGCGCCTTTTCAAAAACCATCCGGCTGGATACAGGAAAATCCCCTGCAGGCCGCCGCGACCGGGGCCTCGATGGCGGTCGGTGCCGGGCCTCGGCGTCGTTTTCACCGGCATCAGCTCGCACTGGCTTTTTAATTCGGCCCTGCCCGCATGGTCGATCAAAAAGATCGGCGAGCAGTTCGACGGCTATCTGAAAACCCGCGAAGAGCTGATCGAAAAAGGCGAGTTGAGCGAAGCCGAGACCGAACGCGTCAAATTCGAACGCGACATCGCCCGCCGCATCGGCGCGCCGCTGCTCGGGGCATTCTCGTTCGCCTCCGGCGCCGTGATGATGACCAACATCCTCAACCCAAAAGACGTCACCGGTGCACCCGATCTCATGGCTCCTCGGCGGCAACCCTCTCCTCGAAGGCGTCTGGTTCTTCGGCAACGGAATGGTCTGCTTCAAAACCAGCTACGACTTCTTCATGATCGCCCTCGAAGACCAAGCCGAAGCCCAGCGGCTCGTAAAAGAGATCAAAGGTCTGCTGCCTGAAGCGGTCGCGGCGTAAACTCGTTCTACTCACCACAGAGACACTGAGAGCACTGAGGTTTTCTAATTGGTTCTCTCCGTGACCTCTGTGTCTCTGTGGTGAATTCTTCTTAGCTCGTCATCACGTTTATCGCTTCCAAATCTTTCGCCACGAATTACCCGAATAACACGAATTGATTCCCCCTTTCCCATTTGCGTCATTCGTGTAATTCGTGGCTAATTCTCTTACTTTATCTGGATCGGAAACGGCAGAAAGCAGAGGACGAAGATCAGCATGGTAAGAACGGCGACGGCTGTTCGGGCGGGTCCGAGGGGTGACTGGTCACGCGGTTCGGGGTGGCGGATGCGCATCATTATGCCGAGCAAAACGGCGATCAGAAATCCGCTCGGGCTGTTGAAATATACCCAGCCAAGAATAGAAAGCGTTGTCATCAGCACAAATGCGATGAGTCCCGTCCAGCGGTGGATCGCCTTCCCAAACACGGCATAGATGGCATGCCCGCCGTCGAGCTGGCCCGACGGGATCAGATTAAGGGCGGTAACCAGCAACCCGACCCAGGCCGCGAAGTAGAAGGCGTTGCCAACACCCAGGCTCAGATCGATTCCGCGCACGGACGCCAAAAGCTGCATGAAAAGCGGGTCCGAAAAAACAATGCCCGTCGAACTTGCGAGTTGTTCAGCTGTCGCGGTTTCCATTGTGGCGACGCCGATGATCGCGATCGGTATCAGGGCGATAAACCCGGCGATCGGCCCGGCGACGCCGATATCGAACACGGCTTTTCTCGAAGGCATCGGCGAGCGGATCTTGATGAAGGCTCCGAATGTCCCGGCCGGGCCGATCATCGGCGGCGTCGGAATAAAATACGGCAGCGTCGCGTCGACCTTATATATGCGGCACGCGACGTAATGGCCCATTTCGTGCGAGATCAGAATGAACAGCAGCGAAACCGAAAAGCTCAAACCGTATTTCAGATATCGGATGTCCGTAAGCAAATACTGGACGGCAGTTGAAACAAGGGCGACATATCGGGACGGGAGGCTAAATATGAACTGCAATATTTCAGGCCATGTTTGCGGGTCCGAGTCGGGCAAAGTCGGAATGATCCCGAACGGGAACATAGTGCCCGCGACCGTCGTCGTGACAAGCGTTATCAGCAGAAAGCCAATATGCTTCAGCCACGTCCGCGCGGTTGGCCGGGCGTCGTGCTCGAAAAAACTGTCGTCCAAATATCTCTCAGGAGCTGCCATGAATAAAACCAAAACAAAAGCCGTAAATCACAAGCATAACGCTGCATCATGCGATTTACGACTGAGAAGCTCGAAAAAAAACCAATAGCCTGAATTATCCGACGGCTTTTGCCGACAGCTCTTTGCCGGGCTTAAAACGGATAGTCTTGCCGGCCGGGATCGGAACTTCCTTTCCCGGTCCTCGGGTTGCGGCCGACACCGCGCTTGCGGGGCTTTACGACAAAAACGCCAAATCCGCGAAGCTCGATGCGTTTGCCCTGAGCCAGCGCATCCTTCATGGCGTTGAAAAGCGAGTCGACCACCTGTTCGGCTTTCTGTTTCGGGACACCCGTTTTTTCGGCTACCTGGTTGACTATGTCTAGCTTGATCATCGTGTCCTCCTTTCTGAACGAACGTGGAAGCGAAAATAAACTACTAGGGTATCTGCATCATAATCCCCTAACTCTACATCTGTCAAGATTTTGCGACGGGCGCACGCACATAAATATCGCGATGAAATTCAAGAAATTTTTCCAGCACGATCGTCGGGGCCTCCAAATGCGGAAAATGGCCGATGTTCGGCAGCTCAATGATGTTTTTCTGGGCCGGGACCACCTCGCGGAAACGCTCCACAAGATGTCTGCCCGATACCGGATCGAACGAGCCGTTGAGAAACAAAAATGGCTGCGTCATCGATTGTAGCGGCACGACCCAACGCTCGCGATATTTCGTCCGCTCGGTCATGTAGCGGATCAATTTGTGAGCAATACGCTTGCCATTGTTGTGTTTGAAGAGCGTGACAAAATCGGCAAGCTCATCTTCGGTCGGCTTGGTGTCCGGGCCGAATATCGACGACAGGCTTTTTGCAAACTGCGAATCGGGGATCAGCCGGCCAAACAGTTTACCGATCGGACTTATCAGAAGTTTTTGAGCAAGTATCGGCCGATGGGTCTCGGGGAAAAGTGCCCCGTTCAGAAAGCAGATCGATTCTATCGAAAAATCCAAGCGGCCTTCCGCATCGCGGGCAAGGAGTTCCTGAGTGATCGTATTTCCATAATCGTGAGTGAGGAGGTGAATTTGTGAAATGCCTAAATGGTCAATCAGCGCGGCTATCAGGTCCGCTTGCTCGAACGTTGTGTAGGCAAGATCATAAGGCTTTGCCGAAAAACCATAGCCGATCAGATCCGGAGCGACGACCGTATATTTCTCCGATAGTCCGTGCCAGATCTTCCGGTAATCGAAAGACGATGTCGGAAAGCCGTGAAGGCACAAAAGGACCGGGCCGTTTGCGTCCCCTTTTCGAAAAAATATCGGGTGACCGCGGTGCGTAAAAATGTCGCCGCTTCGCCGCCAATCGTCGAGGTCCATAGGCGTTATCATTCCAATCGGTCCGGGAAAAGTGTTAGAATCCTAGCACGATTTACAGTTCGATCAGCAGTCCAGGGGACGAAAACTATGCGTTGGAGAGACCAAAGGCAGAGCACAAATGTTGAAGACCGTCGCGGAATGAGCGGACGCGGTTTGGCGATCGGCGGCGGCGGCATCGGTGTACTGGTGATCGCCGTGGCCGCCCTTTTATGCGGCGTCGATCCGCGACAGATGCTTGAAAATATGCCTCAAACTGAGGTCCAGCAGCCGTCGACGGCAAGCAATTCGGCGACGAATAAACCGGTCGACGAAAACCGCCAGTTTGTCGGGGCCGTAATGGGAAGTACCGAAGACGTTTGGGGCACGATCTTGCCGCAGCAGGCGAGAGTTCGGTATCAAGCGCCAAAGCTCGTGCTTTTCACCAGCCAGGTTTCGTCAGCATGCGGATACGCAAGCGCCGCGACCGGTCCGTTTTATTGTCCGGGCGATCAGAACCTGTACCTAGACTTCGCCTTTTTCCAGGAACTCAAAAGCGAGTTCAAAGCACCCGGCGATTTTGCTCAGGCCTACGTGATCGCCCACGAGGTCGGCCACCACGTCCAAAATTTGCTCGGCACAATGGAAAAGGTACAACGCTCCGGAAGCAACAACCGACTCTCGGTCGCGCTTGAATTGCAAGCCGATTGCTACGCCGGCGTCTGGGCAAACTACGCCGCCAAAAAAGGCCTCGTCGAAGCCGGCGACCCGGAAGAAGCCATCCGCGCCGCCGCCGCCGTGGGTGACGACATGATACAAAAACGCACGCAGGGCTATGTGGTGCCAGATTCGTTTACACACGGTTCCGCACAGCAAAGAATGGAGTGGTTCGCCCGCGGAATGAAGTCGGGCGATATGCGACAGTGCGAGGCGTTTAGGTAGTCGGCGTAAACGGCCGGCCGTAGATCTCCTGATATATCCAGCCAAGCACGCGGGCCTCGGCTGTGCACAGGGCTTCGAGCCAGCAGCTTGATAGATAGAGCCGCTTCTCGGCGTTGGTCGTCAGCTTTTCCGCCTTCTGGATCGCCGAATCGAGAGGGTTTGCTTCAAGTTTATTCGCTTCGCTGATCTCGTCTTTTGTTGCTTTGGATTCGTGCAGATGCGGCGATCACATCGTTCATCCACAATCCCAACAGCGGTTCCGACGCATTCTCCTGCAATGCCTGAAAAATTCCGATCGCAAACCGGGCCTCGGCATTTTCAAACGGATAGGTGCCGATGCCGTTTGCCGCATCGTCCGCCTGTTTCCATTGAAAAAGCTCTTCGGTATGCGCGTGGCGCATCCTGGCCGTTCGCTCGTCAAAGTTGAGGAACCACTCGACAAGGTCGGCGAGCGAATTTGGTTCGAGCACACCTTCGGCGTTTCGGCGAAGTGCCGGCGGGCGAGTTTCTTTTTGGGCTGCTTCTGTCATTCCTTCAGGAATTTTACACTATTGTTTCGCAAAAGGCCGCGGCGGGCGGGCATAACGAAGTTTGAACTCTCAGCGCGGGCGTGCCTATAATCTTGACTTAACAGTGGTGGAAGAAACTCTCGACAACACATTCCGGCCGGCCGCAGAAGCTGAGAACGAAGAGCTTGATCTCGGATTCGGTTCGGTCGTTACCGATCAAAGCGGCCAGCGGCTCCTAAATCAGGATGGCACTTTTAATGTCGAACGCACCGGCCTCAGTGTATTCAGGTCGCTAAATCTTTATCACACCCTGCTCGGAATGTCGTGGAGGGTATTCCTGGGGCTTGTATTGCTGCTTTACTTTCTTAGCAATATCGTATTCGGAGCTTTGTACGCCGCGATCGGCCCGGAAGCAATTGTCGATACGTCCACCTCGCCGACCGAGAATGTTTTTGTCCGTGCCTTTTTCTTTAGCGTTCAAACGTTTGCGACCATCGGTTATGGAACGATCCATCCGGTCGGATTCCTTCCAAACCTGCTTGTCACCATCGAATCGTATTACAGCCTGATCGCAAATGCTTTGATCACCGGCGTCGTGTTCGCGCGTTTTGCGAAGCCGACGGCCAAGGTTAGGTTCAGCGAGGTCGCCGTCATCGCCCCGTACAAGGACATTGAAGGCCTAATGTTCAGGCTCGTCAATGGACGGACCAGCCAACTGCTGGAAGTCGGGGCCCAGGTGCTGTTCGCCAGGTTTGAAAATGAGAACGGTAAACCTGTACGCCGGTTCGACATTTTGGAACTTGAACGAAGAAAGGTCGCGATATTTCCGTTGTCGTGGACGATCGTTCATCCGATCGACGAAGGGTCGCCGTTATTCGGACTGACGGCAGACGACCTTCGGCGATCTGACGCCGAAATACTGGTTTTGCTGACCGCTACCGACGAGACGTTTGCGGCCATCGTACACACTCGCTCGTCTTATAAAACCGATGAGATCCGGTTTGGCCACAAATTCGTCAGCATCTATAACGAGATGCGGAATGGCGAACCGATCTCGATCGATATCCGGAAACTCTCGGAAATAGAGAGAGTCCGCTAATAAGGAAAAGTTTGCTAGAATGGTTTCGGTGTTTGAACTTTTTCACGCAGCCTGTTTGCAAAGTTGAGCAGATCTTATGGCCACACAATACGTCACTTGTCCTGGTTGTGCGACTCAGAACGCGGGAGTGAATGCGCGATGCACTAATTGCGGAACTATCCTGCCGCTAAGCCCAATGCCGATGCAGCACGTTCCAAATTACGGTGCGGCAAAACTTCCCGGAGCCGACAAGAAGATCGCTGCTGGGATCTGCGGAATCCTGTTAGGCGGTTTTGGCGTGCACAAATTCGTTCTCGGCTATCAGAAAGAAGGCATCATAATGCTGTCGATCAACCTTGGCTCGATTATTCTGCTAATGGTCTCGTGCGGCATTCTGTTTCCCCTGGTGTTTGTTTCGATGGGCATCGGAATAGTCGGCCTTGTCGAAGGCATTATGTACCTGATCAAATCTGATGAAGAGTTTGTTCAGACCTACATCGTCAACAAAAAACCTTGGTTTTAAGCCGATCAACCTACCAAAGTGTTTACCGGAATAATTGAAGAACTCGGCGCGGTGCGCTCACTGACTGCGATCGAGGGCGGTGCCCGGATAGAGATCTCGGCGAACCGCGTTACCGAAGGTACAGCCGACGGGGATTCGATCTCCGTTAACGGCGTTTGCCTGACCGCTTTGAACGTCACCGCCGACGGTTTTTCGGCCGATGTATCGCAGGAAACGCTTGACCGGTCGACGCTTGGAGGGTTAGCTGTCGGTTCGCTTGTAAATCTGGAACGGGCGGTTACGCCGTCAACCCGGCTGGGCGGCCACATTGTTCAGGGACACGTAGATGGCCGCGGGACCTTTATCTCAGCAATTGAAAGCGGTGGGTTCTGGACGGTAAAGATCGGTTTTCCTGCCGAGCTTGCCCGCTATTTTGTCTACAAGGGTTCTGTGTCCGTAGAAGGGATAAGCCTGACGATCGCAAAACTGAATGACGCTGATCTTGAGATCGCGGTCATACCCAAAACATGGGAGCTGACAAATCTTTCCAGCTTAGAACCGGGCGACCCAGTCAATCTTGAAGCCGATGTGATCGCAAAATATGTCGAGAGGATGATGCTTTTCGACAGATCCACAAACTCCGAGATCACACTCAAAACATTGGAAAATGCCGGTTTCGTTTAGCCTGCCCTTGCTTCCCTTACGATCTCTAAAAACTGTTTGGCGCGTTCAGTAACCACATGGGCCTCGCCCGCCCGTATCGCTTTCACGTCAACGAGGTCCGTTCCAACTCCCAAAGCACTTGCGCCTGCCTTGATAAAATCAGCGGCCGTTTTGAGCGATACTCCACCGGTCGGGATTATCTTGACCTGCGGGAAAGGCCCTTTCAGATTCTTGACGTAGCTCGCACCGCCTACTGAACCGCACGGGAAAACCTTGACGAAATCGACCCCCGCACTCCAAGCTGTGATGACCTCGGTCGGGGTCAGAACGCCGGGACAGATCGGAGCACTGTAGCGATGGCACAATGCTATCGTATCGAGATTGAGCGCCGGGCTGACAATGAACTGTGCTCCGGCCAGCAGGCAGGCCCTCGCTGTCTCAGGATCAAGGACAGTGCCGGCTCCGACGAGGACGTCGTTTCCGTACTTATCAGCGACTTTTTCAATAACCTTGATAGCGCCCGGAACTGTCATCGTGATCTCAAGGACATTCACGCCGCCGGCCTTTATCGCCTCGATAACCTGCATCGCCTCATCGGCCGACGAAGCCCTCACCACCGGTACGAGGCCAATATCTTCGATCTGCTTTACAATTTCCGCTTTAGTCATATTTCATTTGCCCACGAATTTTATTTGCCCACGAAACACACGAAATACACTAAACAAAGAGATAATTCCTTTTTTCGTGCCTTTCGTGTATTTCGTGGGCCGTGTCTTTCTATCTGGCTACCCGGGCACCGCCGCCTTTCATTACTCTCAGAACGTCTGCAAGGCCAACCGTTGTCGTGTCACCCGGCGTTGTCATAGCGAGCGCTCCGTGTGCCGCTCCGCAGTTGACGGCCCATTCCGGTGACTCGCCGGTCAGGAATCCGTAGATCAACCCCGAGGCGAACGAATCGCCGCCGCCGACGCGATCGAAGATGTCGAGATCCGGCCGCATTATCGCCTGATGAAGTTGGCCCTCGGTAAAGCAAACCGCACCCCAGTCATTGACCGAAGCTGTTTTAGCGTTTCGCAGCGTTGTTGCGGCGACCGCAAAGTTCGGAAAATCGGCGACCGCTTTTCGGATCATCTTTTCGAAATTTACAATGTCGAGTTTCGAATGATGCTCATCCTGGCCTTCGACCTCATAACCCAGGCAGGCGGTGAAATCTTCTTCGTTGCCGATCATCACGTCGACATATTGCGCGAGGTCGCGATTCACTTCCTGCGCCTTCGCCTGGCCGCCGATCGCACGCCAGAGCGAGTCGCGATAATTGAGATCGTACGAGATGATCGTGCCGTGCTTTTTCGCAGCCTGCATCGCTTCCTTTGCAACATCGGGCGTCGTTTCGGAAAGTGCGCAAAAGATGCCGCCTGTGTGCAGCCAACGAGCACCTTCGTCGCCAAAGATCTTTTCCCAATCGATATCGCCGGCCTTTAAGCTGCGACACGGCAGTGTGCCCGCGGTCGGAACATCCGAGAGCCGCACGCACGCCGAAGCCGCGTTCGGTGAAGTTCATACCGTTGCGCACGGTTCGGCCGACGCCATCGTACTTAACCCATTTCACATGCGATTGATCGACGCCGCCCTGATAGATCAGGTCCTGTACAAGCCGTCCGATGGGGTTGTCCGCAAGCGCCGTGACGACCGCCGCGTCCAGTCCGAAGCACCGCTTCAATCCGCGGGCGACATTGTATTCGCCTCCGCCTTCCCACACCTCGAATGACCGCGTCGTGTGAACGCGTTTATCGCCCGGATCCAGCCGGAGCATAACTTCACCGAGACTGACGATGTCCCAACGACATTCGTCCTTGACCTTAATGTTCAACGCCATTCCATTTCGTTCCTCGTTTGCGTAATCGGCTGGCTCTCCGCCAGCCAAGCCTAGATGAGAATAAGGCGAAAACGGATATTCTGCAATTCCGGAATCAAAGGCCAAAAAAAGACGGCCTCACGAGAAGCCGTCTTTGCATGCGTATTGGGCTTTTGTCGCCTATTTCGTCCCGCTCGCGAGTTTCCCGATGAGCGAGAATAGCGGAAGGTACATTGAGATAACGATCGATCCGATGGTAACGCCGAGAAAGGCGATCAGTACGGGCTCGATCAACGCAAGAAGATCGGCGATCGCCGTATCGACTTCTTCTTCGTAGAAATCCGCGATCTTGCCCAACATGGCGTCGAGAGCTCCGGTCTGTTCACCGACGCCGATCATTTGAGACACCATGTGCGGAAATACGTTCGTTGCCTTGAGCGGCTCCACAAAGCTTTCACCGCGTTCAACACCTGCCCTGACCTTGAGGATCGCAGTTTCGATAACAACGTTTCCAGCCGTCTTGGCCGTTATGTCCAGCGACTGCAGGATCGGAACACCGGATGACAAAAGTGTTGATAGAATTCGGGAAAATCGTGCTACCGCTATTTTCCGGAGAATGCTGCCGAATATGGGAAGTTTAAGCAGCAGTGTATCGATCTGCCACCGGCCTTTTTCGGTCTTATAATAATAGCTCGTTCCAACAGCCGTGCAAATTAATCCGACAAGCAATCCAAGGCCGCCCCAGCCGGCAAGGAATCCGCTTATCCCCATTACGATTCGTGTGGGTAAGGGCAACAATTCGCCAGGGCCGAGCAATCCGATAAAGATCTGTTCAAACTGCGGAATTACGACGACCATGATAACCGCGATCGCCGCGATCGCAACAAAAATGACGGCCGCCGGATAGATCGATGCCGACACGATGCTGCGTTTCAATTTAACAACCTTTTCGATCAGGGTTGCCAAGCGTTGAAGGATCAGGTCAAGCACACCGCCGGTTTCTCCCGCCTCGACCATATGCGAATAAAGCGAATCAAAAACTTTTGGGTGTTTTTCGAGCGCCTGGAAAAGCGTTGCGCCTTCTTCTACGTTCTGTCGAACCTGACGGAGTACGTCCTTAAAGAATGCATTTTGCTGTTGTTCCGCCAGAATATCGATACACTGAACGAGCGGCAGGCCCGCGTCGATCATGACCGAGAATTGGCGAGTGAAAACAGCAAGTTCCTTTGCTCCAACCTTTTTCCGCCGCCCCAGCTTTGGGATCGAGACAACATTGCCTTTCTCCGAGGCCTGAGTCATAACGATCTGCTCGCGACGTAAGAGTGCGCGAAGCTCGTCCTGGCTGGCTGCGTCTCTTTCACCCGCGACAATTTCATTCAGGCGGTTTCTTCCTTTGAACGCGTAAGTAGGCATTTCTGTTCTTTAGCTCCTCTTCGTGTGAGTAAAATCTGTCAACGGACCGGCGGCCTCGCACCAACGGGACGGCCCTGAGCGTAGGGACTTGAGTGATTTCCGGGCGGAACCACAGGTTTGTCTTGCCCGGTGTAGGATTGGTTAAGGCCTGAACCGCGTTCAATTAGTTCCTTCAACTCATCGGCGTTGGAGGAACGCTGCATAGCCGTTTCAAGCGTGATCAGGCGTTTATGATGAAGCGTCGCGAGAGCCTGATTGAATGTCTGCATTCCGAACTTATCCTGGCCGGTCTGCATCATCGAGTAGATCTGGTGGATCTTGTCTTCGCGGATCAGATTTCGGATGGCGGCGTTTGGCACCAGAATTTCAAGGGCCATCACGCGGCCATCGCCCGATGCTTTCGGAAGAAGCGATTGGCAGAGAATGCCTTCTAAAACGAGTGAAAGCTGGGTTCGGACCTGCGATTGCTGGGCTGAAGGAAACACGTCGATAATACGGTTGATGGTCGAATAAGCCGAGTTCGTGTGCAGAGTTGCGAACGTTAGATGACCTGTTTCAGCAATTCGGAGGGCCATCTCGATGGTTTCAAGATCACGCATTTCGCCGACAAGCACGATATCAGGGTCCTGACGAAGGGCTGTTCTCAGAGCCGAGGCAAACGAATGCGTGTCTGCCGCAACTTCTCGCTGGTTAACAACGCAGTTTTTGTGGTTATGGAGAAATTCGATGGGATCTTCGATCGTCAAAATATGTTCATGGCGATCAATGTTGATCTTATCGACCATTGAAGCAAGCGTGGTCGACTTACCTGAGCCGGTCGGCCCGGTCACGAGGACCAGCCCACGCGGCTTTTTGCACATGTCCGAGACCACTGTTGGCAATCCAAGTGCGTCAAAGGATTTGATCTCGTACGGGATCGCTCGGAAAACCGCGCCAACCGCCCCCTTCTGATTGAATAGATTGGCACGAAAACGTGACATTCCCTTCAATCCGAAAGAAAAATCCAGCTCGAGGTTTTCTTCAAACCGGTGCTTTTGAGCGTCCGTCAACACGGAATAAGCCAAACGCTTTGTGTCGGCCGGAGTCATGGAGCCAAATCCCGAAAGCGGAGCAAGGTGCCCATGAACGCGCATCTGCGGCGGGGAATTTGTCGTAATGTGCAGATCTGACCCGCCCGCATCTGTCATCTTCCGAAGAAGCTCAGGCAGGGTGATCGTTGATTCACTTGTTGGTTGTTGATCGACGCTCATATTGTTTTTGTGAATCGTGAATCGTGATTCGTGATTCGTTGAAAAATTTCAAGCAATAGCTGTTTTACGATTCGCGATTTACGATTGACGATCTCTACTCCTTGGTCGCCTGCTGAACGGGCCGGACCCGGTTTTGCAGGGAAAAGATCACCTTCTCGGATTCTTCGGCGATCCGCTCCGCAGCTTCGGCCTGCGAAGTGGTAGCGACGCTGTAGATACGACCATCGACCTCGGTGAAATAGAACATCCGCGAGCTTACACGGCCGCCGGCCGCTTGTGATTGTGCAACCACGACGTAAACATTCTTGCCGCCGATCTCCTTCTGGTAATCGTTGACGACCCAGCCATTTTCTCGAACCATCCGGTTTATCACTTCACGGCGGAGAGATGTGGTCGGAACGCCGCCAACGGCTCTATTGCGGCCTGTATCGACGGTTTCGCCCATGGCCGGGCCAACCACGGAGATCGCGGCCGAACCGTTTCCGCCGTCAACGCTGAACTGAAGCTCGCTGCCGGTTGCCTGGCCACGGGTCCAACCCTTAGGGGCTGCTTCACCCGAAGGCAGCAATGCCGGGGATTTGTCCGGTGCCGGAACGGTTTTGGCTACGACTGTTTTTGGTTTCGCACTCTGATCACCACGGTTTCGCGCAAGCCTTAACTGCCGAAGTCGCATAGCCCGTCGCCGGGCCTGGAGGGCCCGTTTGCGCCGAAGGCTTGCCCGATACTGCCGCCACCAGCGTTTCGAATACTTTTTGTATTTTTTCTGACTCTTCTTGTACCTTTTTGTTTTCTTCGGACCAGCTTCCGCGTGGTCCGTCGCCAAAGGAATGATCGTTCCAATGCCGATCAACAATGCTAGAGATAGTGCAATTGCCCTTACCATATTTCCTCCAGATTCCTAAAGAACCGTTTCTTTCACCACTTCCTCAACTGTCGTAATTCCCTGTCGCAGTTTTGCCAAACCGGACCCACGAAGAGTTATCATTCCGCATTCGATAGCCTTCTTTCTCAGCTCGATCGCGCTTGCTCCGATGATGATCAATTCCCGCAATTCGTCTGTTATTTCCATCGTTTCGTATAAACCGACACGGCCCTTGTAACCCGTGTTCAGGCATATTTCACAACCCTTGCCCTTATAGGTTTTGATGTTGGGGGCCTCTTCGGCTGAAAAACCTACCTCGATCAAGGCATCGACGGGATATTGCGTTTCTTCCTTGCACTCGGAACAAATTCTGCGGATCAGTCGCTGTGCCTGAATAATATTGACGCTGGTAGCGACCAAAAAGGGTTCGATGCCCATATTGACGAGTCGCGAGATGGTTGATGGTGCATCGTTTGTGTGGAGCGTTGAAAGAACCAAGTGGCCTGTTAACGCAGCTTTGATAGCGATCTCAGCCGTCTCAAAGTCTCGGATCTCACCGACGAGGATGATGTTCGGATCCTGACGCAGGAATGAGCGAAGCGCAGCCGCGAAGTTAAGACCGATCTGCTCCTTCATCTGCACCTGGTTGATACCCTGAAGATTGAATTCGACCGGGTCCTCGGCCGTCATGATATTCGTTTCAGGCGTGTTCAGCGTTTGAAGCGCCG
Source organism: Blastocatellia bacterium (assembly GCA_963732475.1). GTDB lineage: Bacteria > Acidobacteriota > Blastocatellia > Pyrinomonadales > Pyrinomonadaceae > OLB17. The sequence continues at coordinate 321,811 of CAVSZR010000004.1, read as the reverse complement.
AATAAAGCGTGTTCGTTTTACCCGAACCGGTCGGGCCTGTAACCAGGACCATTCCGTATGGGTTGGCAATGTTCCGCTGGAATTTCTCAAGACTCTCCTCTTCAAAACCGAGTTTCGACATGTCAAGCATCAGCTTTTCTTTGTCGAGAAGACGAAGCACGACCTTTTCGCCAAAAAGCGTGGGGAGAGTGGAAACACGGAAATCCAATTCGCGCGAGCGGTCGTCGATCTTGACCTTGATCTTAATGCGCCCGTCCTGCGGCAGCCGCTTTTCCGAAATGTCCAGCTTGGACATGATCTTCAATCGCGAGATCAGCGGATCGCGGATCTTCATCGGCGGGTGCATTACGTCGTAAAGCACGCCGTCGATACGGAAGCGGATGCGAAAATCTTTTTCGTAAGGCTCAACGTGAATGTCAGACGCTCCGCGGCGAAGCGAATCGACCATCAGAATATTGACAAGGCGAACGACGGGCGCGTCTTCGCTCGCCCTTGCAAGCGTAGCAAGATCGATCTCTTCGTTTTCCTGAACGATCTCGAAGTCTTCGCCTTCGTGCACCTCAAAATCGAAATTGCCGAGCGAAACGTCAATGTCCGCCGCGGAAAGATTTGTCGGGCTTATTTTGGCTGCGGCTTTTGTGCCGTTCTTGGATGCCCCGTTCTTTGAATGGCCGTTCTTGCCATTCTTAGACGCTGCGGCTTTTTCGCTTTCGAAGGCAATAGCCGCATCGAAAATATCGATCTGATTCGATCCGCCGTAATACTTGCCGACCGACATCTGGATCGATTGCTCTGACGCGATCACCGGCTCGACATTAAATCCCGTCATGAATTTAATATCGTCCATCGCAAACACATTCGTAGGATCGGCCATCGCGAGGGTCAAAGTGCTTCCCACCCGCGAAACAGGCAAGACCATGTACTTTAGTGCGACTTCCTGTGATATGAGCTTGATGACATCGTCTTCGATATGGAAAAGATCGAGGTTGATCGATGGAACACCATATTGCCGTGATAATACAGCTGTGATCACGTCGTCTGAAATGATCCCCAGCTTAACCAGGTTGGATCCCAGACGCCCGCCGCTTGTACGTTGGTAGTCCAGAGCCTCACGCAATTGCTGCGGAGTCACGAGGTTTTCACGGACAAGAATTTCCCCAAGTTTCGCTGACATTTATTTCGTTTGTTTCCGTTGATTTAGGCTAATGCAAGCGGAATGCAGTTGGATAACGGTTATTTTTGTAAGAGATAGGGTCAAAGACAACGATGCACAACATCGTTCAAACACAATGGTAGATGTTTAGCATTTCAATGTCAAGAAATCTTTTTGAATGGCTGATGACCGGTTTTTGGTCAGAAAGGTCGACGGAGGCGACTCATTGCGGTTGGTCCAATTGTTTCTTCAGTTGGACAATAAAGGACTCGAACGCGGCATTTTCGGGATGATCGGGGAAATTTTGCAGGAATTCCTGGTAGGTGCGGATCGCCTCCTGAAATTTTTTCTGTTGCTCGAACGCCAGGCCCAGGAGTTGGTACAGGGTTACAGCATCGGGAGCTCCCGAAAGCTGCTTAATAGCGATCGAAAAATTCTTGGTGGCTTCCGCATAAAGCGAACTCTCCGCTTCATAATCGCCCGCGGAGCCGGCACTTTCAGCCCTTTCCTTATAAATAAGTCCAAGGCCCGTATATGCTTCCGGCTGGAAACCACCGGCCTGGCGTATCGACTGCTTAAAGGCTGCAATGGCTTTTTCGTCGTCGCCTTCCGCCTTGAAGATCCGTCCTTCGATAACGGAAGCCTCCGCATTCCGAGGTTCGATCTTCCGTAGGTCTTTGATCGTCTTCGCAGCCTCGTCATAGCGGCGGCCATCCGAATAAACGCGGGCAAGGCCGATGTAGGCCTCGACAAAGCCCGGGCGCGAGCTGATGGCGTTTTTGTAGGCCGCTGCGGCCTTTTCACGATCTACTGCCGCTTCGGCTTCGGCCTGCTGATAGGCCAACTCCGCTTTGTCTGTAGTTTTTGAAAGGCGGATCTCGACATTTCCTTTCTGCGCGGGTAGCAGGACTTTTACAGCAGGGCTAAAACCGACTGCTCGAACCCTGATCGATCGACGGCCCGCCGCCAGTCTTGAAATCGACAGGCGGCCATTTTCGTCCGTTCGTCCATAGCTCACGCCGTCGATCCAGACCGCGGCATTCGGCTCGCTAATTATGACCGCAGACCTTGAGCCCTCCGTTCCCGACCCTTTTGTCTGGGCATAAACCGACAGGCCGTACGCGTAAAGCAATGCAAAACAAATGGATAGTAAAAAGACAAGGTTTCTGCGATCGTGCGGTGCCATATGCCACTTCCTGACGAAAAATCGCTTAATGCGGACGAACCAAACACGCATAAGCTAATGATACCAAGCCGTTTGAATTCAGCATAGATCCCGCATCAGTCGGTCTCGAAACTTGATTTTTGAAGTGGGCAATCTATAATCAAATGTTCGTGGCTGGGTAGCTCAGCTGGTTAGAGTGCGGGATTCATAACCCCGAGGTCGAGTGTTCAAGTCACTCTCCAGCCACCATCAAATCCCGTTCTACCGTCGGGCAGAAACGCGACCGTTAGGAAGCGTGCCATCGGCGTTCGGAAGGAGCACGCTCGTTCACACTCGCGTTTCCGCCCTGCCCTAAGACCCGCTAAATCCAGCCTGTAGTAATATCGATCAATGGACGATAAATACCAGATAAGCAAAAGCAGGGAGCCGGAGACAAAACAGGAGATCATTCAGCACCAGATCGAAGACCTGATCAAACGCCGCGACAAGGAATCCAGCCTGGCCGCTAAACAAACCCTAAACACGGAGATCATGAGGCTGTATGCTCAATATGAGAGGCTTAAATTGTAAGGTCCGACAGTCCGTCTTATTTGCTTTCCGCCCGTTCGGCGAGTTCGGCCCAGCGGGTCATGTCGGCTTCAAGGCCGGCTTCGACCGTCTGTTGTTCGGTGAATAATTCGTGGACCTTTCCGGCGTCGCTGGCGGCGAGGGCGAGTTCTTTTGCGATGGCCGGGAAGGCGGGCTTCGGCGGCGGCGATGCTTTTTTCGAGTTCCTCCAATTCGCCGTGTTTCTTTGAAGCTTAGTTTCTTCGGCTTTACGGATCCTGTCGGTTGATCTTTTGCAGGCTTCGGAACCCGGTCGCTATTGTTCCCGGTTCTGACAAGAGCTTCCTCGCGTTCGTTTACCTCAAGATAAGCGCTGTAATCGCCGGCGAATTCGCGGACATTTCCGCCGGGTTCGAAGCGGAAAATATTCTCGATCGTGCGGTCGAGAAAGTAGCGGTCGTGGCTGACAACTATCAGCGCACCGGCAAAATCGTCGAGGTATTCTTCGAGGGCGATCAGAGTCGGGATGTCGAGGTCGTTCGTCGGCTCATCTAACAGCAAAACATTCGGCGAGCCCATCAGGATCCGCAGCAGATACAGCCGCCTGCGCTCGCCGCCCGACAGATTTCCGATCACCGCATATTGGGCCGCGGGTGTAAACAGAAACTTCTCAAGCATCTTGCCGGCCGTTATCTGCGTGCCGTCAACCGTCGTTATGTATTCGGCCACGTCCCGGATGTAGTCGATCACACGCTGCTCGTCGTTCAAAGCGCGGCTTTCCTGGTCGTAATATCCGATGTGCACCGTCTGGCCGATATCTACCTCGCCGCTGTCCGGCTCAACGCGGCCCGTGATCATTTCAAGCAGCGTCGTCTTGCCCGAACCGTTCGCCCCGATGATGCCGATGCGGTCGTCGCGTTTCAGCAGATAGGTAAAATCGTCGATGAGCTTGTTTGAGCCATACGATTTCGAAACACCGTTTATCTCAATGACCTTTGAGCCGAGCCGCTTCGACCCGATGGCAATATCCACATTCTCCTTTACAGCTTCCTTCGGAACGGCCATCAGCGAATGCGCCGCTTCGATGCGGTGTTTGGATTTGCGTGTCCGGGCTTTTGCACCGCGGCGGAGCCAGGCCAGCTCCTTCTTGATCAACTGGTCCCGCTTGTGGCCTTCGACCGCACGCAGCTCGTCCTGCTCGGCTTTTTTCTCTACATAATAGGCGTAATTGCCGTTGAAATTCTGCACGGTCCCGCGGTCCACCTCAAAGATGCGGTCCGTAACGCGGTCGAGAAAATACCGGTCGTGCGTGACGAGCAGGAGCATGCCCGTGTAGCGGGCGAGATAGGATTCAAGCCATTCGATCGTGTCGGCGTCGAGATGGTTGGTCGGCTCGTCGAGGATCAGGATGTCGGGCTTGAAGATCAGTTCGTGGGCGAGTGCGACACGCTTTCGCTGGCCGCCCGAGAGCGTGCCCATCTTTGCCGACGTATCGGTAATGTCGAGCTTTGTCAGCACCGCACGCGCGTTTGCCTCGATCTCCCAGCCGCCGTTCAACTCCAGATCGTGCTGCAGCTCCGACATCCGCTTCAAAAGATTTGCGTCGTGCATTCCGGCCGCCAGATCGTGGCACGCAGCCTCGTAATCGCGGATCGTCTGCATCACCCCGCTGCTTGATGCAAAGATCGTCTCAAGCACGGTCAGCTTTTCGTCAAACGCCGGATTTTGCGCCAGATACGCAAGCGTCTTCCCCTTCGCACGCACAACCCGCCCCGTGTCGGGCTCTTCGAGCCCCGCAAGGATCCGCAGAAAAGTAGTCTTCCCCGAACCGTTCGCCCCAATCACACCAACCTTGTCACGGTCTTCAAGCCCCAGGGTCACACCCTCAAAAAGCGGCCGAAAGCCATAGTTCTTCGAAACATTTTCGAGCGAAACGATGTTCATAGGAGATAGTTAGCTGGTAAGACGACGATAGATGTTGGGCATTCTCTCGGGCAGCGAGAGAACGTCGTCGATGATGGTGTAGCCGACATTGCCGTAGAGGTCTTTCAGCTCGCCTTCGGATTCGCGGTCGACGGTGATGCAGAATGGGATGATGCCGCTCATTTTGGCTTCGGTCAGGGCTTCGCGGACGTCTTCGCGGGCGTAGCGTGCGTCGCCGTAATCGTGGTCGTATGGGCGGCCGTCGGTCAGGATGATCAGCAGCTTTGTACGCGATTCCTGTCTTGAGCAATTTTGTCGCGGCATGGCGGATCGCGGCTCCGAGGCGGGTGTTGTTTTGAAATGTAATTCCGCCGATCCGCTTTTCGATCTCTTCGGAATACTTCTCGTGCGAAATCCTTTACGACGTAAAACTTCACGTTTCGCCGCCCCTCGGAAGTAAAGCCGTTGATCGAATAGACATCGCCGACCGCTTCGAGCGCTTCGCTCATCAGCACGAGGCCTTCCTTTTCGATCTCGATGATGCGGCGGCCCGGATAAGTGTATGGCTGCAGCGGATTTCGGGTTATCGTCCGGGCGGTTGACGACGATTGGTCAAGCAGTATCGAAACCGCAACGTCGCGTTGGCGCCGAAGCCTTTTTGTATAAAGCCGGTCCGATTGCATGCCGTCGGCTTTGCGGTCGACCACGTAATCGATCACCGCGTTCAGGTCATAGTCTTCGCCGTCGATCTCACGGTTTATGCGGGTCAGATTTTCGGGCTTCATAAGCTGAAATTGATGCCGAATGGATGAGATGACGCCCCGGTAACGCGAACGGGCAAGCTCGACAAAATTGCGGTCGCCTTGTTTCACTTTTTTCTCGATGACGCGGCTCCAGCCGACGCGATAATCGTTCAGCTCGCGGTCCCATTCGTCATACGAGAAGGCCTCGTCACCGGGTTCGAGGGCCTGTTCGGGCATCTCGTTTTGCGACCATGCCTCGGCGCCGCTGAGGTCGTCGGGCTCGCCTTCGTCGTCGAGGCTGTTCCAGGCGTTGAAAAGATCTTTGATATCCTGCGACTTTTTAGGCTTGTCCTCTCGCTTTGCCTGCTCTTCGGTCGCCGCCTCGGTTACGTTCTTATCTTCGAACTGATACTCGTGGTCCTCGTCGCTCTGGTCCGAGACTTCCTGGCTTTCTTCGGCGGAGATGTTCTGAAAAAGATTGTAAACGCGGCTGGTCGCCATTAGGGAATCGGCAACCGACGAGAGGGATGAAGGATGAGGGATGAAGGATGAATCCGAGTAGCCACTTTCATCCTTCATCCTTCCGCCCTCATCCCTTTGATGAGCGTCTCGGCGGTGAGAAACCAAGTACTGATCGATGATCGTCTCGATCTCTGAAACGATCTGGCCGTAAAACTGTTTCGCGTCATCTGTCGCTCCGCCGCAGAGTGTGATCTGAAACAGCAGCTCGAACGGCACCTGATGCATCGGCACGTCGAAGATGTATGGCCGGGTTTTTAGCAAAATCGACTTCATCAGATCAAGGTCTTTGCGAAGGCCGCGGTAGGCGTCGCGAAGACGATTGTCGATCCGGGCGTTCTCCATTGTGCCGAAGATCTTCTTTGCAAGGCGGGGCTCGGGGAATAGTTTTAAGACGGCTTTGTAATCGGAACCTTTCGGCAGTGTCTTAAGCTTCTTCTTCGATTCGCGGGCTGCCTCGGCCTCGCTCAGGGCAGGTTGTCCTTTCTGCACGTCCTCGATATAACCCGCGAGCGAGAATGCATCGATCTGGTCGGCGGTCGCTTCGAACAAACCCGCAAGGTCGGAATAAGCCGCCTTTAATTCCGTGGTGTCTTTTACAAAGGTCTCGAATTCGATCTGCCCAGCTCCGTGTGCCGCAAGCACCTTGTAGAGGCGGAAATTCATCTCCTCGTCGTCAAATTCGGTTACGGACGACGGGAGATAGATCGTCCGGCCGTCGCCGATCCGCGATTCCTGCGGCATTGCGGAAAGCGGCGAGACCTCGACCTCTTTTCCGGTCAGTCCTTCGACATAAATTCGAAGAACGCCCTGGATCGTTTCGAGCGGCAAACCGGTCCGCGTCTCGTGCAGATAAGTTATTCGATTCGCGTGTTTCGAGGGCGAAATAGCTCCGTCGGGCCTTGGCAGAATCGGCATACTTTTCACGAAGACCGGTTTCGATCCATTCTTCGAATTGATCAAGAGAAACCTTTTTCAAAGCCGCCGTGCTTGAACGAAATGCCGCGAGCCCGCTCTCGGCATCGGATTCGGCGATCTCGGCGGTCAGACGAAGAACCCTTTGGATCAACGCGACCGTCTCAATGTCGAGCGGCGTCTTATGTTTGGTTGAACTGGCCAGGATCTGACCGAAGAATTTCGGCGTTGCACGCAGAAATGCGATGAGGACCGCATTGCCCTGATTGCCGATCTTGCTCAGCACGCCGCACCAATCGTCAAACGCTCCGTCAACACGCCGCAGCACCTCGCTGCCGGATGAAACGAAATGAAGTGTAACGCTGGCCCCGAATTCCAATATCTTTTCCGCACGGTTCATCAAAAGGATCGCGTTGTCGGCGGTCAGGCCGGCGAGAGCTTTCGGGAGGCCGGCCCAAAGATCCGCCGTCATGCCGCCTGTCCGAGTCGCAAAAAGCGAACCAAGATCGAATACGGCGTTAGCGACGTCTGTTTTGCGAGCTTCGAAAGTGTTAAGTACGTGGGCAACCGGCGGTGTGCCTTGCAAAAACTCGGCACTGTGTTTGGCGGAACGGTTAGCGATCTCTGCCGCCAGGCTCAGCGTGGCGATCAAAAGCTCGTCGTCGTCGATCTCTTCCGCCAGTTTGGGAACGAACTCAAAGGTTTCGAGAGCGATCGAACTGGAGAGGACAAGTTGCCGCGTGCTTATGCGAAAAACATCAGCACGCGCCTTTTTGGGAACTTTGCCAAGACCCACGCCGCGAGCAAAATACTGCACACCGGTTTCCGCGTCGCCCATCGCAAGCCGGCGGCCAAGTTCGCCCCAGTTACGCAGATCGTCAGCCGTCAAGGTCTTTGCGGCTTTCGGCACCGCCTCTACAAAAGCCCGGCTTACACGAAGCGAAACGCCGGCCAGAGCGGCGCTGATCTCTAGAGCCGCACGGCGTTTGTCGGCGGGAAGGCGTCCGAGGTGTGCAGCCAACCCCGTAAAGGTCTGCTTTTTCGTTTCCTTTTCAGGCACAGGTCAAGTTTATGAACTTGAAGAAAAAGACGCAAAGGTTGAAATCTCGGGTGGATCGGAATTCAGGTTGGCGGGTCGAAATCCCAAGTGCGTTACGGAGCCTTGCCGTCACTGTAAATGAATACGTGAAAACAGGCGTTTACGCCATATTCGATAAGGGCATCCAGTTCACCCGCATGCTTCCATTTCCGCCAGTTTCGCCATTACGAAATTCTGCTCGTCCACCGGCATATGCTTGCGAGCAAGATCGAACGCGCAGCCCGAGGTATGCGGAGGAAGCGACCCTTCGCCGCGGACCTTGAACGAGTTCGCGTTTCCTTTGTTAAGATAGGATCTGATAATCCATTGAACGGGTTAGCGACGTAACGCGAAGCGGCCTCTTGAATTGCTGATAATATGCAAGCGGCGAGTTTCTGAAGGATCGGCTTAGCACGGGGCTGGAACATCCGCAAAAGCCGTCGCCTCATTTGCTTGCGGTCGTCGGCGTTGTTCAGATCGTATCGTTGCCCGGCGAAATTTTGGGCAAGCCGGCTCAAGAAGTCGAACTTGGGCGTGCCCGGACACTATCGGTTCATCTTGCGAACTGAAGCTAAACGAGAAAACGGCGAGTTCTCCGCCGAGCCGCCCACGTCGAGATAATAGCTGTCGGCGGCCATCGGCATTTCGATCAGCTCGCGGTTCATCCGCTTGGCCGCAAGATCGGCAAAATCCATCGGCTGCCGATAACCCGTCGAGTTCATAAGGCGAAGCTTTTTCGTTTGCTTTATCACGCCGTCGCCAAAAAGCTCTTTTGGAACGGCAAACCCGGCGGGCCGACTCCTTTTTCGCCCGGCCGGGGTTCAAATGCCCGCTGCTGGCTTTCCGATAGTTTTGCCGCGGAGACGGCCAGCTCCGCCTCTTCCGCATCGGTTGACATAACCTTGACGTCCACTACGGTCGACGCGTTGATCTCCTTTTCCTCAGTTTCCCAGGAGGCGATGAGGTCCTCGAGACTATCCTCGTTCTCACCGCCGAGCGGATCGATCACGCGAACCGGTATTCGCGATGTGCTCGTTGGCGGAGTCTTCGTCGCTTTTGGGCCCGTCGGGCCGTCGGAGGTCGAAACCATCCAATAAGCTCCGGCACCAAACACAATGATCAAAAAGGTCATCACGACGGCAGCGATCAAGATCATCGGCGGCTTCTCAGCCTGTTTCTCATGATTCAGCGGGGGTGCCGGTTGGATCGGCGCCTGTGGGCGGTAGGTTGGTGTGCGGCCGGAACAGAAACAATTGGTTCGGGTCTGACCGTGCCGTCGGATATCTCGACACGGATGTTTGTGTGGCTGCCGATCCGTATCTGATCCCCGTCGCGAACAATTCGCGGCCGGCCGGAGATACGTTCCCCATTCAAGAATGTTCCGTTTGTGGAGTTCTCATCCGTCAGGAGCAGCTTCGTCATCTTCGACAAAAAATGTCGTATTAACACGTGACAAACCGGAATCGTCCAGCACCAATTGGGCGGCCGGCGTCCGGCCTATCGTCAGTTCTCCTTCTACATCAACGGCCTTTGACTCGTTGGCGTTTTCGATGAAAAGCTTAACTTTCACGGTCAGTGATGATGATCTGCTTCGGCCACCTCTTTCAGCTTTGAGATATCGAGCAAGCGTGCGAACTCGTTGAAATGAAACATCGTCTCGTCCTTACAGTGGTCGCAGAAGAACGTAACGTCTTCGCCCAAATACATATCCTTAAGATGATATGCGATAAAGCAACCATAGCAACGCTGAATGCGCTTACCGAATTCTTCTATTACACCGCTATCTTCCATTACTTATCGATGAGATCTTAACACTACTTGACGACGCCGCGTTTTGAGGACTCGATGAAATCGACCACCAGATCCACTTCGGGGCAGCCGGATATTTCTTCCTTTATTCTTTCAATAGCCTGCGTCGTGTTCAACTTCGCGGAGAGCAAAAGACGGTATACATGGTGGAGCTTTTCGATTGTCTCTTTCGAATAACCGCGACGTCTCATTCCTACCTTGTTCAGGCCGAAGCATTTGGCATGGTTTCCCTGAATTATCGCAAACGGCGGGGCGTCCTTCACGACGACCGAATAACCGCCGACAAACGCTTCCAATCCGATGCGGCAAAACTGGTGAACACCCGAATAAGCACCGATATTGGCGCGGTCGGCGATCTCTACGTGGCCGGCAAGAGTCGCGGCATTTGCCATTATTACCTCGTTCCCGATCGGACAATCATGAGCGACATGTGCCTGGGCCATGAGCAGATTTCCGTCTCCGATCTTTGTCAATCCGCCGCCACCGGAAGTGCCGCGATGAATGGTCACGAATTCGCGTATCTGGTTGAGCTTTCCAATTTCTGTCGCCGTCGGTTCGCCCGCATACTTCATGTCCTGAGGGGCGAGACCTATCGAAACGAATGGAAAAATGTGGGTTTCGTCGCCGATCGATGTCGTTCCGTCAATGACCGCGTGCGAGTCGATACGGACGCGATCGCCCAAGGTTACGTCCGCACCGACGATCGAAAAGGCACCAACATAACAATCGACCCCGAGCTTTGCACCGGGATCGACGATTGCGGTCTCATGGATAAAAGAAGCCATAAAAACGGAGCGGCCTAAGGCGTGTAGTGAGGCCCGGGTCAGCGAATGCGGTCGGCGATCACGCTCATTATTTCCGCCTCAGCGGTAATGTTCCCGTCAACCGTTGCCACACCACGCATTTTTTGAAATTTGCTGCCGATGCGAAGGGCGATCACTTCCAACATGAGCGTGTCTCCGGGCACAACGGGGCGACGAAAGCGGGCTTTTTCAATGCCGCTAAAAAAGGGGATCTTCTCGTCGCGATCCTCAAATTCACGCAGGGCAAGTATCGCCCCGACCTGTGCAAGGGCCTCGATCTGCAGCACGCCCGGCATTACCGGGGCCTCGGGAAAATGGCCGGCAAAAAAGTGCTCGTTTACGGTCACTTGCTTTACGCCAACGATCCGTATCCGCGGTTCCAACTCGACTATTTTATCGACAAGCAGGAACGGATAGCGGTGCGGAAGGATCCGCTGTATAGCGACGGAATCGTAAATTGTGATGCCAGCAGACATAAAATGTAAAAAGTCAGGAGCCAGCAGAAGATGAACTTCAACCGACCACTGACTGTTAAAAAAAATTGCCGAAAGACTATTTCGGCGTCGCTGTCGTGGCTGTTGTAGCAGGACGGGCGTTGTAAAATACAATGAAATCGGACGTTACATCGTATTTATCGTCAAAGCCCAAAAGAATTTCGGCCTGCTCCAGTTTCGCTCCGTCCAGAATTACCGCATAGCCGTTTTTCTTTGCGTATTCATTCAACGCTTTGATAATATCTCCAAAAACGGGCCCGACAACCTGGGGATAACGGCGTTCGTATCTCGCCTTGCCATCTTCCTGCTTGCGTTTGATCTGAACCTCAAGCGTCTGGGCTTCTTCAATTTTTGTTTGAAGGGCCTGTGTGTTGATCGGAACTTTGTTGTTGGGATCGTTCGCCAACTTTTGCTGACTCTGGATCTCCGTAGCAAGCGTCTGGAGCCTGGCGCTATCCTTCTTCAGGTCCTCGTTCAGTGTCTTGAATTCCAGATCCAATGCCGCCAATGCGTTCCTGAATTTTCCAATACCGGCTTTGTCATCGGCAAACGCATTTACGTTCACCAAGCCGATCTTACCGCCGGCGACTTGGCCAAAGGCTGATACCGCAAAGATCGCCGTAAAAATAAAGCAAACGGCAATAAAACTAAATCTTTTCATTTTATATACAACTCCTTAAACTTGCCAAACAAGTGATGGTTTGATTGCAGACTATATCTTTGAAACCAATTTCTCTTAAACTGTTGCCTGTCCCTTAATAATAAATAGCCAAAAGAGACGACAATATTATGTTATCACCCTGCTATTGTCAATTTTCCACCCTTGTCCGCTAGAACGTGCGGCCGACAGTAAATCTAAAGCCACTGCGCTTGCCGGGGAGAAAAATGCCGGGTAACTCTTCCGTAAAACCCAGTTTCGCATTTGGGTTGTAATAATAGATCAGCCGGAAAGGGACGTTAACGACCGGAACCTGGACACGAAGTTCCAGCCCGACACTCGCCTTAAAATCTTTGAGTTTGTTAAAAGCGCTGTCATCGACCCTAAGCAGCGAGTTCTGCTGGACCTCTCCGCGAACATAAAACTGCTGTACTTCCGGTGAAAGACTGGTCGGACAACCGAATCTGTTGCCGCGGCAGAATTCATTAATAAAGTCCGTTTTTGTCAGTACCCGGCCGCGATAATACAAAATGCTGCCGAAACTGCTTTCCAGAACGGGAGTGTTTATTAAGCTTAGGGCCGTAAGTCTACCTGCTCCGAGAAAAGTGTCGTCGGGCAGAAACTCGGTATTTATGGTCTGCGTACCTGTCTGCCGGAGGTTAAACACGCTTCCGACATCGGCAAAAACGGCCATTGTAGCGGGCCCAAAGATCGGTATTCGATATTCAAAGTTCCCAAGGAGCTGCGTGTCGCCGCCGATAAACCGGAAGTTTCGGGTGAATAACGCCGGATTGGCTCCACCGGCACCTGTTAGTGCTCCTATGGAGGCAATTTCCGCAGGAATTGGTGAGCCCTCGGGAAAACCAGGGATCGGCACGGCCGTTCCGGACGCATTCGTTGCTGCGACGACATTTCGGCTCGTTACGTAGGTATCAAACGGCGAGATCGGGCCTATACTGCGGGAGTTGTACCCGCGAATATCGTTCTCGCTTCCGAGGAAGTACCTCTCGTATGCCGGGACGCCGCCAACAAAAGCAATTGAATTGGCATTTCTAACCGTGTCCGTCAATGCAAAAGCCCCGATCGTGCCTGCCTGAATTCGGAATGCAAACACTTCCGGATTCTTCGATTTTTTTCGGCGAACGGGAATGTACTGCGAAAAGCTCAAATTAGGCTGATAAGTACGAACATCGCCGCCCAACCCTGCGAGTGCGAATGAAGCTGAAAGCTGGGTCCCGCTTAAGGTATCAATCCCGTTCGGGGCGGGCTGCCGCGTGTCGTAGACGAACGAACCCGTGATACGGCTTGTCAGAATATTCGGCTGGGCGTAAATGACCGGAATCCGGGCTGCCGGATCGGCGGAATCATTCACAGGCGGGTCCGTGATACTTGTCGCTGAAATTTGATAGGTCAAACCGACCCTTGAAAATTGGGTAAATCGGCGTTTTTTGAAGAAAAGTTCCGACAGCGGCGCAGTCGCGAAAACGGTCGCGCCATAAGTGCTTTGAGTGAACAGGTTGCTGGAATCAGTAGTTACCTGTCCTAGCGGATTGAAAAGCTCGTTCAAAAGATCTGTGTTTTGGGTCAGAAAGGTCCCTTCACCAAAGAACCTGTAACGCGACGCAAATAATGAGAAGCCGGCGGAGATCGGCCGGTCGCGGAAATAAGGTTCCTGATATGTGAACTGAAGGCTCTGCTGACGGTTTCCCGCCCCAAGCGAAAACGAGAGGATCTCCCCGCGGCCCGCAAGGTTATTCGTCGAGTATTCCAGCCCAAAGAATGAACCGCCGATACCGGAAACACCGCCATTGAATGAGATCTGCTGGCGTCCCTTTTCCTTGATCTTGACGATCAGATCGACGTCGCCCTGTTCTTCGTCGGTCCGGATCTCAACATCCTGGTCCTTGTCGATCGGGTCAAAATACTGTGTTTGATTTAGCCGGGCAACGGAAATATCGAGGTAATTCTGATTGTATATATCGCCTTCGTTGATCAGGAACTCGCGGCGCATAACGCGGTCGCGGGTAAACGTGTTGCCGGTAAATTCGAGGCGTCGAAGCGTAAACTGCTTTCCTTCGTCGATGTTGATCGTAATATCGACGATGCCTTCGTTCGGATTTGTCGGATTGTCCTTGAATTCCGGCTCGTATTCAGCGTTGAACAAAACAAAGCCCTGCCCGCCGTAAACCTTCTTCATATTCTCGTAAACGGCGTCCTGTCAGGCGTTTGCCGTCCGCGATCTCGCCGGTCTTAAGTCCAACGAAAGCTAGGATCTGCTGTTCCGAGAAGATGGAATTGCCCTCGACCTTTAGCTGGCCGACGCGGAAGACCCGGCCTTCGGTAACCGGCACGATTATCTTCAGGGTATCGTCTTTCGAAGAGATCAGAGGAATAGGCAGAACAATGAACGGGATAATGCTGGTCCGCTTTACGCCGAGGCCGACGACCTCGGGCTCGCCGAGGCGGGCCTGGAAATAGCCTTTGGACCGCATGTACGCCAGAACGTTCTTTCCAAGGTCGTACTGGAGTTTTCTCATGTCGAGAATATCCATCCCCTTGAACCGTGCGATCATGCCCGTTTCCTGAACGAGGGTAAGCTGTGCCCGCAGTTCACTTGATTTGAATTTCTCGTTGCCGACAAAATCGATCTCGACGATACGCGAACGATTTCCCTGCTCGATCTCGAATGATAACGCTATCGACGTTGCCGAAACCTCTTCTTCCTTGACCTCAACCTTGGCGTTCGGATATCCCTTTGACGCAAGCATTTCACGCAGCACGCGGACCGCACCGCGCGATTTTACCGGGTCGTAGATCGCCTCTTTCGATATACCTACGCGTTTTTCACGAAATTCTTTTAAGATATCCGACTCGGTAATGGCCTTGATGCCGTTAAATTGCAGGTCACGGATGATCGGCAATTCACGGACCTCGAAAATGACGTTCACGCCGCCCCGAACACCTTCAGTCGTGAGCACTCTGGTTGCGGTTTTGTCAAAGAAATTCAGCGACAGAAGTTCCTTCAGATCGCGTTCGAGTGCCGCCGGATCATATACGTCGCCCGAGCGGGTTTTGACGAAGTAAAGAAGGTCGTCATCGCGAAGACGGCGATTGCCCTGAATATCAACATTTTCAACAATTTGTTGTTGTTCGGAGGCTAAAAATTCACTCGCATTGGTGTCAGCTTTTGCAAATACCGGGGCTGCCCAAACGGCAATACTTACCAGGACAAGCCCAAATGCGCGGAGATTAAACATAAAAGCGATTTTCCCTATTGTTGCGGTTTACGCGGCTGCGAAGAGCCCTAAATGCCGCCAAGTCTTATAATTACAAAGATAAAAAGTCGAGAACAGACGGCCATTCAATGTAAGATTTTTACTCAACATATGATTCTGCGAATCATAATGAGGTTGCCTTTTGCACCAGTCTCGCAAACTTACGAATTATACAGGCAAAAAAGCAAAAAGCGAAAAGCAGCGGCAGAAACAGCACGAAACGCAGGTGTCCTGATCCTGTGGTGCCGGCTTCTGTGAAACTCGTCTCTTGGCGTTTTCTTTGCGATCTTTGCGGGCTTTGCGTGAGATCGGCTTTATCTGGAGCACGAAAGGCCGCGGAAGAATTGGCAAGCCACCCCGGGCGATTAAAGACAGCGCCTTGCCGGAGGTCGTTTCTACCGTGGTGCTTTTTATCTTAGTAGGCGAGAGTTCTCAAGAGTTCCGAAAGTGGTTGAACAGTGAATGGCAAAAGAAGTTGGGATCACCTTGTAATGCTGTAATGGTCACAAAAGAAAAGGGGTCGCAAAAGTGACGAGAATCGCGAGAATCGCGCGAGAATCGGGTCAGGCCTTCGATTTGTGCGATTCCTTCAATCAGAATCAGAATTGTCGAAGCTGAAAAACTTCGAGACTTAATCCAAAAGTAAGGCTGCAAAACCGGCCTGGCGAAAGTGATCGTCGGTTGTCAGGGCATCGGTTAGTCCGTTGTCCTGCATTGTGATAAACGAAAAACAATCCGTGAGCCCCCAATCTTTATCGGGCCGCTGTTCGAACAACTCGAATGCACGTGCAAACCCTCCGGGCGAAAACGGAATTACATCGACGAGCGAATTGTCTTGTAACGACCGGATAATGCTGACGGCTCCCTGACGAAATTGCCGACTCGCTAGACCGTTTCCTATCTCTACCAATATTAGTTGAGTTGTTAGCAAACGACGGTTCTCGGCTTCGACGATCTTCTGCCATTCTACGGCTTTAGGGTGCCACTGGTCGCGGGTGTTGAAAAGAGCGTAGACATATGCGGTATCGAGAAAGAGAGGCGGGTGTGCCAAATGAGCTTAGTCCTCCAGCTTGCCGTTTGCGTAGAGATCATGGCGTTCGGCAAAGTCAGTTACACCCACGTCGACAGCGAGGTCGGCGATCAGCCTAAGTGGGTGCGTGCCGTTTGACCGAGCCGGGTTTTCGCTGACGTGATAACGCTCCTCGATCTGCTCGACGATCTCAAGAACCTCCTCCTGAGCCTTTGGCGGCAGATGAAAAACCTTCTCCCGAATTGTGTCAACCACGTTCATAACGACTTGATATTACTATTATTGACGGTTCAAAAACAATTATTTTCTACCCGGCTCACGGACCATATGGACTATCCGGCGGACCGCTTTACGAACCCGGAACGTCTTTAGCGAAACGGCTACGGTCTTTTGCTTCGCTGTTAAGCATCCAAATCATGCAAATCATCTAAATCATCCAAATCGTTCCATCCGGCGTATTTCGCGCGATACTGATATTTCCAAACCAGAAAACACGAGCGATAATTCTCCCGGACGGTATCTGTGCCCGGGATCGCCTCGTTGTGCACTCGCCTTCCGGAATGATCTTTGAAAAAACAGGTCGATGAAACACGATGAAACAAGATTCCTTGTCATCCGGAACTCGGAAACACCCATGTGTGACGTGCGGGATGCCGATGTTTACTCGCTTAGACGCGAACGGTCGGCTTGTTTCAGCTTGTTTCATATGAAACAAAATGTCGCGCGCGTTGTGAAACGAAACAAAGGTTGCCGCATTAGAACCGGATCAAACTCAGGACTTTTAGCCACGAATTACACGAATAGCAAGAATGAGATGAAGAAGTTCTACCACCCCGTCCGCGAAACGCGGCCACCCCTCCTAAAAAACAAGGAGGGGAGTTAGAGAGGGCTATTTTTCCGTCAACGCTTTTTCGAGGTCGTCGGTGATGAGGGTGCGGAAGGCCAGTTTTTCGCCTTCGCGGAATATCTCGACGGTGCTGTCTTCGTGGACGTGGCCCTGGATGAGGGCTTCGGAGAGTTCGTCTTCGACGTATTTCTGCAGGGCCCGTTTTAGCGGGCGGGCACCGTAGCTGCGTTCGGCACGGGTCTTTTCGATCAGCCACGATCTGGCGTCGTCGCTGAGGCTGATCTGCAGGGTACGTTTTGCGACCAGCTCGTTCAATTTGACGATCTGGAGATCGATGATCTTCGAGAGGTCTTCGTCGAGCAGTTCGTCAAAGATGATTATCTCGTCGAGGCGGTTTATGAATTCGGGTGCAAACGTCTGTTTTACCTGCGAGAGGACCTGTTCCTCCATCTTTTCGCGCGAGGCTTCGTTGTTGCCCTGAAAACCCATCGTCGTCCGTTTCTGGATAAACTTCGCACCGATGTTCGAGGTCATGATGAAGATCGCGTGTTTGCAATCGACCGTGTTGCCCTGGGCGTCGGTCAGCACGCCGTCCTCGAAAACCTGCAGGAGGACATTGAACAGATCCGGGTGGGCCTTTTCGACCTCGTCGAAGAGAACGACCGAATACGGCGAGCGGCGAAGCTTTTCGGTAAGCTGTCCGCCTTCTTCAAAACCGACGTATCCCGGAGGCGAGCCGATGAATTTCGCGACGGCATGCTTCTCCATAAACTCGCTCATGTCAAAACGGATGAGCGTGCGTTCGGAGCCGAAAAGATATTCGGCCAGCGTGCGGGCGACCTCGGTCTTGCCAACGCCGGTCGGGCCCAGAAAGAGAAATGAGCCGACGGGTTTGCTGGGATTCTTCAAACCGGCACGCGAACGGCGGATCGCCCGGGCGAGGGCCGAGATCGCCGGACGCTGCGAAATTATACGTTTATGCAGCTCGGTCTCGATGCTCAAGAGCTTTGTCGCTTCTTCGAGCTTGATCGACGACACCGGAACTCCTGTCCAGCGGGCGATGACCTCATCAACATCGTCCTTTGTCACCTCGACGGCGAAGAACGAATCTTCCAGCGTTTTCAGCTCGAACGAGATGATCTGGTCCTCATTCGCGGCGGCACGTTTCCAGTTATCGACCGTTTCCTTCCACGAAGGCTCGCCGCCCATCTCGCTTTGATGCCGCAGCTTGGCGCGTGCACCGGCCTCGTCGAGCACGTCGATGGCTTTGTCGGGCAAAAAGCGGTCCGGGAATGTAGCGGCTCGATTGATAGACGGCCGCTTCGAGCGCTTCCTTCGAATATCTGATCTGGTGAAAAGCCTCGTAACGCTCGACAATTCCCTTTACGATCTGAAGGGCTTCGACCTCGGTCGGCGGAACGACTTTTACTGCCTGGAATCTTCTTTCAAGCGCCCGGTCCTTTTCGATGGTCTTGCGAAATTCGGCGGGCGTCGTCGCCCCGATGCACTGTATCTCGCCGCGTGAAAGTGCGGGTTTCAGAATATTCGCCGCATCCAGCGTGCCTTCGGCGGAACCGGCCCCGACCAGCGTGTGCAGCTCGTCAATGAAGACGATAAATTCGTCGTTCTCCCTGAGCTCGGTCATGATCTTTTTCAAACGCTCTTCGAACTGGCCGCGGTATTTTGTACCGGCTACGATCAGCGAGAGGTCAAGCGACAGGATGCGTTTGTTTTCAAGGAAGCTGGGAACGGCCCGGTCAACGATCTTTTGGGCCAGGCCCTCGATGATCGCGGTTTTACCAACGCCGGACTCGCCGATCAGGACCGGATTGTTCTTTGTGCGGCGGCAGAGAATTTCGATCAGCCGTTCGATCTCCGGCTCGCGGCCGATCAAGGGATCAAGCTTGCCTTGTGCAGCGTCAGCCGTCAGATCACGCGTGAATTCCTGCAGGTTCGGGGTTTTCGAATTTTCGGGCGTAGCAGGCTGTACGTGCGGCATTCCCGACTGTCGGGCGATCTCGTCACGCACTTCCTGAATCCGCAAACCGAACAGGAGCAAGATCTCGGCAGCGATCGAATTTTCTTCGCGGGCCATGCCGAGCAAAAGATGTTCGGGCCCAATGTGCCGGTTTTTCAGATGGCGGCTTTCTTCGCTGGCGTAAAAAAGGATGCGTTTGGTTTCGGGTGCCAGATGAAGCTCCGCCGATTGCGGGATCCGGTCGCGGAGCACTATCCGCTCTTCGACCTCGCGGCGGACGGTGTCAACCGTTGTCGCCCGGCGTCCGGGAAAATACCTGGCCGCGATCGTCTTATCTTCGCGCATCAGGCCAAGCAGAATGTGTTCGGGTGCAATGACGGGCGAGCCGTATTGGAGCGCCTCGTAACGTGCGAAAAAAATAACACGGCGAGACCGTTCGGTGTAGCGTTCGAACATAATATCAGTGCATCAACTAACGCTTAAGGGTAAACCTATTATAGCGAAAGTCCAGGGACATAATCCAAGCTATTCAAGATAGTCAATTTACGAACTTGGCTAGATATAGTTGCAAACGTGGGCAAAATCCAAAAGTTTAACGTAGAACAGGCTGTTGGCCTGTTCCCGCGTCGACAGTCTCACAGTCTGTCGTACGTTTAATTCGTCATCGTGGAGCGCGAATCTACTTTTATCTTCTCCGGCTTGTCGGGTTGGGGAATTTCGACAACGAGCGGTTCGTGATTATTCTTTATGCCTTTGAGAACGGCGGCGGCCGAGCCTAGTTCTACTTTCGATGAAAGCACGCGCGACACGCGTTTGGGCAAGAGCATCGGAGCAATGCTCGCGACCGAATCGGCCAGCGAAACGATGTCGCCACCGCCGGACCAGTGCTGGCGGACGACGATTGCGTCAGTTCGATTTACCAATCTCAGCAAAGTCAGGGCAACAACGTAAATGTCATCGACCTGGCCGATGAACGGGAAAAAGTCCGGAATAAAATCGAGGGGTGAAATTACGTAAACGATCGCCGCCAGAAACAAGGCTTTCTCAGCCGTCGGAACGCGTGCGTCCTTCAGCATGCGGCCGAGCAGCATGACCATGTTCGGAAGGAACATCAAAAAATTGCCCATGCGGCCTTTCGCCTCGCGTTTGAGGCTGCGGGCTGGCTTGTTTTTTACCTTGACGATGTCGGCCATAATTCGTTTCCCCTTTTGCTGTATCTAAAGTCTAAGTACAACGCGCCCTTTGTGCAAGTTTATCGGTCGCGGGTTGTATGGTAAATTCGTCGTACGGCAGACTGCTGAGTCTGCCGTGACAGGCTCGGCAGCCTGTCGTACAAATATGATCCTTCAACACATCCGCACACGAGCCGCCGCCGATCCGCAGCATATTGTCCTGCCCGAGGGCGAAGATGTACGGACGGTCCAGGCGGCAGAGATGTGTTCGCGCGACAAGATCGCCAAGATAACCCTGATCGGCGCTGAAGAAAAGGTCCGCGACGCGGCTACGCAGGCTGGTGCGAATCTGAACGGCGTGACGATCCTCGACCATCGAAAGTCCGCGGATTTCAAGCGGTTTGCGGAATATTACCATCAACTGCGGCGGGCAAAAGGCGTTACGCTCGAAGAAGCCGAGCAAGCTGTCAAGGACCCGCTTTACTTCGGAAATCTGTTCGTCCGTGAAGGCAAGGCCGACGGTTCGGTTGCCGGCGCGACGAACACTACCGCTCACACCGTTGCCGCGGCGCTCCGCTGCATCGGCGTTCGCGATGGTTTGAAAACCGTGTCGAGCTTCTTTTTGATGGTCGTGCCTGATAAGAAATTCGGCGAAAAAGGCGCGATGATCTATGCCGACTGCGGCGTAGTTATCGACCCTGACGCAGGCGAACTTGCCGAGATCGCCATCGCCTCGGCCGATTCGTGCCGAACATTATTGGGAGTCGAACCCCGCGTCGCTATGCTTTCATTCTCAACCAAAGGAAGCGCAAAACACCAGTTGATCGAAAAAGTGGTCGAAGCTGTTAAGACCGTCCGAGCGCGAATGCCGGAGCTGAATATCGACGGCGAACTGCAGGCCGACGCGGCGCTCGTCCCATCGGTCGCCGAATCCAAAGCCCCCGGATCAAGCATCGCAGGCCGTGCAAACGTGCTGATCTTTCCCGACCTCAACGCCGGAAACATTGCCTACAAACTCACTGAACGCCTTACCGGCGGCACGGCCATCGGCCCGATCTTGCAAGGTTTAGACCGCCCGTGCAATGACCTCTCCCGCGGCTGTAAGGCGGAGGACATTGTTGACGCGGTGGCGATCACAGCGGTGCAGTCGCAGGCAAGGAAGAATGGTTAGCTATGCGTTGGCTTTGTCCCGCTTTAATTGTTTTCACTTTTGGCACCTCGCTGATTGGCTGTGGAAATGGTGATCCCCAGAGCACGCGAAGCAGCTCAAGAAGTAATATTGGTCAGGGTTCCCCCGTACTTTGACCCAAAACTAACTCCAGGTGAAAACCACTGTGTCTTTTCACACTGGTGGCATCCGCCGACGACTCAAATCGTGGAGATGGCTGAAGTGTGCAAAGGAGCAGGCTTGCCAAACGATGGCGTACCCATAACTGTGAGTTTGAAAGAAGATGACTCAATACTAATCAATATGGAGTCGATTGGTAATCTGTCGGACGTAAATCTCTTAGTCCAACGCCTATCGAATATTTTCGAAGAACGACGAATCAACGGCGTTTACGAGGAGAGATCGGAGAAAATCGAAAGAAGTGTTGGCCTTAGAATACCAGCTTCGACCAAATACGAGGATGCGTTCAGAATCGCAAGGGCCGTAAAAAACAGTGGAGCTGATCCAATCATTTTATTGCTGGACGGACATCTGCCTCAGCAAGTAATTACTATGCCAAACCCGAACCCTAACCGATAGTTCTACTTGGGCTGCATCTCTATCTCCAAAAGGTCGACGACGAATCGTGGAAGAAAGTTCTCAACTATGTTCCACACGATCGAATAATCAATTCCAAAATAATCGTGAACAATGCGATTTCGAAACCCTCTAATCCGATCCCAATCGATATGGGCATGTTGAGTCTTAAAATCAGCGGGCAAACGATTTGCCGCTTCGCCAATGATCTCAAAATTTCGCACAAAGGCGTCTGCGGTTTTCTCGTCGGCGGTAAACTGCTCGAAACTCATTTCGGCGGTATACCGTTGGATCTTTTTCGCCGATTCCAAGATGTCCTCGATCAGAAGTCCCGCGCTTCGATTAGACATATTTTAGATCGTCCCTGATTTGGTTGAAATATTTAGGCTTGATGCCGTTGCGGGAAACAAGATCGACGCGGAGATTAAGAATGCGTTCGAGGTAGTTACCGAGGTCGATGAACTCGATGCCGACAGGGGAATTGAATTCGACGAGAATATCGACATCACTGTCATTTCGCTGTTCGTTACGTGCATAAGAGCCAAACACGGCAAGGGTTTTGACCCGGAAAAGGTCTAATAACTCTGCTCTATGCGACGAAAGCGTCGATTGAATTTGGTTCAGACTCGTCATATTTTCTCCAACGAAACTTTAACAATATCCATGATTTACTTCAATCAAAATTTCCCCCGCAATACAATTACCGACTCTCTGTTATTCTACTCGCGGTTATTAAAATGGATAGCAAAAACAACCCGATTAAAAACCTGCTCGACCGCCTTGGTCCGGGGCTGATCACGGGTGCGTCGGATGACGATCCGTCGGGTATCGGGACGTATTCGCAGGCGGGTGCGGCTCTTGGGTACGCGACACTGTGGACGGCCATAGTGACGCTGCCGCTGATGATCGTCGTCCAGCATATTTGCGCGAAGATCGGTATGTGCAGCGGGCGCGGACTCGCCGGTGTCCTGCACCGCTATTATTCGAAAAAACTGCTCTATCCGGTCGTGATCGGTTTGGTCATCGCTAATACGATCAACGCCGGTGCGGACATTTCGGCGATCGCGGCGGCCATCAACATGTTCGTGCCCATCCCGATCTCGGCAATGGTCATCCCGATCGCAGTTGCCATCGTCGTTTTGCAGGTGTGGGGTTCGTATCGCTTGATCGTCAAGATCTTTAAGTGGCTGACTTTATCGCTGTTCGCCTATGTGATCGCCGCGTTTCTGGCACGGCCCGACTGGTTCGCCGTCGCAAAGGCCACGTTCATTCCGCAGATATCCTTAACGAGCGAATACATTACGACGATCGTCGCCATCCTCGGTACTACGATCTCGCCGTATCTTTTCTTCTGGGAGGCAAGCGAGGAGGTTGAGGAGGAAAAGAGTGAGGGCCGCAAGTATATAACGGCGCGACGCGGGGCGACCGACGCAGAGATCAAAAAAGAAAAGATCGACACCATAGCCGGGATGGTCTTTTGCAACGTGGTCTTCTATTTCGTGATACTCGCGGCCGGTGCGACGCTTCATGTTTCGGGGAAAACGGACATTCAATCGGCGACCGACGCGGCCCAGGCGTTGAGGCCGCTGGCGGGAGATTTGGCGACAGTTCTGTTTGCGATCGGCCTGATAGGGGCCGGGCTGCTTGCCGTTCCGGTGCTTACGGGGTCGGCGGCATATGCGGTGGCCGAGACGTTTGGCTGGCCCTCGGGCCTGGATGAAAAGCCAAAACACGCGAAGAAGTTTTACGGGGTGATCGCCTTCTCGACGCTGATCGGCGTGGCGATAGATTTCCTCGGCATTAATCCGATCAGCGCTCTGTACTGGACGGCCGTCATAAACGGAGTGGTCGCACCGCCGCTGCTTGTCGTCGTCATGTTGGTTGCGAACAACAAACGCGTAATGGGCAGCCGCACGAACGGACACTTTACAAACATTATTGGCTGGCTCGCGGCGTTAATAATGTTCGCCGCCGCCATCGCGATGTTCGCGACCTGGTTTAGTTAGACAGTCTCAGCCAAGAAAGGGCTAGGTCATACTGTCAATTGCGAAGGCGGGCGATAAATCCCCAGCCGAATACCTGGCTGTCGGTTATTGCAAGAACCAGTTCGTTCTTGCCCGGACGCAGCTTTATGAAAACACTCTCAAACTCTGGCTTTACGAAGCCCATGTATTCGGGATGGCGGCTTTCGAAGCCGTTAACCGCTTGATACACGGCCTCGCCATTAAGAAACACCTTTACATCGTCGGAGTATCCTAGCTCGAGGCGGACCGTACGCGCTTCGGTTGAGTCGACAGCGGTTCGAGCAAAGGCTGTGCGGCGACCGCGTGTTGCGGTAAAGAGCCGGTTCAGGTTTACGAGCCCGTTCTCTTCAGCCTCCGCGCGTTTCCAGTCCTTGAGTGATGCCGCGATGTAGGCCGTTTCGGCCTGTGCGGGGCCTGCGTCTGCGGCCTCCCAGTCCGTCAAAACGCCGGATTGTGGCGACGGCCGAACGAAACCGTCGGTGTTCGCAGATGCTTGTCGCGGGCGGATCGAAACGTTGCTGATCCCTGCCGCCCATTCGGCCGGCTTATCGTTTACGCGTGCCCAGAAACCTACAGAACCTCGTTTGGGAACACCGCGAAGACGTGGGACGCTGATGACGGGTTTCTCGCCTCCGTTAATAAACACCTCAAGCTTTGTGCCGCTCACCTCGACCCGGACGCGTGTCCACTGGCCGCGCGGCAGATCGATCGTCGAGTTAAACTCAGGGTATAGCTGCCATGTCGAGCTGCCGTTTATCCGGGGCGCGTATTGCAGGGCGTTGTAAAGGCCGGAGCGATGGACCCGGAAATAGATATTCTCGTGGCTGGTCGCGGATGCGCGGCGAAAGATGACGGCGACGAAATTGCCTTTTTCCATCGGGGCAACGTCGAACTCTATCGTGCCGTCGGTAAACTCGACATCGTTGCGGATCGCCTGGGTGTTATTGCGAAGCCACATTGCTGGGCGCCCCGCAAAATCTGCGAGGCGGACATCGCCTGTGCGCTCCGCATTATCAACGTACCACTCGTCCTTCGCACCTTCGACCGGAAACCGGGCCGGCTGCGACACTGCCGTTCCGGCCAGTACCGCACACAACCCACATACCGCAAATAAGATATATTTCGAACAAAAGCTCATTAGATCCACTCCTTTAAAGTGGTCTTAGCCTAGTCGAAATGGCGCCTCGTTTTATTGAACGTTCTTGCTGTTTTTTGAGTATTCGCCGGGAGTGATCTTCATCAGGCGTCGAAAATGGCGGTGAAAATGGCTTTGGTCAGCGAAACCAGCGGCTGCGGCAGCGTCGGCGATCGGGTGCCCATTACGGATGAGCCGTTTTGCGGCGGCGACGCGTACCTGGGTTTGAAATTCGTGTGGCGGCATTCCGACCGTTTTTGAAAACACGCGGGTGAGGTGAAACGGGCTCAGTCCCGTAAGCTGCTCAAGCTCACGCAGTGAAATGCTGCGCTCGTGGTGTTCGGTTATGTATTCGCGACACGCCGGACGGATGCGGATTCGTCGCCGCCAACCGGAACGTTCGGCCTTGATCCCGATCCTTTCAATATCAGTCTGAAGAGAAACTGTCTGGCCAAAACTTCGCGTTCGAGCGATGAGGAACCATTCTCGCTCGCATAGTGAAGCGATAGATAATCCGCGATAACGTCGGTGTCGAACATTACGGCTTGGCGGAAAAAAGGAAGGGCGTTTCCCGTCCCAAACTCTCCAAGCATCTCGCGCACCAGCTCGGGTTCGATATAGATGGACCGGAACGAACACCCCGTCGCTGTCTGGTTAGAGTGGACCTCGCCGGGGTGGACAATGAACAAGCTGCCCGCCGGCGTGCCGTGGAGCGACCCGCGATAGAACAATTCGCCGCCGCCGTCGGAAACCAGGCAAAGCTGATACTCGTCATGCCAATGCCGCGGGTAAGGCTCCGAAACCGCGACGCCGCGGCGAAACTCGATGCCGGCGAGTTCGTCTCGTCTCCAGACCTTTATGTCTTCTTTTTCTTTGGTTCCCATCAACGCACACTTTCCCGGATCGCCTCTTGCTGTTCGAGTAAGACGCACGACCGGATGAAATTGTTTCACTCGAAGTGGTTTACTTGGCCGGAGCGGATACAAAAGCTGCGATCCGCAGGGGAGCTCCGCTCCCGCCCTTTATTTTCATCGGCATTGCTACGATGTGAAACCCTTTGGCGGGAAGCTTTTCCAAGCTCGCAAGATTCTCGAATGCGGGAATGTCATTCGTCATCAGAGCCACGTGCGAGCCGAAGGTCGTTGATTGCCCGCGGTCGATGCTCGCGGTGTCGATGCCGACCGCCTTGAACTTGCGGTTTTCGACCAGCCATTTTGCCGCGTCAGGATGAAGGCCGGGAAAGTGAAGGTCCTTGACCGCGTCGGGACCTTTCTGGTCTGTGCCGAGATAGGCTTTCTTGTCCGGCCATTTCGCGGCGAAACTGGTTTGGAAAAGGACGATGCTCCATTCGGGAATTTTGCCGTTCGCGGTTTCCCAGTTTTTTATGTCTTCAACGGTTATCTGATAATCGCGGTCAGCCACGGCCTTCGCGGAAACGTCGATCTTCACGGCCTCGCCGATCAAATTACTCAGCTCGATCTTGTCGACCGTCTTCTTGCCCTCGGCAAAATGAATCGGCGAATCGATGTGTGTACCGCCATGCTCGGCGCCCGAGAAGTTGTAGGCCGAATAATAGTAACCGGCGTCCGTTTTCCCCTCAGCCACAGTCGTCCGCTTGAACGGCTCGGCCGTCACCCAATAGATCGTTTCGTCCGAAAAGTCGTGCGAAAGGTCGATCCACTGGCCGGTCGGGAAATTTCCCGAAGACGACTGACAGCTGGAAAATAACATGACCACCAACAGGAACAAACAAATATTTTTCATGAGCTATTTCCTTTAACGATCACTGATAGCTGTCAGCTGTCAGCTATTAGCTAATTTTTTAGCGGTTTTCGCTTCCTTAGATCGAACGATTCTCCTGAACGCAGAAAACTGAGAAGATACGGGTTACCGGCCTTTGCTGAATGGACGAACATAACTTGTGTTTTACCGGCAACGGTCAGGCGGCGATTGTCTTCGATGAGGACAGCGGTGTCTTCGTCGATCCCGATGCCGAGCATTTTTGGGTTGGCCATTATCAAGCCAAAGAGGCGATTGTGACGCTGGCGGACAAAGAAGTGCTGGTCGAAAATGAGGTTCGGGATGAAGCCGAGGCCTTTGCGGACACCGACCTTCGTACCGTCGAGAATTTTCAGGTCGGCATCGCCGGTCATCATCGGGTCGGACAAAACGGCTGCACCGGCACTTGTTCCGCCAAACGGTGTTCCGCGGGCGTATTTTTCGCGGATCATCTTGAGCAGCTCCTCGTCGGCAAGCACGTCCATGATCCGGTTTTGATCGCCGCCGGAGAAGAATACGCCAGAGGCATTTTTTAGCTGTTCAATGAACTTTACACGCTTTTCCGCGTCGAGCGGGCGGCATCGCGGCGTGTTCAACCTGTCGCGCTCCGGCGGCCTGAAATCCCTTGTCGAGCGCCGCGAAGCTTTCTTCAGGAACACCGCTTGCCCATGTGATCATCAACAGCCGCGCCTTTTCGCCGCCGCTCCATTCGACAAATTTCTTCATCGCATCGGGCGGGCGCGTCCCGCCTCCGACGACAAAAAGGCGTTGTTGGCCGACAGCGAACTGAACGAACGCGACGGAAAGAACGATAAATAAGAAATAACGGTAACCAGGTCTCATCGATTCGGTTTCAAATGTGGCTGGTATGCATCGCAACTATTCGCCATGTGCCGCCGAAATTTACAAGCGTGAGCGTGTAAAAAACTGTGAACGGTTTTGGCTGTTCGGCGGCGCCGGCGACCTCGGCGCGCTGGCGGGGCGAAGTTCCGCGAACTATTGCCGTGTCGCCATAAACATTTATCACAATATCCTTTGTTTCGAGCTTTGAATATTTCAGCTTGCCGCTCGTCAGCTCACCAAGCATCTTTTCGCGGTTGTCCTGCTGGCCGGTAGTATGCGTCCAGATAAACGACGGGTGCAAAAGCGATTCGAGTTTTTTCGTGTCGGAATTTAGGATGGCGTTCTGATAAGCGGCTTCGGTCTCGGCCACCTGTTTGCGGCTTTCCTCTTCGACGCCCGGTATCCGCGTAGCCTGCCAGGCAACGGCTTGCCATTTCCCGTTTCGCTTAACAAAAGTGCCCGTGTTAAAAAATTTCGAGACGCTGACGGTGCCTTTGTTATCGGTAGTTCCGACAAGGCGGAATGCTACGACAGCGGTCCGGCCGTATTGCTGGATGCGTATATCTTCGGCTGTGTAAACGGTCTTTGGGTCGTCAGGTTTAGCCGGCGCGGCGGACCGAACGCCCTTCATTATGTCGGCTTTGTTTGTACGTTGGCCGGAACCGCGCGTGTAGATCAGGTCTTCGGCCCAGAAACGTTCGTGAGTGGCCGGGTCATTCCGCCCGGCACCAGCGAGAAATTCGTTGAGCAGTCGTGTTAGTTCCGCTGCGTCCGCGGCCGACTGGGCAAAAATGCCTGATGAGAGAATTAAGATGGAAATTGCGGCGGCGATCTTGAGTCTCATATTGCTTTTTCCGCGAAGACGCACGCGGACCGCGTGCTAAGCTTTGCTGACCTCTTCCCAATTTACGCCGGAACCCATTGCGATCTGCTTCAAAAGGTTTCCGTTCGCGTCGTAAAAATCGAACATTCCCTCGTGATAGTTTGTCGTATCGACGCGGACGGCATCCGGCAGGATCTCGTCCGATCCGTCGGGATAAGTTAGCTTCATTGCAGGCCGAGAGGCAAACGAAGCGAGGCATTTCGGGCACAGGCAGCCGCTAAATTCTTTTGCGACGGCCGCGGTTGCCGCTTCGGATAAGCTTACCTCGGTGCACCAACAGCCTTCGAGCTTTGCACCGCAGCCAAACGTTTCGCCGCACGATGCCGACAGACGGACGGTTCACTGTTTTTTGATGGATCGGGACTCATAAACTAAAGCTTCAGTTCGTCTCGTTCTCTTCCTTGTTCCACTTGTTCCCCTTCGTCGGTGGTTAAAATCTTTTTACCACGGATCAGGATGAACAAGAAGGAATAAGATGAACAAAGGGGCTGATCTTTCTCTCACGAGTACAACTCAGGTTCGCCCGGCGGGCGAGTTTTCCAGCGTTTGTGTATCCACAGCCATTGATCCGGATACCGGCGGATCAGCTTTTCGACCTCGGCGGTGAAACGGGCGGTCGTGTCGGCAACATCAGCGGCCCGGTCGCCGGTGCTTGACGGATAAATGATCCCACCGTGTACGCCGACATAATGGCGTTTTTGTTCGTCCCAGGCGCCGCACATTGGGATTATCACGGAATTTGTACGCAGTGCGAGCAATGCCGGGCCGCCCGAAGTACAAGCCGGAACGCCAAAAAACGGGACAAAGACGCCTTCCTTCGGTTGGGCATTGACATCGGCAAGGATTCCAAGAAGCCCATCATTGCGCAGGACCCGTGACGCCGCCATAGCAGAATTGGTTTTGTTTATCGGCCGATTGCCGAACTTTGTCCGAAGCCGGACGGTCAACGCTTCGATAAGCGGGTTATCGAGCGGACGCGGAAGGTAGCTCATCGGCTCATCGAATGTCGCCCATCCAAAAACGAGCATTTCCCAATTGCCGAGATGCGGACTGACGATAATGACACCGCGGCTCTCAGCCTTCAGTGCTTGATATTCCGCGTAGACGTCCGGATCAATTTGAAATTCGATGATCTCCTCAAGACTTTCGGGCGTTGCCCGCGGAAACTGGCTCATTTCGCCGAGGATGCGTCCGAGGTTTTTGAAACAGCCTTTTGCGAGACTCTCCTTTTCGGCCTCCGTCTTGTCGGGAAAGGCTATCTGGAGGTTTGTCCGGGCGACACGCCGAAGGCCCGACAGGCAGTAATAGCCAAGCATCGCAACTGATGTCGCGGCAGCAACGGAAGCCTTCCTCGGCAGAAAACCAAGCACGCCAAGCACAAGACGAACCGCCGCGTATTCAAGCCATATTTGTGATGTGCTCTTTCGTCTCACTGTAAGTTGCGGTTGCCGCGGCATCCTAAGCAATAGCAAACACGGGATGTTACTAGCTTAGCATTTGGCAGCCTTATTGTGCCTTCATCAAAAGCGGTACTTTGGGAAACGGAGATAACGGGGAGTTCAAGCCGGAGAGTTGGTCCGGAGCCAGTTTACGGCCCGGTCGCGATCGGAAAAAAACTTGATATGGACACCGCGGGTCGCAGCGATCGTCTTGAACAATTCACTCAGATCATCGGGCTCGAAATCTTCAAGGCAAAGAGCCAGCCAAAGCCGCGGGACGGCGGCCGCCTGCATGCCGGAATCCACGATCTGCGACGCCTGAAGTTCATGCCGGTTCGGAACATAACCCTCGACCAACACGCGGTGGGATTCATTGAGAACGCAGGCCTCCTCAATTGCTGCCCAGAACTTCGCGGTTTGTTCGGTCGTGACCTGATAATCAGCCCCGAGCGAAACCACTATGTGATCGCCTCGAAATTCGATTGTAAAGCCATTTTCCAATTTGATCTTCCCGGCGGACCTTATTTGTCGATACCGGTCTTTCGACAATTATTTGTCCGATCAAGACCAGTCGACCAGAGGTGGATAATGACAGGAAATATATTCGAATCCCCGCCAATTTGCAATTGTTCGCGGCCGGTGCCCGTTCCGGCCGTGTGCGGCCTTACTTGCTTTTACAAAACTCTTACAATTGCCTGTCCTAAAAGCTGTTAGGCTTCTTTTTGGGACTGGTGCGTGCCCAACAATTTCAATCACGAGGGTTTAATTATGCAAAATGTAGTCGCAATCAATAAAGATCATAACAAGATCAACTGGAACACTTTGATCGGGGTTATTACGTTTCATGTATTGGCGGTTGCCGCTCTTTTCACGTTCAGTTGGCAGAATCTGGCTGCAGCGACGATCATTTGGTGGTTCGCCGGCAGTTTGGGCATCGGTATTGGTTATCACCGCCTTTTGACCCATCGCGGGTTCAAGACATCACGGTGGTTTGAGCGAACTTTGAGCGTCATCGGAACCCTCGCCGTTCAGTCGGGCCCGCTGACCTGGGTGACGACGCACAGACTGCATCACGCGTTCACCGAAACCGACGGCGATCCGCATAGCCCGCGTCACGGAACCTATTGGTCGCATATGGGCTGGATATTTCGCGGAACGGCTCAGAACAATTCGTTTGCGACGATGCAGACGCTATTGCCCGGACATTGTTAAGGACCGGTTCCAATTGGTGCTTGACAGATATTACTGGGTCCCTACTGTGATAGTCGCGATCGGCCTATTTGCGATCGGCGGCCTGCCGATGGTGCTGTGGGGTGTTTTCCTGCGTACCGTTGTCGGCTGGCACTTTACCTGGCTGGTAAATTCGGCGACACACCTGTGGGGAACGCGGCGTTTTGAAACACGTGACGATTCGAGAAATAACGGCTTGATAGCCGCTCTGACATGGGGCGAAGGTTGGCACAACAACCACCATGCTCATCCGCGTTCGGCCAAACACGGGCTTGCATGGTACGAATTCGACGTAAACTGGGTCGAGATCAAATTAATGGAAAAGTTCGGCTTGGTGAAGAACGTTTATGCGTATGACCTTGAATCCAAACAGATCGAACAGGCAGAGCTGAAACCGCTGCAAGAAGCGGCGTAAACAAAGGCTAACTTAAAGCGGAAAATGGAAAGTGATACTCTGTAGGTATCAATTTTCCGTTTTCCGTTTTGCATTTCCGTTAACCTATGCGGCGGCGAAAAACAGCAATATTCTTCCTTGTTTTCGGGATAAGCCTGATCGTGTTGGCGGTCGCGCTCAATGTCGGGTGGATATTGCTGAATGTACGCCAGGTCGCCTTGATGGTGCTAGGGATAGTTTTCTTCGCCGTGATCATCACCGGCCTCGTGCTGAACACGATTTTTCTTGTTCGAGAGATAAGACGAAGCGAACAGCACGATGCCTTTCTGAATTCGGTCACTCACGAACTGAAAACGCCCATCGCCTCGATAAAGCTTTATCTGGAAACGTTGAAAACCCGAAAGGTCACGCCCGAAAAACAGATGGAGTTTTACGACGTGATGCTGGCCGACAGCAACCGGCTCCTCAACACTGTCGAGCAGGTACTTCAGGCGAGCAGTACGAAAGAGAGAAAACGGCAGTTCAGCGCGTCCGAAATAGATATCGGCGAGCTAATAAACGAATCCATCGCAATTATCCGCACGGGGCGAAATCTGGACGAAGGAGCGATCAGATTTTCGGAGCCGGCCGAGCGGATCAAGATCATGGGCGACGCGGCGGATATGCAGACAGCCTTTATTAACCTGCTTGACAACGCCCTGAAGTACTCGTCCGGCGAACCAAGGATATTGATCCGCACAAAGAAAGGAGCGATGAATAAGCGGATCGATATCTTTATTAAGGACAATGGTATTGGCATTCCATCCGCCGACTTGAAAAGGGTTTTCAAGAGATTTTACCGGGTGGCCAATCCGTCGGGAAATGAAGCAAAGGGCACAGGCCTTGGGCTTTTTATCGTCAAATCGATCGTCGAAAGGCACGGCGGAAAGGTTAGCGCCCAAAGCCGCGGTGCGGGCATGGGGACAACATTTTTGGTGCAATTGCCAATTTCGTCAATCGTCGATCGTGAATCGTGATCGGTAAAAAGTTAACGTTCCTTGCGATTCACAATTCACGATTCACGATTCACGAACTTATGCGAATTCTCATCGTCGAAGACGAACAGCATATCGCCGATGGGCTTCGATTCAATGTCGAGGCCGAAGGATACGAGGCCGAGATAGTCGCCGATGGCGAAGCTGCGTTGGTCGCCGCTAGTGAACGCGCATTTGATGCTGTAATTCTGGATGTGATGCTGCCCGGCATCAACGGCTTTGAGGTTGCCGCCGCCTTGCGTGCGAGACAGGACTATACGCCGATATTGATGCTCACCGCCCGCGGCCGGCCTGAAGATGTGTTGAAGGGCTTCGAAGCCGGAGCCGACGATTATTTGCCCAAGCCTTTCGATCTCGAGATCTTTCTGGCCCGTCTGAACGGACTGCTGCGTCGCCGCGAATGGTCCCGGCGAGAGACGACAAAGAACAGGCTCGGCGACACGTTCGAGATAAACGGAAAGACAATAGATTTTGCCAACCTCGAACTCCGCAGCGGCGACGAGGTCATTCACATGACCCTGATGGAGCTGAAACTGCTCCGCTATCTCATCGAAAACGAGGGCCAAACGGTCTCGCGCAGAACCATCCTCGAGGACGTCTGGGACCTCCAGGAAGACACCGACACGCGGGCGATAGATAACTTTATCGTCCGGCTGAGAAAGTACCTCGAAGACAAACCCAACGACCCGCAAATTGTGAGGACGGTTCGCGGGATCGGGTATAAATTTGTCGGTAGAGATGACGGCCGAAAGAAGCTATAAATTGATTACCTGGCGAAACGGCAGGAGTAATACAAAGTAGATCGGTTATCTATATGGCGGACGATAAAAAAATACGCTTCTTGATGAAGACTAAGGTTAACAGCTTCCACTATCTTTACCAAGATGCCGAATACCTCATGTCCACTGCGGCGTTGCCAACGATTCGTGAGACTTTTGAAGAGATACGAATTCCGTCGCACCGCCATGCTGCTTTACGTTTTTAGTCTAGAGGGACTTATCAATCGGGCGCTCGATAATTTTCTTCCGCAGCCAATCCATGACTTCATTATTGACAGAGAAGAAAAATTCTCTACATCAGAGAAATGGCAACTACTACCGCAGCTCGCGGCGATCCCACCACAACAAATTGACCTAGGTTCATACCCGTGGAGCCATTTTGTGGAGTTGTTGAAGGTGAGGAATGATTATGTTCATCCGAAGCACGATCGAATGGCGTACTACGAGGCTACGTCTCAGACAAACTCGAAACGCCTCAACCCAAAAAACATACCGGATAAGAGTGGGCTAAAAGAAAAAGACTTGGTCTACGGGCAAACGAAGATCCCAAAGGATCCTTACGGCTTTGGGTTATCACAACTGAAAAATTGTGAAGAGAATTGTGGACGACACGGTGAAAGGATTGGATAAGGTCTTGTCCGGTCAAATTCTCAAGGACAATTGGGCGAGAAATGACCAGATGGTCCTGTTCTTTCCGGAAGGAGCAAATCTGGATGACCTTCCTAAATCATAACGGTCTGACAACGAACCAATAGTCGAGGCACCAGGGTATCGTTTGGTTTCGATGCCCAGAGTTCGACCTTTCGCTAGCACTTTCGCGCTAACTTTTTGTTTGCGTTTGCCGTTGATGTAGCAGATACTTTCGGTTATGGATTATCGAGACATTATTACGATAGAACCGGGTAAACGCAGCGGCCAGCCTTGCATTCGCGGTTTACGGATGACGGTTCAGGATGTGCTTGAATACTTGGCCGGCGGAATGACGGAAGAAGAGATCTTAGATGATTTCCCCGACTTAACCCATGAGGACATTCTCGCTTGTTTAGCGTATGCCGCTGACCGTGAAAGACGTCTTGCAGTTTTACCGCAGTATGAAATTGCTGTTTGACCAAAATCTGTCATGGAGGCTGCCTGAAAAATTAGCCGGTCTTTATCCGGAGAGTCAACATATTCGCGAAGCCGGAATGACCGAATCAGAGGACGTTGATATTTGGGAATATGCGAAGTCAAACGACTTTGTGATCGTCTCGAAGGACTTGGATTTTCAGCAGCGAAGTCTGTTGTTCGGATATCCGCCCAAAGTTGTGAGGCTACGCGTAGGGAATTGTACAGTTCAAACCATCGAAGAGTTACTGCCGCCAATATTCGAAGATTATTCATCAATTCGGGCAAGACTCTAAGAAGTCTTTTTTAGCATTGCCGTAAAAAAGCGGCTGCGGTCCCAAATGCTTGAGCCGACTGTCATATCACCATCCACCACGGCACAGCCAAAACGTTAGGTGCAAGCCAGTCGAGCTGTGTTCCGGTATGCAGCAGTAAAGCGGCTCTGGACTGGTCGCCATATTCGGTACAAAAGGTTCGCAGGTGCTTTATATCATCCAACCGGGGCTTGCCGGTCGATTTGATCTCGATCGGTAAAAGGCGCCCGCCAGACTCGATCACAAAATCCACCTCTTCGCCGGTTCTGGTCTGCCAGTAGAATATCTCCGCCCGTTCAAGCCGCGCGTCGCGCCACGCCAGCAGGTCGTTTAGTACAAGATTCTCAAGGTGCTCGCCGCCAGGTTCGCTTCGTTCAGCAAGATGGCAGGGCGACGCCTGTGTCGCTCCAATATAATTTTGGCGATTTTACCAGACGCTTTGTTCGGTTTACCGAGAAGGCCGGAATCCGCACGAGCAGGAACGACGTTTCCAGAAGGTTCAGGTATCGGTGAACAGTGGGCTGAGTCAGCCCGGCATCGCGTCCGATACTCGCCTGATTCATTATCCCGCCCAATCGGTGACACAACAGACGCATCAGCCGGCGAAAATCGGGCAAGTTTTCGATGGAAGACAGCATTTGAAGATCACGCTCAAGATAGGTGCGAATGTAACCGTCGAACCAAATCGCTCGTTCACGGTCGGTTCTCATCTCGACGGCCGGTGTCGGAAAACCGCCGGTGAGGGCTAGATCACGCCAATTTTCGGTCTTCGACCGCTGGTCCAAGAGCAGTTCGATCCAGTCCTTTTCGTCTGCGGACGAAAGCTCTTCCCAAAAACCGCACCTGGCTTTGCCGTGCCGCTCCTTGCGTGTCATAGGCCAAAGCGTTAAATAACTTGCACGACCGGCTAACGATTCCGAAACCCGTCCCATCAGAAGCAGGTTTGCTGAACCGGTAAGGAGAAACTGTCCGGGCCTCCGCTGAAGATCGATCGCACGCTTGACCGACCGCAGAATACCAGGCTCACGCTGCACTTCGTCCAGCGTTACCGGCACCTCTCCGCCGATCAAACTTTCCGGGTCGCGTCGTGCCGCGTCCAGCGTATCCAGATCATCGAGGGTATAAAACCGACGCTTACCCTCGATAAGGTGCTCCACAAGCGTACTTTTTCCGGTTTGTCTCGCCCCTGTGACAACCAAAGCCGGCATCACCTTCAGGCGCTCGTTGACGCTTTCCGTGACAAGCCGAGGATATGTAAATCTATTCACGCTGTGAATTATATCTATTCACGACATGACTTACAATACATTTCTATTCAAATAATTTCGCCTCGCAATAACCTTCACTTCCTCCCGCCAGTTTTCGTGGAGTTCGAACCGCCAGAGTTCGA
Organism: Blastocatellia bacterium; assembly: GCA_963732475.1. Classification (GTDB taxonomy): domain Bacteria; phylum Acidobacteriota; class Blastocatellia; order Pyrinomonadales; family Pyrinomonadaceae; genus OLB17. Next base: position 285,611 of record CAVSZR010000004.1, on the reverse strand, counting down.
TCTTTTTTGAGAGCATCTTTGCAAAATATTCGAAGTCACGATGAAAGCTGAGCGCCGGGGCGACGGCATAAACTAATGCGGGCATGTCAAGAATCTCGAGATCGCCGAAGACCCGTGCGCGTTTTAGTTCGCCGCGGCGGCGGAGGTGCTCGATCTTTCGCCAATAGTCGGCGGCCTGGAACGGCATTTCGCGGTCCGGGGAGGCCTTTATTTCGATGATGACGAGGCGGCCGTCTTTTCGTAATGCGAGCAGGTCGATCTTGTCGGCGAAGGTACGGAACTGGTTGTAGATCGGCGCCAGGATGAGGTTTGCATCGAGCTGCTTTATGTTCCGCCGGAGGATCGATTCGAGCCACGATTCAGGTGAGAGGCGGTAAAGCTCGTGGCGTTTTGATGCGGGGTCCGAATTCCTGTGTGTTTCGAGACTATCGATCAATTGCCGGAAGTCGGTTTGAGAAGCCTCATTCAAAGTCCGCTTAGTTCGCTCGATCCCATACCAGGCGTTTTCACTGCCGGGCATCTTGCGGACGCGGGCGAACGGCAGGCCGTGAAACCGTATGCTCTCGCCACTCTTGGCGAACATTACATCGATCTTTTCGGGCGCGAACGCGATCATATCTTGGGCCGTTTCGCTCAACTCGACCTCTGCGGGAAGGATCAGTTTTTTCGGCTTTTCACGCCAAAGGTTGTTGGTATCGAATGAAGGGAGTTCTTTTAATTTTTCCTTTGCGATCTCAAATATCCTAATTTGAGATTTGATCGGCCGTTCGAGAAGCGCGTGCAGTTTCCGGAGGTTTCTGGTTATCTTTTTTTCGCCGGCGATCCAGATTTCATCGATCGGATTTTTCCGCCGCATCTGCAATTTTGCCAGCCATAGAATAGCCGTTGTGAGGAGCGATTCCGGTGTCGTCCGTTCTGAAACGTCGGATAATACCGCCGTCTGAACGCCCGTCCGGCTCTTAATAATTATCTCGGCAAAGCGTCCGCTGCCTTTATTCAGGGCCACTCGGACGATCTTCATTTCCGGGTCGAACTCCTCAATTAACCGGGCGATCTCGTTCGCTTTTTGCAGGCGGGCAAGCTCGACGTTTGCCGTCAATTCGGCAGCGGAAACCCGCGGGACGAGGCGGATCGTTTCGGCAGAGCGGGCAAAATTTGCTTTTACATCAAGCGAGACCTCGTTGCCATCGGCCGTGACTTTGTCGACCCGGACTGAACGAAAGCCTTTGTCATCGAGAAATCCGAAAAGAAGCTTGTCGCCTTCGTCAAGAAGTTCGATCTCGGTGCGGTTCAAGGGAAAAGTTCTGCCGTTTTCGCTGACGACAAGCCACTCGGCATGGGCGTCGATCAGGGCGGGAAGATCGAATGATTTGGCCGGACTCACCATTTATGCCTTCCGTCAAAGAATTTCATCATCGCCTCGGCCCAATCGGCATAGCCCTGTTCCGAGGGGTGAATGCCGTCTGCAAAAAAGCCTTCGAGCTGAACATCGACCGGCTGCGGGTAGTAATGCACTCTCTCCATTTCCGCGGTCAACTCCTTTATGTTCGCGTCATGCAATTTTGAAAGCTCCCACAAAAGGCCTCTGATCGGGTGCGGCATCGCGGGCGAATATTTGATCATCGGGCAGTTTGACAGGAAGAATACGGCTTCCGGGTTTCGTTTGCGCAAAATTCCAAGAAGCTCGGTCATATCCCGCCGCCACTTTCGCGGGCTGCTGAGCTTCATCACATCGTTGCCCCCGAGGCCGATCAGAATGTAGTCGTAGGTTTCGTCCGGGATCTTCGGGACAAGCTCGTCAATGGTGCGGCGGGCGGTGACCCCGTTTTTGCCGATCACGTGCCAGCTGACTTTCTTGTCAATGCGATCGCTCAAGCGTTGAGCAAACTGTCCGGTCAAAGCAAACTCGTGCGTTCGTGCTCCGAGTCCGGCGATTGTCGATTCGCCGATAACAAGGAGCTTCGCAGTTTCGCCACCTTCGCCGGCAATGCCCGCTCGGTCTCCGGCCGCGTCCGGCAGCAAGCCGACCTTTCGCCGCGTGTATTGGCCTTGTAAATAAAGGAACGGCGAGATCGGCAGTACGGCCGCTGCACCGGCGAGGTATATCGCCTGCCAACGCCTCAGATTCTTCGCACTCTTGTCCGTCCGTTCCATTATGTTAAAATTCAGACACCCGAATGTTTTTGTCAAATCCCGCTAAATCTTTCCTTGCCTGTATTTTACTATTGTTCCTTGTCGGTGGCTGCGGTTTCCTGAAAACCGGAGAAAATAAGCCTGTTCCGATCGTTCCGGAAACAAAAAGCAGGATCCCGTTCAAGACGAAAGAGCCGGAAACTTTTCAATGTGAGATCGACGTGACGGTGGGCGAGACAGTACGGAGCACTCTGCTGGCACGAAAAGGCGATCTGCGCCGGATTGATTTTGACCCGGGCGAGAAGAACCAACGCACAATATTGCAAACGGACAAAGAATATCTGCTCTCGTTCGACAAGAAGATCTACGCGGAAAAAGCAACCCGGACCGCGCCAATATCGGCCGATGCCCAGTTCAGCGAACTCACATCCGAGCTGCTAAATCGCGGTGGGCGCGCGGAGTTCGAAGAGATAGGGCGTGAGGAAACAGTAATAAAATATAAAGTAAGCGTCGAGGACAATTCGAACGAGATCATAGTTTATTTTGACGAAGCGATCGGGATGGTCGTCAGGCAGGAGTTTTTTTCCGGCAAAGGTGTCGACAAGACTTTGCAATATTTGGTGGCGATGACCGGTTTTCGTACCGATGTCGGCGATGAACTGTTTGCTATCCCGGCCGGCTTTCGTAAAGTTTCGCTGGGTGAGTTTTACGAGCGCTAACTACTGGCATTGTTTTTGACAGGATGCGCAGGATATTCATGATGATGAGATCGAGCCAAGGACGAATGAGTTTACCTTGTTCATCCTGAATATCCTGTCAATAAAGTATGAGGATCGAAATCACTCCGGAACAAAGGAAGCGGGCAGAGGATTCGCTTCACGGATTGCCGTTTGCACAATTGATGGGCATGCGGCTGGTCGATCTCCGGCATAACGAGGCCGTTATCGAGATCGATATGCGAGACGATCTGCGGCAGCCGGCGGGAGTTTTGCACGGCGGCGTGACCGCGACGCTGATCGACACAGCGATGGCGTTTGCCGTCATCACGCGTCTTGCCGAGGGCGAGCGCGCTTCGACTATCGACCTGACAGTGCATTACCTGCGGCCGCATTTTGAGGGAACGTTTACCTGCACCGGAAAGGTCGTGCGGGCCGGAAAACGGATCTTTACCGTTTCGGCGGATGTTGTTAATGAAGACGGCAAACTAATTGCAACGGCGATCTCGACCTATACTAAGGTTTAGTAAACCGTGATTCGTCAATCGTAATTCGGGAACGGAACGTTGACGGTATCCGATTCACTATTTACGATTTACGATTCACGCTCCTATGGATCCGATCAGGAAATTCGCACGATTTGTAAAGCCCTACCGGTGGCGGATGGCGGGCGGCATCGTGTGTATTCTTATCTCGCTGCTGTTCGGGCTGTTCGTACCGTTTTTGGTCGGCATGGCGGTTGACGATCTGGCGCCGGGATCACGTGGCCGAAGATAATTTACTATCCGCTTGTCATTCTCGGCGTTAACGCGATGAGCGGTGTTTTTCTGTTTCTTCAGCGGCGCATTTTGATCAACACATCGCGGCACATCGAGTTCGACATGCGCGAGGCCTTCTACAAAAGCCTGGTCGATCAGCCGCTCGAATTTTTTTACAACAACCGCGTCGGCGACCTGATGGCACGTGCGACGAACGACCTTGCGGCGATCAGGCAGATCGTCGGGCCGATGATCCTCTACAGCTTTCAAGCGATATTCGCACTGTGTATTGTGCTGCCGATCCTGCTGAATATTTCGGTAAAACTGACGCTGCTTCTTCTGATCCCGATGCCGCTTGTTTCGCTCACGGTAAAGTTTCTGGGCAACCAGATCCACAAGCGTTTCGAGAAGATACAAGAATTTTTCTCTGACATTACCGCCCGCACTCAGGAGAACTTGAGCGGCGTCCGGGTCGTCCGCGCATATGCGCAGGAAGACTCGGAGATCGAGGAATTTCAGAAGCTCAATCGTGAATACGCTGCGCAAAATCTGCGGCTTGTGAAATTCGCGGCGGCGATGCGGCCGCTGCTTTTCTTTTTTATCGGGCTGGGATTTGTCATCATCGTCGCCGTGGGCGTGCCGATGGCTGTGCGTGGCGAAATAACCGCCGGCAATTTTGCCTCGTTCATACTGTACCTGCAGCGGATGATCTGGTATCTGATCGCGCTCGGCTACGTCGTCAATCTTTACCAACGCGGCACGGCTTCGCTGAAACGGTTTAACGCAATTCTGGAGACCGAGCCATTGATCAAAGACGCTTCCGGCATCAGCGAGCAGGAACCGATCAAAGGTGCGATCGAATTCCGCGATCTTTCGTTTGCCTATAACGGCAAGCCGGTTTTGAAGAATATCGACCTGACGATTGATCACGGAAAAACGGTCGCGTTCGTCGGCAAAACCGGCAGCGGGAAATCGACGCTGATGAGCCTGATCCCGCGTCTGATCGAGGCACCCGAAGGCAGCATTCTGGTCGACGGCGTGCCGGTACGCGAGTTCCCTATCGAACAGCTTCGGCGGTCGATCGGGTTTGTCCCGCAGGAGACCTTTTTGTTCAGCAATACACTGGCGGCGAATATCGCTTTTGGGGTGGATGGTTCACCGCCGAGACGCGGAGACGCGGAGAAAAGTGCAGCTGAGGATGTTGAGCCGTTGAGCTTAGTCTCCGACAATAAGAACCCAATCGCTGCCGCTTCCGGTTCTGACTCGGCGTCTCGGCGTCTCGGCGGTGAGATCTCCGTCGAAAAAGCCGCCGAGATCGCGGGCCTGGCCGACGACATTAAAGACTTTCCCGGCAAGTACGATCAGCTTGTCGGCGAACGCGGCATCACGCTTTCCGGCGGGCAGAAGCAGCGGACGGCCATCGCACGCGCGGTTATCGCGCGACCCACGAATATTGATCCTGGACGATTCGCTCTCGGCGGTCGATACATATACGGAAGAGAAAGATACTGCACAATCTCCGCGACGTCCGGAGCGGGCGAACCACGCTGATCGTCTCGCACCGCATCTCGACCATCCGCGACGCCGACCTCATTTGCGTCCTCCACGACGGCCGGATCATCGAACGCGGCACGCACGAAGAACTGCTCGAATTTGACGGAGATTATGCCGAACTTTACCAGCGGCAGCTGCTTGAAGAAGAACTGGAGGCGACGGACTAGGCAACAATGGACGTTTTTCTGACTGTTCTTTCAATTGCCTCCACCTTCAGGTGGAGGTTCGGTTACAAAAAAAGATCCGGGCTTTAGCCCAATAATGATGACCTGGCACTACGGCCGATTCGGCTAAAGCCCGGCCAAAAACTAAAAGCCTGTCCTCCGCCTAAAGGTGGAGGCAATTGATATGCAAAACCAAAAACCCAACATCGAAGCCCAATACAAGTCGATGCTCATTATTTGGGCGGGCTTGTTAATGTCGCAGTTGATGTTTGTGCTGGTCATTTTCCTGACGCGGCCGACGTTGTTCACGTTCGACTTTTCGCAGCCGATCGCGGGCAACAGCGCGTCGATGGTCGTCGGCTTTGCGGTGGCGGCGATGACGGCAGTACTTTTTTCATTCGCCTTTCGAAGACGGCTCAACGAACGTGCGGTCGAGGCACAGGACACCGCCCAGGTACAAAGCGGCCTGATCATCGCTCTCGCATTGTGCGAAGCTAGCTCGCTGTTTGGCCTGACGCTGGCCTTTGCATTCGATTATCAATACTTCTTCCTCTGGATCGCCCTCGGCGTCATAGCCATGCTCCTCCACTTTCCAAAACGCGACGAACTCCACGCCGCGAGTTATAAGAAGTAGTTTCACGCGAAGACGCACTAGAGAGCAAAGCGATTCTGGTTTCCCGGCTTCCTTAGCGGCCTTTGGATCTTTGCGTGATATTACCTTCCTTATCAGCACCTTACATTTTCTCGAATTTTTTTCGGCTCAGGGAACCTTTTGCCGACTTTGGGTGTCTAACCAGAAAAACCTGCAGAGTTTTTTCCGTTTTAAGTTCAAGACAACCGGAGACTCATTATGCGAAAAGCACTGTTTTTGCTGGCGATAGCTTTGCTCACAATTGGCACTTATGCTCAGGATACGACGGAAGGAACACTGTACGCTCGGGACAAGAAGGGCGGCGAGCTGGGAGCCTGTCCGCTGAAGAATACTGCCGTCAAGGCCGACATCAGCGGTTTCCTGGCACGCGTGCGTGTTACGCAGGAATTCGAAAATACGTTCGCCGAGGCTATCGAGGCCGTCTATACATTTCCGCTTTCGCAGAACGGCGCGGTTGACGATATGACAATGACGATCGGGTCGCGTGTCGTTCGCGGCAAGATCATGAAACGCGAAGAAGCTCGGGCGGTGTATGAAACGGCAAAAGCAGCCGGCCAGACGGCGAGCTTGCTCGACCAGGAGCGGCCGAATATTTTCACGCAAGCCGTCGCCAACATTATGCCGGGCGAAAAGGTCGTGATCGAGATCAGCTATGTCGAAACGCTGAAATACGAGGACGGCGGATACGAATTTGTTTTTCCGATGACGGTCGGCCCGCGATACATTCCCGGCTCAGTGAGGGACGCAAGCAAGATCAAGCCGCCGGTCGCCGAAACGCGTGCCGGCCACGATGTTTCAATTGAGGTGAATTTAAATGCGGGTGTACCGGTTGAGGAAGTGCGGTCAACCTCGCATCGGATCGAACAGTTAAACCATACGCCCAGCCGGGCCAACATTAAGCTCCAGGGCGAAAAGGTGATTCCGAACAAGGATTTCATACTCAGATATGACGTGACCGGAAAGCGGATCGAAGACGCCATTCTTGCTCATCGAACCGGCCGCGGTGGTTTCTTTTCGCTCGTTTTGCAGCCGCCGGACAAGTTTACGTCTGAAGACATAACGCCGAAGGAGATAGTTTTTGTTCTCGACACAAGCGGTTCGATGTCCGGTTTTCCGATCGAAAAAGCGAAGGAAGCAATGCGGCTTTCGCTCGACGGCCTCAATCCGAACGACACGTTCAACCTGATCACGTTTGCGGGCGACACGCATGTTCTGTTCGAGGAACCTGTGCCCGCGACGCAGGCAAACCTTGAACGCGCACAGGCGTTTTTGGATTCGCGCGAAGGCGGCGGTGGGACCGAAATGATGAAGGCGATCAAGACGGCTCTCGATCCTTCGGATTCGCAGGAACATCTTCGCATTGTGTGCTTTATGACCGATGCGTTTGTCGGCAATGACAACGAGATCATCGCGGAGATCCAAAAACATCCGAAGGCACGCGTTTTCTCATTTGGGATCGGCAGCTCGGTAAATCGTGCCCTGCTCGACAAGATGGCCGAGGCCGGAAACGGCGAGGTCGAATATGTCGCCCTGACCGATGACGGCTCGAAAGCGGCAAAGAAATTCTACGAACGCGTCCGCACGCCGCTGCTCACGGAACTTTCTATCGATTGGAATGGAATGCCGGTCGCCGATGTTTATCCAAGCAAGCTCACGGACCTATTTTCATCAAAGCCAGTAATAGTCAACGCCCGATATTCAAAGGCCGCAAGCGGAACGATAAAGCTGCGCGGCAAAGTCGCCGGGCAGCCTTATGAACGCTCGATCAATATCAACCTGCCCGAAACAGAAGCGGCCAACGACGTACTTGCTACATTGTGGGCAAGGCGGCGCGTTGACGAACTCTCGATGGAGGCTTTAAAGGGCAAGGGCGTCGATGCTCTGAATACCCAGATAGCCGGGCTCGGGCTTGAGTTCCGTATCCTGACGCAATTTACATCGTTCGTCGCGGTCGAGGAACAGATAGTAAATCGAAACGGCACGCCGACCAAGGTCGATGTACCGGTTGCGATCCCGGAAGGTGTCGATGGAAATACCGCCGTTAGTAAGGAATCTAATCGCTGGGGCGATCCGAACGGAAAGATGAGTGGCCTGTCAAACGGTACAGGTTCCGGTGGAGGTGGCGTTGCCGCACGAGCGATCTCGAGTCTGCCCGTACAGTATAGCTCGTCAAACGCGCTCGTGCTGGTTCCCGGGACGGCTTCGGCAACTGTCGAAGTGACCTCTGAATCGCCGTCGATCAACATGTCCAGTTCATCGATCACAACGGTTATCAAGCCGGGCGACATTCCCGGATCCGGTATGTCAGGGAAAGCCAAAACCTATTCGAGGAGATCGTCGAACTCAGGTTCGGGTTCAGGTTCAGGAGGAGGAACAGGCTCTGGCTCTGGTGTCGGATATGGAAGCAGCGATCGGCGGTCTGGTTACGGAACGGTGGCAGTGCTCCTCCACCGATGCCCGTTGTCTCGGGCGGTGTGCTGAATGGCAAGGCGTTGAAGTCTTCCAAAGCCGGCATATCCGGCCGCGGCCCGGGCGGTGAACGCGACAGGGCAGTTTCGGTTAAGGTAACGGTAGATCGCAACAGGCCAGGTTGTCTCAGCGACCGCGTTACCGGGCATCCGCTGCTAAAGGCCGAACAGGCGACAGAGGCGCGCGGCAGCCACCAAGTTCGCACCCGCGATGACCAACGGTGTGCCGTTAACGATGACAGGAGTTATAACCTATAACTTTAGCATCGCCAATGGCGCCGTTACCGTAACGCAAGATGTATCCGGCCGGCTCCTGAGCTCGTCCAGCAGAATGCCTGCCGCTCCGACTGCCGAGGAGCTTCGCCTGCAAAAGCTCAAGGAGAAGCTGCACGCGTGGCTCTATGCCGTTGTCGGTCGGCTTACAGAAAGCGACGACAAAACCCGGTCCGCAACGAAACCTCGTTTGTCCGCGACGGCAAAGCCTCGGTGCGGATCGTATTAAAGGCGAGGTCACCGGAGGCGTTGGAGCAGCTAAAGGCTCTTGGCTTTGAAGTCGAGTCGGCAAAAGACGGCATCAATGTCTTTGGCCGGATCTCCATCGAAAAGCTGGCGGAGTTGGTCGAGATGGATGCGGTGAAGTATGTTATGCCGCGGATGCCAACGCCGTGAGCTTATGGGGCTTGATTTATTGTCCCGCAGGGACATCGAGAAAATAGCCCAGCGATTTATCGCTGGGTAATCGATTGCAGCATTTTGAGTCCCATAGGGACGACTGAACCGTTTTATTCGCCGATGTTCAACCGTCCCTAACGGGACTTTGGACTTCGATCATCGTTGTTCCCAGCGATAAATCGCCGGGCTATTATCATAAAGTCCCTACGGGACGCCGGTTAAAACTAAAAGGCCGCCTCGATTGCCCGGTAGCGGCCTTTGTTTATTTATTATTCAGTTGTAATTACTTGCCCAAAAGCGAAACTGACACGTTTCGACGGCCAAAACGTCTTGCTTCGGAACAGCTTGCCATCCAGATATCGAGCTTTTTGCCCTTGATACGGCTGCCCGTATCGGATACCAAATACGAGCCGCTGTAGGCTCCGGCACCAAGGCTGATGCGGCTTCCTAACCGCAATACCCGCGGGTCAGCGGCTATAAGTCCGGAACGGACGCCGTGTCCCATTGCTGTTCTTCCTCTCAAACAATACGCTGTGGCTACAAACGAGCCTTTGCTCATTCCCACCGCTTTCGATGAAACGGTCTTGTCTACTAACTTCTTATTTTCCTGCTGATCAATTACTGCTTCTGTCTTATTATCTTCTTCAATATTATTCAATTGTAGTTGCGAATTCTTCGCTGAACTGAGAGCGGTTTCCGTCTTGGCCTGTGCGTAGATAAAAACAACGAACATTCCAATAAGCGACAGAACGACGCCTCCTCTGACGAGATTTTTCATTTTCAAAGCTCCTATTTTTGGAGTCTTCCACCTTGCGTCAAAATAGCGTTTAAGATCCTAAGTCACTTAACTGCTGCTTTCATTCAACGCACGAAACTGAAGACCGTGTCGGCAGAGGATGCTGCCTGTTTCCATCCGATCGCGAACAGAACATTTTAGGATTCTAGCACTTTTGACCAGCCGTGTCCAACCGGTCAAAGACCGCAACCCCTTGTTTTATATGCAATTGCTGTATTTTCAGGTGCTTAGGCGTGAGAATTCGGCGGGCATTTGCTAGACTATTCGAGCCCGGTTCGCGTATATTTCAAGGGTCGCAGACGCGATCGTCGAGGCAAATCAAAGAGGACAATAATTATGCAGGAACGCCGCCAGGGAGCCCGATATCCAGTCTCATTTCCTATCCGTGTTAAGTGGAAGGACGAAGGCGGAACAGTCATCACCGAAGAGGGCCTGACCGAAAATGTGGGAGCGCAGGGTGCGCTCGTCTATCTTCCGCGGAAGCTGCCGACTGTTGGAGCAAAGGTCGAACTGACCGTTACCGAAAACGCTGATGACGAAGTCAGCGTAACGGCGCAGGTCATCCGGCTGGAGCGTAATGCCGCACACCCGCAGGTCGCATTGAACTTGCTCGACGGCACGCGGGCCTGGAAGAAAAAGGTTTGGGAATTTGCCGCCGAAACGATCGCGGCCGAGAAGCCCGAAGAATTAGACGACTGGTAAATGAAAAAGTCTGGAGTTGTGAGTCTTGATTCCGAGCAGGAAATCAGTCGTGCTCGAACCTCTTGAGTTCTTTCCGACTCCAGACTCCAGACTCCAGACTATTAAGATCAACAATGAAAATTCTAGTGCTTGGTGCCGGCCGCATGGGGCATGGCGCCGCTTATGATCTTGTCCACAATTCGCCGGGCGTCACTGGCGTGACCGTCGCCGATTTCGATTTGAAAAAGGCCGAGAGTGTCGCCGAGGCAGTCGGCACATCAAAGATCGATGCTCATCATATCGATGCCGCCAACCATTCGGATGTCGCGCGGTTAATGAGCGGGCATGACTCGGCCATCTCTTGCGTAAATTATTGGTACAACGAATCGCTTTCACGTGCGGCAATCGAGACCAGTACGAACTTCTGCGATCTCGGCGGCAATAACTATGTTGTCGACGAACAGCTTGCGCTCGACGATCAGGCGAAGGCAGCCGGAATAAACATCATTCCCGATTGCGGGCTGGCACCGGGAATGGTCTCGATCCTCGCGATGCACGGCGCGGCGAGGTTCGATTCCGTCGAAGAGATCCACATTCGCGTCGGCGGCTTGCCGCAGGACCCGCAGCCACCGCTTGAATTATCAATTGGTATTTTCGGTCGAGGGCCTCATCAATGAGTATCTCGAAGTCGCCCGGGTAATTCGCGGCGGCACTGTTCAGGAAGTGCCATCCATGACCGAACTTGAATCGCTCGAATTTGAAGGCTTTCCGCCGCTAGAAGCATTTCAAACCAGCGGTGGGACATCCACCCTGCCGGACACGTTTCTCGGGAAGATCAAGGAGTTGGACTATAAAACCATCCGCTACGCCGGCCACTGCGAGAAGTTCAAGACGATGATCGACCTTGGGCTTTGCTCAAGCGAAGAGATCGTGGCCGATTTTGTGAAAGTAAAACCGCGAAAGGTTTTTGGCGAACTGCTGCAGCGACATCTGCCCGCGGACGGTCCCGATTACGTCCTGGTAAGACTCGAATTCATCGGAACATCAAAGACCGAAGACCAAAGACCGAAGACCTTGCGTTACGACATTGTTGACCGTCATGACGAAAAAACCGGCCTCTCGGCGATGATGCGGACAACTGCGTTTCCGGCCTCGATCATCGCCCAAATGATGGCAAAGGGCGATGTGCTCGAACGCGGAGCGACGCCGCAGGAAAAGGCGATCGATCCTGAGAAATTCGTTTCCGAGCTTGAAAGGCGCAATATTAGTATTCGGGAGTCATGATCGAGTTGGAACCTGCCTTTCCTTTTTACCGCGAAGCGTCACCCTCTAACCGGTTCGAGAGCGTGGTTATGAGCTTCTGGGAATTCGCACTTTCAAAGAAAGCCGCCGGGCCGATGGTCCATGAGATCTTTCCGGATGGCTGCGTTTCGCTATTCCATCACAGGAATGAGTTGATGGGAACGAAGCAAACCGCCTTTACCGGTCTTAATACAACCTCGATCTCGACTCTTGTTTCACCCGGCGACGTTTTCTGGGGAATGCGTATTTCTCCTGCGGCCTGCCGCTGCGATCCTGAGGACCGACGCCTCCTCGCTTTGCGGGCGTCGTCTTATCCCGGCCGGAGAATTTCCCCATCTGACATCTGAAACGACCGAATTGCTCGAGCGTGCCGAAAACTTTGGCGACGCGATAGCGTTGTTTGAGCAAGGACTTGAACGGTCGGGTGTTTCGAACGCCGATGCGGACCCGGTTGCGGTGGCAGCGTTATCGTTCATCGAAGACCGCGCCGCCGAATTTAAGATCCGCGACGTGGCCGCCCACGCCGGCGTGGGAATTAGACAATTCGAACGGCGGTTCAAGGCGGCAAGCGGCCTGACGCCGAAACAATACACCCGCATTAGACGGCTTCGGGCGACCGCCGTTTTCCTGGTCGAACAAACCGGTGCAACATGGGCAGACCGGGCCGCCGAAATGGGTTTCACCGATCAGGCTCATTTGACCCATGAATTCACTTCGCTCACCAAACGTTCACCCAATTCGTTTGCCAAAAAGGTAAAAAGTATAGAACACGGGCACCTGGTAAAATAAAACCTGACCGTGTCGCAAATCTACAAGACCGCCCGCCCACCTGTGCCCTAGAATTTATTTGATAATTCTTTGGAGGAATAATAATGAGAGCTTTAATTGTTTTGACATTTATCCTGGCCTGTTCTGTCGCGGCTCTTGCCCAGCTCCAGCAGCCCATCGCGGCCCGTCAGGCAGAAATGAAAAAGGTCGAAAAGCTGGTCGGCGTTTGGCGCGGTTCGGGCTGGATCCAGCAAGGCCCGAAACGCGAGACGTTCTCCGGCACCGAGACCGTCCAGCGAAAGATCGATGGCCTCGCCATCCTTGTCGAGGGCAAGTTCAAGAACGCGGAGGACAAGGTCATTCACGAAACGCTGGCGGTTGTAGCGTTCGATGAAAAACTCAGCTCATATCGTTTCCGTGCCTATCTGGCCAGCGGCGGAACGGGTGAATATGATCTCAAGATAACTCCCGAAGGATATGTCTGGGGATTTGACGTACAGGGCGGGACGATCCGATATACGATCAAGGCCGACAACGATGTTTGGTTTGAAACTGGCGAATTCTCTCGCGACGGCAAGGCATGGATGAGGGTCTTTGAAATGAAACTCGATAAGGTCAAATAGGAAAAGGCTTCCCGATGCCGAGAAGCCTAAGTAACCTTTTGAATTCAACCAATTTTAGACACCCGCCCCGACAAGACGCGGATTCGCTTTCTTCTTCAAAAGCTTTCGCAGTTTGAGGCGAGCCTTGTGAAGCTGCGATTTCGACGTTCCGACCGAGCAGCCGAGAATTCTGGCCACTTCCTCGTGCTCGAAGCCTTCGACATCGTGCAGGACAAATACGTTCTTGTAACCCGTCGGAAGCTGTTCGATCGCATTTTCCAACGCCATCTTATCGACGATCTGCATCTTGAACGGATTGTCCGTTCCGGCAACGATCTGTTCCGGCGTTTCGCCTTCCTCGGTCGTTTTTTCGAACTTTACGTTCCGTTTGCGGAAATGCATCAGGACCTGGTTGACCGTCAGACGGTGCAGCCATGTGGTGAAAGCCGAATCGCCGCGAAAGCTGCCTACCTTGCGGTAAAGCTGGATAAATACGTCCTGCGTCAGGTCTTCGGCCTCGAACGCATTTTGCAGCATTCGCAAACAGATCGAATAAACCCGCCTGTGGTGTCGCTGGTAGATCTCTTCGAAAGCGGCCATATCGCCCTTTGAGGCCGCCTGCGTGAGGTCGAAATCCTTAACCAGCACCTTGGTAGCACGTTCCGATGTGACCGAAGCACCAATCACAGCCTCGCTGCCCGATCCCGCCTGAAATATTGGAAAATTTAATGTTTCGGTTGTCATTAGCTTGTTCCCCCTGTCATACGCTTCATCAATTGGTGTGCCAAACCGCGACTGATTGAAAGTAATAACGAAATCCGGCACGATTTGTTGCGTTTTCACAGGCATACTTTCATATTCGACATACATCCAAGCGCAGATTCAAACCAAAGCGTGTAGGGGCCGCGCAATGCCGTACACCATTTGGTGTGTACTAAATTACGACGGCATTGTCGATGAATTTCCATAGTGCTAGAATCATAATTCCGATTTCGGCACGAGATATTCCTGTGATCAACACTAATAGAAATGCGATCTTAAGAAGAGTTATCATGCTCTTCCTGATCCTCGGTGTGACGGCCGCCGCGGCAATATCGCAAACGGCACCCGTTGTAAAAAGCCAGGAAGTTTCGGAAATTGACGGGATCCCTGTCTTGATCAAGCACCTTCCGGATTGGGAGAACGTCCGCAGCTCTACGACATTCGCCAACAATTTGCAGGATCTTAAGAACGCTCTCGGCGGCCGCCCGGTTCTCGACCTGATCGAATTTTCGGGCGGTACCGAGGCAGTTACGGCCGCTTATCCGGCAGGAAAGTTGTTGATCGTTGAATATACCAGCCCGCAAGCCTCAAGCGGCGCCGACGCAAAATTTCAGCAGTATTTTGCCGGTACTCCGCAGGCCTCGCCGGTCGTGTACCGAAGAATAGGAAACTATAGTACGTTTGTTTTCGATTCCGCAGACGAATCGGCCGCAAACTCGCTTTTGGACGAGATCAAATATCAAAAGACCGTCCAATGGCTCGGTGAAGACCCTTACTTACTCAAACGCCTCGAGCGCTATTTCGTAACCACGACGCGCGACATTTTTATCTCAACTGTACTGTGGATAGTAGGAGGTCTCGGTATCTCCATCTTTACAGGGATACTCGTCGGCATCTTCTTTTTTCGTTTTCGCGAGCAAAAGAAGGCGACGCGGACAGCTTATTCGGATGCGGGCGGGCTTACTCGCTTGAACCTGGACGGCTTGAGCGAATGATCCACGCTAAGGCAGAATGCTTACAAGACGGTCGATATCTTCAGCATTATTATAAAAATGTGGTGAAATACGGAGACGGTCGTTGCGTGGGCTGACGATAATGTTTTCGGCCTGTAATCGCTCGGCGATCTGGTTGCAGTGGATGCCGCTGCGGTGCTTTATACAGACGATCGCTGACTTTTCGCCTTTTTCGCGGGAGCTGATAATGTCGTAATCCTTTTCCGCAACCCTGTTGCAAAGCTCATCAGTCAGTTCTTCCAGATAGGAATCGATCCTATCTAACCCGGCTTCGTGCAGCAGTTTCAGGCTTTGCTCCAGCCCGTAAAAAAGGGCCGACGCTCCGGTGCCGCTTTCCATCGCCAGGGCGTTTGGTTTGAAAGGTTGGGCGCGGTCGGCAAAATCCCACGGCGTTTCGACGCTGATCCAACCGACAAAAGCGGGCTCGACACGCTCGCGCGCCCGGTCCGACATATACAAAATGCCGCAGCCTTCGGGTGCGCAAAGCCATTTGTGGCTGGCTCCGGAAGCGATATCCACATATTGCGCGGGAAGATCGTAACCCGTTGCTCCGAGGCCCTGAATAATATCGACGGCAAACAGGGCGTCAACATTTCTCGCGGCGCGGCCTATGCGTTCAAGATCGGCCTTATAGCCGGATCCATACTGTACGGCGCTGATCGCGACCAGCTTCGTATTCGGATCGATCATCGATATCAACCCGTCGATATCGACCCGCCCGTCGATCTCCTTGCAGAGCCGAAGTTCGACGCCAAAACGGTCGCGGACCATCCGCCACGGATAAAAGTTTGCCGGAAATTCTTGCTCGAAACTGACGATATTGTCCGTATTTGTCCAAGTGAGGCCGTTGGCGACGGAGGCGAACCCATCGGATGTGTTTCGCATAAATGCGATCTGTTCGGGCCTGACACCGAGCATACCTGCGACAAGGGACCGTGCCCTGTTTTTTGTCGCGATCCAGTCGTTATAATTGTTCGAACCGTTCGCGGCAACGTCATTCAATTGCGAGTTTACGGCTTCGATGGCGGTCAGCGGTATCGGCGAAACGGCCGCGCTATTTAGATAGGTATATTTGCTTGCCGCCGGGAATAACGAGCGGATTTCGTGGTTCATAATTTTTAGACACTGAGAAGTGCATTTAACAGGATATACAGAATAGACAGGATGAGTTAGTTGAATTTTTCTCAACCGGTCTGATCATCCTGCATATCATGTACATCCTGTTGACAAGGCCTCCGCCTCAGAAATCCTTTGACAAAACCATGCGGTAAAGTTAGTTTCTATGTTGGCAAGGTTTGCCGCCGCCGCCAAGTTGAATTGCGGCATCAAATAGTTTTGTTGATTATGTTCGATATCAGAAAGAAAAACCAAATCGAATTCGGCATGGTTTCGGCGGCGGACGATCCGGGCGTGGAGATCCTGCGCCTCGGCCGGGAATCGAGACACGGATTGTGGGCGGAGAGCCTCCGGCTGATGCGGGATGTTTTCCTGATCATTGTCGTTTTCATACTTTTCGGCGTATTTGCTGTTCAACCCGTAGTCGTCGAAGGCACGTCGATGCTGCCGCAGCTTCACGACGGCGAACGGCTGCTTGTAAATAAGCTTGTATATTACAAATTCAAAAGCATAAGCTGGGGCCACCTGGACCGCGGCGATATCGTCGTTTTTTGGTATCCCAGCGACCCCGACAAGAGCTATGTCAAACGCATCATCGGCCTTCCGGGCGAAACCGTAGAGGTGCGAAACGGCAAGGTATATATAGACGGAAAAGAGCTGAACGAGCCGTATTTGGACACGATCCACAATCAAAACTTGCGCGACAACGTCATAAAGGCCGTCGACCAGCACTACTACTTTGTAATGGGCGACAACCGCGACAATTCGTCGGATTCGCGGGTCTGGGGGTTGGTCCCCGAAAAATACATTTACGGAAAGGCGTTCTTCAGGTACTGGAAGCCGTCAAATGTCGGATTCCTGGAGCACGGCGAGTACGACCTGCCCGAAAAGCCAAAGGTCAACGACCTGCGGGCCGAGGACGAGGAAGAGTAGATTTTTCACCGCCGAGACGCGGAGCCGCGGAGTTATTGATTTTTCCGATTGGCGGTTCTTTGGATTTCGCTGGAAACGAATTTGTACTTTCTAAATTGCTTCCTCGGCGTCTCCGCGTCTCTGCGGTAAAATCTTCTTAATGAACGTAGCAAAGAAAGCGATCCTGGTACTCGAAGATGGACGCACTTTCACCGGTGCGTCTTTTGGCGCTGATGGCGAGACATTTGGCGAGATGGTCTTTAACACGTCTATGTCGGGCTATCAGGAGATCCTGACCGACCCTAGCTATGCCGGACAGATCGTCTGCATGACATATCCGCTGATCGGCAACTACGGCGTTAACGAAGAAGACACCGAATCCCGCAAACCCTGGGCCGAAGGCCTTGTGGTTCGCGAAGCAAGCCGGATCGCATCGAACTGGCGGGCGACCGAAACCCTCGATTCTTATCTCGTCCGAAACAACATCGTCGGCCTCGAACACATCGACACCCGTGCCCTAGTCCGTCACATCCGCGACAAAGGCGCGATGCGGGCCGCTATTTCGACCGTCGATCTGAATGCAGAAAGCTTGCTGGCGAAGGTCCTTGAATCGCCCGTCAATGAACAACCGCGAGCTTGGCAAGCTTTGTCACGTCCGAGCAAACATTCGATTACCCGGCCATCGACGAGCACGAATATCATGTCGTTTGCTACGATTTTGGCGTAAAGACGAATTCCCTTCGCGAATTCTCGAAAATGGGATGCAGGATAACCGTGGTGCCGGCGGACACATCTGCTGAGGACGCAATGGCACTCAAGCCGGACGGGATCTTTCTCTCAAACGGCCCGGGCGATCCGGCGTCGATGAGCCCGGTGGTCGAGGAGATCAAAAAACTCGCCGCAAGCCGGACGCCGATGTTCGGCATCTGCCTCGGCCACCAACTTCTCGGTGAAGCGTTCGGCGGATCGACCTACAAACTAAAATTCGGCCACCGAGGCGGCAACCAGCCGATCAAAGACCTTACAACGGGAAAGATAGAGATCACCGCCCACAATCACGGCTTCGCCGTCGACGCCAATTCCCTTCCGGCCGACGTCGAAATAACCCATATCAACCTAAACGACCACACCGTCGCAGGCCTCCGCCACAAGACGCTGCCTGTATTCTCCGTCCAGTATCATCCCGAATCCGCACCGGGGCCGCATGACTCTGAGTATCTCTTCGAGAGATTCATTGATCTGATGAACGTGTCAATAGCCAGGACGTGAGCTTACTCACCACAAAGACACCGAGTACACTGAGAATTACTCTCCGTGTACTTTGTGCCTCTGTGATGAAAATCCGTATTTCCTAAACCTGCTGATCAGGACGACTGTCCGCCAATCGGCATACTCCGAGCTAATGTCTAAGCGCAGATAATTCGCAACTTTGGAAAAGCCGTGCGGTAAATCCCGTCGTCAAGCGTAAGCAGGCTGTAACCATTTTCTAAGGCGTGGGCACCGATATAGAAGTCTGTCAAAATACGTCGCGCTTCGCCGGACTTTTGACGCCGTCGGCGTGCGGAATATTTCTGAAAGGCTAGACCCGCGGTTCTCCAAACGGTTTCGGTGCTTGACCAATCGACCGAGACCTCAGCACCTTTGAGAAAGTTGTTGACGAACTCCTCAGTCCTTCCCGGCCCCGCAAGCAACTCGCCGAAAACCGCCCCGC
This sequence comes from Blastocatellia bacterium, assembly GCA_963732475.1. GTDB lineage: Bacteria > Acidobacteriota > Blastocatellia > Pyrinomonadales > Pyrinomonadaceae > OLB17. Next base: position 266,831 of record CAVSZR010000004.1, on the reverse strand, counting down.
AAATCACAATACCACCGCGTGATGCGGCGTTATCAAGCAGATCGAGAGATGTAAGGTGATCGTGTTCATCCGCATCCCACAGAGCGACAATGATGTTAGTGTCAAGAGCCGAGATCATTCCGGATCACGCAATCCACGAACATATCGAATGACAGCCTCGCGACCTTTTCCAATACCCGGATTTCCGATACCAGCGTATTTTGCAAAACGACTCTCTCGTTTTTCCGGCCTGACGACCATCTCACCGCCGTTCTGTTCAAAAACCAATTTGTCGCCTTCCTTGACGCCAAGTGCCGTCCTTACTTTGAGCGGTACTGTGATCTGCCCTTTGCTGGTTATTTTTGCGCTTGTTTGCATATTCCTTTTCCCAAATCCTTACTTTATCACGCCTCGCCTTACTTTTGAATAATTATTTTGAACTAATCGTCGTAATGATCCCGTCTGCACTCTCTGGGCATCGTTTCATTTTTAAGTTCTACTAACTAGTCAATATAGGGCCAAAAGAAAAAAGAAAAGGCCGCAACAAAGCGGCCTTTTCAGGATCGTTCTAAGTTTGAACTACTGCCCTATGCCGTAAATATAGGGGGCGATCACAAGCGAAACGATCGACATCAGTTTGATAAGGATGTTCATAGACGGGCCTGAGGTATCCTTGAACGGATCGCCGACGGTGTCGCCGGTTACGGATGCTTTGTGGGCTTCCGATCCTTTGTAGACCATCTCGCCGTTGATCAGCACACCTTTTTCAAAAGACTTTTTGGCGTTGTCCCACGCACCGCCTGCATTCGACTGAAAGATCCCCATCAGCACGCCCGATACGGTGACACCGGCCAACAGGCCGCCTAAGACTTCAGGGCCGAACGTGAATCCGACGACCACCGGCGTGATCAAAGCTATCGCTCCCGGCATCATCATTTCGCGGAAGGAAGCTTGGGTTGAAATAGCGACGCACTTTTCGTATTCCGGTTTTGCGGTGTAGTCCATGATGCCGGGGATCTCGCGGAACTGTCGCCTGACCTCCTCCACCATATCCATCGCGGCTTTGCCAACCGCCTGAATGCACAACGCCGAGAAAATGAACGGGATCATTCCGCCGACGAACAAGCCGGCGAGAACATTTGCCTTGTAAATATCGATCCGGTCAATACCAGCCATTCCCACGAACGCCGCAAACAACGCCAATGCCGTCAAAGCCGCCGAAGCGATGGCAAAACCTTTTCCGGTTGCAGCCGTCGTATTGCCGACCGCATCCAGATTATCGGTTCGCTCACGCACTTCGGGTGGCAACTGGCTCATCTCAGCGATGCCGCCCGCATTGTCCGCGATCGGCCCGAATGCGTCGATCGCAAGCTGCATAGCCGTTGTCGCCATCATGCCCGCGGCCGCGATCGCCACGCCATACAATCCGGCAAAATAGTAAGCCGCAACGATTCCGCCGGCCAGTGTCAGGATCGGGATGACCGTAGATTTCATGCCCACCGACAATCCGCCGATAATGTTGGTCGCGTGTCCGGTCGACGACTGCCGAACGATCGACAGCACCGGCTTTTTACCCATCGCCGTGTAATATTCGGTAACGATGCTCATGATCGCCCCGACAATTGTGCCGACAACGATCGCCGCGAAAACGCCGTTCTTATTAAATGTCGTCGTACGCAAAGCGATCTGACCGTCGGGCAGTATCCACATTACGACAAAGTAAGAAGCGACGACCGTCAATAACATCGAAGCCCAGTTGCCCAGGTTCAAAGCCTTCTGCACGCTTGATTTATCGTCCTTGATAGTTATGAACAAGAATCCAACGATCGAGAAAACAATGCCGAGGCCGCATATCACCATCGGCAAAAGGATCGGCGACATCCCGCCGAAGGCGTCAACCACCCTGATCTCCTGCCCAAGCACCATTGTCGCCAAAATGGTCGCGACATACGAACCGAAAAGGTCGGCTCCCATCCCGGCAACGTCGCCTACGTTGTCGCCCACGTTGTCGGCGATAGTGGCCGGATTGCGAACGTCGTCTTCGGGAATTCCCGCTTCAACCTTGCCGACCAGATCGGCACCGACGTCCGCCGCCTTGGTGTAGATTCCGCCGCCGACACGTGCAAACAGCGCTATCGACTCGGCCCCAAGCGAGAAACCTGTAAGTACTTCGATCGACGTTTTAACCGTATTCACGCCAAGGTCCGCGAAGATCGCAAGGAACGCAATGAACAAACCGCCAAGACCAAGTACCGCCAAACCTGCAACACCAAGGCCCATAACGCTGCCGCCGGTGAAGGAAACTTTCAGTGCCTGCTTCAGGCTGGTGCGGGCCGCCTGGGTCGTGCGAACATTCGCCTTGGTCGCGACGCGCATCCCGATATAACCGGCCGTAGCCGAAAATACCGCCCCGATGACGAACGCGATCGCGATCACCCAGCTCGAGTGTATCTGCCGCCCGTTCACTTCGTGGATCGTTCCCGAATACGCCAGCAAGGCCGCGGTGAACAAAACAAAAATGCTAAGCACCTTCCATTCGGCCTTCAAAAATGCCATCGCGCCGTCGGCAATATAGCCCGCAAGCTCCTGCATCTTCGGGTCGCCGGCATCCTGCTTGGTAACCCAAGCCGACTTAAACGCCATCACCGCCAAGCCCAATATCCCTAAAGCGGGCACTAAATAGATCACGTAACTGTTCATACTGTTTCTAAATCTTTGCTTCCGCGATTACGCGGAGCAAATCTAATATCTTTCCTGATTAAATTGGGGTTCAAAACTTAGGTAAAGTCTAGTAGATGCCCAAAACTATTGATTATCGAATACCCGCACCATTTAACAAATAACGCGAGACAAAATGTCGCTGAAAGCGTTCCCGATAAGATGAAACTGCGGCTGAAGGACAGCTTTTGGAATGGTGCCGGTCGGAGAGAAGGCGGCGTCGCAGTTCGCCGAGCAGATCGCCGAGCGGAAAAGCTCTGCCTTTCCGAAAGTCTGCTAAAATTTCCTCGCGGCTGTGCCGCTCTATTTGCGGAAAATCTCCACTTTTCCGATAATGCCTCCATATATGGGGCTAGACATTTACGTTGGATCGTACACTCGATACTTCACCGGAAACTGGGAAAATATCGTACAGCAACGCGGACGCGAGGAAGGTTGGGATGTTCATATTGTTCGGCCCGCCAATGACGAAGACGCGATTACCGATCCGAAAGTTGTTCGCCCCGCTGTTCTTGAATGGCGGAATTCAATTAGTGAAGGCCTAGGAGACAATCTAAAAGAGCAGCTCGACTGGGACGAATCGGACGACGCACCTTATTTCACGGATAAGCCAGCGTGGGATGGTTATGGGTCCCTCCTACTTTGGGCAGCTTATTCAGAGCATCCTGAACTGACCCGACCGGCCTCGTCGACCGAAGATTGGTATTCTGACCCCGCGTTTCAGAAGAGCGTTGAGCCCGACTTTCAAACTTCTTTCCCCTCACTCCTCAGGGACGTTGAAGCGTGGCTTCCTGCAAAATTCATGTTCAATTTTGAGGCGGCTGATCTCGCGGATAAAGAAATGAATTTTGGTTCGGCCTACTCGCTTCGCGATGAACTTTACCACCTGAATAAAACAACTTGGGTTGCTTCAGAGGAAACTCTTACCGTTTGGCGGTACGAAGGAGCCGAACACTTGGCACCTCTTGAAACCCTCGCTCGCTGTACCTTCGCGATGTTTTGGCAGTTAGTCAACGATGCCATAAAACATCGACTGATAATGAAGCTGGATTATTAAGGGAAGCTCACTGTTATGTTCATTACGATCTTGTCGTGAAAGTGCTTTCTATCAAGTCAAACGAACGCGAGGAGATAAGGATCGGGTCATAAGGAATCGGGTCAGACCTGCATAAGGAATCGGGTCAGACCTGCGATGTTGCGATTCTACCTTAATCATTTCTCTAAAATCTCCGCCGAGGTGACGTGATTATGAAATAAAGTGCTGCACTGTGGACGAATATCGGGCAAGCCCACCCGAAGACCGCCGAAATCGCCGCCTCAAATATCCGATTCTAACGAGATTACCTGCCACGACTTTTGTCCGCACTTCTCGCACTTTCTTCTCCAATGCGTCTTGCCCGCATTCCTGCCGCACATGCCGCCAAGGTCCCATAACGAGTTGCTGTGTCCGCATTCGCAGTGTACTCTCCACGCTCGTGAATCTTTTTCCATCGCGTCGAACCAGCGTTTCGGCAAAACCGTGGAAACAATTTTTTGGATGAAGCTCATAGCGGGAATATTGTAAACCAGATGCAGAATTCAGAATGACACTTTCTTCCCGAAGCTCCATTCGCCGAGCGGAAAAGATACTGTCTTAACAATCAAATGTAGAAACGGGGTTTACGGGGTTTGGGTCGAAAGGGCGATTGTTTTTGATAACACCGAAGGCGATGTGCAGTAGCTTACGCATCGCTGCACCGATAATTTGCATTGGTGTTTTGCCGTTTTGACTCAGACGCCGGGCGAATCGTTTGATAACGGTTTTATTTCCCGGCGGCGATGGCCGGGAATAAACCGCTTCTAATTCGACCGTTGCCGTTTTGAAAGCCGTGTCAGGTTGAGCGAAGGCCGACTGAATTTTCGCGGAGTGACGCCGGCATAGCTGCGAGAGCTCGGGCCGAGTCGAACTGACGGAATTCGATATCGCCGAGAAGCAGCCTCGCCGTCTTTTCCCCGATGCCGGGGATCGTTTGCAGCAGATCACTTTGCTGTTTGAGATCCGGGTTATTATCGATGTGATCTTTGATAAGACGTTGGACGTTTTCGATCTCGTCTTCGAGATTGTGATCATCCGTTTCATGCTCGGCCGGACCGTTTCGGGTGCCACTTCCATGCGGTTCGTCTCGACCACCAGCATCGCTCAAGGGCTTCGATGCGGCGCGTCATAGCCTGCAATTGCTTGATCTCTGGAGGCAGCGGGTGCCAGTCTTCCGGGGCTTTCGCAAGGCAGAACTCGGCTATTGTACGAGCATCCGCCGTATCGGTTTTGTTTCGTTTCAGGTCGCTGCTGGCAAAGCCTTTTATTCGAAACGGATTGACACCGAGACACGATGACCATGCTCATGGAGAAACTCGGCGACGGCTTCGCCATAAACCCCGGTCGCCTCAAGACAGGCGTGAACCCGAGCATGGTGCAGCGACGTGAGCCATCCCTCAAGAGTGTGAAGCCTTTATTGTTGTTGCGATTTTCTTCATTAACACTTTGCCATCGAAGATGAGACAAACGTCCAATTTCTTTTTCGCAACGTCGATACCAAGAACTGTTTTTGACATAATGCTCCTTGAAATGTCGTTCCCAGGCCAACCTTGTGCATCCGGACTCTACGGTCAATCGATACTGTCCGGCCTTGTGGAACCGCTCAAAATGGAAAGAGGTCTTATCTTTTCCCCAGACTCTTTAGTCACGAGCTATGCTTCAGACTCATCTTTCCTGCAATCAATAAGCGTCCTTATTAATTGCTGAGCATTCAATTGTCAAGATACAAGCTGTGCTTTTCCGAAAGTGCCGCTCTTTCATCGCACCTGCGGCGTAGCCGCCGAAATATCTGGGCCATTGCGATTCTACTTACAGTGACTCCGCCGGGGACATTGAGCTAATCAGTGAATGTTCTCGCCGTTTATGCAGAAAACTTCATCAATGAACCCTGCGTGTTTTGTTTCCGCTAGATTGGTCTTGTCATCTGAATGTATAATGAGTTGCTATGGGGAAAACAAAGATACTATCAAAGCTCACGGAAAGCGAAGTCCCGAAACTCGCGAAATCAGCCACGGGATCAGCCTATAAGAGCCATTCGAGTCGGTAGCGTAGTAGTTTACCGCAATGGTGAATTGCCGCATAGAGTCGAATCGGAGAGAGTCGCCTGATCAAAAAACTAGAGCCGCGCGTTCGGATAGCTAAAGGGTCCAAGTTCGAGATCAAAGAAGCGGAACCGGCATGAAGCCTGCCCGGCTGAGAATGTTTGCCGGTCCGAACGGTCCGGTTGGGGCCACAATCAAGAGGAAGATCTTGAGATCAACCCAGATTGGTTGGGCGTCCACATAAATCCCGACGATATTGAACGCGAGATATCGGAAAATGGATACCTGAATTTTGGACATTTCAAAGTCAATACGAGCAAAGTCCAAATATTTCAATTCCTCCGATAGAAAACAGCGGCCCACTATCGGAAACAACGTTCGCCCGCCGACCTTACCAACTCGAATTTAATACGAATTCTCTTTCGTTTCAGAAAGTTTCACTAACTCCTATCTTGTTTCAGCGATCGCTCGACTTTCTCCACGAGAGATTGGTCGCGGCACGTACCCCTTCTCTTTCGAGACCCGTAATGTCGCATCCAAAAAAGATCAACCTTTTGGAAAGGGCACACCGGGCGAGTTTTCGAAATTATCTATATTACGTAGGAACCAAGAAGACCCTGAAATTAACATTTCTCGTGTTGCATTCCGTGTAAAGGAAGGCGGCCATGATGTTCCGGTTGATAAGATAGTTAGCCGTTACCACCGGTCCCTTGAAAACCTCGTCGCGGCAATAAGAGCAACCGACAGGGCGTTCGTATTTGATAACTCAGGTGCCGAAGCAACACTGATAGCCAAAGTAACGAAAAACGGCAAAGACGTCAACATTACAAACTCGAATGTCCCGGTTTGGTTTAAGAAATACGTTTTAGACAAAAGTAAATAGAAGACAGAAGCAATCAGCAAGACCTGCGACATTGTGATTCAGCTTAATTTTTCTGGATTTTGCCCAAAGTGCTGTTAAAACTCCGCGGAGGAGACTTGGGCTATCCACCTGCAACTGTGGGCGAAATCTTACAACCCATCAAAGGGCGAAGCCCGGTGACCCGAAAAAAGATCATCTCAAACATCAGGTGAATGCCGTTGCTTCTGCGGGCTGTTTTTCCTTCAAAAGGTGGCGAGAGATGGCTACGTCGTTTCGGACGTATTTGAATCGGTTGTCCCGCCTGTCGGTGCGGTACCAGATGATGGGTTTGCCGGTTTGTTTGTCTTCGCTTTCGATAAAGATCTCGTTGCCGTAGGGATCTTTGGTGCGGCGGAGGCGGGCGGTGGTTTCGAAGCGGCGGGCGGCTTTTGCTTCGGGGTCTGGACCGGCGCTCGCTGATGGAGAAAGTACTTCATCGTCGGCAGAGGCGGTCGTCGAAGTATCCTTGCCGGCCGGTAACGGTACGTCGAGCGGCACGGCCTCTGACCCCTCTCCGGTATCTCAACCCCGGTGCTTCTGTGTTCTTCGATCAGTTCTTTTTGCGTTTCGCCCACGCTTCGTCGAACTTTGGAGCATTTCCGTTTTCGAGGTATTTGGTTCTTGCGTTCGCGGTCGCAAGTTCGATCAGGTATGCCTCGTGCCTTAGCGGATCTGCCTCGGGGTCGTCGCGAATCAATGTCGTCAAATCGCGGGTCGTTCGCCCTGGCTTCGTATTCTTCGCAGCCCGGAAAATAGTCCCATTTCTGCTTGGGATCAAACTCTTGCTGCTCTTCCCGCTTTACGATCTGCGTGTGCAGATAGCGGTGGACGTTCGACTTTGACATGTCGAGTTCGGCGGCGATCTGCCGGATGCTCATCCCCGAAGCCGCTCATCGCCTGGACCTTTTCGACCGTCATCCAGTGCGGTGCGTTGCACGGATCGCGGAGCAGGTCGGCCTCCGCCGCAAACGAGCGGAATTCAAAGCCGAGAAAACTATCGTCCGCTTTCTTGATCCGGAAGATCGGCACATGCGTTTCGTCGTAGATGGCCTCGGTATTCGCGGCCGCACGTGTTTTATGTAACGCAGCGATGGATGCGTGCGGCACGTTCCGACCGCAAATATGTTGTCGGCATGGTCAGCAACCGCCCGCACGCCCTGAACATCGCCCGCCGTGATCGGCCGCCGCTGCGAACGCTTTATCATGTTCGCCACGACCAGTATCGATATGCCGCACTCGTCCTTAAGGCGTTTCAGCTCTTTTAATATCTCATTCAGGCCACGCCCGTCATCTGCCGTTCGTTTGAATGCGAGATGCTGTCAATGATCAGCACCTTCGCGTCGGCCCGCCGAACAAGTGACTTCAGCATCTGCCGCAGCTCGGCCCCGAACCCGCCGTCTTTTCCGCCCGGCAGCATATCCGCCCTAAGCTCGACCCGTCGAAGATCATCCGAAAAGATATAAGGCTCATCGGCCAATTCGCCGTCCTCCATTCAGATCCGGCACGATACCTTTGTCTCAAATTGCCTTGACGACAGGTTCATATCCACATACAGCACCCGTTGCGGAAGTGCCGTGTTCTCAACAGGTTCAAATGAATACCCGCGTGCTATCGATTCCGCGATCTGCATCGCAAGAATGCTTTTGCCCGCCCCCGTATCGCCGAACAGCACCGCCAGTTCGCCCTCGAACCACATTTCGCCGAACGGCATCTCCGGCATCGGCCTGGAACCGGCCTCTCGCATCCACTCATTTGCCGGTCGCATCTCAATATCCGCGTATTTATTTTCCATTTAGCCCATCCATTCGTCCTCGATCACCTTTTTTCTTCCTTTGCGTCCTTTGCGGGCCTTGCGTGAGATCCGGTTTTTTACCACGCAAAGCTCGCCAAAGACGCAGAGTAGCGACAAAGGCGGTGCATTTCGCCACTTCGCAATTACTGTTGACAAGCAACAGTCGTTGCATATAATATAACAGTAAGATGTTCCGTTGGTTGCAAGAGATTTCTTGTATAAAACATGCGGACAGCGGGACAGTTGCTCAATGTTGAGCGTAGATCTTTGAAAATAAAATACTTAGGCCAAAACAAAGGTGTCCCAAAACTGTCCCACGCCGGGACAGGTCCGAGACACCCGAACGCAAATTAATCGGCCGGATCAATCACACCGCCACTGGTTGTTTATTCGCTTGGCAAACGCCCCGTCAACCCCGGCCTGGCCTTGGGAGCAGACGCCCGTTGCTGCTTTTTTGCAGTCCTTGCAGTAAACGATGGCGCCGTCCTTTACTCGCGTACCGGTCTCAGCCGGGGCGGCCATGGCTGTGATATCGCGAAATGTTGTGTCGGGGTCGTGCTGTAGCAAGCCCTTGTTGATCTCAACATCGTACCCGAAGAAATTAGGCTCGCGGTTGAGGCGGTCTTTTCCTCTTCCTTCCGGCGGCCGGCCCGTGCGGAACATTATCTGGCCGCCTTTGAATCCCGGGTCGTTCACCGGCCTTCCGGCCATGCCGGTCTGGTCATTGCAATGGCCCGGAAAGATATTCGGGTCATTGCAGAATTTGTCGCCGATCGAGTTAATAACTACCTCCGGAGCCACTTTGAACGTGTAGGAATAGTAAAAATTTCCCATCGAAACAAAGTTCATTCGCCCGTTCAACTCGATAGGATCGTTGAAAACGCTGCCGATTATGTTGAGCATTTGATTGGAACCCGCCTTTGTCGGTTCGACAAAAATGCTTCGCTGGCCGCGTTCGGAACTGGATGCGATCATCGTCACGGACTGTACCGAATCGATGTACAGGAACGTGCCCCCGACATCGCGGCCGTAACTGTAGCCACCGCCGAAGCTGTTTTGAATAACAAAGACGCCGCCGCGATTGATTCGGATCCCGGTCCCCGGAGCCTTTGCCGCCATGTAGCTGAAGGTAGAGTTTGCGATGGTCCAATCGGTATTGAACGTGTCGATGGAAATCCCGGTATGGTTGTTGATGAAGGTACCGTGATCGACACGAATAAAGTCGAATTGCCATGAATTACATAATTGCTCGGCCGGATTGCAATTGCGGCTGTTCGCGTTGTGGACCATCATCCCGGTATCAAAGTCTTGAAATACGACATTCTCAAACCTGAAAAACTGGCTTGTATTGCCGCTTTGCACCTTTGTTACCGGATCGATCGTCCATTTGCCAAGCGCCTCAACGCCGTATGTTCCGGTGGTGTCGCGCGGTGCTTCAGCAAAAAGGGCCGCATTGCCAAGCAGTTCGATGTTCCGCACCGTTACGGATTTTGTGCATCCGCCGATGCGGAATATCGACTGCTTATTATTTCTAAGACGTATCCGCGCGGCTCCGCTTCGATCGGGCATGTTGTTGCCGGCGTTGGACGAGTTGCCGCTCGCGCCGACAATGGTCACGCCCGACGGCACCGTTATCGCCTCATACGAAGGATCGCGGGTGTTGCCGTCGGTCGTGCCGACGATGTAGTCGCCATCGGGGAAATAAAGCGTTCCGCCCTGGCGGCTGGCCATGATCATGATCGCGTTGCGAATTGCCCTGGTATAATCCGGCGGATCGGTATAGACATATTTCGGCGTTGCCCCCTCAATACGGCGCATCGGGCGGAAATCCTTTACGTTGTAAAAGCCGATGTCTCGGCCAGACATCGTCGGCCAGAGATAAGATTCGCCGTTGCTCAACTTGATCTCGTACAGATCTTCGGGCCCCTGAAAGCACCATTTCTGATCCGCTCCGTTCGGCCCGACGCGGTTGCCCTGGATCGTGCTGTTGTCGCACGCAGTAAGGCCGGTTGCAGGTTTTTGCAGGTTGGTCCCGGCAAGAAAAACCTCTACGTGGTTCTGCCGGTTCTGCTGCGGAAGAAATTGAAGCGGGCAAGCCCGCGCATTATCGACTTTCACGGTCAACGAATAACCGTTGAACCGGTTCTGAGCGTTGACACTCATGAAAGAAACAAGACCAAAACCAAGGAGTAATAATAATGACCTTTTCATCGAAATTTCCCTCATCGTTCTTTGCATTCTTCAAGTTTAACAAGAAAGCTCGTGGCACTGGTAATTGTGGCTGTTAGATGCCTTTGTTATATTCAAACAATGCCCGGAATCGAGAAACTTAAGGTCGAATCCTCTGTTCGCGAGGAAATGATCGACGTCACCGCTCGGGTGGAAAAAGCACTGTCGGCCGGTTCTCTCCGTGATGGTATTTGCGTGCTTTTTACCCAGCACACGACGTGCGGGCTGACGATAAACGAGAATGCCGACCCTGATGTTCAAAGCGATATGCTCGCTTTTTTGCGAAAGCTGGTTCCGCAATATTATGAGGATTTCAAGCATTTCGAGCATAATTCCGATGCCCACATTAAATCTTCTATCGTGGGTTCGAGCGTGACCGTGCCGTTCGAAAACGGGAAGCTCAGTTTGGGTCGCTGGCAGGGCATCTATCTTTGCGAATTCGACGGGCCAAGGGAGCGGACGGTTTTGGTAAAAATAATATGACCGAAGGATATTCCGGCACGCCGCTGGCGAAAAAATTGGGGATCAAAGAAGGGTTTGCCGTCCTGGGAGTAAATCCGCCCGACAATTTTCTTAAGTTGCTCGACCCGCTGCCAAACGCTGTAGTTATTCTTGATGGACCGCAAACCGAGATCGATCTGATCCACTTTTTCACGAACAGCCGCGACGAATTGTTCAGCGGGCTTGCCGATCAGCGAAACTGGATCAAGCAGAATGGTTCGATCTGGGTTTCGTGGTACAAGAAAGCCGCGAAATTGCCGACCGAGATCACCGAAGATACTGTCCGAGAAGCTGCCTTTCCGCTTGGGCTGGTGGATGTTAAGGTCTGCGCTGGTCGATGAAAAATGGTCGGGATTGAAATTGGTTATTCGCAAGGAAAATCGTTTATAATCGAACGGTTCAGAAACAACCGCGATCGAATCTGCCAAAGGAGCGTTTTATGCCGACGACTGACCCGAGAGTTGACGCTTACATAGAAAAATCCGCCGAGTTTGCGAAACCGATCCTGACCCACATTAGAAAACTCGTACACAAGGCATGCCCTGACATTACGGAGACGATGAAGTGGAGCTTTCCGCATTTCGACCACAAGGGAACCGTATGCAGCATGGCCTCGTTCAAACAGCATTGCGCATTCGGTTTCTGGAAGCAGTCGCTGATGGAAAAGGATGCGTTTCCGGCCCAGAAAACGGCGATGGGGAGTTTTGGGCGGATCACGTCGCTTAACGACCTTCCGGGCGACAAGGTAATGATCGAGCTGCTGCATCACGCGGTCGAGCTAAACGAAAAAGGCATCAAGGTCGCGAAAAAACCTGTCGTGAGAAGAGAGCTGGTCGTGCCGGATGACCTAAAGGCTGCACTTAAGAAAGACAAGAAAGCCAAAGCGGCCTTTGATGCGTTCACATACAGCCATCGAAAGGAATATATCGAGTGGATCACCGAGGCGACAAGGAACAAGAAATAAAGGCTCGCGACCACTATCGAGTGGTTGTCCGAAGGCAAAAGCCGGAATTGGAAATACGCGAATTGCTGACGTTATGGGTCATTCGCTTTTGAAATACAGATACTTGAAGGAGAAAAATATGTTGGGAGTTAAGTCCGTATATTGCATACAAAGGAAATTGTCAGGAAGCGATCGATTTTTACAAGCACGCTCTCGGAGCCGAACTGCTTTTCAGCCAAACGTGGGGCGAGTCGCCAATGTCCGAGCCGGGACCTGAAGACAAGATAATGCACGCGACGATCAAAGTCGGGGGCTCAAACATCATGATGTGTGATGACCCGCGGTCGGAAGGGGCCGGAGGCGGCAACATTTCGCTTGCCATCGGATTGAACGACGTCGACAAGGCAAAGATCATGTTCAACAACTTGTCGGATGGCGGAAACGTGACAATGCCGCTCGACAAAACATTTTGGGCGGAAGCATTCGGAATGCTGACCGACAAATTCGGCATTAACTGGATGGTCAATTGCGATGGCGCCGCAGACCGAAGAAAAGGCGGCGGCGAATTAGCATCATTCTTAATCAGGTTTCTTAATTCCTTCTTTGTTCCTCGTATTCTTCTTGTCTCTGGTTGAAATCCGAACCACGGAACAAGCAGAAAGAGAAAGAACAAAGGAAGAAAGGCTCATATTGTTCACTGAACGATGATCAGAGGGAAAAACAGCTTATGACAGAACCGATTCTCGTAGCCAAAAAGGATGTGAATGAGTTTTTTTTACTGCCCCAAATGTCGAACCGGCATGGCGTGATAACCGGCGCAACCGGCACGGGCAAGACCGTGACGTTGCAGCGCCTGCCGAAGGGTTCAGTGCACGCGGCGTGCCGGTCTTTATGGCCGACATCAAGGGCGATCTGACCGGCGTGACGCAGCCGGGCGGCGGCAATGCGAAGATCGACGCCCGCAATACGCAGCTCGGGATCACGCCTGCGTTCGAGGGCTTCCCGGCGACGGTGTGGGACGTCTTCGGCAAGCAGGGGCATCCGCTGCGGTCTACAGCGTCCGAGATGGGGCCGTTGCTCCTATCGCGTTTGCTTCAGCTCAACGACACGCAGGAAGGCGTCCTTTCGATCGCTTTCAAATACGCGGACGATAATGGCTTGCTGCTGCTGGACCTCAAAGACCTGCAGTCGCTGATGCAGTACGTCGGGTCAAATGCCGACCAATTAACGCTGCAATATGGCAACGTTTCCACCGCGTCAGTCGGGGCTATCCAGCGTGGGCTGCTGCAGTTGGATGAGCAGGGCGGAGACCAATTTTTTGGCGAACCAGCCGTTAAGCTGGATGACTTCATGCAGAGTCTCGGCGGAAAGGGCGTGCTGAATCTGCTTGCCGCCGACCAGTTGATCAATGCACCAAAACTCTATTCGACGTTTCTTGTTGTGGCTGCTTTCGGAGCTATTCGAATCACTGCCCGAAGCCGGCGATCTTGAAAAACCGAAACTTGTTTTCTTTTTTGACGAGGCACATTTGTTATTTTCGGACGCTCCGCAGGCATTGATCGACAAGGTCGAACAGGTAGTCCGGCTGATACGATCAAAGGGCGTCGGCGTCTATTTCATAACGCAAAACCCAGCCGATATTCCCGAAAAGGTATTGGCGCAGCTCGGCAACCGCGTACAGCATGCACTCCGTGCGTATACGCCCCAGGAGCAAAAGGGCGTCAAGGCGGCCGCAACGTCCTTCCGCACGAATCCGAAGCTTGACACCGAGACCGTGATCACCGAACTTGGCGTCGGCGAAGTACTGATCTCGACGCTTGATGAAAAGGGCGTGCCGACGATGGTCGACCGCGCGTTTGTTGTACCACCGGTCGGCCATATCGGGCCGATCTCAGCCGAGCAACGTCAGCAGTTGATAGCAAACTCGCTTGTCGCGGGTGTTTACGAAAACATCCTTGATCGCGAGTCTGCGTTTGAGATCCTGAGTAAAAAGACCGAGGAAAAGATGGTCGCGGAGGCGCAGGCAGACGCCGCCGAGGAAGCAGCAAAAGCGGAAGCCGCCGCGGCTAAGGCTGAAAAGGCCGCCGCCCGGGCACCGGATACGCTGGTCGAATCGATCACAAAGAGCGTGGCCCGTTCGGCCAGCAGTTCGATCGGCAGGCAGATCGGCTCGACGATTGTGCGAGGTGTGCTTGGCAGTATCTTCGGCGGCGGATCAAAAAAGAAGAGCAGTTGGTTTTGATCGGAACGCGGACATTCCTGTCCGCGTTGCAAGCGTTTGCGGAGGAATGTCCGCGTCCAACAATGAAGAACGAATGGAGCCAATTCACAAAACGCATCAACATCGATGCCACAACCCGGGCCATCTATAACGCCTGGGCGATACCCGAACAGATCGAAAGCTGGTTCCTTTCACGGGCCGATTACACCGCACCTGACGGAACGACGAAATTCAAGAACGAACGAGTAAAAGCGGGTGATGCATATACGTGGCGTTGGTACGGCTTTCCGAACGGGTCGCCTGAGAGCGGAAAGGTACTCGAGGCAAACGGGCATAATACGTTTAGCTTCACGTTTGCTGACGACTGCATCGTCGAGGTAACGGTCGTTGCCGAAAAAGGCGAAAAGGTCGTACAGCTTACGCAGAAAAAGATCGGCCCGGACGAAAAACTGCGGCTTTATATCGGCTGCGGCGAGGGTTGGACTTTTTATCTCGCCAACCTGAAATCCATCCTCGAAGGCGGGATCGACCTTCGCAACAAGAACGACAAGATCAAAGGCGTCATCAACTCATAATTTATGGCAAAGCCGAATGGAAAGCTATTGATCGGGACCGCAAAAGGCGCGTTCATTCTTGACCGGGTGAGTACCAAATGGCGTTTAGACGGGCCGCATTTTGCCGGACGATCGGTTTACGCGATGATGCTCGATCGCGCAGCCGGGCGAAACCGGATCTGGGCCGCGGCCACGAGCTGGCATTTCGGCGCCGAGCTTGTTTTTAGCGACGACGGCGGCAAAACCTGGGACATGCCGGAGGAAATGCGGATCAAGTTTCCCGAAGACACCGAGAAATCGCTCGAAAATATTTGGCAGATCGCGGCGGGGGCCGATGACGACACGCTTTATGTGGGCGTCGCGCCGTCGGCGATCTTCGAATCGCATGACAACGGAGGCACCTGGTCGCTGAACCGCGGCTTGTGGGACCATCCCCATCGTGCCGAGTGGACGCCCGGTTTCGGTGGGCTTGCCGTACATACTATCATCAGCGACAAGGACGATCCGGCAAGCTTGAAGATCGCCATTTCGACCGGCGGCGTTTATCAATCGGCGGATGGCGGTGCGAGTTGGAATGTGACGAACACCGGTGTGAAGGCATATTTCCTGCCCGATCCTTTTCCCGAATTCGGCCAGTGCGTGCACAAGATCACACGTCATCCGACAGAAAAAGGACACGTTCTTTTTGCAAAACCATCACGGAGTTTACCGCAGCCGCGACGGCGGCACGGCCTGGCAGGAGATCGAGTACGGCTTGCCGTCAAATTTCGGTTTTGGCATTACGGTAACCGATTCGGGCGATGTGTTTATCGTACCCTTGGATTCGGACGGAATCCGCTATACGTGTGAAGGCAAACTCCGCGTCTACCGGAGCAAAGACGAAGGCGATTCGTGGGAAGCGTTGACCGACGGGCTGCCGCAGGAAAATGCGTACGAGGTGATACTTCGCGACGCCCTTACGTCAGTTGGCGATGAGGTCTATTTCGGAACAAAAAACGGGAAGCTGTTCGGCTCCGCGGACAACGGCGAGAAATGGGAAATGATCCAGGGCTCTCTGCCCGAGATCAATTGCGTTAAGGCGTATTAAGGAATGTCGTACAAAGTCTATTTGAGCGGGCATCTGAAAGGCTTCAGCGACGGCCTGACCGAGATCGGCGTGTCCGGGAGCCACAAGACCGTCGGCGACGTGCTCGCATCGCTTTGGCGGCAGCACTTGAGCCTGCGCGACCGTATCCTCACCGAACAGGGCGATATCCGCCAGCACGTCAACATTTACTACCAGGGCCAGGATATTCGCCGCCTGGGCGGGCTGCAAACCCACATTGACGCGGGCAGCGAGCTGCATATTTTCAATGCTGTTAGTGGTGGCTGAGGCAATTGCCGGCAAGATGCCGGCGTTCCAAAATGCTCATAAAAGACGAGATACTCCAACGAATCAAAACCGGTGAGATAACTACGCTGTTTCGCCGCTGGAGCCGTCCGGCGCGAAGACCGGCGGCATGCAGATGACGCAGCTGGGCGTCGTCGGTATCGATTCGGTCGAGGTGGTCAGCGAAGATGAGATAAACGAACAGGACGCGATCGATGCCGGTTTCGCGACGAGAGATGAGCTTCTCGCCCACCTGAGTTATCGCGACGATGACATCTATCGGATCAAAGTTCACTTTGCAGGTGAAGACCCCCGAAAAGCATTGCGTGAACAGGACGATCTAAGCGAGACGGAGCTTGGCGAGATCATTGCAAAGCTCAGAAAGCTCGACACCAACAGCAAGCGGGGCGATTGGACCCAAGAATACCTCCAGCTTATTCATGACCGTCCGGCAACCTACTCCGGCGTCCTTGCCCGATCGCTCGGCATCGAAATACCTCAGTTCAAGCCCTGGGTCCGCAAGCTAAAAGCTCTCGGCCTGACCGAAAGCCTCGAACTCGGCTATCGCCTCTCGCCAAGGGGCGAGAAAGTACTCGAAGCCCTGAGGCAGAAACACGACCGGTAGGGAGTGTGCCCGGCAAGCCTGAAACCTTGGCGAATGACTAAATGAACGCAACTTGGAGAAGTGACCTACAAAAATGATAGGCAAAACTAATATGAAAATTCGATACAGCAGCATCTGTTTTGCGGTCTTTGCGGCGATGGCCCTGGCTATCTCCGTTAGCGCCCAGGCGAAGAAACTGAAGATATACATCTCCGCCGATATGGAAGGGGTTGTCGGCGTTGTCACGGGCGACCAGTTAGGGCCGACGGGTTTTGAATACCAGCGGTTTCGCGAATTCATGACCCAGGAGGTAAACGCCGCGATCGATGCTGCGTTTGCCGGCGGAGCAACCGAAATTGTCGTTGCGGACTCGCACGGCAACGGAGAGAATTTGCTGATCGAGAAGCTGCCGAAGAACATCACCCTTGTTCGCTCATGGCCGCGGCCGCTGGGGATGATGCAGGGGATCGATGAGACATTCGCGGGAGCGATCTTTATCGGATATCACGCAAGCACGACCAACCCCGAGGGTGTACGTGCCCACACCTTGTCGAGCGCTAATCTTGCCGATGTCGGGTTAAACGGCGTTTCGGTTCCCGAGGGCGGAATCAATGCAATGGTCGCAGGGCACTTCAACGTGCCGGTCATTATGGTCTCCGGCGATGACGCCGCGGTAAAAGAGGTGACGGCCCTTTTGGGCGATATCGAAGGAGCCGTCGTGAAATGGAATTACGGCTTCCATTCCGCAAGGACGATAATGCCCGAGGCCTCGTACGATCTGATCCGCGAGAAAGTAAAAAAGGCGATGGGCAGGATCGGCACCTTCAAACCGTATAGGATCTCGACACCGATACAACTAGACGTCCGGTTTAAAAGCTACCGGCCGGCCGAGGTCCTGAGCTACCTATCCACTGTAAAACGCACCGATGCCCACAGCATCCGGTTTGAGGGCAAGGACGCTGTCGAAGTGTCAAAATTTCTCCAATTCCTTACACATTACGAGCCGGGATTGACTCCATAATGGTGCTTTAGGTAATCACGCTTCTATGATAATACCGCTTGACAATACTAACGCGGTTCGATACTATTCGATATGCCGATTCGTTCATTCAGGTGTGCTGAAACACAGGCGCTATTTGAGGGAAAGCGGATCAAACAACTTGTGAATATTGAGGCGGTGGCGATGCGCAAGTTAGCAATGTTGAACACGGGCCGAAAAGCTGGATGACCTGCGAGTTCCACCGGGCAATCGGCTTGAGTCGCTGAAAGGCGATCGAAAGAGCCAACACAGTATTCGGATCAACGATCAGTTTCGAATTTGCTTCTTATGGTCAGCGGCCGGCCCTTCAGAGGTTGAGATCGTTGATTATCACTAAAGGGGTCGATCATGCGTAAAGTTCCATATCCACATCCCGGCGAGATTCTACAGGAAGAGTTCCTGAAACCGATGGGTATAACACAATACCGGCTGGCAAAGGAGATAGGCGTTCCTCAGCGACGTATTGGGGAGATCGTCGCTGGAACTCGCTCGGTCACGACCGATACAGGCCTCCGACTCTCGCGGTTCTTCGGGATGTCTGAGAATTTCTGGACCGGACTTCAACTCGACTACGATGCAGCGAAAGCGAAAGACACAATTGCCGCGACGCTAGCGAAGATTACGCCGTGGCCCAGGAGAACCGAATCGGTATGAAATGGCTCTTGATTATTCCTGCCGTATTCACATTTTTCACCTCCGCGGCCATTGCTCAACAGACGAAGTCGAAACCAAACTTGAAACCTGCCTGCAATCCGTACGTGGAAGAGAGATTGAGCTACTATTTCTCCCGGAACGCGATCGAGGCTACTCAAATCGTCAACAATACAGACGACATACCGAACCGATCTCGAACGGAGGTAATCAAGGTCGGCTCGCATACCGTGGAATGGATAGTGGACGCTGAGAGTCGTAAGGCTGTCGTAAGCGTGCGGGTCAACGGAGATTTGATCACGTTAGATGACAAGCAGAGTCTAAATTCTATCGACGGTGATCAACGACTCGATCTGAACGTTATTGGCGAGTGGTATCAGGTCAAGCTGTATAAGCTTGGAGATGGCGAAATCATTGCTCTCACTATGGGGCCAGAAATGTGTACGGGTCTTATGTGCTCGGTTGCGGCACAACTTTACTATGACACGACCGCAAAGCGTTCGGAGTTATTTGGAAGATACCGCACTGATCATGAAGCGCAGCTTTACCGGTTCGCGAGGCATGAAGGCATTTATGTGATCGCTGCCAATTTCGACGGCGACCCGCATGGATTGACGGTTCCGACCGCGTAATAACCTATGGACTATATAAACTTGAAGAAAGCGGAAGGTTCGTTATTCAAAAAAACTCTGCACGTGCCCCATACATCATCAAACACACAACTTACGCCGATACGGAATTCAAAGGTAATAAGGTTGTACCGAAGAAAGTACTAAAGGCAGACAAACTTGAGCAGAATTGGATCGAAAAGCTCGATTAGCAGTTAGTACAGCAGATACGGCTTTCGGACTTCGCCGAATATCGCCAACCCTTCCGCCCACGATCCCTCGATCTCCCTTAACGAAACTCCTTCCTCGATTGCCTTTCGTATCTTGTCCGTCCCGCTGACGACGTCGAACGGATTTTTGTCGAAGACGTATTCGTACGGGTCCTTTTTCCATTGGAATTGATCGGTGTAGAGGTCGTAGGCGGTTTTGGTCATTGCGATGCCGACGATAACGGGCGTGAAAGCTTCACGATCGGTGACGTGGATCTGTACTCCGCCGCAGGTTTGATCGGCCCATTTTTGGAACGTCGGGCGGAAGAATGTCGTGGCGGAAACTTAACGCCTTCGAAGCGGTAATTGTTGAGGGCGTCGACCCATCATACGGGTCGATGAACGGAGCTCCATTCAGCTCGAAAGGCTTTGTCGTGCCGCGGCCCTCGCTAAGTTCGGTGCCTTCGATATGCACGGTCGCGGGGAAGACGATGCACGTTTCGGCGGTCGGAATATTCGGGGCTTGGGATGATCCACGGCAGGCCAGTTTCGTTCAACCACATTTCGCGGCCCCAGCCCTGCATCTCGACCACCTCAAGCTCGCAGCCGATGCCGAAATGTTCGTTGAACATCTTGGCCAGTTCACCAATAGTCATGCCCATGACGCGTCGGCAGCTCGAATTGCCCGACGAACGATTTGAACTCATGTTTCAGTTATATTGCCTTCGAGCTGCGTTTCCGTTGATCGGATTTGGCCGGTCGCAAACGATCGACGCGTTTTCCGAATTTCTTTGCCGCCCGCATGCAGTTTGCCATCGTATAGACGAACGTATAAATGCGGCAGCCGACGTCCTGCAGATCGACGACGAAGGTGTCGATGTCTTTCACCATCTCCTCGGTCGGCACCCGCGTTTCGCTGTAGAGCGAATAGACCATGACGCCCGTTCGCTCATCGGCAGCGTGCGGCGTTTCGATCATGTTGTCCTGCAGGTCGCCGCGAATTCCGTGCTGCGGGCCGAAAAGAGTCGTCAGATCAAAATCCGCGTGTCTATGAAATGCATCTGCCGCATGAACAAAACTACCGGGCAGCACCGACGCCTGATTGCAGACGAGGCCGACCCGCTGGCCCTTGATAAGGCCGATTTTTCGTCAAGAAGAATTTCGACGCCGAGCCGTCGTTCGGCCGTTGTTTGAAGGATGAGTCATAGTGCTGGAATCATTTGCGATCGGGAAAACTGAGATTTGAGATCTTAAATTCGAGATCTGAGATCCAAAATCGAAAAAGCCCTTGCTTTCGCTTGGGCTAATTTATAGAAACTGACCGGCCGTCCTTGAAGCGACTATTTCGCGTCCGTAACCGGAGCATCCGGAGCATTTTTCCCCACTGAAGCGATCCCGTTTTCCATCGAAGCCGCGGTCTTATACATCTCACTTTTTCCGATCGGTTCGCCGTTGGCTGCCTTCAGAACGAAATATGCCGAGCCGTCCTTTGCGGTCTTGCGTTCGAAACGCTTGGTCGTCGCCCGCATTTTTCTTAACCGAGGCTATACCACCTTCGGCCGCCTTTCGGGTATCATACGCCTCGCTGGTCAAAATTACCTGGCCGTTCGATGCTTTCAGATTAAAACGAAATTTTCCGGTTTTCCCGGCTTTGATCTCAAATTTTCCTGCCATAAATTAGCTCCTTGACGAAGATTTTCTAAACTGATCGACGATGTCTTTTAAGTAGATCCGGACGCGAAAATAATATCATAGACTATACAAAACAAAAACGATTGACCGCCGTTTACTCGATAAAATCGCTATGGGTTTCAAGCGGTTCGAGCTTGTTGCGGTTTATTACGCGGGCACAGCCGTTCCAGCGCAGAATTGCGTCGTCATTTCCGGCCGGCCGCATCCCCTCAGCCTTTTCAAAACAATCCATTGCCTGCCGAAAAAGTTCGTATGCTCCGACCCCGGTTTTGTTCAATGTCGCTTTTGCTCGGCGTTCATAGGTGATGCCGGAATAGTAGGTTCGCTCGTAGTCGCCCTTGATACGTGTCAGATATTCGGTAATGCGGGCATCGCCGACGGCGTAATCGCGGCCAAACCGGTCGCTCATCGCGAGAACTATATTAACCAACGCTTCCTGATTGTCCGGCTCGATCTCAAGTATGTCGAGGCAGATGCTCTCGGCCGCTCCCGGCTCATTTAGCAGACTGTAATGTTTTGCTTTTTCGAGTGCCGCCGCAACGGCCTCTTTATGTAATGGCTTTAGTTTGAACATAACGCTTTTTATCCAACCTCAGCTTTGTTTTGTGAATCGACGTATGCTTTCTCGTTACGCCGCCAGTTCAGAAATCCGACCACCAATCCAAATAATGTACCGTGAAAAAAGAAAGTCATCCACGTCCGCGACGAGCTAAAATATTGGCCAAAAGTTTGGCCCTCGTCCCGAAGCAGAAAAAAATCCAACGACCTGCATAACAACCGCAAACGGGCCCGCCGGATATCAGAATTCCGTCAAACAACAAATATCTTGTCAGCCCGGCCTTTCGTTTTTCAGCCCAAACTTCGTCGGAATATTTCATTTCTTTCTGAACAATTTTACGAGCTTCTTTAGCGGATCGTAAAACTCATCGACGACGCGTTCCTTTAGCGGAATTATCGCGTTGTCGGTGATCGTAATATTTTCCGGGCATACTTTAGTGCAGCATTTTGTGATGTTGCAATAGCCGATGCCGTGCATGTCCTTTAATTCTTCGAGCCGGTCTTCGGTATCGAGCGGATGCATTTCAAGCGCCGCGCTGATAAACCAAAAATCGGGGCCCGATAAATTCCTGATGCTTATTGTGATCACGCAGGACATGGCAGACGTCCTGACACAAATAGCATTCGATGCATTTGCGAAATTCCTGGACGCGGTCGATGTCCTCTTGCTGCATTCGCCATGTTCCGTCTTCGGCATCGGGCGGACGCGGCTTGAATTTTTTGATGCGTTTCTTGACCTCGTAGTTCCACGAAACGTCGGCTGATAAGATCTTTGACCGGCGGAAACGCCCGCATCGGTTCGATCGTGACGGGCTGCGTCGAGCGGGATCGTATCGAGCCGCGTCATGCACATCAGCTTCGGCATTCCGTTTATTTCCGCCGAGCACGAGCCGCACTTTCCGGCCTTGCAGTTCCAGCGGCAGGCAAGGTCGCTGGCCGATTCGGCCTGTATCTGATGAACCGCGTCGAGCACGACCATACCTTCGGAAACCTCGGTCCGGTAATCGACCATCTCGCCGCCCTCGCGTCCGCCGCGTCTTATGCTGAATGTTGCAGTTGCCATCTATCCTATTCCTGTCACTGATCTAGTTTATATAAGTTTACCGCGTTTTCACGCAATACCATTCCGGCCAATTCAATCGCCCTTTCAGGGTTATTTCTCTGTCCTCGATCATTTTCGAAAGAGCGATCGCCAAAGCCTGGCGAGCAGTATTAGTTGTCATCCATGCTGACTCTTCCCAGCCGACCTCTGGTCCGGCGGGCGAGGCATCAGTTCCAAAAATATCTTTTCCAGGCTCATATTCGAGCCAACTTCGCAATACTCGGCTAAGACTTTGCGGCGGTAAAAGAAATGTCTGGGCAGAAAAATCCGCGTAAGACATTTGGCTTCTCAAGCAGAAACGCGGTTTCCTGAGTATACGGATAGCCGCCATGGATAAGCACGAAATGCGGTTTTTCTCAACGCCGGATCGTTCAGCACTGATTCGAGCAATATCGGATTCGCGGTTCGTAAATTAAAAAAATGCCCACAGCCGCCGCCAGTATGAATATGTACGGCAAGTCCAAGTCGCCCGGCCTCCGCCGCAACATACCGAAAGACGTAGTCCTGAAATTTCTTGTAAAGCTGAGTCCCCGGCTCGCGGCCGTTAATATACGTCCGGTAGATCTTTTCAGCCTCTTGTTTCGACACCGCGTCGAAATCAAGCGACCGGTAATATGCCGCGACAAATTTTATTCCTACCGCTCCCGCGACCTTCTGTCGCTCGAGCGTAGGCGATACAAATCTTCGCAAATACTGGTCAAGCGTCGCGGGCAACCTTGCGATCTTCGCCTCGGCCAAATAACTCTTGAAAAGCTTTTCCTCCTGCGAATAAAAGAATGTCAGATCTGAATTTGCCCGCCTAACCTTTTTTGTTTCGAACGGCAAAAGATAAGGGTCGCCGTACGACACCCACCGAAAACGCTTATTGTTCAAGCCCTTTCCCATTGCTACCCTGTTGGCAAGCATTATGTCGATATTCAGCTTGTCCAGGACCCACGCCGGATAACCGTCTTTTTTGTCTTGAATTGCCTCCTGCTTGAGCTTCAAGTATTCCTTGACGCGGCCCGGACTCATGTCCTGCGATTCATACCCGAAAAGGCCCTTTCCACGCTTCCAGATAAACGGGATTGTCCGTCCGCAATCGAAGTGGCGGAGGCGAAATAAACTCAAGTCCGCCGCATGCGATCGCATCTCCTTCGAGATCCGGTTTACCTTCGTCCGTTACTTTTTCGACGTGCGAGTGATTGTCAATAGCCTTGATCGTGGAGATCCGCTCAAGAAGCTCGTTAGCAGTCTGAGACCAAACCTCAGCGTAATAGGTTAGGAAGAATAGGCCCAGCAGTGATGGGAATAGAAGGCTCTTGTTCCTAACTTCGCGACGCGTTCTTCTCATCATCCCATCTCTTCTATCACCTGTTTCAAATATTCCGGCATTTCGGGGATCGGTATTTTCGCGATCTGCATCGCGCCGTCGTCTGACTTTTTGAGCGAGAAATTGAACTTCGCAAACTCAGGATCTTTTCCCGGATAATCGTCGCGGTACTGGCCGCCGCGGCTTTCTTTTCGCTCGATGGCGGCACGGGCGATGGCCTCGGAAACGGTGAGCAGGTTGTGCAGGTCGAGTGCCGTGTGCCAGCCGGGGTTGAAATCGATGTTGCCCGGCACGAACGTATTCGCCGCACGCTTCTTAAGTTGTTCGATGCCTTCAAGTGCCTGGAGCATTTCCTCTTCGGTGCGGACGATGCCGACAAGTTCCTGCATCATTTCCTGAAGGTCGTGTTGGATCGTGTACGGATTTTCGCCGCCCTCGCGTTCGAAAGGTTCTAGAGTGTCTTTTGCAAGCCGGTCGATCTCGGCTTTGTCTATCGACCCGTGCCCATTTTCCTGGGCAAAGATCGCGGCATATTCGCCAGCGCGTTTGCCGAAAACGATCAGGTCCGACAGCGAATTTCCGCCAAGGCGATTGGCGCCGTTGATTCCCGCAGCACACTCACCCGCGGCAAATAGTCCCGGAACGGTAGAAGCCTGCGTATCGGCATCAACGCGAACACCGCCCATCACATAATGCGTCGTCGGGCCAACTTCCATCGGTGTTGTAGTGATGTCAAGATTGGCAAGCTGCTTGAACTGGTGGTACATCGACGGCAGCTTTTTCTTGATGTGCTCCGGCGCGTTCTGGATCTTTTCCTTGATCCAGGCGATGTCGAGAAATACTCCGCCGTGCGGCGAGCCGCGTCCGGCCTTTACTTCGCGGACGATGCAGCGTGCTACGTGGTCGCGGGTCAAAAGCTCCGGCGGCCGGCGGGCGTTTTTATCTCCGGTCACATACCGCCAGCCTTCTTCTTCAGTGTCGGATGTCTGGTCTTTGTAGTTGTCCGGAATGTCGTCGAACATAAACCGCTTGCCTTCGCTATTCGCAAAATGCCGCCTTCGCCGCGAACGCCCTCCGTCACGAGAATGCCGCGAACGCTCGGCGGCCAAACCATGCCGGTCGGATGGAATTGGATAAATTCCATGTCGATCAGCTCCGCCCCGGCGTCATACGCGAGAGCGTGGCCGTCGCCCGTTCCTTCCCAACTGTTGCTTGTGATCTTGTACGCACGGCCGACTCCGCCGGTCGCGAGAATAACAGCCTTGGCTTTGAAAATGCGGAAACCGGCCGTGCTCGCGCTCGTAGGCAAGACAGCCGATAACACGATCGCCGTCTTTCAATAGCGAGACGACCGTCACCTCCATGTAAACTTCGATTCCCTGGTGGATGCCGTGGTCCTGGAGCGTTCTGATCAATTCGAGGCCGGTGCGATCACCGACGTGGGCGAGACGCGGATAGCGATGCCCGCCGAAATTTCTTTGCAGAATTTTGCCGTCCTTTGTGCGGTCGAAACACCGCTCCCCAGGCCTCGAGTTCCCTAACTCGGTCCGGAGCCTCCTTTGCGTGCAACTTCGGCCATCCGCCAGTTGTTCACATACTGTCCACCGCGCATCGTATCGGAGAAATGTACCTTCCAATTATCGCGGTCATCGACATTGGCCATTGCCGCCGCCATACCACCCTCGGCCATAACGGTATGCGCTTTGCCGAGCAAAGATTTGCAGACCAGCCCGACAGAGACGCCAGCCGCGGAAGCCTCGATCGCCGCTCGAAGGCCCGCTCCGCCTGCACCGATGACGAGAACGTCGTGTTCGTATGTTGTGTAATCCGCCATTAAGAGTCCGCTACTAATTTATCTTCCTGGCTTTTGTGCCGATGAAATCCACAAAATCCGGCTCGAACCTTCGAGCGTATGATCGCCTGTCTCTCCGCGGTGATGGATGGAATGAAAATTTAGCTGCAACGCGATGTCGCGAGGTGTGGCCGTCCAATCGCCGCGTCAAAGCCATAAACAGTATCGGTTGAGAGGTCCTATGTTTCGGGTATTGATAAACTCGATCCATGGCTAATGCTCGTATTCCATTCGTGTTCAAGTTGATATAGAGAATAAAGCGGTTCCCACAACTCATCGTGTTTGCTCGTTCGCCATCGACAAGCCTCGCCATCCATTTGTACTGGCAATTGATCAAATGGCTCGCCAATCTGATGCACTCGTCCTGATCGCCGAGCGAGCCGATCTTCATAAAAAGCTTCTTGTTCGTCGCATCGTTAAACTCAAAAAGCTCAATGAGATGATCTTTGAACTGCATCTACAGAAGTCTCCAGTCGTGCCAAATTCCCATCGAGCACAGCCGCACATAAATATCCGAAAATCCCACGACAAATAGGCTGATCCACGCAAACAGCATGTGCCGTTTATTCAATCCGCTGACGCATCCGTAGGCCGCCTTTCGAACCGGTTTATTCGACAGGACGTCGTAAACGCCGCCGACAAGATGGCGGAGGCTATGGCAGCTAAATGTATAAAGGCCCAGGCATACTACATTGGCGGTCAAAACCAGAGTTCCGATACCGATGCCGAAATGTTCTTTACCGTCCGCACCCAAAAACCACATCGCCTTCCATGCGTCATGAGCCAAAAAGAACAGGAATACGATCGCCAGATACAAAAAATACCGGTGCACATTTTGCAGGATCAGCGGAAACCAGTTTTCGCCCCGATAACCATTCGCGGCTCGCCGACGGCACATGCGGGCGGATCGGCCCACATAGATTTGTAATAAGCACCGCGATAGTAATAGCAGGTAAATCGAAACCCGCCGGGAGCCCACAGGATCAGAAGTGCCGGTGAGAAAGGCAGCCACGCGGGAATCCAGCTTGGCTTTGGCCCGAACATCGCGTGCGGCGAATTTCCGAAAAGCTCAGGTGAATAAAACGGTGAAAGGTAATTGCCAAAGCTATAATGATCGCCCTGAAAAGCGGCCCACGTCGAATAAACGACGAACGCGCCAAGGCCGATAAAGGTGAGCAGCGGAGCGATCCACCACGCGTCCTTTCGCATCGTTTTGCCGAACGGACGCCGTGTTATGGAAACCAGGTTCGAAGCCATCAAGCTTTGCAGTGCCTCCCAAGTTCGAATTGCCGAAAGAATGCCCGGCTCGCCGCAGGGGCTGCGATCGTGTAGCCGGGATAGGTCAATAACCGTAAACTTGTAATGTTTTACGCCAATTGCACGGGCAAGTCAAGCAATCGGTTTGGCCGCGATTCTGTTAATTTAATCCAAAAAATGGCAGTGTTGGAACCTTTGCGGTCTTTCGTATCGGCTGCGTCGGAGACCCGGAAAAACTCACCCTGACCGTCGTTTGTCCTTAGCATTCGCATCATTTCGTCAAAGGTGAACGGACGAGCACCGCGACGGCCAAAGACGGCGATCTGGTTGCCGCTTTCATCAGCGGCGCGGTCGCGGTCAAGGCCTTTTGAGATCGAAAGAGCTTCGCCCTTTGTCTTGAAGGACGCGATCAGTTTCGGCTGAGGACGCGGGCTGAAACCGGCATAGTCTGGCATCGTTTCAGGGTCGGTAAGCTGCAAGATCTTCAGGCCGTTTTTACCATCGGCGACGTAGGCATAAACGCTTGCGTTCGTCATCGCAACTTTTACCGAATGCGCGTCGTTGAGCCTTCCATTCGTCATTGAACATCTGTTCGAGCTTCGGGCTTTCGGGCCGCTCGATGTCGATGATCGCAATGCCATCCTCGCCGTTCGCGACGTAGGCATAAGTTCGCGCAAGGTAAATATCCTTTGCGTGCCTTAGCGAGACCGACGCCGAATCGATGATCCTGACCTCGCCCTTTACCTGCAGATCCTTGATGTCGAGAACCTTCAATCCATCGGCGTCCACGACAAAGGCGTACAGGAATTGCACGGCGACCGCCTTTGGCATGGTTCAAGCGCTATCTGCGCGACGATCTTCGGCTGGAGCGGCGTCGGACAGATCGACGATGACGAGTTCCTTTCTCGGTAGTGATGTAGGCGTAGTTTCCCGCGATCGTGATACTTCCGCCACCGGTCAAAGCTCCGTCAGGATTATAGGTCAACGCCCGGCGTCAGATAATTGTTGCGCGGATCGCCGTCCAATAGCGTCGCGGCGTTTACAAGTATCAGCCCTTCGAATTTATCGACGACATACAGATATGCGTAAAGCGGATGGATCGGCTGCTCTTCGTTGATCGCCGGACTTGGTTTGCCTGCGGCCTTTGCTTCTTTGTTCAGCCGAACGGCTTCATCCGGCGGGACCTGTTTCAGCGTGCCGTCCTCATTTCGCACCGTTCGCCAGCGGGCCGGGTCGACCGCGAGCGTTGACGGTGCGGCGACGGCGGTGGCGTATTGGCTCGGCACATAGAATTTCTGGCCGAGCGGCGAGACCGGAGCGGTCACGATGCGTTCGGAAAAACCTTTGTGATCGATCTGCGCGATGTCGTAAACGCGCAGTCCGCCCTTGCCGGCTGCGACATACGCGTACTCGCCTCGTACCTGCACATTCAAAACTTCAGGCCGGCCTTTGTTTTCGTGATATTCCTTTAGCTCGCGTCCGCCGTTTACGAATTTATCGAAATTATCCTTATAGGCGAGCTTGTGCAGATTGCTGCCGTATACGGCTTGTGGTTCGGTATGTTCGGTGACGGCCACTGCTTCGAGAGCGTCGGTCGCCGCAACGAAAACATAGCGGCCCATAAAGTTGACGAAATTCGTTCCCTGCAGCATCACCTGGGCGAGCCATGCGTTGTTGTCCTTTTGGTTTGAAACGTGGCAATCGGAGCACGATTGCGTCTCCTTTCCGCGAACGGTGTGAGGCACGTGGGTATTAAATGCCTGTCCGCTAAAGCCTTCGGCGGAAACGGTCTGCTGCTGGTGATAGATCCATTCGCGGTTCTGGTTGCGCGAACTAACGAGAACGGCCGAACTCGACCGGACCGGAGCGACCTTGTGCCCGGTCACGGTCCCATCCTTGCCAAGCATAAAAATATCGTCGCGGATGACCTGAAAATTGTACGACGTAAAGTTGCGCGAATCGCCGCCTTCGTTGTGGCGGTTCGGCATTTTGCGGTTCGCTTCCATCCCGAGATGACATCCGAAACAGCTTGTCACCCACGACGTGTGGCAGGCATAGCATGTCATACTGCTGTCGCGGTGGGCGAGTTTGTTCTCAGCTACGCTCGCGTCGCCCCACGTTTCGTTGTCCTTCTGCATCGTCTTGGCGTACGCCGATTTTTCGTTATAGTCGGGATTGCCGGGTGTAACGGTATCGGCTGTTTGCGTTACCTTCCACCAGCGGCCTGGTTCGACGATCGAGTTTTGAACAACGTCACCTCGTTTCAGATCGATCTCGTTGCCCGCGAGGTCCTTTCGCTTGGCGTCGCGCGTGATCACTTCGAGGACCGGGAGGCGTCGCCCGTCCGGCGAGCGAAATCGCAGGCGCGTCAGATCACGACCGATGAGCGGTTTTTTCTGCTGTTCGCGAAGCCGAAGTTCGTTTCGGTTCTCGGGCGTCATTGCGGCCGGCCCGCTGGTTATGCCGTTCGCCTTCGCGCTGATCGAACCGTGGCAATCAATGCAGCCGACCTCGACAGCCGCGCGCGGTTCGTTATAAAGAATGCCCGTGCCGTGGCTGTCCTGTTTGAAATGACAATCGGCGCAGTGCATTCCTTTCTCCAGATGGATGTCCTGAAGATGAACAGCCTTGCGGAATTTTTCCGGATCGTCCGGCGGAACGACCTTGTCCTCAGCGTCGAGCAAATTCCCTTTGCGGTCCTTTTTATAGACCTTTTTGAACATCCAGCCATGTCCGTGCGAGTCGGCAAATTGTACGTTTTTCAGCTTGCTGTTGAAGTCCGCTGTGCCTGTATTCTGCAGAAACATCGAGTCTGACCAAAGCCCGCGGAGCGACGAGCCTTCGGGATTCTTGTCGAGCTTCCGCACCTCTTCGGCCTGCGTGGGAGTGATCTGTCGATCCTGCGGGTACATTGCCTTGCCGTCCGATTCGTTGTCCCACCACGTTTGGCCGAGGTAGGTCGCGACCATGTTCGTGCCCGGATGCATATGGCAGGTCATGCACTGCGTTGTCGGTATCTGGGACGTGAACTGATGTTTGATCGGGTGGCCTGACTCCGTCTTCGAAATGCTCTTGTCGGCAGACTGTGAGCGGCCCTGATTTCCTGCCTGGGCGTACTGAGCCGCGGCGGCTACGCTCGTGTCGTTTGCATAGATCACATGACATGCCGTACAGCCGGCCGAGCGGTAATCCCCGGCGTGGTCGTTCGTGCCGAGAAAGTTCAGCGTCGGGTCCATCAGGCGCGTTTTTTGGATCCCGAGAAAGACTGGATCGGTCCGGTTATTCGTGCCGAGCCCGCGCGGGCTCAAGCCCTTGTCCGGTTTACCGCCTTCTTCTTCTTTATCGGGAAGCCCGACCTCAAGGCGGCGCCGACCGCCGCGTTCAAAAACTCGCAAGATATTGCCGGGCTGCGATATTTCCCAACGCGGCAGCGGGTTCAAAAACGCAAGGTGTCCTTTGAACGCTTCGTCTTCGCGGCTTGGTTTTGGCAGTTGAAACAAAGCTTGCGCGTTTCCGCTCTCGTCGTAGCTTTCGCCAAAACGAGCGTCTTTTATGTGGAATGACCCATTGTTATAAAGTGCCGCACCCCAGAGCATTGCTCCGTGGGCCATCATGCTTCGCGATGCTTTTTGGTTTTCATCGGTGTGGCACTCACCGCAGGCTTGCGTGGCCACGCGAAGATCACCGGGGTTTATGAAGCGGACAAATTCGCTGGTTTCGCGGTTCAGCAGCGTGTTCGATCGTTCCGGGTTGCGGCTTGAACACTCGCCGTTCTTGCAGCCCCATTCCTTCGGAAATTTCGGCTGCACGTGAGCATCTTTCTGCTTTTTTGCCGCGGGGTTGCCACCGTGGCACGCGGTGCACGTCAAACCCTGTGCGTCTTTTCCGGTATCGAGCTTGTCAAACACATCGCCGCGGGCGTTGTATCGGTGCATCGGCTCGATGTTGTTATGGCATTCGACACAGCCTTCGAGTTTGGGCCCCGGTGCTTTTACCGTTTCCGGCGTGGCCGCAGGGGTCGGCAACGGGATGGATCTTTGATCCGGCGGCAGAGTTGGTGTTCTGCGGCCCGCGAGGAATCCTTCCAGTATGCGGCAGCGGCAAAACACGCAAATCCCACCAGCACCAACCATTTGATCCGGCCTTTCTTGTTTGAATTTGCGTGCATGTTCATTTCTGAAATTAGAAGTAGTCCTACATTTCTACTTTTCAGTTTTTAGTTTTCAGTTTGTCCGAAGAATATTCCATCAAAATATCAACTTCATCTGGCTAAACAGCGAATATTGCGGCTTGCTCGGGTTCGGAATATCGCCGGTGCAAAAGCTTGGGATCGGACAATTTCGCGAGCGGTCGGTATAAACATCTCTAAATCCTTTCCCCGCAAGGAACAGATTTCCGCCGAATGTGAATGTCACATTGTTAACGAGAAACGGCCTGTAAACAACGCCAAGACTCAGGTCGCCGCCGATCTCGTGCCGCACGCGCGGTTGGAACAGGACATATTCCAACGACTCGGTACGGTCAAAACGCAGATAGTTTGCGTTAAAGATCGCCTTTACGGTTTGCGTCAATTCGGCATCGACACCGGCGTTAAAGATCGTGATGCCCGGATTTACAAAATTCGCGTTGCCCTCGGTTTTGCTCGAACGCAGGCTTGGCAACAGGCTGTTCGGCTGGACCAGGCCGATCTCGGTCGAGACGAGACGGATGCCCTGACGGTTCCAGTACGAAAACTGCCCGCCGGCAAAATTCGGATCGTCGAATATTGCGTCAAAGCCCGTGGCACGGTCGTCGGTCGGGTCCTTGTCGCCCGATGCGTAAAAGATCGAAGCACGGTAGCGAAGCCAATCGCGGTCGATCGATGTTTCCACCGCAGCCATATGCGAACGGATCTGAGTTTTGCGGCCCGCGATCGGATTGAACTCGTCTTCGCCAAACGCAAAATAGTAAGAATTTGAGAGGTTCAGCCAGCCGATATGCCCGTCGCCGTTTATGCCGAGATAGCCCGCTTTGATCGAATGCGGCCTTGCACTGCCGACAAGTGCCGGGCGTACGAGAAATCCGTTTGTGTCGTAATGGATATCTGCCCTGTCATCATTGAAAGCTGCGACGCCCTGGATCGTATAGCCCTTGAACAAAAAATCCTGGCGGAAAAAATTCGCTATATAGACGTTCTGATCGCGCGGTTCTTCGAGAGCATTCAGGTTGCTGTTCGTGTCTTTTTCAAGCTGGCGGAAGTAGGCGAAATTGAACTGCGATTTGTTGTTCGAAAAGGCACCGAAAACCCGAACTGCCGAGATTGTTGTCAGAGTACAGAAACCCGCGAAAATCGGCAGTGAAGGGCTGAATGCCGGCACGGACGGAAACCGAGTCGTAGTTGTCGTTCGCATCAAAAAGCTTAACCTCGCCAAATGCTTCTTCGAGCGAGACGTGATAATCGGTGCGGTTCGTTCCACGGCGAACGTCGATGTTTACAATTCCGTTTTCGCGGGCGTTCAAATAGTTCGGGACGCTGAATGTCGGCGAGACTTTTATCGCCCAGGAACGCGGTTGGAAAACGGTTTGGCCTTTGAAGAATTCGAACGAGAGCTGGATCGTCTGGTTGAACGAGAGGCTCTCGGGCCGGCCAAAAAAATTGTTGCTTTCAGGTTCGGCGGAACTGACGTTGTTGCCCGACGGCGTCCGGCGGATCTCGATGCCGCTTGTGCTCGAGCCCGAAAGAACAATGAAGTAACCATCGCCGAGGATCGGCTTATCGCCCTTCAGCACGTTCTGTTCGTACGGGTTGAACCAGCGCGCTTTCTTGAACGGAACATCACGTCCGCGTGCTCCTTTGTCACCGTAGCGGTCGTATTCGGGAAAGCCGATCCGCCAGCGGTCGCGGACCTCCCGCGTATCGGGCTCGGCCGCGGCTTTCGCGTCGGGCGACGATTCCGCGTCAGGACGTACCGCAAGAAACTCGACTTTCGCATCCGACGTTCCATCGACAATGATGTTTTCAAGCACCGGGCAAAGCTTTTTCGATTCGTCGCATATGATGTTCGCAAACGGCCCGTACTCGTTCGTTTTGCCGCGATCGAAGCGGGCCTCGAACGGCGATTCGACGCTGATCTTGTATGCACCTGCGGAGAGACGGAACGAAAAAACGCCATCGGTTCCGGTTCGTTCGGATCTGACCTCTGAACTGGTTTGGTTGGTTACAAGAACGGTGACGTTCGCTATCGGCTTCGAATCTTTATCAACAACTTTTCCGGTCAATCGCCCGCCCGTTGCCTGCGGCCAAACGGCGACTGACCCCGAAACGATCAGGAGCAGGAGAATAAAGTTCAGCTTGACGTTTTGAACCGGCATCGATGTGAATCTATCGGCCCGACTAAATGAAAGCTGTCTGTGCTTTTATCATATTGCGCGCGCGATGACAAACTTTTCGAAATAGCTTTGACTCTCCATCGTTATCGTATAGAATTCAGAACGATCATGAGCTGTACTCACCGAGTAAAAAAATGTGAGTTTTTTGCCGGTTTTCTGATCCTCTTTCTTTTCGCAATAACGGCTAAATCTCAATCGTTGACAGTTTCGGATGTGCAAACAATCATCGCACAGGCGGTGTCGTCCGCAGCCGCACTTAACCGGCGCGTTACCGTTTCGGTCACGGACAACGAGGGCAATTTGTTGGGCACCTTTGTGATGACCGGGGCCGCTTCGACGACGCTCATCCGAAGCGTAGGCACGGCGGGCCAGGGGCTTGAAAACCTTGTCGTGCCATCGGCCGCCGCTTCATATTCAAAAGCCGGAACTGCCGGATTGTTTTCGACCGGCGGAAACGCCTTCACCACCCGCACCGCATCATTTATTATCCAGGAGCATTTTCCGCCTGGCGTTGCTAACCGGCCCGGCGGCCCGCTTTACGGCGTGCAATTTTCTACCCTGTCGTGTTCGGATGTCGCGATCGCGGGTTTGCCGCTGGGCTTATCGGGCGATGCGGGCGGGTTGCCGCTTTACAAGAATGGCGTTGCGGTTGGCGGCGTCGGCGTCGAAGGCGACGGGCTGTATTCGGTAGACCGCGACCCGAATGATGACGATCAGCCGTATGAGGAAACGATCGCGGTTGCGGCGACACGCGGCTTTGAATCGCCGACGCTGATCCGGGGCGACAATATTCTGGTCGAAGGCATCAGGCTGCCGTTCGCCAACGTCGCCGTGGTCGATAACGTTCCGATGATCCCGTTCGGAAGTCTGCCCGGTGTGGTCACATCGCCGGTAATGGCCGCACCGGCGAGCGATTTTGTTGCGGCGACATTTGGCGGCGTTGCGGGGCAGGCAAGCGGCCGATACCCTGTGATCGCGGGCATGTCACTTTCCGCCGCGGAAACCCAGCAGATCCTGGCGGCTGCGGCACAGATGGCCAACATCACGCGGGCCGGCATTCGCCAGCCGATCGGAAGCAACGCCCGTGTGACCATCGCTGTGGTCGATATCAATGGCACCATCACCGGCATTTTTCGCCAGCCAGATGCGCCGGTTTTCGGGCTTGACGTTTCGGTCCAAAAGGCGCGGACGGCGATGTTCTTTGCCCGCTCGGACGCGGCTTCAAAACTGACAGCCACCGGTTTTGGCATGTATGTCACGCGGGCAAATGCCGACGGGATCGCTCTTAACGGATCGGCGGCGTTCTCCGACCGTGCGATCGGATTTATGCACCGGCCCTATTTCCCCGATGGGATCAATGCCTCGACGGCCGGGCCGTTCAGTTCGTCCATTGCGAATTGGAGCCCGTTCAATGTCGGCCTTCAGCTTGATCTCGATCCGTACCGCGCTGACGGCACCGCCGATGATGTGCCGGACGTCCGGACGATTAAAGCGGACTGTGCTTCCGCCGTGCCCATGCACGACGATCCCGGAAATACCAAATGGCATTCAGATCTTTGCAGGGTCGCTGCCGATCTATCGCAACGGCACGATGGTCGGGGCGATCGGTGTTAGCGGAGACGGCATCGACCAGGACGATTTTATCGCCGCAGCCGGTGCAAACAGTTTCGCTCCGCCGTCTGCGTTGCGTTCCGACAATATTTTTGTCCGCGGCGTTCGTCTGCCGTTTTTGAAATTTCCCGCTCGACCAACCTTGCCTTGAATTTCATGTTTTCAAACCGGCATTCTTATTTGATTTTGTTGATCTTGCTGCTGCCCATGTTTGCGGAAGCTCAAACCGCACCCGATGTGGGTTCGCTTGAGGTTTCTGGCCGAGTGAAGATCGCCGGCAAACAGGAAAAACTGACTCGCAAGCGTTTCTTTCTTCTTCGCGGCGGTTTGTTGGAAAATACCAGCGTGATCGAACGCATACGAACGGCCGAGATAACATCGCGCGATTGTTATTACAGCCAGGCAAAGGCAAGCCCTGAATTTATTTGCTGGCTCCAGGTTTCGGATTGCGAATCGCCGTTTTGCCGGTCGGCGTCGATGGAAGAGATACAACTCGTGCCGGAGTTCAAAGCGGCGTATCAAAAGGGTGTGACGCAGTTTCGCGGGAAAACGGCGGTCGCCAAAGACTGGCTTGTAACGAACCTCGTGCCCGCCTTAGTAAGTGGTTTTTACCTGCAAAAGCGAACGTTGACCGAAAGGCTTCTGGGCGGGATCAAACCGCTTCAATCGTCGATGACGGACACCGTGTCGGTCAAATCGATCTTTATCGATATTCCGGCGGGTGATGCCAAAGCGCGAAAGTTCACCGTATCGAACATTCTGCCGATCGAGTTCGGAAATAAAAGCTACGTTTGGTCGTGCGAGGTGAACGTGGATCCGGGCAAAACGGCGAAGCTGAACCTGCAGGTGCCGGAAGCGGGAAAAACGGTCAGGAATTGTGAGGTCGTTGTGAAGGATTTGAAGGTCTGCACAACCGGAAAGTGTGAGCAGAAATGAAAAGCCGTATCAGGATAATTCTCATACTTTTGACTGCGGTGCTTGGCGGCGCAAGTTTTCTGAACATCTCGACCGCACAGAGGCGGAGTGACGCCTTTTCTCACGCCTCGGCGACGCATGTGAAGATCAACTGCGCCCAGTGTCATAAGAACCCAACCGCAAATTGGGTGACGGCCCGCGGATATCCCGACGTTGCCGATTATCCCGGCCACGCGTCATGCGTCGGCTGCCACCGGGCTGAGTTTTTCGCAGGGAACCGTCCGGCGATATGTGCCGGATGTCATACAAACCCGGGGCCCCGAGGTGCCGCCCGTTTTCCGTTTCCGGTGCGGACGCGGTCGCGGGAATTTACGACGATCTTTCCGCACGACGTTCATCAGGATCTGATCGCTTCGAACGATCGGCGCAAGGATGTTGCGGTCGCTCATTTTGTAAATGCGAGTTTTGCACCGGCCGACGACCCGAAGCCGCCCGCGTTCAATAGCTGTGCGGTGTGCCATGGGACCACTGCCGCTCTACCAAAGTTTGGGCCGCGGGATCTTGCCGCTGCTCAAACCGCTGGCTGATGCGGCAGCAGATGCCTTTGCCCCGACACCCGCTTTTTTTAAGGATTCGCCCAATTCGCACGCCTCATGCTTTCAGTGTCATTACCAAAATCAGAAGCCGGCCCGCACCGATTGTGGCGGTTGCCATTCGCCGGCGAAACCGTACATCGAATCAAATACCGTTGTGCGTTATTCTTTGAAGTTCAATCACCTGAGCACGAACCACGTGAACAAAGATTGCACCACGTGCCATGTGCGGATAACGCAGAATACGGACCTAAAGACGATGACGAATGCCGATGTGCCGATTCAAACGTGCAGCACAAGTTCATGCCACGGCCCGGCGATTCAAACGGAAATAACAAAACGCGAGGCAAGCGTAACGGCGAAGGAGCCGGTTTTTCAATGCATTTATTGTCACACGCCCGCGATCGGGCGATTTCCTGTCCCGCCGAGCCATCAGAACCGGTAGTCGATGATGAAGCGTTCGAACATCATATTAAAGGCATTCTTTGTCTCGATCGCTTTGATGGTCTTTGCGGCGAGTTGTTTTCAGAAGGACGAGCGGCTTCGCCCGACCATCACATCTTCGGAAACACCCGTTCCTCCGGTCGTGAAAATTTCGAATTCAACGTTCGAAACGTTTTCGCACAAGGTGCCGGAACACAAGCAATTCGAATGCAGCTCCTGCCATCAGCGGGAAGGAAGTTCGCTCGATCTTGAATTTGCGGGACACGATTCCTGCATCGGCTGCCACCTCAATCAGTTCACAAATCCCGAACGGGCGATGTGCGCAATTTGCCATGCCGATCTGCAATCGGTCCCGCCAACAACGCGCGAGTTTCCGACGAAGTTCCTCGAGGGCTTTAATATGAAGTTCGACCACGCGGCGCATTCGCGTGGTGACGCCCGCCCGCCCGAAGGGTGCGCGTCATGTCATTCGCCGGTTGGTGCCGCGCAGTCGATCCCAGCCGGATTCAATGCACATTCCAACTGCTATGCCTGCCACACGCCCGAAAGCAAGGTCGGCTCGTGCAAAGTTTGTCACGAGCTCGCACCCTACAGCCGCACACCGGCCTCGCGATATGTATTCAAAGCTGTCTTCAGCCATAACGATCACACGGCGCGGCAAGGCGTTAGCTGCAATGAATGCCACGACGTCCGCGAAGGAGCGCCGCAATCAAGACAAGTGACTCATCCCGTGGCGGTTCAGCATAAGGAATCGGGCGGCGTAAGCTGCCGTACATGCCACGACGACCGCCGGGCGTTCGGTGAAGCCAACTTCGCTAACTGCAAGCGATGCCACACGGGGTCGGGCTTCGATATGCTTCCTTAGGCTAAATCAACTTACCGGCTTTCCTAAAAATATTGACATAAACTGCAAAAACCGTTTTAATTTTATTGGGTTTATTATGTTGAAATTATTGAAAGTTCTTATTATCGGTGTTGTCGCTTCTGTCGCGGTCACGATGTACCTGAGCGATCTTGGCCTTTCGCGAATCGGTCCTTCCGCATCCGCACAGACGAATCCGACTCCTCCTCCCGCAAACGCCGCACCCGCAACAACTCCCCCGAAATCCGGCGATAAAACGATCCCAAAGGAGTTTACTCTTAGCAAGGACAGCCTTTCCGAATACGGCGAGTCTCCTTTTAACCATGAGAATCACGCCTTTAAGCCATATAGCCCTGACGGCAAGTCGGTCGTAGGCTGCACCGAATGTCATCACACCGATCAACCTAAATCGGCTCTCAAACCGCCGCTTGCTACATCCGAACGCACGGTTGCATTGACCCACGAATCCTGGAAGACCTCGGCCCAAAAGGTGAACGAATGCCGCACTTGCCATTTTCAGGCTGGAAATGTCCCGGATGATAAAACCATGCCGACCGCGACCTACACTGAGGGCGGCAAATCCGTGACAAAGGACATGAACAACGAGATCGCGTATCACATCAATTGCAACACCTGCCACGACTCGGCTGCCGCGATCCGTCCCGAACTAAAGAAAAAGGCCGGGTTCGCGACCGCGAAGGACTGCACCATCTGTCATAAGAAAAATTGAGCGATTCAGTTTAGGCGAGTTTTGCGAGGAAAACGGCTCCCCCAAAGGTGAGAAAGAGGATCACGCTGACAAAAGCGTTCGTAGTGAAGAAAGCTGCGTTCATTCTTGAAAGGTCGTTCGGCTTGACGAGCGTGTGCTGAAAAACCAGTAATGCTCCGACAGCGGCAACGCCGGCTAGCGCGAGCCATCCGAGCCCAGTGTCGAGGTACAAGATCAGCAGGACAATGAACGCCTGGGTGTGGAAAAGCCGGGCGATCCAGAGAGAGTTTTTTATTCCGAAGCGGGCGGGGATAGAACGAAGGCCGGCTTTTTTGTCATGTTCGTAGTCCTGGCACGCGTACAGCACGTCGAAGCCGGCGGTCCACATCAGTACTATTAGCGAGAGCAGCAGCGGCACCTCGGAATCGATCGAGCCGCGGACAGCGATCCAGGCGGCGGTTGGCGAGATCGACAACGCCCACCCGAGTAGCAAATGAGCAAAGGCCGTAAAACGCTTCGCATAGGAATATCCCAAAACGCTGAGCAACGCGACCGGCGACAGCGCAAATGTCAGCCAGTTCAGCGAATAAGCCGCCAGGAAAAATACTCCGGCAGAAATCAAAAAGAATGCCCATGCGAAACCGACACTCAGCTTGCCGCTTGGCAGTTCGCGGTTTGCGGTCCTCGGGTTTGCAGCGTCGATGTCGCGATCGACGATCCGGTTAAACGTCATTGCCGCCGAACGTGCCCCGACCATCGCCGCCGTTATCCCTAAGATCTGCCGCCATTCGGGCAGTCCGTCCGCGGCGAGTACCGCACCCAAAAAAGCGAAGGGAAGCGGCAAATACGGTGTGCTCGAACTTGATCATTTCGAGTGTGGTTTTTAGTTTTTGCGTTAGTTCGCCCATCATTCCCACCGAGAAACCGCCACACCCGCATCTTAGCAAAACCCTTGCTGGTTTGCAGACCGTAATTGGCAAAGGCGGCTGATCCTTGCCACAATGGGAAACGATGACGAACGCCGACGAGATACCGTATGTCTTTATATTGGATAATATAGCCGGGGTCGATATCATCATAAAGCCGATGTTCGGCTGTTACGGCATTTACGTCGGTGCAAAGCTCTGCCCGTTTCTTGTGAGTCGCGACACACCGCTGACCCTAATGGCCGGAGCCAGCAGAACGGAATTTACGTTGCCACTACGACGGATTGGATCGACTCGTTGGCGATCAATTTCCCGCTCGCGGGCTTCGACAGTTTACAGGACAAGAAGGTCTGGATGTACCTTTCCGAAGCCGGCACTGACTTTGAAAATGATGCGATCAAAGCATGCAAGATGATCTCCTCTTACGACTCAAGGATCGGACGGTAGGAAGCAGAATTTATGCCGACGGGACGAACCCACGACGCGATCACGCTTATTCTAACGCCCCCCGCGTTTGCTCTCACATATTTCGCGAGCGCTGATTTGTCGACGAGCATCGCCGTGACAGCTTCATTCGCATTCGGCGGTTTTATGTTCGGCCCGGATCTCGACATACTCTCGAAACAGTATGCCCGATGGGGGATTTTTCGCTCGCTTTGGCTGCCGTATCGATGGGTTTTCAAACATCGTTCGCGCTGGTCGCACGGACTGATCTTTGGCACTTTGTTCCGCGTTGTTTACAGCATGGGCGTGATCACGCTCGCCGCTCTTGTGGTATTCGCCGCAACGGCATTGATCTCAGGCAGCGAGATTCGGGCGGTTTCGTCATTTGCGGCGGTTTGGCATCAAGCTGGCGAGAGTCTGCGTGCAGCATTTGGAAGCAATATTCTGTTGTCTACCTTCTTCGGCATGTGGGCGGGGGCCGCGAGCCACACTTTTACCGACATGGTGGGCACGTACGTAAAGACAGGCCGCATTACGGAATTCCTTTGATTCTTATTTACCGGTTCTTGCCTGCGACAGCCTGAGTGCCTGGCGGCGAACGGCATCCGAAACATTCTTGTTCTTCGATAGGGCGGCGAGATCGCGAAGTTGGAGTCGCGAAAGGATGGTAAGCACGTTTGCGATAGGTGTTCGCGGGTTTCGTGCCAGGTTATGGACGATCATGTAGTTTCGTGACCATTGGCGGCTGTTTGCTATCTGCCGCAGGATGTCTTCGGTGACGGAACGCATCGAAGCGATCTTTTCCATTTCCTGCTCGGTGATCCGCGGATTCTGGACAACGGCCTGGGCGACGATGCGATTTGGGTCGCGTATCAAGAATATTGCGAGCCTCGCGGTCGCCTTTCATTGCAAGCTTGACGCGATCCTTCATTCCCATCTTCATGACACGATTAAGGACGGAAACGCGTTCGGCGCCGACCTCCGAGTCTTCCATGTGAAACTCGCCAAGGATCTTATCCGCGATCGCTTGCCGTTGCTCGGGCGTTTCTTCGTAAAATTCTTCGATGAACTCAAGTCCGAGCCAGGAATCATCGGTTTCATTGTCCGGCACCTCGATCAAGCTTGCGATCAGCAAAGCATCGTCAACATCAAAACCGGATTCGTCAAGGTTTTCAGCAAACTCGGCCTGCTCTATAAACTCGGCAGCCGCTTCTTTTCCCTGGGCGCGCAGCTCGTTCGCGATCTGCTGTACGCCCCGTTCCTTTTCGAAAAATTCGCGTTTGGTCTCGGCAGCCCGGCGTTCGGCCTCTGACGTACGATTCGGATTGGCAATGATCGCATCGATTATCGCCGGTGCCTGAATCAGAAGTTGCTGGTTAAGTGCGAGCCTTTCAAGCAGTTCGCCGCTGGAGGTGGTCGTCGCAAAGCGGACAAGGGCAGAAACCGGTGTTTTGGCATTCGTTACAACTGCCTCCTGGACTTTCTTCGGCAGCGAGCCCTGATCGGCGAAGTAATCGAGGACCGACGCAGCAATATCGGCCGAGCGCGCCGAACCTTCAAGTGCCGCGGGATCCTGGGCCGTAAGCGTTACCCGAGCATGAGCGGCAACCTCCTTGTCATCCGAACGGACAAAAGCCACTAGGACCTCGAGAAGATCGTTTTGCGGCAGAGGCAATACTCCACGTGCCGCCGCCATCACGGCCGGACGCGGCGCGGTTCCGTCGATCATTGCCTTAACAACCGGATTTGCGGATTCGATTACTGCGCTCATAGATCTCAAGGAATGAAAGGCCCAGCGGATAACGACGTGAAAACGATCGAATAGATCGTCAGGAACAGTTTAGCACAATCACTGTGGTCGTTTAACGTCGTTTCGAATGCATGACGCCTTATAGATCACCTCCGCGTTCGTGTCGCATCTGCCCGACCCCGGCATTCGCATAGCCCTAAGGCTGATGAGCCAAACAAGTGGAGTTTTCGCTTATCATTCTGATAAACTGTCCGGGAACTGTTTAGTATCGATCACTTCCAAAAAATAGTTCACCCGGATCGAAATTTCAATATCTGATAATTTAATGACCCTCAAAAAGTGCTTGAAATGCGGTGAGTTGGCTGATGAGGCCAAGGCATTTTGTCCGGAGTGCGGCAATTCGTTCGAGAACGAAACCGTCAGGAAGGAAGATTCGGAATTCGAGCTTTCGAGCGGGACGATGCGGATGACCGGATCGGCATTCGACCTTATGCTGTCGGACATGGGTTTGAACATTTCAGAAATATCTGAAAGTCCGGCGGAAAACGCGAGCGTTGATCCGGCACCGGATCCTCAAGAAAAGTCTCACGCGGCACAGAACGAGAAGGCGTTGCGATCTTTACTTACCGGCATTGCGGTCATGGTACTCATCGTCGCGGTCATTATCGCGGTAGTTTACGTCGCTTACTTCAGGTAAACCCGCTTCCGGACGCGGCAGTTTG
The DNA here is from genome assembly GCA_963732475.1 of Blastocatellia bacterium. GTDB lineage: Bacteria > Acidobacteriota > Blastocatellia > Pyrinomonadales > Pyrinomonadaceae > OLB17. The sequence goes on along the minus strand of CAVSZR010000004.1, from coordinate 224,278 downwards.
AAACCGATGCCACGCGAAATCAAAAATCACGCGCTTGTTATCGAGGCGTTTCAAAATGTAGATATCGTTTCCGAGTTGGTTGAAAAACTCCCGAACGGCGAGTTTCGAAACGAGCTTGAAATGGACATCATCTTGTTTGGCCGAAGCTATCGGGCCAATAAGGTGGGGCCGTATGTCCGGCTGCTCGAATTTCTTCCCGGTGAAGTAATAGTCCGTGAGAATACGTGGGAAAGCAGCATCTTCTACATCCTGGTCAAGGGCCGGCTTCAGGCATCCATCACGGAGAATACCGGCGAAGCGAGGATCGTCGGCGATATACCGGCCGGCAATTCATTTGGTGAAATGGCCCTTTTGTCCGGCACGCCGCGAAGCGCTACGGTTGCGGTCGCCGGTGCCGAACCTGCGCTTGTCCTCGAACTAACCCGGCCCGCACTGCGGCTTCTGAGAAAACTGCCCAAGTTCGGCAAATTCCTTGATAGAAATTACCGTTCCTATGGGCTTGCCTTGTCCGTCAACGAGATAACGGAATTCGCGAACGGCGAGATCGACGCCAATGTTTTGCAGCGACTGACGGATGCGTCCCGCTTTGCGGTCTACGAGGACGAGCACGTACTGTTTCGCGAAGGCGACCCGGTCAACCGAGTTGTATTTGTCCGGAACGGCTGGCTTCAGCGTGTAACCGGAGCGGATTTTAACCCGAGGGCGGCCGACCTCCTGTTCGACGGCGAGAATTCGATCGGCCTCGATTTTCTCGGAGCCGGAAGCTGCCTTGGCCTGGAGGCCATTGAGACGCAGGGAAACTGGAAGTTCACGGCCACAGCGAGAGGACGCACTGAGGTTGTCGAGATCGCCATATCGCGCCTTCGCGACGAAAAACAGCTTGCAAAAGCGGTCGTACCGGCCCTGAAGCGGTCAGCGACTTCAAACACGTCGGAAAAGCCTGCGCCGCCGTGCGACAGGCGGGTGTTGATGGCGACCAGCAAAGAAATTGAAACCGGGATCGTCGATGGCGTGAATCTGTTGGTCATGGATATGGCCAAGTGCATTCGCTGCGGAAATTGTTCGCTTGCATGTCATAAGGTGCACGGACATTCGCGTCTCGTTCGTCGCGGCATCCATATCGAAAGGCCAGCCAAGCCGGCAAGCTCTTCCATGCAAAGCATACTGGTCCCGTCCGTTTGCATGCATTGCCAGGATGCCGAGTGTCTGACCGGCTGTCCGACAGGAGCTATTGCACGGTTTCCGGACGGCGAGATCGATATCGAACCCTCAACGTGCATCGGCTGCGGCGACTGCGCGACGCAATGCCCGTATCATGCCATCTCGATGATACCCGCGGATGGCGGCCGGAATTCGGAAAAGCCGAAAACCGGATTCGCGGCCGCACTTTCAATTTTTTCACTCGCCAAGCAGAAGATCGCACCGGCAGTTACGCAGACCGAGAACCTGCTGGCCGTTAAATGCAACCTTTGCAAAGACACCGGAATGAACCCGCCGGGCGCGGAGCGTGCCGCTTACTCGTGTGAGGAAAATTGTCCGACCGGTGCTCTGTTACGGGTCAACCCGCACGAATACTTTGACGAGATTAACAGTTCAATAGGGCTGATAAGAAAAAGCAAAACACACGCGATCGGCGAAAACATCCATAAATTCGACCGATGGTCGTTTATCTGGAATGTTACCGGAACGATCGTTGTGTTAATCGGCGGCGTATTGGCCGCCTGGGGAACCTACACATTCGCGCAGGACGCGGTGTTCAATCCGAACACGTGGCTGACGATGCGGTGGCTGACCGGACTGACCGGCCTCGCTGGTACTGCGTGGGTGATGCTGTATCCGGTCAGAAAACAGATTTACCGGCGACGGGCAGGTGCGCTCAGATACTGGATGCTGTCGCATATGTATCTTGGCATACTGGCAACGATCGTCATTCTTATTCACGGCGGAACAAGCTCTGGCGGATTGTTGACATCGTCGCTGATGATATCGTTCGATCTGACGATCGCGACCGGCCTTTTTGGGGCAGTGTGTTACATGCTGATCCCGCGACTTATGACACGTATCGAGCGCGAACCGCTGCTGCTCGAAGACCTGCAAGTTCGCCGCGAAGAACTCCGTTCACAGTTAAACGCCGCAAGCGGTAAAGAAGAAGATGCGAAACTTGGGAATATTATTCGAAACGACGTTCGGCGCCGATTACTTGGAATACGATATCTGCTGCGGCAATACGTCGGCAAAGACGATCTGAATACGATGCTGGCCGACGCTCGTAAACAGTTTCGAGGCGTGGCCGAGAGCCTTTCGCGCGTCGATGAGGCGAAGCTAATGGATGCGGTGGAATGCGCGGCAACACTTCGCCGAATTGATGCCCTAATGTATTTGCACAAACTTTTGAAGGCCTGGCTTGCACCGCATGTACTTTTTACATCGATAATGCTCGTACTACTTGTCCTTCATATCATTCAGGTTATCTATTTCACAGGCCGGTAGAAACTAGATCGGCATTGCCCGTATCGCTCCGATGGGTCAAAAAAACGGAAAATTCACGATCGCTTTGGGGGTAACGGGGACGGTCACGTTCGAAAAGGACGCTCTTTTTATCGGGCGTCTGAAAAGCTCGGACATTTTCCTTGACCACATGGCCGTTTCAAGGGTCCACGCCGGGATCAACTTTCTGGACTCGACCTACTTTCTGATCAACCTTTCGACATCAAATGTCATGACGCTGAACGGCCGGCTCCTTCCGCCGCAGAGATCGGATGTCTTGTCCGAGGGCGACATAATTCAGATCGGCCCGTTCCTGATAGTTGTCGAATTCGCCGATGACGAACTCGGTCTCACGGTTCAACCAAAGGCAGCGGACGATATCAGGCCGATCACGGACGAGACCGAGGAGACGGCCTTAGAAGGTTCCAGCCACGTAAAACAGAACGTTGATAATGTCCTAAAGGTCTTTTGGGAGAAACGCAGCCGCGACCAGAATGATTGGGGAAGCCTTCTTCGACCGACTGCGAAGCCGCAACCGGGAAAGGCGATGATAAATTGGAAGCCCACGCGCGATCTTCGACGACCGTGGCGTGTCGGCATTTTTGTTTGGATATCGATAATTATCGGTGGTCTGGGCATCTTCGCCTTCATAAGCTACCCGCAAGCATACGCGCCCAAACCCCTTGCCGCCGCACATAGTCAGATCATCGAAACGAGCGAGATCGCAGTCTTGCCAAACGGAAATTCATGCACGACGTGTCATTCGCCCGGACAGCCCGTCGAGAACGCCTGTATCCGCTGCCACGAAGCCGCTCAGTTCCAACCCACTAACACTCGGGCTCACGAAGAAGCAGGAGTGACGTGCACGGTCTGCCATCGCCAGCACGAAGGCACAGACTTCGACATGGGCGCTTCTGCGATCGTGAGCTGCGTCGAATGCCACAGTAATTCGAATACGAAAACATTCAACGGAAAGGGCGTGCGGACAGCTCACGACGGTTCATATGGTTATCCGGCCAAGAACGGTGTGTGGGAATGGAAAGGAGTGTATCGAGAAGTGGCCGATGCGATACCGGAGATCAATGGCTCGGCAACCGGCGACCGCGACGAACAAGCCCGTCTCAGCCGCCATTTTCATTCCGTCCACGTTGCGCGCCTGAAAGCACCGACAGGAATGAAAGGGGACGCTCGCGGGCTTGTTTCCTGCTCGACCTGTCATGCACGTTTCGATCCCTTGGACCGAGAAACGGCGCGTCAAACCTGTGCCGCATGTCATACGTCGAATACCGATCCCGCGGGAAGGGACACGAGGTTTGCGGCGGGGCAAGTAAACTGCATATCGTGCCACGTCCAGCACCCATACAGCGGCGGACGCTGGAGCGAATTCTTGACCGATGGCGCCTTGAAACGCAGAAAGGATGCAGTTACTGCCAAGATCCGGCAACAAAGCCAATGAAGATCGTTCATCTCATTACTGGACTTTCGCTCACCGTGTTTCTCATTTGGGTGAACCGGTATCTTGTCCCCGAAGGCGTTCCGGTCTTTGGCGGCCTGTCGTGGTACGGCTGGGTCAGTATTGTCCTCGTGATCTTATTCGCCGGCGACGTATGCCATTCTGAACGATGCAGCGCGGACTTTACGGTTCTTCGGTGCCAATCGGCCGGACGGATCGGCCCTGCCCGACGTGCGGACCCTTACGCAGGCTGAATTGGCCGAGCTTGGAGTTTCAAAATATCGCGGGCCGGAATATCCGCATCCCGTCATTTTTGCCGACCGCTGCATCGGCTGCCAGGCATGTGTGGACGCCTGCCCGCACGATGTTCTGGCGATAATCGACGGGCACGCTGTCGCTGTCGCACCCGATCTTTGCATGGAAGATACGGCCTGCGAGGCCGAATGCCCGGTCAACCCCAAAGCGTGTATTGTGATCAACACAACGAAACCGGTCGTTTCCCGTCCGGTCCCAGTTCGCGACGGCTCCACTTATCAGACAAATGTTCCCGGCTGCTACATAATCGGCGACGTATCAGGCGTGCCGCTGATCAAGAACGCAGTCAAAGAAGGAGCCGAAGTTATCGCTCATATTGCGGCCGCCCTGAAAGCCGAACCGAATGACGTGAAGGCAGACCACGATCTTGCAATCATCGGCATCGGCCCGGGCGGGGCTTCCGCTGCAGCCTCGGCCCAGGAACTCGGCCTGCGGTATGTGGCGATAGAGCAGGATCAGGTGCTGTCCAGCATAGAAAATTATCCGAAGGGCAAATACATCTATTTCAAGCCGGACACGAAGGATTGGGAAGGAGCCCTGCCAAACCTGGGCGCCGGTGATCAGCGCGAAAAAATACTGGAAGCCTGGAACAATAGCCTCAATGCGGGCGGCGTGAGTATCAATCAAAACGAGTCATGCAAGTCCGTGATACGTGCGGATGATGGTGATTATTTCGTTGTCAAAACGGAAGGAACGGATGACAAATCGCAGCGATCGTACAAAGCCCGTAGAGTCGTACTCGCGATCGGCCTGCGGGGCTCCAAACAAGCTTCGGTTGCCGAACGAGAACATGACTGTTCGCGTCGCGGGGCGGGAAGAACCAAAAGTGCTTTACAGTCTCTCAAATCCGGCGGAGTATCATGGGCGCCGGATCGTAGTTGTCGGCGGCGGTAACGTCGCGGTTGAGGCCGCCGTAGATCTGGTCGCAACACGCATCGGCAGCAGGATCGCTCCCCGCGTAGCGGCGTGAAATGAATAATGTTATCCTGTTGGTTCGAACGTTTCTGGCCCCGACGGTGAAATTTGGGAACAAAGTCCAATTGTACCAGTGCGTGGATGACGGCATTCTAGATCTTCGTTTCGGCGTCGGCATAAAGGAAATGCGTTGGAATGAGCTTGTTTTGGAAGATGTCCGCTCCGGCGAAGAGATCGAAACCGTGCCAAACGATTATGTCTTTGCCCTGATCGGGGGCGAGAGGCCGGACAGGTTTTTGGCATCGATCGGCATTAAGATCGAGTAAGAAATGGGAAAAGACAAATTAGTTGTAGGCGTCGGCGGGGTCGTGGTCGGGATCGTGATCGGCTTCCTTTTTGCGAATAGCCTTAACAGGTCGGCGGCGGTGACCCAAACGCCAACGGCGAATTCGACCGCTCCCGCAAATCTAAATCTTCCGCCGGACCACCCGCCGGTCGGCCAGACAAGCGATCCAACTTCGACGGCGCCGCTTCCGCAAGTTACAGAAGCGATCGAACGCGCGAAGCAGAGGCCAGACGATTTCGAGGCACAAATGACGGCCGCCGATCTTTACTATCAGATCCAGCGATTCGCGGATGCCGCGAAAATATACGAGAAAGCCAGCCAGCTAAAGCCGGCCGAACAGGAACCGATGGTAAAGGCCGGAAACGCCTACTTCGATGCCGAGCAATATGAAACGGCCGAAAAATGGTATCTCGCGGCATTGAAAAGATCACCTAACGGACGTGAATGTCAGGACCGATCTGGGACTCACATTTTTCCTGCGAACGCCCCGCGATATTGGCCGTGCGATCAAGGAATATCAGGCTGCGTTGGCCCTGAAGCCGGACAATGAGATCACGTTGCAAAATCTTGCTCTTGCTTACATCGAGAACGGCGACAGCCAAAATTCCAAGGCAACGATCGAGAACCTGCGAAAAGTAAATCCAAACAATCCTGTCGTCTTGAAAAACGACCTGAAATAACTGTCAGAACCGGGAGCCGCAGCGACCGGGCTCCGAAAAGCTAGCGATATAGGAACCCAGTCGCTACCGCTCCCGGTTCTGACGTGCTTCCAACGTCGCCAAAACATCATCAAGATCTACTCCCTTTGCTCGCAACAGCACGAGAAAATGGAAAAGCAGATCGGCGGCTTCCGACTTGAAGGCATCTGTGTTGTTGTCTTTAGCTTCGATGACGAGTTCGACGGCTTCTTCACCGACCTTTTGGGCGATCTTGTTTATTCCCTTCGAAAAAAGTCTAGAGGTGTAAGAATTTTCGGGGTTTTCGCTTCGCCTCTGATCGATAACTTTTTCGAGCTCGAATAGAATGTTTTTATTCGCATGCGGTTCGTCGCCATTAAAGCATGTCCGCGATCCTGTATGGCACGTCGGCCCGGCGGGCGTGGCTTTTATCAGCATCGTGTCGTTGTCGCAGTCTGTGAGTATTTTCTTGATATGCAAAAAGTTTCCGCTTGTTTCGCCTTTCGTCCAAAGGGTATTACGGGAACGCGAATGGAAAGTGACCAGGCCTGTCTCGACAGACTTTTCCAATGATGCTTCGCTCATGAATCCGAGCATCAGCACCTGATCCGTAGCGGCGTCCTGCACTATCGAGGGCACGAGGCGGTCGGCGTATTTCTCAAACTGCGGTTTAACGTTCATTTCAGATCCTCACCTCAATCCCGTTTGTTTTCAAGTAAGTTTTCAGATCGCCAATAGATATCTGCCCGTAATGAAAAACGCTCGCGGCCAAAGCGGCATCCGCTTTGGCTTCGGTAAAAACAGCCGAAAAATCCCGCATTGTTCCGGCCCCGCCTGACGCGATGACGGGCACGGTGACCGCTATTGAAACCGCACGCGTCAGTTCAAGATCAAAGCCTGCCTTTGTGCCGTCGGCATTTATCGACGTAAGCAGTATCTCACCTGCCCCGAGTTCGATCCCGCGTTTTGCCCATTCAACCGCATCGATATCCGTGGCATTTCGGCCTCCATTCAGGTACACGGTCCAGCGACCGTTTTCGCGTTTTGCGTCGATCGACAGCACGATGCACTGCGAGCCGAAATTTCGCGCAGCATCGCCAAGCGTATTCGGATGGCGGACGGCGGCGGTATTGATCGATACCTTGTCTGCACCTGCTTCGAGAAGGCGGCCGATGTCAGCGACCGTGCTGATGCCGCCGCCGACTGTGAACGGAATGTTTATCGCGGCTGCCACTTGCCGAACGAGATCCGCGAGCGTTTTGCGGCCTTCGTTAGTTGCCGATATATCAAGCAACGTCAACTCATCGGCGCCTTCTTCGCAGTAGCGCGAGGCGAGCTCGACCGAATCGCCGGCGTCGCAGAGGCCGATAAAGTTTGTGCCCTTTACCGTCCGCCCGTCGCGAACGTCGAGACATGGGATTATACGTTTTGCGAGCATGAATTTTTCGCTAATTCGCCGAGCGTCACGCGGTCTTCGTATATAGCCTTTCCGACAATCACGCCGCTGCAGCCTATTTTTGCAAGCTGGCAGATATCGTCCATCGAACTGATGCCGCCGCTTGCGATCAGCCTCAGATCGGGAACCTCTCCGATTATCTCGCCATAAAGCTCGACCGCCGGGCCCCGCAGAGCTCCGTCCTTACCGATGTCGGTGACGAATGCCTGTTCGACACCGCGAGCGTAAAATCCGCGAAGGAATGAAATAATCTCAAGATCCGTTTCGGTCTGCCAGCCGTTTATCGCCAGCATTCCTTCCCGCACATCGGCGCCGAGAAGGATGCTGTCGCTGCCGTAGACCGCGATCCATTCGAAAAATAGCTCCGGCTCCTTGACGGCGACGCTGCCGATACTGACGAACTCCGCACCCGCATCGAAAACCCATTTGATGTGATCGTCCGTTTTTATCCCGCCGCCGTAATCGATCCGCAGTTTCGTTGACTTCGCTACCCGCTCAAGCACATGCAGGTTTGCCGGAATCCCGCTTTTGGCTCCGTCAAGATCGACGATATGCACCCGCGTCAGTCCGGCATCTTCAAATGCTCTTGCAACCTCGACCGGATCATCGGCATAGGTCCGACGACGCGCAAAATCGCCCTGCGTAAGCCGCACGCATTTGCCGTCCATCAGGTCGATCGCGGGAATTATCTCGATCATAGGGTTAGAAAGTTCGCCAAAATTCGCTCGCCGGTCGCACCGGATTTTTCGGGGTGAAACTGCACCGCGTAAAAATTCGCGTGTTGGATCGCGGCCGCAAGATCGACACCGTAATTGCACATCGCCGTCGCCTCGGCTGACATTTCAACGTAATAGCCATGCACAAAATAGGCGTACGAGTTTTCCTTCACACCGGCAAACAGCGGTTTCCGTAGATCGGAGATCGTGTTCCAGCCCATGTGCGGGATCTTTAGATCGTCGGCGACAAACCGCTTTACGCGATTCGGAAAAATACCGAGACAGTCCGTATAGTTCTCCTCAGAATGCGAACAAAGGAGCTGCATCCCGAGACAGATCCCGAGGACGGGCTGTGTCAATGACGTGATCGCCATATCAAGCCCGCGTTCCCGCAAATACTGCATCGCCGTCGAAGCTTCGCCGACGCCTGGGAAGATCACCTTGTCGGCCTGCCTAAGAGTGACCGCATCGTCGGTGACTTCGGATGCGACACCGAGACGGCCGAGCGCGTTTTGCACAGACGCGATGTTGCCGGCGTTGTATTTTACGATCGCAACCTGCATCTCTCTACAACACTCCTTTTGTCGAGGGCAGCGTATTCCGCAACGCATCGCGGCGGACGGCCATTTTTATCGACTTGGCAAACGCCTTAAAGATCGCTTCGATCTTGTGGTGCTCGTTCGTACCCTCGGCCTTTATGTTCAGGTTGCACAATGCCTTGTCCGAAAACGATTTGAAGAAATGAAAGAACATCTCGGTCGGCATCTCGCCGATCATTTCGCGTTTGAATTCGGCGTCCCAAACGATCCAGTTTCGTCCGCCGAAATCGATAGCGACCTGGGCAAGGCAATCGTCCATCGGCAAAACATAACCATATCGCTCCATTCCCGTCTTGTCGGTCAGTGCACTCGCAAAAGCCTCGCCAAGCGTGATAGCAACATCCTCGATGGTGTGGTGCTGGTCGATATGCAGGTCCCCATCTGCCGCGATCTTTAGATCGATGGACGAATGTTTAGCAAGCTGTTCGAGCATATGATCGAAAAACGCTATCCCGGTCGCAATTGCCGCGCGGCCGCTCCCGTCGAGATTTACTTCGACAAGAATGTCTGTCTCATTCGTTTTGCGGCGATGCGAAGCGCTTCTTTCAGGAAGTCTGATCAACTCGTAGATCTCTTCCCAACCATCGACGGTGAATGTATTCGAGATCAGAGTCTCGTCCAGTTCAAAATTTGCATTCTTAATGAATATCGCTCTTGCCCCCAGATTATGGGCAAGCTGGATGTCCGTCGGGCGGTCGCCGATAACGTATGAATTTGCCAGGTCGTATTCACTGGTCAGGTATTTGCCGAGCATCCCGGTCCCCGGTTTTCGAGTCGGTGCATTTTCTTCCGGCATAGTCCTATCAACAAACATGTCGGCAAATCGAACGCCTTCGTCCTCGAGAGTTTGCAGGACAAAATTCTGTGCTGGCCAGAAGTTCTCTTCCGGAAAACTGTCGGTGCCGAGGCCGTCCTGGTTCGTGACCATAACCAATTCGAAATCGAGTTCGGCTGCGATCTTTGCCAGGTTTGTAATGGCACCTGGCAGAAAACGTAGCTTTGAGAAAAGGTCGACTTGAAAGTCTAAGGGTTCGCGGATAATAGTCCCGTCGCGGTCTATGAAAAGGATTTTTTTCATCGGTGATTTCCTTTGAATGAGTTCGAGCTTAGCCTGGTTAATGCCTCAACGAGCCGTTCATTCTCTTCGGGCGTTCCGATGGTGATCCGCAGACAACCTTCGCACATTGAGACATTGCTTCTGTCACGAACGACGATCTTTTCATCGATAAGAAATTCATAGGTCGCCGCCGCATCAGCAACTCTGACCAAAAGAAAATTTGCGTCGGATGGATGAATGATTTCTCAACTATCTCCACCCGTGTTAAGGCGTCGTACAATATCACGCGCTGTTCGATGATCAGGCCGATCCACTCTTTAACCTGACTTTCATTTTTCAACCCATCAAGTACCGCATTCTGAGCTAGCGAGCTGATGTTATAGGGCGGCTTTGCTCGATTGAGAAGCCGGATGAGCTTCTCATCCGCAATGGCCATTCCGACACGAGCGGCGGCCAAGCCCCAGGCTTTTGAGAATGTTTGAAGCACGACAAGGTTTGGATGACGCTCGATCTCTTCGATCAATGAATGTGAGTGCGAGAAATCTATGTAAGCCTCGTCAACGACGACTATCCCCGAAACGCTGTCGGCAATTTCAAGAATGTCCTCGCGCCGCATGGAATTCCCGGTCGGGTTGTTCGGTGAGCATATGAATATGAGCTTCGTTGCTCGATCAAACGCGTTTTGAATGCCCGAAACGTCAAGCTCGAAGGTCGCGGTTAGCGGCACTTCCTTGACAGCAACGTCATTGATATCGGCGGCAACCCTGTACATTCCGTAGGTTGGCGGGCAAATAATAGATGCGTCGCGGCCGGGTTCGCAGAAGATTCGGAAGAGCAGATCGATGGCTTCATCGCTGCCGTTTCCGAGGAAGATCTGTCCGGGAGGTACGCCTTTCGATTCGGCGATCTTGTCCTTCAAAGCTTTCTGTAAGGGATCGGGATAACGATTTAGCTGGGTCTCGATGGGCGAACCGAAGGCGTTCTCATTTGCATCAAGATACACTTCCGCAACGCCCGTAAATTCATCGCGGGCTGACGAGTACGGTCTCAGCCGTCGGATATTCTCGCGGGCCAATGATTCAGGATCGAATGTCATTTACCACCTCGAATTTCAGCGAGCCGGATCGACACTGCCCGCTCATGAGCATTCAACCCTTCGTCTGCGCGCCATGATCTCGATCACGGGGCCAAGGTTTTGAATGCCTTCGCGGGTGAGCTTTTGGAACGTGATCTTTTTTGTAAAACTCTCGACCGAAACGCCGCTGAAGGCACGAGCAAAACCGTTGGTCGGCAGCGTGTGATTTGTGCCGGATGCGTAATCGCCCGCACTTTCACAGGAATAATTGCCGATAAACACTGACCCTGCATTCACAATTCTCTTTGCGTCCGCATCAGCATTCGTGGTGGCAAGGATAAGGTGCTCCGGTGCGTATTCGTTAATAAGCGCGATGCCGGTTTGCAAATCTTCAACCAGGATCGCGGTCGAATTCTCAATCGCGGCGACGGCCGTCAGTCGGCGCGGCAGAGATTCGATCTGTCTGGTGACCTCTGCCAGCGTTTCGTTTATTATCGACTCGCTTGTAGAAACGAGGATGACCTGGCTATCAGGCCCGTGTTCGGCCTGCGACAAGAGATCGGATGCGACGAATGCCGGAATGGCCGTTTCATCCGCCAGCACCGCGACTTCGGAGGGGCCGGCTGGCATGTCGATAGCGACGCCCGCTCTGGACATTTGAAGCTTCGCTTCCGTCACGTATTGATTGCCCGGGCCGAAGATCTTGTAGACATTCGGCACCGACCTTGTCCCGTATCCCATCGCGGCAATGGCTTGAGCCCCACCTATCTTAAACACATGAGTGACGCCGCAAAGTTTTGCCGCATATAGCGTTACGGCATTTACCTTGCCGCTCGGGTCACACGGTGAACACATTATTATCTCGCTGCAGGCAGCGAGTTTTGCGGGGATCGCGAGCATTAATACAGTCGAAAAAAGCGGGGCCGTTCCCGCCGGGACGTAAAGCCCGACCTTCTCTATCGGCCGTGTTTCCCGCCAGCAGAGAACGCCAGGCGTTGTTTCGATCACTTCGGGCTTTTCGTTCCCTATCGTGTGAAATTTTTCGATATTCGCTTTTGCGATTGCGATCGCGGCTTTGAGTTCGTTCGTGACGATCAGTTCCGCTTCGGCGAATTCGACGGCCGAAACTTCGAGACTGGCGAGATCGACGTTTTCAAAACGCTTTGCATATCTCTTCAAGGCGGCGTCCCCATTGGCGCGGACATCAGCGATAATTTCGGCGGCCGTTTGTTCCAGCAACCGCGTATCGTGAGCCGGCCGTTTAACGATCTCGTACCACGTATCTTTTGGCGGATATTTGATCACTTTCATAACGATTCAACCGATCATCTGGTCTATCGAAAGAACAAGAATTCCTTCGGCACCCGCCTTTTTCAGGCTGTCGACAACCTCCCAAAAATCGCTCTCGCCGATGACGGAATGGATCGACACCCAGCCCGGTTCCGCAAGCGGCATCAGCGTCGGACTTTTTATTCCGGGCAAAATGCGAGCGATCTCGTCGGCCTTTTCCGCGGGAGCGTTTAGCAGAATGTATTTGTTCTGCCGGGCCGCGTTCACGCTTCGGATGCGGAAAAGAAGTTGGTCGAGAATGGTCTGTAAATTCGGCGCGAGACCGGGCCGTGAGATCAAAACGGCTTCTGATTGTACGACCGTCTCAACCTCGCGAAGACCGTTCGAAAAAAGCGTGCTGCCTGAACCGACAAGGTCGCAAATCGCGTCCGCGAGGCCGATCGACGGCGCGATCTCGACCGAGCCGCTGATCTCGTGGATCTCGACGGTGACCTTCTTGGCGTCGAAAAAGCTTTGCAGGATCCGCGGGTAACTGGTAGCGATGCGCTTGCCCCTGATGTCCTCGACCGATTGGTAATCAAAACCTTTCGGCACGGCCAGCGACAGCCGGCATCTGCCGAAACCAAGCTTCTCTATTATCTCGACCGGCTGCGGCGATTCGGCCAGGATATTCTCGCCAACTATGCCGGCATCGGCCACGCCGTCCGCAACGTAATCGGGGATATCGTCGTCCCTAAGGAAATATATCTCGAGCGGAAAGTCCTCCGCTTCAGACTTCAGTTTGCCGAAGCCGTTCGAAAATCCAATGCCGCACTTTTTTAGAAGAGCCGTCGAACCCTCGCTCAACCGGCCTTGTTTTTGGATAGCAATTTTTAGTTTTTGAACTGTGCTCATTTTTTTGAAAAACGAAAAAACCCCGCCCTGCAACTTTTTGAGTTCGCGCGTGGTGGAAAACTGGATTTCGGTTTGTTTAGAAAACGATATCAGCCCGCGCGATGGATATGCGCGTGGTGATGGAGATGATGGATGTGAAGTACGTATGCGGTCACTGTATCCCTATTGAAAACTATTGAGCATGGTTTTGCAAGTCGCGAGTAAGCTAGATCCTAACGGACGACTCCGCGATTCGCAGCCATTCATACCAAGCCGACATTCCTTCGCCTGTCGTTGCGGATACTTGCAGAACCTCGATGTGTGGATTGACCTCACGAGCGTAGGAGATGGATCGCTCAACGTCAAATTTGACATATGGAAGGAGATCGATCTTGTTCAAGATCATCAATTCGCTGGCTCGGAACATATGCGGATACTTCAGCGGTTTGTCTTCACCTTCGGTGACAGAGAGAATGGCCACTTTCGCTCGTTCGCCCAGATCAAAAAGCGCGGGGCAGACGAGATTGCCGACATTTTCAATGAACAAGATAGAGTTTGATGCGGGTTCGAGGCTCTTAATTCCGCGTTCGAGCATGTCGGCTTCGAGGTGACAGCCGGTCCCGGTATTGATCTGTACGGCCTTGCACCCGGTAGCACGTATTCGTTCGGCGTCATGGATCGTTTCCTGATCACCTTCAATAACTCCGATCTCAAATTTGTTTTTTAGCGCGAGAACCGTCTGCTCAAGCAGCGTCGTTTTTCCCGAACCAGGCGAGCTGACTAGATTGAGCGCAAGTATCCCTTTTGCGGCCAACCATCCGCGATTGCGCTCGGCGATCAACTGGTTCTTACTGAGGATCTCTTTTTCCAGTTCGATCGTGCGGCTGTGACTTCTTACCATAACCGCCGCCGAACCTGAATCGGAAACGGCGTGCGAATGATGGCCGTGCGAGTGCTCATGTGCATGAGAATGTTGTTCTTCATGCGTGTGAGAATGGCCGTGCGCGTGGGCGTCGTCATGCGACATCATTTTCTGATCGCCTGTATTGGGATCGGTGACCGCGATCTGATCTGTTTCGGAGCATCCGCAAGTTACGCACATAATTCAAACCTCCATTTCCTTTACCTTCAGTTCTTCGCCTGCGATGATCTGCAGGTCGTTGCTGCCGCACGAGCAGCGGCCGACCAGCTCGGCCAACGCGACCGTTCCGCCGCAGACGCGGCATTGTGCTTGTCCCGCTATCTCCAAGATCTCAAGCGAAGCTCCTTCAACAACTGTTCCTTTTGCACAGATATCGAAGCAAAAACGCACGGCGTCCGGCAGGATCGCGCTGAGTTTTCCAATCTCAAGCGTCACACGTTTCACCGCCGCTCCGCCGGAATTTTCGGCACAGATAGCAATTACGCTTCGTGTTATACCTAGCTCGTGCATTATGAAATCAAAGAAATTTATCCACAGATGAATACCAATGGACACAGATAAAGAAAGAACGGGGACCGCGTTGAAAACATTAAGATCCACCGGTGTTGATCTGTGTGAAACTGTGGACAAGACTCCTCATCTTCAGCAAATTCGCGGTAACTGTTCGCCGACCAGCAAGTCGACGATCCGTGTCCCGCCGAATGCCGTCGCCATTGTTACAACGCCGCCGGGCGATTCGACGACCACTCCGATGATCGCGGCTTCGGCTCCGGCCGGATGTTTTCGCATCGCTCCAATAACCGCGTCCGCGTGATCCGGGGAAACGATAGCGACCAATTTACCCTCGTTCGCTAGATAAAGCGGGTCGAGGCCGAGCAGTTCGCAGGCTCCTTTTACGTTTTCGCGCATAGGAATCGCTGTTTCGTGGATGCGGATGCTGACGTTCGAGCTTTCGGCGAATTCATTCAGAACCGTGCCCAAACCGCCGCGCGTCGCGTCGCGCAGACAATGAATATCGGGACACGCAGCGAGCATTGTTTTGACCAGACCATGCAGCGGCTGGCAATCGGTTTCGATATCGGTTTCGAGAGCAAGCTCGTTACGCGGCAAGCAGGATGGCGCAACCGTGGTCGCCCAGATATCCGTTAATGATAATTTTGTCGCCAAGCTGAGCCCGCGTAGCGGAGATATTCACGCCGGCCGGAATAACGCCAACGCCGGATGTGTTTATGAAAAGCTTATCCGCCGCTCCGCGTTCAACCACCTTGGTATCGCCCGTGACGATCGCAACGCCAGCCGCGTCGGCCGTTTCACGCATTGTCGCCGCGACCTGACGGAGCGTATCGACGGACAGGCCTTCTTCTAAAACCATTCCGCAGGAAAGATATAATGGCAGTGCGCCGCACATGGCGAGGTCGTTGACCGTACCGTTGACAGCAAGTGCCCCAATATTGCCGCCCGGAAAAAAGAGCGGGCTAACGACGTAACTGTCGGTTGTGAACGCCAGACGGTCACCCTTTGCAGCCAGTCCGGCGAGATTCATGACGGCCTGGTCTTCGAGCGGAGCAAGCAACGGGTTATTAAACGCCCCAAGAAACACGTCCTCGATCAAATCGCGCATCTTCTTGCCGCCGCTGCCATGCGCCATGTTGATGGTGGTTTCACGTAGACGGCTTACTCGTTTTTGAACTGCATTTTCAGCTGTCATAAGAATAGGCAACTATCCACAGATGAACACCGATAAACACTATAAGAAATACATGGTTTTTTCGTGATCTATCCGTTTTCATCCGAGTTCATCCGTGGACGATCAAACCGTCGCGGCCTCTGAATCTCTGGTTATCTGGATGCGACCGTAATTATAGTATGCGGCGCATGCGCCTTCGGTTGAAACCATCAGCGCGCCCATCGGAGTTTCGGGTGTGCATTGCGTTCCAAAAATCTTGCACTGATGCGGTTTGATGACGCCCTTGAGTACCTCGCCGCACTGGCACGATTTCGGGTCCGCGATCTTCAGGTTGGGTACGGGGAACTTTCGTTCCGCATCCCAATCCGCGTATCCTTCGCGAACGCGTACACCGGAATGGTCGATCGAGCCCAGGCCGCGCCATTCGAAAAACTCGCGAAGCTCGAAAACTTCCTGAACCGCTTCAAGCGCCGGTATGCTGCCGTTATCCGGCACGATCCGGTTATATTGATTTTCGACATCGTGCCGACCCTCAGCCAATTGTTTCAACACCATCCACATCGAATGCAGCACGTCGAGCGGCTCAAAGCCGGCGACGACGATCGGTTTGTGATAATGGTCGGCGATGAAATCGTAAGGCCTGATTCCGATGACCATACTCACGTGGCCGGGGCCAAGAAAACCGTCGATCTCGAGCTGCGGCGAATCGAGAATAGCTTTGATCGTCGGGATGATCGTTATGTGATTGCAAAAGAGCGAGAAGTTTTTGATCCCGTCTTTCTTTGCCTGCAGAACGGTAAGGGCCGTGCTTGGCATCGTCGTTTCAAATCCGAGACCGAAGAATATTACCTCCTTGTCGGGATTTTCCTTTGCGAGCTTTAGCGAATCGAGCGGAGAATAGACCATCCGCACGTCGGCACCGTCCGCTTTCGCCTGGAGCAAACTTTTCTTCGAACCGGGCACCCGCATCGCGTCGCCGAATGTCGTGAAAATTACGTGCGGCAATTCAGCCAAAGCAACGCAATCGTCAACCCGGCCCATCGGCAAAACGCAAACCGGACAGCCCGGGCCGTGAACAAACTCAACTTCACGCGGAAGCATGTTCTGCAAGCCGTAACGAAAGATCGAGTGCGTGTGCCCGCCGCATACTTCCATGATCTGCAAGGGGCGGTCTTTCACTAGTCCGATCTTTGGGATCAAATCGTTTATCTCATTTAGCAGCGTTTGTGCTTTTACCGGATCGCGGAATTCATCAACGTATTTCATTCGGCTACCCCTTGCGGAATTCCGCCTCGTTTGTCGGCCAACAGCGTGTGCACCAAATCCCACAGAATGTGATAGATGGCCACGTGGCATTCCTGGATACGGTGGATGCTGTCGCTCGGGACGACCAGGCAATGATCCACGCTTGCACTCGTTCTCATCTGGCCGCCATCGCCGCCGGCCAGCCCGATTGTGACGATCCCGTGTTCTTTCGCGGTGGCGAACCCGTTGATCAGATTTTCAGAATTGCCGCTGGTAGAAATACCTATAACGGCATCGCCTTTCTTGCCTTGGGCAATGATCTGCCGTGTATAAATATGCGCGAAACCGACATCGTTGCCGACTGCGGTTATCATCGCCATATCCGCGACCAGATTTATCGCCGTAAGCGCAGGCCTGCCGGCTGTGACCGGATGCTCAAATTCGACCGTTATGTGAGCCGCGTCGCAGCTTGAACCTCCATTGCCCATCGTCAAAAGCTTGCCGCCTGATTCGTACACTTCCGCGATGGCACGGGCGACATCGACAACTCTTTCAGCATCTTGAGCAAAGAATGTTTTCTTTACGCTAATGCTGTCCTGCCGCCTTTTGGCGGACCGACTCGATCAAGCCTTCATCCAACCGCGCGGCATCCTGACGTTCTCCGTGTAGGAATGGGTAAAGGAAATTTGATGAGGTATTAGTCATTTTCAAGTTCAAAAGAATTTTTTGTCGCGAACCAACGCTGATGACGCAGGTGAAAAAAAGTTTATTGTCCGCGTTTATCTGCGTAAAATCCGCGGCTTAATTCCTTCGTTTCACGCGACTCCCGACGCCCGCATGGCGGCGATCTCGGCTTGCACTTCGCCCATTTCTTCCAACAGCTCCAGAGTCTTCGCCGCCTCTTCTTCGTTAATGCGGCTCATCGCAAAGCCGACGTGGACCAAAACCCAGTCGCCGACGCACGATTCGGGAGGATGCTCTTCGTCAACCACGCACGATATGTTTATCTGACGGCGAACCCCGCCGACATCAACGATCGCGAGTTTCGGAATGTTCGCGTCGATCGAGATAATTCTTCCGGGAATTCCAAGGCACATAGTTTTTTATCTCCAAAATCTGTCGATAAATCCCCTTCGTTCAGCCGCCTAATTGCGCAAGGGGTTCTGTCAGTCGTGCCGCCGCAATTGAGGCCTGGCCAAGCGACAATCCTCCATCGTTTGTCGGCACACTTCGATGGGTCAGAACTTCAAACTCTTTTTCGTGCAAGCGGCGGATCACTTCTTCGAGCAAGATCTTGTTCTGCCAAACGCCGCCGGAAAGGGCAACGGTCTTTGTCTCGTCCTCGCCGGTTTCATAGCGGCTGAGCTTTTCGATCATCTGGACGATGATCTTCGCCAAACCCTTGTGAAAACGTGCCGCGATAACCGGTATGGGTGTCCTCAGGATCAGATCGCCGAGCAATGCCTGCCACATCGCATAGGGTTCGATGTAAGGCAGATTCGATTCCTTTAATCGCGGGATCGCGAATGGGTACGCGAGCAAGCTCATCCTCTTCACGCAGACTTTTTCATCGACTATCGCTTCCAGTTCGACTGCACCCTGGCCTTCGTACGCGGCGTGTTCGCGGGTGATGCCGACGGCCGCGGCTACCGCATCAAACAGCCGTCCGCAGGAACTGGCAAGCGGAGAATTGATCTCCTTCTTGATCATGCCGTCGAGAACTTCACGCGGCTTCTGATCGAGAAATGCGAACAACTCGAGGTCCGCATAATTCAAAGCAAATCGCGCCCAACCCATTTCGGCCATCAAATGAGCGTATGTGTTTCGCCACGGTTCCTTTATCGCCTTCTCGCCACCGATCATCGCGACCGGCTTGAAAGCCGCCAGTCGTTTGTAGGTGCGGTAATCCGCAAGCAGAAATTCGCCCCCCCAAAAGGTTCCGTCGTCGCCGAAACCGATGCCGTCAAGAGCGATCCCGATCACCGGTTTTGCATCAAGGGGAACGTTGTTCTCAGCTAAACACGCCGCGATATGTGCGTGATGATGCTGCGTTTCGATCAGCGGAATTCCGGTTTGTTCCGACCGTTCACGAGCAAGTTTGCTCGAAAGATATTCAGGGTGCAGATCGCAAGCCAACGCGGCCGATTTGTGCTGATAGAGTGTTTCGTAAAGCTGCAAATTGTGCCGATAATCGGCTTGCGTCGCGGCATCTTCGAGGTCACCGATATGCTGTGAAATTATCGCTTTGCCATCAGCTAGCAAACAGAACGTGTTCTTCAACTCACCGCCGAATGCGAGGACAGCCGGAGTGTTTTCAAAACCATTGGGCAACTGAGTTGGGGCCGGTGCGTAGCCACGCGCACGCCTGAGAACCCGCGGTTCGCCGGCCATTTTCTTGACAACGGAATCGTCAACACGCTGCGCGATCGGCCGGTCGTTCATCAGAAAATAATCGGCGAGTCGCCCGAGACGAGCCTTTGCGTCATCATTGTCAATACACTGCGGCTCATCGCAAAGATTCCCGGACGTGAGCACGATCGGTCGCGGCATTCGCCTTAGAAGCAAAAGATGAAGGGGCGTGTTTGGAAGCATAACACCCAGCGTGCCGACGCCAGGGGCAACACCAAAAGCCACTGCGGATTGCGGATCCCGGATCGCGGATCGATCGAGAATGACGATCGGAGCGTGGTGACTTTGTAACAGCTTTTCTTCCGATTCGGTAATCTCGCAATATTGCCTGGCGACAGCAAGATCGCGGGTCATTAAGGCAAACGGTTTTCGCTCGCGCTGTTTCAGATCTCTCAGACGAGCGACCGCCTCGTCGTTGGTCGCGTCACACGCGAGTTGGAAGCCGCCGATGCCTTTAATGGCGACTATAAGGCCCCGCTGTAACAGCGTGCAGGCCGCATCAACCTTATCAAGCATCGTGAATGCTTCGGCAGTAAACGCCTTTCCGTCGGCGCGCTCAAGCCAGACCTTCGGGCCGCATTTGTGACAGGCGATCGGCTGCGCGTGAAAACGGCGGTCGGCCGGGTGTTCGTATTCGGCCCTGCAATCCGAGCACATTTCGAATCCGCGCATTGCCGTGTTCGCCCGGTCATATGGAATGTTTTCAATGATCGAGAGCCGCGGGCCGCAATGAGTACAGTTTGTAAAAGGATAACGAAACCGACGGGCAAACGGATCGAGCGTTTCCGCTTTGCATTCGTCGCAACTCGCTGCGTCCGGCACGATGCCTGTGCGAACGACCGTCTTTTCACTATCTGCGATTTGAAAATCCAGAAGGTCGTCGAATAGATCAATTTTTGTTCGCAGGATGTCGCCGATCTTCGAAAGTGGCGGGGCTTGCTGCGAGATCGCGGAAACAAAGTTGTTAAGGTCTTGCGGCGAACCCTGTGCGATGATCTCAACTCCGTTGCCGTTGTTGGTAACCAAGCCGCGAATGTTGAATTCCTTCGCCAACCGCCATACATTCGGACGAAACCCGACACCCTGCACCAGGCCGCGGACGGTTATGCGTTGGGCGATCTCGATCTTTTCAACTTGTTTTGCGGCTGCATCTACCATTACTTTGAAATAGTCGCTCTTACTTCATCCGAAACCCGCCAGAGCAACGCCCGGCTGTTGCCGGAATCAGCAACAACGAGCATGTCGTCTTTTGCATAGATCCCGTACGGCCAGCTCATGCTGTCGCGGACTGGCACCTGCCAGCGGTTATCGCCTTTGTCCTGAAAGGTCGGCTGTCCTGCTAGCAATCGGGCGACCGCACCTGATTCGCGGTCATCCTTATGCCAACCAACCAACCTCGAACTTGCCGTGTCAGCGGCGATCAGCCAGTCCCCGACAACTGCGATCCCGTAAGGCATATTCAAGCCGGCCGCGATCGGGAAATAATTGCTCTGGTTGTGATCGACATGATTGACGTCTGGCTGTCCGAACACGAAATCGCACGGCTGATTATTCCGCTCCGGGATCTCATTCCAGATCATGATACGGTTGTTCCCGGCATCCGAAACGCAAAGGCGTCCGCACCAGATGGCGATCCCGTGCGGCCAACGCATGCTTGTCGCGTCGGGTTCGCCGCCGCCGTTTTCGTCACGCGTTTCGAAATCGTCCTGCCCGAGAATTAAGTCAGCAGCCTGACCGTTCGTTTTCGGCAGTCCGTTCCACATCAGCACGCGACGGTTGCCTGTGTCGGCTACCCACAGTCGTTCACCGTCCCAATGAACGCCGTAACACCAGAAGAGCGTTTGCACCGTCGGGTCGTCGTTGCCGCGATTGCTCTCGCCGGAAAAAAAATCCGCTTGGCCGAGGACGATATCAGCGGGCTGATTGTTTTGTATTGGCGTTTCGCTCCAAATCAAAACCCGATGGTTCCACGGATCGGCGACCGCAAGCCCGTCGGCACAAGCAGTCACGCCCGTCGGGACGTTGAGCGAGAAGCCGGTAACATCTCCCTTTGCATTGCGGCCTTCGTGATAAAAATCGGGTTGGCCGATAACAAAGTCGGCCGGTGCGTTGTCTTCGGTAGGCAATTCTTTCCAGCCAAGCAGCCGATGGTGGCCGGTGTCTGCGATCCAAAGCGAATTGTCTTTGAGAATTGCCCCGCCCCGCGTGCCAAAGATGGCGCTCGGTGTCGGCGTCACGGGTACCGCCACCTCAAAACCCGTCTCGGTCGTGCCCAAAACGACATCCGGTCTCGCCTGAAGCAACGGGCGCGAGTGATTCTCCGCTGCGTCCTGCAGATTGTGAACAGTCGAATTGAGTTTTACCCGCAATGTTTGCGTCATTTCAGTAAGGGAAGATTTGTCCACAGATGAACACAGATAAACACGGATAAGAAATGGATGAAATCAAAATGCACATTTTTTATCTCTGCTTAATCAGTGTCCATCCGTGTATACCTGTGGATAAGATTCTTATTCCTCCAACCGCACCTCAACCTTGTCGCCAACAACGCGGACGGCGTGGACTTTCAACTGAACTTCGGGGACTGTCATACATTCACCCGTTTCCAGCAGGTACTGAAAGCCGTGATACGGGCACGTGATGATCCCGTCACGGACCTCGCCCATTTCGAGTGGCATGCCAAGATGGGCGCAAACGTTGTCTACGCAACTGACCAAATCACCCTGGCGATGAAGCAAGACAGAACGTTCTTTAATTTTCCGCTCTATTACGCCATATTCTGGTATATCGAAAAGTGAACACGTGTCGAGCCAGTTCGCCTTGGCGTTCGCCGCAAACGGGCTTATGAAATAGAGCTTCTGGTCACCGTTGGTTTCGGCCTCGGGCCTGCCGCGGCTTACCTGATTGATATGCAGAATTTCCGGGCAGTATTCCTTGATGGACTTTTCAATACCCTCGGTCAGCGTCTGGCTCGAAGCCGGGCAGCCGTGGCAGGAACCAACGAGCCGGACCTCGACGGTATCGGGCGGCTTTATCGCCACCAGCTCGACGTCTCCGCCGTGCCCCTGAAGCATCGGGCGGACAGCGGCCAGAGCCTTCTCAACTCGGGGCTGGAGCGGCTCCTTGACCAAGCCGTGATAAAGCAGAACACCGTAAACAACGCTATCCTGCAGCGCTTCACGAAGGCGTAACCCCGACGCCGGGTCGTCTTTGAGAGAGCGAATAAGACGCTTTAGAGCCTCCTTGTGCAATTCTTCTATAGAGGTCTTAAAGGCCCGTGTCGTCAGTAAATAATGCTCGTCCCAGCCGGCGATTATTGCCTCAAGTTTGTCTATATTACCCGCAAGGCGATCAAGATCGGCTCCCGTGTCTTGCTGAAGTTGTGTTGCCGGTTCGGGCATTAGTTGTATTTGAGGTCTTTGAACAAATACGGCATTACTGCTCCGGTTACAAAACCGCCGATCATTGCCGCCGCCCAGATCGGCACGATAAATTTGCCAAGCAGCACGATCAAAGCAATGGCGATGCCAAAACCGATGACCCACTGTCGAATGACCATTTTGTTGTCACGAAACAGTTTGCCCCTGAGCATCATCCGGGCGGAATTCATGAACATTTCCAACATTTTGCTGCCCTCACGAAATAAAAAACAGAATGATCAGCCCGACTATCACGCCGGGAATCACGGCTGTAGAGCCGAACAAAGTGCCCATCAACGCCGCGAACGATTCACCGAGATCTTTTCCGGCGATCTTCCATCCGACGAGCGCTCCACCGGCAGCACCGCAAACAATTCCCACCACCATCGAGAACAAAACAAGTATCGGTGTCATAAGTTCGTCCCTTTCTCGTTAATTAGCTGCGCCATTCCCCATTGCGACGGACACGGACATCTCCTGATCGATCTCTTTCAAGGTTTCCGTAATATTTGCAACACCCTCCAATTGGCCAAAGCGGCTAAATATCTCCCGGGCCTCAAGATAAAGCGAGCGTGCCAGATTCAGCTTGCCCCGGTTGCCTTTGCCCAGGTCTTCGGTATCATCGGGCAGATTCCTTAGTACATTCGCCTTGTTTGCTATTGTGTTAGCGTATTCCATCGGCGTGTCGCGCGGATTGCGAACCCGCAGTGCCTCGTCATAGGCTTCGAGGGCGCGAAGATTATTGGCAAACGCGTGGCTGCTCGATGCGTATTGCAGGGCATTGCCGAGATTGTTCTGGATCATCGCGTATTCGCTTGGCTGATCGATGACGTTGATGACCTTCAGCACTTCTTCAAACGATTGGACGGCAAGAGCCTCACGCATCTTGCCGCGCTCGTCGCTCATCGGCATCGACAGATACGCGATCGCCAGATTGTTGTGCAGAATCGCAAAGTCTTGTGGGTAGTCCTCACGGGTAAATACGCGAAGCGCGTTGTGATAATGCTGAATTGCATCCGTCAGGCGCCCGGAACCACTTTGCGCAAGCGACTGTGAGACCAAACCGAGATTTAATTCCGTTTCCGCAGCTTCTTCTTTTAGCTCAAATTGTTTGAAGGTGGTGAGAGCTTCGGTAAACGCGTCCTGAGCTTTGTATAGGACTTGACTGCCGCCCGCAGGAAGCGTTTGATATGCCGTTGCCTGCCGGGCTTTGATGCGGGCCCGCAATAAGACGGCGGCTTCAGGACATAGCCCCAAAGCACGATCGTATAATAAGATCGCATCCTCGATCTGTTTGGACGACTTGGGCTTTTGCTGAATGCCCATTGCCATCTCCATCAGCATCTCGGCTTTTTCTTCCGTCGTCGCGTCTTCGGTTTCGATCGCCCTTAACGCGGCATCGAACTGTGCATCGGAAAGAGTTTCCATTTTTAGAGACACTTTTGCCCGCCGGACTCGAGCCGGTTCCGCCTTTGCCACTAGTTGACCTTCTTAAAAGGGAGTCTAAAACTAGTTCGACGGTTTGTCAACTAATATTCCAAAGTGCAAACTTAGTTTACAGTATGAATTGGCCGCGAACAGATGCGGATTGAACACAGATTTATGTAACCAGAAAAAACATGCGTGACTTTTCCAAAAAGAAATCATCTGTGCGGATCGGTGTTTAAATTTCTTTGGTATTCACTGTTCTCTGAACGTCAATAATTAGAAGCGCAGCCCGGTCGGAGAGCCACCGGACATCGCACTGCCTTTCATGAAACTCTTCAACGTAGTTGTTATTGCGGAAAAACTCCTGGGCATGGACGATCCTGTCACCTTGCGAGTTCCTCATCTTTAAGAGTAGCCCGCCTGCCGATTCCTGGATGAGCGGGAACACAAGAATGCCGTCTTCGTGAGGCAAAAGTGCGACGGCCTCAATGCCCTTGAGATATGTTTCGAAGGTTTCGTGAGGAAAATAAATATTACCGCGGGCAATATTTACACAGTGTTTCGCCGGTTGGTCAGTCATATTCGGCGATGATCGCCTCTAGGCGGCCGACAACATTTTCGGCTGAGGCTTTTGCCGGCCCGGTGAGTTCAAGGCCGATGTCCAAACTCGAGGCCTCGATCAAAAAGACGGTCACATCGTCCGGGAAATCATCCTTAAAGATCTTGCGGCCAGCATAGATCGCGTGGTCCCAGCGAAAGTCATGGAGGCTGTAACTCGGCTCTCGTTCGGCAACCAGTTCTTCTCCCGGGACCTGGTAAATCGTTCCCGGCTCACTGCCCGTGTTGCTGGCATCGACTATGATCAAACGCGACGAGCCTCGTGCGTGGAACATAACGTCGATGCCGCCGGTTCCAGCATCGAAAACGCGCACGTTTTTCTTAGGATTCGAACGCAAATGTGTTTGCAATTGCTGTGCGACATAAACTCCCACACCGTCATCACTGCGATTCGAATTGCCGCACCCGATAATTGTCAGCACGGCCAACTATCCTTCAAATGCGCCATAAAATGCAAGACCATTCCGGCTCTACGGGACATTCCAGCTCCGGCAGCTCGCAGTACTTTCTATGTTTTAGATAATACATACAGGTTTCGCAGCTCTGCGAAATGTCGTCGGGGTCGCCATACGGATAATTGGTAAAACCGCCAATGACCATTTTTTGCTCGTAATCATCCGGAGCCAAATGCTGGAGCCGAGCAACAACCTCATTTACGCGTTCGCTCGTATAGGCACGATCTTCCCAGTCGGTCTTGAGACCGTTAGCGAGCATATCTCCCAGCCGATCACGTAGCGAATCTTCGTCAGTCATAGAGAAAATTGAAAATTTCGACGGATGGACACAGCTAAACGCGGATCAAAAAGAGAAGCTCTAAACATCGCATAAGATAGATCCGTTATCGGTCATATCCGTGGTTATCTGTGGCAAATCATCTTTCTTTTCAGATGCGCCAAAGCCGGCAATACCAATCCGGTTCGACGGGCACCGCAAGTTCGGGAAGGTCGCACCACTTGCGGTGGACGAGATAATACATGCATTCCAGGCATCGCATCTGATCGGGGCCGTAGGGTTTGTCGGCAAAGCCGGACAGGACCAATTTGCCAGTCAGATCGTCGGCCGGCAATTCGCGCAACTCCGACAGCAATTCCGCAAACTCCCTGTGAGTTTCGGGGAAGGGTTCGAGCTGCGTTTCCAATCCGTCCGCCAACATCTCGCCGATCTTGGAGCGGAGGACATTTTCTTCGTCAGTATGCATCTCTTTCCGTTTTCGGTTTAATCATACCCAATTTGCACCACCTAAACGGAACCGCCTGCGGGGTGCCAGGCGGTTCTGTTAGAAAATGCGGCATTATCCGATTCGAAAACGGGAAAGCTCTTTGCCCGTCTTGCCGTCGTGAGCGTGAACGGTGCACACGAGACACGAGTCGAATGAACGGGCAACGTGGCCGACCTCGACCGGGTCCGTCGGGTCGGCGATCGGGCTGCCGACAAGCGCCGATTCGATCGGTCCCAGGTTATTATCGGCGTCACGCGGGCCGACATTCCAGGTCGTTGGGGCGATGATCTGGTAATTCTTGATCTTCCCGCCCTCGACTTCGATCCAATGGCACAATGCGCCACGAATTGCCTCGGTGGCCCCCCAACCGCGGCCATCCTTTTCGCGGGGCTTTGCATACCATGGATCATTAAGTTTAAATTCCCTAAGGCAATGCTCCGCCTGGCGATACAGCTTTATCGTTTCATGCATGCGGGCGATCTGCCGCAGGTGTAGGCTTGGGCCTCCCATGGTTTTGTACATGTCGAGGATCAATGGATCGTAATGCTGCCACTCTTCGCCTTGATGTCCGCCCGCCACCATCTGACGCGCGAAAGGCCCCGCTTCAAGCCGGCCATAATCCATGTCCTTTACCGCTGTCGCCCACGAATATTTCTGTTCAAAATCTGTCGTGTTTTTCTGGGTCGCTTTTGTCGTACGGTCGAACGGGTGCTGGTCGGACGTCTGTTCGTCATACCACGAATGAGTGATGTTCTCGCGGCATCGGTCCTGGCTCATCGTCAGATGCGTGTCGCTGTCCGAATCATAGATGCCACTCTTCATTATCAGCGAGGCGTTGCGGCTCTCGATCGTCGGTTTTTGGTACTTGTCTTCGTGCGGCAGATATCCCCAGGAGATGTACTTGCCAACGCCGCCGCCGTATTTATCGAGCCCGACATCAAGGCCCATCCGCCAATAGAAACCGAGGTCGGAATTTGCATGGGCCGGACTTTCGTCAAGCCAGACCATAAAATCATCGTAAGTTTTGATCTGCTCGTAGCGTTCAAGCGTGCAGCCGAGCCACATCGATTCGAGCCATTCGCTCTTGAAGTATTCCAGGATTCCCCACGCGCGTGTGACGTCGGTAAGTGTCGGTGCACACATCACACCGCCCGGCACCATGTAGCTGGAATGGGGCCATTGCCCGCCGAGCATTGCATAGATCTCAACCGGTTTGCCCGAGATGGTCACACCGCGCTCGTATGATGTCCCGGTAAACGGCGCGAACCGTTTGCACGCCTCCTCGTAAAACGGGCTGCCGCGATATTTTTTATTCGTCATATCTATCGCGTAAAGCCCATAGAAATAACGCGGCTGGCTCTGCAGGCTTTCGGTTATCTGCCCGAGATTGCGTGCAAGAATGGCATTGCGCGGGACCTCCGCGTTCCAGGCGGTATCCAGTGCCCACGCCGCGCATGTCAAATGCGAGGCCCCGCAGATGCCGCATGCACGAGGCGTGACAACCAGTCCGGCTTGCGGATCTTTGTCGCGCAAAATGATCTCAAAGCCGCGAAAGAGCTCGGCTTGTGTCCAGGCGTTAGTTACGACGCCATCCGTAATGTCAACGCGGACATCCAAATCGCCTTCAACGCGGCCAACCGGAGAAATATCTAATGTTTGAACTGCCATATTTTTACTTTCGCCTCCATTTCCTAAACGACAAAGATGTCCTGTTCAGCCCAGGCCGGAGCAGCATTCTTCGCCGCTGCAGTCATTGACATATATCCCTGTTTATCAACTCCCGCCGGCATTTCCTTCGGAAAACCCATCACGGTCTGCGTCTTAAAGACAGTTCCCGGTGCCAGGTCGAAGAAAGGAAACTCAGGTTCAGTACAACCGAGACACGGCATTCCCGCTCTCGTCTTGGACGACTGGCGGTTCCATAATATTCGGTTGCAAGGGCTGTGTGTCATCGGCCCACGGCACCCAAGATCGTAATAGAGACAGCCCTTGCGTTGCCCGAATTCCGTGGCCGAAACCTTATAAGCGAAATGCATGTTGCGGGTGCAGCCGGTTTGCGTAAAGCTCTGGAAAAATGTTTTGGGACGCTGAAATTCGTCCAGGCTAATATCTGCGGCCCGGCCGGTTGCGACGGCGACGACAATTTGCGTGATCCAGTCCGGATGGGCAGGGCAGCCCGGCACATTGATAACCGGTAGGCCCGATTTTGCCTTAAAGTCCTTTCCGAGCGAACCACCGTATTCGCGCTTCAGAAACTGCAGGCCGACCGAGTCGCTCGGATTCGGCGCGGTCGCCGGAATGCCGCCCCAAGTAGCACAATCTCCGATCGCAACGACGAACGACGCGGCGTTCGACAATTCGTGCACCCATTGCTTCATCGGGCGCCCCGCGAAACGGTTCCATTCGCCCGTACCATCAGGTGCATTGACCACCGTGCCTTCAAAAACAAAAATATCGAGCGGTATTGCGCCGGAAACGCAGTCGCGAAGGATCTTTTGCAAATTGTCACCAAGCTCGACGCCGAGCGACGGGTGCCAAAGTACATTTATTCCAAAATCCGTTACAAGATCGCATGCGCTGGGTTCTTCTGCGTTCAGAAACGACATTGTATTTCCCGAACACGCACCACCCTGCAGCCAGAGTAAATTCGCCATTTTCAACTCCTTTAGTAAACTTTCGGAATCAGACCGGAAAAAAGTGGGCCGATAAAAAAGGCCGATCCATCGTAATGAAATGTCTGTATCCCGTAGAGCAATACGTATGCCATTGGCCCAAAGTCGCGTTATTAAGTCAAGCTATTGATTTTGCTGGTCTTTTCGATTTGTTTGAGCTGGAGAGGGCTTCCGGCAGTGGCAACTAAGTTTGCATGAACATCGTATTGCAAACTATCTTTACAACGAGTCCATGGAGATATTTCGCCGCGGCCATCGCTCCGCCGCAACAAATATTCCGTTTCCTCGTAGTTCTCTGTTTGTCGCGAATTGCGCGAGGTTAATAAAGATGAGATCAATCAAATCAGTTCTCTTGTTCATACTGCTCGTCGCTGCCATCTGCAGAGCGCAGGACGATACGGGCAAGTTCAAATATCGGGAAATCGGCGGCTTGCCGGTCGGCACGGTTTTGCATTATGTAAAAACCAATATTGACGGAACCAGGCCTGAATATATTTCGCAATATATTGCAGCGACAGACGTTATGGAATCCTTCAAGTTCCATCCGAAGAGCCCGCCGGCCGGATTTGTCGTCGTCGAGATGGATTGGCGAACATTCTCGGCAAGAAGCCTTAAATCCTGGCGCGTATTGTCGAGGGATGATTCCCGAAAACTTTTTGCAACTCTCATTTTTGACAATGCCAGTCGCAAAAGCGAGGTTTCGATCCCGGCGATCAGGAAAGAAAAAGACATCTTCGATTTCAAGCGTTTACCGCTGCACGTTTACAATTTCGATCTCGGCACTTTGAACTTCGCTATTTCGCATCTTGTCAGCCCGAAAAAGCCCTTCGTCGTTGGGATCGCGGACCCGACATTCAAAGCGGAAGGACCGCTGATGGAATATAAAGGTGAGGTCACAATTACCTTTGCCGGTGAAGAAAACCGAAACAATGCCGCAACCAGAAAACACAAGATCGATGGGCCGGGATTGCAAAACCGCGGGGGGTTTATCTGGGTAAACAAGAAACAAAATTGGATCGAGGATGTTGAGATCGATCTCCCGGACAATCCGGATTGGACGAGCTTTAAGTTCACGTTATTGAAGACAGAGAAGATGGACCGGAAACAGTGGGAAAAATTTATGGCTGATCAGCTTTAGCGGGCTAACCGCGCCGGTTTCCGCAGATCGGACATTCGGCTTCGAGAGTGTAGCCGAACCAGATCCCTTGACAGCGGCTGCACCAATGGCCGTTTGTTTGTTCGGGCTTGAGCTCCAATTGCCTTGCGAGCGGAGTTGTGCCGAGATCAACAAACGGCCTGGGCCGTTCCGGCAGATCCTTTCTCACTAACGGAAATTCATAGATCACAACATCTTTTTCATCGTCGTGGCTGCTTTCTCCGTTCATGCTATTTTTCTCCCGCAGATCTCGCGAACGTCTGCTCAAGCTTGTACCGCCTTATTTTGTTTGCCAAGCCGACACGCGACAAGCCGAGTTCCTTGGCCGACTTACTGAAATTCCACTTGTTGCGGATCAGCGATTGGGAAACGAGTTGTTTCTCAATTCTTTCGACGGTGTCCTTCAGTTTTCCGTTGCCATCAAGTAAAGAGCGGTTGTCGCCGCTGAATTCATTCGACGCAATTCCGCCGTCGATTGCGGCTAGTTCCTCCGACAAATGCTTTAGCGTTAGAAACTCGCCGTTTTCCGCAAGAGCAACCATTCGGCGCATTTCGTTTTCCAGTTCTCTGACATTTCCCGACCAGTGATGAGCCTTCAAGCGACGCATTACTTCAAGGGTAATTCCCGGTATCTTTCGTCCGGTCGATTCGGCGTAGCGATTTGCAAGGTGCTCTGCCAAGACTGGAATGTCCTCGATCCGCTCTCGGAGGCTCGGCAGGTTCAGCTCAAACCCGCGCAGCCGGTAGTAAAGATCGCGTCGAAACTTGCCCGCCTCGACCAGGTCCTTTAAAGGCTTGTTGGAGGCCGCGATGATCCGCACATCGCATTTGCGTGTTTTTTCCATTCCAAGCGGCTTGACCTCGCCTTCCTGCAGGAAACGCAGCAGGCTGACTTGAAACGTCGGCGACACATCGGAAATTTCATCGAGGAAAACCGTTCCCCCGTCAGCGGCCGGAAAGAGTCCCAACCGGTCGCTGATCGCTCCTGTAAACGCGCCGCGCTTGTGGCCAAAGAGTTCCGATTGGAGCAACTCGTCGGGCAGGGCACCGCAATTTTGCACAAGGAAAAGGTTACTGCGGCGTTTGCTAAACGCATGAACGGCCCGCGCCAGCAGCTCTTTGCCGGTACCGGTCTCGCCCTGGATCAAAATCGGCAGATCTGTGACTGCTCCACGTTGGGCGAGACTGCAGACTCGCATCATCGGTTCGCTGACGAACACAAGCTTGTCGAACTCAAGGTTGTGTTCAGGAGGCGGTGGTGAAGAACTGCTGTTCATGTCCCAAATCGAATCTGAGAATTTTAATGCCCGGTTCAAGTAACGATGGCGCCGAGCAAGCTCACGGCTCTCCAACGATCTGCGAACGATCAGTGACAACGCCGTGGGGTGCCAGGGTTTTCGGACCACGAGATAAACGGCGGCCTCGGTAATATCGCGATCTATGTTTTCAAGGTATTTGTGTTCGGCGACCAGAATGCGTATGGCTTCCGGCTGGGTGACCCGCGACTGCCGGAAGAGATCAAGCCCGGACATATCGCCAATGCGTAGATTGCTTAGGATCAGATCGACTTCGCTCGTTTCCAGGCATTGCAAAGCTTCCTTGCCGGAACGGGCCGATATTACCTGATAGTCCTTGGAAAAGACTTTCGTCAGGGAGGCAAGATCATCTGCCTTCTCATCAACAATAAGAATTAGCCATTCCTTCATCGATCCTAATTTGCTTTGCAATATGTAAACTTTATTTGCATCGTACCATAGCACGCGATGAGAACGTAAAGTCTTTTTTTCTGTATTGAATCGCGCTAGAGCAGTTGAGAATCGCGAAACATGCGGCGGCTTCCGGCGAGAAGGCCGAGCGAGCTTGCGAGGCAGGCAATCGGGCAGACAAGCAATGCGTACCGCATCATTGCGGGGTCGGCAGTTGCTCCGAAGCGGTCGTTGAGATAGCCGATCAGGTTTGAGCCGATCAGGTAGGCAGCGATATTCACCGAGAAAAAATAGATAGCGATGCCAAGGCCGCGGAGGTTTACCCCGGCCAATTCGGTGACGTCCGCGGCGGCGGCCCCAAGCCAACCGAGAGCGGCCGCGAGCAGAACGAAATTCGCGAGTAGGATAAGGTAAACGTTGTCGGTAAATATCAGCAGCAGCCAGAATGGCACGGAAATAAGCGATAACAGCGCCCCGTAGAGCATGCGTCCGCCGGGTCGTTTTGCCCGAAATTTGTCAGCGATCACTCCGCCGAAAAGTGTGGCGGGAATACCGGCGATCAAGGTCAAAATGCCGCCATAAAAACCGATCGTCGGCAAATCGAATTTGTGAAGGCGTGAATAAAATGTCGCTCCCCAGATCGAGAGATTGTTCGTGGCCAGGCCGAGCAGAGCATACCCAAAACATAAGAGAATAAATGTTTTGTTCGACAGCAGTTTTTTCCAGTCGGTCCCTGAATAGCTTGAATCTGCCGTACTGGCTACGGTTCGTACGGGTTCTTTCAAAAGGAAAACGAGCACGGCGAAGATCATGCCCGGAAATCCGACGATCATAAATGCGGTCCGCCAACCATACTGGCTCAAGCTTCCGCCGAGCAATGCCGCGAGACCTGCGCCAATCGCGATGCCCATTGAATACACGCTTGTCACGGTCGCACGCTTGAGCGGGGGGAAATAATCGGAGAGAAGCGATATCGCGGCGGGGCCGAGTGTCGCTTCGCCAACACCGACCATCACGCGGCAAAAGAACAGCGTCCAAAAGTCGTCAGCGAACGCCGTCAGCCCTGAGAACAAACTCCAGACCGCAACCCCGATCGCGATGATCTTTGTCCGAGATCCGCGGTCGGCAAGGCGCCCGAAGGGTATGCCGAGTAGAGTGTAAAAGATCACGAACGAGGTCGTACCCAACAGCGCGAGCTGCGTGTCCGAAAAATCCATCTCCTTTTTTATCAGCGGGAAAAGGATGTAAATGATCGTCCGGTCGAGGAAATTGAGAATATAGACGACCATCAGCAACGCGAGTGCGCACCACGCGTAAGCAGGAGTTTTTTCGGAGGTTTCGGTCATAAAGAAACGTAAACAGACTGCCAAGCCCCTTGCGGCGACAGACTCGACAGTCTGTCGTACATTTACGGCAGAACCATCAGGACGGCTTCGCCTGTCACTACGGTTTCGCCGTTCTGATTCGTGCAGACGGTTTCCATAGTCAGAATGTTCTTTTCTTCGCGGATCTCCTTGACGGTAGACGTCGTGGTAACCGTGTCGCCGATATAAACGGGTGCAGTAAATTTCATCGTTTGCGAGAGATAGATGATCTTTCGTTCGACCAGTTCAAACCCGAGGACAGCCGAGATGAATGCTCCGCTGAGCATTCCGTGGGCGATACGGCGGCCGAAGCGGGTATCCTTCGCAAATTCCTCGTCGAGATGGATGGGATTATAGTCACCGGAAACTTCGGCAAATGCACGGACCAATTCGTCGGTTACAAGGCGAGATTTTGAGAATGAATCGCCGACTTTGAGGTTCATATTATTTGGCTAAAAACTCTAAAACTTTCTTATTGAAATCGACCGCTTTTTCGAATTGAGGAACATGGCCGCACGCCTCGAAGACCACCAGTTCTGAACCGGCAATTCCTTTATTAAAAGTATAGGCGTCAGCGACCGGGAGCAGGCCGTCCTGTTTGCCCCATATGATAAGCGTCGGCTTTTTTATCTCGGCGAGGCGGCCGTTGAGAAAATCTTCCTTTCGCTTGATCGATTCGATGAGGCTGTTGATCGTATTACCATCGTTCGTCGCAACCCGCAGCGTCAGGAACTGGTCGACGAGCGCCTCATTGTTCTGCAGCACCGGAGTCGCAAATATCTTTTTTAGATTTGCCCGTATCTCGTCGCGTGTGGAATTGTTCAATTGATAAATATCGGCCTCGTTGAAACTTGCGGGAATGATGCCGGCCGCATCGGCGAGAACGACCTTTTCAACACGATTTGGATACTTTACCGCCATCAAGCCGGCTATCCAGCCCCCCAGCGAGTTTCCGACCAGCGAGGCTTTCTCGATCTTCAACTCGGACATAAATTTATCCAGAAAATCGACATACGTGCCGACGCGATATTTGAGCATCGGCTTGTCCGACTTTCCGAAACCGATCTGGTCGAGCGCGATGACGTGATAGTTCTGCGCCAAGGGCGGCCGTGTTGGTTTGCCAATTTCCGATGCTCCCGCCAAGGCCGTGAAGCAAGATCACCTTTGGCTTTGCAGGATCGCCCGTTTCGACGTAATTGATCTTTGCGCCGAACACCATCACAGTCTTTTCCTGCAGTGCCTGCGAAAGAGCAGCTGAGGAAAAGGCCAGCAATAGCGACAGGATGACCAGCAATTCTAGTTTTACGATTAGTCATATAGCTTCTCCAAAATATCTTTGTAATTTGCGGCGACGACGTTCCGTTTCAGCTTCATCGTCGGTGTGATCTCATCCGCTTCGGCTGAAAAATCCCGATCGAGTATTACAAATTTCTTGATCTGTTCGGAACTCGATACGCGCGAGTTTGCCCTTGCAATTATCGCTTCAACCGAAGCTCGCACCTCAGGATCGATCGAGTTTCCGTTCACTCCGGCCTCGGCAGGATTTAGCGTGATCAGAGCGACACAATAGCTTTTCCCGTCGCCATAGGCAAAGCAGTGACTGATCAGGTGCGATTCTTTTACGAAATTTTCGATCAAAGCCGGTGCGACATTCTTGCCGGACGAAAGAACGATGATCTCCTTTTTGCGGCCCGTTATCTTTAGAAAACCGTCCTCGTCCAACTCGCCTAGATCACCGGTTTTCAGCCATCCGTCGGCATCGAACATCTCGGCAGTTTTCTCGGGTGCCTTGTAGTAACCCGAAAACATCATCGGGCTTTTGACCAGGATCTCGCCGTCAGCGCGCGATCTTGATCTCCGTCATAGGCATCGCTTTTCCGACGGTGCCGAATTTGAGATCGTCCGCCCGATTGAATGCGACGCAAATGTTCTCCGTCAGGCCGTATGCCTGCAATATCGGCAATCCCGCTTCGGCGAAAAAGCGGGCGATCTCCGCCGGAAGCGGTGCTCCGCCCGAAGTCAGCAGCCGCATTTCGCCGCCGAAGGCGTCCTTGACGATCTTCGGATCGATCGTTCCCGCGCCGTGTTCGGCCACGATCTTCGCATGGATCTTTTCAAAAAACCTCGGCAAGCTGGCGAAAACGGTCGGCTTCACCTCAAGCATATATTCGTAAAGCCGCGAGAGGTCGTCAACGAAATACGCCGCCGTGCCGTTGTATAAGCGGTTGTAAATACCGGAGATGCGTTCCGCTACGTGACACCCCGGAAGATACGAAAACGCGGCATCAGTATCAAAGATCGGTACTGACTGCCGCAGCGACTCGACGCTGTTCAAAATATACTGGTGCGAAAGCATCGCGCCTTTCGGCTGCCCGGTTGTGCCGGACGTGTAGACCATTATCGCGATGTCTTCGGACTTTGCAGCCCGCGCCGATTGCTTCAACCTTTGCAAGAAATTCGTCGCTGTGTTGTTTTCCAAATTCGAGAAAATCGTTAAAGGTGGTGATGGGTATTTCTTTGACATCGGCCGCTCCGAATTTCCAAAACCAGTGATGAAATTTTTCGACCGCTTCGAAGGATGATTCATCAGTCGATTCAATACAGATAATTTCCTTGAGCTTTGGAAGCGGCCCGCTTATGTCAGTAATTTTTTCAAGCTGATGTGAGCGTGTCGACTACCAGAAACTCGGCCTCCGAATGGTTGATTATGTACTCGCACTGCTCTCGGCGAACTTGTCGGATAAATCCCAACGCCAACTCCGCCCGCCGCGATCGCCGCAATATCGACAATCGTCCATTCGGGAACGTTTCCGGCGAGGATCGCGACGCTCGCCCCTTTTGTCAGCCCTTTTGCGAGAAATGCACAAGCGAGATCATGGACTTTTTCTCTCAAACTCCGCCCAGGTTTGCGACTGCCAGCCGTTGCCTTCGCGCGTGAAAAAGATCGGGGCATCCCGATATTTCTCCATCTGTGTCGCGAAAGAGGCTGTAGATGTTCGGATATTGCATTAAGAAGGTTGACAGATTTGGAACGCCATAACTAATACTTCATCGCCAAACACGCCATGTTCAATGCCGCCGCCCGAGGCGCACATTACGATCCGGTTGCCTCGTTTTATCTTGCCCGCTTCGAGTGCGTCGTGAAAGACCATCGGTATGCAGGCCGATCCGGTGTAACCCCATTTTTGCATAATGGTGTGCGTTTTTTCTTCAGGTATTCCCATTTCGTTCATCACGACCCTGATGGTTGAAATATTCACCTGCGTCCAGAGAAACATATCTATGTCGGCCAGCGTCAATCCGGCTTTTGCCAGCACCTCATTGACGACCTTGGGCCAGCCTTCGATATTTACTTCGGGCGGATATTTCTGTGCGAAACGGAGGCGGTTAGTGTTGTTTTCCGCAAGGACTTCGGCAGTGATCGGCTGCCGCGTACCGCCGGCGAAAATACCCATAAAATTGTGATAATTTCCGTCGGCGACAAGTTTCGACGCGAGAAAATGCTGCTCTCCCTCAACAGCTTGGAGAACGACGGCACCGGCTCCGTCCGCGAAGATGGTCGAGGTTTTTTTGTCTGTCCAGTCCATGAATTTGCTCATCGCATAGCAGCCGATGACCAGAACATTCTTATAGCTCGGATCCGCGATCACGTACTTGAACGCGGTATCAAGCGTCGTCACAAATCCGGCACACGCACAGTTTATGTCAAAGGTTCCGGCGTTTACGGCTCCAAGCCTTTGCTGAACGACGACCGAGGTGGCCGGAGAGATGTACTCAGGCGTGTCGGTCGCGAGAAGTATAAGGTCAAGATCGGCTGCCGCGATGCCGGAATCACGGAGCGCGATTTTCAGCAGCGGCTGTCGCCAGATCCGCGGTGCTTTCGTCTTCGGCCGCAATATGCCGTTCCTTTATACCAACGACATTAGTGACGAAATCGTCGATATCCTGGCCAAGATTCTGGCTCAGCTCGGCATTCGTGACGATTCGTTCGGGCACGTAAACACCTGTGCCGATTATTCTTGCATCTCGCATATTCTATGCTGTCAGAAACGTCCTTACTATTGCATTGAATTCAACGGAGTGTTCGACAAATAACATATGGCCGGCGTTTTCGACGACCTTGAGCCGGGCGTTCGGGATCCGTTCGGCGAGATTTACCGAATTCTGCATTGGCACAACACTATCCCGATCGCCGGTTATGACGAGCGTTTCTGCCTCAATGGAAGAAACGCGTTCGCCGGCATCAAATGTCGTTGCGGAATAAAGCTGTGCTTCATAAACATCCGGCGGAACAGCATTCTGCTCACGAAGGTCACAAAACCGTTCGACCGCCGCAGCATTCGTTTCTACGAATTCAGGCAAAAAAGCCATCGTCAGATATTGCCGTATCCTTTCCGGTGTATTCAGTCCGCGTGTCGATGCAAATGCAGCCAATACCTCCGGCTCCGGTGGAACATGGCCGGGCCCGCCGAAGCTTGTACAGGCCAGCACCAGCCTGTTCAAACGGAGCGGATGCCGGAGTGCGAATTCCTGCGCAACAAATCCGCCAAAGGAAATGCCGAGTATGTGCGCCTTCTCGATCGACATGGCATCGAGCATCCCTGCGATATCGTCGGCAATGGCTTCGATAGAAACCGAAAAGCCTTCGATCATTTTCGATCTCGACACGCCGCGCGGATCGAAGGTGATCACACGGAAAGATCCCGAAAGCTCATCCACCTGCCACGACCAACTCCACGCACCCGAAGCAAATCCCGGAATAAGTACAAGGGCATCGCCATTTCCGCGCAATTCAAAATATAGTTCGACGTTCGTCGCTCCAATAAACCGCATGCATTAGATCCCCGGAAGATGGAAGTAGGGCAAAAGGCGCTGAACCAATTGCCCAAGCGGTTTAGAAGGCCAACTTGAACGCAAACTGAACCACACGCGGGCCGGCAGCCGCCGACGTGATCCGTCCAAAGGTCGGTGTTCCGAGCGCATTTCCCGGATTGGCATAGTTTACCCAGTTGAAAACGTTAAAGAATTCCGCTCTAAATTCACCCCTGAACCGCTCTGAGAAAGGGAGAAATTTAATAACCGAAACGTCAACGTTCTTCTGCCCAGGCCCGAAAAGCATGTTTCTTGGGCTATTGCCATAGGGCGCGTTCGGGTCGAAGGTCGCAGTGCCAAAACGTGAAGTCGCAAATCCCGATGTATTGAAATACTGGTTCAATCGGTCACCTGGATCACCACCAAACTCAAAATCCGAACTACTGAATGACGGATTGAAATTGGCGCGTTGGATGATCGTCGTGCCATTTGAATCGACAATAGAAAACGGCAGGCCTGATTGGAAGACCGCTACACCGGCGATCTGCCAGTTATTTACAAGCCATTTCGCCCCGTTGCCTTCGCCCACAAGCTTCGGCAGATCGTAAACGCCGCTTACGACAAACCGATGCTTGCGGTTAAAGTCGGACGGGCCGCCGTTGAGCCGCCAGTTGAACTGGTCGCCCGGCATATTTGTCAGTTCGTTTACGGCGGAACCCGAGTAGTAATCATACGAACGCCCGACCGTATAGGCCGCCAGGAATTGAAGCCCGTCGCTAAAGCGTTTGGTCAGCGACATCTGAAGAGAGTTATAACGCGAGACCGAAGTTGTCTGCACCTGCTGCAGGCCGCCGGTCAGGTTCTTGTTCGCCGACAAGATGCTTGCCGGGCCTAGCGGCTGCGAAAATGTGTTGGTCGCAGCATTGTACACGGGCTGGTTGAGCGTTATCACCTGCATTAAGTGCGTGCCCCTGTTCCCGACATAACCGATCTCCGCCACGAGATTTTTGGCAAGCTCGATCTGGGCTCCGAAATTGTATTGCTGAACGTACGGTGTTTGAAGTTCCGGATCGATGAATACACCCGCAATGGGCACGCCGACGACCGGCGCCAGCGGCGACAAAGGTGACGGTATAGTCGCTGCTGTTGGGAACGCCGACGGCAGCGGAAGCGGTATGAACGGGTTTGAAGCCGCCCTGAACGTTGCCGGGAGCACCGGTTGAAGAGGCGTGTTGACCAGTCCAACACCCAAGGCAAAGTACGGATAATTAAAAAGCTGCGTGTTTGCGTAACGGGTCGATATTCGATCGTAATAAAGGCCGTATCCTCCTCGAACGACGATCTTTTGATCACCCCAAAGATCGAATGCAAATCCGACACGAGGGCTGAAGTTATTCTTATCGACCGGTACAAGCGTCTTCTCTACGATGGGCACACCGGCGAGCGAACCACCCTCGGCCTGAACAAAGCCGTTTGGCGGGACAGCGGGAGCGGCGGTCGTTCCAATGCGGACCTGGCTCGGGATAAAGTTTACAAGCCGCCCCTGGTCTTCAACCGGTAGTCCGTACAGATCGTATCGCAGGCCGAAATTGACCGTAAGCCGTGAATTGACCTTCCAGTCATCCTGAATGAATCCGTTTGTGTCAGTCACCTTAAAATATCGGTCGAATACTCCTGATCCGATCAGCGACGTTCCTATGCCCTGCAGGAAATTCTGGAAGGCTGTCGTGCGAATGCCTGCAGCTACAGTGTCGCCGTAGATGATCTGGCCGCGGGAGAAAGCGTTGAAATAAAATTTGACCTGCGAAAATCGGTATTCGCCGCCGATCTTTAGGCGGTGATTTCCGATCGTCCATGACAGAGTGTCGGCCGCCGTATAAGCATTTATCCTGGACGATTGATCGGCCAGCGTTGACGAGCCGAAAAAGAACAGCGAATCCGAACCGCTGAATGATAGAGTCGGAGCACCCGGATATAGGCTCGCAAGAGGATTGGTAATACCAAATTGTGCCGCAGTAAAAGGCTCTTCCGGTACGCTTGTGACGCGGATACGGCTAAAGCCGACACGGAACTGATTTACGACATTTGGCGAAAAGACGTAAGAATCGGTTATCGAATAAAGCTTCTGCTTGATCGTAAGATCCCCGCCAAAGCCTTTGAGTTGGGTTGCACCGTTGCCGAGGCCGGCAAAGTTGTAGTTAGCCTGGAACGTAGGATTGTCGGCAACAAAGAATTTCGCCGCAATCGAATGTTTGCTGGTCAGATTAAAGTCGACGTTCGCGTTGAACTGGTTCTCGGTAAACGTCGAGACACCGGATTGCGGCTGGGTCAGCCCAAGCGAAGTAAGACTTCGCGTCCCGGTGCTCGACGGTATGGCAAAGCTGCCGTCCGGCAGCCGTGCGTTCAGGATCGAGAGTGCAACCGGATTGATCTGGGCCGCCGTCAGGTTCGCTATGCCGGTAAGTCCGCTAAAGGCCGTAGCTAATCCTGCCGCCGTGCGGTTGCTGTCCGTCAACCCGGTAGGCAAGACGGGAACCGTGACGCTGTTTGTGAGCGACGCTCCGTTTTTTTCGCGTGTTCCCTGGTATGAACCGAAGAAAAAGAACTTGTCCTTTATGATCGGCCCACCCAGTGTGCCACCGAACTGATGGCGATTAAGGATCGGCCGCTCGATCGCGGCTGCTTTTAGGAACGGATCGTTCGCATTAAGCGACCTGTTGCGTAAAAAGTAATATGCGTTACCGTGAAGATCGTTGCCGCCGCTGCGGGTGATCGCCTCGACATTGCCGCCCGCATTGCGGCCGTTTGAAGCGTCGTAAAGCGATGTTTGGACGATAAATTCCTGGAGGCTGTCGGTCGCGGGAACCGCGATGTTCGGAGTAGAATTGGTGCCGATCGAGTTGGCGTCGATTCCGTTGATCCGGACGCTGTTGCTGGTCGTCCGCTGGCCGTTCACGCTGATCGTCGCATCGCCTCGGCCAAGTTCCGTAGTGTTCGAAACGCCCGTCTGTGCTCCCGCCGAAAGCGTCAAAAGCTGTTGGAAGTTTCGCGTTGGTAGTGGAAGCTGCCGCAGCGTATCGCCCGTGATCACGCGACCTTGCTGCGATGATTCGGTTTGCAGCACTGGCGCAGTCACATCAACAACAGCATCCGTGGCCGTGATGGCAAGCTGCACATCCACCGGTGTCGTCTGCGTAATGTTTACCTCGGCTTCGATCGTCGTCTTTGCAAAGTTCGCCGCTGATATTTCGATTCGATAGCGGCCTGGCGGCAATAGCTGGATGGCGTATGAACCGTCACTACCGCTGGTTGCGTCGCGCGTATAATTAGTCGCGATATTTGTTGCCGTAACACTCGCCCCGGCGACCAATGCTCCGTTCGGGTCGGTAACCGTGCCGGCGATCTGTCCGGTAGTGCCTTGCCCGAAAGCAGAAGCGAGTGAAAATAGGCAAAGGACCAGCGTTAAAATACTTTTATGTCCAAACATCTTGAGAGCCTCCATAAACAAAAATGAACGTCCGTTTTTTATTATCTTAAACTAAAATGGCAAATTTGGCATAGGTAATGCGCTAAACCATTGCCTTATTTGCCTGCTTCTTGAACTTCGCCAGCTTTTCCTCGCTTAGCGTTCCGTACGCAAAAATCTTCGTCAAGCAATTCAGCGCCTGATCATCGCTCAGGCCAAGGTGGCGGTTTCCGCCGAAAAGCTTTTCGACCAGGAAATAATTGAAAAATTGCATATAGGCCGCCGTAAAAACCGTCGCCGGGTCGACACCGGTCCGCAG
Organism: Blastocatellia bacterium; assembly: GCA_963732475.1. Taxonomy (GTDB): domain Bacteria; phylum Acidobacteriota; class Blastocatellia; order Pyrinomonadales; family Pyrinomonadaceae; genus OLB17. Next base: position 182,577 of record CAVSZR010000004.1, on the reverse strand, counting down.
GTCGCCTCGCCTCGCAGCCTCTTCAAATTCTTTTGCAAAGACCTTTCGGAATCTGTCGGTGATCCCGTCGAACATCTTTCGGAAATGGCGGTTCTGGAACTCAAGTACGTCGATATACATCAGCAGCCAGAAATCCGAGTGTTCGTTTACCAATTTTCCGGCCATTTCGCCCAACCGCCGAAGATTTTCCGGCTCGAGCGGTTCGTCGATCTGTGAAAAGATCGACTTCAACTGGTCATCGATCACCGTTACATACCCGTTGATGATAGATTCAAAGATCGCTTCTTTGGTCGGGTAATAGTTGTAAAGATTTCCGAGTGAAACTTCAGCACCTTTCGCAATGTCGCGCATCGAGGCCGCGTGAAAGCCTTGCTTGATAAAAAGCTCGCAGGCAGCCGCCTCTATTACGTCTTTACGTTTACCGATCGCCGCATCGCTTAATTTTGGCATAAAGAAAACGAACGCTCGTATTTTTATCTATGTCGGAACCGTTTGTCAATAGCAAAATTATCGGTTTAGTTTTTTGCCAACCCTTTGCTGACCGATCTGATGACCGTCCACGTAGTTCGATCGCGGTCGAAAACAGAGTTCAATCCCTGCTCTTCCATCGGCGGGTCACCCATAAGTTCGTCGCCGGCCTTCCAGAAGACCTGTCTCTTTATGGGACGAACCGTTCCGCCGAATGCCCAGAAGTTTGCACCGGCAATGTGAGCATTTGCGCCGGGCCGTTTGCCGATAAATGACAGGACCTTTTCGTAATATTTATCGCGAAGAGAAGTCGTTGATTCCGGATCGAACAACTGGCCGTCCCTCGGCAACCCGAATTCTTCAATGACAAGCGGCTTGTTCAGCTTAACCGCAATTTCCGTATTCTCAGCAATGTAGTTTTCAGTTTTAGTAACAATATTTGCAAAGTCCTCTTTCATCTTTCCGTCCGTAAACCAGCCCCAGTTTTTTGGCCAAATGTGGATCGTCAGATAGTCGATATTCTTGTCCGCGTGGATCTCCTCGAAAAGCTTTGGGTCCTGAGTGCCGATCCAGCCCTCGTGGCCGATGGTGACAAGGTGGTTCGGATCCGTGGCCTTGATCATCGCGGCGGTTTCACTGATCCAGCGACGGTAGTCGTCATTTGCAAAAGGCCTCATCGGCCGTGGCTCATTGGCCAGTTCCCATGCCATTATCGTCGGGTCATCGGCGTACTTTTTTCCGCTGAGTTTATTTTTTTTCTTCAGAATGATTTCGACCTGCCGCTTATAATTTTCAGTGCAGACGCTGCAGGAATAGAATTTGGCGACAATGTCACGAAGTTCGTCCCAGGTTGGCTTTTTGGTCCTGAACTCGTCCGAAACGAGTCCGCTCCACATCAAATACTGCTGAAACCCGCCGCTCCATTCCCAGTTGTTGCTAAAGAATACGACCGCCTTCATTCCGCGTTTGCCCATCTCAAAAAGCACGAGATCGAGACCGTCCAAGACGCTTTCGTCAAACTTCCCCGGCTCCGGCTGCAGCGGCGGCCCGACCCGCGTTACGCCATTGATCTGGCCCAAGCCTTCCGCGCCCGCCATCAGGCGAAGATTTGTGACGCCCTTTGACTTTAAGAAATCCAGTTCACGCCTAAGACGATCGACGCCGCGTTTTTTATCTTTTTCGAGTCCGAGCAAACTGCCATACCAATAATTGGCGCCCACGAAATAGTATGGCTTGCTATCTGAGTAGAAGGTATATCCTTTACGGGAAATAAACGACTGAGCGTTAAGACTCACCGCGAACGACGTACTCGCAAGTATGAATGGCAAGGCAAGTTGTTTGATCAGCTTAGTCTTCATAGTCCTGCTCGTTGGCCTGATGCCATGCCCAGGCAGATCCGATAATGGTTTCAAGGTCGGCAAACTGCGGGTCCCATCCCAAAATTTCCCTCGCTTTACTGGAGTCCGCTATGAGGCGGGACGGATCTCCGGAGCGACGTGGCAGGATGTCGGAATCGATCGGCTTACCGGTTATCTTCCGTGCGGCATCAATCACCTCCAAAACCGAAAAACCCTTTCCGTTACCCAGGTTGATGAATTCCGACTCTCCGCCTTTCTGCAAATGCTTTAATGCGAGAAGATGCGCCTGGCTTAGATCCAGCACGTGAATGTAATCTCGTACTGCCGTCCCGTCCGGAGTCGGATAATCGTCGCCGAAAATAGAAATATGCGGCCGCTTCCCGGCTGCCGCCTCTAAGATAAGCGGGATCAAATGCGTTTCGGGATCGTGGTGTTCGCCTTGAGAATCTGTGGCTCCGCAGGCATTGAAATAACGCAAAGCGACAAATTTCAGCGCGTATGCCGCGTCATAATCTTTCAATATTTGCTCGACGAAGAGCTTTGACCAGCCGTAGGGATTTGCCGGATTCTGAGGGTGCTGTTCATCGAGCGGCACGTATTGCGGCTCACCGTAAGTGGCACATGTCGATGAGAAAACGAAGTGCTTAACTCCGCACGCGATCAACTCGTCCAGAAGCCGAAGGGTCTGCATCGTGTTGTTGTGATAATAAATTGCAGGTTTCTCAACTGACTCGCCAACATACGCAAAGGCGGAAAAATGCATCACCGCTTCGATGCGATTTTCATTACAAATACGCCGGACCAGTTCGCTGTCGCCAATGTCACCTACGGTAAAACTTGGTCTCCGGCGCCACCGCGGCACGATGTCCGCGAGAGAGATTGTCCAAGACGACGACTTCGGTGCCGTTTGCCCGAAGATCCTCAACCACGACGCTGCCGATATAGCCCGCTCCACCTGTCACCAAGATCGCCATAAATAAATATCAGGGACGAAAATTCACTGGGTTTGTCTGATCAAGTCAGTTTATCTGAATTTCACAGAAGCCTCTAGTAACTTTGAAGACAAACGAAAAACGCCAACCAAAACCTGAAGAAGTCGAGCCAAGGATCTGATCGGCTCAGCCTCGTGAATAGTACGATGAGTACTTTTATTTCGCGCTGATATTTGCCCCTTTTTGAATGGCGGTTAGCAAAAAAGCGGCTAGCAATGCAGAAAGGGAAAGATAAAGAATTCCCGCTCGGCAATGACCTTCTCGTCCAGATCGACGCCCAGTCCTGGTCTTTCGGGCAGCATAAAATGGCCGTTTACAACTTCGGGACGGTTGACCACGGCGTCACGAACCCACGGCTCGACCATGTCGTCAAACGTTTCCAGTATCTTGAAATTTGGCGTGCATGCCGCCACGTGAAGCGATGCCATAGTTCCAACCGGCGAACAGGCATTGTGCGGAGCGACCGGCATGTAGCGGGCCTCAGCCATCGCGGCGATCTTTCTCGTTTCGGCAATGCCGCCGGCGTGGCAAACGTCCGGCTGGATTATATCGACCGCTCGTTCGCGAACGAGATCGAGGTAAAGGTGCCGCGTGAAAAGCCGCTCTCCGGCCGCGACCGGAATACCCAGATGGGCAACGGCGGGGCCGTAAAATTGAATTAATCCACGAATTAGTTCATGATAACAACTAAATACTCCGATCAGTACTTTTATTGGGAATTCACGACGTTGCTTGTTGTAAGAAAGTTGACTTAAATATAACACTATTATACTTTTAGTTTACCATACCAACCAACTACCGCCTCCATTTGGAGAAGTTTGTCTTTCGCGGTTTTTCGCGTATTTCACCGGTAAAAAACGGAGTTTCACTTATGAGCAGCGAGCCTTATTCACCAAAACCTGAACACAAATTTACCTTCGGCCTTTGGACCGTCGGCAACCGCGGCCGTGACCCCTTTGGCGATGCCGTTCGCGAAACGCTGACACCGATCCAGGCCGTCGAGATGCTCGCGGAAGTGGGCGCCTATGGCGTTAATTTTCACGACAACGATCTCGTGCCTATCGACGCAACAACGGCGGAACGCGATCAGATCGTCGGGGATTTTAAGAAGGCGTGTGGAGATAATGGCATCGCCGTGCCGATGGCGACAGTCAATCTCTTCTATGATCCGGTCTTCCGCGACGGAGCGTTTACTGCGAACGACGCGAAAGTGCGTGCATATTCGATCCAAAAGACGATGCGGGCGATGGACCTCGGAGCAGAGTTCGGCGCGGAGATATTCGTTCTCTGGGGCGGACGCGAAGGCGTCGAGACCGATGCCTGCCGTCGTGCTGACGATGCTATAAAACGTCTTCGCGAAGCTCTCAACTATCTTTGCGAATACAACATCGCGCAAGGGTACGGCTATAAATTCGCGATGGAGGCCAAACCTAACGAACCGCGAGCTGACATCTACATGCCGACGACTGCCGCGTACCTTGCCTTCATCGAGACACTCGAACACAAGGAAATGGTCGGCGTCAATCCCGAGGTCGCCCACGAACAAATGCCCGGACTAAGCATGACGCACGCTGTTGCGCAGGCATGGGAAGCCGGAAAGCTATTTCATATCGACCTCAACGACCAATATCCCGGCCGTTACGATCAGGACCTCCGATTTGGTTCCGTCAGCCCGAAGCAAATGTTTTGGATGGTCAAGTTTCTCGAGGATGTCGGATATTCGGGTATGAAGCATTTTGACGCTCACGCATACCGCACGGAAGATTACGAAGGCGTCAAAGATTTCGCTCGTGGCTGTATGCGAACCTACTTGATCCTCAAAGACAAGGCGAAACGTTGGAACAACCACGCGGGTATTCAGTCGATTCTTGCCGACATCGAGGCGACAAACCGTTCAAACGGCCTCGGCGATTTTGACTCTCTTTTATCACAGGATTTTGACCGCAAAGCTCTTGCATCGAAAGGTCTGCAGTACGAAAAGCTCGATCAATTGACGATGGATATTCTCTTTGGGGTGGAATAAAACCGATGAACAAACTTGGACGACGTGAATTCCTGGGCAGCACGTTGCTGGCCGCCGGTGGAATCGCTTTGGGAAACACTTTTAGTTCGCGGGCCGCAACTGCCGGCATAGAAGTTCTCGTGAATGAACCGATCGGAACGATCTCACCAAATATTTACGGGCATTTTGTCGAGCATCTCGGCGCAGTCGTTTATGACGGTATCTGGGTCGGTGAAAAGTCGAAGATCGCCAATTACGACGGCATCCGCAAATCCATTGTCGATGCTATGAAGAAGATAAAATCGCCGGTCATCCGCTATCCCGGCGGCTGTTTTGCGGACAGTTACGATTGGCGGGACGGCGTCGGCGACCGTGCAAAACGTCCGCGTCGGACGAATTTTTGGTACGGCGTCGCTGGTAAGGACGTACCGCTCAATTCCCCGTCACGAATCGAATCGAACGAATTTGGTACAAACGAATTTATGCGGTTTTGCCAGTTAACCGGTTCAAAACCGTATATGGCGGCAAATCTTCGCGGGCTCGCTGCACAAAACCTTTACGATTGGATCGATTATTGCAATTCACCGGCAGGAACGACCTCATTAGCCGATCAGCGGGCGTCGGGGTCGATGGGCAGTAAGGAACCTTTTCGCGTTGAGTTTTGGGGCGTCGGAAACGAATCGTGGGGCTGTGGCGGAGAATTGACTCCTGAAGAATATGCCCAGGAATTTCGCCGTTTTACGGCCGCCTATCCGCCGTACGACACGCCGATCAAATTCGTCGGAGCCGGAGCAAGCAGCGACGATCCGAACTGGACCCGCGGATTTTTCGCGAAAACGCGCGAAAAGAGCGAGGGCATTTTTGCCCGCCGCCTGCATGGCTGGGGTATCCATCATTACTCCTGGAACACCTCGGGCGGGCGCACGAATGATTGGAACGATGGTAAAGGCGATGCCGTAAAATTCAATCAGGAACAGTATTATGAACTGCTAACCGAGGCCGACAAGATCGACAAATACATCGTCCAGCACTGGGGGATCATGGGCGAATACGACCGCCAGCACCGTACCAAAATATTTGTCGACGAATGGGGTTCGTGGCACCGGCCGGGAACAGAGCTAAAACCAGCCCACTTGCTTGGCCAGCAGAATACAATGCGCGACGCGCTGGTTGCGTCGCTTACACTTGATATTTTCAACCGCCACGCGGATAAGGTCGCGATGGGAAATGTTGCCCAGCTCGTCAATTGCCTTCACTCGCTGTTTCTTGCCGACGAAGATAATTTCGCGCTGACGCCGACCTACCACGTTTTTGAAATGTTCATGCCGCACATGGGAGCGCAGGCTGTCCGCACCGTCTTTAGCTCGCCGCGAGCAAGTTACGATCGCAATGGAAAGCCCGCCAGTCTCTGGGGGCTAAACGGGTCCGCCTCGGTCATCGGCAAGCAGATGACGGTAACGGTCACAAACTCGCATTTATCCGAACCGAGCGAAACCGAACTCATTGTTCGCGGGGCCAAGGTGTTGTCGGCAAAGGCCAGAGTCTTATCTACTAAGGACATTCATGCCTACAACTCATTCGAGAATCCGCGAACGGTAGAGCCGCGTGATGAAGCTGTCAGCTTACGTGCTGAAAGCGTCGTCTTTCGTTTCGCACCCGCTTCGGTTACGCAAGTTCAAATGACGTTGCAGTAGTCGTTCGAAAGGAAACGATCATGATGACGGAGACCAAATCGCCCAGTGGCGCGCGAAGGAATTGGGCTGGCAACTATGAGTACAGAGCGACCGATCTGTTTCAGCCCAAAAGCGTCGGCGAAATTCAGAGCCTTGTAAAGAAACTGGAAAAGGTCAAAGCGCTAGGTTCGCGGCATTGCTTTAATGATATTGCCGACAGTTCTACCGCTCAGATCTCAACTGAAAACCTAAGCCAGTTAGTCACAATTGATGACGAGGCGATGACCGTAACGATCGGTTCTGGTTTGCGGTACGGGCAATTTTGCCCGGATCTGGACACGCGGGGTTATGCCCTGCACAATCTTGCATCGTTACCTCATATTTCCGTTGCCGGAGCCTGTGCGACGGCGACGCACGGCTCAGGTGTAAAAAACGGCAATGTTGGAACGGCGGTTTCCGGATTGGATTTTGTGTCGGGAACCGGCGAATTGATAACTCTGAACCGCCAGCAAGATCGGGAGATCCTTAACGGGGCCGTTGTTCATCTTGGCGGACTTGGCATTATCACAAAGTTAACTCTGGATATCGAGAATGCCTTTTCGGTTGGTCAAAACGTTTTTCAAAACCTTGCCTTTGAGCAGCTTCAAGATCATTTTGACGAAATAGTATCGAGCGGGTATAGCGTCAGCCTGTTCACTAACTGGCAAGATCGAACAATCGACCAAATTTGGATCAAGCGCCAAATCGAAAAAGGTTTAGCGAAGCTGCCAACCGAGTTTTTCGGGGCAACGGCCGCAGTCGAAGACCTTCACCCGATCGCGGGAATTTCTGCTGAAAATTGCACCGCGCAAATGGGTGCTATCGGAAAGTGGTACGACCGTCTGCCGCATTTTAAGATGGGGTTCACGCCAAGCAGCGGCGATGAATTACAGTCCGAATATTTTGTTCCAAGACGGCACGCCATCGACGCAATTCTCGCGATTGAAAAAAAGCGTGACCTTATAAGCCCGCATTTACTTATTTCGGAAATTCGAACGATCGCGAGCGACGATCTGTGGCTCAGCCCATGTTACAAACAGGACTGTGTCGCAATTCATTTCACCTGGAAACCTGACGCGGCCGCTGTCAGAGAACTTCTGCCCATAATTGAAGCGGAACTCTCGCCTTATCAAGCCCGTCCGCACTGGGGAAAATTATTCACTATATCGCCAAAGGTTTTGAGGCCGCTTTATGAGCGGTTGCCTGATTTCATTGAACTTCTCAAAGACTATGACCCCAAAGGCAAATTCCGCAACAATTTTCTGGACAAGATCATTTTCTCAATTTCATAGAGAGGCCCTCGCACAAACATCGACCAAATTGGCCTAGAATGCTGACTCCCAATCCTCGATTATCTTGTCCATCAGTTGATCCAATTGTACGTCAACTATCTGCCGCGATGCGTCAGCGTCGTGCCACGCAATGATCTCTTCGATCCCCCGCGAAAATGGGACCGTTGCCGCGAAATCCGGCACAAGCCGTTTGATCTTCGTATTATCGAATATCATGCTGTGGGCCTTATCACCCAGAAGGTCGTCGCCCCATTCGGCGTCATATTTCGCGATCACGTCCGAAGGAATATGAACGATCCTCGCAGATGTACCGGCGGCCCGGGCTGAGAGTTCGAAGATCTGATTCCACGTTAACAGGGCGTCCGACGTTATCTGGAATGCCTCGCCGATAGCTCGGCTATTACCAAGCAGTCCGACAAATCCCTTCGCAAAATCGCTATTGTGCGTTAGTACCCATAGGGACGATCCGTCGCCGTGAACGATCACCTTTTTGCCTCTTCGCATACGGTCTATAACCGTATAGCGGCCTCTTAGGGGAAGCCTCGTGCGGTCATAGGTATGCGACGGCCGGACGATCGTAAACGGAAATTGCTCTTCGCGATATGCACGCATAAGGCGGTCTTCACAGGCGATCTTGTCGCGCGAATACTGCCAAAAGGGATTGGCGAGCGGGGTTGATTCGGTCACCGGAAGACTGACCGGCGGCGTTTGGTATACCGACGCGGAACTTATGAAAACATACTGGTCCGTACGCCCTCGAAAAAGGTCCAGATCGGTTTCGATATGTTGCGGTAAATATGCGACCCAATCGACGACGACATCAAATCTTTGCGTCCCCAAAACCTTTTGGACCGATTCCTTTGTCCCGAATGTCGGCGATCAGGATGTTTGCGGATTCCGGCGCGGTCCGTGCAGATTCTTCCCCGCGATTTAGGAGAAACAACTCGAAGCCGCGTTCAACCGCTAGCTTCGAGCAGGCCGAACTGATGAGACCCGTACCACCTATGAACAGTACTTTCATATATTCTGACTTCGTACTTTAAGGCTTCGGGCAGGAATGTCAACTATTTCTCAGCTATCTCGAGGATCTTTCCCGTAACAGCAAACTTTGCCGTCACATTGTTCGTCGTTGCCACCTTAAATCCCGGTTGTGTACCACCGACGCTAACGACAAATTCTCCCGGCTCGATCATCCTTTTACCCGTGTTATCGATAACTGACATTTGCCTGGGCGTAAGGGTGAACGAAACAGTACGTCTTTCTCCAGGCTTGAGATTTATTCGACTTATGCCGGCGAGCGAACGTATCGCGACAGGTACCGACGCGGATGAGTCGGCGATGTAAAGCTGCACTACTTCGTCGCCGGCCACCGGTCCGGTGTTTTGAACAACAGCGCTGACGCGCACATTCGCACCGGGCTTGACCGTTTTGACCATCTTCAGGTCGCTGTACGCGAAATTCGTGAAGCTCAACCCGTAACCAAAGGGGTAGAGCGGCTCGCCGCGGAAATACCGATATGTATGGCCCTCCATTTTGTAATCATCGAACGGCGGAAGTTGATCGACCGATTTGTAAAACGTCACGGGCAGCCTGCCGCCGGGATTATAGTCGCCGAAAAGCACATCCGCGATCGCGTTGCCGCCAAATTGGCCTGGATACCACGTCTGAAGGATCGCCGGAGTATTTTCGCTCGCCCAATTTACAGCTATCGCGCTGCCGCCCATCAAAACGAGAACGACCGGTTTCCCGAGCGCCTGGACGTCTTTGATGAGCTGTTCCTGCGGTTTTGGCAATGCGATATCGGTGCGGTCGCCGCCGCGAAAGCCCTCTAATTGCACATCCATTTCCTCACCTTCGATCGAGGGTGTCAGTCCCATCACCATTACCACCGCGTCCGCTTGCTTCGCTTTTTCGATTGCGTCGGCCCGCAATTTTTCTTGTTTGCTTGGCGGCGTCCACACCAGCTTGGCGGATGCATAATGGTTGGCGTTTTCCTGATACTCAATGCGAATGTCATAGCTTCGGCCTGCCGTGAATTCAAAATCCTTGAGCACGTTACGGGTGCGCCGGTTTGTTGTTTCTTCGAGATACAGACCGCCATCGACGTAGATCCGAACCGGGCCGTTGCTTCTCCAACCAAGCGTATATTTGCCGGATTCATCAGCTTTTAATTTTCCGCTCCATCGCACGGAGAAGTTATCCTCGTTGATCTCTTTCGCGGGACTGATCGATCCCCAATTGAAATCGACCTGCTCGTCCGTTCTGATCAAAGCCGGTGCTCCCACTAAACTCGCGATTGTTGAAATATTCGGCCTTTCAACCCGGCCACCGAGCCGTTTGACAACACAGCCGTTTCCACCGGCTCAAAGAGAACGCCGGTCGGAAACATCCCCTGCGAATAAAGCACCTTAGTTTGAGGCGACACCTTATTCCTTATTCCGTCCAATGCGGTAAAGGAAACCGAAGGTTGTCCGTTGTAATTGCCTAAGCAACACTTCCTTGTCATCCGCATTCGGGCCGATCACTGCGATGGTTCTGAGATCTTTTTTGAGCGGCAACGCATTGTTTTCGTTCTTTAACAACACGATCGATTCCCTCGCGGCCTTTAACGACAACTGGTGATGAGCAGGTTTGTCGTTTTCAGAAAAGGGTATCCGCGCGTATTTCACCATCTCCGGCGGGTCGAACATGCCGAGTTGGAATCGAGCTCTCATCAGATTCTTTAGGGATCTATCAACCTCAGCCTCTGTTATCAAGCCTGATCTGACCGCTTGAACGAGTGATTTATATTCGTTGCCGCACGAAAGGTCCGTTGCACCTTTGACGCCGAGAGCTGACGCTTCTTCAACGGTCTTCACGTATTTGTGGCGAATGTAAATGTCGTCGATCGCCCCGCAATCCGAAACCACATGGCCCTTGAACTTCCATTCGTTAAGCAGGATCCGACTCAGCTTGTCGCTCGCGCACGCCGGTTGGCCGTTCAGGCGGTTGTATGCGCACATGACGGCGCCTACTTTGGCCTCGGTTATCAGATCGCGAAACGCCGGTAGATATGTTTCGCGAAGATCGCGCTCGTCCGATATGGCGTCAAAGGTGTGACGTTCCGGCTCGGGGCCGCTATGCACCGCGTAGTGTTTAGCTGTGGCGATAACTTTGTAATATTTCGGGTCGTCGCCCTGCAATCCTCTGACGAACGCCATGCCGAGTTTACCCGTCAGATACGGATCTTCGCCCCACGTTTCCTGTCCGCGGCCCCAACGTGGGTCGCGAAAAATATTGATATTCGGGCTCCAGAATGTCAGTCCTTTGTAACGGCCAAAATCATTGTGGCGAACGGCTTCATGGTGCTTTGCCGCGTGCCTCGGTCGAAACAACATCGGCGACTTGGTGGATCAAATTCTCATTCCACGTCGCCGCCAGGCCTATCGCCTGCGGAAAGACGGTCGCGATACCGGCACGGGCGACACCGTGTAGTGCCTCATTCCACCATTCGTACGCCGGTACGCCGAGGCGCTGGATCGCCGGAGCGTTGTTCACCATCTGCGAAGCCTTTTCCTCGAGTGTCATCCGCGACACCAAGTCGTCAACCCGCTTTTCGAGCGGCTGTTTCGGATCCTTATAGATCGGAACGGATGTCTGGCCGGAAACCAAAGTTAGCTGAGCAAGCTGCAAAAGGACGCAGAACAAGGCAAACCAAAACCCGCTAAATCGACACGATCTTTGCATAGTGACAAATCCTCTTATCAGTTAGAATTCTTTCGCCGGAAGCTGTTAGGAGATTCTAAACCTTTACCGATTCTTCATCCATTCCTCTTGCTTCGAGAACGCAACTTTAGTCCCCGGCATGAAAGCCGTCAGGTGCCAACCCGAAGGTCGAACTAACGTCGCTGGGTTCGATCTGAAAATCACCATTTTCGGGCGGTATTGAGGCAGGTAGCCCTACCCATTCGCGGAAGTTCCCGGAAAACATTCGATCGACATCACGCTGAATGTCATATCTCGTTATCCTGCGGCCGACCAAAAGTAGGGCTTCGTATGAGTCAGACAGGCACTCGGCGATCACGCGGCGGGAATGGTCCCACTTGTAGATCAACTGTTCCAGTACCCGTGAATCCGAGTGCTGCGGAATGAAGCTAGTTCCAAGCAATTCCAGCCGCTCGCGGGTGATCTCCGAAACGATAGAAGGATTATTCAAAAACCACCAGCACCCGAACGGCATTAAATTATTAAATTTTCGAGCCGCGACGCACAGTTCGTGCTGGTTCTCGCGAGAGAGAAAACTCGTCAGGAAACGCACATCAGGATTTTCAACACATATACGCTCCACGGAGCCGACATCCGCCCTGCCAACACCGTCACCCGCCACGCGAAGCGCTGGATTTACACCACGGCGAACGCCGATCATCAGTGCCAGCGGCAGATCGTTTTCGCGTGCGATCGGCAGCACGATCTCGCTAATTATCCTGTTGCGAACGCCGCCGTCGGGAAACTGAAAATCGTCAGGCAGCGAAACAGCCATGTACAGAGGCTTCATCAGTACGATCCATCTATCCAGAAATCGACGTATCTCCGTGATCGTTTCGCCGGTCATATTTGCATCGACCGAATAGCCGACACGCACCATCTTTTCGACCGCGCTTGGCCACGTATTCAGGAGCCGGTCGAGCCGAATCGCTGCGTGAAAACGTTTGTCCGTACCCTCACCTCCGTTCCAAATTTCGGTTTCTTCAATATCAAACGGATCGTTAGTCATTACGACGTCCCTCACACCGGCCGCTTCGAGGACATTGGCCAAATGTTCCGACGGATTCACGGATCGGAAAAAGTCTCGGGCCTCGGTCAGATCCTCGGCATTTGTATTCAAACCCAACGCTCCAAGCACTGTTAGGACGCCGCGTGTTGCCTCAGAAACCGGTGAATTCTCGACAAAAAGCGTTCGCCAGATAAGATCGGCCTGTGCCTGTTTACTCAAACTCCAAAAAGTCTCGGCCGAAACATCCGTCGAGCGAAAAACCTCTGCCACCAGATAATGGTAGGTCAAAAGCTCATCGATGCCAGACAGGCTCAGGCTGCCGAATCCGGGCGGATAGAGATGCGTATGCATGTCGATCGCGGAAGTGGTTGTAACCACTTCAAGCACCTGCCGGCGCAAGGCATCCCGCTCGGTAATTCCTAGATTATCTACGTTTTTCTTTCCTGTCCCGTCAATTGTCATGATCCCGATCTCCAAACAGGTTAAAAAAGTGTGTTTTCCGGCCGTCGCGAATCTTGCGGATCGGCCCAGCGATTGTTCGGAATGGTCGGCGTCCAGCCGGGCCTGAGCGGGTCCCGATCATACGGATACGAACCCAACCGCTTATATAACTCGCCGTACTCGCCGAGCTTGTCACGGTCGAGTTTCACTCCTAAGCCGGGTCCACTCGGAACCCGTATTGAACCGTTCTCATATTGAAATTTGCCGCCAACGATAATGTCATCAACGAGATGGTGGTAATGAGCATCAGCCGCGAACGACAGATTTGGAATCACGGCCCCGAGATGAAGCATCGTCGCGAGTTGTATTCCAAGTTCACCCGACGAATGCACCGCAACGCCAAGCTGGAAAGTCTCGCAAACACCCGCTGCCTTTACACATTGCCTGATCCCGCCCCAAAATGTCGTATCCAGCAAGATCACATCGACCGCTGTATTCAAAATATTGGCAGCGAGCTGCTCAAAATTTACCACGACGGTGTTTGTGGCCAATGGCATCCGCACCTTTTCACGCGTCCGTCGCATTCCGGTCATGCCGTAAACAGGATCTTCGAGATAGTCGTTCTTGATATCCGTCGATCTGCTGGCCAAACCAGATAGCCTGCTCAGTCGACCAAACGCCGTTCGGGTCAAAGCGAAACCTGTCGCCATCGAGAGCGGCGGCAACAGCTTTGTAACATTCGAGTTCATACTCGGGCGCAAACACGCCGCCTTTCATCTTGTGCGATGTAAAACCGTGCTTTTGCTTCAGGTCCTTCGCATGGCTGACCATCTGCTCTACCGTCCTAACTTCTCCGCCGCCGTCCCTTGGGTTCGGATAGCGAAAGAAAAGATATGAAGCAAACGGCACCTTGTCCTGCAGCTTTCCGCCCAAAATGTCATATACCGGTACGCCCCATTTCTGGCCGAGGGTGTCGAGACAGGCAAATTCAAGCGCGGCCAAAACCTGTGTCCGGTTGTTGTATAGCGAAGCCGTCGGGTTGGCGATCTTGAACCGCATTTCCTCGAGATTCGCCGGATCGTGGCCGACCAGATACGATTCCATCGCACGGAAAACAGCCTCGGCGGACTCGCCGCCGCCGCCCATTTCGCCGAGGCCGGTGATGCCTTCGTCGGTTTCGACCTCGATTATTGTCCTGACAAAACGCCCCCAATGACAGCCGTTGGCATGACGCAAAGGCGCCTCAAGCGGAACTGTCACTGTCGTCGCTTTAATCCTTGTGATCTTCATCAAAAACGCCTATTCCCCTTGCAAAATCATCGAGCAGATCTATTTTCTTATATTCCTCGAGCGTCCGCAGCGGTTTTTCAACACCGCGTGGCGGCGGAATTTTTGAAAGCGACTGAAAATAGCTCAAACTCGCATCTTTCCACCAAAAATACCTGGATTTATTCTTGATTGTATTTAGTTCAACCCCACAACAATATATCGGGTTTTTAGTCTTGTCAACAGTTTTAAAGCGTAGTTGCGGGTTTTTTGTTCATTTAAAGAGGGGAGGCACGCCCCGTATTGCCTGTAAGATGCATTGAATCATATATTTAGTGTTCCCACGCCAACTTGTAGGTGTGAGTCAAGGGTGAATTGGTTAGACCAATTCACCCTTGGTAATCTCGAAGTCTCTTCGTCATAATGCGTACGTGCTATCATCGAGTGATTCGAATCGACGGAAAAGGCGGCCGTGCCAAATACGATGAGAAAGATCAATCTTTCTAATTTTCAAATCGCTACAAGTGAGACAGCTCGCGACATTAACCGTCGCATTGTGCTGAATCTCATTCGGACTCGCCAGCCTATTTCCAGGGCTGATATAGCCCGGCATACCGGATTGCAGCGTAGTACGGTTTCGTTAATTATTGAGCAGTTGATTGACGAGCAATGGATTACTGAGGGAGCGCTGGGACATCTTCCTCGCGGAAGAAAGCCGCGTTTTCTGCATCTTAATAATGAGCGAGCCGGCATTGTCGGCGTTAACGTGAGGCCGGAAGTCACAACGCTCGCGATCACCGATCTTAACGCCCGAATTATTATCCAGGATTCTCTCCAGACGCCGTCAAATCCGCAAGTGTTTTTAGAACAACTCTCAGAACGTATTCAAAATTTACGCCATTCGCAGCCGCAGATCTTTTGCGAGGGAATCGGCGTTGGGGTTCCCGGGCGTGTGGATCGTCAGACAAAACGAATGGTATTTGCCCCAAACTTGGGGTGGAGGAATGTTGATTTTAAGCAGTATCTGGAACGGACAACGGGACTGCCGGTGGAAGTAGACAATGCCGCCAACTCGTGTGCTCTGTATGAGTTATGGTTTGGCAGGCACTCCGAAGGTCTTCACGACCTTGTTGCCGTTACGGTTTCAGAGGGAATCGGCACCGGCATCATCGCCAACGACCAACTGATAATCGGCCCTGGCGGAATGGCCGGGGAGTTTGGACATGTTTCGATTAACGAAGACGGGCCGTTGTGCCGTTGTGGCAACCGCGGGTGTTGGGAGGTTTATGCTTCTAATGTGGCAACCGTCAATTACTACTCAAGAGCTGTGCTCAAATCTAAGAATGGCCGAAATCCGCCGGAAACTTCGATCCCATCCTTCGACGACATTCTTCGTTTATGCGAACAGGGCGACATTCAGGCGACGGAGTCGATCGATCGGATGGCCTACTATCTCGGCGTAGGCATCGCTATGCTGGTAACAAGCTTTGCACCAAGTTTGATCATTTGCGTAGGTGAGGTCACCCGCGTTTGGGACAGGATCGGCCCGATAATAAATAAGATCGTCACCGAGCGGACTCCGCTGGTAAATGCCGTTCAAATAATCGCGCTGGACGAATTTGCATATCCTCGTTTACGCGGAGCGATATCGCTCGTTCTTCAAAAACATTTTGTTGCTCCTTCGGTAGCCTAGCTGAACACACCCCGCAAATTTCATCTTTCGGCTAGTCCGAATACCCATTTTGTTGTTGACGCGAATTAATATTCCTAGTATACATTTCTGACCAGACTTAGGTCTGACATCATGGATGATCGGTAACAGGCGATTTGCAGGAAAGCATGAAAAAACAATCTGCACCCATCGGCAAAGTGAGGTCGAAACTTCCACCTTATAAAGACTCAGCACTCCCATTTTTGGGGGGGGGGGGGGGGGGGGGGGGGGGGGGGGGGGGGGGGTGGGGGGGGGGGGGGGGGTGGGGGGGGGGGGGGGTTTTGGGGGGGGGGGGGGGGGGTGGGGGGCGATTGGGAGGCCTTATAAAAGCAGCGAATGAATTTCCGAGGTGCTATCTCTACATTCAAGAACTCGTCCGCGAGGGCAAGCTCAAAGAATCGGAGATCGACGAAATGGTCGCACCGATGCTGTATTGGAAATTCGAACTTGGCCTATTCGACGACCCATATGTCGAAATTATCCCCTATTGTTCAACCGCGACGGACGGACGAAACCCGCATTCGCCGCGGTGATAAAAGCCGCAAAATGATCGTTATTCCTTAGAGCGAATGGGCGACAGGAGTTCCAAATCTATAGGAAAACCGTCTCCGATCTGGTTATCAAACCTTCTATCGCTTTTTCATCAACTTCCCATCCGATACCCGGCGAGGTTGGAGCCCCGATCGTGCCTTTGCGGCTGACCTCAATGGGCGGATCGATGATGTCCCTTTCCCAGTACCGTGCAGAAGCCGAAACGTCACCGGGGAGAGTAAAACCGGCGAGCGTTGACATGGCGATGTTGTGAGCGCGGCCAACTCCGGTTTCAAGCATCCCGCCGCACCAGACCGGAATATTCCTGCTTTCGGCCAATTCCTGGATGGCACGCGCGGGAGCGTGGCCACCGACCCGGCCAAGTTTGATATTGATAATGCGGCAGGCGTCCAACTCCAATGCATGCCGCACGTCGCGCAAACATGTTATGGATTCGTCCAGACAAATCGGTGTTTTCAAGCTCTGCTGTAGTTTTGCATGATCAAGCAGATCGCCGGCCGCAAGCGGTTGTTCGATCATTAACAGTCCGTATTCGTCAAGCTCCCGAAGCATGCCCGCATCCCTTTCCAAAAAATATGCCGAGTTTGCGTCAACCGATAAGGCAATATTCGGAAATTCCTGACGGACGGCCTTGACCAATTCAATGTCTTGTCCGGGTTTGATCTTTATTTTGATCCGCTGGTAGCCGCTCTCGATTTCCGCGGCGACTCTCTCTACCAGAAACTCGGGCGACTTCTGCAGCCCGATCGAAACACCGCAGTTGATCTCATTCCGCGTGCCGCCTAAATGCCGCCACAACGATTTGCCCAAAAGCTTTGCTTCCAGATCCCAAATCGCCGTTTCCACCGCCCCTATCGCCATTCGATTTCCACGAATGGCTGAAAGTGCATCGCCAACCTCGCTCGCGGCGGAAAGCTGAGCAGACGCGAGGATCGGGGCGATGTATTGTGAGATTATCGCCCAAGATGAGTCAACTGTTTCGTGGTTGTAAAACGGATGCTCCATCGCGGTGCATTCGCCGTGGCCTGTCGCGCCGCCCTTGTCAAATACCCGAATGATCACAATGCGTCGCTTGGTCGTTACCCCGAAGCTCGTTTCAAACGGGGTTTTGAGAGGCATTTCGATCTCTCTTAGCTCTATTTTTTCCAGCTTCAATATCTGCATCGAATTTAACGGATCTTCCTGAGAATGTAGAAACCAGTTTCCTCATTTTTGAGAACGTAGTCGGTGACCCAAAAGCCCGCGGATAGTGCTTCCAGAAAAGCACTTCGCGTTTCCGCACGCCACCTTCGGGCCGCGTCGATGTCTCTCCGTTCGACGGAGTTGATGTCTGTCGGAATTTCGATCGAGACGCACTCCGCGGTGGAAATTTCACTGGCAGCGGCTCCGCGTTGCGGGCCGTTAGAATCCGATTTGCTAAGCAGTCGTACCGCCGATTCGTTTTGCGACGACGATCCCGGCTCAACCCGCTTTTCGACCCCAAAGCTATCGAGCATCCACGTAACGAAAAGGCGGTCGGTTCCGTTCTGGTGCAGGAAACTTGAGCCCGCTTCGCCGTAAACATTGATCTTATATGTCTCGGAGACAACACCAAGTTTGCGAAAGTTAAAATGTGCGTTGAGCGACTGCAGCGGGTCGAACGTCCAGGTTATGCGATCGGCGAGACCGTCGGCCAATACCCTTTCTCTCTGAGCAAGTTTTAATCGAAAAGCAAGATTGTGATTACGATACGCAGGCAGCACCGCAAGCATGTGTGAGTGATGCACGACACACCCGCGAACGTGACCGTAAAATCCGTAAACAAAGCCGGCCAGGTCTTCATTCTCATAAGCACCTATCAATGTGCCGCCGACGTATCGAGCAGCGACAAACTGATTGAGGGGAATAATGTCGCGTTCGTCATCGCCCCACGCCTCGATCTGTAGATCTTCGAGTGCCCGCATGTCTGTGACGTTATCGACATCGCGAAGAACGATCGAATTTGTTTCAGTTTCGAAAGGCATTGAATTGTATTTTCAGCCTATACCGTCTAAACCCAACGTCGATCTTTCTATCGCGGTTGGCCAGCCTCGAATCCTATTTTCTATTTTTCATATACGCCCGCCTCTGGGCCTTTGAATTCACTGTACCAACGGGCACTGGCAAAGTGTTCCTCTTCAGATTCGCGCAGGTGTTCAAGCGAACGGGCCGATTGACTGTGCGCGCATGCGACGAGTATCGCGTTGACCGCTGCCGCCGGGGCGACATAGGAATCGATGAACGACGTCCGGGCTATGGTCGCCACGAGATACGAGTCGCAGTAGCGGGCGATCGGTGTCGCGTCGCCGTCCGTAATTCCAAAACTGGGTACATTCCGTCGGCGTGCTCCCTGAACGGCCGCGATCGTTTCTCGCAGTCCGCGTCCGAAGCTGATCGCTATGAGCAGGTCTTTCCGCGTCATTATTTTTATCTTATTTTGTACAACACCGCTGCTGCCTACCGGAGCGTCTGCGTCAAAACCCAAACGTACAAGGGCGTATGCCAGCGACCCGGCCAGAGATGCCGCAAAATCTATTCCGATAACAACAATGCGGCGGGCTTGATTGATCTGTTTGGCTATTTCGACGATCTTGTCAGGATCCAGGTTTGTCTTAAAGGCATTGAGGTTTTCGAGATCCTGATCCACGCTTTGCCTCACACGGTCCGAGACCGTTTGATGAGTCCTCTCGGCGGCCTTCATGGCGGTGTACGGCGTGATCTGTGTGACAAAATGCTCGCGCAGATCTTGGGCAAAGTCCGCGAATTTCTCGTATCCGAGGGCCTGCACGGTACGAATGATGGTGGCTGAATCTACATTGTAACGCTTTCCCATTTCTCGTGAAGAAAGGAAAAACGTTTCGTTCGATTCGTCGAGGATCTGGCGGAGCAATCGCTGGCGGCTCGAACTTAGGTCTGCTTGGATGTTAAAAAAACGAGTTCCGAGCGTTGTAAGTCCGGCACTTTCCCTATCCTCCTGATCGCCGTTGCTTCCGCGTGCAAGGACATTGAACTCATCGGGGCGAGTAACAATTTGCCTCCCGGTTCCCCCCTGCGCCCGTAGATTTGGTTTCTTTTCCATTGTCCGTGCTTCCTCTTTAGAAGGTTTCGCGGCGACCCGTTAGCAACGGCCAAATGGCCGGATAAGAAGCAGCCTTTCTCGCTTCGCAACGCCAAATTGCCCTTCTAGGTCTTCCCTCCGCCCAGGAAACGCTTGAGATTCTCAATTTCGCGATTTAGGCGGCCACTGCAATAGATGGTGTATTCTAGTGTAATAGGATAGAATTTGCAACACATGTTGCACGTCGTATAAATGGACGTGATGGAAACCCCGGCCCGAGAGTTGGGCTTCGATCTACAAGGAGCATTGAAAATGGGATTAGCATGGGCGCGAAAGAGAACGGCCGCTTCGTTGACGGCGATGCTGGTTATTGGTTTCTCGCTTTATTTTTTCGATGGGCCAAGCCGGGCTCAAATTGTAAGCCGACCAAACGTTAACACCGCTAACCCGCAACCTGGAAAGTATAAGAAGACGATCGACATGCTTGACGGGTTTATCCGCCGCGAAATGGCCGATAAAGATTTACCGGCTGTTTCGATCTCCCTCGTCGACGGCCAAAATATAGTCTGGCAACAAGGATACGGCTTCGCCGATCCGCAGGCGAAAACTCCGGTTATTTCCGACACAATTTTCCGCGTCGGCTCGGTTTCCAAACTTTTTACGGACATCGCGGTTATGCAGCTTGTCGAACGCGGCAAAATTGATCTGGACGCGCCGGTTGATCGTTATTTATCTGATTTCAAGCCGCGGAACACTTTTGGGAAACCGGTAACGCTGCGTCAGTTGATGTCACATCGCTCCGGGCTTGTACGCGAGCCGCCGGTCGGAAATTATTTCGATTCGTCGGCCCCGACGCTCGCCGAGACGGTCAAAAGCCTGAACCGGACCGCACTTGTTTACGAACCCGAAACAAAAACGAAATACTCAAACGCCGCAATCGCGACGGTCGGCCTCGTGGTCGAAAAAACTCAGAATCAACGGTTTGCACAATATCTCAAACACACCTTGCTTGATCAGCTCGGGATGCGGAACAGCGATTTTGAACCCACGCCCGCGAATACAAAGAATATGGCGAAGGCGCAGATGTGGACCGTTTTCGGAACGAAGTTCGACGCTCCGAATTTCGAACTCGGTATGGCCCCGGCCGGAAGTATGTACGCGACGACCGGAGATCTGTCCAAATTTATCAGTGCTCTGTTTTCTGCCCAGGCAGGCGAGCCGGGCGCGATCCTGAAAAGGGAAACGCTCGAGCAAATGTGGACGCCGCAGTTTGCGAAGGCCGGACAAAAGAGCGGTATTGGGCTGGGGTTTTTCGTCTCCGATCTAGAAGGGCGGCGCAAGGTCGAGCACGGCGGAGCGATTTACGGATTTTCAACCGAGCTCAGCCTTCTGCCCGACGACAAATTGGGCGTAGTCGTTGCAACGTCGAAGGATTTTTCAAACGGTGTGATCTCGCGAGTGGCGGACGCGGCGCTAAAAGCAATGCTCGCCGACCGAAACAATGATCCCATTCCGCAACCCGAAGAAACGGCTCCGGTGGAAAAAGGTCTTGCCAGCAAGATCGCCGGAAGATATGCGAGCGGCCAGAAGGTTTTCGACTTGACGGAGCGCGCCGGAAGCCTATCGATTTTTGATCTTCGGGGCGGCTTCAAAACCGGACTTCGGTCGATTGGGGATTCGCTTATCACAGATTCTCCTTTCGCGTTCGGCACCCGGATTACTCCAAGCAGTGACGGTTTCGTTATTAATAACGAAACATTTAGGCGCACTCCCGTCGGCAAACCCACGCCGCTGTCGGACAAATGGCGCGCCTTGATAGGCGAATACGGCCCCGATTACGACATCCTTTACATCTTCGAGCGCGATGGAAAACTGTGGGCGTTGATAGAGCAGTTCGAGTTCGACCCGATCGAGGAGGTTTCCGAAAACGTTTTCAACTTTCCGAAACGCGGCCTTTACGACGGCGAGCAGTTGATTTTCAAACGCAACGCCAAAGGTAAGGCCGTCGAAGTCGTTGCCGCCAATGTTACCTTCAAACGCCGTCAGGTCGGCCCCGAAGACGGTGCTCAACAATTGCTTATCAAACCCGTGAGGCCGGTCAGTGAATTATTGAAAGATGCATTGAATGCGCAGCCGCCGAAGGAATCAGGCGATTTTCTTGCGTCTGATCTAGCAGAAATAACTAAGCTTGATAAAAGCATAAAGCTCGACATCCGCTATGCTTCGACAAACAATTTTCTCGGCTCGGTTTTTTATTCCGCTCCGCGGGCCTTTTTGCAGCGTCCGGCCGCTGAAGCCCTGGCGCGGGTCAATCGAAAGCTGCGTGAGCAAGGTTACGGCCTTCTTGTCCACGACGGCTACCGACCTTGGTACGTGACCAAGGTTTTCTGGGATGCGACGCCCGCCGACAAGAAGATCTTTGTTGCCGATCCGTCAAAAGGCTCGCGCCACAATCGCGGGGCCGCGGTTGATCTGACCCTTTACGACATAAAAACCGGAAACCCGGTTGATATGCCCGGCACCTATGACGAGACGACCGACCGCTCTTACCCGGATTATCCGGGCGGCACTTCGTTACAGCGCTGGCACCGGGAACTGTTACGCGATGCAATGGAAAGCGAAGGCTTTACGGTATACGAGGCCGAGTGGTGGCATTTCGACTACAACGACTGGCGCAGATACCCGATCGGAAACCAGCGGTTCGATGACATAAAAAAATAGAAACGACTAGGTCAGCTCGCCCTTTTTTTTTGATCGTTCATCTTCCGGATAGTTAGTGTTGCAATAATTGATGCATTTCATTGACATTGTGCAACAAATCGTGTAGAAATAGCTCACAATCAGAGAAAAGCAACAAAACCCGATCGTTTGACCATTAAATTAAAACCACCTTCTGCCGAGAAAAAAGGAGTGTATTTATGAAAAGATTTCATTGTGAATTTTTCGTTGAGTGGGTCTCGAGTATAGCGGATCGATCTGCGAAGTGTCTGAGCAGGAGTGTTGGATTCTCGACCGCACAACATATCCCCGGCCGCCAGGCAATGTTCTTGTTATTTACTTTCTTCATCGTGCCCCTGTTATCCACGATTGCGCTGGCCCAGACAACGACATCAACTATTGAAGGAACGGTAACGGACGCTAATGGCGCGGTGGTAGCCGGAGCACAGATCAAAGCTGTTTCCACGACGCTCGGCACTGAGCGAACGGCCGTTGCGGGATCGGACGGTAAGTTTCGAATTGTTTCGCTTCCCGCCGGAGCCTATATAATAACCGTTACACAGACTGGCTTTGCTCCCAGAACTTCGGAACTTGAGCTGACTCTTAACCGCACCGTAACGCTCGATGTGCAATTGGCCGTGGGGGCGGTTGGCGTCAATGTTGTAAACGTTAACAGCGACGTTCCGTTATTGACTACCGATTCACCGGCGACCGGTACAACTGTTACGCCGAAGCAGATACAAGAGCTTCCGGTCAACGGGCGCAATTATCTCGACCTGCTGCAATTGGTACCCGGAACCGCGATCAATCGACAAGCCGATCCTGAAGGCGATGCGGCGAACCCCGTTTTAGGCGAGCGAAGCGGCAATAACAACTTCTTTATTGACGGGCACGGGAACAAGGACGCAGTGAATGGAGGAGCGGCCGCCCCGTTCAATCAGGAAACGATCTCGGAATTTCAGGTTGTGACCGCCGGATACAAGGCAGAATTTGGCCAGGCATCGGGAGCGATCGTCAACGTCATCACCAAGAGCGGCGGTAATGGCATGCATGGTGTAGGATCGTTCTTCGTCCGCAACGACGCCCTTGACTCGTCGAATTCGATCGCCTCTGGAGTTTCCGAAGCTCCGTATTTGCGGCGTTATGACACAAGCTTTGCCCTCGGCGGGCCGATCATCAAGGACAAGTTTTTCTTCTTTGGATCAGCTGAACAGATCGCGGAGGACCGCCATATCGACTTTAACTATCCTCCACTGAGCCCGGCTTTGGATGCGATCATCCGCGCCATCGAAACTCCATTCGACACCCCGTCCAAATTTCGTGAGTCACGGTTATTCCTGAAATTGAATCAGGAGCTTGGGAATCATTCGCTGAGCCAGCAGGTTAACTATACGAACGGACATATTTATAACTATGCCCCGCTGTCCGCCGGCAACAGTCTTCCTTCGACCAGAACCGATAGGGGGTCGAGGTATCTTATGCTTGCGTTTGCCGACACCATATTGATCGGCGACAAAGCAGATCCGTGGATCTTGACCCTGCGTGGCGGCTATCGCGGCGAGCCGGCAGACATTCTGCCCGCTCACCCCGAAACTGGCGGAGGTACCATACTCAATCCTTATACCGTGCCAGTTGCAAGTCCGTTTCAATTTCCAAGTGCCTTGGGCTCAGTTAGTTTTGGCAACAACCTTACGGCTCAGATGCTCGATCAGCAGTACACGTCCATTTCAGCGATCGCCAACAAGCGTTTTGGCGATCACGACGTTAAATTCGGCTGGAGCTACATGCACACGAAGGTTGACGGTTTCGTTTCGCGGACGCTTGCCAATCAGCTGTTTGCAACGACACCAGACATTGTAGCCTTCGCTCCGGCCGAGGCCGGCATCCGGCTGCTTCTTGACACCGGCGGTGTAACGCCTGCGGATGACGAGGTCCATCTCCTAAACCACTATAACGGTGTATTTTTTCAGGACGACTGGAAGATCCGTCACAACCTTAACCTCAGCCTTGGGATACGCTGGGAAAAAGATTCTGAGTTCGAAGCGAGCAAGAATTTTGCCCCCCGCTTAGGAGTGACGTGGGGCGTAACACAAAAAACCGTTATTCGCGGCCAGTTCGGTATATTTTACGATCAATTCCGTTTGGGTATTGCGCGCAATGTTCCCCAGTTCGGCGGCGCAAATCAGGTAGCAGCCCAAGACCTACTCTTTCCTCGCGGGCTATACGGCTCGCCCGGCTTCTTTTCGAGCATCGGGCTTCTTCTGCTTGGCAGCGGACCGTGTTTCGCGAATGCCTGGAATAACAACCTCACCGATGCCCAAATTACGGCGCAGGGGCTAACTTGCACACTGTCTCCATCATTACCAATGATCGGGGTTGATCGGCTTAATAGGGTGGTCGCCGCCGGCCACGCTCCGATCCCGGCGAACGCGGTGATCACGGTCAACAATATTCAGTCGTTGTCGGGGCTTGCGCCCGATCAGTATTTGGCTGGGATAAATACGGCGATCGGCCGGCCGGGGTATTTCGTTTTCGGTCCGACCGGATATCTGAGCAACCACATTATTCCGGGATTCGGAGCTCCGAACGTCCTTGAAAATATGGATCAAACCCCGAACACTATGGGATTCAGCGTGGGCTTCCAGCACGAGTTTACAAAGGATCTGGTTTTCGAGGCAGATTACCACCACAAAGAAATTCGGGACATCCTCGGCGTGCGTTCAACCAACCTTGCATTTCGTTCAAGAGTTACGGGGCGCGCCTTTGATCCTCCCGGAACCGAACAGATCGGGTTCGGGCCGTATTATGAAGGAAAGTATGACGGTCTTGTGCTTGCACTGAACAAACGTTTCAGTAATCGCTACCAGCTTGGTGCAAGCTATGGCTATTCAAGCGCGACGGATAACAATATTGGGATCAACGCTGGTCCGTCAGACAATTATATCGGCGTCGTCCCGGTCGTGGTCGATCCCGGTAATCCAGCTACCAGTTGTCCGAGTCAAACGAATGCGACCGGATCGTACACATCGTGCAGAGGTAATTTTGTCGCACAGGCCGGCACGTTCTGGAACGGGCCAGATGTTGACAAGGGTAATTCCGGACTCGCCCTGGCACATGTGTTTCAGGTAAATGGGCTGGTTTCATTGCCGTGGCAGATTCAGGTCAGTGGGATTTTTCGGGCTCAAAGCGGCTTTCGTTACAGCCGACAGTGGGGTGGTCCGGGGCTGATCGATCCAGACGGCAACGGCAACACGAACGGGATCGATGTTCGAAACGCCAAGCGGAACCAGTTTTCGGCTCCTGCCTATATCAATATGGACGTGCGGTTGTCGAAGCGGATCGATATCTCGGAACGAGTTAAGGCGGACGTGTTCTTTGAGTACTTCAATTTGTTTAACAGACAAAATGCTGCGGCCATCGATGCGAATCCAAATTCGACC
This sequence comes from Blastocatellia bacterium, assembly GCA_963732475.1. Classification (GTDB taxonomy): domain Bacteria; phylum Acidobacteriota; class Blastocatellia; order Pyrinomonadales; family Pyrinomonadaceae; genus OLB17. The sequence continues at coordinate 156,796 of CAVSZR010000004.1, read as the reverse complement.
ACTTTTGGGTTTGGAAATATTTCCCAGGTATTGCCGGGCCGCGAAGGACAGTTTGGCTTTAGGGTAGCGTTCTAGTAATTTAACGGGGCTCTTGGCCTCACCATCTAATGTCAGATCGTATGGAAAATACCAAAAAGGTATCGAGACGTGAAATGCCGCGATCTGTCGAACCTGTTGGGGCGGGCCTCGAGGTCGCCCCAATGCTGAATTTTGGGCGGCTCACGGCTTTTTGCAGATTCGAAGATCGAGTACTCAGACGCGGGTGATCGATCTGGTCACACAATCGACGGTTATCGATATGCCATGCGTGATGACATCTGATTCTGGCAAGCAGGTGCGATGGACGTCCGGAGCCGGCCAATATGCTTAAAGCTATTGTTTTGTTGATCACGATCGCCCTTCTGATCTCGCCTAACGTGTCGGCCCAGGATCGCAAGGCGATTAACCTCGATGCGGCTACCTACGACTCTTACGTCGGACAATATCAACTCACGCCCGATTTCATCATCACCATCCGACGCGAGGCAAATGGTATCTCGCTTCAAGCCACTGACCAGCCCAAGTTTGAGGTTTTTGCCGAGTCGCAGGCGAAGTTTTTTCTGACGGTGGTCGATGCCCAGGTCACGTTCGTCAAGAATGAAAAAGGTGAAGTTACTCACTTGATCCTTCATCAGAACGGAGCGGACCAGACAGCGAAAAGAATTGCTTCGGCCGGCGCGACACCTATCCGACAACCTACGGCATCGGCGCCCCCGTCGCGTGCACCGTTGGATATGCCCGTAGAAATGACGGTGCCGCTTGAGCCCGCAGCCTTCAGAGGTGACGGCAAAACGCATGTTGCCTACGAGCTCCACGTTTCAAATTTCGCACTGGCCACCTTGAAGCTTGATCGTCTTGAGGTATTTGGCAATGGCGATCAGCCGTTGGCTAAATACGAAGGGGAAGAACTAAATGCACGTCTCGCTCGACCCGGTGCTCCCCAAAGTGGCGACAAGCTGCAACTTGGCGGCGGCATGCGAGCGATCTTTTACCTGTGGCTGACATTCGATACGCCGTCGGCCGTGCCCGCCTCTCTCAAGCACACTCTTGCAGCAAGTATGATCTCGGCCGACCAAAGCATCGGGCCTGAGATCAAAGGCAGCGGCGCCGAGATCAAGGTCCAGAACGGCTTGCCGATCGTTATCTCTTCGCCACTTCGAGGCGATGGATGGCTGGCGGCGAACGGTCCCGCAAACAGTTCCGGCCATCGGAGAGCTCTTATTCCGGTCGCCGGATCGGCGCGTATCGCACAGCGGTTCGCGATTGACTGGGTGCAGCTTCGTGAAGACGGCAAGACATTTACTGGTGATCAGCAAAAGAATGAGAATTACCGCTGCTGGGGTGCGGAAGCGTTAGCGGTTGCCGATGGCACGGTTGTGTCTATCAAAGACGATATCCCGGAAAACATACCCGGTGCCACCTCGAGGGCCGTGCCGATCACGCTTGAGACGATCGGCGGAAATTACGTCATCCTTGATATCGGACAGGGAAGATATGCGTTTTACGCTCATCTGCAGCCGGGCAAGCTTCGGGTCAAATCCGGCGACAAAGTGAAACGCGGTCATGTCCTCGGGCTCGTAGGCAACTCCGGAAATTCGACTGAACCGCATCTGCATTTTCACATAGCCAACCGAAATTCTCCGCTTGCCGCGGAAGGCCTGCCTTACGTCATCGACTCGTTCGAAGTGCAGGGAAAAGGATGGGGCTGGAAATCGTCGGGCAATGGTACTCCTGAAAGCCGAAAACTGGAAATGCCCTTGCTGGATGTGGTGGTCAGATTTGCGCCGCGATAGGTTCTGGCCAAATATCGCTCGAAGCCGCTCGAATATGTTCGCCGGCAAGACAGGGAGACCTGGAAATGTTTCCGGAAAACGAGAAAGACTTTTTCCTCAAGGTCGTAGATGGGCAGGTCAAGTTTGGAAGATCCACGGGGAAGATGCCCGGGTTCTTGTTCAAGCAGGGCAGCGGAAGCGGTATGCCCGCGCCGAAGATCGGGTAGTACGAATATGAAACAGTTTCGCTGCATAGCCTTTGTCGCGTTTGTCTCGCTGGTATTAGCTGGCCTTTCGCCACTAAGGATCGCAGCCCAAATAGACAATTTTGCTTACGACCTCGTGATCCGAAATGGACGCGTACTTGATGGAGCGGGCAATCCGTGGATCCTCGCTGACGTGGCGATCAAGGACGGGCGTTTCGTTAAGATCGGCAAGATCGAGGGTAAGGGTAAACGCGAACTCGACGCCCGCGGTAAATACGTGTCGCCGGGTTGGATAGACATGCTCGATGCGTCGGGCGGCGTTCTCGTCAAAAACCCGCTTGCGGAAAGTAAACTGCTGATGGGCGTGACGACAGGTATCGGCGGCGAGGGCGGAACGCCGGTCCCGGCCGAACAGTTGGCTGAATATTTCGCCAATCTGGAAAAGAACGGCATCAGCATGAACTTCGGCACGTACTACGGTGCAACCCAGGCACGCGTCGCCGTCATAGGCTCGGAAGCACGCGATCCAAACGCCGAAGAGCTTGAACAAAATGAAGATCGATCGTGGAGACCGCAATGAAGGGCGGTGCTCTCGGCATATCCACCGCTCTTATCTATCCGCCGGCAAGCTATTCAAAGACCGAACAATTGGTGGAATTGGCAAAAGTGGTTGGAAAATACGGCGGCGTCTATTCAAGCCATATTCGTGGCGAAGGAAAGGAACTGGTCCAGTCGATCGAGGAAGCGATCACGATCGGCGAAAAAGGCGGTGTGCCGGTCGAGATCTATCATCTCAAAGCTGCGTATCAGCCCGGATGGGGAACGCTGATGCGGCAGGCTGGCGAGACGATCGAGAAGGCACGAGCACGCGGGCTGGATGTCGCGGCGGATATGTATCTTTACACCGCCGGCGGGACTTCGTTGTCCGCGGTGATCCCGGCGTGGGCGTCCGAGGGCGGAAACGCTAAAACTGATGGAGCGGCTTAAAGATCCGGCAACGCGCACGCGGTTGAAAAATGAAATAAAGACCGAATCGCCGGGCTGGTGGAATATTGTCGAAGCTGCGGGCGGATGGGAGAACATTGTCGTTGCGTCAATCGCCAACGCCGAGAACAAGCGGTTCGAAAACAAAAGCATTGCCCAGATCGCGAAAGAATGGAACAAGGACCCGGCCGACGCGGCGTTTGATCTTGTTCTTGAAAGCGGTAACCGGTCCGGAGCTTTGTTTCACCTGATGAGCGAACCGGACGTTGAGACCGGTATCAAATATCCATGGGTGAGCTTCGGAAGCGATGCCGCCGCGTCACCGCAATTGGTCGATCCGAATACGGTTGGAAATGGCCACCCGAGAGCATATGGCAACTTTCCGCGTGTTATCGCCGAATATGTGCGCAAGAAGAAGGTGTTGACCCTCCCGGATGCGATCCGCAAGATGACCTCGTGGCCGGCTACGCGGCTGCGAATTCCGTCGCGCGGATTTGTTAAAGAAGGCATGTGGGCGGATGTGGTCATTTTCGATCTTGAAAAGATCCAGGACAATTCCACATATGACTATCCGTTCCGAACGCCGACCGGAATCGATTACGTACTTGTTAATGGCCAGGTGGTAATAGAGAACGGAAAACACACCGGTGCCAAACCGGGAAAAGTAGTTTACGGGCCGGGCCGCGTTGTCCAATAAGCGGCTTCCCAAGGAAAGGATCTTGAGAAAGTTTCGTCGAAGTATTTCACTAACGATCGTCTGCGGAGTTGCGTTGGCCTTGCTCCGTCTGCCGTTGTGGGCCCAAACCGCTGATCCTGTTTATGACATAGTGATCCGCAACGGCCGCGTGCTTGATGGCGCAGGGAATCCGTGGATATCGGCCGATGTCGCGATCAAGGACGGCCGGTTTGTTCGCATAGGCAAGATCTACGGCAAAGGCAAGCGGGAGATCGATGCTCACGGTAAGTATGTTTCGCCGGGTTGGATCGATGTTATGGATCAATCCGGCTCCGTTCTGCGGCAAAACGGTCTCGCCGAAAACAAACTGATGATGGGCGTCACGAGTGCCATCGGCGGCGAAGGCGGAACGCCCGTTCCGGCGGAAAAGATCCCTGAGTATTTCGCCGGACTCGAAAAGAGCGGCATCAGCATCAACTTCGGTACGTACTTCAGCGAAACACAGGCACGCGTCGCCATTCTCGGGCAGGATTCACGGGCGCCGACCGCAGACGAGCTAACTCGCATGAAAGCGATCATGGAGACCGCCATGAAAGCGGGCGCGATCGGTATGACGACTGCGCTCATCTATCCGCCGTCAAGCTATGCAAAAACTGAAGAGCTGATCGAAATGGCGAAGGTCGCCGGGCAATACGGGGGCATTTACGCCAGTCACATTCGCGGCGAAGGCAAGGAACTCGTTCAATCGGTTGAAGAAGCCATCATGATCGGTGAGAAAGGCGGATTGCCGGTCGAGGTTTTTCATCTCAAAGCGGCCCACCAGCCCGGTTGGGGAACGCTTATGCGCGGTGCCGGCGAGAAGATCGAACAAGCCCGAGCACGCGGCGTGGATGTCGCCGCGGATCTGTATCTATACACGGCGGGCGGCACTGGGTTGGAAGCGACGATCCCGTCATGGGCGTTCGAAGGCGGCAGTGCAAAACTCCTGGAGCGTCTCAAAGACCCCGAAACGCGGACGAGACTCAAAAAGGAAATAACCACCGGCTCTCCGGGCTGGTGGAACATTGTCGAGGCAGCAGGCGGCTGGGATAACATCGTGTTGGTCAATGCTCAAAATGAAGAAAACGCACGCTTTCAAGGCAAGAATCTGACGCAGATCGCAAAGGAATTAAATAAGGAACCGGCGGACGCGGCGTTTGATCTGGTAATGCAGGGTAAGGGACGCGTCTACGCGATCTATCACATGATGAGCGAGCCCGATATTGCGACAGCCCTCAAGTTTCCGTGGACCAGTATCGGCAGCGACGCCGGCGCGGCCCTTGCCCCGGGAACTGTTGACGGACTGGGGCTGGCGCACCCTCGCAGCTACGGCAACTTTCCGCGCCTTATTGCAAAATACGTACGCGAACAGGGTGTGCTGACGCTGCCGGACGCGATCCGCAAAATGACCTCGTGGCCGGCGACACGGATGCGTCTCGCCTCGCGCGGAATGATCAAAGAAGGTTTGTGGGCGGATGTCGTCATTTTTGATTACGACAAGATCCAGGACCGGGCTACGTACGAACGGCCGCTTCTCAGCCCTGTCGGGATCGAATATGTGCTTGTGAATGGACAAGTCGTGATCGAACAGGGAAAGCACACGGGAGCACGGCCGGGAAAGGTGCTTTATGGCCCCGGCCGCCAAGTGCAGTAAGCAATTGTTTGTGAAATACGGTTACCCCGGGCCAGTTTTTGTATGAGGTTACTCAAGAAAATTTTGAAAATAGCGGGAATCAGCTTGCTGCTCCTGATTAGCGTTCCGCTTATCATCGGTCAAATTTTGAGATTCACTGCGCAAGTACTGAACCGCCGGCCGGTGAGTTGGTGGATGTCGGCGGATACAAACTACATATCAATTGTGTCGGCCCGGAAGAGAAAACCGGCGACGATCTGCCGACGGTCATTATAGGGGCAGGTGCCGGTGTTTCCAGTCCTACCTACCACTGGATCCAAAGCGGCGTTTCGAAGGCCACGAAAGTCTGCGTTTACGACCGCGGCAGGACTTGGCTGGAGCGATAAAAGCGATCTGCCGCGAGATTCCAAGACGATAAATACTGCTTTGCACACGCTCCTCGACAGCTCAGGGATCAAGCGTCCCTTTGTTTTTGTTGGACATTCGATAGCTGGGCTTTATATGCGTGACTACGTCGAACGCTACCCGGGTGAAGTGGCCGGTCTGGTCTTCTTAGACCCCAGCCATCCCAAGCAGAATCAGATGTTTGGCCTTTCCGATAGCCAGCGGGCTGAACAGATGGATTCGATCAAGCGGAAGCTCTTTTTTGTGAAACTGGCGATTAGACTTGGGGTGCAGGAAGTCTTTAATCCATTAACCGCCGGCGATTTGAGCTTGTATCCAGAGAACATTCGGAAACAAACGGAATATTTATCAAAACAGCCTGCAAATATTGATACGGTGCTTACCGAGGCGGCAGACTTTGAGAAGGCGGGTGAGCAGGCCGCACAAAACAAGTCGCTCGGTGATCTGCCGGTCGTTGTGATCTCTGCAACCAAAGAGATCCAGCCGGGAACCTTGCCGGAAGGTGTTTCAGCCGAAAAATTCCTTAGTACTTTTGTTAAATTGCATGACGAGATCGCTGCCCTGTCAACAAGAGGCGAGCATGTGAAAATTGACACCGCAAACCATATGAGCCTTATCACAAACAAGGAAAATGCAGAAAAGGCGGTGCCATATGTCCTTAGAGTGGTTCAAGAGTCAAGAAATTCCAAAAATAAAGCCGTTGTTACCGGAGATGTTAAGAAGTCAACATATTCAGGCAATTAAATTAGGAGAATTATTGTGAAAAGATCGACAGCTTTGGTAATGATCGGATTTATCCTTTTCTCGTCACTGATAGGTCAGGTACCCGTGACGCCAAACGGTGGAAAAGCGGAAGGTGATGCTAAAAGTGCGTCTGAGACCAGGCCGGTCGCGGGAACTCCTGAGATGACGGCCCAGGACGTTGAGGCATTTCTTGCCGGCATCATCCCTCAACAACTTGAACGAGAGAACATCGCGGGGGCGACAGTCGCTGTCGTTAAAGATGGAAAACTTTTGTTTTCGAGCGGCTACGGCTATTCGGATGTCGCCAGTAAGAAGCCTGTCTCGCCCGAAGAAACTCTTTTCCGGCCCGGCTCGATTTCCAAACTATTCACATGGACGGCGGTAATGCAGTTGTCCGAACAGGGCAAGCTCGATCTTGACCGTGACGTGAACGAGTATCTGGATTTCAAAATACCTGAGGCGTTCGGTAAACCGATCACGTTGAAGAACATATTGACCCACACGGCGGGATTTGAGGAGCAGATAAAAGACCTCTTCAAGATCGATTCGGAAGATCCAAATCTTGGGGAATACCTGAAAACACACATTCCCGGGCGAATATATCCTCCGGGGACAATTCCGGCTTACTCAAACTATGCGACCGCCCTGGCCGGCTACATTGTCGAGCGTGTATCAGGGCAGCCGTTCAACGAATATATCGACACACATATATTCAAGCCCCTTGGCATGACCCGTTCGACATTTGCGCAGCCGCTTTCGCCCGCGTTGGCTCCGAATATGTCCACAGGCTATCGGCTCGCATCCGATGAACCCGTGCCGTTTGAAGTCGTTGTCCCGTTCCCGGCCGGAAGCCTGAGCAGCACGGCAGCGGACATGTCCCGATTCATGCTCGCGCATTTGAAAGAAGGGCAACTTGGCGATGCCAAGATCCTACGTCCCGAAACAACGAGACTTATGCACAGCAGGTTGTTCGCCCTGGATGATGCCGCGAACGCAATGGCATACGGCTTTTATGAAGAGTCGCGCAACGGTCACCGGATAATTGGACATGGAGGCGATACGATCGCATTCCATAGCGACCTGCACTTGATCCCGGATACGGGCGTTGGATTCTTCATTTCATACAACAGCGGCGGTAAGGGTGAAACTTCATCGCGCACAAGCCTATGGGAAGCGTTTTTGGATCGTTATTACCCGTTTACGCCCTCTGCCGCTCCGGTTTTGGAGAGCGCCAAGCAAGATGCCCAAACAGTCAGCGGCCGGTATATGATAAGCCGCCGCAGCGACACCTCATTTCTGAGTGTTGTTTCTCTTCTCGGGGAGGCAACAGTTGCGGCCCGCGATGACGGGACGATCGAGCTCACGGGATTGAACGAACCGGACGGGATACCGAAGCGATGGCAGGAGGTGGCGCCGATGACATTTCGCGATGTCAACGGCCAGGATACCCTTATCTTTAAACCGGACGCGAACGGCAATATGCAGATAATCCTCGTTTATCCGTTCATGATCTTTCAACGCGTCGGGTTTTGGCAAAATTCAGGCGTTCTCATGCCCGTTCTTGTCATTTCGCTTTTGATCATGCTTCTGACGCTTTTGCTGACTCCGGTTGCGTGGCTGGTGAGGCGTCATTACGGGCACAAGCTGGAACTAGGTTCGATGCAGCGGTGGTTACGATTTGGCGTATGGATCGTTTTTGCCCTTAACCTCTTGTTTGTCTCGATCCTTATAGGCCTTGTTACATACGCCTCGTCGCATCTTGAATTCTTTAGTGACCGGGGAAACACTTGGTTTCATCTCGCACAGGTGATCGGTATTGCCGGAGCGATCGGCACGCTGATCGTTTTGTTTAACGCGGTACATGCCTGGATGAGCAAAAACAACCGGATCTGGGGCAAGCTGCTGGCAACCATACTGGCATTGGCTTGTGTCGGCTTCCTCTGGTTCGCCCTTGCCGGAAACCTGTTAAAAATAACATCAACTTATTAAGAATATTGATACGAAAATGAACCCAAATAGAAAACTGATCACGCGACGTGAGGCCGTCAAGGGAATCGCCGCCGCCGGGGCGGCAGTTCTTGGAGCGCCTTTCTTTAACCGCGGGCGTTACCAAATATTTGCCAATTCGCCGACCGAGTATTCGGCCAAGGCGATCGATCTCATGGCAAGATCGACGGTCATCGATATGCTCAGCATACTGACTCTCGATTTCGCGAAACAGGACAAGTGGATGACGAATCCCGATAGTTTCACGGCGGCGGACATCCAGCCGTTCAAAGATTCGGGCATCAATATCATTCATCCTGCTATCGGCTTGGGCGGGCCGAATGCATACGAAAGCGCACTCAGGTTCTTTGCATCGTGGAACGCATTTATCGCCAATAACGATGAATATTTCTTACGAATTGACAGTCCCGCCGACATCGATCGCGTTAAAAAGTCGGGCAGGCTCGGCATTCTGCTGGGGTTGCAGAACTCCGACCAGTTTCGCGGGCCGAATGATGTCGACTTTTTTCGCGGCCTCGGCCAGCGTGTTTCGCAGCTTACCTACAACTCGCGCAATCTGATCGGCAACGGAGCTACCGAGCGTCGCGACGACGGCATTTCGGATTTCGGCGTTGCCATAGTAGAACGGATGAACAAAGCCGGAATGGCAGTCGATGTTTCACACTGCGGTGACAGGACCACGCTCGACGCCTTTGAGATCTCCAAAAAGCCGGTTTTGATCACGCACTCAAACTGTCGGGCTCTTGTTCCCGGACACCCTCGCGTCAAGACCGACGAGGCGATCAAAAAGGTGGGAGCGAACGGCGGCGTTATGGGAATAACGGGCGTTCGGATGTTCGTTAAGGTCGATGAGCCGACTACCGTCGAGCACGTCCTCGACCATTTCGATCACGTAAGGAAATTGATCGGCGCCCAGCATCTTGGCGTAGGTAGCGATATAGATCTTTACGGTTATGACAAGATGCCGCCGGAAGCGAACAAGCAGCTTCGAGCCGGTTATAAGGGAAGTTATGCCTTTCGCGAAAAGATAGATGTTGAAGGCCTGGACCATCCAAAACGGATGTTCGACCTGGCCGATGGGCTCATCCGCCGAAAATATAGCGACGCTGACATTGAAGGAATACTCGGAGGAAATTTCTCCCGTGTGCTCAAACAGATCTGGACGGTCTGATCAGAGCGGCTCGCGCCGCATTTTCCGAAATTCCGTCGCAGATCATTTATACGAGATCTTATGTTTAAAAAAATCAATACCATAAACAAGCTGGCAGCCTTTGTCGGGCTGTGTTTGCTGTTCGCCTCGAATGTTCTGGCTCAAACCGCTGTCGCCTCCGACCAGCAGATAACGTCAAAAGCGGACGAATATATGACCGCGTCCGTCCGCGTCGATGGTTTCAGCGGCACCATTCTCCTGGCGCGGAACGGCCAACCCGTCATAAGCAGAGGATACGGGATGGCAAACATCGAACTTGCCGTGCCAAACACACCGCAGACCATTTTCCGCCTCGGTTCGATCACGAAACAATTCACTTCGATGGCGGTAACCATGCTGCAGGAGCGTGGCAAGTTGAGCGTCAACGACCCGATCTGCAAATATTTGACGGAGTGCCCGGCGGTCTGGCAGCCGGTGACCGTCAAGAATCTTCTAACGCATACTTCAGGCATTCAGAACTACACGAGTTTCCCGGATTTCCCTAAAACCGCCGTTCAGCCCATCTCTTCCGCCGAAATGATCGCGCTTCTTCGGGACAAGCCGCTCGAATTTACGCCGGGCGAAAAATTCGCGTACAGCAATTCGGGATATTTCCTTCTCGGCACTATCATCGAGCGTGTTTCCGCCAAAACCTATGCCGACTTTTTGCAGGAAAACATTTTTACGCCGCTTGGAATGAAGCAGACGGGCTATGACAGCTCGGTCCGGATCATAAAAAATCGCGCGGCGGGCTACGCAAAACAGAGCGGCGAAATTGTTAACGCCGCTTACATGGATATGACGATCCCGGGGGCCGCGGGTGCCCTATATTCGACGACTGGCGACCTGCTTCTTTGGGATCAGGCCCTCTACACCGAAAAACTTGTTAACCGCAAATCGCTCGACGAAATGTTTGCGCCGCCCAAGGGCGATACCGGATACGCCTACGGATGGAGTATCGGCAAGAGATTCGACCGGCAGTTGATCGGCCACGGCGGCGGTATTTATGGATTTGCGACGCAGATATCACGTTTCCCTGCCGACCGTATCACCGTCATCGTCTTGAGCAATGTGCAAAGCGCGTCTGCCGGAAAGATCGCGAACGATTTGGGGGCGATCGCTTTTGGAGCAGCGTATGAAATTCCCAAAGAGCGAAAGGAGATCGCGGTCGAGTCAAAAATTTTGGAGAAATACGTCGGACAATATCAGGTTGCTCCAAACCTGGTCATTGCCGTTCTGCTTGAGAACGGAAAGCTGGTCGGACAAGTTGCCGGCCAGTCAAAATTCGCTCTTTCCGCCGAGTCCGAGACCGTGTTCTTTTCCAGGGACGTCAACGCCGTGATCACATTCGTTAAAGACGCCCAGGGACAGGTAACGGGACTGACATTGAATCAGGGCGGGGGTAACACTCCGGCGCAAAGAATAAGGTAAAACGAGGGATAAGGATCGAGAGGGATTATGAAATTACGACAAAATGTGTGGCTGATCGGCATTCTGATAATAGTTCTCGCGGGCGGGCCAATTGCGAATGCTCAGGTCGCCCCGCTGACCGGGTTCGACGATTATGTCAACAAGGCTATAAAGGATTGGGAGGTGCCGGGCGTCGCAATTGCGATCATCAAAGACGATAAGATCGTTATGGCGAGGGGATACGGTGTCAAAAAACTGGGCGATCCGGCACCGGTCGACGAACATACCCTGTTTGCCATCGGTTCGTCTTCAAAAGCTTTCACCGCCGCATCGATCGCAATGTTGGTCGATGAAGGTAAGCTTAAATGGAATGATCCCGCAACAAAGTATCTGCCGGACTTTGAGGTTTACGATCCTTATGTGACACGCGAACTGACCCTCCGCGATCTGCTTACCCATCGCAGCGGACTGGAGCGTGGCGATTTTCTCTGGTACGGCTCTGAGAACGACCGTGACGAGATCCTCCGCCGGACGCGTTTTATTAAACCGAGTTGGAGTCTGCGAAGCAATTTCGGTTACCAGAACTTGATGTTTCTTGCCGCCGGACAGGTTATCAGTAAAGTTAACGGCAAGAGCTGGGACGAGTTCATAACACAGCGCATCTTTATTCCGCTCGGAATGACCTCGAGCAGCACTACCATTCGAGGGTTCAAGAATGGGGATAACGTTGCAACGCCGCACGCGACTTTCGACGACAAGGTCGAACCGATCGCTTGGCGCAACATAGACAATATTGCACCCGCCGGCTCGATCAACTCTAATGTCACCGATATGGCGGAATGGATAAGGCTGCAGCTAGGCCAGGGTTCTTATCAAAATCAGCGTATATTCAGCGAAGCCACAGCCAAGGAAATGCATACTCCGCAAACCATTATCCCGCTTGCCGGCACCATGGCCCTTTTGTATCCCGAAGCCCATTTTCTGACCTACGGGATGGGCTGGTTTCTAAGCGACTACCGCGGCAAGAAGGTCGTCGAACACGGCGGCGCAATTGATGGCATGCGGGCCCAGGTGGCCATGATGCCCGAGGAAAAACTCGGCATTGTCATTCTCACGAATATGAACGGCACCGCTCTGCCGCACATTTTGATGTATAAGGCCTTCGATGCCTATTTAGAAGGAAACCGCCAGAAGGACTGGGCCGGCGACCTGTTAAAATCTTTCAAAGCCCTACAGGAACAGGGAAAGGCGGCAGCAAAAAAACAGGAGGAAGCTCGCGTACTGAATACACAGCCATCGCTCTCGCTGGAAAAGTACGCCGGGACCTACAAGAACGATCTTTACGGCGAGGTAAAGATCACGAATCAAGGCGGCAAACTGAGTGTCCGTTTCGGCCCGGCTTTCGTAAGCGAACTGGAGCATTGGCACTACAACACTTTTCGGGCGAGATTTCGCGGCGCCGGCGAGACAAAGGCGTTCGTTACATTTGGGCTCAACGCACAAGGCAAGAGCGACGATGTAACGCTCGAGATCGCGCCCGACTATCCGTTCAAGCGCGTTCCGGATGCCGTCGAAAGCAAGCCGACGGTCCGTTAAGGGAAGCAGAAGCGAAAACGTTTGCCGGCGTGTACGAACGAAAGTTCCACCCTTACTGAGCTTTGCAGTGGTCGGTGGAAATGCTGTCGCCGGAAACTTCGTGGCCCGGGCCGGCACTGCCGGACATGCCGAGAATAGGAAAGATCAGAAAGAGCTCGGTCGGAGTATTCTGCTTTATCATCGTGTTTCGCCATGGCTCACTGAATATCTATCATGCGAAGTAGGCAACGCCGGCGGTGGAAAAGGTGCCGCGATCGGAGCCGGTGTCGGTGCGGTCGGCGGCCTGATAGCCAAAAAGATGTCGAAAGGCCCTGACGCCGAGGTCAAGAGTGGAACCGAATTCGGCGTAATTCTTAATAAAGGTATCTCGCTTCCGCGTTATAACTAATCTCAACAGATCCGCAATGAACAAAGAGCCTGTCATCCGTGACAGGCTCTTTGTCTTGCTTAAATTGGCTCCGCAGGTAAGACTCGAACTTACAACCCTTCGGTTAACAGTCAAATTCTCTGCTCTTTCACGGCACTTCCGTTCGTTTCAGAACTGCACAGAAATAGTTGATTTCCTATAGTTTACGGGGTAGAATCATTTCAGGCGATTTCGTTTCCTTTCTCGGGATTTCGACTGTTAGAGGAAAACTAGAGGAAAATCGTAAGGAAAATATGAAGGACTCTTCGCAGAAAAAATCTCGCCAACGCGACGGTAGTATCAAGACCATCAACAGAATTCTTTACGCCCGGATCCAGTACATGGATGAGGTATCTGGGAAGCGTAAGGAAAAGCTCAAACGGGCGAAAACCCGTACACACGCTAGGGAACTCATTAAGGAGATGCGGGCGGAGTATGAGAACCGCGGTCAAGCCGCCTTGGAGGGCAACAAGATTAAGTTCAAGGTCGTGGCTGAAAGGTACGCAAACGTCCATTTGGTTCCGGCTGTGTTTCAGAACGGGATAAAGGTTGCAGGCCGCCGGTCGTTAACACCCGCGCTTTCATCGCTGAAGCCAATCGTTGCACAATTTGGCGAAAGGTTCCTCCGGACGATTAAGCCCAGCGACGTCGAAGAGTACAAGGTGCTGCGGTTGAACACCCCCGTCGTATCGAGCGTGAATGTTCATGGTCCTAATGCGTCCCGTAGGGGGGGTGCCGAGAAGAAGCTTGTTCACCGCCCCCGCAAAATCGCATCGGTAAACCGGGAACTTCAGCTGTTGCGATGCATATTTAATTTTGCGAAAGGCGAAGATCTGATCATTAGGTCCCCGTTTGATAATAAGTCAAGGCTGATCTCTAACGCTGCGGAAGTTCAACGAGAGAGGATACTGACACATGAGGAAGAGGCACGCCTTCTTGCGGCGTGTGTGCGCAGACGGGAACACATCCGTGCTCTCGTCATTGTCGCTGTGGATACCGCGATGCGACGAGGAGAATTATTTAAATTGAGGTGGACCCATGTTGATTTTAGCGCCGGAACCCTCAAGGTCTGTGCGGCCAACGCAAAAACCGAGAAAACACGCAACGTAGGAATGACAGACAGAGTTCGATCTGAACTTCAAGAGTTGTGGGACAGATCGATCCGACATCGAGACGGATTAGTCTTCGGCATCGTGAGCACTATCAAGAATGCCTGGAAGTCCGTCTGCGACGAGGCGCAACTCGACGAGTTGCATTTTCACGATTTACGTCACACGGCGACCACCCGGTTGATTCGAGCCGGCGTTCCTGCGTCCGAAGTCATGAAGATTACCGGCCATACTCAGACAAAGACCTTCTTACGCTACCTTAATTTAACCGACGAAAGTGTCAGTGCATCAGCGAGCTTATTGAATAAGTACCTCGCTGGACACCAATCAAACGCGATGGTTGCCTCTTACATCAATTAGTTAGGATTCGCAACGGTAATTTGACTCGCGTTCCGTCTTCCTGCCGAGAACGAGTTGATCAACTAAAAACTGTGTCAAAAAAAGAAACAAGAAAGGAACGCGATTCGAGGTTACGTGAAAACGAAAGGGAGCGACTGTTAGAAACGTATCGAGACGGCATCTCTAATGTTGATTGGAGCAGGGCAGATTGGGATTGTCTCTGGTCGGGCGACGTCGGTAAGAAAATCCCGAGGATAACAAAGGCGGAATGGTTGGAGCGCGAACTTACAAAGTATGACAACGAACGACCCACGGTGCCATCGCATAAGGTCCAGGACCCGGAGGAAAGAGTCGTAAAATATCGTCGAGAGTTTATCGAGTGTGCTAAGGCTGCTCAGCCGGAAGCGTTTGAGGAGCTTAGAGTTCTAGTCCCTGCTTTCGATTCACTCTTTTCACGTAAAATCGAAAAAGATTACATCAAGATTCTGAATGATCTTAAGCTCAAATTGTTTGGCTACAGGTTGACTTATGGAGTCGAATCGTTCGATCGAAAGTGGGATTCTGACTACGTTTGGGGCGAACTGTTGACGACATTCTACTATGCCAAAATTATGCCGTATATCGGAAAATCAGAATTTGACGACATTTTTGGTTCCAAAGACAAAGCAATAATTGAAGTCTATCAGCATACTCTCAACGCATTTACCAGAACCATCAAGAAAAACTTTGAAGCGACAGCGGACGGACAGGCGGAAATACCTCGGACTTTCTTGAATCTACAACTAGCAATATACGGCTGGATTGAGAAACATCACCTCAAGAAAGATTGGCTCGTCGATTACGCTTACTACTTTCTTTTTCAACTTAGCGAAAATCCGGGAGTTCTCGTTAAGGATATTGAGGTTGCCACACGAAATTACAACTGCCGCACAATGTATCGTCGGTTTGAATTCGAGACTCAGGGTTGGTGGGCCTCAGAACATGGTGAGAATGTAAAACAGTTCGAGAAACGCGTAACAAAAGAGTTCGAACTCGCCCGCGACAGGTATGTTTTGGAAGCTAGTTCCGCCCTGTCTCTAGATAAGTTGATTAAATTTACCAAACCACCGTCGTTTGAAAACGTCGAATGGCTTGTTTATCGAGTCTTGAAGGGTTGGGACGCTGAGAGAATAGTCGAAAAGTTTTTCCCCCGAATCGCTGCCGATCGAACACAGTCACCGCGCGCCGCGAAGTCTTTTAGAAGCAAAAAGGCGCACGTTGAAAATGAGATCCGCGAGTTAAAGAAATACGGCCTGCCCTATCGAAACCTAGTCAATTGAATTGCAGACTTTCTTTTTGAATTTCTCGCGAAGTTATTCCTACGGAACGAGTTTGATTGACTGATGGTTGAAGACGATATTCGAACTACCATGAGAGTGTCTGAAGATTTCAGGCACTCTTTTTGATTAGGAGATTATATGAACGAAATCCAACTATTTACCGATGCAGAGGCCGCGAAAATTCTCCGGCTTTCACAAGTTTCACTGTGGCGGCGACGGAAGGATCGAAAGATCTCCTTTCGGCGGGATATGGGACGCGTTTTATATTCCAAGGAAGATCTTGAAGAATACATTTCCCGAAATCACCAATCGGCGGAAGCGGACATGCATGGAAATCGGAATGCATAACTTAATGCCTGATTGGAACGGTTGATTTACGCAGACCTTAACATGAGATTTAACCTCTCCTTTTTTAACAACAAGCTCGATAACAAACCGAGAGATCAAATACGATCATGGGATGAATTGTGCAACGAATTCCGAAAGCCGATCATCCGCGCCGAAAAAGATGGCCGGGCCTTTTCACCGGCGACGTTTAAGGGCACGAGGGCGAAAGTAAACGTCAAGCATCTTTCCATGTTGGTCCTGGATCTGGATCATGATGCGGACCTTTGCGCAATAAAAGGGCAACTTACTTCCCTGCTTTGTCAATACGCTATTTATTCGACACATTCTCACCTTCGAAAAACCGAATCGAATCCAAACGGGGAACCACGTTTCAGGGTGCTTATTCCGCTTATCGAACCTATTCCGGCCAGCCGGTTCCCGGCTTTATGGCGGTACTCAAAACAAAAGGCGGGACTGCCAATTGATGAAGCTGCGAAGGATACCAGTCGAATCTATTATGTACCGGCGATTGCATCATCTGAGGCACCATTTGAATTCTACGAACAGGTTGGACAACCGTTGAACTGGAAAAGCCTGCCCCTGCCGAGAAGGGGGCACAAGGGCTCCAGTCCTCCAATACGAAATGGAACCCGAAATGAGATCAGCGATGGACAACGGAATCCGACGCTATTTAAAACGGCCAAAAAGTTTTACGAAGAGGGTTTGTCACAAGTGGCAGTGGAAGCCGCCTTGATCGATATGAACTTATCGAGATGTAAGCCACCGCTCGATATAAGCGAGGTGAGTGAAATTGCCAGAAACGCGGAGAAATATCCCATAAATCCTAATTTTCACGAGGATCTGGATGATGACGAAGGCGGCCAAAGAGCAGCCCAATCTGAAAAGGTGGTCCGCCTCGTTGAGGCCGCGGGTGTTTCACTGTTTCACACGGCCGATCGCGAGACATTTGGTACGATTCCGATGGGCTTACATCACGAAAACCATGAGATAAAGTCAAAATTCTTTCGCAATTGGATAGGTCACCGATTCTGGGAATCGGAACGCAAGGTTCCGAGGTCACAATCACTACAAGACGCCCTGAATACTCTTAACGGTCGAGCCTTGTTCGATTCTCCGGAATGTGAGGTATTCGTTAGACTCACAGAATCGAATGGAAATATCTACCTCGACCTAGCAAATGAGGAATGGCAAGTGGTAGAAATTTCCACTGTCGGCTGGCGGATAATAGAGGGATTTGATTCGCCCCTAAAGTTTCGTCGGCCGAAAGGGCTAGGAAAATTGCCTTCACCTATCAAGGGCGGCGATCCGAAGGCACTTCTCTCACACATAAATGTCGTGCGGGAGCATTATTCGCTTGTTTTAATATGGATTCTTGCGAGCATGCGGCCAGATAAGCCGTTTCCGCTACTCATCCTAAACGGGGAGCAGGGTTCCGCAAAGAGCACCACTTCGCGAATTCTCCGCCGCTTAATCGATCCAAACAAGGCAGAACTACGGCCACCGCCACGGGATGAACGAGACCTTATTATCGCGGCGAACAACGGATGGCTGATCGCGTTGGACAATCTTGCTAAGATTCCGGACTGGCTAAGTGATGCGTTCTGCCGCCTTTCGACAGGCGGAGGTTTTGGAACGAGAACTCTCTACGAAAATAACGAAGAAACTCTCTTTTCCGCAATGCGTCCAATTCTGCTCAATGGCATAACGGAACTGGCAAACCGTCCGGATCTGCTTGACCGCGCATTGCTTGTCAACTGCCCGAACATATCAAAAAATCAACGCCGTGATGAAGGCACAATCTGGCGTCAATTTGACGAGGCGCACGCAGGACTCCTTGGGGCATTTCTGACTGCCCTTTCCGAAACGCTTCAAAAACTGCCCGAGATTAGGTTGACAGAACTTGAACGGATGGCCGATTTTGAGAAATTCGGCGTAGCTGCCGAAACCGCATTAGGGATCGCCGCAGGTTCCTTCCAACTGGCCTATTCATCAAATCGTCGCGATGCGGTCGAAGTTGCTATCGACAGTTCTCCGACGGCATCGATAATTCTCGCCTTTATGAGTGAACAAGCCACATGGGTTGGCACGGCGACTCAACTCCTCGCGGACTTGAAACAATTTGCCGATAATGACAAGAAACTCGGAATCCGAGCGGACGATCTACCGAAAAAGGCCAATCTCCTTTCAGGAGAACTGAAACGAACTGCTCCGAATCTCCGCGCGAACGGAATAGAGTTCAAGCGGAAGAAAAGTGGAAGCCGGACCGTCAGGCTTGAAAGAATCGATAAATCACTGTCCGAACCGTCCGCATCGTCCAACCTCAGCACACACAATTTGATAGAAAGAAACTTGCTGGACGCTGCTGGCGATGCGGACGATGCAGAGGACGAGCCCGCGTCACAAATAACAGTTCGCAAACCACAGCAAACGCAAGGCGGGGACGATTCGGACGATGCGGACGATTTCACCAGAGAGCTTCAAGAACGAATTCTTACATGCGGTAATGGGGCGGAGAATCGCGCCGTGGCCATTGTTCCGCCACCATATATCGCTGGCACCGCAAACGGCAAGGCGTATGTTAGATGCTCGTGCGGCCGCCACGCATTCCTCGGTCAGGCTTGCCCGTTCTGCGGTGTCGCCGACGTTGGATCGTTGGTGCAAGACGATGTGGCGAAGAAAAAGATACTGCCGATAAACAAGAGTCGAAAGCGAGCAACCGGTTGATGAAAGGAAAACTTGAAAAAGTGTTACCTAAGACAGCGATTGAAATTACAAATGGCGGAGTCTATGAGCAGTCTGTCCGATGCGGGAAATCGAACTGCCGATGTGCAAAAGGTCGGCTTCATCGGGGTTTCTATTATTACTTCACGCGGGTCAACGGCAGGCTCAGGAAGACTTATATCCCGAAGAAGTTCGTCGAGGAATTGACCACGCTTGTCGCGGCGGCGCGAGCTACGCGGACGAACGATCGGTCGGTTCTTGAAAAAAATCGAGAGGCCTTTCGGGAAATGAAGGATCTGTTGCGCGACCGGAAATTTCAGATAAAGGGTAATAGGTGAGGAGCGAGTAAGATGGCGAGAACGACAAAAACTACAGTGAAGAGTAAAACCCGCGATGTTGTTGCGGGGTTCAATAAAGTTGCATCGACCCAGGCGATCGGTAGGCCAATCCGCAAAAGCCCGCCAAAAAAACACACTGCCACGAGCGGTCGGTCGGCTAAAGGAAACGTTGGTACGAGTGAAAGGCAACCGAAGCCAACTGACAACAAGGAATCGGTGGGCGGAGGTAGTATCAACGACCAGGTTTTCGAGATCTGGGATGAGCATGAATTTAAGCCTCAGGACTTCGGCGTGCGGGTACCGATTGACTCTCTGGAGTCCAGGGTGGGTTACAGCTCATTGTTTCGGCAGCTGCACCAAGGTTTTGTTCGAAGGGTCGCATTTCATCGCTCGCCGGCAGGCGGATCGCTCTCAATTGAGGAGGCCAGGAAAGCCGCCTTTCACGCTTGCACAAGTAAGGAGGAGGCCAAAGAGAAGTTTGATTCATTGATGAGCCTGCCTGTCGAATGTCTCAATTTCGTTGATCTGCTGGAACTCCATAGCCAGGCCCCCCGTGTTGCCGAACGGTTTTGGGAACGCGTCAAACGAGAGGCCCGTAAGGAATTCGAATCCGGCCACTTGGCGGCAAACATCTCGTTTCCGGTCGACTACATGAAAGAAGTTTGGAACATAGCGAGATATATCGGAGTCCGAGAGTCATTTATCGCCGAGTGGAACCCGCAGGGCGGAATTGAACTTAGCCTGATCGATATGCTTACGCAGGCATATTTTCAATGGCAGTACTGGCTCGAACAGACGGTAAAGCGTTCACGAACTCGAGAGCGTGAAGAGCATCCGGCGTACGTTCAGTGGAAAGAGACTCGGACGGAACTGAATAAGCAAATAGGGTGGTCGGACGGTTTTTGGTTGCGGCCGACCGTTACCGAAGAGCAGGCTTTGGACCAAGCTATACAGATCTCTGATCGCTGGAATCGGATATTTATGAGAACACTGCGGCAACTTCGCGACCTTCGGCGCTATGCACCAGTGACCATAAATACCGGACAGGTTAATATCGCTGCGGATGGCGGGAACCAGGTTAATATAGGTCCGAGTCAAAGTTCCTAAACGTGTCTAAGTAGGATATTCCTTCGTCAATCTAGTGGTCGAGCGGTCGAACGCATAGGAGGACGAACTTGCGAAACAAGTCGGATTTCCGCGATCCTTCGTCGACAATGCCGAGGTCGGCCGCTGCATTCTGAGTCATATCAATCGAGCCGAAAAGACCTGGATAATACCGGATCCCTTTCTGAAAAAAGTGGCCCAGACAAAATGGTCGGAGACGCGGAAAGAAGGCGGCGGCTTGCAGGTACGCGTCAATCCGGAGGATTGGGTCGGCTATCTTGACGATCTGCTTGCCCACGAACTGACCCACGCGGTCCGTTTTACGAATAACAGGATCAGTCCAAAAATGCTGCTGAAGTCGGCCTGGCAGGCAACTTTTCGGGCGACCCCGTCGAGGAGTTCATGGCCACGCAGGTAACAAATGTTTATCGTTCGTCCATCGGTAAGAAGCAGCTTTTCGCAAGTTACTCTCATGACCCCAACGGCAAGCCCATACTTCAGGACAAAGGAACGATCTACGGCGATTTCATCAAGTATCCCGAATTGATAATGGCGTTAAAATTCTGCCGCGATCATGAGCCGTTGGTAGCACGTCTGGCAAAACTGCCGCTCAAACATCCCGAGTTTAATCCGTTTCGCGACGTTTCCATTCTCGAGCGAATGGCGATCGGCAAACTCGGCGTCGGCGGCATCCGCCAATTTCCGCCGCTCTAGGCTCCGGTCGTTTTTGCGAATATTCCTCACGTTCGATGACCGCGATCGGCGGCTGAAAATTGAGGCATAAATATTTCGGAAAATTTTAGCATTGTATGACTCAAGTCATATTTCAAGAACTATAAGCAACATAAAATTCGAGCGGTTTCACGACTTTCGTGCCTGCGAATCGTATGTTGCGGCTAAATGTTCACGTCCCGGACGCGAACTACCACCAAAACCTGATCTCGTGCCAAGTGGCCTGCCCGGTCCACACTGACGCACGGGGTTACGTACGCGCGATCGCCGATGGCCGCGTTGACGAAGCATACCTGATAGCCCGCGGACCGAATCCATTCGCATCGATATGCGGCCGCATCTGCGGTGCACCCTGCGAGATCGCGTGCCGCCGCGGAAAAATCCCAAAAGTTAATGATGACGGAATGTTCGTCGGGCAAGACCGGCCGATCGCGATCCGCGCACTGAAGCGATTCGCCTGTGATCAATTCGGGCCGGAAGCAAGGCCGATCGAAGACGTTCTTAGTTCGATCAGGGATTTTGTACCGCCGATCGCGGCTGATGCCGAAGAGATGGCCGCGCTGCTCAGGTCGGGCACCGATCACGTTGTCGAAAAAGCCGATGGCCGGCGAATCGCGATCATCGGTGCCGGCCCGGCGGGTCTTTCCGCCGCACATGACCTCGCACTGATGGGTTTCAGGCCGGTGGTTTTCGAGATCGAACCTGTTGCCGCGGGGATGTTGGCGGTCGGTGTTCCGGCGTATCGTTTGCCGCGTGGTCTTATTGCACAGGAGGTCGCCGTGATCGAAGCTCTCGGCGTCGAGATTCGCTGCGGCATTCAGGTTGGCAGAGATATTTCATTTGCCGAACTCCGCGAGGACTACTCCGCCGTAATAATCGCCGTCGGTGCAAAATCGTCACGCGGCCTTGGCTTGCCGGGGGAAAACGGGCCGGACGTTGTCGGTGGTGTCGATCTCCTGCGGGCGGTGTCTCTCAGCGAAAGGATCGACATGGGCCGCGAGATCGTGGTGATCGGCGGCGGCAATGTTGCGTACGACGTGGCGAGGTCGGTCGTCCGCCAGATCGCGTTCGATACGGCAAGAACGGCCGCAAGACTTTCCGAAACCGCGCATGTCAATCTGGTCTCACTAGAAAGCGCCGAAGAAATGCCCGCGGATACGATCGAGATCGTCGAAGGCGACGAGGAAGGGATCACTCGCAGCAATGGCTGGGGGCCGACTGAGGTATTGCGCGAAGACAATGGCCGCGTCACCGGCGTTGCATTTCGAAGATGCTTGCAAGTGTACGACGACGAAAGGAAGTTCTCGCCGGTTTACGACGACAGCGACACAAAAGTGATTCTCTGCGACACGGTCCTGCTCGCCGTCGGGCAGGCACCGGCACTGTCGTTTCTTGAAGACGGCGGCAAAGACATAGAACGCATGCGCGGAGATTGGCTTAGGGTCGATCCCGCGACACTGCAAACTACCGGTGACGGCGTATTTGTTGCCGGTGATCTCGCCCACGGAACGCGTCTGCTGATCGATGCCGTCGCCTCTGGCAAGTCAGCGGCGTGTTCCGTATATCAATATTTAACCGGGAAGACACTGGAACACGAGCTGATCAAGACACACGTCGTTCTGGATCGTTACCGACGCGAACGCGGTTACGAATCGATCCGGCGCGTTGAAGTTCCAACCATCGAGCCTGAGGCGCGGCTCAATCATCCGGAGAACGTCGTTGAGCTCGGTTACAACCGCGAGCAAGCGATGCGTGAGGCGTCACGCTGTCTGGACTGCGGCGTGACACCGGTTTTCGACGGAAACCGATGCGTGCTCTGCGGCGGGTGTGCCGATGTCTGCCCGACCGAATGTCTCAAGCTTATCTCGCTCGACGGTCTCGACTTCGACACCGACGTTTCAGATCTCTTCGCGCGATCGATCGGCAATGGTGCCGACCTTGGGGAAAATTCGGCGATCTTAAAAGATGAAGACAGATGCATCCGGTGTGCGCTGTGTGCGATGCGATGCCCGGTAGATGCGATCTCAATGGAAAGAGTTACGTTCACAACAAATTGGAGTTCCGTATGACGACACATCCAGGTGAAAAGAAGTCGCGTTTTGATCCGGAGCCGATGCCGCGACGTGATTTTCTAGGCCTTGCGGCCCTTGCTTCGATGGCGGCTGCTTTGGGGTTTTCGCTGCTCGGTATGCTCAAACTCCCAAAAGCGGCCGTATCCGCATCACCGGCAAAAAAATTTAGTCTGGCATTGCCGGATACCTTGCCTGAAGGAGAGGCTTTCATACCGCCGGGCAGAAATGTTGCGGTCTTTCGAGACAAAGAAGGCGTCTTTGCAATCTCGACCGTATGCACGCACTTGGGCTGCATTGTGAAAGCGAGCCCGAATGGTTTCGATTGCCCCTGTCACGGCTCGGGTTTTACGAAAGACGGAACAGTGCGAAAAGGGCCTGCTCCGACGCCGCTTCCGTGGCTAAAGGTCTCAATGAGCGGAGGAACCCTGACGGTTGACGAAGACACGAAAGTGAAAGCCGGAACAAAGGTGTAGGTTATGAACGCGGAAAATTATTCAGCATTGCACGAGTTTTGGATCAATCTAAAGGCGATCCCAAATCACGTTTATCGGGCGATGTTTCGCGGCGGCCCACCGAAAACCGATCGAACACGATCAACATTCATCTTCGGTAATGTCTTTCTTCACCTTCATTCCGTCCGGACGCATCTCTGGTCGCTGAGATGGTCGACAACCGCAGGTCTGGGCATAATCACCACCGCTGCATTCTTTATCACTTTGGTTACGGGCATTCTGCTGATGTTCTATTACAAGCCGTATCCGGATGTCGCGTATCAGTCGATCAAAGACATTCACTTCATCGTGCCGACCGGCCGTTTTATGCGCAACATTCATCGCTGGGCTGCAAATGTGATGGTCATTGCCGTGATCCTGCATATGGCGCGGGCGTTTTATACAGCCGCATATCGAAAGCCCCGCGAATTCAACTGGTTCATCGGTTGGGGCCTGTTGGTAACCACTCTTGGACTGTCGTTCACGGGTTATCTGCTTCCGTGGGATCAGCTTGCCTATTGGGCGATCACCATCGGGGCGAATATCGCTCAGTCGCCTCGGGAAATAACAGACGCGATGGGAATTACGGAGTTCTTTGACATCGGCGGGCTGCAGCGTGAGATCTTGCTAGGTTCGGACAAGGTCGGCGAGGAAGCGCTGATCCGTTTCTACTTGCTTCACGTAATGATCCTGCCGCTAGCACTTGCCGCTCTGATGGCGGTGCATTTCTGGCGGATCCGCAAGGACGGCGGTTTGGCAAAGCCAGAAAATGCCGACGAGCTGGTTGCTGAAGAAGCCAACGAGTTCTACCCGGTTTTTACTGACGCACCTGCGAAGACCTACCATCTTGCGGCGGTCGTGAAAGGGAAGACATCTGCCGTAAACAGCGGGCCGGAACATACGGTGCCGTCAATGCCGCATTTGTTCTATGCGGAACTCGGCGTGCTGATGTTCACAACACTTATTTGCCTTGCACTTGCGTTTATCTCAGATGCACCGTTAAAGGAACTCGCTAATCCGCTGGTTCCTGAAAACCCGGCAAAAGCTCCCTGGTATTTTCTTGGCCTACAAGAGATCGTTTCGTTCTCTGCCTTCATGGGCGGTATTGGTATCCCGATGTTGTGTGTAATCGGCTTAGGGTTGATCCCCTTTCTCGATCGCGAAAAGGAAGGAACGGGAGAATGGTTCGGCGGGCCGGGCGGCTGGAGGCTAGTCAAATGGTCGATCGTGGTCGGCCTTGTTTCTTCGATCGCAGTCGAAGCATTCGCGATCCGGTTCGGATGGCTGCGCGAATGGTTTCCGGATATTCCGCAGCTGTTCATTACGTTTGTGAATCCAGGGACCGTGATCACGGCGATCTATGCGGCGTTCTCTATTTGGGCAGTCAAACGGTACAACTCGACGCGAGCCGGAGCACTTGCCCTCTTTACGTGCTTCTTGTGTGGATTCATCGTCTTGACCGTGATCGGAACTTATTTCCGCGGGCCGAACTGGGACTTCTTCTGGTCGCCGTCAGATTGGGGAGGCCATTGATGCCATGAACAAGAACAAGTATCTGTTAATGGTCTCGAGCATTGGCGTTTTCCTACTGCTTGCGATCGCTGCCGTATCGGAAAACTTCCTGAAGGATTGGCATGGCATTCAAAACAGTGCCAAAACGACTGAGGGTTCGATCGATACCCGGCTTCGCCAAATCGTAAATCCCAGTCTGAAAGTCACCGACCGATGCGTAACCTGCCATATCGGAATGGCTCCCGGTGAACAGATCACGTCAGATCAAAAGGTTGCCGCCGCACACAAGCCCGTTGTTCATCAAGTAACTGAAATGGGCTGCACGACCTGCCACGGCGGGCAAGGGCAGGCGACGGAGAAGGACGACGCGCACGGAAATGTTCACTTTTGGACCGAACCGATGCTCCCTGCCAAGTATGCGTATGCAAGCTGCGGAACGTGTCACACGCCTCTGAACGTCCCGAATCTTCCTACACTTGAAAATGCACGAAAGACATTCGAGCGTCTTGATTGTTATGCGTGTCATAGGCTCGACGGCCGCGGAGGAACGCTTCGACCGGGCGGTAATCTGACCGGAATGGAAGGTCCTGACCTTTCTCATGTTGGCCTCAAGGGATACAACGCAGAGTGGTACGTCTCGCATTTGCAGAAGTCACAGCAAGCGGCAGATGGTGCATGGAAAGTTTCGTTTAGAGAGATCAGCGAAACGGACCGAGCCGCTCTGAAGATCTTTCTTGATACACAAATGGGTGCTCCGAAACTGATCGAGGCCAAAGCACAGTTCAATATGGTCGGATGCGCGGGCTGCCATGTGGTTGGAAGTTTTGGCGGGGATGCTGGCGTCAATTTATCCCTATCAGGTTTCAAGGATCCAAATCAGCTTAATTTCGCCAAAGTTCCGGGTGAACACACACTGTCCAACTGGGTCGTCCAGCATTTTCGTTCTCCGGCATCGACGGTGGCCGGTTCGCAGATGCCGGCTTTGGGTTTGACCGACCCGCAGATCGACCTTTTAACGCTTTATACACTTTCGCTTCGGCGACGAACATTGCCGGACACATATCTGCCCAAGGACCGTGTCAAGGCAATGCGTTTTGGTGCAAGGGAATTTGCGAACAACGGAGAAACGATCTACACGGCGGTCTGTTCAAGTTGTCACGGATCCAGCGGACAAGGCGCGCGTTTTCCCGGCCTCGCCCCAAATCCCTCGATCACGAATCCGGATTTTCTCTCCCTTGCTTCAGACGATTTTCTCTTTCAAACGATAAAGAGCGGACGGCCCGGCCGCCCGATGCTGCCCTGGGGCGATCGCGAAAATGGCTTCAATGCCGACGAGATACGTGCAGTCGTTGCATATATACGTCAGCTTGGCGGCGGCATTCAAGCTGTTCCGGATACGATGCCGCAGATCTGGGCCAGAGGCGATGCGGGTCTTGGCGAACGGCTTTTCACTGCGAACTGTTCGGGTTGCCACGGACCGAAAGGCGTCGGCGGTGAAGGGCCGGCACTTGGAAATAAAGCATTTCTCTCAAATGTTACCGATACTTTTCTCGTCGGAACGATAAGCAGGGGACGTCGAGGAACGGTCATGCAGGGATTCACTAATCCCTCACCAATTCGACCGGTACTCACACAGGCCGAGATCGAGGCGATAGTTGTTTATCTGCGTACTTTGAATCCGAAATAGTCGGGTGGAACGTGAGGATGTTATGAAAAAAGAAATATCCAGACGCGAATTCATGGCGAGGATCTCCGCTGCAGGTTTCGGCGCGTTAGTGGCGTCGACTAGCGATGCGTGGGGCCTGGAGGCGATTACAAATCCGCTTGCGGTTTATCCAAACCGCGACTGGGAAAACACCTATCGCGACCTGTGGAAGTACGATTCCAGATATACGTTCACCTGTGCGCCGAACGATACGCATAACTGCTTGCTCAACGCCCACGTGAGGCAGGGCGTCATTACGCGAATTGGCCCGACGATGAAATACGGCCAGGCTACCGATCTCTTTGGAAACGGAACATCGCACCGCTGGGATCCCCGCGTGTGCCAAAAAGGCCTTGCATTAACGAGACGTTTTTATGGCGACCGCCGGGTGAACGGAACGATGGTTCGTGCCGGTTATAAACGCTGGTATGACGAAGGATTTCCTCGCGGCAAAGATGGACGGCCCGACGAGAGCTATTTCAACCGAGCCCGGGATGAATGGATCCGCATGCCGCACGATGAAGCTGCCACTGATAGTTGCGGCCGCGCTGAAAAATATCGCCGAAACTTATACCGGCGACGAGGGCAAACGAAAATTAAAAGAACAGCATTACGACGAAGCGACGATAGAGGCAACGCAAGGCGTCGGAACGCAGGTTATGAAGTTCCGCGGCGGAATGCCTTTGCTCGGAATGACCCGCGTTTTTGGCATGTACCGAATGGCGAATTCGATCGCATTGCTTGATTCGCATATCCGCGGTGTCGGGCCCGACCAGGCGATGGGGCCAAAAGGGTTCGACAACTACTCCTGGCACACCGACCTGCCGCCGGGCCACACCATGGTCACCGGCCAGCAGACAGTTGAATTCGATCTCAACTCGGTCGAGCAGGCGAAGACTGTCGTGGTCTGGGGAATGAACTGGATAACGACCAAGATGCCGGACGCACACTGGCTGACCGAAGCTCGAATGAAAGGCACGCGAGTGGTTGTTATTGCTTGTGAATACTCCGCAACGGCAACGAAAGCAGACGAGGTCGTGGTTGTACGTCCGGGCACGACGCCGGCACTGGCTCTCGGATTTGCGAATGTGATCCTGCAAGAGAATCTCTATGACAAGGAATACGTTCGCCAATGGACCGACATGCCGCTGCTTGTTCGCATGGATTCGCTAAAGTATTTGAAAGCTTCTGAAGTGTTTGGCGGTAATCCCTTCTGTTCTTAAACAGACCTACATCGTAAAGGAGGGCGAAAAAGAGCCGCCGCCTATACAGCAGACGACGCAAAACGTGGTTCCCGAAAAGCTGCGAGCCGAATGGGGAGACTATGTTTGGTGGGACACTAAATCTAAATTCACCCCAAACTGTCACCCGCGATGAGGTCGGCAAGTTTTCGAAGATCGGCGAAGCGCTTTTAGAAGGAGCGATCGAAGTCACTTTGGTAAACGGCAGCAAGGTGAAATGCCGTCCGGTATTCGACCTGGTCAAAGAATACGCGGCCCATTTCACCCCGCAGACGGTCGAAGAGTTAACGTGGGCACCTGCCGCGGCCGTGCAGAAACTCGCTCGACATTTTGCAGCCCAGCCCGGGACAACACTTTTTGCCTTGGGTATGGGTCCGAATCAATTTTTCAACAGCGACAACAAGGATCGTGATGTTTTTCTACTTGCCGCTCTGACTGGGAACGTCGGAAAGATCGGCGGAAACGTCGGTTCCTATGCAGGAAATTACCGAACGGCGTTGTTCAACGGTGCTCCGCAGTATATCAATGAGAATCCATTCGATATTGAATTAGATCCAGCGAAAGCCCGCGAGTCCGAAGCAATATTGGCGGGCGGAGTCGGCTCACTACTACAACCATGAAGACCATCCGCTGCGAGTCGGGAACAGGCTGTTAACGGGAAAGACCCATATGCCTTGCCCGACAAAATCGCTCTGGTTCGCTAATGCGAATTCGATACTCGGAAACGTCAAATGGCATTACAACATGGTCGTCAATGCAATACCGAAGATCGAATTGATCGCCGTGAATGAGTGGTGGTGGTCAACATCCTGCGAATATGCTGATGTTGTTTTCGGCGTCGATTCTTGGGCCGAACTCAAGCATCCCGATATGACGGCGTCGGTGACGAACCCGTTCCTGCTTGTATTTCCAAAAACGCCTATCCCGCGCATCTTTAACACGATGGGCGATATTGAGGTGTATGCGCTCGTTGCTTCGAAACTCGCCGACCTGACCGGCGACCAGAGGTTTAACGATTACTGGAAATTTGTCAGGGAAGATCGGACAGATATTTATCTTCAGCGGATCCTCGACCATTCGACCAATACAAAAGGATATTCCTTCAAGGACCTTCACGATAAGGCACTTGACGGAGTTCCGGCGGTGATCAATAGCCGGACGACACCGAAGAATGTTGGCTATGACCAAGTAGTCGATTCTTCGCCCTGGTACACAAAATCAGGCCGGCTCGAGTCGTATCGCGAAGAAGACGAATTCATCGAAGCGGGCGAGAACCTGCCCGTTCACCGCGAACCGGTCGATTCAACGTTCTACGAACCGAACATTATCATTTCGGCACCCCATGAAGCGCTTCGACCCGCTCAGCCCGAAGATTACGGCGTAAAGCGCGATGACCTGTCTTGCGAAACACGCTGCGGCCGCAATGTGGTTTATACGTGGGCCGAAGCGAAGACAAAGCCGCATCCGCTGATCAAGGACGACTTTAAGTTCATTTTCCACACGCCGAAATATCGCCATGGTTCGCATACAACGCCGATCGACACGGACATGAACGCGATGCTCTTTGGCCCGTTTGGCGACATCTATCGCCACGACAAACGCTCTCCGTTCGTTACCGAGGGTTACGTGGATATCAACCCGTCAGACGCACAGGAGCTCGGCGTGAACGATGGCGATTATGTTTGGATCGATGCCGATCCGGAAGACCGGCCGTTTCGAGGCTGGCAAAAGGATAAGAAAAACTATGATCTGGCCCGTTTGCTATGCAGGGCGCGATATTACCCCGGAACACCGCGCGGTGTAACACGAATGTGGTTCAACATGTACGGCGCTACGCCTGGGTCGCAGCAAGGGCAAGCGGAACGAAAAGACGGGTTGGCCAAAAACCCAAAGACCAACTATCAGGCGATGTTTCGCTCGGGCTCACACCAATCCGCGACTCGCGGCTGGTTGAAGCCAACGTGGATGACCGATTCGCTCGTCCGCAAAGGAATGTTTGGTCAGGGAATGGGCAAGGGTTTTGCTGCGGACATTCATTGTCCGACCGG
The DNA here is from genome assembly GCA_963732475.1 of Blastocatellia bacterium. Classification (GTDB taxonomy): domain Bacteria; phylum Acidobacteriota; class Blastocatellia; order Pyrinomonadales; family Pyrinomonadaceae; genus OLB17. The sequence continues at coordinate 126,611 of CAVSZR010000004.1, read as the reverse complement.
CGCACCTCGCGAATCGTTCGTGAAGATCACAAAAGCCGAACCGGGCGGAATTGGTGAAGAAAAACTGTGGCGGCCGGTCAAGCTCGGGATCCGTCCGCGTACTGAGTCGGAGGCGATGAAGAGGTATTTATTGGGTGGCTTTCTTTCAAAGAAATAGGAGGTTGACGTGGATCCGCTGCACTTACATTTACTGTTAAATCACTTTCCCGTCATCGGAACAATTGTGGGTATTGCGTTGCTACTGCTTGGGTTTGTCAGCAAAAGCGACGCGATAAAGCGTGCGAGTCTCGCGGTGTTCTTCGTCCTCGCGCTTCTGACTATCCCTGTCTATCTTACAGGAGAGCCAGCAGAGGAGAGGGTGGAAAAGTCGGCAGGTGTTTCGAAGGCTCTCATTGAGGAACACGAGGACGCGGCCTTGCCAGCCCTGATCGCGATGGAGGTAACAGGTTTCATTGCCCTTGTCGGTCTTTTCATTTCATTCCGGGTTTCGAAGTATGCAAACGCGAGCTTCGCGGCAGCGCTGATCCTTTCGCTGCTCACATTCGGCCTTATGGCGCGGACTGCAAATCTCGGTGGGCAAATACAACATCCAGAAATTCGATCGGGCACTGCGGCGGCGGGCAACGACAATCCAGCGGCGACAAAAGGAAAAAAAGACGACGATGACGATGATAAGGACTAATCGACTAAATACGGAGAAAAAACTATGGCACGCGTAAATAATTGGCAGCTTGGGCGCGAGATGTCCTATTGGTATCCGGAAAGCCGCCCGCAAAAACAATTCGCCGCCGTCTTCGACACAAATAAGTGCATAGCGTGCCAGACCTGTACGCTCGCATGCAAGACCACGTGGACGTCCGGAAAAGGCCAGGAATACATGCTCTGGAACAACGTCGAAACAAAACCCTACGGATTCTATCCACTGGCATGGGACCTGAATCTGCTCGAGATGCTGGACGGTCAGCAGTGGAGCGAAAAGGACGGTAAACAGGTCTATGACGGAAGCACAATATTTGAATCGGCTCCCGCCGGCGAACGTGTTCTCGGCTGGCGTCCGAGTGACGAGGACTATGCCTATCCGAATGTGGGCGAAGACGATTGTGCCGGCGGTGTCGACAAGGGGGCAAGTTTTGAAGGAACGCACGATATGGCGTGGTTCTATTATCTCGCCCGCATTTGCAATCACTGCACTTATCCTGCGTGCCTGGCATCGTGCCCGCGGGGTTCGATCTACAAACGGCCAGAGGACGGCATCGTACTTGTCGATCAGGGACGCTGCCGCGGCTATCAGGAATGCGTTCGCGGCTGCCCGTACAAGAAGGTGTTCTTTAATCCGATGACCTCGACATCGGAAAAATGCATTGCGTGCTACCCGAAGATCGAACAGGGGCTTGCGCCGCAGTGTTTCGAGAACTGCATCGGCAAGATCCGAATGGCGGGATTTCTGAACACGCCTGACAAAGCCGAGGCAGACAACCCGCTCGATTACTTAGTTCATATCAAAAAGGTCGCATTGCCGCTGTTTCCACAGTTCGGACTCGAACCGAATGTTTATTACATTCCGCCGATCCATGTACCCACAACATTCACAAAGCAAATGTTCGGCCCCGGCGTCGATAAGGCCGTTGAGGTGTACAAAAACGGGCCGAATGATCAGGACCTGACAAGTCTTCTCGGTTTATTCGGCTCAAGCGAGAAGATCATGCGCAAGTGGAAACGCGTTGGCGACAAAGCGATCGGGATGGACGAAAACGGAAAGGAACTTGTAAATGTGCCGTTCAAAGAACCGATCCACATTCGGCCCGCATATGACAAGCTCTATCAGATCACGCGCACCAACTGCCCGTGAGGAGGATATCTATATGCGATATTTTTCGTTCGCAATTATTTTTAGTTTGGTGCTTGTAACATCCTGTTCAAGGACGCAGGTTCCGACCGCTGAAGTGAACGTCGTTCAAGTAAAGGAGATAACACTCGACCCGAACGACTCGGCATGGGAGCCGGTCTCGCTGCATACTTCGAAAATGATCCTTCAGGATCTTGTCGAGCCACGCCTAATGGAATCGTCAACTCAGGAAGTGAATGTTAAGGCAATGACCAATGGCGCCGACGTGGCATTTCGCCTGGAATGGCTCGATGAATCTCAAAGCGACTTGCCCGGACCGAGGCATTTTATCGATGGATGCGCGGTTCAATTGCCCTCAAAGATCGAGGCGAACGTTCCCGCTCCTCAGATGGGTGAAGTGGGAAAAACGGTTGAGATCTCATATTGGCGCGCTGACTGGCAGGCGATCGTTGACGGTCGTGCAGACGATATCAAAGCTCTTTATCCAAATGCGACTGTCGATCATTACGCTTCTGAATCAAAGCCTTTGGAGAACAATCCCCAAGCTCAGGCGGAAACCGCAGCTCGATATGCCCCAGCACGTTCATTGGGTAACCGACGGTCGGGTCCCCGCAACCAACCAGTCGAGGACCTGATCGCCGAAGGCCCGAGCACGCTTTCGCCGGCTCCGAACGCGCTTTCGAAGGGCAAAGGTGTAAGGACAGCAAAGGGTTGGGCAGTTGTTATCACACGGCCGATGCCCGCAGGATTCTCAAATGCCACGCCGTCACAGATCGCATTCGCTATTTGGGAAGGAGCTCACACTGAGGTCGGAGCACGCAAAATGCGGACCGGATGGGTGCCATTGATCTTAAAGTGATCCGGAAAGAGAAGGTATGACTTACGTCAAAGATCTACTGCGAGTCCACGTACTGATCGACGAAATGTTTTTCGACCATCAGAAGGCTCTTCTCCATTTTGAGTTTGAGAATGCGCTTACTTTGCTCGAGATGTATGAAGCAATATTGCTCCGCCATATGCAGGATGAAGAAATGATCCTGCTTCCGGTCTATACGGAACGCGCTGAATTTTCGGGTGCCGGGTCTCCTAAGTATTTCTTCGATGACCATTCAAAAATGCGTTCTTTCGTTGAGATCTTTAAGAAAAAGATCGCCGGATTGGAAACCGAGCCGAACATCGACAAAGCATTACTTCAACTTCTGGATCGTGAGGCGTTCTATCTACGGCTTTGCAGCCATCACGACAAGCGAGAGACTGATTTTCTCTATCCGATCCTTGAACAGATCCTTTCAGAAGATGAACAACGTGCGCTGATGTCGCAGATCGATCTTGACGCGGACCGGGCATCAACAGTGCGGAGCCGCGGATCTGTTTAGGAACGCGGCCATGGAGCAAACGAAATGAAAACCGAGATAGTGGAAAACAAACTAATTCTTGAAGCGGCGGAGTGGCGGCTTATCAGCTTGCTTTTCGACTGTCCGACAGGCAAGTGGTTTGGCGATGTCAATGCTCTTGGGAAACAAGTTGCCGATAAACCATTAAAACGAGCCGCTCGATCTGCACAGAAAGAAGCGAGCGAAGGCCTCTTTCATTCTATATTCGGGCCGGGCGGACCTGCTCCCGGCCGCGAAGTGAGTTATCGAGGTTGGGTCCAACCCGGATATTTGTTGTCTGAACTTAGCAGCTTTTATAACGCGTTCTCGTATAAACCGGTCACCGACGAGGTTCCAGATCACGTCGCGGTTGAGACAGGTTTTGTTGCCTACCTGCGGCTTGAAAGAAGCATTTGCTCTCGAGTGCCTTGATACCGAGAGTGCAGAGATCACGGCCGAAGCGTCAAGAACCTTTATCGACGAACACCTGTCAAAGTATTCGGAACAGATGTCGAAGATCCTTAAATCTTCAGGGATCGAGTACCTATCGCTTGCCGGAGCCGCATTGTTCAAGCGTGTTGGCTCCGATAAAGACAAGAAAAATCAGCGATTTCTTCCGGTGCTCGAAATCGAAGAAGAAAATACCGAGTTTGAATGCGGAGCTGATGCCATATAAGGCAGCCGATCACGCCATTGTCGCAAGTATATCTGCAATATCCTTTTCTGTGGTGTCGGGGTTGATGAAGCAAAAACGGGAAACCGTTTCGGAGCCGAGAGAGCTTCGCCTTTTTGTTGGAGCAACCAGTGCGAAGCCGGATCTATGATTATTATAGGTCCAGGATCGGTAATCTCCCGGCGACCATCCGAGCCGGCGGAAAAGGACACATGAGAGGCTTGGTTCACGGACGAGTTCGGTGTAACTAGTCTCTGAGATCAGCTTCCCCGCGATCTGGGCTAACTCTATTCCGCGTTCGATCGCCTGCTCATATCGGTCGGTCCCATGCATTGCCAGTGAAAACCAAAGCGGGAGTCCGCGTACCCTCCGAGTCAATTGTATCTGGTAGTCTGAGGGGTTAAAGCCCGTCATTGCCTCATCACTGAAAATATCGAGATATGAGCCCTCCTGGGAATGAGCTTTTTTCGCAAGTTCGGGTTGGCGGTAAATGACCGCACCGCAGTCATACGGGGAGAATAGCCATTTATGCGGGTCGATTGTCACACTATCGGCTTCTTCTATCCCGAGAAATAAATGCCTTACCGACCGAGCCGCTAACGCACCGCCGCCGTATGCCGCATCGACATGAAACCATATATTTTCGGCCTTACATATTGCGCCAATGCCGGCAAGATCATCGATGATCCCGGCGTTGGTCGTTCCGGCAGTAGCAATGATCGCAAAGATCCGCCCGCGATCCGCGGGTGCCATTTGCGCGATGGTCTCGGCAAGCAATGGGCTTTCCAACCGATCTTCTGTTTCGATAAGAACCACATCGGCGTCGATCACTTTTGCCATTGCCTTAACAGAGGAATGTGCTCCAACAGAGGTTACGACGATCCCTCGCTGGTATTCCTCACCTTGGTTGCGGGTGCGCCAATTTTCCCTGGCTGTGACCATTGCCGATAAGTTCGCCTCGGTTCCGCCACTTGTGAAAACTCCAAAAGCTCCTGCCGGCATGCCGGTCAGCGAGACGAGCCATTCCATCGCCTGATTTTCGGCAAAGATACATCCAGCACCTTCGAGCCAAAATGCGCCATGCACGCTCGTTGCCGATGTGACCAGATCGAACAGCACGGCTGCCCGTGTCGGCGAAGCTGGTACAAACGCGAGATGACGCGGATGATCGATCGACACGCTTGCCTTTACAAGAATATCCTTAAACAAAGCGAACGCTTTTTCGCCGCCGATACCTTTTGGTGATACAGTCTCGCCGACCAGGGCCTTTAGCTCCTCGGAAGTTTTCGGAAAACCAAGCTGCGGATCTGTATCGGAAATTCGCCCGATGGCGTACTTGATGACATCCAACGACATTTCGACAAGATCGATGTCTACGTTATGCATTATTAACGGAAGCAAGGGGCAAAAGACTACGGTGATCAAGCTAGGGTCGGTAGTAGCCAATGATGATCGATAAGACCATCATCAGCCCGTATACTACTTCCCAAATACCGATCCGGACCGCCTTGATCCTCCTGCGGTACGACGAGAGTCCTCCAACGGATCGAATTAACAATATCGAAAAGAGTGGTAAAAGCAAGGACGGAACCAGGCCGTAGATCACCATCAAGCCGATGGCGATCAGAGCGATCGTGTGAGCCAAAGCCGGAATAGCTATTGAGAAGTTCTTTCCTTTTTCGAGATTCAGACGATTTCTGACATATAAGATCGCCGGAATAGACCGCGCCGCGATGACCGCCCATAGTGCAAACGCCATTGGATACGTCCATTGATCCGCTAGCGCGATTACGGCTATCGACGAAGATATCGCGATCGAACCTAGAAGTTCAGCATGAAGCTGTCGCGAATTGCGGGTCGAGTCACAGTAGATCTGGTAAGCAACAAAAGGAACGACAAGGACAAAAGGAATAAAACTCTCCGGCCGAGCAAAGGAAATACTCCCCATTAGTCCGACAGAGAATATCGCAACATAAATGACCGCAAATTTGATCGCCGACTTTGTTTGAGGGAGCCATCGCGTATTTTGACGGTCGATCAGGATCACCTTTAGCGGCTGCCGAAGCAGAAACGCTCCGATCACGAGCAAGGCGATCCAAGGCGAGGCCATGGACGGCGCAACTGCAAGACCCGCAACCAACGGTTCAAGCAGAAATCCCCAAGATCCGTGTTCGATCGGTAGTGCGACCGATTTGAGACGAACCTTGGGTCTGCTAGCGATGGCAATAACTTCCGTGGACATCCGTCAAGCGACCGCCGGTGCAAAGACCTTTTGTTCAAGTTCGACCGCGCGTGGAAATAGAACATTATTTTCCAGATGAATATGTTGGTGAATATCTCGTTCAAACTCCGCAAGCCGGTAATATAGAGCGGTAAAACTCGGACACGCCCCGTCGGGCAACTTGTAATCATTGGTTAACCCACGCATCTTTGATAACAGTTCACCAACCTCTTCATGTTCGATGTTCATCATATTGATCGGATGCCGAACTGTTCCAAACGGCGGGAACGCGGCACTCATATTGTTTAAGTCCTTATATTCGAGTTCCCGAATGTAAGGGAACAACACCATTTCCTCCTTCGCCATATGCGGCTCCAGGTCTTCGCATAGTGCCTCAAACAGTTCCTTCAGCTCCAAGAGAAACGGATAGTGATCACCATGGCGGTTGGCGACTTTTGCCATTAACGGGGTTAAATGCCCTATTTCTTCCTTCGTATAAACATGATGCATATCGAGAACGTAATTGATGAGTTCGCCCAGCGGCACCTCGGCAAACGACTCGGCATCACCGTTTGACGTGTCCACCAGGTCATCGATCTTTTTGATCACAACCTCGGGATTTGCACCAACATTCGTGCAAGCTTCGTCGAACAGAGTATCGCCGTGGCAGCAATAGTCGATCTTGAATTCTTCAAACACCCGCGTTGTCACGGGCATTTCGAGAGCTATCTCCCGAACTGTTTTGCCTTGTACATTGAACATTCTTTCATCCTCCAGATGCATACTTCGACATCATTATTCCCGATGCGGGTTGATGGAAATATGATTTGGGTCATGTTAGGCAGGTTTTTTGCTTTTCAACAGGCGTCGGGGCCTTGCGGATGCGGGTAGCGGTCGGACTGGTCCTCGTCGTTATGGGCATTGAGGCAAACAAAATCTTTTTCGATCAGAAATTTCAGGCTGGGTTGTTCATCCAATTTTTGAGCTGCCCGAGATACTCACTTCCTCATTGCTGACCCACCGGTCGGCGATGGTTCTGGGAACGCCAACCACAATATTGCCGTTTGCAAATTTTCCGGTGAATTCATTGCCATCAATTATTTCAAGTGTGTAGGTGAGATCGTTTTCGGGCGATCTGCCAAACCTAACTATTTCCTCGATCGAGCCCGACCGGCCAAATCTCTCAACTTCCGACTTGCCAAGTCGGAAACGAAGTGAATTACCTAGTATTCTCAGTTTCATGTCCTGTTACTCGATACGAGTATTTGAATGGAAACATAACTTTTTGAAACGATGAGAAATATGACTCAGATCATCTTTGGAACAATTCCTTGGCGCTTAGTTTCGCCTTATTGAACCAATTCGCGCAGTGAGTCGGTCGTTTCCAGTATGATCCGGCCACCGACGATACTTAAACATTCTTTTGCGGCCAGTTTCCTTATGACTCTGATCGTTGTTTCAAGAGAGAGTCCGGCCATTTCGGCAATATCTTGACGACGATACGTGATTTTCTTCACTCCATCGTTTTGGATATCGCCGGCCAAACGCAATAGAACGTTCGCGACGCGTTGCTCGGCGGACGAAGTGGCGAGTATCTGGACCGTATCGACCCGGTCCCGCAAGATTCCGCACATCCGGGACATGATGGCCGAGGAAAATTCGGGAGATGATCTCATCAACTCCAAAAACTCCTCGCGTGGGATCAGCAGGAGATCGCTTTTCTCGATCGCCACTGCAGTCGCGGGAAATCGCTTGCCGTCCATTGCCGGGGGAATCGCAAAAGCTTCGCCCGAATGAAACATTCCGAGAATAACTTCCTTTCCGGGCTCAGGAAATCTCACCAATTTAACCGTACCTGACATAACGATCGGGAGGAACGTCGCAGTGTCGCCCTCGAAAAAAATGGACTGATTCGACGCGTACGACCTAGTGGTTCCCGACCGGATGATCCTATCGGCAAGCTCGCCACCCAAATTCTTTAGCAGATCTTCCATTTGAAAGGACAATTTTGTGCGTTTTACGGTGGAATGTCCACCACGGACGTCACCGATGTGTTTTCAGTGCTATCAACCGGTTCTACGAAGCCAAAAAAGCCTTGCAATTCGGAGGGAACATGACTTGGATCATATTTTCGTGGCGTTATTATGCATAGTCTTTATCAAGATCAAGATTCGCGAAGAGTGTTGTTCTGCGAACTGCAAAGCTCAAAATCGGATCTACGGAATGAACAAACCATTTGCAACTATTCTCGTGGCATTGTTTTTTTCGATTCAACTATCAGCTCAGACTGTTGGTGCGGATAAGGAGGATCGTATAAGACAACTTGAGGCTCAAGTTCAAGCAATTCTTGTCGAACTCGATAAGCTAAAGAAAGAGGTCCAGCCTCCGGTCGCAGTTGCCAAGGCCAGCCCGCCGAAGTCGGTCAAAAGTCCTGAAAAACTGAGTGACCCTGAGAAGAAGTCTATCGGAATCGACATTGGAAACGGCATAAAGCTGACACCATACGGTACGATCTATTTCAATGCCTATGGCAACAGCGGCGGCACCAACAACGCCGACGTGCCCATTTTTGCGACACCAACCGGGAGCGGGAATGTTAGCTCAAGCGTCCGACAAACGCGAGTCGGTATGAAGCTTGAGGGTGCGAAACTCGGAAAGGCGAGACTTGGCGCGGTTTTGGAGGGAGACTTCTTCGGAGGATTTCCGTCGGTCGGGATAGGTGAGAATTTTGGCGTCTTCCGAATTCGCCTTGCTTACGCGCGAATTGACTGGGAACGGACGGCACTGACCGTTGGTCAGGATTGGATGGTCTTTGCCCCGGTCAACCCGGTTTCGATCGCAGCGGCCGGCAATCCGCAGATGGGCGCCGCGGGCAACCTATGGGCCCGGTTGCCGCAGGTTCGTGTTGACCACAAACTCAATCGTCGAGTAACTTTGCAGGCCGCCATCCTCGAATCCCAAACCGGCGACTTTGCCACGAATGCTCCTTTCGTAATTCAACCCACCAGCGGTCAAGCGTCGCGAGTTCCGTTTGCACAAGGCCGCATTACTTATACGAGTACGAATTGGTTCGGCACCAGGAAGACCGGCAGCATCGGAGTGTCTGGCCACTTTGGAGTGTCGAGAGTGTTTACGGGACCGGCAAATGTGCGAAACGATGTTGACTCGGTGGGCGTCGCTCTCGACTGGAGCTTTCCGGTCGCGAAGCGCGTTTCGATCGCCGGAGAAGCATTTTTCGGCCGCAACCTTGGAGGCTTCCAGGGTGGCGTTTTTCAGAATTACAACAGCGATTTTGCTGTTTTCAATGGCCCGTCGCTTGTACCGGGAGGTGTCCGTTCGATCGGCACGAAGGGCGGGTGGATACAGATCGGATACACCCCTAATGTGCTAATGGAGCGACTTGGCATTTACGGTTCTGTCGGGATCGACGACCCTGTGAATTCCGATCTAATAAGCCTATCCCACCGCGATTGGCGCACCCGCAATCTGGTTTTCGCCGCTAGCGTCATCTACAAATTTACACCGCAATTCGCCGTCGGCGCGGAATTCAGACGATTTCAAACTAACTATTTCTACAGCGGCCGCCGGAATTCGAATCATGTAAATCTCGGAGCGTCGTACAACTTTTGATTTGGTTTGAATGAACTCGAAGAGTTTGTTTCTGCGGGCTTCTATGAAAGCAATCGGTAGCTTCAGAAGGCGACGCAAATCTTCATCTTAGGTGTGATCGTAGTAAGAAAAAAGAAGAAAATGGCAAGCGAAACGTCGACCTGACCGTGCCGGTTAGAAAAACATTCACTTTATGAGAACCACCGAGCGCTAAAGCGACTGGGTTTTCAAATCTGTAAGTTGCTGACTTTAGGTAAGCCGCCCATCGGATTCGAACCAACAACGAATCGAGTCGGCAAAAAGTTTGGCGCGACGGTAAATTTTCCACCTTAGAGGAAATCTTAGAGGAAAATAAAAACGGATGCCCTTCCGCGGCACCCGTAACTTATTGATTAAATTGGCTCCGCAGGTAAGACTCGAACTTACAACCCTTCGGTTAACAGCCGAATGCTCTGCCATTGAGCTACTGCGGAATATGGCGTCACCCTTGGTAGGGCGAACATAAAGATTAGGAATTTCGCTGGGTGTTGTCAAGTTTTGCATCGCTCCATTCATTTCATTGATCAAAAATTCCATTTCCACGGGTCGCCGAGTTTTGGAACTGTTACGGGCCACATCTTTACCATTCGCTTGCCGTTGGCGGCGGTGCAGTCTGATTCCCATACGACCGCGCCTTCAGTTACATCTTGATGCTTATTGCCGAACAGCTTCTTTTTGTCGTCATTGATGCAGAACGCGAGTTTCGGATCGTCGCCTTCCCAGACCTTCTTCACCGCTCCGCCAAACTTGCCTTCAGTCTCAGCGTAGATGTAGGTCTTAAATCGATAATGCAGCGGCAATTTCTGCTTATACCAAAGGTCTTCGAGATTGATCTCCAGGCATTGGTTCTTGATCAACCGCCACCAGCCTTGAGTGAAATATCCCGTCTGACCGGTCGCGAACGTGATCGCAAAATGAAGAGGTTCGGGGTTGGATAGATTGCACACGGCAAGCATATTATCCGACCGCGAAGCATACGGCGGACGGTTCGGGTCCGGCTTGGGAGCATAAAGGCGGGCCGTTGTGTTTACGCAATTTCGTGAGCCTTTTGGAAGAACTTCAATATGTGCGGGGTCGTTTGTCAGCATCTGCTTGCAGCGGAGTTTATCGATCAGAGCAGGTTCGAAAACATACACCGTAAAGAACTGAATGCCTTTGCGATCCCAGCTGGACATTTCGCCGGGCTTGAGGGTAAAGCATGTTTCGGCGAGCGGATACAATTCCGCGGCTCCGCCGTAAATGCATATTTTGGCGGTTTTCGTGTCCTTGTTGTTGTAAAAGTAAACCATGGTGCCGCCGTACACCTGTGCGTTTGCCGGCGTTGTTGCGAAGGCGATAGCTGCGATCAGCAGCGAGCCTGCAAACATCGCTTTTGTCTGCCACATTCTCCCGAAAGTTTTCATCACTCGCCGTCCTCCAGACCGGAATTCGCGAACTATATCATGAAATCCGCTGCATGAGATCAAATAGTTTGTTGAGATCTGAGCCGCTGGCCCAGCCACAACTATGAACGCAACCGTGCTGTCGCCTTGCACGGGCCATTTGCACTAGGCGACATACGATACTTGTGAATATAATTTCTTCATTATGGCAAAGTACGAACCGAAGACCCGCGAGACGGATGCGAGCGTTGAAGATTTTCTCAACTCGATCGAGAATGAGGAACGCCGTGCGGACGGCTTTCGCGTGCTTGAGATGTTCAACCGGATGACCGGTGTGGAGCCCAAAATGTGGGGCCCGGCGATCGTTGGTTACGGCAGCCAACCGCTTACGTATCCTGACGGCCGTAAGCTCGACTGGATGATGACCGGCTTTTCGCCGCGTAAACAGAACATGACGCTCTATGTCATTTGCTCGTCGCCGAAACAGCCCGCTTTGCTTGAAAAACTCGGCAAGCATACATCGAGCGTAAGCTGCCTTTACATCAAACGCCTTTCGGACGTTGACGGGAAAATCCTCGAAAAGGTCATTAAGGATGCGTTTCACCATACGAAGAAAAATGTCGATTCGTGTTGAAAACAAACGACTTGTTTGTTTCGTTTCTGAGCGCGTCCCCGAATTTGTTTCATATGAAACAGATGAAACACGTCAGGCATTCTCCTCCTCATTGAATTTCAAACATCTGTTCACGGTCGCGGCCGATATTCCCAATTGCTTTGCGATCTCGCGCTGAGTCAGGCCTTCCAGGGCCAGATCGGCAATGCGCTTCACAAGGGCGACCCTGTCATCCTCGGATTCGCCGCGGTTCCAGCCCGCGTGCGAGCGTTCGTCGGTGTAGCCGTCAAAAGTGAAGCCGAGAAACCGGCCGGACCTTCCGATGTGGATGGCCGCAACCTCGGTTTCGGCATCGCGCGCAGCGGTGTTGCGGCGTTTTATGCCTTTCAGATACCTGAATTCGCTGCCGCGGCTCGAAAATCCCATTGCAAAGATGCTGTCAGCAAAATTGGACAGCATCCGTGATCCCTGCAGATGCTCGGCAGTAAGGCATGTTCGCGAATAACGTTTCGGTGTGTGTGCCAGCACAAGGATCGAGAGTCCGGATCTGTTCTTTAAAGCGACCAGCGTTTTCATAAGCCGCAGGGCCGCCTTAGAACTCTCGATGGTTGAATTGAGCCAGGTAATGTTGTCGATGATAAGGATCCCGGCTTTCAGAAAGGCTGCCAGGTCGACGATCGACTCGATCAGGAACTCATAATAGTCTTCGAAACCGGGCGGCAGCCGAAGCAGGTCCTGCGGAGTACAGCGGATCAGGTCGGCGGGAAATAGGGGCTCCTCATCCGAAACGTCGGCAGAACCGGAGCTGTAACGTTTTTTGAAGTGTTCGTCGCTCAGTTCAAAATCGAAATAGGCAACACGCTGAGGTTCGACGTCCATTTCAAAAGGCTCGAACCGCTCGCCGCCCGAGAGCGCACGTCGCGATCTGCATTGCCAGCACGCTCTTTCCGCAGCCTGTGTCACCAAACAGCACGCACAGTTCGCCGGAAAGCCAAAGATCCGAGAACAGGCGGCGCAAAGGGCCTGCCGCCGAAGTCTCTTCCTTAAGAAACGCGTTTGCCTGCCGTGCGAGAAAAAGATTGTCGTAACGGCGAAAGTTAAGCTCGGGCAAATGTTCTTCGGCCAGTTCGTCGAGTATGTGGTAGTTCGTTTTGCACTCGGCAAGCACTTCCGACTTTGCCGCGAGCTTTTCGCGCTCAAGATCAAGTATCTTTTGATGCTTAGCTGAAAGCGGCGGCGGTTTTCCCCAACTGTCATCCATATCACCGCCAGCCAGCCACGGATACCTTTCGGCAACCTCGGCGTCCGTTTCGAATTCATCGTCGTCAAGAAATTTGTCGCTCATGCCTCGATATTGCATCGAACCGCCGAGCATTCAAATAGCAGTTTCCGCGAAAAGCGGTGGTTTGGATGATTTAGATGATTTGGATGGCGGATAAGCCGCAGGTGTAGGAAGTCTCGCGGTGAGTCAGAGACTCACCGCACATCGAGCGGCCGGAGCCGTGAGAAAAAAGGAATCCTCTCAAGGCTCCCGGTTCTGACATTCTGACCAGTCCACGTATAATCGTTTCTTTGCACATGAGGAGCGGTTGTATCTTGCAGCACGAACTAATAATAATTCTCGATTTTGGGTCGCAGTACACGCAGTTGATTGCGCGGCGGGTGCGGGAGCAGGGTGTTTATTGCGAGATACATCCGTTTCATTTATCGGCGGACGAGATAGCGGCGAAGCGGCCGATGGGTGTGATACTCTCGGGCGGGCCGTCGAGCGTGACGGATGAAGACGCTCCGCGTGTCGCGGCGGATTTTTATGACGAAGGTAGGGGCGCCGATCCTGGGCATATGTTACGGAATGCAGATGGTCGCCGTCGATCTTGGCGGGCGTAATGAACCGGCGGCGAGGCGTGAATACGGACACGCGAAGGTAAAGGTGCTTAGCGGTGCGACCAAACTATTTAACGAACTTCCGTTTGAACTCGACGCATGGATGAGCCACGGCGATCACGTTACGGAATTGCCGCCGGGATTTCGGCAAACGGCAACGACGGGTGAGGTCGTGACGGCGATCGAGAATGACGAACGCGGCATTTATTGCGTGCAGTTTCATCCCGAAGGTTTCACACACGCCGCTCGGCAAGGAAGTGCTGCGGAATTTTCTGTTCAACGTCTGCGGGTGCAAAGGCGATTGGACGCCGGCGAGTTTTATCAAGGAAGAGATCGAACGTATCCGCGAGACCGTAGGGCCGGAAGGCAAGGTTGTTTGCGGGCTGTCGGGCGGTGTCGATTCGACAGTTGCGGCAGTGCTTGTGCACGAAGCCATCGGTGACCGGCAGACTTGCATTTTTGTTAACAACGGCCTGCTGCGATATCGCGAGTTTGAAGACACGCTGCAGGTCTATAAAGACAATCTGCACCTGAACGTGATCGGCGTTGACGCTTCGCGAAGATTTCTATTCGGTGCTTGCGGGCGTTGTTGATCCCGAGCTGAAGCGCAAAGCGATCGGTGCAAAGTTTATCGACGTTTTCGATGCTGAAGCAAAGCGGATCGGTGACGTAAAATGGCTGGTGCAGGGAACACTTTACCCGGACGTGATCGAATCGGTTTCGCTGCGGGGTTCGTCGGTCACCATCAAATCTCATCACAACGTCGGCGGCCTGCCGGAGAAAATGAACCTGAAGCTTATCGAGCCGCTGCGCGAGTTGTTTAAGGACGAAGTTCGCCTGATCGGCCGCGACCTCGGCATTCCGGAAATGATACTGGAACGCCATCCGTTTCCGGGGCCGGGCCTCGGCGTGCGGATACTCGGCGACATCACACCTGAAAAGGTCGAATTGCTGCAAAAGGCCGACAAGATCTTTATCGAAGAGCTGCACAATTTTGGGATATATCAGGACGTTTGGCAGGCATTTGCTGTACTGCTGCCGATCCATTCCGTCGGCGTGATGGGCGATTTTCGCACTTATGAAAAGACCGTCGCGCTCCGCGCCGTAACCTCGACCGACGGAATGACGGCCGACTGGGCCCGCCTGCCGCACGACTTTTTGGCCAGGGCTTCGTCGAGAATTACGTCCGAAGTCCGCGGCGTCAACCGCGTGGTTTTTGATATAACGTCAAAGCCGCCGGGTACTATCGAGTGGGAGTGATTTTTTTGTTCGTCGAGTTTCGTTTTGGCGCTATTATGTACCAATGCGGTGGCGTATGAGGCTGAAAAAGCTTATTTCGATATGCATGACGTTTTCGTTATTGACGGGGGTGGCCCTGGCTCAGAAACGCGCAATCGTAGAGGAGATCCTCGAGGTTTCTCAAGTTCCGGACGGGATCCCGCAGCGGATAAGCGGAATGGCATATGACGGCGAAAAACTATGGCTTTCCGTTTATCACAGTGGCGGTCGTTACGCGACCTTTGATTTGATCAGCGGCGAATGGGTGTACAGTGGCGACGAAACCCACCATCGCGCGATACGTGAAATCACTCAGCCGTTCAGTGCTTCTAGCGGGTTGGCGTTTGACGGAAAAACTTTATGGGTCGGCGGTTCATACGGTGAAGCACTAGGATCGATAGACGTCGAAACGTGGCAGGTTGGGAAAGTAATTAAAGGACGCCTCCGATCTGATCTGCATAACAGCCAGGGATATTCGAGCCTCGCTTTCGACGGTGAGAGCCTTTGGGCCGCGTGGCACATGACGGAATACAAACGTCCCGTGACGGAAAGTCAGCAATTGCTGAAGATAGACCGTATTTCTGGCGAGGTGCTTGAAATATATCCGTTGCCGCCGGGAAGCCGCCCAGACATGACTCATGGCTTGACTTTTGACGGGGAGACCCTTTGGCATATAAAAGACTGTAGGTTATCAGCCATTGGTTTGGATGGTAAAGTTCTGGCCCAGTACAGAGTGAAAGGTCCCATCCGCCCAAGTGGGCTTGCGTGGGATAGTAAATACCTCTGGATCGTTGACTTCGGCGGAAAGCTCTGGAAGTTGCCGCTGATTTAGGACTCGCCGTCCCTTTCTTAGAGCTCCTCGACAAAGAAGTTGGTCGCCGCTTGTCCGATCGTTGTCGCATAGCAAGTTGCACAAAGCCACCGATGGAGTCGGGAACAAATCTGCCAAAACCGGTGTCTATTGATGCGTATGCATCCTTCATCCCTTTTATTAGCTTTAGTCATTTTCCTTCCCTCGATCAACGCTCTTGCGCAGAAGTTACCTAAGGAGCAGATAGACGCATTGCTGGCCTCAGTGGCGGACGACGAGCGGGCATGGGAGGCGTGTAAGAAATCAATCCGCGAGACTCAGATAAAGGAATTCGGAAGACCGCTTCCTGAGATCTCCGGGCATTGCTGGGGCGGTTGTCCAACGAGGATGCCAAAACCGTACTATCCTGAGGCAGCCAGGCGCAATCGGCTTAGGAGTGTGGTGACTGTATCGGCGGTCGTGGACGAAGACGGTAAAGTCGTCTATGCGAGGATGATCAACGGGAACGCGATCTTTCGCCAATCTGCTATTGCTGCCGCATACGCTTCGTCCTATCAACCGAAAATGATCTGTGGAGAACGCCGAATCAAATTTTGGTGGCACATTACCTACAATTTCCGTCCCGGCATGTAGAGGGTAGACAGAAATATCCAAGGTGACTAGTCCGCGGCGTCAGCCGTGTCGTCCATACCACCACGTCAAAGCCGCCGGGAACGATCGAGTGGGAATAGGATTTGAAACGAGTTAAAGGAGCTTGGAAACGCGAAGCAGAACATCGCTGACGACTGTGGGCGGCAGTTTCACGATCAGCTTTGCCTTACGGGCCTGCCAGTCGAGGCTCTTGATCTGGTCGGAAAGGATGGCCCCTTTGATCTTTAGGCCTTTGGGTAAAACGACCTCGAACGGATAGCCTTTTATCTGGCTCGTGATCGGGCAAACAAGTGCGAGGCCGACTTTTTCATTATAGCTTCGTGGAGAGATGATGACGGCGGGGCGGCGGCCCCGTTGCTCGTGGCCGCTCTGCGAGTCGAAGTCCAGCCAGACCGCGTCGCCCCGATCGGGAGCATAACGCATCACCATACCTCTTTACCTTTTGCCAGGCCAAAGTCAATTTCACTATGGAGGTTATCCTTGGTCACCCCGCCCAATAGATCATCCAGCGTAAGCTCGTTCTTTTCGGGACGGACAAGAAGACCGTGTTTGTTTAGCGAAATATCAACGGTCGTACCATCCTCGATACTAGTCTCTATGGCAAATGATCTCGGTATGCGAAGTGCCAGACTGTTACCCCATTTTTGAACCTGAACTTTCATAACCAAATGTTTCTACATTGAGTATACACCGATATCAAGTATGCGACAAGAATTTTTTGATGGATATTACCTTTTTTCGTTCGCCCCCACGAAATTATCGTAATACAATCTTATCCGCACGTTTCTACAGACATTATGACGAACTTCAACTGGCTTCTTGATGGAAGCATTGTCGGGCTTTATCTGCTTGTGACGATGGCGGCGGGGCTGTATGTGCGGAAGTACGTGGGCAAGGTCGATGATTTTCTGGTCGCGGGCCGCGAGATGAATGTCTATCTGGGCATCGCATCGCTTGCGGCGACGGAATTCGGCATTGTGACCTGCATGTACACGGCCGAGGCGGGCTACAAATACGGCTTTGCCGGAGCGACGCCGGGCATTGCGATGGCTGTGTCGATGCTTGTGATCGGCTATACGGGATTCTGCATCAAGCCGCTGCGTGATTCCGGTGTGATCACGATACCGCAGTTGATCGAGAAACAGTTCGGGCCGCGAGTGCGGTGGGCGGCGGGTGTTGTGATCGTGCTCGGCGGGTTGCTGAACATGGGTGTTTTCCTGCGTATCGGCGGCCAGTTTTTGGTGACGATCGTCGGGCTGAAGGTGACCTCGTTCAACCTGCTGGGCTATCAGGTGGGTTATCTGGAAGCGATGATGACAGTTCTGCTGGTCGGCGTTGCGACCTATACGATCCTTGGCGGGATGCTGTCGGTTTTGATCACGGATTTTTTACAGTTTGTTGTGATGAGCGTCGGGCTGATCGCGGTGACCATCCTGATCCTCGTTTACGTCGGCTGGGACAAGATCGTCACGACCGTCGAGACAAATTACGGGGCGGGCGGATTTAATCCGTTTGTCCATCCCGACCTTGGCTGGCAGTATGTGCTGTTTCAGGTGCTGTTGAATTTTGCGGCGGTATTGACGTGGCAGACGACGATCGCCCGCGTGCTCGCGGCCAAGGATTCCGCGACCGGACAGAGCATTTACGTTCGCACAAGCTTCTTCTTTGTGTGCCGATTTCTCATTCCCGGCATTTGGGGAATCGCGGCACTGGCTACGCTTGGTCAGGTAACAAACACGCTCGATGCAATGCCGACGTTTCTTTCTACATTCGTACCGATCGGCCTGATGGGCCTGTGCGTAGCGGCGATGCTGGCGGCGGATATGTCCACCGACTCAAGCTATATGCTGACGTGGGGCAGCGTCATCTATAACGACATCATGGCGCCGTTTCGCAAGACTGAGTGGTCGGAGAAGAAGGGAATAATGATCAACCGCATGATCGTCGCGCTGATCGGCGTATTTCTGTTGTTTTATGGGTTGTGGTACCCGCTCGAAGGCGATGTATGGACATACCTCGGCATTACCGGGACCATTTATCTGGCGAGCATTTCCGTACTGCTGATCTCGTCCTGTTACTGGCGCCGGGCGAACAGCTGGGGAGCTTTCGGATCGATCATTTTCGCGGCGGCGATCCCGGTTGCTTTTCTGGTGCTCGAGAAAACGCCGGCGACCAAAGACCTTGCAAAAGAGATCGGGCCCTATTATTCGGGCATCGCGGCGTATGTGTTCTCGGCGCTGGCGATGGTCATTTTCTCGCTGCTGAAGCCGCGAAAAGGAGGCGAAGCATGAAGTACTTCTGGCTGGTTCTGACCGTTGCGGCAGTCGTTTGGTATATCTTTGTGACGGCGTATGTTTCCTTCAAAGGCGTTACAGATATAAAGGAAATGTTAAAGAGATTGGGCGAGAAAGATTGATCATCCCATGTCGCATTGCGATGGCCGCGTTGTGAAAAATTCGCTTGCCCGCGTGTGCTGCGGGAAGCGGTTTCGATAAACACGCTGCCATTCCGCCATGAATCCCTCAGCGTCGGACTTCGTCACAACAGCATAAACACTGCCGCCAAATCCCGCACCAAATGCCGAAGCCGCAACCGCCCCGATCTCGCGGGCCGAACGCTGCAAAAAGACGGTCTCACCGATCTGATTCCCAAGAAACCGCTCGGCATTTTCCTGCGACAGATCGACCGCATCACCAACATCAGCGATCCTGCCGCTCGCAAGCATTTCGCAAACGGCAGGTATGATCTCGAAATTCTCGATCCGAAATTGCTCGACACGATCAAGCAATTCGCGGTTCGTGAAAACGGATCGCATTTGCCGGACCTTAAGAAGAACATCATCGACGCCAAACTCGTCGAACATCCCGGCCAGCGTCAGGCCTTTTCCGAAGACGGAAGTGATCTCCGACACCATTCTCGAAACACGGTTATAGCTTTCGCGTGCCGAACCGGTCTTTTCAGCCGTAACGCCGCTCGACGCGACAACAAAAGAATGTGTCTCCGGAAACGGAAAATCCGAGTCATGCCGCAGCGGCGAAAATGAAAACGCACTTAGCTGATCGGCCTTTCCCAGAATGATCGCCGCGTGGTCCTGGCTTCCGCCGAATGTTCCGACACCGGCAGATCCTGCCAATTCACGAAAACTCTGCCCGTTCTCGATGCAGCCGAGATATTCGGCGAGGTCGAGGCTGTCGTGAATATTGTCCTGATAACGTCCCGACCCGCTAAGATCATTCACCTGATCCAAGGCCGCAAACACCATTATCATCAATGCACTCGAGCTCGAAAGCCCCGCAGCTTTTGGCAGGTCGCTGTGAAAGCGGATCTTAACGCCGTCTTTCAATCGTTCCGGAAAGTTCAAACCCAAACGCCGGACAACCTCGACCGCGTAGTTTCCCCAATGGCCCGGAAGGCCGGCTGGATCGTTGAGACCGATCGATATCCGTTCGCTCACATCCCGATTCTCGAAGCACAACGGCCGGTACCGGATGCTCTTCGATCTCAAAGTGAAATCCGCGGTCGATCGCACACACGATGCTCCGGCCACCGCAGTAGTCGGTGTGCTTTCCGAGCACTTCGATCCGTCCGGGTATGAACATCAAAGATAGTTTAGAAAACGCCCGACACTTTCTATGTCGGAGCGGCTGGAAAGATCAAGCACTCCTTCCCGTGTTTTAATTGCAGCGATAACTTCGCCAAAGTTATCGATAGCGTATTGGACAGCCGTCGTCAGTTCGTATTCGCCGCGTTCAGAAGGCTGGATCGCCCGGCAGGCGTCAAAGATCTTATTGGAAAATAGCCATGCGTTCATTGAGACGAAGGCATTCGGTTGGACATGTTCGGGTTTTTCCTGAATCGATAACAAGTTTCCGTCTTTGTCGATAGCGACAACAGCAAACTTTGCTATCCGCTCTTCGGGAATATTACTGTGCTCGATCAGAGACGTACGTTCGAATGCCAGCATCGCCGGACGATTTGCGTTACGAAGCAGCGACAGGCAGTTTGCCGGATAGAGATTGTCGGAGTTGACCACCAGAAACAACTCATCATCGCCGACAAAAGATTCCGCCGCCGCCACAGCGTCGGCAGTACCTTTCGCTTCATTCTGGACCGCGAACTGAACATTCAGGCCCGCGGTCCGAACAATACTTGCGGATCGCATCGTGCTCCGGTCCGATCACAAGGCAAATATCGCTAAATCCAGCCTCTGTTAGGTTTGCGATTATCAGGTCGAGCAGAGTTTTGCCACCAGCGATCGGGATCAAAGTCTTTGTGCCGGCGGCGGCAACGCGTTCCTGTTCAGCGGTCAGGCTCTTCACCGGCGAGGCGGCGCGCATTCGCGTGCCTAATCCGCGGGCAAGTATAACTGCTTTTGTAGGAAATTGGGTCAAGAGGATCGCCTGTGTAATGCGGTCAACGCAAGCATTTTAACTGCTCCTTTTCACCGCGAAAATTTTTCCATCGGCCCGGACGAATGTGCCGGTGTTGTAGTTTTCGTCGTCAAACCGAAACTCGTTCCGTCCGCCCGTTTTGTCTTCTTCTGATTCGAAGACGTTGGCGTCCTTGTAAAAGAACATTTCCGTTCCGCTGCCTTTTGCCCATTTTATTTCAAAGGCCATCTTGACGGGTTTTACTATGCAGGTGGTTTCGCCGACCGTGTACTTGCCCTCGAACTCACCGCTAACGGAGGAAGTGTTCGCGGGTTTGCCGACATCCTTTAGCCATTTCATCAGGCTGTCACCGCCGCCGTAACCGATGTCGTCGATCTTCCAGGCAGTTCCGATCTGTTTCAGGCTAAACGTTACAGTTTGTTTCGTACCATAATTTGTAAAAGTGACCGGAACCGTAGCCGTTTCGTTTTTGACCGCAGCGTTTCCGACGGCGAAATTCTTTATCTCAAGGTCTTGGCCGCTATACAGCGGATCGGCATCGATCGCCCCGACCTCACCGCTTGAATCGTTTGCGTCCTTCCAGATCAGATCGCCGAGACGTTTGGTGAAAAACTTATCAACCAAGCCCCGATCCTTCGTCTGAAAGAACGGGACTCTTTTTCGCATCGTGCTGTTTGTACAGGTCGGCCACAACTGCCGCTGCCGCGATCGGCCGCCGATTCGCCGCCGCCGGACGCGGGTGTTCCTGCCGGTTCGGCATTTACGTTTGCGGCAATGTCTGCATTGGTGTTTGCGTTGGTGTTCGCCTGGCCCGTTTGTAACGTGCATCCGCCCGAGAGAACAGTAATAATAAGTGTAAGGAATAAAGCAGTCTTAATGATCATAGCCTCAGTGTTGAAACATTTTGTATCCGCTAAAGGTAATATCTCAAAAAAGTAATATTCAACCTAATGAAAGTAAAACACATCTTCGCACGTTCCGCGTTTCTCGTTCTGCTTATCGTCGTCGGACAGAATGCCTTCGGGCAGAAGGCCCTGGACATTACATACACCGTCTCGCTCGACAATGTTGCGAGCCAGCAATTCCACATTACAACCAGCATCAAAAATATTAACCAGCCGCGGCTTGATCTCGCCCTGCCGACGTGGACACCCGGTTGGTACACTGTCGAGAATTATTTCAAGAACGTCCTGAAGTTTACGGTCAAGGACGCGAGCGGAAAGGTGCTTGCCGCTGCGGATGTCGCGAAAACAGACGTGGAACATCGACACAAAGGGCTTGAAAGAGATCCGCATCGATTACGATTACAGCGCGACGGTTCTTGGCTTGAATCAGGCGAAGATAGCCACAGACTTTGCGTTCTTCACGGGCATCGAACTTTTCCTCGAACCGATCGGCCACCGCGATGACCCGAGCACCGTCAAGTTTCAATTGCCCGCCGGATGGAAGCTGATGTCCGCGCTAAAGGACACGGCGGACCCGATGGTTTTCACGGCGGCGGATTACGATACGCTCGTCGATGCTCCGGCGCTGATGGGCAGTTTTGACGTGACGCGATTTGACGTCGAGGGCAAGCCTCACTATTTCGCCGCCGCACCGGCCGGAGTTTTCAACGCGGAAAAATCAAAGAAATTCACCGAGATGCTTGGTGGCGTAGTTAAAGCAAATAGCGCGATGTTCGGCGGCCTGCCGTACGAAAAATACATCGCGTTCTATTTCTTTATGCCGGCCCAATCGAACGCCAGTGGCGCACTAGAACATCAAAATTCATACGTCGCATTTTCCCCCGCCGGAGAACGCTCTACACCCGAAGGCATCATCGGCACCGGAGCCCACGAATACTTCCACCTCTGGAACGTAAAACGTATCCGCCCCGCCGAGATGTGGCCGTATGATTATTCGCGAGAGAACGAAACTCCGCTGCTCTGGGTTTCCGAAGGCTTCACGAATTACTACGGCGTGGTCGGCACATATCGAGCCGGCGTTACATCTAAGGAGAATTTCCTTGCCCGCGTCGCCGGTGCTGCTGACGGTATCGAAAACAGCGAAGCCCGCAAATATATATCACCCGCAAGCTCGTCCGTCTCGACCTGGGCCGGTTACGACACGCCGGTCGCCTTTGGCATTTCGTACTACACGCAGGGGCAAAACCTCGCCGCTCTGCTCGACCTGTCGATCCGCAACGACACCAACGGAGCATCCAGCCTCGATGACGTAATGCGTGCACTCTTTAACGATCACTACAAAAAAGGCCGCGGCTTCACCACCGAGGAAATGATCGGCATCATCAACAAGCTGACGAAAAAGGACTATCACGACTTTTATGACCGGTATGTCTTCGGGACCGACGTTCCCGACTATGACCGTATCTTCGGCTACGCTGGTTACAGGCTCGAAAAGACCGAGCAGGCATCACCCGATTTCGGATTCTCCATCCGTCCGCGAAACGGCGGTTTTGGCGTCAATGGCGTCGAGACCGGCGGGGCGGCCGCAAAGGCCGGATTAAAGGTTGGCGACGTGATCGTAAAGATCAATGGCGATTCACCTTTCAACGCTCCTTTCGGCACGTTTGCCGGCAAAGATATCAAACTTACGGTAAACCGCGACGGCCAGGAAACCGAGATGCCGATGAAGGTCGGCTCGCGTCCATACACAAATTATTCGCTAACTGAGATCCCGAACGCGTCCGCTCAACAGTTGAAGGTCCGTGAGGGTTGGCTTAAACGATAGGCGCCTTCGATATGGAGAAGAAAGTCAATCCCATCGTCGAATTCCGAAATGTCCGCTACGACATCGACGGCGCTCGAATCCTCGACGATCTGAATTTTTCGCTTCATAAAGGCGAGATCCTTATCCTGCTAGGCGAATCGGGCTGCGGCAAGACAACTACGCTCAAGCTTATCAACGGCTTGATCATGCCGACCGGCGGCAATGTTCTGGTCGAAGGCATTACGACCACGGAATGGGATCTGATCAAACTGCGGCGGCGGATCGGATACGTCTTGCAGGATGGCGGGTTGTTCCCGCATTTTTCGGTCAAGGAGAATGTCGCGCTCACGCCAATGCTTGCTGGTTGGGAGACGGCCAAGACGGACAGACGGGCAATGGAATTGCTTGGCCTTGTCGGGCTGGATGCCGGGAAATTTGCCGAAAGATTTCCTCACGAACTTTCCGGCGGCCAGCGCCAGAGAGTCGGTGTCGCCCGCGCACTCGCGGCCGATCCGGACCTACTTCTGCTCGACGAGCCGTTCGGAGCTCTTGATGCGATCACCCGTTCAAATCTGCAAAAAGAATTTGCAACACTGGTCCGCGAACTCGGCAAAACAGCCGTTTTTGTCACCCACGATCTGCACGAGGCGATGATATTGGGTACTCGAATCGCGCTGATGGATAAGGGAAAGATCGTCCTTATGGATTCGCCGGAGAGTTTCGTCAAATCAGACTTGCCACTTGCCCGAGCTTATCTTGATACGATTTTGGTACCGGCCTGATCGGGAGTATCATACAAATCTGTTCCACACATTTTCGCCTGTCCACATTTTGCATCAGTTATGAACAAAAAGAGTCAGAATCGCCGTGAGTTTATTAAGACGGGTGCCGCCGGTTTGGCGACAATAGCTCTGTTTGGGAATTCGAAAGGTGAGATCATCAACTTCATCGATGGCGACCCATTCCCAGAGCTTGTCGAAGTCACGATCAGCCAGCTTCAGGCTCAGATGAAGTCCGGCAAGCTGACGGCGAGGCGGCTCACAGAAATGTATCTGGAGCGGATAAAGCAGATCGATACAAAAACTCGCTCGGTGCTTGAGCTTAATCCTGATGCACTCGCGATCGCTGACGCAATGGACAAAGAGCGAAAACGCGGCAAGGTCCGTGGGCCTATGCACGGTATCCCGATCCTGATAAAGGACAACATCGACACGGCGGACAAAATGCTTACTACCGCCGGTTCTTTAGCTTTGGTCGATGCTCCAACGCCGAAGCAGGACGCGTTTGTCGCGCAGCAGCTTCGCAAGGCCGGGGCCGTCATTATCGGTAAGACGAACCTGAGCGAATGGGCGAATTTCCGCGGGAACCCTCGCGGTGGACGAGGAACGAGCGGATGGTCGGGCCGAGGCGGGCAGACGAATAGTCCGTACTTTCTCGATCAAAACCCGAGCGGTTCAAGCTCTGGCTCAGGCGTGTCGGTCTCGGCCAATCTGTGCGCTGTCGCGGTCGGTACCGAGACCAACGGCTCGATAATCTCGCCGGCTGTTACCAACGGCGTGGTCGGTCTCAAGCCGACAGTCGGCCTGGTATCGCGAAGCGGTATCATTCCTATTTCGCACACTCAAGACACAGCCGGCCCAATGACACGCAACGTTTCGGATGCCGCGATCCTGCTCGGTGCTATGGCCGGGACCGATAAGCTTGACCCCGCAACCGCCGAGGCTGACAAAAAACGGGCAAAGGACTATACAAAATTTCTCGATCCGAACGGCCTCAAGGGTGCACGGCTTGGCCTGGTCATGGTCCCGCCAAGACAGAATCCGGAACCGTACAAGGCGTTCTGGCAGCCGTTTATTGATAAGCTTCGCGCGTCTGGAGCAACTCTGGTAGATGTAACATTTCCCGATTATGGCCCAATGCAGGCTGATCGGACCGCAATTTTACAATTTGAGTTCAAGACCGGCGTCAGTAAATATCTTGCCGGTCGCGGCTCCAAATACAAGACCCTCGAAGACCTTATTAAATTCAACGAGGATAACAAGGACAGGGAGTTGCAGGTCTTCGGCCAGGAGATCTTTATCGACTCGCAAAAAAGGGGCGATCTCACTGACAAGGCGTACCTGGATGCGATCGCCAAAGTTCACAGATCGGTCCGTGAAGACGGAATCGACGGTCTTCTGGCAAAAAATAACCTTGACGCTTTTGTTGGTCCGACGGGTGGCTCGGTGGGAACCGCCGCTGTTGCCGGTTATCCTTCGATCACCGTACCGGTCGGCCTGCGGGATATACCTCCCTCGACAAACGCGGCCGGTGCCGCCGTTCCGGGCACTACCCAGGCGGCAGGCATACTGTTTTTTGGGCCTGCTTGGTCTGAACCGAAGCTGATCAAATACGCCTATGCTTTCGAGCAATTGACAAAGGGCCGCGTCACACCGCAGTTTCTTCCGACGATCCCGAAAAAGCCGTGACCTTACGCCCGCGATCCGCGATCTCGTAACCCAGACGGTACCTAAGCTCATCGTTTTTGAAGGCGACGGCGCGACAACATTTCCGCTGGTCTGGATAGGCGTTTGTACTTTTTCTTCCGCTCACCGTTTACTTTGTGCCCAGCCGCGGAAACAGAGTTGTACAATAGCCGGATGCGCGAGTTTTTTGCATTTCTTGGTGAGAGCTGGCCCGAGTTGCTCGCTTTGACCCGGGAGCATATCTTTCTGGTTTTGCTTTCGACGGGGCTGGCCGTTCTGGTCGGCGTCCCGCTTGGGGTCCTGCTGACGCGTGTGAAGTCGCTGCGGACTCCCGTACTCGGTTTCGCTAACATTATGCAGACCGTGCCGAGCCTTGCGCTTTTCGGTCTGCTTATCCCAATACCTTTTATCGGCGGGATCGGTGCCAGAACGGCTGTCATCGCTCTCGCCCTTTATGCATTGCTTCCCGTTATTCGAAATACTGTGACGGGGATTCTCGGGATCGATCCAAAGGTGCGTGAAGCGGCTGCGGCGATGGGAATGACCGGCGGCCAGACTCTGCGAATGGTCGAGCTGCCGTCTGGCTATGCCGGTTATGCTGACCGGAATTCGCGTCGCAGTTGTGATCTCGGTCGGCGTCGCAACCGTAGCCGCGGCCGTCGGGGCCGGCGGGCTTGGGACCTATATCTTTCGGGGTTTGCGGCAAAACGATAATAATTTGCTCGTCGCAGGTGCCCTTGCCTCGGCCGTGCTCGCTTTGCTTTGCGATTTTGCGTTCGGGCAACTTGAAAAGAGCTATGCGCATCGGCGAACGCTCGGTCACAGTCGCGGCGAAGCGTGATCGGCATCGGATCTGTCGCGACGGTCATTGCCGCTATTCGTCGGGCTTCAGGTTTCTTCCAAATTTCAGATCTGAAATTTCAAATACGGAGACGGTGCGGCCGGCTTGACCGGCATAGACGGACGGAGATCGTCGTCGGCTCTAAGGATTTTACAGAATCCGTCATCCTGGCCGAGATCCTGGCCCAAGATGCTTGAAAAACAAGGCGTCACAGTCGAGCGCAAGTTCGAGCTGAGCGGAGACCTTCCGCACCGCAGCCTGCTCGCGTCACAGATCGATGTTTACCCCGAATACACCGGAACGGCCTATACGTCGATCCTCAAACACCCGCCCGTCACAGATCCGCAGGCGGTATACGACCAGACGAAAACGGAATATGCCGAGCGGTTCAACCTCGTTCTCAGCCCGCCGCTCGGATTTGCAAACGATTTCGCTATCCTCGTCCGCGGCGATGTCGCCCGGCAAAACAACCTGAAAACCATCTCCGACGCCGTTCCGCTCGCCAAAAACTGGCAAGCCGGTTTCGGCCAGGACTTCATGTCGCGTGCCGACGGCTATCCCGGTTTCTCAAAAGCCTATGGATTCAATTTCGCAAAACAGCCCCGCGAAATGGACCTCTCTCTGACCTATCGTGCATTGCAGTCGGGAGAACTCGATATCATAGCCGGCAACTCCACCGACGGCCTGATCGCTGCCGCTCGATCTGTTTCAATTGGCCGACGATAAACGCTACTTCCCTCCGTATCAAGCCGTTTTCATCGCCCGTCAGGATGCGATCGGGGTCCTGACGGACGCTTTTGCAAAGCTAAACAACGCGATCTCGACCGAAGAAATGAGAAAGCTGAATTACGAGGTTGATGGAAACAAACGCACGCCCCGCGATGTCGCCTCGAATTGGCTACAACGTAAATAGCTTGCATCTTTCCCATAAATGTTGTAGTCTAATCACTTGATAATTCCGTATCTCATTCACCGACGGTAAACTCGCCTCTATGTTGCGGCGAAATGGATAGTTCGAGAGACGGTTCGTTTATAACTGTTAGAAGAAGCTCAAAGTAGTTTTTTGAGCCCTCGAGCGCTGTTCCTTCCTTGCAACCGTTACACTGAAGATCATTCCGCGAACGTAACTTCTTATTAAATCCTGAAGAACTGTTTAGAGTTCCGCCTTCCGGGCGCGTTTTGTATTGCAAGCCAAGGCTTGATGACCACAAATGCGGCCCGAAATGCCAGAGAACTCCGAACTTGGCCTGTAAATAACAGGAACTTCCAACGCGTACGGTTTTTTGGTTGAGAGAAAGAGATATTAGATACAAATGACTTTTAATGATTTAGGCTTGCAGTCCTTTTTGACGGACAAATGCAAGTCATTGGGTTTCACTGAGCCTACACCCATCCAACAGCAGGCTATTCCTTTAATTTTAGACGGCAAGAATGTAATTGCCACGGCAGAGACCGGAACCGGTAAAACGGCCGCTTTTCTGTTTCCAATTCTTCAGAATCTGGGCAAAAAACAGCAAAAAGGCACGACCGTGCTTGTTCTTTCGCCGACGCGTGAGTTGGCTAACCAGACGGATGCGGCATGCCGCGAATTTGCTCCGAAACATATCAGATGTGCTTCGATCATCGGCGGAGCCGGTTATCGCAATCAGATCGACGCTATCAGACGCGGTGCCAATATCATTATTGCGACACCGGGCCGCCTGATGGACTTTATGGAACAGGGCATGATGGACCTTTCAAAGGTCGATACGCTCGTTCTTGATGAGGCGGACCGCATGCTCGATATGGGCTTTTTGCCCGCGATCAAGCGGATAGTAAAGGTGCTTCCGGCCAAACGGCAGACGCTTTTCTTCTCGGCGACGCTTTCGTACGATATCGAGAAGATCGCTCTTTCGATCATGGAAGATCCGCATTACGTCGAGATCAGCAAACGCGGTACCGCCGCGGTGACCATCACGCAAACGGCTTATCCGGTAGCGCATCAGTTCAAAATGCCGCTGCTTCTCGATCTTCTCGACAAGGAAGATTTCGACCGTGTGCTTGTATTTACTCGCACAAAACGTGGTGCCGACCGGCTTTCGCACATTCTCGAGGCCCGTTCGCACAAATCGAACCGCATTCACGGCGACCGCTCACAATCGCAGCGAGAAGCCGCTTTACGTAGCTTTAAGAACGGAAAAACGACGGTTTTGGTCGCTACGGACGTTGCTGCCCGCGGGATCGATATCGATTCGGTGTCACATGTGATAAACTATGATATACCGGAGGCGCCTGAGGATTACGTTCACCGCATTGGCCGAACGGGCCGTGCGGGTAACACAGGACGCGCGATCACTCTCTTTACGACCGCTGAAGAACATTCGATGCGGGCGATAGAGAAGCTGACAGGCCAGCCTGTTGAACGTGTCCTGCTGCCGGATTTCGGCGGTGTTATGACGAGTATGGCGTCCCCCGTAAGTAAAGGGTCACCGGTTAAAAAGAGCTTTCGCTCCTTTCGGCCGAGACGCGGAAGATAAACGAGGAAAATTAAAGTTATGGCAGCAGCAAAAGCAGAAAAATATTCAATCGGTGAATCAATCACAATGATGTGCTCGGCGTGCGACGTCGAAACAACGCATCTGATCCAGACAGCGACAAAGCAGGGCAAGATCACTTGCGCGGTCTGCGAAGTATGTGCGACGTCCAGCACATTCAGCCGCGGTGTAAAAACCTCGGTCGCAATGGGCAAATCGAAAACAGCGTCGCCTTATGACAGGACCCGCAAGTACCGAAAGGGCCAGGCGATGATGCATTCGCATTTTGGACAGGGCGAAGTAACGGCGGTCATCGAATTTCAGAAGATCGACGTATTGTTCGGCGACCGGACACGCAGATTGATCCACGCTCAGGAATAATTTCTGCTTCAAATCAGACAAACAAAAAGGCGGCCCGAATC
Source organism: Blastocatellia bacterium (assembly GCA_963732475.1). Classification (GTDB taxonomy): domain Bacteria; phylum Acidobacteriota; class Blastocatellia; order Pyrinomonadales; family Pyrinomonadaceae; genus OLB17. The sequence goes on along the minus strand of CAVSZR010000004.1, from coordinate 96,890 downwards.
AAGGCCGCCTTTTTCTGTCTTCCGTAGCCGCTCTAAGTAGTTATTTTCTTCCCTTTATGAGAAACCCGATGACGAGGCCGATAGCCGCTGAGATCAGGATCGTCTGGCCCGGCTTTTGACGTGCAAATTCCTTTGCATCCTCGATCAATTCCTTCGGGTCCTTATTTTGCAGTTCCTTGAATTTGTCGCCGGCCTGGGCGAATTTTTCGCCTGCAAAATCTTTCGCCTTAGCGGCTGCGTCCTGAATCTTTTGTCCGTATTCCTGTGCCTGCATCTTGAGATCTCCTAAAAACTCGTCGTCCAAATGTGCTTCGCCTTCAACCGGGGTTACCGGCACAAGGCTCTGCTCCAATTCCTTTTCCGCTTTTTTAACTTCCGCTTCAAATTCTGACATCGATCTATGTTCTCCTCTGAAATAGTTAATATAACCCGCCGCCGCGAACTTACCCTGCATCTGGCGCGAGTCATTCGGATGACCTTTGCTTATGCACAGTTGTAAACGAATTCAGAAAATAAAAGTTCGCGTTTTCTACATGAGTGCGAACGAACCAGCGAATGACTACGCGTTACAACAGTGGGTGGGAAATAATTTATCCTTGTCGCGTTTCTCGGGCTGAACTCAAAATTAACTTGACAAGATATTTTCGGAAATGAGAATCTACTAACTTCATGTAAGTAAGCACTTACTTTGTTAATTACTGGAGAAAAATTCTTGATCAAAGATTTTTTTAAATGTGACCATGTCGGTCGAATGACCGGAGACGAACGCCGGGAGCAGATCTTCCGGTCGGCCATCAGCTCTGTTTTCACAGCGTGGCTTTAGCGGCACGACGACAAAGGAGATCGCTCGCGGTGCGGGCGTTTCCGAGGCAATGGTATTTCGCCATTTTGCGACCAAGGAAGAACTCTACGGAGCGATACTGCACTCAAAATCATGCAATGACGGCATCGATAAGTTCCCGTGGGAGACAAACCCGGTACTGCAGGATGCCATCAAAAATAAAGACGATTTTGCGGTTTTTTACAACATTGCGTTCGATGCGTTGACGAAGCATGAATCCGACGTGGGATTTATGCGGCTTCTCTTTTTTTCGGCACTTGAGGAGCACGATCTGGCCGAAAGGTTCTTTAACGAATTTGTAGCACGCGTCTATGATTTCATAAGCGGCTACATAAAGGGCCGACAGGATGACGGTGTTATGCGGGAAGTCGAGCCGCGGATCGTTGTCCGTGCATTTCTCGGAATGCTTATCCATCATTCGCTGAATAATATTTTATGGGACAAAAACCGACGCCTGCTGAACATCACAACCGAAGTAGCTGCAACCAATTTCGCCGAGATAGTTCTGCGTGGGGTTTTGAAGTAATCATAGGTTCATTTTTTATAAGAGTATGAGAAACGAGAAGGTTTTCATTGCTGCAATTTCTTTAGTTGCGTTCTCTGGTTTGTTATTGAGCGGCTGCGGCTCGAAGCGCCAATTCCGCGACAGCAGCAAATGCGAACAACCAACCGCAGATCGTTGACGTAACTACTGCCCTGGCCGTCATCCAGCCGATCCCGTCATATATCGAAGCGACCGGCAACCTGGCAAGCGATGCACAATCAGATGTCGCACCGGCGGTGAGCGGAAAGATCGCGGAAGTGAATTTCGATATCGGCAGTTATGTTTCGCAAGGCGACGTGCTCGTCCGGCTTGACCCGCGTGACGCGGCCATCAGGCTTGAGCAGGCCCGGGCGCAGGTTGAACAGCAGCAAAAAGCTGTTAGCCAGGCAGACGCAAACGTCGAACAAGCGATCGCAAATCTTCGGCAAAACCAGGCGAGACTTGGAGTTAAGGACGGCGAAATATTCCAAATAAAGGATTTTTCGCAGGTCAAGTCGGTTACCGCCCAGCTTGAGCTTGCCGAAAAGGAACTGCGGCGAACGGAGAAACTGCTTGAGACCGGAGACGTTTCAAAATCGGCATATGACCAGCGGAAATCGCAGCGGGACGCTCTCATCGGCCAGCTTGACGAAGCCCGCTCGAATGCGGCAGTGGCGATCCGCGCGATCAACACCGCACAAGCAGGGGTTGACACGGCGCGAGCTGCCGCGGCCGGAGCACGGGCGGCGATCGCGACCCTTGAGGCACAAGTGGCTCAGGCGCAGAAGTCGGTAACCGACACGGTCATCCGGGCGCCGATCAGTGGTTTTGTTTCGGACAAGGTTGCTGATGTTGGCGAGTACATTTCGCCGAACACTCCGAATTCCAAGATCGCAACCATCGTACGGACTTCGACGCTTGCGCCTGAAGATAGATGTGCCGGAGCAGTCGATCGGAAAGATCGCAACGGGACAGGGCATCTCCCTTCAAACAGCTGCGTATCCCGACCGCAATTTTGCCGGAACGATCGCCAGGATATCGCCAAGCGTAAGCTCAACGGCGAGAACTCTGATCGTTGAGGCCGAAGTGCAGAATTCGGAAGGCCTGTTAAAGCCGGGGCAATTCGCAACCGTCCGCGTGACCCAATCGAAGCCAGAACCCGCCGTTATGATCCCGGTCAAAGCAGTGAGAACAGTTGGCGACACTAATTCCGTTTTCGTTATCAAGGACGGCGCCGCCCGCGAACAGTTCGTCCAGCTTGGTTTGCTGGAAAACGAGATGATCCAGGTCAAACAGGGTGTGATCGAGGGTGACTCAGTTGCGGTCACCAACGTGAATAACCTAACCGATGGTGTTCTTGTGAGGCAGTAGATGAAAGAGCTTTCGACCGAGATCGAGATCGACGCATCACCAGAGAAGATCTGGTCGATCCTCATGGATTTCCCCGGCTATCCGAGCTGGAACCCATTCATTCGAGAAATATCGGGTGACGCGAAAGTAGGTTCGGGACTGAAAGTTTACCTCAAGCCAACCGGCGGGATGGGTATGACGCTGACACCTACGGTTGTGAAGGCCGACACAAATAAAGTTTTTGGATGGAAGGGAAAACTCGGCGTGAGCGGGATCTTCGATGGACAACATGAATTCGTTCTTGAGACTAACGGACCCGGGAAAGTGCGATTCATCCATCGCGAGGAATTCACGGGATTTCTTGTTCCGCTGATCTGGCCGATGTTGGAAAAAAATACGCGTCGTGGCTTTGAAGAGATGAATTCGGCACTTAAGAATTTGGCCGAGAGCAATTGATTTAAGGGGTTTTGATCTATGCAGTGGTTAGCAGAAGTCTGTGTTAAGCGTCCTGTTTTTGCGACGATGTTGATCCTTTCGCTCGTCGTGGTAGGTGCTTTTTCGTTTTTGAGCCTCGGTGTCGACCTTTTCCCGAAGATCGACTTTCCGACGATCACGATCACGGTCGTAAATCCCGGTGCCTCACCGGAGGAAGTCGAAACCGAGATCACCGAGAAGGTCGAGGAAGCCGTAAACACGATCAGCGGTATCGATGAAATGCGGTCTTCGTCGATCGAAGGCATCTCGCAGGTTTTTGTCCAGTTCGTACTCGAGAAGGACGTTAATGTTGCTGCGCAAGAGGTCGAGAACCGCGTACAGACCGTTATCCCGAATCTGCCGGAAACAGCCGAGCAGCCAACCGTCCAAAAACTGGATACCGACGCTGCGCCTGTGCTGCGAATATCGATCTCTGCACCGACATCGCTCCGCGAAGTTACCGAGATCGCCAAAGAACGGATCAAGGAACGGATCGAATCCGTAAACGGCGTTGGCCAGATCTCGATCATCGGCGGCCAGGAACGTCAGATAAATGTATGGATCGATCCCGACAAATTGCGGGCGTACAACGTTACACCGGCCGAGGTTTCGAATGCGCTTCGAATTCAAAATATCGAGTTTCCGAGCGGAAGGCTTGATGAAGGCCAGACCGAAACAGCTGTTCGTACGATCGGCAAGGTCAAGAAACCAGAGGAATTTGACAATGTAGTAGTCGCGATGCGCGGCGATTACGCTGTCAAGATCAGGGATCTAGGTTACACCGAAGACGGCGCCGAAGAGGTCCGGTCGGAAGCCCGATTGAACGGCCAGCCAGCGGTAACGCTGATCGTTTCAAAACAATCGGGTACAAACACCGTTGCGGTTGCGCGGGAGATCAAAGAACGCCTGAAAGAGATCGAGCCGACCTTGCCGAAGAATTTTCAGATGCGGATCATTGGCGACAACTCTGTCTTTATTGAAAATTCGCTGAACGCCATCGAGGAACACCTTGTCGTTGGGTCTTTCCTGGCTGCTATCGTCGTCTTCCTGTTTTTATGGAATTTCCGGGCAACAATTATTGCAGCCCTGGCGATCCCTACCTCGATCATTTCGACCTTCGCGCTGATGTACGCGATGGGTTACACGCTGAATTCGATCACGATGCTCTCGCTGACATTGATGGTCGGAATCGTCATCGATGATGCGATCGTCGTGCTTGAGAACATCTTTCGGTTTATCGAAGAGAAAGGAATGGACCCGTTTGAAGCGGCCATCGAAGGCACGAAGGAAATAGGGTTGGCCGTACTGGCCACCACGCTTTCGCTAATGGCCGTGTTTGTTCCCATCGGCTTTATGCAAGGCATCGTCGGGCGGTTTATGTCGAGCTTTGGCCTGACGGCGTCGTTCGCCGTTGGAGTATCACTGATCGTCTCGTTCACGCTCACGCCGATGCTTGCTGCCCGATTGATCAAACGCAAGAAGGCACGGAAGGCTGAAGAAGCGGCCGACCTGCCGTCTGACATTCTTGACGACGAGTTGATGGATGCGGGGCACGAGCCGGTTGTAGAAGAAAAACTGTCCAAGGAAGCGGGTTGGTTTCGACATGTCGACGGTGTTTATTCCTGGCTTCTCAAGTTTTCGATGGCACACCGATGGGTGATCGTAACTCTTTGCGGATTGGTTTTCCTTGCTATCGTCCCTCTCTTTATGTTCGTCGGAAAGAACTTTCTTCCGGTTGACGATCAATCGCAATTCGAAGTTTCAGTCCGGGCGCCGGAGGGCTACAGCCTTGGAGCGACTTCGCAGGTGATGGAGCGGATTGCTTCGGAAATCCGCAAAATGCCGGGCGTGACCGATACGCTGGTGACCGTTGGCGGCGGACAGCAGCAGGTCGTGAACGCTGGGTCGATCTATGTGAAATTGAGCGATATTCATGACCGGAACAAATCGCAGGAAATGATGATGGCCGACGCTCGCGAACTGCTGAAACAGTTCCCGCCCGAGCTTAGGACCGCAGCCCAGCAGGTTGCCGCATTTTCGGGCGGCGGATTTCGAAATGCAAACGTGCAGTATTTGATCGCCGGCCCCGACTTGAAAAAGCTGGAGGAGTACTCCTCAAAGCTGGTTGAGAAGATGAAGTCGATACCCGATGCGGTTGACGTCGATTCGACATTGATCAGCGGCAAGCCGGAGGTCCGGCTCGAAGTGGATCAGAGCGACTGCGGCCGATCTTGGTGTGCGGATCGGCGATGTGTCGCAGGCATTGAACACGCTTGTCGCCGGCCAGGAAGCAACCACCTTCAATGAAGGAAACGACCAGTACGAGGTGCGAGTCCGTGCGATCAACAGCTACCGGACGGATGTCGAGGGGTTAAAGCGTTTGATCGTTCCATCGACAAAGCTCGGATGGGTATCGCTCGACCGCCTTGTCAAAACCTCCGCGGGAACCGGGCCGAGCTCGATCGAGCGGACAAACCGCCAGCGTCAGGTGACACTTCTGGCAAACACGAGGCCGGGCGGTTCGGCTACGACGATCACTTCGGAGATCGATAAGTTCGTCAAGGAATTAAACCTTCCCGCGGGCTATCGAACGGGTTACGTCGGCCAATCAAAAGAGCTGAACAAATCGCTTTATTACTTTCTACTGGCCATCATCTTGTCGTTTGTATTTATGTACATCGTGCTGGCGGCGCAGTTCGAATCGTTCATTCATCCGGTCACGATCCTGCTGACCCTGCCGCTTTCGATACCGTTCGGTATCGTCAGCCTGCTGATCACGGGACAGACGGTCAATATTTTCTCGGGACTGGGATTGTTACTTCTCTTTGGCGTTGTTAAGAAAAACGCGATCCTTCAGATAGATCATACAAACACGCTTAGGGCACGCGGAATGAACCGTTACGAAGCGATCATTCAGGCAAACCGCGACCGGCTGCGTCCGATCCTGATGACGACGATCGCGCTTGTCGCCGGTATGCTTCCGCTTGTTGTTTCGACCGGTGCCGGATCGGGAACGAACCGTTCGATCGGTGTTCTCGTCGTTGGCGGCCAATCGCTTTGTTTGCTGCTTACGCTGCTGGCCGTTCCGACGTTCTACTCGATCTTTGACGATCTGAGCGAGATGCGTCTTTTCCAGTATGTAAGCAGATTTTCCGAATTCTTATTCGGCGGGATAAAGCCGGATAGCCGGTTTGCAACCGCGACAAGCTCGCTATTTGGCCAGCGATAGGTATGGCCCGTGTTCTGTTCCAGCGACACTGGAACACATGGAACGGGTGGAACATGTGGAACAAGGCGGCGAGCTAGTTAAGCCGCAGGGATATGAAAATATGTTTTCGCGATTATTCTTAGCATTTTTATTCACAATAGTCATCGGATTGGGCAGCGGTTTCGCTCAAGGCCCTACGCCAACTCCTTCAGCTACACCGCCGGTCGCCGACAAGCAAGATGTTGCTCCGGAAAAGCTTCAGGGCGTTCCCGCCATAGCTCCGAATTACAGCTCGGAAGACAGGAGCATGCCTGACCTTGGGCGTGTCGGCGTTGATATGACCGACCAAAAGCCCTTAACTCTGGCCGAGGCGATAACGCTTGCGCTTGAGAACAACAAGGACATTGAGGTAACCAGGAAGAATGTAAAGATCGCCGAATTTGACTTGAAAAGCGCCCGCGGAGCGTATGAGCCGCGATTCACCGGGCAGAGCTATTACGACCGTTCGACCGTGCCGAATGTAAGTATCTTTAGCTCGAACCGGACGACGACGCAAGGAGCGTTTGTGGGAAACGCCGGATTGCAGGGTTATGTACCGCGGTTTGGAACCGTTTTGAATGCGAACTTTAATAATCAGCGTCTAACATCCGACAACCCGATCTCCATCCTCAGCCCGCAGCTTAACGCAAGCCTTTCGTTCAGCGTGACGCAGCCGCTATTTCGCGGACGCAGTTTCGACCTGCCGCGGCGAAATATCGAGGTTGCGAAACGTAACCTTTCCCTGACGGATACGCAGTTTCGCCAGCGCACCATAGATATTATCGCCAACGTCCAGCGGGCATATTGGGACCTTGCTTATGCCCTGCGAAATCTACAGGTTCAGCGGGACGGCGTGAAAGATGCAAAAGACCAGCTTGAGCATAATCGCCGGCTCGTGAACGAAGGGCAGCTGGCGCCGATCGATATTGTTGCCGCGGAAACGCAGGTCGCAAACTTTGAGCAGTCAGTTTACGAAGCATTGAATGTTGTTGGCGTAGCAGAGAACAATCTGAAAAATATGATCGCGTCGAACCGCAATGATGTTCTCTGGGGCAAATCGGTGACGCCGGTCGATTCCGTCGATCTCGACCCGCCTCTGACGACGCTGACACAGGCCATCGACGCCGCGATGCAAAACCGTCCTGAGCTTGAAATAAACCGGGCGCAGAAAGATATCAATGCCCTGGATCAGCGATATTACAAGGAGCAGAAGAAACCGCAGATCGACCTGGTGGCGAGTTATAGCTCGGCCGGTGTCGGCAGGAAGCCAGAATCCGGATTTCAACCCGACCTTTCCGACTGCCTGCACGATCGACCCTAATTCCGTCGGATGCCAGCAGCAGCAGGCGAATCTTGCCGCAGTCTGACCGGCAATCCGTACAGCGGAATTTTCAGTAATAAATATCCGACTTTTCGCGTCGGCGTTCAGTTCAACCTGCCGCTTTTTGGTGATAAAACGTCGCGAGCACAATACGGCCGATCGCTTGTGGAGGGCGAACGCCTGACGACCCAAAGGGAGCAGCTTGAGCAGAACATCCAGGTCGATGTGCGAAACGCACTACAATCGCTTCGGACGGCCGAAGCCCGGCTTCGTGCCGCCGCGATTGCCCGCGAAAATTCAGCTAAGCAATACGACTCGGAGCAGCGAAAGCTAGACGCGGGACAATCGGACATTTACAAGGTCCTGGAACGGCAGACCGCCCTGACAACCGCCCGCAGCAACGAGCTTCGTGCTCAAACTGAGATGAATAAATCCATCGCCGACCTGCAGCGGGCGACCGGTAATTCTTTAAAGGCGAACAATGTCGAGGCCAGGCTGCGGAGATAGGGAACCGCGGACATTCGTGTCCGCATCCGTTGTGGACCATAGATGTCCGCGGTGCAATGAAATCTGTTTACATAAAAACATTTGGCGGGCCTGAGAATCTTGAGATCAGAGAAGTCGCGGATCCGCCAAAACCTTCTGGTTCTCAAGTGCTGGTCCGTGTAAAAGCTGCCGGTCTTAACCGGGCCGACCTTCTTCAGCGACGAGGGTTGTATCCGCCACCGCCGGGGTATTCACCAAATATTCCGGGCCTTGAATTTGCCGGCGAGATCGTCGATAGGGGCGAAAGCGTCCCGGGATGGAAGACGGGCGACCGTGTTTTCGGGATCACCGCGGGCGAGGCCCAGGCGGAATTACTGCTTATAGAATCGAGTCTTCTGGCAAAAATACCCGACGATCTTTCGTTCGCGGAAGCGGCTGCGGTGCCGGAGGCGTTTATCACGGCGCATGACGCCGTTTTTACACAAGGCGAGTTGAAAAGCGGGGAAACGCTGCTTGTTCACGCTGTCGGGTCGGGTGTCGGGCTTGCCGCGATCCAGCTTGCGAAAGCTATCGGCGCAAGGACCGTCGGCACTTCGCGGACGGCGGATAAACTTGAGCGGTCAAGGGAATTTGGGCTTGACGAAGCGATCCTGACCGGCGAGAGTGCCGATTTTGCAGAGATCCTGATGACCAAAAACGGCGACCGGGGTGTGAACGTGATACTTGATCTCGTCGGCGGCCCTTACTTCCGGGATAATCTCAAAAGCCTTGCCCCAAAAGGCCGACTGCTTCTCGTTGGCCTGACGGCAGGCAGGAATGCCGAATTTGATCTGTCGCTCGCCTTGTCAAAAGCGCCTCCACATCATAGGCACAGTTCTCCGCGGCCGGTCCCTTGAAGAAAAGGCCGAAGCGACACTTCGATTTTCTGAACAGGTTGTTCCTTTGCTGGCCAGCGGAGTAGTGCAGCCGAACGTCGACAAAGTTTTTCCGGCCGACGCGGTGAAGGCGGCACACGAATATCTTGAATCGAACAAGAGCTTCGGCAAAGTCGTACTGGAGTTTTAATCAGCTAAACGGCTGGCGGCTTCATCGGTGACGATGCAAAGGCCCGCGATTCGTTGATGCTCAAGCTCAGCCAATCGATGCACCGCCTCAGGGTACGTCAGGCCGGATGCTTCGTGTTTGTCGAAGGAAATGACCGACCAACATTTTAATGCAAGCTCACTCACCGTGTTTTGCTGGGTTTCAGTCGTCTCCATTATTTCTTTGATCAATGAAATCTACCACACGTTTTCCACATGTGTAAATGTTTTTCGGGCCTGATCCTCCTGGCCGCAAACTGGTAGAATCACAGTAGTTGTCTCGATATGAGTTTCAGCAGAACAATTTTCATGACCGGCTTTCCCGGCTTTATAGCCGAACGGTTGGCCGTGCGGCTCGCTCGTGCGGATGTGCAGATGTATCTGCTTGTTCAGCCGCAGTTTGTGGAAAGGTCTATTAAAGCGATCGACAAAATTGCAGATCGAACAAGTACGCCGGCCGAGAATTTTGCGCTGATCGAGGGAGATATTACTCAGGCTGATCTTGGAATGTCCGGCGAAGACCTGAATGCAGTTCGCGAAAGCGCGACCGATGTTTTCCACCTCGCGGCGATCTACGATCTTGCCGTTTCAAAAGACGCCGCATTCGATGTCAATTTCGAAGGCACAAAAAATGTAAATGCGGTTGTTCGCTCGCTGCCACATTTGTCCCGCTACAATTACGTTTCGACTTGTTACGTCGCAGGCCAACGGAAAGGTGAGATCCTGGAAACCGAGCTTGAACACGATTCGGGTTTTCGCAACTTCTACGAGCAGACAAAGTATCTGGCGGAGATGGAGGTTGAAAAGCTCAAGGCCCATTTTCCCGTAACGATCTTTCGGCCGTCGGTCGTTGTCGGTGATTCCGTGACCGGCGAAACCGCCAAATACGACGGCATTTATTATCTTATTAAGTACTTGCAAAAGGCACCAAACCTTTTGCGCCTTGTAAATGTTGGAAATAAGAACGTAAAGCTAAATCTGGTCCCGGTGGATTTTGTCGTTGACGCGATCGCGGCCCTGGCTTTTGACGACAATGCTTTGGGGAAAACGATCGCGGTTGCAGACCCGAACCCACTAACCACAGCCGAACTTTTTGACGTGATCGTCGACTGTTTGACAGGAAAACGGTCCGCTTTCATACCGCCGCCGGCGCTGATAGAAAGATCTCTCATGCTGCCCGTTTCGCCGCCGATCACCGGACTTCCCCACTCCGGCGTTCCTTACTTTTTCCTTTCTCAGACCTACGACACGAGTATTGCCGACAGACTGCTGAAGGAGCATTCGGTCGAATGCCCCAATTTTGCGGATTATGCCGCTAATCTGTTGAAATTTGTCGAGAAGCATCCGCAGTTGTGATTCCGTCATCATAACTTTTGTTCGCAAAAAGGTATTTATGCTTCGTAAAAATTTCGCCGGCCTTCTCTTTGTAATTGCCGCCATATTTAGCTTCGCGGCTTTTTCCAATGCACAGAGCGGCCGCGTGCAGCCAAAGCCGACACCAACTCCTGAAAATGAAGGCGATCCGGTCCGAATTGCGACAGAAGAGATCAAGCTAAACGTCATCGCATTTGATGAGGACGGCAAGTTTGTAGCGGACGTGAGCGAAAAAGACCTTGTGATCAATGAAAACAACGTACTTCACCTGCCAAGCAGTGTCCGCCGGATCCCGGCAAATGTTCTGATAGTTATGGATACGGGCGGCGAGTTGCGATGGGTGAAGAGTCTGGATCAAACGCGAAAGGTTGCCCGAGGCGTTGTAAACGCGCTTCGGTCAGGGGATTCGATCGCGCTTTTGCAATATAGCAACAAGCCGGAGATCGTGGCCGAATGGACAACGGAAAAATCCCAGATCCTCACGGCCATCGGCAAGACTAATTTTGGCAAGCGGTCGGCGTTCGTAAAAGCCCTTGAAATGGCGGGTGATTTTCTGAACAAGAATCCGATCGAGAACAAACACCTTGTCCTGATATCAGACGGCACAGACAGTTTTGCCGACCAGTCGGTTAAGTTGCGCGCTATGCGAAACCTGCTTGCATTCGACATCAGCGTCCACGTTATCAGCTACACGCGGATGGAGGCCGACGACGTGACCCCGCGGACCAAAATGCTCTCCAAAACGCCGCCGCCCAAGGCCATGCCGGATGAGGTCGTGGCCGGTTTACCGAATGGCGTCCGCCAGACCGCACAGGCTCCAAAAATAGGGCCGACGATAAATATGGATCGGAAGCTCTTAAAGATCATGAAGGCCCGAAAAGCCGACCTTGAAATCAGCGAAGAGCAGTTGGGCGAATTAGCCAAGAACACGAACGGTGAAATGATAATTCCTGAATCGCTTGAAGAAATGGTCGATAAATCGGCGCTGGTGGCGAACATGATCGATTCTTCGTACGTGGTCACGTATACACCAAAGGTGCCGCTGACCGGCAGCAACAATGAACGGGATATTTACGTTACTTCAAAACGCCCCGGGCTGGTAGTTGACGCACGCCGAAAACTTATATTGAGTGACACGCGACCTTGACGGCGTTGTTCGTCTCGGTCCTTCCGGAAGATTTTACAAATCGCTGAATCAGGCTTATTATCGATTCGCGCATAATAAACCTGTGGTCGATTAGTGCTGAATAGCGAAGATTGTCGACGCTTAAAGGCGCGTAACCGGAGACTATTGGAAGCGTTGGCTTATTTAGGGTGAAATACGATGATCAGAGAATGGGAAGAGTTTACGCAGAAGAACGTCGGTAACGTCGATCTTGTCCGGGTTTCGCTCAACCAAAAGGGCGTATTCGGGATGAATCAAAAGGCCATCGATGTGCTCGGTGGGCCCAAGGCGGTTGTTTTCATGTTCGATAAAGCGAACCGGCTTATCGGACTGAAAGGAAGCGCTCCCGATGTCGATCACGCATACGAGCTCAAACGCCAGGGTGCCTCGCAAAGCTATTATTTAAGGGCAAAATCCTTCTGCAACTTCTACGGCATCGAGATCGGCGAAACTATCGTTTTCAACGACGTCGAGGTTGACGACGGCGTCATCGTTCTTAAACTCGATAACGTTACTGAGGCCACCCGACGCACAAGATCTGTCGAATTCCCGGAAGAGTTTTATGACGAACCGCGTCGCGTCGAACCCTCAAAATTCAGCACGCTACTCAGGATGAAAATGCCCGGCGAGGAATAGATTGTCCCCATCCCGACAGCCGCCGGGCGGACGCCACCTGTAATTTATTGCCCTTCTTTTCAAACTTTCCAGCGCTTCCACGCGTAAATCTCCGTCGGATCTCAAGAATTCTTTTGTAACTGTTTCGAAAGCCGGTGCGTCTTTACGTTCAACGGCCTTCTGAAATTTCTTTCGGGCGAATGAGCATTTATCCGACAGCTTTGCAAAGCGAAACTATAATTCACCGTGCTGATGACACGCCTGCCGGTGCAATGGTCCGCACCGAGCGCACCGACGCCCAGCTTGTCGGACTAATTCTTGCGGGCGACGAAACCGCGTTTGAACAACTGTTCGAGCGGCACAAACGGCTTGTCGGTTCGATCGCAGCCCGTTATTTTCGAAAGCCGGAGCAGATCGAGGAGATCGTCCAGATCGCATTTGCCAAGGCCTATTCGGAACTTCCGAAGTTTCGCGGCTGCATTCGATCTCTCGTTCGTGAGCTGGCTTGGACGAATCACTTCGAACGCCTGCCTTGATATCGTCAGGAATCAAAAGAGGCGCCCCGAAGACCTGATCGATGACATCGGCGACTCGGCTTCCCTTTCCGGCGAACCAATTTTGGGAAGAACCACTGAGGAATGCCTGATCGACCGTGATCTTGCCGACAAGCTTTTGTCGCATCTGGCCGCGGATGACCGCGCATTGCTCGAGATGCTGTATGCGGAAGAGATGAGCGTCGCGGACGCGGCAACTCAACTTGGCTGGTCGGTCTCAAAAATAAAGGTGCGGGCGTGGCGGGCAAGACATGCACTGCGTCGGATCGTGAAAAGATACTTGTAACTTTGACGCTGCCGACAGCGTCCTTTCTGGTGACGGAATGAAAGGGAGAAACTTAAAAAATAGTGAACTTGATGAGCTTTCGGCCAAAGTTTTGAAGGCAGGACGGCTCAGCAGCAAGGAGATCGACGAAATTGTTTCCGCTCCGGAGCTGTTCGATTCCGTGCGGAAACGAATTGCCGCCAATGGCGATATTGCTGTGTCGGGTCGCCGAAGGTTCGCGTGGAAACCCGCAACAGCGGTCTTTGCGTCAATTCTTGCGTTAGTTTCAGCCTACGGCTATTTCGGGAATATTTACGGGCCCGAATCTGCAGCTCCTTTAGCAAGATCGCGCAAGCTGCCAAACCTTTATAAGGTTGACGAAACACCGGTGAGCAAGCAATTGATCTTGCCGGATCAGGTTTCGGAACCCGCGGCCACAAACCGCCCTCTAATAACAAAAGCGGTTTTTCGCGAAGAAGCCAAGCCCCTTCGGCCTAAGCCGAAGAAACAGCATGTTCGGGCCGAGCGCGAGTTTTATCCGCTTTCGTTTGCGGGAAATCTGGACGAATCGTTTCGCGGCGGACATATTGTCAGGGTTGATATGACCCGTTCGTCGCTGTTTGCTCTCGGCGTTGATCTGCCGCTTGAGAATGATGCCAAGTTTATTAAGACGGACGTCCTTGTGGGCACCGATGGTGTTCCGCGAGCGATCAGGTTCGTTGACTAAAAATCAGGAGATTGAGATGAAAATTTTATCAGGACTTTTATTGTTTATATTGATGGGTGTCGCGGCCAGCGGCCAGCAGGCGGCCAGCCCGAAGGTGATCGCCGAGATCGCGGCCCAGCTCGGACCGGGTTGTAAAGGGAGCTCCGTTTTCGGCCGAAGCGGTCAGCGAAAGCGTTCAGGTGCTTGCGGACGGCAACCGAATTGTTCGAAGCTCGACAAGCAAGCTCTACCGCAACAGCGAAGGGCGTTTTCGCCGGGAAATGTCGGGCGGTTCGGGCAATTTGCTCGGCACGACGTATAGCTATGGACAGGGTATTTCGATCCTCGATCCCGTTGTCGGCAACCACTATTTGCTCGATTCGGCCTTGAAAACAGCCACGGTTACCGGTGTGAGGGCTGTTGGCGGCGGTGTTTCAGTAGCAGGCGTCAAGGGAGACGTGGAGCAGGCCATTGTTGCTGAGAAGCTTTTGGCGAACGCAAGGGCGAAGGCTGATGGTGTTTCTGCAGCAGGTGTCAAAGGAGAATTGGAGCAGGCCATTGTGGCTGAGAAACTTGCGGCAGCAAGGGCTCCGGTTGTGATAGCAAGCGGTCAAAACATGGCCGGGCAGACGATCATATCGAGCTCCGGCGGCCAGGGCTTCGCGTACACTATCGGCGGCGGGAGCCATACGAAATACGAGTCGCGCACCGAACAGCTCGGCACTCAGAACATCGAGGGCGTAAATGCCGAGGGGACACGGACCATTACTACCATTCCGGCCGGAGCCATCGGAAACGAAAGGCCGATAGAAATGATCTATGAAAAGTGGTATTCGAAGGAACTGGACCTGGTCGTAATGTCAAAAAACAGCGATCCGCGTTTTGGCGAGCAGACATACCGGCTGACCAACATCATCCGCAGCGAGCCGGACCCGTCGCTCTTCAGCGTGCCGAATGGCTACAAGCTCCTCGGCGAGCCTCTCTTCAAATACAACGCCTCAAAATTCGAAATACAAAAGGCGGCCGCGGCAAAGAGCGTAACGACAACTAAACCGCAGCAGTGATCTCTGTTTTTTCGTGCGACATTGTACTCCTCCAAGAATACAGAACGCGAAAAATGGACCCGCCGGTGTGCCCCGGCGGGTTTTTTCTTGGCTGCGTTCAAAGGCCGCGGCCACCGAAAAAACCTTTCATTTCGCGGACGCGTGCGGTAAATTTACAGGAGTGAAGAAGACAGTTTTCATTAGTGTTTGGATCCTCGGTTTGAGTGTTCTTTCATTTGCTCAGCCGAACCTGGCGCCGTCTTGTCCAAAGATATCGATCTCCGGCCCGCATGAAAATGTCCAACCTAACGTCGCGCGCCCGCTACACGGCAACGATAGACACAAAAGGGCGGCAATTCGATCTCAAATATTTCTGGAATGTTTCGGCTGGGGTGATAGTCAGCGGACAAGGCACAACGAGTATCGAAGTTGTGCAGACCGAACCTGAAAGTCAGATCGTCGCTGTCGAATAAAGGGCCTTGCCGGGCCGCTGCTCCGGATACCGCAAGCCTCGCGTTTTCCGATCGACACGCAGCCGACTGCCGTTAAGCCCCTCCACGTCGACGGCTGCGGTGCCTGCCTGTCCGACAATTTCGGTTGTGACCCCCGCTGGGATAACTGAGCCCGGCGAACCCGGAAGGTACGTGGCGCATCGTTCAACGGTCAGTGGGAGCTTTCCTGCGAACATTTCTGACCGGGAGCGTCGACAATATGCGAGTTATTGAAGGACAGGGTAAACGGCGAAATTTGTCAAGGCAAGGTACAGCCGCCAACGATGCGGTCTATTCAGATTATCCGAGCTTCGACCGCTACAGTGAAAGTCAGCGGCCTGCCGGCAGGTTGTCCGAATACAGCTTCTGAGATTTACGAGTTGGTGTTGATGCAATCCCGGCCTATATAGCTCGGAGAAATTTACGAGTCCGCCGTACGACAATTGATAAAACACTGCTTGCGAAGATTGGAAAGAAGCTCACGAAAAACCAAACGTCCCAGCTTTATGTTATGATATATTTCAAGTGAGATTACAAGGGCAAACGCCAAGAGGGTCCAACGTTCACAGCTACTTGAAGACAACTGCAAGAGAACGAAGATCGACGAAGCTTCGAATAACTATTGCGCAGCCGCGGGCAACGGCGATCACGAATTTGTCTTCTGGCTTGTGCCGACCCGGGGCGACAATCCGGCGCCATAGATCGACACCTACGACTTCTGCAACAACCGATCTAGACCGCTGATCACGAGAACCTCAAGGCCTAAGCCAAATTGAAAAGGCCGCTTTTTCGCGGTAATCTAAGAGAGCAATACAAATTCTACGATAAGGAGACAACTGATGTTACAAGTTGGAGACATGGCCCCTGATTTTGAGCTGAAGAGCCATTTGGACAAGGACCGGACGGTAAAGCTATCGGACCTGAGGGGGCAGAACGTGGTGCTCGCCTTCTACCCGTTTGACTGGACGGGTGTTTGCGGGACACAGATACCGTCGTACGAAGCGGACAAAGAACGCTTTGCCGGGCGCTAATGCCCGGGTGCTGGGCATTTCAGGCGACAGCATCCCGTGCCACGTCGCGTGGGCAGAATCGCTGGGAGGCATCTCGTACGATCTTCTCTCGGACTTTCACCCGAAAGGTGATGTGGCCAAGCTGTACGGCACTTGGCGCGAGGACGGCGGATTTTCCAACCGTGATCTTTTCGTTGTCGATAAAGAAGGCAAGATCGCCTATATCGACCGCCACGAGCTTTTGGACAAGCCGAACAACGATGAGCTGTTTGAAGTTCTGACAAAATTGCAGACAGAGGCCAAAGGGGCAGAGGCCTGAGCTTCAGCGAGGGCTTGAAACTATGCGGAGGCCCGCACGTAAGTAAGGGCGTAACACACAACGTTGGACGTTACGCCCTTACTTACGTGCGGGCTTTTGCATTAGATCAGCGGCCTGCTCGTAAATATCCAATACAATATCAATCCGCTGACGGCGATCGAACCGATCAGAAGCAGTATCAGAAATACGATAATGCCGAATACGAAAACGTAATCGCTGGTCGTGCCCTGGCCTTTTCCCTTTGCACGCGTGCGGATGAGGTCCATGTTCTGCTGGTTCGATTTCCAAAAGAAGTCGAACGCGTCGCCGACAAACGGAACCATGCCGACCAGGTAGTCCAGACCGATGTTAAATGCCATCCGCAGCAGCGTGATCTTCGGCACGCCGTAACGCACGCCCGCGAGCAAAATGTAAAACGAAGCAAAAGAAGTGATGGTGTCGCCGACGTTCGGTATCAACCCGATCAGCGAATCCAGACCGAACCGCCAACCGGTTCCTGGAATACGGAATAGCCCGTCGAGATAATGCGACAGATTATCCAGGCCTTCCTCGATCTCGACCTGTGTATGCTCCTTTCGGGACAAGCCCAGGATGCCGCGTTTTTCGATTCTCATTGCCATATCTCTGGTCCAGCACCATTTCAATAGATCGCCCAGTAATCCGTAACTTAACCCAGTACGCCCGTCTAGCCCAATGAAATCATCACCTTCTTTATGACGGATCGTAGCCTTCCAACCGCTGGTGACCCAGTATCTCAAGTCAACTCGTCTTCAGTTGGGACCACCCTCGATCCGCCATAGAGAATTCGGTAACTGCCGTCATTTCGGCCCCTGGTTCCGGCTATCTTCGCTGTCCGTAAACTAAAGAATAAAATTTCAGATTCGGAACTACAATCTCTGTAGTAATAGCCTCTACTCTTCGTTCCGCGATTAACTTCGGCGGGTTCACAATCATCGTGTCCGGGTCGAATATTGATCTTTAGGTTGTGCGGCAGCCCATGAGTCACTTGGTCGCGTGTCCCGTGAGACGACCAAGTAGGCTAGCACTCCGAAGCTAACCGAGTTCGCATTCCGCCCAGGTAACAAACCAAATTTCGTTATCATCGTCGTCGCTACTCTGCAGCTATTTCTCGCTCCGTGTTCTCTGTGGCAAAACTCCCTCAACGATCCTAACGGAGATGATCTTATCGCCGCGGACGATATTATCTACGACTTTCATATCCTTTTCGTTCACCCGGCCAAAGACCGTGTAGCCCCCGTCGAGGTGCGGTTGGGGCGAGTGGGTGACGAACCATTGAGAGCCGCCGGTGTCCTTGCCCGAAAGTGCCATGCCGACGGCGCCGCGATCGTATGCCAGCATGTTTACCTCGCAGCGAATCGACCATCCCGGCCCGCCATTGCCGTCACCGCGCGGGTCGCCGTCCTGCATCACGAAATTCGGGACCACGCGGTGGACCTCGAGTCCGTTAAAGTAGCGTGCCTTGGCAAGCTTGACGAAATTATCCACGGTCAGCGGAGCGTCTTCGGGAGAAAAGTCGATAGTAAAAGTGCCTTTTGCGGTTGTGAACACCGCTTTTACCGAGCCGTTCTTTCGCGAAGCCGCTCGGCGATAATCGACGTCAGTGTTCAAGACCTGGCCGAGTTTTGTTCCGAATGCAGGAGAGTAAGGCAAGACCTGATCTTTGTACTTGGTCCGCGCGTTCGCGACGGACGCGGGAATACCGGGAAAATCTTTCTGCAAGTCCTTGTCCGCGAGCAGTTCGAACGCCTTTTTTCGTACAAGATAATCCGGGGCATTCAGCGCCACCAGAAAAATGCCAACGGCTTCCTTTTTATCCAGTTTGTTGAGGGCGTCAAGTATCGCAAGCTGAGCGTCATTGTAAGCCTTGTCCATCAAAAGAGCTTTCGTAAACGCGGATTTTAGCTCCCCGACGTTTTCCTTCGATGCGGGCAGGTCGGCAAGCAGTTCGGCGGCGGTCGCCCGGATGAAAACGCCGGGGTCTTTCAGGTGCTTGCGAAGGTCGCCGGCGAAACCGTCCGGTTTAAACGCGGCGAGCGTCCGCAGCAGATCAGGCACGGAATCTTCGGTAGGACTAGCTTCACGCGCGATATAACGAAGCAGGCCGCGACGGAGTTGTTCAACGGCATCGGTTTTTAAGGCGATTTCCTCGGGCGACGTTCCAAGGGTTGCAAACTCGCGAATTCCCTCCAACGCTGCATCGACCGCCCTTCGAGAGCTCTTGTATTTAGCATTTTTCGCGGTCAGATATTCGGTGTATTTCTTCGGCGCCACGCGTGCAAAAGCTATCTCGGTTTCGGGCGAGCGATACGCGTCGGCCTCGCCAAATGCCGTAAGAAATTTGACAGTTCGTGCATCGTTCGTTTTTGGAACGAGGCGGCCGAGTGTCACAGCCACTTCCAGCAGTTCATTTTTTTCCGCAGGATCGAGGTTTTGTTTCCTACCTTTCACAAATGTAGCCAGCAACTTCTCCCCGTGATCCAGCAACTTTTCGACGGCGTACGGGTCTTTCAGGCTCGCTAACGCCCGGATCGCCGAAACGCGAACGCGGGAATCTTCATCTTCCGTCGCGGCGTCGATCAGTATGTTCAGCGATTCCTTGTCCTCGGCGGCGCCGAGAGCCCTGACGGCGTTTGCACGTGCGATCGGGTCGTCATCGCTCATCACAATGGCCCGAAGCGCTCCGTTCGCGCTTTTTGTCCGGAGACGGGCAAGTGTGTTTGCGGCATCGGCACGGATTCGCGGGTCGAGGTTTGTCAAAAACTTCATTACCACGAGATCGGCATCTTCGGGCCGTGAGCGCAAAGCGGCGGTCAATCCGAAAAGCACGACTTGGCGATCCTGCTGATTGGCCTTGCGGTCTTCCGCTTCAAGCGTGTCGAGTATCGCCTCGCCCAGCTCTTTCGCGTTCGCGTCCTTTACGTTTGCGGCGGCGATCTTTCCGGCTGCCTCGACCGAACGGGCACGGATCGGAGCGGGCGTTTTTGGATCCTTGAGTGCCTTTTCTATTACGTCGGCAGCATTTACCGATTCGATCTCGCCGAGAGCGAACGCTGCCATTTCTCGAACCTTTAGCGAACCGCTTTCCAGCATTGATGCAAGCCGCGGAATGGCCTTCTCGTCGCCGATCCGCCCTGCCGCCAACATCGCACGGATCTTAACGCGTTCGTCCGCGTGGCCCATCAGATCTTCGAGCGCGTGGTCATAACGGCGGGCGTCTTCTGCTTTTAGTATCTGGATGTGAACCGGAACCTGAATCTGCGTTAGTGCAGAGGAGGAACATATCAAGATCAGTGCGGCTGCGATTAAGGCCTTCTTCATAAAAATCGGACAAATGCCAGTCTATCTTCAGTGTTCGCGTCAATTGTCGGAAACGTCGTGCCCGTGCACGAAATGGTTTAAGGCGAAGTCACGCCGCTGTTCCCCGCAGGTGATGTATACGCTTGCTAGGACGGGCATTGGCATGCGTATTGACGCGATTTTAGCATATGTATAGCGAGTGGGCGGGTTGGCGAACAACCATTGGCACGAAAAATGCTTCAAATCGAGCGGCAGACGTGTGCCTATCGCTCGTAAAGGTTTGGAGATCATATTATGAAACGGATTGCATCGATTTTTTCGGTTTTTGCGGTTGTGGGAATGGTGTTTTTGGGCCTTGCGGGGTGGGCGGATGCACAGCCAAGGAACGAGCGCGAAACTCGCGATATCATCCGAAACCTGAACTCGAAGCTGGACGATTTCAAATACAATCTGGATTACCAGCTAAAGAGCGCCTCGATGGACCCGCAGTCCGTGACCGATGTTTCGACCGACCTTCGCGACCTGAAGGACCGGATCGCCGCGTTTGAAACTAATTTCAACGCGAAACGCGAGAATCGCGATGATGTTTCGGACGTTGTGCGGGCCGCAAATAATATTGAAGAATTTCTCGAAGACAATCAGCAGAGCCGAAAACTTCAAAACGACTGGATGGCGATTCGCGGCCTCGTTGACCGCCTTGCGAACAGCTATGGCGTTTCGGCGGACCAGAACGGTGGATTCGCGAATGATCCTTCGACGAATCAAAACAACGCGCCTGCGCCGATTCGAACAACCCCTAACAGGCCCGATAACGGCTTGACCGGCACATATCAGATCGACGCGGCTCGCAGCGAGAATATTGCCGATATCCTGTCAACCGCCAACGTTGCCGGCGCAAATAAACAAGATCTCGAGTCAAAATTGGAAGCACCGGAGCAGATCGCAATTCAGATCCGCGGAAACCAGGTGACGCTCGCATCGACCAAAGCCTCGCCGATAACGATCACTGCGGACGGACGTGAAAAGACTGAAAATTCGGGCGGCCGAACAGTGCGTGTCCGCGCAACACTTCGCGGTCAGGAATTGACGGTTTCGAGCCTTGGGGGTGAGACCGATTACACCATCACATTTGTCTCCCCGGACAACGGCAAAACACTGAAGGTGACTCGCCGGATCACCACCGATTATCTGCGCGAGACTATTTTCGCCGAAAGCGTTTACAACAAGACCGATGCTGTTGCCCAACTCGGTATCGACAATGATCCGGCGGACACGGGCGGCACATATTCAAGTAACGATCCGAACGACTCGAACGGCACGTCCGGCAATACACCGTCGGTCGTCACGCCAAGGATCGGCGAGTTTATCGTTCCCAATGGAACGGTGATCTCGGGCGTTCTCGAAAATGCGATCGACACAAAGGTATCGCAGAACAACGACCGGTTTCGTTTGACCGTGCAGTCGCCGGACGAATTTCGCGGGGCGATCATTGAAGGATATATTTCAGGCGTCGGGCGTTCGGGCCAGGTTTCGGGCCGGTCGAATGTCACGTTCAACTTCCAGAAAATCACGCTTCGTGACGGCAAGGCTTACGATTTTGCCGGTTACCTTCAGGGCATCAAGGACACCTACGGTAAAGACGTAAAGGTCGATACCGAAGGTACCGCAAGAGGCGACAGCCAGACGAAAGAATCTGTGAAACGCGGTGGGATCGGTGCGGGAATCGGTGCCTTGATCGGTGCAATTGCCGGCGGCGGCAAGGGCGCGGCGATCGGCGCGATCATCGGCGGCGGTGCCGGTGCCGGCTCGGTCGCGATCCAGGGCCGTGACGATATTCAGCTTCAAAAGGGCTCGGTAATGACGGTAACTTCGTCATCGCCGATCCGAAATAATCAGCAAAGTAAGGTGAACTAGCCGCAGGCAAGTTTCGGTTTTTCTTTACCCAACGGACATCTGCAACGATGTCCGTTTTTGTTTGTCGACATTTCATACGGTCATTGAACTGTGTTGATTTTCGGTTAGTCTGGTATTGGGTCTCAAACTGGCCCGGCTCCAAGACTGTAAATTACTTGACACACTTTTGCATCTATGCGACAATTTCTATCCCGCATCCCGGTCGAAGTGTGGTAGGGTCTTTGACAGTTTTCGATTCAGATGCTGACCAACTTGTTTTAGGACGACACACAGTCAAATCGTTCCACTTAAGGGGTCTGTGTTAAAACAAACTGGAACGATTTGTGGCTGTAACATACGTAGCTGCTACATTTAAGCCGTTCCACTTTTCGGCGAAATTGAAAGCTAGTGGAACGATGATATCCGTGGTTTCTTATGAGCTTGCTTCCTGAAGAGATCGAGCAATACCGCGACCGCAAATGGCGGCGAGACGAAGCCTTGCGAGTTGAGACTGCTGCGGACGTCGAGACGATGGTCGAAGACCTGGGGTTTTGCCTCGGGCTAACCGATATGCGAAAGGACCTGCCGTCCGTGTATATCGCTGTCTGCGGCCGACGCGACGCACACATGCCGCGCAACGTGCAGAAAGATTATGAAGCGAGCAAGGCCTGGGTGCTGAAAGACGAAGTAGTTGCTCGCGGAAAGGTTTATTACGGCAAGCTCGTCAAGGGAAACTCAATGTTTCTGGCTACGCGAATGATTCCCGTATTCAACGCGATATGGGGTGTTTCGAAAAAGGCGGAAAAAGACGAGCTTTCCGAAAACGCACGCAAGGTTTTGAAGGTGCTTCGCAAGGAATGGGACATGGCGACGAGCGAACTGCGCGAAGCCTGCGGATTCGCCGTAAAAGCCGATCTCACAAAAGCGATCGATGAACTTCAGAAAAAAATGAAGGTCGTGCCACAGGAAGTTCTTTACGTACCAAAGTTTACGTATATCTGGACGCTTGCCGAAGCCCGATTCCCGGATGAGATGGCGATCAAAATGCCGAGAGACGAAGCCGTCCGAGAACTCGCCCGCGGCTACCTGCAAATGTGCGGAATGACGCTGCTCGGCGACATGTCTCGCAAGTTTGGCTTTTATCGATGGGAATCGGGAAGAGCCAATCATCAACTGGTTGACGAACGCTTTGCGGAACGGCTCGGCACCGGAATATATCATCTCGTCACCAAGTAATTGCACGCGCGGAAACAACTCGCATATTCTGACGGTTATCTTTATCTGTCCCCAATTTAAACCTCAGGAGTATCACTAAAATGTTTCGACAGAAGAATATTGTATTGATCATTTTCGCCGCTCTGCTAACGCCCGGCCTGGCTCTCGGACAAACAGCCGCCCGGGCGGAAGATGCGGTCGCACGAATCAAAGACGAAGGAATGAACCGCTCGCAGGCGATGGCGACGATCCGGTATTTGACGGATGTGATCGGGCCTCGATTGACAAATTCGCCGGGGCAAAAGCGGGCGAATCAATGGACAAAGCAGCAGCTTGAAAAATGGGGCCTGAAAAACGCTATGGTCGACCCATGGGGCGAATTCGGCCGCGGCTGGGAACTGAAACGTTTTTCTGCGATGGTTACCGCAGGCGAGCAGACAACGGCATTTCGTGCGTATCCGAAAGCTTGGTCGCCCTCGACGAATGGGCCGGTCACTTCTGACGTAATTTACGTCGACGCAACCGACGAAGCTGGCCTCGCAAAGTACAAAGGAAAGCTGAAAGGAGCTATCGTGCTTACCGCCCCTGAACGCCCGGTTTCCGATATTTTTACTCCGACCGCCTCACGGCAGACTGACAAGGCACTGGCAGATTTCGAGAACGCCAAACCGGCCGGGCCGCCTGCGGCACCGCCGGCGCCGACCGAACAACAGAGAGCTGCCCAGGAATTCAACTATAAGAAGACGAAAATGTATTTTGACGAGGGTGCGGCTGTCCTTATAGATTCGGGATTTGGTACGGACGCCGGCACCATCCGCGTAATGGGTGCGAGCCTTCCGCCGGTTCCGCCGGGAACGCCGCCAAACTTCAGCCTGCGTGTTGCTTCAAAGACGGCACCCGCCACGATCCCGCAGCTAGTCGCCGAGTTGGAGCAATACAACCGGCTGGTCCGATTGATCAAGCAGGGTGTGCCAGTCAAAATGACGGTCGACCTCGCCGCGCAATTTTACGAAGACGACCTTAAGGGCTATAACACGATAGCGGAGATTCCCGGCTCGGATCCTAACCTCAGGGACGAAGTGGTAATGGTCGGCGCCCATCTCGATTCGTGGCATGCCGGAACCGGTGCGACCGACAACGGGGCCGGTTCGACCGTCGCGATGGAGGCGATCCGCATCATTCAGGCATCGGGACTAAAACCCAGACGCACGATCCGTATCGGGTTGTGGACCGGCGAAGAACAAGGTCTCCTGGGTTCGCGAGGCTATGTCGGCAAAACCCTTGGGACGATCGGCGATGGCTCGGACGCGGATGCATTCAAGGCCCTGGGCAGGGCAGACAGTACCGATCACCAAAAAACCGGCGCATGACAAATTTGCCGCCTATTATAATCTCGACAACGGCACTGGCCAGATCCGCGGCATTTATCTGCAGGGTAATGAACAACTTCGCTCGACGTTCAAAGATTGGCTGATGTCATTCAAGGATTGGAACGCGACGACGGTAACCATCAGCAACACGGGCGGCACGGACCACCTTGGCTTTAACGCACTTGGATTGCCCGGCTTCCAGTTCATTCAGGATCCGGTCGAGTATTTCACCCGTTCGTGGCACACCACTCAGGACGTTTCCGACCGCATTCTCGAAGAAGACCTGAAACGTTCGGCAGTGATCATGGCCACCTTCGCGTATAATTCGGCGATGACGGATGAAAAACTTCCCCGTAAGAGCAGTCCCGCGGCCCTGACCGCCTCGGTCCTGCCGGGATTTGATTTTCGTGCCGAGATGGACGAGATCGCATTTCGCAAATCAGGCCTGGGCTTGGCCGTCTGCGGACATGAGATCAACGCCCGTGAGATCGCCGGCAACTTTCCCGCACTTCTCGCAGTGAAACCCGAAAGCCACGTACATGCCGAATAGTGTGTGCGCAAACCGATAAAAGGGGCTGCATACGCGGCCCTTTTTGTTTTTTAGGCAAAACGACTCGCGGCGAACCCCTGCATTTGGAAGTCGTTTGCCAGATATGTTAAAGTAATACTGTAACTTTCCTTTCGCCGGTTTTTTCGATCAAACCGGTTTCATAAGCTTGGCAGAGGTTTCTTGTAATTTCGTAAATAACTGAGGTGAGGTAAATTTCGATGATCCTATTGAAAGGCGCGGAAGTTTTCAAGGAAGTTGGAAATCGACTCGCAAAAGCTTCTCTTTTGCATTTGGCATTTTGTCTGCTTCTTTTTTCGGGAATGACACAAGCCCAAGGCCCGCTTAAGATGTTTGCGAACAGCTATGCGGGAACGCCTCCGGATGGGCCGGCCCAAACGCAAACGATCCAGCTTTTGACCGATCCCGCTCCGGGCGCGCCGCCAGGTACGATCGTGAATATTACGGCGACGCTTTCGAATCAGCAGTTCGCGGGGCTCGGTACCGGGCCGGGAAATCCCGTAGTGTTATTTGGCGGACGGCTTGCCGTTGGAACGACAACGATCAATACGACGCCGATCTTCGACGCGATGGATTCGATCGCGTTTCCGGCGGACACCATGTTCAGCAACACTTCGAACGGCTCACCAACCGGTATTTCCGTTGTAGACAATCACGCATTCTCCATTTACAGCTCTGTCCAGCACTGGCAAGGGCTCGGAGTACCGGCAACGAACAGCCGTAATTATGTCGCCGACCTGACGCTGAACTTCAGCTCCCCGGTTTCAAATCCTCTTCTTCATCTTGTAGGGATGGGTGGTTTTATCGGCCAACTCGGGTTTTCAAATGAGCTGAATTTGACCACTCCGGGCCTGACCCTTTCGAAAGTTCAGGGTAACCCGACGCTGGTTGTCTCAGGCAACGAGATCAATAATGCGAACGCAACCCTGATCTCGACCAATTGCGAAAACGGGACAGCCGCCTGCGGTACGGTTAAGGTCACCGGAACGAACATCTCAACAATTACATTCCAGTTGTTTCTTCGAGGCGACGGCGGTACACCGACCTGGAGTGCGGCCGACGTCAATGCCGGAGACTTTTGGATGCTGGGAGTCTCACTCCCGGCACCGGCGCCAACCGCAGCCGATGTCGTGCTCAGCGGCAGGGTTACATCGGCGAATGGACGCGGCGTAAGCGGAGCCCGGCTTAACTTGATCAACAGTTCAGGCCAGGCGTTTAGTACGATCACCAATGGGTTCGGTTATTATAGGTTTGCCGGTATTCAGGCCGGGCAGACCGTGCAGATCGCAATTTCGTCTAAACGGCACAGATTCCCAGTCTCTCAACAGGTTGTCTTCCTGGTGGATAACGCGTTTGACGTGAATTTTGTGGCGGAAAACTGATCACTCGTGAGTTTTTAGAAATGAGCAGCGAAGGGCGGCGTCCGCTTTCCGCTGCTTTTTTCGTTTAGAACTTCATCCGATGAGATCTGCATTATCCGGTGCAAACGCATAGTTTTTCAATTGAACTTCATCATCATTAGACTGGCGAAGATCTCGATTCCGTCCCAGAGATTCTGAATTCGAATATTCTCGTTTTCGGCGTGCTGGTTGTTGTCGTAGTTCGCGATCGGTACCGTGATCGTCGGCTGACCAAGCGTTTCGCTGATGATCGAGAGCGGAAGGCTGCCGCCGAGCGTTGGCATTCTCACGATCGGCTCGGTCGAAGCGGCCTGGACTGCGTCCATCACGGCCAGCGAGATCGGTAAGTCCATTCGCGTTCGCTCTGCGTTGTATCCGCCGGATCGGACTGTAAATTTTGCTATGAACGGATATTTCAGCCGCTCGTCGGCGGTCGGTTCGCGGTCGATCAGGTAAAATCCGCGTGATTCGATGTGTTTCCGGAGTTTTTCGACCTGTTTGACATGATCGTTGCCCTTGACCAGCCGCAGATCAAGCACCGCCGTTGCCGAGGTCGGGATCACATTGCGCGCCAGATCGCCGACGTCGCCGCTTTTGAAGCCGTTGATGTTTAGCGACGGCAGGTTAATGAGTTCAAGCAAACTCTTGCCGCCGCCCTCTGTGTACGAGATTCCAAGCTGTCGTTTTATTTCATCGTCGTACTTGGGAGCTTCGTTCAGGGCCTTTAATTCGACCGGCCCTAACGGCTGAACATCATCTGCCCAACCTTTGACGGTAATATTCCCGCGATCATCCTTCATCGACGCTAGCAGATTTGCGAGGGTCATCGCCGGATTTGGCGACCAGTTGCCATAGTGGCCGCTGTGCAGCGGACGATTGGCCCCGTAAACAGTCAGATCGGCATTTACATCGCCGCGAACGCCAAAGACAACCTGCTTTCGCCCCGACTGATGCACCGGACCGTCGCAGACGATAAAGGCGTCAGCCTTGAGGAGCTCTTTGTTCTTGGTGAGTATCTCTCGCAGATTTGGCGAGCCGGCTTCTTCTTCGCCCTCGAAAAAGAATTTGATGTTTACGGTCGGTTTGATACCTTTTGCAACAAGAGCTTCAAACGCTTTCAGTATCGCAAACACACCGGCCTTATCATCCGAGGCCGACCGGGCATACAGCCGCCATTCGGGATCGACCTTTTCGCCAGCCGCCGGAAACTTGACCTTCGTCCCGCCCTTTTCCATCGCGGCCGAAAACAAGACCGGTGTCCATGGCTCGATGCCCGTCCATTGCTTCGGATCGGTCGGCTGACCGTCGTAATGGGCGTAAATTATCAATGTCCGCTTGGCTCCGGGCGTGATCGCTTCGCCATAAACAACAGGCGGCACTTTTGGATCGGCTGCCTTGAGTAATCGCGGGTTCAGACTCTGCCGCTTCATCACTTCGACGAGATAGTCCGCATTTCGATTTATATTTGCGGTATCCGACGCGACATTCGGCATCGAGAGCATTTCAACAAACTCGCTGAGAAGCCGCTGCTCGTTGGCGGTGCGGTATTCGCGGGTCTGTTTGACTGGATCAAGCTGCGCGAATGTCGACGCAGCAAAGAGCAAGACAGTTGAGATGGAGATCAGGATTCGATTCATTCTTTTTTCCTCGTATCGGCCCGGGACGTCTGAAATAACGGCTAGCCGCGCTTATTAATGGTGATATGGACCGCTCTCTCACCCGCGACCCATTTGTCGACCTTGTAGCCGAGTTCGCGAAGGTCGAGTCCGGCAAAAAGCGGTTCGCCACGGCCCAGGATTATTGGGCGGACGGCTATGTGGAGTTCGTCGATCAAGCGGGCTTCGAGATACTGACGCACGGTGGCCGCACCGCCGCCGATACGGATGTCTTTGTCGCCGGCGGCGGCTTTTGCCTGTTCGAGAGCGGAGTGAATGCCGTCGGTGACGAAGTGGAACGTCGTACCGCCCTTCATGACGAGCGGCTCACGAGGGTGATGGGTCAGCACAAACGCCTGAACGTGATACGGCGGTTCGTCGCCCCACCAGCCTTTCCATTCGTCGTCCAGCCACGGGCCGCGAATCGGGCCAAACATGTTGCGGCCAAGTATCCACGCACCTTTACCGGCCATCGACTCTGCCGCAAAACCATCATCGATCCCCGTCTCGCCGCCACCTCCACCGCCGTGCTGGTCGATGAACGTTTTCGTCGGAAAAAACCACTCCATGATCTCGGGCCCGGTCGTTCCCAGCGGAGCCTCAAGACTCTGATCCGGCCCGGCGGAGAAACCGTCGAGCGACATTCCAAATGCTTGAACTACAACTTTTGACATAATTCCTATAATTTTGGCTTCCATCCCGCCAAAACAAATTCCGAACGGCTGTAATCGGCGATGATCTTTGCATCT
Source organism: Blastocatellia bacterium (assembly GCA_963732475.1). Taxonomy (GTDB): domain Bacteria; phylum Acidobacteriota; class Blastocatellia; order Pyrinomonadales; family Pyrinomonadaceae; genus OLB17. The sequence goes on along the minus strand of CAVSZR010000004.1, from coordinate 67,856 downwards.
TTGACCTTGTCGAGCTGTCGCGACCAGGGGACACGATGGCTTATGTCAACCGGCGTAGCCATCGGCGTCGCGGCTGTTGTATTCCCAGAAGCGGACATTGCCCCCTTTGTCGGCGTCGCCCCAGCCTTCGGGGGCGATGTTGGTTAGTTGGGTGTTGAGCAGGATGACCTCGGCGTGCGGGTATTCGAAATCTCCGTTCTTTGGTGAGCGGGCGATGGTCGTCGGGTTTCGCGTGCCGAAGAATTTGCTGTCTTTGAAAACATTGCCGTGGACGTCCTTTCCATTACGCGGCCACATAAAGACGCTTACCGACCTGATAGTGCAGCGTTCGCAAAACAGCGTGCCGCGGCCGAGGATGGTGTCGCCGGAACCGTCGATCGTGCTGTCGACCATATAAATCCGGCCATTCGCCTGGAGCGCATCGCCAAAGCCAATAACCGTCACCTTTGACAGAATATTGCGGTCGCCGGTGATCAGCAGGCCCTTCGGACTGTCCCGGGGCGGTCGTTTGCAGCGTCATGTTTACGACCTGGATGTCATCGCAATTATCGATCGTTACTGCGGCTCGGCGTGATGGAAATGTTCCTTTTTCCGGATTTGTACGGATGTTTGCCGGATGCGGGTTAAAAACCTCGTTGTTGGCGTACCGGATGATCGTCTTGTCCTGGCTTTCACCGATGAGCGTGACATTCGTCTTGTTGCGGACATAGACGATCTCTTGATAGAGCCCGTTTCGAACCTTTATGGTGACCCGTTTTTTTGAATGATCGGGGACGAAATCCAATGCTCCCTGCACCGTATTGAAATCACCAGTTCCGTCGCCGCTGACTGTAATCTGTATTGCATTCGCACGCGGGGCTTTCGACTTTGGCTTGGTCGTGAATGTCCATTTCTTGCCATCAATTCCGGCAAATCCGCTCCGGAACGCTCAGCACGTCAGGATCGATCTGAACATAATACGTCTTACCGTAGTCGAGCAGATCATGATGCAGTTGGATGGTCGCGGTTTTCTCGTTGACGATAACCGGATAAAAGTGAAATCCGTCGGTAAAGCCGCCGATGATCGTCAACTGATAATCGGTCGATGAGGTCGGAACAGCACCGGCCGAACCGGTTCCGGGTTTTGTGTCGCGATTAGTTGGCCGCGAGGTTCGCTCGTAAGGATATGCGAATTTTAGATAATCTTTTGCTCTGACGGCCGGATCGACCGGCTTCGTCGGCCCGGCCGGAATGCTCATGTCGAGAGTATCGACCAGACGGTCGTCCGCCGCATCATAAACGCGGATCTTTCCCGACTTGCCGACAACGGGCGTTTCCTTAAATGTCAGCCTAAGCTGCACATCCGGATTGACCATTGTCGCCTTATCGGCCGGGAACAAGACTTGAGCGGCCGCGGGCATTGCGGCGGTAAAGCAAAAAAGCGCCGCCTTTAACAGCAACGCTCTTTTAGGCAAAACTTTTTTCATCGTTTCTCCTCAAGCTGCGGTGCGTAGCCGACGAAGGTGTCGATTGTCGGCTTTCTGGGATATTGAGTGAGTGCAAACACACCCTCGGACATCAGTGTACTGGGTCAAGAAACGGCGTGTCTGGATCACTTACATAAAAGACGACCAGCCGCAACGGGTCGGTGGTGCTGCGGTTGTAACCTGTCATTTTCGCCTGCGGCGGCATCATCATTGCCTGGCCAGCCTTTACGGTGATGGGTGCTCGTCCTTCTATCTCCAGTGTAAACGCACCTTCGAGGACGTAAACAGTAACCGGGAACCGGTGTGTGTGGAACAGCGTCCTATCGCGGGTTGGAAGTTCGCCGTGGCGACACGCACTTCCTGCCTGTCGCCCTTAGGCATCCCCTGGACTTCTCGCGGAGGATCACCTGGGGTTTGACGACGCCCTTGTCTTGTGCTGTCGCCAGAGAGCTAACGAAAAAGGTCGCGAACACGAGGCACAAGGCCCTACACTTATTCATGTGTATCTCCCTCGTTATGCGGGGCTACCGCATTAGTACTTCATCAACTCCAACACCGCCTTCTCTACATCCTCTGACTGCGGCAGGATGAAATCTTCGAGCGTGCGGAGCGTAGCCGACGAATGTGTCAGTCGCGCCGACGCGGCGGACGGGGGCGTCCAGGTATTCGAAGAGTTCGTCGGAGATACGGGCGGCGATCTCGGCACCGTAGCCGTAGGAGATCGGGTCTTCGTGGGCTACGACGACACGCGAGGTCTTCTTGATAGATTCGGCAACGGCTTCCCAATCGTACGGGACGAGCGTGCGGAGGTCGATGATCTCGACGGAAACGCCTTGCTGTTCCAAACGCTTCGCGGCCTGGTTCGAGCGTTCAACCAAGGCGCCGAAGGTGATTATCGAAACATCGCTTCCTTCACGCACAGTCTTTGCTTTGCCAAACGGGATCAGAAACTCATTCGATGGATACTGCGATTTGTTATAGACCTGGCGGTAGAGATGCTTATGTTCGAGGAACATCACCGGGTCGTCGCAGCGGATGGCGGTCCTTAACAACCCATTGGCATCGAGGGCCGTTGACGGGTACGCGATCATCAACCCCGGCGTGTGGGCGAAAAGGGTCGTGCCCGATTGCGAATGGTAAACCGCGCCGCCCTTCAGATAACCGCCGACCGGAACGCGCATTACCATTGGGCATTTTGTTTCGCCGTCCGAACGCCAGCGCATCGTCGCCACCTCGTTGCGGATCTGATGCATGGCCGGGAAAATGTAGTCGAAAAACTGGATCTCGACAACCGGCTTCAAGTTGCGCATCGCCATGCCTACTGCCCGGCCAATAATGTTGGCTTCAGCCAGCGGCGAATTAAAAACGCGGGCCGAACCGAACGACCGTTGCAGATTGGCGGTCACTTTGAAAACGCCGCCCTTGCCTTTGACTTGATCAAGATACTCCTCGCGCGAGCAGTCGGCCACGTCTTCGCCAAAGACAACTATCCGCGGATCGCGTTCCATCTCTTCGTGCATGCAGCGGTTGATGAGATCGACCATCGTGCCGGCGTTCCCGCTCAGTTCGGCGCCTTCTTCGGTGTCAAAAAGCTGCCTGTCGGTCGGATCGATATCCGGAGAAAACACGTTTCGCAACGCAGTCTCAGGTGCTGGCTGCGGCGTTTCGATTGCGATGTCGGCGGCCTTTGTGACCTCGGCATCAACTTCCTTCCGTAGCTTTTCGAGCGTTTCGGAATCGGCGATGCCCTCAGTCATCAGAAACTCAGCGTAGGTCTTGATCGGATCGATCGCGGCGTCGGCCTGCAGTTCTTCGGCCGGGCGATAGAGCTTTTCATCATCGGAAAGCGAGTGCGAATAGGGCCGGACGACCTTTGCGTGGATAAAGGCGGGGCCCTTTCGTGCACGGCAATATTCGACGGCCGTTTTGAATGCGTCGTAAGATTCGAGCGGGTCCGTGCCGTCGATCTTCTGAATTAACAAGCCAGGAAATCCGGTAACGAGTTTTGAAATATCGCCGCCCGGCGTGTTTACCTCGACCGGAGTCGAAATGGCGTAACCATTATCTTCGACGACGAAGATCACCGGCAGCTTCATGTTGCAGGCCGAGCTTAACGCTTCCCACCATTCGCCTTCGCTGGTGGTGCCGTCGCCGACCGACATATAGACGACCTCGTCGCCGTGGAAACCGGAGATCTTGTCCTGCAGCTCCTTAACGATCGCCGCACGCGTCCCCGTTTCGGCCGCGCCGACCGCGTGGAGCGCCTGTGAGCCGGTGCAGGAAGATTGGGAAGGGACATTCAGCCGCGTGCAGCCCCAATGCGAAGGCATCTGCCGCCCATGCGAATTCGGGTCGGGCTCCGCTCCGACCGAGGACCAAAGCATCTCCTGCGCCGTCATTCCCAAACCGATCATCAACGCGCGGTCGCGGTAATAAGGAAAAAACCAGTCGTAACCAGGCTTCAAGGCCAACGCCGCCCCGGCAAGCACGCCTTCGTGGCCGGCACCCGAGATCTGGAAGAATATTTTATTTTGGCCTTTGAGCTGGATCTCTTTGTCATCGATCCGGCGCGACATGTACATCGTGCGATACATGCCAACAAGGGTTGCAGTATCAAGCCCGTAGGTTTTGTCTATTCCCTTTGCCGCTCCTTTCGGGGCCTTCGCCGGTTTCTCCGCCGCCGTACCTTTTGCGGTCTTGTGAGTTTTTGCGTGCTCAACATAGCCGTCACCGACGGTCGTGTCCGGCTCTTCGGTAACAGTCAGCCCATTCGTCTTCATGGCCTTTTTGTCCGTTCTTCTATCAATATTTTCTGCAGGTGTTGCCATTCTATAAATCCTGTTTATAACAATTATTAATGGATGGGTAACTTATTAAGATACCAAAATTGGTAAAAGCGGGCAATTTTGATGGCGGATCAGTTACCCCCATTGCGCGGGATGTTGATTAGCTTTCGGAGCGTTTCGTTTGGTTCCCTGACCTCGTGTTCCTGTGCGATCTTCTTGCCTTGGGCTCCGCCGTATAGCAGCAGAGCGGATAATGCGTCAAACCGGATAAGCTGCGAACGATCCACCAAAAGTCGCCGTATCTCGGGAAAGCTCTTTTCCTTCCAAGATGATACGGCGATGTACGCGGCGAGCCCTCGAACGCGGAGATCCGGATCCTGAAGGAGAACTCTTAGCCGAGTGTCAAAGCTCGCATCCACCTTGGCCCGAATTGTCTGCATCGCCGCCCAGCGGACAAGCACATCATCATGGCGCATCATCCGAATGAACAGATCAGGGCTCGTGCTGTCCCAAGTCTTTGCGATTTTGCTTAAGGCAAACAGGACCACCATGGGATTCGGATCCGTTAGGAGTGCCTCTGCTCTCATGTTACTGGACAGTTGCGCTTCGACGCGAGCCTCCGCGATGTCGGCATTTAGACTGCTTACCTTCGCTTCAGCGTGCCCGTCGAAATGAGCGTGAGGGTCGAGGAAATAAGTATTGAGATAATATTTGATCGCCCGCTCATTGTCCTTTCGGTGAACACGAAAGAAAATCGCCGCCCGAGCCTGAATAGGCTTCGCGTTCTTTTCGAGCTCGGCAGCCTTAACGTAACAAGCTTCGGCTTCATCGATCTTCTTGTCATTCTCCGCAAGTAGACCCGACAGAAACCAAAGGCTTCCTTCATTTGGGAACTGCTTGATTGCTTCATCAATCAATTTCCTGGCTCCGGGCTGGTCAACAGCAAGAAGTCGCTCGATACGAATTCCGTAGCCGTCGGCCGTTTCCGGGAACTTGCCCACAAAATCGTCCGTGATCTGCTTTGCCTTTTCCGGAGTGTTCTGACGTCGATATATCTCGGCAAGAGCCGCGACCGCAGTGTAGTTTTGCGGTTCCTTCGCAAGTACCTTCTTGAACAAAGGCACTGCTAGGGTGTATTCACTTCGCGACACGTACACGTCTGCCAGACGTGTAAGCAGCCCGACATCGTTCGGTGAAGCCTTGACCAAAGCGAGGTATTTGTCTTCCTCTGCCTTCGAGTTATCGAGAGGCGCGAATCCGCCGAAATACTTAAGAAACGCTTCGTCGAACACTTTCTCTTCAAACCGGTACCGGCACGCGTTTTCAAGAACATAGAAAGCCTGGATAAGGTTGCCCTTTTGCTTGAAATACCGGGCCAACTCCATGTGCGGCGCCGGCTCGAGATATCGCATAGCCCACTGGTGGTGGAGCTTCGCTAGCTCCCGGTCGGGTTCCTGAGCGCGAACGGCAACGATTCCCGCAATCAAAACAAGGAACGTTAAAGCAGCTTTTGTGACCAACACGCGTCGCATACTGGAGGAAGATACTCGGCTATTGTGCCTTCAAAACCCAGCCCTTCGGATCGACAACAGGAACGGTCCCGGTGAAACTAACCGTCGCTTTGCCGTCCTTCATCTCGACGCGTTGGGTTTTGCCGTTTACCTCGACATCCACCGGCATTGGAAACGGCATGTTGTTTGGGGTTTCCCACTGCAAGCCCAATTGGCAATTGCTGGCGCAATCAGAGACGGTCGTCCCGATCAATTTCGGCAGTTTCGGTTGGCGTAAATACAGCTCGAAAAACCAGTCGAGTTTCATTTTGGATTCCTGTTCGGCGATGTTCAGGAAATCGTCAGTGTTTACGAGCCTGGTTTGGCGGCCGTCGGTTACGGCTTCCATGGCTTTGGTTGGATAGCACATTCGGCGAAGGGAGCGGAAGAATGCCTCGTCGCCGATCAGGTATCGCAAACTGTGGAGAACGACTGCTCCTTTACCGTAAATATCGCCGTCCGATTTTAGATAATCGGGTTCGGCCATATAGACCTGATATGAAATTTTCGGTTCACGAGGGGCAACTGGCTGCATGTTTCGGGTGCCTTTCGCACGAATCTTCATTGCCTGAATATAGGCGTCTTTGCCCTTGATCTCTTCAAGATAGAGCGTGTCCATATATGACTGAAAGCCTTCGTGTATCCAGAAGTCGCGCCAGTCGCTAGCAGTGACAAGGTTTGACCACCATTCGTGGCCGAATTCGTGGAGCATCAGCCAATCAAAGCCGTCAGCGTTGTACTGAAACTTGTTGCCGTAGGCGATGTGGGTCGAATGTTCCATGCCGAGATGCGGCGTTTCGACAATGCCTAGCTTTTGTGAGCGGAACGGGAACGGGCCAAGATATTTTTCAAAGAAAGCGTTGTATTTCTTTGTCTCTTCGATCAGTTTTGGGCCTTTTTCAAAACTCTCGGGCAGGATGTAAAACTCCATCGGGATCATCTCGCCGGTTATGCTTTTGACACTGTCTTTGATGACGCGATACGGGGCAGCGTCGAAGAGGATCGAATAATTGGGGATCGGGTTCGTCATCCGCCATGTGTAGGTCGACGTTCCATCCGCATTCTTTGCCGTGTTCTCGAGCTTTCCGGGCCCGACGGCGACCAGCGGGTCCGGGACGGTGATCCGCATCGTCGCGGTTGATGCTTTGTCGGACGGATGGTCTTTGACCGGAAACAGAAGGTCGGCACCGTCGTTCTGCAGTGCGATCGAAACCCAGTCGGCACCGCTCGGGGTCTTTTCCCACATAAATCCGCCGATCCACGGCGCACGCGGTGCGACACGTGGATTTCCGGAATAGCTGATGATCGTTTCGAACGTATCGCCAACCTGCTTTGTGGCCGGAAACCAGATCCAGATCTTCCCTTCGCGCCGTTCGTATTTGAGCACAGCCTGCCTGTCGCTGCCTTCGCCAAAAATGCGGTCGATCTTGTAGGGCGTGTCGAGATCGAGCACGATGACATTTGTTGGGATGACTATCTTCGCCGTCATTACGGTTGTGCCCGAGATCCATTTGGATTTGGGATCGACCTTTAGGCCGACATCGTACGACTGAACGTCATAAACCGACTGCTCAAACATCAGCGGTCCGCCAGTATCGGTCGGGCGAACGCCGAGTTCGCGCTGGGCAAATGAACTTGAGGCAGTGAAAAGCAGAAATATGACTATTGAGAAGTGTTTCATGATTTTGATGCGATCCTTTGTTCGGAGTTGATGCTTTTAGCAGGCTCATCGGGTACGGACGGCTAACTAAAGTTGGAACTCCTAAGTCTGATGTTTCCACTTTACACGCGATTCGGATTATCTGAAAATGTAAATGAAATGCCAGGAAAAGCAATCTTTATTTTTGCAATATCTATTGCATTTTGCTGTGCCGTAAGCGCTGCAGCAAACGACGCGTGTACCGGCAAAAACGAATGCGCGGCCGGCGTCGAAACCTGAGGCCGTAAAAGGCGAGCCATTCGATAAGGCCGATGCAAAGACGATGGCGGCGCAGTGTGTGTCGCTCGATACGGAGACAGGCCTGATCGAGCTTGAGCTGTTTCCGGAAAGTGCACCCGAATCCGTGCGAAATTTCCTCAATCTGGCGGCTACAGGCTTGTTTGATACAACGACCTTTAGCAGGGTCGTGCCCGGTTTCGTAATTCAGGGCGGAAATATTTGGACGCGCGAAAAAGTTACGGCCCAAATGGACCAGCGTGCGCGGCGTACCATCCCGGACGAGCCAAACAAGATACTCCACGAACGCGGCATTCTGTCGATGGCACGCGCGACTGAACCAAATACGGCAACGTCAAACTTTTTTATCCTGGTTGATTCAGCACCGACGCTCGACGGCACTTTTGCGGCTTTTGGCCGCGTTACCAAAGGAATGGATGTCGTCGATGCGATCAATAAAGCAAAGGTCGAGGCCGAAAAGCCTGAAAAACCGGTGGTGATAAAGAAAGCGACCGTGTTCGCCTGCACCGCGGCGGCGAGCAATTCGCTCAAGTAATTTCCTCAGCAAACGCAAGAATATGGCCGTCGGCGTCAAGACTGTACGCCGCACGATGACCCCAATCTCGTTCGGCCATCGGGCTTAACTCGCGGGCGCCGGCAGCAAGGGCTCGAGCATGATATTCTTCTGCGGCCGGTACGAGCAGGTAGACTTCACACCTCGGCACGGATCGACCCACGGATGGATGTTGGATGCGATCACCGAACAAGCGGGCGGCTCCGGCTTCGGGCATTAAGCCCAGGACGGTATCGTCACCCAACTGAAATTCCGACATTCCGGGAACGTTCAGCGTTGGCTCGGTTCCAAGTACCTCAGAATAGAAAGCGGTGCTTCGCTGCTGATCAGCGACATACAGAATGAAGTGAGTTTGCATAGGCCGATCACTCCGCAAGATCCAGATCGAGCGTCATACGATACTCATTCGCCATAGAAGGATGGCCATGTGCCATCGCGACATCGATCCCTTTCTTGTATGTCTCGATCGCTTTCTCGCGCTCGCCGGTCTTTTCGTAAGCCTCCGCGAGGGTTCCATACGCATTGCCTTCATCATCAGCTTTAGCGAGATAATCGTTCCAGCATCCTGATCACTTCTTGGTGACTGTCCGACCTTTTCATACTCTTTCGCCAGTCCGAACATCACCATTGTGTTGTCCGGGTCGGCCAGAAGCATTTGCTCAAATGTCGCGATTCGATCTGTCATATCTAACAAAACTATCAGTCAAAAGATGCATTGGCAAAATGAAAACGCCGCCTGGAACGGGCGGCGTTTCTATATTGATCGTGTCAAGCCTCTCTTAATAGAGAGCAAGCGTTTCCGACAACTTCTGCAGGGTCGCAGGCGCCTCGGCCGAAGCAAGCGCCGGAGTTCCGATAATGTCCTTAATGGACTTGCCGTAAACCGCCATATTCATGCTGTGGTCTTGCGAAATTACCACTCCTTTTAATGCCACTCCGGCAAAAAGGCCCTTGGTGCGTGAATAGGTCAGGATCTCGGCATCCAACGTTGTATTCGTCGATGCAGCAGTAGTTCGTCCGACAGGGCCAGCCGCGACACTGCCTTCTCCGCCAAGCTCGAACTTGTCTTCAAGCAGCCCTTTAAGGCCCTTTTCATTCATTATCAGCAGCACATAATCAGTCTTTTGCCCGCCGACCTGAAAGCCAACACTGCCGCCCGCCATATTCACAAATGCGGGTGCGCTCCAGCCTTTGCCCATGCGACGAACCGCTACGCCCTTTCCTCCCTGCCCGCCGACAATGAACGCTCCTTTAAGAGCACCCGGAAACACGACAACTGCATTAGCCTTTTGCAGCAGATCGCGGGGGATCGACTTCTCGGCTATTTTCATCACTTCACGAACCACTTCGGCCGAGTCGTCGACACGGTCCACAGCAGCCTTCAGCTCCTTGCCCTTATTCTTATCCTGAGCGGCCGCACCCGAAACGAGGCCAAAAAAACCAACTAACGTAATTACAATTACAAAAATCTTTGATCGCATGCCTTCCTCCCTTTGCTTGTCATTATACAGACTAAAACCAGGTTCGCACATGTTGAGGAGACCGCGTCAAAACAGCCTCGCCTGGACCGGCACAACGTTTTCTTCCAACGGTTCCGATGGTTCATGGCCTTTGAAACCCAGGCGACGGACGTGGAAATCGAATAGTTTCTTTGTCACTTCCCATTGCTCGGTTTTGCCTGTGCTGCGTTCCTTATAAGTTCGATGCCGCAAAGTGCCGCCGCGTTCTCGCTTCATTGTGTTGATGATCTTCATGACGCGTGTAGGCGGCAGCCGTTCGTGCATCTTATCTACAAAATACTCCTCTATCGAGTCAGTGTCGAGATGGAGCATCGACATAAATGCTCTCGTCGCTCCCGCTTCCCTTGCACGTTCAAGCAAACCGGGAATGTCTGATTCGTTATAACCCGGAATGACGGGAGCGATGCCGATTCCGACTTCGATCCCCGCATCGGCGATCTGCTTCATTGCACGAAAGCGGGCTTCCGGCACGGGAGTATAGGGCTCGAACGGATTCGATTTTTCTTTTGTTAGAAACGGCAGTGAGAAGAATACGGAAACTCTTGTTCAGTTTTTTCAGTATATCGATGTCGCGGGTGACAAGTGGGCTCTTTGTAATTACACCGACCGGAACGCGGAATTCGGCACAGACTTCGAGGCATTGACGCGTCAGTTGATATTCGGCTTCGAGCGGCAGGTAAGGGTCGGTTGCGAAAGAAAAATCGATATGCGGCATTTTGTCGCGGGTTTTCTTTAGTTCCTGTCGCAGCAATGGGGTGTATTGGTTTTACGACAATCTTTGTCTCGAAATCGGTTCCTGCACCGTAGCCGAGATATTCATGATACTGCCTTGCAAAACAATAAGTGCAACCGTGAACACATCCGCGATAGCAATTAACCGTGTAACGCCATCCTCCCTCCCAATCGGACGCAAACGCCTTTGTGATGACCTTTTTAGTCGCCGTTTCTTCGAAGATCTCAAGTTTTGTTGGTGGAGGTTCACCAACGTATTCGGCGGAGTAGCGGTTGTAGGGATTGGGAGGATTAACAACTTGTCGCATAGGTGCAACAATAATGCATCAACGGAAAAAAGGCAAATTTGGCCACGAATTACACTAATAGCACGAATAGGGTTTCTCGTTTGTCCGGGTCATTCTTGGAATTGGTGGCTAAATCTCTTTCTGCATCAAAAGGTCGGTCTGCGGGTCGTTACCTAGTTGGAAGGTATGGCTGCCGACGACGCGGAAGCCGTTCTTTTCGTAGAACCTTTGTGCACTCGGGTTAAATTCCCAAACGCCGAGCCACATTACATCGCGTCCGTCTTCTCTGGCCCGATCGAAACTTGCGTCCATCAACGTTTGGCCTACGCCTTTACCCAGGAATCTTTGTTGTGAATAGAGGCGTGAAAGTTCGACTGGCCGTGTCGCGGTTACGCCGGGTTCGATGGTGTCGATAATGAGTTTTGAGTAACCGGCAAGTTCGCCGTCGATCTCGGCCAACAGGAAAATGTTCGTTGCATCTTCAAGCTCTGCGTTGATCTGTTCAACGTTGAACGCCTGCCGCATGTAGTGATTAAGATCGTCCGGCGCATTCTTCGGGTGGGCGAGCAAATGCGTCCCAGAATGTCGTGTAGGCGAGCTCGGTCAGCCGTTTGGCATCTTCAAGAGTGGCTTTGCGGATCAGAAAGTTGCTCATAGATCAGGCCGGCATTCGATTCGTGCCAGATTCGGATAACATAAACCGTGTTCGTTATAACCCGGAGCGAAAATCCTTGGCTTCTTCATAATGCTCATGTGCTTCAGAAATCCGTCCGAGCTCTTCAAGCGCGGTTCCTTTTGCACGCAGAAACATAGAGTATGAGTTATCCTCAATCAACCTCGAGCGAAACGTATTGAAATAGTTCGGCATAAAAAGGCGGACTTTTGTACCCGACACGTCAAATTTATCGGCCCAGAACAGCCCTTCGTTAACCTCGCTGCGCTCTTCATCACGGGCGCCTTCACCTGAAGGCCAAGCAAGCTTCTCAATTGTTTTATCGGAACTCGCAATAAACATTGCACCGAACATTGCGTACTCCGACCAAAGCATGTGTGTTGAATCGTGGTGCTTTATGATGCCGCGTCCTGACGAATTGTTAAAAGAACATACAATTCGTCTTGTCATTGCTTTCAAGGCCTCATCATAATTATGGAGTGCATACTCGAAATTCCCTTTTTTCATGTGAGTCAAAGCCAGACTGTTATAGGCCAATTCATAATTCGAGTCTATTTTCAGTGCACACACAAGTGCCGCGGTAGCTTCGTCGAGACGTTTGGATAACTGTAACGCAATACCGAGAGCGAGAAATACGGGAGCTTCCCTTGGAGCAAGTTCGGATGCTTTTACAAGATGTTTGACTGCTTTCGGAAGGTCATTTGTAAATCTAAAGCACTGGCCTGCCATGTACCAGTTACCATAATGTGAAGGATCATTTTCGATGGCTCGGAGCAATAATGGCAGAGCCGCTGCAAACTCTCCGGTTTTCATTAATTCAATGCCTTCATCTGCAAAATTCATTATCTACTTGATTGATACTTAGTAATTGTCGCGGTGAAACGGTAGGCCCAACGCTATCGCTTCATGACCTTGGATGAAAATGTTAACAAATTCAATCCTTGAGTAAAGTTCTTCAACGGTGAGGCCAACCCCTACTGGCGATACCGCGAATCCAGGCGCAAAAAAGTATTGAGGAATGCATTGGAACAAGTCCCATAGGGCCTGTCGCTCGGCATTTCTGGCAATTGAGTAATAATTTCCGTCCGAGCCCGGTTCGTTATTATTGAGCAGACAGCCAGGTGCATTTCCACGTAAAGAGTCATGAGCGCAGTCCAAGAATAATGGCCATCTAGGAGAGCTGTCTGTTTCGTCGCATGGAATGCCCAAAAGGAACTCGTGTTTCTCCTCATCGCCCGAATCTACTCTTAAGTTGTCACGAATCGCGACACATTTGCCGGTTGCAGCAAGCATACCAAATGTTTCCTCATCTTCTGCGAAATAGACTTCTTGATCGCAGGCACTACAAAACCTAACTGATTCAGAGTTGGTCAATGTAAGGTCATCCCAGGAGCGAGGACACTTAAAGGCAAAGGTGCAATTGGCGATCTTGTCGTTTTTCATTATTTCGCCCATGATTTGACTTGGGCTATCCTCCAAGTTGCATCAATCCTGGACTCGTCGTGGTGTGGTTAGCTCAACCAAAATGGGCCGGAAGATTGATTTTAGGGAAAAGGGATTGGCGGACGTTTTGATATCGATTCCAACAATTTTGTAAATCCTTCACTATCATTTTCCTGGCTTAACTTCCAGATGGTCTCGACTTCTTCGTCCCATAAGGCGCCACTATTTACCGTTTTACTAGCAATTTCTATCCAAGCATCAAAATTTGGGTTAGACAACTTATCTAGAGCCTTCTCAGAACTTCCCCTCATTCGAAAAGCACCGTGAAAGCTGGATATATCGAAGTAATAGGTTTTTCGATCACCGGTTCTACAATGTATTGTCAGTTCATCATAGCTTTTTTCTGCTTGCTCGATTAGGGCTTGCCCCTCGGCTATCCAATCCGTACCGAATGCTCCTTCAATAGTCTCAATAAATCTATATTCTGTAATAATTCCTTTGACGGTATCAGATGCTTCGATAATAACCGCGTCGGACAAGCTTCTTCCGCAACCGCCATATGCTAATCCTTTGGCTGCGCCTATCTTTCTTTTTAGAGCGCGGAATTCTCCACATCGGCTTCGGCAAATGAGAAAGAGGGCAAGTTATTCTCTCGGCGGCTTTCATTCGCATTTCTTTCGTCCATAGCATAATGGAGCTTCACCGCTTGCCCAAGTTCAGTTATCGAGTAAAATTTTCTAAGAATAAAGTGACCGATTAAAACGAATGCAAGATCCTTGAATAGCGATCCCAACGAAAAATTCCATGTCAAGGTAACCAACGCCCAAATCCCTAGGTAAATTACAAGATAGATGGAGAAGAGATAGGGAATTAATCCGCCTGCGGCCAAAATAAACATCCACCAGTGGCGGGGCTTGCCAGCGGCAATTTCGGCAGGCCATACTACTGAGACGACGACGTAACCATATCCAAATATTAGGGTTCCGATCGATCCTATAATCAAGATCGGATACTCCGAAGAGATAAAGCCGAACCTGAATACCTGGATCACCGCAAAGACAATGACCGGTAGGAGGGCCCAACAGATTGCTCCAAGAGCAAATGAAGCCTCTTTTCTCGCTTGGGCAGCGAAATCAAAAAAACTATCGGTTCGGGCCTTACTAGGTTCTCCACATTCATCGGTCATATGAATTTTTGTTGGTAGAGGCTCGCAAAATCAAAAGGCGAGGAAGCCTTATTTCCCACTCATTATCAACTTCGCGATCGTCTGAAGCTGCATATTGGACGTGCCTTCGTAGATCGAGCCGATCTTCGAGTCGCGCCAGAATTTTTCGACCGGGTAGTCTTTGACGTAGCCGTAGCCGCCGAAGAGTTCGATGGCTTTGGACGAGACGGCCTCGGCGCAGCGGGATGAATAAAGTTTGGCCATCGCGGCTTCTTTTAGAAACGGTTTGCCGGCGTCCTTAAGGCGGGCGGCATTATAGACAAGCAGGCGTGTTGCTTCGATCTCGACGGCCATTTCGGCGAGTTGGAATTGCACGGCCTGAAAGCTGCCGATCGACTGGCCGAACTGCTCGCGTTCCTGTGTATATTTCAGAGCGGCTTCGTAGGCACCTTGCGCAATACCGAGCATCTGGGCGCCGATGCCGATACGGCCTTCGTTGAGCGTTTCGATCGATACCTTATAGCCCTTGCCGACTTCGCCTAAGACGTTCTCTTTTGGCACCTTGCAGTTGTCGAGGATGAGTTCTGTAGTCGAGGATGCGCGGATGCCAAGTTTGTCCTCCTTTTTTCCAACGGAAAACCCTTCAAATCCTTTCTCGACGATGAATGCTGTTATACCTTTGTATCCCGCTGCCGGATCGACCGTCGCGAACAATACGAATATCTCGGCTTCGTTCCCGTTTGTTATCCAAAGCTTTTGGCCGGTCAGCTCGTAGTGATCGCCCTTATCGACGGCACGCGTGGTAAGCGCGAACGCGTCGGAACCGGAACCCGCTTCGCTCAGTGCATAAGCTCCGACACGCCCCTCGGCCAACTGCGGCATGTACTTTTTCTTTTGTTCGTCGTTTGCCCACCGCATAAACGCATTAGTGACGAGCGTATTGTGCACGTCGACAAAAACCGAAACGCTCGCGTCAACGCGGGCCAATTCCTCGATCGCAAGGATGGCGTTGAAGATCGTCGAACCGGCACCGCCGTATTCTTCGGGCGATTCTATCGCCATCAGGCCGAGCTCAAAACACTGCTTAATAAGTTCCGGGTCGAGCTTCGAAGCGTGTTCCATTGCTTCGACACGCGGGCGAACCTCGCCCTCCGCAAACTCGCGAACGGATGCTCGGAACAAATCTTCTTCTTCTGAAAGGACGGTTAATCCGGCGTTTGACAATGCTGGTCCGGCGGCAGTGCTCATATATCATTCCTATACTATTTTGTTATTTCAGACAGATAAAATACCATCATAATCAAGCCGCAGGGCAAAGGCAAAAGTAGTGAGTTTGGAACCAACCGCAGAAAACACAGGCGTAAAACCTCAATCAATATCTGCAAAACATATAAACCGGCTAAAGGTTCTGGGCGGATTTTTGACGCTTGGCGGGATCGCGCTGTTTTTGTATTTTGTCTACTCCGTTGGCGTGACCGAGATCATCGACAAGATCGGAAAATTTGGCTTCGTTGGTTTCGCGGTCATCCTGCTGATCTACTTTGCGCGCATCGTAATGCGGGCGTCGGCCTGGAAATTGTCGGTATATGAACCTTACGAACTTAGCCTGCGAGACACGATACCGGCCGTCATGATCGGCGAAGCTATGAGCAGCATGCTGCCGCTCGGCATTTTGATCAGCGGCACGTCTAAGGCAGTCGCCGTCAGGCATCGCGTTCCCATCGTCGTTGGGCTTTCGTCCGTTGCCACTGAAAACTTGTTTTACAGCTTTACGACCAGCGTTTTTCTGATGCTGGGTGCGTACACGTTTTTGCGAAACTTTCAGCTCGACGATAGTTTGGTGCTGTCGATCGATGTTCTGATCATTGTCCTTCTTGTGCTGCTGGCGCTTGGGCTTGTGATGGTCGTCCGGCAATGGCATTTCGCAAGCGAAACGTGCGAATGGCTTTATCGAAAAGGGATCGCCAAACGCTTGCTCGAAAATGGCCGCTCGCAAGTAAGGCTTTTTGAGAATTTGATCTACGGATTTTATCGCCGCTACCCGAACCGTTTCCTCCCGATCTGCCTGATCGAGGCAGCATTTCATTTGCTCGGTGTCTTAGAAGTATGGTTCATCCTCAATCGGATCAGCGAAAATCCGTCAATATTGAACGCATTTTTGCTTGAGTCGGTTAGCCGTCTGATCACGATCGTTTTCAAGCTCGTGCCGTTTTTGATCGGCGTGGACGAAGCGGGAGCACAGTTCGTTGCGGAAACGGTCGCAGCCGGTGTCGGGATCGGTGTTACGTTGGCAATAATCCGCAAGGGCAGGATCCTGTTTTGGACGGCGATCGGATTGATATTCATCATCAAGCGTGGACTTTCGCTGCGTGAGATAAGTCGGGTCCGACACGCCTAAAGCGGCCAAAAGACCGGTACCAAAACGATCGCTACAGCAAAAACGATTATGGTCAAGATCGTACCGATCTTTACAAAATCCATAAACCGATAGCGTCCGGGCGTATAGACAAGTACGCATGCTGGTTCAAGCGGCGTGATGAACGAAAACGACGCGGCATAAGTGATGGCAACGATGAAAGTCCGCGGGTTCAGTCCGAGCGCGATGGCCGTTTTTACTGCCACCGGAAGCACGACGAGAGCGGCCGCCTGGTTGGACATCGGCTGTGTAAGAATAACCGTCAGTAAAAAGAACCCGGCCAAAACAGACGTGGCTCCGTATTCTCCGAAATAGGTTTGGATATAGCCCGCAAGATAAATGTCCGTGCCGGTTTTCTCCATCGCAACGCCGAAGCTCATCATGCAGGCGATCAGCACGAGCAGGCGAAAATCGATCAGCGAATACATTTCCGTGTACCGCACGGTTTTCGTCGCAAGGAGAAGAAGTACGCCCGACAAAACACAAATTGCAAGCGGAATATCGATCCCGACAATTATCTTTGAAAGCGAAAGCGTCAGAAACAAGAGAAACGCCGCGATCGCCCATTTGCGTTTGTCGATCCGCATGCTGCTTGCCGAAACATCCTCGAGGAGCAGCATTTCCCGCTCGACAACGAGCGGCTCGATCTCGTCGCGTGTTCCCTGAACGAGCAAAACGTCTCCGAATTTTAGCGGAACATCGCTGAGTTTATTGATAAATGTTTCGCCGTGCCGATTGATCGCAAGAACGGTTAGATCATAGTCTTGCCGGAACCGAAGGCTTTTCAGAGTTTGCCCGACAAGCTGAGAATCCCGCATCACCATTACCTCAAAAAGCTCTACACTCCCGCTTTCGAGAACACCGTCATTGAGTTTAAAATCCGGTTTTATCTCCAGTCCGACCTCTTCCTTGACACGAAGAATGTCTTCGATCTTGCCTTCGACGATCAGAAGGTCCCTGGCCTCGATGCGCTCGCCGGCACGCGGAGCGATCTGTTTCTGGTCGCCGCGGATGATGCCGAGAACGGTCAGTTCAAGCTCGGTATTAATGTGCGATTCGCCGAGCGTCTTGCCGACGAGACGTGAATTCGGCAGGACGACCAATTCCGAGATGTATTCCCGAATGCTGTAATCGTCGGTCAGCGACTCACCCCCGCTACGGTTTGGAAGCATTCTCCGCCCCCAAAAAAGCATGTAGATCATCCCGACACCGAAGACAATAATGCCGACCGACGTCAACTCAAACATCGTCAGGGGCGGCATTCCGTAGCGGACGATGGCTCCGCTGACGGCCAGATTCGTGGAAGTCCCGATCAGAGTACAGCTTCCGCCAAGGATCAGCGCCGAAGGCGAGCGGCATAAGAAGTTTTGAAGGTGCGATCTTGGCTTTGGCGGCGAGCCCGATGATGACGGGAAGGAACATCGCGGTCGTGGTTGTATTCTTTAATACCGACGCCGATGCCGCCGCGGTGGTCATGATCAATGCCGTGAGAACAAACTCGTTGTTGCCCGCCACTCGGTAAAGCCGTCGGCCGATCAGATCCACAATTCCGGTTTTGATCAAGCCCCCAACGAGTATGAAAAGTCCGCCGATCGTAATAATGATGTCGTTCCCGAAACCCGCGACGCCTTCCTGTACCGTCAAAACCTGAGTCAGCACGAGCGCCATTACGAGCAGTATGCCGACTACATCCACAGGCAGTTTCTCGGTCGCAAACAAAATGATCGCGACCGCCAGCAAAATGAGGGTTAAATAGATTGGGGACATTGTTCGTTGCTAGAATACAAGAACCTTGCCCGGTTTGGAAGAAATAAGTAATTCGTGCGGGGATGTGTCGAGAAAGAACCTCGCGGCCCTTAGGTTATCAACCGAACTTTTGCGGGCTGATCATTGCGCCTGAGGTTCGCTATTAACGAAACGGCGCAAATAAACAAATTGCCGTCGAGCGTTGTGAGGTGCCAGCCATTGCCGTCAATAAATCGTCGAAACCGTTCGGCTCCGAGCGAGAAAACGCGGGCTGCGTCTTTGGCCAGAAGGAAATCGGCCTCGCGCCAGCAACGCTCACAAAACATCGGATGCGTCCGTGCACGCTTTTGAACCAACCGGACACATTCGGTCTCGACAACTATCTCTTTGTGCTTGATCTGATCCATAAAACGTTCACGCCGATTTTTTTGCCACCAGAGCCTCGAAGAAACCGGAGTCCAGCAATCGTGTCTGGCGCGCGTCAAAACATTCAAACAGAGAAACGGTGCAGATCATTATCTTGCCCTTACGGTTGTGGATCTGGTGCAAGTCACCGCGCTTGGCCAGAAATTCTATGTCTTGCTGGTCTGTATGAAAAAGTTCGGCGGCATCCTTGAACGAGATGAGTTCGATCTGCTTAGCGCAAACCGGGCAGAACGCGTGGCCAGAACGACGCAGAAAAAGCTTATTGGGGCTTGGTGCATCAGGCGTATCAAATGAATTCTTCGCGTCTTGTTTCATTTCGATCCCTCCTAAATAAATTGGTTGTGTTTGCCCTATTATCGTCCACTTTTAAAGTTTTACAAGTCGCGGCGGATTAAAGTATCGGCGTTTGCGGCACCTACGTGCACCGTTTCTCTAAGCTTGCCTCGCGCTTTTTTTACCGTTGCGGCTTTGTCGCCTTTCGACGCTATACCGACGAGAGCTTCGACGCTCATTTTTGTATCGGCGTCGGCCCATGCCTTTTCTAGTTCAGGCAGGACCATTTGAGCAGAGATCGTTTTACCCTGCTTCTTAAGGCTTTCGACCAAGCCAAAAAGCGCTCGTCCATTTCGCAGATGTTTTGCGATTTCGGCACGGAAGACCTGTTCCGCCCCGGCGTAATCGCCGCTTTGTAAAAGCACCCCGCCAAGCGTTTCGCGTGCAGGCAGGTCCCAATCGGGCGGCTCGTTATAGCCGACCTTATCTTCCGCCTCGACAGCCTTTTGGAGTAGGCCGATCGCTTCGTTCCGCTCTCCGCGAACGAGCAAGATCTTTCCGGCAAGTACGTTTTCTGCGACCCGCAAGACGTCTGCCGCCAGACTGTTTCCAAGTGGGGCGTCCGCCGGAACAGACCTGGAAACCGTCCTGAAGAGGTTCAATTCATTCTCGGCATCGGCGACCCTGCCACCTGCCGCGTAGGCCGAACCGCGTGCGAAATGCCAGTATGCGACCGTGATCCCCATCCCATAATCGGGTTTTGGCTCTCTCAGAATTTCGTCCCATTTCCCAAAACGCACAAGATGCGTGATCGGCGACGGCATAAACATTTCGAGCATGGGCATCGCTTTGATATGAGGTTTGACGTTCGCCTCGAGTTCGCGTGCGGACTTTATCGCCGCGGAGTAGTTTCCCTTCATCGCCTCCGCCGAAGCCAGAAAATGAATGTTGTGGTTGTAATACATCATTGTATAAACACCCTGCGCACCCGTTTTTTGTACATATGCGCGGTCGGCGACGATCGCCTCGGCGTTCGACTGGGCTGCTTCGGCGTAGTCACCCGTGCGGATGTAAATGTGCGACGGCATGTGCACGAGGTGTCCGGCTTTTGGCGCGAGTTTTCCGAGCCTGGCGGCGCTTGCGAGGCCGCGTTCTGCATTTTGCGAAGCTTCGATCGCGTGAATGTAGTAGTGGTTCGCACCGGTATGATTCGGGTTGCGTTTCAGCACGCCTTCGAGAACGGCCACGATCTCCAGCGTGCCCTCGGCCGGCTTGCCGTCCGGCGTCCAAAGCTTCCACGGACGAAGGTTCATCATGCTTTCGGCATAAAGCGTGGCGGCGTCCAGATCGTCGGGATATCTTTTGACCAGATCGGCCATTGCGGCTTTGTAATCAGCCGCAAGTTTTTGTACATCGGCATTCGGGTCGCTCGAATAACGCTTGGCCAGAGCGTCGACATAAGCACGCTCGTGTTCACCCGCTGCCGGTGCTAGCTCGAGAGCTTTTTGCAGATTTGCGAACGCTTCCTTGAGCTGCGGCGTCTCGGCCTGCAAATTGTAGTTTGACCCGAGTGCCAGGGCCGTTCCCCAGTAGGCCATCATCAATTTCGGATCAAGCTCGGCCGCCCGTTTGAACGAACGGACCGCCTCTTCGTGATTAAATCCATAGATGAATGCCAAACCCTGATTGAAAAATTTCTGCGCTTCGGCATTTTTCGTCGAAACCGGGTGATAAACGTCACCCATTCCGGGCATTATGGTAGCGGGCTTATTGGCATCGGTCCCATGTTGCCGGTGCTGGCCAAGAAGACTGGATGAAAGTATTAGAACCAATATTAGAGCTGGTATTTGTAAGTACATGAATTTTCTCGGCGGATCAAAGTTTCGCGTCCGCACCGCGCTATTAGTTTGCCGACATCTTGGATCACTTTTCCCGATCGCGGCTTTTGCGATAAACTCGATAGTCGTTCACGATTACTGTTATACAATAGCGGCCATTTAGAACTCTTTAGGAAATTCTGAAAGTTTTCTGAAGAACTTCTGAAGCAAATCATAAGTGACTTCGATCTCAGGGACAATTTACAGGTTTGGCGATTTTGAGCTTGACGCATCCGAACGAATCCTGATGAGCGGTCAGAAGCCGGTCTCGCTTGCGCCGCGTGTTTTCGACACTCTTCATATGCTCGTGGCAAATGCCGGACATGTATTGAGCAAGGAACGCATGCTTGCCGAAATCTGGGAAGGCAGTTTTGTCGAGGAAAATAACCTTGCCCAGAATATCTCGCTTCTTAGAAAACTCCTAGCGCATGGCCGAGATGGGAAGTTTATCGAGACGGTGCCAAAGTTTGGCTATCGCTTCGTCGCTGAGGTCGAAATCGCCGAGCCGGGGACGACCGTTACCGAAAGGATCTCAGCGCGGGTAATGTTCCGAGACATTGAAGATGCGGACGCTGAGATCCATACGTCCCACGGGTCGCCGTGGCCTGCATTAGCCACGTTTAAACCCGAAACCCGTTACGTGCAAAACGGAGATGTGAATATTGCGTATCAGGTAGTCGGCGGCGGCGATCTGGACATCGTTTTCGTAATGGGGTGGGTGTCGCATCTGGAATATTTCTGGGAAGAACCGCATTTTGCTGCATTCCTGAATCGTCTTGCCTCTTTCTCCCGGCTGATATTGTTTGATAAACGCGGGACGGGATTGTCGGACCGCGTTCCGTTGTCGGAGTTGCCGACGCTGGAACAGCGGATGGAGGATGTTCATGCCGTAATGGACGCGGTTGGATCGGAGCGTGCCGTCCTGATCGGCGTTTCTGAAGGCGGCCCGATGTGTTCGCTTTTTGCAGCAACGTATCCGGAACGGACTGCGGCGCTTGTGATGATCGGCACTTACGCAAAGCGGATCCGCGATGAAGATTATCCGTGGGGTGTTTCGGCAGAAGACCGTGAAGAATTTTTTGAGATGATGAGGCGCGATTGGGGCAAGCCGGTCGGGATCGAGGAAAGGGCGCCCTCGCTTGCGGACGATGAGGATTTTCGTGAATGGTGGGCGACATACTTACGCATGGGTGCAAGTCCGGGAGCGGCGGTGGCCCTGACGAAAATGAATGCGGAGATAGATGTAAGGGACGTTCTGCCCTCGGTTCGCGTTCCGACATTGGTAATTCATCGAAGCGGTGACCTATGCCTGAAAGTCGAAGAGGGCCGGTATGTTGCATCACTTATCCCTGGCAGCAAGTATCTTGAGTTGGATGGCATTGACCATCTTCCGTTCGTCGGCAATCAGAATGAAGTACTGGACCCGATCGAAGAGTTCTTGCTGGGAGTCCGGCACGCCGAAGACCACGACCGCGTGCTCGCGACTGTGTTGAGTGTCAAAATGATCGGCTCGAGCGACAACACCACTTTGTCGAGAGCGCACGATCATATTCGCCGGCAGTTAGCTTTATTCAAAGGCCGCGAGGTTTCGTTTGACGAAGACGGTGTTCTGGCAACATTTGACGGCCCTGCCCGGGCTATTCGCTGCGCGGCCGCGATCATGGGTTCGGCCGAGCGGTTGAAGGTAACCTTAAAAACAGGCTTACATACCGGAGAATGTGATGTTTTTGAGCAACGGTACAGCGGCTTCGCCGTCGAGCTTGCCCAAAAAATTGCCGATGCGTCTGAGCCCGGCACTACATTGGTGTCGCGTACTGTAAAAGATCTTGTCGCCGGCTCGGGGCTTTCGTTCGCGGAGTTCGGCAACACGTCGTTTGACGGTATCGAGGGCAAATGGCGGCTGTTTAATGTTGTTCGCTGACTAGATCGAGATATTTATGAAAAAAGTAACTGCTTTCCTTACCTTTCTCCTTGTCTTTCCGCTTTTCATTTATGGGCAAACGCTCGATGAAAAGCTTAAAGAAATTGACGCTTATGCAAACACCGTAGCGAATACCTGGAAGGGCCCGGGAATGGCGATCGCCATTGTCAAAGACGACAAAGTCGTACTCGCCAAAGGTTATGGCTCGCGTGCGCTTGGCAAAAGTGATCCGGTGAATGAGAACACCGTTTTCGCCATAGCTTCTAATTCAAAGGCATTCACGACCGCGAGCCTGGCGATTCTTGTCGACGAAAAAAAACTTGCGTGGGACGACAAGGTTTCCAAATATCTCCCCGACTTCAAATTGTACGATCCGTGGGTAACAAGCGAACTTACGGTCCGCGATCTGGTGACACATCGGGTCGGGCTTGATACGTTCAGCGGCGACCTTCTTTGGTACGAATCGAATTTTACGCCGGACGAGATACTTGCAAGAGTTCGCCACCTGAAACCGGTTTCGAGTTTCCGGACGCGATTCGGCTATCAAAATTTGATGTTCATCGCAGCGGGAAAGATCGTCGAAAAGGTTTCCGGAAAGGCGTGGTGCAGTTTCGTTACGGAACGGATTCTGTCACCGCTCGGAATGAACCGGACGACGTGCAGCATCTCAACGCTGCAGGACAACGCGGCATTTCCCCATAACGAATCGGGCGGTTCGCTGCGGGTACTTCCGCGCGGCAACGTCGATGGAGCATATTCGGCCGCAGCCCTGAATTCCTCGGTGACGGACCTTTCCAAATGGGTCAGGACGCAGCTTGGGAAAGGTAAATTTGAAGGAAAAACTATCTTCAGTGAGGCACAGGCGTGGCAGATGCATCAGCCATTTCTGGCTCAGCAGATATCGGAACAAGCCTGGAAAGGGAATCTTACCCGGCATTTTACCGGCGTCGCTTCCGGCTGGTTCGTCTATGATTATCACGGCCGCAAGATCATAAATCACAGCGGCGGGCTGGATGGAATGTTGTCTTACACGGTGCTTATCCCTGAGGAAAATGTTGGTTTTGTCGTGCTCACAAATTCCGAGTTTCCGTCGTTTGCTGTAATGATGAGCAAGATCCGTGACGTTTTTGTGAACGCGCCGAAACGCGATTGGAACGCTGAAGCCGTCGAGCAAGTAAAAAACAACAAAGCCGAGGCGGCTGAAGAGATCAAGAAGGCCGACGCTGCCCGTGTCGCTAATACTAAACCTTCGCTGGCTCTTTCAGATTATTCCGGAACATATTCAGACGAATTATACGGAGCGATCACCGTTGCGGAAGAATCCGGCCGTTTGGTAATGCGCTTCTCGCGGTCGCCAAACTTTGTCGCCGATCTCGAACACTGGCATTACGACACGTTTCAGATAAAGTGGCGGCCGTCAGTTTCATATAACTTCCCACGCGGATTTGTGACCTTCACGATCGATAAGGACGGCAAGACCGATGAACTGAAGATCGACCAGCCGAATAACGATTTTTGGTTTTACGAGCTAAAACCGAAGCGGGTAGGCTAGACACGCTTTTCTGCTACAATTTGGGTTGTATGAACATAAAAGTAATAGTGGAAACAGGCGAAGACGGATATTTTGTTGCCCGCGTTCCAGCATTAAAAGGCTGCTGGTCGCAAGGGAAAACAAAAGAGCAGGCCCTTCTAAACATCAGAGAAGCGATTGACCTGTACCTGGAACCAGAACCCACAGATTTTGTTAAGGCCAAGGGCAGAGAGATCGTCGAACTTGCCATATGAAGCTTCCGCTTCTTTCGGGACGCCAAGTGGTTCGTGCCTTGAAAAGGATAGGTTTCGAGGAAGTGGGCCGCAAGGGCAGTCACGTGAAAATGAAACACGTTGACGGGAGACTCATCGTATTTCCTTTTCATGACGAAGTTGATCGGTTTACCCTCAAAGGTGCTCTTGCCGATGCGGAAATTGATATCGCCGAGTTTTTGAAGGTAATTAGGTAACGAGAAATTCGACAAAACGCGACATTTTTGCCATAATTAAGGTTTGGTCAACACATTTTCAGTTTGAAATTTAGGGAGACTTCACCAGATGTCCAACGAACCAACAAATGACGCTGAAGAAACCGAAGCCAAACCGACTATTACGATAGCCGAGAAAAATTCGGGCAATGCGGGCTCGTCCAACGCAAAAGAAACGATTACGATCGCGGAAAAGTCGGACAAGCCGAAATAATTGCCGGAGCATTTAGGAGAGATTGAAGTTAATGTCAGAAGAAGCAGCAAAAGCCGCAGAAGCGGTTGAAGAAACTACAGAGGCCGCGCCGACCATTACGGTGGCCGAAGCGACAGCACCGGAAGCTCCGGCCGAACCGGAAGACGTTCATTATCAGGCCGTCGAAAAAGAAGGTACGGTTACGGCGCTTGTGGGAAATGCAGGGCCAAAAGCACATTCGCACCATCGACCCGCGTTCGATCGAAGGCAAGCAGATCCTTGCCCTGTTCGAAACCGCAGCTTAAGTTTTTTCGCCAGCGAAATAACACGAAATTGCACGAATGCGTGTTCGAGTGGTTTCGTGTTTTTGTGTGCCTCTAGATCGGTTTTGGCACGATATCGAGTATCTTGTGAGGTTGCCGCGCCATGGTCCTTCCCGCAAACTCTGCAACCTGAACGACGCCGATCCCGGCAGATGTGAGAAAGATATCGTCGGCTGCGCCAATCGCTTCCTCGCCCGCCTCAACCTCTTCACACTCAATATTTTCAAGAATAAACTCCCGTGTCGTTCCGGCCAGGCAGCCGGTCGTCAGCCTCGGCGTATGCAGCTTTCGATCCTTTATCCAAAAGATATTCGCCATGCATGCCGATGCCACTTCGCCACGTTCGTTCAGCCTGACTGCTTCATCAAAACCGCGGGCCTTTGCTTCCTCAAACGTCATCAAATGCTCAAGGTAGTTGCAGGACTTGATGCCCGCAAGCGGTGAGGTTGTGTTGATGCGGTGCGGCGAAGCTGTCAATCGAAAATTGTTTGAGATTTTGCGGTTGGCGGCGGTTGTTATCAGCAAACTCGACCTTCGCCCGATGTCGGACGACCAGATCTTGCTAGGCGATTCGTCAAGAAAAGTGATTCGAGATCGACCGTTTGCGACATTGTTTTTCACAATGATTTCGTTAAAGGCGTTAAGGGTTGCTGCTTCGGAAAAATTTTCTAAATCGATGCTGAGCTTTGCCGCATTGAAGGTCAACCGTCCCCAATGCTTCTTCCAGAGAAATGGGTTGTGATCGATGATGGCAAGCGTGGTAAATACAGCTTTGCCATAAAAGGCAAAAGAGGAGAGTGGCGTAATTTGACCTTCCGAGATCCCCAGGACTTTGTTGTTTAGGCTAAGGAAATCGCTCACGCTAGTGGATGGACCGGCATCAGTCAAAACTTGGCTTCCATTCCTGGACGACGTTTTTGATAAAAACTCCGACTAGGACCAATTGCGGAAGCGAAAAAAGGATCACCATCAAGGAAATAAAGTAAGGATGTTCCTCCCATGTTAGATCTCTGCTTGTAGAATTCGATTCGTCGATCCCATAAAAGAAAAACGTGCAGACGAGAGCTAGATGCAGCAAGAAAACTGCGATAAACGCTATCTTCGAAGCTTTAGGTTTGAGGTCGGCGACAATCAAACCCATTAACGGGTAAAAGAAACCTCCGAATAGCGTGGCGAAAAACAACAATATCCATATGACGTTTCCATGGCCGCCGCCCGTCATTAACATCGAAAAAAGGCCTAAAAGAACTGCGTACACAAGCCCAACAACAAATCCTATCAAT
Organism: Blastocatellia bacterium; assembly: GCA_963732475.1. Lineage (GTDB taxonomy): Bacteria > Acidobacteriota > Blastocatellia > Pyrinomonadales > Pyrinomonadaceae > OLB17. Next base: position 41,248 of record CAVSZR010000004.1, on the reverse strand, counting down.
CGCTTTAGTATCTGCATTCGCGTAATTAGGACGCGGCTTCGATCCTCATCTCGTCATTGTCCTTTGCCTCGATCCGGCCCTTTTTGTCTCGGCAGAATTCGGTAACAAGTTCGCTGACGATTTCGCTTTTTTCTTCGGCTGGGACGTGGCCGCAGTTTTTTAGGATGACGAAGCGGGAATTTAGGATCGAATCGTGGAGGTTGTACGCATTATGGATGCCTATAACGTGGTCCTCTTCGCCCCAGATGATGAGCGTCGGCTGGTTGATCATGTGGGCGTCCTGCTCTAGGTTATTGGCGCTCCAGTTTCGGGACGTGGCCAGGACTGAATGATGGCCATCGGCGGCAGTCAGCGGCCTGAGGACATTTGAGATACGGTCCTGCGTGATCAAATGATGATTTGCGGGCGAAAGAGTTCCACGCATTCTGTACGCGCATCATCGCGCGAGAATCGACAAGAAACGGTGTGATGACTTCGCCGACACCGCGGATCGATGCCAGCCGCAGGATCGGGTGGTTCAAAACCTCGTCATTGCAAACGGCGTCGATCAAGACGAGCTTTTCGACGAATTCCGGACAATCGAGGCACAACGTCATCGCGACCGCACCGCCGTAAGAACTGCCGATAACGGTCGCGCGGCCAATGCCGAGACGGTTCATAAAACGCGAAACCATCCTTGCCTGCGACCGGATCGAATAATCGAACCAACGCGGTTTTTCCGAATAGCCGAAACCAACAAGATCGACCGCGACAACATGAAAGCCGGCGTCCGCAAGCTCCGGAGCGACTTTGTGCCAAACAAAAAGCGATGCCGTGTAACCGTGAAGCAGAACGAGTGTTGGGTTCGTTCGCTCGCCGAATTCCTGAAAATGCAGCCGGGCGCCGTCGACATTGATAAAATGCGAATGATCGGAATGCGGGACGCAGTCGGCGACGTCATCCCAATCGACGGTTTTGGCAGCGCGTCAGCATCTTTACAGCGACCGCCGCTCCGATACCGCCCGCTACCGCAATTGCAATATCTCTTTTCTTCATATTCTCCGCACTTGGCCTTTACATTCTATCCCAAAACAACTTTTGGTTGAACAGTTTTATCTTCAGCATCAAAGACGCCGATGGCGATCAGCCCGGCTTCCGCATTTACCATTCGAACGGTGTCGCCATCGGTAAAGGTGGCATCGGGAAATCGTGAGGAAAGGCCGTTTCTAGTTTTCATAACGCGATCTTCGTTCAGCACAACTTCCGGCAGGTGAACTACAGCCTCGCTCATTCGAACGAGAGGCAAAACCGGGTCGGCCATCGTTTCGAGATCGGCCAATGTTACAGCTTGCCGCGATATCGAAGCGTCCTGCACGCGTTCGCCTAAGCTCGGCCAGATGTGCCCCGACGGCAACCGCCCGGCCGATGTCCTCAGCAAGCGTTCGGACATAAGTCCCGGCGGAGCAAACGACACGAATGCGGAGTGCGGAGTGCGGAATGCGAAATTCTGCTTCGTTCAAGATATCCAGTTCGCTCACAGTGATCTTCACCGCTTTGCGTTCGATCTCGATGCCTTTTCGAGCCAGCTCATAAAGCTTTTTGCCCTCAACCTTTTTTGCGGAATACATCGGCGGGACCTGCTCGATCTCGCCGCGAAACGGAGCGAAAATTTCATACCAGTCCGTTTTCAAAAGCAGTTCTCCGATTTCTTCAATCCGCGATCCGCAGTCCGCAGTCCGCAATCCAGTGCGGTCGCCCGTGTCGGTCTCGAAGCCGAATTGCACGAGCGCTTCGTATTCTTTTTCATCCTTGTCCAAAAATTGTGCGAGCCGCGTGGCCTGCCCGACCAATATCACCATGACTCCGGTCGCGAACGGATCAAGCGTGCCGGTGTGGCCGACGCGTTTTGTTTTCAGGATGCGGCGCACGCGTGCTACGACATCATGCGACGTCAACCCGGCGGGTTTATCGATGATCAGAAGACCGTCCATCGGGTAATTCTAATTTATTGGATCGGGTTTCGTGAAAAGGCCGTTTTTTCCGCAATTGATTTAGAATTGAAGGGCAGGGCAAAGAAAACCATCCATGCGAAGGCGGCCGCAAAAAATAAATGACGAGGACCGGGTCGTTACCGACCCTGAAAGGTCGTCGCGAACTGACTATGAACCGCGCTGTTAAACTGCTGGCTGCCAAACCGCGTTCGGTCGGCGAGTTGCGTGAGCGCCTTCTGGAAAAGAAGTGGACCGATGCAGCGATCGTCGACCGCGTACTGGACAAGTTGAGAGAGTATAGCTATCTCGACGACACAAAATTTGCCGGCGACCTCGCGCTTTCAAAACTTCGGCAGAAACCTCAGGGAAAACGCCGCCTGCAGCAATCGCTTTCGCAGAAAAAGTTAAGTAAAGAAGACGTGGAAACGGCGATCGGTGCCGCATTTGAAAAAATGCCCGAAACCGAATTGATCGATGCCGCTATTGCCAAACGGCTGCGGCTAAAAGGCAAACCCGAAACCCGCGAAGATACAAAGAAATTCTACGACCATCTAATACGTCAGGGTTTTGACTTTGATCTTATCCGCTCCAAGATGAGCGAGGTTGCGAAACGAGAAATTATTGACGAGGAGTCAGAATAGCGGGTGCCTCAATGATCTAAGGCCGCTTTGAGTTTTTCCGAAAGGTCGTTCATCGCCGATTCAGCGGCGGAAAATTCGGAATCCGACGCTGCAAGCTTTTTCTTATCTTCGATCACTCGGATCGCTTTTGACCCCGCGTAATAGACGCGGGTTTCCATTATCTTAACCACCTTTGGCGGCGGCGTCATTGCGATATGGGTGTCATAACGTTCAAGCCGTTGATACGCAAACATCATCTCTTCGCCCGAAAAGTATAGCTCGGCTGTCGCCCTAAAAGTTTCGCCATACATTTTAGCTGTTATTTTCTTAAGGCCGCGGCCCGAGGTGAAATATGTCGCTTCGGCACCTTCAAGCGAAATTCCGTCGACCGATCTCGTCTGTTTCTTGTATTTCGCGGCGCTCTTGTTGATCAAATTCACATCGGCGCGTATCGACGCGATCTGCTTTTCCGTCTGTGCGGAGATCGTAAAGGCCAGGACGCCGAAAAACAAAACGCTGAAAATTGCTGATCTCATTATTTGAGCTAAACGAGGCACTCTTAAGGGCGCTCAAGCTCGATTCGGTATACGATACGGTCGCCAGAGCCACTCACAATTGTCTGCCCATCCGTTTCATCCCGGCGTACATCGAGCCTATTATTTTTACCCCTTTCTAAGAAGTGTTTTACTTTTTGCACATCGTTTTCGGAGCGGACAAAGCCGTCAGCTTCAAATGCGGATTGGCGTGCCGCCTCGAGGTCGTCGTGCTTTCCGGCGGTCCAGACGAGCCAGACGATCTCCGGTTTCCGAGTATCGCTGAAACTGCCCGGACGTGTTTTTGCTTCGTGGTTAGCCTCGATCTGGGCCGAGCCACCGTTGACTCGAGTCAACGGGTAAAGAATGTTGTAAACCGTCCTTCCGTTGTCATCCGCGGCTTCAGCAAAAACGTACGCACTGCCGCCAGCATCGGCTTGAAACGTAATTCCGTAGCCGTCTCCAATTCCGACGTCATTTCCCCGTTGCTGAGACCTTTGTCCGCCAGCATTTATCACATTCGATCCCTGGACGGAGAGCCGAAGTTGTCGAGGCAGACTGGTGCCAGGGCTTTTGTTGACTATGCTGCCAACGACGCCAGGAGTCGCTCCGTCATCGAGAATTGTCTGTCCGATCGGGATTGACAAAGCACCTGCCAAAAGGAGCGCGATCAGCGCCCATGCAATGGCCCTGTCCGAAACGATCGATGTCTTTGGTGAGCGCTTTCTCCTTGGCTCGGCGACAGCAGCGGCGGGCTGCGTTTCCACTTCAATTTCAATTATGGGTTGGTCAATGACGCCAGCCGGCTTTTCCTCTTTGACAGGTCTTGGGATACTCTTGTCAGAGCGACGGTTGCGAAGTTCGTTCGCAAGCTCAATCCCAAACTCACGCACATCGCGCGGGCGCATCAAGGGCTTGTATTGTATTGCGGAAAGAAGAATAGCCTCGGCATCTGCAGACAGGTCGGTTCGAAGGCCAGTGGGTTTGGCTGGCATACCTTTAACGATCAATTCCAACATCTCGTGACGACTGTCAGCGATGAACGGGACATTGCCGGTTAACATCTCATAAGCAACAACCGCGAGTGAATAGACATCAGCAGCAACCGTTGAGCGGCCATCCTCAACCATTAATTCGGGCGCGGTGTAATATAATGAACGGGAGCCAGAACCATTTTGCAAAAATTTCAACGATTTTGAGTCAGTCGGCCACATACAGCCAAAATTCGTAAGGCGGACACTTTCACCGTTCTCCCCGGGGCTAATAATAATGTTCCAAGGCGCTACGTCCGCATGCAGGATCTTTCGCGAATGCGCGGAGCCCAGGGCCGCAGCAACAGACTGGACAATGTTTGCGACGCGATCAAGCACAAGCCGGCGATTCCCTTCCAGAATTCGCTCCAGCGATTCTCCGGACGTGTAAGTTGTAACTGCGTAGGGACTGCCGTCAAAAAGGCGTCCGGTTTCCAGTATCCATTCTATATTCGGGTGGTCGAGCCGAATCAATGTCCCACAAATATCTTGAAATGCGTTGGACTGAATCGAAGATTCCGGTGACCGGAAAGTCTTTAGAATCACCCTTCTGCAAAAATCCTTAAGGTCTTTTGCAAGGAAACTCGAAACAATATCGCTCATCGGCGGCTCAGAAAGGTCTCGCTCGATCAAAAAGCGCTCGTAGAGCACACGGCCGCTGAGGTCGACCGGGCTGGTGAGCAGTGATGTTTGGCTGTTCTCCTCTGCGGGAAGAACTTTTTCTGAGATCATCGATTACTAATACACCCAATCGCCACAATATTTTCCGCGTCGGCCGAAAAATGTGGGTCCGATCGCTTTCTGGGGACTCACCAGCAAAATGCGTATCGCGGCCAATTGATCAATTATCGATTCGGGTGCGAGATTCTTAGTATTATGCGAATTTACCAATTTAGCAATCTTTTTGTTGTGGCGATCGCTTCAATTTGAAGGTCTCGACTGTTGATTGGCGGCGGGGAAAATTCGGCTCGCGCGTTTTCGAAGGCTCATTCTATAGCGAACGCGTAGTTTCCAACCTCAACATTGTCGGCGTTTGATTCAATAATAATCTGGTATTGTCCCTTTTGCAGTATCGAGGCCGGAAGGAGTAAACGGATCTCGTTGCCGTTTGTGTTTCGATAAGCCGGAATGGAGTTCAACGTGAAATCGGGTGTGCCCGAGCGCCGAATTACCGCACGGAATCTGGCCGAGCTATTCGTGTTCGTTGGTAACGCCAGCCGGAAAAGCACCGTTTCGGTTAGATTCGCCGAATTGTGCTTCGCTCCCGGGGCCGCATCACGGAAAGTCCCCGGACTCAGATTTACCGGGTATACATTCGAAAGCCCCGAAAGATCGCTCAGATCGGAATTGTTCAGTGCCGCAAATTCAGTCTCGAGCGGTGAAGCCTTTTGTCGGATGAATGAGTTCCAAAGCAGACCAACCGCCAGAACTGCAAGCAGTACGGCAGCAGCCGCAAGGAGCGGCCTGAAATAGATACTAAGGAAACTCCGCCGACCGGCTGGCAGGTCCTGTAAATGCGGGGCGAGGGAGCCTAACTCTTCTCTGGCAAACTCCTTCAACAACGATGTCTCACTAAGCATCTCTCGCCGTTCGGATGAAATGAGAAACGTTGATTGAAACCGTGCCTCATCATCGCCCGAAAGCGAGCCTTCGATGTGGTCTTCGATCAGTTCCTGCTCGGCCAGCAATATCTCATCGGCAAATGCCTCGTCGGCAATTAGCCGCAGGTCAAACTCCTCGCTCTCGCTTTCTTTGAGCGATCCGAGTAGGTACTTCTTCAGTTTTGAGTTGTCCACCGACATATCATTGCGGCAATCGCCTTAGTTATATTGATTATTTCCACGATTCTCTTACACACGCTCTTTCGAGCAAGCCTCTATGCAAGCCCTGATCGAATTCTTGATCCGCGAAATTCTTGTGTAAAGGGCCGCCGCCGAACAGTTTAGTCGATCGCAGATCCGCCTCCGCGTGTCGATCCTTTCCTGGCGTTCGCGGCCATAGTATTCAAGTACAAGGGCCTTTTCATTCCCCTCGAGTTCCTCTATGCAACGCCGCAGTTTTATCATCTCCGGTTCGTTTTCCACCTCGTCAGGCACCAATGGCGAAACGATGAACTGCTTTTCGTCGAGCGCGGATTCGCGGCTGATGTTCCGCCGATATTCTTTTAGGATATTCGAGGCAAACCCATAGAAATATGAAACAGGCCCGGAACATTTTGACGGATCGTAAGCACCTAGCTTTGCGGCAACCCGGTTAATTGTTTCATCGGTCAACGATTGAGGGTCGGAGCACCCTTTGAATTGAAAGAAACGAACCAGGCCACGACGGACCTGTTCATATTTTTCCCCCGCCTCCTCCCTGTTTGCAGAGAAAAGTCCAAGCAGGGCGTCAAAGTCTTTTTGCCCGAGTTCGTACCTTTCCTTCATTGATTGGGTTTTTTTTCGGTAAACGCTGCTTTGAACAAATACCATAAACCGGCCAGATTCTTCAAATCCGCGAGGGACACTCATAACTACAGACTCACTGAACCTGACAACAAGAAAAATAAATCGAAATATTTTTGTAAGAGTTCGTCGAAAAAAATCAATTACAAGTAGGCAGTAAGGAAAATATCCGAGCGACTTGCACAAAACAAGCTCGCAGGTTCTTGGATCAACACGCAAACAATGCAGAATTTGCCATCACAAGTTTGGCTTAGAAATGAGCAGATCGTAAAAAGGGGACCACTTTATCGCTTTAGACGATTTAAATCCACACATCAGCAAATCCCCTACGAAGCTCTGCATGAATCGGCGACGGAGTCGGACGTACACGGAACCATGTTCCGGAAGATGAGCAAGTTTGCGGCTCTCGGTACGTTTGACTTTGTCACTGCCGACGGCCTTTTCGTTTCTCACCACAACGAAAAGGCCGCATTCTTTCTTGAAACGAATGAACTTGAGACACCATTCTCACCTGACAAATTTTGAGTGTCCGGCCTGCGGAGAATCAGTATGGACAAGAAAGTTTTTATCGTCTACGTCTTTGTGACAGTTCTGCTGTTCGGAATCTGCATCGCGAAGTCTCAAACCCTGAAGGCCGATTACCAGTTTCAGGGCAACCTCAACAGCTCGGTCTCCGGCAATGACGAATCTGACCGGCAGCGGCATGGCAAATTTTATTGCCTGGACACAGACGATATTCCGGTACCCACAGATTATGACGAGAGGGCTAGGCTGACCTCGTATTCTATCGACCTTCGAACGGTAGCTGGTACAAACGGCTGAGCAATTCTGACGTCGGTTATTCCACCACGTTTTCAGCCGTACAGTTTGGCACGGCGGCCGACAAGCCGCAGGTTGGTGATTTCGGCGGCGGCGGCCTGGCCTATGCGAAACGAATGAATTTCTCCATCTTTAGGACATTGATGCCAGGATGTCGCTAATGTCCTTCTCCGTCGTGTCCGGATTGATAAAGCAGAAGCGTGCCACGGTCTCTTCCTCACCGCCATCTTTCCATTTTGTCGGAGCAACAAGCGGAAATCCAGATTTGTGATTTCTGTAAGTCCACGATCTGTATTCGTCAGGGCGCCAACCGATGCGCCTGAACAATACGCACGAAAGGTTTGGCTCGATCACAAGTTCTGTATAACCGATTTCCGAGATCATTTTCGCCGCTATTCGCGCGAGTTCCATTCCGCGTGAAATTGCCTTTTCGTACCGGTCGGTACCGTGAAGAGCTAACGAAAACCACAACGGCAGGCCCCTGACCCGGCGTGTTAGCTGGATCTGATAATCCGCGGGGTTAAATCCCTGCGCGCCCTCATCGCTGAAAATGTCCAGGTATGAGCCACTCTGACAATGGGCCAGCCTCGCCAGTTCAGGCAGCCGATAGATTACTGCACCGCAGTCATAGGGTGAAAACAGCCATTTGTGCGGGTCGATCGTCACGCTATCCGCCAGTTCTATTCCGTTGAACAAATTGCGAGCGGCGCGAACGGCCAGAGCTGCACCGCCGTACGCAGCATCAACGTGAAACCATATTTTCTCCGACCTGCAGATCTTCCCGATGCCGGCAAGATCGTCGATTATCCCCGCGTTCGTCGTACCTGCGGTGGCGACGACCGCAAAGACGCCGCCTCCGTTCCTCGGACCGCAAGTGCCCCAGACGGTCGGCAAGCATTGCAGCTTCCATTCTGCGGTCGGTTTCTATCATTAGAATGTCCGCGTCGATAACCTTAGCCATGGCCCTTACCGAAGAGTGCGCTCCTTCGGAAGTTATGATGATCCCGCGAGCGCGTGCTCTGGTGCCGTCCTCACGCCGCCAGGCATCCCGGGCCGTTACCAAGGCCGAAAGGTTGGCCTCTGTACCTCCGCTTGTGAAGACGCCGAATGCTCCTTCAGGTAGGCCCGTCAGCGAAACGAGCCACCGCATAGCCTCGTTCTCCGCAAAGATGCACCCCGCCCCTTCCATCCAGAACGCTCCGTGAACGCTCGTTGCGGACGTTACGAGGTCGAACATAACCGCAGCTCGTGTCGGCGACGCAGGCACGAACGCGAGATGCCGGGGATGGTCTATCGAAACGCTTGCCTTTACAAGTACGTCGCGGAAAAGCCTGAAAGCGTTCTCTCCGCCTATGCCTTTTGGGGTCACGGTTTCACCGACCAGAGATTTAAGTTCTTCCTCACTTTTCGGTGACCCGAGTGGAGGATTCGTATCCGTGATGCGCTGGATCGCATATTTCATAACGTCAAGCGTCATCTCAATAAGGTCAATATCTATTTCGTGCATTGTTTGATAATAAACTAGCTTGGGAATATCTGGGTTAGTCTTACGAAGAGTAGACGAAGAGCGCAATGTTTGACGGTTAATTTCTTTTCACGCAATATGATAATGATGGCGATCCCGGACAAGTTCGCCGCACCAATGTTTTATGACTGGAAACGAGATCCGCCGAAAATTTTTGGAGTATTTTGAACAGAATGGGCACAAGGTTGTTCATTCCTCGCCGCTGCTTCCTGCTAATGACCCGACGCTGTTGTTCACGAATGCAGGGATGAACCAGTTCAAGGACGTTTTTCTCGGTGAGGATAAGCGGGACTACAACCGCGCTGCCTCGTCGCAGAAATGCATCCGTGCGGGCGGTAAACACAACGACCTTGACGAGGTGGGCAAAACGGCACGGCATCATACGTTTTTTGAGATGCTCGGTAATTTTTCGTTTGGCGATTATTTCAAGGAAGATGCGATCCGTTTTGCCTGGGACCTGCTTGTGAACGAGTTTGAACTTGAAGAATCCCGGCTCTGGTTTTCTGTTTTTGAAGGCGACGATGAGGTTGGGCCGGATGATGAGGCTCGTGATCTGTGGATAAAGGTCGGGGCAAAACCCGAACGCGTATTGGGCTTCGGCCGTAAAGACAACTTCTGGCAAATGGGCGACACTGGGCCGTGCGGTCCTTGCTCGGAGATCCACTATTACATGGGCGAAGATCCCGAGAACCCGGAACTGAACCATCCGAAATGGGTCAACGGCGAAGGCGATACGACAATGGAAATCTGGAACCTCGTCTTTATGCAGTACAACCGCACGCAGGAGCCGGACGGTTCGTTCAAGCTGACGCCGCTTCCGGCACCGTCGGTTGATACGGGCATGGGCCTGGAACGCATAACCGCGGTTCTGCAGGGCGTAAAAACAAATTACGATACCGACCTGATAAAACCGATCGTCGAGTTCGCCGCTTCGCTATCGGCGCAGCCACCAACCTCATAAAAAACGTGGGTATCGTACGAAATATTCTCGCCGTAATCGCGGGTTACCTGATATTTGCTGTTAGCGCGGTCCTGTTGTTTCAATTAAGCGGAATCGATCCGCACACGGAATCTGGTTTTGGCACCATCCTGCTCGTCGTTGCTTTTGGCTCTGTTTTTTCTTTCATCGGCGGGTTCGCCGCGAAAGCCATTGCGGCGACAAATTCGCTCGTCGTAAACCTGGTGCTGGCCGTTTTGATGGCAGGCTTTGCTGCATTCTCTATGGCCAAATCGCCCGGCAGCCATTATACGCAGATCGCGGCCATAACGGTTTTCGCTCCGCTTTCACTGCTGGGCGGATACATCCGCAAAAGAGTGAATTTGCGAAGCTGATCTATGGAACATCCGACGCGAGTTCTTTTGATCGAAAGCCAGCCGCTGGTAACGCTCGGCGTCGAATCCGTACTTTCGAACCACAGCGATATAAGCGTCGTCGGCTCAGCGGACAATGCGGCCATTGGCTTTAAGCTGTTTCAGGATCTCAAACCAAATGTAACGATCCTCGGCCTCCGCTTTCCGGATTCCTGTTCGATCGACGACTTGGACAATTATTTCATCGCCGATCCAAGGGCAAAGATCATCGTTCTTGCCGAACATGCCGGCGACGCCGAAATAACAAAGGCCCTCAAAAAAGGGGCACTGGGCTACATCTGCAAGGATGTCTCGCCCGAAGATCTGGTCAAGGCGATACGCACGGTGGCCGCGGGCCGCAAGTTCATTCCCGGCGAGATCGCCGCGATCCTGAGCGAGAATATCGGCCAGGAAGAATTGACCCCCGCGGAATCGAATGTTCTGCGGATGATAGTCGGTGGAATGTCGAATAAGGAGATCGGATTTGCACTGGATGTATCGGAGAACACCGTTAAATCGCACGTACAGAACATCTTTGGCAAAATAGGCGTGTCCGACCGGACATCGGCCGCAACGTTGGCGATAAAACGCGGGCTTGTTAGAATCGATCTATGATATTTACCGAAGAGATCCAGAATTACGCCGAAAGATTTACGTCCGACGAGAGCGACGTGCTGCGCGAGCTTCGCGAACACTGCTATGCCCATTTTGAGGACAAGGCAATGCTGTCAGGTTTCGTCCAGGGGCGCATCTTGTCGATGTTCTCAAGAATGATCCGGCCGAAAGTCGTGCTCGAGATCGGCACGTATCTCGGGTACTCAGCACTCTGTTTTGCTGAAGGCCTCGCCGATGGCGGCAAGGTAATTACATTGGACATACAGGAAGAGACGAACAAAGTCGCACGCTCCTTCGTCCAAAGATCGGCCTTCGCGGACAAGATCGAGTTCCACCTGGGCTTCGCGACAGAAATAATTCCGACGCTCCCGGAAACCTTCGACCTCGTCTTTATTGACGCCGATAAGCCCAACTATTCCAACTACTACAACCTCGTCTTTGAAAAACTCCGCCCCGGCGGCTTCATCATCGCCGACAACGTCCTATGGAGCGGCAAGGTGCTAGACCCGGGCGATGATGAGAACGCAGCGGCTCTGGCTGAATTCAACAAGATGGTGCTTGGGGATGAGCGTGTGTCGAACGTGCTGTTGCCGATTCGGGATGGGTTGATGGCTGTTTGTAAAAACAGATGATTACTGTCCGCGAAATACTTTCAACTGATAGATTATGGTTGCTTGACCTAACCGTGTTGTTGGTCTACGGCGGAGTCCTTGGTTTTCAATCACAGAGGGCAGCGGACAGCGGCCAACTTCATCCCGAAATGTTGATAAGAGCAGTTGTTACAGGGTTTATTTCTTATTTCATTGGCTTTATTAGTGCAATTCTCTTAAAGAAGTGGCGTAAAGATCACGTTTACTGGGCCTCCGCTGCGATCATTGGTTCGATCATATTCTCGTCTGCGTGGGGAATTGTTTTCTTTATTTTCGATGCACAAAGCCCGATACTTCAGCTTCTCAAAGAGTATTATTCTTTTTTCATCGGTCGGCTAGTATTCCAAACATTGTTATTTGCGGTGCCGATCCTCTTTTTGCTTGCCTTCCTACGGTTTTCATATTTCCTGTTTAAGAACCGCCACGTTCGTTGAAATGATTCCTCGCTGTCTATCACCCGAAAGTATTAGAATTCGCCTACCGCAATTGATGATTACAATTCTCTTCTGACTCGATACAATTCTTGTAATAGCTTTGCGAACTTGGCGAGCTTTGCGTGAAACAACTCTTTTCACGCAGGGCACACAAAGACCGCAAAGGGAGACAAGGAGTATCAAAATGACAGCACAGACCAAGAAAGCAACGCAGATGAAAAAGGTTGAAAAGATCATCGCCCCGCCGCCGCGGCATTGGGTTGGGGATGGATTTAACGTACACGGATTTTTCCCGCACGGGCCGCTGACGGGTGAGAGGATGAGTCCATTCTTTTTGCTCGACTACGACGCGTTGACGAATTTTCCACCGCGTGAAGAGCCGTTCGGCGTCGGGGCCGCATCCGCATCGCGGATTCGAGACGGTGACCATCGCATACAAGGGCAAGGTCGAGCACCACGACAGCCGCGGAGGCGGCGGGATCATCGGCGAAGGCGACGTACAGTGGATGACCGCGGGCAGCGGACTGCTGCACAAGGAGTTTCACGAGCAGGAATCGAACCGGGCAGGCGGGCCGTTCCAGATGGTGCAGCTTTGGGTCAATCTGCCAGCGAGGGACAAGATGACGACGCCGAAGTATCAGGCGATCACCAACACCGAAATGGGACGCGTCAAACTGCCGCTCGGCGGTGAGGTAGAGATAATCGCCGGCGAGTTCGGCGGTGTGAAAGGCCCGGCGACGACCTTTACGCCGGTTCATCTATATAACCTGAAAATGAAGCAAGGCGAGACGGTCGACCTTTCATTTCCTGAAGGCTACACGACGGCTTTGCTCGCGATCGAAGGTTCGGCTCTGCTGAACGGCAACGAAAAGCTGCCGGTCAACAACCTCGCTCTGTTCGATCGGGACGGCGAAGACTTAAGGATCGCGGCGCTTGAGGATGGTATCTTCCTGCTGATGAGCGGCGAACCACTGAACGAGCCGATCGCCCAATACGGCCCGTTCCTGATGAACACTAAGGCGGAAATCGCCGAGGCTATAGACGATTATCAGCAAGGCAAGTTCGGATATCTCCATTGAGATAAATTGACGTTGAACTGACTTCTGAGGGAAGATTTGAAAGTTAGCTAGTAGCTGTTAGCTAATAGCTATTAGCTAATCTTTCATCCTATGCAGGACTTCAGAAATCTAAAGGTTTGGCAAAGAGCTCACGAACTGGCTCTTTTGACATACAGAATAACGGCCGACTTTCCTAAGGACGAAGTATTTGGATTGAGACATTCAATGCGGAAATCAGCGACCGATATTCCTTCGCTGATAGCTGAGGGATGCGGCAAGGCAAATGACGCGGAATTTTCGCGTTCAATAACGGCGGCCGTGGCTGTGTCTTATCGCTTGGAATATCAATCCCTGATGGCGAAAGATCTCGATTTCATAAATGATGAGATCTATAGCTCTTTGAGACCGAACTGACCGAGGTCAAGAAAATGCTAAACGGCCTTAACCGAAGGTTGGGTTGATCAGATCTTCAGGCTAGCCATCACCTTCCCGATAAACTCATTTATCTTGTTATTTTCGATCCAGCGGACAACGATAACAAGGTCGTTGTCCGGATCGATATAAACGATATTGGTCCCGTTGCCCACGTGGACAAATGCCGAGGCCGGCGCGTTTGGGTAAAGCTTTTTCTCAGTATTTAGAAACCAATTCATAAAGCCGTATGTCGGCTGAGGAACCGTCGGAGTTTTCGCCTGGCGGATGAATTCAGCCGATAGTAACTGCTTATTCCCCCATTTTCCGTTTCGCGAGGTCAGTAAACCAAATCGCGCCATGTCGTAGGCGTTGATGAACATCCCGCCGCCCCAGTGGCCGCCGCCACTGACGGATTGAATGATCTGCCCGTCGATAACGACATACGAGTTTTCGTACCCATACCAACGCCAGGTGTTCGAGGCCCCGATCTCGTCCATCAGGTTTTCCTTGAGCACTTGCGGCAGCGGCCGACGCCAGACGTTCAGGGCGGCAAGAGCGAGCGCGTTTACGCGCACGTCGTTGTATTCATAAGCGGTGCCCGGTTCGCCCCGCACCCGGTTCAGCCATTTGCTCGAATCCCGATCCGGCCTGTCGGCCCAGTCCGGCTTGCCCCAAAGAGTACCTTCCCAATCGCTCGTTTGGCGAAGTAAAGTTTCCCATGTGATCTTGCGATTGTGGTCGGTGCCAAAGAGGTCAAGAAACGAGGATGAGCCGAATCGCTCGCCGATGTCATATCTTTGGCCCGGCTGATAGGCAACGATCGGCGCCGAGTAGTCGACGGCCTTATCCTGAAGGCTGCGTATCAATTTGCGGTCAAATGCAACTCCGACGACGGTGGACAGGAAGCTCTTCGTAACGCTGTGGGTCATATCGACGCGAAGCGGGTCACCCCATTCGGCGATGACGTATCCGTTGCGAATAATGATCCCGGTCGCATCGCCGCGGTCTTTTGTCGGGCCGACCAATTCGCCGAACGGCGCCTGGCCGAAGGATTGGGTCAACCCGAGTTCCTGGCTGCGAGGACCTCGTGCCTCGCTCGCGATCGCGAAGTCAATAGCCTCTTTTAGTTTTGCCGGGTCGAGCTTTGCCTGTTCGGGTGTTCGACGTTCCCAACTGCCCGATGGCGGGAAGTAATTACTTTGGGCATACGCCAGGTTCGACAAGAGCAACTGCGATGACGACTGATTAAAAGTGATTTGTTTACGCAGCATATTCTTTTGGTTGAAAAGGCCGGTCGCTACCGCTCCCGGTTCTGACTTAGGATCGGGCGGCCCGTATGATATCGGCAAAAACACCGGCGGCCGTAACATCGGCACCGGCACCGGCCCCCTTGATCACCAGGGGCTGTTCGGAATACCGGTTGGTGTAAAACAGCACGGCATTGTCTTTGCCGGATAGGTTCGCAAAATTGTGTTCGGGCCCAATAGATTGCAAGCCCACGGCGGCCTTGCCATTGTCGAAGGACGCAATGTATTTCAATTTCAGGGCTTGCGCAGACGCGTCGTCAAGCAATTTGCGAAAATGAGCTTCGTGCTTATCCATTTCGGCATAGAAATCCTCGACGCTCCCTATGACACATGATTCGGGTAAAAAAGAAGTATTCGCTACGTCGTCTAGCTCCAGTTTGTAACCGGCCTCGCGGGCGAGTATGAGTATCTTTCGTGCCACATCGGTACCACTCAGGTCCAGCCGTGGGTCAGGTTCGGTGTAGCCTTCACTCTGTGCCTGACGAACAACGTCGGCAAACTTTCGCGTGCCGTCGTAGTTATTGAAAACGAAGTTTAGCGTTCCCGAAAGCACGGCCTCAATACGGTTGACACGGTCGCCGCTTCGCATCAGGTCATTGAGCGTGTTGATCACGGGCAGTCCCGCACCAACATTGGTTTCGAACAGGAAGTTTGTATTGTATTCGCGGGCAAGATCCTTTAGGCTGCTGTAATTTTCATAATCGGCCGAGGCCGCCACTTTATTACACGCGATCACCGACACGCTTTTTCGTAAAAGCTGAGGATACATTTCCACAACGGCCGCATCGGCCGTGACATCGACAAAGATCGAATTTCGAAGGTTCTTCTCGACGATCACGTCCGCTGTTTCGGATGATTTTGTTTCTGCGCTTGTTGGATCGCCAGCCAGACGATCCTGCCAGCCCGCAAGATCGATTCCTTCCTCATCGAACAGCAGCCGTTTGCTGTTAGCAAGGCCGACTACGCGGACGTTAAGCCGCATGTTCTCCAGCAAATATTCGTTTTGCTGGCTTAGCTGCGCGATCAATTTGCTGCCGACGGTACCGACACCGACAATGAAAAGATTTATTTGTTTGCGGCCGTCGGAGAAAAATTCTTCGTGGAGCGTGTTGACCGCCTTTCGCACATCTTTCGAGCTGATGATCGCCGAAATGTTCCGTTCCGAAGAGCCTTGGGCAATTGCATGAATGTTAATACCGTTATGCCCAAGCGTGGTGAACATTTTGCCGCTCACGCCCGTGTGCTCCTTCATCCGGTCACCGACGAGGGCGAGGATCGAAAAGCCCTTCTCCGCTTTTAGAGGATCGATCTTTCCGATATTTATTTCGTATTCGAACTCGCGGTCGACCACTTTTTTTGCGAGTGTTTCAAATCTTTCCTCGATCGCAACGCAGATCGAATGCTCGGAGGAGCTTTGCGTAATGAGGATCACGTTGATCTCGGCCCTCGACAGGGCTTCAAAGAGACGTTTGGAAAAACCGGGAATGCCGACCATTCCGCTTCCTTCTAAACTAAGCACGCAGATCTTATCGATGCTTGTAATACCGCGGACCATATCGCCGCTATCCGGCGTTTCGGCTTCGATCAATGTTCCCTCGTCATCGGGTGCAAACGTATTCTTTATCAAAACCGGAATGCCCTTTGCCATCACGGGCTGGATCGTCGGCGGATAGATCACCTTCGCACCGAAATGCGACAATTCCATTGCCTCGCGGTAGTTTATTCTCGGAATTTGGCGCACGTTTCGCACGAAACGCGGGTCGGCGGTCATCATTCCGCTGACGTCGGTCCAAATTTCGAGGATCTCGGCATCGACGGCGGCGGCAAAAATCGCTGCTGTATAATCCGATCCGCCCCGGCCAAGCGTCGTCGTATAGCCGCCGCTGTCGGACGCGATAAAGCCCGGCACAATGTGCAGGCGTGACGCCGAATTTGTCACGTACTCTTTAATGCGATTGTTCGTCTCGGCAAAATCAACGGCGGCAAAACCGTGGTTAGAATCGGTGCGAATCAAAAGGCGGCTATCCTTCCATTCATTGTCGAGCCCGTCCGCCTCGAGCCTTGCAGCCAGGATCTTTGACGACGCGATCTCGCCAAAACTCAGGAGGCGGTCAAGTGTCTTCGGCGAAAGTTCCCGGACGCGGCGTACGCCCTCGGTGATGCTCTCCAACTCTTTTGTCATCGAATCGATAAAATCCGCTATGGTGGTCGTGTCGCCGTTACTGAAAAGCGTTTGGATAGCAGCGGAGTGCCGGTCGGCGATCTCGGCGAGTCGCGCAATAAAGCCGTCGTCCCCGCGTTCCGCCGCCCGGCCGGCTTCGATAAGCGCATCCGTCGTGCCTTGCATCGCTGACAGAACTACGACGCAGTCGTCGGTAACGCTTGCCCCGCGGACGATCTCTATTACCCGTTCAATATTTTCGGCATTGGCGACCGACGAGCCGCCAAACTTAAGAACTTTCATCTTGATCTTTCGAGGAGGATCTCCTTCAATGTTTCGTAATCCGGTTCGATCTCGATGCTGACCTTTTCACGCGAGAACAGATCGCTGATCGAATCCGGAACCGCAACCTGTTCGCCAATAATATCCTTTACCGAGTCGAATTTCACGGGATGCGCGGTTTCGAGAATGATCCCCTTTTTGCCCGGATGTTTCTCCAGGTAATCGGATAAGGCGGAATATGCGACGGCGCCGTGCGGATCTAGGACGTAATCAAAGTCATTTTTGACGCTACGCATGGTCTCGGCCGTCCGTTCGTCGGAGATGCTTACGGCTTCAAGCTTTTCTTTCAGATCTGAGAAGTTCTGATCGAAGATCTCTAGAATTCGAACAAAATTGCTCGGATCTCCGACATCCATTGCATTCGACAATGTCGAAACCGACGGCTTTGGGTTGTATTTGCCGCTTTCAAAAAATTCCGGAACGACATCGTTCGCGTTGCATGCAGCAATAAACTTCTTAACCGGCAAACCCGAAATATTTGCCAGAACGCCCGAAGCCAAATTGCCAAAATTTCCGCTCGGTACCGATATGACGGGCGGCTCACCCTGCCACTGTTTGAGCGCATAGAAGTAATAGAATTGCTGCGGCAGCCAGCGGGCGACATTTATCGAATTTGCCGATGTGATAAATACTTTCTGCTGTAACTCGGCATCGGCGATAGCTCGTTTTCGCCAGCTTCTGACAATCGTCAAAAGTGCCGTGTAATTCCAATGTAGTTACATTTCCGCCAAGCGTCGTAAGCTGCAATTCCTGAACTCTTGCTGACCTTATCTTTGGGATAAAGGATGATAACCTCTATGCCTTCGACGCCAAAGAAACCGTTGGCAACTGCTCCGCCCGTGTCGCCGGACGTGGCGACAAGCACGATCGTCTTTTCTGAGCGTTCACGCGAAAAATGCTGCAGACAGCGGCTCATAAACCGCGCGCCGACATCCTTGAATGCGAGTGTCGGCCCGTGGAACAATTCAAGAGCCGATATCCGCTCTGATATCTCGACAAGCGGAAATGGGAAGTTTACCGTTTCGGCACAGATCTCAAACAGGCGTTCCTCGGGGATCGAATCGCCAACATACGGCCTGATCACTTCATAAGCAATGTCTTCGTTGGACTTTTGGCTGAGATCGTCGATGAACTCCTTCGAAAGCTTTGGTATCGATTCGGGAAAATAGAGCCCCTTGTCGTCCGGTTGGCCGCGCAGAACGGCTTCTTTGAACGCCGCATTTGGCGACCGGCGGTTTGTGCTAAAGTATTGCATCGATGGGCGAGACATTGGTGCAATATCTCGAACGCTAATGATAATACGTTTCTGACCGATATTGAAATATGCAGGAGATCCGCGTTTTAGCACCCGCAACCGTGGCAAACGTCGTGTGCGGCTTTGATTGTCTCGGCTTTGCCCTCGCAAATCCGTTTGACGAAATGACGGTCCGCCGGATCGATGAAAAAACGGTTCGCATCATCAACCGTGATGATTTCGGCCTGCCTACAGATGCGGAAAAAAATGTCGCCGGTGTCGCTCTTAAAGCGATGCTCACAAAGCGGGAGTCGATTTCGGCGTCGAGGTCGAGATAACAAAACACATTATGCAGGGCAGCGGCATCGGCTCGAGTGCGGCGAGTTCCGCGGGTGCGGTGGTTGCCGCAAATCGACTCCTGGGTGACCGGTTCTCAAAGTTGGAGCTTGTCGAATTCGCGATGGAAGGCGAAAAACTTGCGTCCGGTGCAAAACACGCTGATAACGTCGCTCCCTGTATTTTCGGTGGCTTCACGCTAGTGCGTTCGACCGATCCGCTTGATATTGTTCAGCTCGATTTCCCGCCGCTGTTCGCCACCGTCATTCATCCCCAGATCGAGATAAAGACGGCCGAGGCCCGAGCTATCCTGCCGAAAGATGTGCCGCTGAAAACCGCGGTTCGTCAATGGGGAAATCTCGGCTCGCTCGTCGCCGGGTCTGGCGAAGGGCGATTACGGTCTGATCTCGCGTTCGATGGAAGATCTCATTGTCGAGCCGGTGAGAAAGTCATTGATACCGAAATTTGACGACGTGAAGGCTGCGGGGCTGGGAGCGGGAGCGCTTGGCGGAGGCATCTCGGGCTCAGGGCCGTCGATGTTTATGCTAAGTGAAACACGTGCAATTGCCGCAGCGGTCGAAGCGGCTATGCGGAGCGTTTATGCGGAAACGCAGATCGGTTTCAACACGTACGTATCCGAGATAAGTACCGACGGCGTACGATTTTTATAAGGCAACGCGGGACACGATATAGAAATCGCACAAAACTGATAAACTATATTTGCGATGCTAACCAGAGAATTAGAAGAAACGTTAAGCTTTGCGGTGGACCAGGCCGTCAGATTCGAGCATGAGTACGTGACGCTTGAACATCTGTTGTTTGCTTTGCTCGAAGACAGTTCGGCTCGGGACATCTTGTTTAATTGCGGCGCACGCCTTGATGAACTTGGTATTTCGCTTGAAGAATATTTTCGCGATGTGCTCGAGCGTGTTCCTCAATCGGCAAAGCATCCGCCGGAGCTTACCTCGACATTTCAGTCCACGATACAGTATGCGGTCCTGCAGGCCGAAGGCAGCGGGCAGAACGCGGTGAACGGCGGCAATATTCTGGCGGCGATCTATCAGGCTGAACAATCGTATGCGGTGTATCTGCTTTTGCAGCAAGGCGTTACGCGGCTCGACATTCTCAACTACATCTCGCACGGAATTTCGAAGATCGACGCAGGCGAGCCATTTTCGGAAGGGTTTGACGGCGACGAATTTGCCGGCCTGGACGCTCCCGAGAGGAAGAAGCCGCTTGAGAGCTTTACGGTCGAGTTGGTAGAGAAGGCGGCCAACGGCGAGATAGACCCGATAGTCGGGCGTGCCGCCGAGATCGAGCGGACGATCCAGGTGCTGTGCCGGAGGAAGAAAAATAATCCGCTTTATGTCGGTGAGCCGGGCGTCGGAAAAACAGCTCTGGCTGAAGGCCTTGCGCTAAAGATCAGCGAGGGGAATGTGCCCGAGGTGTTGCAAGGAGCGAAAGTTTTTGCGCTGGATATGGGTGCTGTTTTGGCGGGCACACGTTACCGCGGCGATTTCGAGCAGCGTTTCAAAGCGATCATCAACGACCTGAAAAAAGAACCGAACGCGATACTTTTTATTGACGAGATACACACGATCGTCGGTGCTGGTTCGGTTTCGGGCGGCTCGATGGATGCTTCGAACATCCTCAAACCCGCCCTTGCCGGAGGCGAATTGCGGTGCATCGGCTCAACGACTTTCGCGGAATACAAGGCAGCATTCGACCGTGACCGCGCTCTTGCACGGCGCTTTCAGAAGATCGACATCGGCGAGCCGACGGTTGAGGAAACGTACCATATTCTCAAAGGCCTGAAGAAGTTTTACGAAAACCATCACGGCGTTAAGTACAGCGACGAATCGCTGCGAACGGCAGCCGAGCTTGCCGGAAAATATATTAACGACCGCTTTTTGCCGGACAAGGCGATCGACGTTATTGACGAGGTCGGCGCGTCGGTAAAGCTTTTGCCCGCAAGCAAACGGCCGAAGAAAGTGACCGTGCAGATGGTCGAGAACACCATCGCCCGAATGGCGAAGATACCGCCGAAAACTGTTGTTGCCGACGAACGGCACCGTTTGAAAACTCTGCGCGAGGACATCAAGCAGGCGATCTTCGGCCAGGACGAAGCGATAGACAAGATCGTTGACGCGATCCAGATCTCTCGTGCCGGGCTTGGACACCAGACCAAGCCTGTCGGCTCGTTCCTCTTTTCCGGCCCGACCGGCGTCGGCAAGACCGAGGTGTCGAAACAACTTGCCGAGATCCTCGGCGTCGAGTTCATCCGCTTTGACATGAGCGAATACGCCGAGCCGCATACCGTCTCGCGGCTGATCGGCGCGCCGCCCGGATACGTCGGCTTTGACCAGGGCGGCCTGCTGACCGAGGCGATCATGCGCACGCCGCATGCCGTGCTCGTGCTGGACGAGATCGAAAAGGCGCACCCGAATCTGTTCAACCTGCTGCTGCAGGTGATGGACTCGGCCACGCTGACCGACAACAACGGCAAAAAGGCCGATTTCCGCAACGTCATCCTGATCATGACCACCAACGCCGGTGCCCGCGAGCTCTCATCGGGCGGCGTCGGCTTCCGCAACGACTCGAGCACAAAGGGCAACGCCAAAGGCGTCATCGAACGCACCTTCACGCCCGAATTCCGCAACCGCCTCGACGCCTGGGTGCCGTTCAAGGCTCTCGATATCGACAACATCAAGCTGATCGTCGACAAGTTCATCAAAGAACTCAACGGCCAACTCGCCGAAAAACGCGTCCTCGTAAAACTGACCGAAGACGCCCGCGAATGGCTCGCCAAAAACGGCTTCGACCCCCGCTACGGCGCCCGTCCAATGGCCCGCCTCATCCACGACAAGATCAAACAGCCGCTGGCGAATGAGATCTTGTTCGGGAAACTGGCGAATGGGGGGAGTGTGTTGGTTGAATCCGATGAAGCTGGCCTGAAATTGAATTTCAACGAATCCGCGACCGAGAAGGTTAGCTAGCGCTGGTGGATGCAAGGTTACAACTGTTCAACCTGTGGTCAATTTCATTCAGGCCTGCCGTTTAGCTACGGTTCGCCGGCTCCAGCACCATACTTCGATATCCCCGAAGCTGAGAGGAAAGACAGAGTTTTGCTTTCCTCTGACCAGTGTATTATCGACAATGAACATTCCTTCGTCCTCGGTCGCTTGGAAATTCCGGTGCTTGACGGCGAGGAGAGTCTGTTTAGCTGGAATGTCTGGGTCTCATTGAGCGAGGAGAACTTCGAGCGGATGTCACAATTATGGGAAACCAAAGGACGGGAGGAAGAGCCACCGTACTTCGGTTGGCTGAGCACCAAATTGCCTTGCTACGAGGACGACACTTTCCTTCTTAAGACCAACGTTCACACCCGTCCAGTTGGTGAACGTCCTTATGTCGAACTCGAACCGACTGACCACCCACTAGCCGTTGAACAGCGAAGCGGCATTACAGTGAAGCGAGTTCAAGAAATCGCTGAATGTGTGTCGCACCATTGAGCGACGACCAAGCTCTATTCCTCCTCCTCCAAACTCAATTCCGATAACTGACCTTCCTCGTCCCTACCCACCCGCCAAAGGAAAACCCTCTTGCCGGCTTCGACTCGATAGCGATAGCTTGGCCGCGTTCCTGTTTCGTCCGATTCGACGTAGGTTGACATTCGTCGGACCGCCAAGTGCCGCGATCCGCCGGTAGTTGGCTTTCGCACGTTCGGTCGAAAGCGATCGCACAAGCTGCGGCGTGAGAGGGACGGTGTCTAGTTTTTCTTCGCTTCTGGCCCGCAGGACCGGCAAGCAGCTTTTCGCCAAGGCCGGCGACTGGTTCGGGCTTTGCGGCGATCGGTTTTGAGCGAAAGGCCGGGGGCGTAGAATTTGGCTATTCGGGCGGCAATCTGGCCGCCGAGGCCGTTTTCGCCGAGGTTGGTGAAGACGATGACGGTTACGCCGTCATCGACGTAGCGGAAATTGGCGGCGCCGAAGCCGGCGGTTTGGCCGGTGTGGCCGATCAGTTTGTGGCCGCGGATGTCGGAGATGCGCCAGCCGAAGCCGTAGGGTGACGGTTTGCCGTTTGTGAACGTGTACTGCTTCCACCACTCGGCACGGCTTGCCGGTTTGAGGAAATTCTTCCCGTTCAACGCGGCGTCCCATTTCACCATGTCGGAGATGGTGGAGACGATCGAACCGGCACCCATCAGATCGGTCAGGTTGCCGTCGCGGCCCTCGAGGTGGTCGATGTCCCATTCGTAGCCAACGGCGCGATTCGGGATGATGAACTGCGGGATCGCGGTCGCCGGTCTTGGTCATCCCGAGCGGCGTGAAGATCCGCTCACGCATGAACTGCATATACGGCTTGCCCGAAACGGATTGAATGATGTGACCGAGCAGTAGTGAAGCCGCTGTTGCTGTAGATGTTTCGCTCGCCGGGCGTAAATTCGAGCGGGTGCGGCGAGAGAGCTTTGATGAACTCGTCCGTCTTCAGATGCCGGAACAATTCGAATCCGTCAAGGCTCGTGTAGCTTTTTACGCCGGAGGTATGCGTGAGCAGATGCCTGACGGTAACGTCCTTCCACGCCTCGGGTGTGTTCGGAAGGTATGTCGAGACCGGTGCGTCCAGACTGACCTTGCCATCCTCGACCAGCAGCATGATCGCCGCGGCGGTCATTTGCTTCGACACGGAGCCGATCTCGAAAACGGTTTCGGTCGTCACCGGCACGCTGAATTCAACACTAGCTACGCCATAACCTTTCAGTTTGACGACCTTGCCGTTCTTTACCACAGCCACCGCGACGCCGGGTGCGTGGCGTTCGGCAAGTACCATGCGAACATAATCGTCCACCTTATCGGCGCGGATGCTCGGGCAAGAAGCAACAAGGCGAGAAGAGCAGTGAATGGTCTAGTTCCGGAATTCCTTATCGTCATATGAATCTGCAAAGTATGATGCTGTTTTGATTGGTGCTTTCTTAAGCTGTTGCTGTGCCACTCGCCGAGCGGTGAAGCTCTGCTTCACCGACGCTCGCAATTTTGTTTTGCGGCTGTGCCGCCATCATCGGTCACGGACCGGCGGCGTAGCCGCGCGTCGAGTTAGGATGCTTACGGAAAAGCGAAGCTTTTCTGCTCGGCGAGCGGCAAGTCGACGCAAAACGCGAGTCGGGAGGCCCAATACCAAAACCACACCGACAGCACATAAGCGGCAGCAGCTAATTCCCGATCGGATCACCCGGCGGTGTTTGCAGCGGCGTGGTCGGCTTCCGCGGCTCGGCGGGGCGTGTCAGGAAACGCTCGATGTCGTCTGCCGCGGCACGATTGTGAACCGCGAGCTCGCGATTTACGACCGGCCGCTTCAACATTGCCAGCAGTGACCGGAGAGCGTCGGTTGCGACCGCACGAACCTGCGGTTGAGCACGGTCATTGGCCGCGAGGTCCATCAGGCGCATTACGGTCAGGCTCTGAACTGCCTGCTGGACGGCGGCGTGGGTGGCGTTCGCCGGCATCGGGGCTCCCCAGGTTGCTTTTACCAACGCGGCGACGACTTCGCTAAAGTGCGGGTTTGCCTTGTTTCGTAGCGTTGAAACTTATCGTCCGTGCGGCGCGGTTCGGTTCCAGCAGGCCGCTTATCGTAAGATCGGCGGCGATCTCAGCCGCACCCAGTTCGTCAAACATCGGGCTCGTTCGTTTTGAGAACCGCTCGGTCCGCTGCGAACCATAACCATATGCGACCGGCGGCATTAGCTTCACGATGTTCTCGGCGATCACCAATTCCGAGGGCCTGATCGTGTCGAGCACGGCCTGCAACGCTTCGCGTTGACGAGCAGCCGGAACGATCTCGGCGACCGTGGCCGGGTTTGCGCCGTTGCCGGAACGCACGGCGTAGGTGTAATACGCACCTCCGATCATTTTTGTTGCCGCGGTAAGTTGATAGCGATGGTGCAGATAAAGCGGCATAAAGCGATTCTCAAGCTCAGAAAGCGGCGTCGTGTTTGGTATGTTCTGAAGGCCGAATTGGCTGAGTCCGATCCGTCGCACCTGCATCTCATGCTTGAGCATCGCAACCGGATCATTCCCGTTGTCCCAAAGGTTCGCGAGCGGATTCGCGGCACCTGCGGGCCGAGCGTCCTGGTCCGAGAGGAAAAGCATTCCGCCCGCAATACCTTCGCTGACGATCCTATCGAGCTCGGTGTCTTCGCTAACCCCCGCCGGGAATTGTGCATAGGCGTAACGCGTCGCGAACTTGTCGAACGAGCCGATACCGACGGCGTATGCATTCGAAAAATCGAGCCTGCCGTTTTTGATCTCGATCATCGGCGCGGGGTAATCCATCACCGAACCGCGGCCGTATGTGCTTGCCGCAAAGTTGTGGGTGAATCCGAGCGTGTGACCCAACCTCATGTGCCGAAAGCTGGCGAATGCGGGCATATGACATCGCCGTCAACTCGTTCGCTGCTTGCGTCTGTATCAGATAATTTACGTCCGGCAGCAACCCGAATTCACACGCGTTCGACGAAGCGCGGTACGGCGGGATCATCCCTTCGCCGAGCAGAAAATCCTGCCTTGCCCGCTGCGAATCGAGCGTCACGTCGCCCTTGATTATCTCGCCCGTCCGCGGATCGACGACGCTGTCGCCGATCGACCATCCGCGGGTCGAACGATGAACCCAGTTGATGACGTTATACCGAGCGTCCATCGGGTCGGCGTCCGGCGGCAGTACGCGGACCTGAAATGCGTTGCGAAAACCTGCGGCCTCAAACGCCTGATTCCACCATGCCGCACCTTCAATCGAGGCGTCCTGGATGGCCTTCGGCGCTCCGTTATCGACGTAATAGACGATTGGCCTAACTGCTTCGCTCACCGCGGCGTTCGGGTCGCGTTTCTCAAGGCGGTGACGCAATATCCATCGTTTCTCGAGGTCCTCGTTTATGTCTGTACCGTAATCGTAGAAACTGGTCGGGATCACGCCGACACGCGGGTCGAACTTTCGCGGTTTGTAATTGTTGTCGGGCAACTCCACGAACGAGTGCCGCTGTCGCACGGTCACGTGTTTTCCCGTCGGCGTTACCGATCGCACCATATTGCCTGCCTCCGCATTCGTCGACAGGGTCACGGTCGCTTCTACCTCGGTGTTCTTTGGGAAGCCCTTTGTGTTCGGCAAATAGAGCGCACTGCGGCTCTCGTCAAAATTATATGTGCCCTGTCGACTCTGATTCAGCCTGTCGGCAACGCCATGTGCGTCGCGTATAAGAAAGTTCGTCGCATCAACCAGCACACGCTCACCGTCTGCGGCCTCTATCTTGAATCCCCAGATGACCGACCGCGCAAACGATTCTTCCACGGACTTTCGCTCGGCCGCGTTATTGCTCAGGGCCCGAAACTCATAGTTCGGCTGTACCATCAGGACCTTGTTTCCGGCACGCTCAAATTTTACGACACGAGTATCGCCGAACTGCGCCCGGTCCAGCCCGATCGGGTTTGACCCGACGCCGGTCGGAAGGGAAACAAGATAAAGAAACTCGGCATTGAAACGCGAGATCTCAAGATATACTTTGCCGTCGTCGGCATTGAAATAGACCGGCATGAACCCGTCGATCTTCTGCATTTTCTCGACGACGGACGAAATGGTTTTCCGGCCTTGTCCCTGAGCCGAAGCGATGCGAAAAGGCACAGAACAATAAACAGCGAGCCAACTATTGTTTTCATAGGTATGCAAATTCTTGGATACTGAGAAAGTAGCATTGTTATGGTTTCGGACTCAAGACGGGCCTGTTTGTAAATTGGCCGCAACACTTTAGAATCGAAGTATGCAAACCGATGTGCTGATCGTCGGGGCCGGACCGACCGGACTTTCGCTCGCTTGCCAGTTTATCCGGCATGGCGTCGATTTTGTGATCATCGACAAAAACGAAACGACCACGCCGCATTCCAAGGCGATCGGCGTTCAGGCCCGGACGCTTGAAATATATGAGCAGATCGGGCTGGCGGACAAATTGATCGAGGCGGGCCGGATCGCTGCCAAGGTGCGGATGATAGTCGGCGGCAAGGTGCGGGGCGAGGCAGAGTTCGCCGAACTCGGCAAGGGCATGAGCCCGTACCCGTTTATTCTTATGGTCGAGCAGGGCCGGCACGAAGCGCTACTTTACGATTACATAAAGTCAAACAAAAAAGACGTGCGTTGGCGGACCTCGCTAGAAAGCTTTTCGCAGACCGGTGAGGGCGTGACTGGCGAAGTCAAACTGCCTGACGGATCGTCCGAAACTGTCGAGGCAAAATACCTGATCGGCTGCGACGGAGCCAAAAGCCTTGTCCGTCATTCGCTCGGGCTGACGTTTGAAGGCAGCACATTCGCGCGGATGTTTTACGTCGCCGACGTGCAGATCAACTGGGAATTTACGCAAGACGCCGGCAATGCTTTTTTGATGAAAGACACGCTTCTCGCTTTTTTCCCGATGAAGGGCGAGAACCAATGGCGAATTGTGGGCACGTTTCCCGAAGAATTTGCTAAGGACGAAGGCGATGTTTTGTACGAAGAGATCGAAGAGCGGATAAAGAAGGACACCGAACTCGACCTGGACATAACAAAGGTCAACTGGTTTTCGACGTATAAGGTGCACACGCGCCATGTCAATAAATTCTCGGTAGGCCGATGCTTTCTAGCCGGCGATTCGGCCCATATTCACTCGCCCGCCGGTGCACAGGGAATGAACACCGGTATTCAGGACGGCTACAATCTCGCGTGGAAAATGGCGCTGGTCCTGAACGGCAAGGCAAGCCTTGAAATACTGAACACTTACAACGAGGAACGTCTGCCGAACGCGAAAAATCTGACAAGGACAACCGACAGGTTCTTTGATCTTGCCGCCAGCCCGGGAGCTTTCTTGTCGTTTGCGCGAATGTATGTCTTTCCCTACATTGCAAATTTCGCCTTCAGGCTGAGTGCGGTCAACAAGTTTCTCTTCCCTCGCGTTTCCCAGATCGGGATCAATTACCGCAAAAGCTCGTTGAGCGTGAATCACGGTAATTTTGACGTAAGTGCGGGTGACCGCATGCCGTACTTTGAGATCGAGGGCTCAAGCGTTTACGATCGGCTCCGCGAACCGAAGTTTCACCTGCTTTTGTTTTCTGACGGGCGGACGCCGATCGGCTCAAACTTCGAAGAACTTGGCGAGCTTGCCGATGTTCATTCCTTCGCGCTTTATCCCAACGTCGCCTCGATCTTTGGGAGCGACGAGTCATTTGCGGTTCTTCTCAGGCCGGATAATTATATCGGGTATATCGGAGAAGATATTTCGCCGGTGAGCGTCGCGAAATATCTTGACAAGGTAATGAAGTGAAGGCACCGGCGGCAACGGATGGGCCCGCCCGCTTATTATTTCTTTTTCGGCGATGCTTTCTTTCTCAAAGTGACAAGTAAAGCGTCGCCAACCTTGCGCTCGCCCTCTTTGTCCGACGGCGTATTGACGACCTTTCCGCCAAGAAACATCGTCGTCGACCCGCCGCCATCAAGGTTCATCGCGTCGATCGCCCCGAGGCTTAACAGATACTCAGCCAATTCCTGCAAATTCATCCCGACACTAACGCCCGGCTGCCGGCCATCGACGGTTACCATCAGAAACTTCCCGTCCTTCATCTTCGCCACCGCCGTTCGTGGATGACGCGTTTCGACAAAGGCCTTGCTCGATTTTTCCTGCTCCCAGGTGATGTCGATCTTGCCTTTCTAATGAGTTGCGGAACGCCGGCAACAATATCTTCGGCATCGCCAAACGCGAGGGTTGTTCGCCTAGTTTCAGTTTCATCCGGAAAACCCTGTTCACTTGCATTGTGGGTAACAACCATTGTCGATTTGACTTTTATGCCGACCTTAACGGCTGTCCAGTAGTATTTCGCTTCGCCTCTTTCCACTTGCCGATATGACAAAACCCGTTGAAGGAATCACACTGCCCCCGGTAACATCTACTGATTTCGACGATTTTCCTTTCTCGACGATGACTTCAATTCCGGTATTATCCGTTAAAGTGGTTCGATGAAACCTTGGAGTGTATTCAATGAGCTCATCTATCCTGCGTTCGCGATTTGTACCGGAAAACTCAAATGACTTTCCCTTGACGGTAATACGATGATGCAATGTTAATTGGGGCAAAGCTAACCTCTTCTCTGCTTATTCCGTTACGAAACGAACATGGCAATCCGATTGTTAACACTTTCGCTATATAAGTAGCCATCTATCTTAAGAACCCCAGCCGCATCTCCAGCGAAAATACTATTATCCAATCTAAAAAACCCCGCATTGATCGCCGCGATCGCCCCATGACGCGTGGCGATGGATGATGTTTTTTCGGTGCCGATGGCGGCATCCATGGCGTGATGGACGTCGAGGCGGACTTTTGTGAGATCAAGCCTGAGGAGATTTATCTTCACCAGGTCGTCGCCGATCTTGTGCTCAACCTGCGCATACTCGACGCCGTCGTGGATGGTTTTGAGATCCTGAGCGAAGGATTGGCCACAGAGAGCACAGAGAACACAGAGGATGGAAACCAAAACGCCAACCTTTACGAACTGAAAATTCGGTGCAAAAACGTAAATAAGATTCATAAACTCCATGTCCTCTGTGTTCTCTGTGGCTAAATCTTATAATACCTCAATGCGAATCAACGAAAGAGTCGTCCAGCTAAACGATCAGCCTGTAAATCCAAATGCCAAATACGTTTTGTATTGGATGCAGATGTTCAAGCGCGTGGAGAATAATCACTCGCTCATTTATGCGATCCGACGGGCGAATGAGTTGAAGCTGCCGCTGGTTGTTTACGAGGGGTTGAAATATTACTACCCGTGGGCGAGCGACCGGATCCATACAGTTTATTCTGGAGGGCGTCGAGGAAAAGCGGAAGGCGTTTGAGAAGTTGGGTATCCGGTATGTTTTCTACCTGCAGAAGAACAAGAATTCTCCAGAGCAGACGGTTGCAAGACTCGCCAAAGATGCGGCGTTGATCGTTACGGACGATTTTCCGTGCTTTATCATTCCGCAGCATAACGAGCGAATTTCCACGAAAGCAAAGGTCCCCGTATTCGCCGTCGATTCGAATGGGATCATTCCGATGTCGAAATTCGATAAGGAAGAATACGGAGCGTATACGATCAGGCCGAAGATCAAGAAGCTGCTCGACAATTATCTGAAGCCGTTGCCGGATGAAACGATCGGGACTAAACGCCTTGATCTTCGCGTCGACTGTCCGGAGACGATCGTCACTGCCGACAACATTGCGAAACTCGTTTCCGAATGTGATATCGACCACGCAGTCAAGCCGTCAGATTATTACCACGGCGGCACGGCGAATGGGCGGAGGCGGTTGAAAAAATTCGTGAACGATATTTTGCCCGAATACGAAACTTCCCGCAACAAACCGGAACGGGACGGCTCTTCCCGGCTTTCGTCGTATCTTCATTTCGGTTTCCTCTCACCGCTTGAGGTCGCATTAGCGGTAAAGGACGCCAACGCCCCGCAGGCGGCGAAGGACGCGTATCTTGAAGAATTGATCGTGCGGCGGGAGCTTTCATACAATTTTACTAGCCATAATGAGAAATACGATTCGCTCGAATCGCTGCCGGCGTGGGTCCATAAAACAATGCGCGAACATGCGGATGATGAGCGGCAGTTTCTCTATACGATCGAAGAACTTGAAGAAGGCCGGACACACGACGAGCTTTGGAATGCGTCCCAGCGGGAAATGGTCGTGACGGGCGAGATGCACAATTATGTGCGGATGCTTTGGGGTAAGAACGTCATCGCCTGGTCGCGTTCTTATGAAGAGGCGTTCGAAACACTCGTCCATCTCAACAACAAATATTGTCTAGACGGCCGCAACCCAAACTCGTACGCGGGCATTCTCTGGTGCTTCGGCAAACACGACCGCCCGTGGATGGAACGGCCCGTGTTCGGAATGATGCGGTATATGACGAGCGGGAGTACGGGAAAAAAGTTTGATTCGAAGAAGTATATTGAGTGGACGAAGCAGTTGTCATAATATTTGCTATTTTGAATTCTTCCGGCGTTTTCCTTGCTGCGTCTTTTTGATCGGTTCAGGCTGATAGATGGCCCCCAGAACCGCGTAGTCGAATTCGACGTCTCAACGGAATCAGTTCCCGGCGAGGTTTTGCCCTGCGTCGCGGGAGCTACAGTAATCTCCCCCGCTACTTCGACCATTTGGAAAGACGATATCTCAGTCAGACGGGCTAGAAAATTGAAATCCGATGACGCCCGTAAACAATCCGGCAAAGATCGAAAACGCCGCCGTGGCAATTCTCGAAACACGGCGTTTGACGGCATGCCAACCGACCGGGCAATTCCTGGTTAAAACCGTACCGTCTGCCCGGCGAAAGAATCGAACACACAAACGGCCCTCTGAGGTTCATTAGCAGATTTTCGGCTTCCTGGCGGGTCATATCGGAAAGGTTGTAAACGTTCAGCTTGCAGTCGCCGCAAAAACGTTTGCGGTCGTTGCCGTACATTTCATTCCAATTCGCGGAACAGGGCGATGCGATGCGGATATTGTTTAGCGGGTTGGTGAAGTTTCTCATTGGGCCTCCGGTTTATTAGACGCTCTGAGCGTGCTTTTGTTCCCTGGAGAACGGATGAGAAAAATATTATTGCAGCGATACAGATCGCCAAGAAATGCTTCGCGTTATATGACAGACGGACGAAAATACCGTTGGAATTCTTAATAAGGAGCTTTTTTCGCAATGATCAATCATATTTCCATCGCGGTTAACGAACCCGAACGAGTCGCAAATTTTTTCGCCGAGATCTGGGATGGGATGGTGTTTCCGTTTCCCCCGGCACCAAATTCGTTCTTTGTAATTGCCAATGACGGCAAGGGCACGGCGGTCGAGGTGATCCCAAACGGCACGGTTCTCGTTCCAGGCGAACGCCTTCCGGCCGAAGACGACCTGAATGCAGTGACCGAAGAGTTTGAAGGAAAATTTGTAAAGAGCGAGTTGGTGCCGCGTTATGTTGCAACGCACCTTAACATCAGCACTAAAAAGAACATCGACGAGATCAAGGCCATCGCGAATCGCGAAGACTGGCGTGTTCTGGTGTGCAATCGCGGAGAAGGCCTGTTTCAGCTTGTTGAGCTTTGGGTCGAGAACACGTTTATGCTTGAAGTAATGACACCGGAGCAAACGGCCCGCTACGTTGAGATCACAGATCCGGAATTCATAGCACAGGCATTTACTGAAAGCCCGCTGGCACCACCGCCGAACGCGCGGGTGCCGGAAAATCTGCAGCTTATCGGCTAATTCGGTTTTGAGTCCTGGGTTTAAGCTTTGGCTTAAACCCAGGACACTTTACGTGTTCCGTCTTTTCCACAGCCAGGCGATGAAGATCATCCCGATGATCAGATCGACAACGGCCGAGAGTGCCGTTGAGATCGGGAGTTCGCCGGCGAGTGCGAAACAGACCAGAAGCAGGAAGAACGAGATCTTTCCCGCCGCACCGACCGCGATAAATATCTTGTCCGGCCGTCGCGTCACCGCCATCCATAGATAGCCGCACCCGAAGGCAAATATCCAAATCGAAATTATTAGTAGATACAGCGGGTCGGCCGTCGGGAGGTGTGACTGCTCTCGAAGCATTCGGAAATGAGGAAAGAATGTAATCGCGCCAAGCAGGTTTACAAAAGTGGTGGCGAATAAGGTGATCCGCATCCAAGGTTCGAAAGGTCTTGTGTCGTCCATTTGGCGAGCATTATACACGGATGGGCGCTGAAACAACGCTGAGATCAATCGATCAGAGGGGACCAGTTCCCGTTCCAGTCGAAAGTCTCCGTTCCGCGAAATCGTTTTTTGTAATCGTAGAAGGACTCACCGCTGTAGCAATAGCCCTGATAATAGAACTGCATTCCGTTCGCGATCGCGTATTCGATCTCCTTCAGTATGGTGAATATGCCCAGACTCCGACGCGTTTCCGCCGGTTCGAAGGATGTGTAGATGCCGGAGATCGAGCATTCACCGATATCAAAAAACCCCGCCGCCAATAGCCGGCCACCAAGGCGAATAGATTGCTGAACTGTATTGCATGGTTCCGATTTGGGATCGTCAGCGATAAAGGTGTAAATATCATCGGGCTGATGCCGTTCGAATCTAAGCTTGTGCCGGTCGAACAACGCCTCGACTTCTGCGGTGATCGAAACGGGGCCGATACTGACCATCAGATCTTGATTTCGCCGAAGAACGCGCCGCTGGCTTTGGGAGAGCTTAAATTCAGAAAGCCGGATCCGCAGCGGGATAACCCGGCGGATCTCGCCTTCGTGAAAACCAAGATTGTAACGAAAAAAATGCGGTCCGAAATGCCGCCAGCCGTCGGCGAGATATGCGTCCAACTCCACCGGCGAGATAGTTTCCGCCGTAAATTCTTCGTTTAGAAAGGTCTGTACAAGGTCATGCATCGAGCGCTTCTTCGGGAGTTAATGTCCCGAATACCAATCATAACCCCGTTCCGCCCAAAAATCCTTTGGCCGCTCCGCGGTAAACTCGATGCGGCCGATACGTTTGATCTGCTTGATGCCGTATTTTGTCGGCGAGGCCAGCCTGAGCGGCGCTCCGTGTTCGGGCAAAAGCGGCTCACCGTTCATTTCGTAGGCGAGCAGCGTTTGCGGATGAAGAATGCTTGGCATGTCCCAACCAACATAATACCCATTGTCCGGTGTTGTCATCGACACATAGGGAACAAGCTTTTCGGGGTGATTGAAAACGTCCGGCGAGCTTCCATCAAGCGTTTTAGGCAGATAGGCAGCAGCAAAGTCGGAGAATCGAACGCCCGCCCAATTTACGATGATGCTCCAGCCTTCGACGCATTTAAGCTCGGTCGTCATTTCCGTTCGCGGCAGGGCCTTGATATCGGCAAGACTGAGTAGAAGATCCTCGGTTCGGCCCGCAAGGCCGCCAACACTGAGGCTCCAATCTGCCGCGTCAAACTCGCCTTCCATTCCGGCCAGTCCGTTGACACGCCGCTGAGACACACGGTCTCGCGGAAACTCGGGCGAAAGTCGAGACGGGCTGTAGAACAATTGACTAACGCGTTCGTTGAACCGAAACGTCCTGGTCAGATAGTTCGTTTTTCGTCTCGTCGCTCATCCAACGCCAGCCAAAAACTCCGGCCAAAGCAGTAACGCCGCCGATCAGGAAATTGCGGCGTGAACGGTGGGACATTTGCTTCTTGGCTGCCTCCGGTGTCAATGGCTCGCTGAGATGCCGTTTCTCTTTCAAAATATTCGCTGTATTCTCGCGTACAACCGCCTCGTCGGCGTTGCGTTTTACGCGTTTTTGCTTTTCGATCTCGCGGACCTTTTCGAGCAAGACCTCTTCGTTTTCCGGGTTCATATTTTTGCTCCTTCCTCGATGGCTGCGGCCTTCACGGGAACATCTTTATCCGCATCGACGATCTCGTAACCGGTGATCATTGAGCGAAAATTGCTCCAGCCAGCCAAAATTACCTGAAAAACGTGGACGAGGAAAAACAGCACGAACAATATCGTCAGCCAAAAATGGAGCCAGCGGGCCCAATCGTACCCGCCAAGCAGCGTCGTCAGCCAGGCAATCTGCAGCGGTTTGTAAATTGCCAAACCCGTAACGACCGAACCGACGCCCATCAAAATAACGCTTGTATATGCGATCCGCTGGGCGTCGTTGTATTTCCCTTGCGGCGGAAGTGTTTTGATGATGTGAAGTCTTGCAGTGTGACCATCAATGCCCGTTTGAATGAACCCGGAACCGGCAGTATCGCCCGCCACTCTCCCGATACGAATCGTGTAAATCACATATATCAGACCATTTACGGCGAACAGCCACATGAAAAAGAAGTGGAGTTGGATGCCCTCGGCAAGACGGTATGGGATGCCGAGCGTTTCGTTAAACCATGGCGGGAAAAAATGGAACAACTCGTATCCGAATATCCTGATGCCGTATGCGGGATTCGCCCAATAGATCAGCAATCCGCTCCAAATCATCATGGCGAGAAGCGGGAAATTTATCCAATGGAGCCAGCGGACAGCCAGCGGATGTTTCTTTTCGAGTTGTTTCGGCATCGATCCGACTTTCTTATCCTTTTCCTATTATTCTCACGTTGGTCCGGTTTATTCCAACCAAGCCTTCCGAAATCTGTTTTCGTTCCGCACCGGAAATCAGACTCAAAAATATTTATTGAATCCGAACCCTGTCAAGTAACGAAATCTCTCCTGTAACCTAAAACACCCCACGGGGTAATTCGAAAAAGGGAAATCACAAGGAAGGAATAAAAATGAAGAAATTCACGTTATCAATTATGTTTGCGGTAGGGATCTTCGCGTTGGGCGGTCTATCCGTCTCGGCACAAGGCATGATGAAGTCAGACAACCCGATGGTTGGCGGAGCGGCGATGTACAAGACAAAGGACATCGTCGACAACGCTGTAAACTCGGCCGATCATACAACGCTGGTTGCGGCGGTTAAAGCAGCAGGACTGGTCGACACACTAAAGAGCAAGGGCCCGTTCACCGTTTTTGCACCGGTAAACTCA
The DNA here is from genome assembly GCA_963732475.1 of Blastocatellia bacterium. Classification (GTDB taxonomy): domain Bacteria; phylum Acidobacteriota; class Blastocatellia; order Pyrinomonadales; family Pyrinomonadaceae; genus OLB17. The sequence continues at coordinate 5,854 of CAVSZR010000004.1, read as the reverse complement.
GCTTTCGCGGCGCTTCCGGCCGGAACTGTCGAAACGCTTCTCAAGCCGGAAAACAAAGCGACGCTGGTCAAGATCCTTACTTACCACGTTGTTGCCGGTAATTTCGATTCGAAGGCGATAGCCAAAGCGATCCAGAAAGGGCGGCGGTACTGCTTCGCTTACGACTGTTTCCGGCGGAACGCTGAAGGCTTCGATGAGCGGTTCCGATCTTATCCTGACGGACGAAAAAGGCGGCACGTCGAAAGTCACCATTGCTGACGTTAGACAATCAAACGGCGTCATCCACGTGGTTGACACGATCGTAATGCCAAACTAACTTTACTCGATGTTTGGTAACGAGCCCTCTCAAGATCCGCGTCCTTCGACCTGATCGAAAGAGGGCTCGTTCATTGAAAGTTATGAACAAGTCGGGAATAATTAGAATGTCTCACGGCATTGTTCCTTTATCGGCAGGCGTTCCACAAAATAACGCCGACGGAGGTTTGGTTATGAAATTCAGAATTGGTATTTCACTCGCAATAATATCGTTAATTTCGGTTGTCGCGTTTGCACTCGGATGCGGACAATCGTCCGCTTCGAAAAATGAAGGCACAATTGAAGTGTCGGCAACACCCGCGAAAACTGCTTCGACAATGAATGGATCGGACGATGTTTTTAATGGTGAAAAACTGGTCAGGAAGGATGCCGAATGGAAGAGGATGCTTACGCCGGCCCAATACAATATTCTGCGTGAGGAAGGCACCGACTATCCTTACAAAAGCCAATATCACGACAATCACGAGCAAGGAGATTATTACTGCGCCGCTTGTCACCTAAAGGTCTTTAGCTCGGAAACAAAATTTGACTCCGGAACGGGTTGGCCAAGTTTTTATCAGGCGATCAACGCGAAGAATGTTGTTGAAAAGGTCGACAAGAGCCTTGGCGAAACACGCACCGAAGTCGAATGTGCACGGTGCGGATCGCATCTCGGACACGTTTTTGATGACGGGCCGAAACCGACCGGACTGCGGTATTGTATCAACGGAACCGCTTTGAAGTTTGAGAAAACCAAATAGGCCTAGTTACTCGACGTTCTCTGCGGTGCGGTGGATTCGTCCTCGAGGCGGATCCGCCATTTTCCTTCACGCTTTATGAGCAACCCTGTGTAGGAATAGTTGAACGTCACGCCCGCCTGGCCCTGCCATTCGAACAGAGCACTCACGACAACAGAATCTTTTGAAAGAACCTCAACGGAGAGGTCTTTCCAGGCAAAGGCCTTCGGTCCCGACCATTTATTCAGATAACGGTCCTTGACCTGCTCGAAACTTGAGAACGACTTCCGGCCATTGCCGGCGAAATAAACGCCGCGCCGGTCGTACCTGTCAGCGATGGACTCACGCTTGTGGCCGCGAAGATCCTCGGCGTAGGCATCATAAAACTCCCTGACGGATCGCTCCGTTGCCGACATTTTGGCTGGCGACTGGGCAAAAACTCCGATCGCAAATCCAACGATCAGCAGCAAAGAAGCCAATATTGGCGAGTTGCTCATAGCTACCAGTTGACCGAGCCTTCTTTCGAAGTATCTATTTGCTCCAGTTCGACACCTTCGTTGTAGAAAAAGATCTTCATATTATCGAAAAGGAACTGGTGCGAATCGGGGTTCGACACATCCAGACCGAAGTGATTGATAAGCTGTTTCTGTTTTTGCTGCCACTCAGCCCAGCAGTCCTTACACATCTCGGCGCCGATCTGCTGGCCGAGTTCAGTCGGGATCGGTGCAAAGCCGATCGGCTCATTCGCCAGCCCGCAGCGCCCGCATTTGAATTTGTCGCTTGAAAATAATCCCATTTTAGATCTCCTTGATACTCTATTTATATCAAGTCGCCGCACTATTTGCAGTTCGCGACAACAATTTGGCTAACGCGAGGTAAATGAATCCAAAGACGGCGAACGCAACAAAAACGAATGCGGCATTCGTAAGTGCAGCGGAGTAACCAAGCTGTCGGACATCTACGAACCAATACGGGTACCACGAAACTATCGCCCCGCGGATCAGCGAGTAGGCAATATAGGCCGCCGGATAGATCAGCCATTTGATGGGGTCAATCCATGCCACGCCAGCCTTCGGAGCAAATACGAACCAATAGATCACGAACCCGAGCGGGATCACGTCATGAAGCAGGTGGTCAGCCGCGGCCTGCCAACCTTGCGGGTCCCATACACCGCGCAAAAAGAGGCTGTAAACGATCCCGACTATGGTGATATAGGATGCCACGGCGGCTTGCACCGACGCTCGTGAAAAGAAACCGCCAAGCTTCGTACCTGGCAAGAATGCGATCGCGGTTGAGGTTATTGCGACAAGAATGTTTGTCAGTACGGTGAAATAGCTAAAAAACCGTACGAACCTTTCTGCAACGCCCGGTTCGGGAGTGACCGGATTGGTCATAGCCAATCCGAATTGCAGGATGAGCGAAAGCCATCCGACTATTGCTATGAAGCCGGCGATCCGTTTGTCCATTCCTTATCCCGCGTTACGGATGGCGGCGAGTACCTCGTCATCGCTTGGCTTGAATAAGCTGACCGCCTGTGCCTTGCTGTAGGCGATCTTCCCTTCCTTGTCAATAACAACAACGCCGCGTGCCGAGCGGCCGGGCAACCACGATTTCATATCGTACATTTCTGACACCTTCCGGTCAGGATCAGACAACAGCCTCAGCGGCAGCTCATTCTTTTCCGCAAAACCTTTATGTGATTCGACACTATCTGTCGAGATGCCAACAACCTCCGCACCTGTCGCTTGATATTCAAACCAATGATCGCGCACCGAACAAAGCTGCGCCGTGCATACGGGGGTGTTATCGCCAGGATAAAAGAGGAGCACGACCGTATGTCCTTTGTAATTACTCAAGGTCCAATCGCTACCGCCGCCGTCTTTTAGAGTGAAATCCGGTGCAGGGTCGCTAGTTTGCATAGTATTCACCTGTTGAATCAACTAAGAAAGCATTTCTCGTACTTGTCGAGAAGTCCGTAAAGGTCGTCCTCATACTTGTAAAAGTCTTCGTCAAGGTCCTTAAATCCTTCAGCGTCTCGCGAAACCAAATCTAACATGACTTTTCTCCGTAAATAGAGGTTCATGGGAGGATTTGCTTCTGGGAAGCGGGTACCCGCGTTTCTCAAGATATCCGCCATTTTTGTCGCCCCAATGATTTCGAGAGCTGACAGAGTTTCCTTAAAATAATCGCCGCCTGGATTGAAGAAGAATTGATCAATGCCACCATTGTTGACTTCCCCTTCGAAGACGTTAACAAGTAAGACCACATTTTCGGGTGTCAATACAATTTCATCGCGGGAGTATTCGTGCGTAGTCGACGATGCTAAAGCCTTTCGCAGTTCACCGTACGTACCGATTTTGCCATGCAAGTTGTTCCCGTCGTATTCGTTACTCATTGGAAATCCCGAATATCCCGAAAAGGCTTTTCCTTATCCGCAAAATCAGGCCTGTAATAATGCGCCGCCGATTCGAATTCCTGCATAAAGCCTTCTTCCATTCCAAGTTCTTCCAAAAGCGAAACCGCCTGGAACCACTCGCCTTCGGAGATGCGGCGGGAAAGCAGAATGTAGCGCGGATCGGTCGCGGCTTTGTTGGTCGCGTAATACTGCGCCATCAGCGAGATCGCGGTTTTTGGCGAAAGCTCAGTCGCGTATCCAGCGAAGGTTTTCTTCGATCCCGGCAATGTCGTTTGGCAGCACCAGCAGGCGGATCATAAGACCGCGTTTTAGCAGTCCATCTTCGCCGAAAACAAGATCGTCGCCCATCTGCCTGTACATTTCTGCAATTGCCGCGCGGGCATGTTCCTTGTAATCACGGACCTTCGAAAACTGAAAACCGGCGTCGGAATCAGCGTATTTTAGGTCGGGCAGATATACGTCGACCATACCGTCGAGCAGTTTCAAGACCTCGACCGAATCATATGCATTTGTGTTGTAAACGATAGGAAGCTGCAACCCTTTCTCAGCGGCGATCAGAATGGCACGGGCCATCTGCGGGGCAAAATGCGTCGGCGAAACAAAACCAATGTTATGACAGCCGCGGTCCTGCAATTCGAGCATCATCGCGGCAAGGCGTTCGTGCGTGACCTCGTTCTTTTTCTGCTCTTTCCAGGTTTGTGATATCTCATAGTTCTGGCAATAGACACAGCGGAGATTACAGTTGCCGAAAAAGATGTTCCCCGCTCCTTTTGTGCCAGAAAGACAAGGTTCTTCGCCAAAATGTGCTGTGTATGACGAGACGATCGGCAAACGGCCCGAATAGCACGCGGCGATCTCATCATTCAAACGATCGTTGCCGCAGTCCTTCGGACAGACGGTACACGAGCGGCAGCATTGCCTCGAGGTGTTCGACCCTCTCTTCTAACTTATTCTCCGCCCAAAGTGTTAGATACCTTGGGCTTTGGTTTGATCTTGAATTCACCGGTCTCAATTTTCTTGTATTTGCTGGCAACATCTTTAGGGGCTACCCTGCGGGCAAGCTCCCATGTGAAATCCATCTCTCTGTTGATCGTAGCTGTCGCCATCCACGTTTCTCTGATCATCAATATCGCGCCGTAGAGAAGAAACAATATGCCGATGACACCTATCGGGATCGGCAGCCAGCGGTAAATATTGAATAATCCGGCTACCGCGATAGTTACGCTCGTCAAAATAAAGAAGCCGAGCCCGTAATAGAACGCCGCCATCGCCCGCTGCAGGATTCGCGAGCGGCTCGTGACCTTGTCCAAAAGATCGACGATCACTTCAACGCGTTTATCATAGAGCGGTACGTCATCCTGGTTATCGACATAGATCAGTTCGCCAAGCCGCACTTCCAATTGCCGCACTCTATCGACCACGCGGCCAAGCCGGGTCGAAGTTGAAAGCACAAGCGAACCTGTCGCCGATATCAGCAACGTCGGTGTGACCATCGCCGTCAGAAATTCGATGGTCGAATTCAAAGCCGCGGGATTAACGTTTACCAGTTCGCCAGCCATTTTCGATTTCGAATTTGAGATCGGGGATTTGCGATTTCGCCCGTCCTCCTCACTTCTTCCTTTGATTTCCTTTGCGTTCTTCGCGTCTTTGCGTGAAACTTGTCTTTTGCTCAAATCAGTAAACGTATTCTATCAGGAAGCGTCCAGATATCAGTAATCCAATGACCCAAACCGCCTATACTCAAGGAGCGATCAAGTGTCTTCGGCACGAAAGCGAAATACTCCGCGACAACCCACTCGGCGATCCCCATGTTCGTGATCTTTTCATTTACCTGCCGCCGGGCTATGACGAAAGCGGCGAAAATTACCCGAGCGTCTATTGCCTCACCGGCTTCACGGGCCGCGGGAAGATGCTGCTCAATGACAATGCCTTTACCCCGAACCTTGCCGAGCGGATGGACAGGCTGATCGAAGCAGGCACGATCCGGCCGATGATCGCGATAATGCCCGATTGCTTTACATACTTCGGCGGCTCGCAGTATATAAATTCGACCGCGACGGGTAATTACGAAGATTATTTGACGGATGAGATCGTCAGCTTTGTCGATGAAAACTTTCGGACTATAAAGGGCCGCGATTCGCGTGCGGTCATGGGAAAATCGTCGGGCGGTTATGGTTCGCTCATAATGGGGTTGCGGCACGCCGATCTTTTTGGATTGGTCTGTTCTACGGCGGGCGATGCCTATTTCGAATATTGTTACCCGACGGATTTTGCAAAGGCATTCCGTTTGATCAAGGGCGATCCCATGGGGTTTATGAAGCGGTTTTGGGCGACCGAAAAGCACGGGAAGGACGATCACGCCGCAATAAATACTATCGGAATGGCCGCGTGCTATTCGCCAAACGGT
>CAVSZR010000003.1:0-93549 GCA_963732475.1 Blastocatellia bacterium | reverse complement strand
CAGAATTCGCCAAACGCATCGGCACGCTGCCGGCACCAAAAACGGGCAAGCAAATACCGGTAAAATTCCCGGCCGATGACCAGCGAGGCACGCCGAAAGTTGTGCCCGGTACGAATCTTGAAGTTATACGGTTTTCACCCGAAGGCGAAATTCCTCTCGCACCAGATCTAAGCGTTACATTTTCCCAGCCGATGGTCGCTGTGACGTCGCAGGAAGAAGCGGCGAAGTATGCGCCCGTGGAACTTTCACCGCAGGTCGAGGGACGCTGGCGATGGTTGGGGACCAAAACCCTGATGTTCGATACGACCGCTCGATTCCCGATGGCGACCAAGTTTACGGCACGTGTTCCCGCGGGAACGAAGTCCGCGACAGGCCAGGCTTTAGCAAAAGATGTGCTTTGGACATTTACGACACCGCCGCCAAAGGTAGAGACCATGTTCCCGAACGGCCAGGTGACCCGGCGCGACGCGTTGATGTTCGTTTCGTTCGACCAGGCGGTCAATCCGGAAGCCGTGCTTAAGACCTTATCGGTAAACGGGGGCGGCAAGAAAGTGCCGGTCCGTCTTGCCACGCAAGCCGAGATCGACGCCGATGGAAGCGTTTCATATTACTCGAAACAGGCACAGCCTGGACGCTGGATCGCATTTCGAGCAGTAAACTCAGATGGTCTGCCGGCGAACGCCTTGCCAGCCGCTTCCGGCATCTCGGTCACGATCGAAAAAGGCACACCTTCCGCCGAAGGCCCGTTGACAACTACGGCAGCTCAGAGCTTCGCCTTTCAGACTTACGGCCCGATGAAATTTAACGGCGCTTATTGCGGCTGGCACGAGAACAAAAACTGTTCGCCATTTGAAGGCTGGAACATTGAATTCACTAACAACATCGATTCATCCAAATTCACCAAGGAAATGGTGAAGATCGAACCCGCGGTCGAAGGACTGAACATTTATCCGTCTGGAAATAATATCTACATTCAGGGTTATAAGAAGGGGCGAACGACTTACAAGATAACGGTTGATGGTTCGCTCGGCGATATCTTCGGACAGACGCTCGGACAGAGCGCCGTTGCTTCGATAAGGGTGGGGACAGCGGCCCAAAGTCTCTACGCACAGGGCGGCATCATGGCGGTGCTGGACCCAACGGCAAAGCCCTATTATTCGATCTACTCGACCAATCACAGCGCGGTGAAAGTACGGATGTACGACGTCCAGCCTCGGGATTGGCGGCAGTTTCAGGAGTATGTCAGGCGGATCAACTATGACGACGGAAAGCGGCCGGCGATCCCCGGCAGGCTTATCTCCGACAAGATCGTGACGATCGAGAACAAGCCGGACGAGATGGTCGAAACGAGGATCGACATCGCATCCGCGTTGGACGGCGGGTTCGGCAACGTGATCGTTGATATCGAACCGACCGTAAAGAAAGACAAGTATGACCGAACGCGGATATTCACGTGGCTGCAGGCGACCCAGATCGGGCTTGATGCATTTGTCGACAACACGGAGCTCGTCGGGTTCGCGACCGATCTTAAGACCGGCAAACCGCTTTCAGGCGTGAACCTCTCGATCTTCCCGAATGGCCGACCAGCTGGCGGCGATCAGGGATCAGTGAACAGTGTCGAAAAGGGCTGGCTAGCCTCGGCTTGGGAATGGCTTACCGGAACCGGAGGGCCGAGTGCCGGCGATATCGAATCGCTCGACACCGACGGCTCAGTACTGGAAACCGAAACGATCGAACCCGCGCAAACTTTGAACACGGGCGACAACGGAATTCTGCGCATCCAGCTTCCCGACTATGCTTCGGACAAGGGCCAGAACATGCTGATCGCCAAGCGAGGAAAAGATGTCGCGTTTCTTCCCGAAAACAGCGACTACTATTGGAACGATAGCGGTAACTGGTACAAAAAAGCTGATTTCGATTCGCTGCGTTGGTTCGTTTTTGACGACCGCAAAATGTACAAGCCGAAGGAAGAGGTCGCCGTCAAGGGCTATATTCGCAAACTGACCGCCGGGAAGCTCGGCGATATTGAGGGCTTGGGTGATGCCGCAAACGGATTTTCGTATTCGGTGAAAGACCCGCGCAACAACGAGATCGCAAAAGGCTCGGGCAATCTCAACGCCTTTGGGGCGTTCGACTTTCAAATTCAGTTTGCCGGACAACGTTAATCTCGGCTACGCGCGGATCGACATTTTGACGAACACAAGTTTGTCGGGCGGGTCGTATAGCCATCAATTCCAGATACAGGAATTTCGCCGGCCGGAGTTCGAGGTTTCGACAAAAGTCGAATCGGAAGCTCCTCATTTTGTCGGCGGGAAGGCCGATCTTTCGGTCGAGGCGAAATACTATGCGGGCGGCGGCCTTGCAAATGCCGAAACCAATTGGACCGTGACGGCCACTCCGACAAACTACACGCCGCCAAACCGCGGAGATTTTACGTTCGGAACCTGGACGCCGTGGTGGAGAGTTTACGATTACGGCGAATACAGCATGGGCCGCCCGGGCGGCGGTGGCGGCATAACGCAAAACTTCAAGGGCGTCACTGACGCAAGCGGGAAGCATCTGCTCAAGATCGACTTCGAGTCGGTCAATCCGCCGCGGCCTAATAGCGTGACGGCTTCGGCCTCGGTCCAGGACGTAAACCGGCAGACGTGGGCGAGTTCGACGTCGCTTCTCGTTCATCCCGCCGATCTTTATGTCGGTATAAAAACGCCTCGAACTTTTGTTCAGAAGGGCGAAAATATCGTTGTCGAGTCGATCGTTTCAGATATAGACGGCAAACTGATCGCTGGTCGCGAAGTTGAGATCAAGGCTGTTCTGAAGGATTGGACGTTCGATAAAGGCGCCTGGAAAGAGATCACCGTTGACGAGCAGGTTTGCACGGTAAGATCGGCCGAGGCGGCACAGAAATGCACGTTCATCGCCAAGAATGGCGGACGCTATACCGTAACCGCGACGGTGATGGATGACCGCGAGCGTTTTAACGAGAGCGAATTTACTATCTGGGTCCCGGGCGGAAAAACACCACCAAAACGCAACGTCGAACAGGAAGAGGTCCAGATAATCCCGAGCAAAAAGGACTTTGCACCGGGCGATGTGGCCGAATTGCTTGTCATCTCGCCATTTGTTCCGGCGGAGGGCGTGCTGACGCTGCGTCGTGACGGCATTGTGAAAACCGAGCGTTTTTCGATGAAGGATTCATCGATCACGCTGAAGATACCGCTCGAAGAAAAATACCTTCCGAACATTTACGCACAGATCGATCTTGTCGGAGCCGCGCCGCGGACAAACGACAAGGGTGAGGTCGATGCCAAGCTGTCGAAACGTCCGGCGTTTGCAAGCGGAAATATCAATATTTCGATCTCGACCGAATCTCGAAAGTTAACGGTTTCTGCTGAGCCGCAAGACAAGACGCTTGCACCGGGCGGCACGACGAAAGTCGATATCGTTGTTAAAGATCACAAGCGGTGAGCCGGTAGCAAACAGCGAGGTCGCGGTCGTTATTGTTGATGAAAGCGTTCTCGCTTTGTCTCGGTACAGCATTGCCGATCCGGCTTCGATATTTTACACAGGCACGAAGCACTGGGACTACCGATTATCATCTGCGGAAGGATGTGCTGTTGGGAAATCCGGACGATGTAAAACCGCAGCCGCCACCTCCGCCGCCATCGGCGAGTCCACAACTTATGAGTGTTGGCGGCCTTGCAAAGATGGCGCCGGGGGCGGCCAGATCTGGTGCGAGGAATGAGATGGCGGCCGATATGCGTCAGCGAAGCGGAAAAGAAAGAGGACGGCCCGGCGCAGAACCCGGACACCCCGATCGAATTGCGCCAAAACTTTAATGCGCTGGCCGTGTTTGCACCATCCGTGAAAACCGATTCGAACGGACCGGGCAACGGTCGATGTAAAGCTGCCGGACAACCTGACGCGTTATCGAATCACTGCAGTTTCGGTAGATCAGGGCAAGCGGTTCGGAAAATCTGAATCGAACATAACGGCCAAAAAGCCGCTGATGGTCCGGCCGAGCGCTCCGAGGTTTATGAACTTCGGCGACAAGATCGAGCTGCCGGTAGTTGTTCAGAACCAGACCGACCAGGACATGGCGGTGGATGTCGCGATCCGGGCGACTAATGCCGTCGTAGGGCAGGCTCCTAGCCTGTCCGAGCGGACTGACAGTCCGCTCTACACTGACGGCAAGCGTGTTCTCGTCAAAGCCAACAGCAGGGAAGAAGTGCGATTCCCGGTCTCGACCGTTAAGGCAGGAACTGCTCGCTTCCAGATCGCGGTAACTTCCGGCAAGCATTCCGACGCAGCTGAGATATCGCTGCCCGTTTGGACACCTGCGACGACCGAGGCTTTTGCTACGTATGGCACGACCGATCAGAACGGTGCGATCATCCAGCCAGTGCAGACGCCCGGAGATGTTTATCCGCAATTCGGCGGCTTGGAGGTAACGACCTCTTCAACCCAGTTGCAGGAACTGACCGATGCATTCATCTACCTGACAAATTATCCGTACGCTTGTTCCGAACAGATATCTTCGCGGATGATCTCGATCGCCGCTATGCGTGATGTTCTGAGTGCATTTAAGGCGAAGGACATGCCGTCGGCCAAGGAGCTTGAGGGATATTTCGCACGTGATATTCAAATATTGCAGTCGCGGCAGCGCGCCGACGGCAGCTTTGGCCTTTGGAAACGTGACAAGGAGCGGTATGAATATCCCTTCCTGACGGTTCACGTTGCACATGCTTTGGCGTTGGCCAAATCGAAAGGCTACAAGGTGCCGGACGAGATGATCGACAAGACCAAGCCTTATTTGAAGGATGTCGAGAAACATTTCGACGACTGGTACAAAAATTCGCCGGAGGTGCGGTGGACGATCTCGGCATATGCCCTTTACATCCGCGACATGATGGGCGACAAGGACGTTGCGAAGACCAAGAAATTGTTGGCCGAAGCAACGATCGAGAAAATGCCGTTCGAGGCGTTGGGCTGGGTATTATCGGTATTGGCAAACGATTCGAACTCGACCGTTGAGGTTGCGGCGATCATCCGTCACCTGATGAACCGGACGACAGAGACTGCCGCGACGGCGAATTTCGTAACGAACTATGGCGACGGTGCATGGCTGATAATGTATTCGAATCGGCGTGCTGACGGCGTGCTGCTTGAAGCGATGATCAAGGCCGATCCCAAGAACGATCTGATCCCGAAACTCGTTCGCGGCCTGCTCGATCATCGCGTCAAAGGTGCGTGGTCAAATACACAGGAGAATGTGTTCATCCTTCTGGCGTTGGATAAATACTTCAACGCATTTGAAAAGGTGACGCCCGATTTTGTTACGCGTGTTTGGCTCGGCAATACGTATGCCGGCGAGCAGGCGTTCAAGGGACGCTCGGTCGATTCGAACGTATTGAATATCCCGATGTCGTATCTGGTCGATCAGGGAGGCACGTCAAACCTTTTCCTTGATAAACAGGGAGCGGGCCGGCTTTATTACCGAATCGGTATGAAGTATGCGCCGAAGAACCTGAAGCTTGATCCGGCGGATTACGGATTCACCGTTCTTCGCAAATACGAGGCCGTCGATGATAAGGATGACGTAAAACAAAACGCCGACGGAACCTGGACGATCAAATCGGGTGCGCGGGTCCGCGTTCGATTGACGATGGTCGCACAGGCACGGCGATATCACGTCGCATTGGTCGATAATCTGCCTGCCGGGCTGGAAATTCTCAATCCCGAATTGGCGACTACCGAGGCGATCCCGGCTGACACCGGTGGCAACACTCAGGTAACCACCTACGGCAGCCGCTCATTCGGACACGGTTGGTGGTGGCGGCAGTATTGGTTTGAACACCAGAACTTCCGCGACGAGCGTGCCGAAGCGTTCAGTTCGCTGCTTTGGGAAGGCGTTTACAACTACACGTACGTTGCCCGGGCAACAACGCCAGGCCAGTTCGTCGTCCCGCCCGCAAAGGCCGAGGAGATGTATCATCCCGAAACCTTCGGACGAACGGGGACGGACTTTGTCCGCGTCGAATAAAACGGATTGATCGTAATATTTCGGCGGTCAGGGCTTCGGCTTTGACCGCCGTTCTGTTTTTTGGTGTGCTAAAATCTGGGGCGATGAAAATTTTCATTCTATTATTGCTGATCTTGCTTTCGTTTGTCGGCGTCCCGGGTCAAGACGCCAAGCAGAAAATCTACGAAACGGAAAAAGCTTTTGAAAAGATGGTGGCTGAAAAAGGTATCCGCGACGGGTTTATCGAGTTTCTTTCGCCCGTCGGGATAATGTTCATGCCCGATCTGGTCAACGGCCGTGAAGCCTGGAAAGCACGCCCGGCATCACCGGCCGCTCTCACGTGGAACCCGATCTGGATCGATGTTTCGTCGAACGGATCATTGGCATACAGCATTGGCAATTCGATGTACCGGCCAAAAGGGAAGGACGATGAGAACATTTTTTACGGCCACTATATTTCGATATGGTCGCGGCAGAGCAACGGGGAATACAGGGCCGCGCTGGATACCGGGATAAATCATGAAAAACCCGGAGTTATCCCGACACAATGGAAATCGCCTGAAGCCGCAAGGGAGAAAACGGGGAGTTTTTCCGCGGGCGACCATTCGGCAGGGTTTTTCTCGTCAGTCGAAAGCCGTGGGGCGCCATCCGCGTACGGTTCATATTTGATCCGATGATTCGATCGTGATGCGCGACGGCTCTCAGCCGTTCTTCGGTAAAAAGGCTGCGATGGAATACTTGAAGAAGGAAAAGTCCAGGCTCGTCTTTGCACGTCGAAAATCATTTGTCGAAGCCGGTGATCTTGCTTACGTAAACAGTACGTATCAGCTCCTGGATAAAACGGGAAACGAAACGGAAAAGGGTAATTATGTGCAGGTCTGGAAGCTTGTCGGCGGCAATTGGAAGATCGCGGCCGATGTTTTCGTCCCTCTGCCGAAGACGGCGAAATAAAGATAATTGTGAGATCACATTTTGAAAATGTAGTCCGTTTGTTAAAGCTCGAAGCGGGAGCGATCCTGCGGGCGTCCGGGCGGCTTGACGAAGCGAGCGTCGAACGGGCCGTCGAACTGATCTCCGGATGCGAGAGCAAAGTAGTTGTGATGGGCACGGGTAAATCGGGTGTCATTGCTCAGAAAATTGCCCAGACCTTGACCAGCACGGGAACGGTTGCGATATTTGTCCATCCGTCGGATGCCTTGCACGGAAGCCTTGGCGTTATTACAAACGGCGATGTTGTGATCGCACTCAGCAATTCCGGCGAAACTGACGAGATCCTGGCCCTGCTGCCGGCTCTCAAAGGCCGCGGTGTGCCGATCATTTCGATCATCGGTAATCCTGATTCGACGCTGTCCAGACAGTCAGATGTCGTGCTCGACGCGTCGGTGGACAGGGAAGCGTGTCCGCTGGATCTGGCTCCGACGACATCTACCACTGTCGCGTTGGCGATCGGCGACGGCCTGGCGATGACTCTGATGGAATCTCGCGGGCTGACAGCCGAAGATTTCGCCGCAAACCATCCGGCAGGCCGTCTGGGCAAACGCTTGACATTGAAGGTCGAGCATTTGATGCACCAAAGCCCGAACGTTGGCCCGGCAGACGGCTGGCTGCTGGTTGTCAAAACGCTCTCCAAATACGCGCTCGGGGCCGTAAACGTGCTCGACCGCGATGACAGGCTGATCGGCATCGTCACAGACGGCGACCTTCGACGCACCATCGAACGTCATGAAGCATCAGACCTGAACGCGCTTACAGCCGAGCAGATGATGACAAAAGAACCAACCACGGCCACGCCGGAAATGCTGGCGTACGACGCTCTGCAATTGATGGAAAACCGCTCGTCACAGATATCGGTGCTTCCTGTTGTAGACGGCGAGGGCCGGTGTCTTGGCTTGCTCAGATTGCACGATATTGTCAGGAGCGGATTATGAACGCAGAAAAGAGAACAACATAAAGTTGAGCTCGGACATCTGAGATAACGTCTAATTTATCTTTCACGGAAAACCGAGAGAAAAAATGATCTACAAGCAAATTGTATCGGCCGGGTTGACGGTCTTACTCATGATCTCGCTGGTGAGTGCCCAAAAACCCGAGTTGGCGATCACGCTCAATGAACCATTTTTCGACATCCTTTTGGATTCGATATTCAAGAACTTTGACGTGCCCGAATTTTCGATGGCCCTGGGTGGGGCCAAAGGCCAACGGCCGGTGAATTCATCCGCATTTGCACCTGCCGAAACATGCAAAGAAACGATACAGCTTTTACGAGAAAACAACGGCGTACGGACCGCCGTTCGATTTCGCGACGGAAAGATCTATGCACCCCTGGCGTTTACGGGGAATTATAGTCCGCCTTTCATCGGCTGCGTCCCGTTCTCGGGCTATGCCGAAACCAATATCGAATTGCAGTTTGATCCGGACGGCCAGCGACTCATTGCCCGAGCAAAGGTTGTTAATGTTTCTCTGAACGGAACCGGCGGCATCGGCGGCGGTGTCGTCGCTAAGTTGGTTCAGGGCTCGATCGATAAGAAAATAAATCCGATCGAGATCATTCGAATGGACAAGGTCTCGTTCATGCTCCCTGTCCAGAATGGCGGCCAGCTTCGAATGAAAGCGACCGGAGTTCGTCATGAGATCGAAAACGGAGCGCTGAAGATCTATTTCACCTTCGAGTTCCAAAGGGGCTAAGCCTCTTACCCGCACAGTCTCGGCCATCGAACGAATTCGTCGGTTCAAGTCACGAAATCGTGTTTATTTCCCGCCTTGATCGTTCTTCCAGCCCAATTTTGCCTTATTCACGTGTTTGGAACGGTATTTGCCGTGAAAAGGGCGGAACCACCTCTATTTGGTGAAGAGTGACAAGGAAAAGGGGAAAAAATATGAACAGGAATTTACACAGAATCGGCTTTGTATCGCTTTTGGGCGGAGTGCTTTTCTTTGGGATGAGCGGCGAGGCCGACGCCCAGCGTGGCCGTGAGAAGGAGCGAGGCGACAACCCACCAGCCAAGCAAGAGCAGCAGGTTCGCCCGGAACGAACAGTTCGCACTGAGCGGCAGAAGCAGCCGGATCAGCAGCAGATCCGACAACAGCAAAACGCGAATACGCAAAAGAACGATCAGCAGGAAGTGCGAAACGCACGGATCCGGCAACAGCAGCAGCAGGAGCAAATTCGCAACTCGCAGATACAGCAGGAACAGGTCCGCAATTCTCGGATCCGGCAGCAGCAAGAGCAGGATCAGATCAGGCAGCAGCAAATTCGAGCGGAACAGCAGCAGCGAAGTCGTGACGCCGTGAAACAGCAGGATATCGAGCGTCAGCGTCAGGTTCAGCAGGAGCAGATCCGTGTTCAGCAGGAACAGATCCGCAACGCCAGAACGCGACAGAATGATCGGAACGTACGCGATGACCGACAGCTGCAACAGATAAAAGTCGAGCCGAATCGCGGAAACGAACGCCGCAACTACGAAGCGATAAACCGGCAGAAGCAGGAAGAGCTTCGCCGCCAGCGTGTGGGCCAGTACAACCAGCGTTGGCAGAATTGGCAGTCGATACAGAATCAGCGTCAAAGGCAGCTTGAGCAGCAGCGTCGCCGGGCATATCTACAGTACCAGCAGCGTTACTGGGACCGGATCCGGCGTGACCAGATCAGGCTTCAGCAGGCGCGGTACTATGACAATCTGTTTTACGATTACAGGTATTCCAGAGGCGGCCGCTACTTCTACACCAGCCAGTACGGAGCGGCAGATGCTTCGCGACGCGGTAAATAACGGTTACGAAGAGGGATTTCGTGCCGGACAAGCCGATCGGAACGACGGATGGGGCTATAACTATATGAACTCATTCGGCTACCAGGACGCTAGTTATGGTTATGATAGCTATTACGTAGACCTGCCGGAATATAACAACTATTTCCGCGAAGGTTTCCGGCGCGGTTACGAAGATGGCTACTATGGCAGGAACCAGTACGGAAGTTACTCGGGCGGACGCTACAGCGTGCTCGGTGCCATCATCGGTACTATTATCGATATCGTTCGATTCTAGGTCCTTGGCTAATTTTGAACCTTCAGCCCGTTCGGCAAAAACCGGACGGGCTTTTTTGGCTTTGGGCACTCGATTGCGAAAACGTCAAGTTTGTACAATCGTAAGGGCTTTATTATGCTCTAGCTAATGAAAGCTCCGCTCGTGGCAATAATCGGCCGGCCTAATGTCGGCAAATCTACGCTCTTCAATCGGCTTACCGGTTCGCGAAAGTCGATCGTCGGCGACGAGCCTGGCATCACACGCGACCGCATCTTTGGCGACGTCGAATGGAGGTCGCGGACGTTCGAACTTGTCGATACGGGCGGCATCGTGCCCGACGACGAGGCGATAATTCCCGCGAATATTTTCAAACAGGCAGGATTCGCGATCGAAAAATCCCAGGCGATTATCTGGGTGGTCGATGCAAGGGCCGGCGTAACGCCGCTCGACGAAGAGATCTCCGTTTTTCTCCGAAACATTGGGAAGCCTGTCTTTATTGCGGCCAACAAAGCCGAATCGCGAAAGGTCGAGGAAGAGGCGGGGGAATTCTACAAATTCGGTTTCGACCTGTCACCGTTGTCCGCCGAGCATGGAACTTCGGTTGGCGACCTTCTCGATCTTGTTTTTGACGTACTTGAATTCGAGGATGAAGTCGAAGAAGAGAAAGAGAGAAGAGATAAAACTGGCGATCATCGGACGGCCGAATGTCGGAAAATCCTCGCTGCTGAACAGCATTCTCGGCGAAGAACGCGTTATTGTTTCGCCGATAGCGGGAACTACGTGCGATGCGATCGACACCGAGCTTGAAGTTGACGGCCAGAAGTATGTCCTGATCGATACAGCGGGAATTCGGCGCAAAGGAAAGACGGTCGAGATGGCCGAGAAAATGTCAGTCATCATGGCACGGAAGGCGTTGGAGCGGGCCGATGTTGCGATACTTATCATCGACGCGACCGAGGGTGCTACGCACCTGGACGCAAATATCGCCGGCTATGCGGTTGATTCGGGATGCTCGATCATCATTGCCGTTAATAAATGGGACGCGGTCGAAGAAAAGGAGACGAATACGATCTACGAATTCGAGCGCGACTTGCGGCAACATATGAAGTTTCTCGACTGGGCTCCGATGGTCGCGATCTCTGCGCTTACCGGTCAGCGGGTGACGAAGATACTTCCGCTGGTCGCGAAAGCAAATGCGGCACGCAACACGCGCGTCCCGACTGCCCAGCTAAATAAGTTCTTTGAGGACAGCATCTCGCAGCCCCGCGGCGGGACGGCACCGGCCTCTGCTGCAGGCGGGGTATCGCGGTTGAAGGTACAATATATTACGCAAGGCGGCCTGCGTCCGCCGCTGTTCGTATTGTTCACGTCGGGCGGAAATAAAGCAGGACTGCACTTCTCATATTTGAGGTATATTGAAAATCGGCTCCGCGAGGCTTTCGAGTTTTTTGCGACGCCGCTCAGGCTGAAGGAAAAGCATAAGATCCGCAAAACTAAAGGCAGATAGAGTTTTATTCGAAATACCTGAAAGCTGATAACTAAAAACTGATAACTGGAACACGGCAATTGTTACCCGACGGATGGAAGTTGTTTTATTACTCATCAGATTAATTTTATTCGGTGTCTTCGCACTGGCGGGGATCGGGAAATTGCTCGATCCAGTTGGGTCGGCAAAGGCGATGCGCGAATTTGGCACGCCGGATGAATTTGCGAAGACCTTCGCAATAGCCTTGCCGTTTGCCGAACTGGTATTCGCGGTTTGTTTTCTATTCGTGGGAATGTCGTGGGTCGGGGCGATCGGTGCACTTCTCCTGCTTCTTACGTTTATCGGCGGAATGCTCTGGCAAATATCGCAGGGCAAGGCCCCGGATTGCCACTGCTTCGGACAGATCCACAGCGAACCTGTCGGTAAAAAGAGCTTGATCCGCAATATTATTTTCGCCTTGCTCGCGCTGGTTTTGATAGCTCAAGGACGCGAACGTCAGGGAATGACGCTCGCGGACAGCAACACGGAAATGCTGCAGATGGCTGTGATCTTTCTCTTGATCTCTCTGGTGGTTGTTCTGCTTGCTTATGTGAAAAAGTTGACAGATCAACAGAACGAGATGCTTCGGCGGATGGGCGTGTTGGAACTCGCCTCGGGCGAAGGCGGGTCGGTTGAGCGGAACGATGCGGGCGATCCGAATGACGGGCTCCCGATAGGTGCACCGCTCCCGGGATTTTCGATTCCGGACCTCGGTGGGCGAGTAGTTTCGTTCGACCATCTTATGGCGGACAACAAACCTTTCCTTTTCTTTTTTGTTGGCGCGTCGTGCGATCCGTGTGAAGTTCTGCTGCCGGAGATCGAAGAATGGGAAGCGGCTCTGGGCGATAAACTTCGATTCGTTTTCATCACGAGCGGCGACGTTCAAAGGAACCGGGAAAAATTCGGATCAGACGGTGGTCGAATTGTTCTTGTAGAGAAATCGAGCAGGGCATTTGCGTTGAGCGTGAGCGCGAAATGGACGCCGACGGCTCTGTTTGTCGATGCCGACGGTAACGTCGCTAGTCACGTCGCGGCGGGTGACGCAGCGATCCGCCGCCTCGTAGATCAGATCAAGAACCGCGATCTAAACGAGGAGTTTATTCATTTTCTCGGGCTGAACGGGTACGGGAGGCCGAAGATCGGGAAACCGATACCGACGTTCTCGATCAAGGACCTTGCGGGCAATGAGATCACGAATGACAGTCTTGCGGGCCGCAAAACCCTTGTTGCTTTTACCAGCCGCACATGTCCGCACTGCGCCGTTTTAATGGAACAAATACGCGAATGGGAAATTAAGAAAACGCCTAACGAACCAGGGTTTATCATCTTCGCGGATGAAGAACCTGCCGGGCTCAAGGATCTGGGGTTGGAATCGCCGATCCTTGTCGATCCGAAATATAAGATTGCAAAACAGTTCGGCCTCTATGGTGCCCCGTCCGCCGTTTTGGTCAACGAGGATGGAATGATCGTTACGGAATCGGCGATCGGCCCGCCGAACATTTGGGCATTGATCGGCGAACGCAAATAGGATGGAACAGGCTATTGATTGGAAGGTGATGGCCCAGGACGGCGAGGCAAGGGCGGGCATCATAACGACACGGCGTTCAGAAATTGAGACGCCTGTTTTTATGCCTGTCGGGACGCAGGGTGCGCTCGAAGGGAGTTAGGTTCGAGTGGCTTGAATCCGAAATGGACGCCCGGATCGTGCTGGCGAACACGTATCATCTTTTTCTGCGTCCGGGTGCCGATATCATCCGCGGTCTGGGCGGGCTGCACAAATTTTCAACATGGAACCGCTCGCTGCTCACCGATTCGGGCGGCTTTCAAGTCTTCTCTCTCACCGAGCTTAGAAAATTGACCGAAGAAGGCGTCGAATTTCGTTCGCACATCGATGGAAGTAAGCAATTTTTGTCGCCGGAAGTTTCGATGGAAGTTCAGGCGGTCCTTGGTTCCGACATCGTTATGGTGTTCGACGAGTGTACGCCGGGCGCTGCGGGAATCGATGCTACACGAGCCAGCCTCGAGCTTACCGCTCGTTGGGCAATTCGCTCGAAAGATCGATTCAATAAATTACAGGAAGATGGCGCCGATTCGGGCTTTTTGTCGTTATCGCGTTCAGTAGAAGGTGGTGGCGGCTTGAGTGGAAGGCAGGCGTTGTTCGGCATCGTTCAGGGTGCCGGCCATCTGGATCTTAGAAAAGAAAGTCTTGATCGTACGGTTGAGATCGGCTTTGACGGCTATGCTATCGGCGGCCTCAGTGTCGGCGAAGAGAAGTCCGTCATGTATGAGGTGCTCGAGTTTCTCGCGCCGAAGATGCCAATCGATAAACCCAGATATTTGATGGGTGTCGGAACGCCCGAAGACTTGATCGAAGCGGTGAGCCGCGGTGTTGATATGTTCGATTGCGTTATGCCGACCCGTAATGGACGAACGGGCGGGGCATTTACATCGCGTGGCAAGATCAACATTCGCAACGCGAAATACGCGACTGACGGCGAACCGATAGACCCTGACTGCAAATGTTCGGTATGCAGGCGATATTCACGCGGCTATCTGCGGCATCTGTATCAGGCGGGCGAAATGAATGCAGCGGTAATGATATCGCATCACAACCTTGCGTTCTTCCTTGACACAATGGATCGAGTTAGGCAATCTATCAAATCCGGCCGCTTCGCTCGATTCCGAAGTGAATTTCTAAGCAAATTAAGGGAGAATGAAGATAGAAGCGTTTGATATACACGGCTTGAGCGTATATTATTGAGTTTTGTTTTCTCGACGAGAGTATATGCATACACTTCTGCTTTTTTTCCAGGACTCAAGTGGACTGGGTCTCGTGACGGCTATTTTGCCGTTCGTAGCAATTTTTGGAATTTTCTACTTTCTAGTCATCTTGCCGCAAAAGAAGCAGAAACAGCAGCTTCAGGATTTGATCACTCAGCTCAAGATAAACGACGAGGTCGTTACTAACGGCGGGATTATCGGCAAGATCAAGGAAGTAAAGGAAACAAGCTTTATTATCCAAAGCGCCGAAAAATCATTTCTCGAAGTCGGAAAGAGCGCCGTGGTCGGAAAGAAGGCGGAATAGGACCGTTCATCGTCGGTTGTTCGTGGTTCCTTGTTAAGACTTTCTACCAACAACGAACATTGAACAACGAGCCAGTTTTATGAAAAACAACAGTTTGCGGATTAGAGCAATAATCATTTTGGCCGTCACCCTTGGAGGCATCTACCTTGTGATCGGCCCTCGCGGGAGCTGGGACAAGGGCGACTTTACCTGGCAGGGTATCAAGAACAGCCTTGCCGAGAACATAAATCTTGGCCTCGATCTCAAGGGCGGTTCACATCTCGTGATGCGGGTGAAGACGGATGAATACCTGAAGGCGATGACGGAGAATACCGCTCAGGCGGCTCTCACCACGGCAACGGACGCTAAATTACCCGTCAGCGGAAATAAGATTGTTGCCGAAAACGGGACTTATTCCGTTTCACTTGAACTGACAGATCCGGCCCAGGCTCAAGCGGTCATCGACGAGGTTAAGAAAAAAGTAGATTTCGTTAATTGGTCCGAATCAACGAGCGGAAGCACGATTACGTGGAGTTTGCCGTCAAACATTCAAACAGTTTTGAAAACGCAGGCGGTCGAACAGGCATTGAGGATCATCGAGAGCCGCATCAATGCGTTCGGCGTCAAGGAACCGACGCTTCAGCGTCATGGTGCCGACTCGTCGGGCCAGATCCTTCTCCAGATGCCCGGCGTTGACGATCCCGAACGAGTTAAGAAACTTATTGGTGCGGATTCTAACCTTCAGTTGATGAAAGTTGTTAGCCCGCCGAACCCCGCTCCGGTACAAACGTATCCGACCGAAGAAGCCGCAAAGCAATCGTTGGGTGGGGCTGTCCCGCCAAACAGAAAGATCCTTGTTTATTCGGAACGGAAGGACACTCCTACGCCAGGTCCGGCAGCCTCCCCGGAACCCCCAAAATATGTGGTCGTCGAGTATCCGGCGATCGTTGACGGAAGCGAATTGCGCGACGCGAACGCTGTGTCGCAATCGGGGAACGATAAAGACTTTCAGATCGCTTTTTCGCTTAAACCGGGCGGCGCGGAAAAATTTGGCAATTGGACGAGCCAGAATCTGAATAACTACATGGGCGTTGTTCTTGGCTCCGAATTGGGCGACCAGGTCAAGTCGATCGCGTTCATCAGGTCGCGGATCGACGATCGGGGCGAGATCTCGGGCAAGTTCTCAAAGACGAGCGCCGAAGATCTGGCTCTGACCCTTCGTTCGGGAGCATTGCCGGCAAAAATTGAGTATCAGGAAGAACGCACGGTTGGCCCGAGCCTTGGCGCAGATTCGATCCGCTCCGGTGTGACCGCATCATTGGCCGGACTTATTTTTATCGTTCTGTTCATGCTTGTCTATTACCGCGGAGCGGGTGTGAACGCCGTTATTGCTCTTGTGCTGAACCTGCTGTTGACGCTGGCAGCCCTGATCATGGTGGACTCGACACTTACGCTGCCCGGCATCGCGGGACTGATCCTCGGTATTGGTATGGCCGTTGACTCGAACGTGCTTATTTTTGAGAGGATGCGCGAGGAATTGAGAGCGGGCAAAGATGTCGCCAAATCGGTGTCTCTGGGATTTGACCGTGCGTTTATCACGATCATCGACACGCACGTCACTACGATCATCTCGGCGATCATTCTTTACCTTTACGGTTCAGGGCCGATCCGCGGTTTTGCGGTTACGCTTATTCTTGGTTTGTTGATCAATTTGTTCTCCGCTGTATTTGTGTCGAGAACGATCTTTATCTGGCTGCTCGAACGCAACCCGGAAATGAAGAAGTTAAGTATCTAGGATTTGCGATTTTGGATTTTCGATTTGCGACTGAATCGCAAATCGCAAATTGCAAATCGAAAATAAAAAGAATGTTTCAAATTTTTACAAACATAAACGTGGACTGGATGGGATGGCGAAAGCCGCTTATCGCGGTTTCTATCGTGATCCTTCTCGCCGGCTTGATCTCAGCTATCGGCCGCCAAATAACGCCCGGCGGAACTGAGCCATTTAACCTTGGCGTTGATTTTCAGGGCGGAACGGTCATTACGGCAAAGTTCAAGCAGAGGCCGTCGACTGACGATATTCGAGCGGCTCTCAACAAGGTCGGGATCAGCGAGCCTATCATCCAGGAATCGACTGACAAAACCGATGAGGTCCTGATCAAGATCCCGCTGTTTCAGGACGTCGAAACCTCACAGCCGACCACGCCTTCCTCAGCTGACGTTGCGGCCGGAACCGCCGCGGAAACGACGCGCAACACACAGGTCGACCGCGGACGCCAGACGGTTAAGAGTGCGCTGGAGACCTTTGGTAAGGAAGCGGAGGCCGCAAAGAGCCTTCCCGAAGATGAAGCGGCAGCTTACAAGATAGTCGGCACGGATTCCGTTGGCCCTGTCGCCGGTGCTCAACTCCGCACCCAGGCGATCCAGGCGACGCTGCTTGGAATGGTCGGCATCCTTCTCTTTATCGCGTTTCGTTATGACTGGACATATGCCGCCGGTGCCGTTATCGCCGTCTTTCACGATGTGCTTGTCACGCTTGCGTTCTTTTCGGTCTTTCAATGGGAAATAAGCCTCACGGTGCTTGCCGCGCTGCTCACTCTTGTTGGATTTTCCGTGAACGATTCGATCGTTATTTTTGACCGAATTCGCGAGAATTTGGCGCTCAATCGCGACAAATCGCTTTATCAGCTTACGAACGACTCGATCAATCAAACGATGTCGCGAACGATCGTGACGAACGGCCTTGTGTTCCTTTCGGTGCTCGCATTGGTTTTGTTTGGCGGCGAGGTTTTGCGCGGTTTTTCACTGGCCCTTTTTGTCGGTTCCATAACTGGTACATTTTCGACGATCGCCATCGCCAGCCCGATCGCTATCTGGTGGCAGAGCAAGCTGGGCCTTGGTAAGGTCCAGGAGATCCCTATCCAGCAATCCGGCGAAAAGATGGCTTCAGCATCGAGGCGTTCAGTTACCCGGCGGCCGGTTACGCGTTGATCGTCGCCGGATCACCGGCAGTGGAACTCGGCATTCCGAACAGTGGTTTGTCCGAACTAATTTCTCAAAAACTTGAAAAATCATCATATTTCAACGTGATTATTCTTGACTTTCCGAAACTAAGTAATTAGACTGCTTTACGTTGCTGGTCAATTAAATATTTCGCGTCTGCTTTTTCGTGTATTGAGCCTTGTGCAAGTACGGGATTTGTAGAACTTTTGTATCCATTGCCGGCAAGGATTTCGATTGCCCCGCATTGAATGCTCAAAGTTTTCAAGTTGGAAAAGCCGGACGGATCGCAAGTTAGTGCATTGGTCAATGTTGAACAATGACAACTTGGGGTATTGTTCTTATCATCAAAAACAATTGAAGGTTTCGTTACCCTTGACCTAGTTTGGCACCGGAAGTAAAGGGAGGAATTAGCGATGTTAGACCAATTAGTAGAATCAAAAAGCCACGCCAGCGAGGATACAAGGCGAAGCAGTTTTCTGCTTACGACCTTCGTGATCATGATCACGATCCTCACCAGCGGATGGCTGTACAGCCTCTTTGCAAAAGATTACGGGATGGGTGGCGATGAGCTTTCTCTGGAAACGCTCGTAGCTCCGCCGGTGATCGAAGAGGCCCCGGAACCGGAGCCCGAAAAACAGCCGGAAAAGCAGAAGGATCCGAACGTGGATATCCGCAAAGAGATTATTCAGGCGATGAGCGAGTCTCCGAAAGAGCCGCCAAAGATCAGTGCCGAGAAGCCGACGATCCCGCCTCGCGATCCGAACAAGTACACGGTTAAGGGCGATGTTAATTTCAGCGCCGCAAACGCACCGCCGCCCGACTATAAAGGGCCGGTGAACACTTCGGGCAGCGGCAGCGACGATGTCCCTTCCGGAGGCGGAGGCGATAGAGAAGCCGCTCCGCCACCACCACCGCCACCGCCAAAGAAAGAGCCGCCAAAAACTATTTCCGGCGGCGTGCTGAACGGTAAGGCGACAAGCTTGCCCAAACCGCCGTATCCGCCCGCAGCGAGGGCCGTAAGAGCCAGCGGCGCCGTAAGCGTTCAGGTTTTGATCAGCGAATCGGGAAGCGTCATCTCGGCCAGCGCGGTCAGCGGGCATCCTTTGCTTAAGGCCGCAGCAGTTGCTGCTGCCCGTGGAGCAAGGTTCAGCCCAACGCTTTTGTCCGGCCAGCCGGTCAAGGTGTCAGGTGTTATTACCTACAACTTTGTACCATAGCCGATAGTTTAAGACGATCATGAGAAACGGCTCGATCCGGGTCCGTTTCTCATGTCCTAAGATTCCGCAATAATAAATTTTTTTAGTTTCTTTGGAGGAAAAATCATGACTTTTTTCGCTAGCCTTTTAGGATCGGATTTCCTGGGCTCAATTCTCATGTTTGCCGAGGGAAGCACAAAGATCTCATTCGGTATCTACGATATCGCCAAGAGTTTGACGATCCCGGGCTGGATCGTTATTGGGATCTTGCTTATTCAGTCGGTCTATATGATCGCTGTCGGTATCGAACGTTACTTGACATATAACAAAGCTAAACAACAATCGCGCCAGTACGCACCGAAAGTTGCAATGGCCTTGAAAAACAGCAACATCGACGAAGCGATCAACATCAGCGACAGGCACAAAGACTCGCATCTGGCGATGGTCGTCTCATCGGGTTTGAAGGAATTTGCCGCTCACCAGGGCAACTCCGACATTTCGGCTGACGAGATGGAAGCTTCGAAACGTGCCCTTGACCGTGCGATCGCCGTTAAGACGGCCGAATTGAAACGTGGACTGGCCGGCCTCGCGACCGTCGGATCGACCGCTCCGTTCGTTGGACTGTTCGGGACCGTTGTAGGTATTATCGGTGCGTTCGTCGCTCTTGCGCAGGCTGAAAACGCCGGTATCGGTGCCGTTGGTGCCGCTATCGCAGAAGCTTTGGTCGCAACCGCTTTCGGTATCGCCGTTGCCGTTCCGGCCGTGTGGCTGTTCAACTACTTCACGAATAAGGTTACGAGCTTTGGCGTCGAAATGGAGAACTCAGCGTCCGAATTGGTCGACTACTTCATCAAACAGCGTACAAAGGCCCTTAAAGGCTAATTTCGCGTAACCTTATAGCTTTTCTTAAGAAGGGGGAATAGTTTCCATGGGCGCACAGATCGGTGGAACCAGTGAATATAATTCGGAGATCAATGTAACTCCGATGGTTGACGTAATGCTCGTGCTGCTGATCATCTTTATGATCGTCACGCCGTTGCTGCAACAGGGAGTTACAGTCAATTATCCAAAAGAGCTACAGACTCCGGAAGAGGACGGGGATATCACAAAAGATACGTCGGTTGTGATCTCGATCCCTGACAACACCAACTTTTATCTTGGCAAGGAGCAGTATCCGCTGGCATCGCTCGGGGAGAAGATCCAGACCATGATGAAGGACAAGGCGCCCGACAAGCGCATTGTCTACATTAAGAGCGGTGTTGAAGTAAATTACGGCACGGTCGTTCAGGCGATCGATGTTATCCGAAAGCAGGACATAGATAAGATCGGCTTGGTTGCGGATAAAAAGAAAGGTGGAGCAGAGGCGACCCAATAGCCTGAGCTTTCGAAACTACCGAGCAAAGGAGTACTTGAATTATGGGTATGTCAGGTGGCGGTTCCTCAAGTGAGGCAGTACCGCGTATTAACGTAACGCCCTTGATCGACGTTTTGCTGGTGCTGCTGATCATTTTTATGGTCATCACACCGGTAAAGCCAAGTAAATTTGAGGCAAAGGTCCCGGCGGAACCTAAGGATCAGCCTCAGCAGGAAGTGAAGCCGAATCCGCTGACGCTTGTTGTGGCGATAAACAAGGGAGCGGTGACCTTGAACAATGAGGCCGCCGGCGATGTCAGCGATGCTTCGGCATTGACCGGTAAACTTGCCGACATCTTCAAGCAACGCGCCGACAACGGTGTCTATCGAGAAGGTACGAATGAAGTTGAAAAGACCATCTTCATCAAATCGCCAACATCGGTAAGGTACGGGGATGTTGTAAAGGTTATCGATGCCGCTAAGCTGGCGGGTGCTTCGCCGATCGGACTGCAGATTGATGATCTAACCGAATAATTTAACCCGTCCGACATAAGCCATGGTTTGATTAGGTCGAATTATGTTCAGGGTTTGAAATGGAGTCGAAAAATGAGATTTTCTCGTTTAGGAATATTTGTACTACTTTTATTTACAGTATTTCTAACTACTAATTGTTCATACTATAACCGGATAATGTCGAGAAAGAATCTGGTTGACGGTTCGCTCGCATACAAGGAGCGTAAGTTTGAGGTCGCTGAGGAACTCTTCCGAAAGGCAGCGGCTCGTGACCCCGAAGGGGCCACGCTTGAAGGGAAGACGGCTCAGTTGTTTCTTGCCAGAACGCTTCATTCCCGGTACATCGGGGACCGGAAGAAGACGGAACTGGCTGAAGAGGCCATAAAAGAATATCAAAAATCGTTAAAAGTGGATAAGAACGATCAAAGCTCTTATAAAGCAATTGCCGGACTTTTTGAGAATTTGCAGCGGACGGATGATTGGCACAAATGGGTCACGGATCGGGCGAATAGCGCGGATATTAAACCTCAATACCGGGCTGAGGCGTACACGTCATTGGCCGCAAAGCAAAATACCTGTGCCAACGAAGTTTCCGACACGAATGAGACGAAAAAGACGGTCAAAAGGGATGGAAAGGACGTCTTTGAATTCACCAAACCCGCAAATCAGGCTGATTTCGACCGCATGAAAGGATGCGTCGAGCTTGGGCTGAAGCTCATCCAGGATGCCGTTGATCTGGAGCCAGCCGAGGTCAAGAACGCGAGCAGCATTAATCCGAAAACACTTACGGACGAGCAGCTAAAGGCGAATCTCGACATTGTTAAGCCTTTTGAATCTGCCCGTTCGTACCGGGCAAGTCTGATAATTCAGTCGTCGAGGCTTGCTGAGATGGAAGGCCGGACGGCTGACCGTGACAAGCTTAAGCTGGATGGCGATAAGGCAAAAGCCGATTTTGTGGCTCTTAGCGACGTAAGCAAGGCTCTTCAAACCGAGATTGAAAACCGCGTCGCGGTCAAGGAAGAAGAGGCAAACGCGAACAAAGCCGCTAACGCCGCGGGCAAGAAATAGGAAAGCCGGTTGATTCTATTCGGGGTGATGCTCAATTTTGTAATGGGGCATCACCTTTTGCTTTCTTTAAATTCGCATCAAGGCAAAACTAGTTAATATTCGTAGCTTAACGATCCTCAGTATATGTAAAATAGATCTAAGCCAAGATGATCCGCATAGAAGACGTCATCGAAAAGGTAGCGAAGAATCGCCCGGACCCGGACATTGATCTGATCAGGCGGGCGTATCTTTTCTCAGCGCTCCATCATCGCGGCCAGAAGCGGGCGTCCGGCGAACCCTATTTGGTCCATCCGCTGGAGGTGGCTGAGATCCTGGCCGAGATGCGTCTTGATGAGGTAAGCGTTTCGACCGGATTGCTGCACGACGTCGTTGAAGACACGCTTGTCGATCTAGATACGATCCGCTCGTATTTCGGAGATGAGATCACGCAGCTGGTCGATGGCCTCACAAAGATCGCGCACATCAGCAACCTCTCCAGGGAAAAGCAGCAGGCCGAAAACGTCCGCAAGATGGTTCTGGCAATGATCACGGATGTCCGTGTCGTGCTTATAAAACTTGCCGACCGGCTGCACAACATGCGAACAATGCAGTTCCTGAAACCGGAAAAGCGTGCTCGCATCTCGCAGGAAACGCTGGACATTTATGCTCCGATCGCCCACCGGCTTGGTATGGGTAAGATGCGTAGCGAACTCGAAGACCTTTCCTTTCAAAATCTTTATCCCGAAGAATACAAGAGACTTGCAAAGGATGTGGACGCTCGCCGCCCGGAGTTGGAGGCTGCTCTCGAACGGATCCAGGAAACGATCAGGACAAAGCTTGACGAGAACGACGTTCCATATGTGGCGATCGAGGGCCGCGTCAAGCGTCTCTATTCGCTTTGGAAGAAGCTGAAGAAACAGAAGATCATGATCGAGCAGGTTTATGACCTGATCGCCGCGCGGATAATTACCCCGAATGACCGTAAATACTGTTATTTGACGCTGAGCGTGATCCACGACATTTGGACCCCCGTGCCCGAGCGGTTCAAAGACTGGATCGCGATCCCCCGCGACAACCTGTACCAATCGCTGCATACGTCCGTTATCGGCGACGGGGGACAGTCGTTTGAAGTGCAGATCCGCACCGAAGAAATGCATCAGATCGCCGAAGAGGGGGTTGCGGCGCACTGGAAATATAAAGAAAAGAAACTCGGTTCGAACGAAGGCGACGAAAGCCTCGATGAGCTCCGGAAAACCGTAGAGAAGCTTCTTCTGCCGCTCGTTGAAGACAATCAGGCTAATGAGGATTCCGAAGATTTCATCGAATCCTTAAAACTCGATCTATTTCCAAAAGACGTTTATGCCTTTACGCCAATGGGAAAGGTCATCCAACTGCCGCGCGGATCGACGCCGCTCGATTTTGCATACGCCATTCACTCGGAGGTTGGGGACACATGCACGGGTGCAAAGATAAACGGCCGGATCGTTCCGCTGAAAACGGAGATCCAGAATGGCAATGTGATAGAGATCCTCACGACCGCTAATTCAAAACCGTCGCGCGATTGGCTTAATTTTGTTGTTACCTCCAAAGCCCGAAACAGGGTCCGCCACTGGATATCTGAACAGCAAAGGGCCGATTCGATCGATATCGGGCGTAAGCTTCTTGAGAAGGAAGCTGACCGCTTCCACGTCTCGCCAAAGAAACTCATCAACAACGACACCGAAATGAAGCGGATCGCGAATGAGTACGGCCTCGGCCGGCCCGAGGACCTTTTGGCTTCGATCGGTTACGGCAAAACGCTCCCGCGAAACGTCCTTTCAAAATTTCTAGGCGCCGAAAAATTTGCCGAGCTCGATCCGGAAAAGCGTAAGGAAACTCGGATCGAAAGCGGCGTGAAGGCGGTTAAGAAGTTCATTGGCATGGGCGAGGACGCGATAATCGTCAAGGGCGTGGATAATCTTCTGACCGCCCGAGCCCGCTGCTGCAATCCGCTGAGAGGCGAAGACATTATTGGCTACATATCACTCGGCAAAGGTATCGTTGTCCACAACAAGCGGTGCAAGAATGCCACGCAGTTGATGATAAACAAGGACCGCATCGTTGAGGTCGAATGGGCCAAGACTGAGAAGGACGAGGTGCAGTCCGTCGGAATACTTGTCACCACGGAGAATCGGACCGGCATGATCGCCGGCATCACGAACGCGATCGCCGACATTAAGACGGGAATTCGGGACGCCCGGGCGAGCGTTTCCCGTGATGATCGCGGGCTGATCGAAGTCACCGTCGAAGTCTTCGACAAAAAGCATCTCGACCGGGTTGTGGCCGCGATCCAGCACGTCCCCGGTGTCATAGATGTCGAAAGAATGAACGCCTAGACCCTCAAAACAACCACCGCAACTTTCTTTTTGTCCCCTGATTTGTTAAAATTCGCGTTTTGCTTGATTTATCTTGTAAACGGGTTAATCAACCTATGAATGAAATAATCTCGACTGAAAGTGCCCCGGGGGCGATCGGTCCATATTCGCAGGCGATCAAAACGGGGAATTTGGTCTTTTGTTCAGGCCAGATCCCGATCGACGTAATAACGGGCGAATTCGTTGCGGGCGGTGTTGTCGAGCAAACCGAGCAGGTGCTTACGAATTTGAGCGCGGTCCTTGCGGCCGCGGGTGCGGACTTGAGCAATGTGGTCAAAACCACTGTATTTTTGGCGGATATGGGCGAGTTCGCGGCTATGAACGAGGTGTATGCAAAGCACTTCGGCGATAACAAGCCGGCGAGGGCAACGGTACAGGCTGCGCGTTTGCCACGCGACGCCCGGGTTGAAATAGATTGTATTGCGGTTATTTAGTACATCAAACTTCAGTTTGATGTTTAGGCCGCGACAAACTGAAGTTTGTCGAACAATAAGAAAAGCCAAACCCTGATCATTTATCAGGGCTTGGCAACTAAACGGAAAGTATTCTTATCAAAGAAGTTTACGCCGCTTTGACAATTTTGCCAGACTTTATGCAGCGTGTGCACGCCTTGATCCGGCCGTGCCCGCCAGCCGGGAGTTGAACTCGGACGGGCTGAAGGTTCGGATTGAACCGCCGCCGGGTTTTGTTATTCGCGTGTGAAACGTTATTTCCAAACTGCGGGCCTTTTCCGCATATGTCGCATCGTTTTGCCATAAATAATAGCCTCCTGAAACAAAAAGAGAGGATTGATCAAATAGTTTTTCAATAAAGACGAAAACAGTTTTTATACCAGAAAATCATACAGGTAGTCAAGCAATGGTACAGATTGATAATTTCAAAGGAGTAATAGCCACAGTGCAAAATTTTAAGTTAAGGTTCTTTTCGATAGCCGCGGCCGCTTTGATAGCCGTTATTTCGGGTGCGTGTTCGGGCCCGGCAACCGGCCCCGGTTCGGGTGGCGACCCCAATGAGGTAGCAGCCCGCGTCAACGGAAAAGATATCAAGATGGTAGAGGTTGAGAAAGGGATCAAGGCCCAGAGCCAGGGCCAGGAGGTTAACCTCTCTCCCCTTGAACTCGCATCTGCCCGATTGACGATTCTCCAGCAGTTGATCCAGACAGAGGTCATGTTTCAAAAGGCGGAGAAAGAACAGTCGGTTCCGACCGAAGACGAGGTGACCGCCGAAGTTAACAAGCGGAAAACGACCAGTGGACTTTCGGCTGAGGAATTCGATAAGCAGATGAAGGCTGCAGGCGAAACAGAGCAAACCTGGCGGCACAATGTAAAGAAAGAACTGGCGCTCAAGAAGCTGGAAGAAAAGGTTGCGGGGCGGGTTGAATCGCCAAAGGACAGCGAGATCGAAGCTTTCTACAACGGCAATAAGGACCAGTTCAAAAACAAACGCGGTGCTCAGCTTGCCGCCATTGTCATCGATCCTTCAAATACCGGCGCGGGTGACGTGACGACCAACGAAGACCAGGCGAAGGCCAAGGCAACCGAAATATATCAGCGTTCGCTGTCGGGTGCTGATTTTGCGACGCTTGCCCGCGAAGCGAGTGAAGACCTCCAGACCCGGTCTGCCGGCGGCGATTGGCGTTACTTTTCCGAGGATGAGATGAAGCAGACGTTGGGACCGCAGATCGCTGACCACATCATGAATAAGATGCAGAATGGCCAGGTTGTGCCTGCAGCCGTGCCTTTGGAGGGCAGGATCCTGGTCGTTAAGCTTCAGCGGAAACAGGAAAAGGACGAGGACCTGACGCTGGAAAGCCCGGGCGTACGAACGCGGGTTACGGAGTTGCTGATAAATGCTCGTAAGAGCCTTCTATGGCAGTCCTTCGGTGCGATCGCGATCAATGAGGCAAAGATCGAAAACTTCCTTGCGAAGAAGGTCGTAGAGAACCCGAATGAACTGAGCGGTGCACGGCCCGCCGGCCCGCCGGCATCGAATTCGAATGCAACGGCTCCGGCTGCGGCCAACACAAACGCACCGGCGTCGAACACAAACGCGTCAGTTTCGAATACAAACGCAGCCGCTAACAGCAATAACTCGGCAAACTCGTCTTCGGCAAATAGTAAGCCGGCGGCGAACACGGCCGCTCCAAAACCGGCTAACGCTAATGCCGGCAAGTAGGGTTGGAGTTCTTGCTGCTGAAGAGCCGCCTAAAGGCGGAACCCAAAGCGGCGAAACTCCGATCGATCAATAACAGCAAAGTAGCCGGCGAAAAGGTCGGCTACTCTTTTTTATGCTTTTCAGGCTTTCAGACGTAGAGAAATCATATGGCGGAAACGAGATACTCAAGGGGGTCTCGTTCCAGGTAAATCCGTCTGAGAAAGTCGGGTTGGTCGGGCGGCAACGGTGCGGGCAAGACTACGGTTTTTCGATTGATAACCGGCGAAGAGGGTGCAGATTCGGGCGACGTTATCAAGATAAACGGGCTCAAGCTGGGATTGCTTGATCAGCACGTCGATTTTGCCGAAGACGAAACGGTCCACACCGCCGCTTTGTCCGCATTCAAAGAGATCCACGACATGGAAGCAGAGATGCGTCGGCTGGAGAAGACGATGGAGACCGACCACTCTGCCGAGATCCTCGACCGTTACGCCGATCTCCAGACTGAGTTTGAGCATGCCGACGGCTTCTCATACGCCGCAAAGGCAGAGGCTGTGCTTCTTGGCCTCGGCTTTCCGGCCGAAACGTGGACGGCTCACACGAGCACGCTGTCGGGCGGACAGAAGAACCGTTTAGGCATGGCGAGGCTCCTGCTTTCCTCGGCCGACGTACTTCTCCTTGATGAGCCTACGAACCATCTTGATGTCAATGCCGTCGAGTGGCTTGAAGATTTTCTCAAAGCCTACGACAAGACCTATGTTGTCATCAGCCACGATCGCTACTTTCTCGACCGCATAACCAACCGGATCATTGAGATCGACCGCGGCGTTGCTGTCACCTACGCGGGAAACTACTCAAAATATCTGACCGAACGCGAACTGCGACGTGAACAGCAGCAGCGTGAATACGAGAACCAGCAGTCGCTGATCAATAAGACCGAGGAGTTCATCCGCCGCAACCTCGAAGGGCAAAAGACAAAACAGGCAAAATCGCGGCGTACGCTCCTTGCCCGCATGGATCGGATCGAAGCCGTAAAGTCGGAGAAGGCAGGCGGCAATTTTGGACTAAAACAGGTCGAGCGGGCTGGGAATAATGTTCTTACTATCGAAGACCTGACGATCGGATACGAAACCAAGGTCCTTGCCAGAGACCTCAATTTCTCGCTCCATCGCGGCGAAGCCCTTGGGATCATCGGTGGAAACGGTACGGGCAAGACTACGCTTGTTAAGACAATTCTCGGCAATATCCGCGAGCTGTCCGGCAAGATGCACTGGGGTACGAAAACGAACATCGGTTATTATTCGCAGAATCTCGAAGACCTTGAACCCCGAAACGAGGTCATCCAGGAACTGCGCCGTGTCGCGCCATCGGCAGACAACGGACAGCTTCGCGGCTTTTTGGCAAAGTTCCTGTTCACCGGAGAAGACGTGTTCAAGAACGTTTCGACGCTGTCCGGTGGAGAAAAAGGCCGTCTTGCCCTTGCTAAACTGATCTATTCACACCACAACGTCCTGGTACTGGACGAACCAACGAACCATCTTGACATTCCGTCACGCGAATCGCTGGAAAACGCGCTCGATGAATACGACGGCACGATAATAACCGTCAGCCACGACCGGTTTTTTCTCGACAAGATCGTTAACCATGTCCTTGCCTTCGAGGACAATGGCACCGTGACGTTTTTCGACGGAAATTACACCGAGTATCACGATTGGAAGGCGGGAACCGGCCAGGACTTGCAACCAAACCTCGCATTTCAACATCGATCAATCAGAACCGGGAGCGGTAGCGACCGGGCCCGAACACGCTAAGCAAGAACCAACGCGAAAGGATCGAAAAGCAGATAGGCTCGATCGAGGCCGAGATATCAAAGCTCGAAGAAACCTCGGCCCGGCTATCACGCGAAAGTGGAAACCCGAAGATAGCCGGCGATTACGCACGGTTAAAACTGGTCACTGACGAGTTGGATGAAACGAACGCTGCTATTAAGAAATTGTACGAGGATTGGGAAACACTCTCCGCAAGCCTTATTATACCCGAATGGGCACGCAGCGTATCGCAGCAGTCGCTATGCAAAATCTCTGAAACCTTGTGACATGTTTTTCCGTCATAT
The DNA here is from genome assembly GCA_963732475.1 of Blastocatellia bacterium. GTDB lineage: Bacteria > Acidobacteriota > Blastocatellia > Pyrinomonadales > Pyrinomonadaceae > OLB17. The sequence continues at coordinate 65,128 of CAVSZR010000003.1, read as the reverse complement.
ACTTGATCGCGACAATTATGCGGCTCAAAGCAGGACAATTTTACGGGCATCGATCACAGGAGCTTGCTTCTGACGATTTTCTTTTTGTCGAACGCACCTATTCGCCGACCGGAAAGATACCGAAACATGCCGCACGAACGGGCGCATCTCTGCTTTGTGTTATCCGGCGGATACCTTGAAAGCATCGGAGAACGCACTCTACGAACGAAATCCGGCGACTCTTGTTTATTACCCGGAAGACACGACGCATGGCGAAGAACATTTTATTGACGGCCGTCATTTTTTGGTCGAGATAGCTCCGGTCTTTCTGGAACGAATGCGTGGCTATGGAGCGCGGCTCGATGAGCCCTTTTCGATGGGGACCGACTCAGCGCTCTGGCTCGCTTCGCGAATGTACCGCGAGTTCAGTGCCCGAGACGCATTTGCATCGCTTGTGCTTGAGAGCATGGCGAGCGAACTGCTTGTCGCGACAACGCGAGCCCTATCACCGACGATAGAGAGAAATGCTCCCGGATGGCTGGGATCGGCGAAGGAATACCTTGCACAGAATTTTGTCGAACCGCCGGGCCTTCGGGAACTGGCCCGTGCCGTGTCGGTCCATCCGTCGCATCTCGCTCGCGTCTTTCGACGGTTCGAGCTTTGTACGCCCGGCGAATACATCCGACGCCTGCGCGTTTCGCGATCTCAGGCCCTGCTTGCCGACGGCCACACGCCCATGGTTGAGATAGCACATGCCGTCGGCTTTTCCGACCAATCGCATTTCACACGTTCCTTCCGTATCGAAACCGGGATGACCCCGCGCCAATACCGTGACATGTTCACGCGCCATTAAACGCGTTTCGTTCAAGAACGCAACTCTCGTTCAATTACCGATCATCGTAAGGGTCTATGATCTTCCTTAGTTCATTTAGTGAGGTTGATTATGAATCATACGGTTTTGAGGCAATTTATAGCTGTGCTTTTGTTTTCGGTATCGGTGCTCGGACAGCAAGATAAGTCGAAAGAGATCGAGTCTTACGTAAAGCCGTTTGTGGATAAGGGGCATTTTTCAGGTGTAATTCTCGCAAAGAAGGACGGAAAGATAGTTTTTGAAAAGGCCTATGGCTTGGCAAACGCCGATTTTAAGATATCGAATCAGCTCAATACGCGGTTTGGGATAGCGTCTATTACCAAGCCGATGACGGTTGTAATTCTGCTCCGGCTGATCGAAGCGAGGAAGATCGGATACGGCGACAAATTGAGCAAATACATTCCGGATTTCCCAAGCGCCGATAAGATCACGATCGAGCATCTTGCCCGCCACAGGGCTGGCATACCGCATCGGACCATGCCGCCGGAAATGGAGGCGGTCTCGTTCACGTCGCAGGAGATCGTTGACAAGATAAAGGGGGCGAAACTCGACTTCGAACCCGGCGAGCGAAACTCTTACAGCTCGGGCGGATTCACCGTACTTGCCCGCGTGCTAGAGATCGCGTCAGGAAAGAGCTATCAGCATCTGCTTGACGAGTATGTCTTCGGCCCGGCCGGGATGAAAGATTCTCTGGACGATCCGGGCGAGGGGATAATTGAGAGATGCGCCCAGGATTATCTTCGCGACGAAAAGGGCATTTACAACGCACCGCTTAAGGATTATTCATTTCTCGTTGGTGCAGGTTCGGTTTTTAGTACGGGGGGTGACCTCTACAAATTCGGCGAGTCAATGGCGCTGGGAACGTTTGGCGAAGGAGCAAAACAATCGAATCTCCGTGAAGGAATTTTCACAAGCAACGGCAGCACCAACGGCCATCGTGCCTATTTGAAAATAGACGATAACAAGAAGTACGGGTATGTACTGCTTTCAAATCTAAGCACCGGGGCTTTTGACGTAATTTCCGCGGGAATCGATTCGATCCTGGACGGAAAATCGCCAAGCGTGCCGGTCATTCCGAATCCGCAGGTGATCAAGGTGCCCGACGCACAGCTCTCGGAATTTCTCGGCACGTACAAACGCGACACAGGCGGGTCATTCGACATGAAGCTTCGCAATGGCGTCCTGTACGGCGGTGATATTAAACTATTGCCGATAAAAAAGGATTGTTTCTTCGATTACAAATTCTACGGCGATGTTTGCGCGGTCCGGGACGATGCCGGAAAGATAAAGCATTTGTCGTGGGCGTCGCCAGGATTTACGTCGACTTGGGTCAAACAATGACGTCACAAGTACCGATCCGCCGGTGTTCTTATTCTTAAGATCGATCTTTAATTATTTCGAGGTGTTAATATGCGCTATCGTTCGCTCAGGATTGCTTTCCCCGTCGTTCTCAGTCTTTTCCTTTCGTGTATTGTTTCCGCCCAAACCTCCGTTCTCACGGCCGCCCAGCTTGCCGAATTTGATGCATTCGTGCAGCAGCAAATGGCGGCGGACAAAGTACCTGGTATCAGCGTAGGTTTTATCAAGGATGGAGCAATGTGGACAAAAGGATATGGTTTTGCCGATATTGAAAACCGCTCACCGGCAAAGTCGGAATCGATGTACCGCATGGCATCAGTGAATAAGCCGATGACCGCATTGGCGGTTCTTCAATTGGCTGAAAAAGGCAAGATCGACCTCGACGCCGAAGTTCAGACATATGTCCCGTATTTCCCGAAGAAGAAATTTCCCGTGACGGTTCGGCAGCTTCTGGGCCACATCGGCGGTATCAGTCATTACCAGGACTACGATAAGGAAGGGCACTTCAAAGACCGTAAGAACACGCGTCAGGCGATCGCGGTGTTTGAGAATTTTGACCTTATCAACGAACCGGGAACCCGCTATTCTTACAGCAGCTACGGCTACAACCTGCTCGGAGCGGTGATCGAGGGAGCGTCGGGCATGCCATACGCGAAGTACATGACGGATAATATCTGGAAACCGCTTGGAATGAATACCACGACGATGGACGATCCGTACGTGATGATCCCGAACCGCGTTCGCGGGTACGAGAATGTTGACGGGCAGATTAGGAATTCAGAATTTGTCGATATCAGCAGCCGTTTTTCGGCGGGCGGTATACGCGCGAGTGTTATCGATATGCTCAAGTTTGGCAGCGGGTTTAACAACGGTATCGTCCTTTCACCAAAAAGCCTCGCCTTGATGTATGACTCGATGACGACAAAGAACGGCGAGATCACAAATTACAGTGCGGGTTGGAGCACAAATCCAACGAACGGACGCTTTGTTCTGTCGCACAGCGGCGGCCAGCAGGAAACATCGACATTTCTTTTCACATTCCCGTCGCGAAAGCTGACTATCGCCGTTGCCGCCAATCTTGAAGGGGCGAATACGCAGCCGTTCATCATGAAGCTGTTCGAGCTGATAACTGGGGAATCGGCGAGTACCAATACCTACATTGGCGGCGACAGAAATCGGGTTCCGTTGATCGTCGCTGTTCAGCAGACCTTTGAGGAGGGCCGCGGTTATTTTGAGAAACGCGCCAGTGCGTTTACTGAAGATCAAAAGGAAATGACAGACGCCTTTGCGGCTTTTCAATCGGACGTTGAACGCCGATACGATGGTGGCCCCTAAGCAGCAGGAACTGTTCAGGACCATAGCACAGGGACGGGCAAAAGTTGACGGCCCCCTCGTAAAGATCGGTTCGTTCATGGCCAAAAAGCTTAGCGAAAAATTCGGAGCCGAACGCCTGCTTTCGTATTCGACGACCGGGGCGATCGCCTTTTTTGATGACTACAACAAGCTCGATCTTCCCGCCGGGATGAAATTTAACGACACCGTGGTAAAGCACATTGCAGGGTGGCAGCAGAGCTGGTCTAAGACAAACAACGCAGCCGTTAGGATGATCGCTTTCAACGGCGATACCGACCTCGACGCTGTTGCGTGCACAATTACGCAGGGAGTTTGCCGGTGCCGAGGCTTACCCGAACCTAAGCGGCCCGATGATCGCAACGCTGGAGACCCACGTGCGGCAGGGAAGCCTGGACAAAGCTATGAAGATCGCCGATCTTTCCGTAGATCTTTATCCGGGCTAGACCGCACACATGCTTACAAAGGCTTGCTTCTGACGATCTCGGGTGAGCGGGAGAAGGGCGAACGAGTATTTGGTGCGTTCGATCGAACTGAACGGCAACGGGCTTGCAAGCCCGAGCAGCCTTAACAATTTTGCCTATAATTTAGAAAGGATCGGAAAGCGTGAAGCCGCCATCGAACTATTGAAGACGGCAATTGAGTTGTATCCGAAGGATGCCAACCTGCACGACAGCCTCGGCGAGTTCTACGCAAAGAGCGACATGAAGGCCAAAGCTATTGAATTTTACCAGAAGGCATTAGCTCTCGACGCGGGCTATCCGAATGCAGCAAAGGCGCGGAAATACTTCAGCAACTGACTGCGTCGAAGTGATCGGTGTTGGTTTCGCACGTTGAGCAAGCGGCGCGATCTGAAGGAGCAGCGAATCTACGATTCGATCCGATAATTCGGAGCCTCTTTCGTAATTATCACGTCGTGGACGTGCGATTCCCGAAGACCGGCGGACGTGATCCGCACGAATTTTGCTTTGCTTTGCAGCTCATGGATATTCCGGCAGCCGGTGTAGCCCATTCCTGCACGGAGTCCGCCGATGAGCTGCGTAACCATTTCGGCGATCGTGCCCCGGTAGGCAACGCGTCCCTCGATTCCCTCGGGCACGAATTTCGATTCCGCAAGCGTACCTTCTTGCGAATAACGGTCGCTCGAGCCTTTTTTCATCGCTCCGATCGAACCCATTCCGCGATACGTCTTAAAGTTCCTGCCCTGGTATAAAATGACCTCACCCGGAGCTTCCTCGGTGCCGGCAAACAGCGAGCCGACCATGATCGAATCGGCCCCGGCCGCGATCGCCTTTGCGACATCGCCGGAAAACTTGATACCGCCGTCGGCGATGATCGGGACACCGCTACCTTTTGCTGCGTTGACGCTTTCGTGAATCGCCATTATCTGAGGCACTCCGGCGCCTGTGACCACCCGTGTTGTGCAGATCGATCCGGGCCCTATTCCGATCTTGACAGCATCGACACCGGCACCTATGAGCTCTCTCGTAGCCTCAGCTGTCGCGACATTGCCGGCGACGAGTTGAATGTCGGGGAACTTCGCCTTTATTTTCTTTACAGCTTCGATGACCCGCGAGCTATGGCCATGTGCGGTGTCGATGACGATCGCATCGGCCCTCGCATCGACAAGGGCGGCGGCGCGCTTCAGAAAATCACCGGTCGCGCCGATCGCCGCCGCGCATCTGAGGCGTCCGAGATCATCTTTGGCCGCGTTAGGAAAATTTATCGCCTTCTGAATGTCCTTAACGGTGATCAGGCCCTTTAAGTGCCCGTCGTCGTCTACCACAAGGAGTTTTTCGATGCGGTGTTTCTGAAGCTTGATCTTTGCCTCGTCAAGTGTCGTGCCGACGGGGACCGTCACGAGTGGCTGCGGGGTCATTACCTCCGATACCGGTATGTCAAAGCGTGTCTCGAACCGAAGATCACGGTTTGTGATGATCCCTGTCAGCAGACCGTTTTCGTCCACGACCGGCACGCCGCTGATCTTGAACCGGCCCATGATACCGAGAGCTTCCGACACGAGAGCGCTTTGATGGATCGTGACCGGGTCGACGATCATCCCCGACTCGCTGCGTTTTACCTTGTCAACCTCTTCGGCCTGCTGTTGGATCGAATAATTCTTATGAATCACGCCGATGCCGCCCTGCTGGGCCAGGGCGATCGCAAGAGAGGCCTCCGTGACGGTATCCATTGCCGACGAGCACAGTGGAATGTTCAACGCGATCTCACGGGAAAATTTCGTTCGCGTATCGACTTCGCCCGGCAAGACTTCAGAAAATGCGGGAACCAGCAGAACGTCGTCAAATGTCAGTCCTTCTTTGATATCTTCAATGTTCATAGAAATAAGCCGTTTCGGTTGCGATACAGAAATGCCCGCACGTTTCCTGCGGGCATAACCGGCGTTTTGATCCTTATGATCCTTCGGGACATTTGCCCATAAATAATTCAAATACCTAATTCGGCCTGGTCGAATTGGCTGGCGGTCGATTCGTCATTGTCGGCGCCCTGTTTGTCATTGTCGGAGGCGACGTCGGTGGCGGTTCAGGGGCATTAACATTCGACGCCGCGGCTTTCGGCGTTACCGCAGCTTTTTGTACCGGTCTGGTAACGGAAGTTGTATTGCTAGTCACGGCCGTGTTGGCATCGGACACCGTTGAGGCTGTCCCGAATGAAATCGAGCCGCTTTGCCAGACCTCCGCAAGATTTCCCTGATTGATATCAAATTCGATCACTGAACGTTTCGGGTTCGCGGGTGCGGAAGGAAGAGTAATCGATTTTCCGTTAATGCTTAACTGCGCCGATTGCGCCAACGATTTCGAATAACTTAGCTTTAACTGCTGCTTTGGTTCGAAAATGGCAGGCTTGTCAGTGGTCACCAAGGCGACCGCACCTGTTCCATCACTGACAGAATTGAGCGAAATGCCCTCACCGTTCGTCTTAAATTCGATCTTTAACGCCCCCATGGACGGAGACTGCGAAGCGGGTGGGGCCGCATTGGAATTTGTATTCGTATTGGCTGGGGGAACGCTGTTAACATTCGTCGCAATCGGGGACTGGCCCTGTTGTTCCTGGAGGTAGTTGTACAAATACAAAATTCCGAAAATCCCAGCCGTCATTAGCCCTAGAATAACGACGGCAAAAAGCACGGTTGGAACGATCGATGATCCGCTTCGGTCATCGGTAAGAACTTCCGGCCGGTAGGCTTTGTACTTCTCATCCTCTTTGGCCTCGTGCGCGGCGATCAATTGCGAGTAATCCTGAAGGGCCTCCTGCTCGTCAACACCGACGTATTTGGCGTAAGACCGTACAAATCCCTTGTTGAAGATGCCGCCGGGAAGGGTCTTGTAATTATCGGCGTCTATTGCTTCCAGATAGAGTGGCGAAATACGGGTCTGTTCCGCAACTTCGCTGATCGATATTCCTCGCACCTCGCGAGCCTGCCGCAATTTTTCACCCAGACTTGATGACATGTTTTGAGATTTTCCGAAGCCGCCCTAAGTGCAATTTCCTAAAGGTAATAATCTTACAATATAGCGTCCCGGTTCGAATTAAGTCAATCAGTTGAAACCGGTTTATTGTTCGGTTGCGGCTTGATTATTAAGGTTGGTGCGTGTTAGGTTTAGGTTTATTCAAGTCGCGTTTTAATATCTCGGAAGCAATCGAAAAAGAGAGGAACCAATAATGAGTTTAGAAGCACTCGGAATGGTCGAAACCAAGGGTTTTGTCGGCGCGGTTGAGGCCGCCGATGCGATGGTCAAAGCCGCAAATGTCCAATTGGTCGGAAAAGAGTATATCGGGGCCGGATACGTTACGATCTTCGTGCGAGGAGACGTTGGCGCGGTCAAAGCGGCCACGGACGCAGGAGCCGCCGCGGCCCGCCGGGTCGGCGAGCTTATTAGCGTACATGTGATCCCGCGTCCGCATAACGAGGTCGAAAGGGTGCTTCCCAAAGGCGGAAGAGTGGGCCTGAGTCCCGACGAGAAAGCTCTTCAAGGCGGCGGGCGGCAGCTTAGCTCGGGCGACGGCGGCATCACCACGACTGGCACGGCCCAGGGAACGAAATCCAGGACCAAGTAATATCTTTCATCATTGATCCGCTCAAGCCCCCGGAATCGCGGATCAAAAGCCAGCTCAGACAATGGGTGATACGGATCTTATTTCTCAACAAGAGGCCCGGGACGCGGTTGAAGCGGCGCATCGCGCATTCTTGCAGGTAGCGAGATTCGATCAGAACCGGATCGATCAGATCTGCGACGCGATGGCGAAAGCCGCCCTTGTTGACGCATTGCGGTTGGGCCAGTTGGCCCATGATGAGACCGGGTTCGGCAAGCCTGAAGACAAGCGCGAAAAGAACCGCTTTGCAGCGGAGGACGTTTGGAATTACTTTCGGAGCTTGAAAACTGTTGGCGTAGTATCCGAGACCGAAAGCATTGTTGAAATTGCATCTCCCCGCGGAGTGGTGGCGGCGATCGTCCCTTCAACGAACCCGACATCGACCGCGATCTTCAAAATAATCATCTCAATTAAATCGCGCAATGCGATCGTCCTTTCACCACATCCATCGGCAGCCCGCTGCATCGCGGAAACGACGCGAATAATGCGCGATGCCGGGGGTCAATATGGGCTTCCGCCGGATGCGGTTATTTGCCTGACAACGTCAACCATCGAGGGCACAGAAGCCTTGATGCAGCACAAAAAGACCGCCGTGATCCTTGCAACCGGCGGGATCGGCCTAGTCAGGGCTGCCTACTCGTCGGGTAAGCCCGCGTTCGGGGTTGGCCCGGGAAATGTCCCTGTATTTATTGAGCGGACCGCAAATGTTGAGAAAGCGGTATCGGATATTTTGACAAGTACGTGTTTCGACAACGGCACGATCTGCGCGTCCGAGCAGTCCGTGGTGGTGGACGCACCGATCGAAACTCAGGTCCGTGAGCAGTTTCGTCTTCAGGGCGGCCATTTTCTGAATTCCGCGGAAGCGGCGGCCGTTGCAAATATTCTGCTGACTCCGCAGCGGACGCTTAACGCCGGAATTGTTGGAAAATCGGCCGACTACATTGCGAACCTCGCGGGCATCTCGATCCCAACGGGCACACGATGTCTGCTTGCCGATTGCAGCGGCGTGGGACGCGACTTTCCGTGGTCAATAGAAAAGCTGTCGCCGACCTTGGCGTTCTTTGTTTCTGACGGGATCGAGAACGGGGCCAATCGGTGCGAAGAGATACTTAAATTCGGCGGGATGGGACACACCGCGGGGATGCATACTCAAAGCCGAGAGGCGGCAGTCCGTTACGGCCAGCAGATGCCCGCCGTCACGCGTGATCATAAATTCGCCGACGACACACGGCGCGATCGGGTTTTCAACCGACCTGCCTCCGTCAATGACGCTCGGATGCGGATCGTGGGGCGGTAATGTGACCTCAGATAATGTTTCTCCGATCCATTTGATGGACATAAAACGGGTTGCTTTCGAGACGAAGCCGGTGAATAAGCTGCCGGCCGTTGGCGGGGTTATACCTGTTAAGCAAGAGATTCGTGCAGCTCAGACGCCAAAGCGTGAACAGATCGCAGCGATAGTAGACAGTTTCCTGAGCAAAAAACTCGCGGAAGTTCCCAGTGCTCCGCCGCCACCGCCAGTGGCGGTCGAATCACCGGTACGGACCGTGATCCATGAACTAAGGCCTCAGTCACTTGACCGAGAACGGCGTCAAGCACGACCCGGTTGATTTTGTCAGCGAAAGCGACGTGAGGACGGCGATCGAGAAAGGGGAAAAGATCTATATCACGTCAAGGACGATCCTTACGCCCTCTGCTCGTGACCTTGGTGAGGAAAAGGATGTGTTCGCGAGGGTCTAGGGTCTTGATGAAAGCTTTCCTGCTAATTAACTTTATTGTTTTGACGTTCGTGGTGGTGACGAACGGTCAGGAAAAAACGCCGGCGGCTCCGGAAGGTGCGGCAGGGCCTTTACCGGTCAGCTATGGTTTGGTTGTCGACAATTCCGGCTCTTACCGAAAGCTTCTGGAAAACGTAATAAAGCTGGTCGGCACTATTGTTGATGAGAATAAGCCCGGTGACGAGGCATTTCTGGTCACTTTCGTAGATACCGGGAAGATCAGGGTGCGGCAGGAGATCACTGAAAGTGGGGCACAGCTTCGCGATGCGGCCGAGAATATGTTTATTGAAGGTGGCCCGACCGCGATCCTGGATGCCGTTAACATCTCGGCAAGATATCTGGCCGAAAATGGCAAGGGCGATCCGGGCCGGTCACTCGCACTTATTCTGATAACGGACGGAGATGAGCGTCTGAGCGCGGCAAAGATCGATGAGGTCGTCAGAAGAGTAAAGGATTCAAAGATACGGATCTTTGTATTGGCGCTTGCGGAAGAGAAAATATACACGAAAATAATCGATCGATTGTGCAAAGAATCGGGCGGCTTGAAGTATTCGCCTAAAACCAGGGATGAGATCGCAGACGCGGCCAAAGCCCTTTCCAAAGCGATCCGGACACGGTAGTATTTTGAATGATGGCGGGAATAATTGCCGAAAAAACGGTATGCGAAGGATGCGGAGTTGACGTTCGTGACGGCTCGATATTTTGCTATAACTGCGGCGAGGCCGTATCTGGACTAGAGCCGCAAGACACGGCTGCTTTTCCATCGGAACCGATTTCCGGCAACGGACAAGCGCCGAAAACCAAGATCGATTCCCGGTTCCCGGATGAATCCGTCGAAGAGCTTCAGCCAATTCCGATGCCTTCCGAGGTGCCGGGATCGGCCAGGTCGGTGCCTGGAAAACGCAAAACGAGGGCCTATAATCGAAGGCCTAATGAGGTTATTTGGGTTGAAAGAGAAGGATCGCCAAAAGCGTATTTCGTAGTGTCTATTTTGTTTATCAGTCTTGTCGTTATTCTGATATTGCTTGCTTTGTATATAAGGTAGAGATCAGTTTCTATGGAGATAGCGATAGGTGTTTTTTTCCTGGCAATATTGGTTGGGGCTTTATTTTTGGCCGCTCTCTTGGTACTTTTCCGGATCTTGAAAAAAAAGCGGCGATAGTTTGATAAAAATATGCAAGCACTTGGAATGATCGAATGCATGGGACTTGTCGCGATGATCGAGGCAGCGGATGCAATGGTCAAGGCGGCAAATGTGACGTTGGTCGGGTACGAGAAAGTCGACGCCGGATTGGTGACTGCGATCGTTCGCGGCGAGGTCGGCGCTGTAAAAGCCGCAGTCGATGCCGGGGCTGCCGCGGCACGGCGAATAGGGACCGTGACGGCGGTTCACGTCATTCCCCGCCCGCACGATGAAGTTGCGGATGGGATTCCGGTGATCGAAACCGGGCAAACGACACGGAAGAAGATCTCAGGTTCGGTGCCAGAATGACCGGATCGGTGTGCCCTGGCTACCGGTTCTGGTTCGCGCTTGAGGAGGCCAATGGACCGCCTTTCTAATAGCAGTTACACGATTTAAGGTTTGTTTTGAGTAACGGTCTTGGCCGGTTCCGGTTCGACCTCGGCCATGCGGCCGGCTTTCGTGATGGCGATACGCTTTTGCTTGTTCGGGCCGTCATCCACCCCAACTTTTATGTTCCGGAACGTCCCGTCCTTCTTTTCGTTTGAGGGCAAGTAGCCGATCGAATACTGCATTCTGAGCTCGCTGCCGATCTCCTTTGCCACTCCGTTCAATTCGCCGATGTCGTTTGGAAAGTATGCTTTCCCGCCGGTCTCGGTGGCCATACGCTGCAAAAATGCCTTTGCCTTACCCTGTGGGCTTTTCGCGATAAAACCGGCTTCCTTACTAAGGTCGTTTACAAATCCAATAGCGTAGATCTGAACGTCAAGCTCCCGGAGCAGTTCGAATAGCTGGGCCTCGTTATAATAGCTGTCCCGGTCTTCGCCGTCCGAAACTACGACCAGGGCACGCCGCGTGCGGTCTTCCTTGCCGACAACCTTCTCATATTCGCTGACCTTCTCGGCCGCGAGGTAAACAGCGTCAATTATTGCCGTCTGGCCGCCTTCGATGAACAGGTTGTCAAGGGCGTCGGTCAAATCGGCCTTATTCGACGTAAATGCCTGTTCGATGGTTATCTTCTCACGGCTGACAAATCGGATGAGGCTGGTTTCGTCGCCCGCCTTATTTGCGGAAACCAGGATCTTTCCCGCCTCGATCACTTTCTCCAACTGCGAACGCAGAGACCCGGAATTATCGATCACGAGCGCATAGTTTGTCGGCACTTCAGACCTTGAAAAAAATTCGATCTGCTGGGGCACATTGTCCTCGAAGACCTTGAAATCACCTTGTCCAAGACCGTTGATCGGACGGTTGTTGCGGTCGATCACGCGGACGTTGAGGTTTACCAGTTCGGTATCGACCTTTAACACGCCCTCTTCTTCTACGATCTTTGGCGTGAATCCCGGCTTGGAGGGAGTTGGGGTGGGTGTTGCCGAAACTTTTGCGGATGATGCGGTTTGGGCCGCTGTGAGATCAGGCCGCAGGAAAATTGCCAGCAATGCGATGGCAACGGTGGGCGCGAGCAATAGCAATAAAGGTCGTTTCATAATTGTCGAAAAGATCGTCTATTTGTAAGAAGATGCGGGCGTAGCGTAATAGCCTTCACGGCCGCGTACAGTTAGACGCGGCAAACCGCGGGGAGGTTTGACGCGAACTTTCACTTTGCCGCCATTTGCCGTCGGGCTGAAACGCGGTGGGCGTGTAGCCGATTGAATATTGGTGACGAAGCTCGAGGGCGATCCGCTCAAAGATCTCGTCCATTTCTATGTCGCTCGATGGATAAAATGACTTCCCGCCGGTGACCGACGTGAGTTCGTCAAGGAATGCCTGCCCCTGCATGCCGACGGAGCTTCCAATATCGCCGCCGTCGACGATACCTACAGCATATGTTACCACATCTGACTCCTTCATTAACCGACGAACTTCACCAAAATTATATCTGGAGGCGTTGTCCTGGCCGTCACTGATGATCAAAAGGGCCCGTTTTTGGTGTGTGCCGCGGGTCACACGCTCGATACCCAGATAGACTGCGTCGTAAAGAGCAGTGTTTTGCTTGGGCTTTACAAGCTGAAGCTTCGAGAGAACGGCGTCGCCGTCACGCGTCCGGTCCATCAAAAGTTGGGCGCGATTGTTGAACGCTATTAAAAAATACTCATCCGATGGGTGGCTTGAACCAACGAACCTTTTCAGGGCGTTTCGCGCCTTGTTGATCTTGTCGCCGCTCATCGAACCGGAAACATCGAACAGGATCCCGACCGAAACAGGTGCGTCACTGTCGCTGAAAAATGTGATCTCTTGTTCCTGATTATTATCGAAAATGGAAAACGCGCCTTTTGAAAGGCCCGAGACATAGCGTCCGTACAGGTCGGTGACGGTCAGGGTGAGTGTGACAAGGTCGGTTTTGATCGTGATCGGCCGTTTCGGGTCGACGTCCTCCACAGGCGGAGTCGCCTCCGGTTGCTGGGCGTTTGCAGCCAGGCTAAGTGAAAGCGTGACGATACACGCGAATAACAGCCGATGCAGCTTTCCGCAACGGTCGAACAACTCTAAACCCGCAACAGTCATAGAAAACCTCAGGGGAACTCTTGTATTTTAGGCGACCGGCACAGCTTTCCGCAAGATATATTTTCGATGTACTAAGGATGAAAATGGTTGTTTGGTGCGAAACATTTCGTTATGATTTTATTTGGCTGCAACCTTTGGCCACATTTATCGTGTTATCATAATGGGTCGGTGGGCGTCCTTTCCTTGAATTCCTCGATCCCGAATAGAAACAAATGTCAGAATATGTTTGCCGTTTAGGAACGCCGTCCGGCGAGGTCATTACGAGGATCGTAGAGGCTTCGGCAGCGGACGACGCGAAATTTCAATTGGAAAAAGAAGGTTTTAAGGTCTTCGCGGTCTCAACCGCCGACGGGGGGCTTTCATCCTTTTTGCCGTTTGGCGGACAAAACAAAAAAGGCCGCATTAAGCAGGCCGATTTTCTTTTGTTCAATCAGCAGTTGTCCGCTTTGCTACGGGCTGGAATTCCCGTGCTTCAGTCGATAAATCTTTTGAAGAACCGATCGGGATCGGCGAATCTTCGTGAAGTTCTCGTTGACGTCGAAGATAAGATCAAGAGCGGTATTCCGCTCTCGCAGGCTTTCGAAGCACAGGGAATGTTCCCGAAGATCTATACCGCATCGATCCTGTCCGGTGAGCAAAGCGGAGCGCTTGACGACGTTTTGCAGCGGTTTGTCGAATATCTGAAACGAAGCGTCGGCGTTTCGCGAAAGCTCCGAGGTGCCCTGGCCTATCCGGCGTTTCTTCTCGTGGCGTCCGGTATAATGGTAGCGTTTCTTACGCTCTATATCGTCCCGCGAATGTCGGATCTGTTTCAGAGCCTTAGCGCGAACAGGGGATTGCCGACCGTTACGCTCGTGGTTCTTGCGATCTCACACGGCGTTTCGGGGAATTTTTGGTGGCTCGCTCCGTTGCTGCTGGTGATCGGCGGCGGCCTGTTTTTCTGGTTAGGCACCGAAAGCGGTAAATTGTTGCTTCACAGATTCCTGCTCCGGCTCCCGGTTGCCGGCCAATTGATCCGCAACATGGCGACCTCGCAGCTTGCCCGTTCGCTTTCAACCCTTCTGTCTGGCGGTATAACGGTGCCGGATTCATGGGACATCGCATCGCAAGCGTTGAATAACATCCAGCTGCGACGCAGCAGTCAGGCCGTTTCGCATACGATCCGCGAAGGACGTGGATTCACGGAGGCGCTCGAAACCGCCGGCTGGATTCCGGAACTTGCCCTGGATATGATCAGTATCGGTGAGAAATCGGGCAGCTTGCGCGAGATGCTTGACGAGGTTGCAGCATTTTACGACGCTGAGGCTGAAGTGAGGCTTGAACAGCTAACGACGCTGCTGGAACCTCTGATCCTCGTGTTTATGGCGGGTATTGTCGTTGTAATACTTCTGGCTATCTACTTGCCGATCATTCAAACGATCTCGTCGGGGCCGTCAGGCGCCCGTTAATTTTATTCGTATTTGTCCAAAATGAACGAACAAACAAAAGTTGCAACTGCCAATACGTCTTCGCCGAAGATCGAGCTGTCGGATTTTCTTGAGAATGAGCCGCCCGAGGTCGTCGAAGCGAAGCAGTTGGCCCGCCGTTATCGGCTGCCTTATATCGACCTGCTGCCAACCGATCAGCCGTCGCCGATCGATTATGAGGAGCTTGCCAAGATCCCGGTCGAAATGATGCTGCGAAATCATTTTGTGCCGCTTAAAACGCGAAGGTCGCGACCTGCACACGGCAATGGCCGACCCGACGAATCTGGAGCGTTTGGACGAACTTGAGAACGCGTTGAATGTACGCATCGTTCCATACATTGCCACGCAAGGCGCAATTGATGTAGTTCTGAAAAAAGGCGACGCGACCCAGCGTGTTCTGCAAGAAGCCGCGTCCGGATTTAAGATCTCGCTTGTTAAGGAGACGGAGCAGGGCGAAGAGGTCCTGGACCTCGACCGTCTCGCGTCGGATTCGGACATGTCGCCGATCATCAAGCTCGTCGACACCATTGTTTACAACGCGATGGAGTCGCGCGCGTCCGATATTCACATCGAAGCCGGCGACCGCGATGTTCGCGTCAAGTTCCGTATTGACGGCGCGCTTTATTCAAAAGTCGATCCGATCGATATCGCCTATCACCAAACGCTTATTTCGCGTATCAAGGTGATGTCCGAACTTGATATTGCGGAACGGCGTATCCCGCAGGACGGCCGCTTTCGTGTCCGTTACAAGGGCCGGACGGTGGATTTCCGCGTATCCATCCTGCCGTCGGTTTTTGGCGAGAATTGCGTTATCCGTATCCTCGACAAAGAGCAGATCTCGGAAGAATTCAAGAATCTCGAGCCTCGATGTTGTCGGTTTCGACCCCGAAGACATCCAGCGTTTTCGAATTTATATCAAAGAACCCTACGGCATGGTCCTGGTAACCGGCCCGACCGGTTCGGGTAAAACGACTACTCTGTACGGAGCACTCAACGAGATCCGCAATGACGAGGACAAGATAATTACGATCGAAGACCCGGTCGAGTATCAGTTGCAGGGCATCATGCAGATCCCGGTAAACGAGAAAAAGGGCCTGACCTTTGCCCGCGGATTGCGTTCGATACTTCGCCACGACCCGGACAAGGTGATGGTCGGAGAAATTCGTGACGAGGAAACGGCCCAGATCGCTATCCAATCCGCTCTAACCGGCCACCTCGTTTTTACGACCGTCCACGCGAATAACGTCATCGACGTCATCGGCCGTTTCCTGAACATGGGCGTCGAACCATATAACTTCGTATCGGCGCTCAACTGTGTTCTCGCTCAGCGGCTCGTCAGGCTTCTGTGCCCCGTCTGCAAACGTAAGTTCGTGCCGACGCCGGACGAGTTCGCGAGTCAGGCTTGCGGCCGCAGGATGCCGACGGACACACGTTCTTCATGAACATAGGTTGCGATGCCTGCAACCACACGGGCTATCGCGGAAGAACTGCCATTCACGAACTTCTGGATATGTCAGATTCGATCCGCGAGATGATCATCGAGCGCCGGCCGGGTTCCGAAATTCGCCGCCAGGCGGAAAAAGAGGGCTTATCCAGCCTGCGGGAATCGGCGGTGAAAAAGGTATTTAACGGCTCGACGACATTGCACGAAATAAATCGCGTCACGTTTGTTGAAGAGATTCGCGGATGAGCGACGGAGCTCGGCAACGACTTTATCCGAGACAGTAGAGAAGGGTTTTTCAACAGTCGATGTGTGTCTAGGGTTACCTCGGCAAGAGCCTGAAAGATTCGAGGAACTTATCCGCCAGTTGCTCGGTTCCGCGGGTTGTTTCTTCGAGTGTGCGGCCTTCGGATGGGAAGAATGCCATCACCTGATAGAAACGGCGGTCCGCCAAGATAAACTTCACTTTCATAAAAGATCCGTCTGGCTTCGCGGCTGTCAGCACGCGACCTGAATGTTCGCCAACCTTGACGTCTTTCCGTCCCAATTCTCGACCGCCGACCTCTTCAAGCCCACCTTCGGCAACTGAGTCGAATGCCTCTTCCGCAGGGCCATCCAGCACTCCTGGAACGTCATAGTATTGAACCGAGTACTTAGCCGTCGGGCTCTTGGTCTGGACCGTGAAATACTTCATGTCGAAGACAAGGTCGGGTCCAACCTCCCTCCGATGCGAACCAGTTTCCGGCTCACCAGAGAAGATCACCTCAAAGCGACCGGCATCCGAAACGAAGACCTTCTCCCGTGGCCCGGGGGCCGCGACGTCGCAGCAAATTGTATATGCGGCGAGAAAAACGAGCGTTGCGAGGCTGCTATTTCGTGACCTGGGCATATCGTGCGAACTCCGAGTATATCACCGTCTGCGCCTCTACAGGTGCGTATTCCGGACACAAAAGATTGATCCCTCGTGTCCGCGTTTTGAATGTACCTGAAAGGGACAAACGTTCAGAAAACGCACCGGGTCAGCTCTTTAAAGATCGAAAGATAAACGTCCGGGTCAACGTTGCCGCCGCTTACGATGACACAGACCTTTTTGTCACGGAATCTTTCTTTGTTTTCGAGGACCGCGCCGAGGCTGAGGGCTCCGGTGGGTTCGCTCTTTAGGTTGGCGAGGATGAAGTAGAGCCGGATGGCTTCGATTATTTTTTGTTCGGAGACCTCTATGATATCGGCGGCGCCGTTTTTGATGATGGGCCAGTTGAGGTTTCCGAGCGAGAGTGTCCTCGCGCCGTCGGCGAGAGTCATCGGTTCGGTTTCGTTGGCGGTCAGCTGGCCGGTGCGGAACGAGCGGGCGGCGTCGTTGCCGAGCAGGGGTTCGGCCCCGTAGACCTCTGTGGGGTGGACGTTTTTCGAAAGGGCGGTGATGGTTCCCGAGATGAGGCCGCCTCCGCCGACCGGGACGATGACCGCATCAAAATTTCTTGCCGCGATCTCATTGCCAAGCGTGGCATTGCCGTCGATCACGTTTTGATCGTCATACGCACTGGCAATGAAGGGGTCGGACATTTCTTCGGCGAGCCGGGCTACACGGTCGATACGGCTGACGGTTTTCGTGTCGATCAGATCGACCGTCGCCCCGTATCCGCGGACCGCATCTATCTTGACTTCCGCCGACGTCACCGGCATTACCACAGTACATTTCTTGCCAAGAAGTTTGCACGCATAGGCCAGGGCCTGCCCAAAATTTCCGGAAGAGGCGGTCAGCAGTTGGTCGTTGGGGACGTTCAACGCCACGTTGTAGCCCGCCCTGAATTTGAAGCTTCCGGTGTGCTGAAAGGTTTCGGTCGCGATCGTAATGTCGAGGCCAAGATGATCGCGGAGTTTTGAGGACTCGATGAATGTAGTGGGTCGTATGGCTTCGATAAGAGAACGCATTTGATAAGAATCCGATACCAGGGCTAAACTCGTCAAGTTCAATGACGAATGCTTTCAAAAACACACTGCCGCACGAACTTGTAACACACGTCAAGTCAGGCTGTGGCCAGCGAGGCGAACGCTGGCTCGCCGAACTGCCCACGGTCATTCAAAAGCTTGAGTTCGTTTGGTCGATCGACGTCCACGAACCGTTTCCGGGCATTGAGTACAACTTTGTCGCACCGGCCTCGACGCAAGACGGCGAGGCGGTTGTGGTCAAGATCGCACCGCCATGGGAGCCGATCGAAATATTCGGCGAAGCCGCCTATCTGCGAGCTCGCAACGGCGATGGATGTGTGAAACTGCTGGCTGAAGAGTGCGAGAGCCGGGCGATACTGATCGAGCAGATCTTTCCCGGGCGAAGCCTTGCGGAGCATTTCGCGGGCCGTGAGTCTGACGCCGTCGCTCCCGCGATCGAGGCCCTGAAGACGGTGCTCCGGCCGGTTCCTATGGATCTGTCGAATATCGAGTTGGTGGACAGATGGTTCGACGGATTGAGGAAGTTCAGGGCGACGGCGTTCCCGGCGGACTATGCGCAAAAGGCACTCGATATTTATGACGAGCTGTCGCGACAGCCGGACCGCACCTTTTACCTGCACGGCGACTATCATCCCGGAAACGTGGTGACGCACGGTGAATCATCGTTCTGCGTGATCGACCCAAAAGGATGGGCCGGGCATATCGGTTACGAGATCGCTGTTTTTCTAAACAATTTTCACTGGTGGCAAGAAAAGAAGACAGATATTCGGCCGCTGCTGGACGCGGCCGTTAACCAGTTCTCCGCGGCGTTCGAGATCAGCCCGGACGAACTTCGGCGTTGGGCATTCGCTCAGATGGTGATCGGCTCATGGTGGAACTTCGTCGACATGCCCGATCTTTATGACGGCGAAGTGGCAAAGGCAGACGTTTGGGACGTATAATCCGCTCTAAGGGTGAAAGCGCAATTTCGAATGATGGGACTTACCACGTTAGCGAACTATGAAAAATAAAGAGATCTCCGATCTTCTCGACGGACTTTTTACCCAGGCTAAAATTCAGTTTGGGGTCGCGATCAAGTCACGGTGGCTCCACGATGGCGATGGCTGTCCGGGTTGTGGACGGGAAGTTAAGGGGATGAAGTTCAAAGGGAAAGACGCATTGTCGCTCAATGCGTTCATTTTTCGCGAGCACGGTGTGCTGATCGCGTATTTGTTATGCGGCAAGTGTGCAAAAAAGATATTCAAGGAAGGTGGTTTCACCGAAATTCCTCTCCACGCCGTGATCGAGAAAAATTTGAAACAAGCATTTTTGAAGCATTTGGGGCACTGAAAAGGGATGACAAAAGCTAATTTCGGGATGATAGGCCTCGGGACAATGGGCCGCAATTTTCTTCTGAATGTTGCCGAGCACGGTTTTGCGTGTGCCGGTTATGATCTTGATGAAGGCAAGAGGAAACTGCTTCTTGAAGAAGGCAAGGACTTCGATATCGAAACCGGCGATGACGTGGCCGGGTTTATCGGAAAACTTGCTTCACCGCGGATCGTTATGCTTCTCGTTCCGGCGGGGCCGATAGTCGATTCGGTTATCGAGAGCCTTGTGCCGCACCTTGCGTCCGGCGACATTATTGTCGATGGCGGAAATTCTCACTTCACCGACACCGAACGCCGCGAGGCGTCCCTCAAAAACAGCGGTATCGAGTTTCTCGGCGTCGGCGTTTCGGGCGGCGAAGAGGGGGCACGCCACGGGGCGAGCATCATGGTCGGCGGCAATCCGGATGTTTTCGAACATGTCCGGCCGATATTCGAGGCGGCGTCGGCAAAAGTAAACGGCGAGCCCTGCGCGGCGCACGTCGGCCGCGGTTCTGCCGGGCACTTCGTCAAGATGGTCCACAACGGCATTGAATACGGAATGATGCAGTTGATCGCCGAAACCTACGATTTCATGCAGCGGGTCCTCCGTATGGCGAATACGGAAATGCACCGGACATTCACCGATTGGAACGGTGGCGAGCTTAATTCATTTCTCGTCGAGATCACCTCAGAAGTCCTGCGAAAGACCGATCCAGAAACCGGCAATCCGCTCGTTGCTATGCTGCTCGACACTGCCGGACAAAAAGGAACCGGAAAATGGACGTCGCAGGCCGCAATGGATTTTGGCATCCCGATCCCGACGATCGATTCTGCGGTAACGATGCGTCAGATATCATCGCAAAAGGCAGTTAGAACTACGGTCGCCGCCAAATATTTCGGCATGAGTACGTCGTCAGATCAAAGCCGTTCGAGAACCTCGGCCGGCGAACTCGAAGACGCACTTTTTTGTGCATTCATCCTCACCTACGCTCAGGGGATGTCGCTTTTGCAAAAAGCATCAGTTGAGAAAAATTACGGCCTCGATCTCGCTGCCATCGCAAAAATATGGCGCGGCGGCTGCATCATCCGCTCCAAGCTGCTCGAATCGATCCGCGAAGCCTATTCGTCAACACCGGCCCTGGAAAGCCTTTTGCTCGACAAAGCATTTGCCGATATGTTGAATTCACGTGTCAGCTCGCTTCGAAAAGCGGTCGTCGCGTTCAATGAGAACGGAATTCCCGGGGCATGTCTGTCGTCCGCTCTCGCATATTTCGATGCCTTCCGCACCGAACGCCTCCCGGCGAACCTGATCCAGGCACAACGCGACTTTTTCGGTGCACACACATACCAGCGGATCGACAAAGAAGGCACTTTTCACACGCCCGATTGGGAAGCCTGATATGTCTTCAACCTGCGGCGCATAGGTGCCCTCTGTCGCCCGTTTACACGGGCTTTTGCGAATCTTAACTAATCGCCCCCCAGGTTACGCTCCGCTCGACCTAGGGCTAAAGTTCTACCGCTGCTTCGCAGCTAAGAACTTGCTCAGCGTTGAACGAAAGACTCATTCAAGTCACAATGAGGCACTACCTCGTGCCGCTAAAACTTGAAACAGGCCGTCCTATTCGGCCATAATGGCAGCATCCCCTCACGAACCGGCTTTGCGGAGCCGTCCACATTTCGAAAGAACACGGAGGCATCATGGCTGACGAATTTGACGATCTATTTGAATTTGAGCTGACCGACGACGAACGGGCCTTGCTCGAAGATCTGCCTGAATTGTCCGAACTCGGCGAGGCCCGGCGTAAGTTTCTCGGCCAGGCGGCGGCGATGGGCCTTGGGTCGATCGCGCTCAACCTTATCGCCCAGGAACAGCTTTTTGCCGGCCTTAAGTTTTCGGATGAGATCACCCTCTCGCCGATCGCCGACGAGAATGCGGTTGCGATCAAGCTAAACGTAAACGGCGTCGAAAAGTCTTTGACCCTGGATTCGCGGATGACGCTGCTTGACGCTTTACGCGAGCGGCTTGGCCTGACCGGGTCTAAAAAAGGATGCGACCACGGCCAGTGCGGGGCCTGCACCGTGATCGTTGACGGCCGCCGTGTTTTGTCCTGCCTGACACTCTCGGCCCAATGCGAAGGGAAGTCTGTGACCACTATCGAAGGCTTAGCTGCCGGCGACAAACTTCATCCGATGCAGGCCGCTTTCCTGAAGCACGACGGCTTCCAATGCGGCTTCTGCACGCCTGGCCAGATATGCTCAGCCGTCGCGATGATGGACGAGGCAAAGAACGGCGAGGCTAGCTATGTGACCGCCGATATGCGTGCCAAGGGGCGGTCTATCCAACTCTCGGACGAAGAGATACGCGAACGAATGAGCGGAAATCTATGCCGCTGCGGTGCTTATCCAAACATTGTTACCGCCGTCAAAGAGGTCCATAGCGGCAAGGCGATCGACACGGTGGCATGGCAATTCGTAGGTGCCAGGGAGGAAAAAGATGCGGCCATTTAAGTATGTAAAAGCGATTGACGCACCATCAGCCGTAAAAGCCGTTTCGGAAACTGCCACTGCGAACTTCATCGCGGGCGGGACAAACCTCCTTGACCTGATGAAAGAAGACGTGATGCGCCCGACCCAGTTGGTCGATATTTCGCGGCTGAAATTGGCGGCAAGTAAAAGCGTCGGCTGGCGGCATTTCTATCGGAGCATTAGCGACAAATACCGACACCGCGAACCACCCGCTTGTGCGGCAAAACTATCCGTTACTTTCACAGGCGATCCTCGCGGGTGCGTCCGGCCAGATCCGCAATATGGCGACGAATGGCGGAAACTTGAACCAGCGTACGCGATGCCCCTACTTTTACGACACGTCGATGCCATGCAACAAACGCGAGCCGAATTCGGGCTGCGGAGCCTTCGAAGGCATCAATCGCAATCATGCGATCTTTGGATGGTCGGAAAAGTGCGTCGCCGTGTTTCCGTCGGATATGGCGGTTGCTTTGGCGGCACTCGATGCCGTCGTCAAAGTGCAGGGAAGCGACGGCAAAACGCGTTCGATCGCTATTGCAGACTTTTATCGCCTGCCCGGCAATGAACCCGAAAAAGACAATGCTCTGAAACATGGCGAACTGATAACGGAGATCGAGGTCCCGAAGAACAATTTCGCAGATCGCTCCTATTATTTGAAGGTACGCGACCGTGCAAGCTATGCCTTTGCTCTTGTTTCCGTTGCGGCGGCTTTTGAGATGAAAGGCGGCAATATCGCTGACGTTCGGATCGCACTTGGAGGTGTCGCCCACAAACCATGGCGGGCATTCGAAGCCGAAAAGATGCTGAAGGGCAAACCGGCGATCGACGAGAATTTCAAGACTAGCGGCCGAGGCGGAAATGCTTTCAGCGAAACCGCTGGAGCATAACAAATTCAAGGTCGAGCTTGGAACGCGGGCGATCGTACGGGCGTTGCAGATGGCAATGGTTGGCGGCAAGGCATAATGAGGTCACGTTGATATGAAAGCGAAAAAGAAATTTATCGGTGAAGGATTCGACCGGATCGACGGCCTTTTGAAAGTGACCGGGGCGGCCCGTTACGCGACCGATTATCCGGTTGAAAATTCGGTGTACGGAATCTTGTTTAAGAGCGAGATCGCGTCGGGAAAGATCATTGATATTGACACGGCTGCGGCAGAAAAGTCGCCAGGTGTTCTGGCGGTGATCACGCATAAGAACGCCTTGAAATTGAACGAACGCGGCGGCAATCGCGGAGGTGCGTTGCTGCAAAACGCGAATATCGATTTTATCGGCCAGACGATCGGCGTTGTTGTCGCCGAAACATTTGAACAGGCCCGCACGGCGTCGCGGCTGATCAAAGTTTCCTATGAGAAGACCGAGGCAAAGGTCGATTTTGATAAACTCGCGGCTACGGCCATACCGTCCCGAAATCAGGGAAGTGCCGACGCGGTCCGCGGAGATGTCAACGCGGCATTCAACGCGGCTGAATTTAAGGTCGAAGCTGTCTATGAAACACCGATCGAGCATCATCAGCCAATGGAACCACATGCGACCGTCGCCGTTTGGGAAGGCGAGAAGCTGACACTGTACAATCCGTCGCAGGTCGTAAACGGAGCCCAGGGAGCGGCGGCGGGATCGTTCGGTCTTAAGCCGGAAGATGTGCGGATAATCTCGCCTCATATCGGCGGCGGTTTCGGGTCCAAGGGCGGCATCTGGTCCAACACCATCCTGACCGCAATGGCTGCCAAGGTCGTTAAGCGGCCCGTGAAGCTGGCCCTCACTCGCCAACAGATGTTCAATTCGGTCGGGCTTAGACAGAAAAACCGGCAAAAGATGCGCCTTTCGGCAACAAAGGACGGCAAACTCACCGCACTCGCGCACGAAACCGTCACCCACACCGCGATCCGGGACGAATATATCGAAGGCTGTGGCGATTGCTCGAAGATAATGTACGACACGCCGAATTCACTCGTCTCGTATCGCCACGTCCCGATGAATGTCATCCTCCCGACCTTCACACGCGGGCCCGGCAAGGCACCGGGCAGTTTTGCTCTCGAATCGGCGATCGATGAGCTGGCTTATCACGCTAAAGATCGATCCGGTCGAATTCCGGCTGAAGAACGAACCGGCCAAAGACCCGTCGAACGGCAAGCCATGGTCGTCGAGGAAAACTGCTGACTGCCTTCGCGAAGGAGCGAAGATCTTTGGCTGGAACAAGCGAAAAATTGAACCGCGGCAAAATCGTCAAGGCAATTATCTGATTGGTTATGGCGTCGGGTGCGGTACCTACCCGGCTCGCCAGCGTGATACGTCGGCAAACATTAAGCTGACGCGAACAGGCGATCAGGTCCGCGCCGTTGTCGAACTCGCGGCAAGCGATCTTGGCACCGGCACGCACACGATCCTCGCGCAAACAGCCGCCGAGGTGCTTGGACTGCCGCTTCCGAATGTGACCGTAAGGATCGGTGACTCAAGCCTGCCGCCCGCCGCCGGTTCGGTCGGCTCGGTAGGTGCCGCTAGCTTTGCAAACGCCGTAAACGATGGCTGCGAGAAGATCACCGATGAGCTAATTGCTAAATCGGGCAAGCAGTTTTTTGTCCGTCCAACGGCGGCGCAGATGATGGTTTCGGAGAATCTGACCGAATTCCAAACCCGTGTCGACGCCAAACCTCCTACCAACGTTAACGATTATTCGGTACACAGCTTTAACGCAAATTTTGCCGAGGTCTGGGTAAACGACGCGACCGGAATGATCAAAGTCCCGCGCTTCGTCGCCGTCACGGGGGCAGGCCGCATCCTGAACCCGAAAACGGCACGCTCGCAAATACTAGGCGGCGTCATTTGGGGCATCGGAATGGCCCTGACCGAAGAATCGATCGTCGAACCGCGCTACGGCAATTTCATCACGCGCTCCTTCGCCGATTATCACATTCCCGCAAACCTCGACATCGGCGACATCGAAACCGTTTTTGTGAACGAAGACGACAAGATAGTCAACAAAATGGGCGTCAAAGGCATCGGCGAGGTCGGCATAGTCGGCGTGGCCGCAGCCGTTGCAAATGCGGTGTTTAACGCGACCGGAAAGCGAGTGAGGACACTGCCGATAACGCCCGATAAGCTTCTTTAGCAGTATTCACCTATGATTCTACTCCGTACCTTTGTGTTGATCTTCGGATGCATCAGTTTCATCATCGTTATTGGTGGAGCAACTTACGAGCATGTTGCGGTTATTCCATCGTGGTCGGCGGCGGTACCCTCGTCGCTTGCGATGTTTCAGGGGGAGTACGCTTTGAAAGCCGCTCCGTTTTGGATGACGATCCATCCCGTTACCCTTGGTTTGCTCGTGTCAGCTTTGGTCTTTAACTGGAGAACGGATCGGATGCTCCACATTGCAGCAACTATTGCTGGCTACGGGATCATTCTTGCCCTTACATTCGCCTTTTTTGTGCCCGAATTGATTGCGATCACCCAGAGCGAGTATTCAATGAGGGTCGATCCCGAGCTTACAAGGCGGGCAAATTTATGGGAAATGCTGAGCCTTGTCAGGCTCGCGTTTCTGATCGTCCTCGCGATAATTCTATTGTTCGGTTTAAGCAGGTCGGCAGAGGCAAGGGCGGTTAAGGCAAACGGTGGCTGAGTCATATCCCGAGGCTAGTTCTCAACGATCTCCCAGGCCTTATCGGTTTTTAATAACTTACTCATCAAAGCGGCGTGCACGGCATGGCCGCTTTTTTCGGCGGTTATTTTGGCTTGTACGGGCATGCCGAGAAGGGCGACGTCGCCGATGATGTCGAGGATCTTGTGGCGGACGAACTCGTCATTAAATCGAAGCGGAGTTTCGTTTAGCATACCGTCGGGTGTCAGGACGATCGCGTTGTCCAGCGAGCCGCCGAGGGCGAGGTTGGCTTTACGAAGCATATCGATCTCGTGCGTAAAGCCGAACGTCCGGGCCGAGGCGATCTGTTTGCCGAACGAACCGTTCTCGATGACAAAATTGAACGCCTGACGGTTGATGAACGGGTGCGGGAAATCGATCACGCAATCGATCTCGAATTTATCGGACGGCTCGATAGACATTCTTCGGCCTGTATCCTCATAATCGACGCGCTTTAGCACACGCAGCGTCCGCCGCGGGGCTTTTTGCTGTTTTACACCGGCCTTTTCGAGCAGTTCGATCCAATTCTCGCTTGAACCATCAAGTATCGGCACCTCGATATTGTCGAGTTCGATAAAGCAATTGTCGATTCCCGATCCCCGCAACGCCGAGAGCAGGTGCTCGCACGTCGAAAGCACAACGCCGCGCCGCATCAGCGTCGTTGCGTAGCTGCAATGCGAGATGTATTCGACCGACGCCGGTATCTCGAAATTATCAAGGTCCGTTCGGACGAAAATATAACCCGTATTCTCGGGAGCGGGCCGCAGTTTCAGGTTTACATCCACGCCCGTGTGCAGGCCGACCCCTCCGATCTTCACTGGTTTTGCGATGGTTATCTGGTTCATCCGCTCCTAAGCCAATACAAGACTCGTGCCAGATCGTTGCCAAACCCGGAAACGTTGTAGCTATTGGAGAATCGATAAAAAATGCGGTTGTTGGTCGGACAATATCTGTTGCGTGGCAACAACACTGTGTAGCCGAATTTACTATTAACGATTTACGATTTACAATTTACTCACGTTATGGCAATACAAACCGCAGGACAAAAAACTGCAAAAGTTACAAAGATCCGGATCGAGAATCAGGCGACGTTCGCTCTTCCGAAGGACACCGACGCTCACATTGAGAAGGTGTTGGATTTTCTTCCTACTGAGCAGATCCGAGGGTTGGATAAAATTCGGCTTGTCGATTTCATCAATGACCCGAGATTGAAGAATCTGGATGTCCCGGTCAAGGGCGATATTCCGGGGCTTTATCATCCGCGGCAGGGCAACCAGGTTCCTTGGCTTGAGATGTCGATGGGTGCATTGCTGCAGCCTACCGAAGGTTTTGCGAAAAAATGGATGGCTAAGAGTTCGTTCAAGGGAAACCTCGCCGGGTTGATCTTTTCCCTGGTCGGGCAGCACTATTATTTGACGCTGCGCCATTCGGTAAAGAAAGCGAGCCTGGAACCGCAGATCCGCCAGTATGCGGAAAAGAACCTGCGAGCCTGGAGTGAGAAACAGAATGTCAATAGCATACGGGCGAAGATCTTCAAACCTTTCCGTCCCATGATCGAACGATGGGCGAAGTGGTTGAACAAAAAGGCCGCGGCGGCACAGAAGAAGTAGAGGAGACGCGGAGACGGGGGGGGAGACTCAAGACTCAAGACATATGAACTACTGGATGGTCAAACAGGAACCGACGGCATATTCGTGGGACGATTTTGTCAAAGACGGAAAGACCGATTGGACAGGCGTCAGGAACTTCAAGGCCCGGAACTTCCTTAAAGAAATGAAAAAGGGCGACAAGGTATATTTTTACCATTCCGTGGTTGGAAAAGAAGTCGTTGGCATTGCCGAGGTCACGAAAGAAGCATTTCCAGATCCGACCGATACGGCCTGGCACGCGGTGGAACTTAAACCTTCAAACCGCTTGAAAAAGCCTGTCACGCTTGTCGATATCAAAGCGAACGGTGCGCTTGGCGAATATCTATCTCGTCCGCCAGCCGCGCTTTTCGGTGATGCCGCTGACCAAGGACGAATTTGAAGAGATCTTGAGCATGTCGAAATAGGTGCCACAATGAACGCTGCGTCCGAATCCGCCCAACGTGCGTCGCTGCTCGCTGAAGCGGTCGCTCATTATCATGAACTTCTTGACGATGCCGATCTCGCTGGTGCGTCTTATCAAACGCTGCATGACGGCCTCGAACACAATCGGCTGATCTTCGGCGGGCGCGCCGCTTTCGCCTTATCTGCGTCCGCATTTCATAACCGCGTCTGACTGGGAAATGATAAAGCGCACGTGCGAAACCATCTGGAGCGCACTGCAAAAGGTCAAGGATGCGGCCGTCAATGACGACGCTGTCCTCGATGAGCTTGGCATCACGGAGATCGAAAAAGAGCTGGTCAAGATAGACCCCGGCTACAAGCAAGTTTCGCCGACAGCCCGACTCGATTCTTTTTTGACCGCCGACACTTATAGCTATGTCGAGCTAAACGGCGAGAGCCCAGCCGGGATCGCCTTTGCCGATTCGGCGACCGAGATCTTTAAATCGCTGCCGGTGATGCAGAAATTCCGCGAACGCTATGACGTCGCCGGGTTGGAAGGCAGCTCGAAATTGCTTGATGTGCTGCTGAGCTGCTGGGACGAATTCTGCGGCGGTAAGGCTGACCGAAAGCCGTTAATTGCGATCGTCGATCTCAAGGACCTTCCGACTATAAAAGAATTCGAGCTTTTCCGGGATTACTTCGAATCACACGGATATGACGCAGTGATCTGCTCCCCGGAAGATATCGAATTCACAAACGGAAAACTTTTTTTCGGCAGCGTGCAGATCGACGTGGTTTACAAGCGTCTTCTTGTGAACGAATATCTGCCGATAATGGAGCAATTTCCGGCCCTGCTTGACGCGTATCGTGCCGGAGCTATTTGCATGGTCAATAGCTTTCGCGGAAAGCTCGTTCATAAAAAGGCGATCTTTGCCGTTTTGACAAACGAACGCTACGCCCATCTCTTCAATGAAGCCGAACTCGCCGCGATCACGGCGGACGTGCCGTGGACCCGTAAATTCCGTCAGGAAAAAACGGTAAGCAAGGGCGAAGAGATCGATCTTGTCGAATGGACGCGGGCCAATTCTTCCAAACTCGTGCTCAAACCTAACGACGACTACGGTGGCCATGGTATCTATATAGGGTGGAATTCGACAGCTGAAGAATGGGATGCCGCCATCGAAGCCGCTCTCGCCGACGGCGATTATCTCGTCCAGGACGCGTAAAAACGGCGAAAGAAACGTTCCCGATGATGTTCGACGACCTTGGCAAATGGGGCATGGTCGAGCAACTCGTTGACCTCGACCCTCTCCTGTTCAACGGCGTGGTCGGCTCGGCATTTACGCGGCTTTCGTCCAACGAACTCGCTAACGTAACAGCCGGCGGCGGCATGGTGCCGACGTTCATTATCAGCGAGAAAGAATAGATGCAGAGAAGCCCGCACGTTACTAAGGGCGTAACGCTCAACGCATGACGAAATCAACAACTGCTTCCCGCCTCCGCAAACTCACCGACGAATACCTGCGCCTTGAGCATAAGCTGAGACTTGGCGGCGGGCCGGAGAAGATCGCGAAGATACACAAGCAGGGAAAGCTCACTGCCCGCGAACGGATCGAAAAACTCCTCGACCCCGACACCTATTCACAGGAGATCGGCCTGCTTGTCGCCTACGACGCATATGATGGCCAGGCACCGGCAGCGGCGGTTGTGACGGTGGTTGGAAAAATTCAGGGTCGCGAATGCGTGGTCGTTGCGAACGATGCAACAATCAAGGCCGGGGCGTGGTACCCCGAAACGATAAAGAAGATACTCCGTGCGCAAGAGATCGCGATGCGTAACCGCGTGCCGATCGTCTATCTGGTCGACTCTGCCGGAGTGAATTTGCCTTATCAGGGCGGAGTATTTCCCGGGCAATATGGAGCGGCCCGCATCTTTTATTACAACTCGATAATGCGCCACTATCTGAAAGTGCCGCAGATCTCCGCGGTAATGGGAATGTGCGTGGCGGGCGGGGCGTATCTGCCTGCGCTCAGTGACGTCATCCTCATGGTCGAAGGCACATCATTCATGGGCCTCGGCGGTGCAAACCTCGTTAAAGGCGCAACCGGCCAAACCATCGATAACGAAACGCTCGGCGGCGGAATGACCCACAACGCGATTTCAGGCGTCGCTCATTTTAGGACAAAGGATGAGCAGGAATGCATCACAAAGATCCGTGAACTGGTTTCCGAACTTCCCGCTCGTGAATCAACGCGAGTTTCGATCATCGAGTCCCAAGCCCCAAATCCAAAGGCCCAAGACCTGGCTTCGATCCTGCCCGACGATCACCGCGCTCCCTACGACATGCACGCCGTGCTGAATACGTTTCTCGACGAAGGCGGCATCGACGAATTCCAGGCTGACTTTGCAAAGGAAATGATCTGCGGAACCGCCCGTATCGGCGGCATTCTCGTTGGCGTGATCGCCAATTCGCGCGGCATGTCCAAAGGCAAACCCGGCACCCCGCCGCGATTCGGAGGCATCGTTTATACGGAATCCGCCGAAAAGACAGCGTATTTCATCGAAAACTGCGACCGCCATTCGACCCCGCTGCTGTTCGTTCAGGACGTGTCCGGCTTCATGGTTGGTGCCGAGGCTGAGCACAGCGGCATCATCCGCGCCGGTGCCCGCTTCGTCGAAGCGATGGCGACCGCGCAAGTTCCAAAGATCGTCCTCACGGTCAACCACGCTTCCGGTGCCGGCTACTACGCGATGGCAGGACAAGGCTTCGACCCCGACTTCATCTTCTCGCTCCCCGACGGCCGCATGGGCGTCATGGAAGGCGATTCCGCGGCGCGTCGCGATCCACGGCACGCAGATCGAGAAACTAAAAAAACAAGGCAAAGAGCCCGACGAAGCTTTGCTCGCCGAAATGGAAAAGGTCCGCGAAACCTATGACCGCGAACTCGATGCCAAACACGCCGCGGCACGAGGATTAGTCGACGCTATTGTCACTCCTGAAAATCTTCGCGACGCATTAATTCTGGCTTTACAGACTTGTCTAAATACCTCTACGCCGCATATCGGTGCATTTGTGCTCCCGAATTCGTCCTAGCGGCCAACCACCCTGATCTCAGGCGACCGTGCAACGGCCCGTCATCGATGAAGGGGTTACACGGTAGATCATTTCACTGTCACGTATCTCTTGGACCCATGGATCCATCCAACGGATACTTAGTGCCGGTGTCAGGTCTGGATTGACGATAAGTATCGACTGCATGGCCCTTTCGCGCTCCGCGGCCTCCGTTACCAATTTGGCATTCCCGACTATCATCACACTCTGCCAGCTATGCCTGTCAGTTACCTCCTCGACCTGAAGACAGACTTCGGGATTAGCATCCATGATCTCCGATTTTCTGCCCGGCGTGGTGAAGATATAGATAAAACCACCCTCGTAACCGAAATGGATCGGCACGACGTAGGGATGGTTACGTTCGGCACACCCAAGATGCCCATATCTGACCCTCGCCAGCAGCTCATCGATCGCCGGCTGCAGCATTGATTTGATCTCGATCATTATTGTTCTCCTCTGTCACACGTTGTGGGGCCAACATTCGATCCTTCTTAAGAAAACATACGATCAACACATCGCAATCCATATGCCGCGAATGTAAGGGCGTGAATCATACGGAT
Organism: Blastocatellia bacterium; assembly: GCA_963732475.1. Taxonomy (GTDB): domain Bacteria; phylum Acidobacteriota; class Blastocatellia; order Pyrinomonadales; family Pyrinomonadaceae; genus OLB17. The sequence goes on along the minus strand of CAVSZR010000003.1, from coordinate 33,925 downwards.
ATATCGCTTCCTTTTTAGCTAGGACTTTGGGAATTGCCCAAAAACCGGGCAGATTTCCACGTCAATCTGTGAATAATTTCGCGGCGGCGGCCGCAACCTGTGAAAGTTGCCTGAGAACATCAAGGCCGCATATCGTGGCGTTTGTTCTTCAGCGAACTTATTGCTTTTTTGATGCTTCAAGAAATAGTTCCAAGTTTAAGCGGTTCCGTGGCATAATTCTGCTTTCTTACGAAAGTTCTACAGATCATTTATGGAACAGGGACGCGATAACCGGATCATGTCACTCGTGCGGTCGTGTGCGGACATGGAGCCGGAAGGGCGCGAGCGGTTTCTGGATCGCGAGTGTTCCGGCGACGATGAGCTTCGACACGAGGTCGAGTTGCGAGTCGAGGAACGTACCGCACAGATCAAACCCGTTCCCCCCGCAAATGTCTATGAAGACATTCTGCCGGACTATTATCGGATCAACAGTTTGCTCGGCACCGGCGGTATGGCTTCGGTCTATTTGGCTGATGATATTCGGCTCAACCGCCGCGTCGCCATCAAATTCCTTAACGACCAGTTTCGAAAAGATCCCGACCGGGTCCGTCGGTTCAAACAGGAAGCAAGGTCGGCCTCGGCGCTCGAATCACCCCAACATTCTTACAATTTTCGATATCGGTGAGCGGGAAGGAATTCAGTACATCGTTACCGAATATATCGATGGCGAAACTCTCAGATCCCGAATTTCACGCGGGCCAATTTTGATCATGCAGGTTGTCGATATCGCGATCCAGATCGCCTCTGCGCTCGACGCTTCGCATAAGGCCGGAATTGTCCACCGCGATCTAAAGCCGGATAACATAATGGTGCGGCCGGACAACAGTGTGAAAGTACTGGACTTTGGCCTTGCAAAGGGAAGCGTTGCTGAAATTGGCCCGGCGGGAGATCTCGATGCCGCAACTCTGGATGTGATCACTACCTCGCCCGGCATGATCCTCGGCACACCGCAATACATGTCGCCGGAGCAAACGCGCGGCAGCCAGCTTGACGGCCGTACCGATATTTTCAGCCTAGGAATTATCATTTTTGAAATGCTCACGGGGGGCAAGAAACCGTTTCCGGGCAATACGATAGCAGATATCATTTCGGCGATCATTGGAAAAGAACCGCCGCCGCTCGAAACGTATGTTTCCGATCTGCCGGCCGAGCTTGTTCGCATTGTCGAAAAGATGCTGCAGAAAGACCGGGATCAACGGTTTTTGACGATGGAGAGCCTACTTTCGGACTTAACCGACTTGAAGAAGCAATTGGCCGACAGTTCGGAAATTGAACCTGCAACGCGACGGGCCGAGGCGAGAGAAACAGTAAAAGAACCAATTGCACGCCGTGGGCTTTCGTGGAAATGGTTGATTGCCGTACCGGTGGCCGCTTTGATAATAGCTTCGATTTGGTGGATGTCGTCGAGAGCAAACCGAGCCGATCCGGCCGGGGCACCGTCGATGAGAACGGTGGGTATCACAAGCTGGAGCAGTATCGCCGGCGAAACGTACGTTGCCGCGTCCTTTTCTTCGGACGGGAAGATGGTCGCATTCGCGTCCACACGTTCGGGCAACAGCGAGATCTGGATCAAGCAAACCAGCGGCGGCGACCCGATCCAGATCACCCGAAACGGGTTCTATAACCAGTTCCCGGTTTGGTCGCCGAACGGCCAGGAGCTCGCGTACTTTTCCCGGCGGGGCGAGAATAACGGTATCTGGCGGGTCGCTTTTACGGGAGGTCAGGAAACCCAGATCACCAGCGGGATCGGAGCCTCGGGCCGGCCCATTCGTTGGTGCACCGACGGAAAGATATATTTCCAGGACGCTTTTGACCTTTCTTCGGTTGACGAGCGTTCCGGCGAGCGAAACCGGCTAACGAATTTTGAAGCGCAGGGTGTCCGCACACGGACGTATGGCGTCGCGCCCGACGGCGGAACCTTCGCGGTCTCGATAAAAGACAATAATAGTTGGCTGCTAAAGTCCCAGCGTTTCGGCGAAAATGAATTAAAGGTCATAGCGGCTTCAAAAGATCAGATCGATCGGATCGTTTTCGATATGGCGGGCAGTGCCATCTACTATTCAGCCGGCATCGACGGCGTGACGCAGATATTCCGTGTTGGCGAACGACCTGACACACCGGTCCAGATCTCGAACGGAACGGCGGATTCAACCATACAGGACGTGTCGTCGGATGGGGCCCGCATCCTGTATGGCTCAACGATAGAGACGTCCGACCTATGGACGGCAAGCGTGTCGGACCTTACGGAATCGGTTGTCGCCAACGATGTTCCCTCGGAATATTGGGCAGACGTCTCACCTGATGGCAAAAACATTGCTTACCAATCTGTTGCCTCGGCCGGCCGGCCATTCAGCGGTTCGATATTGGTAAAGGCCATCGGCAGGAACGATCCCGCGACGCTGGTATGCAAATGAAGGGATCTCGCCCGGCTGGTCGAACAACGGCCAGTTCATAGCTTTTCTGAAGCGAACCGATCAGGGATTTACGCTCTGGCGGGCAAGCCCAACAGGCGCCGATGCCGTGAAGCTCGCCGACAGCGGTTTGAATTCCATTTCGTACGTGGACGCTCCGTTCCTAAAGAACGACGCAATACTTTTCTCATGGGCGCCGGATGATGGTTCGATAGTTTATGCGCGAACGCAGGACGGCATCTCGAACATATGGCGCGCGTCGTTCGACGGAACATCCGCCATCGCTTTGACATCAAACGGAGACAAAAACGAAAGCTACGCTGCTCCCATCTGGACCTCTGACGGGCGTACGTTGGTGTTCGCTTCAGTGATACGACCTGGTGGCTCTGCCCCTCAGCAATACCGCATCTGGTCGATGGACATCGAAGGCCGCACATTGCGAGTCGTCTTCGAATCTGCGAAACCGTTTACGCTACTCGGACTCAATGCTGCCTCAGATGGTGCCCTGATCGCCGAGCGATTGGACGCGTCCAACGTTTCGCTTGTCGCTTCTGCGATTGATCTGTCAGTTGTCTCGCTCCGATCGGGTGTGAAGAATAAGGTCGCAATTATCGCCGATGTATATTTTCGAAACATTCACGTTTCGCAAGACGGGCGATCAATAGCGTATGTAACACGACGATCTGACTCGTCTGAGATCTGGACCCAGCCGGTGGCAGGCGGGCCGCCAAAACGTATCTTTACCGAGAGAGACCCAAAAGTCTTGATCTCGAGCCTGGCTTGGGCTCCCGACGGCCGCAATGTTGTTTTTGGAAAACAAACCAGGACAAATGTTCTTTCGATGCTCACAAATTAGGACGTTAATTTAACACAGGAGAAGATATGACAAACCAAACTTTCAGGATCGCCGGTGTGATGGTCCTGTTGATCGCGCTGTTGACGGGTTTCGGTTGCGGCAGTGGTCCCCAAAACACAAATAACGCCACGAACCAGGGCCAGAATCAAAACAATACTGCGGTGTCGAATGTCGCAGTGGCCAACACGGAGAATATTCAAGCCTGCAAAGGCCAAGACATGTTGATAAAACAAAGAAACGTAACAAAATTCGTTGGAGATGCTTTCGACCTAAATGACACCATCAAGCCGCACATCAAGGATGGTTCGCTCAAATTCGTGATCACAAGAGGGAAAACGAGTCCATACGAGGCTCCGGTCAGGTTCTTTTTCACTGGCGACGTTAACGATGCGGTTCGAATGGAGATGTTGACGATACTTAAACCTTTGCGGGGGCCCAATTGCATAGCATCGCTTCTACATCCAAAAAGCGGAAAATCCCCCTCCATTCCGGACCAGGCCCTTGCTTATGGTGGTGAAGACCCTTCGTTCTGGGTCGAGTGTCAGGATCCATACTTCCCGTGCCCGGAGGCTTGCATGTTATTGCCTTGCAGCAAGCCGCTCGATCCGACGCCGGTTCCGACGCCATAGCATCCTTGAGCCCGTACTCGATGTTGTAAAAAAAGAAGGCAAGGAGCCGATGAAAGGCTCCTTGCCGAAATTGCGAACCTGCGACAAACTTCTCGCCGAGCGGAAAAGCTCCGCTTTTCCGAGGATTGCCTTATAATGCTTTGCGGCTATGCCGCCGGTCTTTAGGGATAATTGGGGATGGGCGGCTCAGCCGCGAGACCTTGAGGGATGCTCCGGAAAACTAGCCTTTCCGCTCGGCAAGAAAGCCAAGTTTGACGCGAATCCGACTTGGATACCTCGACAATGTTCCAGATCTGCACGGAGAGGCTTAGAATCCTGCATCTAATCTATTTCGACAGAAACCTCACAGGTCGGCACACATGGTTAAACGCATTTTCACCGTCTTATCCCTTCGCCCTCGATAAATTACAAGCATGTACTATCGCAACGCTCGTGAACGCCTGAGGCCAGGGACTAGGCACGGAAATACTCATTGCTTCGGCCTACGGTGACGCGATGCTCGAACCACGTCCATCGTTTTTCACTTGTTCATTTCGCAAAATGCCGACAGGATGTTCTCCGAGCTTATGAACGGTTAGTTTCCGCAAGGCGTGAGTCAATTCAATCTGACGAAAGATGAACGACTAGAAAGTTGTCGCTTTCTTGGGCAGCAAGATGTCTTGCAGTAAAGCGGACTTCGACCTGGGTATTTCGCAACCATCAGATAATCCGATTGGCAAGTTTCCAAATCGATTCGCTCGAAATATTTGGGGAAGACTACGCTCTTCGTCAAATCGAGGTCTACGAATGTTCACGATGAGATACCGTCCGTGCAGTTGACTTTTGACGCATGCCCGCAAGAATACGATGTATTCCAGTGGCGAGAGAGCGAGCCGATCGAATCGACCCAGAGCCATTGATGACTCAATCATCCGTGCAGGATTGACATGGAGATCCAATAGTTTGATTTCGGCGAGCAAAATACTCAATACATCAAGCTAATAGCCGACACCGCTGCTTTAAATTACTGGGATCCGGATCACATCGAAAACTTGTCCAAACCTTTCCGTTGTCAGTATGGTAAACGGAAACTTCGACGATGCCCTTGTGGCTTTGAAAAAGGCTGAAGAACTTGACCCGAACGACCCTGTAATTACCGGAAACATAGCTCTTTGCTATTTCAACGAGCGAGATAAAGCGAATGTGACCAGGTATTACGAGCGAGTGGCGTTAATAGGAGATGAAACAGCGAAAAAGCTACGCCGCCGCGACATTGGCGGAATAAAGGGTTGGAGATGATTCTGCTCTGCGGTCGCGACGATATTGACGGATGCTACCGGACCCAAACGCTGCAGCTTTTGGCCTCGTCGATGCGATCGTTAAAGCCAAGAGCATCGCAGGAATGCATACCTCGCACATCGCGGCGTCGTGCTAAAATAAGTCCTTGCTTATGTTATCCAATAACCGATCCCACATCGACCGGTTCTGCTGCACCGCTCTCATTTTCGTCTTATCGGTATGTTTCCATACATTCGCCGCCGCACAATCGGAGAACGTTGACCCTAAACTGACTGGCTCTCCGACCTACTCTCTGCCCGCGTCAGCTATAGATGCCGAGATTGGCGGAACAGTGGTAGTGGCGGTCCGGGTGGATGAAACGGGAAAGCCAACCAACGCCGATTTGACGGTCGGCCCGGCGTGGCCGTGCGGAACAAAGCCCGTCAAGGCTTTAGAAGAACTCTCGTCGAGCCTTTCACGATCGATCATGTCCTTTAAGTTCGAGCCCGCCCTTGAGAAGGGTAAGCCGGTCGCGAAAATTATCGGGCTGACGTTCCAACTTAAGAATCCAAAATTCAAGCCGGCTCCCGCTGTGATCGACCCGACAACAGGGAAGCCGAAACCAACAACCATAATGGGTGGCGTGGTGAACGGCAGAGCCAGATCTCTGCCCAAGCCGACCTATCCTGCGTCGGCAAGAGCACACGGCGACAGCGGTGCGGTCTCTGTCCAGGTGCTGATCGATGAGGAAGGAAAAATCGTCTGGGCAGGGGCCGTAAGCGGAGCCACCAGGCTACAGTTTGCCGCCCGCGAAGCGGCGTGCGGTGCCAAATTTTCGCCGACAAGTGTAATGGGAAATCCAGTAAAAGTGTCAGGCGTCATAACATACAACTTCGTTCCGTAGTCCGAATAAGGGGGCGGTACTCTCTTCTCTGCTCGCCGACCGGAAAAGCTGGATTTCCATTGAGACTCTTTGAGAATCTGAATAACAATCGCCGAGCGGAAAAGCTGTGCTTTTCCGAGAGGGTCTTAGTAGGGTTTTGCGGCTATGCCGCGGCTCTTTCACGATAATTGGGGATCAGCGGCGCAGCCGCAAAATCTTGAGTGGGCGCTCCGGAAAAGCGGAGCTTTTCCGCTCGGCGAGGGGAGCCAATGGCGAAACGAACTTTGCCGCCGGGAGAATGAGTGGAAGAGCTAGATTTCCATTGAGACTCTTTAAGATCTGAAAAACAATCGCCGAGCGGAAGGAGAGCAGGCCCAACGAATTCACATCCCCATTGATAAGCAGATCTTAGATTCAAGTAACAAGTGCAACAAAGTGGTTATAGAAGACCTCGTTAGGTGTTCGGAATCCCAAAGACTTGCGAGGCCGGTTGTTAAGACGGTCGTTAACGAGCTGGATATCACACTCGGTTAAAGCAGCGAAGGCAGATTTCTTTGGGAAGTACTGTCGGACGAGGCCGTTAGTATCCTCGACGGTGCCACGCTGCCAGGACGAATACGGATCGGCGAAGAAGAAATCGGCATCCAGGTCGAGAGCGATCTTCTGATGGTGCATGAACTCCGGGCCGTTGTCGGAGGTGATGGTGAGGACCTTGTCTTTGTGCGGAAAGAGCTTCGCGCACACAGCTTTGGCAACAGTGTCGGCTGCCTTCGTCGGGATCTTTTGAAGCAGGCAAAAGCGTGAGCGTCGCTCGACCAGCGAAACGATCCCTCCCTTTTTCTCCTGTCCGATGATCGTATCGGCCTCCCAGTCGCCTATTCGGGATCGTTCATCAACGATCAACGGACGCTCATGAATCGGCCGACGCGTGTCCCAACCCATTCGTTTGCAATACTTGTGGATCCGCTTGCGATATCTGTGACGCCGCCGTAAATTCACGTAAAGATCTCCGCCCTCACGTTTGTTTTGGTAGATATATTGATAGATCGTCTCGTGGCTCATGGAAGGAAAACCTTCAAGCCGGAGCCTTTTTGATATCTGCTCAGGACTCCATTCAGACACAAGCAGCATCTCGACCCTCGCCCACGTCTCGTCATCTATCCGCCTTTTTCTCTTCCACTCGTGACGCTCACGTGCCAAGCGGATCGCCCTACTCGGGTTGTACCTATACGGCGTGCTATTCCGCCTTATCTCACGCCACACCGTCGACCTATCAACCTTTATCTCCCTCGCGATCTCGCTCCTTTTCATTCCGATTTTCAAATACGCTCCTATCTGATACCTTTGCTCCTGGGTAAGTTGTCGATAGCTCATTGATGCTCCTTTTGATCTCGCAGTTGAAAGAACCCATCAAATCTACTTCAACTTACCCTTTCCTGCGATTTTCAAAAGTTGCACTTATTATCTGAATTCACGGATCGGGCTGTTGCACAAATAATACATAAACCCCTTGACGCAACACATTTGTTTGATATATTATTACGATCGTATGGAACGATGGATCAGATAATGCGAGTACGAAGCATGTTCCCGTCGAGGCGATCAGGATTATGGTTCGGCGGCGGGTTGGGATCCCTTTGAGGAGAAGCGGGCGAAGCTGATCGCGGAAAGCAAAAAGAAGTATCCGCGGGACTGGGCGCCGGAGCCTGAGATGCTTTATGTCCGGCCGGTTCAGGAGTTTGTTGAGAGTGGTTCGCAAGGTCGGGCCGATGAAACAATTGTTTGGCCCGTTTTGGCATGTTGGAAGAGGTCGCGGTGCTGTTTGGGCCGACGGGTTTGGGTAAGAGCGTGTTGGCCGTCCAGATCGCCGAAAGCCTCGCGCGGGGTGTGCCTCTCGCTCCGTTCGACTCGCCCAAGCCCGGATGCGAGGTGCCGCCGCAGCGGGTGCTCTATCTGGATTTTGAGCTGACGCGGCTGCAATTTGCACAGCGTTATACGACGACGAGCGACGACGGCCTGACGAGCGAAGATCCTTATCAGTTCTCGCCCGATCTGATGCGGGCCGAGCTTTATTGGGACGGCAAGATGATTGACGGATACGAAGATTTTACCGACATGATCTTCGCAGATATCGACGATCGGATCGACGAGCACGAGGCCGAAGTGCTGATCTGCGACAACCTCACCTTCCTCAGCCACAGCTCGACCGCCAACGCAAGTATCGCTTTTCGGCTGATGAACCGGCTGCAGGCGTTGAAGAAAGGCCGGTTTATGTCGATCTTGGCCGTCGCCCACACGCCGAAACATCTGCCCCATCTGCCCCTTACGGAGAACGACTTGCAAGGCTCGGTCGATCTTGCGAAGGTCGCCGACTCGATGTTCGCCATCGGCCGCTGCTCGTCGGGCCGCCGCGATCGCGGCCCGGAACGCCGCTATATTAAACACGTAAAGTCACGAACCGGCCGCATTGAGCATGGCGAAGACAACGTGGCCGTCTATACGCTCCAAAAATTCGATCTCGCCGCGCGGTTTCGACTTTCCGAAGACACCGTGCGAGCAAAGAATTTTCTCGGCTTCGACTTCATCGGCCTCGACCGCGAGACAAAGCAGCTCGCCCTGCCCCCGGGCCGTCGCGCTGCCAGCAGGTCTAAACGCTCAAAGAGCGACCGCGACCGAGTCGCCTATGCAAGGCAACTGGCCGGTCAAGGCTTAAGCTCCGGTGCCATCGCTGAGAGACTCGGTGTTGCAAAAACGACGGCATATCGTTACATGACGACCGACGGAGGAGGTCAAAATGGCCGTTCCACTTAACGAGCTTTTCCAATTGCCAAATGGAACGATTTGTCGCCGTAAGCATATGATATTATGTGACTTGACCCGTTCCACTTTCCGTCGCAATGTGTGCCAAATGGAACGGCGGAAATTCAGGCACACCCGGCTGATGAAATGCCAGCAATTCGCGTAAAGTAACAAGCTATGGAAAATACACAAACTCAATTCTATCGGTGGGAAGACATGCCCAGGGAACGTGTTTCGGATCTATTGGAGCGGCGGCTGATCACGGCCGACCGGATGATGTTGACGCATGTTTACCTTGAGAAGGGCTGCATCGTGCCGCAGCATTCGCATGAGAACGAACAGTTGACCTATGTACTGTCGGGCGCGCTTGCATTTTTGGATCGGCGAAGACGGCTCGGAAGAGGTAACGATCCGGGCCGGTGAAGTGCTGGTTATTCCGTCGAATGTCCTGCACAAAGCGGAGGCGCTCGAGGACACATTGGATGTCGATATTTTCAGCCCGCCGCGCCAGGACTGGCTTGATAAGACTGACGATTATTTGCGGCAGAAGTAGTGTTGATCGCTTAGCTGCTCCTTCATCGTTCATCTTATTCATCTTCTTCTGTGGTTACGAAGTTGACCACGGATCAAGACGAATAAGAGGAGCAGTGACAAACAAGAGAAGAAAAAATGGACCTCGGATTACAAGGAAAAGTAGCGTTGGTAGCGGCGGCGAGCCAGGGCCTCGGGCGGGCGGTGGCGGAAGAGTTGGCGATGGAGGGAGTGTCGCTCATCCTGTGTGCCCGCGGCGAGGAGACTTTGAAGACGACCTGCGATTGGATACACCAGCGGACGAACACACCTGTTTTGGGCGTCGCCGGTGACCTTTCTGTCGCGGCGGATGTCGAGAGAATTGTTCGTGACGGGTTGGACCGGTTCGGACGGATCGAAATCCTCGTCACAAACACTGGCGGGCCGCCGGTGGGACCGTTCGAAAATCTGAACCGCGACGATTGGGAGCTTGCCACTCGCAGCCTGCTGACAAGCGTTCTCGACCTGACGCGGCTTGTGCTTCCGGGAATGAAAGACCGAAGCTGGGGCCGCATCCTGAATATCACCTCGATCGCGGCCAAGCAGCCAGTCGAGAAACTGATCCTCTCCAACAGCCTTCGGGCGGCCGTCACCGGCTTCGCCAAGACATTGGCGACTGAGGTGGCTGAGCACGGTATAACTGTCAACAACATCCTGCCCGGATATACGGCGACGGAACGTGTCGAAGATCTGGCCCGGACGTTGGCCGAAAAGGAGGGCGTGGATCCCGCCGACATCCGGGCGCGATGGGAATCCGAGATCCCGATGAAACGTCTCGGAACGCCAAATGAGTTTGCCGCCCTCGCTGCATTTCTGGTGTCGGAACGTGCCAGTTACATCACCGGAAGTTCGATCGCGGTGGATGGCGGCTGGATCCGATCGCTTTTTTGATGGTATTGGAGGCAAATTGAGTATTTAACTATCACGGCGGATTTTGTATTGGAACTCGCCGTGAGAATGTTAAAATATAGTTGGGTACCAGCCTATGAAAAAACTCCTTCCATCATTGATGTTACTGATCTTGACGGTATTGGCAGTAGGCCAAACGGCAGATAAAGCAGTCAGTACATACGCAACAAACGGTGTGATGATCAGCCTTACAAATCTGTCGCCTCTGAGCGACTGTGAAAGTCAAAACATAATGGGGCAGCTTAAGAAGGTGAAGGTCCGCGAGAATTTGGCCTACCTTCGCCTGAAAGTGAATGGCGAAATGGAGAACGTCGAATTTCCGCTTGAACGCCTTTCACCCGCGGACCGAAGCATTGTATTTAAGCATATGGTCCGGACCGGCCTTATTCTGCGAATCTCAGGCTATTCCTGCACCCAGGAAGCTGCAATAACCGCCTTCAGCATCGATCGGATCTATTGATCGGGTTATTAATGACGTTTGAACTTAGCCACGCAATCGAAGTTCTGTCAGCGACGCCAAAATCGCTGCGGAATTTGCTAGGGCCGCTTTCAGAGGACTGGACGACGGACGGCAAGCCGGAAGTTGCGTGGGGCCCATATGACATTGTCGGACATCTCATCCACGGTGAAGAAACCGACTGGATACCGCGTGCCCGCATAATTCTCGAACAGGGCGATAACAGAACGTTTGTTCCGTTCGACCGATTTGCGCAATTCGAGCATTCCGAAGGGAAGACGCTCGAAGCCTTGCTGGGTGAATTCGAAAAGCTTCGTGGCGATAACCTCGACACTTTGCAGAATTGGAAACTCACGCTCGAGCAGCTCGACCTGTGTGGCCTCCATCCGGAACTTGGCGAAGTCACGTTGCGACAGCTTCTGGCCACGTGGGTTGTTCACGATCTAAACCATATCCGGCAAATGGTTACATCGATGGCCGGGAGCTACACAGACGAAGTCGGACCGTGGCGCGAGTATCTTTCGATTTTGAAGTGAACTCGCCTGACATTTATTTTTACGATAGCCCCAACACGACGCTTCTCATCACGCCAAAAAACGGCTCATCCCGATACTCGCTGAACCAGCTGCAAACGGCCTAAAATTCTGTAACAAAACAGGTTTGCGTGGTGTCTTTATTTTTGAGAACCATAATTCATCCGGTCGAAGGCCAAGCCCGGGAATTTGATTTTCGCTGCGATCCATGTCGTTTCGTGTTGGCGGGCGGAAAGTTGTACGATCCTGGTCCCGTTCAGGCCGATCGGTAACGCCTGGTAGATTTTTGAAATGGTCTGCAGAATGGCGTTCGACGCCGCTCGCATGCATGAATTGTCCTTTGTTTTTTTACCCAAAAGGAGCATTTTATGTACCGAGCAGCAAAAGCTAATTCTTTATTTTTTATTCTTGTCACGCTTTTCTTTGGTTTTATAAGCACCGTCGCTCAAGGGGAAAATGTTAGCAGCGAGGAGGTGAAACGGATCAATCGGAAAGGGATGGAACTTGTCGCGGAAAAGCGATACTCCGATGCGATGGTTTTATTTGAGCAGATGATCGCGCAGCAGCCGACATTTGCTCCTGCATACTTTAACCTGGGTTCCGCATACTTGCTGTCGGGCCAGCCTAATACCGCCCTTGACCATATCAAGCGGGGCCTGGAGATTGAGCCGGAGAATCCGGTCGGCAATAACCAGATCGCCGTTGTCTATAACACGCTTGGGAAGCTGGACCTTGCGATCGAGCATCTGAAGAAGACGGTTCAGCTGAAGCCCGAGTATGCCTTAGGCCAGTTCAACCTTGGGGTGGCCTATCTGGCGAATAACAGGCTGAAACCTGCTGCTGCTGCTCTTGAGAAGGCAGCAAAACTTGATCCCAACAGTAATGACGTAAAACTCTATCTCGGGATAACGTACGCCAGACAATCTCGATTCCCGGAGGCTTTGGCTGAAGTGAAAGCGGTCACGAAAAAGCGACCGGACGACTATATGGCAAATCTGACCCTTTGTACTGTCTACCTCATGGCGAAGGACCGTCAATCGGCGTTGGACCTATATCAGACTTTCAAAGTGGCTAACGCTCCACTTGCCAATGAGATGTTTCGAAATATATATAGCGATAAGGTCATTTGGGTTGCGAAATAGTTCTTGAGGGAAAGCCTTTGAAAACGGCCGCCGTTGCGGGTAAGAGCAGACCGAACTCGGTTCAGCTTTCGAGCAGTTTGCTGTAATCTTTGATGGCGGCGTTTATTACTCCGTGCGATTGCTCGCGGCCGTACGAGTACGCTATCTCGCAAACATTCGGAGCGTCGGGCAGGCTCTTGTAGGTCAGAAAATAGTGTTCGAAGCGCTCAAGGATCCCTTTCGGAAGTTGGGCGATCTCCTGATACTGCTCAAAGACCTTATCGCCTTTTAGGACTGCGATGATCTTGTCATCCGCTTCGTTGTCGTCGATCAGGCAAAAGCCGCCGATGGGCGTGGCTTTCAGTAAAATGTCGCCGCGCGGAATGTGATGCTCGCTCAAAACAAGGATGTCGAGCGGATCTCCGTCGCCGCCTTTGATCTCCCAGCCGGATTGGTTTCGCGCCAGGTCCGCAACACCTTCCATGCAATATGTCTGCGGTATGAATCCGTAGTTGGCCGGAACTACGTTGGAGTACTGTTGAGGCCGGTCGATCTTCAAATATCCCGTCTCTTTGTCAACCTCGTATTTCACCGTATCGCGGGGCACGATCTCGATGAAAACCGTCACTTCGTCCGGTGCGTTTTCGCCGATCGGCACTCCGTGCCACGGGTGAGCTTTGTTGGTTCTGAACATAGCCTTATTATTGACACGGGAAGTGTAAATGTCTATGTCGATAGCGGTAGAAACTAGCGGCGAAACACTTATTGTTCGATTCATAAGGCCGGATATGCGCAATCCGCTATCGATAGATCTGCTCGAATCGCTTTCGAAGATTGTCGATGATGGTCTGAACTCCCGAAGTGTCGAAACAATAGTGTTTACCGGCTCTGGGAACACCTTCGCATCAGGTGCCGATTTGCGTGAGATCGCGGCAATAACGTCCGAGAGTGCGAGAGAATTTTCGTTGTGCGGACAGATCTTGATGGGGAAGATCGCGGAGTCCCGCAAGCGAACCATAGCGGCGATCAACGGCTTTTGCTTTGGCGGAGCACTGGACCTGACACTCGCCTGCGCACGCCGAATTGCAGTTTCAACAGCGACGTTTTCTCATCCAGGTGCTGGTTTAGGGATAATTACCGGTTGGGGCGGTACGCAGCGGCTGCCGCGTTTGGTCGGACAGGCGAACGCCATGGAAATGTTTTTCACAGCATCGCCGATAACTGCTGACAAAGCTTTGCGTATCGGTTTGATCGATTTGATTTCGGATGATCCTGTGGCTGCGGCCCTTAGTTACTAGTTCTTAACATCCGTCACCCCTTACTTGATTTAGAACAAAACGAACCTCTAATATTTGATTGTCCAACTTCTATATGCATAAGCCGGATTCATGGAAATGTGTCTCATCTTCAAAGGTCGCCGATTGCCGTGTGTTTCGTGTCAGGCAGGATTTTTGCGTTCGTGAAAGTGATGGAAAAGCCGGTGACTTTTTTGTCTTAGAAAATCCGGACTGGGTGAACGTAATCGCAATAAACTCGGCTAATGAAGCAGTATTGATCGAGCAGTTCCGACATGGAACAGGGGAGATGAATCTCGAACTGCCCGGTGGAATGGTCGATGAAGGCGAAAGACCGGAGCATGCCGCTCGACGCGAACTGCTGGAGGAAACGGGTTACTCGGCGAACCGGTGGGTATTGCTCGGGAAATCAGACCCAAATCCTGCTCTTCAGAACAATACGATATATCATTACCTTGCACTCGATTGCGTAAAGACGGCCGAAACGGCATTCGATGAGCACGAGAGTATTGGAACGAGATTGGTTCCAGTAGAAAGTGTTGGCGGTCTGATTCATGACGGTGAGATCAAACACTCGCTTGTAGCCGCAGCGTTTTATTATTTTTCGCTGTTGCACAAGCTTTAAGGTACAGATGGCAGTTTCGCGCATGGTGCTTTTCATTCTGATCGGCATTTTCGGTGGCCAGTCGGTCTATTATTTCACGGCCCTTCCCGAAAAAGTCGCATCGCATTTCGACGCCGCTGGAACGCCTGACGGTTGGATGTCACGTAACAGCTTTATTTGGTTGGAGGTGATTCTCTTGGCGGTTCTCGCATTTCAGTTTCTAGCGTTGCCGTACCTGATCGAAAAGCTTCCCAATTCGTCAATGAATATCCCGAATAAAGACCATTGGCTTTCGGACGAGATGCGGGTGGAGACGTTCGCTTTTATACGCCGCTATTTGGAGTGGTTTGCGGCCGTTTCGCTTCTGCTTTTCATACTGATCAACCAATTTGTTTATACGGCGAACATCGAGAGACAAAACCTTCAGAGCGGTAAGGTGTGGTCGATACTGATCGTCTATTTTGTCTTTGTTACCGTTTGGCTGGTAAAGTTTGTAAGACATTTTACTATTAAGGCCTAGACGCCCGCTCCCGATAAAATTTATGAATATCCAGTTAGTCAAATTGGCCCACGCACGCTCCGGCGACAAGGGCGATACGGCGAACGTCGGCTTGATCGCGCTGAAAGCTGATTATTACCCGCTTCTGGTCGCAAAAGTAACGGCCGCGGAAGTTAAGGACCATTTCGGCCCGATGGTCAAGGGTGATGTCGAGCGTTTTGAGCTTCCCAACCTAAACGCGTTGAATTTTCTGCTGCACGGCTCGCTAGGCGGCGGCGGAACGTTAAGCTTAATGACCGACGCGCAGGGTAAGACCTTTTCTACTGCACTGCTGCGTATGGAGGTCGTTGTCCCGGACGCCGAAGCCGAGAGGCTCGGCCTGCTTTGAGAAGTCTCTTTCTTAGGAGAAATATGATCTGTTCCTTTTCCCGCTCATTCATTGCTCTGTTTCTTGTGTCCTCGATCTTTTCACAGGTTGTCCCGCCCGGCGACCGTCAATTGATGGGATTCACGGCCGAAAGTTCGACCGCTCAGCGTGCGGCTGAGGCAAGATTCGACTCGGTTTTGACAGCCAACAATATCCGCGACTGGTTGAAACGCCTCTCAGCCAGACCGCACCATCTTGGCTCACCGTATAACAAAGAAAACGCCGATTTCATTGCGGCTCAATTCCGAGCTTGGGGTTACGATACCAAGCTGGAACAATTTGACGTGCTGTTTCCGACGCCGAAAACGCGGGTCGTCGAGATGACGTCGCCCGAGCGGTTTACGCTGCAGCTTGAGCGAACCGCCGATAGAGGGTGACTCGACTACGTCGCAGCAGTCGGAGCAGCTTCCTTCATACAATGCGTATTCGATCGACGGCGATGTTACAGCCCCTCTCGTTTATGTAAATTACGGCATTCCTGCGGACTACGAGGAATTGGAAAAACGCGGGATCGATGTTAAGGGCAAGATCGTTATTGCCCGATACGGCGGTTCGTGGCGCGGCATTAAGCCGAAGGTCGCGGCCGAAAACGGGGCGGTTGGATGCCTGATCTATTCCGACCCGAGAAACGATGGTTTCTACCAGGGCGATGTTTATCCAAAGGGAGCCTGGCGCGGCGAGCATGGCGTTCAGCGTGGTTCGGTAATGGACATGCCGCTCTATCCGGGCGATCCGCTGACAAAAGGTGTCGGGGCGACAAAGGATGCAAAGCGGCTAACGGTCAAAGACGCTCCAACTTTGACAAAGATCCCGGTGCTACCGATCTCATATTCTGACGCCCTACCTCTGCTCAAAAACCTTGACGGCGCAGTCGTGCCGGAAAGTTGGCGTGGGGCACTCCCCGTTACCTATCATTTTGGCGGCAAGACCCCGACGGTTCGGTTGAAGCTCGAATTCAATTGGGACATCAAGCCGATCTACAACGTGATCGCAACGATGCGTGGTGCCGAACGGCCCGACCAATGGATAATTCGGGGTAACCATCGCGATGCATGGGTTAACGGCGCGGACGATCCGCTCAGCGGCCTGGTGGCGATGATGGAAGAGGCCCGGGCATTGAGCGAACTTGCCAAAACTGGCTGGAAGCCAAAGCGAACGATCATCTATGCGGCCTGGGATGCCGAAGAGCAGGGCCTGATCGGTTCGACAGAATGGGTCGAATTGCACGCTGACGAATTGAGAAGTAAAGCGGCCGTTTATATCAATACCGATTCGAATGGCCGCGGATTTCTGGGCATGGGCGGTTCGCATACGCTTGAAAAGTTTATCAATGGCGTCGCCCGCGACGTTCCCGACCCGCAAACAAAACTGACGGTTTGGGAACGTGCGCGGGCTAACCAGATCGTCAACGGAACTCCGACCGCACGCTCGGAGGCAATGAACAGGCCCGATCTTCGCATATCGCCGCTTGGCTCGGGATCGGATTACACACCTTTTCTGCAGCATCTCGGCATTGCCTCGCTGAACATTGGGTTTGGAGGTGAAGATGGCGGCGGTTCGTATCATTCGATTTACGATTCGTTCGAACACTTCACGCGTTTCGGCGATCCGGGATTCGCTTACGGCATTGCGCTCGCAAAGGTCTGTGGACACGCGACCCTAAGACTTGCGAATGCGGACACCCTGCCCTTCGAATTCGGTAACTTCGCCGATACGGTAAATCAATATGTTGGCGAGTTGACGAGACTGGCCGACACGATGCGGGAAGATACCAAGACGGCGAATTACGCGATCGCTCTTGGCTTATTGGCGGTAGTGCAGGACCCGACCGAAAAGTACGTTGTCCCGAAAACAAAGGACGCGGTCCCGTATTTGAATTTTGCACCATTGCAAAATGCCTTGCTCAAACTGCAAGCGAGCACGACGACCTATACTGTTCACACCAAGGACAAAGTTTTGGCTGCCGCCCGGCAAAATGAACTCGACGCAATATTGTTTAAGGCCGAGCGTGCCTTGACCCGCACGCAAGGCCTGCCGCGACGTGACTGGTTCCGCCATCACATTTATGCACCCGGATTTTACACGGGTTATGGAGTCAAAACTTTGCCGGGAATCCGCGAGGCCATTGAGCAGCGAAACTGGAAGGAAGCCGAAGAGCAAATTATCATTGCCGCGAATGTGATCGAAAAATTTGCAGCCGAGATTGATAAGGCGACGAAAGCCTTTTAGTTCGATTGTCCAACGTCGAAAACATGAGTGAACTCCTTATAGAATCCGACGAACCGATCTGGCGGCTTACGTTGAACCGGCCCGACAAACGCAATGCCTTGAACGAGGCGCTTCTTGCGGAGTTAAAGGCCGCACTACGCGAGGCCGATACTGACGACAACGTGCGGACGATTATCATCCGCGGAGCAGGTAAGGATTTTTGCTCGGGTGCGGACCTTGCCTCGCTCCAAAAGATCGCGTCGGCTTCGTATGAAGAAAATCTCGAAGACGCCCGAAGCCTGGCCGAGTTATTCCTGTTGATCCGAAGTGTAAAAGTGCCCGTCATCGCCGCGGTGCATGGTCGGGCACTTGCGGGCGGTTGCGGATTGGCGACGGCGTGCGATCTCGTCGTAGCGACGAAGACTGCTCGATTCGGTTATCCCGAGGTCAAGATCGGATTCGTCCCCGCGATGGTTTCAGCGATCCTTAGGCGTAATCTTGGCGAAAAGAAAAGCTTCGAACTACTCACGCAGGGCTTCGAATACACCGCCGAAGAAGCAGTCGCACTCGGCCTCGTCAACCGCACGTTTGATGAAGAAGGTTTTGAAACCGCCGTCCTCGAATATGCCGCCGCCTACGCAAGGGTCAGCCGCTCAGCCGTGGTAATGACAAAACACCTGCTCTATTCAATCGACGCCCACAACATCACCGACGCCATCGAACAAGGCGTCGTGACAAACGCAAAAGCAAGAATGACCGACGACTGTAAAAAGGGAATTGCTAGGTTTTTGGAGAAGTAACCCGCCTGCTGAGTATTGGTTTCTCACGTTATGAAATATGAGTTCGAGTGGCAGTACGTTGATGATCCGGCACCCCCAGTTGAATCGGAGCCGTATATCCATTTTGGATTTATGCTCCGCTTCCCCGATGTGCCGCCGGGGAAAGGTCATGTCGCCCATTTTTGTTTTAATGTTTTGCAGAAACCGGAAACAACTGAGCCAGGGATTTCTGTTGTTCGCCGGGGCTTTCTCGTTTCTGTTCCATTTTCAAAAGCGGATGTTCAGGAATTCGTTGAAGCGGCGGTTGCGGAAGCATTTAAGAAGTCGCGCGAGGAAGCCCTGTCTCTTCTTAACAAACAGTTCGTCCACAGCGATGTTGACTTCTCTGACGAATTTGCCAGTGACCTTGTCGAAGCGGTTGAATTGCTCGAGCTTATTGATCAAGCGTTCAATGATGTAGAAAGAGGTGACGGAATTACCCTCCATCAGGCGATGGTGATTGACGATTACGGTAGCGAAGAGGATTTTCTCGCTGCTGCAAAACTCGATACGGAAGCACGTTGGCAGGACGTGCCCGATTCAGCCATCGCCGAGAATCCGGGACCTTTCAATTTTCTTGATCCCGCGGGATTCCACTACTACCTACCGGCTGCTATGTCGTGGGCGGTCAGGAACTACGCCGACGATGATTACGACTCCAGCTTCTTCACTTATTTGGCAGTCCTTCCGACAGTAGCTCCTAGAGAAATAGGACGCGGATTAGGAGAAGCGTTCGATCTTGAAGCTTTCATTAAAGAACAGTCATTTACCCCGGCGCAGGTGAACGCAATTTACAGATTCATATGTTTCATTGCCATTCGAGCGGAACACGAGATGGACGAGGATCAGTATGCTGCGGTGCAAAAATGGAGACAAGCTGCGTTGGCTTGATGCGATACTTACTACGCCTCGACCATATCGACCTTTGTCTCGATTAGCGACTTCGGTATCAAAGCAGGGAAATACGCCATAATTTCCTCGACCTTGGGGCGGCCGCCGGCGAAGCCTGTTACGGCGGGCGGGCCCGTGAGAATGAGGGGGGCGAGTTCTTTTGTGAAGCGTTCGACTTCGGGCTTGCTTTGTCCGCGCACTCCGAACCGTAACTGAACCTCGGGAATGTCGGGTGAAGGTTCACCTGACAGATGGCCGTGGGTGGCGTTTACGCCGACGTATTCGGTCAGGATTACGTCGAATTTCAAACCAAGCCGCTCAAGGCGTTCGCGCAGTATGCTTGTCGGCCGCTTGTGCCTTTTCGTAGGCGTCTGGCCAGGCGTAGACGAGCGTGCCGACGGCTTTCCAGCCGGCGGAATATGCTATCGAGACCTTATAAAATTCCGTGCTCGGATTGCCCGTGATGCCGAAAACCTTTACGCGGTCGTTGCCGTCGGGTGCGAGGTTTATTGATGAGAAGTCGGCGACAACATCGGGTGTGATGTAGGCCTTTGGGTCGCCCATTTCGTATAAAAGCTGTTCGGTTACGCCCTGGACATTAACGCGTCCACCTGTGCCGTCGTGCTTCGTTACGACGAATTCACCGTTCGGCGACGCTTCAACAATAGGGAAGCCGATGTTGGCCATGTTCGGGATCGACTGCCATTCATACTGGCAGTTCCCGCCTGACGATTGTGCTCCGCATTCGATTATGTGGCCGGCGATGGTCCCGGCGGAGACGAGGTCCCACTGGTCGAATTTCCATCCAAACTCATGCATCAGCGGACCGAGCGTCAAACCTGTGTCGGTCAGCCTTCCGCCGACCACGACCTGTGCACCGCGTCCCAGAGCTTCGACGATCCCGCCGGCTCCAAGATAGACGTTCGCCGATTGCACCTTATCGCGTATCTCCGAAAGGTCTTCGCCGGTGTCCATGTTCTTGATGGCGACGCCCTGGGCGGCAAAATCGTCGAGCCGGTCGAGGATATCGTCGCCGGTGACCACGCCGATCTTTAGCTTGCCGCCCAAGCCCAATTCGCGGGCCGTGTCTCTAATCGCCTCGGCGCAACCGGAAACGTTGACGCCGCCCGCATTCGAAAGCACTTTGATGTCCTTTTCCATGCAGTCCGGCAGGATCTCGCGCATCAGCGAGACAAAATCGCGTGCGTAGCCCGCATTCGGATCGCGGGATCGCTGTTTCTGTAGGATGCTCATCGTCACCTCGGCGAGATAATCGAGCATCAGATAATCGATCGGCCCATTTCGGACCTGATCGACCGGGGCAGTAAGAAGATCTCCCCAAAAACCCTGGCCGCCGGCAACACGAACTTTCTCTTTCATAAGCTAACCATTAGAAAACAAAAAGGTGAGACGGTCAACGATCGACTCATAGAATCGATCGTGACCGCCTCACCGTGGGAGAAAAACGAGGCGTTGCCGCCGTCTTTCCCTTACTGATTCGTTACAGCTTCCTTAGTCGCCGTTGCCGCTTTTTTCGTTGCGTACCAGGTTTTCTTTGAAACCCATTTGGTTCCGTCCCACGTAGTGACGGTGAACCATTTCCCGCCTTCAAAACTCTTGACCGCGATGTTCTCGCTCAGGTCAACGCTGTAATTGCCGATCTTTTGCGGAGGTCGAAGCGGTTTTCTTTGCCGCATCCACCGTTGTGTCCTTAGTTTTATCAGCCGCTTTCTCCAGGCCGTCCGTAATAATGACCGATGTTTTCTGCACGGTGCGGACGGTGACATCCTTTGTTTTCGACGCGGCGTCCTTAACCGCATCAACTACCTGACCATTGGCCGCGCCGTATGCAAACAGTACGGCTGCGAATCCGAACAGTACATTTCCAATCCCACTTTTGCGCATATTTCTTCTCCAAAGCTCCTGAAATCGCCGGTTTTACCGATCTGTTAGGTTTCAATTGCACACGGCGTGCCACGCAAAAAGGCGCCCTCACGAGCGCCTATTCTTAAAACAAATTTATCGGCTAATTAGTAAACTACCTTTTTGGTACGGCCCATGACAGACGCGGCCGCCTTTCCAAACTTTCTTGCCGGTCCACTTTGAAGCGACCCAAACCTTGCGCGTAACCCATTTGCCGCCGACATAGGTCCTCCGGACGACATACTTACCACCGGCCCACGTCCTGCGGGCGATCCCTTTCTTGCGACGCGTTACGGTAACCGTCTGTCCCTGTGCAGAGAACGAATTGTCGTTCGATACGGCCGATCCGACGAATGGGATCGAAAGCGCCATTACAAATGCGAATGCCAATGCTGTTAACTTCTTCATGATAGATATCCTCCCTGGTAATGTTAGAAACTCTTTCCCGCACTCCCGCGTGCGCGATGTCACGTGCAGATCTGATGCTTTCAATTGTATCGGAAAGAATGGTGACTTACTAGCGGGTAACGGAATGGGCAGAGAGCGTTTGGTGCTCCGGTGCCGCAGAAGAGAAGGTTTGCGGCACCAAAGCAGATCAACAGTTACACGATCAGTGGCCTGAGTGTTCTGTCTCCTCAGCACGCAAGAGTCCGTTAGTCCGGGAAGGAGGAGGGAGGATCTGGGTTCGGACCTCGCCCCCGGGGAACTTTGTCGAATGGACGTTAGCATACGTCGCGCCGGCCCGGATGGCAGCTACGAGTTCGCTGAATTCACCGGCCGCGATCCCTTGAGCGTTGGCCGTGTTTACCATATCCGCGGCCGTGAGCATCCCGCTAATAGTCGCGGGCGGGGCCGGGCAGAGCTGAGTACCGGCGGGCCCGTTGCCCAGATTGGTGCACAGAAAAAGGGTTATGCCGCCGTTAACGCCTTTTTGGCCAAAGTGTATGTGAGACTGAGTGATCGAACCCTCAAGATCGGAATAGGTCAGAAAATACGAGATCGAATTCCCGTCAGGGCTGATCGTAGCGTCAAAGGTGCCCTTGCCGGTAGTCGCGACGGCCGGTACCTCTTCATAGCCAAGCATTGTACTCCTAAACCTTTGAAAAAAACCACTTGCCAACGCAACGATCACCGCCACCAGCACGACCGCGCATGACGCGAACAACAAATATCTCTTCATCGCAAATCTCCTTTGATAATGTAAACCCAACGCAACCGAGGTGGGCCGGAGCGCAACACAAGAAAAAGGCAATTTTTTCTAATAAGTGCAATATACAACCGAAGAGAGTAGATGGCAATAAAAAAGTTTTAAGCGGAAGTCTGAAGGCGGAAACGGGAGTGGGTTCGGATCAAAGGCGAAGGCCTGAGCGTAAGCCAGGGTGTGAATCTCAACTTGCCGATTAGTTCAGCGAGCGGACGTTGGCGTTGATGAATTTTACGATGTCTTCGGTCGACGTGCCGGGGAGAAAGACCTCGGAGACACCGTTGGCCTTTAGTTCGGGGATGTCTTCGTCGGGGACGATGCCGCCGACGAGGACGAGCGTGTCGTCCATTCCGTTTTCACGCATAAGATCGATTATGCGCGGACAGAGCGTGCGGTGAGCGCCGCTGAGGATCGAGATGCCTACGGCGTCAACATCTTCCTGCAGGGCGGCGGACACGATCATCTCGGGAGTTTGCCGCAGGCCGGTGTAGATAACTTCCATCCCCGCATCGCGAAGGGCACGGGCGATGACCTTTGCCCCGCGGTCGTGGCCGTCAAGGCCGGGCTTGGCGACCAATACTCTGATCTTCCTTTCGCTCATGTTAGATAAGTATCGGCCGTGTGAACCTTGCAAGCAAGCCGCCGCGTTTGATGTACGGCCTGAGCTGGTCCCAGGTGAACGCAAACCTGCCTTCCGGCTGCAGTGCCTGAACAGCGTGTACAAAGCCGTAGTCGTATATAAATGTTACGCCTTTGTCGTTGACCTCAAATTCGTCGAGGTGCTTTGCCGTAAAGTTTGTGCCTTCGAAAAGCTGGGCGGGATCGACGTCTTTGTTCTCGGGATCTTCCTTTATTTCCTTCAAAGCTTTCGATACCTCAGCTTTCTGCGCACGCTTCACCATTGCGGCGAGCCTGTTGAGATTGGTAAAAACATCCATAGGCCTGACCTGATTGCCGGTTTTAAGATCGACGACCAGAGTCTTCGACGTGCCGTCCGGGTAGGCAGCCGTTCCGTTCATCGACAAAGTTATGGTCAGAATGCCTTTGGCATTGTAGCTGACCTCAAAATCGGCCTCTTCGAGCCATTGAATGTCGCGAAGCTCTTCGTTTATGTTCAGGCCGAGGTTCTTTGTGTAGCTGAGCGTCACTTCGATTTTCTTCGAAAGGGCCGGTGTGGATGCTTTGACTTTCGGATACGTCACCGTAAAGGTCTTTTTGAAGTCCATCATCGGCTTTGGACGCGTGTAGGTGACCTTTTTGGGCGTGATCAAAACACTTTGCGCCGTCGCCGGAACTACTACAAGTGCGAACGCGGCCAGAATAATTGCTGTGATAATGAGTTTCATACGGGCGAAGATGCGTCTTTCGCGGAGCCGACGGCTATTTTCTCTGCGAAGTCCATATTAGGTGAACTAAACACGCACCGCAATTTGCCCGCCAGTGTTTTTCGCTGCCTCATCGCC
Organism: Blastocatellia bacterium; assembly: GCA_963732475.1. GTDB lineage: Bacteria > Acidobacteriota > Blastocatellia > Pyrinomonadales > Pyrinomonadaceae > OLB17. The sequence goes on along the minus strand of CAVSZR010000003.1, from coordinate 10,129 downwards.
GCGAACATTTCGAACCACGCGTGGGTGTTTATCCAAAGCGGGTTGAAACTGCCGACCGGCTTGATTATGCCGTAACGCGGCTCTTCGGTTTCTTTAATATAAGAACCGAACATTCTGTCCCAGATGATCAAAACGCCGGCGTAGTTTCGGTCAAGATACTGTTCGTTGACGCCATGGTGTACCCGGTGGTGCGAGGGCGTGTTCAGGACTTGTTCGAGCGGGCCGAGCGTTCTGACAAATTTTGTATGGATCCAGAATTGGTAGATGAGGTTAAACCCGTGCATCACGATAAACATCCAGGGAGCAAAGCCCAGCAGCATTATCGGAGCGTAGAACATCCAGTGCAGCAGTCCGCTGAACCAACTTTGGCGAACGGCGACGCTCAGGTTGTATTCCTCGCTGGAATGATGGACGACGTGGAAGTTCCAAAACAAGCGGCATTCATGGCTTACGCGGTGAAACCAGTAGTAGGCGAAATCGTCGACAAAGAACAAGATCACCCACGTCCACCAGGCGTCGGCCGGGAATTTGAACGGCGCGATGGAATAGGCAAATGTGTAGATCGCACCAATGAACAATCCAAAAAGAGCCCCGAATGCAACGCTGACAAAGCCGATCAGTATGTTATTCCACGCATCTTTGCTGTGGTACGGGTGTGTTCTGGAGCGATATGCCCACCACGCCTCAAGGCCGATGGTTAGGGCGAAGAATGGAATAGCGATGACGACCGGGTTAAACATTTCAGCAAATCTATTTTAGTATGATGTACAGATAACATAAAGGGATATTCGCGTTATGAAGAAAATTCTAAAGATAGCGGCGGTTGTATTGGTTGCGGCGTTTGTTGTCGGCCAATTTATCAGGCCAAATTTCTCAAATCCTCCGATCGTCCCCGGGGAAACCCTTGAAGACTCGACCGCGGTACCGGCCGAAGTGCAGATGGTCCTTGCCCGTTCGTGCAGCGATTGCCATTCGAACAAGACGCTTTATCCGTGGTACTCGAAGATAACGCCTTTCAACTGGTTCTTGGCGGATCATATTGAGGACGGGCGTAAGGAAATGAACTTCAGCGTCTGGAATACTTACACGCCCAAGCGAAAGCTTAAGAAGCTGGAAGAGATGGGCGAGCAGCTCGAGAGAAAGGATATGCCGCTGCCTTCTTATCTATGGATACATCGGGATGCGGTTTTGAGCGAAGATCAGTCGAAACTACTCCGCGATTGGGCGGACGGCGAGGCCCAGACAATAAAGGCCGCAAATCCCGAACTGAAGTGAACTTTCCCGGGTTCAAAGGCGTATTTTGGTTTAAGACGGGATGATCTGGAGCGGGACGCCATGTTTTGTCCAAACTGCAGTGCAAATAATACAACGGACCAGAAATTCTGCCGTTCGTGCGGATTGAATCTTGAGCAGACCGCGAATTCTTTGCTGGTTCAATTCCCGAATGCGGAATACGCCCTTCTTCAGAAACAGGAACGCATGCTTGAACGGTTTGGCAATGTCGTGTTTACGGGCTTTGGGCTTGTCATCGCGACCGCGATCGTCGCGATCATTTATACGATATTCTCAAAATGGGTTTTCTCCGGAACGCAGCCCTTTGGCGGGCTTTTGCTGATCGCATTTATGATCTTTGCCGGCCTGTCGCTGGCTTATGTAATATTCGCCGAAACATTGAAGGAGAAGCGTAACAAGTTAAATCCACGCCTAAATGGCAAAACATCCGATCTCGTGCCGCCAAAACAGCTTTCCGACGATGCAGTTTTTGAGCCGGCGGTAAGCGTCGTCGAAGACACCACCGAATTGCTCACCACTGAGAAGAAAATGTCGTAAGCCCACCGTAATATCCGACTCAACTTAATTCCATCGGTTGTGGTAAAATTTGAGACGTACCTAAAGCACGGATGCCGCTGCCGTCGCGTTTGTTGCGCGTGAGGGACGTTGGGCCGACATCGCCGATATGTCAAAGATGAAGATCGTACACTACCCCGACCCAGTGCTCCTTTCGGTCGGGAAACCTGTGATCGATGAGGAATTCGGCAAAGATCTTGGCCGGATCGTAAACGATATGTTCGAGACAATGTACGATGCGGGCGGCGTTGGGCTCGCGGCTCCGCAGGTCGGGATTTCGAAACGGTTTTTTGTGATGGACGTTGCCGACGACGAAGGGCGTTCGAATAAACTGGCGTTTATCAATCCGGAGATCGTGACCGTTGAAGGCGAGCAGATCGGAGACGAAGGCTGCTTGTCGTTTCCGGGATTGTACCAAACGGTGCAGCGGGAGATGCGCGTGATCGTGCGGGCACAGGATGTCAAAGGCGAACGGTTTGAGATGGACCTTGAAAAACTCGCCGCACGGTGCGTGCTGCATGAAACGGACCATTGCGACGGCATCGTTTTTCTGGACCGAATGACTATCCTAAAGCGTGAAATGGCAAAGCGAAAGATCAAACGACTTCAAAAGACGGGGAAATGGGAATGAGTATGGAGAAAACCAAGTTAACAACTGAAGTCAGGTCTATCCGTGAACTAAATTTGTACCTGCTTTCCGGCTGGGTGTTGATCTTGAGCTATGTGAAACACCTGAGCGACACGCAGGAGCCAAGATTCGTTGTGGCGTGGCAGAGTGAGGACGAACCCGTCATGCCGGAACTTTTGGACGAGTGGGAACTGCACGAGCTTGATCGACAGAAATACCGATAAGGAAATATTTATGCAAACACAGCGAGTTATGGATGAGTTTAAGAATGAGCCGTTCGTGGATTTTTCGAAGCCCGAGAATGCGGCGGCGATGCAGGCTGCGATCGAAAAAGTGCGTGGTGAACTCGGCCGCGAATATCCGAATGTGATCAATGGTGAAAAGGTCGCGCTTGAGAGTAAGTTCCAAAGCATCAACCCGGCGAATACGTCGGAGGTTGTCGGCATTTTCTCGGAGGTCGATACCGATACGACCCTTGTTGAGCAGGGCGATAGATGCGGCGACCGATGCTTTCAAATTGTGGCGGAACGTGTCTCCCGCCGAAAGGGCGGATTATTTGTTCCGGATGGCCGACATCATGCGTCAGCGAAAGCACGAGTTTTCGGCGTGGATGGTTTTCGAGGTCGCCAAGACCTGGGCCGAGGCCGATGGTGACACCGCCGAAGCGATAGATTTTCTTGAGTTTTATGGCCGCGAGATGCTTCGGTGGTCGGAACGCCAGCCGATCACGAAAGTCGACGGCGAAGACAACCGGCTTGAATATATCCCGCTTGGTGTCGGGGCTGTCATTCCGCCCTGGAATTTCCCGCTGGCGATCATGGCGGGTATGACGATGGCCGCGGTCGTCACCGGAAACACGGTCGTCCTGAAACCTTCGTCCGATTCGCCGACCATCGCCGCGAAGTTCATGGAGCTTATTGAAGAGGTCGGATTGCCGGCGGGTGTCGTCAATTTCCTGACCGGAAGCGCGAAAACGGGCGAAGCGATGGTGACGCAGCCCGAAGACGCGGTTCATTTCGTTCACCGGCTCGAAGGGCGTTGGGCTGCACATCAATGAAGTAGCGGCGAAGGCACGCGACGGACAGATCTGGATCAAGCGCGTTGTTGCGGAAATGGGCGGAAAGGACGCGATCGTTGTGGCGGACGACGCCGATCTTGATTCGGCAGCGAGCGGGATCGTGTCCGCTGCGTTTGGGTTCCAGGGCCAGAAATGTTCGGCGTGTTCGCGGCTTATCGTTGACGAAAAGGTCCATGATGAGTTGATGGAAAAGGTCGTCGCTTTGACCAAAACGCTGAAGGTCGGACTGCCGACCGAAGGCGATACGAATGTTGCCGCCGTTATCAACAAGCGTTCGTTCGACACGACGCTCGACTATATCAAAAAGGGAATTGACGAAGGCGGCGTTGTTTTGGCGGGCGGGAAAGGCGACGATTCGAAGGGTTTTTACATCGAGCCGACGATCATCGACAACGTTGAGGCGGGAGCGACGATCGAGCAGGAAGAGATCTTTGCCCCGGTGCTGGCGGTCATCAAAGCGCGCGATTTCGATCACGCTCTGGAGATCGCCAACGATACCGAATTCGGCCTGACCGGTGCGGTCTATTCGACGGATCAGGGCAATCTGGAAAAGGCCCGGCGTGAATTCCACGTCGGCAATCTGTATCTGAACCGGAAGTGCACTGGTGCGTCTGGTCGGTGCTCATCCTTTTGGCGGCTTCAACATGAGCGGCACCGATTCGAAGGCCGGCGGCCGCGAGTATTTGCTGCAATTCATGCAAGGCAAGATGGTCTCTCAAAAAGTTTGAGCATCGAATATGAAATTTCTCAGAACATTTTCGCTCCTTGCGATTCTGATCGGTTTGTCGGCCACGTTCATTTTTGCGCAGAAGGCGAAACCAAAACCGGCCGCCGAAACCGCGGCCGATCATTTTTGCCGTGATCAATGACGGGCGAACGGTCGAACCGGTGGCTTATGTGGAGAAGGGAAAACTCGTTCAGCCGGTCAGCGGCGGCGAGGAACCGGAGAAACTTGCGCTTCTTCAACAAGAACTATTATCGGCCGAAGGCAGCCTACCGTTTGATCTTTGGCGGAGCGAATGCGGGCACGGTGACGATCAAAAGTTCCGACCCTAAGGCTGAATGCTCGGCGAATATGGCGGAGGTCACAGCGGTCAGCGTCGAGGGCAAAGCTCAAAGGAAATGTGATGGCCTTGGCGACAAATGCTCTCGCGACGAAAAAAGGCAGCGGCGTCAGGCGATTGCCGACCGCGAGTCGAAAGGTCTGAAATCGAAGCTCTGGTCCGCGCCGAGTTGGTAAAAGAAGGCGTGAGTGCATCCTCGGCAAAGACGCTGAAATATCAGAACCTCACGGCCCTGGACGTCGATGACGACGGCGTCGCCGAGTTGGTCGGAAGCTTCTGGGCGGATACTTCGGCGACATCGAGAGGATTGCTTTTCTTTATCGCGGACAAAACCGACGGCGGCAAATATGCATTGGGCTTCAGCGAGTTTCGAGATACCAAGCAGGCCGACGTGATGAGCGGCGACATTAAGGATGTTGATTCCGGGGTTTATCACGAACGGCTTCTCGACGTTTTCGATTACGATGATGACGGCGTGGCCGAGGTGTTCACCTACGTACAATCGTTCGAAGGAGCCGGGTTTAACGCATATCGGCGCGAAGGCGGAAAATGGGTCCTGGCGTTCGAGGGTTCCAATTATCATTGCGGCTACTAGATCATCAAGATTTGAGTAAATCGGGCAAAGGCGCTCACACGGTGCTTTTGCCCTTTTCTTTGAAGCATAGAAAATGAAGATAGTTTTCATGGGCACGCCGAAGGCGGCGGTCCCATCCATCGCCAGGCTTTTGCAGGACGGACACGAGATCGCGGCCGTCTATTCCCAGCCGGACCGTCCGTCCGGCCGCGGGAATAAGATCGTTTTTTCGCCTGTCAAAGAATTTGCCCTCGAGCATGGCTTGCCTGTTTTTCAGCCAACCAAGATAAAGACCGCGGATGCCCTTGACGAGTTCCGATCTCACAATGCCGACGTTGCTGTGGTCGTGGCATATGGCCGCATCTTGCCGGAGAGTTTTTTGACGGCATTTCCAAGGGGTGCAATCAATGTTCATTTTTCGCTGCTTCCGAAGTATCGCGGCGCGGCACCTGTAAACTGGGCGATCGTCAATGGCGAAACAAAGACGGGCGTGACAACGATGCAGATGGATGCAGGTTTGGATACCGGCGATATTCTGCTGCAGCGTGAAACCGAGATCGGGCCCGATGAAACGGCACCGGAGTTGATGGAGCGTTTATCTTTTATCGGGGCCGACCTTTTGTCCGAAACGCTTCAGAGTTATGACGAAGCTTTCACCGACGCCGCAGGAAAACGACCAAGCATCCTTCGCACCTATCATGCGACGTGAAGACGGTTTGATCGACTGGTCGATGGCCGCACCGGATATAGCCAACCGAGTGCGGGGCTTTCAACCGTTTCCCGGCTCGTTCACCTATTTCAAAGGGCAAAAGCTTACGGTTTGGAAGGCTGAGTCGATCACGCCAGAATCAAACGACGCGGGCGAAGGCGAAATTATTGAAGCTCACGGTGACCGCCTTGTTGTATCAGCCGGCGGCCAAACGGCGCTTTTGATAACGGAGCTGCAGCCGGAAGGAAAGCGGCGCATGGCAACCCGTGATGTGCTGAACGGGACCAGAATAAATGCCGGCATGCCTTTAGGGTAGTCACTGCCACACCAAACGAAGACCAACACAAATCTTGCCTTCGCAAAGCCATTTTCTTGTTTCGTTTCACAACGCGTGCCCGCTTTTGTTTCATGTGAAACAAGCTGAAACAAACCGACCCTTCGCGTCGAAGCCAGTAAACATCGGCATCCCGCACGTCACACATTGGGAGTTTCTGAGTTCCGGATGACAAGGAATCTTGTTTCACGTTTTCATCGACTGGTTTTCAAAGATCATTTTGGAAGGTGAGTGAGCACTGGTCTATTCGTGAACAAATACCGTCCGCGAGAATTATCGCTCGTGTTTTCTTGCTTGGAAATATCAGATCGCGCGAAATACGCCGGATGAGATGGATGATTTGCACGATTTGCACGATTTGGATGAGCTTCGGATCCGGTCGGTCATTGACCGGAGTAAGTGACTGGAGCGGCAAGCATCCCTGCTTGCCACGCTGCGGTCTCCGCAGCGTTAGGGCGTGAACATTTTTCGAGTTGAATCAAACCTCGGCGCGGAAGCGGCCGTTGGCCGCTGGCAAGCAGGGATGCTTGCCGCTCCAGTCGTGCCGCTCGAGCGGAGATTAGCCGAACCGGCGGTGCGGGGACCTGGGCAAGTCAGCTTGGGAGAGGAACCGGCCGGTTTCATATTGAATCCACACTTCGTATAATGGTCGAGGATGTCCGACCGATTTCAAATCATCACTTTTTATGAGTTCAAGCAATTGACTCGCCTGAACGAACTCAAGGAGCAGCTTGTATCGGCGCTGCGTGAGCACGGCGTGTTTGGGACGATCATCCTTGCTGACGAAGGTTTTAACGCGAGTCTTTGCGGTGCCCGGCAGGATATTCCGTTTTTTATCGAAAGTATCGAGCAGATCCTCGATTCAAAGATCGTCTATAAATCGTCATTTCACTCCGAATCGCCGTTTCGGAAGCATGAGGTCAAGATAAAGCCCGAGATCGTTACGCTCGAAGCAGCCGGTGGATATCTCGTTGGGAGCCGGGACGCATGTTTCGGCGAAGGATTGGAACAATATCATTGCCGATCCTGAAGTTTTGGTTTTGGACACTCGCAACGATTACGAGTTCAAGAACGGAAGTTTCAAGGCGGCCGTGAACCCGGAAACTGAGAAATTCAGCGACCTTCCGGGTTTTGTCGCGGAAAAGCTCGATCCCAAAACGCATAAGAAAATTGCGATGTACTGCACGGGCGGAATTAGATGTGAAAAATTCGCTCCGTATATGAAGGGCCTTGGTTTTGCGGAGGTCTTCCAACTTCAGGGCGGCATCTTGAAGTATCTTGAGGACGTTCCGAAAAGCGAGCAGCTTTGGGACGGGGAATGTTTTGTTTTTGACGAGCGGGGTACGCTGACCCACGAGCTTGGCAAGGGAACGCGGCCCGGATTTTTCACAGCGGCACAAGGACAAGAAACCCAAGGATGAAAATATCACCGGCTAGAATTGCCGCGTTTGAGGTGCTGTCCGGCATCGAGAGGGACAAGGCGTTCTCATCGGAATTGCTTCCGCGCTACGAAAACGATCTGAACGCGAACGACCGTTCGCTCTGCCACCAACTTACACTCGGAGTCTTAAGAAAGCAGCTTCATGATCGACAGGATCATTGACATGCTTTCAAATGGAAAGCGGATCGATCTGGAGGTCCGAATTGCCCTTCGGCTGGGAATTTATCAACTCTACTTTCTCGACAAGGTGCCGGATTATTCGGCCGTAAACGACAGCGTCAATCTTGTTCAGCCGCTAAGAAAACGTCTGCCAAGGGCCTTGTCAATGCTGTGCTGCGCAGGGCGGCACGTGAACAGATCGTTCCCGCCTATGCCGATGAAACCGAACGAATTTCGCTGGAAACTTCTCATCCGCGATGGCTGATCGAAAAATGGACAGGCGAGTTTGGGTTGGCGGACGCTGAGAAACTTGCGACGGCAAACAACGAAATTCCGCGGATAGGATTTCGGTTTACGAAAAGATCGGCACGATCGGATGAGTTTGAAAATACCTGGGCGTCCGAAGACGTCGAAGGATGCTTTCTCGCGGGATCCAATTCACCCCAATTGCTCGCGGCGGCCGATGCCGGTGAGATATATTTCCAGGATGAAGGCTCGCAAATGGTCGGAGCGTCGGTCAATTTAACGGAAAACGGCCGTTTTTTGGACCTTTGTGCCGCACCCGGAAGCAAGTTTACTCAGATCCTTGCCGGCTCGACACGATCGCAGATGCTCGTGGCGGGCGAACTTCATCCGCGCCGTGTCCAATTTCTAGCGGAAAATTGCCGTAATCAAGGGTTAGGGAATGCGAATATCGTTCAGTACGATGCAGAATTCGCGATCCCGTTTGCAGAAGAGGCCTTTGACGTGATCCTGATCGATGCACCCTGCTCGGGAACCGGCACGATCCGACACAATCCGGAGATCCGATATACGCTCGAAGCCGTCCGATCTTATTGGCCTTGCCGAGAAACAACTCCGGCTTATTCAAAACGCATCAAAGCATGTACGGCCCGGCGGAAAGCTGATCTATTCGACCTGTTCGCTCGAGAGCGAAGAGAACGAAGGCGTTTGTCGAGCGTTTCTGGCTGGTGCAGGCGATTTTCGAAAGTCGCAGCCCGCATGTTCCTCAGCAGTTTATCGATGACGAGGATTATGCCCGGACATTCCCGCATCGTGACGGGATGGATGGCTTTTTTATTGCCTGTTTTGAAAAGCAGCAGCCGTAACAGGTTTGTTGGTTTCCGGAAAAATGTTAAGATTTTTGTTTGATTTGGAGTGATCTGCCGTGGGATTTATAAAAACCGGAATTTCAGCGATAGGCAAGCTTGCTGTTGTAGGCGCGCTTTTGGCCGCCTTCCTTCTCGGGATGGCCGGCGTGGTTTATATGTCGCTTGCGGGCACCGAGATCAAAGTTCCTGAGATAGTCGGAAAGGATTTCATCGAGAGCGAGAAAGAATTATCGGCCCTTGGCCTTAAGATCAAACGCCGGGCCGACAGGCCAAGCACGGAGAAAATGAACACCGTTCTCGAACAGCTTCCGAAAGCCGGCGAAACTGTAAAAACGGGCCAGATGATCTTTGTCGTTGTCAGTAAGGCGGGAATTGAAGGCGATGAGACGCCGAAATCGCTCATTAAGGACATTGAGTCGGACGACACAAAGAAGATCGAGGAAATGATCTCGGAAAAACCAAAGAAGTCGAAATCGAATTCGAATTCGAATGCAAACGCAATGGAAGAAAAAAGCCGAAACGACCCGAGATGTGATCGGGAACGAATCAAACTCGAATTCTGACTCGAACGACAAATCGAATTCTAAATCGGACGATACGAACAAGAAAGATCCCGGCCCGGGTAGCGAATCCGGGTGACAAAGGCAATAAGAATACGGCTGCTCCCGTAAAGCCGCAAAATGTGCCGGCAAAGAAACCTGCAACGGAGCCACGGCCAAAGGTTCGGCCTTAGTGCGGCCATTTATGCAACCGAAACGCTTTAATCTGCAACAAAGTGGAAGAAAATCAGCGAATGTTTGAAATTGCACCTTCGATATTGTCAGCCGACTTTGCCAGGTTGGCCGAGGAGATCAAAGCTGTCGAGAGCGGGGAGCATCGATATTGCATGTCGATGTGATGGACGGCCACTTTGTGCCGAATATCACCATCGGATTGCCGGTCGTCAAATCGCTCCGGAAAGCGACGAAATTGACGATAGACTGCCATTTGATGATCGAGCATCCGGGCCGTTACGCGGTCGAGTTCGTGAAAGCCGGAGCGGATATGGTTTCGGTCCATGTCGAGGCCGATGTTCATCTTCACCGCACGCTGTCAGCGATCCGCGAGGCCGGGGCGAGTGCGGGAATTGCGGTCAATCCGGCAACGCCGCTTTCGAGCATCGAAGAAGCTCTGCCTTTTGCA
>CAVSZR010000002.1:0-172655 GCA_963732475.1 Blastocatellia bacterium | reverse complement strand
CAAATCTTGGGGGTCTTTTTTGTAGTTGACACGTTTAGCATGAGTGATAATGATGGGTTTGGCGTCTTTGTGAAGCACAATTTTGCCGTAAGTGTGGCAGTGGAAGCCTGAAACTTCTTTGCCGACTTCATGAGTGATGAAACTCTTATCGACTACTGTGGCTTTTACGCGGTCGGTGCATATCAACGGCTTAAACTCTGCATCCAACAAGCCTAAGCCTTCCCGAGTTATAGGGATTGTTGATAGGCGTCCCACGTCGGTTTCTTTTGCAAGCACCTGAAAGCCTGAGCAGATGCCAAGCACAAACTTGCCGCATTCAGCCATTTTAATTATTTCACGGGTAACTTTGTCGTTGACGCTTTGGGATTCAACCAGGCTTCCGCCTGGAATGATAACATGTCTAAAACTTCGGATGCTGGCTTACCATCTACAAGTCCATCGGAGCAAACTAGGTCGGTTGGTAGGTTTCCGAAGTCTTCAAAGCATGGAAGAGCCCTGGAAGGTAAACTAAACCGATTCTGTGACGTAATTCCATCCCAAAGTGCCCCGACGGCGTATTTACGGTAAAGCTTATATTTAAGCCGCATGGTTTATCCAACCATGCATTCCTCGGCAAAGACAGACCATGTCATCAACGTCAGGATAACGCATAAAACAGCCCGAGTGCCGCTAATGGAGGCTGTAGCGTTTAAGGAGAAGGAGAAAGCACTTGCCGAGATTCGTTCTCTTGAAAATGTGGAAGAATGCCTAATTCTTCAGACTTGCAACCGCATTGAACTTTTCATTGTAACTGAAGAGGCTGAAAAAACAGCTGAGTTGCTAAGGATTATTTTGCAAAAAGAGCCCAATCGAACGCTGAGGAAGCATTCAAAGCCATAGAAACATCCATTGACAACGATACCTTCAACCATCTGCTCAGAGTTACTTCAGGCTTAGAATCCATGGTTATAGGCGAAGACCAAGTTCTCAACCAAGTCTGGGACGCCTACTTTGAAGCTGAAAAAGCCAAAACCGTTGGACCAATTCTTAAACACCTGTTTAACCGCGCAATGACTGTTGGCAGACGTGTAAGAAACGAAACAGGCATCAACAAAGGCGCTGTTTCAATCGGTTCAGCAGCAGTTGAATTAGCTGTAAATTTACTGGGCAACTTGGAAGATAAGAAAATCCTGGTTATGGGCGCTGGCGAAATAGGAACACTTGTCGCCAAAGCCTTGGCACGACGCTGCCTTAGCCCAATTTTTATTGCTAACAGAACCTATGACCGAGCAGTAAAATTAGCTGAAGACCTCTCAGGGAAAGCAGTAAAGTTTAACCAGTTTGAAGAAGTGCTCGTTGACGCTGACGTAGTAATTTGCTCAACCGCAGCACCACACTACCTGTTAACCAAAGAAATAGTCTCCAGACTAATGAGTCAACGAGTAAACAAAAATGACCTAGTAATTATTGACATTTCTAATCCACGTAACGTTGAAAAATCTGTGCAAGAAGTCGCAGCAACAAAACTCTACAACATTGACGATTTGCAGTTGATTGCCGATAAGAACAAGCAAGAACGCGAAAAAAGCATAGAGAAAGCCGTCAAAATCTTAGAAGAAGAACTCGTAATTCTTAAACGATGATATGAAAAGCTTCTCAGTTCGCCTAATCATCTCATCGCTGCTTTCTCACGCTGAAGATGTTCGGCAAAAAGAACTTGCAACAGCTCTAAACATGCTTGGCAATGTTGATGAGAAGCAAAAACGAGATACTGGAAGATTTAACTTCCATTTTGCTTAAGCAAACGTTTATTCCTATTGTTGAGAATTTGAGGTTAGCCGCCAAGAATGGTGACAAGCAAATCATTGATATGGCGGTTAAATTGTTTGAGAAAACGGGGAAAAAATAACTTGGCAAAAGCAGCAGTTGGATAATGTCGGTTTAATATTGATTGGGCATGGAAGCAAACTGCCTCATAACCGAGAAAACCTCGAAAAACTAGCCGATATTCTGCGTAAACGCTCCAAGTTCAAGATTGTTGAAATCGCCTTTATGATTAGAAACACGCCAACCATTGCAGAAGCAATAGACGCTATGGCAAAGAAGGGCGTGTCAAAAATTGTTTTGGTTCCAGCTTTCCTCGCTCCAGGTGTCCATACAACACAGGAGATTCCTGAGTTGATTGGCGTGAAAGAGAAAGAACCTCAGCTTAAAGCGCTCGAGGTATCGAATTGGTTTATGGCGAACCAATAGGCAGCGACGAACGCATAGCCGACATCCTGGAAGAAAAAGCGCTAAAATCCTTGGGTCAAGAATCAAGAAGGACAGCGAAGTTGTTGACGCTTACTCTGTTGCTGAAGCAGGAAAGATTGTCGATAAAAGTATGACGCTTATTCGTGAAGCAATCGGCGCTGATCTTGCAAAAGTGCCTAAAGATCAAGTTCCCATTATCGAACGTGTTGTTCACACGACTGCTGACCCAGAATTCGCTAAACTCTTAGTCATCAGTGATGATGCCGTAAGAGCAGGGGTATCAGCGATTAAAGCAGGTGCCAAAATAGTCACCGACGTAAAAATGGTCAAAGCAGGTATCAATGATGCTCGGCTCAAAAAATTCGGTGGAAAAATCGCTACCTACATGAATGACGAACGCACTATGGAATTGGCGAAAACGGAGTCGTTGACGCGTTCGGCTGCGGCCATGCGTTTAGCCATAAAAGATGGCTTAGACGGTGCCATCGTGCTTATTGGTAATGCTCCAACTGCAGCAGTTGAGTTGGCTGAGCAAGTAAAGAAGGGTATGGTTAAACCAGCGTTGATTGTTGCTGTACCCGTGGGTTATGTTGGTGCTGCAGAATCCAAAGAAATCGTCGCAAAACTGCCCAGTTCCATTCATAATTACAAGGGGACGCAAAGGCGGCAGCACGATTGCAGTAGCTGTCTTCAATGCGTTGCTCTCTATGGCTGAAGGCAAGCGTTACGGCTAAGGTGGCATTGTTTGGCTCGGTTTTTGAAGTATGGCATAACAACAGGCGCAACCGCGGCAGCAGCAGCCAAAGCCGCATTAATCGCTGTACTTAAAGAGCCAGTTGACCGAGTAGTTATTCCAACTCCGATTGGTCTGCGTTTTGAGGTGCCTGTGAAATCCAGCAAAAAACTCTGCCAATGACACGGCAGAAGCAATTGTCGTTAAAGATGCTGGACAAGACATTGATGCCACCGACAAAATGGAAATAACCGCAACCGTTAAACTAACAGACGACGGCAAAGTCACCATTAAAAGCGGCATAGGCATCGGCAAAGTCACAAAACCAGGCTTGCAAGTGCCCATCGGCGAAGGCGCAATTAACCCTGTGCCAAGAAGCATGATAACTGAAGCCGTCAAAGAAGTCTTGCCCGCAGGCAAAGGCGTTGAAGTCACAATTAGCGCGCCTGAAGGAGCAAATATCGCTAAAAAAACCATGAATGCAAAGCTTGGCATAATTGGCGGAGTATCCATTTTGGGCACAACAGGCGTAGTGAAGCCTTTGTCTTTGAAGCGTGCCGCCGTTCGCTGGTTCCCCAAATCGATGTTGCCTTAGCCCGAGGCTACAAACGGGTATTCTTTGTTCCAGGAAACATTGGCGAAAGAATCGCTAAGCAGCAGTTTAATGCGCCTGAAGATGCGATTGTTCAAACAGGCGATTTTGTGGGTTACATGCTTGATAAAGCTGTTGAAAAAGGCGTCAAAGAAATCATTCTTCTAGGTCACTCGGGCAAACTGGTAAAGTTGGCAGCTAACATCTTCAACACTCACCATAAAGTTGGGGATGCACGCAACGAAGTTATCGCTTCTTACGCGGGCGCTGTTGGAGCCGACACCAAAACCATTAACGCTCTGTTGGCAGCTAACACTTCTGACGAAGCCTCAGAAATCCTCAAAGACAGCTGATCTTGTTGGAAGCCACCTATGACAGAATTGCCAAACGTGTTAACCAACGAGTAAGCGACAGAGTGGAAAATAAGATTAAGATAAGCGTGGTTATTGTTTCGATGGATGGCAAAGTTCTTGGCATGGACGAGAACGCTAGGTGCAATAAGCCTTGGCTAAAATTAACATAGTCGGCGTCGGACCAGGTTCACCGGATTACGTTACGCCAGCCGCAAGAAAAACCGTGCAACAAGCCCAAGTTGTCATTGGCGCACAAAGAAGCCTTAACCTTTTCACCGCACGACATTAAAGGCGAAACGATGGTTTTAACCGCTAAAAACCTAAATGACGCCCTCAAACATGCGGCTGAATCTGTCAAAAACGGCAAAAACGTCGCTTTACTGTCCACAGGTGACCCAGGCTTCTCAGGACTTTTACATACCGTTCTGAAAAGCGGCTTGTTAACGCCGCTGAAATTAACGTTGTTCCAGGAGTAAGCTCGATTCAAGCTTGCGCTGCACGCTTAAACATAAGTTGGGATGATGCTTGCCTGTTCACTTTTCATGAAGGCAACGTTACTGATGAAGAGAAAAAGGAATTAGCATTCCTGCCGTTAAAAATGGACGAAGATGTCTGCTTTTGCCTGATTCTAGAGGTTTCCGCCGAAAGAAATCGCCAGCTTCCTAATCAAAGCAGGATATAGACAAGAAAACACCAGTTTACATCTGCGAAAACCTAACCTTAGATGACGAAAAGGTTACTTCAAGCACTTTGGAGAAGGTTTCTGAGCAGAGTTTTGGGTCTTTATGCGTAATGGTTATCAAAGCAAACCACCAAGTAAACAGTAAGTTGATCTAGAATGGCTAAAGATTTGGGCTTACAAAACTCCAGGAATACCTGACGACTTTTCAATCAAAACGATGAGGTTCCTGGACCAACCAAAGAAGAAATACGAGTACTAACCATTTCCAAAGCCCGTTTAAGCGAAGGCTACGTGGTTATTGATGTTGGCTGCGGCACTGGCGGATTGACGGTTGAAGCAGCCCTTCAAGTTGCGCCAAAAGGCAAGGTTTACGCTATAGATGAAGACCAAGCGGCAATCAGAATTAACCATGAGTAATGCTGAAAAATTTGGCGTTCAAGGCAATGTCTACATTACTACGCGGCAAAGCACCTGAAGCACTTGCTAAGTCTTCCATAGGCTGATGCCTTTTTGATTGGGTGGCGGCATGTCTCTGAGAGCAATCTTGCAAATAGCTAACAATAAACTAAAGACGAACGGCAGAATCGTCGTAAACGCCATACTTTTAGAAACCGCAACCACCGCTATAGATGAACTCAAAAAGTTGGGCTTCAAAGATATCGACATCGCGCATATTTCGGTTGCGAAGGGAAAACAAATAAACAGCGGCACCATGATGATGGCAAGAAACCCAATTACAATAGTCTCAGCTACAAAACTTTAGGTGAAAATTGAATTGGCTGGAACATTCATTGGCATCGGCATTGGTCCAGGCGACCCAGAACTAATCACAATAAAAGCCGCTAAAGCCCTGCAAACTGCGGACGTTATCTGTGTTCCGAAATCAAACGCTAACAAGCCCAGTCTTGGCTCTTAACATGATTAAGCGATTCTTGGCTGAACGTAAAGTAACCTGCAGAGATTCTTGAATTGTTTTTCCCATGACTAAAGATGAGATGAACAATCGAAGCGTTGTGGGCTAAAAACGCAAACATATAGCTGAAAAAGCAAACGACGGCAAAGTCCTTGCCTTCATCACATTGGGCGACCCAATGTTCTACAGCACTTTTATTTACCTTTACCAATGCGTAAAAGAAACCCACCCACAAATTACGCTTGAAATTATCCCTGGCGTAACGTCGTGACGGCTTGTGCAGCAAGCGCTAAAATACCTTTAGCTGAAAAAGAGGAAATGGTCACAGTTATTCCCTCCGACCTTGACTCAGACTTTTGAAGAAACCGCTAAACACTCAGACAATTTGGTGTTCATGAAATGTGCTTACCGCATGAAGGAGTTAGTTCCGATTCTTGGAGCGCTCAGGCTTTAAAGAAAACTCAACCATCGCGTTGGTTAGGCGATGCAGCATGCCCGAGGAAAAGGTAACAGTGGGCAAACTTAGCGATGTGCAAAGCTGGGATATAACGAAGATTACTTTTCACGTGGCAATTGTTAAGAAAAACCATCCTCATTCAATGGAACGAAAACGGTGTAGCATTAATGAATAAAGTTGTCTTATCGGTGCAGGTTCCGGCGACCCAGAATTAATCACCCTTAAAGGCAAACGTTACCTTGAACAAGCAGACATCGTAATCTACGCAGGCTCGCTTTTGAATCCAGAATATCTAAAATACGCAAAACCCTCTGCAGAGCTTTATGACAGTGCCAAAATGAGTTTGCCCGAAGTGCTAAAAGTCATGGTTGAAGGCGTGAAGGCAGGCAAAAACTTGTCCCGCCTCCATGATGGTGACCCAAGCTTTTACGGCGCTATTCAAGAGTTGATGGATGGTCTTGACAAGGAAGGCATCGAGTACTTCCGTATTCCAGGGGTTAGCTGTTTTCTGGGGGCAGCAGCGGCATTAAACCGTGAATTAACTTTGCCAAACATTTCCCAAACCGTCATAATCACACGCCCTGAAGGCAGAACACCAGTGCCGGAAGCTGAAAGCATAAGCAAATTGGCTCATCAAGCAACAATGGTCATCTTTTTGGGCACGCCACACATCGCCCGTGTTGTGGAATACTTCTGGCTCGAGAGCGGACTCGCGTTCGCGAAGGTCGTGACCGTCAAGCGCGGGCTACGAGCACCTCGGGGAGCGATACGGATTCCGTCGTCGTGACGCCCTTCGCAACCGCCCACAAGTTCAACGGCTACTCCGACGTCTTCCTCAACAACGGCGGCAACCGGGGCCTCCGCGACCTCTTCGTATCCATCGTACCGGCGATTCCGATCGCCGGTGTCGGTGTTGCGGCTCGACTTCCACCAGTTCTGGGACGACCAGGGCGGCGACGACCTCGGACAAACCGTATCCAAATCGGGCGAAAAGCAGTTGTGGCGCTCATTCAAAATGGCGTCATTGACTACTCTTCTTTTATCCGCGAGATCGAGACTATTTTATTTCACGGAGACACCGTAATTGTTATGGGTTTAGAGACGATCAAACCGGTCGGAAAGGCTCCCTTTGCCGGACAAACTGTGCGCCGCCGTTTCACAAATTTCTGGATGAACCGAAAAGGTAAATGGCTTTTGACTGCTCGTCACGCAAGTGTCATCTGCCAAAACTGAAAGGCGATCCTGACATATTCCGACACCCCACCCCACAGTAGTGCTTGAGTCCATGAACACTCTCTACTACGGCGACAATCTTAAGATACTTCGCGACTACATCAAGGACGAGTCCGTCGATCTGATCTATCTCGACCCGCCGTTTAACGGCAGCCGCAATTACAACGTGCTGTACCGCAATGAATCTACGCACTAAATGATCAGCGCCCGGTTTGCGTTTCAGTCTGAATGACTGAAGTAAACAGCCGCTTTCGATAACGGCAAGGAACGCTTCCGTCATTAGCGGCGTGGAATTATTTTCACCCTCCGTTCCGGCGGCGCGTTTTACTTTCTGGTATTCGGTTCTTGCAGTTTCGTACGCGAGCTCGGCTTCCTCGAATGTTTCGATGTTCATAGTTTACTTAGAACAATCTGTCCGTTGGCTTATTTTCGTCGCGTGGTGGCGTGGCAATGGGATGCAACACGGCGCTTGTCGCTGGAGACGGCTGCAACGGCGATGGGCGGAGCAAGGACGGTGTCGATCGCGTGGATTACGCCGTTCGAGGCCTCGATATTACGTGTCTCAATAGCCGATCCATTGATCTTTAATCCATCGTTGTCGGATATTGCTACCCGCCCTTCCGTAATGGTCCGGCTATTTCTAAGATTGGCTAGTTTCGCGGCCACCAATTTGCCGGGTAAAATGTGGTAGGACAGCAATTCCTTTAGATCCACCTGGTTCTCCTGATTCCGAAGTTCGGTCATGCGTGCCGTCGGAATTTTCGCGAAGGCAGCATTTGTCGGTGCGAGAACCGTGAATTCGCCCGGATTGCCAAACACCTCGTTTGCTCCCGACGAGATCATCATCATGGACAAGGCGGAAAATCGTTCGTCTCCCGCGATGGTATCCATAAGATTTAACATGGCGGATCCTTTACCCAATGAATTCGATTTTTCGGACATACATCCTCCTTTGTCTGCCTTACAGCCGGAAGTTGGCATGATCGACAGCTATCGATAAAAACGGTGTATTGGCTGTTTACTTCAGGATTGATCCGAGGTATTCGGGTAGGCTGAAAAAAGAGTAAGCGAGGCTCTATTCGTCTGCAATCGTGCTCTCTTTCACGAGCGAAGTCAATAGAAACGCGGAGGTTAGTGGGTCAGCTCGAATTACGGGTTAGTACCGGCGCATGTTTCCCCAAACAGCGGCACGGTGCTAACCCTTCCTCGGTGGGCAGGACAAAATCTAAACAGGAAGCGGGGGCGGCGCGGAATTTATGCGTGCTCTTTGAGGTCTTTCTTAACGGCGAGGACGTAATCCATTTGGGCGCTGTTCTCAGGGGTGCTGTAAAGCCCGGTCACCACACCGAACATTCTTTCCAACTCTATTAACAAGGTGAGTTTTGTATCGCGGATCTCGGTTTCTAACATGGGCAATGTATATCTCCCCTTGGTGTTGACCTACAGGATGACAAAGCCTAAATCGCCGTGTCGGTGCTCTATCGCACATTCGCCGTGATTCTTGCCGCCGGCCAGGTTTCCAGGCCTCTCTCAATGACCCTCTCGGCTGTCGCCGAGGGTCGGTTCGTCTGTCCTCGAAATGAGTTAGTTATCTGATATGATGCGCGGTAATTCCCCAAAATATGGATATCGAGCGGAATCCTCCGGCTCAGCCATCACTTGGCAGACCGATGCAGATGCAATGAGGAGGTTGAATATGTTTAGGAGAGGTATGTTCTTATCAATCGCGGTGTTGGGATCATGTTGTGGCCCAGCCAAACGGTCACGCCGCAGCCGAAAGTAGGTGGCGACGTAGGCAAGGCATTTGAGAAGGCAAAAAAAGATGCGAGCGAGGAATTTGCTCGCGACGTAGATCGACTGGACACCGAATGGCAGGGCATGACGAACCTGCCTATCGCAACGCTTGTTGACCTCAAGCGTTTGAGGGACCGCACACTGAAGGACGTTAAAGATCTGCGAAAGGCGACCTTGCCGTGATATTGAGAATCTCCGAAACGCGACCATCGATGACCTTAAATCAATTCGCGACGAGACAAAAGAGGATCTGGAAAAGGTTCGAGACGCGGGAACGGATTTCGTTACGAAAGCACTTATGGCGGCCGGCCTCATTGCGTTAGTTGGGTTGGCGCTATACGGCTGGCTGCTTTTCTCGCATTTCCGCAAATTGCTCGATGCTAAGCTGCCCGTGCAACTCGTGCTAGATATCGACATGCAGACTCTTTGGCTTAACTGGCTTCGTTGGTAATGGCGAAGCCTTTTCGATTTAACTTTTCTTGCCTCAAATGCTACATTTGCCGTGTTCGCACGGCTTCCCATGAACACTCTCTACTACGGCGACAATCTGAAGATACTTCGGGACTACATCAAGGACGAGTCCGTCGATCTGATCTATCTCGACCCGCCGTTTAACACCAACCGCAATTACAATGTGCTGTTCCGCAACGAATCGGGCACGCGACAGCGAATCGCAGATCACGGCGTTCGAAGACACGTGGCACTGGAACCTCGCCGCCGAGGAAACCTACAACGAACTGATAAACGAACCCGATCAGGTCGGGCGAATGATCGAGAGCTTTCGCCAGTTCATCGGCAACAACCAGATGATGGCCTATCTCGTCATGATGGCCGTCCGCCTAAAGGAACTCCACCGCGTCCTAAAACCGACGCGGCTCGCTCTATCTCCACTGCGACCCGACCGCTTCGCATTTCTTAAAGTTTTGTTGGATACAATCTTCGATCCTCAGAATTTTCGCAATGAAATTGTCTGGGGCACAAGCGGAGAAAAGCCGGACAGCCAAGATAACGACACACAACTCGGTTATTCGACGAGTCAGTAAGACGTAATTCTTTACTGTTTGCTACGAGTACGTCAAATCTTCGCTGAATCAGTTCGCGTAGCTATACAAATACCATTAAGCACAAACTCACGACAGGCGATACGACAGAATGACTGACCTGAACTTACAGACTTACCGCTCCAGACGACTTAAGAAGCCGATGTGACCGAGCAACCGTTGGTCTGATGCGAATACAAGATGGATGACAATGGTCACTGTCAAACGGTGGGCAGAATTTACGCCGGATCGTAATGAATGAAATGGGATCGAGGAAGGCCTGATCCTATTGGCCGAAAATATTTTCCAGCACGAAGACAGCGAAAACGTTATCGTCGATCGAACTTCGTAAGCAAGATGACGTTGTGCGATGTCTCTTGGGACGTGATAATCGACGATTCAACTCAAGCAAGCTCAAGAACGCCTCGGCTATCCGACCCAAAAGCCCGTCGCTCTTCTCGAACGGATCATTCAGGCGTCGTCGAACGAAGGCGACGTTGTTCTCGATCCTTTCTGCGGATGCGGAACGACCATCGCGGCGGCAGAAAAGCTGAACCGCGAATGGATCGGGATCGACGTTACGCACCTTGCCGTCGGATTGATGAAACTACGGCTGAAAGACTCTTTGGGATGCTGCCGACCAAAGCCGGAATTTCAACCCATACGTGCGAGCTGTCTCGTATGCGTCATCAC
This sequence comes from Blastocatellia bacterium, assembly GCA_963732475.1. Taxonomy (GTDB): domain Bacteria; phylum Acidobacteriota; class Blastocatellia; order Pyrinomonadales; family Pyrinomonadaceae; genus OLB17. The sequence continues at coordinate 161,933 of CAVSZR010000002.1, read as the reverse complement.
GTGGCGCTCTCTGGACAAGCAAGTGCCGGCTACCAAGCCAGGTCGCGTGTTGATGCCGCCGATGCTTCTGCCCTGTCAAGTCTTACCGCGTCGTCGGCCAGCCCGAAGACATCGACGGTGCACGGGAACTTGCCGAGAAAGACAAGTATGGTTTCCAATGGTGGGTCCTTCCGCTTATCGGAGCAAAGGCCTTTGGTTCCGAGGCCGGAAAGAAGGAAGGCAAGAAAGGCGCGGACGGCGGTATCGACGGTATGATCGTCTTCACCGACGACAATTCGGGCAAGGCAAAGAAAGTGATCGTCTCGGTCAAAGGCGGACACGTCAACGTTTCACAGATTCGCGACCTCGGCCACGTCGATCGACCGCGAAAACGCCGCAATCGGTGTTTTCCTCACGCTCGAACCGCCAACCAAACCAATGCTGGCGGAAGCCGCCGAAAAAGGCTTCTACCACTCTCCCGGCTGGAACAAAGATTATCCGCGCTTCAGATACTAACCGTCGAAGACCTCCTAGCCGGAAAAACCGTCGACCTCCCGCCGAATCTGCAAACATACAAACAGGCCGGACGCGTGACGGGCGAGAGCAAAGATCAGGGGATGCTCGGATTTGAATGAGAAAATGATCCCACTCGAAGACTACAAAAGATATTTGAACGTGTCGCGAATTAGCAGGCAGCGGATTATGGACGCTGGGCGCTTCCCGTGCCGGACCATTCTGAATCGGTGGCTCTTATGGCGGAAAAGATGCGGATCGCAGGTGTAATTCTTTCTCCGGAATGGCTCGCCGCGACCGTGGCCATTGAACCCGAGCCCGAAGAGAAGGTCGAAGATATTAATGGAGTGCAAGGAACCTTTGTATTTGAAGAATGAGAGTCCCCGAGAAAACACTGGCGGCAATCGAGAAGCACTTTCATGAATTGCTGCGCGACATTTCGCCTGACTTTAAAAGGGATGAGCCACCGGAGTTGCCAGTGCTTACGAGGCTGGAGGGCGAGGGCGGAACCAGGCGAATTCAGCACGTAACGATCCCCGGTATGTTTGGCGGATGCAGTTACGGGTTTGTGACAAACGACGAAGAATGCTACCTCAAAGTCGTCGCGTCGTCGCGGATGGACCACAATTTCAAGCGTGTTTTGGCACGTGGATGAAGACGGCTACGTCAGAAAATGATGCTCTGAGCCTCGTTCACGAGGCTTTTCTTGTATAGCCACGTCCCTTTTAGGGCGTGGGTTGGTTGCGGGTGGATCTCGAGAGGGCGTTTTAACGTCCTTTTTCCTTTGGCTTAAGCCGGATCAATTTAAGCCCGTTGAAACGGGCTTGGAATCGTTTCTAACGACTGTCCACGGCCTAAAGACCGTGGCTATGTGCCGCGAAACGCGGTCAAACGGCGGAGCAGAAGCTATACCAGCACCTGGATCGGGCCGCTTGTATTCACCACCCAGACACAGAGGCGCAGAGAAGAACCAGTTAGAAAAACCTCAGCGACCTCTTCGTGGTGGATCCTTCTTACCCGCCGAAAAGGTTTCTGCCACTCGCCGGCGTGAACAAAGACTATCTTTTGGCCGACCTTTGCGCGTAGGTCCTTACCGCTTCCGGCCGCTCGCTTCTTATCCTTGCAACATATGTTCATAGATGCTACAATCGTTTCGCGTTATTTAATGATCGTTTTAAGGAAGGCGAACGATGGAACGGAGAGAAACACTTGGATTAGGGAGCGAGCAGGACTACGATTCGGCGATCGGTTGGGAACCGGAACGCGCACGAGCGGCCGGGAACAAGGCCGAGCCGGACGAGGCCCCGAGGGTGCTTTGGTGCCGGACGATGAACGATTGGATGGGGACGGTGGTCGAGGATTCGCCGGAGGATGCGTTGTTCGGGCCGTTTTGGCGGAAGCGCGAACTTGCGATCATGTTCTCGTCGGCGGGCGTCGGCAAGAGCCTGCTGGCGACGCAGATCGCCGAGCACCTTGCCCTGGGTTTTCGGATGGAGCCGTTTCGCAGTGTGCCGGAGATCGCCGCTCCGGCCAGCGTCCTGTACCTCGATTTCGAGCTTACCCGCGAACAGCTCGTTTCGCGCTATTCCGTCGTCGAGGGCGGTGGGCGGGCCGACAAATGTACCTATTCATTCTCCGACCGCATCATCCGGACGGAATTCTGGGGGAACGGGCGCTCTGGCGGCGGTCACGAGAGCTTTTCGGACGCTCTGTTCGCCCAGATAAGCAGCATCGCGGAGGATTTTGATATCGACACCCTGATAGTCGATAACATCACGTTCCTCGACCGCTCATCCACGTCGAACACGGACATTTCGCTCGGCATAATGCGCCGTCTCAATCACCTGAAGAAAAGCAACTTTCTCTCGATACTCGTGCTTGCCCACACATCGAAACCCACCGGCCAGCCGGGCCCGCTGACCGAGGGCGATATGCAGGGTTCGGGCAACCTGTGTAATTTCGCCGATTCGGTCTTTGCGCTTGGGCGGAGCATATTTTCGCCCGATCTCCGTTACCTCAAACAGATAAAATCGCGCTCGGCCCCCATCGAATTTGACGGCAGGAACGTTCCTGTTTTCACGCTCGGCAAGACCGACTTCGCGGCGTCGATGGGCATAGTCGCGGCGCCGCGTGCCGCCGATCGATAACTTTCTCGGCTACTCGTTCCGGGAATTCTGCGACGAAAGGGAACTCTGCGGCCGTGAAAAGTTCGACATTTCCGCTGACCTGCGATCAACGGCCCGCCGCCTCGCACGTCAGGGAAAGCCGGTCGCCGCGATCGCCGCCGAGATCGGAGTTTCCCGGGCAACGGCCCACAGGTATGTCAGCTCGCGTAAATCATAGTATGAAAAAGAGTTACCAGAAAATTTGTCTCACGCCGCACCGCTCTCTTCAGAATGAGACAAATTCCCCTGCAAACCAAGTGAATAGGGAAGTTAACTTGTCTCACGAGAAGACAATGCGTGAGACGCACCGGCACAAAGATCTCGCCGCGCCGGGCGTCGCTCGGCTGGTTATGTCCGCACTTTTTAAAATCGTCGGCAAATCTGATAAAGTTCGAGGAATTATGATCCTTCGATTAAAGATGATCGCGGCGTTCCTGCTCGTAGGTTCGCTCCTGACAATCAATATAAGCGTGTGCGCGGCCGCACCCGCTCCGGTTCGCGGCCGCCACGCGATGGTCGCGTCCCAGCACGAAATTGCATCGAAGATCGGTATTGAGGTGCTGAGAAAAGGCGGCAACGCCGTCGATGCAGCGATCGCGGTTGGATTAGCTCTGGCGGTCGTCTATCCGGAGGCCGGGAATCATGGCGGCGGTGGATTTATGGTCATACGCCAAAAGGGCGGAAAGGCGTTTGCGATCGATTATCGCGAGATGGCCCCGGCCGCCGCAAACCGCGATATCTTCGTCGATAAGGACGGTAATCTGATCAAGGGCGAAGGCAGTTCGACCATCGGGTACCGGGCGTCCGGCGTTCCCGGAACCCTCGCGGGTTTCGACCTGGCGTTCAAGAAATATGGCTCGGGCAAGGTCTCATGGCGCGATCTGGTCGAACCGGCCAGAAAGATCGCCCAGGATGGTTATGTTTTGAGTTATCGGTTGGCGAAATTATTTGTCGATTACAAGGAACATTTGGCGAAATACCCCGACAGTAACCGGATCTTCCTGAATAATGGGCGATTTTATCAAGAGGGCGACCTGTTCACGCAGCCGGAGCTTGCAGGCACACTGGCACGGGTTCAGCGTCATGGAGCAAGTGAGTTTTACACGGGCAAAACCGCCGAACTGATCGCTGCTGACATGAAAGCCAACGGCGGGTTGATAACCTTACAAGATCTGAAGAATTATGTCGCTAAGGAGCGTGAACCGCTTCGCGGGACATATCGCGGACATGAGATCATAACGATGCCGCCGCCCAGCTCTGGCGGGATCGTACTGCTGCAGGTTCTAAATATGCTTGAGGCGTATGATCTAAAGGCCCTTGGCCATAATTCATCAGCGGAGCTGCATTTATACACGGAAGCGTCGCGTCGGGCGTTTGCCGACCGTGCCGAGTATATGGCCGATCCGGATTTTGCGGATGTGCCCGCGGCGATACTTTCACATAAGGACTATGCAGCTAAGCGGCGCGAAAGCCTGGATCCGAAACGGGCGACGCCAAGCAGCGAACTTAAGCCTGGAGCGATTATCCGCACTGAAGGAACTGAAACGACCCACTTTACGGTTATTGATGCCGAAGGCAATGTCGTTTCAAACACATATACGATAAACGACCTGTATGGCTCACGCGTGACCGCAAAGGGCACCGGCGTGCTTCTTAATGACGAAATGGACGACTTTGCCGCGCGGCCGGGTAAAGCCGAACCTCTTTGGCCTTATCCAGGGCGAACGCAATAAGGTGCAGGGCGGGAAGCGTCCGCTGTCGTCGATGACGCCCGACGATCGTAATGAAAAAGGACGGATCGGTTTGGTTCGCCGTAGGTGCACGCGGAGGGCCGAGGATCATCTCGGCGGTAATGCAGTCCGTAATCAATGTCATTGATTTCGGAATGGACATCCAGGAGGCCATTGACGCTCCGCGAATACATCACCAATGGCTGCCCGACGAGATAATGTATGAGCAATTTGGTTTGTCGGCCGACACGATCAACCTGCTATCTTCGTTCGGCCACAAATTCGTCGACCGGCCGGGCAACATTGCCTCTGCAACGGGTATTATGATCGACAAGGATGGTGTGCGGCTCGGGGCCATCGATTCGCGGAGTGACGGGGCGGCGATCGGCTATTGATCGTTTAGTTCGTTCTTTAGAAGTTTTGTCGTGCTGTCGGTGACGCTCAACGGCGTGGCAAGATCGTTCGTATCGCGCCATGTACCTGTCTGAGGCGCGGTGTAAGTTGCAGCGGGAATTGAAGTGCCAGCGGGCAGTTCGGCACGTTTGGACCTTCGTTTCAAGAATTTGTGAGATGCGGCGAGGGCATTCTGCTCAATAGTAGAACCACCGGGTTCACCAGATTCGAACATCAAGGCGTAGACGATCCGGATCAATCCGCCGCAGATCAATAACACGGCCCCGATCGCGGCTGCAATCGGCTCATCGTTTGTGGCGAGAGCTATCATCGACAGTATCGGAACCACAAGGAACGACAAGAGAAAAATGAACGCGCCCTGCTTTATGCCCCGCTTCCGCGGCGAACTGGTTTTTCCGGCCGAAGGCGAACTGCCCGGCAACACTCCGTCATTGGCAACGACCTCGGCGACACCGGTCAACAGAAACCCGCACCTTGAGCAGTAGCGAATTTCCTCGGATATCTGTTGTTGACCACACTTGGGGCAATGCACGTTAGATTTATTCGTCCTTTTTCAGGAGTTTTGTCGTACCTTCGATCACGCTTCCCGGGCGGACCAGATCGTCGGTATCCGGAGCCCGCCACGAACCCATCGGGGCGGAATAACCGCTGGCCGGCTGCTGCCGCTGGGGTGGAAGGGCAGCCTGATTGGGATTGCCATACAGGGCTGCGGGCTGCGGATAAGGCATCTCCTGCATAGGCATACGATGGAATTGCTTAGATGACGGCAGAAAAACCAGTGACGAGATAAGGATAAGCAGGGCACCGAAAACGCCGGTTACCGCACATATTCCCGCCATTTCGTCGACACCCAAAATGCCCCAGACCGAAGTCATAAACATCGTAAAGAATATGAACCAGCCGACGCTGAACATCACACCGTTCTTCTTATTAAAGAACGTTCGTTTCGTCTGAAGCGCCGCCAACTGAGGCAAGACGCCGCCGTTCGCCAGCAATTCGGTGACAATTACTAATTGAAAGCCGCAGCGAGAGCAGAATTTCGTGTCCTCCGAAACCTGTTGCTGGCCGCAGCGTGGGCAATGCATTTATCCTCTCCAAAAAGCCGCTAGTCGCAAGACTCAATCTCAAACGAATTCTTACACGAAAAAGTTCGCAATGCAATATTTAGCGGGTTCAAATACGGGGTAGTTTATCGGACGAAAACAATTGAAAGACCGCGAATGCACGGCCCTGAAGGTGCCCGGCACGCATGGCGGTCTCAAGAAGAAGGTCGAAGATCGGCGTAAGCTGTTCCGGCGCCGGTATCTTACGGGTAAGGTCCGAGTCGGACTCGAAATATCCGAAACCTTTTTTTCGTGTCGCCTCGACCTCGTTCAGATAATCGGCGATCTTGGCGTGTGTCGCGAGTTCTTCGGGCAAGCGTCCATTCAAAAGGATCATCCCAAAGCCGGGCAGTGATACCGCCAAACGTCTGCTCGACCGCCGCGGCAGATCGCAAAAGATATTCTCCGCAGGAATACGATTCAGGTGTGGGCTTCCAAAAAAGCCGATCGTCCGGAATGAGCGCGACGAACTCGCACGATGTTTCATGGAGTCTGCGAAACTGCGTATCGAATATTTCGATAAATGTTTTCATGCGGCACTCGAGATTTTAGTTCGCATGCCGCCCCTTGTCACACGAAGATGAGCAAAAGGCTAGCGGGTTTTCACCCGCCTCTCCTTTTCAAGCATTCCGAGCCCGTAGTTTCGCCCTTTCCAGCTAACGCCATTACCGATCAAGCCCTTTACGCCTATCTGTGCTCCCTTTGGCCGGAACGGTAGTTTCACTAATGACCCATATCGAGCCGGTGCCGTCGTCGATCTTATACGCGCCGCCCTGAACAGTTGTGCCCGGTATCGAGATCCCGTAGCTATCTCTTACCGTTCCCGCTATGACTATTTCTTTGTCCTGATACTTTGACGGATTTGCCTCAATGTCGGCGATCGAGACGCGTTCAGGACACGCCGCTGCAAACAGGGCCACAAAAAGCAATGCGATCGACAAAACTACATGAGTGATCTTCATCATTAAACTCCTCTTGGTTCGCAAAGTTACGGGGAAGAGTTTTGCACTCTCACAGATTCTTTTCCGACCGCAAAGTTTGCCATATTTTTTTCTTTTTGCGATTCTTTAGCGAAAGCTTTAAGAAAACTTGGCATAGAAAAAGGAAACTGACTTGGCTTTACAGAAGGTATCCGCGGAAAGGTTTGTTTTCTCGTCCAGCATAACTGCTGACGTCTGGCACCCTCAGAAAGACCAAAAGGCTTACGAGTGGTGGTATTTTGACGCGCTTTCAGACGACGGAAGGGAAGCCGTCGTCATTGTCTTTCTCGACAACTTCATCTACTCACCGAGATATAACGCCGTGGGGTCGAATGGCTCATCAACTGACCCCGCACGGTTTCCCGCGGTTTCAATTACCTATTACCGGGATGGCAAACAGGTGTACCGGGCCGTTAACGAATATCAGGCCGGGGAATTTGCCGCCAGCGGGAAAGTGCCCGAAGTGAAAATCGGAAAAAGCTCCTTTCGATATGACTCTGCGTCGTATGGTTCGGGCTATGTGGTGTCGGTCGATGTCCCGCTTTCAAGGAACCGCAGGCTGGAGGCCAATTTCGAATGGCTGTCGATAGAATCGGATTTCGAATCGGCTCCGTTTTGTTACCATGACGCGTCCCATTGCTGGAATATGGTAGCTCCGCGGTCTGACGTTACGGGAAAGATCACGGTTTTAGACTCAGGGGGGAGAGCTTCAGACGTTCGGAGTTTTCGCGGCACGGGTTACCACGACCACAATCTGGACAACCGATGGCTTGCAAAGACGGTACAGGATTGGCATTGGGGCCGCGCGCATTTTTCGGACTGCACCGCTATTTTTTATCGTTACAGCGAGATCGGCGACGACAGTCCAAGTACGAAGCTGTTTATTATTAAGGACGGCGAACTTCAGACCAGGGAGGTGCAGTATACCGAGCAGAACTATGCCCGTGACAAGTTTGGCATTCGATACCCGACGGACCTGCGGCTAGTTTCCGAGGACGGCATCCGATTGGACTGCAAACCGCTCAAGGTGATCGATTCCAGCTTTTACTACCTTCGTTTTCTTAGCTCGATCACCCTGACCTTGGCGGACGGGCGGCAGCACCATACGACCGGCATAAGCGAATTCATCGCGCCTAAGGCTTTGAAACATCGCTGGCTTAATCGCTTGAGCGATCTAAGGACCGGGCGGAACGGCAAGGGGCCGATGATCTAGGACGATCACGATTGCCATCTCCGCAGACGCGGTATGATGTCGTTCGACATTTCCGACGCCTTATCATGCGTGAATCCAAGATTAGCGGTCATGAAATCCACCGAGCTCCGGACCATTTCCTCAACCGTTTGGTCTGGATTTGTGAAATCGCCGTTCTGAAAACAAAACTGGCAGAATTCGGTCTCAGCCGATCCGTCGGCTCGTGTTCCATAATTTCCAAAGTCAACTGAAACCGGCATTCCGCAGCTTTGGCAACGTTCTTTATTCTCCATATTGTGTTCCTTGCTGTTGACTGGATATCATCGCTTTTACCGATGGTAACCGGTAGGGCTAAGTCAAGCGATTGTGGTAAAATTATAGTTTCATTTTAAGGCATGGCAACGCCTATGGACTGAAAGATCCTATCTATTATTCCGACATTATGACACACAATCTTTTCAATTCTAGACAAACATTTAATGCAGGCGGCGGACAGGAAGGGGTATTTTATTCGCTGCCGCAGTTGGAGCAGGAAGGCCTTGGAAAGATATCGCGTCTGCCGATCTCGATCCGCATCGTTCTTGAATCGGTGCTCAGAAATTTTGACGGCGGGAAAAAGATCAGCGAGGCAAATATTAGAGCGTTGGCTGCCTGGGCGGCGGAAAGCGAGCGGACAGAAGAGATCCCGTTTGTGGTCGCACGGGTCGTCTTGCAGGATTTTACGGGCGTTCCGCTTTTGGTGGACCTTGCGGCAATGCGCTCCGCCGTGGTTCGTATGGGCAAGGACCCGGCTGTGATCGAGCCGCTCGTTCCGGTCGATCTGGTGATCGATCATTCCGTGCAGGTTGACTACGCAGGAAGTGAGGCGGCCTACATGCGTAACACCGAGATGGAATTCAAGCGTAACGAGCAGCGTTACCGATTTTTGAAATGGGGAACGCAGGCGTTCAACGGTTTTAGTGTCATACCGCCCGGGATCGGCATCGTCCATCAGGTAAATCTTGAATATCTTGCCAAAGGCGTGTTTGAACGAGACGGCGTTTATTTTCCAGACTCGCTTGTGGGCACCGATTCGCACACGACAATGATCAATGGTCTCGGGATCGTCGGTTGGGGTGTCGGCGGCATCGAGGCGGAAGCGGGGATGCTCGGACAGCCGGTCTATTTTCTGACGCCGGATGTTGTAGGGGTTCATCTGACGGGCGAACTTCCGCAAGGGGCGACCGCAACCGATCTCGTTTTACGCGTTACGGAAATGCTCCGCAAGGCGAATGTTGTCGGCAAATTTGTAGAATTCTTTGGCGAAGGTGCGGCCGCCCTTCACGCAACCGACCGCGCGACGATCGCAAATATGGCCCCGGAATACGGCGCGACCATGGGCTTTTTCGGCGTTGACGAAAGGACGCTTGAGTACTTCAGAGCAACGGGCCGGACAAGCGAACAGATCGAAACGATACGGAATTACTACACGGCGCAGCAAATGTTCGGCATTCCAAAGGACGGTGAGGTCGATTATTCGACGGTCTATGAGCTTAGCCTTGAGACGATCAACCCGTCCGTAGCCGGTCCGAAACGACCGCAAGACCGCATCGAGCTATCGAATCTTGATGACAGATTTATCGAGCTATTCAGCAAACCGCTTGCCGATGGCGGTTATGGAAAGGTAGCCGACGATCTGGAAAAACGATTCATGACCGTGATGGGGACCACTACCGCCACAGTGGTTGGCGGTGGCGAGCAAAGTTCGCGATCTGCCCCGGAATCGATCCATGATTCGACCACGCCTGATAACACCAGCGTGCAGACCGAGATCGAGATGATGAACAATCGTCCGACGCCGAACCGCGTCGACATCGATGAAGAAGAACATCCGACTGTCAGCACAACTATCGGCCACGGTGACGTGCTGATCGCCGCGATCACATCCTGTACCAACACGTCCAATCCGGCGGTGATGATCGCGGCCGGCATAGTTGCGAAGAAGGCGGTCGAGAGGGGAATGAAAGTCCCGGCATTTGTAAAAACATCCCTCGCCCCTGGTTCGCGCGTTGTCACCGAGTATTTGGAGAAAACCGGCCTTCAGCCATATTTGAATGAGATCGGGTTTAATCTGGTCGGTTATGGATGCACCACATGCATTGGTAATTCCGGCCCGCTTGATGCTGCCATCGAGGACGAGATCGTCGAAAATGACATAATCGCCGCGTCCGTCCTCTCGGGGAATCGGAATTTTGAGGCCAGGGTACATCAAAACGTAAAGGCAAATTTTCTTATGTCGCCGCCGCTGGTTGTGGCATATGCTCTTGCCGGAACCGTCTTGAAGGACGTGATTGTTCACCCTATCGGCCAGGACCGCGATGGAAACGACGTGTTTTTGAAAGATATCTGGGCATCGCTGGACGAGGTCAAGGAATATCTGCAAACGGCGTTTGATCCCGAGACCTACCGGCGACTCTATAGCGAGTTTGCCGACAAGAACCCGCTTTGGAACGATATTGAATCTTCCTCCGGACAGGTTTACGAATGGGATGCCGGGTCGACCTATATCCAGGAACCACCGTATTTTGACGATTTTTCGATGGAAACGGGAAGCTTTTCCGACTTTAATGGAGCAAGGGCCCTGGCGATATTTGGTGATTCGGTAACGACCGATCATATCTCGCCTGCCGGTGCGATCAAGGCGAATTCCCCGGCGGGCCTTTATTTACAACAGCAAGGCGTAGAGCCCCAGGATTTTAACTCCTACGGATCACGCCGCGGTAACGACCGGGTGATGCTGCGCGGGACATTCGCGAATGTTCGCATTAAGAACCTTATGGTTGCTCCGGTCGAAGGCGGTTTTACCAGGTTTCAGCCCGATGGGGAAGACGTGTCGATCTACGACGCAGCTATGAAATATAAGGAATCGGGAACGCCGCAGGTGATCTTTGCCGGACAAGAGTATGGCACCGGAAGTTCACGCGATTGGGCGGCGAAGGGCACAAAACTGATGGGAGTCAATGCGGTCATCACCCAGTCATTTGAACGGATCCACCGCTCGAATCTGGTTGGGATGGGCGTGTTGCCGCTACAGTTCAAGGACGGGCAATCGGCTGCCAGCCTCGCGGCTTGAAGGTAATGAAACTTTTGATCTATTCGGCCTCGAAGGTAAGGACGTTCGGCCAATGCAGGATGTTACGCTGCGAATTAACCGGGCCGGCGGTGAATCGGAAGAAGTCACCCTAACTTTACGGATCGATACGCCTATTGAACTCGAATATTATAAGAGCGGCGGGATCTTGCAGTATGTTCTGCGCAATCTGCTGATGGCCTGAAGGGGTTCTTACGGGATCGTCGGGGGAATAAAGGCGGCCTTGACGGGTATGATAGATTAGTATTTCGGGTCGTTCACCGCATAGGCCCTGTCTCCAGGCGATGTTCGCCGCACTTTTGGTTAAACAAAACTATTGGATTTACGAAAGAAAAGTAGTAAATTAACCGTTGACGCTTCCTTCATCTTACGCGGTTCCATTTACAGGAGTTTGTATTTAATGAAACGATTAATATCGCTTACCCTAATTTCGGTCGTGTTTATTGGTTCTGTGGTTCCGGCATTCTCCCAACGGGATACCCGGAGGAGCGGGACAAAAAGCGATGTGCGCGAGACGCCCAGCCGCTTAGATCAAGTCCGGGCCTCTACGAGCGGGGCCGGAGTACTGGTCGAATGGGAAGCGGCCGACCCGAACACGTTTGGATTCTTAGTTTTTAGGACTGACGGTGCCGGTTCGCGAATGGTTTCGCCAAACGCGATCCTCGGATCGGCGGTTGCAGCTGGCTCAAGCCGGTTTGCCATGGAGAAGTACTCGTTTTTTGATCCGGAAGGCAGTTTGTCCGCTTTGTATCACGTCCAGACCCTGTACATGGACGGAAAGACCCGAACCTCCGAACAGGTTTCACCTGAATATGTGCCGGATCTGAGATCGGCCGATGGTTCCGGTGTGCAAGAGTTGAACCGACAGGCTAGTGACGCTAAAGCGAATGGAACCATTCTCCAAAATCGGCTTGAATTGCCGAGAACACTTGCGAAGGACGCTGAGCTGAGCCAACTGGTAGCCGATCCGACCACACATCAATGGGCAATTTCCCAGCCCGGTGTAAAGATCGGCGTTCGAAGCGAAGGGTTTTACAGGGTGTCGAAAGCGGACCTGCTCGCAGCGGGTTTCAATGTAAACGGTAATTCGTCGCTATGGCAGCTTTATGTCGAAGGTGTAGAGCAAGCGATGATCATAGGGCCTAACGCCGATTATATCGAATTTTTCGGCCGTGGAACCGACACTGTCGAAAGCGATACGCGGACCTATTATCTTGTTTCGGGCCCGGTGCCCGGCAAACGGATCGGATCGAAGGTAGCACGCCCGTCGTTTACAACGGTAACCGCGCGAAATTACGCTCAAACTACTTTGATCAAGCAACGCACCAGCTATGTTAACCAGGTACTAAACGGTGACGCAGAAAATTACTGGGGCGTCTGCGGCAAATACTTTTGGCGACGCGACGTTTAACTTTACCCTGTCGGGTGTCGATTTCGCGGCTCTGACATTCGACCATGGAGCTTAGGTTCCAGGGGATGTCATTCGACACTCATATCGTGAAGGTTACGCTGAATGGCGAAGTACTTGCGTCAACGACTGGAAATTCACGGTCGCCTTTCTTGAAGCAATACACCATTCCGACGTCGTTTCTTCGTGAAGGCAACAACAGCATTGTGTTTCGGGCATTGGGAGTTACGAGTGATGTCAGTTTTTTCGATTCGATCAGCCTTGGATATGGCAGGAAGCATGTTGCCAGCCAAAACCGAATTAGCTTTTTACACGCAGAACTATCGGATGGCCCAGCTTGAGGGCTTTTCGTCGCAAAATATCAGGGTATTTGATATGACCTCGGCTGACACGCCGGTTCAATTCTCGAACTTGACTGCGGTTCAGAATGGGCCAACTTTTGGGATCGCCATGCCGGCAGATCGGGGACGGGTAATGTTCGCGGTCGAAGATTCAGGGCTTCTTCCGCCGGTTTCGGTAAAGGCGAATGACCCGGCAATGTTGTCGCTGGCTTCGCATGCGGCGGACCTGTTGATCATTTCGCACGCCGGGTTGCTTGACGCAGGCTGAAACCTGGGCGAACTATCGCCGTGGACAGGGTTTCACGGTCAAGGTCGTCGAGGTTACCGAGATCTTTGACGAATTCAATTATGGGGTGTCGAGTGCAGATTCGATCAAGGCATTCCTTCAGTACGCTCAGAACTTCTGGCAGAATGCACCGAATTACGTCTTGCTATTGGGTGATGCCTCGTATGATCCAAGGAACTACAATGGATTTGGGTACAATAACCTGGTCCCGACACGGATCGTAAATACGGTTTTCACAGAAACCGGCAGTGACGATTTTCTTGCGGATTTTAACGATGACGGCCTTGCCGAGATGGCTGTCGGCCGAATTGCTGCTCGCGATACTCAAACGATCACGAATGCCTTTTCGAAGGTTGTTGCTTATGAGCAAGCGGCTCCGACGATGGCTAATCGCGGCGTTCTCTTTGCATACGACCAGTACGACTCGGCGAATAACTACGATTTTCAGGCGATCAGCACCCGGCTAAAGAACAATCTCCCGGGTTCGGTGCCGACAACCATGATCGGCCGTAGTGACACCCCGCCGCCGCCCGACACGCCACAGACTCTTCTCCTCGCGTCGATGAACAGCGGAAAATATGTCGTTAATTATTCGGGGCATGGCTCACTGGGTACCTGGGCGAACACGAATTTCTTCTCGAGCAACAATGTTCCTCAGCTAGCGGGCACGAGCGGCCAGTCGGTATTCGCGATGCTCACGTGTTTAAACGGATATTTCCTCCATGCGAATTTCAAGAGCCTTGCGGAAAATCTGGTTGATTCGACCAGCGGCGGATCGGTGGCGTCCTGGGCCTCAACGGGCGAGACCGTCCCGTTCCAGCAGGAGATCATGGCAACGAGGTTCTTTCAAAAGTTGAGCAACAGCAACCTCGAACGCCTTGGCGATCTTATAAACGACGCAAAGATCGCGGTCCCGGGCGGCATCGATGTCCGGCTCTCCTGGGCACTCATCGGTGACCCGATGCTAAAGGTCCGGTCGGCTCAAACGGGCGACAGACCACAATAACAAATAAAGGGCGTCAGCGATGACGCCCTTTCTTTTTTCGAGGCACTCACTGCGGGATCCGAACCTGCGACTTCTTCGGACACAGACAGCATGATAGAGGCGTTTAATCAATGTCCGTTTTCGAAATGTGGTAATTTAGCTCCAAAAAAAGAGATCTCTTTTCTGACAACCAGTTGCGAGTGAGAAGATCCACTGTATAATAATTCCGCATATAGAATGCTTTTGCAGAATCACTCAATATAACAAAGCAAATTAGCATATTATGCCGAATAGTTCTGCATAATACTCGGAATCAGTCTATCGGGCGGAATGGCCCCGCTCGATCATAAGTTCGGGAGGAGACAACTGTCGATCCTCTGCCAGCGAGGAAATGCCGATGAAACCAGTTAAGACACGCAATTGGGGGCCGCAATTCAAGCAGGTCTCAAATTTGATGGGGTTGAAGGCGGTTGCCGTTACCGCCAATGAGGCGGCGCTGAAGGCCGAGGTCGCGGCTGCAGACGGGAGCCATGGCTATGGCCGTCATGGCAGCGCAGACCGGATGGGAATCGCAGCTGATCCGCGCAATTCTGCAGCAGACCCCCGACCAGGAGCATGACCCGATGGGGCTGAACCCGACGGTGCGGCACTGGAACGGCGTGATGTCCTACAGCCACAACGACGGTGCGCCGACGTTCGATCTGTTCGACGATCATGTCGAACCGCCCACCAATTTTCGCACCGCGGCCGGAACTACCGCCGGGGGCTTTGCCACCCCCGAGGCGCAGTTTCTGGCGAAGGCGCGTGGCGATCAGCTTGTAAACAGCTTGCGTGGTGCCGAACATTACTGTGCACAATACCGGTTCAAGACTGAGAACCGCTTTGTGCGTATGCCGATGACCGGCGTGCATGTCGTGGTAGGCGGCAGCAAAGAAGGGTCGATCTATGGCATCGGCTTTGCCCGGCGCCAGGGCTTTAGCGGGCGGCATACCCGCGACTTCGTGGTGCGCATGATCGAAGGTCTGCAAAAGCAGCAGACATGGGGCCAACTTTTCCCCAATCTTGGTGTCGCAGTGCACAAGTTCAACCTGATCGCCGTGCGCAAGAAACAGATCGCCTTTCCCAGCATGGTCGAGCTGGCGGATTACTTCGATCTGGACATCCTGTGGCAGCCGACCTGCAGCCTGATCTTTAGGCGGGTCCACAACTCGGCAACGCATACCCACGGCGCCTGGCGGCTGGTGACGATGTTCCCCAACAATCTGACGCCAGGCTGGGCACCCAGCGTCTATCTCAGCCCGACGGACAAAACCCGGCTGCACGCCGCAGGATATAACAAGAACAAGGATGACTATCACTGGACCGGCCTGACCGGGGCGTTCGTGGGCACGGCCAAGGCGCGGTTTACCGTGCCCCCATGGGCCTGAGCCCAAAAACTAGACACTTCTGTGCCGCATTGACGTCGTCCAGAAATGCACACTCTGTTCCGGCCGCGTCGATGTCGGCGTAGATCAGGGGATTGATCCGTGAATACGAACCGCCCGAGTATTTCTTCATCGGTCCATCCTATCCAATCACTCTTGTCTGAAAATCGTCCAAGCTTGGAATGGTGGTGCTATCCCTTCCGCAAATCGGGTTCAACGAGCGAGGTGCGTTTTCGACATTAAGAACTAACTCTGACATTTCTCGCTAGGCCTATGGATTTGTGAGCAGCGGGTTTCAATCCTAATTCTATTTACTGCGTCTTAGATTTGATATAGAATCGCGGGTGTTCATCCCCGAAAAACTAGGAGGCTATATGAAAGTCATTGCGATTGTTGTTGCCTTTTGTATTTTGGTTGGGCCGGCCCACAAGATAAGAGCTCAATCTACAAACGCGTCAACGGGCTTTGGCCTGTCTGATAGCACACCCGTGAAATTGCGCCTTGGCCGTACCCTGTCTTCCGCCGACGCTAAAACGGGCGAAACTGTCGATTTTGAAGTTCTTGAAGAAATCAAAATCGGCGAAGTTGTGGTACTTGCGCGAGGAGCCACGGCAATAGGAACAGTCACTAGAGCAAAGCCTAAAGGAAGAATGGGAAAAGGCGGAAAACTTGATATAGTCCTTGATTCGGTGCGCTTAGTTTCAGGTGAAAAGATTGCACTTCGGGCATCGAAAGATACAAAAGGCGGTAGTCATGCGGGCGCGATGACGGGAGCGATCGTTGCAACAAGCATTATTTTTTTCCCGGCGGCTCCATTGTTCCTTTTTATCAAGGGAAAGGACATCACGATTCCAAAAGGCACTGAAATTACGGCTTACGTGAACGGCGATATTTCACTTGATCCTAGGCAATTTTCAGCCAATAACGTTGCTATTAGTGCTCCTGGAACTGAAACTAAGCCAAGGCAAGATCCGGTTTCTGAATCCGTCCCCGTTAAAGCCGCTTCCATAGCCGGAAATGACCCTAAGCAAGTCGTGGCCCCCGACGCTGCCTTTACTGCCGCACCTCCAACCGGAAACGATCACAAGCAGCCTACTGGTATCGCATCTACAACCGGTATTTCTGTCAAATCGACGCCGGATGGCGCCGATATTGAAGTTGATGGGAAATTTGTTGGAAGCACACCCTCGAGTTTGCAACTTAGCGTCGGTGATCACAAGATCACCGTAAAAATGTCGGGATTCGAGGTCTGGGAAAGAACGATCACTTTGAGCTACGGTAGCTCGGTTGTTGTGAATGCCTCTTTGGAAAAGCGTGCTACACAAGCCCAGAGACTAGTCGATGAAAAGACTATTCCAACCACTACAACGCCCGATAGAGTGGCGACGCGACCGAGCGAATTAAATGTAACGATACCGGCGCCGTCATCTTCGCAATTGCCGCTGATCGAAAGGCCCAAAAGTCCACCAAGTGCCAACATTCCAAAGACAATTCCCAGTGACGTACCTGCCACAAAAGCCGAAAGGCCCGCAATCGTTAGCACGACGGACGCTGCACCGATAGTGCCTCGGCCGCCTGAAGTTAAGGCGGATATGCCCCGCCCGTCAGAGGTTAAGGCGGAGGTGCCTCGACCGGCAGAAGTTAAGACGGATTTGCCGCGTACAGACGAGGTTAAGACGGTAGCTACGGGGCCCGGCGAAATGCGCAAAACCACCCTTGGCATCGAGCTTGTTTGGATCCCGCCTGGTGAATTTGTGATGGGTTCGACCGACGGTGAGAAGGGAGAAAAACCAGTCCGCACCGTAAAAGTAAGCGAAGGGTTTTGGATGGCAAGACATGAAGTTACTCAAGTTCAATGGTTCACAGAGATGGGGCTGAATCCCAGCAGCTTTGGCTGACTGCGGAAGCACCTGTCCGGTAGACAGCGTGTCGTGGGAAGACGCGAAGAGGTTCATAGATCGCCTGAACGCAAAGAATGACGGATTTCATTACAGTCTGCCAACCGAGGCGCAGTGGGAATATGCTGCCCGTGCCGGGACGACCATGGCGCATGCCGGAAATGTAGATGAAATGGCGTGGCATAATAAGAACTCGAGCGCAAAGACGCACCCGGTCGGCGTGAAGAAGCCAAATGCTTTTGGACTGTTTGATATGCACGGGAATGTGTGGGAATGGTGCGACGAATGGTACGGGAATTATCCGGCTACATCCGAAACAGATCCGAAAGGCCCGGTCACCGGGAAGGATCGCGTACTCCGCGGTGGATCATGGAAAGACGCAGGCGCCGATACACGGTCCTCTATTCGGGCGTGGCTTGCGCCAACCACCCGCTACAAGGATATGGGTTTTCGTGTCGTCGCCCGAGTTAAGTAGTACGTTGGCTAATATGATGGGGAAAAAAAGGGCATCGCGATGACGCCCTTTTCTCTTGATGGTACTCGCGGCGGGATTCGAACCTGCGACTTCTTCCTTCGGAGGGAAGCACTCTATCCAACTGAGCTACGCGAGCTTGTAAAGATCGTCCGCTAATTTCGCGGCTGGATGGTCACGGTTTTGATCTTGACCGCCTCGACCGGACGTTCGCCTTCCTTCGGCGTCACGCCCGAGATCGTTCGTACATTGTTCATTCCCTCGATAACCTTTCCGAAGATTGTGTATCGGCTGTCGAAATCCTTTTCCCGCCTGAGGGTAATGAAGAATTGAGAGTTTGCCGAATTAACATCCTGGCCGCGGGCCGCTCCGACGATAGCCGTGTCGTACGGAATATCCGAGAACTCGGCGGGAACATTCGGTTTTGTGGAACTGCCCATCCCGTCGTTCTTCGGATCGTCATCCTTTGAATTAGGGTCGCCGCCCTGAACCACCGATTGGTTAATGCGGTGAAAACTCGTCCCGTTGTACACACCCTCTTTTGCAAGCTCCTTAAACCGCTCAACCATTTTCGGCGCGACGATCGAGTAAAGCTCGATCTTGATCGTTCCATAGGCCGGGTTTTCCATTTCGATGACCGCGACCTCACTGTCGGCGACGAGCGTTATCGGCGTCTTCGGGACTGCTGTCTTGTTGTTGTTGACCGTTGGTTTATCAGAGCAGGAAATGCACAATGCACCCAGCAGAGACAAAGAAAGTAATACCTTTAGTTTCATAATCAATAGTTTCTAAAAAAGTTTTTCGCTATCAAGAAGTAACGTCACGGGCCCGTCGTTGATGAGTTCGACATCCATCATAGCCTGAAACCGTCCGGTTTCAACTTTTGCGATTGCTTGCGGGCCTCGTTTACAAAAAACTCATACAGGCGGTTCGCTTCGTCGGGCCGGGCAGCGTCGATATATGACGGCCGGCGGCCCCGCCGGGAATCGCCGTAAAGCGTGAATTGCGAAACAACAAGCAACTCGCCGCTTATGTCGATCAGCGAGTTGTTCATCTTACCGTCAACATCATCAAAGATCCGCAGATTCAACGTCTTTTCAACCAGATAGGCCGCATCGCTTTCTTTGTCCGCGACCGAAACCCCGAGCAGAACGAGTATTCCCCGACCTATCTCGCCTACTGTCTCGCCATCAACAAGGACACGTGCCTTCGAAACTCTCTGAACGACGGCTCGCATCAGGCCGACAATTCCTCAATGTAAACCTTGTTCATTACGACCGGTTCAAGCGGCTTGTCATTGTCGTTTGTCTCGACCTCCGCGATCGTATTTACAATGTCCTGGCCCTCGGTGACTTTACCAAATTTTGTGTAGCTTGGCGGAAGCGGATAGTCGATGTGCATGATGAAAAACTGCGATCCGTTCGTATTCGGCCCGGAATTCGCCATCGCCACCGTGCCGCGTTCATAAACACCGGCATAGAGGTCAGTGTCTCTATCGATCTCGTCGTCGAACTTGCCGCCCCACGCCGACTCGCCGCCGTAGCCTTCGCCAAGCGGATCGCCGCCCTGGATCATAAAATTCGGGATAATGCGGTGAAAGATAACGCCGTCGTAATAGCCATTTCCCGCATGAATCCGGAAATTTTCCGTCGTTTTCGGCGCGTCTGCTTCTAAAAGCTCAAATTTGATCGTTCCTTTATTTGTCTCGATAACTGCAGTTCTATTTGCCACTCAATATTTCTCCTGATCCAAAATATACTCGTTGATCGCCTCGGCGACACCGTTCTCGTCGTTACTTAATGTTGTATAAAATTCTTGGCGTTCAAGCAAACTTGGCTCAGCGTTTCCCATCACGACGGCGGTTCCGGCAAACTCGAGCATCTCAAGGTCGTTGTGGTTGTCACCTATGGTCATCACATTCTCAGCCGTTAAGCCCGTTGAGCGTTGCGAGTTTCTCTACGCCAGTCCCCTTCGAGGCATTTGGCGGCAGAATGTCGATCAGCGTGAAATCGAGGTGCGGATAAATCGTCGCAAGAAGCGTCACGGTCTTGCCGAGTTCGTCCTTCGAGAACGCGGTACATTTCCCTCATCGCATCGCACCCGCCGGAAAATGAGATGTGGATCATCTCGTTGTCGCCCACAGTGTCCTCAAGGCGCGCGACATGGATCGCCGTTTTGTCCGTTTGCTTCGCCGTGAAGCCGGTCCGACCAGCGTTAGATATTTTTGGAGCGGAATATTATCGTCCGAAACCGTGTCGAAAAGCAGCGTGCCGTGTCCGTGCGGATCGACGCTGACCAAGAGCGTCGCCGCCGAAATCCTTTGCCAACCCTCAATATCTCGAGCGTAGTTTCATGGTCCAAAAGGGAAGCCGCGACTGTTTCCAGACTCTCGGCATATTTCAACAGCGCCCCGTTATGCGTGATCAGCGGAGCATTGAATTCCAACTCCGCCGCCACCGGCAGCGCATCACGAAAACGCCGTCCCGGTCGCGATCGTCACCAAAACACCTTTGTCTTCCGCACGCCGGATCGCGAGCTTGTTAGCCTCAGGGATCTTGCCTTTGGAATTAAGGAGAGTTCCGTCTAGGTCGAGTGCGAGGAGTTTGATCATTTGGTTAGATTACTGTGGACTCGCAGTCTGCTCGCGCTTCTCCTGCCTCTCCTTCTCCAGCCACTGCTGATACTTCGCCTTTCCCTTCTCGAACTCAGCGGCTGAAGCGTAGAACCAGTGCGAGCCGTCGTTGAGCTCGACGTTCCTCACGTAAAACAAATAATCATTGGGTGACGGGTTTAGCGCCGCGCTTATCGAGCTTTCGGTGACCGACGAGATCGGGCCGGGCGGGATGCCTGTTTTTGTCCGCGTGTTATACGGCGAATCGACCTCAAGATCGCTTTTGTGGATAGTGCCGTCCCACTTGCCAAGCATTTTTGCGATGTAGACGTTTGTCTGATCGATGCCAAGCGGGATGTTTTTCGCGAGGCGGTTGTTTATGATTCCCGCGACGACCGGCCGTTCGCGTTCGACACCCGTTTCGGTTTCGATAAGCGATGCGATCGTGACGATTTGATGTGGCGCGCGGCCAATGGACTTGGCGGCTGAGCTCCATTCCGGTTTCCAGTGTTTCTTGAACTGCTCGACGGTAGCCCGAATAATGTCGGTGGCTTTTGCTCCCTTCGGAAAGCTGTACGTGCTGGGGTACATATAGCCTTCCAGGTTTTTGGCCTCCGGCGCGATGTCCCGGATCAGGCTTGTGTCATCCATGAGCAACAAGATCTGTGTGTCGTCCACGGGCGGGTCTTGGGGGAAATTCGCGGCAATGCGCTTTGCGATATCGAAGCGCGTAAAGCCTTCGGGTATGGTCAACTTGGTTGTCCTTTCCTCGCCGGTTTCGAGTTCCTTCAAAACCTGCAGCGGCGTGATGGGCGATGCGAACTGATATTCACCGGCCTGCAATTTCGACGCATCTCCAAAAAATCGTAAATAAAACTGCATCGGCAGGTGGTTCGACAAGATACCTTCCACATTTAGTTTGGCAATGATCTCAGACGGAGACGAGCCTTTTTCGATCTTGATGAACTGGTTTGCTTTATTGTGTTCGTGCGGAGAATTGAGAGAACTGTACAGCCAATATGAGCCGCCGGCGACTCCGGCGATGAGAATTACTATCAAAAAAAAGACGATCTTTACGATTTTCATAAAAACAAATGAATCGAGCCTGCGGCAAATAAGTCGTACCGGCAGGCTCTAATTTTAACAATGCGAAGGCATTGTGGCTATTTCAACGCATTTTCGATCGTTTCCGCGATCTTCGGATCATCAGGGGTTGTTTTCGGGCTAAACCGAGCGATGATCTTTCCATTCTTGTCCGCGACGAACTTCTCAAAGTTCCACGTAATGTCTCCATCAAATCCGGGATTCGATTCTTTGTTGGTCAGAAACGTGTAAAACGGGTGCTGGTCGGTGCCCTTTACTGAGATCTTCGAGAACATCGGGAAGCTCACTTTGTATTTGAGAGTACAAAATTCCTTGATCTCCTTTTCCGTTCCGGGCTCCTGTCCCATAAAATTGTTCGCCGGGAATCCGAGGATCGTAAATCCTTTGTCCTTATACTTGTCGTAGAGTGCCTGCAAGCCCTTCGTATTGAGGCGTCAGGCCGCATCTGCTTGCCGTGTTTACCAGCATTACGACCTTGCCTTTATAGGCGTCGAGTTTGACGGCATTCCCATCAATATCTTTCATCGCAAATTCATACATAGATCTTTCCTTAGGCGGCGTCGTGGGTGAAGGGTTAAAAATGAAGCCGTAGGCATAAGCGGCCGCGACGACTCCGACAACAACCAATACCGCAAATACCCCAAGAAGTTTCAACATAAATTTAGCCTTTCCAATAGCCATCGTGATCACCTGTTAAGCTCTCGCGGCGAACGCGGCGTTGCCGGCAATTCCTCGGACTTTTCGCCGGTTTCCGCCAGGACTTCCTTGATCGCTCCGATGCTTGAAAGCAGCGTGGAGGTTTCCATCGGCATAAAGATGACTTTCGAGTTTTGTGTTCGCGTCATGTCCCGCAACGATTCTATATAACGCGATGTTATCAAATATTGAGTAGTTTGTTCGGCACTTCCGATCGCCTGAGAGATCTGGGCGATGGCCTGAGCGTCGGCACCGGCCGACTTTAGCCGGGCCTGGGCCGCACCGTCGGCTTGCAAAATGGCGGATTCCTTCTCACCTTCCGATCTCGTGATCGCCGCTTGTTTTTCGCCTTCGGCCCGCGTGATCGCGGCCTGCTTGTCGCCTTCGGCCTGCAGGATCAATGCACGGCGGTTACGTTCGGCGGTCATCTGTTTTTCCATCGTGATGCGAACGTCTTCCGGCGGCGTGATGTTCTTGATATCGACGCGGGTGACCTTGACGCCCCATTTGTTGGTCGCTTCGTCAAGTATCATGCGGAGCTCGTTGTTGATCTGGTCGCGCGACGAGAGCGTGTGGTCAAGATCGAGTTTGCCGATGACCGAACGCATTCCCGTAAACGTCAGCTGCACGATCGAACCGACAAGATCATTGACCTCGTACGTCGCCTTGATCGGATCGGTTATCTGCCAGTAAACGACCGAATCGACACCCATCATCACGTTGTCGCGGGAGATGACGGACTGCGACGGGAGGTCGATAAACTGTTCGCGCGAATCGATAAATGTGGTGCCAGGCCGCGTGTTCGTCCAGTAAACAGCCCGAGGAGACTCGAAGAAACGGAACGATAATATTCAAACCGCTGGCAGCAACGCGGTGGAACCTGCCGAGACGTTCGATCAGCAGAACGCTCGACTGAGGAACGATCTTGATCGTTTTCCAGGCCACGATCAACAGCGCGATGCCGAGAAAAAGCAGAAAGACGAGTCCCAAACCGCCAAGTATTTCCATTTTGTCCTCCAGAAGTCAGATTAAGTGCAAATATACCCTATTTCACATTGAAATGCGAAAAGATCAGACAAACCGGGTCTACACAAAAAACGCGAAACCTCTGTGATACTTTTTCTTCATTCCTTTCGCGTTAATTGTCGGAATATATCGAATCGGGGAAGCGATCAAGCAAGGGAACCGACAGGATCATTGAAAACAAACCGGCACCGGGAAATGGCGCAGCAAACATATCTTAAATACCGCATTACAAATCCAACAGTAACTTCATTCATTCAAACCTTTGCCAAGTCCCGGTGCCGGTTTGCGCGGTTTCCGTCATTTTTTGGTTTTCACCGCTTTTCACATATACTCATTCCCATCATGACCGTTCAACTATCGGACATCGAAGCCGCCAGAAGTTTACTAAAAGGCATTATCAACTCAACCCCGATCATCGCCGACGAAACGCTATCGGCCGAGATCGGAGCTTCGGCGCATCTTAAGGCCGAGTGCCTTCAGCGGGCCGGGTCGTTCAAGATCCGCGGTGCATATAACAAGATATTCCGATTGTCCGACGATGAGAAAAAACGCGGTGTGGTCACGGCCTCCGCAGGGAACCATGCCCAGGGTGTTGCACTCGCGGCGAGGCTTAACGGGATCAAGGCGACGATCGTACTGCCTGAGTTTGCTCCGCTGACAAAGATCATCGCGACGAAAAAGCAAGGTGCCGAGGTCATCATGAAAGGGACGAGCTTTGACGCGGCAGTCGCCTACTCCCGCGAACTCCAAGCCGAGCGGGGCTACACCTACGTTCACGCGTTTGACGATGACCTGGTGATCGCCGGGCAGGGAACGATCGGCCTTGAACTGGCCGAAGACCTTCCGGAGCTCACCGTCGTCGTTGTACCGATCGGCGGAGGCGGGATCATCTCGGGCATCGCCATTGCGATAAAGAACCTGCTTCCTCACGTTCGCGTTATCGGTGTTCAGGCCGCAAATGTCCCGTCGGTTAACAGATCGCTCGCGGCGGGCAAACCGATCGAAGTCGAAGGGCCGGAGCCGACAATTGCAGACGGAATTGCGGTCAAACGCCCGGGCGAAAAGACCCTGCCGATCATAAAGGAACTCGTAGATGAAGTTGTTGAGGTCACCGAGGAAGAGATAGCCCGCGGCATTTTTCACTGCATGCAAAATTCCAAGCTGGTGGTCGAAGGTGCGGGAGCCGCCGGCGTCGCGGCCCTTTTGGCCGGGAAGATCCCCGTCGCCCCGGAAGACAAAGTGTGCGCGATACTCTGCGGCGGGAACATCGACGCGAACCTGCTGGCAAGAATTCTGGAACAAGTACTGGTGCGTCAGGGCCGCTACGTAATAATGAAGCTTCTGGTTCTTGACAGGCCCGGGATGCTCGCCGCGATGCTTAACCACGTTGCTGAAACGGGCGCGAATGTAGTTGAGGTCTATCACCAGCGGGCGATCTGGCTTGCGCCGCTTGGCCGCGTCGGAATTGAAATGATCCTCGAGGTCAGGGACGAGAAACACGCCCGAGATGTTCACGCTCACCTCAAAGAAGCGGGCTACTATGTGGAACGGCAAGGCCAGGGCGATTGGGAAAAATAGCCTGTACGACAGATCGGAGGATCTGTCGGCTGACATGAGCAACTACAAACCCTGCGCCGTCCGTCTGAATGATCTTCTGAAGAAGCATTCGCTGGTCATCGGAGAGATCGTTGAAGCGCAAACCGAACCCGATCCCTTCGTGCATGTAAATCACTTCGCCGGACAGTTCCTCGCGGCGGCCGTCTGGCAGCGATAGCGTGAATCGGACGTTTTCATCAAGCCTTACGCTGGTAATAGTATCGATGTAGCAGCCGTTCATACTAAGGTCGCTCATTCGCGCTTCACGATTTCCCGACGATGCCTCCAGTTCAATAGTCAATGAAATGGCGATCCGTTTTTGCTGTCTTGGAAGTCTCGCGTCCATATGCTTGAAGCGTCCTCGCTTAGAAACCCATCTTCAAGTTACCACATATTCAGGCCCTTTTGGGTAACTATCTATTTGCGTTGAAGGTCTTCGCTATAAAGCTCGCGGTAAACACGATAGTTGTTCATTACCTTAAAGACGTAATTCTTTGTTTCAGCGAATCCGATCTCCGACGACAAAGATGCCCGCATCTTTGGGTTTGCTGCGGTTCAGCCATCGCGCTGTATTGTCCTCGCCGCCGTTATAACTTGCCGCGATTGCCTCGTAAAGCCCGCCAAACTCGTCCTTCAATTCGGCAATGTAGACCGAGCCGATAGCGATGCTGACGGCAGGCTTGTAAAGATCGTCGGGCTGGAGATTCGGATAACCGGCCTGTCTGGCTGTATTTGATCGGCGGTGTCGAAAACAAGCTGCAGCAGCCCGCGAGCCCCGGCCGGCGATTTTGCATTGGGCTTGAAACTGCTTTCCTGCTTCATGATCGCAAGCAGAAAGCGCGGGTCGACCTTGTTAGCCCGGGCATAACGCAGCAGCTCGTTCCGGTACATCACAGGATAGTCGGTTGGCGACGCACTTGCGGTCGTCTTTACCAGGCCGGCCTTGACCTTGTCGGCCGCGAGAGCTCCGTAATAAGACGAAGGATTGCCAACGGCTGCGTACGGATCGGCCGTCGAATTCGATGCTTTTTGAAGCCGGTCGAGAGCAAATGCCCGCAGATATCTTACCTCGTCGGCACCGGCCATCGATCCCGCAAACGACCGCCCGTCCAGCAGTTGGTCAGCCGAAGCCGCCGCTGCGGCCCAATTTTCGCGAAATATTTCCATCCGAAGACGGGCGTGCAATGCGTTAACAACGGACGGTTTACCCGCAAACGACTGGACCGTCCGGTCCACCCATCGATTCGCCTCGTCGTATTTGCCGGCCTCGCGATAGGCGTCGATGATGTTCAGATGGGCCGATTCGATCCTTTCGCCCTGCGGAAACATCGTTACATACTGCTCGTAGGTCTTGGCGGCTTCCAGGTTCTTGCCCATCCGGACGTACGAGGCTCCCTTGAACGCAAGCCCTTCGCGGCCGTCCTTTGTGTCGAGATGGTCTTTCGTCAGCTTTTCAAACCACTCGACCGCCTTGTCATACTTCCGCTCCCACATAAACGAGCGGGCCATGCCGAACAAAGCTTTCGGAACTCCCGCATCGTCACGAAAATTATCAAAGACCTTTGACCAATGCTCGCGTGCCTCCGGGAACAGCCGGTTGCTCGAATACGTTTCCGCCCGCGAAAGATGCTCGGCCGCCGTCTGCGTTTGCAATTTGCCGGACGGATCGCGGCTGATGGTGTCCAACTCCCGGACGCGACGCAAAGCCGCATCCGATTGCTGGCCAAA
This sequence comes from Blastocatellia bacterium, assembly GCA_963732475.1. GTDB lineage: Bacteria > Acidobacteriota > Blastocatellia > Pyrinomonadales > Pyrinomonadaceae > OLB17. The sequence goes on along the minus strand of CAVSZR010000002.1, from coordinate 135,152 downwards.
ACATGGGCCCGCAACAGCGAGAAGCAATGTAAGAAATATCAATAACTTTTGCATAGGCGGTAAAACAGAGAGGACGGCGTGCTAAGAACAGCTTAACCGATACTTTGACGAGTTGGCAATTTCCAACGTTGCCCGCAAAGGCAGTAACACGACCGGTAGGGAGTGTGCCCGCGCGGCGGATCAGAGCATAAAAGGCAGAAACACGACCCGTAGGGAGTGTGCCCGGGCGGCGGACTTGCCGGCGTTATTGCACTTTAGCTTCCAGCAATGTGCCTTTCAGGTCAAAGAGCGGAGTGCCGCTGCGTCGGCCGTTGTCGGCTGTTACCATCACCCGCCATTTCAGGTTTTTATTATAGTTGCCGACGATCTGGACCATTGAAACCGAGCTATTTTCAAGCCGCAGTTTGTCCAGCGCCGCGTCCGCCATGTGGCTGACCAGGCTCAGGTCCAGATCGTCGACATTGAACACCATGTCGGCGAGACTGCGAACCTGCGGGTCAAGGCCGTGATCGCCGGGCCGAATTCTTAGTTCGCTTTCGCGTACGGGCGACTCGGTCCATTTTCCTTTTTCATTAAAGGCGATCTCGTTAAACTCGTCCGGTTTGCGTTGATCGCGGGCCTTGACGCTCACTATGTTCGAGTGTATCCCGAGCGAAAGCACTTCCAGCTTTCCTCCGACATGTTCTTTCATGCCCGCCAATCTTTCCCTCAGTGCCTCGGCGTCGGTCAGAAAACCCGCATATGGCCGCAGGTAACCGTCGTCGTAAACTCCGAACGACGCCGGGCCGACGTTTAGCCGGTGGACGACCTGATTTTGCGTGCCGCCGACAGTTACGGTCCAGCTGGCCGGGGCGGCGATCTCGATCTTGTCGACCTTCCCGCCGTCGATCCAGATAATTCTTGGAACGGTCGCGGCGATTTTCGGCACCATCACAAATGGCGTCTGATCGAGCTCGAAAGATCTGATCGGCATGATGTTTGTCAGCGCCTGAGTATGGCGAAGCGACGCTGTTCCGCCTGGAACCTTCGTCACGACACCCGCCGCAAATCGAAAATCCCCCGAATCCTGAACCGAGATGGTGACGGAGTCATTTTCAAGAACGATCTTGGAAACGGAAATACCACTGCCAAGCAGTTTCTTGAATTCGCGGACCGCGTCCCTCAGGTCGATCTGCCCGAACATAACCGGATCGGCACTCTGCTCGACCGGTAAAACCCCCGTCGAGCCGGGCGGTAAGCGCGCGGGTTCGTCCGGGCGATTCGTACCGCTATTCCCTCGTCCAAACGAACCGCAACCGGTTGCGAACCCCAGTGTCAAAAATAACACCGTCACCAGCAGGAGCATTTGGGTCCAATTCATCTTCTCGTCCATAATGCAGTGATCATGCCGGGTTCAACCAGAAGATTTTATAGCCGAGCGATCCATTTCACAAGGAAATCCGGGGCCGGGCCCAGCGACACCCGTACCTCATTCTTTCAAATGGACGGGGGTGCGGCTTAGCCGCTCGATGTGCGGTGAGGCTTGCCTCACCGTAAAGCTTCCCTAATTCTCGCGGCTACGCCGCCGTCCGGCATTTGATTTGTTTGTGAATCGACGTGAGATAATAACAAGGTTTGTCCCGGGATATTTGGATCATCAACCGCGGCACAGCCGCGAAGTTTATTTTGCCTCGACGGTGAGTCCGAGACTCACCGCACATTGATGGGCGAAGCCCGCAAGAAACATGGTGAATGTGGCATCAATGCCAAAAGCTCGCAACATGAGAAGATGGTGTAGGATATGCGATCTTGCGATATACGACAATTTGTTAGAATCTTGCATCGATGGCACGGAACCGCGGCTTGAATTCGAAGGTGGGCTTTACCCGTTATGACGCGCGACGATGACCGCTGCTAATTGACCGGCCGGGAAACGTGAGCCACCATAACCGGCCTTTCAAGCATCACAGACCTCGACACGTCCAATGTTAGCCGCAGACACGACGCGGCCCTCTTCGGTTTTTTGTATTTACACTAAGTGTCGGTATCTAACCAGCAAATTCTTTCACACACGATGGGCTTGTCACTGAGCATTCTTAATCGGTCGTAACTTTTTTCTTTCGGCAAATCGTTCTTAAACGCAACGCAGTACGGTGTCCACACAAGATCCATATCATGGCCACCTCCCAACTCATCTATTAATTGGATCTTAAATTTCACTTCCGTTCCGTCCCGCAGAACAACTTTAGAGTTATCGATTCTTTCAAATTCAGATGGTCTATCGATGTATTCATGAAGGTCGGTCTCGAAACCATTGATATAAAGTTGTAGGATCTGCTGAGTTTTTATTATTCTGAGGGGCGGATTGATCGAAATCTCGAGACAATCTGAAGAAAGTTCGATACCCACCGCTAACTCGCGACTGATGAAATTTTTCCGCACGTCAAACCGATGAAAAACAGGTTTTATTTTCATCAACAACTTCTTCATTTCATCGCTAGTTACTTTCGTTCGAACCAAGATATTCTACATCATGTACGTGAACTTATTAGCTGATCGATTCTCATTAGGCTGCGATTCGAAAATCAAAGGATGGCGTCACGTCGGAGATTTGCGATTTTGGGCAATCTGTTTGAACTTGCTTCGATGGCACGGAAACCGCGGCTTGAATTCGCAGGTGGGCTTTACCACCCTATCACAAGCGGCGATGACCGCCGCTAATTGACCGGCCGGGAAACGGGAGCCACCATAATGGGCCTTTCAAGCATCACAGACCCCGACACGTCCAATGTTAGCCGCAGCCACGACGCGGCCGGCATAAATCGCACGAATCCCAGGCCCGACCCCCGTTTCGCCTTACACCAATTGTCCGATTCCCACATAGGCCGCTGTGGACAGCCACACTGTAAATGGGCTCCGATGGTGCTAACGTCTCCTTGATGAAAGTGAATCGAGGGAACCAGCCACAGCCATAAAGTGGTTTAGAGATAGACAGCTATCGGATTTGAGGTAGCGAATTATGAAAAGGGTTTTGTTAGGTTTTCCAATTTTCTTCGTCGCGTTCTTTGCCGGATATGGTTTGGTACCAGATATCAAGACTATTCTCCCCAATACGATAGTGAAGGTTGACCAAACGAAAGCAAAGGCAGCCCCCATCGTTCCTTTTTCGAATGATCTCTTGTCGGAATCGCCCTCTTTCACACCAGAGTTTACAGATGTCGAGCTAGACGAGGAAGCATCAAAGACGAGCATGCTCATGGAACTCGTCAGGGACGGCAAGGTCTTTTATTGCACAGATGAACCAAAAAAAGCCGAAAGAGAGTGGTTCGGCTTATTCAAACGCGGAGAACGATTCTCTTTGGAACGGCGTTCTGTTAATTTCGGTCCCGTGGAATCAACCGACCTTGGCCACTTTTCGTCGATGAGTTTCAGAGGATCGAGAGATGCTGTTTTTATACTTTCCGATCAAGGAACCTTGACGCCCGGCCACGCTAGGACGCTTTATTTGAAACCCAACCTAACTGACGATCAACTCTTTTTCGACGGTATGGAACTTGGTTATAGCCGCAAGTTCACGCTAGACGATACGGACTATGTTATTAGGATCACGCCTGCTACGTTACGAGGCGGAAACTCAGCTTCTGTGCTCCTGATCGAGCAAGGATCACACTCACAGATAATTTGGTATAAGACAGGTTTCGAGTCGGAATTCGAAATCGGCGAGCTTGAATGGGTTGGTGACCTAGACGGAGACGGTCGCCTTGATCTTCAATTGTCCTACTTCGCCCAAAACGGAGGACAATTCGAATCACTCCTTTTTCTTTCCAGTTTTGCCAAAGAAGGACGTCTATTAGGTTTCGCTGCGTTTTATTCCGCTCGCTGCCGAGCATAGGGGGGCTGGAAGAGCCGATCGTCCATCGAAACACTTCATCCGAAACCATCAACGAAGGCAAGATCTTCGATGTACAGACCTCGGGCGAAATGACCGATCCGACAGTGTGTTACTTCGATGGCCCGAAGACCGCTGCTTGAATTCGAACGTAGGCTTTACGACGTTTTCACACGCGGCAATGACCGCCACTGATTGACCGGACGGCAAACGGTTGCCACCGTAACCGGCCTTTCAAGCATCACAGACCTCGACACGTCCAATGTTAGCCGCAGCCACGACGCGGCCCGGCAGAAAGCAAAGACCGACCGCAAACTCGCCTGTGCAAGAAACCGAGAAGCCATGAATGAAATCACTTGGGGCGATACAGTACAAATTTCGGATGATGCTCCCGCCGAGTTTCGCCCCGGTGAGCTTGGGGAAGTTTGTGGGATTTCTGAGATGCCAGATCAAGCGGTTATGTATACCGTCGAGTTTGTAGATGGCTTGGCAGTTGAGGTTCCGAAAGCTCTAGTCAAAAAAATCTAATTTCAAACTGAGCCATTACCAATGACCGCCGCTAATTGACCGGCCGGGAAACGGGAGCCACCATAACCGGCCTTTCAAGCATCACAGGCCTCGACACGTCCAATGTTAGCCGCAGCCACGACGCGGCCCGGCAAAAAGCAGGGACCGCCTTGATCTCAACGGTTCCTTTTGTTCCATGCAGTCCTATTTTTGCATATGGGGTGGAAAAGTTTCAGGATTATCTGCATATTTTTGCTGGCGGTTCAGTTGCTGGGCTGTAGTGGTGAAACCGCGCTAACTCGGGCAATTCGCGACAATGACTTATTACGGGTTCAAAGGCTCCTGGATGAAGGGGCGGACGTGAATTTGCAAGTTGATAAAGAACAGCGTACCCCGATCCTAATCGCGGCGTTTCATGGTAGCCCGGAAATTATTGAATTGTTGATTAACAAAGGTGCGGCATTAAACGATAACGATATCTACGGTCGAAATCCACTGCACTATTCCGCGCGGGCTGGCAGTTGTCCAAACATCAAGACTTTGGTCTCCAAGGGTGCTAATGTTAATCCCTCGCAAGGTGGTAAATATACGCCGCTAATGGAGGCTGCAGGGGCCGGCAAAGCCGCCGCGGTCACGTGCCTACTCGATTTAGGTGCCGACATCAATGCGAGGGACGGATCTGATTTTACTGCGTTGATGCACGCTGTCTGGAGCAGCGACGGCGATACCGTTAAAGTGCTTGTAGATGCAGGTGCAGATGTGAACCAGCGGAACAATCAGGGCGATAACGCGTTCGATATTGCCACCGGAATCAAACAAGATCGGATCGCAAAAATAATCATAGAAAGTCGTCAGAATTCCCGTTAAACTGTAAGCAGACCGATGGTGTCAAATACGAATGTAAATACGGGTGTATGAGGCTCGCAATTTCCCGATTTCGTTCCCCGGAAGCACATAAGTAGAAAGAATGCTGCCTCGGTGGCACGGAAACGGCGGCTTGAATTCGAAGGCGAACTTTATCACGTTATCACGCGCGGCAATGACCGCCGCTGATTGACTGGACGGAAACAGGAGCCACCATAACCGGCCTTTCAGGCATCACAGACCTCGACACGTCCAATGTTAGCCGCAGCCACGACGCGGCCCGGCGAAAAGTAAAGACGGACCTCGATGCGGCCGGAATTCTACCTATGAGACTTCGACAAAATAAGAGCAATAACGCAGGCATGTCCCCATTATTCAATAAGTAAGGAAATAAGACGGATGAAACCACGCTTTATGATTTCGCTGATCGCCGTCCTTGGAATTTTTTCCTGCGGACAGGGACTTGACGTTTGGGGTCAAAGTTCTTCTCTATTTTTCAAAAAGTGTAAAGCGAACGAGGGACTTTGTAATACCCAGGAAATTGTGCGATTGGACTTCGCCGGGGGCCAGTTGATCGATCGCAAACTTGTATTCTCGGTAGAGACTAGTGAGGCTCGGTTTGATTTAGGTAGTTCTCGGCTGTTCAACAAGAATCTTCTCGTTGGTTCTTTTGGAGATGTTGTCGATCTCAAGAAACAGAAGCTTCTTTTCAAAAGTAACGGCAGTTTGCTTGGAATTTTTGGCAGGAAGGTGTTGGTCGATGTTGATAATGTCAAAGATGATGATCTTTATACATTTGATCTCGATACACATTCGACCAGGCGATATAAATCAAACGAGTCGTTGGAGGAACTTGAGTATTATGAATTCTCGCCAAATGGCTCTCATTTCGCGACATGGAGTTTCGGAGACGGGTTTCAGTTTTACAGTATTAATCGTGACCTAAAGGTGAAGCGAATAGGTAGTAGCAAGCAACATGCTACTGCGGAGTGTAGCCTGCGTTGTTCGAGTGCGTTGAAGGTTCCACTAATCTGGACCGATGAATCGCACATCCTAACCCAAACTGCGAACGGGAAACTGCTCACAATATCAATTGACGGTAAGGTAGAGAGGATTATTGACCTTAACATAGACGAGATACCAGATTCATTACCGCATTTTTCAAAGGACACGTTCGGTAATTTGTTTTACTACGCTGGCGGCACTTTTTATCTTATTGATTTAACAAATAAAGCATTCAAAACTGATCGCTTACCATTGGGATATAGTTTTGCAAGGAACGACGGTGAAGCATTTTCTAGTGAATATTTCTTTGCCAATGAATCAATCGGAACGATATGGTCGGGGGAAAGTGTAAGCTCAAAAAATTATCTTGCAGTCGTTTATGCGGCGGAGGGCAAGAATCTCGGATATCCGGACGGTATCAAAGTTTGGAATACTATCAGTCGCAAATGGATCACTTTGGAAGAGCCTTGGAGTGTTTCTCTGATAGGTTGGGTTGAGAATTAGTACATGAGAAAACTCGTAATTGTCGGAAACTGGAAGATGTTCAACCTGTTGGCCGATTCTGTCAAAACGGTCCTCGCCCTTAAGCCTTTCGTCGCCAACACAAGCCGGTATTATCCAGACTAACACCAACGTTTGTGACATCAGTGTTTGTTTTTGAGAAAATAATCTTGCCTCGATGGCGCGGAAACCGCGGCTTGAATTCGAAGGTGGGCCTTCCCACGGTATCAGAGCGCGGCGATGACCGCCGCTAATTGACCGGCCGGGAAACGGGAGCCACCGTAACCGGCCTTTCAAGCATCACAGACCTCGACGCGTCCAATGTTAGCCGCAGCCACGGCGCGGCCCGGTCCGGCAAAAACGAAGGTTTAAGTCACACCATTGAGGTAAGGACCTTTAGAGTTGATTATGTGTTTAGCCGTTTATATCGCTTCCGACGCGGACTTGCCCCTAATAGAGTGGAATGAGGAGTCTCCAGAGTTCAATGTCACGCCAGTCCGAGAAGGTGAACAGCTCGTCACGAACCAATTCAACAAGAGTAATGTGGCGTACGTTGGTTCCTATCAAGGATGCAGCTGCGGTTTCGTAATCGAACCGGATGATTCGCCATGGGAGGAGGACGAGCTTTGCGAACGGTCCGTCCGCCAACTTGGTGATTACATTGAGGCATTATTACCGTTCGGGACAGTGGAGCTTTACGCTTGCTGGGGCGGGGACGAAGGGACCGAACCCGAAAGCAGAATCGATGTGACAATCGACCATTTTCGTGGATCGAAATTCTCTTTTGAAGAGAAGCAGTTCATCACCGTCGTTGGAAATTGAGTAACTTCTGGACGCAAACCAAGGTTTTTGTCCAAGACCAGGTAGCAAGCCCCACGCCTATGCCTACCGACAATGCTAATTCTATCGAGGAAATTGCATGAGTCTCGAAATTGAAACAATTTTGGATGAAGAGCTCGAAATTGATCCTGTCGATATTCTAGGCACGATTCGTTTTTCAAATCATGCTGCTTCCTTTGTTGAGCAAGACACTTTTCTCGATTCCTGGCTGTACGCCTTAATCAACAGCTTGGCGGCTATCGAATCCGATCAAACCACAAGGATAGATTTGATCGATGAGCCGTATCCGTTAGAAATTCTTCAGGTTGGTGAAGGGCTTATAATTCGTTACAAAAGCTCTGAGGTCACGACTGCAGATGTGAAAGAGCTCAGGGAGGCTCTTATTCGCACGTCCCGGCAACTTATTTCGCAGTTTCCCGATCCCGACGGCTACGGCCGGAACGAAATGCTTCTTACAATTTACGATTTTGTTAAATCAGCGTGAAAGAGTCATTCACGGATCACAGACGACCGCGTCTGCCGAAAGGGATTCGGAACCAAGGTTTCTGTCCGCGGCTTGAATTCGAAGGTGGGCTTTACCACGTTAACACGCGCGGCGATGACCGCCGCTAATTGACCGGCCGGGAAACGGGAGCCACCATTACCGGCCTTTCAAGCACCACAGACCTCGACACGTCCAATATTAGCTTGCAAGCGCGGATGAGCCGAGCGTAAGAATGACGCGGCTTCAATATGAGTATTGTCGTGGCGTCGCGTATGGCATTTTCCCACCCTTTGGTCATCCGGTAGCGGTCGGCACGGCGATCAAGGAACTCGATGTTACTGGGCCGGAGTTTATCGCTGCGGGGTAATCGCGAAAGCCACGCTCATGTTTTCACTTCGTGCCGACAGGACGTATTTCACCCTGCAACTCATTTCCAGTTACCTTCCCCATTCCGCTGAACCGCGATGAGCAATGATCTCAGTGAAGGTGCCGCCATCTACGGGCACAATGCTCTTTCCGGGCACAAATTTCACCAATTCGCCACCTTTGCTGGTCACGTATTTGCCAAATTTGTCGGGCGTGACCTCAGTGAGATGGCCCTTAACGGATTCGTAAACCTTCGCCCCATTAATCGTGTTAAACTTTGGATGAGACGCTTTAAAGAACGTCCCTAGCTTAGCGTAAACTGCGGTGGTCGGTGCAAACACGTTACGTCCTAACTCGCTGCCGAGTTGTTGCGCGGGGCCTCCAAGCACACCGGTCTCACAACCTATCAAGCGGATTTTATCGTTTGGCCCAAGTTTAGTCCGGATAGCGTGAGCAAGGTCACTAACGCTCACCTTCTGCCAAGCGTTATTCTTGAGGATGTAAAAACCGGTTTTGTCGCCATGTACTATCACGTCGAACAATCCGGGTTGGCTTGGTATCTGGTTCACGTGAGGCGTCAATGTCGCCATGTCGTCTCCGAGGACCAGAGCTTTCCTACCTTGAAATGCTAAGGGGATCTTTGTAGGGGTCGCAACCGCCATTCCTGTCATGGTATTCATCGGCCCCATCGCAGGGATCGGTGCCGGAGGCCGTCGCGTCAGCGTTCGAAGACCGGTCCGTCCGAGCGATGTTGCGAGTCCTAGTCCGATTCGAAGTACGCTTCGAGCAAGCGTTAGCGATCCGGCGATTTCCAGCCAGGAAATACTAGTAATCGAATCATCCCTGCGTCCTCCGCGTTCGAACCACATCACTTCGCCATAGATATCCGTCAACACTGTATGTCGCGCGATCCCACTGTCGCCGAAAACCTTGAGGTCCGTCCGGCCATAGAATTCATTGGTGCCCACGAATACCCGATAATGTTTAAGAGTCTCGACATGCTCCATACCCGGCGCGAATGGCAGCGGGTGAAAGGTCTGGTCAATGAGAAGATTCTGGTAGTCAATGTTCCCGGTGTAAGCGACCACCGCCCCACTGTTATCCACCACCGGGGTCAATCTCAAATCCCAGTGCACCAGGCGGCTCCACTTGAGTTCCCAGGGAGTCGCAACCTTCTGGAAGTCTTGGTCTCTTTTTTCTTCAATGCGAGCCGTCCTGTACTCGCTCCCGGTGTCCTCAAATGCATCGTGAACGGGGAGAGGTTTTCTAAGCTTGTCTGCCCGCAGAAGGTCAAGAGCCTGATGGTCCGGAAGTCCCCTATACTTCGCGCGAGCCTCTTTCAATTCACGATCCAGGTTGTGGGCAAGTTCGGCCCCGCTCGGCATACGGCCGCTCAGACGCAGAATGTTAAACGTGCGATGATATTCTCGTATATTAAGCGTCATAGCAGACTCCTATTAATGCCGCGCAACCACCCGGAATTCAGAACATTTATCATTTGGGCCTCAGCGTTCAAGTGTTGTTTCACTTTTATTTCTCCTTTGGATATTGTGGTACGGCGCGGCGAATACGGTGATGACCTGCCGGAATAGGTCCGCATGCGGTTCGGAATGCAGAAATGTCCGATGGTATTCCTTTATCTTAACGCTCATACTTTTTCCTCCCTCAAGCACTTAAGACGAATCTCGCTTTTCCTTTCAGTCGACCCTCCGGCTAAATTACAGGTTGTGCGCTGTGACATCAGAACTGAAAAAGCACGGGGTCAGTCTTGAAAGCGCAGAAAGCCGGGTCAGTCTTGCGATAGTGCGATTCTCTGGAGGCCGAATCGAGGCGGCGGCTGATGGTTGAGATGTTAAGGCCGGTTAACCTCGAGAGTTGGGACGCCCCTTTCGCGAAACTTATCCGTCGTTGCGACTTCGAGTGTCGCATGCGAATCATCCAAATCGTGCAAATCATCCAAATCATTCCATCCCGCGCATTTCGCGCGATCTGATATTTCCAAACAAGAAAACACGAGCGATAATTCTCCCGGACGGCATCTCGTGCTCGGATCGACTCGTGGGCACTCGCCTTCCGAATTGATCTTTGAAAACCAGTCGATGAAACAAGATCCTTTCTGTCGCGGATCGTAGGCATCACTTGCGAAGCGTTTGGCACGTGAGGAATGTCCGAGGTTGTGTCAGTGATTGCGTCGGGAGTTGTGTCAGCACCGTAACTATTGAAATAGTTGACGTTATCGGCAAATCGTTCCACTTAAGCGTTTGCCTCAACGTGAAATGGAACGATTTTTCCGGCTAAGCGGAGCAACTGCAACAGTTAACCCGTCCCACTTTCCGCACAATGAGACAGTTTGTGAAACAGCCACGGCGTTGTAAAAGGGTTCGAGACTAGCTATCCGGAATGAGAATCGTGCGACCGATAGTGTAACGAGATCGAGTTTCGTCACACATTTTCTCAGCTAAACGCTTACAAAGATACTTTAAGCGGGACAGCGTAAATAGATGTGTTTAGTGAGCTTAACGACGTTATGCGACAACGAAAAGTGGATTTTTGTTGTAAAATCGCCGGGACACGGGACAAAGTGGCGTAAGTCGTGCAAACGTAATAATTAGCCTGTACCCCAGCGTGTCCCAGGCTGGGACAGCGTCTCAGATCGGGACGACCTTTAGCCACGAATTACACGAATAGCACGAATGGGCTGACAGGAGGGGAGTAGATCCGGCTCGTGATGGCGCGGCTTTTTGGTGGGTTTAACGTGGCATGTTAGAATTTGACCAATATTCATAGTCTTTCGGAGTAATTAATTATGAAAATAGCACTTAACGGCGCAACCACTATGCATGCCGATCTTTTGACCGACATCAAGGCCGCTTCGGCGGCGGGATTTGACCTTTTGGAGATCTGGTCGGCGAAACTCTACGAGTATTTGAAAACGAATACGCCGGCCGATCTAAAGGCCGCTCTTGGCGGAGCACAAACTCGAGCCGTACTCGATAAATTCGATCGAACACGTAACGTTTCGAACACGAGGCGGATTACGCCGGGGTCAAGGCAGAATGCGAAACACTTTCGAAGATCGCCGGCGAGATCGGATGCCCGTATATTGTCGTCGTGCCGGGCCTGATGCCGGAAAATGGAACGAAAGAGCAGGTGATCGAAGAATCGGTTCGCGTGCTGAACGAACTCGCCGACATCGCCGAACCGCACGGCGTTTCGCTTGCATTTGAGTTTCTTGGGCAAACGGATTGCTCGGTGCAGACGCTCGATCTTTGTAACGAGATCGTTGAAAAGGTTGGCCGCGACAGCATCGGCAACGTGATCGACACGTTTCATTTCTACGCGGGGAACTCGACCTTTGAAGCGATCGACGCAATGCGGCCGGAAAAGCTCTTTATTTTCCACATCAACGACGCCGAGGACCTGCCGAAAGAACAGCTTACCGACGCACACCGGCTTTATCCCGGCACCGGAATTCTGCCGATAACCGAGATGAAAGAGCATTTTGACAAGATCGGCTACAACCGCATGGTCAGCATCGAGATCTTCCGCCCGGAATACTGGAACCAGGACCCGTTCGAAGTCGCACGAAAAGCAAAAGCCGCGACCGAAGAGGTTTTGGGTTTAGGTAAATACGCGGCCGGCGGGAGTTGGTAGAAAAGGAATTTTACCGCAGAGACGCAGAGGCGCAGAGAAAATTCAGACAGGATGGACAGGGTATACAAGATCTAAGAGCAGTAGCAACTATTGTCAAACGTCTAATCCTGCTCATCCTGTCGATCTTGTTAAATTCCTGGCTCGGCGTCTCCGCGGTTAGCAACAACTTATGAACAAAGTTAGGATCGGAATTGTTGGAACGGGCTATGCCGGTAACGTTCACGGAAGGATATATTCGCGCGAGGATCGGGCCGAGGTCGCGGCTCTGTTCGACATCGTTCCCGAACGTGCCGAACGGACCGCGAAAACTATCGGCGGGAAGGTCTGTTCGTCACGAGAGGAATTGCTCGATAACTGCGATGCCGTGCTTGTTACCGCCCCAAACAAGACACATAAAGAGATCGCACTTGCCGCCATTGCGGCCGATAAGCATGTTTTCTGCGAAAAGCCATTCTCTATTGGCATCGAGGACGCGGAGAGCTGCGGGATGCCGCGAACGCCGGGAAAGGCGTCTTTCAGGTCGGCCACAACCGCCGTTTTGCCCCCGTTTACGCGAAACTGAAAGAGCTTTTGCAGAGCGACGCGGCACATTCGGCTCATATTAAAGATGAACCGCGGCGAGTTGAAAAATCCGGTGTGGACGGGCGACGTGAATGTAACCGGCGGCTTTCTCTACGAAACGACGATCCATCTCTTCGACATGATGCGGTTTCAATTCGGCGAGATCGACGAGCTGGTCGCATATGGCTCGCAGCATGAATATCCGGAGCTCGATGAGTTTTCGGTCATTTTCAAATTCAAGAGCGGTTTCCACTGCACGTTTGCCTCATCATCCGACGCGAGCTGGCATTTTCCATTCGAACGGATCGAGGTTTTTTGCCATCACAGGACGATCATGACCGAGGAAATGGAACGGCTCCTTGATTCGCAGGGAATGGACGCGAACTTTGACACGCATTCATTTCATATGACCGAAAAAGAAGAAAAATGGGGTTATGTGCAGGAAGATAAGGCGTTTATCGACGCGATCCTGAATGGCACCACGCCTCTCGTGACCGCTGATGACGGCTTCAAATCGGTCGAGCTGGTCGAATCGGTTTACAAGGCGATCCGTACCGGCGAACGCATCAAATTCTAAGATCGTCTTGCTGAATACAGGAACTTTATTTAGTATGATTCGTTAGTGAGGTTGTGAAATATTCCGTTCAGGTTGCCACGTCTATGATCCAGTGCCCAAAATGCGGTCAAGCCAATGCGGAGGAGAGCCAGTTTTGCCGGTTTTGCGGAATAAGATTCCTGACCAATCAGCCTTATCCACCCAACAACTACACCTATGAAGCCCCGCGTCCGTACGCCTGGAAAACGGACGAGTATCAAACCCAAAGCGAACGGCGTGTACCGGTAAGCTCGCCAACCCAACCCGTCGGCCCGCAGAGTACAAGTCCCTTTGTCGCCCAACCGCTCGCCTATCGCGGATCGCAGTTCGTCGCACCAAATTACCGGTGCCCGAATTGCGGAACGAGCACGCCGCCGGTGACCGAACGTCGAATATCGACAGGAGGCTGGGTCGTCTTTGCTCTCCTTCTCGTATTTACCTTTATTTTCTTTTGGATAGGCCTGTTGATGAAAGAAGACGTAAGTGTCTGCCCGGTATGCCGGGCAAAACTAAGCTGAACGCCTTCTTAGCGGTAGTAATAACCCCTTGGATGCTCGATCTTTACCTCCGGATTCGAGCTTAAAACTTCCACCCGATGATAACCCTTTTTCATATGCGTCGATAAGTACGTGAGCAAGAACTGTCGATTCAACAACATCCGAAGGTCCTTGAAGAACGGGTCAAAACTGACCGGGGCCATCGAACCCTGAAAAAAGGCCCGGCCTCCGGTTTCGTCCGACAGTTTTTGGAGCGATCCCTGGCCGTTAAGTATCAGCAGCGAACTTCCATTTTCCGTCAAAGTTGCCGGCGAGTAAAAGGAATAGACGGCGACGGACCGCCTTTGGGCCCGAAGAATTGCCCGATCGAGATCGATGCTCTGGCCCGGCGACGAGCCTAACACGCCCTGTGAAGTGTCGAGGCCGTCGGAAACCAGAAGTATCGCCCGCCGGCCCGCCGGAAGAGCATCAAACCTATTTAACGCGTCGATCACCCCGTCAAAAGGGTTTCTGGGAGCGGAACCTGCGTTCGAGGTGACTATTCGCAAAGATTTGGCTGCCGCCTCAAGATCATCCGAGAACTTGTGGCGCACCTGAAGTTGGCCGCCTCTGACGTAGGCGACCATTACCCGCGAGCCTTTCGGCAGAGTTCTAATAAAACTCGCGATGTCGCGAAGTTGGAGATTGAAGGTCGAGGCGAGGTCTTCCTGAACCAGAACGGCAAGGGCGAGAGGTGCTTCGGCAATGCTGCGTATTGAAAGTATCGTCTGTTCGTCCCGATTTTCTTTCACGATCAGGCGGTCCGCCTGAACAAATTCTGTAGCCTGGCCCTCTTTGATCTCCTGTTTCGTAAAGATCGAAATGGGGATCGAAACGGTCCGGACTTTCTGCTTTTGTGTTTCGGGGACGGACTGAGCTAACACCCCCGACGGGAGCGCGACCACCGCCGCCAGGATCGTAGAAACTAGGAATTTTGTCATACGCTTACGCAAGCCCGTGAAACTCCCGTAATCAAAATACAATTACATTTGAAGGGTTAAAGTTTGTGATGCCTTAAGATTGAATTAAGTTTGCACTGTTTGTAAAGTAAAAAAGACAAATGGACGAGAACATATCCAAATATAAGATCACGGACCGTGAGCTTGCACGCGGCCGCAACTTAAAGATCGCCGCCTGGACCGCGCCTTTTGTTTTGACCGGTGTTCCGGCCGTCTTGTTCCTTGTCTTAACACTTGTATTCGGCTCAACCCCACCGATCGCCGTTACGATATTCTTTTTTGGCCTGGTCATTACTGCCGTCGGGTTGTTGGCGGGTATTTCTGCATCGGCCTTTTTTGGATACAGACGCTCGAATTGGACCAAGGAAATGCGCGAAAAGATCGCGGCCGACGGAATCCGGGCCGAAGAGATCGAATGGTTCAGACACGAGTTGAAAACGAATGAGAAAAGGGTTCTTAAGGACATGAGCCGATCCGATCTTTTGCTCGCCGACGCCTACCGCGAAACGCTCGCATCGCGGCTAACGGCAACCCGCATCGTTAAGTCGTCAAAAAAGGAATTGGTTTTGACTCAACGGCGAAAACAGAAATTGAAAAGCCTGAAAAGCAGTAAGGCAGATGATTTCCGCTCGCAGATCGATCGAGATGCCGAAAAGGTTGCATCTATCAATGAGGAAGCGAAGTTGATGCTTATAGAGGCAGAGGCCCGCCTTCAAATGATCGAAGCTGCGGCGACCCGCGGGAGCAGCCTTGCCGATTCGGAATTGGCTCTCAAAAAGTTATCGGCACGGTCGCAAGCATTGCCGCTCGCGCTTGAAGAAGCACGCATGACAGATGAGATAAAAAGGGAACTCGACGCGGAGCTTGAAGAAGATCAAAATCCCGGTGAGATCGGGAACACGAACCAAATTGATAAAGGATGAAAAGGAGGCGAGAGAGAACCGCTTAGCCGTCCCGAACGCATGAATTGAACCTGCTTTTAACAGGTGGGCGGCGATCTGCTTCTTTCGAAACATCATAGCCGGATCCTATGGCAAATCTTCAACATGGAAGAATGCACCGAAAACGGCATTAGCCTCCCGCAATTCAAGTGTTGGCTCAATTATGTTTGCGTCCAGTAACGAGCTACGCAGTAGAATTCCTTCGCCAAATGAGAGTCTAGCACAATGGCAAGGAAGTAAAAAGTAAAAAGGTAAAAGTAAAAAATATACGTTCAGACTACGGCTATGCAGTCCTTACGTTTGGTTTTTACTTTCGCTACTGTTCCGTCTCGAACTCCTGTGGTTGAGCCTCACGATGCTTTAGAACGCGGTCAAGCATTTCCGAACACTCCGAACTTCTGGAACCAAGCTGAGCGTCCACCTGGGATTGCATATTTTGGATTTGGTGATATTCGTCAGCGATATGAAGGGCAGCGAGGATCGCAACCTTAAGCGAGTCAACTGTCAGCGTGCCCGAAGATATCTCGCGCATCTTTCCGTCAACATATTCGGCCAGACGCAGGATATAATCGTTGTCTCCGTCCGACCTTATACTGTAGGTCTGGTTGTATATCTCTACTCGAATGGACTGTTCAGATGATTCGGCCTTACTCTTTCCGCTGATCATGCGTGTTGATGCCTCCCGACTGCCTCAGCAACTTCGGAATCTATCGTGGACATCGCGTCCAGCATCGCCTCAACTTTCAGTTGGATCGCATCGCGCTCCGAAAGCAGTTTTTCGACCTTTTCTTCAAGCCTGGTATTCTCCGCGATCAAACTTGCGGCATCGCGGCGTAGCGAAATAGTTTCGCGTTCGATCTTCTCTTTCTCTTCGCGAAGCTTCTTTGTGAATTCGATTGTTAGATAGATCTTATCTTCGAGATGAGAGAACTTCTCCATCCCCGTTAGGCCGTTCATTCAGCTGTCTCCGTAGTTGAGGATCGCAAATGCAATTTTAGGTTTCGATTATGGGTATTTTTTCGGAAAACTTCAAGTAAGTTGTTAACATTTTTTTAAGGCCGCGGTTCGACGCCTAATGTTTTACCCAAACTCTCCAAAATGCTCTCATGAACGGCCGTAACTTCTTCATCCACAAGCGTTCTTTCGTCGCTTCGATACTCAAGCCGGATCGTCAATGAGCGTTTTCCGTCCTCGACACCCTTGCCTTCGAAGATGTCGACGAACCCGACATTGCGGCAAATTTCCGAACCGTGATCAATAACGGCGGCGCGAATATCGTCGAACGTGGTGGAGCGATCGACCAAAAGCGAAACGTCGCGGATGATCGACGGATATTTATGCAGCGGCCGGTAAAGCACCGGTTGGGTGTTTCGGGAAAAGACCGCGTCGAGGTCGATCTCAGCCAGGTAAACTGGCTGTTTGAATTTATATTCGGTCGCTATTTCGTCGTTTAGACGGCCGAGCGTTCCAATGCAGCCTCCATCGATATAGATCCCGACCGTTTGACCCGTTCGCAAATGCTTAACATTTGCGTCCCGAAATTCAACGGAGTCGAAACCGACCGCATCGAGTGCGGCCTCGACCGCCCCCTTTGCATCGTAAAAATCAAGATTGCGGGCGGCCATCATTCGCTTCTTCTGCATTTCGCCGCCCGTCAACACAAGCGAGAAAAGCTCCCTTTCAACCGGAAGATGATCTTCGCCTTGTGCGGCGGCAAACGCTTTGCCAATTTCAAACAATCGGAGATCGCGTCGCTGATGGTTGAAATTAAGTCGAACGGAATCGAGAAGCCCCGGCATGAGCGTCGGCCGCATCCGGACCGCTCCCTCAATCACGGAATCCTTAAGCGTGACAAATTTCCCGGCAGCGTTTGCCTCAACAATTCCAGGGCTAAGATCGTAACGATCGTCAAACTTCGTGTCGACAAAACTGTATGACATTGCCTCGTCAAACCCTAAATCGACCAGAGTTTGCCGCATCAGCTTCTTCCGTACTTCCGAAACATTGTATTCGCCCGCACCATAGGCCGGCGGCAGTTCGTCGGCAATATTTTCGTAACCGGTGTGCCGGGCGACTTCTTCGACAAGATCTTCTTCGATCGCAATATCGTGCCTCCACGACGGGGATGTAAAGATCTTCGTCGTATCTCCATCTGCATTAATGCCCAACGCATTCAGAATTCGCACGCAATCACTCTCGGCTACATCCAGGCCCGATAGTCGTTTGACCGCAGCCGAAATATCAGGTGACTCGACACTGTTTCGCTTATGTTTCGTCGGATAGACATCGATGAACTCGCCTAGCTCTCCGCCGGCAAGATCCTGGATCATTTCGGCAGCACGGTCCGACGCGGCTTTTAGATTCTCGATATCGACGCCACGTTCGAAGCGGTAGCTGGCCTCCGTCGCAAGGCCAAGCTTACGCGATGTGTGCCTTATGTTCTCACGTTTAAAGTACGCAACTTCAAGTAGAACGTTAACAGTGTTGTCGCCGATGCTCGAATCCAGCCCGCCCATAACCCCGCCGATCGCGACCGGTTTTTCGGCATCGCAAATCGCAAGCATCGTGTCATCGAGCTTTCGATCGACCTCATCAAGCGTTTTGATCGTTTCCCCCGACCGGGCACGCCGCACGAAGATCCGCTTTTCGGCCAATTTATCGAGATCGAACGAATGCATCGGCTGGCCCAACTCGTGCATGACATAGTTAGTGATGTCCGCGACGTTGTTGATCGAACGCTCGCCGATCGCCTCGAGCCGTTGGACAAGAAACTCCGGCGACGGCCCGATCTTTACGTTTCGGATGATGCGGGCGGTAAATCTGTGGCAAAGCTCAGGATCTTCGATCTTGACGATGTCTGGTGCAAGGATCGCCGGAATTGGCACGTCCGCTTCCTCCGGCCGCTTTTGAACTTTAGGAAAGATCGGGTTTCCCGTGATAACACCTATCTCACGCGCAACCCCTAGATGCGACAGGCAATCCGGCCGGTTCGACGTAAGATCGATGTCAAAAATAAAATCGTCGCCCTGCGGATGAATTCCTTCGACCGCCAAACCGACGCGCGTCAATTTCTCGGCCAGTTCTTCGGCGGGACGTTGGATTGCAATAAGGTCTTTTAACCAGTTGTAACTGATGTTCATGAAATATTCACTATTTCGAAGAGGATGTTTGAAGTTCATCCCACTCCAAATTAGGACCATCCAGTAAAATTGTAATTTGGTTTAGGATATCTCGGCCGAGAATACCCACGGGGTTATCTACCGCGCAGTAATTTCCTATGAATCGCTTTCCAAGAAAAACCACCTGCAAGTGATAGATCTCCGATTTGATAATGCGCCCGTCGAATCCGACTAATCCATACTCGTTTCTGTCGGAAGGCTCTATTCCCAGTTCCTGCAAGCGGTCTTTAGGTAGGAGAGTAATATCTGATCCAGTGTCAAGAAGCATCTCCAAGTCTCGCAGACGTTTACCACTTTCAGTTGTTCTTATTGCTATTTTCGCGATCGGAGCGGGTGAATCATAGGAGAGGTCAAATTTCATCATCAACATCAACCTCGACTGTTTTTTCAAACATTTTCGCGTCAGCCTTGTTCAGAAGCCGAGGACTCATAATTCTCGCGGTTCGTCGTCGCAAATCCGGCACGATCACGTAAACCTTAGCTGATTCGGGCAGATGCACATCTTCGCTCAAATGAATTTGACCGTTCTTGACTATGCCTTCGATAGTTGTGACTTGCATGAATACTCCTAATCCTCAACTTTAACACATTTTCCAAAGATCGAACTTGAGCGGATTAGGTGAAATTTAAGCAAAAATAATCGCCGCCACGCGGATGAATGCCTTCGACAGCCAAGCCAACACGTGTCAATTTCTCCGCCAGTTCAATTGCGATAAGATCTTTTAACCAGTTATAGCTGATATTCATAAACGGCTAATTATTTAATACTTGGGCGAGAACTGCCAGCAGTTCCTTTAGGTCATCTCCGCCGTTATCGGCGTAACGAACGACCCCAAATCTGTCGACCAAAACGTATAGCGGTATAGTGAGGCGATTTTGATTTGCACCGCCGAAGGATTTCCAAAGAGAGTCGTCATCTCCTAGACCCCTAATGACACTAAAATCAAAAAGCTGGTACTCGTCGATAATTTTCTTAGCCAAGTTTCTCCTTGATGATTTATCAACATTCACCGATACAACGGTTAGCTTACTTTCGAAGTCCATTTTTAGGCTCTTTATCTGCGGAAGATTTTTGACGCAGGGAAGGCACCATGAAGCCCAAAAGTCCATAACATAAGCTCTCCCTTTTAACTTGTCCGAACTTAATATCTTGCCGTTGAGTAACGCAAACGAAAACTCTGGCACAACCTCACTCAACTTTGCGATTTTCAAATTCGTCGGAGTCAGAATTAAATTCCTATTATTTAATGTTGCTACCAAAAAGTTTTGACCGCAAAACTCGATGATTTCGTTCGTTCTTCTATATTCTTCCTTTCCCCAAAACTTACCGTCATTATTTACATCAATTCCCAAATTTGTTCCACGATCCGCATCCAAGGGAGTAAAAGAACCGCTGTAGTTCAAATCTGAAAGTGCGATTTGTGAGGAACAAGTTTTGTATTTTAGAATTCCTGTCCCGGAATAGTGAGGAGTAATACTAAAGTTATCAATTGCGACAGCGTTTTTTTCGTAGGCCGAATGCGAAATCTCAAACGGCAAGAATAAAGACCTTCCAGATGGAACTGTTTTCTTAATTTTTACTCTTATACTTGAGCCCGGCGGAAGCAAAATTTGTCGATCATCTGACAATCTATTATCCGCATTCTTGTCCACTACCAGATAAAAACCCTTGGCCGAACGCGACACGCTAATTCGCGTTCCGAGACCGTTGATTGTCGCAGTTTTAATCTTTTCATTTTGCCGCAACCCGCAATGTTTAAGATCTTTGTCGCAAAACAAAGTTTGGCCGATAGTTGATTTTCTGGATTCGTCAAGTCTTAGCGGGATTTTTGTCTGTGCCTGTACGCTAAGAAAACCTATAATCACGAGCAGATTTATGGAAAGAACAGTTTTTAGTGTTTTCATCGAAATTGCTCCAAAAATCTCACATCGTTATCGAACATCAGCCAGATGTCATCCAGCGAATACATCAGCGAACACATGCGTTTGAGGCCGAAACGTACGACGGACTTTAGTCTGTCGGTGCAGGCTAGCGTCCTGCACTACTTAAACTGCTCCAAAAACCTCACATCATTCTCGAACATATGCCTGATGTCATCGATGTTGAACATCAATGCGGCCATGCGTTCGAGGCCGAAGCCGAATGCGAAGCCGGAATAGACTTGTGGGTCGACGCCCACGGCTTTGAGGACGTTTGGATGGACCATACCCGAGCCCCCGAGTTCGATCCATCCTGAACCTTTGCATGGCCGGCATCGCTTGTCATCAAAGGTGCCAGAGCCGTGACAAACGAAGCACGAAAAGTCGAATTCCGCCGACGGTTCGGTGAAAGGGAAGTACGACGGCCGGAAACGCGTGATCGTGTCCTCGCCGTACATTCGACGAAGCCATTCTGTTACCGTGCCTTTCAAGTGGGCCATCGTGATTCCCTTATCGACACACAGGCCTTCAAGCTGATGAAACATCGGCGTGTGGGTCATGTCAGGCGTGTCGCGGCGATAGACCTTGCCGGGTGCGAGTATGCGGATGGGCACCCCGCGGCGTTCCATAGCGCGGATCTGTACGGTCGATGTCTGCGAACGCAGGGCGAAGCCGTCGGTCGTGTAAAAAGTGTCCTGCGATTCACGGGCCGGATGGCCTTCGGGAATGTTCAGGGCATCGAAGTTGTAATAATCAGTCTCGATCTCGCGGTCGTCCTCGATCGAATATCCCATCGAAACAAAAATATCTTCGATCTTCTGCCGCAGGATCGTGATCGGGTGCAGATGGCCAGCGTCGCGGCCGGCGGCCGGGAAGAGTTACATCAAGCCGTTCGGCCTCGGTTCGGGCTTTTGAAATGAATTCGTTCAGCCTGACTTCGGCCGTTTCTAGCTTTTCAGCCACTTCCTTCTCCAGCGTTTGGACGAACTGGCCGAATTCGCCGCGTTCTTCTGCCGCGACTTTACCGATAAGCTTCTTAGATTCGGCCAATGCCGATTTTTTCCCGGTATGACGGATCCTGATCTCGCCGAGCTCGCGGCAGAAGGGCTTCAGCGCTCGGCAAGGCCGCTGCCATTTAGATCGAGATCTTCAAACCGTTCAAAATCGCCGGTGAATGCCGTTCGGGCCGCCTCAACTTGTTCTTTCGCTTCAGACATAAACACAAAGGATAACCGATTTTGCCGCAAAGAATACAGTTCACACGACAATTTTAACAGCGGATCAGATTCTCGTAAATCGCAGGTTCGCGTGGAAGGCGAGCCTTTGATATTATTGACCATTCAAGTACCAGGAAATTACGCAAATCCAATGAAAGCAATCGTGAAAAGCAAAGCCGATCCTGGCCTCTGGATCGAAGATGTACCGGAGCCGGAAATGGGCATAAACGACGTGATGATTCGCGTCAAGAAGGGCGGCATCTGCGGCACGGACCTGCATATTTACAACTGGGACGCGTGGGCACAGGCTACGATCAAAGTGCCTACAACGATAGGTCATGAATTTGTCGGCGAGATCGTCGATGTTGGGTCAAATGTGCTTGATTTTCAGGCTGCCGATATCGTCAGCGTCGAAGGCCACCTCGTCTGCGGCCGCTGCCGAAACTGTATGGCCGGCAAACGTGCCCTGTGTGCGAACACCCGTGGCATTGGCGTTAACACAAACGGCGGATTCGCCGAGTTCATCGCAGTACCAGTCACCAACATTTGGAAGCACAAGCCGGACATCGATCTTGATGTTGCCGCGATCTATGATCCGTTTGGGAACGCCGTTCACACCGCTCTTGCATTCGAGGTATTCGGCGAAGACGTTCTGATAACCGGTGCGGGGCCCATCGGTATCATGGCCGCCGCCGTCGCAAAACACGCGGGAGCGAGAAACATCGTCATCACCGACATAAATCCATTTCGTCTTGAGCTTGCCGAAAAGATGGGCCACGTGACCAAGGCGGTCGATGTCAGCAAGACCTCGATCAAAGATGTTCAAAAAGAACTCGGTATGAAGGAAGGCTTTGACGTCGGGATGGAGATGTCCGGCGTTCCCTCCGCTTTTAAGGACATGCTCGCGAATATGTTCCACGGCGGCAACATCGCTTTCCTCGGAATTCCGAGCGAGCAGTTCGGCATCGACTGGAAGACCGTGATCTTCAACATGATCACCATCAAGGGCATCTACGGCCGCCAGATGTACGAAACCTGGTACCAAATGAGCGTTTTATTAGAGACAGGTGTCGATATATCCCCAGTGATCACCCATCGGTACTCGTATAAGGATTTTGAGCAGGGATTTGAGGCGATCAGGTCGGGGGATTGCGGGAAGGTGATTTTGGATTTTGAGGAGATCTAAGAATGCCCTCTTGGTTTAAACGAAATTTTCGAATTGCTCCGATTCTCTTACTGTGTGCGTTTCAACTGCTGATGTTTGCGCACGTCGCGATAGGGCAGCAAATTACGAAACGAGTTGGAATCGTATCGCTTTACCCCTACCAACCGAATGCTATATCTGGACTCAATCAACTACCACCAACGATTAATGAAAAGCTTGCGAAATATTTGGTAGATCGTCTTGGTAATGAGTTCCTTTCTAAGCTCGAGTTTAGCTATGGGTCGGTCGTTAATTTTGACGATCTTTATAGAGTTAACCCTGGCGCCCGCGATTATCAATGGCAAGTCTTCGCTTTTAAAATTGGATTTACTTTTAGCGATCGAAATGTCGGGATCAAACTATATGAGGCCGAGGTATGGCTTGATAAAAACGGAGATATTGTTCGAGAGATCGACCTACCATCTGTTGGTAAAAATCCCGAGAAAGCTCGATTAATATCTGTAAGAGAAGCGAAGAAAATCAGCAATCAACACAAGTTTAGACCCGAACGTGTTGAGCTAGTGTATCGAGAGAAAAAGGACTCTATCGCGTGGCGAATGGTTCGATATAATGAAGGCACTACTTGGTGGCTTTACATTAGCGCTCATAGCGGAGAAGGGCTTGAAAAGGTCGGGATGACGCCAATTGTGGATTGAATTGGTTCGTAACGCGCAAAGAGAAAAATAGGTTTATTATGTACGGCAAATTCAAACAACACCTAGAATCAACCATCAACGACATCCGAGAAGCGGGTTTATATAAATCCGAGCGTGTGATCGACAGTCCGCAGGACGCGCGGATAGAGGTGAACGGACGCGAGGTCCTGAATATGTGCGCCAACAATTATCTCGGCTTGAGCGATCATCCGGCGATAGTTGAGGCGGCAAGGAAGTCTCTGGACGAATGGGGCTACGGCTTGTCGTCCGTCCGGTTTATCTGCGGGACGCAGGCGATACATAAAGAGCTTGAAAGGAAGATCAGCGATTTTCTCGGTACTGAGGATACTATACTCTACACGAGTTGCTTCGACGCGAACGGCGGCTTGTTCGAGACGCTGCTTGGCGAAGAGGACGCGGTTGTTTCCGACGAGCTCAACCACGCCAGCATCATCGACGGCGTGCGGTTGTGCAAGGCTCGGCGGTTTCGATACAAGAACAGCGACATGGCCGACCTCGAGGCGAAGCTTGAAGAGGCGAAAGCGACCCGCTTCAAGATGATCGCGACAGACGGCGTCTTCTCTATGGACGGCTATATTGCAAAGCTGCCCGAGATCTGCGACCTCGCGGAAAAACACGATGCCCTCCTGATGGTCGACGATTCGCACGCGGTTGGCTTTATGGGCAAAAACGGCCGCGGCACGCATGAGCATCACAATGTCTTCGATCGCATCGATGTGATCACCGGCACGCTGGGCAAAGCCCTCGGCGGTGCGAGCGGCGGTTACACCAGCGGGAAAAGGGAGATGATCGAACTCCTGCGCCAGCGTTCGCGTCCGTATCTGTTTTCAAACTCAGTCGCCCCGCCGATCGTCGCCGCCTCCATCGCCGCGATCGATCTGCTCACACAATCAACCGGACTGCGCGACAAGCTTCAGGAGAACACGCGATACTTCCGTGAAAAGATCCAGGCTGTAGGTTTAGAGGTATTGCCGGGCGAGCACCCGATAGTTCCAGTGATGTTCGGCGAAGCCGAGCCGGCCGTGAAGATGGCCGAGGCTCTGCTGGAAAAAGGAGTTTACGTCATCCCGTTCTCGTTCCCGGTCGTTCCGAAAGGAAAGGCGAGGATCAGAACCCAGGTTTCGGCCGCACATTCAAAGGAAGACCTGGATTTTGCTGTCGAGAAATTTGCGGAAGCGAAGCAAGAACTGGGCATAGAAAAAGGCGCGTCCGCTTGAAAAGCGTTACGCGCCAATAGTGTGATGAGTACTGCGAACTAAGCCGCAGCTTGCTGCTTGCCCAACGCGTCCTTCGCTTGCCCGACAACAGCCGAAAACGCTTCCGGCTGTTTTACCGCCAGATCGGCGAGGACCTTGCGGTCGAGTTCGATCTCGGCCAGGTTCAGGCCGTGAATGAATTGCGAATATTTGATGTCGTTCAGGCGGCATGCCGCGTTGATGCGGACGATCCAAAGCTTACGAAAATCGCGTTTTTTCAGTTTTCTGCCGGTGTAGGCAAAATTCAGCGCGCGTTCGACCGACTCTTTAGCCGAGCGGTAAAGTTTCGATTTCGTTCCACGATAGCCTTTAGCTAAGGCTAATATTTTTTTGCGTTTCTCAAGACGCTTATTTCCACGTTTTGCTCTTGGCATTTCTTCACTCCTTTGTCGTGATTTGCGAATTTCAATTTGCGACTTGCGAATTAAGAGCCAGTCTCAAAATCGCAAATCGACAATCGCAAATCGAAAATCCACTAATCTCTTCCGTACGGCAGCATTTTCTCTACGCGTTTCTGGTCGCCTTCCGATACCAACACGTCGATATCCAAATTGCGTTTACGTTTCGCCGTTTTCTTCGTCAGAATATGGCGGGCGTGCGAATGGCCGCGTTTGAATTTGCCGCTCGCCGTCGAGCGAAAACGCTTTGCCGCGCCTTTGTGTGTTTTTAGTTTTGGCATAACTCTCTTATTATCTCCTACTTACAATTGCGATGCCTTTTGAGCATTCGCTCGTTTATCAAAAAATCTCATCGTCACCTTTCGGCTCGGGCTTTACTTTGGCCGCTGCTTTTTTCGGTTCCTTTTTCACGGGTTCAGCTTTCTCAACGTTTTCGGCCTTTTCAGCTTTATTTTCAGCCGGTGGCGGAGCCGGGACCGCCGGCTTTTTCGTTTCCGGCTTTGCTTTTTTCGGGTTAAAGATGGTGAACATCTGATATCCTTCCATCTTTGGAAAAACCTCGACGTCCGCCAGGTCGGCCAGGTCCAGCGTCAATTTTTTCAGGATCTTCGCACCAAGCTCGCGGTGCGTCATTTCGCGGCCGCGAAAAGCGATCGCCGCCCGCACTTTGTCGCCGTCGCCAAGCCATTCGCGGGCATGCTCCATTCGATAACTGTAATCATGATCGTCCGTACCCGGCCGGAATTTGATCTCTTTGACTTGAACGGTGACCTGCTTTTTCTTGGCTTCGTGGGCTTTTTTCTTTTGCTCGTACAAAAGCTTTCCGTAATCTATGATCTTGCAAACCGGCGGTTTCGCCGTCGGCGCGATCTCGACCAGATCCAAGCCCATTTCACGAGCCTTTGCGATCGCGTCGCGCGTGTCCATCACACCAAAAGCTTCTCCGTCCTCGGTTACAACACGAACCGAAGGGACCCGTATACGTTCGTTTGTGCGGTGAAGCGGCTCACGAAAACGCGGGCGATTTCTGTTTCCACCAAATCTTCTTGCGATACTGACCTCCTTTTGCTATTTGCCAACTAGAGACTCCGCAGCAATTTCTGCTGCCGGATCATCTCCGTAAATTCACTAAGCGGCATCGCGCCGATGTCGCCCTGCTTTCTTTCCCGAACTGCAACCGTGCCTTCTTCAAGCTCTTTGTCGCCTAAAACTAACATATACGGCACCTTTTGCAACTGGGCATCCCGTATTTTCGCACCGATCTTATCAGATTTCGTGTTCGATTCAACGCGAAATCCAGCCTTTCTCAATTCAGCCGCGACACTTTCCGCGTATTCGTTTATGCGGTCGGTGATCGGAAGCACGGCAACCTGAACCGGGGCCAGCCAAAGCGGGAACGCACCCGCGTAATGCTCGATCAGCACGCCAAAGAATCTCTCAATCGAACCGAATAAGGCTCTATGGATCATGAACGGCCGGTGCTTCAAATTATCTTCGCCGGTGTATTCCAACTGAAAGCGTTCCGGAAGATTGAAATCCAACTGGATCGTGCCCAACTGCCAAACGCGGCCGATAGCGTCCTCGATCTTAATGTCTATTTTCGGCCCGTAAAAAGCCGCCTCGCCTTCGATACGTTCGTACGAAATATTTCGTTCGCCCAATGCATTCGCAAGGGACTGCTCGGCTTGGGCCCAATCTTCATCCGCACCGAGATAACCTTTGTTTTCGGCGGCACCGCGAACTGAAAGCTCGAATTTTACATTGTCGAAACCGTAAGTTTCGAAAACCTTGATCGCGAAATCGAGGCAATCCGAAACTTCAACGCTAACCTGGTCCGGCCGTACAAAAAGGTGTGCGTCATCGACGGAAAATCCGCGGACACGCATCAGGCCGTGCAGCGTCCCGGAAAGCTCGGCGCGATAAACGGTGCCCATTTCGGAATAACGCTGCGGCAGATCACGATACGAACGCGGCGAAGATTTGTAAATGCCGATATGGAACGGGCAGTTCATCGGCTTTAGACGATATTCTTCGTCCTCGATGCTCGTCGGGGCATACATACCGTCAGCGTAGTTCTCTTCGTGGCCGCTTATTGTCCAAAGCTGCCGCTTGGCGATGTGCGGCGTGAAAACGAAACTGTAACCCCGCTGCTCAAGCTCCTCGCGCAGCAAGCGCTCCATTTCCATCCGGACGATCCCGCCTTTCGGATGCCAGAGGATTAAACCCTGCCCGTAATCGTCCGAGATCGAGAAAAGGTCGAGTTCGCGTCCAAGCTTCCGATGATCGCGCTTCTCGGCCTCCTCCCGCTGTTTTACCCATGCATCAAGTTCTTCCTGCTTCGCAAACGCGGTTCCGTAGATGCGCTGCATCTGCTGGTTCTCTGCGTCGCCTTTCCAATAGGCTCCTGACAGGGCAAGCAGTTTGAAAGCCTGCAATTTACCCGTATGCGGCACGTGAGGTCCAAGGCAGAAATCTATGAAGGGTGAATTGTCGATGTAATAAACACTCGCCGTGTCGGCAACCTTCTCATCGATCAATTCACGCTTGAGCGGCTCCTCCCGCTGTTCGAAGATGTCGAGTATTTTTGCTTTGTCGATATCTTCGCGGCGATATACAAGATTCTGCTTCGCCATCGCCTTCATCTTTTTCTCGATGGCCGGCAGATCTTCTTCGGTCAGATTTCGCGGAGCAATAACGTCATAAAAGAACCCGTAGCGCGGGTCTTCCATGAGGGCAGGGCCAATACCGAGCTTCGTTCCGGGAAAAAGATCGAGCACCGCCGCAGCTAGAAGATGAGCGGTCGAATGTCGAATAACTTCCAGCCCCTCGCGAGAATCTGAGGTGATCGGCTCGATCGAGAGAACTTCGTCCGTGGCCGTAAGCTCTTTATTCAAATCGACTTCTTCGCCATTGACCTTGGCGGCAAGCGATTTTTTCAGCACATCCCGGTCAAACGCCTTCAGAGCATCCGCGACCGTGGCAGGCGCAGGGATAGCTCGTACATTTCCACCGTATTTTAAATTTAATTCGCTCATAATTTCGTAAATTGACAATCGTGAATCGCCGATCGAAAAATTCGACCAACGACACAGTTCGTGTTTGATCTAAAAGCAAATTGCTCTTAACAACTCACGATTTTCTATTTACGATTCACTACTACTAAATAGATTTGATTCGATAAGAGCGACTTTGCTTTGCAGTATCCAATGGACACCGCGATTGTCCCGCCATTAAAGGCGGGTCGTAGTAGTTGTAAAAACAGCAAAGTTCTTTGTAAGCATCGTATCGAAAATTGCATGCGGCAGGCGTTGAACACCTACCGCATTTCTGACAATCCAAGAATATTACAGGGAAACTGAATAAATATCAAGCGTGGCGGGAGATAATGGGCCCGCTCCTACGCACTCTTTTCGGCCAGGAGCGCCTGTTGGGCACCAACCCATTCCCAGGCCGCGGCTTCCTCGGAAGATTCAAACACCCGCAACTGAACCGAAAACAGCGGGGCAAGAAGCTCAAGAAAATTTCTCATCCACGGCTTGGCACCCACAACAGCGTATTTATCAACCTTTGACAACGCCTTGTACTTAAGCTTGGCCAGATCATCGTCAAACACCGCCGTCAGGTCGAATCCGTTAAAGTCTTTGAGCCGGGCCAGCACGTTGACCTTACCGTCGCGTTCGAAGTAAGGTTTCATTGCCTCTACCGCGTTCTTTATGTCCTTTTCACGCAGCCGACCGTCAACCTCGTATGCGACAACATTCTCATTTGTGGTCTGAATAAATCTAACGGAAGGTTCGGGAACTTCAGGCTTTGGCAGCGGTTCCGGCGCTTCTGACGCCCATGCGAACGCCTTGTTTCGCTCATCAAGCCCGAACACCTTGACGTCGATCGACGAGAACACGAGACCTTCAACTCGCGCCAGTGCCCCGATCCAACCCTTATCGGTCACAACGGCGGCCCGATAATATTTTGACAACTTTCCAAACTGCCCCAGGCCTTTGACCAGGTCCTTCGCCGCTCCTTCAAAGGTCATATTCATGGAGTCTTCGATCTCGGCAAAAAACGAAATGCGTTCGTTTTCTTTCAGGGCCTTGTCGGTCGCCTCATACGCTTTTGTTACATCATCGCCTGTCAGTCCGCCCGAGAGCTTCATTGCAACCAGGTGTTTTGGTGATTCAATTATTTCGATCATTGGATTCCCCCCCACTTTGTAGCTGCGCTCTTTCTGAAAAGAGCGCGCAGATCATTTTTCGTCAATAGCTTTACGAATTTTACAGCAGGGAAGTTCGGACAGAATAAGGAAGGAAAACTTGGCGGCCAAAAAAGGAAAATGGTAGTCTCTAGCAGACTCGAACTGCTGACCCCTACCTTGTCAAGGTAATGCTCTACCAACTGAGCTAAGAGACTACACCTCGCAATTTCAAGAGAAAAGCGAAGAAACAGGATGTCAAACCTGGCGAAAACTGTCAAGTTTGCTCCGTGTTTATTGACTCTGCATTAAACGCATGTGGATCATCGAACTATAGTGATACACTTGCTTCTTAGCGATCAATTGTTTCAAGCCGTTGTCGGCGTCGAACGTAAGCGTTTAATTCGTTACGCTGCTTTGGGCACGACGTTTGTTAATAGTTGGCTGACGGCTCAATAACGACGAGCAAGGGAGAGAAAAAATGGTTTCACTATTAATTTGGTTGGTCCTCGGGTTTTTGGCGGGCTATATTGCAAAACTGATCTTGCCGGGAGCCGACGGGGGCGGTTTGATTCTGACCACGATACTCGGAATCGTCGGAGCCGTTGTTGGAGGATATATTGGAACGTTCGTCGGCTATCCGATGATCAGCAACTTCAACAACATCGGCAGTTCGGTCCCGAGTTTTATTTCTTCAATTCTCGGCGCGATCGTGGTTCTGGTGATCTATCGGCTGGCTACAGGCCGCCGGGTGGCCTAGAAAATGGTTCGATCGAAGATCCAAGACCGGCCTCTAGCCGGCCTTTTCTGGACGCGCAAGTCAAGCGGATACGATTGCGTTAATCTCCGCCGCGAGGTGCGATAAGCGCGGGCTCCAGAATTTTTGTCGACGCGTAGTCGTTCGAATCGATCGAAGGATCAACGCGGCTCGAAATGTCAACCAGCCTTGCGCCATCATCAAGGCAATAGTTAAGGCTCTCATCTGCGTATGTACGGCTGCAACTGGGGCAAGTTTTGAGCTGTAATACCTCAGTAATCTGTTCCGACATGCTGACCTCGCGCCCAAGAAACCGCCTTACCTCTTCAACAAACACGGTCCATGCAGGTTCATGGTCCATTAACAGGTGATTCCGGCTTTCGAGAGGCACGAATTTGGCACGCGGAATCATGGAAGCAAGCCGACGGCCTTCTTCAAACTGAACCATCGAATCGCCTCTTGAATGCAGCACCAAAACGGGCACTTCGAGCAATGGAAGCATTTCGCGAACATCCAGATCGCCTATCGCATCAAATATTCGGGCTGCGGTCTCGGGAGAAACCGATTCGCGTTGAAGTTCATTAAATGATTCGGCTTCTTCAGGCCGCCCGTCAGGGATGCAAAGCGTTGTCCAAAGTTGGCGGATCGCCGGGTTTTTGCTGTTCCATCCTTGTCTTATGAGAGTGAGCTGTGCGCGGCGATTCTCAAGGATCTTCTCGTCGAGGTTGCTCCGTTTCCACCCGCTTGCGAACGACCCAAACAGGATAAGGTGCGACACTTTTTCCGGATGGCGGATCGCATAAGCCACCGCAACCGGGCCGCCCTGCGATATCCCGAGCAACGGAAACTTCTCAAGTCCAAGCCGGCCGACCACCGCCGCAAGGTCGTCCACAAACACATCCAGAGAAAGTTCACTTACGTTCCGATCGGACAACCCGGTGCCCCTTTCGTCGTAGCGAACCAGTTGGTGATCGCTAGAGAATTCATCAAGCAGGTGTCTCCAAACCGGGCTCCGCCAATCGAACTCCAGATGGTTCATCCAGTTAGCCGCTTTTACAAAAGGAGGCCCAGAACCAACGGAGGCATAGGCAATGCTCACATTGTCCGATGTTGTACAAAAATGGATCTCTTGCTCCATAAAAGGTCACGGGTTCTTGGCCAAAAACGACCGGGCCCGTGTCAGTTCCGGCCGGACGGCACCGGGACCCGCGAGGGCCACCAGTCGTGCGTAATAGAGCTTTGCCTTCGCCAAATCGCCGCTCCTTTCCGCTGCCTGCGCGGCGCCATAGTAGCCGCGGAAGCGATTTGGTTCGCGTTTGTGCGATGCCTCGAATTCTTTGAGCGCATCGGCAGGGCGTCCTAATTCGAGCAGCATCTCGCCGAAAAGCTCTCGCGCAGGCAAGATGCGACCGGGGGTGACGATGTGTTTCTCGTTTTTGTCCTCGGCGTCCGCGGCGGTTTGCATCAGCGTGAAAGCATCCTCCTTTTTGCCTTGAGCGAGAGATGTCCAGGCGGAGGCTCCGAGGCGGCTGACCTCGACCTCGCTTGCCCAGTAATCATTTTTTGCCGCCTTAAGCTCGTCACGAAGACGAGCGAGTTCCTGGATGTCCTTTTCCGCAACCGCTACATTGCCGGAACGTGCGGCCCCAATGGCGCGCGCAAAATGGGTAAGCGCGGTGGCGTAAAGGATATTAGTCTTGTTCGGTTCAAGCGCAAGCGCCGCCTTCCAGTCGCCACGTTCAATCGCATATCGCGCAGGCATTGCGGCCAGCGCGTAAGGGCCAGCGAACCGGAGGGTGGTGATCCCGGTCACGAATGGAATTTCATCCACGATGCGCTTTGCCTCCTCGTCACGGCCCATCTGCAGATACGCGTAAGTCATATAGTCCATGGCGTGCAACTGCTCTTCGAATTCCTTCGCCTGCTTCGCGGCCGCCGCCGATCGTGCATTCGTGGCTGCGGATTCAGCCCAGTAACCGACACGCGTGAAGATATGCGACGGCATATGCAGTGCGTGCGGCGCGGCCGGAGCGATGCTTGCATAGCGCCGCGCGGCTACAAGGCCCTGTGCGGCTATTGGAGGAGCGTCGTAACTGTGTATCAAATAATGAGCAGCTCCGGGATGGTCCGGATGCTTTTCAAATTGCTTCTCCAATATCTTGGCTGCGGCGAGGTAGGCGCTGTAGGTTTGATCGGCAAGCGACTGCGTACCTGACAGATAAAGCGCGTAGAAGATCTGTGCCTCGTCATCGTTCGGATACCGTGCGGCAAGTGCTTCAAACGCTTTTGCCCTATTGACCTGTCGCACCTTTTCCGGCCGGTTCGCCCAATCTTCGTAATATGAGCCAAGGGCTTCAATATAATCGCGCTCGCGTTGAGTTTTCGCTCCGATCTTCCGGCCTTCTTCGATCGCCGTTTTTCCGCGCTCCGCCCATTCGGGCGACGGGCCCGCACCGCTTAGTGGATTGGCCATCGATATGGCCGCGATGCCCCATGCCGCCATGGCGCACGACGGATCTTCCGAGAGCACGTCACGAAAGGCCTTTTCGGTCTCGGTATAGCGAAACGAG
The DNA here is from genome assembly GCA_963732475.1 of Blastocatellia bacterium. Classification (GTDB taxonomy): domain Bacteria; phylum Acidobacteriota; class Blastocatellia; order Pyrinomonadales; family Pyrinomonadaceae; genus OLB17. The sequence continues at coordinate 102,104 of CAVSZR010000002.1, read as the reverse complement.
TGCAGCATTGCGACCGCTCGCTGAAAGCTTTCCTGTACTGCAGGGCTGCAGGAGTTCTGGAAATCGACCTTGCCAAGCTGATGCTTGCCGTGCTCCTGTCCGAAAACAGGAATGCTGATTACCATCGAGAATAAAAATACTGCAACAAATATTCGAATGTTCATCTAGTCACCTCTTGTATTCGAATTAGTAGCAAACGTTTATACGCAACGAGTGGGCTGACATAGGAACGTCCCTATATCGTCACTTTCCGAGGGGGTTATTTACACACATTTTAACATAGGCGTACATTCATTGAACATTTGAACAAAACCGGTGCATGCCGATTGCAACCAATTTCGTCGTACGATGATCAGCATCATATTTCGGGTTGACCTCGCTAAACTCGATGATCTTTGTATTTGCTAAAGAAGCCGCATATTTCACAAGCGTGATGAACTCGCCGGCCCGAAGCCCGAGCGGCGATGGTGCCGACGTTCCGGGCGCGTCAGCCGAGCGGACAGCGTCCATGTCGAAGCCGAAGAATGTATTGAGCGAGGTGCTGTGATTAATAAACTGCAGCCGGATCTTTTCCTTCAGTTCGATGTCTGCTTCTTCTCGCGAACGCAACGTCTCAAGGCTGATCCGGTTAACTCCCAGGTCACGAATATATGCATAGTAGACCGGCGAGCAAAAATGTGTTTGATATGCCACCTCATAGAAATATGTCGGCTGCAACAGCCCTTCTTCCAAAAGCTGGCGGTACGGCGTTCCGCTATTTCGACGTTCCGCGATCCGCACATCCAAATGAGCATCAACGTTCACGCCGATCCATTGCTCTACTCCAAATACCTCAGCCATCGCCTTGCCGTCCGGATAAGAAATATCATTGCCGCCACCGAGCACGATCAGCCGCTTTCCGTCCTCAAGAACCTGTTTGACCACAGCCGAATGTGTATCGTGGGTTTCTTCGAGGCTTGACCCGATCTTCACATTACCCAAATCGAATAGCTTTCGCTTTATATTAAAAGGGGTCAGTTTATAAAACTGTTCGCGGATCGCTTCAGGTGCAAAAGCCGCCCCTTCGCGCCCGTTGTTACGGCGGACGCCCTCGTCCTGCGGACAGCCAACTATGACAATATCTGCGGCTGCATAATCCCGTTCCTCGCGCCCAACTATCTCGCCAAGGCGCGGGTCGTTTTTGTCATTTCGGGTGAAAAAAAGGTCGGGGTTCGGACGGGACGTTTGGCTGAATATGTCGCTCATTATATTTGCTTAGATCGCAGCCGGAAATGAAGAGAACCGGAAAATAGTAACCGATTTTTTCAAAAAGCCGAAGTCATTGATTCGGCTCAAGTGGCCCGGCAATTTTTGCTCGATTTGTGAAGGGCTCGACAATCACAAGCTGAATGCCGATAAACTGTACGCAGGTTTGTGTTATCCGGTAAACATTTCGGCATGGAATCAATGAGCACTATTTACTACAACTTGCGGCAACATTTACAAGGTTCAATACGCGACCCCGACTCGTATGTCACCACCATTTCCTCATTGTCTCTTCGCATTTTCTCGCGACGGTCGGGATAATCGAAAAACTCGTTCATTGTATCGACCAGCCTTAGTTTTTCTTTCATCGAGAGCGCAAGAAATCCGTTGAACACGACTTGTACGTTGATCTTTGATTGTCCGTCCATACTTACTCAATTGGCCACCTTTGATTCTCGCTCGTTTTGCTTGACTTCCAGCCTATATTGGATTATCACTCAACCCAATGGCATTTTACAGCGTCGGTTCTAGTGATGGTGTTAGATTATGAGGTCGGCAACTCGGTCCTTTTTGATTTTATCCTCGGTGCTTCTACTGGCCGGGAGCCTGGCTGCGCAGGCGGACGACATATGCTCGGAAGTAGGGTTCACTCCTTCGTTTGACTCTCCTTTTGCTCACGTCCCATACGTTTATGGCAGAATCGCCCTTCAGGGTTTCGATCAGGGCTCTAAATTGCCGAAGGTCTCGATCATATTGTTGGACATTCAACAAGGGGCGAATCGATGGACTGTCAGCAAGTCGGGCAACTATTGCTTCAAAAGAAAGAGCAGCGCAGGTACGCTTATCGTGGAGGTAAATGGCGTCGAGGTTGAACGCCGGCCTATTTCTTCAAGCGGACCTTCGCAGCAACGCGAGGACTTTGTGATATACGCGGCGCAATCTCAACGCTCCGCACCGCCGGAGGCGATTTCTGCGAAGTTCACTCATCCGCGAAATGAAAAAACCATTGACCTGTACAAGAAAGCCGCCGATGCCGAAAAAAATAAGGATTTGAGACAGGCGGTTGAACATTTGAAGCAGATAGTTTTTCTCGACCCCGAGGATTTTATTGCGTGGGCGAAATTAGGCTCATTGCATTTTGAGAAAAACTCGCTTTCAGATGCGGTGCTGGCTTTCAGGAAGTCACTTGAATTGAAAGTAGAATATATCCCGGCGTGGATAAACGTCGGGAAGATACGATTTGCTCAGAAGCAATACGAAGCCGCGATTGAAATTTTCAAGCACGCTGCCTCACTTGATCCGACATCGGCAAGAACTTTCCAACTTCTCGGCGAAGCGTACCTGCAGGCTCGTCAAGGCACGCTCGGCTCTCAGGCGCTAAATGAAGCAATAAGGCTCGACCCTAGCGGAATGGCCGAGTGCCATTTGCAACTCGCCCACCTTTACCAGCTTGCCGGTGCGAAAGATCTCGCGACGCGGGAATATAAGTTGTTTTTGAAGAAAGTACCGGAACACCCCGAGAGAAAGAAATTCGAAAAATTCGTCAAGGACAATCCGGAAAAGGCTGGACAGGACTAACCTCGCAAGCCTAGTCCAGTATCGCGATATTTACACGCGTTCTGCCTGCAGAGCTTTAGCGAATCCGTAAGGTCATTGAGCAGCTCGATCGGATCGTATAAGTAACTCGCCAAGATATTTTTGCCATATCGTGGGTATGGTATGTGTCCCGTGACCTCGCGTTTCGTCCGTGATCGGGAGCAACACAAAGCGGCCAAGCTTCACTCGCTTTATCTGCTGCTCCATTATCCCGAGTTCGGGTGGATTAACGGCGTCGTCAGCCGAGTTGACGGCCAGCAAATGGGCTTTAATTGTTTCCAGCTTCGGCTCCGGGTTGTAATCACGCGATGCGTCAAACTGATAAAGCATGTCATTGGCGTCGGTCGTCGTGAGTTGTTGCTTGATCCTTTGATCGAACGCAGCGTCGGCCGCTGCTTTGGTCGGCATCTGTTTCTGCATCTGGAGCGGTGCGCTTCCCATCATAATTAGCGTGTATAGTGCAGTTGTCAGGCCCTGAACCGGCTGCGATTTGTATTCGCCGTTCAGCCACGCCGGGTCGTTTCTGATCGGGTCGATCACCATTCGCCGAAAGAACCGGTTCCGCCCCGCGATCTCTACCGGAAGGCTCGCCAACGGCATTACGGCGTCCATATAATCAGGATACATCTCCGCCCACAACCACGCGTGCATCCCGCCCATCGACGTGCCCGTCACCAGCCGCAAATGATCCACACCGAGTTTTTCGGTCAACAGCCGATACTGGGCATTGACCATGTCGTGGTAGCAATAATGAGGGAACTTTGCACGCAGGCCGTTGCTCGGTTTGCTTGATGCCCCATGGCCGATGTTGTCGGGGATGATGATGAAATATTTCTCAGCGTCGAGCAGCTGGCCTTTTCCAAACAGCACATTGGCAAAAGCGCGTCCCAAAAACTGAGTATGCGCCCCGCCCGTACCGTGATTGATGATCACCGCATTAGTAACCTTGCCGCTGCTGTCTTTCACCGGCGTCCCAAACGTCACATAATGCAGCTTCAACTCCGGCAGCGTCTCGCCGCTTTCGAATTTGAAATCTTTGATTATGAAATCACCGCCTTTGCCGGAGAGTTGTGGGGTTGGTGTGGGCGTTGGCTGCTGGGCTAAAGCGGCCGATGTAAAGACAACGAGGCAGCAAAACAGAGCGAATATTTTATTTCTCATATACTTGGCAAGAGTGGCTAGGTTAACAACGAAATGAAGCGAACAATTGTTCGAAAACTCGTTACGCGATTAATGAACGCTTGTACAAGTGCTATTTTCCCAACAGAAAAGCCCGGATCTTTGCAAAAACCGCAACCTTTTGTTTGGTGTCTTCAAAAAAATAATGGGTAGTATTGCGAAGTATTATAACCTCACCCTTTTTCACTTCCTTCCGAAACCGTTCAGCGTTTCGAAATTGATATGGTTGGACAAATTTGTCGATAAATTCCTGTGCCTTTGCCTTAATGGCCTCGTCCGTTTCGGGTTTAACGTTCCAATGTTGTTCAAAAATAGAGTAGTAACTCAGAGCAGGAACCCTTATCTTCTTGTACGTCGGCTCGTACTCGTCCATGTAGCGAAAATACTCAGCTTCGATCTTGTCGCTCAAGGTCGGAACCGATGACGTCGGAGTTGGGTCAGGTAGCGGGTTGTACTTATCGATCGCGACGATCTCGCGTCGATCATAGGCCGCATCGAGAAAAACGAGCTTGAGGGTCCGATTCGGATAAGAGCTGGCAAACTGGATCAACTCATTGCCACCTGCGGAATGGGCGACTAGATGCACCTTATCGATCTTCATGACATCGAGGAATTCGCGCACGTCCTCGGTGAGTGTCGCAACGTCGTAGCCAGTTTCGGGCTTGTCCGATTTGCCATATCCCCGTCGCGTCAGCGCGAGTACCCGAAATTTATCAGTAAACTGTCGCGCCATCTCGTCAAAATAACGAGCCCCGTCGCCCACACCTGAAATAAAAAGCACAGTCTCGCCCTTTCCTCCCCAATCGAGATAGTGCAGCTTGATGCCGTTTGCGGTGACAAAATCGCTCTTATACGGGGACGCGTCTTTGGGCTTTTCGGTCTGAGCGTCCACAGCGACGGAGAAGATAATAAATAATAGGATCGAGGCGATACTTCTTTTCATATGTTGTCGTGGCGTCGATCATTTCGGAACGATCCCATCTGTTTCCTTCAAAAACTGGAGCGTATCTTTGGCGTCCTGACGTTTTGGGTGACTGGGTGGAGCAAGATCAAGAAATTGCTTCAGGTGATTCGCCCCGGACCGTTTCGCCTGCGGATTTGTTTCGCCGAGAGCGAGACTGATGCCGGAAACGAAGAGTGCGTCGATATTTTTTGGGTCGTTTTCTAGGTTCAGGACCTTTGCGGCCTGGGCGGCTGACTGTTGATGTTCGCCGGTGTCGAAAAATAACTGAGCGAGGTCGACGCGAGCTTTAATGCGGGGTTCGCGGTTCGTTTCGGAGGCGATGTATTCGGTAAACGCTTTGACCGCTTCCGGAATGGTTTTGGAATCGAGTTTGACCAGCGTACGCAAGGTGTTTGCACGAGCGTAGAGGGCTTTGGACAATGTTGCGGGGGCAAGGCCTCTGATGCGGGCGTCTTTTATTTGCTCGCGAAGAAGAGCGGCAGCCCCGGTTGCAATCTGTTCCGACTCGCGGAGATCTAGCAGAGCGGAAAGCATACCGCTATCCTTTTTCTGTTTATCGGGGTTCTGCAAGGCCGTATTATATGTCTCGATGGCTCGGCCGGTTTTTGCGAACGAGAGATTGAGCATCAGCCCGGAAGCACCCGGATGCGTCGGATCAGCGTTTATTGCAGCCGCCAGAATATCGATCGCTTCCGTGTATTTTTTCGCCTTGATAGCTGCGTTGCCGGCGTCGAGAGCCGTTTTTATCGCCATATTCTGAGCCTCGATCGTCTTATCCACGGATGACGTTTGAGCTAAAGCCGTCAGGGCGAAAACGACGATAGCGATGATCGAAAGGAATATTCTCATAGCGTGACGACTATTTCATCGGTATTCTAACAGAATTACGTTCAGCAAAATCCACGGCTTCTTCATAACCAGCATCAACATGCCGAATGACACCCATCCCGGAGTCGGTCGTTAGTACACGTTCAATACGTTTGGCGGCCTCGGGTGTCCCGTCGGGACGATTATCCATCCGGCGGGGATGGAATAGCTGATGCCGATTCTGCACCTCGACGTGATTAGGAAGAATCATTCTGTTTTACAAATTCTTCCGACACGACAAGTTACTCCTTCTTCTTGAAATCGGCGTCCATTAGAATCCACATGCCAGGGTCGAGAATTACTCTTTCCGGTTCGCCGCTAACGTTAATCGAAAATTGGTTTGATCTGGCATCCGCCTGAACTACCTGAATCTGCGGTTTGCTTTGACCGGGATAGTAAACGGCGATTTCGATCGGCAGTTTGAAAAAACTGCCGTCGGTCTGCACTTGATCAAGATCTATTGTGATTTGCCTCTTGTTCGAGTCGAAACTCCAGTTTCCTTTGTACTTCAGCGTTCCAGGTTTGTAGAGCCATTGATCAAAGAAGCCGGATAGGTTTTTGCCGGAAACTTCTTCCATCACGCGGCGAAAATCGGCGACAGTTGCGTGGGAATCGCGGTATTTGTTGTAGTAAAGCTTAATGCCTTTCCAGAAGTTCTCCGTCCCAATGACGCCGCGCAGCATGTGCAGCGTCCAACTCCCTTTCTGATAGATCTGGCTGGTCGTAACGTCCTTCATGTCCTTGAGGTTGTCGTGAACAAGCCGGTAATTAGGATTTTTCAGATAAAAAGCATCGACCGACTTTTTGCTTGATCTGAGGCCCTCGACGAACTCGTCGCGTCCGTATTGGTGTTCGATGAACAGCAAAGTGAAGTACGTAGCAAAGCCTTCGCTGAGCCAGATCTCGTCCCAGTCTTTTTCGGTCACGGCGTTGCCAAACCATTGATGAGCGATCTCGTGGATGACGACATTTCGCCAGCGCACATTCCTGTCGCCTACAACCGAATTTTCACTGTAAAGGATCGCCGACGCGGCCTCCATGCCTCCACTGACGCTGTTCGATTGGATGTTGGCGAGCTTTTCGTACGAGAACGGGCCGACGGCACTGCTGTAGAATGCCAGCGCCTGTTTTGTCGTGTTATCAAAATCGTAAAACCCTTTGTCGCGATCCTGATGATAAACCCAGGTTTGGATCGATTTGCCTTCAAACTCATCAACGTACTGCACCGCAAAACGGGCCACGCCAAGAACGTATAGCCACGAAGCGATCGGGACGCCCTGTTTCCAATGTGTTAGACGTTTGTTGCCGGGTAGGTCAGTTTCTTCGGTCTTTAATCCGTTCGAAACGACCTGATAATGATTTGGTGCGGTGACGATGAACTCACACATCGCCTTATCCGACGGGTGATCTACGGTCGGCAGCCAGTTGCGACCTTTGTCTGGCCAGTTATCGCTAAAGAACGTGCGATCGCCGTATTTGTTGTTGGCGATCTTCAGGCCGGTTGCGGGATTTCCTTTGTACAAGATTGTGATACTTTGCTGCGTTGATTCGCTGTGGATGCCACGGGCAGCTTGATAAACAGCGCATTATTTTCGTGACGATAACTGGCCGCTTTTCCGCCCATGGTGACATCGCTGACGGTCATTCCTTTGCCGTTAAGATCCTTCGACGCATTGACCAGGTCGAGTCTGAGTTCTGAAACGCCGGCAGCCAGAAACCTTACATCAACGGTAGCCTCGCCGAGGATCTCATCAGTTGAGTCAGAAAGATCGAGTTTGAAAACATAATTGATAACGTCGATCTTCGGATTTTTCGGGTAGAGATCTCGAAAGGCCTCAGCAGACGTCGGCATGCCAATAGACAGGAAAAACGCGAGTGCGACAACTCGGAGTAGGTAATTCATAATGTGATCTGTACGAACGGAACTATTTTTTCAACGGCAATGCGGTCGCGGCCGGAACTGGATGACACCTTTCTCCGTCATCGAGCGTTCGATGTCTTCGACTGTCGAGGGAACAAAAGCACTCAGGTTCTCAGCACCGTCCGAGGTGACCACGACGACGTCTTCGATCCGAACATAAAGTCTTTCTTCGTGGATCCAGATCATTGGGTCGATCGTGAAGACCATCCCCGGCTCAAGCTTGACGCCACGAACTTGACCCACATCGTGAACGGCCATGCCTACCGGATGTTGGAAATGCCCACGGAATTTCAATCCTTCTTTGACGGCCTTCAGATGGTCGGCGTTTTCGAACGTCTTACCGACGAGGTACTGCTCCATGTCCCTAGCAGCGGAGTCGAGTACGAAATTAGATGTTACGCCGGGACGAATGTATCTAAAAAGAGCGTCTCGGTAAGCGAGAATGTACTCCGTCAACGCTCGCTGTCCCTTGGTGAATTTGCCGTTTACGGGCCACATTCTCGTGACGTCGCTTGTGTAATACCGGTAGTCGGGGGCGTAGTCCATCAGGACGAGATCGCCATCTTTTAGTTTGTCGGTTTTCTGAAAGTAATGGCCCATCCAGGCGTTGGTTCCGCCGCCGATGATCGACGCATATCCGTCACCTCGCGATCCGTTTAGATAGAAAACATACTTTGCCGCTGCGTCGAGTTGGTATTCGTATACGCCGGGTTCCGTCGAACGCATCGCCTCCATTATAGACAATCCGGCGATCTCAGTTGCCCTACGGATGAGGGCAATTTCGGCGTCGCTCTTGATCGAGCGAAGGTTGTCGAGGATGGGCGACAGATCGCGTATCTCGAATTGCGGGAACCGGGAAGTCAGAAGTTCACGAAACCGCGACTCTCTCGATGATTGTCCATCCCAAGGATCGGACGAAACACGAGCCTGAGCATTAAGCAATTCATCACGGCTGTCGGTGCCGGTCTCCTCCGGGCTCAAAGGAGTATAGACAAACGGTGCGGGCGGCCGAAGAAGTCCGGTCCCGACCAGATCGAGCGACAAAAATTCGATCGCTGCGAACCTGATCCACGCCGCTGAGCCTCTTTATCAGATCGGCATCTTCGGCGGAGAGGATTTTACCTTCGTTCCGTTCTCTTGCTTCGTCGCGGTGGGGCAAATAGAGCGTTGTTCGTTTACTTCGTCCGTCTAATATAAGATACGCGTGCGGCGTTTCCATGCCGCTCAAATAGTAGAAAGTATTGGCCTGACGAAACACGTTGAAGTCGGCCACACCACTCGCACCCTGAATAATTGCGATCGAATTCGCCCCGATACCCTCGAAAACCTTTGCTCGCCGGGCTGCAAATTCATCTTTCGAAAAATCCGTCTGAAAGTAATATCTTTCCTGAGCCGACATCGACCCGACAGAAATAAATAGAAGTGACACGAATGTCAGTAGCGCCTTGTTTCTCATTTTCTTGTGTTTCGTATATCCGATGACTGTTAGGACGAAATCATCGGGATCTTTACGTCGCTCTTCGCCGCAAATTCTCTCGCCTCTTCGTACCCCGCATCGGCGTGGCGGATAACGCCCATTCCGGGGTCGGTTGTCAGGACCCGTTCGATGCGTTTGGCGGCTTCTGGCGTGCCGTCAGCGACAATGACCTGTCCGGCGTGGAGGCTGTAGCCGATTCCCACGCCGCCGCCATGGTGGAGCGAGACCCACGTAGCTCCGCCGGCAACGTTGATCATGGCGTTCAGGTAGACCCAATCGGCGATGGCGTCGGAGCCGTCTTTCATTGACTCAGTCTCACGATTTGGCGAAGCGACGCTGCCGCAGTCGAGGTGGTCTCTGCCGATGACGATAGGGGCCTTTAGCTCGCCGCTCGCGACCATTTCGTTGAGTTTGAGGCCGGCCTTTGCCCTCGCTCCGTAACCGAGCCAGCAGATGCGAGCCGGGAGGCCCTGGAATTCGACATTTTCCTGCGCCATAGTCAGCCATTTGGCGAGATGGTCGTCCTCAGGGAAAAGATTCATGATCGCTTCGTCAGTGCGGTAGATGTCTTCCTTATCGCCGGAAAGTGCGACCCAGCGGAACGGGCCTTTGCCCTCGCAGAACAGCGGACGAATGTATGCGGGCACGAACCCGGGATAATCGAACGCGTTCGCAACGCCGTTATCTTTTGCACGCTGTCTAAGGTTATTCCCGTAATCGAAAACGATCGAGCCACGCCGTTGGAACTCGAGCATCGCCTCGACATGCTTCGACATAGAGTCCATTGCGGCCTGCTCGTAAGCGATTCGGTCACGCTTGCGGAATTCCGCAGCCTCCTCGACCGAATAGCCGACGGGAATATAGCCCATCAGCACGTCGTGAGCCGAAGTTTGGTCGGTAACGACATCCGGCACGACACCGCGTTCGAGCAGTTGCCACAGAACCTCTGCGGCATTGCCGTGAAGAGCGATAGACTTTGCCTCTTTTGCATCGACGGCCACGATTACCTGAGCTAGAGCGTCGTCGAGACTTACCGCCGCAACATCGATCTGTTTGAGCTGCAAACGCCGTTCAATGCGCCACGGATCGACATCGACCAAGATGCCAACGCCGCCGTTGAATGTGATCGCCTGGGCCTGAGCACCGCCCATTTCGCCGAGGCCGGCCGTGAGAACAAACTTGCCCTTTAAATCGCCCCATCCGTGTTGACGTGCGAGCGAACCAAACGTCTCGTATGTGCCTTGCAGAATGCCTTGCGTACCGATGTAGATCCACGAACCGGCGGTCATTTGGCCGTACATCATCAACCCGTCGCGTTCGTATTGGTCGAACTGCTCCTGCGTCGCCCAATGCGGAACGATGTTCGTATTCGCGATCAAAACCCGCGGTGCGTCCGTATGGGATCTGAAAATACCGACCGGTTTGCCGCTTTGGACCAGCAGCGTTTCGTCCTCATTCAGGTCGCGCAAAGACCGCAATATCGCATCGAAGCTTTCCCAATTCCGCGCCGCTTTGCCGCGTCCGCCGTAAACGATCAGGTTCTCGGGATCGAACGCGACGTCAGGATCGAGATTGTTTTGGATCATCCGGTACGCGGCCTCGATCAGCCAGTTTTTACAGCTCAATTCCGTCCCGGTCGGTGCTTTTACGGTTCTCGTCATTATTTCGATTCTTATCTCTCGTCTTTATGATCTCTTAAAGCATAAGCTACAATCAGGCAGCCTATTTCGCAAGCTCGTCAGTGTTCATCTATGCCGGAAAATGATCCAAAGATCGCGGAACTCGAAGATCGTCTCGACGGTCTGGTGCGGACGCAGATCGATTTTCAAAAAGAAGTGCTTCGAATACGAAGCGAGCTTGCCGGGCTGCGAGCGGGTTACCGAGTTGAGCAAGAGCCGCCGCCGATCCCACCAACGGCAAAACCGGCAGAACCAGTCCGTTCGTCCGAACCGGTGCGGCCGCGCCCTGAACCGCGACATTTTCCCCAATCTGAGCGTCCGGTTTCGCCGCCGACCTTCGGCATGTCCGGCGAACGATCCGATCCCGCTTCCTCCGCAGGTTCCGAGAGCGCTTTTTCGCAATACGTTTCGTCTTATGCGGAAAACGCACGGGCCGATCTGGAAAAATTCATCGGTGAAAATCTGATCAGTAAGATCGGCATCATTGTCCTGGTTCTCGGTGTTGCAATCGGGGCGAAATACGCGATCGACAACAACCTGATAAGCCCTCTTACCCGGATCATAATTGGGTATATTCTTCGGATTCGGCCTTGTCGCTCTTGCCATCAAGCTCAAACCCAAATACCTCGAATTTCAGCTGCGGTACTTATAAGCGGCGGAATGGCGATAATGTATTTCGTCACTTATTTCGCTTACGCCGCGTATACCTTGATGCCGCAATCCGCCGCGTTCGCGTTAATGGCCATGTTCACGGTATTTACGGTGGCCGCGGCATTGATATACAACCGACAGGTCATCGCACACATCGGCTTGGTTGGGGCGTACGCCGTACCCTTTTTGATCAGCGATGGTTCGGGCAATTACCTCTTTCTGTTCGCCTACATGGCGATAATAAACGCCGGGATATTGGCGATCTCGGTCAAACAATTCTGGAAGCCGCTGTTCTACTCGTCGTCCGCGTTTACCTGGCTGATATATTTACGGCTGGTTCATCTCAAAATATTCAGCCGGCAGAGCATTTCTATCTCGCTCTCATATTTCTGGCTCTATTTTTCGCGATCTTTTATGCGACAAAAATCGTCCACGGCGTCCTGCACGCTGAGAGCAGCGAGCCCGAAAATTTGATCTCGATTTTTATCACCGCTTTCATTTTCTACGCTTTTTGTTTTGCGATCAGCGACGTCAGGGCCGACATCCGCGAATACACCGCCTTTTTCACATATCTGGCCGTCATGTCGCTCGCGATACTGGTCACGTCGTACCGCTTTTATGGCCGTGTGCTCGTCTATCTCTCGTATCCGTTCACATGGCTGATTTTCGCCGGCTGGTTGCTGACCAAATATCGTGCGGAAGAACACTTCTTTCTTGCCGCGATATTTGCGGCGATATTTTTTGCGGTCTATTACGGGGCGACGATCCTTTATCGTTTGATGACGGATGAAGTTCGGCTAGTCGAAAACTCGGGGCTTCTGCTTACTAATTCGTTTATATTTTACGGCGTCGGTTACGGGATCACTGAAAGCCGTGAAAGTCTGCAGGGATTTGCCGGGATTTTTACCGCGGCCCATGCCGCGTTCCATTTCGCGGTCGCACAATTAGTTACGAGATTGAAAGGGTCAGCGGTCGATGTTGTGCAGGTCTTAACGATTCTCATCCTAACGTTCGCGACGATCGCGATCCCGGTTCAGTTCGACGGAAACTATGTCACGCTGATCTGGTCTGTCGAGGCGGCATTGCTTTTCTGGTTTGGGCGGGTGAAGCAGATATGGCTGTTCGAATATTTCTCTTACCCGCTAATGCTGCTCGCCACCGCCAGCCTTTTTGCCGATTGGGCGACTGCCTATGGCGACCGAACTTCATACACCAGCGAACTCAACCGGCAGCCGTTGGCCAACGGCGATCTTATCACCGCTCTCGTATTCGTCGTGGCATTTGTCTTTATATTCATTGCCAATCGCGACGAACGTTTTGAACCGGCGATCGATAAAGACATCGTCCGGCCGTTCGGCATCGGGCTTGCCGCCGTAGGACTCTTGGTTCTGTACAACACTTTTCGCATTGAGATCGGCAATTATTATCACATTCAGAAGGCCACGCTCGTCGTATCGGGAATTTATGACAGCTTTGAATTCGCATCGGAGACTGATCTCCTTCGAAGTGCCGATCTCGTCCGATTCAATATCATTTGGCAGATAAATTACTCGATCTTCTTTATTATCGCGATGTGCGTGGCTAACCTGAGAAGATTCAGATCCAGGAGTCTGGCCTATGTAAATGTTGCTTTGGGAATATTTGGCCTTGTTATTTTTTCAACCGTCAGCATGTTGATGTTTCACGAATTGCGCGAAAGCCGCGTTTTTGATGAAACGGGCGGTTTCTTTTCCTTGAATATTACGATCCGATACATCTCATACCTGTTTGCGGGTGGCTTGCTCTACTCACTTTTCTTCTACAGCCGCGAGAGACTTTTGTCGGATCGGATTCCGGAAAACAGTCTGCGGCTCGGCTTCGACGCGGTCCTTTCCTTATTCATTCTGATCGCGGCAAGCTGCGAGTTGATCAATCTAATGAGTCAGTTCCGCATTCCTGACGCCTACAAACTTGGCCTCAGCGTGCTCTGGGGCGTGTACGCCTTGGTGCTCATTGTGCTTGGGATCGCGTGGAACAAGAAACACCTGCGGATTGGAGCGATCGTGCTGCTCGCCGTAACGCTAATAAAGCTGTTTCTGTACGACATCGCCGACCTTGACACGATCCCGAAAACGATACTCTTTATTACGCTCGGCATCACAATGCTGGTCGTATCGTTCCTTTACAACAAATACAAGTCGCTGATTTTGCCCGGCGGAACCGATAACGAGGAATGATTCGGAAAACTTTTTCGTCGGGAATTGCGTTTACTGTGCAAGCAAATTACTGAGGAGCTTTATGAAAGTAATAAATAAATTGTTCATCGCGGCTTTGCTGTTAATGGCGGCAACTCTTTTCTGTGCCGCTCAAACCGCGGATAACGCAAAGCCAAATAAATTCGACGCCGAGCTTGCAAAGAAAGTCGGTGCCGACGAAAACGGCATGAAAGACTACGTGCTTGTCATTCTGAAAACCGGTCCAACCAAGGTTCCGGAGGGCAAAGAACGGACCGATATGTTTGCCGGGCATTTTGCGAATATGAAGCGTCTAGCCGGTGAAGGGAAGCTTGCCGTGGCTGGCCCTTTAGATGGCGTGGACGGCTGGCGCGGGCTGTTTATCCTTGCGGTTGCTGATATTGAGGAGGCAAAGAAGATCGTAGCGACCGATCCGGTGATCGTAAAGGGCGAAATGATCGCTGAATATCACAAATGGTTCGGATCGGCCGCCGTAATGCTGGTGAACGAAACGCACGACAAGGTCGCGAAGAAAAGTTTCTAACGTTACTTCATCGAAATTACCAAATGCTGAGGCATCGGCGAAAGCGGAATGTGTTCGTTCCGCGAAAATCCGGCTTCCTCGCACATCGCTCTTAGTTCCTTAAGCGTATAAGCATCGCCGGCCGGCGTTGCCGCGAGCATTACAAGCGGGAACAAGGCTTCGGCCGGAGGCGAAACGCGGTCATCATTTGGGATAAATTCCAGCGTGATCGCCTTGCCATCCGGTGCGAGTACCGTCGTTCACCTTTTTCATAAACGTAGTGCAGGTTTCCGCGTCGAAATGGTGCAGGAAATTTGTCACCAGCACCACATCGTAACCTTCGCCAAATTCTACATCGAACGCGCTGCCGGGAATTAGATGGTGCCGGTCGGATACGCCGAACTTCTCAGCGTTCTCGGTTGCGACCGTGAGTACATTCGGCCAATCCACTGCATGGATCTCAGCATTTGGAAACGCTTTCGCGACCATTATCCCGAATATTCCGTGGCCGGCCGCGATGTCGAGCACCTTTAGCTTGCGATCGGATGCAAAGCCGAGGTTCGCCGCGATCGCCTCTGCCGAAGGGAACATCAGCGGTGCCATTGCCCGTGCAAACGTAACCCACATAGGGCTTTCCGGATCGACCGAACCGTCGCCGGTAACCGTCGTACCGCCCTTACGGACCGCATTCGTCAGATCCGCATAACCACGCATTTGCGTTTCACCCATTAAAAACTCGACGCAGCTGCCCATATATGCCGGCGAGGTTTTGCTGAGAAAGAATGCCGCGTTGTCGGTCAGCGAATATTCGTTGCCGGTTTTCGTCAAAAGGCCGAGAACCGTCAGGGTGTCCGCAAGAATACGGATCCCCCGCTCGGACGAACCGCAGGCAGAAGCGATCTCAGCTGCGGTCTTATTTCCTTCGGCGACCTTTGTAAAGAACTCGAGTTCGATAGCTGTCTTGAATGCAGCAGAATGTTGAAAAGCTGTCATCAAATGCCATATCGGCTGCAGGTCAACCTGGGGTGCGGTTTGAGTCATGGTCATCTCCTCCTGATCGTTTTTGATTTCAAATGCATTTTGCCAGAAATACGTACGGCAGCCAATCCGGCGAGCAATGCCGATATGTTATTATTTGCCCAGTAACGCACCTCTCTGATGAACGCTGATCTCATCATTTCAAACATTGGCCAGCTTGTAACCTGCGCATCGGATGGCAAGCCGAAGCGCGGCGCGGCTATGCGGGATGTTGGCATTATCGAAGATGCGGCTATAGCTGTGATCGACGGCAAGATCGCCGCTTGCGGGCAAGCCGCTGATATTGACGGAAGTTTCGACCCAGGTCAGATCATTGACGCGGAGGGTCGGGTCGTTTGTCCGGGCTTTGTCGATCCCCATACGCATATAGTTTTTGTAGGTGACCGGCTGAATGAGTTCGAGCTAAAGATCAAAGGAGCCGATTATCTTGAGATCCTGGCGAACGGCGGAGGGATCGTCTCGACGGTCAACCAGACCCGTGAAGCAACCCTTGAACTGCTCGTGGTTCAAAGCCTCGAACGCCTCAACAAAATGCTCGCCTGCGGGACTACGACGGCAGAGGTGAAAACGGGCTACGGACTCGACACCGAAACGGAATTAAAAATGCTTCAGGCGATCGCCGAGCTTGATCGTGGGCATCCTGTGGATCTCGTCCCGACTTTTCTCGGTGCCCACGCAATACCGATCGAATATCGCGAAAACAGCGAGGCATATGTTGATCTGATCTGCGGCGAGATGCTGCCGAAGGCCTGGGATTGGTACCAGACCACCCATTTTCCCGGAAAGAAGACACCGTTTTTCGCGGACGTCTTCTGTGAGAAAAACGCATTCACTCGCGACCAGTCAGAGCGAATATTGCGAACGGCAAAGGCCCTGTGGTTTGCCCTCAAGGCCCACGTTGACGAGTTCACAAATCTCGGTGGCTCGCGGCTGGCGATCGAGATGGGAGCTTGTTTCGATCGACCACCTTGATGCCATATCTGATGACGAGATCGCGTCGCTTGCGGCTTCCGAAACCATAGGCATCGTCACGCCTACGGTCAACTTTAATTTCGGAAGCTCACACTTTGCCGACGCCCGAAAGCTCATAGATTCCGGCTGCGCAGTGGCACTTTCAACCGATTACAATCCCGGCTCTGCTCCGTGCCCGTCACAGCCAATGGCGATGGCGATCGCATGCCGGTATCAAAAGCTCCTCCCGTCGGAAGCCATGAACGCCGCGACGATAAATGCAGCATACGCAGTTGGATCGGGCGACAGGGCCGGATCGATAGAGATTGGGAAGCAAGCCGACTTTTTGATACTGGACACTGACGACTACCGGCAGTGTGCGGCCGAATTCGGCGGCAATTTAGTTCGCCGGGTCGCGAAGAACGGGCGTTTTCTTTAATGAATAGAGATCAATTTGCCGCAGATGCTCGATTCAATGGCGGCCGGTTGGACGTGTCGCGACTATCCAAGCGTCACCGAACGTTTTCATGAAAAACTGTTCTATTCCGATCCGCTGAATTACGCGATCTTCAGTAACCCCTGCTCGAGTTTTTCACCGACGATGGCGGCAAACCGCAGAGATGTGTTTTTCACAACGCGGTTTTCGATGAAGACAGACAGATGGGTGCCGCGGAATATACTCACGAGGGCACGTACAGTTATCACGGTACCGTTTGGATAGAGCTAAGGGATGGCAAGATCGCCAGTTGGCGCGAATATCAGCACAAGTCCAGGAAGAGTTGGGAAGAGTTCTGGTAAACAAATGAGAATGTCTAATTACTGGAAAGCCTCAAATATATTTGTGATGATCGCGATACTCTGCCTGGCAACTGGTACGGTCGCAGCAGCGAAAGCAAATCGTGCTAAACAAGCGCGAAACGCGACTGCAATCATCAAGAGTCTCTTGTCAGCGTTCCCCTTTACTCCCGTCGAGTATCCCCGCGTTTATCCAGAATCGAAATTTCCAGATTTCCGTCGGAACATATTGGTCTGGGTGAACGACAAAGGTAAAATCCTCGGCCGCTCATTTCCGAAGCGAATTAACCGCCGAAATGTATATTTTCTCTCGGTCGCAGAGAAGGAAGAAGTAGTTAACGGCGAGATCGAATTCTACAAAGTCGAAACATGGTACCAAAGTAGTCAAAGGGTAAGAGCGTCGATAGCCGTAATTTGGAGCAAATGTGACGCCAACGATATAACTTTTGAATTTAGCAGGGTGAGAAAGCAATTTGTTGTCAGGGACTTTGGCGTGACTGCAACACATTGTATTCCGGAACACGAATGAATGAAATAAGTCTCAACGGCGAGAGCCTGACATTTGAAGACGTGATCGCCGTTGCATACGGGACGGCCGAACGAGCCGCGCGTTGTTTTGTCCGATGAGGCGAAGCAGAACGTGAACCGTTCGGCTGCTGCGGTCGAAACGCTGCTTGAACGCGGGGAGATCGCGTATGGCATCACGACCGGTTTTGGGGCCTTTAAGGACAAGATAATCAGCCGCGCAGGAAGTGGAACAGCTTCAGCGGAATATTGTTGTCAGCCACGCCGTGGGTGTCGGGAAGCCGTTTGATATTCCAACCGTACGGGCTGTCATGCTGATCCGCGCGAATACGCTCGCTCGCGGATATTCGGGTATTCGGCTCGAAACACTCGAACTCATCCTCGAATTTCTGAATCGCGGTGTGCATCCGGAAATTCCCGAAAAGGGAAGTCTCGGCGCAAGCGGCGATCTTGCTCCGCTGGCGCATTTCGCCTGTGTTTTGATCGGCGAAGGGAAGGCGGAGTATCACGGCGAGACCTATGGCGGCCGCGATGTTCTTGCGCAAGCCGGATTGGAGCCGATAACTCTGGCGGCGAAGGAAGGCCTTGCCCTGACCAACGGAACGACCGTGATGACCGCGGTCGGGCTGCTTGAAACCGCAAAGTCGATCAGGATGGCCGAACTGGCAGACATCGCAGGATGCCTGAGTCTCGAAGCACTTCACGGTACAGCATTGGCCTTTGACGAACGCATTCATGCATTGAGGCCGCATCCGCGGCAGATGGAATGTGCCGCCAATCTTCGCAGCCTACTGACTGAAAGCGATTTTGTAAGGGAATTCGATCCGACCAACGTTCAGGACGCGTACACCCTGCGGTGCATGCCGCAGGTCCACGGAGCATGCCGCGACGCCGTAGCCTACGCGGAATGGCTATTGAAGCTTGAACTGAACTCTGTTACCGACAATCCGCTCATTTTCCAAGGCGACGGCGACACTATCGACGTAATTTCCGGCGGGAACTTCCACGGCGAGCCTCTCGCGCTTGCCTTCGATTATCTTACCATCGCTCTTACCGAACTTGGAAACATCTCCGAACGCCGCATTATGCGTCTAACGGACGAGGCGTCGAATGCACATGTTTTACCGGCGTTTTTGACCGAGAATGGCGGGTTGAATTCAGGCTTTATGATCGTTCAGTACACGGCGGCATCGCTCTGCACCGAGAACAAGATCCTTTCGCACCCGGCAAGCGTCGATACGATCCCAAGTTCGGCAAATGTAGAAGATCATGTTTCGATGGGGGCCACAGCTGCAATAAAATTACGGCAGGTGGCGGCGAATTTGGCGGATATTTTGTCAATAGAGCTATTCTGCGCCGCACAGGGAGTGGATTTCCGGCGAAAACAGATCGGTATGGATAAGAAACTTGGGGTCGGTACGCGGGGGATCTATGATGAGATCAGACAACGTGTGCCGTTCATCGAACGCGACGAATACCTTAAGACGCATATGGACGCGATCGCGACGCATTGTAGCGAAGTTCAACCTGTCCGGAGCGAGCGAACAATAACCATGTCCGACTCACGATCGTCTTTTTTCACAAGGTTTGCAAAACATGCAGCGACCATCACCGGCCGGCCCTCAACTTTCGTCGGCGCCGTTCTCATAATCATTTCGTGGGCGCTTCTCGGCCCAGTATTTGGCTTCAGCGATACCTGGCAGTTGGTCATCAACACAGGCACTACGATCATCACGTTTCTGATGGTCTTTCTCATTCAAAACACGCAGAACCGCGACGGCGAGGCAGTTCAGATCAAACTTGACGAGATCATACGGTCGATCAAAGGGGCACGGAATCAGGTTATGAATCTCGAGGAGATGGACGAAAAACAGCTTGATGCCATCCGAAAGGAATATCTGGCATTGGCGGAAGCTGCCGATAAGAAAATTCCGCAAAAGACCGGCGGTTGATCGAGATATGAGAGTATGTTTTAGATCACGGATCAAACGGCGTTCGAGCTTTAATACGGTTAATTCCGATTTTCGCTGCACTGACATCCGCTCGTGGGCCAACCAAATCCTTCCAACACCTTCTTAGACCTCGTTCAATCGAAAACGTCGAATCGCGGTTCCTGCAAGCAGTCGGTGGCGTGCACCTGTTCGATCTCAGACGAACAGGCAGCGATGCTCTTGCTTTCTTTGTACGGTTCGGTCTTTGCCGCCAGCGAAGCCGTTCGGTTGCCGAGCCGATGCATCTTCGAGAACGACCTCCAGGTTTCCGAGTACCAGCGGCAAATGCGGCAAGCGTCAGAAGAAATGGACGGTGTCACAATCGAACTTCAGGCCACGGCCATGGCGTCGCTGATCGCCGCCCGTGCGGAAGCGACAAAACTCAAGTTACGGATCACCCCGCTTGATGGTTCGATAGCGGGCCGGAGGTCGTATTCGGACACGGTCCGAATCTGGAACTCGCGATATTTGAGAGCTCTCGACCATTGGGTCCGGCGCGGCAGGATCACGGCAAAAGAGGCTGAAGTCGCACGTAAAGATGGTGTATTAGTTCAGATCCGTAAGGTAATAGATTGGGAGAGCCAGGGCCTTAATTTCGGAACCAATATTAAGGGATCTATCTTTTCTTCGACCGCGCCGCCCGGCACTTCCCAGCATCTCTCAATGCTGGCATTTGATGTGGTTCAGTACTCAAACGATCGGATTCGCTCGATAATGAACAAGCACGGTTGGTACCAGACCGTCGCCAACGATCCGCCGCATTTCACTTTTCTCGGATTGACGGAAAAAGAGTTGCCAAGTCGGGGATTAAAGAATATTGTTAGAGGAAATTACAAGTTTTGGGTGCCGGACCTGAGGTAAAGCGGCATAGTTTCGACAATGAAGTGTCCGAAATGCAACACGGTGAACGATGATGAATACGTCTTCTGTGTGAATTGCGGCATTTCGTTCAATGAGCCGAAAACGGTAAGATCCGAACCGCTGCCAACCGAAACATATCCGGCGACCCGTCCAGCTGCGAACCGGCCGCAGGACGTAGAATTTGAGACTCAGGTAAAGCACCAGCCGTCGCCGGAATTACCTTATGCGTGCGTCCCGCCGCAGGATATGGCCGATCGTTCTCGGGATCGTTGCTTTCCTTCTCGCCGGTGGCGGGCTTGCGGCCGTTCTGCTGATAAACTGGCCGGCAGCTCAATCGGAATTATTGCCTGATCATCTTGGGTTTTTTGCGGTGAATAAGGAAAGGAAACAGCTCGTTGAGATCCGTCGTCATGACCTAACAAACGCGCTGACCGGCGCTGAGGACCTCTTAAAGGACGAATCAGTTCCGGAGATCGAAGAAATGTCTGAAATTCTGCTCTATGCGGAGAGTACAGACGTGCCGGTAAGCAATCTTCGCGCGGTTATGCTCGATTCGCTGAAGTCCGACGGGACGGTCAAAGAGATCGATTTCCAGGCATCGCTTGTCGAAGGCAGGCCGGCGATCAAACGGCTTCGATTTCCGTCGGGTTTACCGGCGGGACGATTTGCGTTCGCAATTTTTGACGGGTTTGTCGATGACGGGAAGCACCGGGTTTGGGCATTCCAGGTACGAAATTCCAGCCGTGTTCCGGGCGCTGATCTTGCCCGGACAGGTAAATTATCTCTAAAAACAAGTGAACCCGCCTCCGACACGAACAGCCAGCCGGGCGGAACCATTCTGTCGAATGTTGTTCCGGTTCCGAAACCGGAGAACTCGCTGCCGGTTGGTGCCCGGGTAGCGTTTTGCAATGCGACCGATGTGCGTGTCCGAAGGTCCCCGTCGCTCAATGCCAGACAAACCGGCCGGCTCAACCGCGGACAAAAAGTTTTCGTCATTGAATACTCTACAAATTTTGACAACTGGAACGGTACAACTGCAAACTGGGCGTTTATTCAAACTGAAAGCGGAAAACGCGGCTGGGTGTTTACGCCGTTTATTGGTTACTAATGTGCGAGGGAAAAGAAGAATGCGATCCGGAACACTCAAGTTTATCTCGCTGATCATGTGTTTGGCCGCGGCGGCGTGTTGGGACGCCACGCCCGATCCTGACAACCGGGCTTCAAACGATTCAAGAAGCAACGTGTCGGAGCCCAAAGTGTCGAACTCTCGGGCGAACAGCGGTAATTCGGATCCAGGCAATCAAATGAAGATCACATCTAAGAAAACAGGATTCATGGGGAATCTGCCGCCGGATTTCTCGGCGCCGTCCGACGAGGCCGGAAAGACGCTTTTCAAGGAATACGGCTCCGTTTTTGTCGCACAGGGCGGCGTGATTCCGCCAAAAACGGTAGTGTTCAAGAACTCTGCCGACGTGGCTGCATTTCAGGCCACCCTTTCTAAGGCATCCGAGACAATTGGCGGCTTTCAGTTAGAGCTTCAGGCTCCGGCAATGAAGGCTATGAACGAGTCGATCGCCGATGCAAAGTCGCAGAATCTGTCGATCACCCCGCGTGATAAAGATTCGGCGAAACGCACCTATGACGAGACGATCGAACTCTGGGCAAGCCGCGTCGACCCGGCGTTGAAACATTGGGTGGCCCAAGGGAAAATTACACAAGCCGACGCTGACAGGATCAAGTCGCTTTCACCCTACGAACAGGTTCCCGAGGTGTTCAAGCTCGAAGCAAAAGGAGTCTGGTTCGCCAAAGACCTTTCAAAGTCCATTATCTACTCGGTCGCCCCGCCCGGAACGTCGCAGCATCTATCGTTGCTGGCATTTGACGTAAAGGAACACGAGAACGAAAAGGTCCGTGCGATCCTTGCCAAACACGGCTGGTATCAGACCGTCACATCCGACCTGCCCCATTTTACTTATTTGGGCGTGCAGGAAGATCAGCTGTCCGCCCTCGGGCTCAAACGCGTATCCGAAGGCGGCCGCAGTTTCTGGGTCCCCGATATTTAGAACCATTTACGATCCGGCACGATCCCGAGCATAACCGTCTCAAACTGAGCGGTAGCGACTGTTTAAATAAGAATTAGCCACGAATTACACGAATGACACGAATAGGAAAGCGATAATTAATTCGCGTAGTGTTCTAGTTCGGGTCCAGGGCACTATCTTAATTCGTGTCATTCGTGTAATTCGTGGCGAAGATTGTCAAAGATCTCGTCGAGAAAGGCCTGCCGCCCTTTGTGCAGAAGAAATAATCTAAAACAGGCTTCGTATCGTTCGTCCCGGGGCTTCTCCATAATAAAAATCGGTAAGGTATCCGCCGAAATAGTCAATACATGCAGAAATCGGATCGTCCGGCGCTCATGAATAACGCCAGAGGCAATGTTTTCATTGCAAGTTGAGCGATTTTGGGCTACACTACGCCGAAATTCTAACCCACACAAACTAAAGATCTTTCGTGCTTCTCTACTTAAGGAGTCAGAATGAAACGCAGATCCGCCCCCAAAGCCCTGGTCGTGCTGTTCGTGATCGCCGCATTCTTTGCAGTTGTTTCAGCTTTCAACTTCGGACCTATCGTCGAAGGCGAGAAGCGTCAACAGCCTATAGCGGGACAGCCCTCGCACGTAGATTCGTGGACGACAACTTTGGCGGATAGGTTGGGAGACATATTCGGTATGCAAGTGGTTCCCGGAAACCGGGCCGCGAAAATCGTCTGCTGGTGCCGCCAATTTCGCGAGTGGCAACCTGGTGATCTATCGCGTCGGCACGGGAGCAGCCGGATTAAACTCAAATGCAACCGCAGTTTTCCTCGACGAATACACGCCGGCGGGAGCATTTGTGCAATCGATTCCAATGCCTACCACGGTTTCGGGTGCCAACAAGCACTTAACGGCCTCGGGCACCGCAACCAGCGAAGATATATCTCGCGTTCGCCGGATGGCCGATACATCGTTCTGGCTGGTTATGACGCAGCCGTCAGGGACCGGTTCTATAACCTCCGCCAACGCTTCTTCGATAAACCGGGTACTGGGCCTTGTCGACCATACAACCTCCACGGATACGACGAGACGGCGATCGCGGACAACACAAACATGGGTAACTCGCGTGGAGCGGCAACAACGAACGGTACTGACCTATGGCTTTCGACGGGCTCGGTCGGCGTAAGGTACGTGCCGTTTGGTGGAACATCGTCGGTTCAGGTCAGTAACACGATCACAAGTATTCGGTGTATCCAGGTCTTTGACGGCCAGCTATACATCTCGTCCGCAAGCGGAACGTTTCGGATCGCAACGGTTGGAACGGGGACACCAACAACCACCGGTCAAAACGATCACAAATTTGCCCGGATTTCCAACGGCGACCACCTCGCCTTATGGCTTTTTCTTCGCCGATCTTGACAGCGGAGTTTCCGGCGTTGATACGCTCTATATTGCAAGCGACACTGATAATCAGATCCCAAAAATATTCGTTTGTGGGCGGCAACTGGACATATGAATGAAACTAAGGCATTGAATTCCGTTCGCGGTTTAACAGGAAAGAAGTTTTCCGGCACGACGGTTACGCTTTATGCGACCAATGCAGCCGGCGCTACTTCCACGCTTCAAACAGTGACCGACACGAACGGCTACAACGCCGCGTTCGGCGGTACCTGACGCTACTCGCGACAGCCTCAGCGAACACCGCTTTCCGTGGCGTGGCCTTAGCTCCGGTAGAGGCAAATACGCTGCCGACGATCAACGAGCGCGACCATCGCGCGGCAGCAGGGTTCGCCGGTCTCGAATTCGCAGATCGCGACCGTGAGCGATGCCGATCAGGCTGAGGAAACTTTGGCGGTTACGGTTGACGGCGGAGCATCGGCTACGGTCGATGGTGTGACCGTCTCGGGCATCGGCGTCGATGCTTCCGGCAATGTTACGGCTAATGTTGTGGCCAACTGTACGGCCACGAACGCGACGTTTACGCTTACGGTGACAGATGCGAACGCGGCATCTGCCAATTCAACACTGACGGTCAACGTTACGCCGAATACCGCAGGCCTACATTGGGGAACTATCTGAATGCCGGGCCGATCACGGTTGGTGGCGGCCAGACGGTCACACCGGACGCGGTGCCTGCAGACAACGGAAGCGTAAACACCCTGACAGCGAGCAGGCTCCGGGCTTTACGGGAACATTCGGCGGCAACCCGACGACTGGTGTCATTACCGTCAGCAATGCGGGCCCGGCCGGGATATATACTGTCACGGTCACTGCGACCGACAACTGCGGGGCTCAGACGGCGACGACGTTCCAATTGACGGTCAACGCCCCGCCGACGATAACCGGAGCGACGATCTCGCGGCGGCGGGGCTCGCCTGTGGCAAATTCGCAGATAGCGACCGCGAATGACGGCGAGGACGCTGAGAATACTCTCGCCGTTACCGTCAACGGCGGAGCTGCGGCTACGGTCAATGGCGTGACCGTCTCGAACATCGCGGTCGATGGCTCGGGCAACGTGACAGCCGATGTTATCGCGGACTGCACCGCGACGAATGCGACTTTTTCTCTGTTGGTCACTGATTCGAATGGGGCCACCGGAGGCGGAACGCTTACCGTCAACGTTACGGCGAACACGCCGCCGACGGTCGGAACATATCCAACGACAGGTGTCCTGACCGGCGCCGGTACGACCGTAACGCCGGATGTCGCCAACGGACAACGGTTCGGTTGCCACACTGACAGCAAGTGCCCTGGGCTTTACTGGAACGTTCAGCGGCAATCCGACGACTGGCGTGATCACAGTAAGCAATGCGGGCCCGGCAGGAAGCTACACCGTCACTGTGACAGCGACCGACAATTGCGGAGCGACGACCACGACAACATTCCAACTGAATGTAAATGCGGCACCGGCGATAACCGGCGCGACCGTTTCGCGGCAGCAGGGCTCGGCTGTGTCAAATTCGCAGATCGCGACTGCCAATGATGCTGAGGATGCAGAAAACACCCTTGGTGTTACAGTCAACGGCGGAGCTACGGCTACGGTCAATGGCGTCAGTGTCTCGAACATTGCGGTCGACGGCTCGGGCAACGTGACAGCCGATGTTGTCGCAGACTGCACGGCGACGAATGCGACGTTCTCGCTTTCCGTCACCGATTCGAATGGAGCCACGGCGGGCGGAACTCTTACCGTGGACGTTTCGCCAAACACGCCGCCGACCGTCGGCACATATCCGACGACGAGGTGTCCTGACGGGCGCCGGTACGACCGTAACGCCGGATGTCCAGCCGACGGACAACGGTTCGGTTGCCACACTGACAGCAAGCTGCCCCGGGCTTTACCGGGAACGTTCAGCGGCAATCCGACAACGGGCGTAATAACGGTGAGCAACGCTGGCCCCGTCGGGAAGTTATACGGTTACCGTGACCGCAACCGATAACTGCGGCACGACGGCGACAACGACGTTCCAGTTGAATGTTAATCCCCCGCCCCCGACGGTTGGATCTTATCCGAATACGTCGATCATTGTCGGTTCAAATACAATAGTCACCCCTAACGCCGCTCCTACCGGTGCGACCAGTATTAACGTATCAACCAACAGCAATTTCAAGGGCGTTCTGACCGCCGACCCCGTTACGGGCATGGTGCAGATCACAAACGCGCACCCGGCTGGAACTTACACGGTAACTGTCAAGGCTTTCAATTCCGGCGGAATGGACGCTACAACCTTTACGTTAACGGTCACGAGCGGACACTTTGTCGCTGGCACGGTGAATTTACCAACGCCCCCGATGTCGGTGTTGGTGCCGCCCCTCGTTCTGTCGCAGTCGGAGATTTCAATAACGATGGTAATCAGGATGTTGCAGCTGCCAACCCAAACGCCGCCACGGTCTCGATCCGCTTCGGCGACGGCTTAGGCGGCTTTAGCGGCACGACCAATGTCAGCGTGGGCGCTCCTACCAGTGTCGCGGTCGGAGATTTCAATGACGACGGCAATCAGGATATTGCAGCTGCCAACTATTCTTCAGACACGGTCTCGATCCGCCTCGGCGACGGCCTAGGCGGCTTTAGCGGCACGACCAATGTCAACGTTGGGCAATGCTCCACTTTCGGTAGCGGTCGGAGATTTCAATAACGACGGCAAGCAGGATATTGCAGCTGCCAACTTCAACGCCAACACGGTATCGATCCGTCTCGGCGACGGGCTGGGCGGCTTTAGCGGCACTACAGATGTCGGCGTTGGCGATGAGTCATTTATCGGTGCGATCGGTGATTTTAATAACGACGGCAATCAGGATATTGCAACTGCGAACCTTGCGGACAAACACGGTCTCGATCCGCCTCGGCGACGGGCTTGGGCGCCTTTAGCGGCACGACCAGATGTCGGCGTCGGCGACGGTCCATTTTAGGTTGCGATCGGCGATTTCAATGGCGACGGCAATCAGGATATTGCCGCTGCCAACGGAAACGCACAACTACTGTCTCGATCCGCCTCGGCAACGGCTCGGCCGGCTTTAGCGGCACGACCGATGTCGGCGTCGGTGATTTTCCGCAGCGTTGCCATCGGAGATTTCAATGGTGACGGCGATCAGGATATTGCCGCTGCCAACCCAAACGCCAACACGGTTCGATCCGGGCCTCGGCGACGGCTTGGGCGGCTTTAGCGGCACGACCAATGTCAGTGCTGGGTCTTATCCTGTTAGCGTTGCCATCGGCGATTTTAACGAAGACGCCACTCAGGATTTCGCATCCGCGAACAAGGTGCCAACAACGCGTCCGTTCGCTTAGGCGGCTGCAACAACTCGCCGGCGATTACCGCCGCTGCACCGCTCTCTCGCCAGCAGGGATCGTCGCTTTCGAACTCACAGATAGCGACGGTTCGGATCCGAACAGGCTGCGAACACTCTGGCCGTGACGTTGATGGCGGGGCGAGTTCGACGGTCAACGGAGTGACGGTCTCGGGTATCAGCGTTGATGTTTCGGGCAATGTAACGGCGAACGTCGTGGCAACTGCACGGCCACGAACGCCAGCTTCACTCTGACGGTAACGGACAGCGGCGGTGCGACCGATACGGACACGCTGACGGTGAACGTCACGCCGAACTAGCCGCCGACGCTCGGAACATACGCGAGCACGGCAGTCGATCTAAACAGTGGAGCGACGGTCACGCCGTCTGCCGCGCCGACCAACAACGGCACATTCGGTTTGACCGTCGCCGCCGTACCGAACACGTTGAACGACGATCTTTCGATCGATCAAACTACCGGGGTCGTCACGATCACCGGTGCCGAACCGGCCGGTACGTTCACGGTGACCGTGACCGCGACCGACAATTGCGGTGTGGCGGTGACCAGTCAGTTTACAGTCCTCGTCAACGATCCGCCGACAATTACAAGTTTATTCAACCCGACGCGTCAGCAAGGCAACCCGTCGGCAAATTCGTTGATAGCAACCGTCAGCGATGCCGAGGATGCGGAAAACTCTTTGACGGTGACTGTAAACGGCTTGAGTGCGAGCGGCGTAAACAGCGTCACCTCCGGTGGGTGACTTTCCAAATCTCGTCGTTGATTCACTGGGTAACGTCAATGCCGATGTGATCGCCGCCTGCGCCGCGACTACTCCAACCGTTATTTTTACGGTTCGAGTAACAGACAGCGGAAGTCTGTTTGATGAAGAGGCTTTGACCGTGCATGTCACGCCAAACACACCACCGACGCTGACGTTTAACAATGATTCGGCGGCATTCGGCGGTTCGGTAATGGTCAGTCCGGCGACCGGCCCGGCCGATAACGGAAGTGTTTCGACCATCGCCGTGCAATCGGCGGGAACTTATACGGGAACGATAACGGTCGATAATGGGACCGGTGTTGTTTCCATCAGCAACGCGGCACCGGCCGGTCCGCACACGATCACGATCCGAGCGACCGATAACTGCGGCGCGGTCACCGATGCGACATTCACGCTGACCGTTGGCCCGGAGCCAACGCCAACGCCGACGCCGACTCCGACACCAACTCCGACGCTCGGAACGTATGCAGGTACATCAATTCCGCTCGGCTCAAATACCACGATCACGCCGAATGCGGCGCCATCGAATACGACGAGTATCAACGTTTCGACCTCGACCAGCTTTAACGGCGAGCTGACAGCCGATGTCGTCACGGGCGTAGTGCGCGTGACAAATGCGCATCCCGCCGGAACATACACGGTAACAGTCAGGGCAAATGGCCCGGGCGGTTCTGCAACACAGACGTTTACACTGACCGTGACAAACGGCCCCGCCTGTGGAGCTGGAACGGCATCCGGGTTCACTTCGCCTGCCGTGCCTCAACTTACGGTTGGCACCCTTCCCTTCTCAGTTGCGGTCGGAGATTTCGATGGCGATGGCAATCAGGATTTCGCCGCTGCCAACCGGAACTAAACAAGTCTCGATCCGCCTGGGAAATGGCAGCGGCGGCTTTATATCGCCGGGCACGCCCGAAATTACGCGTGGGTACTCAACCTATTTCGGTAGCGATCGGAGATTTCAATGGCGATGGCAAACAGGATTTGGCCGCGGCCAACTCCAACTCAAACACAGTCTCGATCCGCTTGGGAGATGGCAGCGGGTGGCTTTAGTCGGCTCCGCACCGAAGTCAGCGTTGGCACTAAGTCCTGCCTCAGTTGCGATCGGAGATTTCAATGGCGACGGCAAGCAGGATTTTGTCGCGACTAACTTGTCATTCAATCAACGTCTCGATCCGCTTGGGAAATGGCAGCGGGCGGATTTACATCGCCTGCTGCACCTGAAGTCACCGTTGGCACTCTTCCTGGATCAGTAGCGATCGGAGATTTCAATGGCGATGGCAAGCAGGACTTCGCCGCAGGCAACGAGACGACAGACAACGTCTCGATCCGTTTAGGAGACGGCAGCGGCGGATTTACGTCGCCGACCACGCCTGAAGTGCAGGTTGCCGATGGTCCGGAATCTGTAGCGATCGGAGATTTCAATGGCGATAGCATTCAGGACTTTGCCGCGGCAAATCTCAATTCAAACAACATCTCGATTCGTCTGGGAGATGGCAGCGGTGAATTCACATCGCCGGCCACACCTGAGGTCACGGCTGGCTCCGGTCCTGCCTCAGTAGCGATCGGAGATTTCAACGGCGATGGCATGCAGGATCTCGCCGCCGCTAACATCTTTTCAAACAATGTTTCCATCCGTTTCGGAAATGGCAGCGGGAATTCACGTCCCCGATCGCGCCTCAGGTTGCGGTAGGTTTTAGTCCTAACACCATAGCGATCGGAGATTTCAATGGCGATGGCATGCAGGATTTCACCACGAGTAACCAGAGCTCAAACACCGTCTCCGTGCGACTCGGCGGTTGTATCAACTCGCCGCCGACGATCACTGCGGTTGCCACGGCAAGACAGGCCGGATCGCCTGTGTCGAATTCGACTATCGCAAACGTCACCGACGCCGAGAGCGGCAATGGCGCGGTGACAGTTACGGTTACCAGCGCCAATCCCTCGAACGGCGTGACCATCTCAAATATCGTCAACGTAGCCGGAACAATCACGGCCGATATTGTCGCGGCTTGCGGCGCGACAAACGCGAGCTTTACGCTGCAGGCAAGCGACGGAAGCTTGACGGCGACCGACACCCTGAATGTGACGGTTACGGCGAATACCGCTCCGACGCTGACCTATAACAATGATTCGGTCGCCTTTGGCGGTTCGATAATGGTTAACCCGTCGACCGGTCCGATTGATAACGTAAGTGTTAGCACTATCATTGTTCAATCCGCGGGAACTTATACGGGAACGATCTCGGTTGACAATGTGACGGGTGTTGTTTCAATCAGCGACGCCGCTCCGAGCGGAACGCACACGATCACGATCCGTGCGGCCGACAACTGCGGCACATTTACTGATGCGACGTTTACGCTGACCGTTGGACCGGAGCCCACACCAACACCGACGCCGACTCCGACACCAACGCCAACGCCGGAACCAACGCCGACGCTTGGCATTTATCCGAACACGATAGTTACTGTCGGTTCAAACGCCATCGTTACACCCGATATCGCTCCGACCGGTGCGACGAGTATTAACGCTTCCACCGACAGCGATTTCAAAGGCGTCTTGACCGCCGATCCGGTAACGGGCGTAGTGCAGATAACAAACGCGCATCCGGCGGGAACCTACCGGTAACGGTAAGTGCCTTTAATTCTGGTGGAATGGACCAGCACAGACTTTACATTAACGATCATCAGCGGAACGCCCTGTACCGGGACGGTTCAATTTACCAACGCCGCCGATCTCGGTGTTGGCGATGGACCTCGCAGCGTCGCGGTTGGAGATTTTAACAACGACGGAAATCAGGATGTCGCGATCTGCGAATTTTAACGCCAACACGGTATCGATCCGCCTGGGCGACGGGTTGGGCGGCTTTGGCGGGACCACCGACGTCAGCGTCGGCACGTTTCCTCATAGCGTAGCCATCGGAGATTTCAACAATGACGGCAATCAGGATTTTGCATCCGCCAACCAAAACGTCAGCACGGTATCGATTCGCTTGGGCGACGGTTTGGGTGGGTTTAGCGGAACGACCAATGTCAGCGTAGGCAGTCTTCCAGTTAGTGTCGCGGTCGGCGATTTCAACAATGACGGCAATCAAGATTTTGCAACTGCCAACCTATCTGCCAACACGGTATCGATTCGCATGGGCGACGGCTTCGGCGGCTTTAGCGGTACAACCGATGTCAGCGTCGGGTACTGTCCTGAAAGCGTTGCCATCGGAGATTTTAACAACGACGGCAATCAGGATTTTGCCGCTACCAACAGGCACACGCGATACGGTATCGATCCGCATAGGCGACGGTCTGGGCGGCTTTAGCGGCACAACCGCTGTTAGCGTGGGCAATGATCCCTTTAGCGTCGCCATTGGCGATTTCAACAACGACGGCAATCAGGATTTCGCAACTGCCAACGAAGTCGACGACACGGCATCAATCCGTATGGGCGACGGGTTAGGTGGCTTTAGCGGCACAACCACTGTTAGTGTGGGATTTCTCCTCATTAGTGTCGCCATCGGAGATTTCAACAACGACGGTAATCAGGATTTTGCAACTGCCAACGGAAGCTGGCGACACGGTATCAATCCGCATAGGCGACGGCTTGGGCGGCTTTAGCGGCACCACCAATGTCATTGTCGTTGGCTCTCCTCGTAGCCTCGCCATTGGAGATTTCAATAACGACGGCAATCAGGATTTTGCAACTGCCAACCAAAACGCCGACTCGGTGTCAGTCCGTTTAGGTGGCTGTGCAGCTCCAACGCCGACCCCAACACCGGAACCGACGCCAACTCCGACACCAGAACCGACTCCGACGCCAACTCCGACACCGGTACCGTGCGTCCCTCCGAGCACCGTATATGTTGACGATGACTGGGCAGGCGCTACACCGGGCACGGACCGGACGCGGCGGGCCGGCGACGAACTTCGGATGTGATTCGTTTGCCACGGTTCAGGGCGGCATCAACGGCGTGACCAATCCAGGAACGGTGATCGTTCGCGACGGTTCGTATCCCGAGAATCTAAGCCTAAACAAGGATCTTACGATCAATGGCGCCCAGGCCGGTGTCGATGCCCGCGGGCGTGTTGCGGCGGAATCAGTTATCTCGCCGCCTTCGCTTACGGCACTTACGCTTGTGACCGGCTCGGCGGGTTCGACGATCGACGGGTTTACATTCTCCGGCGGTGCAAGAGGAATTGAATCAGGCTCGGGGCCGCTTAACAACCTCCAGATCCTTAACAACCGGGTCATTGGATTTACCGGAAACGGCATCTTTCTCAATGATCCCGGAACGGATATAACCGTTGACCAAAACGCGATCGATGGCGCAGACAAGACCGGCGGCGGCGGGCTTTTCCACCTCGACACCGACAATTTCAACGGTTTTTATTTTACTAACAACTCGATCACCGGAAAGGGAGCCACCGACACATCAACAGGATTTTTTGTTGACGGTAATCACAATGTCGGCCCAAGCGTTGCGAGAACTCCGTTAATAAACGGGAACTTGATCACCGGCTGCAATACGGGCATGAATTTGGGAACCAGGGCGTTCGGTTCTCTGGCTACGCCGAATGCCGGTAGGATCAGCAACAATACCTTTAGCAACAATAACTTCGACGGGTTGCAGGGCGGTATTCAGAATGTACTGGTCTCCGGCAACACGTTCAGCGGCAACGGACGCTATGGAGTCTCATTGACCAGCTTCGGAAATACCGGAGCCGACCGAGGGGGACAAAATTCGGCGATCGTCAGCAACACGGTTTCGGGCAACGGGTTTCTCAACGCCGGTGCAGGCATCTTTTTTAGCGGTACGCAGGGAGTAGGCTTGATCGGAACCAATCGGGCAAACTTTAACAGGATCGTCGGCAACGCTGTCGGGATCCAATACGGCGGCAGTGTAGCCGCGGGCAACAACGCGACGATCGACGTCCAGAATAACTGGTGGGGCTGCAGCTATGGCCCGGGCACGGGCGGCGCCGGTTGTACTGGCACGCCGAACGGCACCCTGGTTTTCGCGGGCAATACCGGCGTGCTGGACTCTGATCCCTGGATCGTGCTTGGCGTAAGCGCATCGCCCGGCACGATTAATGCGGGTGGCTCCTCAACCGTGACCGCCGATATGACGTTCAACTCGGACGTTATCGACCCGGCTGGAACCGAGGCCGTGCCGGAGATACCGGTCGCGTTCAGTGCAACCGAAGGGACTATGCTCCCGACGAGCGGCACGATCACAGCAGGCCAAGCGACGTCTATGTTTACTTCGACAAGCAACAATAGCGGGACAGGCTGTGCGATGGTTGACAGTCATCTTACATGTACGGCTATCACGGTCACGCCTCCGCCGACGCCAACACCGACGCCGACACCAACGCCAACCCCCAATACTCTGCCGACGATAGCCGGTACGACGATCTCGCGGCAGCAGGGCTCAGCGGCGTCGAATTCGCAGGTCGCTGTCGTTGATGACGCCGATCAGGCTGAAGAGACTTTGGCGGTAACTGTCGATGGCGGGGCGGCCGCAACAGTAAACGGCGTAACAGTATCGAATATCGTTGTCGCCGCAGACGGCAGCGTCACGGCGGATGTCGTCGCTTCGTGTACGGCAACGAACGCGACATTCACGCTGACGGTAACCGACACACTTGGTGCGACCGACTCTGAGCCGCTGGTTGTGAACGTTACGGCAAACTCCGCACCGGTGCTTGGCAATTATCCGAATCCGGGCCAGGTCTTGCCGGGGGCGAACTTCACGGTGACGCCCGACGCGTCTCCGTTTGACAACGGGTCGATCGCGACCTTAACGGCAGCGGCACCAGGTTTTGCCGGAACACTCGCGGGCGACACCGGAACGGGCGTGATCACGGTAACGAACGCTTCGCCTGCCGGAACATACACGGTCACGGTGACCGCGACGGACAACTGCGGTGCGACCAGTACAAAGACCTTCCAGATCGTAGTTAATACCGACCCGGTGATCACTGCTTCGGCACCTTTGACACGCGAACAGGGTACGGTCGGGGCCGTATCGCAGATCGCAGTCGTAGCAGACGCGGACCAGGCTGCGAACACTCTTGTCGTAAAGGTCAATGGCGCGGCGAGTTCCACGGTTAACGGTGTTACCGTTTCCGGAATCTCGATCGACGCTGCGGGCAACGTGACAGCGACCGTTGAGGCAACATGCACTGCGACTAACGCAACGTTCACGTTGAGCGTGACCGATGCCCAATCAGCTACCGACACCGATACGTTAGCCGTGACCGTCACGACGAATACAGCCCCCGTTTTGGGCAAC
Organism: Blastocatellia bacterium; assembly: GCA_963732475.1. Classification (GTDB taxonomy): domain Bacteria; phylum Acidobacteriota; class Blastocatellia; order Pyrinomonadales; family Pyrinomonadaceae; genus OLB17. Next base: position 67,746 of record CAVSZR010000002.1, on the reverse strand, counting down.
TATCCGAATACCGGATTGTTGGCGATCGGGTCGGGAACGACTGTGACACCCGATGCGGCACCGGTTGACAATGGCAGTGTATCGACTTTGACAGCATCCGCTCCGGGATTCGGCGGGACGCTTTCCGGCAATCCCGCGACCGGTGTAATTACCGTGTCTAATGCATCGCCGATAGGGGTGTATACGGTTACCGTGACGGCGACCGATAATTGCGGCTTAACGTCATCTGCTACGTTTCAATTGACCGTTAATTCGCCGCCTGTCATTACACCGTCGGCGCCTTTGACCCGACAGCAGGGAACATCTGCATCGGTTTCTCAGATCGCGACGGTAAGCGATGCAAACCAGCCGGCGAGTACTCTGGTCGTAACCGTCAACGGAGGAACGTCGGCGACGGTTAACGGGGTGACGTTGTCGGATATCGGAATCGACGGAGCAGGTAATGTCTCGGCAAGTATCGTGGCAAACTGCACCGCCACCAACGCTGTGTTCACGCTTACCGTTACCGACAACCAGGGCTCGACGGATTCAGACCCTCTGACGGTCAACGTGACGGCCAACACCCAACCTGTATTGGGAATATATCCGAACACGGGACCGGTACAGTTTGGTTCGACATTCACCGTCACGCCCAATGTCTTTCCGGGGGACAACGGCTCTATTGTTACACTCACGGCCTCCGCACCGGGATTTGCGGGATCGTTTTCTACGGACCCGTCAAGAGGCGTGATCACGGTAACGAACGCCACGCCAGCGGGCACGTACGTTGTGACAGTGACCGCAACCGACAATTGCGGCGCCACAAGCACTGCGACATTCACTCTGATCGTCTCACCACCTGCCTGTGTGCCGACACTTACGCTTACGGAATCACGTCCGGGTGCACTCACACAGTTTGAAGCGATCACTGCGGGATTCGGCACGGTTACCGTCGACACGATCAATTCCGGTTTTGGCTTACAAGGCTACTCGTTGATAAGCACCACCAATGCGCTTGTAAGTATACCGACGTTTACCTCAGGCACGTTCAGTCCGGTAACGGCAACGTTCACAGTGCCGAACCCAAGCCAGCCAGTGGACTTCACCCTGAACGCCTCGAGCCGGTTTGGCAGCGTGCTCATCCGGGCCCGGTGTGGTGGCCCAACACCGACTCCGACTCCGACGCCGACACCTACGCCTACGCCGACACCGACGCCGACACCGACGCCGACACCTACACCGACGCCGACGCCGACACCGACGCCGACACCGACGCCAGTACCACCGACGCCGACGCCGACACCGACGCCGGTTCCGGGAGTCTGTACACCGACCCTTACATTTACGGAGACGCGGCATTGGTGCCCTCAGCCAATTTCAGTCGATCACGGCCGGATCCGGTTCGGTCACGGTCGATCACGTTAACTCCGGCACCGGGCTACAAGGCTATTCCCTGGTAAGTGCGACGAATGCCGTGGTCAACATTCCGGTCTTTCCGGTTGGCACGTTCAATCCTGTGACGGCTACGTTCACGGTTCCGAACACAGCCCAGCCTGTCGATTTCACGCTGCGGGCGTCTGGGCGGAGTGGGGCGGTGCTGATCCGCGCACAATGCGGAACAGTTTCGACCGAACCGGCATTCAGCAGGAACGACCCGGATCTGTCGTTCTGGTTTCCGGGCAAAGTAGTCGCCGGGATAGGCAGCCTAATCGAATATTGGAATCCACGGCGGGACGCTAAACCGGAAGATACCGCGACTGAGGCTGGTCATGATCGGGCTTTTCTAGTAATCCGTCAGTCGTTTCGGCTGAGCCCTGAGGCATAGGCGAATACAAAAAAGGGTGAAGCCCCGTGAGGCTTCACCTTAAGTTGATCGCCACAAAAAGCGATCCGTGTGGGTTTAGTTTAGGATCGAAAGGGTTACCTGCCGCGTGATCGGATTGACCGTGAATCGGACGATACGTGCGATCACGTCAAGTGTTGCCGTTGTCGAACCGGAGGCGCCGCCTGCTGTTCGCGTTCCGCCGTTTTCGTTCGGCGAACCGTTTGGCAGAAGCTGCGTGGTCGCGATGTTGAAGGTCGTCGGGCCGTTCGCAAAACCTTTGACACGAAGAATGTACGTCGTGTTTGGTGTTACGGATGACGAGACGAACTCGGTTGCCGTAGCACCGGCGGAATCCGAAAGCACCTGGCCGTCTGCGGTTCGGAGTTCGAAGTCGAGATCGACCGACGTTGCCGAGGTAAGCGTGGCTTCGAGGAACAGAGCGTCGGACTTGGTCGTCACCGGAATGTCGTCCCAGGTAATCCCCTTAAATGCCGGGTCGCCCCATGTCGCACTAGCCCCGGATGTTCCGGTCGGCTCACCCAGAATCAATGCACCCGTCTTCGTTTCGTTGAACAAGGAATATACAACTGGTGCGGGTGGGTCGGATGTCCCATCGCTTCCACCGTTGCCGTTGCCAATGGTCGAACCCGCAAACGCGTTTCCGTAGATCTTTGCGTCAAAGCTGAACAGCTGTGCAGCCGGGTTGTTAAATTCAAGCCGTTTTGCGTTCGAGATCTGTCCGAGTGCCAGCGTCTGATCGTAGATAAAGGTGTTGCCGTTGGCATCCGCGTTCTTTACGGTGACCATCGGATTCGATATCCTCACGACCTGGAATTCGAGCGGGCGGTAGATCGTTTTATCCGTCGAGAATGCCCCGCGGGCATTTGTCAGTTTGTTGTCGAATCCAAACACACCGCCGGTAAACGTTACGTTTGAGATGGCCGAATCGACCTGTTTGGTCAAATCCTGCCGAGCCTGCTTGGGCCGCGAAGAACCGGAGAAATTCGAGAAGCCGGTCTGGCCCGACTGTGTTGACGCCGATCGCACGAACAACGTATTCGCTGTCGAACAGATTGTCGAGGCCGCGGGGTGCGAACACTTCCTGGATCTTGCCTTTGTCTTCAAAAGTCAGCGTGTTTGCATCGACGTACGCAACGTGGCGGTAGCCCGATGTCGAAGCGTCGCCATCCGAATACTCACGTTTGCCATTGGGCTCACGCTGGCCGGCAAGTGCCGTCTTTCGCTTAAGAACTTCGTATGCAAGTGCTCCGGTTACGCCGTTCCACGTTACTTTGATCGAACGTGCGGAGGCCGGTGCTGTCTTTACATTTCGCGGTACGGCTGGTGCTGCCTGATTGCCGACAAAAGGCGTGACCTGTGTTGAGATCGTGGCTTTGCCGCCGGTTACTTCGAGTGCATTTACGCCCAGTTCCTTGGCAGCGAAAAGCTGTTCGATCATCGCGCGGTGCTTGCCCGGCGAGTCGGCATCTGTGGTGTTCGACGGATATAGCATCTGGTCTGCGACGATCATCGCGTCACGCGATTTGACCAGCGTGTCCGGCGACGTCGTTCCGAGGATGTACATCGAGCCGAGAAACTGGCGTTCAAAAATGTGCGTGCCTTTCTTGATCGCCTTCAGAGCCTGGCCGTCTTCGGGACGCGGGCGTTTGAACGACGTATTTTCGGGATACATCCGGTTGAGCATCGTACGGATGTCCCACATCGTCGACATATAGATCTCGCCGTCGTAGTGCTCTTCGAAATCGGGCTGGCCAGTTGTCCGGTCGATCAATGTTGCGATGTCCGAATACTTGAGCGTCGAATTTGCACTGCGGATATATGCAAGCGAATCCGGGTCGCGGTTCAGGTCGCGGTAACGCTGCCGAATGCCCTTTGCGTTTACGACATAATCGCCTAGGCTCGGATTGTCCGTGATGGTAAAAGCCCACATGTCAGCCTGGCCTTCGTTCAACGCACTGCCTTCGGTGCCTTCCAATCCGGCGATCGGCGACGTGATCGCATGCATACCTTCGTGATAAGGAACGGTGCCTTCGAGGGCGAGATCGTTGAACAGGAAGCCGTGTCCGTAAGATGTCGGGTTAACGACGACCGGCGATTTCGTCGCGGTCACGCCCTCAATAAGGCTTGTGAGGTTGAGTGCGAACGCGTTGTCCAGTCCCAAGACTTTCTGAACGAGATCGGGGTCGGTCGGGCTCGGCAGCGTTCCCGCGGCGGCGTCAAGTGCTAGATAGATGTTCGGAATATGGACCGTTGCCGGCAGCGGCGTGGTCTTGTTCGGATATGTATCCGGGAAGCTGCCCTGTGAGCCGAACGTTCCCGGATCGCCACCGATGTGAAGGTGATCGACATATTCAAGCAGGTACGTCGTGAAAAAGAACGCGTTTATCTCGTCCTGATGCTCGGCGGGTTCCGCAAACTGGTCCTGCTCGTTTGTGCGTGCCTCAAACGCCGTGGGATTGTCCTGAGCAAAATGCCATGTTCCCAGCGGGGCCTGCAGAAATGGCTGCTTTGTGGCTAGTGCGTTGTTGACGACCGTGTTAGTGCCGGTCAGCGTACCGTTAATGCCTGTCACGACGTTTTGCGGGTCGAACTTGCGAAGCTGAACGCGGACCTGATCGCACGGTGCGTTGCCGCAGATGCTGATAATGCTCTGGTCCTTCAATTCCGGCGTGATCCGGGGATACTTCGGATAGATATCTGCCGTCATCGGCTGTACGGGATTCTGAAAGTTTACAAAATCCTTGCGTGCAAGAACCTCACCGGTGTGAGCATCGACCGTGATCATATAAAGGCCGAACGGATTGGTTGAGAATTTTGCGACCTTCCATGTCAGGCGATAGCCATCGGCCGTCGGATAAATACCGAGCGACGGCGGAATGTTGTTGGCGGCCGAAGCCTGCTGGGCAAGGTGTCCAAGCCCCGTCTGAAGCAGGTTCGATATGTGGCTCGGGATGTTTACGCTGAACTGGTTAAGATCGGTCGCTGCCGTCGCGGCTGCCTGTTCGGCAGTGATCGACGGCTGTGTGTTTACCGCAACGTCACGGAAGAACGGCCCGGATGCCATGATGACCTGCTTGTTGGCGTTCATCACAAGGCCGATGCCGCCGTCCGTGACCGGAACGCCATTGAATATCTGTTGAAAGCGGATCATATATCCGCCAAGGGCTTCCTTTTCGCTAAAGACGCGGAAATTGTTCGCGTCGGAAATACCGAAAAGTGCGGCGTTCTGATTGAGGAATGCCCGCCCGGCTTCTTCCGGGGTGCCCGAAAATGGCTGCGACGCGAAATCGTACAGCACGTCAGGCGAGCCGCCGAAGGAATTCCATCGCGAGGTCATTCCCGGTGCGTTCGTCGCGGCCTTCAAATTATCAAAAGCGGCGATCTGCGCTCCGCTCGCGGCACGAAAACCCTGCAGGTTGCGGGACAGATTGAGATCGTAGTCTGGGGCCGATCTTCTGTACATCTGTGTTATGGGGTCTATCGTATTTAGTGCGGCTGCCTCCGATCTGGCAAACGGCTGCCATAGCGATGTAGCGATCGCCATTACAACGGCGGCAACCGCAAATAATTTGAACATTGTCTTAAATCCTGATCTGTTAACCTTGCTTTTCATTTTTCCTCCGAAGTCTCTGTCGAATCTGTAGAACTTGTTGATGGGTACACTATAAATATGAGGGCTTGAGAAAGAGTTGAGCGGCCAGTTGAGAACTTGAGGAAACCTTGAACCTGTATGCAGAGGCCCGCCGGATGCAGAAGCCCGCACGGAGTAAGGACGATACATTCGAGTTGAGCATAGCGCCCTTACTTCGTGCGGGCTTTTGCAGAGAAGCGCTCTGCAAAAGTATCGCTCTGAACAGGAAACGCGGAACCCCAGCATTTGCCGAGGTCCCGCGTCCTTGTCGTTCCTAGCCCCCGCTTGGAACGAACTCCTTAACCGCCGGTTGAGAACAACCCGCGATAGCTGTTTAGCTTGACGGCAAGGGTTGAGCGTTTGACGACCGTTCCCGGCTCGAAACGAGGTCCCGGAAGGGCCTGGTAGACGCCCGGAGAGATCTGAATGACCTCAGCCGGAAAGGCTTCGAACAACCCTTTGTTGATAGCTAGCTGCACGTAGCCGCGAAGAGCGGACGGAATCTGGGCGTTGTCGGACAACGCCGTACCGCCAAACGTAACCGTCGAACCGGCCAATGCCCGGGCCGCCGCGTCGTCACCGATCGCTTTCACCAAGGCTACGGCGAGATCAAGACGGTTGACCGTTCCGAGCCGGTTAAAGGATGTGCCGGTAAAGCCCATCAGGCCGGTCGGGACGAAAGTGAAATCGCGAAGCGTCGGGCCATTTGCCGTCACGGCTTCGGCGATGTTGCGGAAATCGCCAGAAACGTCTGTAAACCTTGGCGTCGCGGCAAGTGATTGACGCAGCGGCGTGTTGTAGGCCAGCGACCGTGCGAGGTCTTCGCGGGTGACGTTGGCGTTCGGACGGAAAGTGCCGTCGGCATATGTGTCGACCAGACGGCTCTTGATCGCCGTTTCGATGGCTTCCTGCTGCGGATGTCCCGCGATATCCGGAATGTTTGGCAGTATGTAGCGTATCTGCGAAACAGTTCCGTCAACCGGGCCGGGAGCTGCGATCTGCGTCGGCGACGAGGCCTGCGGGGCTGCCGCTAAACTGCGCGCACCGCGTATCTCGAGGGTCCAGGTTCCGGGTTCGGGATTCTGCAGCACTATTTCGCGGGCCATTCCGCCGAGCACCGGCGTTTCGATAGCAGTCGAATAGCTTGCACCGCTCGGACTTGTCACCCGCATTCCGACAAAATTGCCGGTGCCTTCTTCAAGCAATGTATCGACGGTCGCAAAGACGTCGAGCACGTTGATACCGGATTCCACGTTGAAAGTTGTTGCATTTGCGGATGTGGGGCCGGAGACCGCGGGATCGAAATCGAGATGAAACGTCTGTGCGGCCGGCCGGTCTTCGCCGAATACCGCGTTGTAGGTCGGATTGGACAGATTGCGGTAGTTCCGTGTCCGGTTATAGGCCTTATCGACAGCCGCGTAGGCATTGATATAGCCAGCACCAACCTCGAATTCCTGATAGCCGGGCATTGATGTTGTCGTCTCCGTCAATATCTGCTTGATCTCGTCAGGCGTCAGCGTCGGATCGGCGTCGAGCATCAGGCGCAACCACTCCGGCAGTGAATGGTGTTGCCATCGATGTGCCGGAGATCTGCGTGTAAAAAGGGATCATTCCGGCGGGAAGCTCTGCGTCGGCGGTGAGGCCGCTGGAGGCGCCGAAATTGGCGAGAGCACGCGCCGAGATGATATCGCTCGTGAAACCGAAACGCGTGAGGCTCGATTCAAAATATCGTCCGTTGCCCGGAGCGGTCAATGTCGGAGCTTCGTTGTCGTTGGTTGGATCGGCGTCGGCAAGACGTTCGCCGCGCGGTAGGCCGCGTGATGAGAAATCCGCCAGCATGCCGTCCTTCGTTCCGGCCGCGACACCAATAACAAAAGGCGCCTGTGCATATGGGCTTAGCGTGTCTTTTGCAGAGCCGTCGTTGCCGCCCGCCCAGAGAACGGTGATATTCCGCTCGTAAGCAAGCTTGCTGGCGATAACGAAGGGGTGTTCCGGATCATACTCGCCGCCGCCAAGCGGGCCATAGGAATTCGTGATCACGCGGATCTTGTAAAGGTCCTGGTGCGACAGGCCGTATTCCCATCCCGCGAGCGCGTCAAGCACCAGAATGACGGCACCACCTCCCGATCCGACGATCTTGACGCCCGGTGCAACACCGGCGTACGTGCCACCGGAACGAGTCCCGTACCCGCCGACAATACCTGCGGAGTGCGTTCCGTGGCCGACGGTGTCGGTGTTTGGAATATTCTCGATCGACAGCGAAGGCGTAAAACCGTTCAGCGAAACGCCGGCGATCGTGATGCCCGTGTTGCCCGCATTGGTCGATACGACACGCTGCGTGTTTTGGATCACCTTCGTACCAAGCGGAAGATCGGCGTGGGTGGCGTCAATGCCCGAATCGATGACAAAAACCGAAAAATCGCCGGAACCGGAAACAGGGAAGCCGCCGTTTCGCAGTGTGAACCCTGCATCCGTCCGAAGCTTATCGACCCCCGTCATAACGCGGGCTTGGCTCATAAAATAGGCCTGGCGGTCGTTTGACCAGATCGAGCGTACCGCTGCGTTTGCCGCAAGCGACCTGATCTGCCCGGCGTTCAGCACGGCGCCGACCATGCCGAGCTTCTGAAAGGTAACGCCTTCGGTAATGCCGAGGCCCTGAAGGATGTTTAGATGGCCCGAATTCAGGCCGTTCGAAGTGTCGAAGCTGACGATGACGACGCCCAGCGAAAGATCGTTCGCCAGGCCGTTCAGGCGGCCCTCAAGTGCCGGGCTGAGCGTCGCCGCCTGCGCATTGACGAGCAAAATGCAGACGATGGCGCATGCGATCAGCATGATCGCCAGCCTGCGGGCAATATTTTCTGTATCCAATCTCACGGTCGTATCTCCTTGACGAAAAATTTGCGAATCTACTTCTTGTCAACGAGATTAGCTATTGATGTTTGAGAAAAACTTGAGCGGCAGGTTTGAAACTTGAGGAAGAGTTGAGGAGTCGTGGGATTCTTGTGAATCAACGAGAAGAATGCTGAGTTAAAGTCAGACGGAAGAACACACTTGCGGTGAGGACGCAAAGCATGTTGTTTTGGTGATACATCTATAGTCGCGGGCCTACCGCAGCACGTTCGGCGCCTACTGCTTCTTTGGGATCGGCAGGAGCATCGAGACGCGTTTTCGGTAGTCTTCATAAGCCTCGCCGTGAGCGCTGACGCTGTCGCGTTCCTCGAGCTGTATGGCGACGAGAATATAAAGCGTTGTCACAACGGCGAACAGCAAGTGCCCGGCGGTCATCCGCGGCGTCGCCCAAAACGAAATAATGAAGCCGAGCAATAACGGGTGCCGAACGAACTTGTAAAGAAAAAGCTCTTTAAAACCAACATCTGTGTATTCCTCTCCTTTCTGGAAGAGATAAACCTGCCTCAGCCCAAAGAGATCGAAGTGGTTGATAAGAAATGTGCTGAGCAGCACGATCCCCCAGCCGAGGAAGAAAATCGTCCACAGGATATAAACGACGGCGGCGTTGTTTATTTCCCAGATCACGTTTGGGATCGGCCGCCATTGCCAGAAGAGCAATATCAGGGCCAGGCTCGCGAGCAATACGTATGTACTCCGCTCTACCGGCTTCGGGACAAAGCGTGTCCACCAGCTTTTGAAGGCGGGCCTCGCCATGACGCTGTGCTGTATTGCAAAAATACTGAGCAGCAGAATATTGAGTATCAAAGCACGCGTCAGAGTTGCCGCTTGCGGGCCCGCGTCTATCGACTTAGGGACGAACAGGTCTCCGACAAACCCGATCGCGTAAAGGAATGTAACAAAAAAGATTATGTAGCTGACCGCACCGTATGCAAAAGCAAGAACTCGACCCATCACCGTTTCCTCCGTTTAGTTAGGATTAAGGCGAAAAATGGATATTAGACAGCTGTTGAAAGATCGAGTAATGGCGGCGCGTTCTGGTTATATTTCAACGGCAAGCCTAAGTCAAACGCGCAAAGAATGGATCACGCCTGCGTTATTGCGGGCGGAGGCCTGCGCGTCAGCAAGGGCGTAACACGCATCGTAAGGGTTACGCCCTCACTGACGCTTAGGCCTCTGCCTTTTGGTTACTTCATCAATTCCTGGAATAGGCGGCGGGTCTCGGCGGCGGGTTCTATGCCGAGGTCTTTTTTTAGCAATTCCTGCAATTCTTCGAAGTGCTTTTTGACGGAGGCGGGTTTGGACTGGCCGCCGAAGATCTTCATTATCAGGCGGTGGACGTCTTCGCGGTAGGGGTCGTCGCGGAGGATCTCGTTGGCAAAGGTCAGCGCGGCGGCCCCGCGTTTTTCGGCGAACGACAATTTCGCCAGGGCATTGAGCACACGCGAGAACTGTTCGACGTAAAAGTGGCGGCGTTCCTCTGCCCAATCGTCATAGACGCCGGCCATGAATTCCCCGCGATAGAGGGCGTGGGCTGCTTCCAGATTTTCGTGCAGACGTTTCGGATCTTTTTCGCGCTTTGCCGTCTCGGCCTCGGCAATAAATCGCTCGAACTGCTCCGAATCTATCTGATAGGAAAGCTCGGGATTTAGCTGATACGCCCCGTCGCGAAACATCAGGAAATTCTGCTTGAACGATTGGCGGCTGTTCAGGGCCTTTCTTATGTGCGAGATCGTCGGGTGAAAGTTCTTCTCTACGGTTGCCGGGTCCTCGCCGGGCCAGAACGCCTCGATCAAAAGGTCCTTGGCGACGCGGCGGTGCTTGCTGGTCGCGATATAGCAGAAGATGTCGCGGGCCCGGCGCGTCGTCCACGCATCCGCAGCGAACGGCTTCGAGGCGTCGCGAAAGATATCGACATGGCCGAGGACCTTGACTGTCAGGTCAGTGATCGAAGGATGGGTGATGAGGGAGGAAGCATGGATCGGAACCTGATTCGGGGCTCCTCCGTTGTCCTTCATTCCTTGCTTCGCCGTTTCGCGAAGGTCAAGCGGGAGACGCTCGAATATTGCCTCATCATTGAAGATCTGCGGATTACGCCTTATCTCGCCGCGAAGCCAGTATTCGTAATCGAACCGGGCCGACAGGTCCAGCGCCCGCTGCAGCGGTTCGATCATTTCCTTGCCTTTGTCGAGCTTGAAATACGTCTCGGCGAGCAGCATTGAGGTCAACGCCTCGTCGTAATAGTGGTTTTGGCGGTGAAAGAACGCGAGCAGCTTTTCGATGTCTTCTGTCAGTCCGTCCATTCTGCCGTCTTCCAGACAGACTTGATAAAGGCGCAGCCGGGCGGTATGAAGCCCGATCTCATTCTTATCTTTCTGCCGTGCGCCGATCAGGTTTTCAAGGAGCGCGACGCGCTTTTGCTCGGTCGCCGAGAAGGCGGTAATAAGTTGAACGTTCCTCATTCAATTCTTTTGACGAAACATCGATCTCCGCTTCGTCATATGCGTTCAGGGCACGCTCATAAAACTCTTCGGCGTGAGGGAAATCGAGTTTTTCACGATAAAAATTGCCATAGGCCTCGAATATCTCGCCCCGAAGAAAGCGGAGATTATAAAGCTGGCAAAGATCGAGTGCGCGTTCGAGGTGTCTTTCGGTCTCGTCGAATTCACCGCGGTATAAATGCAGCCGGGCAATGTTCAAATGCCCGATCGCTTCCTGCGGAAGCTGTTTTTCGGGCTGATCTTCCCGGAAGATCCGCTTGAACCAACGCAGGGCCTCGCCAAAATCACCGCGAAAGCCCGGAGCTAGCGCAAGGTTATGAGTTACAAGGCGTATGTAATGCTCGTTGGCCTGCTTTTCCGCGATCTCAAGCGCAATGCGAAACTGGTGCTCGGCTTCGGTCCATTTTCCCTCCACGATCAAACAAAGCCCGCGAGTGTTGGCGCATTTCAGGAACGTTTCGGACGAATGCGAAACAAGCTTTTCCGCTTTGGCCAGGAGTTCAAACGCCTCCGATTGACGGCCCTTGCGTCGAGCCAGACTTGCCAAAGAATGCAGCGACTCCGCTTCGCCCTCCGCGTCGCCCTGATCGTGGAGCAGTTTCACCGCCCGCTGTAGCAGGCCCGACGATTTCTCGATCTCGCCCTGAAGCCGGGCGATCTCAGCTCTGTGAAGCAGTGAGCGCGGAAATTTTTCGAGAAATTCGACGGGGATCTTCTCAGCCACAAGCCCGAGCGAAATAAATGCCCCGGACGCGATCCATTCCTGGCCGATCTCGGCGACAATCTCAGCGGCCCGCCCGTAATTTTGAGCGTCAAGCAAGTAGGGGAGAGCCATTTCCCACTGTCTGGCATCAATGAAATGCTCGGCGATCCGGTTTCTTTCCTGCGATACTTTGGCCTGGCCTATCTCTGAGCGCAAGCGGCGTCGAAGAAATTCGCGAAACAGGGGATGAAAGCGGTATTCCTCGGCCGTCGTCGCGTCGCCGGCGACGGTCAGGAAGATATTCTTCTGCTCCAATTCCGGCAGGGAAGCGGAACAGCGAAGATCCGGGAAGAGAGCACTGCATGTGTTTAGCTGGAGCGAGTCGAGCAGCGACAGATGCATAAGTAGCTTCTGGGTGCTTTCCGGCTCGCGGGAGAAAACCTCTTCGGCGAAATAATCGAAAATGTCCTTTTCCGATTGCTGAAGGATGTCGTGAAGATCGAGCGGGCTGCCGGCCGCATGTGAGTGGATCTCCTGTTCGGCCACCTGGCGGACGAGCTGAAGGGCGGTTATCCAACCGTGCGTCCGCCCGCGATATTCGGCGATCTCGTCGTCCTTTAGTTCGACGTTCAAGGTTTGATGGAAAAGCTCACGCACCTCCTGGTCCGTGAACAGGAGATCTTCGCGTGTGATTATCAAAGCCGCCGACTGCGACCGCCGTCGCATTATCGCCAGCGGCGGCAGGTCTCTCGTCGTTATTATCAAGTGAACAAGGTCCGAAGAATATTGGAGAAGGCGGTCGACTAGCTTATGAACGATCGTTTCGCGGCCTATGTGATGATAGTCATCGAGAACAAGAATGAACGGCTGTTCGACCGATTCCAGGATCTCGTTTATCAAAAGATCGACTGCCCGTTCCGGAAAACGCAGCAGCTCTTCGTTCGCTTCGGAAAGATATGGAAAAATTGCCTCGCCAAAACCGGCTTCGATCGCCTTTATCCCCTTTGCCACGTAAGTGAGAAAAACGATCGGGTCCGCGTCCGTGTGATCGAGCTGATACCACACGGACGGACGCGTCTGGCTGCGGATAAAATCGGAGATAAGTGTCGTCTTTCCGCACCCTGCATCAGCCGCAACCATTGTTATCGGAGCACTTAGGTTTGCCCGGAGCCGGTCGCTCAGGCGCGGGCGTTCGAGCAGCTCCGAAACGGCGTGCGGCGGGAGCAGTTTTGTTCGCAGAAAGAAATTCGATTGCTGCATCGGGTCAAGACGGACTTTATCTTAAAGACAATCTAACGCAAAGGCACCAAGACGCAAAGGATCAAGCTTTTAAGAACGGGCCTGATGCATCGCATCCCGGTTAGGTTTGATGGTGGATCTACTTGAGTCGTTACGACACCACGTCCTTCACGTTAAAAATTCCAGCGGGATTTCGGTTGGCGATCTGCTTGACCTTCGCGATCCTTCCGAATGATTCCTCCTGCGCTTTTCGTGCAAACTTTACCGGAAGGCCGGCTTGCTTGAAAAAAACGGCAGTTTCCTCGAGGTTGAACGCAAGAAGCTTTTCATCGATCACGCTGAGCATTTGCTTTGAGCGCAGCCGCCAAAGCGGGCTTGGCGGCCGGCTTCGGCAAGTTAGAAGCAAATGCGTATTCTCACCGAGCGAATGCAGCAAAATGCTGAAAAACTCGCCAAACCAGGGAGCATCGAAGATGTGGTGCAGGTCGTCGAGAACCAACAGGATCGGTTTTGCATCCATCTCGGCGTCGATCTTTGCGAACATTCCGGTTAGAAATTGGGCCGGATCCTCGAAATTCACAGGCGTCATGTCGTTACCGGCCAAAACTCCATCCAAACTCGCGACGAAGTATCGGGAGAAGACCATCCAGTCAGTATCCGGCGATTCTACGGTATACCAGGCCACCTTGTCCCGATTCTGAGCAAATTGGGCCGCCAAAGCCGTTTTGCCCGTTCCCGATCTTCCAGAGATAAGCGTTGCGCCGAATTGGCACAATGACTTGTCCAACATCTCCTCGAGCCGATTCCGCCTTAGAATGCCATCAAAGCTCGGGATCAATAGCTTTTCGCCCAGAATATGGAAGTCTTCGTTCACCGTTTCGGTCGCCGGATGCCCGAGATTTATCCCGCTGTCACGAAGGTAGTAATTCTCGTCCGTGTCGAAACTGTCATTTACGAAAAAAGTCATTGTCATTGCGTAATCAATTTAAGATAGAAACCTTGAGAAAAACTTGAATCGCGCCCAGACGAAGCAAACTTTCCGAGCGAATCGCCTTAAAACTCAAGTTTTTCTCAAGGCGCCTTAGATAAAGTTGCCGAGGTTTGAAAATGAATAGAAAAGGACTCACCCCAAATCGAATATTTTTAGACGCAATCGCTTTTGGATTGCCAAACCAAGGAGTAACTATGAAGAAGTTTTATTTGAGTTTCAGCTTGATCTTAGTCGCCGGCATCGTTTGCATTGCTCAAACGAGCACATCCACAGCAAGAACAACCGGCAACGCCTCTTCCACACTCCAGGGCGGACAGATCTTTTCCTCGACGACGAACACGGCCGTCGAGGCACAGCTCCAGAAGTCGCTCGACGTTAAGAAAGCACAGGTTGGCGATGAAGTAATTCTCAAAACCACCAAAGCGATCAAAGAAAACGGGCAAACGGTCATCCCGAAGGGAAGCAGCCTCATTGGACGCGTAACCGAAGTTCAGCAGCGGACGAAAGATAACGCGGAGTCGAAGCTCGGAATGGTTTTCGATCGCATCGAAGGGAAAAATCTGGCAGCGCCGATAACAGCGTCGATCGTATCGATCACGAACGCTCAGGCGGCAACTTCAAGCGGCGACCTGTTTGGTTCAAGCGTATCCGGATCGTCGCAAACATCGGGATCGGCGTCCACTTCGGGATCTTCCGGCGGCGGCCTTCTCGGCGGGGTTGGCGGTGCGGTTGGCGGAGTTACAAGCACCGTCGGCGGGCTGGCGAACACAGCGACCCAAACGGTCGGCAGCGTTGCCAACACTGCGGGTCAAACGCTCGGCAGCACGACCGGCACCGTTGGTCAAACAGTGACCGGGATACAGATTTCAAATTCGCTGAGCGGTTCGGCGAATAGTTCGACGACGCTTTCTACGCCAAACAAGAGCTTAAGACTCGAAAAGGGTGTGAACTTTCAGATGCTCTTGAACAGCGCGGAGGCTGGCGATCAGGCTTCGGCTACACAACCGGCGGCGACAAAGCAGCCGGCAAACGACAAACGGGTGACGAAAAAGGACCCCGAAAACTAGGAACAGAATTTGCAAAGAAAAAGGGCGATAGCGTATTATCGGATCGCCCCCCTTTAATATCTGTCCGATTTTAATACGCTCAAGTAACAGAACGATACACTAAGATTTAGCCCCGAATCTGATGCGAAAGGCCCTTTGCTCAATTTTGCTCTTTGTATTTACCGCTAATTCAGTCAGCGCGGGCATTAGCATTGTCAAATCGAACGGCATCACCTTGACCGGTGCGGACGGCATCAACTACGTCGGAACCTCTGGCATTACCCTAACCGGTGCTGACGGCTATCTTAATACACAATCAAACGGAATAACCCTGACGGGCGTGGACGGCATTACCTTGACCGGAGCCGACGGAATTACGCTGACAGGGGCGCTGATGGGGCCGGCTATACTGGTCCGAACGGCATTACGCTGACCGGTGCGGATGGAATTACGCTGACCGGTGCGGACGGCATCACGCTTACGGGTGCCGACGGGATCACGCTCACAGGAGCCGACGGGACGCGATACACCGCCGATTCGATAATACTAAGGCGGCCGAACGGGATCACTCTGACCGGTGCAGATGGAATTACTCTTACCGGCGCAGATGGCATAACGCTGACCGGAGCCGACGGCGCCACCCGCGTAGGCCCGAATGGGATCACGCTTACAGGTGCGGACGGAATTACGCTTACGGGCTGCCGATGGCATAACGCTGACCGGAGCCGATGGGATCACACTGACCGGTGCTGATTCCGTGACGGGGATAAATTCAAACGGAGTCGTTTTTGAGCAGGTTAACCCCACAGGCATTACGCTGACCGGGGCCGACGGCATTACATTGACTGGCGCGGAAGGTGTTACTCTGACGGGTGCTGACGGCATTACGTTAACGGGCGTTGACGGAATCACGCTGACCGGTGCCGACGATCAGAACGGGCTGCAGAGTGTCGATCCGGAACTCGCTATAAAGCTGAACGAAGCCACCGATGACAGCAACATAAACGCAGTTATCGTCTATCACCACGCGGTTCGGGACTCTGATATTGCGCAGCTTCAACAACTGGGCATTCTGGGTGGAACCCGGCTTCGTGTTTTGCCGGTAATTTACGTTACCGCGACCAGAGCCCAGTTGGTTGCGGTCTCGCACTTACCGAGTGTCCGCTCGCTTTACGGAAACCGCTCGATCACCTTTAATTCTGACCCGTATTTTAATCCGACCGGTGTCCAGTGTGTTGCGAGCGATGGCGATCTGAGGGCCGACAACGGGTCACTGCCCGTCACCGGCCGGAATGTCACTGTTGCGGTCCTCGACACCGGTATTAATGCACAGCACGCGGACCTTGTTGGAAGAGTGATCCGAAACGTTCGCCTGGCAGACGCCCAGAGTGCACCGGCGGGATTCGTCAATCCGGTCCCGGTCGAGAACGTCGCGAATACGGATCTCGCCGGCGGGCATGGAACATTTGTCGCCGGTGTCATTGCCGCGAGCGGGGACCGGTCAGGTGGAAAATACAGCGGTGTCGCCTCGGGAGCAAAGCTTCTCGGCTTGAGTGCGGGCGACGTTAATCTGACGCACGTTTTGTCCGGATTCGATTACTTGCTTGAAAAAGGCCCGACTTATAATGTTCGTGTCGTCAACTGCAGCTTTTCGGCCGCAACCGTCTTTGATTTCAACGACCCGGTCAATGTCGCCACAAAGATGCTCACCGACCGCGGCGTCAATGTTATTTTTTCTGCAGGGAATTCAGGCTCGGGCAACGGAACGCTGAATCCTTACGCAGCTGCACCATGGGTCATCGGCGTGGGGGCGACGGATGAAACCGGAAGGCTTGCGGGCTTCTCATCGCGTGGAAACTTTGGGGATCAGCTCGAGCATCCTTCACTGGTCGCACCGGGATCAAATGTAGTCAGCCTCAGAAGCGTTGCTACGTCGGCCGGAACGACAGGCCTTGCCGGGGCGGACACTCAACGGCTCTCGCTTAACGAACTGCCTTATTACACGACTGCCAGCGGAACATCATTCTCCGCCCCTCAAGTGGCTGGTGCGGTTGCGTTGATGCTGGAAGCCAATCCGAATCTAAGCCCGGCTGACATCAAGGACATTCTTAGCCGCACGGCAACGCCAATGCCGAAATATTTTTATCACGAAGCCGGGGCGGGAATGTTGAATACATACGCGGCGGTCCTCGAAGCGGCATTTCCTGAAAGGCGAATGGGAGCATTCCGGTCCGTTGTCAGCCGAAACGGCGTTAAGTTTACAACGTCAACTTTGCAGACGTTCGGACAGACGGTCCTTCCGAATCTCGCGGCCTCGACGAATATATCGATCCCGACTAACACGGTCCAGGCTAGTGTTAATGTTTCGTGGAACATCAGTGCAAACGATTTTGGATTGAAACTCTTCGGAGCAAACAACAACCTGGTTGGAGAATCAAACAGCTTGAACCTGCCCGGATTGACCGGCCGGCGTGAGAAGGTCGTGCTGCGAAATCCGGCGAGCCAGACGCTACGGAGCGATGTCCGGCACACAGGTTACGTGGGTACGGCGCAGCCTGTTTTCGGAGCGGTAGAGGTAACACAAGTACAATACCCGAGCTTGTCGGACTTGGCGGCTCTGTCGCCGGCAAATCTAGCCGACGCCGAACAAAGCCTTTTAGCAAATCTTATGCTGCCGGATGGCAAACGGTTTAACCCCAGTTCTGCCGTCTCGCGGGCCGAACTCGCCGACACGATCGTGCGGAGCGGGTTGGTTTCACAATATGTTGCGGGCAATCCGATGTTCATTGATGTTCGCGACCGCTACACACGAAATTCGGTTGAGAGCGTGCAATCCAATCAAAACGGCCGGTTGTTTATTGACGTTCAAAGCGGCAGCAGATTTTATCCTTACAATTCGGCGTCGCGGTTGGTCGCAGCGATCGCATTCGTAAGGGCGGCGAATCTTGACGGGCAGGCCGCGACGGCTTCGCTTCCGCTTGGAGTCATTGATGCTTCCCAGATACCGGTTGCCCTTCGCGGTTACGTTGCTGTGGCCCTGCAAAATGGCTTTCTAGTCCTCGAAAGCGGCAGATTTAACCCGAACCGGGCACTTACACGGATCGAACTTGCTCATTCGATAACTACTCTTGTCAGATAGTTTCAAGCTCTGAATGTACGGGCACACTCTCCGCTAATAAACTCGCAACTTCTTTCCTCGCTCCGGAGCGGTGCCTAGCCAAAGGGACGCGTCGCCTTTTTTCGGTGTCGGCATTAGAAGTGCGCCGGCTATCATGCCGCTTCAGTTTGCCTTTAGTATCTCGTAAACTATTGTTATTGTTGGGGTAAGAATGGTACACCCGGCAAGATTCGAACTTGCGACCCTCTGATTCGAAGTCAGATACTCTATCCAGCTGAGCTACGGGTGCGTACCATGTAAAATTCTAGTTTGCCGGATTGTTAATTGCAAATCGGAGCAGATCGGACAGAAATCGAGAGCTGAATCGAAACGCGAATGATCGGGCACTCTCAATTACAGTTCTTCGCTGCACGGTAGCCCGCGGATTCAGCCTCGGCGCGTGTTTTGAAGATCACACGGTTCTTCTCGCCGACTCGGGTGTAACCGGGACAGCCTTCCCAATGATAGATCTTGCTGTTTTTGTTTCCGATAATATCGCTGGTACGCGACAGACGTCGCGGCTAGCGTTTCCGGAAGAGCTTTGGCTCGCTTTGAGGTGTCCGCTAAGGGCACTACTTCAAGCGAACGTGATGCCGGATTTGATGCCGTTGTCGTCGTCGGTTTCGATCTGTCGAACTTCCACGGCGCAACCGGATCAGCGTCTGACCACAAATTGAATTTCGATTTCCTCGCATAAAATTCGGCCGATTCGTATAGTTGCCGGTCGCGGTCCGATTGACTCGAGGCGTAGTCCTTGTAATGCCACGCGTAACCCGAGATGAGCATCTCGAGGCTCATGTCGCGTCCGCCTACCAACAGTTTCCCGATGAGTCGTCCATTGCGATCGTATTGCTGGCCTTCGACCACAACCGTGCGGCCGATCGTTTGTTCGGACAAAAACAATTGCGCTTTTTGGAAGAATGGCTGGCCATCCTCGGGGGCGTCGATACCGGCCAATTCTATCGTGTGCTGACGCTTCTTCTTATCCTGGACCGTGACGGTGTCGCCATCGGGAACGGAAACGACCTTTCCAACGAGTGTTGTGGTTTGGGCGAAGGTACAAACCAACGCCAACAGCGTGGCTGCGACGACGAAAAACAGTCGACAGATCTTCAGTGAAAACATGATGTATTTCCATTCTACACCGTTTTCGGCCTGAGGACTAAAAAAAATGAGCGGGATTAGAGTAATTCACCCGCAATAGTGCAAAACGGTCATGGCTGCGAAAGCTTATCCTGCTTCGGCGTTGTCATTTTCTGGATGCCCGCGCGGACGTAGCGGACAACTTCGCGGATCTCGGCCTCGCTCAGTTTATCTTTGAAGGCGGGCATACCCTCGTCTTCGATCCCTTTGTAGACATAGCCGATGATCTTATCGTCATCGAACGCCTTTATCTTCGCTGACGTAAGATCGTCCGGCGTGATCGACTTTCCTTCGATCTCGATCTTCCCGCCCTTGCCGTCTTCCTTATGACAGGCCGCACAGTTGTCCGTGTAGATCTTCCGGCCAGTGGCAAGCTGGTCGGCCATCGGGGTCACTTCGGTCCGCGGAGAACTGGGGGGCTTCGCGGCATTATTATTGACCGCAGTGTTTGGCGGGGGAGTTTGGGTGCATCCACAAAGGATGAACGAGATACCGAAAACGAATAAAAGTCTGGCTAGTTTCATAATGGAATTCTCTTGATATGTTGATTCGAATTTTGAAAGATTTTAGCGTACCGCACCACTCCCCGCAACTAGCTTGCCGTCCGGCGACAAATAATTTATCGTTTCACTCATGAAGCGAATACTTATCTTTTTTGCCTTTTTGTCCGTCCTGTCGATCCCAAGCTATCCTCAAACCACGACTACCGTTTCGGGGCTCGCGAGCCAGGTTACAGTTCGCCGCGATTCGCGGGGGATTCCATACATCGAAGCGAAGAATGACGCCGATCTCTATTTTGCTCAGGGTTACGTAACGGCGAGCGAACGTCTTTGGCAGATGGACCTGATGCGGCGTGTGGCGCGGGGCGAGACGGCCGAGATTTTTGGACAACAGGCACTCGAAGGCGACAAGCGCTGGCGGCGTTTTGGTTTTGCGTCATTGACTGAGACGGCTTCGCGGAATCTCACCGGCGAGATGCGAGTCGCGATGGAGGCTTACGCCAGCGGCGTGAATGCTTATATCGCCTCGCTTGACGATAAGACCATGCCGGTCGAATTTACGATCCTCCAGTACAAACCGCGTGCGTGGACGGTTGCCGATTCGCTCGTTATCGGAGCGGTCCTTGCCGACGCTTTGAGCAATACCTGGCAGACCGACCTTTTGCGGCAGCAGCTATCTGTGCTTCCAAAGGAAAAGTTTGCCGATTTGACCGATCCTGTCACTCCGTTTGATGTCGTGCTTTACGGCAAAGACACCAAACCGGCGCCGGTAGCAGCGGCAGTAAACACTAAGCAGCCTTCCGCTGAAATTACTGCATTGGCACAGAAAGACGAACAGCTACGCAAGGACTCGCTCGAAATGGTCGGGCTCTATGCCGAGGGGCTTGCGGCGAGCAATAACTGGGTCGTCTCCGGTAAACGCACGGCGGACGGCAAGACGATGTTAGCGAGTGATCCGCATTTGGCGCCGTCGGCTCCGGGCATTTGGTATCTGGCGTCGCTGCAAAGTCCGACGGTTCACGCGGCAGGCGTAACGGTTCCCGGCCTTCCTGCGATCATCATAGGCCATAACGAAAACATCGCATGGGGAATGACGAACGTCGGCCCCGACGTCCAGGACATCTATCTTGAAACGATCGAGGGCGATATGGCGAGCGGCACGGCAAAAGTTCGCACGCCAACGGGTTTGGAACCCCTAAAAACCCGAAAGGAAAAAATAAATGTTCGCGGCAATTTGATGAAACCGGATACGTCACCCGTCGATCTCGACGTGTACGAGACCCGTAACGGCCCGATCGTTATGACCGATGGCGGCAAGAGTTATTCGCTCAAATGGACGGCTCTTGATCCAAAGAATCTCGAACTTTCTTCCTTTTTCAAACTTAACCGGGCGGGGAATTGGCAGGAGTTTCAAAACGCGCTAAAGAACTATGGCGGCTCAACGCAAAACTTTGTCTATGCGGATGTGAAGGGCAACATCGGCTGGTATGTCTCGGGCCAGATCCCGATCCGCCGCAAGGGCGATGGTTCGCTTCCGTATGACGGAGCGACGACGGATGGCGATTGGACTGGAATGATACCGTTCGAGGAGTTGCCGCATTTGTACAATCCGCCGTCCGGTTTTATCGTGACAGCCAACCAGCGGATCGCCGGGACTGACTATAAGTATCAGCAGATGACTCGCGTGTATGGCTCGTATCGCGCCCGCCGGATCTACGACCTGCTTTCCGCCAAAACGCAGGGAATGACAATGGATGATTCCCGCGATATCCAGCATGACGTTTACAATTGGTCGCACGTGTTGTTAGCCAAGGCAATAGTTGCGGGTGGGTTTGCTTCGGCCGATACGATCGCCGTACTAAAAGATTGGGATGGAAAGATGACGGCCGACAGTCGCGGAGCAGTTCTCGCAAACGAAATACGCAACTGCATCAACAGCAAGATAGCTGACGACAACAAACCGGTTCCTGCCGGGCTTATTAATGCGAGGATATTTGACCTCGCGATCCGCGAACAGCCCGCCCGCTGGCTTCCGTCGGCTTACAAAACATACGGCGAGCTTTACAAAGCGTGTGATGCAACCGCGCGGACAAACCTTGCGGCCAACAAAACATACGGCAGCGATCCGGCCGGTTGGATCTATGGAAAGACCTTTGTTGCACGCTTTCCCCATCAACTCGCCGCAGCTCCATTGATAGGCGGCCAGTTCGCCACGCCGAACGTTCCTATCTCCGGCAGTGGGTATACGCCGAACGTCGGCTCGAGCGTTTCTATGCGCCTTATCGCATCGCCCGGCAATTGGGACGCAACCCGCCACGTCATCCCACTCGGCCAAAGCGGCGATCCGAAATCTCCCCATTTCAAGGACCAGTTCGAGGCGTGGCGAACAGGCACACCCATGATCTTTCCGTTTAGTAAGGTCGCGGTCGAGAAGGCGGCAACCCAGGTCATCGTGATGCTGCCGAAATAAAGATCAAAAGTGAAGCGTGGCACGACGCGATTGCGTCGCATGGCGACGTGTGAATTTAGCCGTGGTGTTTTAACTCATATGGAGGTTTGATTGCGAGTGGCCCTGCCGCGTAAGCGGCAACTGAATCGGACGTAGAATTTAGCCGTCGCTGACGCGACGCGAATCATTTGATACGCCTACCGTGGGTTCAAACCTTGATTCAAACTCACGACTAAAGTCCCAATATCGCTATGCGATCTAGCGATATTTTCCGTAGTTTGTCCGCGTCCTCGCGGCACATAGCCACGGTCTTCAGGCCGTGGTAACGATTCAGAAAACGCTTATCAGCCCGTTTCAACGGGCTTACCCGCCCTGTGCCAGGATCCGCCGGAAGAAAGGACGTTAAAACGCCCTATGTGGTTGTTGGCTAACCGTAACCACGCTCTAAAGGAGCGTGGCTATGTGCCCTTCGGGATAAAGCAAAAACCGCCATCGAAAGAGGCGTCGTCCGTCAACGCAACCGCGCCGATGACCGACGACTGTCAGAAGGGAATTGCCAGATGGCACCGCCTTTTGTGCTACGGAAATGCACTAAGTTGGTAAAGCGTCAGAACGAAACTCCGAAAAAGATAGCCAGCATTGCGGGAACGCAGAACCGCTGTCTTTGTGTTTGACGTTCCGTGGGTTTCGTCGCATAGCGACGGTTTGAATTTGGCCGTGGGTTTCAACCCACGGTCTATTGCATAAGCGTTTTCGTCGCGTAGCGACGAATGAATGTAGGGCTCTGCCCACCTATTTGCGGAAAAGCTCTGCTTTTCCGTCATGCTGCCGAAACTTCTTGCGGCTATGCCGCCGCCCACTTTCGGCTCGGATAAGCGGCGGCAAAGCCGCACCGGTCTCGGGGACTATCGGAAAAGCACTGCTTTTCCGCAAATAGAGCGGCACGACGCGAATGGCAAAGAAGTTCGTTGATCGGTAGCTGGTCAGTTTGAAATTAAGCTCCGCGAATAATTCTGCTCAAGCATGTTACAATGTCGATATGACCACTTGGGTTCTTGGCCTCTCCATCGTTGTCTTTTTGGTGATCGCTTGGCAAGCGGAGGCTGGCTGGCTCATAATCGGCATGACAGTAGTCTTTTATGCTTTAGCGTTTGCGCTGTTGCGCGAATACCGGCTACATAAAGTGGGTAAAGAGCGACCATAACCGGCCTTTCAAGCAGCACATACCTCGACACGTCCAATGTTTGCCGCAGCCACGACGCGTCCCGGTCAAAAAACGACGGTTTGTGTCCGTATCAAATCGGCATCAGCACTTATCAGGGTCAATTCCGGGTAACACTCGAAAGCGGTAAACTATGCAACGTAGAGAACTCGTTACAACTCTAATTATTTTCTTATCATTAGCCGGATATTGTTTTGGACAAGAAATTGTCGAAGATGAAAATTGGCTGACAGGTTTGGGAACCGAGGCCGATTCATTACCTTCGCTGGTATACCTCTCATACTTTTCAAAAGAGGAACTAACAAAGTCAAAGCACAGGTTAAAAATAGTGCGACAGTTTTCGCCTAAGGGTGAATGGGAAGGAATTTATTACAGCAATACTGAGATCGGCGACTCAAAATTGATATGGAATGCGGAAGGCGGGTTTTTCAATTTGTATTTCTACCATTATTTGAAGAGATTCGATTACGGAATGGTTAATGCTTCGCATAGTTTCGTCGAATTGATTTCCGAGAAGATTCCCAATTCAGGGAAAAAACAATCTGCCGAAAAATTAATCAAGGTTAAAGTTGGTGAAAAACATTTTCTAGTCCCTGAAAATCGCCTGCAAGATTTTTGTGAAGAAATTGCAGGATTAAGTACGGGATTTGGTGATTTTTATTACCACTGGACAAAAGAAGATGACATGCGGAAGAAACTTTCGGGCCTTCCTATTCTACCGTCAGAATACAGGCATTTATTGCGGTACCCGATAGAAGCGCAAATAACCAATGTCGGCCGGAGGATGGTCATTCCAAACGAACAGTCCACAAAGGAATTTAATTTTGATGATATTCATTATCCGCTAACTTTGAATGTCGGCAAGAACAAGAATGTAAAGGCCAAAATGAATTTTTTTGTTGAAGATTTGGGTGAGTGGATTGAAATTACAAAAGTTCTTCATGCAAAATCTATCGGTTTTATCAGAAGAACGTTTGATAGAAAAAGTAATGAGCTATGTCGTGATGGCGAAGGCGGGAGCCGTCAGATTATTCCATGCAAAGCGATCAAAGTTGGCATGAAGTCCAACACCCGAATAAGCGAGGTGTATTTCTAATTCTTGCTGGTAAGTCCAAAGATCGCCGCACAATACAAACCAATGGACGCCCGCGTCAACAGGGACGTTCCTAGAATCAATCGTGTGCGAGTTGCGGGGCCGTCATCTCTGTCGATTCCCCCACGGGGACAGAAACGAAGGTTTTAGTCCGGGTTGCTCCCTAACTCCAAATTCTTTTTGGAGCATTTTCATTAGAGACGACGTGCAATATAAATGCGAGCGAGGTTCAACATTTGTTTGAGAATTGTGATAGGGGCGACTTTTTGTCTCAGCGGAGCCTGCACGCAGTCGCAATCTGATATGGCATTCGACCCTATCAAATGGAGTGAAGGCGACGCCTCGGTCAGACGAAGCATGTACGCGGACCTTCGAAATAGCGGGGTCTTAGTTGGGAAACCGCGAGATGAGGTAATCCGCATGCTCGGCCCGGCAGATCACGATGAGCCGAAATTTATCACCTACGAGATTGACGACAGCAATGCGCTGACGAGGTTGTTAACCATGGACCGGATTCATATGATCGTCGTTTTCGACGATCAGGGTAAGGTGGTGACTGAAGTTGCGCGTATTGATCGCTGACAGTTCGGATTTGGATATGGGCTTGTGGCTATCCTGGGCTTTCATTGGAAGGACACAAACCAACGTTTTTGTCCGCGGCTTGAATTCGATGGCGGGCTTTACCACGTTATCACGCGCGGCGATGACCGCCGCTAATTGACCGGACGAGAAACGGGAGCCACCATAACCGGCCTTTCAAGCATCACAGACCTCGACACGTCCAATGTTAGCCGCACCCACGACGCGGCCCGGCCCGGCAAAAGCAAAGACACCCGTAACCCCCATTCTTTCACATGGAAAGGTGTGCGGCTTCGCCGCTCGATGTGCGGTGAGGCTAGCCTCACCGTAAGCTTTCCCTAATTCTCGCGGCTATGCCGCCGTCCGCCATTTGATCTGCTTGTGGTTGGTCAGGAACGGCTCATCATCAAGCGGATCTGCGTTCCAAAGACGCGCACTCGAAAAGCGATAATCCTCTGCTCGGTCAACCAGGCCTGCACGAACCGGATTCTGATGAATGTAATTCACCTTTTGCATAAATGTGTCTTCACCTTGGATTTGAAAGGCGTTCGGATGATGTTGCCAAACGGAATACTTGTAGCCCTTGCGTTTTTCCTCCTGCCTCAACTTTCTCAGTGAACTTTCAAATTGATTTTCTTTCAAATAATCGAGAACTCGTTTCGCCGAAATGCCATTCGTAAATCGCAGGACCTCCGAAATGGCTTTATGACAGTCCGTTATCATGTGAACATGATCGAGCATGATGACATACGCAAAGATCAATATCTGACCCGACTTTCGGGCCTCGCTCCAGGCGTCGCAGACTATCTGTTTAATGGCGTTGGTTTGAAATATGGGCAGACGATCGTGCGCAATCGACGTGAGATAATAGCAAGGTTTGTCCCGCGATATTTGGATCATCAATGAAAACGGCGGCACAGCCGCGAAGTTTATCTTGACTTGACGGTGAGTCAGAGACTCACCGCACATCGATGGGCGAAGCCCGGAAGAAACTCGGGTAAATGTAACATCAAAGCTAAAAGCTCGCAAGAAAAAGGTTTAACCCGCAGTCGGGCTTTTTGTAAAACACTCCATAACCGGCCTTTCAAGCATCACAGACCTCGACCCGTCCAATGTTGGCTTGCAGACACGACGCGGCCCGGCAAAAAATCGTACAAACCGCAGCCCTGACCCCGTTTTCACTACTGGCGGGCCATTGGCCGCGTCCCTGAAAGGGACATATTCAATAGCGTCGGGTAACACCCGACGATCGCATATCGCAAGATCTGCACCGTCCCTGAAAGGGACGAATCCCGGCCACCGATCTTATCTGTCCCTTTCAGGGACACCATCCAACGTCACGCTATTTCATTGATCCCCTTCGGGGATTCCAAACCTAAAATCGGTGCTATGCGATAAAGTCGGTGCTACGCATCCAAATCGTGCAAATCATCCAAATCATTCCATCCCGCGTATTTCGCGCGAATTTGATATTTCCAAACAAGAAAACACGAGCGATAATTCTCCCGGACGGTATCTGTGCGCGGATCGACTCGTGCACACTTGCCTTCCGGAATGATCTTTGAAAACCAGTCGATGAAATAAGTGAAACAAGATTCTTTCTGTCGCGGATCTTTAAAGTTGGATTGCCGAATAAAACCCGGAAGCCGGCGCTCGAACAGTGCAAGATCCATATCGAGCATCAACCTCCATGCGAAGCGTTTGGCACGTGAGGAATGTCAGAAGTTGCGTCAGTGATCGCGTCGGGAGCTGTGTCAACACCGTAACTATTGAAATAGTTGATGTTATGGCAAATCGTTCCACTTAAGCGTTTGCCTCAACGTGAAATGGAACGATTTTTCCGGATAAGCGGAGCAACTGCAACAGTTAACCCGTCCCACTTTCCGCAAAATGGGACAGTTTGTGAGACAGGCACCGCGTTGTAACAAGGTGCGTCTGGAATGAGAATCGTGCGAACGATGCTGTAACGAGATCGAGTTCCGTCACACTTTTTTCAGGTAAACACCTGCCGGGACACGTTAGGTGGGACAGCGTAACTAGATGTGTCGAGGGAACTTGGCAAAACATGCGGAAACGCAAAATTGGATTTTGTTGTAGAATCGCTGGGACACGTGACAAGGTAGGTTAAGTCGAGTAGACGTAATAATTAGCCTGTCCCCAGAGTGTCCCGGCCCGGGACACGTCTCAGGTTAAAAGGGGTGGTTCGCGGGCAAGATCAGGAACGCCGATCGAGAAAATCGGCGAGGATGATCGCGGCAGCTTCGCTGTCAACCATTGCTTTCGTGTCTTTGAGTGAGGTGCCGCGTTGCCATAGTCGTTGTTTGGCTTCATAGCTCGTTGCCCTCTCGTCCTGCAAAAAGACGGGAACATTCAGCGAAAGCGAAAGGTTCTTAGCTATCCGCCGCGCCTCGGCCGACATCTCGCTTTCGCTCCCGTCAAAGTTATACGGCAAACCAATTACGAGTGCGACGGCATCGAATTCGTTTAGAATGTCTTTGACGAGCAGCAGAGTTTTTTTCCAGGTTGTTCGGGTTATGGTGCGAACCGGTCGAGTCAGTATTTGCAGCTCGTCACAAACGGCAATGCCGATCCACTTTGTGCCGAGGTCAAGCGATACGATCCGGCCGCCCGAAGGCAAGGTTGCGAAGTCTGTAAATTCAATTGAATTAACTATTTCTTTATCTTGCACGTAAAATTTATTAAACTTGAGTTGCGGACAGCTGTTTCTTAAACAATTTGCATCATATTCGCGTAAACTAGCTTTTAGTAATTATCATACGAGGTAAATTATGTCATTTCGCGGAAAGCTTTCAATATTAATGGTGTCGGCGGCCATCGCCATGTACGCGGTTGTCGGCGGCATGCTCAGCCCGTGGACCCGTGCACAACAGCCGATAAATGACGCCGGTGCCCAGATCCGCATTTTCGAGTCGGTATTGCAGCATATCCAAAACGATTACGTCGATGAGCCAAATCTTGAAAAGGTCCGCTTCGGGGCCCTTCGCGGCCTTGTCGGCGGGCTTGATCCGTATTCATCATACCTGACAGCCCAGCAGGTAGTGGATTTTAACGCGAGCAAAACAACTAAGAAGGTAGGTATCGGAGCAGAGTTTTCGCAGGTTTCGCTTTACCTTTATGTAATTTCGGTGATCAAGGACTCTGATGCGGACAAAGCGGGCCTAAAGGCCGGCGACGTCGTTGAATATATTGAAAACAAGGCAACTCGAGACATTTCACTGTACGACGCCCGCCAGATGATCCTTGGCGATGCAGGTACTGTAGTCAATCTTCGAGTCCTCCGCGCGGGTGCAAAGCCGCAGACGCTGAAGGTTACACGCGGGGCTTATAAAGTTCCGCCGCCTGAATCGCGTGTCGAGGCTAACAAGACCGGTGTAATTAAGGTCTTCACGCTGGACAACGGCGAGGCTGCACAGATAAAGACTCATGTTCAAAATCTAGCGAAACAGGGTGTTCAAAAGATCGTGCTCGATCTTCGCGGCGTCGCGACGGGCGGGATCGATGAGGCGGTGTCGGTTGCAAATATTTTTATCAAGGATGGCGAGATCGCCAAGATCATTGGAAAAGACAATAAGGTGGTAAAGACCTTCGCAGCGGATCCGTCTAAAGCCGTATTTGACGGCAAGGCAGCAGTGTTGATCGATCTTGGTTCAGCCGGTGCGGCCGAGGTTGTGGCGTCGGCATTTCTTGATCGCAAACGCGGCGAAGTGGTCGGTGAACGCAGCTTTGGTTCCGGCACCGAACAGCAATTGTTTCCGCTACGCGGCGGCGACGGCTTGCTTTTGACGACCGCAAAATGGGCGTCGGCGAGCGGCGTTCCTTTCCTTGGCGACGATCGTGCCTCAATGGGTGTTAAGCCTTCGGTCGAAGTGAAGCGTCCCGACACTCCCGAACCGATCGAGGTAGAGGAGTTGATCGATCAGCAGGAAGAGCAAAACCAGAACCCGCAGCCGTCCGCCTCACCGGCACCTGCGAAGCCGGATGAAACCAAGAAGGTGCTCGAGGACATTCAGCTCAAGAAAGCGATCGAGGTTTTGCAGGATCGCGGGGCCGCGAAGGCCGCTGGAAGCGAATAGGAAATTTTCCATTGTTCTAACGAAGCCGGAACTTACGCGTCCGGCTTTTTTTATTGTTGACACTGATGAAGCCTGTTAGAATCGTATGCGTCAGGCCCAGATTTAGTATTCGTGGTAACCGATCATGAAACCCGGCTTATTTTTTACAATATCGATCGTCTTGATCCTCGAGCTGTCGGTTCGGTTTTTGTTGCGGCTCAATCCACGAGCCAGGATTTCCCGACAGCCGTCACTTCTAACGAGATAGCAGGTACGATAAGGGCCCGTGACATTGGTGATTCAAGACTCACCACGTATTTCTACACGTTCAATGGAAATCAGGGTGATGTATTTATCAATATTGTCACCAGGAATTTCACCGGCGACGTGGATGTTTTTGCTGTACCCGGGTTGCGGCCTGTCACCAAGATCGTTATCTACGCAAACGATTCCGATAACGAGACGGGAAGGGCAGTTTACTTTCGAAAGTCCGAGAAACTAATTCTTCGGATACAGGGACGAACACCGAACGACGATCCGGCTTCGTTCCGGATCAAGTTCGCCGGCAGCTTTGTCGCGGCCAGGGAATCCGATCAATTGTCCGAACCCGAGCTGCCGAAGGTCGCTTCGGCAAATGATTCGAGACCTCGAGTAAATTCGGTCGGTACTCTCCTGCCGCCGATCCCCAAACCGACCCCGGTGAAGTCGGAAGAAACTGATGCGGCCGAAATCACGCCGACACAAAAGAAGGTCGATCAAAGCGCGGAACCGGCTGCAAGTGCCGACCCTCCAAAAGCAGATGTGGACAAATCGACGCCGGGCCTAGAGGTCGTAGTTACTGATACGGTTCCCAAGACCAAAGAATCAACTGCTAAGCGGACACCGGCCCGGCGATCTCCTGAGCCGAGAAGCCGCATCACGTCGGCAATACCCAATGGCCCAAAACCACCTCCCGCGAACCTACCTGCAGTGGCGAAGGAAACACCGGTGAAAAAAGCCCCGCCGAAACGGACTGCTAAGAAATCGATAGTCGTCAAAGAGCCGGTGCCTGATCCGCTTGCGTCCATTCGACTCGTGATCGCGCTGAAGGACGGGAACATTGTCGAAAAGACGATGAACGAGGTCTTCAAATTCAGTGTTGATAAGGGAGTTCTGACAGTGATCCTAAAGGGCGGCGCCATCTCGCGTTACCCCATGGTGGATGTCGCAAAGGTCACTATCGAATAACTTCGAGCTTAGCCGTATAGATCAACTATGCATAGCTGTGCAATCCAGGCAGTAGATAGCTAACGCCGAGGTACGTAAATATCACGAGCAAAAAACCGATGATCGCGAAATAGGCTGAGCTTCGCCCGGACCAGCCGCGTGAGATCCTCGTATGCAGAAAGGCGGCGTAAGTCAGCCACGCGACCAATGCCCCTGTTTCCTTCGAATCGAAACCCCATGGCCTGCCCCAGGATTCATTCGCCCATATTGCACCGGTGATCAACAGCATCGCAAGGCCTGCAAATGCAAGACATGCGGTCTTATACATCAACCCGTCCAGCGAATCGAGGCTCGGAAGCCTTTCGCGGAGCTTGTCGGTCCTAAAAGCAAAGAGCATTACAAAAAATGTCGCCGCAAGGCCGGTTATGAGGCCCGCCAGCTCTACCGGATTGCTATTCAGGCTGAGGAACATCTTGTCGCCGTTCGCCTGAACATATGAGCGTCCCATCTGCTCGAACTGCGTCGGCGTTATAGCGGCAAACTCACGAGCCGTAAGCTGCTGTCGCTCGGCTATCGCCCGCCCGGCGGTTATGTATTGTCTTGAGTCAGATGCCAGCTGTGTTTGTAAGCCTTGCTGAACATTAGCCGACCCCTTGATGCCCGAAACTAGCAGGGCGATCGCAACTATCTGGGATACTAGAGCAAGCTTGAGCAGCAAATGGCCGACAGCGCGGGCCTTCGCGTTTTCGGGTTGAATGTAAACCTGCGATGAGATCATCAATCCATACAGGTAAACCATGAATGAAACTATCACTCCGACAAGTAAAACGCCGGTGACGACCAGCGCCAACCCGACATAAGGTATCTCAAACCTGAACGGTGCAGAAAATGGTTTGCCTCCGTCGAGATTCGGAACGAAAAGTCCCGCCCGGTAAACGAATTCGGTAAAGACCGAAAATTTGCTTATCGACGCGATAACGCCAAGCACGAAGACGCTTGACCACACTGCAAGTCCTTCAACCTTTGCGTTATCTTTTAACAGGAAAAGCACTGCAATAGCGAAGCATACGAGAGCCACGCCATAGCTTAATGAAGCGACACCGACGTGAATTGGACGCCAATAGGAATCGAGGACAGGCGGGAGATCGATGAACTCGTTCCCGATAAATCTCGCGAGCGTCAATATCAAAGCCGCCAGCGGAAGGGTGAACGCACTAAGCACCTGAAAGTTACGTCTCCGGGCAAGGAGGAGTGTCGCTATTCCAGCCCCAAAGGCAAAAGCAAGGCTAAGATCGTAAAGATTCGCAAACGGAACATAGCGGAAGATCCACGGATTTTCCATGTTGCCGGCGAGCCGCATTTCGGCTATCTCGTGGTCGTAGGCGGCAACCCATCTGACAAGCCAGCTGGAAAGGTTAAAGAAGACGCCGAGTGTTGCCGTCCACAATCCAATTCTTCGAGCCATCTCCGAAGGGGCATATAGATTCGTCAGGTGAAACAAAGCCGCAAAGAGATAGCTTGCCAACGCAAGCATCATCAACGCCCCGTCCGAAATAAACCCGGCACCGATCTGCACGCGAAGCCCGACCATCGACAACGCTCCACCGACAGCAAAGATCGCAGGAATGTAAGACGTCCAGGAGCCATTGACCTTAGCGTCAAATATTTCGTTTGCAGTTAGAACTTGCGACATAATTACCTCGCCTCTTTGAACTACGCGACTCCGGCCTTTTCTCGCAACCGGTTCACAATTCTATTGAACTTATCCTCGAGCCCGGCGGGATTTCGGTTCGTATTTCCGCCCAAAACAACCTCTGTCATCCCATTTTCCGGTCGCTTTATCACCGCCCAGACACGTTTGTGAGAAAAGAAGAAGACGAACGCCAGAGCGCCGATGAGTCCGAAACCACCAATATACCACGCGATGAAAGCCCCGCTGTAAGGATCGTATTTGATCGACAGAACATGAGCAAAAGGCGATTTCTCATATTCAGTCAAACGCCATTTATACCCAAGTTTCGGGGCTGCCACGGGAACATTGTCCGCCAGTTTGGATGCAAATGCGAACACGCGAGTTCGAGTGCCTTGCGGCGGTGTTACATTTAAAACGGCCACAGGGTTGTTGTAGTCACCGGATCGCGTGTCCGGCTTACCTTCGGCGTTGAATGAAAAATCCGGCAAAAACTCTTCGTATTCAACTAGAGTTCCATCCGCCAACGAAACCGAGCCCATGCGAGGAATATCGATTGTGGAGACTGCACCACCATCCTGCGGCCTCAATTCCAGCTTGATATTGCCGGCATTCCCGATCGGTATCGTCTGTGCCTGGAAGAACCGGTAGCCGCGATAGTTGAAGGGCTTGTTCATGCTGATGTCGGCGACCTGCGAACCGTATTGCGGATCATCCACCCGCATCTGTGTCCGCCAATCAAGCGTGTTCGTAACGTCGATCGAGCCGCGGGGGTCGATCAATTTTTGCTGAATGTCCGTACAGGTCATCGTAAAGGGAAGCTGCACGTCGAATTTTTCCTTTCTATCCAGCTCGAACTCGATCATCTGGATCTTATCCGTTGCATCTCCCGGAATCATCCGTACGTCGGCGTCAAAACCCGTCACCAAGGCGACAAAATGGCCTAAAAACAGTGTCAGTAACGCAACATGGACTATATACGCACCAAGCCGGTTGATCCGCCCCTTTTCGCCGAAAACGATCAAGTTATTCGAGCTTATCGTTTTGTCAAAGATCTTGTTTCCCTCAGCATCCGTCTCATAGGAGATCGATTCCTTCTCTGTTAACCGCGTCGTTAAACCTTGTGCTTCAAAAATTACCCTTACGTCATTTGCGACACGGCCCGGGTCCTGGCCGGGAATAGAAATGACGGATGCGTGCTTCTGATTAATAAGCCATTCCGGTGTGGCTACAACTTTCGGGGTCTTTATGTACCTCCAGGCTGAAGGGAAACGGTCGATCGAGGCTAGAACAATATTCAGCGAAAGAGAAAGCAGAAGGAATTTGAAATACCAACTGTAATAAATATCGAAAAAACCAAGTGAGCCAAACACCACCTTTTCGGCTTCGGTCCGCGACGCGTAATAAGTATCAAACCCGTCAACATTCTGTTGAACTATCAACATCCCGATCATCGAAAGGACGACCAACAAACAAAGCTGGGCAACTCCGAACCTGACGGAACTGATAAAGTTGATCACCCGGTCAAAGATCGGGACCGCCGTCGGCCTGCGTAGTTCTTTCGTATTAATTGTTTCTTCGGCGGCTGACATTTTTATTAGTAAAAATCATAACTTAGCGCCGGTCGTTTGTCATCTATCAAAAAATTAGAAACTCTTCAAACGAATAGAAGAATGCGGCGATGTGTACGATTTGGTAAATCACTGCCAAAAACGCTATTCTTATAAGAATTCTTGGATGCAGATCGACACCAAATGAATGTAACCACTGCCGAGATCGAGGAGCCGAAAGTCGTCGGGATCCGTGAAAAGGGCGCGGCCTTTATCGAGCTGACCAAGCCTCGCATTGCGTTCATGCTCGTCCTGACGTCCGCTGCGGGATTTTATCTTGGGACAAAGGGAAGCTTTGATCTGCCGCTGTTCGTCAATTCGATGATCGGCATTCTGTTGCTTGCTTTTGGAGTGGCGACGCTTAATCAGTATATCGAGCGTGACACCGACGCATTGATGGACCGAACCGCCAAGCGGCCCATCCCTACTCTGAGAATAACTCCGAACGAGGCATTGATCTTCGGCGTGCTTCAATGCGCGGTCAGCGAGATCTATATGTATTTCCTGGTCAATCCGTTGACCGCAATTCTGGGCCTGACTGTCATCATTGGCTATGTGTTCCTGTACACGCCGCTGAAGACGCGTACGTCGGCATCGACAGCCATCGGTGCGATCCCGGGCGCGATGCCGCCATTGATGGGCTGGACGGCCGCCGCGAACGAAATAACGATCGGAGCCTGGGCATTGTTTGTTCTGCTCTTTTTATGGCAGTTTCCGCATTTCATGGCGATCGCGTCGATGTATAAAGAGCAATACGCGAAGGCGGGGATCAAGATGCTGCCGGTCGTCGAACCAGACGGCCGAATTACTGCACGCCAAATCGTCCTTTTCACAATAATGCTCGTTCCGGCTAGCCTCGCACCGTTCTTCCTTGGCTTCGCGGGCGTTGTTTATTTGGTCGGAGCAACGATCCTCGGCATCTGGTTTATGTTCGAAAGCGTTCAAACGGCCCGGGCAAAAACCGTTGAGCGTTCGCGTAGGCTGTTGATGGTTTCCGTACTTTACCTGCCGATCATCTTCGGGCTCCTTGTTTTTGATCATTAAACTCGCGTTATGGAAATCGGAACGATAGAACCGATCCTCGAACCCGAAGATCTTCGTAAACTCCGCTCGCGGGTGTCGATCCCGGGGGGGCCCGGCCCTTCGAACGGGAACAATGGCGGTGATGACGATCACGGCGAAGAGCGCGACTTTGGACGACATTACCCACCGCCATCGGAAACGGGAAACGGCGACAAAGCAAAAGTCGTCACCTGGTTTGTGCTGCTCGTCGTTGGAATGACGTTCGCCGGCCTAATTGCGGCTTACGTAGTGGTTTCGACAAACAAGGCGGCTGAGTGGAAACCGTTCGACCTTCCGATACAGGTTTGGATCAGCACGCTAATCATTATCCTGAGCAGCATTTCATATTACTTTGCCGGAAGGTCGATCGAGACGGACAAGATCGATGCCGGCCGCAAATGGCTTTTGGTGACAACAGTTTTGGGGGCGGCATTTATTTCGTCGCAGATCCTGGTTTGGCTCGCTTTGACCAAACGCGGCCTTTATATGCAGGGCAATCCGTACGCGGGCTTTTTCTATATCCTCACGGCGGTTCATCTGGTCCATGTTCTCGGCGGAATCATAGCGTTGGGTTCGATCGTTCTGAGCGCCTGGAACGGCGGTGGAACTGAATTTGAAAGGCTCAAACGGCGAAAGCTTGCTCGCGTGGTCGGTTGGTACTGGCACTTTATGGGAGCACTGTGGCTGGCCTTGTTTGGGCTTCTTGGTTTTTGGCGATAATGGACCTGCTTCCCATCTTTCCGCATCTGAATGCCGCATTGAATGCCACCAGCGGCATTCTTTTGATGTTCGGGCTGTATTTTATTGTAACGAAGCAGGTTAGGCGGCATCGAGCGTGCATGCTTTCCGCGTGTGTCGTTTCCGCAGTATTCCTTGCATGTTACGTCACGCATCATATTTTGCGGACCTCAATCTACGGTTTGGGGCCGACAAAGTTTACCGGTGAGGGGCTCGCCCGTCCGATCTACTTTACAGTCCTCACCTCTCACACGATCCTTGCAACACTTGTGACACCATTCGTTTTGGTCACGCTTTGGCGGGGTTTGAAGGGCAAATACGACGATCATAAGCGGCTTGCCAGGTATGTTTATCCGGTTTGGTTGTATGTTTCGGTGACCGGCGTCGTCGTTTACCTGATGCTCTATCACTTTTTTCCCGCAAAATAGCGTAGTATCCCAACTTTTGCCTTGAAAACCCCAAGTTTTTGTGTTAAATTACTCAATGTTGAAAAGTTGATCACCGAAGCCTTCCGGACGACCGGCAAGGCGCGGGGGAACCAGGAGTTTCACGGCAGAGCGTGGAACAGGGGCGAAGCGGTAAATTGCTAAGCCGCAGGGATAATCTTTCGTTCCTAGCCCGACAGCTAACCTCGTAGGTGTTGCAAAGAAGTTACTGCATGTATTTTGTGATTTAGTCGCGATTTTGTGTGTGCTTCGCGCTCTCTGCTTTCCAACAATTCAAGCAGACATCCGGTCTTCTCAAAGGGAAAAAGTCCTGCGCTTCTCACGCGGGACTTTTTTTGTGTTTGGGTTGGCGTACACGTTCCCGGCTTGCCAAGAGGAAGGCCAGCCAAGTTTGAAATCTAACCTTTCATTTAACCGTTAACGCACCGATCTTTACTGTCTTTAAGGGGATACGTTCCTTCTTATCCAAGCGAATACGCACTGGCTTGCCGTCAGTCTTGAAGGTAAAGGTTTCGAGCCGTTTCGTTACTTCCAGGCGCTCGGATCTCGTTCCTTTATCGGTAACGATATCGATATCCATAGGCAGCCGGTAAGCATCCGGCGTTAGTTTATCCGTCCTTTGTATTTGTGCTACGGTCACTGTAAGCGTCTTTGTCCGCTGATCGTAAGCCTGCTTTATTTCGAGCTTCGGGCTGCCGAGGCCGTAAACCCACTGGTCAAAAAACCAGTCGAGTTTTTGGCCCGAGGCGGTCTCCATTGCGTCCTTCAGATCCGTCGTTTCCACGTTCGACAACTTGTGCCGGTTAAGGTAAGCCTGAACACCGCTCCAAAATGCTTTGTCGCCGACCTGCTCACGCAAGGTATGGAGAACGGCTCCACCCTTGTTATAAGTTGTCGCAGGCCGGTCGAAGAGGGCCTTCACATTATCGGCATTGCGGTTGAAAAGTCCATTGCGTTTCGTATTTACGGCATCGTCAGCAAGAAATATCTCGACGTCGGCTTTGATCTTCTGAATATAGGCCTCGCGGCCGTACATTTTTTCCCGAAAGGCAGCTTCCATAAAGGTCGCGAACCCTTCGTTAAGCCATAACTCGGCCCAATTTTTGCACGTCACAAGATTCCCGAACCACGAGTGGGCCGCTTCGTGCGACACCAGATCTTCAACGAGACTGGCACCAAATGGAAACTCGGCCATAAATACATCGTTGTCGGCCAGGGTCGTCGCCGTAATATTTTCCATTCCACTAAAATCTTGAAATCCGGCAACGATCGTTTGATCGTATTTGGAATACGGATACGGCGTTTTCGTAAGCTCCTCAAAAACACGAAGCACATCACGCGTCTTGCCAAACGCTTTTGGTACAATTCTTTCCCTTCCCGGGTAAACGTAATATCCCAAAGGAATGTCCTTATATTTTTCTTCAGTCTTTACGTAATCCCCGATGATGAATGAAACAAGGTACGTCGAATGAAGGACCGGCATACTGTAGTGAAAAGTAACTGTTCCGTCCGGATTTTCTTTGCGCTCTACAAGATCGCCATTGCCGATAACGGTTTCGCCTTTGTCGGCGGTTATGTATTGCTCGGTCGTCGCTTTATCGCTTGGAAAATCGAATGAAGGAAACCAGTGCCGTGCTTCGTCCGGCTCGCCTTGCGTCCAGATCTGCGAGGAGTGGACCTTGGAATTGTTGGGCTGTCGTTCTTCGGGAATGAAAGTAAATGCCCTTTTTGGGAGTTGCCGAATATTGAAATCGGATCCCGACTGTTTCGCCGGCGGCGTATGCACGGTCAAGCGTAACCGTAATAGCGTCGTCCGCCAGTTTTATATTTGAGAGGCGTGTCGCCGGAATCAAGCGTCACCGCCGAATAAGATATATCGACCGAATCCAGCACAACCTCTCTAAAACCATCCTTCAGCGGTTTCAGCCGAACTATTGTATCGCCTTTCACCGATCTTTTTTCACGGTCAAAGCTAACACGCAGTACATAATGCTGAACGTCAAACGTCGAGGCCCGATTAAAATCGGGCCGCGAGGTCTGGGCGTGAATGGTGAATGCGAAGAATGCCGCAATAATGAGGTGAGGAAACTTTGTTGTCATAAGCGAAGAGTTGACGATTGTCCTAAGTCTTGCCGTTCTTTTGTTCCGCAGCCAAGATCGAATCCGGACCGCGAGACAAATAGCAAGAAAAACCAAAAAATAAGATCAGGTTCAGGGCTATTTCAAATGTTTATCCAGCCAGTTCGTCACATTGCTGTACCAAAATTCCGAATTCTGCGGTTTCAAGATCCAATGTCCTTCGTCTGGAAAGATTATTAGTTTCGAGTCAACACCTTTTAGCTGTAGGGTTGTAAACAATTGCAAGCTCTGATCGACCGGAACGCGGTAATCCAACTCGCCGGCCGTCACAAGCGTCGGGGTGTTGAACCGGCTTGCAAATTTGTGGGGCGACCACAGATTGTATTGGGCAGCATTTTGCCACGGCATTCCCTTGAATTCCCAGTTTACGAACCAAATTTCCTCAGTTGCGGCGGCCATACTCTCAAGATTGTAAACACCGGCGTGCGAGACAAGTGTCTTGAACTTGAACCTCGGGTCGTTGTTATGGCCAAGTATCCAGTCGATCAAGTATCCGCCATAGCTTGCACCGGCCGCACCGATCCGTGCCCGGTCGATATAGGGCTTTTTGGTCATCTCGGCGACACCGTTTTTGACATCGACAAACGCCTTACCACCCCAATCGCCGGAGATATCGTCAACAAACTTCTGACCGTAGCCGGTCGAACCCCGCGGGTTTGGCAGAAACACAACGTAACCCGCGTTGGCGAAGATCTGCGGATTCCATCGATAGCCCCAACTGTCGTTCCAGGCGCTCTGCGGCCCGCCGTGGATCAGAACCAGCAGCGGATATTTCCTGCCCGCATCGAAATTTGCCGGTTTGA
Organism: Blastocatellia bacterium; assembly: GCA_963732475.1. GTDB lineage: Bacteria > Acidobacteriota > Blastocatellia > Pyrinomonadales > Pyrinomonadaceae > OLB17. The sequence goes on along the minus strand of CAVSZR010000002.1, from coordinate 28,993 downwards.
CTATAAAGCCGTGAATTTTGTGATTGAGGGCTCCTGTCCATTCGATCTCCTCGGCCCTCGCAACGTTAAGCTGGGAATTGGCTTTAGTAAGGGCAGCAACGCCCGTCCCGTCGGTGTTTGCCCGCATTATTTCCGCCGGGGCTGCCATCGAGCTGGCCGCAAAGACCAGGGTCTTTCCATCTTTTGAAATATTCAGGCTGTTAGCATATACGTTGCCGACAACCTGCTTAACGTGAGTCGCGATCCGCAGCCTGAAGTCGGGTTCGACAGGTACGGAATAGATCGGAGAGCGGCCGTGTGTCCCGGCCGCGAAATATATCGTCTTGCCGTCGTCCGAAAGCGTCATCTCGTCCGCCTGCTGGTCGAAACCGCGCGTCAGCTCAACTGTTTCGCCGTTCGAACGGCTGTAACGCATTATCCGCCAGCGGTCGGCCTCGAATGTTGCTGTCGCCTGCGAGCGAAACAAGAGATATTTGCCATCGGGCGTGTAGACGGGGGCGGCATCGTACCCTTTGTTTGCGGCGGTGATGTTACGGCCGTTTCCGCCGCTGACCGGCATTACGTAAATGTCGCTGTTTGTTGAGATCGCCTCGATCTTGTCGGGATTACGGAGAAATGCGATCTCCTTTCCGTCCGGCGAGAACGCATAATCGACGCCCGTCGAGGCGGCGTAGGGCGGCGAATCGAAGTCGCCGGGCGTCAGGTCGCGTGCGATCCCTCCATCTTTTGAGATCACGAATACGTGAGCACGTTTGCGATCGCGCCACTCGTTCCAGTGCTTGAACAAGAGCCGCTCGGCGACCTTTGCCTTGACCTTACTGGCGTCGGCCTTTGCCTCTTCGGTCTTGTTGCAGTCGTCCGAAGTACATTCAGGATAAACCTCCGAGCTAAACGCGATCCATTTGCCGTCCGGTGACCAGACGGGATTGCCCGCACCGGTCGAAAGCTTTGTCACCTGCTCCTTGTCGTCGCCGTCCTCTTCCATCACCCAAATCTGGCCGCCCGTAGTGTAGGCGATGTGGCTGCCGTCCGGAGACCAACGCGGCGAGCTGTGCGACGCATTGCCCGTCGTCAACTGCTTTTGGTCCGAACCGTCCAAACGTACCTTGTAGATGTGCGTAACCGTGCGGTTCTCGGTCTTATTTACGATGCCGATGGTGTATGCGACCCATTTACCGTCCGGCGATATTTGCGGGTCGCCGACACGCCTTGCATTTACGAGGTCGTTGAACGAAAACGGCGTTTGGGCGTACAGGCCGGCAAAAGCAAAGATGGTTACGAAGAGCGGTAGAAAGATGCGTTTCATTGTCTTGTCCTTGTTATTCGAGGTGAAATAGCTTGTCAACATTATCGCACAGAACTTTGGAAGATGGCACGGCTCGGCTAAGATGAAGTTTATGAACTTAAAGATGTTTACCGCATTTCTTTTTCTCACGGTTTCGCAGTTATTCGCCCAGCAGCCCGCGGGCACACCGGTACTTTATTCCCGGAAAACTATCGACGACATGAAGGCGATCCAGAAGGCGGCGCTTGCGAGCGATTTCGCCTTAACGAGGACGGCCTACATGACAAACAACATCGGCCCGCGGCTGACCGGTTCGGCGCAGGCGGAACGGGCTGTGCAGTATGTGGCAGACGAGATGCGAAAGCTCGGCCTTGAGGTTCGGCTGCAAAAGCTGACCGTTCCGCATTGGGTCCGCGGCGAGGAGAAGGGCGACCTGGTCGAATTTCCGGGCATGGCACCCGGAACTACGCAAAAGGTGGTGCTGACCGCCATTGGCGGCAGTATTGCGACACCGGACGCGGGTATTACCGCCGAGATCGTCGTTGTCAGAAACTACGCGGAACTGGAGGCTCTTGGCCGAAAGGGCGTCGAGGGCAAAATTGTTCTTTTCAATAATAAATATGATGTTGAGCTTGCCGCGTCGGGTTTTGGCGGCGCGGCCTACGGGCAGGCGGTCCAATATCGTGGAGGCGGGCCGATCGCGGCGGCTCGGCTGGGAGCGATCGCGGCATTGATCCGGTCGGCGGGCGGCTCGCAGAACAGGCTCGCTCACACCGGCGGGATGCGTTACGCGGACGGCGTGACGAAAATTCCGGCCGCGGCGGTTTCCTTTGAGGATGCCGAAACCATCGCTTATCTCGCCAAGATGGGAACCGTGAAGATCCGGCTGCTGCTGACGCCGCAAACGCTGCCGGACACGACGAGCTACAACGTCATCGCCGATCTAAAGGGAAGTGATAAACCGGAAGAAGTTGTGATAGTTTCAGGCCATCTCGATTCGTGGGACCTTGGGACGGGAGCGCTTGACGATGCGTGCGGCGTCGCCGTCTCGATGCAGGTGCCTTATTTATTAAACCAGTTGAAACTGCGGCCGAAACGAACGATTCGGATGATCGCGTATATGAACGAAGAGAACGGGCTGGTCGGCGGGACGGAATACGGACGCGAACAAACCGCGAATATCGCAAAACATTTTGCCGCCATCGAAAGCGATCTCGGGGCGTCGCACCCGTTTGGATTTCTGTTCACGGGCAAACAAGAGGCCTTGCCGTTTTTCGCACCGATCTCGAATGTCCTTCGCGAACAGGGAGCCGCTATTGCCCAGTTTCAGCCCGGCGGAGTCGGCGCCGACATCGGCCCGCTGACAACGGCCGGCGTCCCGTCGTTCGCACCGTACTTCGATTCGCGGACGTACTTTAATTACCATCACACCGCCGCCGACACCTTCGACAAGATCGACCCCAAACACCTTGCCGAAACCGGTTCGCTCATGGCCGTCCTCGCCTACGGCCTCGCTAATCTCGAGCAGCCGCTGCCGAGGTGAGTTGGGATGTCTTAAGTCTTAAGTCTTAAGTCTTAAGTCTTAAGTCTTAAGTCGGAGCACGGAGTACAGGCTTCAGTATTTCCTCTGCTTGGATGCGTGACGCCGACCTGTTAATCTAACTTTGACCTAATTCATGCTCAAGACTCAAGACTAACTCAGACTAGCTCAATGAATCGACCGCCGCCATATTTCCCGCAAAACCAGCTATCGCCGCCCTCGGACAAACGCTACCGACGCTTTAAGCTGATGGTCGCCGCCGCCGTCGTCGCCCTGATAGCCCTGCTCATCGGCGCTGGTTTCGGTATCTTTTATCTCGTTCGATGGTTGTTCTAAGGCTTGGGATAACCAAAAAGAGCCGCGAGTCTTAGCGATTCGCGGCTGTCGTATTTTTAGTATCCATGGAACAGATGCCGTCAGACTACCTGTTTGCTTCTTTTTGGCGGGAGGCGTTTGCTTTTGCCTTGGCGCCTTCGAGGGCTAGTTGTTTGGCTTGGGGCAGAAGCTCGATGGCCTTTAGCAACTGGCTGTCGTATTCATTCGACACCTGAAGGGAAGTTTGCGAGCCGTAGGCGGCCGAGACAAGTTCGGAACGGAGTATGCGTTCGACAAATTCGCGCTCCTTGTCGACCTGTGCGGGCGTGTATTTATACTTTTCAACCGCAAACGCCTTGAACGCCTGATACAGCGGATCTGTAACGGGGAAATCCTTGGTGGTTATGTCACGCTCGAATGTGATCGGCCGGTCAACCTTGTAGGTCTCGAAGCCTTTTATCTTTCCGTACGCTAGGTCCATCGCGAAGGCGAAGATCGGGTTGTTGAGCTTTACCTGATAGCGAAACCGCTCGTTCGTGATGGTGTCCGGTTTGATCGCGACATCCGGGTTGATACCGCCCCCGCTGTAAACCGACCGTCCGGCGTCGGTCTTTGCTTCGCTGCCCTTAGGAGCGGCCGTTTCCGTCCCGTCGGCACCTACGCCGCCATTCGTGTAATAGTTGTAAAGATTTCCGTCGGAATAATCACGCTGGATCAGCCGTCCCGAAGGTGTCTCATACTTTGCGATCGTCAGAAGCAACATCGACCCGTAATCAAGCACGAAGGGATTCTGCACCAGGCCCTTGCCAAAGGTAGTCTCGCCAACGATCAGGGCACGGTCGTGGTCCTGAAGCGCACCGGCGAGTATCTCAGACGCCGAGGCAGAATTGCGGTTGACCAATACGACGACCGGCATCGTTTCAGGGTTGGGATTCTCGGCACGGTATGGCTCGGTCGTCGCCTTCCAGCCGCCCTTTTTGGGTAAATACCGTCTGGCCGGTTGAGAGGAAACGTATTTGCCACGCGATATGCCTGGCCGACAAGGCCTCCGCCGTTGTTCTTCAGGTCGAGAACGAGCTGCTTCATACCCTTTGCCTTAAGTTCCTTCATCGCGACGGCGAACTCGGCATAGGTCGTTTGATTAAAGCCGCCGGTCATTGCGATATAGCCAACGCCGGGACGGATCAAATATGCTTCGGAGATGGACGGCTGGGATACCGCGTCGCGGATGATCTCGACACTCTCGCGCTTTCCGGTAGCGTAGCGTTCGACGACAAGCTTTGCCGGAGTGCCGCGGGGCCCACGAAGAAAGTTTCGAACTTCGGCATATGGCTTTCCAAGCATCGAAGTGCCGTTGACCTCAATGATCTTGTCGCCATATCGCAGTCCCGCACGGTGTGCCGGTGCGGTGTCGAATGTTGCACGAATATAAGTGGCTATGACCTTGCCGTCAGGGTCGCTGAGGTCGCCGATCGTTGCACCAATGCCATAGTAGCGGGAACTTTGGTCCGTCCGGAACTGCTCGAATTCCTTTGCATCGAAATAGTTCGAATGCGGATCAAGGGTATGCAGCATTCCGTCGATCGAAGATTTAAAGACTTCATTGTAATTGAGCTTTTTGCCGACAACATGATTTGACTCGATCACGGACAGTGCCTCGGCAATGTCCTGCTCGATATTCTCCGTCGTAACCTTTTTAGTCGATTTCGGCGCGCTCAATCCGCTCTTCGGCAATATCTTCGACACGCTCTGCGTTTGCGAGAAGGCGGAGGACGAAAGGATCAACGTAAAAATTAGTACAAAAAGTAAAGCAGGGCGGTTTTTCACTATGCGAAATCTCCTTGATAAAACTACTGACAAGGTCAAAATGCTCGAAAAATGATAACATTCCTTTGAAGAAAAAGCGACGGAAATAGTTGCTTGCACAAATGTTAGGGTTGCATTATTCCCTGCGTTTCGCTTCGGGCAGATTTAAGGGAAAATCGACTCGTTCCCCTTTTTGCGGCCGGTTTCGACGATACAAATGAGCCATCTGCTCGAAATAAAAAATCTCAGGACAGAGTTTCCAACGCGGGCCGGACTGGTCAAGGCGGTGAATAACGTCAGCCTTTATGTCGATGAGAGCGAGTTCGTAGGGCTTGTCGGCGAATCGGGCTGCGGTAAATCGATTACCGCTCTGTCGATAATGCGCCTTATCTATCCGCCCGGCAAGATCGCGGCGGGCTCGATCAGCTTTAAAGGCGAAGAGCTGACAAAGGCCTCCGAAGACCGGATGCGCGAGATCCGCGGCAACGACATCGCCATGATCTTTCAGGACCCGATGACGTCGCTCAACCCGGTTTTCACGGTCGGTGAGCAGATCGCGGAGGCGCTGCGTCTGCATCGAAAACTCGACAAGAAGGCGGCCTGGGCCGCGGCGATCGATGCAATGAAGGAGGTTTCGATCCCGGCCGCCGAGCGTCGTGCCGCCGACTATCCGCATCAACTGTCCGGCGGAATGCGGCAGCGGGTGATGATCGCCATGGCCCTCGCCTGCGATCCGGAATTGCTGATCGCCGATGAACCGACCACCGCCCTCGACGTCACCATCCAGGCCCAGATCCTTGAGCTTTTGGACGAACTGCGACGCACGCGGAAACTTGCGGTGCTGCTTATCACTCACGATCTCGGCGTTATTGCCGAAACCGCCGACCGCGTTTGTGTAATGTACACCGGGAAGATCGTGGAGGAATCGGGCGTTGACGAACTGTTTGCAGAACCGAAACATCCGTACACTAGGGGGTTGATACGCTCGGTCCCGAAGCTGACGGCACAAGCGATAGCGAAAGCCGTGCGGCTCGAAACGATAGACGGTACCGTTCCAAGCCCGACCGACCTGCCGAAAGGTTGCCATTTTGCTCCCCGCTGCGAACACAGGATGGACATCTGCACGCGGAACGAGATACCGCTGTTTGAGCTGGGTAACAACGTAAAAGTAAGATGCGTGCTCTCCGACAAGGAACAGATGTTTAAGATCGCGCGTGAAAGGGTTTTGTCAGCGGAAATCTAATTGTCGACATATGAAGTACTGTTTTATTGCTATCTTCTTCGCGTTTGCCGGTTGCTCATACCTGGTTTCTCAGTCGTCCTCACCACCAGGTAACGTGGATGAAGATAAAGCCTCGATAATGAGAATAGAACAGGCGCAGCGAAATAAATCCGAATGGATGAAGGTCGATGCATGTCCGGCAGATGTTATGCCAGACAAGGGGCGCCGCCCGATAAACAAAGCCGCTGAATGCGGGGACAATCCGGAGAAGTGCTTGGAAAAATGTAATGCTGATGATGGGGACGCGTGTTTCGCCCTTGCTCAACTAATACAAAAGCATGACAAGATCGAAAACAAGGTTGCCGATGTTTTGTATCATCGAGCCTGCATTCTAGGAATTGTGCCTGGTTGTACAAACCGTGCAGCAAACTTGTTCGAACAAAAGGAAGATGCCCCACTAAAGTGTGCCGCCCGCACTTTCGACAAATCATGTTCACAGGATGATCCGTGGGGTTGCGCGATGTTCGGTTTGGCCCTTTCCGAGGGCATTGGTCATGTAAAAGATATTGAAAGAGCTAAACGAATGCTCGACAAAGCCTGCGAGGTATCGATTGATAAGGCTGGCGAAGCGTGCAAGAAGGCAATACAGCTAAAGGAGGCACTCGCGCGCAGCGAACGCTAGAGGAAAACCTATTTAGTGAGTATTAAACCAGTTCAAAGGAAGAGCGATCTAGTCCAGGTTCGCAACCTCATCAAGCATTTCGCCATCGAGAACAGCGACGATGTTGTCCAGGCGGTTGACGACGTTTCGTTTGATATTGTTTCGGGTGAAACGCTTGGGCTTGTCGGCGAATCAGGCTGCGGGAAATCGACTGTCGGCCGCTGTATGCTCCGGCTTCACGAGCCGACGAGCGGCGAGATACTCTTCGAAGGCAAGAATATCGTTGGTCTGTCGAATAGCGAGATGCAGGGCCTTCGGCGGGAAATGCAGATCATATTTCAGGACCCGTACGCAAGCTTGAATCCGCGAATGAGCATCCGGTCGATCGTTTCCGAGCCTCTTAAGATCCATAGGATCGGGAACAAAGCGACGCAAAATGCTAAGGTGGCGGATCTGCTCGAAAAGGTCGGGCTCGATCCGAAGTATGCAGACCGGTATCCGCACGAATTCTCAGGCGGCCAGCGGCAGCGGATCGGAATAGCGAGGGCGTTGGCGCTGAATCCGAAGCTGATCATCTGCGACGAACCGGTTTCCGCCCTCGATGTATCTGTTCAGGCGCAGGTCGTCAACCTCTTGCAGGATCTGCAGGTCGAGTTTGGGCTGACATATCTTTTTATTTCGCACGGGCTGGCGATCGTCGAGCACATTTCGAACCGGGTTGCGGTAATGTATCTCGGCAAGATCGTTGAGATCGCCGATTCGGTCGAGTTATACGCAAACCCGCTGCATCCTTATACAAAAGCGCTTCTTTCTGCTATACCTGTACCCGATCCAAAACGTAAGCGCGAACGCATCGTTCTCAAGGGTGATGTTCCCACTCCGATCAATCCGCCATCGGGCTGCCGGTTTCGAACACGATGCCCGATCGCTATCGAGGAGTGCGCGGAAATCGATCCTGAACTCCGCGAGATAAGCGCCGGGCATTTTGCGGCGTGTATACGAATCGGGGAAACAAACCTGGCAGCGGCGGATGCATAAAACTGAACCGAAAGGGAAATCTGTTCGTATTAGTGCTTGAATCGGAATTACAAGTTCGGAAGTTGGAATTGTTAGCTTTCAGACGGTCGTTTAACTTTCTAAAAATAGGAGTGATCAACAATGTCAGAAACGAGCTCAGCAGATCTGCAGGACGCGCCCGTGCGTAACGAACCGCCGGCGGATCCGCCCCAAATGTCGGAAATATCAACAATCGCCGGAGTTTTTTTCGAGCCCGGTCGAACCTTTGAAGATCTGAGACGCAAGCCCAGATTTATCGTCGGCTCGGTGATAATCGCCCTGCTTGTGACCGCATACGGATTCGGAATGTACTTCAAGATCGGTGATGCAGGAATGCGGCGAGTTGCGGTTGAGCAGATAGATAAAAGCCCACAAGCTCAAGGTATGTCGAACGAGCAGAAAACGGCCCAAGTCGATTTATCTGTGACGATTCAAACTTACGTCCGCTACCTTATTCCGATCTTCGTATTTATTTCGCTTCTGATCGGGGGCCTTTTTTACTTCCTTGGCTCCAAGGCGTTCGGCGGGACTGGCGGGTTTCTGCACGCCCTGTCGGTTTGGGTCTATTCTTCAATTCCGCCAACGGTAATTGTGATGATCGGCAGCTTGATAGTTCTTGCGATAAAGTCGGTGGACGAGATCGATGTCGCGGCAAGCCAACGCGGACTTCTGCAAGCAAACCCCAGCATCTTTCTGGACGGAAAAGCTCACCCGGTCCTTGCAACAATAGTCGGTACGCTAGATGTTTTTATGATCTGGGGATGGATACTGGCCGCGATCGGCTTACGCCTCACTAACAAGCTTTCCTCGGGATCGGCATGGGGAATTGTGATAATCTTCGCGATCATCGGTATTTTGTTCAGGGTCGTCGGGGCAATTTTTACGGGGAATCCCGGCTAGAAAGTGGTCGTTTGAAAGATGAGCGGATGGCAAAGGTCGTCCGCTCAGTTCTACTCATATCTTAGTGATTCGATCGGATCAAGCCGGGCCGCTTTCCATGCCGGGAACAGGCCGAAAATCAAACCGATACCTACGCTGGCAAAAAATCCGGCGACCGGGGCCCACCACGGCACGTACGAAGGCAGAACAAGCTTTACCAGAAGTGTCAGCAGCCATCCCAAAAACAATCCGAGCAACCCGCCAAAACCGGTCAAAGTCGCCGCTTCGATAAGGAATTGCAGCATGATATCGCTTTGTTTGGCCCCGATGGCTTTGCGGATACCGATCTCTCGCGTCCGTTCGGTGACAGAAACTAGCATGATGTTCATCACACCGATACCGCCGATCATTAAACCGATCGACGAGATGACTACCATCGCAATGGCCACGCCGGCGGTGATCGCCTGAAACTGGTCGATCAGACTCGCAGCTGTCTCCATCGCGAAATTATTCGGCTTTCCGTAATCCACCTGGCGCCTCACGCGCAAAAGGTCCTGCACATCGTCCTTCGCCTTCTCAAGCATTCCCTCATTGGCCACGGCAAGAATGAAGAGATCCTCGGCATTCGGTTTCAGTTTCAACGCAGCCCCCATCGGCATGTAGATACGATTGCTTTGGTCGCTGTTTCCTCCTCCACCTCCAAAAAGCTGTTCCTTTTTCTCCAAAACGCCAATGATCGTAAATTGTGCCCCGCCGATCTCGAGCGTTTCGCCGATCGGCGATTCGTAGGGAAAATAACTATCGACCACCGACGAGCCGATGAGGATAACATTTGCCTTGTCATCGCTTTCAGACTGCGAGAACCAGCGGCCTTCAATCAAAACCTCAGACGTGGTTTTCTCAATTTGCGGCAATGTGCCCTGCAATTGCAACGCGGATGACGTCTTGCCGTTCTTGCCCGTCACCATTATGGCACCGCCCCAAAAATTGTTGGACACGTTCAGAAAAGGTACTGCTGTCTCGATCGAGGGCAGCCGCATTATAGCCTCGACATCTTCGACCGTCAGCGGTTTTCGCATTCGCTCTTCCTGCGTTCTCCGTCCGTGACCGAAGCCGATATTATTCTTATAAAGAAAGATCGAGCGTGTACCGAAAGATTCCACTTGCTTTTCTACGGCAACGTTTATGCCGCTGATTATCGACGAGATCAGCATCACCGTGATTACGCCAACAACAACGCCGACTATGGTCAGAAACGAGCGCAGCTTATTGCCGCGCAGCGTATCCAACGCCATTTTCAGGTTTTCGTAAAAGCTGCTCCCAAGAAATCTAAGCATCGTATTAATCGGCCCTCAGTGCCTCGATCGGGTCAAGCTGCGCCGCCTTCCATGCCGGAAACAATCCGGCGATAATTCCGACGCCCGCTGAAACACCGATCGAAATAACCGCAGCGTACCACGGAATTCTCGTTTGGATAAAAAGAGAGCTGATGATCAACCCTATCACCCAGGCCAAAAGGAGACCGATGAGTCCGCCGATCGCAGAAAGCGTCGCCGCCTCATAAAGAAATTGTTTCAGGATGTCCGACTGCCGCACTCCTAGGCTTTTTCTTATTCCGATCTCTTTCGTCCGTTCTGTCACCGCCACAAGCATGATATTCATGATAACGATCGCACCAACCAGCAGGGCAATGGCCGGCACCGCAAGGATCACGATAAACGTCGTTCCGAAAAGACTGTCGCGAAGCCCGGAGATCGCATCCGGCGTGACGATGCCGAAAGTGTCCTTTTCATCTGGTGCGAGCTTTCTCCGAAGCCGCATCAGCGTTCGGGCCTCGTCCACAGCGTCTTTGAACAAGGCATCCGATTTGGTCGTTGCGACAAAATAAAGATAGCGGCTGCCGCGAAATCCACCGAAATTAGAACCGAACGTCTTTAGAGGAAGCTGGATAAATGCGTCCTGCGGCATCCCGAAAACCGTACCCTTCGCAACACGAATGCCAATAACCCGATACGGAATTCCGCGAATATCGATCTCCTGGCCGATTGCTCCGCCTTGCGGAAACAGCTTTTCGGCAACATCCGTCCCGATAAACGCGACGCGCATCGCATTGTTATTTTCGGCCTCAGAAAAATAGCGGCCTTCCGCAACGTCAATGTTCTCGATCTCACCGATCACCGGTTCCGCACCGTCGACGGTTACATCCTCCATCTTGATCAATCCGACCTTTACCTCACGTCGGTTGCCGCCGGCTTTGGCTCCGATCTTTTCAATGATCTGCATCCGCGAACGAATATATTCGATGTCCTCAAGAGTAAATTCCTTGTTGCGGCGCTGTGCCTCGGCGATGGTATCGCTGTCTTTGAAGTCCGTGAAATTAAAGCGTTGGATCGTTATCGAATTGGAGCCTATGCCCGCGATCTTTTCGTCGATGTAAGAATTAAAACCCTGGAGGACAGAAAACACGACCATGAAGGCCATAACGCCGATGATCATTCCGAGCAAAGTAAGAAACGAGCGCAGCTTATGCGACCATATAGCCGCAAACGCCAACTTAAATGTCTCGGAGAAATTCATACCCTTATTATACGCTTTGGCCGGTACAATGTTTTCAACTCAACTATATGGCATTTTCCGGATAAATTGTACTGCTGAGGAAGTCAGTCCAAGTCGCGACCCCGCTTTCACTACTGGCGGGTCATTGGCCACGTCCCTGAAAGGGACATATTCAATAGCGTCGGGTACCACCCGACGATCGCGTATCGCAAGATTTACACCGTCCCTGAAAGGGACGAATCCCGGCCGCCGATCTGATCTGTCCCTTTCAGGAACACCATCTAACGCCACGCTATTTCGTCGGGATTCTCCCGACGCTATTTCATTGATCCCCTTCGGGATTCCGAAACCTAAGGTCGATGGCATGCTTATAAGATCGGTGCCAGGTCCGCGAAATTGGGATTATCGCAGCAAACTAATCCAGAATCGCAATTTCGCCGACAGATACCGATTTTGGGAAACGGTTAGTGTCTTTGCGTTCTGGTTGAGCATCCAAATCATGCAAATCATCCAAATCGTTCCATCCAGTGTATTTCGCGCGATCTAATATTTCCAAACAAGGGGACACGAGCGATAATTCTCACGGACGGTATTTGTTCACGGATCGACTCGTACGCACTTACCGCCCGGAATGATCTTTGAAAAACAGTAGATGTAATACGATGAAACGTGACTCTTTTGTCGTCCGAGGTCAATAAGTTCTTTGTTTGGTACTTTTGGGTGCGATGTTTCAGTTTGTTTCATGTGAAACAAAATGGGGGACGCGCTGTGAAACGAAACAAGATTGCTGGCATCTAAACGATTGTACGAGAATGGTTTAGCCGGATGTTTTTGCTCGATCTTGTTTCACGATGAAACACGCGAGCATTCTTGTCCGGGGAGAGGCTAAGAACGGCCGGACGTCGGTTTTCGCAGTTGTCTCAGCGAGGCCAGATGAGCAAAAAGTACGATCGGGACGATCAAAGCAGGAAGCCAGATGAACGGAAGATATGTAACACCAACATTGGGCTGGTCGAATGCAAGCTGCTGCATGGGCGAACGGAACGATAAGGCGGCGATACTTACGATAGTGAACAACAATCCGAGAGCGAGCAGATTCCAGGCGATCAGGACCCCGCGTCGAACAACGCCATTTCGAAATGCGAACCAAAAGACGATCGGAGCCGACAGGCCCGACAAGATATCAAAATTCCATCCATCAAAGGTCATTATCCGCGGAACCTGCCCGGCTTGATAGAGCCAGAGCAAAACTAGCTCGACAGGGATCCGAACGGTGTGCAAGAGAGTAAGTTGCCGGAGCGAGAGTTTGTCGACGAAACTCGACCGAAAAAACGCAAAATATCCGGCGATACACAGCAGCGACGGAAGGACGCCGAAGGCAACCACGCGTGGCGGCATTGCCTCCGCGAACCTGTAGAAGCCGGTCGTTGCGAGAAAGCCCGTAAGAAGCAGCCAGAGCGGGATCAGAAATATCAACAAGCGAAACGCCGTACTGTTTTTAGCCGGCCGTGCAGCCGCGATGAGGAACCAAATGGTAAGTAGCGTAGTGAGAAAGAAAACCAGGGGAATGTACCACGGCAATCCTTCGATCATTTTATCTTTTCGTCCTTTTCGATCTGGCCGTCGCGAATGGTGATTATTCGATGAGCGCGTTCCGCAACGTCATGTTCGTGAGTGACGACGATAATGGTGTTGCCCTCGGCATGCAGTTTCTCGAACAACGCCATGATCTCTATGCTTGTCTTCGAATCGAGAGCTCCGGTCGGTTCGTCCGCAAGCAAGATCGACGGGTGATTGACAAGTGCGCGTGCAATCGCAACGCGCTGTCTCTGACCGCCGGAAAGTTCATTTGGTTTATGTGTAACCCGGTCTCCCAACTCCACCGACGCAAGAGCAGCCTGAGCTTTCTCATTCCTTTCGCCGGCTCTCATGCCGGCGTAGATCAATGGAAGCTCGACGTTATGAAGTGCCGTAGCACGGGCCAAAAGGTTAAATGTTTGGAAAACAAAGCCGATCTCCTTGTTGCGTATGCGGGCCAACTCGTCGTCGGTCATATCGGAAACCAAGTTGCCGTTGATCCAGTATTCACCCTTCGTAGGTGAATCCAGACATCCAATCAGGTTCATTAGGGTCGATTTGCCCGATCCGGAAGGGCCGATGATAGCCAGATATTCACCCTTTTCAACGTGAAATGAGACATCGCGCAACGCGTGAAGTTCTTCAACACCCATCTGGTACGTTTTCCAGATGTTTCGCATTGAAATCAACGTTTTCGAACCCGATTCGCTTTTGTGCGGCTCGTTTTCGGGCCCGCCGTTTTCGTTTTCCATGAATCTGTACATCAACTTTGTTCCGACTATCCCGCGTTACGTTTTCGGCGCTTCGCCTTCCTTCTTAACCTGCTTTTTGACAACTGTGTCCTCTTTTAGAGTGTTTAGAATTCGGCTCGGGCCGGTAATTACTTCTTCACCTTCGGACAGGCCCGAAATTATCTGAATATCCGATTCGCCCGTGATACCGGTTTCGACGGGCTTAAACTTGACCTTGTTTCCGTCAAGTACATATACACCTTTGATCGGTTTCGGCTTTTCGCTTGACTGCGGCGCGTTAGGCGGTGCAGCTGGTGTCTCAGAAGGTCCGTCCGGCTTCTTTTCGATAACGGCCTGGAGTGGAACAGCGACAACGTTTTGTGCTGTCTTGGTCGTTATTACGGCGGTGGCACTCATGCCCGGCCTCAATCCTTTCTGCATCTCGTCCGTTAGGTTTACGAGGTGAATGACAACCCGGAATTCCTTCGCTTCCTGTACGTTAATGTTCACCGAGAGTCCGCCGCTTGTTTGGGATTTACCCACCGCAAGGGGCGTCTTTTGTAGAACTTCGCCCTCGATTTCCTTCTCGCCGAATGCATCGACCTTTATTTTTGCTTTCTGACCGACTTCGACCTTGTCGATCTCCGTTTCGTCGACTTTGACCTCGACATTAATAGAGGACATGTCGGCGATCGTCATAAGGGCAGTTGTAGATAGGCCGGCAACCGCAAAGGTACCAACTTTCGAGGGAATCTCGGCTATCACACCGTTTATCGGGGCGACGACCACGGTCTTGTCACGCTGATTGTTTTGCCCGCGGAGGACAGCGGACTGTTGATTTGCTCTGGACTGGCTTGAGCTGACGTTGATGGTCGCCGTCTCTACTGCACGACGCGCATCCTTGATCGCGACCTGCTGTTGGGCGACGCGCGCCTCGGCGTCCTTGATCTGGATGCGCTGCGACTCGAGGCGAGCCTTTGCGGTGCTGAGCCCAACGTTGGCATTTTCCAAGCGGTCCTTGGCAGAGTCGAAATCTTGTTTGGAAATAACGCCGCTTTCCAAAAGCTGCTCGTTGCGACGTAACTCACGTGTGGCTGCGTTGACCTCAACCTGTGCACGGTCAACTTCTGTCTGGGAAGTTATTACGCCTTGCCGCGCGTTGTCCACGGCAAGTTGGGCGACGTTCAACGACTGCTGTGCCTGGGACAAATTATTCTGCGCCGCGGCGACTTGCGACTGTGACGATCGCACATCATCCTGAGAAGTCTGATACGCCGCAAGTTGAGCCTGGGCGTTTGACTCAAGCTGATCGGGGTCGAGACGGACTAGGATCTCGCCCTTCTCAACAGGGTCACCTTCTTTCTTGGTAATTTCCTCAATTTTTCCCTGAACTTCACTCGTAAGATTGACGAACTGGATCGGACGGACCTCTCCCGATGATGTGACAGTCGACCGCAGTTCGGGACGGGTTTCGACCTTAACCACCGTCACTTCCGGTGTGTCCTTTCGCGTCGCAAAGATGCTTCCGATGATAACGATCAAAAGAAGAACGCCAATTGAAGCTCCAATGATTATCTTTTTCTTTCGGCTCAGTGCCATGTTGACTATTCCCCTCTATTTAAGTGACGGTGTTATTGACCTAAAGTGTGCCGGGCAAAATACGCAAAATTATTAAGTCAAGCCGTTATTACGACGAGTTTGTTTTTAAAGTTTCAAAAAAGTGTTCGAAAAATTGAAGCGCCAAGCAACGCTTTAGGATTGACGTTTTTCACCCTTCGACATACGATTTACGAAATTCGAAATAATAGGTAGAATGATACCACGTTATTTCATACCTATATGGTGTTTATATGAGCCATAACTGAGACAGAAGAAATGATACGATGCCAATCCTGCGGAACTGAGAGTCTCGATTCAGCGCGATACTGCGAGGAATGCGGGACGCGGTTAATTGAACCGGCGAATTCTGCGAATGAAAAGAATGGCCGGATGGAGCAGGGCGCTCAACCGATCATCTCGCTTTCTTCGGGTTCACGCCCCGCACAGGTCACTTCAGTTGGCATACCACCTTTGGTAGAGAAGGCAGTTGACGTCGTGGGACTGGCAGGGCCGGAAATGCCAAAGGAAGGCCGAGGGGCACACTCAAGACTGGTCATTGAACGGGGCGAATCGGCGAATACCGAGTTTCTCTTGTCCGCGGAAGAATCATATATTGGCCGCTGGGACGCAGATAACGGGATCTTCCCCGACATCGATCTCGATGCCCACGACGCGGATGCGAAGGTATCCCGCCGACACGCCCGGATCATCTTTCGCGGAAACATATTTATGATAGAAGACCTTGGCTCAACAAACGGTACTTTCGTCAATCGAGGCCGAAGATTGCTTCCCGGCAGCCCACAAGTGTTGACGGAGGGCGATGAGATCATTGTCGGAAAAACGTTTCTCAGATTTCACATTAGTTAAGGCGTGTAGCGGGCGAAACGAAAATTGGTACGGAAAAAACAATGACATGTCATGAATGCGGGTCCGAAGTAGCGGAAATTGATGTCTTTTGCCCATTTTGCGGCATTAGTCTTGAACCCGTTTCTCTCGCGGACGATCAAATTGACGACTCGATGGCAAGTACCATAATGATCCAGCCGTCGGAAATGGACGCGCTTTCGAAAGCCGCGAAAGCCCCGATCCTGCCGAATACCCCGTTGGTCGCTGAGTCAGCTAAAGAGCCGACGGATGACGAAAGCGAGGAACCGGCTGCCGACCTAGAACCTCTTTCGTCGAGGGACTTCAAATGAACTTATTCATGAAGAACCGAAGACAGCGGAGCAAGATATTTCGATGGACGACATTCCGGCTCCGATTATTTTGGGTGGAGATAATAAGACAAGTGATAATTTAGTGGCCGGAAAAACCGTCGACGTTGATATGTCACCTAGACTCGAAGATGCTGAAGAGGAAGTCGTGCTCGAGCCGGAAAATGTCCTCAATATCATTGAGGATGATGACGAACGCGTAGAAGTAACGGGTGATATGGAGGATGCTCCAGCTGCTGGCGCGTTCCACGAAGTTGAGAACAATGAGGTAGTCTCTTCACCCAGGGACAATGAGCCTTTGGTGCCCGAAGAACCACTCAACGACGGACCATCGTCTCCGGAGGCTGAGATCGCCTTTCCGAAGACTTTTGAGGCGAGCGGTGACGAATTTGATAGCCCTGCTTCTGAGGACCCCTGGCCGACCGCCGACGAATCCATCGCCGCAGAAGCGAGTGATGAACCGTTCGCCGGCGAACCGGAAACGCCGTATGTCCATGATGAGATCATCGAAAGCGCGGACATTCCCGCCCCTGTTTCAGTATTTGCTCCGGAGCCGCCCGACGAGTTGTTTGAAGCGAGGCTTCCGTCAACTTTTGAAGGAATTGCGAAGCCGCTTGAGGAACTTGAGTCCCCTGAAAACTATCATCTAAAATCGACATTCGATTCCGTCCGAATAATGGAGAACAGGGCTTCGAATCAACCTGATGACGTTGACACGAGAATTCAAGTCGAGCAAGGGAAACCGGCGGAATCGGTTGGCACTGCGTCTGAAGCGGACGCCGTGAAGTTGGCACCGGACGAGATTGAAATTCCGGCTACCGCCCATAACATCGGGGTTGGAGAAACCGATGGTAAAAGAAGTTCAAAGCTTAAACCGCTTACGGAAGGAACCGTTCTGAACGCCAGATATGAGATTGTGCGAAAGATCGGCGGCGGCGGCATGGGAGCCGTTTATCTGGCCAGCGACAATAACCTCGGCGGCGTGCTTCGGGCCGTTAAGGAAATGGTCCAAACGCACATTGAGGAAGAACAGCAGGAGAAAGCGATCAATGACTTCAAACGAGAATCAATGATCCTCTCGTCTTTGGACCATGTTTCGATCCCGACGATATACGATTACTTTTATGATGAGAAGGAAAGCCGATTTTATTTGGTGATGAAGTACATTGCCGGTGGTGACCTTTCCTCGCGTCTGCGGTCAGCTCCTGAAGGGAAAATAGACGAGAAAAGGGTCACCGAATGGGCTATCCAGATTATCGATGTCCTTGATTATCTTCATAATCAGCCCTCGACAATTGTCTACCGCGACCTGAAGCCGTCGAATATCATGATCGACGGAAACTCGGGCCGGGCAATGCTCATAGACTTCGGGATCGCCAGGTCGATCAGCCAAAAGGAAGAAAAAGGAGTGACCGCGGTTGGGACTATGGGTTATGCTCCGCCGGAATTGTTCAGTGGAAATGTTGAACCGCGTTCGGACATTTATAGCCTGGGTTCAACGATGTTCCATTTGCTGACCGGAGCCGATCCGCAGAGCAACCCTTTGTTAATATTCGATTTTCAAAAGAATCCGCGTCCGCGACAAATAAACCCGCAGCTTTCG
Organism: Blastocatellia bacterium; assembly: GCA_963732475.1. Taxonomy (GTDB): domain Bacteria; phylum Acidobacteriota; class Blastocatellia; order Pyrinomonadales; family Pyrinomonadaceae; genus OLB17. The sequence goes on along the minus strand of CAVSZR010000002.1, from coordinate 10,948 downwards.
GATCAGATCGAGCGAATCATTATGAAGGCGGTCGAGTATGGGGCCGACTCGCGATTTAAGTCGGCCGCAGAGATGCGAGAGATCCTTGAGGAGCACCTCATCAAACTTAAGAACGGGATCGTAACTTATGGGGTCACGGAAATACCGGCTTCCGTCAGTCTGGCGAACCAAAGCGTTTTCTGCGGTTTTTGCGGACAGCGGATCGTTGCGACTGACATGTTCTGCGCATTTTGTGGAGCAAAGCAACCTATCGCACAGCAAGGTGTTCATTCCGAGATCTATTCGCAAGGAGCCTGGACGGCAAAGCTTGTGATCGAAGGCACAAGCGAGCTTTCCGCTCCGGCTTTTTCTCTCCATAAGGACGATAACTTGCTTGGCCGGCGTGATCCGATGTCAAATATCTTTCCGGAGGTGGATCTTTCCAAATACGATCCCCAGACCAAGATCTCGCGTCGTCACGCGCGTATTTGGCGCGACGGCAGTAATTTCATGGTCGAGGATCTTGGCTCTTCAAACGGGACAATTCTGGCTCGATCGGTGAACGAATCGATGAGGCTTGTCCCGAATCAGCCGCAAGTATTGACCGCCGGAGACAAGATCCGCGTTGGCGATGCGACGCTGCATTTCGTGATCGGATAGTACGCCTGACTATGAGTACAACACTCGAATCCGCACCGATCCGTGCGTCTCAAAGCGCCGAGATAGTCTTAAATTTCGATCCGGAGAAGGTGAAAGCTCCTTTCTTTCTTCGATGCGGGGCTATTTTGACAGACTATATGTTGCTGGTTTTTGTTCCGGTTATCGGACTGTTGCTGGGCCGATATTTTGGTAATGACGGTGCTCGGCTGCTCGGCGGAAGTCTTAACGACGCGAGTTGGCTGATCGCTGCTCTCCTCGGATTTACAAATCTGATAGTGCTTCCTTTTTTTTGTGGCCAGTCGATAGGTAAGATGATCGTCGGCATTAGGATCACACGAATTGATGGCACAGCGGTTTCGCTGGGCCGCATTTTGATTCGGCAGACGTTGGGCTATCTTCTCACAGTCCTCACTCTCGGACTCGGTTTTCTTATCGCCGCAATCAGTACGAAGGGACGGGCGCTGCATGATCTTTTGGCCGGTACCGTAGTGATTTACGCTGATCGCAAGATCATCTAGTTTCTTGCGTCGAATGTAATATGCCACAGCTAATTTTCAAGAATTCGGACCCTTCTGCAGAGATCGTTCAGCTAACTCGCCTTCGAACGACCATTGGCCGTTCGGCCCGAAGCGATGTCTGTATTCCAGACGCATTTGCCTCGCGTCTGCATGCCGAAGTGCGCAAGGAAGGTGACGGGTATTGGTTGCAGGACCTTGGGTCCGCAAACGGCACACGATACAACGGCGCAACGGTAAAAGCTTCAGTTCCGTTGTCTTCCGGCGGTGAGATACAAATAGGCGAGACGACGATCATCTTTGAGAATGAGAATTCCAGGGAAATTGCGAGTTCGACGCTGATCGCAGATTTTACGGACGCCCTTGATCCGTCAAAGACGATCTCGTTTCAACATCGAAAGATACCCACCACCGAGCTTCTCAAGGGCCAGTTCTCGTCGCGGACTGAACTACTCGGCCTTATCAGTAAAGTGGGCGTTGCTTTACTTTCGGCAAGCGGCCTGGATGAAACGCTAAATCAGGTTGCATCGCTCGTTTTCGAAGCCGTTCCTGCTGAACGCTGCGTTATCATGCTCCGCGACGAAGATAACGACGGAGCGATGAAGATCAAGGTCGCTCGTGTCAGGGGCAAAGAAGAGATCATCGAAGAGGTCCGCGTCAGCCGTACCGTGATGGACGAGGTACTCAAGAACGGCAAATCTGTCCTTACGGCCGATGCCCAGCACGATCCCCGATTTGCGAGCCAGACGATGGCTCTTTCGGGCATTAGGTCTGTTCTTGCGGTGCCGCTGAGTGTTGATGAGCGAAACGTATTTGGTCTGATCTATGCCGACTCGCCGACCTACGAAGCGACCTTCTCGGAAGAGCACCTGAATATTTTGACGACGCTCGCTTCTGTTGCATCGATCCGCGTTGAGAATGCAACCCTGCTTGAGTCGCGGATCGAACGTCAGCGTCTGGAGCATGAGCTTGAGCTTGCAACGGAGATTCAACAACGATTCCAGCCTTCGGGTCCGCCGCTGGTTCCGGGTTATGAATTTCAGGGCATTTCGTTCTCCTGTTACGAGATCGGCGGGGATTATTACGATTTTATCGAACGGCATGACGGCAAGATGCTGATCGCTCTCGGAGACGTTTCCGGAAAGGGAACCGCCGCCGCACTTCTGATGTCCAGCGTCCATGCGGCGATTCACGCCCAGGTCTCGGCCAAAAGCTCGCTCGATCAAACGATGACCTCGGTCAATCAATATCTCGCCGAAAACACGCCCGCAAACCGTTTCGTGACAATGTTTGCCGCCGAACTCGATCCGGCGACCGGCATTCTGAAATATATCAACGCCGGCCACAACCCGCCGCTTATCGGCCGGGCCGACGGCACGATCGCACAGCTTTCGTCGGGCGGATTTCCGCTCGGGATAATGCCGACGGCGGAGTTCGAAATGGGCGAGACCCAACTGCATCCGGGCGAATCGCTTGTCGTATATTCCGACGGGGTTTCCGAGGCAAATAATATCCGCGATGAAGAGTTCGGAATGGAACGGTTGTGCGAGGTCGTGAAGAACAACTTGAAAGCTTCGGCGGCCGGAATGCGTGACAAGGTCGAATCCGCCTTGTCGGCATTTACACAAACCGCACCGGCCAATGACGACATAACGCTCGTGATCGTCAAGCGGGTCTAATCTCCCGCGATCTGGGAATACAACCACGCCTTTGCCATTCGCCACTGGCGGTTTATCGTCGGTACGCTTACGCCCATTACCTCTGCGGTTTCCTCGATCGACAGCCCGCCGAAATACCTTAGCTCGACTATCCTGGCCTTCTGTTCGTCCAGTTGCGCAAGGCTTTCCAGAGCATCGTCGAGTGCGATCAACTCGGCGGATTTGTCGTGCGAGACGATCAGGATCTCTTCCTCCAACGGGAGTTTTTCCGCGTCGCCCCCGCGTTTATCGGCCGTGTGCTTGCGGGCGTGGTCCATCAAGATCCGCCGCATCACCTGGGCAGCGATACCGAAGAAATGTGCCCGATTCTGCCAATGGACCTGCTTCTGGTCGATCAGCTTCATGTATGCTTCGTGGACCAGAGCGGTCGGCTGCAGCGTATGGTCCGCTCTCTCTCGCCTCAGATAGCTGCCCGCCAGACGGCGAAGCTCGTCGTAGATATGCGGAAGTATCTGGTTGACGACGTCCTTATTCCCGCCGGTCAACTCGATCAGCATTTGGGTGATTTCGCTCGGGGGCTTTTCGCTCATATTCTGAACCAGCTATCGTCGAGCCATTATAGATAAACCCAAATACCCGCGCAAACCTAATTGAATATCCGGGTCACAGTTTGTCCCATGTCCCACGGTTCCACTCGCGAGCAAGCCGCTTGGCAGGATCTAAAAGGAAAGGCGTGCATACGCAAGAGTCCGGGGAAGATCTCGCAATTGTTCGATCACACCTTGTTTCGTTTCACAGCGCGTCCCGCTTTTTGTTTCATGATGAAACAAGCTGAAACAAACCGTCCCTTCGCGTCGAAGCCAGTAAACATCGGCATCCCGCACGTCACACATTGGGTGTTTCTGAGTCCGGATGACAGAAAATCTTGTTTCATCGTGTTTCATCGACCTGTTTTTCAAAGATCATTTCGGAAGGTGAGTGTGCACAAGTCGATCCGTGCACACATATCGTCCGCGACAATTATCGCTCGCGGTTTATTGTTTGAAAATATCAGATCGCGCGAAATATGCGGGATGGAACGATTTGATGATTTGCATGATTTGCACGATTTGCACGATTTGCACGATTTGGATGAGTTTCGGATTCGGTCGCTGAAAGCGACAAATTCAATAGCCCGGGGTGAGCGAGAGGATCGAGCGTAACCCCGGGAACGGATGAGCGTCCTTCCGCTCCCTGAAGGGGAGCTACACCGCCGTTCGGAGGTTGCTCCCTTTCAGGGAGCGGGCCGGTAAACGTGATCAACCCAGGGTTGCGGCCGTCGGCCTTACCCTGGGCTATTGACTTTGTCCCCTTCGGGGACAGGAATTTGCGACGTGTCCCAGCCCGGGACACTTCGGGGACAGGCTAATTATTACGTCCACATGACTTAAGCTATTTTGTCCCGTGTCCCGGCGATTTTCCTGCAAAATCCACTCTTGCATTGTGCCTAACGTTGTTAAGCTCCCTGTACACATATATTTACGCTGTACACTAAAGTGTCCCGGCAGGTGATTACCTGAAAAAAGTGTGACGAAACACGATCTCGTTACACTATCGGTTGACACGATTCTCATTCCAGATGGTCAGTCTCGAACCTTGTTACGACGCCGTGGCTGTCTCACAAACTGTCTCATTTTGTGGAAAATGAGACAGCTAACTGTTGCAGTTACTCCGCTTAGCCAGAATAATCGTGCCATTTCACGAAGTGCTAACACTAAAATGAGACACTTTGCGATAACATCAACTATTTCAATAGTTACGGTGCTGACACAACTCCCGACGCAATCACTGACACAACCTCGGACATTCCTCACTGCCAAACGCTTCGCAAGGAGGTTGATGCTCGACATGGATCTTGTACCCGTGTTCGAGCGCCGGCCCCCGCGTTTTATTCGGCAATCCAACTTTAAAAGATCCGCGACAGAAAGGATCTTGTTTCACCTATTTCATCGACTGGTTTTCAAAGATCATTTTGGAAGGCGAGTGCGCACGAGTCGATCCGCGCACAGATACCGTCCGGGAGAATTATCGCTCGTGTTTTCTTGTTTGGAAATATCAGATCGCGCGAAATACGCCGGATGGAATGATTTGGATGATTTGTACGATTTGGATGCGTAGCACCGACTTTATGGCATGGCACCGATTTAGGTTTCGGAATCCCCGAAGGGGATCGATTAAATAGCGTCGGGAGAATCCCGACGAAATAGCGTGACGTTGGATGGTGTCCCTGAAAGGGACAGATTAGATCGGTGGCCGGGATTCGTCCCTTTCAGGGACGGTTCAAATCTTGCGATATGCGATCGTCGGGTGTTACCCGACGCTATTGAATATGTCCCTTTCAGGGACGCGGCCAATGACCCGCCAGTAGTGAAAACGGGTCATGAAAACGGGGTCAAGCTGAGGTCTTTGCTTTTTACCGGGCCGCGTCGTGGCTGCGGCTAACATTGGACGTGTCGAGGTCTGTGATGCTTGAGAGGCCGGTTATGGTGCCTCCCGTTTCTCGGCCGGTCAATTCGTGGCGGTCATTGCCGTGCGTGATAACGTGGTAAAGCCCACCTTCGAATTCAAGCCGCGGACAGAAACCTTGGTTTTTGTCCAGAAAGAAGCCCATCTGAACTGACGGTGTCTTGGCAACTTTATCGATCACGTCCACACGTTCAATATTTTTCGAACTCTCTATCGTAATACTTAACCTGCTTGGACAACCGTAGAACGACATTCGCAGACTCCTTACCCGGCTTAAGAACCACAGGGTCCGCGAGCAGCAGCCGCTTGTTGTCCACATCGCTGCCAAGATTGTCCACCCAATAGCGGGCCCTGAAAACGTACTCGCGCTCCATGAAAGCGTCGAACCGGAACCCTGTTTCAAACTCCCTCCCCTCATTGAATCCCTTCTCGAAAATTCCAAATCAGCCCGTTAAGGCTGAACAGCTGAAGCAGATTCGACCCGATGGGAGTTCCGTCCGCGTTCACGATCTTGATCGTAACTCGGCGCGTGTGTGGCGGGGAAGAAGCTTGAACGTGAGACCGCCGATCCCCTTTTGGGGTTCCACGGTAAGGATCCGAGCGTTATCGCGAGTAGGAAACCCCGGGGAAATATACCGGTGGAAAAGGCGAATCATCAGACGGACCGCCTTCGTAAGTCTCCACACCAAGCAGGTAGTCCCCGCTGTCGATCTCCCTTAGGTGGAATTTGCCATCGGCTTCCGAATATGCCCAGCCGTTTGGCGGTTGACGCCATCCGCCGGCGGCGTCGCGTCGAACTGCTCTGACGCGGACCCCTTTCACGGGTGCGCCCTTATCATCGAGTACTCGCCCCTCGATGAACGAGTTTGCGTGCAATTCGGGGAAGACATATCCGACGTGCCCTTTGGGACGGACACCCTTTCCCTCCCGACGAATGGCGTAAACGGAAGCAAGCTGGCACTTATTGTGTACTCGCCGGGCGGGACCGGCACAAAAATGAAAGTCCCGTCCGATGTGGACTTGACGGTGATACGTTCGCTCCCGTTGCTCAGTACCACCTCCGCTCCAGGAACGGGGCTGCCGTCCCGATAGGCTGGGTAATCCCAAGAGCTGACGGATTGCAGAACACGCCCGCTTATGTAGGTCTGCGTCTTTCCCGCGAGGTAGTCATCAAGGAAACCGACGTCCGACTCCGTCGCTGCGCGGGAGCCGCTGCACATGGCTGAGGTCACGACGCTGGGACCCGTGCCGTCGTCACGGCTTGCGGAGCGACCGAACATCAGGAAGCGCCCGCCAACTCCGTAATCGACAGCACACGATGTTCCGCCGCCCGCCCAAACGATCACTTCCTTAGTCGGCGGGATAGCCCCTTGTACACCTTTTCCACCTCGAAGCGGTAATTACCGCTATTGGGACCGCTGCGTATCCTTTCAATACTCCGGCCGACAAAAGCGACCTGGGGGCGCCCGATTATCTGACAGACTGGTGCGAACGCGTCCGAAACGCACGAGCAGGCGCGGCTCGTGCTCACACCGAATTGGTAAATCGCTCCGAGTAAAGCGACTGTCACTGCTAGTCTTCGCATTAGGGGAAAAACATCGTCATCAAAACCTGACGTAAAAATACTCTGCTGGAAAAATAACCTTTCTAAACTTGTTGGAGGCGTTCAACGCACTTTGAGATGCATGTGCAGTCATGCAAATCGTGCTGGCAAGATCTGGGGGACGAAAACCTTCGTCTGTGCCGGACCGGGCCGCGCCGTGGCTGCGGCTAACATTGGACGTGTCGAGGTCTGTGATGCTTGAAAGGCCGGTTATGGTGGCTCCCGTTTCTCGGCCGGTCAATTAGCGGCGGTCATCGCCACGCGTGGGTAGTGTCCTAAAGCTGCGGGAAGCAGGTGCGGCCCAAGATTTTCCTAATTATTTCAAACTTCTATTTACTGCACGATATTTTGCTTTAGTGCGGATCGTATGTGCACTATTCTTCTTTCCACCAGCGAGCCGCACTTTTATTTTACGTTGTTTGCCATCATACCTTTGGTTTGTCGGGCGATAAGTAAGAATATACTGAGAACTAATTTCCTTTACGATTCTTTCGAAAGCTTTATCCAGTTCGAATGCATTACTCACGAAAAACATTGTGCCGCCGCTTTCCGCGGCCAACTGTAACAAAGCCTTATCGTCTAAGTCCGCAACCGTACCGTTTTTAACATTCGGGACGGGTCTGAGCGAATTGCCTTTGGTCGAAACAATAAAAATGACGGTTTCGGTTCGCTCCGCGATGTCAATCACATCTTTGAGTTTGGCAGGGTTGAAAACGTCTTCACCGTCAGAGATAACTACTATTGCGCGTCGTCCTAAAGCGTTCGCAATTTCTCGTCGCAAAGAGAATAGATAGCATTGTAGAGAGAATTTTGTTGGCCAGTCTCTTTAACCTTATCAATCGCTCTGGTGAGCAAATCTAGTTTATTGGTAAAATCCTGCCGCAATATGATCTTGTCGTCTTCGAAGGTCATGAAAGCCGCTTTGTTTTCGTGCGGACGGGTGATTGTATAAATCAAATTCAAGGCTCCCTCTTTTACAAATTCCATTTTCGTCCGCATTGACGGTGAAGTGTCCACTAGCACGCCGACAAAAATAGGCGGGTTCTCTTTCCCGCTTGTGAAAGAGGTGACCTTCTGCCGCCGCCCATTTTCCCAAACGATGAAGTCTTCGCTTGTCAGGTCGGAAACAAATTGTTTGTTCTTACCGGTTACGGAAATCGGTAGCGCACATCCAGAGTGTCATGGACTTTTCTTAAATTCTTTATGCCTTTGTCCTGGGACGCCGCGGTTGTTGATAAACCGAACGAAATTATCAGTAAAATCGTTAGGAGAAAAACATCTCTATTCATATTCGAGTGATGCTCGGTTCTGCCGTAAAAGCTTCCATTTGTTGTCCCGGAATTGCAGCCCCCAGGCTTGTCCCATCTTCTTTGCCCTTTTTTAGACACAAAGATTCGTTTTTGTCGGGGGCGGGCCGCGTCGTGTCTGCGGTTAACATTGGACGTGTCGAGGTCTGTGATGCTTGAAAGGCCGGTTATGGTGGCTCCCGTTTCCCGTCCGGGCAATTAGCGTCGGTCATCACCACGACGGCATGATCGTCGGAAAAAATGTTAGATCATTTTGGAAACCCGTCAGAAGAAACATTTATTTCTATTCCTGCCGATCTCGCCTCGAATTCATTTTCTTTTCTTGGTCCGAGAACTTTCCATTTATGTGAATAGTAAGGTCATATTTTCCACTTTTGACGACCTCGGAAAATTTCTCCGCTGGATAGCCACCGGCCATACCTAACCCCCATTTTAGTTTTAATATATCAAGCCGTGCGGTAAGGGTCTCTTTAGGGGCGATCGAGATCGCTTTCGGATTTGCGGATTTCGGCTCCAGCAAAATCCAATTAGACATAACTCTTGGTGCCCAATAGCCTAAACGACGCCCAGGACCCTTTTCTTCGGAAGAGGTTTGTAGGTCGAGATCAAGAGTGGACCAAGTGAGTACTATCCGATTTTGCGAATTGTTTTTAATCGCAATTTCAATAAAAAAGGATTTTTTATCGAATGAGGGTTCTTTTTTTAGCTCGATTAAAAGTTCACGAGTTTGTGAAGATTCGTGCATCGTACCCATCGGTACTGGTCTTGTCGAAACATCTTTCCTTTCTCCTTTGTCGATCTTATCCGTTTTAGATTGCCCGAAAAGCAATGTAGTGCACCCTGTCAATGAAACTTTCACACAGTCGCTGTCTGGTGCAGTGGCCTTTAGGTTTTGATTCGCGTTTTGCGCCTTAACTCCCACCATGGAGACCGCCAAAAGAATCATCAACGCAATGACAAACTCCCCATACATGACCGTACGTATCATTTTCATAATTTTCGCTTTCCTGTTTATGTTCATTTCGTTTACTAAAGAATGGCCACGCCATAAGGCGAGTTTGCGGTCGGTCTTTGCTTTTTGCCGGGCCGCGTCGTGGCTGCGGCTAACATTGGACGTGTCGAGGTCTGTGATGCTTGAAAGGTCGGTTATGGTGGCTCCCGTTTCCCGGCCGGTCAATTAGCGGCGGTCATCGCCGGCGTGATAACCGTTTTATGATGAAGTCCGTTAGCTACCCATTTGTCTACTTAATCTTAACACCAACAGACTAGGCATCGTTATGCCTCGGTGGGTTATCATCACTCCTAGAATTTATGCAGGAAGAATGGAGTCAGCCTCGCCAAGCCGCGATTCACTCGGACAGTATGATTATTGAGATAAACAACAGAGAAATCAGCTTTGGTAGTCAACGATTGGTATTCGATCTTTATCATCTTGACCATCCACAATATGAGAAGTACCGAGCTCGAACGGTGGGGGGCGTGTTCAAGAATGTAGTTCTCGTGTGGGTACTATCCTTAGAAACGCAAATTGAAGATGATCGGCCATTGTTTCTGCCGTATGGATTCGATGATGAGTGGATCGATTGCCTTAAGGCGACTCTGTACGGGACGGCAAAATAGTTCTCAGACGTGTTCGGGTTGTCGGAAATGTTGGGCGGTGGACTTTGACGATCTAAAGGGTTTCATTGCGTCGCCTCACGAAGTTGAAGACGAAGCGCCTGGAATTATTGGTGAATTTGATAAAAATGAAATCGTAGATGCATTGCAGAACGCAACTGTGATTGATAAGTGAGTTCATTGGTCGCAATTCTGTCTCTTGGGGTTACGATGCCAACTTCGGAGCCGCCGGTTATGGTGGCTCCCGTTCCTCGGCCGGTCAATTAGCGACGGTCATCGCCGCGCGTGATGGACATTTGAGATGTCTTTCGCTCGCCATTGGAAAATAGAAGAAATTCGTCACAATGGATTCTTCGCGGCGGCCTCGTTGCGTCTGGACATCCATCGCCATGCCGTCCATCTCGTTTAGGTAATAGTAAGTGTCCGGCAGGTCAAAGTCGCCAGGTAGCTTTTCGAAGTCTTCTTCCTTCTCGGTCACTTTGCGAAGAGATACAGGCTCCGTGGGAGAGACAATCATGGATATCACAGTGTCTTTTGGGACGTCCCATTCCCGTTCAGAACTTTCACCGCATCGGCCTCTGGAATAAGTTACAGATAATTTCGTCTTGCCAATCTTATAATCGACCGTTCCGGGAAATTTTTCCTTACCATTTCCTGCGATCTTTTGAACTTCGCTTTTTGTTGATTTCAATGGAACGATGCCGCACCACTCTTTTGCCAACGAATCAGAATGAAGTCCGAACAAGAGGATCGAGCACGAAAATATTTCTCATTCGTCTAAGAATACGGTCGGGCATGTGTTTCCGCGATTCTTGCACTATATTTCTTTGAAACCAGTTCCTTTGCATAGGCGAGCTATTTGCTCTTTGCCGGGCCGCGTCAGTGACTGCGGCAACATTGGGCGTGCCGGGGTCTGTGATGCTTGAAAGGCCGGTTATGGTGGCTTCCGTTTCCCGGCCGGTCAATTAGCGGCGGTAATCGCCGCGCATGATAACGTGGTAAAGCCGACCGTCGAATTCAACCACGATACTCCGCTATTATTCATCCATTATGAAACAGTTCTTCGTCCGCTCTGATCGTCAATCTACTTTTTTTAGCACCGAT
>CAVSZR010000001.1:0-1426651 GCA_963732475.1 Blastocatellia bacterium | reverse complement strand
CCGGTTCGATGATCCGGCCAAGCTTTCCGGCGTAGCTGTTTTGCAATTGCGCGCTTTCGTTCGCAACCGCGGAGACAGTCTCTTCGGGGCGGTCCGCAGTCGACCCTGGCCGTGCGGATTCGACCGACGGCTGCGGGGCGACTGCTGAGTTGCTTCTCGGAAAATACATCAACGCCCAAAGCACGATCGAGATCGCGAGTATTACCGTGCCGGCACGTTTAACGAACAACCAGGCACGCGTCAGCATATTCTGAAAGATCGTCCGGATGTTCGGAAGCCGATACGGCGGCAGTTCCATCACGAACGGAGCAGGACGGGCTTTTAATATTGTTCGTTTCAAAACAAACGCCACCACGATAGCGGCAAAGATGCCAAGCAGATACATCGCCAGCATTATGACCGCACCGAGCGAGAGAAAACCGAAGACGGTCTGACCCGCAAAAAAAGCCGCGATCATCAGCGTGTAGACCGGCAATCTTGCCGAACAGCTCATCAGCGGAGCGATCAGGATCGTCGCAAAGCGGTCCCGCCTGTCTTCGATCGTCCGCGTCGCCATAATGCCCGGGATCGCACACGCAAAACTGCTCATCAGCGGAAGGAACGCCTTTCCGTGCAGGCCGACCCGGCTCATCAGTTTGTCGAGCAGAAACGCCGCACGGGCAAGATAACCGGTGTCTTCGAGGATCGAAATGAACAAAAACAGCAGAAGTATCTGCGGCAAAAAGATCATCACGCCGCCGACCCCAGCGATCACACCATCGACCAAAAGATCCGTCAAAATTCCCTCAGACATCTGAGATTTGACCAGATCGCCAAGTCCGCCAAATCCCTTCTCCAACAGGTCCATCGGGAGCGTCGCCCAGGAAAATATGGTTTGAAAAACCAGAAGCAAGACGGCGATCAGAATGACCAGGCCGAAGAATCTATGCGTGAGAATGCGGTCGATCTTTTCAGAAAGCTGATGAGCTTCGCGGTCGTTATGCTTTACCGATCGCTGAACAACATCGGAAATAAAATTGTAACGAGCGAAGATCTTACTGTTACTGCTACCGTTCCCGTTATGCTCTTCGGCTTCAAACGCGATGACCGGCTTTGAGCCGATGATCCTATTGACGCTTTCGACAAGCTCGGACTTACCCCTTCCGCTTTTCACGTTTACTTCGACGACCGGTGCGTGGAGCAATTCGGACAGCTTGCCGGCATTGATCTGGTGCTTCTGTTTTTCGAATACATCGATCATCGTCAGGGCGACAACAACCGGAATTCCGTATTCGAAAAGCTGGGTGACAAGGTATAGGTTGCGTTCGAGATTGGTCGAATCGACGACCGCGACGATCACGTCGGGTTTCGGAACGCCATCGACATCGCCCGTCAGGACATCGCGGGCTATCGATTCGTCAAGTGACGTGGTTTCCAGGCTGTATAAACCCGGCAGATCGATCAGGTTGGCGTTCAGGTTGCCGACCTTCCAGACACCTGACTTTCTTTCGACTGTTACGCCGGGATAATTTGCGATCTTTTGGCTTAGGCCGGTGAGAAAATTGAAAAGAGTCGTTTTGCCGGCATTTGGGTTCCCGGCCAATGCGATCGTAATGTTGGAGTGTGAGCTTTCATCCATCTTGGACCAAGCCGTAGAAACGGCTTTCTAAACTTCGACCTCGATCGCCTCCGCCTCATTTTTGCGGATCGCAAGGCTGTAGCCAAGCAGCCGTACCTCGATCGGATCGCCGAACGGGGCCGATTTGACGAGCCTCACCGAAACGCCCGGAACGACACCCATTTCCATCAGGCGGCGCGTTATAACGCCATCACCTTTGACTGACGTGACCCTGGCCTGGACACCCGCTGGTACATTCGAAAGATTCATTGTTCCCACCTTCGCGTCGAATAAAACTGCTTCGACCTGGCGCAAGTATAGCCTAATTGAAATTAGATTTCAATTTCAATTAGGCTAATTTCTTAGTGCGTTATTTTGGCTGGACGATCTTATCTGAGACGAGGTCGGCTTGAAAACTTCCAACTGAGAACCGCAACGGAAGCCTCCGGGCATCGTTCGAGAGCCAGATCTTTAGCTTCAGCCCGTCAAGTTGCGGGTTTCCCGTCGTGATCGAAACGAGCTGCGCGGACACTTTTTCCGCTTGAAGCGTGATCAATTCCGCCGGTGAAGGGCGGAGCGTGAATATATAAGGCCGTGTTTCCCAGAAAACCGCAACCCGCGTATCGTTGATCGGGTTCGACATGTCCTTGCTTGGCTTTAGGTTGAACGACCGGATCGCGTAAATGAGCGAAAGAATGCTATGCGTTCCGACCGGACCTTCAATCTGGCGGTTACCCTTGAATGATATCAAACTCGTTTTTTCGTCGAACGATACGGATTGATTAAAGCTGCTGAGCGAACCGCTAAAGGCGATATCCAATTGGCGTGGCCCAAGCGAATCAGGATTCACGAATGCCCTGATCACGTCGTTCACGCTCAAAAGTCCGTTTGCCGAAGCGGCTTCCGTTACAGTCGCCGAAAGAAGAAGAGTGTCTGTTCCCTGAATCAGCTTTCGCTCCTTTGCCTGAAGAGTAAAAGTTGCGACCGGCCGCCCTTCGGACGAAAGTTTGTATTCAAGCGTCTCGCCGAGTTCAAAGGACAGGTCAGACGCAAGCGGCTGATTGTCTACGTAGGATCGCGGCGTGGGCGTCGGCACGGGCGCCGGTGTCGGAGTCCTGACCGGCGTTGGCGTCGGTGTCGGGTCGGCCTGCGGTTCGAGGTTCTGCACGCTCGCGAGCTTTGCGTAAAATTCACCTTTTGCGGTTTTGAATCGGATCGCGACGGGAAGCTTTGCCTCGTCTGTGCTGAAGTTTATCTTCAGGTCCTTAAAGCCCTGTTCCGTCAAAAAGTCACTTTGAACTGTAACCAGCGAGGTCTCGAATTCTCCCGCATCCGTCTTGATCTTGTCACCGTCCGCTTTGTTCCTTTCATTTGCGACGGTCTGAAATGTGACCGGATAGACCTTTTCACCTTCCTGGATATTTACGCTGCCCGAACCGCCGGAATGCCTGATCTTGTAAATCAGTGTCACCAGATCGAAATTCACCGTCGGAGCGGCGAGATAATTTTGTATTGATTCCTTTGGCAAACCGCCAATGTTCTGTGTTCGGCTTATATAGACCGGAACGCCCGAATCGGGCGAGGCAAAGATCGTTCGCGATTCGTCTACAAGATAGAAAGCGGCGCTCACGAATTCAAGCGTCTTGATCTTCGATCGCAGTTCAACCGCCTCGACATCGCCGATCTTGCCGCGCGAAACCGTTTGGATCTCGGCGTAAGCAACATTTGTGAACTTTTCAAACCCGACCGTGTAGGTCAGGCGTTCCCCGATCTTGAAAGGTGTGTCCGCGGAAGGAACGGCCTGCGCATGGCCGGCGACGGCGAAAGCGATCGACAGGAAAAGTTGCAGAATAAGGGCGGCTGGGCGATTTAATTTCGATCTTTTCACAGTATAAAATTAGGGCCGGATCAGTGCGAAATGCTGTTGATCTCCTCCACGATCCTGGTTGCCGCACCACGCGGATCTGGTGCAGCTACGATCGGGCGTCCTATGACAAGATAATTCGAACCGTATGAAAGCGCTTCACCAGGAGTTGTTACACGCTTTTGATCGTCATTTGTTGCAGAGAATGGACGAATTCCGGGAGTAACGATCAAAAATTCCGGATCATCGACAGCTATGCGGATAGCTTTTACCTCATTCGCCGAAGCGACTACGCCGTGAAGGCCGGAGTCGGCGGTAAGCCTGGCGAGCCGGACGACCTGTTCTTCAACCTCGTGTTCGATCCCAACCTGCTTCAAAGTGTCTGCGTTTGAACTGGTTAGGACAGTTACACCGATGATGCGCGGCAGTTCAAGGTTGCTTTTCTCACAAAACTCTCTTCACATCGCCAACCGTCCGTTTCATCATCTCGGAGCCGCCGGACGCGTGGACATTGAACATCCAAACTCCAAGCCGGGCCGCCTCGATCCCTGCCATCGCTACGGTATTCGGGATATCGTGAAACTTGAGGTCGAGAAAGACTCGATTTCCCTGTTCGCACAATTCACGGACGAACGTTCCGCCGGCCGCAGAAAACAGTTGAAGGCCGATCTTGAAAGTGTTAGAAACGCCGGCGAGCTCATCGACGATCTTTCGAGCCGCCGCGGCGGAATCGACATCAAGAGCAACGATCAGTTTTCTATTCGCTTCCGGCAATTGTTCTTTCGCTCGGCGTGGATCGGTCATTTGAAGAGTTGAGGAATTGTATGTTTTGGCAGCTTAGGCTAATCCAGATCGAGCGGATTCTTGAAAGGTTTGTCTGCGTCGATGTCGGCCCGTTTCAAGGCTTCCTTGAACTTTTCGTCAAGAAGCCGCTCGCGGTCTTTCATTGACGACATCTCCTGATTAAAAAGGCTGTCGCGGATCTCTTTTTGCTTCCCAAGCTCGCCCTTAAGATCGTCAAAAGAACCAAGTATTTTCTTCTTCTCCGCGTGAGATAGTATCGAGCCGGTCTGGCCGTCGATCGTTAATGTCGCTTCGCAGCATGGGCAAATGACGGTAAACCGTTCCATACCTTGAGAATTATACACTATTTGCCGGAGGCTTCGGAAGGGTCAATTCGCCGGTTTGGAATTGGGCCTGCGAGGTGCATATGTCCCGGCAACGCCCGCCGCCTGCAGTATGGCCGCGGAGGACGCGGTTGAAATGAAATCGATCTTCTCTCCCGGCAGATCAATAACCTTTCCATCGGTCAAAAAAACCTTTATCGATTTTTTTGTACCTTCCGTAACTTTTTCGACTTTCAGAAGCTTAGGGTGATTTTTGAATGTTCGACGCTCAAAAACGGAATCCGCCAACACGACCGCAAACTCCGAGTTTTCCGGGGCCGGCCTGGTGGATCTCTTTAGCTCGGCCTCGATGTCAATATTAACCGGCGGCGCATTTTGGACCTTGTCACGCAACGCATCCATCCTGCTTTTTCTCACTCCCGGCCCGGAAACGTCAGGCTGCTGTTCGTTAACCGGCAAGGCCTGATTGGATGCCGGTTCGGATGATTTCGCCTGATCACCAGTGTTCTGTGCATTCTGCCGGCCATTCGAGACGGCCTTCTGATTAGCCGCTTTTTCATCCGCCGATGAGCACGCCGCAAAGCTGACAGCCACTAACAGCAACAAAACTCCGGCGCGTAACAAACTCATTGATAACTCCTCAACCCCCGAACAAGGCCGGTCTTTACCGCTCCCCATTCGCTATCAATGATACTGAAGTAAACCGAATTTCGAAAACGGTCCGGTCCGGCTGACGGGGTGATAGATCTGACTAGGCCTATTTTCTTGACTGCTCCCCGTTTTGTGGCTTGTAGCAACCCGCGGCATCCCGGAGAATTTATTTCGGAAAGTGGAACGGTCTAAATGTTGCATCTAAACAGCTTCCGTCTGAAAATCGTTCCACTTTACAAACGAAGCAAGCTTAAGTGGAACGATTTCGCGTAAAACGCGTGTTCCCAACATTTACAGGGAGTTAACTGTGTTTGACACAACCCCTGACACCACCCCTGACTCAACATTACCAAATTGTCAAAGACCGACAGTGTTTACGCCGTACACAGGACAATGTATCATAGACGGGATACACTGTAAAGCTCTTTCGCGGGCGTTAGTTTGCGATCGCCTTATCCCCCATTTTCCTTCCTTGGCGACCTTTGCGAGCTTTGCGTGAGAAAAAGAAGAATTTCACGCAAAGCTCGCGAAGAACGCAAGGGAAGAAAAAGAAGTTCTATAAACCGGCAACGGAATATCAGCAAAATCCAGCAGAGGCAACTGTGTGGGCGTCGGGTGAAACTCATATGTTAATCTGACAAAAGACTTTCACCCTTGGAAAATCGATGAAGAAACTGATCCTCTCGCTGTTGCTCGCTATGCCGTCCGTTTTGTTTGCCCAAACGCCGCCGATCGAGCCGGGCGTTTCGCAGGAGCTTGCCCGGTGGCGGGCGGCACGGTATTCGGATGTGCGGTACAAGCTGAATTTGACGCTTGAAAAGATGTCGCCGGTGTTGAAGGGGACGATCGAGATACGGGTGAAAGTGTCAGAACCGCCTGCGTCAGCGGGCGGCCAGAAAGATGGCGGCACGCGGTCGACTGGCCGATCATCCTCGACTGGCGGAAGATCAAGGGGCACGAGGAAAAGTCGACTGATGTCGAATGTATTCGTGAACGGGAAAGCGGTTTCGGTGTCGGCGAACTGGCCGCCCGCTAACGCAGGCGGTTCTGACAAGAACGTGCCGACTGCGGGCACGGACTTCAACGAACACCTGATCTTCCGCGACGGCGTGGTCGCGGGCGAGAACGTGATCAAGCTGGATTTCACCTCGCCGATACTGACCAGCGGGTCGGCGATAACGCGGTATGTGGATAAGGAGGACGGGTCGGAGTATATCTACTCGCTCTTTGTCCCGAGCGACGCGAGCACGGCGTTCCCGGTGTTCGATCAGCCGGATCTGAAGGCGAGGTTTAGTCTATCGATGTCAGACGTACCGACGGTGGAAGGTGATCTCGAATTCAGCTCGACTGGACAGTCTAGGTTACGACAATCACGGACTCGGAACTGATTTAGAATCAGATGGCAGAGCGTTCGGATATAGTCTTCAATGTTAGAATTGACGTCACCGATCAGCACCTACGTCTTCGCTTTCGCGGCGGGGCCGTTCGTCAGAGCTTCGCGGAGAAGGTCTCAGAAGCCCGGAGCGCTAGTGACGGCATCGAGACTGCGCCAGAAGCAGAATGAGCTTCAAGATCGAGCATCCAGACGTCGAGTCGCAGCTCAAAGATCTACGTCCGCAAATCCCAAGCTGACAAATTCAAGCCTCACGCTGCCGAGGTTTTTCGCCTCAACCGCGAGGCCATCAAATATTTCGAGCAGTATTTCGATTACAAGTTCCCGTTCCCGAAGTACGATCTGGTTTTGATACCGGAGTTTCCGTTTGGCGGGATGGAGCATGCGGGGGCGACGTTTCTTAGGGAATCTTCGATCATTTTTCCGCAGGAGCCTACGAAGAACGATCTCGTATCGCGGGCGACTTTGATCTTTCATGAGGCGGCGCATCAGTGGTTTGGGGACACGGTGACGATGCGGTGGTTTGACGATCTTTGGCTGAAGGAAGGTTTTGCGACCTTTACGGCGTACAAGGCGATGGAAAAGATCATGCCCGAGATGAACGCCTGGAAGGTCTTTTACGAACGCATCAAACAGGGCGCCTACCAGACCGACTCCACCCGCGGCACCACCGCCATCTACCAGCCCATCGCCAACCTCTCCGCCGCCAAATCCGCCTACGGCAACATCGTCTACAACAAAGCCCCGGCGTTCCTGCGCCAGGCGGAGTTTTACCTCGGCGAAGACAAGTTCCAAACGGCCGTGCGGGCGTTTTTGAAGAAGCATGAGTTTGGGAATGCGGGGTGGGAAGATCTGGTGAGGGAGTTTGAAGGAGCCGGTAGACAAAGATCTGAAGGATTGGGCCATACCAGTGGGTTAGCGGTGCGCGAGGATTAACTAGGGTTCGGTACCTCAATACTCGTCGGCTAGAAACTGGGTGTTTGCGATTCATATTCGATCAAACAAACAATCGCCACTGAGACGATCCAGGCTTGGGAAGATGCAGGACGAAAGCTTGATATTCCAAATTCGCCGTCCTGGATATTCAATATGCCCTTACCGAGCGATTTGAAGCGGGGAGTTGACTCACGACCGGGTGCTTCGATGTGAATCGATGATCCGCCTGTCATTGCTTTTTCCCAACTACCAAGACTACGGCTACGGCATTTTCCTCCTCGACGAGAAGAGCCGCGATTATGTTCTCAAAAACATCCAGAACGAAAAGGACCCGTTCCTGCGGTCGATGATGTGGGGAGCCCTGTGGGACAGCGTCCGCGAGGGCGAGCTGGACCCGCGGGTGTTTGTGGAGCTGGTGGTGAAGGTGTTGCGGAGGCCTGACCGCCCGGCTCCGCGAGGGCAGCCCGAAGCGGACGCGGGCCGTGAGGGAGGGCTTAACACTCAACGTCGCGATCAAGCCCTTGCTAACGCGCAGGCCTCTGCATCTGAGGAGGACGAAAGCACCGTCGCGACGCTGCTCGGGCGGACGGGTACGGCGTTGAACTACTACATGTCAGAACCGCCTGCGTTAGCGGGCGGCCAGAAACTTGGCGCAGGCTCAACGAACTGGCCCGCCGCTAACGCAGCGGGTTCTGACCTGCGCTCTCGCGTCGAGGATATGCTGATCGAACGGATGCGGAACGCGCCGAGTTTGGGCCAGCGGATAACTTATTACCGGGCGTTTTTGAATATCGCGGCGAGTGAGAAGGCCCGGGAAGCGCTGAAAGGGCTGTTGGCAGGATCATCTACCACCCCGGCCGCGAAGCCGGCCACCCCTCCTATCCAGGAGGGGAGTCGGAAGAACCTGCCGCTCCAGCACCAAAGACAAGTTCGACATCGTCACGCGGCTGTTGATATTGGGCGACCCCGAGGCTCCGAAGCTGCTCGCCGATCTTGAAAAAACAGAGACCAGCGACGATGCGAAGCGTTATGCTTACGCCGCGAAGGCGGGAATCGCGACGGCAGAAAACAAAGCCAAATACTGGAACGATTTCACAGCGAATAAAGAGATCAGCGAAAGCTGGATCGAGGCGGCGTTCGGGCCGTGGAATTCGATCAGGCATAGCGAACTGACCCTGCCCTATCTTCAAAAAGCTCTTGCAGGAGCTTCCCAACCACAAACGCAACCGGAAGATATTCTTCGTAAACGGCTGGCTCGGCGCGTTCATCGGCGGCCAGCGGAGCGAAGAGGCGTTGAACATCGTCAACAAATTCCTTGCGGATAACCCAAACCTCGACAGCGACCTGCGGCTGAAGATCCTGGAGAACCTCGATCTGATCGAACGGGCGGTGAAGATCCGGAAAAAGTAGAACAGGCTGCCGAGCCTGTTCATTCTTAAAACCGCCAGGCTTAGGCAGGCTGACGCACCTTTTTATAGGATAACTCTCATTGGTAATTGCGTAACCTACGAACCAGGCCGGCCTTTACCGCTTCCCATTCGCTGTCAATGACACTGAAATAGACGGAATTTCGAAAACGTCCGGTTTCGGTGATCATATGGTTTCGCAGCGTTCCCTCCTCGACCGCACCAAGCCGAAGGATCGCTTCGCGCGACTTGGTGTTCAGCTCGTCTGTCTTGAATTCGACACGCACACAGCCCCAAACCTCAAATGCGTGCGTCAACATAAGGAGTTTCGCTTCCGTGTTGACAAAACTCCGCTGCCATTGCGGATCGACCCACGTCCAACCGATCTCTGCCTTGCGGTTTTGGAGGTCAATGTTGCCGAAACGAGTTGAACCTACAATTTTGTTGCTGTCGGTTAGTTTTGTCGCAAATGGAAGGGCGATGCCTTTTTCCTGATCGGCGAGAGCACTCTCCACATACGCCCGCATCTCGCTTTCGTTTGTAATGCGATTGACGGTCAAACTCCAGAGCTCTTCGTTCAGGCCGAATTCGCAGAGCGGCCCGACATGGTCCAGTCGTAGAGGCTCCAGCTCAATGTGTTCTCCGGTCAAAACTATCGATTCCAAGATCATGTCCATCTCCGATTCGCAAAAAAACGTGAGCAGATCCTTCAGGACCTGCCCACGTCGATTGTCGCACAGTGAGGCTATTTCTAGGTATCGTAATACATCGAGAATTCGAGCGGATGTGGGCGTAAACGCAAAGGAGTGATCTCCTTTTCACGTTTATAGGTTATCCACTTCTCGATCATCGAACGCGTGAACACATCGCCCTTAAGGAGGAATTCATAGTCACCTTCAAGTGCATTCAGGGCTTCATCCAAAGAACCCGGCAGCGACGGGACATTCGCGAGTTCTTCGGGCGGCAGATCGTAGATGTCCTTATCGAGCGGAGCACCTGGATCGATACGGTTCTGAATGCCGTCCAAGCCCGGCCATCAAAAGAGCGGCGAACGTGATATACGGATTGCAGCTAGGGTCCGGCGGCCGGAATTCGAGACGTTTCGCTTTCGGCGACGGTGAGAACATCGGGATGCGCACGGCGGCCGAACGGTTGCGGGCTGAGTAGGCAAGATTTACCGGAGCTTCAAACCCGGGAACCAGGCGTTTATAACTGTTCGTCGTTGGCGCCGCGAATGCTACAAGGGCCGGAGCATGTTTTAGCAGGCCGCCAATATAAAACTTGGCCATTTCCGAAAGCCCCGCATACTCTTCACCGGCAAAAAGCGGACTGCCGTCCTTCCAGAGCGACTGATGGCAATGCATGCCGGAGCCATTATCGCCATAAAGCGGCTTCGGCATAAAGGTAGCCGTTTTGCCGTGCATTACCGCCGTATTCTTGACGACGTTTTTGAAGAGCATGACATTGTCGGCCGTATGAAGCAGATTCGAATATTTGAAATCTATCTCGCACTGCCCTGCCGTGGCTACTTCATGATGGTGGCACTCTACATCGATTCCCACATCGCCAAGGATCATGGAGATCGAATTTCGCAGATCGATAAGCGAGTCCATCGGGCCGACCGGCACGTAGCCTTCCTTGGCCCTTATATGGTAGCCCTGATTCGGAAAATCCTCAGTGCTCGAACGGCCGGAATTCCAATGTCCTTCTTCGGAATCGATCGTAAAGCCTGCCGAATTTTGATTGTTATGGAATTCTGCCCTGTCGAAAACAAAAAACTCGGCCTCGGGGCCAACGTTTACCGTATCGGCAATTCCCGTAAAGCGAAGGTAGCTTTCAGCTCGGATCGCAACGGAACGTGGATCGAGCCCATAACCATCTTTCGTGATCGGCTCGACAACATTTGCGATCAGGCAGATCGTCGTCTCGTCCGCAAACGGATCGACCCAAACCCTCGACGGGTCCGGAACCAGCAGCATGTCCGATTCATTTATTGCCGCCCACCCGCGAAGGCTGGATGCATCAAAACCGAAGCCATCCTCAAACGTGTCCTCAGTTAGGTTGTGGATAGGATACGTCAGGTGATGCCACGCTCCGGGCAAGTCGGTAAAGCGGATGGAAACGAACTTCGCGTCCTTCTCCGCAGCATAACTCAAAATGGATTTCGCGTTCATTAGGTCTCCTAGAATATATTTAACGCGCCCTCGGATGACCGCATCACAGCAGGCATTCAAGCGCAATTTGAAACGGGCTTACAACAGTAAAACCGCCGTACGCAAGAGCTCGGCGGAATTAACTTATGTACTCATCATTTTTGCAATCATAATGATTGCCAGTCAGCCATTACTTTTGCAAACTCTGTGCCGTCGTCGTATTGTCACCTGTAAATGCTCTCACTAGGTTGTTTAGCAAGTCTGCTATCTAGACGCAGCTTAGCGCCCACCACCAATATTCCTACATTTACGTATGAAACGTAGACACTGGCGACATTTTTGTAACTATGCGGCACAACCCCTTGGCATTGACGCTTGCTATGGTTAAATGCTTGCTTGATCTAAAAAAGGGGCACGAGCCAGCCATTGGCCGGCTCGTGCCCTAGGGGTGAGGCAGCTTTATTCTTATTATTGACCGATCAGCTCGAGCCTTTCGTTCGAGGCATAGGCGATCGTACGCCCTTTGTTGTTAAGCAAATTAACTTTTCGCAAGTTGCGAGCGCCTGCAAGCCGGTATACTTTTTGAAGAAATTCTTTCTGCTGGTGTTCATTGAGTGCGTCAAACGTAGGCTCGGTTATCGCGTAGAGAGTCTCGTTACTCTCCCGAAGGCTGCGGAGATAACGCTTAACGTCGGGGTCGTCGATCTCGACCGACTTTGCGACCATTGCGACCGCATCCTCGCCGGCAAATTTTTCGGCCCAAAAATAAACACCGACGCTAACAAGAATGCAAGCAAATGCAACGATCACCAGCCATTTGTTAACGCTGAAAAAGTCGAACTTTTGAGCTTTGGGTTTTACCTTCGCCTTTTCTTTTGGCTTTTGTTCAGGCAGGGCCGCGGGTGCGGTGTCCGTATCGTCGAATTCACCGTATTCGGGTTCTAATCTCAGAAGATCAACAAGCAGAAGCGTCTTTCCGGCTGCATTCGAAACGATCTGATCAAAGACGTAACCATACTTTTCCTCAAGCAGATCCGGGCCATGGGACGCCTTTTCTTTTTCGATAAGCTCAAGATATCGGTTACCGATCCGCAAATTGCATTCGATCGCCGCCGCGACGACCTCGGGAACATAGAAAAGTTCCGCCGATTGTTCTTTATAAATTCGGATGCGGCCGAAAAAGTCGGTTTCGAGCAGCTCATCGAATGTTTCGGCGCTTTCAACGCCTAATGCGAACTCTTCAAAACGTGTAACGGTCAATGAAACCTCAACCTGATCGTCTTCACTGGAGTAAAGAGCGATGCTCGACCAGTTCGCATAGAGCGTGTTGATATGACCGATCATCTCCTCATGCGGAAATAACAGGCTGCGCGTTTCGTTATCGGTGTCACGCGAAAACAGCCGCGTCATTACAAAATCAAACTTGCCGCGGACATCTTCGGAAAAGGGCGAGTTGCGGTAAAAGCGTGCCAGCGAAATAAGCGCTTGCGAGCTGAGGACCGGCCGCGATTCTTCGCAAAAACGTCGGATATTTGCGACCGAGATCCGTTGGTCGCGCTCGAACAATGCGAAGCTCCAGGCCTCGGTCTCCTGGCGCAATGCAAATTCTGCTTCGGCGTGCTCGGGAGATTTGAGATCACCCGAAACCTGAAGAAATTTATGAAGGGCCTTTTTTGCAACCAGGTCGTCATACGAAACGGGAGACATTTTCATGTGCTCACGTTCGACACCTGACAGAACATGTTCGACCATCTGCAAACTGGAAACTTCATCCATCGCCCTCTTTCGAAAGAAATCGCTTTCGCTGGCTGGTTTCTCTATCTGCGGCAGGTCGTCGTCCTCACCATCCTCGATTTCGGATGGAGCCGTTCCGTAGTCCTCTAATTCAAATCCGGAATCATCCAAGCTTTCATCAACGTTCGATCCGTGCCCACTCGAGCCGGGAGCGGCATCTGCCCGGCCCAAATCGATCACGGTCGTTTCGAGTAGGTTCTCGTCTTTCAGCTCTTCTATTAGATCCTCAAAAACAGTCATTGCAATTCACCGGAATAAGGAGGGTAGTTTGGTGATGGTTTGGCAGGTTAGTTGGCTACGGCAGTATCTGAACTATCGTCCCAGTATGCGTGAGCTCGTATTTGTAGATCGTGTTGTCGGCAAGATTTCGCGTCGCGGTGATCGTAAACTCGGTGCGAAGTTCGGCGTCCGTCGGATTTACTGGCGTCATTTCGAAGGTATGCTTGCCGCGGATGATGCGGTCACCAACAAGCGTTCCGAGCCCGTTCCCAAGTTGAGGATTCAGCTCGCTCAAACGGCCAAACCGGTTATTTTGCGAGAAAAATCCGACTTGCGATGAGGAAATTGTTCTCATGGTCGCGAAGGTCGTTCCGTTCTCAGCCGCACGTATTCCCTTCTGGAAAGCGGGGACGGCAACGGCAGCGACTATGCCAATGATCACAACAACGATCAGCAGTTCAATAAGAGAAAATCCTTTCTGATGGCTAATATTCATAAGTTCACCTCTTAAAACACGGACTCTTTTCGACGACGTGACACTTTTTGACACCATTTTTTGGCAATTACCTGACATCTGATGTTAACGAGTCAATATCTAAGCCCGTGAATGCACATATTTGTTGATCTTTGTGGTCGGTCGGTGTGCATCCGTCAAGTCAGATAGCAAGGCTTATGCCACAATTTCAAGCGAGCGAAGAAGTATGAAAGCGAGTGCTGCAGAGCGGCGCAATGAGCGTGAATCAAAACCGCTGTTGTCCCACATCCTGATTTTTGCTACACTCTACGTTTTTGCAATAATTTAGTACGGTTCGTTTTTACATCTGGAGAGTCGCAAAATTGAGTTCAGTCATCGAACAGACTTCCGAAACCTACGGTATCGACAATTGGGGCGCCGGGTATTTTGGCGTAAACCGCAAGGGCAATCTCGTCGTAATTTCACCGGAAAACGAGAATCTGACCGCTGATGTAAAAGAGATCATCGACGATCTTCGCAAACGAGGAATTAACACGCCGGTCCTGCTTCGCTTCCCGCAGCTCTTGTTCGGCCAGATCCGCAAACTTCAGACAGCTTTTCGGAAGTCCATTAAGGAATTCGAATATGAGGGCGGCCACCTTTGCGTTTACCCGATGAAGGTCAACCAAAACCGAGCCGTCATAGAAGAATATTTGCGCGAGGGTTCCCGGTATAACTTCGGTCTGGAGGCGGGTTCGAAGGCGGAGCTTTATGCGGCACTCGCGCTTGAGCAATCAAAAGACAGCCTTCTCGTGCTAAACGGTTTTAAGGATCGGGATTTCGTAAAGCTCGCGTTTGCCGGGGCCAGTGCCGGCAAGAACGTCGTTATAGTGATCGAGAAAATGAGTGAGCTTGAACACACGTTCAGCCTCATTCAAGAAGTAACAGCCGAAAATCCGGATGCACGGCTGCCGATGCTGGGTGTCCGCGTAAAGCTCTACTCGAAAGGCTCGGGAAAGTGGGAAAAGTCCGGAGGCGAAGCGGCAAAATTTGGCTTGACGACCACCGAGATCCTCGATGTCATCCGCCAGCTTCAGGAAGCGGGGCGTATTGACCTGCTCAAGCTTCTTCATTTTCACATCGGCTCGCAGCTTACGGACATCAAGCGAATAAAGAACGCTATGAAGGAGGCCGCTCGAACCTACTCCAAGATACGTCAGATGGGTATCCCGATCGATTATCTTGATGTTGGCGGCGGCATGGCCGTGGATTACGACGGGTCGCGAACGTCGTTCGAATCGTCTGCAAATTATAACGCCCGGGAATTTGCCAATGACGTAATTTATGTGATCAAGACGGTTTGTGATGACGAGAATGTGCCACATCCGACGATCATTCAGGAGTCTGGCCGATATCTTTCGGCTTATCACGCGATCCTTGTAACGAATATTCAGGACGAGATCGAAACGATCGTCGAAGACTTGACCCCTATACAGATCGTCAAAGACGATCCGCAGGTTGTACGCGAACTGCACGACCTTCGCGAAACTATAAATGCGAAGAATTACCGCGAGTATTATCACGACGCGATCGAGAACCGCGATGAACTCTTCACGATGTTCAACCTTGGCCTGATCACGCTTGAAGATAAAGGAAAGGGAGAGGTTTTGTTCTGGGACGTGTGCGAAAAGGCTGACCAATTTGCGCAAATGAAGAAATACGTCGCCGAGGAATTCGACGAATTGCGGCAGTTGATGTGCGCAAAGTATTTGGCTAATTTTTCGGTTTTTAGATCGATGCCGGACAATTGGGCTTTGGAACAGCTTTTTCCGATCATCCCTATACATAAACTCAACAAAAAGCCGACGGAATATGCTACGCTATGTGACATTACCTGTGATTCTGACGGTATCGTTGATAAATTCGTGGATCTTCACGATGTCAAACCCGTGCTTGAGCTTCATAAGCTGGTAAAAAATGAACCATATTATCTGGCGATGATGCTGGTTGGTGCCTATCAGGAAGTTATGGGAAACAACCATAACCTTTTTGGGGTTCCGCATGAGGCGCATATTTTTATCGGCGAAGACGGACACATTATCAAGAAGGTGATCTATGGGGCGACTCTGGCTGACGCGTTATCGGCCGTGCGCTTCGATGCGGTCCAACTCCACGACCAGTTTCGACGTGCTGTCATGGCGAGGATCAAGGACGGCCAGCTTTCAACCAAGGAAGGCAACGACCTGATCGAGTTTTACGAGAATCAGGCCGAAAGTTATACGTATTTAACGCCAAATGGCAGTTAAGAATTGATGGTAATGGAAATCGAATGTTCCAACTGCCGCGGCGAAATGTTAAAAGGATTTATCTTTGACCGCGGGCATTACGAGCACAAACAACGACAGGTTTGGGTCGAAGGCGAACCCGAACGTTCTTTTTGGTCGGGGATAAAAACGGAGGGACGGAGCGCTTACAGTGTGGACGCTCATCGTTGTGCCGACTGTGGCCGTCTCGAGTTTTATACGACTGAACAAGCGGACATATAGCATTTAATAATTTGATCTTTCCTGGAGAAATTAATGATGGTGGCTAAACAGAAATCAAAGTCTTCGAAGTTTTTGACGGTTCCGACGAGGCCCGTGCCGATTGACCGTGACCGGTCAGTGGCAGGCCTTCTGGAAAAAATGGAAGGGGCGGGCTTTGGTGCAAAACAACTTGCGGAAGCACATCGCATATGGCTGGATATGCTCGATGACAATTCGACTATTTATGTCTGCGGCTCGGGGAACCTGATCCCGTCGGGAATGCGCCGGCTTTTAGCCTACGTAATTAAGAACCGGTTTGTAGATGTCATCGTGATGTCGGGAACCGTCCTATACCAGGATATTCACGAAACGCTCGGCCGCAATCACTTTCAGGCCCATCCGAGCATGAGTGACGACGAACTGGAAGCGTCCGATGTTATCCGAATGGGCGACACTCTGGCCAATAGTGAGGAATACCAGGAAGCCGACGAATGGATCGGCAGCGTCATAAATCAACTCGATCTGGCGCGGTCCTATTCGACACGCGAATTTCTGCATTTGATGGGCCGCGAACTCGCCGAGATCGCCCACGAAGACGGCATTATGACGGCCGCATTTAAATCGCGGATACCGGTATTTTGCCCTGATCTGGTCGGTTCGGAGCTTTCGATCGGGATCGCGCGGGCGCGGTTTGAGAAAAAGTCGCAGTTCATGTTTGATACGACGCAGGACACGATGGATATGATGCAGATCGCTCAGAAAACACGTAATTCCGGCATCATTACCCTCGGAAGCACGGGCAGCCAGAATATGCTTAATATGGCCGAGGTCTCGTCGTACATCACCCGGACAACCACACGAGGACATAAGTACGCGATTTCGATAACGACCGATTCCGTACCGCTTGACACCCGGACACCTTCATTCGGCGGCAACCATACCGCTCTTGTTCGGCAAACTCCTGCGCGGAGCAACGACAGCGTATGTGCCTGCGGATCCGTCGATCGCGTTGCCGATGATCATTACCGCCCTGTCACAGACCGCCGCTAAATTCATGAAGGGCCGCAAGCGCCCAAGCTTCAGTTTCGCCGGTAAGGATCTGACGATCGACGTACCTTAGGCTATTCGACAACGGAAAATAGACGATGGATAAAAGATCCTTGTTTTTCCATTGATGAACTATGTCTCAATCAGCAGAACTTCCGATGAATTTTGGGGGTATCGATGAGGAAGAATATTCCGAATTCGATTCCGCCCGCGTTCTGATCCTTCCCGTTTCGTATGAGGGCACCGTGTCTTACGGCACGGGAACCGGTGCCGGAGCAATGGCTATCGTCGACGCTTCGCGGAACATGGAACTATACGAAGAAGAGACCGATTCGGAGGTCTACAAGATCGGAATCCATACGCTGAAAGAATTTTTGCCCCGCTCGACGCCCGAGGCGATGATGGAATCCCTCTATGACTATTCCAAAGATCTTGTAAAGTCTGGGAAATTCCTTTGCATGCTTGGCGGCGAGCATTCTGTTTCGGCTCCGATAATTAAAGCTCACGCCGAGCAATATCACGATATGAGCGTTCTGCAGATCGACGCCCACGCCGATCTTCGCGACACTTACGACGGCACACCGCATTCACACGCTTCCATCATGGCCCGCGTCGTTAAGGACCTTCGGATACCGTCGGTACAGGTCGGCATAAGATCGATCTCGGCGGACGAGGCACGACTCATAGAATCGGGTCTGCCTACAAAGATCTTTTGGGCGAGAGACATCGCCGGACGGACGGATTGGATCGACGAAGCGGTTGATTCTCTGACCGAAAATGTTTATCTAACCATCGATATTGACGGACTGGATCCGAGCATTGTTCCTACAACCGGAACCCCCGAACCGGGTGGCCTCGGTTGGTATGAAACGCTGACGTTGATAAGAAAACTTGCTCAGAAAAAACGCGTCGTGGGAATGGACCTGGTCGAATATTCCTATTTCGAAAACTACGAATCGCCCGCTTTTTTGTGCGCAAAGCTGGTCTATAAATCGCTCGCCTACATCTTCAATGACGAAACCCCGAAAGTAACCGGGACTTAACTTTTCGAACTAACTGTTCCCCGCCATCGTATTAGATCTGTCTCTTCCAATCTAAGTTTGATTGAAGTAAAATTTGCCAGTGGAAACCATTAGGAGAATTTCGGATGTTTAGCAATAAATTCGCGTTAATTATCTTAGTTTTGTCGGGTTTGGTGACGGCGAGCTGCAAGACGGGCTTGTTTGGCCAGGATACACCGGTAGTCCCGAGTCAGCCGGCGGCGCCGGTCGCACCAGTTGTGGTCGAAGGTGTACGCACATCCTACGCCGACGTGGTGGAGAAGACGTCGGCCGCTGTCGTGAGGATCCTTGCCGAAGGCACAACTAAACAGGCCACTCAGGAATTGCCTCAAACCCCCGATGACGATTTTTTCAAGCAGTTTAGGCCGAAAGGCAGCCAGCGACCCCAGCTTCAGCGTGGAGCCGGATCTGGCGTTATCGTCAGTGTGGACGGCACGATCCTGACCAACGCTCACGTGGTTGACGGAGCCGACAAGATCACGGTTTTGCTTAGCGACAACAAAACCTTCGACGCAAAGCTGGTAGGTACAGACAAGCCAAGCGATCTGGCCGTGCTGAAGATCGAGGCGCAGAATATGCCTTATCTCACGCTTGGCAATTCGGACAATGTCCGGGTCGGCGACATCGTGCTCGCTATCGGCAATCCGCTTAACATAGGACAGTCGGTGACCGCCGGTATCATCTCCGCAAAGGGACGCCGGACGGGCCTGAGCGACGGGCAGAGTTTTGAAGACTTTTTACAGACGGATGCTCCGATAAACCGCGGCAATTCGGGCGGAGCCCTCGTAAATCTCAACAGTGAACTGATCGGCATAAATTCGCAGATCCTCTCGCCTCCCGGTGCGGGCGGCGGAAATATCGGCATCGGCTTTTCGATCCCATCCAACATGGCAAAATCCGTCATGGAGCAGCTTTTGAAGGACGGCAAAGTCCGCCGCGGAATGCTCGGCGTCAATATCCAGAACATTGACGATGACACCGCGAAGGCGCTCGAACTAAAAGACACTGCGGGTGTATTGGTCAGCAATGTGAGAGCCGGCAGCGCGGCTGAAAAGGCCGGTGTGAAGCGCGGCGATATAATCACGGCGATAAACGGCGAGAAGATCGAAGATAGCAACGTGCTGCGAAATAAGGTCGCCGGAACCCTACCAGGCTCCGAGATCAAGCTATCGATTCTCCGCGATGGTAGCCCGCTGGAATTGTCCGCAACGCTCGAGGAATTCGACACGGACGAGAACGCAAAAAATAACGACCCGAAGGGCGGCGATGGCGACGATCCCACAAAGCAACAGGGCCAAAACGGCAAGCTCGGCCTGAGCCTGCAGCCGCTGACGGATGACATGGCCCGGCAGCTCAAAGTTCCGGGAGGAACCGAAGGCCTGGTCGTCACTGATGTTGATCCGTCCGGTGTCGCGGCGGACGCAGGTATCGTACGGGGTGACGTCGTCATGGAAATAAACCGTAAGCCGGTAAGCACGGTTGACGCTGTTCAATCGGCATTAAATAGCGCCGGTGATAAGCCGATCCTGTTGCTGATCGCACGGGGCAATCAAGTTATTTACCTGACCGTGAGATCGAAATAGTACAAGTTCGGGGGTTTGGTTTGGAGTTCCCGCCTTGGTTTGGCTTCTGCTCGGGAATTGGCCTCTAAAGCAGGAACTCCAAACGATAGTTGTGCTAAACTCCCGAATTATGTGGAATCGAATGTACCTGCTCGTTCTAACCGTTTGCCGCGGTGTTAATGGCCGCTCTTACTTATTATTCATGGAGTTGGTTAAAGAGCATTGGCTCACCTCAAGCGGCTGTTGATGGTTATCTCTATCATTCCGCGCTCGCTTGGAAATTCGTTTGGATCTCGTCCATTGCCCTGCTGATACTCGCAAACGCGGTGCTAGCTAAATCGCGAAAATCGTGGGCCATGTGGACGACATTTATCTATTTTTCGGTGTTTGTGGTCATCCGTTCGTTCGGGCTTGAACGCTCCTTCTTCCAGTTCAAACAGACAAATGGACTAACGGAAAGCAGCTTTACGCTCGCACCGCTTGTCGGTGTCTTTATCTGCATCGCTGGTGCCGCTATCGTCTATGCGAATCAGTTTGCCGTTGTAAGGCTGCAGGAGAGAATGTACCCTACGAATATTGCTTCGGAAACGGGCGCCGCGGACGAAATTGATGTGGAAGTGCCCAAGGATAACCCGGAAGCCAAGGAATCAACCTGACGGACATAGCCGAGAAGACTAAGAAAGGCTTTGCGTCAACCGCAAAGCCTTTTTTGTTGGTCGGGACGGCGAGATTTGAACTCACGACCTCTCGCACCCCAAGCGAACGCGCTACCAGACTGCGCTACGTCCCGAAATCTCGAATGTTAAGGTTAGTTTTGACGGGGGAAATTGTCAAACTCAATTGTTTCGCAAATGCTCCGATGCCGTTTCCGTTTGGTCGGTCTTGAGCATTTCGCGAAGTTCAAGAAGCTGGGTCGCTAGCGTGTGAAGGGCTTCTCGTCCGCCGTCACTAAGAAATTCGACCCTTTGTTCTTGGCCCGTGCCGTCAGATGAGATATCGATCTCGGAATCGAACAAGGTTCGTGGACCGTTGCTCACAGCACCCTCGCCCGCTGGCTCACTTTGCTCAGCACGCAGCCTTGGTCGGCTCCCGAATCTCAAGAAGCAATTTCTTTCGCGCTCCGGCGATCGTAAACATTTCGTCGTAAAGGAGCTCTTTTATCCGAAGCGAGATCTCAACGTCGCGGCGGCGGTAGCTCCGCTGGCCCGATCGGTTCTTCTGCGGGGAGAGCATCGGGAACTCCGTCTCCCAATATCTAAGCACGTGAGCCTGAACGCCAACAAGGTCGCAAACCTCGCCGATCTTGAAGTAAATTTTCTCAGGTATTACTACAGCCGTTTGTCCCATCGGCATAATATTGTGTTAAAGTTCTATATAATTCTACCGCCGCTATTCTATGTATTTAATGCAGTTTGTGTCAACACCGAATCAGATGCGTTCCGAATTCGACTTCATCCAAAACATTAAGAATAAATACGGCCTTGGCAAGATCGGCGATGACTGCGCCGTTCTGCCAAAAGACGACAAAACCGACATGGTCGTCACGGCGGACATGCTCGTGGAAGAGATCGATTTTCGGCTGGATTGGACGACTCCCGAATTCCTCGGTCATAAGGCATTGGCTGTTTCCCTGTCGGATATAGCGGCGATGGGAGCCGCACCCGATTGGGCAATGCTTTCGATAGGTGTGCCCCCTGAGCTTTGGGAGAACGATTTTCTCGATAGATTCTACGCGGGCTGGCATAAACTCGCTGCTGAACATTCCGTGGAATTGGTTGGCGGCGACATCTCTCGCGTACCGGACAAATTTGTGATCGATTCGGTGGTCGGCGGCTCGAGTGCCGAAGGGGGAGGCGGTTCTTCGCTCGGGAGCTCGGCCAGGAGACGGGATCTATGTCACCGGACGCCTCGGTGGCGCGGCAGCGGGCCTGGAACGACTTCAACGCGGCGACAGGTTTGCAACCGCAAAATGAAGGTGAATCAGCCACTATTCTGAAACAGTT
Organism: Blastocatellia bacterium; assembly: GCA_963732475.1. Taxonomy (GTDB): domain Bacteria; phylum Acidobacteriota; class Blastocatellia; order Pyrinomonadales; family Pyrinomonadaceae; genus OLB17. The sequence continues at coordinate 1,404,859 of CAVSZR010000001.1, read as the reverse complement.
GCGGCCAAACCCAGAACTGATCGTTGCTGACTTTCTCCGCTCGAATTCGATCCCGACAGCGATGATCGACATTAGCGACGGACTTTCTTCGGACCTCACCCATCTGATCAACGCAAGCGGTGTCGGAGCGCGTCATTTGGATAGATCGCATCCCGATCGAGCATCACATCGAATTTGAGAAAGCAGCTCACATGGCGGCGAGGATTTTGCCCTTCTTTTCACCGTCGACAAGAAAATATTTTCAACCGAAAAACTTCGCGAATTTTTCCGCATCGGTGAGATCACCGCAAATGTTGGCGTGATTGAGCTTATCGACGGAGAAAAACACGAGATCTTGGCACCAAAAGGCTATCGTCATTTCTAACAATTTCGCCTCGCTTCGAAAAAACTTTTCAAAAAACCCTTGACATTCATTTTTGACCTGTGCTTATAATCCAACTTCTTCGCAGCGGCGAAGGATTTTTTTTGGAGATAATTTTGTGATTCGAAGTTCGATACATACACCGAGAACATTTACGGGCTCACCCGCCGGCACATTGCTGCGGCGCGGAACGGCCTGGGATGCGGGCGTCTGTGTCGGCCTCGAAATGGCAGATTATCAACCAAAACAGAATGATATGAATCATTCTGAACAACAAGACTTAACACAGCGGGAGCGGCGTTCCCGCTCCCGAAACATCGAAAGTAAAGCAAACGTTTTACGTTTTTGGAGCGGTTACGCACGGTTCATTGGGAATCATGAGTAGCCGCTCCTTTTATTTTTGATGTTTGACAACTGAATAGCCGTAAAACAGTGGTCAGTGGCCGGTGGTCAGTGATCAGTTTCTAAATTCTGACCACTGTCCACTGACCACCGGCCACTTTCACGGAGACGTAGCTCAACGGAATCAGAGCAGCTCGCTACGAACGAGCAGGTTGTAGGTTCGAGTCCTTCCGTCTTCACCAATTTTTTTCATCGAGGGGATGAATGCAAAGCGTCGAGCGATCAGTTTTTCAAGCTGAACCTAGCGGGTTCGAGTCCCGCCTTCCCTGCCATTTTACACGCACCGGCCGCCTGTAGGTGAAGGCTGGCGGTCTGTAAAACCGTCGCTCTTGCAGCTCTGAAGGTTCGAATCCTTCCCGGTGCACCAAATAATTTCGGGTTCGTCTAACCGGCAGGACGGCTGGCTCTGAACCAGTAGATCGAGGTTCGAATCCTTGACCCGAAGCCAATCCGCAATCGTTGCCCGGGCGTTCCACAGAGGCTAAATGGGCTTGTTTTGGAAACAAGTGTTCGCAGGTTCGAATCCTGCTGCCCGGACCAATATTCATGCCGATGTAGCCCAATGGATAGAGCGCCTGTCTTCTAAACAGAAGTTCCGGGTTCGAGTCCCGGCATTGGCAATAGCTAATCGTCGCGGGTAGCCCAAACTTGGCAGAGGCACCGGTCTTAGAAACGGTCGAGACGCGGTTTTTTCGACACGAATGAATTTCAGCGTGATCGATCTTCGTTGTGCCCAAATTCAAAAGCAAGCTACCATCGTCGCAAGTGATGAGTGAAATTGAGTGGAGTAACGTTAAGGAAGCTATGAATCTAGATTCGAACCGCCTTCATCACGCCTTCATCGCAGACGAGGTATGTCGGAATAAGGCTAACCAACGACCAATTAAGCGGGTATAGCCAAGCGGTCAATGGCGGCGGTCTTGCAGAACCCTTCATCTCCGGTTCGAATCCAGGATTGATTTTTACGTTGGCAAAATGGGAAGGATCGGCAACCGATCCATTTTTCCGCCTTGCATAGTTTCCGGATTCGTAGCTCAATTGGCAAAGCACCTCACTGTGAATGAGGACGTTGTCGGTTCAAATCCGATCGATCCACCCAACGTAAAACAGGTTGTCTGACCTGTTCATCAAGTTCGGATGACGCAATCGTGCTAATCAAACATTGAATTAGCCAAACTAATCGACAGGCCCGGCAGCCTGTCGTACGGTTCGGGGCCGTGGCAGAAAGGCTTATGCACTTCGCTGTCTACGAAGACTATGACGGTTCGAGTCCGTTCGGTCCCGCCAAGTGTAGAACAGACCGCCTGGTCTGTTCATCAACGTGACAAGTAACCGATTATTTTCTCACGATTCATTCACATCGACAGACCAGGCGGTCTGTCGTACGGACGTTTAGCTGAGACAGATCAGCGTCGGTTTGAAGAACCGAAGAGCCTGGCGCGATACCAGGAGCGTCCACCAGATCAACCATGAGGAGAACTAAAAACCATGTACGCACTAAAGAGTTTCTTGAACCCTGTCGTGAAGGCGACGTGAATCTTCAGCTTTTCCTAGTTCGCTGAAAATATGTCGCCTTTAGCAAAACTATTTTTAGCAACAAGAATTGAGGAAAAGAAAATGAGCAAGAAATACCACGTTCGTGAGCCGCGAGTTCCTGAGCCCGCTCGCTGATTGGGGCGCGTATGTCATAGCGATAGTCGAAGACACCCGCGAACGGCATCTCCAAAGTCAGGAATCGGATGCATACGGAGAGTACCAGGAGATCAACTTGCGGATATCGGACGGTTCGAATGAGATCTCGTTCTACTTCGACTTGAATACGGTCGAAGAGCGTGAGAACACTCTCGAGATGATGCGTAAGACTCGCCGAGGTAATAGGTGAGTTTAGAAAAGCTGTCGAGGCGGAAGCGGAGGTCATAAACGCCAGACAATCTATCCCGAAGCATGCCCGTGCAGCTTCTGCTGTTCATTGACCTCCCGCGACGCAACCGGCCGCTTCACCTCGGAGGCGGCCGGCGACGGATGATTTTTTTTCAATTGTCAAAGATCTGATCAAAGAACAATTTCCCGAACTTCAGATCGAATCAGTCTTACCAAAACAAACGCGGTGGCGGGCGTGCGAGGGCATCGGGCGGGCAGACAATTCCTGTCTTCTAAGCAACACAAGCTGCTTGTCCGATGCCTGCTGAAGTCGCCCGCCTGCCGCGTTTGCCCCCTTTTGAAGGATGAGGGATAAGGGATGAAGGATGAAAAAACGGAGATGATGTTCTGGCTTTCATCTTTCATCCTCCATCCTTCCGCCTTCATCCGTCGTTTGTCGATCGGTGGCCAAGTTGGTTAAGGCACTCGCCTTTTAAGCGAGGTATCGTGGGTTCGAATCCCACCCGATCGACCAGTTTGTAATAGGCAGAAGTCTGAGCATGAGCGCGGGCGTAATGATCAAGTTCGGACGTTACGCCCTCGCTTACGCTCAGGCCTCTGCAATAGTGCGGCGTAGTTTAACGGCAGAACACAGGTCTCATAAACCTTAAGATGAAGGTTCAATTCCTTCCGCCGCGACCATTTTCGTAAAACAGGCTGCCGAGCCTGTTTATAGCAATTCCACCATAGAGCTTGGTTAAACCAGGGACGTGGTGGATCAAACTTGATCGACAGACGCGGCAGTCTGTCGTACTAATTAAATAGGAGGAAGTATGCCACATAACAAACTAAACATAAGCGGAGGGACGGCAGACGTCCTCTCGTGGGTGACGCATTCGATGTCGAGCGACGAGATGGACATGCTGCGAAACGTATCGCGGCTGCCATGCATTTACAAGCACGTCGCCCTGATGCCGGACGCCCATCTAGGCAAGGGTTCGATGGTCGGTTCGGTCATTGCTACGAAGGACGCTGTTATCCCGGCAACGGTCGGTGTAGATATCGGCTGCGGGATGATGGCCGTAAAGACGCCGTTCAAGAGCGGAATTCTCGATCGAAAGATGGCCGAGTTTCGCCATGAGATCGAGCGTGCAATTCCCGTCGGCTTTAACGATTACAAAGAGCCGGTCGATGAATCGTTCGAATGGAACCGGTGGGCCGAGTTCAAGGAGCTTCACCCCGGCGTGCAGGACCGAAAGCATAAGGCGATGAAGCAGCTCGGAACGCTCGGCGGCGGAAACCACTTTATCGAGGTCTGCCTCGATACCGATGACTACGTCTGGCTGATGCTGCATTCGGGTTCGCGAAACATCGGTAACGAGGTCGCGACGCGGCATATCGCCACGGCGAAGTCGCTTCACGACCTGAACACGCTTCCCGGCTGCTGACCTGGCTTACTTCGTGTACGGAACGCCTGAATTTAAGGCCTACTGGCACGATCTGGACTGGGCACAGCGTTATGCGATGAAGAACCGCGAGATCATGATGACCCGGCTGGTGCGTTCATTCAACCGAATGTTCAACAACCAGGAGGAATTCGAGCCTGAGATCACGGTCAACTGCCATCACAACTACGTCGCGGTCGAGGAGCATTTCGGCGATAAGGTTTACGTCACCCGCAAGGGTGCGATCAATGCCGAATCGGGACGTTACGGGATCATCCCGGGCTCGATGGGAGCGAAATCGTTCATCATCAAGGGCCTTGGAAACCCGCAGTCGTTCAACTCCTGCTCGCACGGTGCCGGACGTAAGATGTCGCGTACCAAAGCGAAGCAGAAGTTCACTCGTGAGGACCTTGAGATGCAGACCCGCGGCGTCGAGTGCCGAAAAGACAAAGGCGTCGTTGACGAGATCCCCGGTGCCTACAAAGACATCGAGGAAGTCATGCGTGCTCAAAGCGATCTCGTCGAGGTCGTTGCCGAGCTGAAACAGGTCATCTGCGTTAAAGGGTAAGTGCAGAAGTCTGACTGTAGTTGCAGAAGCCCGCCGTTAGTAAGGGCGTAACACTCAAACTTGAGCACTACGCCTGTGCTCACGCGTAAGCTCTCAACCACAATTCCCCGTCACAATTTGTCCCAGCTTGTCCCATGTCCCAACAGGGTTCCACTCGCGTGGGACAACGCTAAACCCTTTCCTGCCGATCAGCTTCATATATTCGGAGCTGTAATACTGCAGCCCCCGATCCGAATGGTGTATCAATCCCTTCCGGTCCGGGTTGCCTCTCAAAGCCATCCTCAGTGCCGCCACCGGTCCTCTTGCCGTCAGATCGTCGTTCAGACAGTAACCCACGATCTTTCGCGAATACGCGTCCGTCACAAGGCTTAAGTACCCGAATCCTTCTCCTATCCTGATGTAGGTTATATCGCTCACCCACAGTTGATTGCTCGCCGTCGGCGTGAGATCACGTGCCAGATTCGGGTAACGCCTCATCCAAAAGGCCGAGAACGTTGTCCTCGGGTGCTTTCGCCTTCTTCTGCGAACGAGCATCGAGTGTTCCCGCAGCAGGTCGTACAAAGCGTCGCGGCCCATCCCCACCGAGTGCTCGCCTGCGAACGTCGCCGTCATGTGATGCAGCTTTCTCACCCCTATCCGCTTCTGCTGTGTGCGTATCCTCATCACTTCCTGCAGAATCAACTCCGCACCCAGTGCTTTCCCCTCGACAACCGTCCGTCGCTTCTTAATATGCCTGTCTCGTGTAGCCAAGCAGCCGGCAGGACGCGTCCATGCTTCGTCCCTTGCCGTCTGTGCCGCCGGTTTCCTGCGTCAGCGTCACCGCTTGGCTCCAGACTTTTTTCTTATCGGTATCTCGAACTGCTCCTCCGCGATATCGATCATCGCGTTCAGCAGCTTGTTGTGCAACCGGGCTTCTTCCAACTCCCTCCGGAGCTGCCGTAAATCCGTCGATAGACTCGCGTCTTTTTCCACCAACGCTCGCCACACCTCCTGCCCCGCCACAACCTCTTGGTTCGGCCCTTCCCCTCTCTCGTACTCCTTCACCCACCGGTGTATTGTCGAGAAACTCACCCCGTGCCTCCGCTCCAACTCCCGCAGCGTCACCCCACCTCTCAAATACTCCGCCACCACTTCCGCCTTCTTCTTTTCTTGTCCCATTTGTCCCAATTTAATCTTAACCGTTGGACAAAGTGAGACGTGCGGGACAGTTTTCGTTTACCTGTCTCTGAGACTATTTAGGTTGTCAAAGAACATACGGCTGCAATGCCGCCGTATGATACATTGTTGCACAGATTGCACGAAACATCAAGATTCTTATTAGCGGCCGCAAGGTTCGCTTTGGGATATTAATTATGAAACTCAGCAGAGGCACTTATTTTACGATCACACATAAGGAAACGGATCGTGCAACTTCGTCAGCGTTTGACGAATTAATCGTAAAGGTCCGTTAGAGAAGTTCCGCCACGCCGGCCGAAAAGCCGGACCTGGCGCGATTTGACTAATTTTTGTTGCGCCAACGATAGTCACGACCAATGAACAGGGCTTTGTCCCGTGATTACGCCAGGCATGACGAACGCCGTTCTGGACGAGAGTGTCGCCTGTTTTGAGATGGACCTCTCGCTGATCGTCCAACTCGAGCCAGACCTCCCCGTCTGCAACGTAGATGAAATCAATGGTCGCGGTCGTGTGAAGCCCGGTTTGGTGAGATTCCATATGGGCGGCGCGGCCGGGGAATTTTTCTTCGAGTTCCTGCTTGGCCGATTCGATGTCCAGATCAGCCGGAGCCGTGACCGTTCCCGGCGGAATGGTAAATATGATAAATCTCACGCCGCCGTGCGGTGGAAAATGATCCATGCCGTCGGGTTCGATTCCCGAATTTGGGACGTCCGGGATATTGTCCCAACTCCATAGGCGATGCCATCCATAGCCCGGCACGGCCGCGGCTGTGCGGGCGTCGATTTGCCGGTCGCTGATGACCGAACTCTTTCCTCTGTCGTCCAGACCGGTAACGATCAGGCGCTTTTCCAGTATGTTGTTTTCCATATGATTATTGCGTTTTAGGATTTTATAACTAGTGTTTTGTCGACGCTCGCGACCAGATACTACCACGGAATGGGTGGAGGCTTGCTCGAAAGTGGTAAGGACGCAAAGCAGTCTTTGCGGATCCAAATATTGACTCCGATCGGGTAGCTGAACAAGAAGTTCAAACTCGCCGGCATACGGCTTGATTCTTGGGCGACTTGACCGCAAAGCGGACATTCTTCGGAGGGAAAATACAGCCTTTCCAAGTATTGTTCGGGTACAGTAGCGATGGATGCCGATTTCAGTTCCCCGAAATCCGGCCCGCCTAAGAGTATCTTGAGATTGATATTCGTTTTGTCTGGAATGTCCCGATGCTGCATCGCAGCCCAATCTCGGTTCCATTCGGTGGGGTCAACCTCTTCGGCCATGTTGACCATTTCTTCAAGAGTTATTTTTCTCACTCACTTATTCTTGCATCGTTCGTCCAGTTGGCCAAAGACCTCTGCCTTCCAAGCAGATGACGCCGGTTCGAATCCGGCACGATGCTCCAGAACTTCTTTTGTCGCTGATGGTGACGAATGCGTAAATGCCGCGAATGGGTGGGCGTAACTCTTGTCTTGATCGTTACGCCCCCCCTTACCGTCAGGCCTCCGCAAAATGCTAGAATCCGCCGCTGTCTGCGGACGGGCCGTAGATCGATGGGATGGGGATGTCGTTGAGCCTGAGATAAACCGTTAACTGACCGCGATGATGAACGAGGTGGTTGATCGACTGGCTGATGGTTTCGTCGATCGGCGACGACATCAGAACTGTTTCGCCGCGTTTAAGTTCAAAGGTGTCTTTCAATCGAGCATCGTCTATTGATGCCAAGGCTTTCTTCGCGGCCTCGACGCTTTTTTCCAGGTGGGCGACCAACTCTTCTCTGGTCGTGCCTTTGAATTGAGGGTAGGTTTCGAAATCAACTTCGCCCTTCTCGATCGCATATTGGATCCAACGCGGAATGTCGGCTGTTAGCTGGGCGAGATAACCGAGATTCATCGACTTTTCATGCGGTTTCCACTCGAACCTATCCATCGGGACCGCTTCCAAACACTCCCGCGTGGCACGAACCTCTGATTCCAGTTCGCGTGCGTATTCGGCGCCGATTATTGATGATGCTTTCATTGATGTGCTTTCCATGATTTCCTCCTTGAGATACTGAACTTGGCGCGAAACGGGTCGCACCGGAAAATATTAAATAGCGACTGAGGGTAGGTGTAGGACGTCGGAAAAATTCGGGACGTTGCTCAAGACTTTTGTGCGGCATAGGCGATGACGGCCGGTTGTGCGTTTCGCCCTAACTCAGTGCGGGCTTTTGCATGAGTTGATGAGTGGCTGATTGTGCGTTTCGCCCTTACTCCGTGCGGGCTTTTGCATGAGTTGTGCATTTCGCCCTTACTCTGTGCGGGCCTTTACAAGTGGCGCCCGGAACCGTCTAGCCACTGAAATCCGTTTTGGTAGCTAAGCAGAGCGGAGTCATAAGCGCTGCTGACCCGGGCCTGCGGGAGGGCGGTACTGGTCAAAAGGAAAAGCTTTTTTGCGAAGTTTGCCGCATCGGGTGTCGTGATCTTTTGAATATCAAAGTTTGCCTGATCGAAACGCAATATCGCCCGATCTTGGGCGACGCTCGGATTGCGGGCCAAATAATCGATGACGACCTTACCTTTTCCGATCAGCTTTGGCGTCTTTACTTGTTCGCTGACCACGCCGGGAAAGTCGATGATCGGAGTCGCAGCTTTTTCGTATAAAACCCTCAGCGTATGACTCCGTGCCGTCTTATTTGTAATTGAGAAAAACACTAGATTAAACAGCAATTTGTTGTTGTCCCGATCGGTCTCCGGCCAATCCGCAAATTTCTGTTTTGCAAGATATTCAAGCAACTGCTTTCTGATCTCTTTCTTCAGGCCGTCCCAAAACCGCGGCTCGGCTGCAAAAGCATTCCTGGAAACGTATCTTTCTGTGATCGCAAAAACGTCGAACTCCAGCTTGCCGGTCGCCTTATTTAGAAAGCCGATCGTATTTGTCGCGACAAAAAGAGCGGTATTGCTAACTTTACGGATCTTTACAAGATCGTCGGTGAAGCTTCCGGTCTGATCGTTAAATCCCCTTTTGTCCGAACATGTGACAATACCTTCGATCACGGGAACAGCGACCACGAGCGTTCCGCTGATGGCCTGCGTATTCGTATTCTGGGCCGCAGACGTGCCAAACGCGAAAAGCGTTGCTACGATCAAGTTCGCCCAAAGAGCCGCGGATTTCTCTAACATCCTAGTGATTTTTCAGAAATTTAATGATCAGTTCCATTATTCTTTCGCTCTGGTCGGTGAACCTATTCTGAGGAGGTCATTGCTAATTTTCGGGCCGGGACAAAAAGAACTGGCCGGCACGTACCATCGAACCCTCATCGTTCATTACATCGCCGGGGCGGTTTCCATAGCCGAGAAGGACGCCGCCCCATTTCATCTGCATGTATGTCGCCGACATTTCGAGCGTATCTATCAGCGGCTTTGCACCGGCCGTCGACTCATCGTCACTGAGTGTCGAAACCGCCCACAGAGTTTTCGATGCCATGCGTTTTTTGAAATCGACGCCTGGCAGCCGCATCCAGCCCGACCAGTAATCGAGATATAGTTTTGTGATCGCCGACAGGCTGTACCAATACACCGGCGAGGCTATGACAAGATCCGTTGCCGAGAGTGTCGCGTTGAGGAAGGTCCGTTCGCTGCTCCGACGCTATCTCATACTTCCTTGTTTCGTGATGACGGATATCTTCAAACACCGGCAGCGGATGTTCGTTCAGCCGCAGCCACTGCAGCGTGACAGTTTCGGGAAGGCCTTCAGCGGCGCGGCGGGCAAGCTGCTCAGTGTTTCCGTCAACTCTTGAGCTGCCCAAAATGAAAACGAAATTCGCCTGGTTCATATAAGATAATAATGTCGGTTCGACCGAGCGTCGATTTTTTCAAATCTATCATATTTGAGTTTGCCTACAGTAAATAGACCGGATGCGAATTAAGAAATTCAGATGCGTAAGCTGCGGCGGGCCTAAGGTCAATCCTTACACGACGCCTTATATAATGTGCGACTTTTGCGGGGCATTTACCGACATCGATTTTGCCGTCGGCATCGATACGTGGAATGAAAACGCAGGAACGACGGTGAATTATCAGCTTCGGAAGATGGAGCTGATGCAAAGATCGCAGGCTGCCCTGGGCCGCGGCGACCGCGAGAAATATTACGAATATCAGCGCGAGTTTTGGGATCTTTATTACCAGACCTTTCCCGCCTATCTGCCGCCGACGATAGATACGGTTGAGAAATACAATTTGTATTTGGAGGTCTGCGCCGTGTCGAGTGTCGAAAGCGGCTTCGATCCGAAATGGCAGCAGTACGGAATGCGGCAACAACAGCTTCAAAACGCCGTGACTTACACGCAGGCCGGCGGTCAGACAAAGGCCGAAACGCAAAGTTTTTTCGCGTTGGCCGAGTTTTTCATCAGCATCACGCGCGAGGGAATGCGGACATTTTATGAAGATCCGCGGTATGCGATCATGCACCAATTGCTTCCCGAGAGCGTTCATTTCAAGATGAAGGCATCGATGTTCGTGCAGGCCTGGCTTCCCTATTTGACCGACGCGGACGCCGCGAGATTCTTGAAAATGACGGGCTTTTCGAACGAGTATGTCGAGACCGAACGCCCGCGTGGCGAGACCATCGAGTGCTCGTCGTGCAAGGCCGGGGTTTTCGCCCCCGACGGATCGTATCGTGTGTTTTGCGAGCGATGCCGCCATACGACACGAGTCGTAAAACAGTTTTTTTGTGCGTCGTGCGGATCGCCGAATGACGTGCCGGACGATCCGGGGCGGCCGGCCGCGTGCTCGCGGTGCGGCATCGCAAATCGCCTGATCAGGCCGCTTTTTGGATCATAACTCGGTTCGCCTGCAATATGTTGTCTTAACTTTTTGTTAGGCAACAACATATAGTGCTTGCCTAATAGATACGTTTTACATTACATTACACCTATGGAGAGGAGGATACCGGTTTGCTTACAGGACGTGTTTTACTTCTGAATTTTTCTTATGAACCGCTGGGCACCGTTGGTGTTGCCCGGGCGGTTTGCCTGTGGTTTCGCGGCGCGGTTTTTGTCGAAGAAAACGACGGCGACAATGTTCTCCACTCCCCTTCTACGACCTTTCCCGTGCCGTCGGTAGTTCGCCTGCGTCATTACGTTCATGTGCGTCGTAATCGCCGCGAAACCACGATGAAGCGTGCCCGCGTCTATATTCGCGACCGATACCGCTGCCAGTATTGCGGTGACCACAAACATGCGAAGGACCTGACGCTCGATCACATTCTGCCGCGTGCACAGGGCGGCGAAAGCACCCCGGCAAACCTTGTCACTGCCTGCGTAAAATGCAATCAGCGAAAAGGCAACCGCACGCCCGAACAGGCCCGCATGCCGCTGCTTACTTCGCAGAAGCTGCTGCGGCTGGGATTGGACCATGTCCTGCTTTGCCACTACGCCGAATCGCGTCCGGAATGGAAGAAATATCTGTTCATGGACGAGACCGCAGTTGAGGAAGCTTTTGAAATGGTGGCCGCATAAGTCAGAACCACCTGCGTAAGCAGGTGGTCCAATTTTACGTACCTCTAAACGCCTCTCAGAATAATACCCTTCGTTTATTCGTCGCCCTTGATTACAATTAGGGTTCGTGACAATTGCTTGTCCACCGCCCGCCAGAGCAGGCGGTTCTGACCTTGTATGCCTGACAAACATGAATATCAATTCCGGCTGTTCGCACCGAATAATGTCGCGGCCAGTTTGATCGCGGACTTTAGCGATTGGAAGGATATTGCCATGCAAAAAAGCGGTGACGGATATTTTCGTACGACGCAATCGCTGGCGGACGGTGCGTACCAATACCGCTTTAATATCCGGTCGAAGAGTTGGTTCAATGAAGAGGATGAGTGGAAGACGATCACGGATCCGTATGCCACGAACGTCGATCCGGAAACGCAGAATTCGATCCTGATATTGAAAGACGGCAAGAAGATCGTCGACGACTACGTTTGGAAATCGGACGACGTTCATTTGCCGTCAACGGCCGGCTTGGTCATTTATGAATTGCATGTAGGCGATTTTTCGGGCGGTGAAGAAGACGGCTACACGCGCGGGAAATATACCGATGTGATCGCTAAGCTCAATTATCTTGCCGATCTTGGCGTCAACGCGATCGAGCTGATGCCGCTCAAATCAAACCCGGGCGATTTCAACTGGGGTTATTCGCCGATCCATTATTTTACGCCTGAAGAAAGTTTCGGCTCGACGGCGGAATTGAAGGAGCTGATCGACAAATGCCACGGCCTGGGAATTCGCGTCATCGTGGACGGAGTTTACAACCATTCGAGTACGGAAACCGCCTTGACGCAGATCGACCACGACTATTGGTATCGACGCGAAGGCAAAGACCCGAACGAAAACTGGGGGCCGGAATTCGATTACAAATCAACGGATGAAAAGCTCGGGATCAATCCGTCGGTGGTTTTCATAACCGATTCGATCCGGTTCTGGATACTCGAATACAGAATTGACGGGATCAGATTTGATGCGGCAAAGCAGATCGACAGCTTTGACGCCCTTCGCGGCTTTGTCCGAAACGCCCGTGAAATGTCGGACATGAAACCGTTCTTCACCGTTGCCGAGTACATCCCGCCGTCGCCCGAGATCACTGAGCCCGCCGGGCCGATAGAAAGCTGCTGGAACGACAGCTTTATGCATTCGATGGTCGAATATCTTTCGGGCGAGCAGTTAAATCTCGAAAAGATGAAGGACGCGATCGACCCGACGCGAATGGGTTACAAAGGCGTTACCAGCGTAACGAATTATCTCGCGAATCATGACCAGAACCGATTGTTTAGAAAGCTGGGAGAGAAAGGAATCTTGGATGCCGAGCTTTACAAGCGAGCGAAACTTGGGGCCTTGATGTTGATGACGGCCGTCGGCGTTCCGATGATCTGGATGGGCGAGGAATTCGGCGAACATGTCTTGATGTCCGAGCAGAGCAATAAGATCAATTGGACGCTGCTTGAAAACGATCCGAATAAAGACCTGTTCCATTACTACAAAGACGCTGATCGGGCTGCGGACGACGAATCCAGCGTTTCTGTCAACGAAGATCGACTTCTTTCACGAGGACGCGGCGGCGGGCGTTTTGTGCTTTCATCGATTCGACGATGCGGGAAACAGCATCGCCGTCGTGCTCAATCTTTCGGACGACGATCTGGCGAATTATCATGTACCGAACTTCCCTATCAACGGAAGCTGCCGCGAATGGACGAAGGCCAACGACATCCAAATCACCGGCCACCTATTTACGTCAGACTTGCCCAGGCGAGAGGGGCTTATTTTCACCGCTTCCTAAGACTCTTTAGTCAATTGAGTTATGAGGTTCAACGACCTGCTCCGACCCGTGTCTGGCGTTTGCCGAATCCTGTCTCCGCGACCATTTGCATTTCTTTTCGGGCTATTCCGTTGTTCGGGAGAACAATTATGAAACTGATAATTATTTACGGCCCGCCCGCCGTCGGTAAACTGACTGTTGCGAATGAGGTCGCGAAGCGAACCGGTTTTAAGGTGTTTCACAATCACCTAAGCATCGATGCGATCGTGCCGATCTTTGAATTCGGCTCAAAGCCTTTCTTTCGACTGGTTGAAATGATACGAGTCGAGACGGTCGCCGAGGCTGCGCGCGAAAACGTTGATCTGATATATACGTTTTGCTATGCAAAGGGGCTCGACGAAATGCATGTGGAGAAGATCTCGAATACGGCAAGGGAAAATGGCGCCGAGATACACTTTGTGCTTCTGACATGCGAAACAGACGAACTTCGGCGGAGGGTTGTCGCCGAAGACCGTAAGCGTTTTGGGAAAGCCAACACGGTCGAGATGATGGATCAGTTCCTGGAAAACTACGAACTGCGCGAGCCGGTTCCGTACGGAGAAACGCTGACGATCGACAACACGGAACTTGCACCTGAATTGGCCGCCCGTCAGATAATCGAGCATTTTGGACTGTAAGAAAAACGCCAAGCTCGCGAGTTTGAATATTCTTCTGCTATTGCCGCTAATCTTAAAGTTCGAAAAGCAGACAGAATGATGCGGGCCAATCCCGTTTCATTCTGTTTTTTTTTGAGATGCCGAAGCCCGCACGAAGCAAGGGCGACACTTCAACGTTGCGTGTATCGCCCTTACTTCGTGCGGGCTTCTGCAAAAATAGGATAAATTATGTTTAGAAAATATGAAAACGAAGTAGAGATCGATGCCCTGGTACGATCATTTGAGGACGCGACCGTCGCACGCGATGATTGGAAACACGCCGAACACCTGGTCGTAGCCCTTTATTATTTAACGCGGCTCGACATAGAAACGGCAACGTCAAAAATGCGCGACGGAATATTTAAGCTCCTTCGCGAGGCATTTGCCGTGGACCTGACGAAAGAAATGCCGTATCACGAAACGCTGACCGTTTTCTGGATGCGGACGATCGCGGATTTCAACGCTTCGAAGAACGGCACTTCCCTGCTCGAAAAAGCGAACGATTTGGTCGCAAAATTCGACAAAGATTATCCGCTTCGTTTTTACAGCCGCGAGTTTCTATTCTCGGACGAAGCAAGGGCGGAATTTCTTGAGGGCGACATCGGCCCGATCCGCCAGTAGAATGGTCGCGCCGCTCAGTCCGGAATTCCATCAAGCCGGTTTTTCTTCTCAAAACCTTTAAGGAATTTTGCCGGATCCTTGTCAGGAAAAAGTTTCTTGTGCATGAACTGGTAGTGCTGTGATACAGCGTTCTTCATCTCCTTATGAATTTTGTTGAACCAAAGTGATCTGATCTCTTTCGGGTCTTCCTTATACGCCTCGGCACCGATCATGAAATACGTCATCACCGTGTCGTCGTTCGCCTCATGCGTCTTTCCGCTGTGTACAAGATAAAGTGCGGCGGCAAAATGGGCGTCGACCTCGCGGTCAAGGGCGGATTCTTTCCACTCCTTCCAATCCTGTATCGCGTGAGTGGTTTCGTGAACGATCGTCTTGAGGTGGACCTTCGGAGAGGCAGCGATCATTGGCGTTAGCACGTAGAAATTGTCGTCGCCGTAAGAGCAATACTTGGCGCGAAAGATCTGTTCTTCCTTCGTTCTATAGACCTCAACCTTGCCGGGCTTGATCTTGTCGGCAATGGCCTTAAAATCACTGGCCGCGTAACCCATATCCGGAAAGGAAGCCAGCCGAAGCCGCGGGAATGTCAATTTTGAGACGAAAAAATCGGCCAGGGCATTCTTGATCGACTCGCCGATCTCACTCGTAACCTTAGTAACGCCAAATCCGTCAACACTTGTGTAACCGCCGTCTGCCATAATTTTTCTCCTACTGTCCTCAAAAGACATTCACAAAACTGACGCGGTCGAGTTCTTCGTTTTGCCGCCCGCGCTATCGATCCAGCCCAGTCGAAGGCTACATAAATGGTAAAAGGGGATGGGAGATTCGAAGATCGATCCGAAACCGTCCTACCAGTCCATAACCAGCAGGTCGGCTTTTTTTCCTTCTGAAAAACCGCCCATCAGGCTAAAAATACCTTCCATCGCATTCCGCGAAGGCGCCTTATCATGGCTTCCAGCTTTATTATTTATTTCGCGGGGTGCGATGCAGCCTAGCAGCCATCCTGGATGCGGTGCCTCGTGAAGCAAAATACCCGCCTTTACACCGCTGCAGATCGTTTCGTGGCCGTGAACTCTAAAACATTTTCCGGTGCTATTGACTCCTTCGTGCTTCTTGCCTTCCTTGTCAACGTAACCTTTAACGTTCCTTGAAATATCCATTCTTATTTCATAGGGTTTCTCGGGACGGGGTTTCAACTGACAGTAATACCCTCCTGAACCCGTTCTGAATCTTTCCAATGTATCGAACCGGGCAACAACCTCGACGTCACCGCCAAATGTTTCCAACGCAATACCTTTGTAACCGACGCGGAACGTCGTTTTGCCAATTCCCCCGTTCATCACGGCGGATGTAAGATTGGCAAAGGTTCCCAACGCTCCAAGAATCGGCCCGGCAGCGAAAAGATCGGGAAGATTGAATATGTCGGTATATTTGGCCGACGTTACTTTTCCGCCCTTTACAACTATCATCCTTCCCCAACGGCCGTTTTTCCCAATGAAGTTCACTTCTTCCAGCGGCGTCCTCGTCATTATTAATGTGATGTTTGACATATGTTTCTTCTCCTTTACAACATGGCGTACCGCATCGGCATTCGTCACCTAACGCGATTTCCTCAATAACATTTCCACGCGCGGTGCCGAACTGGGAGACGGCTCATTCCCATCCGCGGGAAGCAATACTCTGTAGGCCGTTTCGAATTGCAAGGAGTTCGCGCTCAATCCGCTGTTGCCATAGTTTGATTGCCAGACGGCAAGGTCGCTCGAATCGACACCGCTCCTGACAAGCAGAACGCGGCAAGTGTCCTTCCTCTCGTTTTCAACGATCCATCGAAGCGTATTTGTGCCGGTTCTCCGGTCGTGAATGAGCGTCGCCCGCTCCGGGCCAACGAGTACAGCGGTCGTGAAATCGCGACTCGCCAGGCACTCCGCATCCGTAGTGGCATAAAGAAATGCCTCATATATCTGCGCCCGCCGATTCTCAAGGCCTGTATATCTGATCGTGACGCCATCCAGGTTTGCCCCATCGGCGGCTGGCCGTCTATCAAGAACGATACTGTAAGCCGCGACCGACGGTTGGGCGTAGGCTACGGTTAAGTCGATCGACTGCGCCTTGAAACTCTGCGGTAAATGCAAATGTTGCGATGAATGTTGCAATTATGATGTTCTTTTTCATATTCCTCCGTTAGTCGGTAGTAATTTTTCTCCTCATTAGAGAATGCGTTTGAAACGCGAAAAAACTATCATGAGCGGTCGATCTTTTTTCGGCGAGATGCAAGAAAGAGCCGGTTTCCCGACCCTTTTTCACGAACTGCTGACTCAATTTCCTGGTGCGCGACCGCTTCACTTTATCCGTTCAAAGCATCGATCGCCTTCGCGATCTTCTGGAGTCTCGGCTTGACAGCCTGAGCGTTTCGGGCTGTTTCACGAATGATCTCCTGAGCACGGTCCATGCGCATCGGCACCCGGCTCAATGCAGCATACTCCGGCACGATGTGATGTGTGGCGAGTTGACCTACCTGCTCCTCGCTAACGGAATTTGGGCCCTTCGTGATCGCGTGATCGGCGACCTTTAAAAGGATATCTTTGATTATTTTGCTAATGCCGGTAAGTATCCGCTTCATCGCATCTTCACCGATCTTGCCGACAAACACGCCGATCGTGTTGTTGACTATCTTTCGGGCCGCTTCGCCTTTAACGAACTTTTTCGTGATCAGGCTCGTCGCAACCTCCTTTGCCTTACCGGTAAGATCGGCTTCGATGCGGCCGAGGTAGAGTTCCACGAACATATGGTCAAAGAAGATGGGCATCATTTTTTGAAGGGCCATGTCGTCGCTTACGAAGGCTTCCAATGCATCGTTGTAAAGGTCGTAATTCTGCTTTATCTTTCCGCCCGCGACGACGAGGTTCATTCCGGTTATCGATATTGCCAGCGGCCCGCTCGCAACACTCAGGCACCCGAGATAAATATCCAGAAAGTCGCTGATCACTGATTTTGTGCCGGCCAGCGATTTCTTTAAAGTCGCTCCCGTCCCGCCCTTGGTGGCGTCGGAGGCGAAATAAAATATCGACTGCTTATATACCCGCCCAACCTTCCACGGCTCGTTCGTGATCTGCTCGGTTTGTATGTAATACGCGTTGTTTTCAACTATGTGGGTCAACAGCCGTCCGCCGTCGCTTGACGGATAAACCGTGCCCGCTTCTATCAAACCGCCTGAAGCCTGCCATGTGCCGCCGCTTGGGATACCCGCAAGAACGCTCGGATGAATTTCAACTATTGAGGTCATATAATTATCTCTCCTTTCTTTTAGGGCGAATTTAGTATAAAAACGTAAGGAAAATGCCCTTTTCACATACGAATGCGTTCGAAATCCGAAAACACTATCATTTGTTTGAATTTTTTTTCATTGGTGCGCGATGTGTTAGATTCATAGTGTCTATCAACCAGAAACCGCTCAGGTAGCAATGCCGGAACCGACATCACAAGACGTTACGCAGATGCTCAGGAAGTGGAGCGATGGAGATACCGCCGCGCTCGAAGAGCTGACACCGATCATCTACGCCGAACTGCACAAGATCGCAAGACGCTACATGGGCCGGGAACGCGGCAACCACACGCTGCAAACGACGGCTCTGGTAAACGAAGCTTACGTACGCCTGATCGATTGGAAAACCGCAAAGTTTGAGAACCGTGCACATTTTTTTGGCGTATCCGCACAGTTGATGAGGCGGATCCTCGTCGATTTCGCTCGCCGCCGTCCGAAAAGCAAAGAGACGCCCGTTTACCTTGTTTCGATAGAAGAAGCTATGGCCGTAACAGGCGGCAAAGAACCCGAGTTGGTCGCCCTGGACGACGCGCTGAACGAGTTGGCGGAATTTGACGCCCGGAAGGCCCGGATCGTCGAACTCCGCTTCTTCGGCGGCCTGAGTGTTGACGAAACCGCCGAAGTTATCGGTGTTGCCCCGATAACCGTAATGCGCGAATGGCAGAAGGCGAAGGCATGGCTGTATTTGCAGTTGAATAAGAGTTAGCGAACCGCCGCCGAGGCGACCGCCATATCCGTCCTCGCAAAGAAAGTTGCATCGAATGAACGCTGACCGTTGGAAACAAATTGACGAACTGGTTGACGCCGCGCTCGAGATGTCCGGGAGCGATCGGGAGAAGTTCGTCACGACAACGGCAGGCGATGATGTCGAACTTCGCGACGCAGTGCTCGAACTGCTTGCCGCAAATAAGGAATCGGACAGTTTTCTGCAGCGATCGGCGATGCGAATGGCAGCCGAGGCTGTTGCCAATGACGAGACGGAAGTTTCCGCGTTCGCGTTCATCAACAAAAGGGTTGCAACCTACAAGATCGAACGCTTGCTTGGTGCCGGGGGCATGGGCGAGGTCTATCTGGCCTTCGATGAAAAGCTCAAACGTAAGGTCGCGCTGAAAATATTGCCATCGGAGTTCGTTTCGAACGACGAACGCGTAAAAAGATTTGAGATGGAAGCCCGCGCCATTGCGTCGCTGAACCATCCCGGCATCGTTACCGTTTTTGACGTCGGAAATTTTGAGGGCGTTAATTACATTGCGACCGAATTCGTCGAAGGCCAAACACTCCGTGATCTGATAGGCGGAAAATTCAAACTTAGAAATATTGTTCTCAATTCGATACAGATCTGCGACGCTCTTTCGGCCGCACATGCCGTAGGCATAATTCATCGCGACATCAAGCCGGAAAACATCATGATCCGAAAGGACGGCTACGCGAAGATCCTCGATTTCGGGCTCGCAAAATTGACGGATCCCGGCCAGCAAACGCTGAGAGATTTTGCGGCAACATCAAAGGGCGTGATCATCGGAACGCCCGCCTATATGTCCCCCGCGCAGATAAGTGATGAGAAGGTGGACCACAGGACCGATCTGTGGAGCTGCGGAGTTGTGCTATACGAATTTTTGACTGGTAAGAACCCGTTCAAGGGCGCAAACCGGCAGGAAACGTTCCAGGCGATACTTTCAAAAGAGATCGCACCGTGCAGCACACTTAATCCGGACGTGCCCGAAGACCTTGACCGAATTCTAGGCAAGCTGTTGGAAAAGGATCCCGGTATGAGCTATCAGTCCGCGTCCGATCTTCGGGCTGATCTGAAAAGAGTCAGACGCGAGGTCGATTCTTCACCCTCTTGGTCAGGCCATACGGGTGGATCGGGCAGTGGCGGAATTTCAACTGTACCCCGATCCAGATACGTAGTCGCCGGTCTTTTAGCCGCAATTCTGATCCCGCTGGGATTTCTTGCGTATTCCTACCTCGGTACTCCGAAACCGGTCGGGGGCGGCATCGACTGGGCGAAGGCCCGCAGCGTACAGATAACGAACCAGACTGGAACCGAATATTTCCCAAGCCTGTCGCCCGACGGAAAGGACATCGCGTACGCGGCCGAGGAGAATGGTTTTTTCGCAATTTTTCTTCAGCGCGTTGGTGGGAAACGGCGCGATAACCTAACAAGAAACTCAAAAGCCGACAACACGCAGCCTGCGTTTTCTCCGGACGGCAATCTCATTGCGTTTCGGTCCGAACGAGAACCAAAAGGCATTTACACCGTTGAGATCTCCGGCGACAATCTTCGCCGGGTGACCGACTTTGGATTTCATCCATCCTGGTCACCTAATAACAAAGAAATAGTTGTTAGCACGTTCGGACGTGACCAGCCGACCGTGCGTTCCGAGCCTGGCCAGTCGCTGATGATCGTGGATGTTCAAAGCGGTGCAAAACGTGAGTTGATCAAGGCCGAAGCGACATTACCTGCGTGGTCCCCGAACGGACATCGGATCGCATATTGGTATTACACTGGAACTTTCGGCCGCCGCGAACTCGCAACGATTTCAGCAAACGGGGGCGAACCCGTTCCTGTGGCCAAAGATTTTGCCGTCTCGAATTGGAATCCTGTGTGGTCACCCGACGGAAAGTTCTTGTATTTTGTCAGCAGCCGTGCGGGCAATATGAACTTCTGGCGGGTCGCGATCAACGAGGTTACAGGTGAAGTTTCCGGAGATCCGGAGCCGGTCGTTACGCCTTCGACATTTAGCAGGCACCTTGCTTTCTCGAAGGACGGAAAGCGAATGGCCTACGTTCAAACGAACAACACGTCTAATGTTCAGGGCGTTCCGTTTGATGACAAGACGGCGAAAACCACCGGGCCACCGTTCTGGATCACCGAGGGACACCGGGAGATCTCACGGGCAGAACTCTCCGCGGATGGCAGCCAATTCGTTATGCGGCTGATCCGACCGACGCAGGATGATATCGTGATCGTTGGCCGCGATGGACGCGATTGGCGCGATGTTACAAACGATGAACCTTTTGACAGGTATGTGCGGTGGTCGCCCGATGGCAGACGTCTTGCGTTCACTTCAGATCGAAATGGCGGAGGCCAGGTCTGGATAGCGAATTCGGACGGGACAGGAATGCGGCAACTCACTTTCACATCAACCGAATCCGCCGGCACTGGCTTTCCCGTGTGGTCCCCGGACGGCTCTAAAATAAGCATACTACTTTGACGGCAAGACGTCGCTTTTGGATCCGAACCGAAGCCAGACCGAACAAGATCCGTTCGTTCTCCCTGAACAAAACGGACTTAGGATGGTTGTCTGGGATTGGTCACCCGACGGCACAAAGCTCGGCGGCGTGATCGCCGAGGGCCAGAAGCGGCATATTGGATACTTTTCGCTCGAAACTAATACCTATCACATCGTTGTTGAGAATTCTTCAGCGTTGCCTGCGTGGCTTCCGGACAGCCGGCGGTTTGTCTATTCGGTTGGAAGTAAGGTCTTTGTTGGCGATGCGGTTACAAGAGAAACGCGTGAATTGTTTGAAAACCCGGGCTTCGATATCCGTAGCCCTTTCGTTAGCCATGATGGAAAGCTGCTTTATTATACTGCGGCGAAGCTGGAATCGGACATCTGGCTTCTGGACGTGAGTCCGTAAAAATGAACTTTCACGTTGAATAGACGTATATATTCCTATACAAAGGACAATGATGGAACGCTCGGACAGAGACAATTCCCTTCCCTTCTATTTCAGCACTGCGTGTTGTCGCGGCTGATACTCGTCGTTCAAATTTTCCAGATTTCTTTCGCCCAGCTCAAAGAGGATCAGGTTTGGCCCGGTTTTGGGTTATCATGTCGTTTTATCTTTTTTGGATTTACAGAATATGCTCAGATTTTTTAACACACTATCGCGACAGGTCGAAGAATTTCACCCGTTGGAAGAAGGCAAGGTCCGGATGTACATCTGCGGGCCGACGGTTTGGAATTTTGCACATATCGGCAATTTTCGCACGTTTGTTTTTGGCGACGTTCTGCGGCGTTACCTTAAGTTCAAGGGCTTTGAGGTAACTCATGTTTTTAATCTGACCGATATCGACGACCGGATCATAAACGAGGCGGCGGCACGGAATATCAGCATTGACGAATTTACGGCACCTTATATTCAGTATTTTTGGGAAGATTTCGACGCTCTTGGCAACGAGCGGCCCGAGGTGACGCCGCGAGCGACGCATCATATTCCGGAGATGATCGACATCATCGCAAAGCTGCTTGAAAACGGGCATGCATACGAATCCGACGGCTCGATCTATTACCGCATCACGGCGTTTCCCGATTACGGAAAGCTGTCGAAGATCAAATTCGAGGGCAACATAACCGGCGGCAGCGAGCGCATCGACACGGACAAATACGATAAGGAAGATGCCCGGGACTTTGCCCTTTGGAAGCTTGTCGGCGAAGACGAGGAGCCGGGCTGGGATGCACCATTCGGACGCGGCCGTCCGGGCTGGCATATCGAGTGCTCGGCGATGTCGATGAAGTATCTCGGTGAAACATTCGACCTGCACGCCGGGGGCCAGGACCTGCAGTTTCCGCATCACGAAAACGAGATCGCCCAATCGGAAGGGGCGACCGGAAAGCTGTTCTCGAAATACTGGCTGCATAGCGAATTCCTGAAGATCGACGACGTGACGATGTCGAAATCGAAGGGCAACTTCTTCACGTTTCGCGATCTGCAGGAACAAGGTTATTCGGCATTGGCGATACGATATTTGCTGTTGTCCGTGCCGACGCGAAAGCAGTTGAATTTCACGTTTGAAGGCCTGCAGGGTGCGGAATCGACCGTCGAACGCCTGCGAAATTTCCGCCAGCTTGTAACTGAGGCAAATGCCGTTGAAGGTTCGGATCTGCAAGTTGCCCAAAATGTCACTAAAGCCCTGACGGATTTCGAAGAGGCGATGGACGACGATTTCAACACCGCGGCTGCACTCGCCGCCATTCACGACCTTGTCCGCGAGATAAACACCGTCATGGCCGGCGACGGGCTGCTTTCAAAAGACCGCGAAGCCGTGCTCGATGCTGTTGCGAAATTCAACTCCGTGCTCGGCATTTTCGGTGAGGCCGAAGGCGGTTCGCTCGACGCCGAAATCGAAGCTTTGGTCGAGGAACGTCAGGAAGCTCGGAGACAAAGAAATTTCGCCCGTTCGGATGAAATTCGCGATCTGCTTGCCGAGAAAGGAATTGTCCTTGAAGACACGAAAGATGGTGTGCGGTGGAAGCAAACGCGGCAGCCATAACCGCATGCCCGGTGTTTCATCTTGAAACAAGATCACGCATAAAATCTCCGGCTAAACCTTGCTTACACAATTGCTTAGCTTTTCGCGACCTTGTTTCGTTTCATTGCGCGTGCCCGATCTTGTTTCATATGAAACAAACTGAAACATCGCGCCCAAAAACGCCAAACAAAGGAGTTATTGACCTTCGGACGACAAAAGAGTCAAATTTCATCGTGTTTCATCGACTGTTTTTCAAAGATCATTTCGGAAGGCAAGTGCGCGCGAGTCGATCCCGGGCACAGATACCGTCCGGGAGAATTATCGCTCGTGTTTTCTTGTTTGGAAATATCAAACCGCGCGAAATATGCGGGATGGAACGATTTGGATGATTTGCGCGATTTGGATGATTTCGATGCTCTACTCAAGTCGCAAGGACACTATGCGTTTCGCGGAAGGCATTCCAGGTTACGTAACGTCGATCCGCCGGGTTCTTACCGATGAGGTGTTAATTTTGCAAAATAATCGCAATAACGGAGGCCTGACAAAGGTTTCCTTTTGGAGTCTGACTTTGGACTTTGGTTTTTCGGGGCCTTGAACCGACGCCTACCGCCAGTTTTTTGTTTCGAGTATTTGAATGTAATTACTGCGTTCGTATGCGGTCGGGTCCGAGGTAAACTGTTGGCTCATTGAGCCACGGAACGCTTCGACGGATTGGAAAGGCATATCTCGCATGTAGAGCTCGAGGTCGTAGAGGATCTCTTTTATCCGGCCGATCCCGTTCCTCAACAGCGTCGAGGCCACCATGCCGACGTCGGCTCCGGCAAGCAGGTATTTGATCAGTTCGCGGGCACTGTGGATCCCAGTCGTGGCAGCAAAGGAAACCGGAATGCGGCCATAAAGTACCGCGATCCACAGCAGCGGCAATCGGATCTCGGCCGCGGTGCTCAGTTCCATGGTCGGAATTACCTTGAGTTCCTCGATCTCAAGGTCCGGCTGGTAGAAACGGTTAAACAACACCAGGGCATCTGCACCAGCGTCGCTAAGAGAAGACGCCATCTTCCCTATTGCGGAAAAATAAGGGTTAAGTTTGACGGCGATCGGGAGGCTTACGGCGTCGCGGACGAGCTTTACGATATCCAGGTATCGCTGCTCGACCTCCGACGATGAAATATGGATATCCGCCGGAATGAAATAGATGTTGATCTCAAGGCCATCAGCCCCTGCCTGTTCGATCTCGCGGGCAAACTCGATCCAGCCCTCGGGCGTCACTCCGTTGAGGCTTGCAATGATCGGTATGTTGGTCCTTTCCTTCGCTTTGCGGATGATATCGAGATATTGACCGGTGCCGACCGAAAATGAGTCGAGACCCGGAAAATACTCGGATGTTTCGGCAAACGCGTTGGCGGTAGAGCCATATACCCGCTCGACATTAGCGGTTTCCTTGCGGATCTGTTCCTCAAACAGTGAAAACAGCACGACGGCTCCGGCTCCCGCGTCCTCCATTGCGAGAATGTTGTCGACCTTTTGCGAAAGCGGATTTGCCGATACGACCAACGGCGACGCGAGGTCCAATCCCATGTATTTTGTCTGTAGTTCAGCCATTGTGCTTACCTCGAGTTCTAATAGACCGGTTGGAACGAAGCGGCACCAAACCCAGCCATGTCCTCGTACGTTTTCCATCTAAGATCGACGATCTCCTGGGCCAGTTTCATTAACCGCTCGGCGTCTTCAGGAGCTGTCTGAGTGAGCATCTTGTACCGCAGTTCATTATAGGCGTAGTCCTTCAGCGAAATAGTCGGTCTGGGCGAATCGAGTACAAACGGATTCTGACCGTTTCGTCTAAGGACGGGGTTATACCGGATCAACGGCCAATAACCGCTCGCGACAGCCAGGCTCTGCTGATTAAGGCCCTTTTCCATATCGATCCCGTGCGCTATGCAGTGGCTGTAGGCAAGCACCAGCGAGGGCCCTTCGTAGGCCTCGGCTTCTCGAAGAGCAAGGAGCGTTTGCTGCGGATTCGAACCCATAGCGATCTGGGCCACATAGACATTTCCGTAGGAGATCGCTTGCAGGGCGAGGTCCTTTTTGCCGACACGCTTGCCGGCAGCGGCAAATTTCGCGGAGGCGGCGGTCGGTGTCGCCTTGGACATCTGGCCGCCGGTGTTCGAATAGACCTCGGTGTCGAGCACTAAGACGTTTACGTTCCGCCCGCTTGCCATCACATGGTCAAGTCCGCCCGAGCCGATATCGTATGCCCAGCCATCGCCGCCGATAAGCCATACGCTGCGATGGACCAACTGGTCGGCGACTGACAGAAGGTGCTTGGCAGCGGGAAGGTCAACTTGGTGTAGTCGGAGTTTCAGGTCTTTGACACGCGTTCGCTGTTCGCGTATTTCGCTTTCGAGGTTCTGTGGAGCGAGGGTGATCTCGTCGACCACCTGGTCGCCAAGATCGGGCCTCAACTGCTCCAGCAGTTGGCGAGCCATCGCGAGCTGTTTGTCTGCCGTCATGCGCATACCGAGGCCAAATTCGGCATTGTCCTCGAAGAGCGAATTCGACCATGCCGGTCCCTGTCCCGCGGCGTTCGACGTCCATGGCGTCGTCGGCAAATTGCCTCCGTAGATCGACGAACAGCCGGTCGCATTAGCCACCAGCATCCGGTCGCCGAACAATTGCGTGAGCACCTTGATATAAGGCGTTTCACCGCATCCGGCACACGCACCCGAAAACTCGAAGAGCGGTTCGAGAAATTGGACACCATGAACGGTGGAAAAATCAACGGCCGGCTTTTCGTTTTGAGGCAGCTGCTCGAAG
The DNA here is from genome assembly GCA_963732475.1 of Blastocatellia bacterium. Classification (GTDB taxonomy): domain Bacteria; phylum Acidobacteriota; class Blastocatellia; order Pyrinomonadales; family Pyrinomonadaceae; genus OLB17. The sequence continues at coordinate 1,379,055 of CAVSZR010000001.1, read as the reverse complement.
AAGCTGATGGCATTTCGCTCTTCACTTAGATCTTCGGGTTTTTCCGCGAGGTTGATCGCCCGACGTCCTTTGCCGCCTTTCTCCTCGACAGGACAGACCTCGTAACAAAGGCGACAGCCGGTGCAGTCTTCGAGATAAACCTGCAGTGAGAATTTTGTCTCCGGGAAACCACGTGCGTTGATCGGGGCCGACTTGAAGCCCCCAGGTGCCTGATCAAGGTGGCCTTTATGGAAGAACTTGGAACGAATAACGCTGTGCGGGCAGACGAAACTGCAGTTACCACACTGAATACACGATCCCGGATCCCAAACCGCTACCTGGCTGGAGACATTTCGCTTTTCCCACTTGGAAGTCCCATTTGGAAACGTACCGTCAACCGGCATGGCACTGACGGGGATACGATCCCCAAGTCCGGAGATCATCATCTGAGTGACCGTCCGAACAAATTCAGGAGCGAGCGGCGAGATTCCCTGTTTCGGAAGGTCCATCGCCGACGTCTTCTCCGGAACGGGCACTGCGAACAGATTTTCGAGCGTAAGATCGACGGCCTTGAAGTTCTTTTCGACGACGGACTGTCCTTTCTTTAGATAGGTCTTCTCGATCGCTTTCTTTATCTGCGCGATCGCCTCATCCGGCGGCAATACACCGGACAATGCGAAAAAGCAGGTTTGCATGATCGTATTAATGCGACCTGCCATGCCCGTTTTTTGGGCCACATCGGCGGCGGCGATAACATAGAATTTCAGTTTCTTGTCCAGGATCTGCTGCTGTACCCGTAGCGGGATCCGGTCCCATACGTCGGCAGGGCCATGCGGACTGTTAAGCAGGAAGGTCGCACCCGGTTTCGCCATCGACAACATGTCTTCCCTTTCGAGGAAATTGAACTGGTGACAGGCGATAAAATCGGCTGAACCGATCAGATATGGAGCCTTGATCTGGTTCTTGCCGAATCGCAGGTGCGATACTGTTTTGGCACCTGATTTCTTGGAATCGTATACGAAATAGCCTTGGGCGGAAAGGTCCGTATTTTCACCGATTATCTTGATACTGTTCTTATTTGCCCCGACCGTTCCATCGGCCCCCAATCCGAAAAACAGGGCCTGGGTCCAACCGGACTCGTCCAACGTGAAGCGCTTCATCTACGTCGAGGCTTGTATGCCCAACGTCATCGATGATGCCGACGGTAAAGTGGTTCTTTGGGGATTTGCCAGATAAATTGTCAAACGTCGCTTTAGCCATTGCCGGTGTAAATTCCTTTGATGACAACCCGTACCGGCCGCCGACAATTGCCGGCATTGATGCGAGATGCCCGCTGGAAACCGCCTCCATCAACGTCACCATTACGTCTGAATAAAGCGGTTCTCCGGAAGCACCAGACTCTTTGGTCCTGTCGAGTACCGCTATTTGCCTGGTTGAGGCAGGAATCGCGGCGAGAAAATCCGCAGCGGGAAACGGGCGGTAAAGCGATATCTGGATCACACCGACATTTTCGCCACTGAGATTCATGTATTCGGCGGTCTCGGCGGCGGTCTCGACGCCAGACCCCATCATCACGATCACACGGTCAGCATCGTGGGCCCCGTAGAATTTCACCGGGGCATATTCTCGACCCGTCAGATCAGCGAACTTACTCATTTCTTCCCACAGGATCGATGGAACGGCCTGGTAGAAAGGGTTTACCGTTTCGCGACCCTGAAAATACACGTCGGGGTTCTGGGCTGTACCTCGGATGAACGGGTTATCGGGATTGAGCGCGCGGCCGCGATGGGCAAAGACAAGATCGTCATCTATCATCGCCCTTATTTGTTCGTCAGATAGCAAATCGATCTTGTTGACCTCATGCGAAGTACGAAAGCCGTCGAAAAAATGGATGAACGGTATACGTGATCTCAACGTCGCTGCCTGTGCTATGAGAGCCATGTCGTGGGCCTCCTGTACGGAGGCCGACGCCAGAATGGCGAATCCGGTGGTTCGAGCAGCCATTACGTCCTGATGATCGCCAAAGATCGACAGGCCCTGAGCCGCAAGTGAACCGCGCGGCGACGTGAAAAACCGCCGCTGTGAGCTCACCCGCGATCTTGTACATGTTGGGCAGCATTAGCATCAATCCCTGCGACGCTGTAAATGTCGTCGTTAATGATCCGGTTTGGAGTGCCCCGTGAACTGTACCTGCGGCCCCAGCTTCGCTCTGCATTTCAATTATGTCCGGCACGTTGCCCCATATATTGGTAATGCCTTTTGCCGACCATTCGTCTGCAAATTCCGCCATGGCCGACGATGGAGTGATCGGATATATGGCACAAACTTCGTTGACTCGATATGCCACGTAGGCCGCAGCTTCATTACCATCCAGTGTTACGGAACATTGTTTTAACGGAGTCATGATTTTACGGCCTCCATTTCCGCTATCATGTCGATCGCGTGACACGGGCATTGCTCATAACAAACTCCGCAGCCCGTACAGAGGTTGAAGTTAAATTTGTACCTTTTTCCTTTTCCGAGCTTTATGATCGCGTGTTCGGGACATGCTCCGAAACATCCATCGCATTCGAAGCAGTTACCGCAGGAATAGCATCGCTGTGCCTCGTAGACGGCTTCCTCTTCGGACAGGCCCGCGACGATCTCGTCGAAACCAGTAGCCGCGACCTCCGGAGCAACATGCGACTGTTGGCTCGCGTCAGCCTTCGTTCGATACCAAACGTGTAACTGCTCTACCGGAACAAGCTCGTTATTCGGAACCTTTTCGTAGGTTTCTTGAATCAGCCAGGCGTTAATGTTCCGGGCGGCCTTTTTGCCGTGTCCAGTCGCGATCGTCACCGTTCGCTCACTTGGAACCATGTCCCCGCCGGCAAATATGCCGGGATGTCCGGTCATCATTTGTCGGTCGACGACTACAGTATTATCCTCGTCAAACTCTATTCCTTCGACTCCCTTCAGAAATTCGGTCTCGGTAGACTGTCCGAGCGCAAGGATCAGCGAATCGGCCTCCAACGTTTCGAGCGATCCGGTACCGACTGGCTTACCGTCAACGATCTCCATCTTCTCAACCGTGAATGACGTTGAATCGATGTCCTTGATGGTTCGGAGCCAATGGATCTTTACGCCCTCGCTGAATGCCTCATCGGCTTCAAAATCGTGAGCCGGCATATGTTCGCGGTCGCGGCGATAAATGATAAGTGCCTCTTCGGCGCCTAGTCGCTTCGCCGTTCTTGCGGCGTCCATCGCGGTATTTCCACCGCCATATATAGCGACTCGCCGGCCGATCTGGGGCACCTGCCCGAGTTCCACATCTTTCAAGAACGTCAATGCATCGAGTATCTTTCCCGCGTCTCTTGCCGGGATCTCAGTTTTCTTGCCGATGTGCGCTCCGATCGCTATGAAGACTGCGTCAAATTTGCCTTCGTTCTTTTCGGCCAACACATTGGTTACTTTGCGATCGAGGACGATCTTGACGCCGAGTTCCTCTATTCGGGCGATCTCGGCACGCAGGACCTCTCTCGGCAGCCGATATGCCGGAATGCCAAAATTCATCATCCCACCGGCCACAGGTCCCGCTTCGTAAATTGTTACATCGTGGCCGAATTTTGCGAGATGATAGGCAGATGACAATCCGCTTGGGCCGGCACCGATCACCAGGACGCGTTTCCCGGTCGACTTCTTCACCGAAGGGAATTTCCAGCCCTCGGCGATCGCCTTGTCGCCAAGAAACCGTTCAACCGCATGAATACTCACCGAGCTGTCGACGGCGCCGCGATTGCACGAGTTTTCACACGGGTGATAACAAACGCGGCCGTGGATCGCGGGCATCGGATTCTCTTCCGTGAGCCTTACCCAGGCTTCGTGAATTTTGCCTTCTTGAGTAAGGGACAGCCAGGACTGGATATCTTCTCCCGCAGGACATGCATTATTGCAGGGCGGGAAGAAATCAACGTAAGCGGGACGCTTGCTTCGCCAAGGCCCCGTACCGGAACCATGCTGCTGAAGGTCGGTCTTCGCGGTAAGGTCTTTTCCTGAATTGAGCATGAGATATTATCAAATTATCCAAGGAATGAGAATAGGGCGCAGATCACAAATCGATCCGATTCCGGAAAAAAATAAAAGGCCTGAAATCTGGGGCCGCGGAAATCTGGGGCCGGGCCTGATGTTACAAAGACGGTTTCTCCCGACATTGAGTAGAATCGATTGTCGGACAAGAAAAAGATTCGCTCTTTGACAGGAGAAACCGTTATGACATTGTACGTCGGAGTTGGTCTCTGTTCACCTTAGGAACCGCGCACCGGACCAACTTCGCGCCCCGCCGAGTGAGTTCCTCATAACCGATGCCGTCACGAAGCATGACGTAATAGTAAACCTGTGTCACCACAGCGATATTGCGAGATTCCTGCCCCTATTCCGACTGAATGCCACCCAAAAGCATGGGTCGAGATCGAGGCTATCTGGTTATCTCGACCAGGAAAGCTTTCAGGCCGCTTGACTCGATCGTTTGGGGCTTTTCGATCTTGAAGGCGCGTTGTGAGAAGTAGATAAGCGGCGGATGGCGTTCGTCCCATTGGGTGTCGCGGAAGGCGATGGAAAAACGCCCGCCGACTATTTCGTCGGGTGTCGTGCTCCGCACGCCGTTGAAACCGCGCGGTAGAAAGTACGCTTTATCCTCAGTCATTCCGGGCATTTCATTCACTTTGACGATCTGAAAATTCGCATTATTTCTTGTCGCAAACCAAAAATGGTAAGCAACGAGGTCTTCGAATACGTACACGGTCTGCGGTTGGTCGGCAGGAATTTGTTTTGCCAGCTCCTCCCACGCACACCAAATAAACCGCGGCTTTTCGGTACGCACCTGGAACACGAACGCGACGGTGATAAGCACGTAAACAGAAGCTATAAGATACGAGTCTTACCGATTTTATAGCAACTGATGTTATGAAAATTGCGATGATAATTATAATCGGTGCAAAGACAATTATCAGGTGCCGCGAGCCCCAAACCGAGACCGGTAACAGCCAGCTCGCCATAAAGGCGATCGACAAGCGGGACCAGCAGAAAAAACGCTCATAAATATATTGCGTCTTTTTCTTCCGAGTTCTTAAAGTCGATCAAATAGATGATCTTTGCCGCCGCGATGATAAGTAAGAGCGGGATCGCGATGATGAATATTGAGCTTGGATCAACACTGCTCTGCTGGAAATAGAAGGGCTCGATGACATCGAACGCGAATTCGAAAATGGATGCTAATTCCGGGCCGAGCGATCCAGCCGATGTTTTGCTCAACGCCGGGGCCGGGTTCGGCGAAACGAATGATCGAATATATCCACGGAAGGAACGCGGCGACCGCTACCCCAAGCATCAGCAATGTTCGGAGTATTTTTATCCGCTGCGTTATCAAGTATCGCAACGACCTCGGCGATTATGACCAGCCAGCCGAAATAATGCGTGTAGATGAGCAGGATGTTGACCGCGGTAAGGAGCCAGAAGTTTTTACCTCGAAAATAGAACCGCGAAAAAAGCCAGATCGAGACCAACGAAAGGAACAGCAGGAGGCTGTACATGCGCACTTCCTGAGCGTACTTGATGAGCGAGCCGTTCACCGCAAACAAGCTTATGGCGACGATGATCGCAGGCGGTTTTAGCTTCAATTCGCGGCATAGCATCCAGAATGGGAACAGCGCGAGAATTGAGAAAACTACAGGCAGCAAGCGCAGCCAGAACACGCTTTCGCCGGCGAGCGGGATCCAAAGTTTCAGCAGCAAATAAAAGAGCGGCGGGTGAATAAGGTCCTTCGCGACGAAGGAAATTATCGTATCCCACGGATGCTCGGCCGCGTGGACGCTGAATATCTCGTCAAACCACAGGCAAGAATCCGTCATACCCCAGAAGCGCAAAGCAACATAAAAGCCGCAGATAAGTGCAATTATGAGAGCGTTTTGTCTTTTGGTGATTTCCGGCATTTACGCGAGTTGAAGGGCACCGGCTGGCTTGAAAAAATGGAAGGTATTCTCTGAAAATTAAAGAACGACGCCGTCGCAGAGTTTGCCGTCGATACTTGTATAAAAGAGCGGGACCTCTTTGAACGTATCGGTGTCGCGGCAATATGAGAGGCAGCGGTCGTAAGGCTTTGAATAGATGTGGATGCTGACGGCGCGTTCGCCGAACTCGGCCAGGTTCAGTATCTGGTGGACGGGCTCTTCGAGCTCGACCTTGGCGGCGAGGCAGTCGGAGAGGTCGAAGGTGTCGGTTTCGACCAGCTTACAGTAGCCACGCGATTCGTCGATCTCAGCGACGGCAAAATTCTGGCCTCGCAGGCGTCCGATCGGAACCGTCATCCAGCATCGCTGCTCGGAATGATTGTGAACCCTTGAAACCTGACCCTTGTCCCAACAGATCGCCATCATTTCGAAACGGGCGTCCTTATAAATAAGATTGCGGGTGTAAAAAGCCGGGCTCCAGTGAATGTATTTCTGAATCGAATCGACCTCGACCGGGTGCTCGCTGAGAAAATCGTAAACATTGTCGCAGACGAATTCCCCATCGGGTATCGCCCGCAATCCGTCAATCAAACTATGAACCGGTACTTTCTGCATAATCTCTGTGCGTCATTTTCTTGTGTATTTATTAGAAAGTCAACTATTATTGGAATCGGAAGGCTCACGGCCAGTTCGAATGCCGAACCAACGTCATCGACAAAAGAGCTAGCCAAACTACTGCGTGCAAAACCAAAAAGTCTTTTGCAGAACGACCATATCTCTATTATAATTGCACTCTTACGAAAATTCTGTATTTCCAGCCGATCAGCGCTACGGAGGATTTGATCTTGGCCAAGACAGCTACAAGCCCGAAAAAGGAAACGACAACCAGAAACGGCAGCAATAACGGAACGAAAAAAGCTGCCGCGAAGATAGATGTAAAGGTTGACGACCATGACTTTGCATTGGTTGAATTGGCCAAAGCGGAGTACGCTAAACGCCGAAAATCCCAGATCGAGTCGATCCGAAAAACCGATAAAAAACTGCTTCGAGCGATGCTCTATCAAATGGTCCTTGGCCGCAAGTTTGAAGAAAAATGTGCCGAGGTTTATCGGATGGGCAAGATCGGCGGTTTTTGTCATCTTTACATCGGCCAGGAAGCGATCGGCGTTGGCTCGATGATGGCTCTAAAGCCGACTGATATGGTTATCACGTCATATCGCGACCACGTGCAGGCGATGATCAAAGGAATGACGCCGGAAAGCGTCTTAGCTGAACTTTACGGCAAAGGAAGGCGGCTGTGTTAAAGGCAAGGGCGGCTCGATGCATATGTTCTCGAAAGAGCTTGAGTTCTACGGCGGGCATGGGATCGTCGGCGGGCAGATCGGCGTCGGAACGGGCATGGCTTACGCCGCCAAATATAAGGGATCAGGACAGGTCACGCTTTGCTTCTTTGGCGAAGCCGCCGTTAACCAAGGCATCTTTCACGAATCGCTGAACATGGCCCAGCTTTGGAAACTTCCCTGCATCTACATCTGCGAAAACAACCAGTACGGCATGGGAACTTCGCAGGAGCGGGCGATGAGTACGCGGAATATTGCGAAGAAGGCCGAAGCGTTTGAAATGGCGAACGAGTTCGTCGACGGAATGGACGTTATGGCCGTTCGTGAGGCGACCTTGCGTGCGATCGAAAGAGCGAGGAAAGACGGCTCGCCGACGCTATTAGAAATTAGGGCTTACCGCTTCATGGGCCACTCGATGTCCGACCCCGGCAACTACCGAACCCGCGACGAGATCAAGAAATACCAGGAACGCGACCCGATCGTTTTGTTTACCGACAGCCTTCGAGAATCCAAGGTATTCGGCGATAAGGATTTTGCAAAGGTCGAAGCGGAAGCGGTCGAAGCAGTAGAACGAGCGGTGAAATTTGCCGAAGAAAGCCCGTTTCCGCAGGAGAGCGAGTTGTTTACGGACGTTTACGCCTAGGTAAGAAATGACGATTGCGGTCAGTAGGAATCTTGCGATCTTTCTCGGGATAGTGACTCCGGTGCTTGAAACGGTCCGGCGATGGAGTACGTGGACCGAATATCCCCCGGCGATGCTGGACGATTATTTTCTGGGAGGTTTCCTGTTGTACGGCGCCTGGCGGGTAGGGCAAAGATCCTGTGGATGGCCAGCGATTTCTCGCTGCCGCATGGGGAGTCGCTCTCGGAATGGTCTTCTTGAGTTTTTTTGGCCAGATCCAGCAGATGCGGATGGGTTCTGTAGATCCGGCTCCGGTTTCGTCCGAATGGGTCGCCGTTGTGAAAGGTGTCGGATTTGTATTGGTGGTGATCGGGCTGGTGGCAAGTCTTCGTAAAGTAACCACAAGCAGTTAAATATATGGCAGTTTTGACGATCCGCGATGCTCTTAATCAAGCGTTGCGTGAAGAAATTTTGAGGGACGATAATGTCTTCGTCATGGGCGAAGAGGTTGCCGAGTACGACGGCGCCTATAAGGTGACGCGCGGGCTTTGGAAGGAATTTGGCGACAAGCGTGTCGTTGATACTCCGATCACCGAGCTAGGCTTTGCCGCCGTTGGCGTCGGTGCTGCGATGGCAGGTTTGCGGCCGGTGATCGAGTTCATGACATGGAATTTTTCGATCCTCGCGGCCGACCAGATCATCAATCATGCGGCGAAAATGCTGTATATGTCCGGCGGACAGTTCAAAGTGCCGATAGTCTTTCGCGGGCCCGAACGGCTCGGCTTATCAGGTTTCGTCGCAGCATTCGCAGGCTTTGGAGGCGTTTTACGCAAACTTCCCCGGTCTGAAAGTCGTGATGCCCTCGACCGCCGCTGACGCGAAAGGCCTGCTAAAATCGGCCATCCGCGACGACAACCCGGTGCTTTTCCTTGAACAGGAACGGATGTACGGCAACAAAGGCGAAGTGCCCGAAGACGAAGATTTTACGATCCCGCTCGGCGTCGCCGATGTTAAACGTGAAGGCACGGACTGCACTATCGTCGCCCGTTCGATGACGGTGCCGCTTGCTCTTCAGGCGGCCGAAAAGATCAAGGAAGAATTCGATGTGTCGGTCGAGGTCATCGACCCGCGAACGATCAAGCCGCTGGATATCGACACGATCGTCAATTCGGTGAAGAAAACAAACCGGCTTGGTGATCGCCGAAGAGTCGCACTATTTCGCCAGCGTCGGTGCCGAGATCTCGCATACCGTGATGGAACATGCGTTCGACTATCTCGACGCTCCGGTCAAGCGAATTTCGACCGCCGAAGCACCCAATCCGTACGCCAAAAATCTTGAAGCTCTGGCTTTGCCGGATGTCGATAAGATCGTCGCGGCGGTGAAGGAAGTTTGTTATCTCTAGGCAAAAGCCGGATGGACAAGAAAGCTGCAAAACTCGCTTACAAGTTGTCCCGCCGGCCGATGGGGGTTTTTCAGATACGAAACCTTGTCAACGAAAAGAGCTTTGTTGGTTCGACGACGGATCTGAGTGCAATGTTCAACCGCATCCGCTTTCAGCTTGATGCCGGAGCTCATCCAACCAAGAGCCTTGAATCAGATTGGAAACAGCTGGGTCCCGAAAAATTTGAGTTCGAAGTATTGGAAGAGGTCTTTCCACGCGAAGACCCGAATTACGACTATGTCGCCGACCTTGAAACGCTTGAAGATCTTTGGCTTGAAAAGCTTGAGCCTTACGGCGAAAAGGGCTACAACGAGAAGAAAAAGACCCGCGAAGAGCGATTGCGGATGATAGCAGCAAACCGGAAGATCTAATTCATATGGCTGAAAAATTCTTAATGCCGAAACTGTCGCCCACCATGGAAGAAGGACAAATTTCCCGCTGGCTGAAAAACGAAGGTGATGCATTCGAAGCGAACGAAACGCTGGCCGAGGTAGATACCGACAAGGCGACAATGGAAATGACCGCCCTGAGCGGCGGGACGCTATTGAAGATCCTGAAACAGGCTGGCGATACTGCTGCTCTTGGTGAAGCTATCGCGATCACCGGCAAGCCTGGCGAGGACATTTCCGCCCTACTGAGCGAGGCCGCGTCGAACGGCAAAAAGTCAGCACCGGCTGAGGCCATAGCACCGCCATCGCCTGTGTCGGCGGGCGGCGGGGCCGCTGGCGCACCAGCAACCGTCTCACAACCTGCGCCGACCGCTGCTGTTTCGACCCAGCAAGCACCACCCACGCAAACGGGCAATGGCCGCATGATCGTTTCGCCAATAGCCGCCCGAATGGCGGCCGACAACGGGATCGATCTTCGCTCGATCACCGGCAGCGGGCCGAACGGCCGCATTATCAAGCGAGATATCGAAGAAGCCCTCGCCGGTGGCGGAACGGCGAAACCTGCGGCACCGAAGGTCTTTTCTCCATCAACTATCGTCGGTGCGTCGCCATTCCGCGACGAGAACACGTCAAAGATGCGGCAGGTTATCGCCGGCCGCCTTACCGAATCGCTTGGCCCGATCCCGACGTTTTATTTGACCGTCGAGATCGAAATGGACAGCCTGCTCGCCACGAGAAAGCAGATCAACGCGAACCTCGACGACGATTCGAAGATCAGCGTCAACGACATCATTGTCAAAGCCGCCGCAATGTCGCTGCTCAAACATCCTTGGGTTAATGCGTCGTACCAGGACAAAACCGTTACGATTCTATGAGCAGGCCGACATCGGCGTCGCGGTTGCCGTCGACGAAGGCCTGATCACCCCGGTCGTGCGCGGTGCGAACCTGAAGGGATTGGCTGAGATAGCAGCTGAGATCAAGGACCTGGCTGGCAAAGCGAAAGCCAAGAAACTCCAGCCCGAAGAATACACGGGTGCAACGTTCTCGATCAGCAATCTCGGAATGATGGGCATTAAGGAATTCACCGCGATCATCAACCCGCCGGAAGGGGCGATCATCGCTGTTGGCGGAGCGAACCCGACCCCGGTCGTACGCGACGGCCAGGTCACCGTGCGAAGTATCATGAACGTCACAATGTCATGCGACCACCGCGTGATCGACGGTGCGACGGGCGCACAATTTCTGCAGACCTTCAAGCAAATGCTTGAAACGCCGGCGATGATGTTGATGTAATGGGTTTTCGAATCGTTGGCGACGTTACAGATGTCGAGACAATTGCTATTGGCAGCAAGATAAGGATTTTGCCATTCCTTCAGGAAGAGTTTGGGCGAGGACGCTGGCGGAAATTGAAAGGGATCGCTCGCATAAAACTTGAGAATGGAGAAATACGCATCGCCGAGGTTCACTGGTTCGAGGCTCACGGAATTGGCAAAAAATTCTTGCGTATCAAACAGTATCTTGATTAAATATGCATATGAAACGGGGGAACAAGTTTGCCATCTGCATCGTTACGCCGGAAGATTCTTTATTGACCGCTCGGAAAATCTATCAAGTCCTCCTTGACGAAAAAGCCGATCGTTCCGATTATGTTCGCGTGATTGACGATGAAGGCGAAGATTATCTTTATCCGAAAAAATATTTCGTTTTTCTTCCTTTGTCCAAAGAGATTGAAGGCGCTCTGCTGGCTTCCGTTTAATCTGGTAGGAAGATCTCGTGCGTCTTGCGTTAAGGTTTCTTGAGTTTCTCAAGAGCCTCAAATTTCCTCCTGTCCAAAGCCGCTTTTCCCGCGTTACCCAGGGCTTCGTAAGCGGACGCCCGAATATCATAAGCATAACTGTCTTTGGGATTTAGCTTTATCGCGGTGGTAGCGTCCGCGATCGCTTTGTCGTAAGCCTCAGCTTGCAAGTAGACATAACTGCGGTTGTCGTATGCGTCCGCATTCTTCGGAGCAAGCTGAATTACCTTGTTAAAGTCTGCTAACGCTTTTTCATAGTCTTCGATCTGTATATAAAGATAGCCGCGGCCAAAATACGCATCCGAGCCCTCGGCGTCGAGTTCGACTGACTTGTTAAAATCAACAAGAGCTTTTTCGTATTCCTCCGCTCTGGAATAAAGGTCTCCGCGCGAAAAAAGGGCATAAGCGTTTTTCGGGTCAAGTTCGATCGATCTGTTGACGTCGACCAAAGCGGCAACGCTCTGCTCCTTTGCTCCATAGGCCAGTCCACGATTTAGAAATATCTCGGCATTCGCGGGTTCGAGTTCTATCGCCCGATTGTAATCCGCAAGCGCCGCATCGTAATCGCCCTTGAGATGGAGAGCGATGCCCCGATTGTGCAAAGCGTAAACGTTTTCCGGCTTGATCTTGAGCGCCGTGTCAAAATCCTTGAGACCGATGTCGATCTTGTTATTTTCCTTAAAGGCTCGCCCGCGGCCAACGTAATAGTCCGGTTCCTTAGGGGCAAGTGCGATCGCCGTAGTGTAATCCTTTATCGCGAGCAGGTACTGACGTTTTTCTACATACGTTTCGCCGCGGCTTGCGTAACCGTCGGCCTCTTTCGGTTTGAGCAAGATGTAGCGGGTGTAATCTTTTATAGCAAGGTCGTATGCCTTATTGTCGAAATGCAGGATGGCCCGGTTAAAGAAGTGCGGCGAAGCCCTCGGCTCGAGAACGATCGCACTGTTGTAGTCCTTTAACGCCAATTCGCGTTCGCCTTTTCTGCTGTACGAGTTCGCGCGATTTCCAAAGGCATCCGCGTCCTTCGGCGCAATTTCCAGTGCCCGTGTGTAATCCGTTATTGCTCCGTCGTAATTACCGCTATCGTGATGAGCAAGGCCGCGGTTGACGAGAACATCGACGTCGTCTGGGTGGAATTCAAGTGCCTTGGTGTAGTTGTCGATCTGACATGCAAAGTCCTTGTCCGGACATTTTTCGGCACGGGCGGAGTAACTACCGCAGATCGACCCGCGGATGGCCGCTATCAGCGTATCGTTGCCGCCAGCCTCGCGAATGCTATTTTCAATGGCAGCATCGATCTCAAAATCCACCCCATTTGCCGCGATCCGTTTTATCCAAATGCGGTTCGTAGTCGGGAGTCCCACTTTGGTTTCTTTTAACGAACTCCTGATCTCATCCAGAGTTACTGGCCGCTTTGATGCTTCCTCCTGGCCGATTCCCACCAGGGAGAGACAGGCCGCAAAGATTCCGGCTATCGCTGAATTTCGGCAAAAACGAATGACGAGTTGTTTACAGGTGGTTTTCATACGCTTGGGCGTGGGGCATTGGTATTCGACAGACGCCGACATGATAACATCGACTCGCAAGCTGTTTAAAGAGGATCAAAACCAACTGTCGCAAAATACTACCGAAGTGCACTCTGACGCCCGCGAACGATCATATCCGCCTTACATTGCATTGATCGCCGTGCAGTTGTCATTCGGCTCGCTACCAGTCGTCGGCAAGGCCGTTCTGGTGGTAATGCCGGCAGTTGCGCTCGTTGGATTTCGCATCGGCATTACGGCGGTCCTTCTGTATGTTTTTCAGCGCTTGCGGGGCAATCTTCGGCTTGAAAGCCGCGGCGATTACTGGCGCCTCGCACTCCTGAGTTTGTTTGGCGTCACGGTCAATCAACTACTGTTCGTGGGCGGACTGTCGCTGACAAAAGCGTCGAACACGTCGCTGCTGGCTGTGACGATCCCGATCTTCACACTTTCGCTGGGGGCGATCCTTGGCGTAGAAAAGCTAAGAGCGGTGAAAGCTGCCGGCATTGCCCTTGCCGCGATCGGCGTAATTTTGCTTATCGACCCCAGAAATGCTTCTTTTTCGTCACAAACGACACTGGGTGATGTGATGATCATCCTCAATTCCCTTTCCTACGCTATTTATGTCTCGAGCTCAAAAGGCATCTTGCTCCGCAACGGAGCGATGAAATCGATCACCTGGATATTCATTTTTGCGGCGACGATCTCGGTCCCGCTCGGTTTGTATTCACTGTCACATGTTGACCTTGCGCTTATTGGGCCGCAGATATGGCTGCTCGTGCTTTATGCCGCGGTGGTTGCGACCGCATTGCCATACTTTTCCAACGCATTCGCCCTCGCTCGGGTAGATCCGTCAACGGTCGCCGTTTTTGTGTATCTGCAGCCGGTCGTCGGCTTTCTGATGGCGGTTGTCTTTTTCGCGCGAACGAGTAGGGTTGAACTTTATTGCAGCCGCCGCGTTGATCTTTGCGGGTGTGTTTCTCGTCACAAAAAAAATGCGGCCGCCGCGAAACAAAAGCTTGCTTTTACCGTAGTTATAGCATCTAATTCCTCGTAAGTATGGCGACGCATATTACACAGATCGACGATACTGAGCACCGGACGACGATCCTGAGAGTCGAAGGAGAAATGCTGCTGGACGATGCGCCTTCTGCTTGAACGAATCGCGTCTGACATACAAACCGAGCTTGATACATCGGTAACGATCGATCTCGCCGATCTGGATTTTCTGGACAGCGAATCTGCGGTTGTTCTTAGACGGCTCGACAGCCGGCTTGGATTCCGCATCGAAGGCATCGAAACATTCCTGCAAACCGCTGTAAATGCTGCCGAACGACTTGGCGGATAACCGTCACACCTGACTTTTTTCCGAAAACAATTTACATTGTAGGTAATGAAAATAAGCGAAATTGCTGAATTCGTGAGAGGAGAACTGCATGGCAGCGGCGATGTCACGATCACTTCGGTCGCCGCCATTGGCACCGCGAAAAGCGGCCAGCTCGCTTTTTATGACAAAAGTTTCGAAATGCCGATAACTGAGGCATCGTGCGTCATAGTTCCCTCTGATTTTGCGGCCGCACGGGCAGAAACACGACCGGTAGGGCGTGTGTCCCCGGCCATAATTTGTGTAGACACCCCAAAGCTTGCGTTCGCTCTCGTCGCGGGAAAGCTCCACACTAAAGTGTTACGATACGATCGGAATCACGCGACTGCGATCATTGCCGAAACAGCCGACGTGCGTGCGGCACACTTGGGGGCTTTTGTTACTGTTGGCGAGAATTCTTACATAGGCGAAGGCTGTGAAATTCATGAGGGTGTGAGAATAGGTAACAATGTGTCGATTCGCAAATTCACTGTAATTCATCCCAATTGTGTCATTTATGACAATGTCGAAGTCGGGTGCGATTGTGTTATTCACGCAGGCACGGTAATTGGTGCAGATGGATTTGGATATGTAAAAGATAAGGATGGAAATTATCAGAAATTCCCGCAGATCGGCTCGGTCGTGATCGAAGACAACGTAGAGATCGGTGCGAACTCATGTGTCGATCGGGGTGCTCTCGGCGTTACCCGAATTGGCCAGGGCACGAAGATCGACAATCTCGTCCAGGTCGGCCATAACGTTGACATCGGGAAACGCTGCGTCATTGCTGCCCAAACCGGCATTTCGGGAAGCGTCATTATTGAGGACGATTGCGTCATCGGCGGACAGGTCGGCTTTGGCGACCATGTTCGAGTTCAAAGCGGGGCCGTGATCGGTTCGCAGGCCGGCATATTACCCGGAAAGATCGTCCGCCCCGGCGTCTGGTGGGGCACGCCGATCCAGCCGTTGGAAGAATATAAACGGCAGAATGCACACATCAAAGGAATCGAGCGGCTCAAGGCCGAGGTTAAAGAACTCAAGAAGGCGTACAAATCTACCGGAAGTGAGATCAAGAAAAGTGAATAGACCTGCTCTCGCCTTGTACTTTTTGCTTTTCAGCTTAGTGGCAGCTGCCCAGCCGGCAGACCGTAATATTGAAGGCCTGTTTGAAAATGTTAAGCGCATCGAAGAGAAGACGCTCGGAAATTATTATGACGCGCGGAAAACCCGATGAGAAATTTGACGGTACGACATACTCGATCGAATTTGACAAGAATGGGAGACGGGCTTCTTTGCAGGAAGCTCGTTCGATGGGAACAGCGATATATCGCTACAGCTACAGGTCTGATGGGACCAGGATTCGCACATTCCAGATTGATTCAAAACGCGTAGGCTCCTGGGATCAGCCAGTTGAAAGCGGCTCGGCAACTGTTGTTACATACGACAAATCAACTAACTCGATAGCCGAAGTCGAATATAATCCCTCGTCCGAGTTAAGACCCGTAGTTTCCCCTAGATTGTTGTTTCGGAGTTACATCTACTATTTCGACGCGAAGAATCGTCTAACAAAAAGGATCGTGCTCTCGCGTGAAGGGAAACTAGTCAGTGGGCAAGAATTTCATTATGGTGACAACGGCCCACCGACAGATGCAAGGACAACTTCCGGTGAAGAAGTGTTTTCAACGATTACATACTCGTACCAACTTGACGACAAAGGAAATTGGATCAAACAGACGGCGGCCGTAAGATTTTCTAATTCGAAGCTTAACGACCGAACATTGGTCAAGTATCGAAAGATAAGTTATTACGACAAGTAATGGCGTTGAAAGGTAGATGGGGCGGCCGAACCTTGACCGCTGGCACAGGATTCCATGATGTCTTCGGAGAATCTTTGGCAGAGTAATGCACGACAAAACTAACCGCCGATAAGTTCAAGAATCGCTTGCGCAGCCCGACTGATGCTCCGCCCTGGCCTAACTTTCGGGCGGCCAAGCTTAGTTTTCCGCGAACGTCCTTATTTACAACAGGTTCGAGGAGCCTAAAAAGCTCCTTGGCAAGATCTTCCGGCGTAAAATCGTCCTGGATCAACTCTTTCACTATCCGCTCTCCGGCGATCAGATTTATCAGGCCAAAGTGTTCTACGCTTATCAAAGGGCGGATCAAGCTGTAATTAAACGACGAGGTTTTGTAGACGATCGCCATCGGAGTGCCGATAATGCCCGTTTCCAGCGTAGCTGTGCCGCTCGCCACGGCGGCGGCGTCGGCTGCGGACAATGCGTCGTAAGTCTCGTCCTGGACTGTGATCTTCACTTTAGGCAACCGGGCGCCCGAGAGTTCGGCCTCTGAACACGCCTGTTGAACTTCATCCGTATTTCGTGTCGAAGCGAGCGCAATAATGAACTGCAAATCCGGATCGCGTGCGGCCATCATCGATGCACTTTCAAGCATTAACGGCAGAATCCGCATTATTTCCTTATGGCGGCTGCCCGGTAAAAGAGCGATGATCGGGTGATTTGGATCAAGTCCGTATCTTTCGCAAAACTCCTCCTTCGACACACTGGGCCGAACCTCATTAGCCAAAGGGCTGCCCACGTACTCGACATTGGTGATCCCGTGCCGAGCGTACCATTCCTTTTCAAACGGCAGTATTGTGAGCAATTTATCTACGTGATCGCGGATGGTACGACGACGATATTTGCCGCCAGCCCCAGATCTGCGGCGAGATGTAATAGACAACTCTTAACCCTTTTTTCTTGAGCGCTTTGGCTAGTTTTAGATTGAACTCTGGAAAATCCACAAGTACAACGGCATCGGCCCCACGTTCAATTGCCGCCGCTCGCAGTTTGCGAAAAGCTCTAAGGAACATCGGCAGCGCCATTGCAATCTCGGGCAATCCCATTATCGCAAGCCCGTCGGCCAGGACGACGGGCTCGACCCCCGAAGCACGCATTCGCTCGCCGGCAGAGCCGAAAAATTCGAATTGCGTATCGGGTGACTCGGCCTTCAACGCCTCGACGAGCTTTGCGGCATGAGCGTCTCCTGACGCCTCCCCGGCCACGATCATGATCTTGTATCCACTAGCCATCGTCGATGCAGCGAACAGAACCCAAACGCATAATGTTAAACGAATTGCGTAAAATGTAAAATGACAACCATTTGCGAATAACAGTGCATCAAATCACTTGTTTTTAGAGATCGAAATTGACTTTATCCATCAGTTGGTTGCAGAACACATTTTTTACCTTTAAAATGTATGGTTTTGCGGCTAGGGTGAATCTTTTACATTTTATATGACAGTCGGTGTCTTTTTTCAGCATCAGCGGGAGGGGTTTGTGACAGTTCGCTTGTCTTTATTTTTATTGGTAATTGCATTTTCTTCATTATCTTTGGGGGTTTTGGCTCAAACGCCGACGCCGACGCCGACTCCGACGCCTATCCCTCAGCCAAATACGGTCATAGGCCAATTTACGTCGTCAAACGCGGAATCATTCGCAGGTGGCGTGAGCGGGAACGGACGTTTTGTTGTTTTTGAGTCTCGTGGTGACATTGCGACCGTAAATCCGAGAAACGCTGACGGAAACGTCGAAATATTTTTGTGGGATTTTGCCCAGCGGCGTATTTTTCAAATAACCGATACTAAAAGCGTGCTGTGGGACCGCGCGGTCGGCCCTGGTATCTTCAGCAACATTCGGATAGAGATAGCAAACAAGCGTCCCGTGATCAGCAATGATGGCCGGTGGATCGCATTCAATTCGAACGCGACCTCTTCTACGCCCACGGTGCCCGACTCCACCAACCCTGGAAGCTTTGACGCGGACGCACTAACGGCGGCCACCCCAACACCTACGCCAACTCCGACGACAACGCCAAGCCCGACGCCAACGCCGACACCAAGCCCGACACCTACGCCACCGTTTAATCCGCTGCAAACCGATGCGAATTTAGAAATGTGGCTTTACCAGATCCCGGGATACTCGGCGGCCGACCTAACAACGGGCGACGACCTTGCGCTAACAGATCTTAGCGGCGGGGCCTTTATCCGCGTAACGAACACGCCAACGAGCAGGCTGCCCCAATCCGCAACGCCAACCGCCGGAGCATTTGTCGCTGACGACAATCATGACGCAACCATCAATGACGACGGCAGCCTGATCGCTTTCGTTTCGACACGTGACTTGATCCTGAACGGCAATGCCTTTCCGAACGATGATAATGACGAGATATTTACGTACTCGCGGATATCGGCGGCCATAAACCAGGTCACCAAAACGACCCGCGGCCCGATCACGAACCCGATCTATAATAAGAACCCGACAATTTCTGGCAGTGGCGCACGCGTGGCGTTTGCCGCAACCGGCGAAAATCCGATCGATGATCCGGACAGTACAACAAACTTTCCAACCGGCAGTAATCCTTTGGCGAGCAGAAATGAGGAAATTTTCTATGCAAACCTTAATGCCGGAAGGCCCACGGGCGGAAAACAGATCACGACAACGACGCCGCTGAATCCGGGCGACCCGGTAAATGTGCTCGACCTTGGTAAGCGAATGAGCCGCGACGGCCGTTTCATAGCTTTCAATTCATACGCGGACTTCCCGATACCGCCGGCTACGACCGGAGGAGCGAACCTGACTTCATTCGCTCTATATGTTTACGATACGTCGAATGACACGTTTCGGCAGATCGGCCCGCGCAGTGATGCGGATACGGCGGCGACTGGAGGAGATGTCCAGCACTATCCCGGTTTTACCGACAATGATGCCGCCGGCACACCAAAAACGCTGCTGCTGGAGACGCGTCAGAATATTAAGCCGGACGGAACTATCCCGACGACCGCGACCGACGGACTGAATCCGGACGAAGGCAGGCCTACGCAGATTTATTCCTTTACGCTTGATGCTCCGGCGTCAACGGCTGTTTTCAACCGACTGACGAAGTTTCGGCTATCCAGTTCTATCCTTGCCTCGACGCAGCCGCTTCCTAGCGATTCGTCACAGCGTTTCGCTTTTAATCTGGCCCTTACAGAACTTGGAACCGGCAATTTTGACCAGCAGACTGAGGCCTACTACATTTACACACCTCCGGTAGTGACTCAGTCGGCAGTCTCTTCCTTGAATTTTGCAACCGGGGCTTCGCGTATTCCGGTTTCGGCAACCGCACTTCCTACACCAAGCCCGACGCCGACGCCTAGCCCTACACCTACGCCAACGCCGACGCCCGTACCGTCTCCAACCCCGACACCGGATCCTGGAGCCACGCCAACTCCGACGCCGACTCCGGTCCCGACGCCGACGCCGGTTACGCCGCCGGCTGTGCTTGGCATCTCGCCGGGAATGCTTGCGATACTCAATTTCAATGCTTCCATGACCCCGCCGGTGGTTGCACGCACGGCAACCGGGTCACTCAGCCGAAGTTTCAATTTGCCGATCCAGTTGAGCGGCGTGACGATGACGATCGATGGTGTTGCCTGTGGGCTAAAATTCGTCAGCCAGCGTGAGATCGAATTTGTGGTTCCGCCCGCCATTTCGAGTGGGACTGCCGGGACGAAATATCCGGTTGTGATCAATAACAACGGTACGGAGATCAGAGGCGAGGTAACGATCGTTCCAACACGGCCTGACATTTTTACGGACAGGCCTGTGCCCGGCCCGTTTGGGCGGGCCATAGCGTTCAACGTAACCAACCGGGTGCACACGACCGAGCCGTTCGCGGTTACAACCATCCGCATCCGCGGGGGCGACCGTGTTCCGACGGTTTTGCGGCTGCGGATGACGGGAATAGCGAATACTTCGTCGGGCGTCTTTGTTATTCGAATCGGTAGCCAAACGATCGCCGGCTCGCAGGTCTTGACCGGTGGTGTACTGGTCGAACCCGGTGTTTACACAGTTGATTTCCTGCTTCCACCGGGTCTCAATGAAGCAGGCGATCAACCGATAGTCGTGTCCGTAGTTGTAGATGGTGTGCAGTTTGATTCCCGGCTTGACGACACCGCTCCCAGATTGTCGTTTTTGTAAAGCAACGTATGTTTCGATAAAAGGGCGGGCTTATGCCCGTCTTTTTTTGTCATTAGCGGAAGTTATTTTGACATAACAGCCTTTGATTTCGGGAAACCTCGGCAATATACTATAACGAAATCGTACCGCACTAAATCGCGGCCCTAATGTGGCGAGAGAGAGATTCCTTAATTATGAAAATTTCACCCAAGGTTTGGAGAAACGGCGAATTTATTGACTGGGACGACGCCCGCGTTCATGTCATGTCGCATGTCGTCAATTACGGGAGCAGCGTTTTCGAGGGGATCCGCTGCTACAACACTTCAAAGGGTTCGGCCGTTTTCCGATTGACGGAACATATGCAGCGACTTGCCAACTCCGCAAAGATCTATCGTATGGATTCGCAGTTTTCGCGTAACGACTTTTGCGAGGCGAGCGTAGAGCTTATCCGGCGGAGCGGCCTTGACGAATGCTATCTCCGCCCGGTGATCTTCCGCGGCCTGGACGAGGAAAATCCCGCGTTTGGTGTTTATCCCCTGGATAATCCGATCGAATCTTACATTGCCGCCTGGGAATGGGGAAAATATTTGGGGGAAGAGGCGATCGAGAACGGCATTGACGTGTGTGTTTCAAGCTGGACGCGGATCACCTCTAACTCATTGCCGACGATGGCAAAAGCGGGTGCGAATTATATGAATTCGCAGCTCATAAAAATGGAGGCAAGGCTTGGCGGATTTGCCGAAGGAATTGCCCTTGATGATCGCGGCTATGTTTCCGAAGGCTCGGGCGAGAACCTTTTTGTTGTCAACAATGGCAGGCTCATCACACCACCGCTCGGGGCGGCGATCCTTCCCGGCATTACGCGTGATTCCGTCATTCACATCGCGCGCGAAATGGGGATCGAAGTCATCGAAACGACAATTCAGCGGTCTGCTCTCTATCTCGCGGACGAGCTTTTCTTTACCGGTACGGCGGCGGAGATTAGCCCGATCAGATCGGTTGACCGCATTACGGTTGGCAGCGGCAAGCGCGGTGAAATGACAAAGCGGCTTCAGGATGAGTTCTTTGGCATCGTGCTGGCGAACCGCCCTGCCCCGAATGATGCGGAGTGGCTGACATTTGTCGGTGCCTCCGAAAAGACAACGGCTATCGCTTAGTGGCCTTAAGAATGTGACTCTTTGGTCCTTACTGAACCCGCCCAATCTTTCTTGGGCCTTGGCAATTTAGTTAGGACGGTCGAGTGCGTCGATGGCTGCGTCAATTGCTAAAAACTCCTGTTTCGTTAGCACTTTTTAGTGTCTGGAACAACCTGATTCGCTCTCAGCGGATTGGTCGTGATTCCCGTGCCACATCGATTTGACGCCGCCACAGACACGTTGTCGTTTGAATTCGAACAGCATCTCTGATGGCGTTTCTAACAGTATTCCTGCTAGTTGATCTTAGTAAACAAGCCCACCGATTATTTCCGCAGTTCGATTTCAGGTAAGCTGTTTCCTATGCGAGTTAAGCTTGCCCGGTTCGCCCTTGAACTGACGGTATTCATCTGCGGTGCTTTGGTGATGACTTACGAGATCATCGGCTCGCGGATCGTCTCTCCATTTATCGGAACATCGACGTATGTCTGGACAAGCCTGATCGGTGTCATTCTCGCGGCACTGAGCGCCGGATATTGGATCGGTGGGAGAATCGCGGATAAACGGCCGGACGCAAAGGTCCTCGCCGCCACGATCTTTGCCGCGGGCGGTGCGGTTTCCGTGACGATCCTCCTGAAGGATTTTCTTCTCTCCATGGTCGCAAGTCTAGGCGTCGGGCTTGGGCTTCAGGCTGTCATCGCAGCGTTGGTGCTTTTCGCACCGGCAAGCGTTTTGTTGGGAATTGTTACCCCGTTTGCCGTGAAACTGAAGATGTCGGCGCTCGCAGATTCGGGCAAGACGGTCGGCAGGCTATACGCCCTTTCGACCGTTGGCAGCATCGCCGGGACATTCGCCGCTGGCTTTGTACTCATACCATTCGTCGGCAGCGTGCGGACGCTGTACATCATCGCCGGAACGCTCTTCGCTTTGAGCATCCTTCTGGCACCTTTAGCCCTTAGCCGCGTGAATTTTATGGTTCTGACGCTTTTTGTTTTTTCGATCGCGGGCAGCGAGCTGACGTCGTACGCGGTTTTTCGGCAGAGCGGACTGCACGACATCGACACCGAATACAGCCGTATTCAAGTATTCGAATCGGTCAAGCCGGAATCGGGACGCAAATTTCAGGCAATGGCGATCGACCCGTATTTTGCGCAGTCCGCAATGTATCTCGACGACGGCTCGCCGGTCTTCGAATACATTCCCTTCTATCACCTCGTCCGGCATTTCAAACCCGATCACAAACACTCGCTGATGATCGGCGGTGCGGGATACACATTTCCGCGTGAGTACCTGCAAACCTACCCGGAAGCCCGCATGGACGTTGTCGAGATCGACCCCCAAATGACCCAGATCGCCCGCAGATTTTTCAGGCTTCAGGACGACCCGCGGCTGACCATCTTCCACGAAGACGGCCGCGTTTTCCTAAACCGCTCCGACCCGGCCAAATACGACGCGGTAATGGTCGATGCATTCAGTTCGCTCTTCTCGATCCCATACCAGCTAACAACCGTCGAAGCCGTCCGCCACATCCACCGCGTCCTAAAGGACGACGGCATAGTAATCATCAACATCGGCTCCGCCATCACCGGCCCCGCCAGCATGTTTTTGCAAGCGGAATACGCCACCTACAAGCAGGCCTTCCCCAACGTCCTTCTCTTCAAAGTAAACCCCGACCGCATTGACGAACAACTCCAAAATCTTATTCTTGTTGCCACAAAAGGCTCCCCTCCTGGCCTAGAAGGCGTGGCAGCCGCTGCGGCCGACGGGGTGGTCGAAGACAGGACTCAGATCGCAAAACTGCTGGCGCATATCTATACTACTGACTTCCCTCTCGAACTCCCCATCCTAACCGACGACCTCGCGCCGGTCGAATATTACAACTCCAAGGGCCTTCAGCTTTACCGGCAGTCAAAATGATTTCGGTCGAAATGTAGATCTGTTAACGGCAAAATACTGCAAGTTTCGAGTCGTTCAAATTGATCGGTGGTAACCGTCGACGTTTTTACCAATTGAATTCTGTCCTCTATCTCATTGCTGTTGAAGGCAATATTTCATCGCCGAATAGGCGTAACATTCGGTGCGGCGACTGTGTCTAAATTCGGTAAAAACGATGGACTTAAAGGTACATTTCGTGTATCTTTAACTTACCTTCAGATTATCTTGGACATATTTTTCGTTTATTTATTTTTCTCAAACCGGCGTCAAAATTAGCATGTTCAAAAGGTCAAACGGATAGTCTCCGAAACCACTTTTTCATGGACGCCCGCGTAGTCTAATCAACGTCAGCCGCCTTTTTTGAAAGGAGAACAATATGGGAGGAGAAAGATCTCACCTCGATCCAAGGCAGTTTTGCCGGACGGTTTTTTTTGTGTGTCTTGCTGTTTTTCTGTTTGGTTTTTCGGCGGCGGCACAGCGTGAGGATTCGTTTGAATCGACCGATCCGGTTTTGATAAGTGAAGAGACGTCAACGAAGGCGATCGCGATACAGCCGGAGAACTGGACGCAGAGGCTGCCGAAGCAGACTACTGAAATTTTTCCGCCGGGCTCGCGCGTGATGGTGTTCGTAACTAATATCGGCCTGATGCGGGGCGAAGGTGCGAACGCATTTAGGGTGTTTGCCGAGGATGCGGGTGGTAAACGGTATCGTTTGACCGTCGAAGACATTCAGCGTCGCAGTAAGGAAGACCCGGTTTATGGGTTAACCTTGCGGATCGTTGACCTGAATGGATACAACGGACAACCGGCCGCTGAAGGCGAGGTTCTGATCTGGGTTTCGTGGCGGGGAAATACAAGCAACCGTGTTCGATTGCGTTTAGGAAGAACGGGACGCGGAATGCAGGACGCTCCCGGATCGTTTCCGACTCCGCTATCCTTCAAGCCCCAAAATACTGCACAGCGTCAAACTACCGGCGGCGACCGCAAGCGCTTTATGGAGCAGGCCGCTTTTGGCCCTACCAGCGAACTGGATTTTCGACTTCGTCAGCTCGGCTTACGTCGCTGGATCGATGATCAATTTTATAGATCCTATCCGACGATCCCATACCCCAATTTCCCGCTAAAGCCTTTTGATGGCGCGACGAGCTGCGGCCTTTACGGAACCAGCCCGGAGATCGACCTTTGCCACCGCAATCACTACTGGAACTACAACAACACAAAGTGGATGATCCAGGAAGCCCTCTACGGCGAAGATCAACTCCGGCGGCGTGTTTCGTGGGCCCTGCACCAGATATGGGTAGTTTCGCATGCCAATATAAGTCAACAACGGGGGATCCAGGAGTATATCGAGATCCTTGATCGAAACGCATTCGGTAACTACCGCGATTTGATGTCTGAGATGACGCTCAGCCCGGCGATGGGCGAGTACCTCGACATGGTCCGGAGCACGCGACTAAATCCGAACGAGAACTATCCGCGGGAGCTGCTCCAGTTGTTCTCGGTCGGGCTATACATGCTCAACCCGGACGGAAAGTTTATTCTCGACAACCAGGGAAACCGAATTCCGACCTACGATCAGTCAAAGATCGAACAGTTTACCAAGATATTTACCGGCTGGTCGCATTGCAACAACGGTACAAATCCGCCGTGCTCAAATGCGGTGCTGGGCATTCCCAACTACATCGATCCGATGTACCTGGTCTTCCCGAACGATCACGATCAAACGGCGAAAGCCCTGTTCGACTATTCCGGTGCGCCCAATTCGACTATCGCGGCGTGCACGAACTGCACCAATGACACTAACCGCCGGGCCTACGCGACCGACTCGCTCAACCGAACTCTCGATAATATTTTCTATCATCCCAATGTTGGGCCGTTTGTCGGGAAACTGATGATACAGCATCTGGTAACTAGCGACCCGACGCCGGCTTATGTCTCGCGTGTCGCGGCGGCTTTCAATAACAACGGAGCGGGAGTTCGCGGCGATATGAAGGCGGTGATCAAGGCAGTCCTTCTCGACCCGGAAGCGCGTGGGAGCCGGAAAACCGATCCGACCTACGGAAAACTGCGTGAACCGCTTCAGCACATGACGAACCTCCTCCGCACTTTCAAGGTCGGGGCTGGAACATATTCCAACAATGTCCCGGCTACTCCTCCGGCATCGTGTCAAGGCAGAAGCGACGGAGTTTTCGATTGGATAACAAATGAGGCGGGACAGAATATACTGATGCCGCCATCCGTCTTCAATTATTTTCCGCCGGACTATGTTGTGCCCGGAACCGATATTCTAGGACCGGAGTTTGCCCTTGCCAACACGGGATCCTCGTTCGCGCAGAAACAATCATATCCTTAACTTTGCCTTTGGCGGCTTGTGGTTTGGCCAGGTATCCGCCGCCGACCCTTATCCATACGTGCCGTGCGGAACCTCGATCGATCGTTCTGAGGCGGCCGCATGGGCGGCGGCTGACGCGACCGGTAACACATTGATCGAAGGGCTAAATACAAAGATGATGCACGGCACAATGTCCGAGGCGATGAAAACGAAGATCCGAACGGCCATCAATTTTAATGTTGATTCCTTGGCAAAAGCTTCGCAAGCCATCTTCCTGATCGCCAGCTCGTCGCAGTACCAGATACAGAGGTGAGGTGAAATACGATGAATAAAAACAGAAGAGAATTCTTGAAGAAATCGGGCTGCACCTTGAGTATGATGGCTCTTGCGACACAGGCACGGCATTTAGGGATGATGACCGCGATGGCTCAAACCGTCGACGACAAATCCCCGTCAAATTCGGCTGTCCCTTCGGATTACCGGGCTCTTGTATGCATCTTGATGAATGGCGGCAATGACGGAAACAACCTGATGGTTCCGAACCACTCCGACGCCACGATCAGTAATTACCAGGCCTATTCGGCATCCCGGTCTATTCAGGGTTTGGCAATTCCGCAGAACCAATTGCTGCCGGTCACAGTCCCGCGTCTGAGCAATCTAGCATACGGATTGAATCCGAACCTCGGTGCGGTCCCTTCGCAAGGCGGGATCAATGCCGGAATTCATCCGCTTTGGGCCCAAGGCAAACTTGCTGTGGTTGCAAATACCGGCAACCTGACCCGTCCGATGACGAAAACACAGTATCAGCAAAATCCGTCGTGGCGGCCGTACCAGTTGTTTTCGCATTCCGACCAGGTCGCGCAGCAGCAGACTTCCCGTTCCGATTCGCCTAGCCCGCTGGGCTGGGGAGGAAGGATCGCCGACCGGACAAATGCTTTGAATAACCCAAGCGGGCAGATCCCAATGATCACTTCGATCGACGGGACGCACCTTTTCACGCTCGGGCAAGGCACGACGCCGCTGGCGATACGGAATGGTTCAACACCACTCAATGAGGCACTTGTACTTTGGGCGACCTGCTGTACCGACCCGTTCTCCGCTGCCCGCACCACGGCATTGGCCGAACTGCGCACTATCGATCTCGATTCGGAACTCGTAAGGGCGACAAGCCACATTATGGACCAGGCCCAAACCGCCAGCACGGCTCTAAGCACGTTTCAGGAAGTCACTGTTACTTTTCCGAATACGGATATAGGGAATCAGCTCAAACAGGTAGCCCGCGTTATCAAGAAACGCACCGATCTGAATATTAACCGCCAGGTTTTCTTTGTCGAGATCGGCGGTTTTGACACGCATCAGAATCAGCTGACAGGGCAAAACAGCCAGTCGTCTTTGCTGGCCCGGGTGAGTCAGGCGATGCGAGCGTTCTATGATGAAATGGGCGTGCAGGGAATTCAGGATAAGGTCACCCAATTCACGCTGTCCGATTTTGGACGAACAATGAACCCGGCCGGCACGGGTTCGGGCGTCGGAACCGATCACGCGTGGGGAAACCATATGATGGTTCTCGGTGGGGCAGTGATCGGCGGCAATATTTATGGCAGCACCAGGCCGGATGGAAGCGGAAATATCTATCCCACGCTTCAGCTAGGCGGCCCGGACGATGTCGACACCGGTACGAGTCCACGCGGCAGGTGGCTCCCCACTACGGGCGTTGAACAGTATGCGGCTACTTTAGGAAGGTGGTTTGGTCTGACGGACGCTGACATTCCGGTCATCTTTCCAAACATCGTTAACTTCCCAAGCTCGAATCTTGGATTCATGAACCCATAAGCTGTCGATAATTTATCGAAGCCCCTGGCCGAACTGTTCGGTGCCGAACGCTCCAATTCCGTTCAAGCGAAAGCTGAACAATAATCGGTTTTCGTTGCGGACACCGACGTTGAAAGTGTAGAACTGAAGGGCAAGCGAACAGCAGTCATAGGCGTAGCCGACCGTGTAGAGTGAGCTGATCAACGGTGAAAGCTTGGCGGCACGGCGGTTTTCGAAGTCTAAGAAAACCGACGCTCCCGCGTACAGGCCTTTGTCCCGGTTTCCCACGAAAACCGATGGGCTCCATTGCGACCCACGCAGAGTGCCCGGTTCTTTAACAACCGGGGTGCTTCCCGGCGGCGTCAAGGCCGCAGAAAGTGAAGGTATTAGATTAACTGCCCGCGTGTAATAGAAAGTCTGGAAAACCTTTAGCAGCGGCGTCTCATATCCGATGGTGGCCGAGACAGCCCGTACTGCATCGCCTTGGACACCAACGTCCAATCGCGTGTTGACGAAAATGGTTCGCTGGGGGCGATAGGTCATATCGATGTTTAAGGGCGAAAACCGCCTTGCCACACCTCCAAACGTATAAAAGCTCATTGCGGTGATCGGAGCGATCTGGTTTCGCTGGCCTGGAATTAACGCCCCCCCGAATGTCTTGTCGAAAAAATATTTACCGCGGACGATCAAACTGAAGATCTCATAGGGCTGGACCGATAGCGGGCCAGTCTTTCTTTTCGCGGCTCCGGCAAGGATCGCATTGACCGACGAAACGTCATCACTTCGCGGTTGCTGCCGAGGCGGGCCGGTGCCCTGTTCATCCGAACCGGACGACGCGAGATAAACGCCGGCCATTGATGACGATAACTGCCGCTGGGCCTCGTCCGTGACGGCTTCTGCATAACGGCGGGTGTAAATGCGGTTAGTCACGCCAAACTCGATCTCGTTGGTGTCGGTTAGCGTATCAAGCTGGTCAAACCGGATGATGCGGTTAAAGTTATCGACTCCTTTGATGTAGCGATATGTGACGAACGGCTCGATGACATGCCGGAATTTGAACGCATTGCCTTTACCGTAGAAGTTTTTAGCAAGGGCAACGGGCCTGATATCGAATTCAAATTCGCCATACTTGCGTATCAGATCGCGGCCGACCACCTGCCGCATGTCGTTAAACGAATTCGAATAATATGTGACCCGCATTGCCCCGGTGGCGGTAAAATTAAAGTACTTCGTTCGAAATGGAATCGTGATCTGCGGATACACGTCAAAACGCTGCCCAAGCGACGGCGTGACCACCGGATCGCTGCCCGTTTGGGCACGGTACTCGGCCAGATCGGCCACCTTTTCGCGGCGTGAAACGCCCTCGACGCTTGTCTTGAACGAAAAATATGCTCCCTTCAGAAACGACAGCTGTGACGGCCTTTTTTCAAAATGGACGCTGGGCAGGTTACGGGTGCTGATGGTCACATTGGGGATCGAAATAACCTGAGACCTTGCTAGAAGGTTTAGGGTGTAATTGTTCCAGCTCTTATTGATAAAGGCTTGCGACACTTCGATCGGCGAGATGATCTGCTGAACGCCGTCTGAGAATACCTGCCTGAAAGCAAGGTTCGATGTAATGCGGACATCCGCGGCAGCGGTAAAGCCGTTGGAAAAATAATGAACGCCCTCGGCGTAGACGATCGAACCTCCCTGGTCGGGATGGTCGGCATCTGCCTTTGCCCCGAAGATCCGGTCCTTAACGGCATAGAATCCAACGTTGAAGAACGAACGTGTATTTGCCCGCGTGCGAAGGTCCAGGCCGTAACCGATCCCGCGTGAAGAATAAATGTCGCCGCGAATCGTGACATCGGCCGATTCGCCGAGCGTCAGGTAATAGGCACCTTGCAAACGAACGCCTTTGTTGCCCGAAAAACCGAATGTAGGCGTCAAGAATCCGGACGAACGGCTGCGTTCCTTTATCGGGATCGACGCGTATGGCAGCGGCACCAAAGGTATGTCCTTCACCCTGAACTTACCGTTCTTCAACTTTACCTTGTCGTTCATTTTGATCGTCGCCTCGTCGGCGGTAAACGACCATTTCGGGACGGCTTCTTCGCAGGCGGTGAACTTCCCTTTTGTAACGACGACCGTGTCGAGGGCGGTCCGTTCAACCCTTTCAGCCGTGAAATAGATGACGGTGCCGTCGTTCGTTTGATTTGTAAACCCCGTCGAATCTTCAAACCACCCGAGCTTCGTCTTGTAATTCCAGATCGCCCTCACTCCGGTGATCCGCTGATCATCCCCCTGATCAAAGACGACGCTCCCTTGTGCATCCATCTTATTTTCAGCTTCGTATATCGTTATCTTGTCCGCCTGCACGCGATAGACACCCAGCCGGACATCAACGTTTCCACTGTGCACAAGTATTCGTTTTCCCTCTTCGCCCTCCACGGTTTGCCGTTCGGAATAAACCACCAGTTCGCCCGGCCCTCCTTCAGGCTCAACGATCGGCTTTTTTGTTTTTGGAGGCTTGATGTCCTGTTCGGCTGAAATGGGATTAATGTTCGGCGTATCGGTGATCGGATTGGCCACTCGCCTTTCTACCGGGTTTGTCTCCTGGGCGTTGGCGTCGCGAAGAAAAAGTACCACGAGCAAAGCCAGAATTATTACCTTTAGCAAGTGCATCCGCGTGAAGAGTTAGCAGCTTTAATGCTACACGAAATCTGGGAAACGTTAAAACCTTGTATGAGTTAGACGCACATTCGACTATTTCGCCGTCAAATCCAGGACGAAGAAATCCGTGTTCTGAACGTGCAACAGCCTGCCTTCGCTGTACGGAGCCTGATAGAATTCGGCAGCAGGATATGCGGTTGCGGTGATGTTATCGTCGCCGTTGAGTTCGCTTTGCGTGACGAGTTCGGCGGGAAACCAACGCTCGCTTGGGATCGAAACGGTCTCGCCTGATTTTAGCTTTGCCGCGTGCTCGACGATCCTTTTCGAATCTTCCGGTGTAAATCGAATAACAGCGAGCAGCTTACGACTATTGCCGGCGGTGGTTTCCTTCCACGTAACTTCTTCGGGTTCGAATGGAAGCTTTACAAGCGTAGCAAGTTCTTCGGCATTGTCCTTGACCGCTTCGACTGCCGGATCGGTCTTATTTGCCGATGTCGAGTTCGTGTTTGCGGCGTTCGTGTTGGCCGCACTGCGGCTGCATGAACCGAGCAATGGTAGGGAAAGAAATAGTGCTAGAATAATTGCTGTCTTAGACGTTGGCATCTGTTAATTGTAGGAGCATTAAAAAGCGATTGCAATTTGAAGCTCCTCCCGAAAAAAGGTGTCCTTTCCAAATCGATGCAAGCTGAACTATCCAAAACGCCCATTGTAACCAGCGAAGATTACATCAATTCGCTCCGAGGCCGCTCGCTCCGCGTGTTTCTGTTTGGCGAACTGGTCGAAGACATCGTCGAACATCCGATGATCCGCCCGAGCATCAACGCCGTTGCCGAGACCTATGACCTTGCGTTGCGTGAGCCTGACCTTGCGTCTGCCGCTTCGCACATCACGGGCGACACCGTAAACCGTTTCCTGCATATAACGATGAACCGGGACGACGTAGTGTTGCAAAACAAAATGCAGCGTCGGCTCGGCCAGTTGACCGGAACGTGTTTTCAACGATGCGTTGGGATGGACGCACTCAACTCGCTTTATTCGGTAACATTCGAGATCGACGAACAACACGACACCGTCTATCACCAACACCTGAAAGAATTCATCGCCGAGATGCAGCGGCTCAACCTTGTGATCGGCGGAGCGATGACCGATGTCAAAGGCGACCGCAGCCTTGCACCGCACCAGCAGGCGGACCCTGACATGTTCGTGCACGTCGTTGAACGCACGGCCGAAGGCGTTTATGTTTCGGGTGCAAAAGCACATCAGACCGGCTGTTTGAATTCGCACTGGCTGATAGTGATGCCGACGATGCGGCTGACCGAAAATGATAAAGACTATGCGATCGTCGGTGCCATTCCCGTCGACGCCGAGGGCATCACCTACATCTACGGCCGCCAATCCTGCGACACGCGTTCGATGGAAGGCGGCGACATCGACCAGGGCAACGCACAGTTTGGCGGCCAGGAAGCGATGGTCATTCTCGACAACGTCTTCATCCCGAACGAGCTTGATCTTTATGGACGGCGAGACGGAATTCGCCTCGATGCTGGTCGAGCGGTTCACGTGTTATCATCGCCGCTCGTACGTCTGCAAAAGTGGCGTCGGCGACGTGCTGATCGGTGCCGCCGCACAGATAGCCGAGTACAACGGCGTCGAGAACGCCTCGCATATAAAGGACAAGCTGGTCGAGATGACGCACCTGAACGAGACGATCTATGCGACGGGAATCGCGTCCAGCTACCAGTCAAAACCGACGCAGTCCGGTGCCTGTATAAACGACGACATGATCGCAAACGTCTGCAAGCACCACGTGACGAAGATCCCCTATCAGATCAGCCGTTTCGCACAGGACCTTGCCGGCGGGTTGATGGTCACGATGCCGAGCGAGCAGGATTTTCGCAGCGAAGAGGTCGGAAAGCTGCTCGAAAAATATCTCAAAGGCCGTGCCGACGTTTCCACCGAATCCCGCATGCGCATCCTGCGTCTGATCGAGAACATGACCCTAGGCCGCAACGCCGTCGGCTACCTCACCGAATCCATGCACGGTGCCGGCTCGCCCCAGGCCCAACGCATCCAGATAGCCCGCCAGATGCAGACCGAATTCAAAAAACACCTCGCCAAAGAACTAGCCGGAGTAGAAGAACGAGATAGAGAAAAACTGACCAGCGAGATCTGACCGGATTATTTTGGGAAGGTGTTCGATACGGAGGTGTAACAGTTACAGGTGTTACAACTGTTACGTTTGTTACGGTGTTACGCTCTTATCGGTGACCGGCGTCTTCCTTCCGGATCCTGTCCCTGAAAGGGACAAAGTTAATAGCGTAGGGTGAAACCCTACGATGACCAGTAGGAGCGTTGCCCGCTCCCTGAAGGGGAGCAACGATAGTTCGTCCCTTTCAGGGACGGGACTCTATCAGATGATCTGTTCGTCGGGTGTTACCCGACGCTATTAAATGCGTCCCTTTCAGGGACAGAGAGCCGACCTAATCCCAGACATACTGCTCATTGAACTCTATCTCATACTTCCTATAGAAGGTCCTCATCTCATCTTCGAACAACTTCTTCGCATGGTGTACCTTCTGGCCGGCGATGTATTTTTTGACGTCCGGCAACTGCGTATGTCCGACCGAGAAAACAGAATAACCATCTTGCCAGCCGAATTTTGAGAGCATGTGGCTCCTTGCTTTCAACCACTTTGACGATTCCCGTTTTATCGTTCCAACCAGTTTCGGGATCTGAACGTTTTTGTCTATCGAAATGAGAAGATGCACGTGGTTTTCCGTTCCGTTAGCCGCGAGCAGCCGGCAGCCGAGGTTGTTCAAAATGCCGCCGACATAGGCGAAGAGCTCGGGCTCGATCTTGGACGTAAGGAACGGAAACCGGTTCTTGGTGGAAAACACGACGTGCAGATAGACGGATACGTGGGTTTGAGACATAAAAGAGTGCGTCCCTTTTCAGGGACGGGATCATATATTGTTGATTTGTTCGTCGGGTGTTACCCGACGCTATTGAATTTATCCCCTTCGGGGAAACGGAGCAAGGCCCTGAAAGGGACAGAGTTATTCGAACCGATGATGCAGGTGTAACAGTTACAGGTGTTACGCCTTGTTACGTTTGTTACGGTGTTACACTCCGCATCCTGTCCCTGAAAGGGACAAATTTAATAGCGTCGGGTGAAACCCGACGATGATCGGCATTGAATTGCCCGCTCCCTGAAGGGGAGCAACCTGTTCGTCCCTTTCAAGGAAGGAGTCTATCAGGTGCTCACTGTTCGTCGGGTGTTACCCGACGCTATTGAATTTATCCCCTGCGGGGAATCGGAGCAAGTTCCTATCAGCCTGTAACACCTGTAACGGTTACACTTTACATCATTCGTCAATTCCCCGAAATGCCTCTTAGGGCTTGCCCTCCGATGTGCGGAAAGGCTTGCCTTTCCGGCTGCGTCCACCAAAATGTTCCGAGGCTATGCCTCCGCCCGGGAGCTGAGGCATAGCCTCATGGAATCATTATAGAACTCACGGAAAGGCATAGCATTTCCGCACATCGGGCGGCATAGCCGGGGAATGTAACACCGTAACAAGCGTAACACCTTGTAACACCTGTAACTGTTACACTCTCAACGTTCATGTTATCTTCTACGTTGCAGCATCTGGACCGAAATCCGCACCTGAATGAACGAAAAGATCGAAGCCCGGGCACAGAGCGTTTGGTTTGCGTTGATCGTGTTGTTTGCGATCAATACGATGAACTTTTTCGACCGCCAGATCATTGGGGCGGTGGGCGAGCCTATCAGGAAAGAGTTTGGGCTGGACGACGCATCGCTTGGGTTGTTGGGGACGGCGTTTACGCTGCTGTATGCGTTTGTCGGTTTGCCGCTGGGTGTGCTGGCGGACAAGATCGGACGCAAGGGCATTCTTTCGCTCGGCGTGTTCGTGTGGAGTTTGTTTACGGCCGGGTCGGGGCTGGCACAGAGCTTTTGGCAGATCTTCGCACTGCGTCTCGGTGTCGGCGTAGGCGAGGCTTCGTGTGCACCGGCGGCGACATCGCTGATCGGCGACCTGTTCCCCGCAAGCTGGCGGGCTAAGGCGTTGGCGATATTTATGCTCGGGCTGCCGGTCGGCGTGGCGTTGAGCTTTGCGGTCAGCGGCACGGTGGCGAAGCAATACGGCTGGCGAGCGGCGTTCTTTGTCGCCGGCATTCCGGGCATCCTCTGTGCGATAGCGGTCCTCTTTGTCCGCGAACCAAAACGCGGTGCGAGCGAAACCCACGCCATCGGCGGACGCAAACGCGAAGGCTCGCCGTATCTGAACATCCTCAAATCGCCGACCATGCGTTGGATCATCATCTCGGGTGCCGTGCACAACTTTAATATGTACGCGATCGGGGCGTTTATCACGCCGTTTCTGATGCGATATCACGGGCTCGATATCCAACAGGCAAACTTCGTTTCGATGATCGTTTACGGCGTGATGGGAGCACCCGGATTGCTGATCGGCGGGTTTATCGGCGATGCCGTGATGAAGCGACGCACGAATGGCCGCATGCTGCTCGGGGCCGGTGCGATACTGCTTTCGGTGCCGACAGTTTACTTCGCACTCGGCACGCCAAAGGGCAGCACGACGATGTTTCTCAGTCCTGATGGGAGCCGCCTGTGCCCTGATGTACTTCTATTATTCGACCGTCTATTCGACCATCCAGGACATCGTCGAACCCGCATCACGCGGCACCGCAATGGCCGTCTATTTCCTTGCGATGTACGTCCTCGGAGCTTCGCTCGGCCCATACGGCACGGGCTTGCTGAGCGACTTTTTCACCAAACGTGCGGCACAAGTTGCGGGTGTGATGGACACAACAAACACCGCCCTCGAACCCTTCCGAGCCGACGGCCTCCACACAGCGATGTACATCATCCCGATACTCGGGATCGTTCTGACCGCAGTCCTCCTGCTCGCCGCCAGAACAACGACAAAAGAGATCGAAAATATGCAGGCGTGGATGAGCAAAAACTCGACTACGGATTAGGCGAGGTCGGTTGACTCTCGAGGCACCGGATAAAGCAAGTTTTTTGAAACCTCCAGCCACTTCTGATATAGTATTCATCGGATATATG
Organism: Blastocatellia bacterium; assembly: GCA_963732475.1. Taxonomy (GTDB): domain Bacteria; phylum Acidobacteriota; class Blastocatellia; order Pyrinomonadales; family Pyrinomonadaceae; genus OLB17. The sequence continues at coordinate 1,343,651 of CAVSZR010000001.1, read as the reverse complement.
ACCCAGCGAAGCATCGCAAAACTCCGTCCTGCACGTCAACGAGCCGAACTCTTCGGCGGCGACTAAATTTCTCCTTCGCACTCGTTTAGAGCCGGGCCTCCCCGGTACGTTTTTCCATCTCAACGGGCAAGCCCCGTTTCTAAACCGAATCAGGAGAAAACATCATGACACCGACAGCAGAACTGCAAAAACCGATAATCAAAACAGAACTTCCCGGCCCGAAATCGCGTGAGATCATCGCCGAGGATGCAAAATACGTTACGCCGAGCTATCCGCGGCCGGATTACAAACTCGTCGCCGACCACGCAAAAGGCGTGTGGATCACCGATCCGGACGGCAACGTATTTCTCGACTGCAATGCGGGCGTCGCCGTTGCTCGACCGGCCATTGCCACCCGGAGGTCGTCGCCGCGATCCAAAAACAGGTGAGCGAGCTGATCCATTTGTGCGGCACCGACTTCTATTACCGCCACATGCCCGCTCTCGGCAAAAAGCTCGACGAGATAGTGCCGATCGACGGCCCGACCAAATCGCACTTCGCCAACAGCGGAGCCGAGGCGATCGAAACGGCTTTGAAGCTTGCGATGTACCACACACGCCGCCAGAAATTCATCTCGTTCTTCGGCTCGTTCCACGGCAGAACGCTGGGTGCACTCTCGCTGACAAGTTCAAAAAAAGCACAACGGCTCGGCTTTATGCGACAGGCCCTGGACGTTGTACACATCCCGTACCCGAACAAGTTTCGCCATTTCGCAAATGACATGCCGACCGACGAAGCGACGATCACAAAAGATGTGATCAACTGGATCGAAAAGCGGCTTTTTCTGACCACGACGCCGCCCGAAGAGGTTGCCGGTATCGTGCTTGAGGTAGTCCAGGGCGAAGGCGGCTACATTCCCGCACCGACCGCATTTGTAAAGGAATTGAGAAGGATCTGCGACGAGCACGGCATCATGCTCATCATCGACGAAGTCCAGTCCGGCATGGGCCGTACGGGCAAGATGTTCGCCCTCGACCATCACGACGGCGTTAAGGCCGACATCGTCTGCATGGCCAAAGGCATCGGCTCCGGCATGCCGATCGGGGTCTGCACCGCCAAGGCCGACATCATGGACTGGCACAAAGGTGCCCATGCATCGACGTTCGGCGGCAACCCGGTCGCCCTGACCGCCGCACTTAAGACGATCGAGCTTCTCCAGGGCGGCCTGGTCGATAACAGCCGCGATGTAGGTGCATATCTCGAAGCCGGCCTGAATAAGTTAAAGGACAAATACGATTGCATCGGCGACGTCCGTGGTTTGGGAATGATGCTAGGCGTTGAGTTCGTTACCGATAAGGAAACTCTTACGCCTGCCCCGGAACTCCGCGATAAGATCGAAATGGAATGCTTCCAAAAAGGCCTGATCATCCTGGGCTGCGGCAGCAACTCGATCCGCTGGTCCCCGCCGCTGATCTTGACGAAAGAAAATGTCGATGTCGCACTCGTCATTTTCGATGAAGCTATTGCCGCGTCGATCTGACTAGAGGTTTCACCGCCCTAGCTAAAAAGGTAGCGTTTCTTGCTCAGCAAGGCCCTCTTCCAAACAGGAGGGCATAGTCGCCAATTGAGGTAGTTTAGAACGAAATAGCGTCTATCTTGTTTCTATGTTGCAAGTTACACTTCGAAAGATTTTCAGCGTAATAAAGCAAATAGGGTTCCTGTTTGTTCTATGCGTTGCGATCTTAAATGCCGCCTCGTCCACTTTTGCTCAAAACCAAGAGAATAACGAAATCACTAAGGAGTGCGAAAGCCGCACAAAAACGAGGACTTTTTCTTTTAGATCGAGTTCGCTACTTTCTCGAGAGTGAGTATTATGATCAAACTTTCAACGGCATACCATTAGAGCAAAGGCGGAAGGCGGCCGAAGACCGAATAAAAACGCAAACCGATCAAGCCGCAATTTACCTGGAAGTAGCCCAGCTATTGCTGAACTTAAATGACTCCCACACAGCCCTTCAATTACCGAACCGTTTGTACGTACCGCAGTATGGGTTTGGGACGATGATGGTGGGCGATAAATGCCTCGTTACTTACGTTCAGAAAGGCAGCGATGCGGAAAGTAAAGGTTTGAAAACCGGTGAGCAAATAGTAAAAATTGGAGCAGTTGCACCCACGCGAGCAAATCTTTGGCAGATCAATTATTTGCTTTATAGCCTTCGCCCCCAGCAATTTCTTGACCTCTCCGTAGACGGTGTCGATGGAAAAAATCGGCAATTGGTGGTTCAGGCAACCGCGATCTCTCTTAGAGAAAGGATCAAACAACTAGAAAAACAGAAAAATGAGGAGCGTTTTCAACCATATACGTGTAAGGAAGGAAGCGCGAACCTCCTTGTCTGCAAGGTCCGCACCTTTGGCGTCGAACACTTCGCTTTTGGCGGTCTGTTCAAGGCGGCATCAAAAACCAACAAGCTAATTATTGATCTGCGTGGGAATGGAGGTGGCCTCCTAGACACGCTTGTGGATTTCATCGGCCACTTCATTGACGAAGACGTTTTAGTATGTAAAGAACAACGAAAAGGCAGAACGCGAGATCAAATAGCCAAGGCAAAGAAATCGAACGGATTCAAGGGAGAACTTGCTGTTATAGTCGATAGCGATTCTGCGTCGGCTGCCGAGATATTTGCTCGTGTAATGCAAATTGAAAGTCGTGCCAAAATATATGGCGATATAAGTTCCGGTTCCGTTATGACCTCCACATTTTATGACATACAAATACGCGAATTTCCTGGTTCGCACGGTGGGTCTTTGTTTATGGCGGGTCTTAGTGTCACGGTCTCGGACGTTATTATGAGCGACGGAAAGCGACTCGAAGGTGTGGGCGTCATACCGGACTTTCCTATAGGCCCAAGTGGCTACGCCATGAGCCAAGGTTTGGACCCTGTGCTCTCAATGGTAGTTGAGAAAATGGGCGGAAAGCTAACACCTAAGGAAGCTGGAGATTTTCACTTTCTTGTTCCTATTATTGAGGGAATCAATGAAAAGTAACCTCTGTCCATCAGTAACTTCGTGAAGAGACTCTCGAATTCCAAACCGTCATAGCGGCTTGCCCGCCTCGGTTGTTTTAAAGCACTTGCTTAATTTAAAGCGTGTGTTTAAAGCACTCGCTGAAGTTGGTAGCTCGACCATCTCCTGCCAGGTCACTCTGACATCTCCGACTCGGTTCGTCTATCTAGTACCGTCGCGATCCACCAACAAATACCACATTCGGACCGAGCGGGTCGGCTTCTGCTCCTCCAGTACCGAAGATCAAATTTAATATCGTCATCAACATCGCGTTGTCCTCCCCTTTATTGACTGACGTAAGCTGCTCGTTTATTTTGCCTGACAACTCAATCTGTTTATTTGTATTTTCCCCTTGACTTAATTAAGTCTATACTTTATTATCAAATCCATGGACGCTTTTCTTGCATTGGCCGAACCCACTCGCCGAACCATCATGGAAATGCTGGTTGCAAGCGGAAACCTTTCTGCTTCAGACATATACAGCAGATTCAAGTCAACGCCACCGGCGATCTCGCAGCACCTGAAAGTGCTTCGCGAAGCAAACCTCGTCCGTGTGGAGAAAAGGGCCCAGCAGCGAATATATTACATAAACCCGGAACCTATGAAAGAACTCGAAAAATGGATCAGGCGTTTCACACAGGAATGGCAAGAGCGTCACGACGTTCTTGAAGGATTATTGGCAAAGGAAGTAAAAAGGAGAAAGAGCAATGGCAAATAAGACAGTGGTTACAGCCGAACCCGGCAAACAGGAACTATTTATTACACGAGAATTCGACGCTCCGCGTGAACTTCTCTTCAAAGCACACACCGACCAGGAACTCTACAAACAATGGGTCGGCCCAAATGATCTGACGATGACGATCGACAAATGGGATTGTCGCGAAGGCGGAACGTATAAATTTACGCACGAACGCGGCGGGCACAAATACGCATTCTTTGGCGTCTGGCACGAGTTGTTTGAGAATGAACGAATTGTCGGGACCTTCGAGTTCGATGGCCTGCCCGAACGCGGCCACGTCATCATGGGAAAGACTACATTCGAAGAACTCCCAGGCGGGCGTTCGCGGCTGGTACACCAATCGGTCTTTTTCTCGGTTTCCGACCGCGACGGTATGGTCCAATCCGGAATGGAACGCGGTGTATCGGAAGGCTACGAAAAACTCGACACACTCCTCGAAAAGGAATCGGCATCTTCGGCGAATGCCTGAACATTGGCGCACTTAAGGCGGCTGGATCTCAACCCTTACGGATTACTCCCGCCGCCTTTTTCCGAAAAGATCAAAGCGTATGTCCGCTTCACGGCTTCTATTTCAAAAGTTCTTGAGGCGGCAGGTGTTTTAAGAATTCCGCGTACGCATACGCGATCGGCTCATTCGGCCTCGTGTCCTTATATGCCCGCTCGGTGTGCGACAGCTCGCTTATTTCGCCCGCACCCATTTCGCCATAAGTATCCAAAACCCAATCGAGCACCCTGATCTCATCCTCGTCAAACATCTGTACGGAATCACCGGTTGTAACAAAATGCTTGGTCCTTTCCGCGATAGTCACCCGTCCAGTCTGTATCAGATCGTCCAAAATCTCTGCTGCCGGATCGGCGACCGGCCCGTATGGACGATTTAGATAGACCGCTCCCGACATCCCCGCTCCCCGAAGGTAAAACGCCGTCAGATCTGAGTAAAACAGCAGCTTGTTGAGGTTGGTCTTATAAACGGTGCGGCCCTTGCTCAAAATATATTCCATCATCGCTCCGAGCTTTTCCGCCGAATATGCTCTATGCCCGCTGAAGACGCTTTGCACGGCCTCCGCAGCCGGCTGTTCGGCCTCCTGCGGGACCGTCTTCGCTGCCGATTCCTTCAACAATATCTGTTCCAACTCCCGCACCTCGTCCCTCTGCGGCGATGTAAACATCTCACGAAGGTCCTCCGCCAACAGATCGAATTTCGTATACAAAACGTCGGCCATTCCCTCGCGGATCAGATTGTCCGGCACCTCGAGCCCACGCTCCTTTTTAAGAAACTGCCGAACATCGCCCACAACACCATCAATGCTCCGCGGAGAGAGATTCAACATCAAGTCGTTCTTATTCATCATATAGGGTTTTTTGACACGCCAGGTCGACGCACTGGGTATCCTACCTGATTTCAATAAAGGTGTAAACACTTTATTTTCAAGTAGAATCTCTCGAAGCGCCTATGCAGCCGCGTACTGGATTCAACCCATGGGTGAGGCGCGATTAAGGAAAATACGAATATAAGAGATTTGTCGAGTCTCAGTCACGCACGCACGGGAGCTGATGCTCTATGCCTTTGCCTTCTTGATCTCTTCGATCATCACCGGCACGGCTTCGAACAGGTCGCCGACGATGCCGTAATCGGCGATGTCGAATATCGGGGCTTCGCTGTCCTTGTTGATCGCGACGATCGTGCCGGCGTTTTTCATCCCGACGATATGCTGGATCGCACCCGAGATGCCGAGGGCGATGTAGAGCTTTGGAGCGACGGTCTGCCCCGACGAACCGATCTGCCGGTCGATCGGCAACCATTCGCTGTCGCAGATCGGACGCGAGGCGGCAAGATCGGCCCCAAGAGCATCCGCCAACTGCTGGGCGATAGCAATATTCTCCTGCGATTTGATCCCGCGGCCCACGGCGACGATGATTTCAGATTTAGTAAGATCAACGGAGGCCTTTGCTTCCTGAAACGGCTCTTCCGGCGTCATCCGCAGATCGCGGACGGTGACGTCCATTGTCTCGACTGAGGCACTTCCCTTCTCGCCGCCGCATCGCCGCGAAACGCACCGGACTGGAACGTAACAAAATACGGAGCATCGCCGCCGACCGTTACGTCCGCATCGAGCTTGCCGAGAAAAATACGCCGCGTAAGAACGAGCTTCCCGCCGTCCGCCTTATACCGGATGCAGTCGCCAACGACCTCGCGCCCAAGCCGCGCCGCGACCTTCGGTGCAAAATCGCGGACCTGATATGTATGCGACATCACCACATACTGCGGATTCTGGGCCTTTATCACCTGCTCCCAGGCGTCAGCGTAGCCGTCCGGCGTGTAGGTGCCAAGCTTTTCATTCTTCGCGACGATCACTTTCTCGAGCTCGTACCCGCGCGATCTCCTGTGCCAACGCGCAATCCTTATCGCACGCGATAACCGCCGAAACCTTCAGCCCGAGGTCCTTCCCGATCGCCTGCGCAGCCGTGATCGCCTCGAGCGAGGTTTTGTTGAGGACGCAATTCTTGTGTTCGATGAATACGAGGATCATAATTTCGTGTATCGCGAATTTCGTGAATCGTGAATCGAAAATCGGGTTGAGATCAGCTTTGTCGATTTTCGATTGACGATTAACGAATTAAAGGACCCGGACTTCCGTCCGCAATTTCTCAACCAATTCGACCGCACCGGCCTTGGCGTTGCCGCCACCGAGCATTTGTGTCTGCTTTGTCTTCAGCGGCATATAGACCTTTTCAATCGTCTGTGCCGACGCGAATGCGGCGATCGTCGGGGTGACATCGCGGATCTCTTTCTTCTTCGCGGCCATAATTCCCTTCAGCGAAGCGTAGCGGATCTGCGAAATGCCGGACTGGATCGTCAGCAACGCCGGCAATTGGTATGTGAACCACTGGTACCAACCGCTCTCAAGCTCGCGTTTAAGCCGCAAGCTGCCGTCCAGCTTAGAGCGGTCGACCTCGATGACAAGCGTGGCGTGCGGAATGCCGAGCAGTTCGGCAAGGATCACACCCGTCTGCCCAAAGCTCGAATCGTCGGACTGCAAACCGCTGAAAACCATGTCGGCGTTCTCTTCTCGGATGGCGTCGGCGATGGCGGTCGCGATCTGGTATGGCGAGAGCTTTTTGGAATCTTCGACCACGACGTGGATCGCTCGGTCCGCACCGCGAGCCAACGCGTCCTTGATCACGGTCTTCGCACTCTGCGGCCCGAGCGAGCAGACAATAACTTCGCCGTCGCCCTTAGCCTCCTTCATCCGAAGTGCCTCTTCGAGAGCGTACCCGTCAGACTCATTCGTCTGCTGGGCAATATCGCCCTCGTTGATCCACTTCTCGTCAGCGCCGATACGCAAAACCGCGTCCTTATTGGCCACCTGCTTCATCAAAACAATGATCTTCATAATAGATGTGACTGCAAAATGAATGACTATTCATTTTTAGAATACGACAAAAGCGCCCAAGGCTCAAACCGCCCAAGACGCTTTCATTAGTTCTCGTAACGCTTAAAGATCAAGCAGGCATTTGTCCCGCCGAAGCCGAAGCTGTTCGACAGCACGTAATCGACCTTAGCTTCACGAGCCACATTCGGAATGTAGTCCAGATCGCAATCCGGATCGGGGAATTCGTAATTGATCGTTGGCGGCAGCTTGTTCTCGTGCATTGCAAGCACCGAGAATACCGCCTCGATCCCGCCGGCCGCACCGAGAGCGTGGCCCGTCATCGATTTTGTCGAACTAACGGCCAGCTTGTCGGCATGCTCGCCGAAGACCTTGCGGATCGCCATTGATTCAAATTTGTCGTTGTAAGGCGTCGATGTGCCGTGAGCATTTACGTATCCGATCTGATCGGGCGTGATGCCCGCATCCTTGATCGCCCGGTTCATTACGCGGATCGCACCGGAACCGGTCTCGTCCGGCATCGTAACGTGAAATGCATCGCCGCTCATTCCGTAACCGGCGATCTCCGCATAGATCCTCGCACCGCGGGCCTTTGCGAACTCAAGCTCTTCGAGGATCATGATCCCCGAGCCTTCACCGATGACAAACCCGTCGCGTTCGGCATCGAACGGCCGCGAAGCACGTTTCGGATCATCGTTCCGCGTCGAAAGAGCCCGCATCGAAGCAAACCCGGCAACAGACATCGGCGTGATAGCACTCTCCGCACCGCCGCAGATCATCGCATCCGCATCTCCACGTTCGATCAGCCTGAAGCTATCGCCGATCGCATGAGCACCGGCCGAACACGCCGTAGCGGTCGCGGAGTTCGGGCCCTTCGCTCCATGACGTATCGAAACATTTCCTGCTGCAAGATTGACGATCGCCGAAACGATAAAGAAAGGTGAAACCCTGTCAGGCCCGGAGTTAAGCAGCTTTTCATGCTCGCGCTCGATCGCCCAGAAATCGCCGATGCCTGAGCTGATATAGGTGCCGACCATTTCATCGTTCGACGAATCGATCACGAGCCCGCTGTCCTTGACCGCTTCGTCCGCCGCCGCCAGGGCGAAATGCGTAAACGCGCCCATCCGCCGGGCTTCCTTTTTATCAAGAAAGCTCAGTGGATCGAAATCCTTTACTTCGCATGCAAATTGGACCGAGAACTTCTCGGGGTCGAATTTCTTGATGTAATCGGCGCCGTTCTGGCCATTCATCATGGCGCTCCAAGTCGTCGGAACGTCGTTGCCACACGCCGTTACCAAACCGAGTCCTGTTACTACTACTCGACGTTTCATATTCGTGAATCGAAAATGGTAAATCGTGAATCGAATTCGCCTGCGATCGACGATCTACGATTCACGATTCACAAGCTAAGCCGCTTTGTGCTGTTCAACGTACGCGTAGGCATCGCGAACGGCTTGGATCTTTTCGGCGTCTTCGTCGGGGATCTCGATGTCGAATTCCTCCTCGAAACGCATCACGAGCTCGACCAGATCCAGCGAGTCAGCTCCCAAATCTTCTATAAAACGGGCGTTTTCCGTAACTTCCGCCTCGTCTACACCCAATTCGTCAACAATTATCTGTTTTATCTTATCTTGAACTTCCGACATATTTTCTCCTGTTTTTATAGCGATTCTATCGTATTTCTTAGACTTTCCGAATTCTCGACGTTCAAGACCCGAACGTCCCGATCGATCTGGCGAACCAACCCCGAAAGCACCTTTCCCGGGCCAACTTCGATAAATGTATCGACGCCCTGGCCGATCAAATATCTCACCGATTGCAGCCAGAGCACCGGCGACGACACCTGTCGGGTAAGATCTCCGGCAACTTTGCCGGCATCATCATTCGCGGTTGCATCGACATTATGAACGATCGGAACCTCAAAATCGGCGTAATCAATTTTTGCCAGATCTTTGGCCAATCTCTCCTGGGCCGGCATCATCAACGAACAATGAAACGGCGCCGAAACGTTCAGTTTTATCGCCCGTTTCGCACCCGCGTCTTTCATTAATACACATGCACGGTCAACCGCGTCTGCATCTCCGGCGATGACAACCTGCGAAGGCGAATTGATATTCGCCGGGCTGCATACCTGTCCTTCTGCCGCCTCTGCACACTTTCTCTCAACGATCTGTGCGTCCAGTCCCAGTATCGCTGCCATCGCACCGACACCAACTGGAACCGCTTCCTGCATGTAAGTTCCGCGTTTTCGGACGGTTCTCACGGCGTCAGCAAAATCAATAACTCCTGCCGCGACCAACGCCGAATATTCACCCAAGCTATGCCCGGCAACGAAATCCGGCTTAAGGCGGCTCAATCGCCCGGAATGCAGCCACCGAAACCGTCAGGATCGCCGGTTGTGTATTGGCCGTAAGCTGAAGCTCGGCTTCGTCACCCGCAAAACAAAGATCGGAGAGCGAAAACCCAAGAGCTTCGTTTGCCTGTTCGAATACTTCCCTTGCCGCCGGGAAATTATCAAACAAATCCTTACCCATTCCGACAGACTGCGAGCCTTGTCCCGGAAAAATGAATGCCATCTTACCCATCTAAAATCGCAAAACCGTTCCGCCCCACGTAACGCCGCCGCCGAAAGCTGTCAGCAGAACGAGCGATACCTTCCTTAATTCTTCCGGACTGATACATTCATCCAATTGCGATCGGGATCGACGCAGACGATGTGTTGCCCATTTCGGCGATGTTCGAATAAACCTTTTCTTCCGGAACACCAAGCCGCGAGGCAACCGCATCCGTAATTCTCTGATTCGCCTGATGCGGAACCACTATATCGATGTCTTCCACCGTATAACCGGCCTTTGCAACCATTTCGGCGGAAATATCGGCCATTGAACGCACGGCAACCTTGAAAAGCTCGTTGCCCTTCATTTTGAAAAAATGCTCGCCGGTCGTCGATGGTTTTGTGAGTTGTTCCCATTTTTGTGCCGCCGCCGGGAGCATATAGCTGCTCCTCGTAACGGCCGTCCGATTTGATCTTTGTTGCGAGAATTCCCTTTGCCTTCGGGCACGGGCCCAAGTACTGCCGCTCCGGCACCGTCGCCGAAAATCACACAAGTACCGCGGTCGGTATAATCGACGTATTTGGTAAGCACTTCCGCTCCGATCACCAACGCGTATTTGATCTGGCCCGTTCGGATCATCGATTCGACCATCGTCAAACCGTAAAGAAATCCCGAACACGCCGCAAAAACGTCCATTCCGGCAGCATTGACGGCTCCGATCTGGGCCTGGATCAACGCTCCGGTGGACGGCATTATTTGGTCTGGGGTGGTTGTCGCACAGACGATGAGATCGATCTCGGACACGTCTATGCCTGCCCGCTCAATTGCCTGTTTGGCAGCGAGCGAACCGAACTGGGAGGTATACTCGTCGTCGCGGGCCTTGTGCCTCTGCTTGATCCCCGTACGTGACGTGATCCAGTCATCTGAAGTTTCCACGATCTTTTCCAGGTCGGCGTTTGTTAAAATGCCGCTCGGATAGGCGTGTCCCATCCCGATGATGCCCGCGTTATGAGTAGTCATTGATTAGAATTAGAACTTAAAATTTCGAAAAATTCAAAATCTATTCAGATTCTTTGACATCAATTATCTGACGGCCCTTGTACATCCCGGTCTTTGGGTCAATGCGATGCGGTACCTTTGCTTCGCCCGTGTCCTTATCAAGGTAAAACTGAGGGACTGTCAGGGCATCATGGGCCCTACGCTGACGCGTGCGGGAATGCGAATGTCTTCGTTTAGGATTTGGCATAATGAATAAAACCTCGATCTCTGTGCCGCCTTCCGGCAGCTACTTCAAATTTTTCAGAGCCGCCCAACGCGGGTCGATCTCCGTTTCCTTACAACTACAATCTATCAAATTCAGGTTCGCACCGCATTTTTGGCACAATCCTTTGCAATCTTCCTTGCAAAATATCTGATCGGGCAGGTTAAGCAATAACTGCTCCCTGACGACTTCCCGCATATCCATCTGATCCGCGTCGAGCACGTCGACGTCAAGATCGTCGGCTTCGAGTTCCGCCTCGCCTTCTGACAACAACTCTTCGCTTGGCACATACACCGCCTCAAAACCAAACGCCAGCAAGTGCTCTATCGGGGTCAGGCATCGCGTGCAATCGATCTCGCGCAGAAACGCTAACGGAGCCCTTAATTTCAGTTTTAGAACCGTTTCTTGAAACTTCGCACGAAGCGGCAATGTCGCTCTTTAACCTTACATTCTCGGTCTCCAGATCTATTTCATCAGCCGGGATCGAAAACTCGAACCGGGTATCGGCTTCATCAAGTTTTGCCAGATCGACGATCATCATTAGCAGGAATAAACAGCAGTATCAAACATCTAAAAGCAAAACGTTTAATTATAGCGATTGAGCAGGTGCTGTCAAACCAAATCAGTATCTATTAAGCCTCGCTTCCGATGGCCTCGTCGATATTCGCGAACCCGCGTTCCTTAATGATCGCCGCCAAGCCGTTATTAATTTCAGCCGCGAACGACGGCCCATGATAAATAAATCCCGTATAAGCCTGCAGCAAACTGGCCCCGGCGGCGATCTTCTCGAAGGCATCCTGGCCGAAAAAATACCGCCGACCCCAATGATCGGCAATTTTCCCTTTGACCTGCGAAATATGGTGCGGATAACTTCGTTTGACCGTTTAGCCAATGGTTTCCCGCTCAAACCGCCGGCACCGAAATCTGCGGCGTTCGCAGTTTTCAGTCCGTCCCGGGAAATTGTCGTGTTTGTCGCAATGATCCCCGACAATCCAACCGCAAGCACGTATCAACTATCGCTTCGATCTCGGCTTCGGTCAGGTCCGGTGCGATCTTCACCAAGAAGCGGCTTTGTTGGAGTCCCCTTCAGGCTCACCTCGGCTCAATTCTCGATTTCGCTCCTGCAACGCACTCAACAGATCCTCAATATTTTCTGCCTTTTGCAAATCCCTGAGATTCGGAGTATTCGGCGAAGATACATTAACGGCGATGTAGTCCGCCACGCCGTGGATCAGGTCAAGGCTCTTCAGATAATTCTCTGCCGCCTCTTCGATCGCGACATCTTTGTTTTTCCCGATGTTTACGCCGACGACACATTTTCGGTCGAGATCCTTAAGCCGCTCCGCAACTTTTCGGGCTCCGTTGTTATTGAAACCTAACCGATTTATTAAAGCCTCATCATCCGGCAGGCGAAACAGCCGAGGCTTTTCGCTACCTTTCTGCGGTTCATAAGTTACCGTCCCGACTTCCACAGATCCGAAGCCCAGCGCCGCCAGTTGATTCACCACGACGCCATTCTTGTCAAAACCGGCGGCAACTCCCAGCGGATTGACGAATTTCAAACCAAATCTCTCGAGATTCTCGAATTGTACCGGCTCGTCGTGACCTGCCGCGTGGGTCTTCGCCAAAACGCCCGCCAACCCCAGCCTCAACGCCTCGATCCCAAGTTCATGGGCTCGTTCCGCATCCAGCCAGAACAAGGCCGGGCGGATCAATTTTCTGAATATTTTGACATCGAAATTGGCTATATTCTAGCCGACAAATCAAAGCCCGCGAAACATCTAAGTCCGACCTTTGAACTTTGAAGGTAGCTTTGCTACGATTTGCTTGCAAATGGCAGACGAAAACAGTTTAGTTGAAAAATCCCGGATAATGGACAGCGCCCGGATGAAGCGGGCGATATCGCGTCTCTCCTCCGAGATCGTTGAAGAAAATCACGGAGCTCAAGATCTTTACCTTGTAGGCATAAGACGCCGAGGCGTGCCGCTCGCCGAAAGAATCGTCGACAAGATCGAAGCTATCGAAGGGGTACGGCCGCTGTACGGCATTATTGACATTACGCTCTATCGAGATGACCTATCGACCGTGGGAGCCAATCCGATAGTAAACCGTACGGAACTCGACGCCGACATCGAAGGAAAGATAATAGTCTTGGTGGACGACGTTCTCTATACAGGCAGAACGATCCGCGCGGCCCTCGACCAGCTAATGGATTTCGGCAGGCCGAAGAAAGTGCAGCTTGCCGTCCTGATCGACCGCGGCCGCGAACATCGGGAATTGCCGATCCAGGCCGACTTTATCGGCAAAGTCGTCCCGACCAAGCAAACCGAGATTATAAGGGTATGCTCAAGGAGTATGACGATATCGAAGCCGTTGGCATCTTCGAAAGGCCAGCAGATTAGAACAGGAAGCAAGGTGACCGCCTTGCTTTTTTTGTAAGAACTGCCTGCGGATAGCGGGTGGCTGGGCACTCAGACATGGAAAAACCTTATCGCCGCAAAGACCTGCTTGGCATCCGCGACTCTGTCCGCCGCGGAGATAAACGGCATTCTCGACACGGCCGAGAATTTCCGCGAGATCAACGCCCGTGAGATAAAGAAAGTTCCGGCGCTTCGCGGCAAAACGATAATCAACCTATTTTTCGAATCGTCAACCCGAACCCGCACTTCGTTCGAACTCGCGGCGAAACGCCTCTCTGCCGACGCGGTCAATATTAGCGTTTCATCATCAAGCCTGAGCAAAGGCGAAACACTGCTCGACACGGCAATGAACCTTGACGCGATGGATCCGGACTGCATCGTTGTCAGACACGGCTCGGCGGGCGTCCCGCATCAGCTTGCAAAGGTAAGTAAAGCCGCGATCGTAAACGCCGGTGACGGAGCAAACGAGCATCCGACACAAGCGTTGCTCGACGCAATGACGATCCGCGAGCATAAGAAGAAGATCGAAGGGTTGGAAGTCGCGATCGTTGGGGACATACTTCATAGCCGTGTCGCCCGGTCGAATATTCATTTGTTGACAAAGCTCGGAGCGAAAGTCCGTGTTGCCGGTCCCGGGACGCTTGTCCCTACGGATTTTCAGCATCTTGTTGAAAACGATCTGCAAGTTTGCCCGCACATCGAGGACGCGATAAAAGGCGCCGATGTCGTGATGATCCTCCGCATTCAACGCGAACGGCAGGATTCGGCGTATTTCCCTACGCTCCGCGAATACGCGATTCACTACGGTTTGACCAACGAGCGGCTCGAGCTCGCTAAGAAAGACGCGATCGTTCTCCACCCTGGCCCGATGAACCGCGGCATTGAGATATCATCCGATGTGGCCGACAGCTCTCGGTCACTGATTTTGGATCAGGTTAAGTATGGCGTTGCCGTGAGAATGGCGGTTCTTTACCTTGCTACCGGGGGAGCAAGTATTGGCGGTTGATTACTCAATCTTCAGCTAAAGCTGGAAGCAATTGAAAAGAGGCTGCCTTTTCGGACAGCCTCTTTTTTTGCACGTTGAGTACTTAATGCCGGCTTAGAAAGCAAACCGGGCGCCGAATTGGAATGTCCGTGGGCCGCCGACGCCAAACACGCCGTTTGCCCTTTGTGTCGGACGGAGCGTCGTGATGTCTGCCGGTGCGGTCCCTGCGACAGGAAGAACAAGGTCGTTTACATTCACCAAATTAGCGATGTTGAACACATTGAACACCTCGCCTATCAACTGGAGACGGAATTTCTCGTTGAAATTGATCGTCTTCGTCAGGCGGATGTCCTGGGCGTTGACCGAGTCGCCTCCGATGCGAATGCCTGCCGGGATTTCCGCTAAAGCAAACAATTCCTGATCGTAAAGGTCGCACCGGTTTGTGGTCGCAAAACTGCATGCGGCAGTATTTGGCAAACTGTTGCGGCTCTGGTTATAAGCCCGGATCAAGGCGTTTAGATCGTCACGTGTTCGAATGTCGCGGCCGATCGATCCCGCTGTAGTGCCGGGCAAATAGGTCGCGAATGTTCCGCTTGCACTCAGATCAATATTGTTCGGTAGAAATACGCTTTGCGGAAGCCCGCTGAACATTGTCGAGATAAGTGAAACAGTCCAGTTGCCAAACAAATTACGTTTCAGGAACGAGCTGTCGTTCCTGAAAAATGGAAGATCGTACACGGCGCTGAAGACGAAGCGGTTCTTTCGGTCCAGTCCGGCCGGCCCGAAATCCGCACGCAGATTGTTCAGGTCCGTAGGTGCACCGCCAAGTCCTAGGGCATCTGCATTGAAGCCCTTAAAGCTCGACAAAGCGTAGCTTGCCGTAAACTGCAGCCCATTGCTGAACCGCCGGTCAAGACGTGCAAGAAGTCCCGAGTAGGTCGAAAATCCCGACGAATCCGCGTAAGGTACAGGATGCGCAAACGCAGCTCCAAGCAGCGGCCCGGCGATCGAGTCGGCTTGATTTATATCGTAAACCTGAATTTCGTTTAGTCCCTTTCGATAGTTGTAATCGACCTGCAGGATCATGTTGCCGGGCAACTCCCGCTGGACGCCGATCGAATACTGCAGCGAATACGGCACCTGGAAATTGCTGGCAAAGATCGGCCCGGAAACCGAATTCGTGCATTCCAAACCGGTCGGAAGGGTGCATGAAGTCAGCCTCGATTCAAGATCGCTGCGGACTGCAGGATACAGCGCCAACGCCTGAGCAAGCGTGAGCTGACCCACATTGAAACGGCCATCGCCACCGTAGGGATTCAGCACCGAGCTAACTATCTGTGGTCCGACCAGAAATTGTTCGGCTCCGACCGGTCCCAAGTCCGCCCGTTCGAACAAACGCAGATTATCTATGATGTTGTCATAGTAAAGGCCAAATCCGCCACGCACCACCGTCTTGCCGTTACCGGCTGGGTCCCACGCAAAGCCAACCCTCGGAGCGAAATTATTATTGTCGCGTCCTGCAGGTGCGGTACCTCCATCCAAAAGCGGAGCAATTACCGATGGCCGGGCAAGGTCGTGGTTCCACAAATTGGAGTCCCAACGATAGGCTAGTCCGAAATTGACCGTCAATCGAGGTGTGATCTTCCACGCATCTCCTGCGTAAACCTGGATGCGATTATTGATGGTATCGCCCTCCTGGTTGAAGGGTAGGGTCGGGTCGCCGATACCCATTGAGATGTCCCGAACCGAGGCGTTCAAGAAATCCGCTTCAGTATTAAAGGGCAATGGATTTCCGTTCACATCGGTGGAATTCAGTCGAATGCGGACCGGATTTGCAAATGTAAAGGTACCCGCTATCGCTGTTCGCTCGAAGTTTGCTCCGAAATTAAGGGTATGGTTGCCATTGACCCATGTCAGATCGTCGCGAAACTGGATACGTTTCTGCGGAGTGTCCTGCGGAGTTACCGCGTTTGTACCGGAGCGCCAATCCTGTTCGGGATTTATGCGGATCTCAGGCAGTCCCGGCGTGACGGGATCGATCGAATTGTTAAAGTGGCTGTAATTGACGACAAAGTTGTTGCTAAGATTCGCTCCCAACGCGTATGTCAGTCCGCCGACAAAATTATGGGCGCGGTTCGTGACCAATTGATCGTTCGATTCGAAAATTCTACTTGCGCTGTCCCTCGCCTTGATACCCGAACCCGGAGGAAACGGCCCGATAGCCACATTGTCGTTAAAAGAGTATCGGAAAAACATTGACGCGCGGTCATTGACCACCCAATCGGCCTTACCGGTAAACAGCGTTTCGTCAAAGGGATTCGACGTAAATCCGGCGAAACCCGGCGCCCGAAGCGGATTGTAGATCGCTGAACCGTTCTGATTGTTCCGCTCGTAGCTCGTGAAAAAGAAGAGCCTGTCCTTTACGATCGGCCCGCCCAAAGTTCCGCCAAACTGCTGGCGATCAAATGGAACGGTTTTCGATTGGGCCGCGGCCGGAAGGCCGTGGGCCGCATCAAGCCGGCTCAGTGCCGGAAATGCCGCGAATTTATCATCGCGGAAATAGCTGAACGCATTTCCTTTGAACGAGTTCGAGCCGGAACGCGAAACGATATTGACCGATCCGCTCGCCGAAGCTCCCGTAGAAAGGCTGTAGTTCGCCATTCCGATCTGAAATTCCTGGACGATCTCCTGCGAGAAATTCTGGACGGTCGTACCGACGACGTTATCAACAACGGAACCGCCATCGACGGTTATCTGGGTCGACCGCCCGGCCTGGCCGCCGATCGAAACTCCGGTGAAGTTCGCCTTCGTCGGGTCGAACGAACCGCCGTCAACCTTTTCTGCTCCGGGCTGGAGTTGGGCGAGGTCGAGAAAATTGCGTCCGTTCAACGGAAGGTTTTCGATCTGACGGGTATTAACGACTCCCGAAACCGTGTTGTCTGTTCTCTCTATTTGTGTTTCGGAAGTGGAAGGGACATTGACAACCTCGCTCGCGACGCCTATATCAAGGGTGACGTCGGCCGACGCGGCCTGTCCTACCTGAACCTGGATGCTCGGCAGCAGCGATTGCTTGAAATTTGTTGCCGAAACCTTGATCTCATAAATACCGGGTTGCAGCTGCAATACACGGTAGTTCCCGTCCTCATTTGTCACGACGGTTTTAGTCGCATTGGTCGCAACACTCCTAACTGCGACTGTTGCGTTCTGGACGACCGCCCCTTGCTGGTCCCTTACCGTGCCGGCCACGGAACCAAACGGATCCTGGGCGTCGGCACGCGGAACAATTACAAATAATAATGCAAAAAACAATAGATGTAGCCTTTTCATTTTTTACTCCTTAATACTTACAAAGGAATTGAAAAGTGCTATACTCTCCCGGCTAAAGCACGTAAAAATGCGTTAGCGATGAGTCTGGTAAAGTCTCATGATTGCTTAAAGCCATCGTTGTCCGGCGGATTATTTTCCAGATAGATCGCCGGCGGTTGATGGCTTTAAGTGTATAGCCACCTTCTCTCCAAAGTTTGAAAGTTCTAACCCAAAATTTCCCGTAAACAGGAAATCACTCCAAAAGCTGCATTCCAGCCTTTTGATCGTTCTATTGCAATCCGAAAGCCAAAGCCTCGAAAAATCTCGAAACCCGTTTTAGAATCGAAGGAATCCGGAAAAATATCTCGCCAAGATAAAGCACACTGGACTGATCGTTATTGTGATTTTCGGATATAATCGAATAAAGTCCATTTTTCTAGATTCGGTTTGCAAAAAATACGGGCGCAGATTAGCCTGTAACTCATTTTGATAATTAACTTAGCGATTTCGTTGCCGAATCCGAGAGGGTAATTCTTAGCGTTAGTGACGAAAGGTTGAAATCGTAATGTAGACAGTTGAATTTTGAGTTCAAAATGGAATTTATTATTTCGACCGGTACTCGTTCGACGGCTTACAGCATTTGAATATGAAAAAGGAGCTATCCATTATGAAGATAAGCGCGTTGCTTAAGACTCTCGCTTCCAACCGTTCATTTTTCCTGCTCACGTTGTTGATCCTCGGATCAGCCAGCGTCTATTCGCAGGCTCCCGCGGCCGCTAAGCCGGTCGTCTTTACCGAGAAAGATCGCGAATTTGCCCTAAAGTATCTCAACGACAACAAAGAAGATTACATCAAGCAATTGACGGGAATTTCTGATGCCCAGCTTAACTTCCGTGCCGGCGAAGGCCGCTGGACGATCGCCGAGATAGGTGAGCACATTATTGTGGTCGAACAGGCGCTGTTCGGAATGTTCACCGCTCCGAATGCGACAAAAACCTTTAAGTGCGAAGAGGTTCCACGCATTCCCGACACTGTGCTTATTCTGGCGATAACAAACCGCGGGCAGAAGTTCACTGCCCCGGAACAGGTCCGGCCGAACGGACGCTGGAAAACGAAAGAAGACCTGATCGCCAATTTTGAAAAGACCCGTGCCGTCACGATCGATTACATAAAGAACAACAAGGCCGACCTTCGCGGCACGTTCGTTCAGGCCCCGATGGGCACGATCGATAGCCTTCAGGGGATTTTGTTTATAGGCGGCCACGGCGATCGGCATCTGGCTCAATTGAAGGAAGTTAAGGCCGACGGGAAATATCCGGCAAAATAGTTGATCAAAGCTCGCACGAAGTAAGAGCGAAAGTCTGAAGAGAACCACCCCGACCGCCGAAGCGGCGGCCACCCCTCCTTCGTAAGGAGGGGAGCTTTTATGAAACTATTCATCGCTAACGGCCATCTGATCGATCCCGCTGCGCCTGAAAACACCGGGATGTCTGTTCTTATCGAAGACGGCAAGGTGTCGGCTTGGCTCAAACCGAACGAGACTCCACCTGAGGGCTGCGAGATATTCGACGCGGCGGGGTTGCTCGTGTCGCCGGGGTTCATCGACATCCACGTACACCTGCGCGAACCGGGCCAGGAGCACAAAGAGACGATCGCTTCCGGATGTGCCGCGGCCGTCGCCGGCGGATGGACAAGTGTTTGCCCGATGCCGAATACAAATCCGGTCAACGACAACGCCGCGATCACGCGCTACATGATCGAGCAGGCAGAACGTGCCGGGCTCGGCGAATGTCTTCCCGATCGGCGCGATCACCAAATCGTCGGACGGCAGCGAACTTGCGGAAATGGGCGAGATGAAAGCCGCCGGAGCCGTCGCTGTTTCCGATGACGGACGCCCGGTACCGAACGCAGGAATTATGCGGCGGGCGATGCAGTACGCAAAAGATTTCGATCTGCCGGTGATCGATCATTGCGAAGACAAATCGCTCTCAAGCGGCGGCGTTATGCACGAAGGCCGGGTATCGCTGTCTCCTGGGCCTGAAAGGAATGCCCGCACTTGCCGAGGACATCGACGTCGTTCGCGACATTATCCTGGCAAAAGAAACCGGGGCTCACATTCACATTGCACATGTCTCGACGAAGGGTGCTGTCGAGGCCGTTCGCCGGGCAAAAAATGAAGGAATCAACGTAACTTGCGAGGTTACGCCGCACCATTTTACATTGACTGACAGAGTCGGTCGAGGGCTACGATACTAATACAAAATGGCGCCGCCGCTGCGAAGCGAAGAACATCTCGAGGCAATTCTCGAAGGTTTGAAAGACGGCACGATCGATGCGATCGCGACAGACCACGCTCCGCATCACGCGGACGAAAAGGCTCTCGAATACGACCGGGCACCGTTCGGCATAACCGGCCTTGAAACCGCCATCGGGCTCGCTTTTAACGAATTGGTGAACAAAGGTATTATTGATCTCGCGCGGTTAGTCGAACTTTGTTCGTCCAATCCTGCGCGGATTTTCAAGTTAAAAGATCGCGGCACGTTGAAGCCCGGATCTATCGCCGATGTCACGATCATCGATCCAAATAACACGTGGGTTTATCGCAATGCCGATTCGCGGTCGAAATCTAAAAACTCGCCGTTCGACGGTTGGCAATTTCACGGCGGCGCCGTGGCGACTATAGTTGGCGGAAAGATAGTTTACCGCCGGTGATCGGTCCAAACTATCCAGTACTCAAAGGAGATAAGATGAAAACCGTTATTTCAACAACAATATTCACGCTCTTGTTTGCGGCGGCTGCTCATGCACAAAACAAAAGTGTCTACACCAGCACGAAAACGAGCGCGTGCAGGACCATTGAGTCTACCGATGAAGGAGCAGGATCGTATGTCGGCGAATGTGCCGGTGTCGGCGGATACAAGGTCCAGTTGCTTGAAGGCGACATAAGGCAAACGCTAAATGTCATCACGCCTGCGCGAAAGAAATTTGAGCTGAACTTCTGGGGATTTTACAGCAGTTTTTCAGCCATTGGCGAAAAGATCGAGTGGCGTACGAAAGCGGGCGTTCCCGTTGCATTGATCGCCCGCTTTAACGTCGCCGACCCGGAAGGTATAAAGAAGAGTACGTCATACCTGATGGTTTCGAAGATCGGCAAAACGTCGTCCTGCGTGGTTGATGTGATCATGCCGGGAGCTAAACAGAACGAAGAAGCACGTAGATCGGCTGATGCCGCATCGTCGAAGCCCTGCAAGTCTACGGACAACTAAATTTTGAATTAAATTATGGAATGGTTATCTGACCCTCAAGTTTGGATCGCGTTCGGGACCCTGACGGTTCTTGAACTCGTTCTCGGTATCGACAACGTAATTTTTATCTCGATCTTGTCGGGCAAACTCCCGCCTGCACAACAACCGAAGGCCCGTTATATCGGCTTGTCGCTGGCGC
Source organism: Blastocatellia bacterium (assembly GCA_963732475.1). GTDB lineage: Bacteria > Acidobacteriota > Blastocatellia > Pyrinomonadales > Pyrinomonadaceae > OLB17. Next base: position 1,322,507 of record CAVSZR010000001.1, on the reverse strand, counting down.
TTGCAATACGCATTTTGCTGCTAATGTCTCTTTCGTGGGTGATCGGGCTCACCGAGCCCCTGTTCTCAGTTTGGGGATATGGTTTCGCCGGAAAAGATCTTGTTCTGCTGATCGGCGGTTTATTCCTGATAGCTAAGAGCACCCATGAGATCCACGGAAGCCTTGAGGGCGAGGAAGGCCAGGGTTCGAAGAAGACTTATTCCGGTTTTACGAGCGTAATTATTCAGATCGTACTTCTCGATATAGTCTTCTCCCTTGATTCCGTGATAACCGCCGTCGGAATGATCAGCACGACATACGGCCCGAAAGGGATTTACATCATGATCGCAGCAGTCGTGATCTCAATTATTGCGATGATGCTTTTCGCCGGACCGATCGGAGCATTTGTTCAACGGCATCCGACCATCAAAATGCTTGCCTTGTCGTTCCTGCTGCTGATCGGCGTAATGCTGGTCGCGGAAAGTTTTCATCAGACAATTCCGAAGGGTTATATTTACTTCGCTATGGCGTTCTCGGTGCTGGTCGAGGTCCTTAATATGAGGTTGAGAAAGAAAGCCCCGCCGGTGGAACTGCACAATCCGTACTCGGCTGAGGATGAGGCGAAAGCCCTTGAAGGTTGACGCAGTTTTTGGTTGGAACACGGATCAAATCTTTTTATTGCTATGCCAAAACTCTATTTTCTTCTTATCGCTGTCTGGTTTTGTCGCCATTGAACCCCGTGTTCGCACAGGCCAATGATGCGTTCGATCTCGTTATCTACAACGCCCGGATCGTTGACGGCACGGGCAATCCGTGGTTCTGGGGATCGGTCGCGATCAAAGACGGGCGCATCGCACGGGTGGGGCGGTTTGATCACCAAACCTCGAAACACAGCATCGATGCGAAGGGACAGATCGTCGCGCCGGGCTTTATCGACGTTCACGCCCACACCGAAGACATTTTCGATAATCCGACGGCAGAGAATTTTATCCGGATGGGCGTCACCTCGCTGGTGACCGGCAATTGCGGCGGCTCGACGACGGATGTCGCAGAATTCCTCGGACGTTTTTCTGCAAAGCCGCTTGCCGTCAATCTCGCAACATTGGTCGGTCACAATTCCGTGCGGTCGAAGGTGATGGGACTGGACGACCGGCCTCCGACCGCCGACGAACAAACAAAAATGAACGCCCTCGTCGAGCAAGGAATGAAGGACGGCGCCGTCGGCATTTCGACCGGGCTGATCTATATTCCGGGAACGTTTGCGAAGACCGAGGAAGTTGTCGAACTCGCCAAGGCCGCTTCGAAATACGGCGGCACTTATGCCAGCCACATCCGCGACGAAGGCACCGAGGTCGTCAAAGCGATCAACGAGGCGATCAACATCGGCGAGCAGGCAAATATGCCGGTCGAGATCTCGCATTTCAAGATATCGAGCAAGGCCCTATGGGGCGAAAGCCCGATGACGCTCGGCCTTGTCAAAGCCGCACGCGGCACGCGGGCTGGCGGTGACCATCGACCAGTATCCCTACACCGCTTCGTCCACCTCGCTCGATTCCCGCCTGCCGAGTTGGGCCATCGCCGGCGGCCGTGAACAAGGCAGAAAGCGGCTGGCCGACCCGGAGGTTCGTAAGAAGGTCTTTGAAGAAATGAAGGCCGACCTCAAGAAAAAGAAGTTCAAGGATTTCAGCTTTGCATACGTCGCCAGCCACCGGGCAAACCCGGACTTCAACGGAAAGAACATCGCCGAGATCACGCAGATGGTCAAGGGAAAGAAAAAGGTTGACGCACAGATCGAACAGATGCTCGATATGTACGACAAGGGCGGCGCTCAGATGGTCTATCGCGTGATGGGCGAGGACGACGTCCAGACGATCATGCGGGAGCCGTTTACGATGATCGCGTCTGACAGCGGTGTGCGGCAATTCGGTTCGGGCGTCCCGCATCCGCGTGGTTACGGAAACAACGCCCGCGTGCTCGGCAAATATGTCCGCGAACTGAAAATAATTTCGCTTGAAGACGCGATCCGCAAAATGACTTCCCTTCCCGCCCAGACTTTCAACCTCCGCGACCGCGGCCAGATCCGCGAGGGTTTTGCGGCCGACCTCGTTATCTTCGACGAAACAAAAGTCGGCGACAAGGCGACCTTCGAAGCGCCGCATCAGTACGCCGAAGGATTTTCATTGGTGCATCGTCAACGGCGAAGTTGTATTTGACGGTACAAGAATGACCGGTGTGATGTCCGGCAAACCGCTTCGTAATCCGGGCCGTTAGCATTTGGCCAGCCAGATCTCCCAATGTCATCCATTAGAAAAAAGCTGACGTTACTTCTTATATACGCATCGCTCGGCGGCGCGTGTGCGGTTGAGAAAGAGCCTGAGCCGCCGCCAAAGCTTTTTCCGGCAGCGGATGTCTGCGTTTATCCGGGTCGGTCCGCCACGACCAGGTTTCATTATTTTGCGGTCGGCACCTGGCAGAAAACGCCGTCAGAAGATGCCGCTCGAATATTTCTGCGGCAAGGACGCGGGTTCGCTGCTGCTATACAACGACGGCGAAGGCATCGTCACGGTGGAATATTCGGCGGTCGGTACCGAGCCGGGAGCGACGATGATCTCTATAAACTATACCGCGGCAGCCCCATACCGCATCGCCAACGAAGCGACATTCCGCACCGTATTCGCCCGCTTTGTCGACGAAATGACGCTGCACTCACTCGGCATCCGCCCGCCGGAATTGATCGGCAAGATGATCGGAAACCTGAACAGCTATTCGATGGCCGGCTCGGAAGCTTACGAATCATTCGACCTAAACGATGGCTTCATCCAACTTCACCGCTCCCGCGACCCGTCAAACATCATCGTCCGGACCAGAATATTCGCGGACAAAGCATCAAAAATAAAATAGCCGAAAGTATCGAAAGGACATGTTAAATCTTCATTGTGCAAGAAGATTCTCAGGTTCTTGATCATAAGCCATAGAGGGTGATGCGGTTAGTCGTACGGAATTTCCAAATAATCGCTGCCGCGGATGTTACAGATTCCTAAAATCGGCTTGACGCAATGTTTTAAATCGTCTTAACCTAAAATTCCCCCGGCGAAATTTACGAAGTATGAGAGACGAGACAGGTAACAGGATCGATCTGGACTTTGTTGACGCTATTGGACGTTTGGCGGACGGGCGTTTCGACGTTTGGATGCAGGACGGCACCCGGACCGTGACAACCGAGCTTTTCGCCTATGAAAAATGGCGAAATCATATCCGTTTGAGATCCTACGCAACCTTAAGGCCGTCACGGCCATTGACCCCGGCGGATCGTGATGAGAGGAGAAATATGATGAGCAGATTTCGTGCTTCTGAAAAAAACAATAATGCTACGAGTATATTGAACCAACTGGCCATGCAGGACAGCGAGTCGAGGCGTTATTTGATCACAAACACGCGGGAAGAATATGATCTGCTGGTCAGAGAGGCCTTTAACGGGCGGCTTCAGGATACCATTACGCTTAGCCGTTCGGGGATACGATTGAACAAAAAACAGGTGATCCCTCCGGAAAGCCGTCTCTGCGACTTTGCCGACGAGGGTTTGGCACAATATGCGTAATAGCCTTGAAATCCGAGCCCCTTCTGACCGTAGATCTTGCCGGTTCTTCGGCAAATGTCTCGAAGAGTTCCCATTCGTGCCGTTCGTGTAATTCGGGGCCAAATTCTTAGGAAACAATAACCAATGATAACCAAACCTCGCGAATGGCGGTTTGGGCTACGTAACCGGACGCGGGTGCAAATCGCACCCGCTTCTTCGTGCCAGACGCCCGGTGAATCGATAAGACAAGGTTCAGGAAATTAGCCACGGATTACACGAATGACACGAATTAATGAGCGCTTTTCATTCGTGTTATTCGTGTAATTCGTGGCGGATATAATTGTCAAAGATCTATTGTCCTTTTCGCATCAGCCCTTTTTTGTGTGGTAGCGCACAGACCGCAGATTAGTGTTTTACATAATCTACAACCTAAACACCCCTACGGTAATTTCGCCGGTTAGCTATTTGACTGTTTGAAGTGCAGGAAAAGCTCTGCATTGCTGCGCTCTTCTTGCATGCCGCAACCGATTTCGCAGCATTGCGATCTTCAGCACTGCCCCCGGCTCTCCCGCCCTTGGTTTGACGTGTCGAGCCACGTTTAGAGAGCCAAACCTATTCAAGCAAATTAGACAAGGAGGCTAATATGACACAAACATCCGCAACTCAAAGAAGCAGCGAGGCAATTCGTCCATTTGAGATCAACATTCCGAAAGAGGATCTCGCAGACCTTCGCCGAAGGATAGAGGCCACGCGATTTCCCGAGAAGGAGACGGTCGACGATATATCGCAGGGCCCCCAACTCGCTACGATGAAGGCACTCGCCAAATACTGGGCAACAGACTATGACTGGAGCAAGTGCGAAGCGACCCTAAAAGCTCTGCCGAATTTCATTACCGAGATCGACGGGCTGGACATCCATTTCATTCACCTTCGTTCAAAGCATGAAAATGCCCTGCCGATCATCATCACGCACGGCTGGCCGGGCTCGATCATCGAGCAGCTAAAGCTCATCGGACCGCTGACCGATCCTACCGCTTATGGCGGAACTGCCGAGGATGCTTTCGACGTTGTTATTCCGTCGATGCCCGGCTACGGATTCTCGGGCAAGCCGACCGAGACCGGCTGGGGGCCCGATCACATCGCCCGCGCCAATGCGGAATTGATGAAACGCCTCGGATACGATCGCTACGTCGCCTCGGGCGGCGATTGGGGTGGGCAGATCACTGATCTGATGGGTGCACAGGCCCCTCCGGGACTGATCGGAATCCATACCAATTTCCCTGGTGCGGTTCGAGCGGATGTTGCGGCAGCAGTCCAGACCGGGGCACCGGCGCCAGCCGGCCTCGATGACGAGGAAACGCGCCTCTACGATAAATTAAAGGAATTCTTTGCGACAGACGTATTCTACGCCTACGAGATGGGGACTCACCCGCAGGCTTTGTACGGAATTGCGGATTCACCCGTCGGCCTTGCGGCGTGGATACTCGATCACGATGCGACGAGTTTGGCTCTGATCTCGCGTGTTTTCGCTGGACAGACCGAGGGACTTACCCGGGACGACATTCTCGACAACATCACGCTGTATTGGCTCACCAACACCGGGGTTTCTTCGGGACGTCTTTATCGGGAAAACAAATTCGGCTTCTTCGATCAGAAGGGCGTCTCCATCCCGGTAGCGGTAAGCGTCTTTCCTGACGAACTCTATGAGGCTCCGCGGAGTTGGGCCGAAGCGGCGTATCCAAACCTTATTCATTACAACAAACTCCCCAAAGGCGGCCACTTCGCCGCGTGGGAACAGCCGGAATTATTGGTGACGGAGATGCGAACGGGCCTCAGGCCACTGCGTTAATTATTTTATGGCGTGGGAGTCCTTGCAAAATTATGCGAGTACTCCCCCGCAAAACGGATCAGAAGGCTGCGGCGGATTCGAATTCTACGCGTTCGCCGGTGGCGGGGTGGCGGAAGGCTATGCGGTGGGCGTGGAGGAGACGGCGGAAATTGCCGCCGCGGGCGGTGTCGCCGACGATCGGGTGGTATTTGGTCCAAATTGGGCGGCGTTTTATTTAGCTCATTTGACAGCAAAAAAGGGAAAACCGACATCGGCTTTCCCTCTTTTTGCAAACATTCACAGACTCAGGTGCGGCGGCCACGGAGCAGTTGCAGGACCAATACAACGACCGCGATAACGACCAGAATGTGAATGAAATTTCCCGTAGACGCTCCGAAAACTCCAAAGCCTAAAGCCCATAACACCAGAAGAACTAAGATTATCGTCCAAAGCATAAATTTTCCTCCCTTTCGATCTTTCCCTTTTAGAGACATCCGTCATCGAGCGCGAGGCCTCGTCTAAGCCCGGCGGTATTCTTTGATTATCTCCAACGCGAAAACGACACCAGCAGCGAGTATGAGTAAATGTATAAAGTTACCGACCACTATTCCGCCGAAGCCGAATGCAATCAGCCATAAAAATAGAAGTATTACTACGATCGTCAAACGAATAGATCCACCTCCCCTTGCTCGTAATGAAACCGAAAACTTTTTGGTAGGTCAATAGTAATTGGAATTATCGTGTACGTATGTGTGCCAACTCACATTCGGCTGGAATTCATTGACACTTCAGAGATGAAAGGCGGGGGCGGATTCGAATTCTAGTCGTTGGCGGGTGGCGGGGTGGATGAATGATAGTTTGTGGGCGTGAAGGCAGAGGCGGGGGAAATCGCTGCCGCCGCGGGCGGTGTCGCCGACGATCGGGTGGCCGATGGTTTCGCAGTGGATGCGGAGCTGGTTTGTGCGGCCGGTGACGGGTTCGAGTTCGAGGAGGGTTTTGTTTGCCAGCCTTTCGCGGACGCGGAAGCGCGTTTCCGATTCGCGGCCGTCCTCTTTTAATCCCCAACGCTTTTCGTCCTCATACCGGCCGATCGCTCCCGTGATGGTTCCTTCGTTGTCGGCGACGATTCCGTCAACGAGTGCGAGGTAGCGTTTTTCGACAAGCTTTTTCTCAAAATGCGTCGCGAGAATGCGATGCGTCCGCGCGTTTTTTGCCGCGACGATCAGGCCGGAGGTGTCTTTGTCCAAGCGGTGGATCAGGCCGGGACGGATGTGGGGAAATGCAGAATGCAGAATGCTCAATGATGAATTCTTCGGGACTTCCGCATTTGCAATGTCGCGATTCAAATGAAAGGCCAACGCGTTTAGGAGCGTGTCGGTTTTGTCGCGGTGCGACGGGTGGACAAGCATTCCTATGGGTTTGTTTACGACGATCAGGTGCTCGTCTTCGAAGACGATGTCGAGCGGAATGTCCTGCGGGACCATTGCGTTCTCGCGGGTCGGGTCAAGCTCGATCTCGATAAAATCGTTCGGCCGCAGACGGTAGCCAATGTTCTCCCATCTGCCGTTTACCTCGCACCGTTCGGTCTTTACGATCTCGCGGCAGGTAGATCTTGCTGAGGCCCCGAAACTGGTCCAGCAAGAAATCCTCCAAACGCATTTTGTTCTCGGCCGGTGCGGCCGTCAGCTCGATCCTTTCGTCCACACCTACGATTCTAGCTTACGAAATGAAAAAGGCTGAAATCGAAAGGAATATCTCACGCAAAGGACGCAAAGATCCAAAGGAGGCCAAAAGTGATTGCTTTAGCGACCGACGCGACGCAAATCACACTGAATCTCAACCTCTTTTCTTACTTTGCGTGCTTGGCGATCTTCGCGTGAAACTTCCTGGACGCATTAATTCAAATTCCACCCGATCGCGGTGTAGAAGAAATGGTTTCCGCTGCTCGCACCGGCGTTGCCGATCGAATATCCGGCGTATCCGGTTACTTTTGGATGAATTTTGAACGCGATGCCCGGGGTGAAATAGCCGGCGGCGTGTTTGCCGGTGTACCAGTCGGCGTTGAAGTTCAGATATTTATTTATTGGCTGCTCAAAGCCGAATTGTCCGCCGGCCCGGTCTGCGTTTGCCGCGACAACATTCTTCGTAAAATGATATCCGCCGGCAGTGATCCGTGTGCCTGATTTGAAGGTCTTGCTGACCTGCGTGTAGGCATAGTTTCCGATATTGTAGGACCTGTTTCGCACCGGAATATAAACGCCGTCACCAACGACCACCGACCAGCCGTTGTCCTTTCCGTTATAGACCTTCCATTTCACTGTCGGGACGATCGTCGTGGAATCTGCCCCCGGCTGGATATTTCCGTTGAGGTTTACCCCAACCTCAACATCCCCGCCGACTCCGATCACGATCCGCGGAACAAATGAAGAAAACCGGCCCAATCCACTCTGGCTGTTTACTTTGAAAGTCGCGTCGAGTTCGAGGTACACCTTTCCTCCGATCCAGAATATCCGACGACGGCACGTTGAAGATCGCCTGCTGGCCAAGTACTGTTGTCGACAATGACAGCAAGACTAAAACTAATATCCCTGTTTTGTTTTTCATGGTTCTCCTCGTCTTTTAAATAAAGCTCCGCCCGCAATGAAAGCTCGAACTTTCATCGGGTAAAACGTTTCCCCTTAATGATGTGTTGAAATGTTAAGAAAAAAGGGCGTGAAGAAACGGGTGGCTTTTATCCGGTCACTTCACGCCGCACTCAGGAGGACAACTGATTATTCGAGGACCAATTCCGGCGTCGTTAGATCGCCCCCGGTTGGCGGAATAATGTTTGGTGGGATAGAGGTTTCTGTAATTCGCTCGAAAACATAGGCCGTTTCGCCATGCTGTGTCGCGTCGAGCCCCGTACTCTCTTCCGATTCCGTGACGCGAAGACCGATCACCAGATCGACAAATTTGAGAATGACGAGCGATCCGATGCTTGCCAAGGCGATGGTTATTCCGACGCCTATCAGTTGGTTTACAACCTGCATCGCGTTTCCTTCGATCCATCCGACCGGCAGAATCGCGCCGTTCGCATCCTTGAAAATCGGATTGACCGCACTCGTCGCCAAAACTCCGGTCAGGATCGCTCCAAATATTCCGCCGATGCCGTGAATGCCGAAAACATCCAACGTATCGTCATAACCAAAGCGTTTTTTGACTTCGCAAACCATTACGTAACAAGCCGTGCCCGCAACCGCTCCGATCAAAATCGCCGAAAGCGGCGAAACAAATCCGGCGGCGGGCGTGATGCAAACCAATCCGGCAACCGCACCCGAGATCGCCCCGATGACCGTCGGCTTGCCGTTTCTCAGCCAGTCGATCAATACCCACGTGAGCATCGCGGTGGCCGCGGCAAAATGCGTCGTTACAAATGCGTTGGTCGCCAATCCGCTTGCCGAAAGAGCGCTTCCGGCGTTAAATCCAAACCAGCCGAACCACAATAGTCCAGCTCCGATAAGGCTCAAAACCGTGTTGTGCGGTGCGGTCGGCTCGTTGTGATAGTCAATTCGCCTCCAGATATATTGCACAAACCAAAGCCGACACGCCGGAAGAAATGTGAACGACCGTTCCGCCCGCGAAATCGAGCGCCGGGATCGCTCCGCCTAAAACCGCGTTCAAATATCCGCCTTTTCCCCAAACAATGTGTGCCAGCGGAAAATAAACCAGCAGCATCCAGAGCGTCGTAAACGCCAGTTTCGAAATGAATTTGATGCGTTCCGCAAAGGCTCCCGTGATCAATGCCGGCGTGATGATCGCAAACATTAGCTGGAAGATCATGAACGATTGCTGTGGAAGCGTCGTCGAATAATCCGCATTCGGATCAACCCCGACGCCGCGCAGGAATGCAAAATCAAGCCCGCCGATAAACGCGTTCCCTTCCGAAAAAACCAGGCTGTATCCGACAAATGCCCACAGTAACGTAACGATCCCGACAGAGATCATGCTCTTCAGCATCGTCGAAAGCACATTTTTCTGCCGAACCAATCCTCCGTAAAAAAGAGCGAGGCCCGGGATCGTCATCAGCAGAACCAAGGCGCGAACATAAAAGAACGAATGCGTTGTCCGCGCTCGACTGTGCCCCCGCAGCGGCAGTTTCGAGTTTCGCAATCCGATCCGCAACCTCATCCGCGAAGGCAAGAAGAGGAGACGCAAGGACTAACGTCACAATGGTTAAAGACTTGAACCAATAATTGAGATTCATCAAGAGTGAGCTCCTGTAAATGAAAAAAATTTGACTCTTCGATCCGAACTCTTTGCATTCATTGTGCCAAAGGTAATACCAATCGCATAAGATGCTGATATTTCAATGATTTGCGGGAAGTACTTTGAGCATTCAGCCTTTCCGACGGCGACTAGAATGTTACATTTATGTAGGAAACATTTGCCGCGGACGACAATTACGTGAGAGCATAGTCCACGCGGATTATGTTGAAACCGCCGCTTTCGCAATTTGTGTTATTATTTGAGCAATGCTTTATGACGTTCCTACGTTTTTGTAGCCTATGATTTTCGATGTTTTAGACGTCATTTCAAAGATAAGCGATTCGCTGTCCGCGTCTGCCGGATCGGCGTCGAACCTTAACTTTGTGATGGAGCTGATCGCGACGGAAACAGGTGCCGCGACCAGTTTTATGCTTCTAATGCAGCCGGAAACCGAGAAACTCGTGCCGGCTGCGTCGCATGGATTGAGTATTTCGGGTTTCCGGCGGCTCGAAAATCGTGCGGATTCAAGCATTCTGCGAAAGGTTTTTGACGAATCGACGCCGCTTGAATTCGCAGATATGTCGGCTGAACCGACGCTCGATTTTTTGGGCGGTGACAATGATCGCTGCCTCATCGCGGTCCCCATTCGGTCGGCACGGAAAACTCTGGGCATTCTGTGCGCGGAGTTTCCGCAGGACGAAAACCTCGATTCCGGCCAATTGGTTCGTTTTCTTTCGCTCGTCGCATCGATGCTGGCCCAAGCTCTTCGCGTTGAGCACGCCGTTCTCGGCGAACGGCAAAAGCTGATCGAAGAGAATTCGCATCTGAAACAGGAACTCAAGGAAAAGTACGAGTTTTCGCACATCGTCGGAAACTCGCATCCGATGAAGCAGGTTTACGATCAGGTCACGCAGGTCGCCCGGTCGAATGCCACGGTTCTGCTACGCGGCGAAAGCGGCACCGGAAAGGAAATGATCGCGAATGCGATACATTACAACAGCCTTCGAAGCAAACGGCCTTTCATTAAGATAAACTGCGCGGCGCTTCCCGATACTTTGATCGAAGCCGAGCTTTTCGGCCACGAAAAGGGAGCATTTACCGGAGCGGACAGGTTCAAACGCGGACGCTTCGAAATGGCCGACGGCGGAACGCTTTTTCTAGACGAGATAGGCGATCTGCCGCTTCAAACTCAGATAAAACTTCTTCGCGTGTTGCAGGAACGCGAGTTCGAGCGGCTTGGCGGCACCGAAACGGTCAAGACCAACATACGGCTGATCACCGCGACAAATAAGAACCTTGAAGAGGCAATAGCGAAAGGCGAGTTTCGCGAAGATCTTTACTATCGGCTGAATGTTTTTACGATTTTTCTCCCGCCGCTGCGTGAGCGAAAGTCGGACATCATATTGCTCACGGAATATTTTATCGAGAAGTACGAAACTGAGCACGGGAAACGGATACGCCGGATCTCGACTCCCGCTATCGACATGTTGATGAGCTATCATTATCCAGGCAACGTTCGCGAACTCGAAAATGCCGTAGAGCGAGCGGTGCTTGTCTGCGACTCGAACGTAATTCACGGCCATCACCTGCCGCCGACTTTGCAGACGGCGGAGGTGTCCGGTACGGTCACGGACCTATCGCTTGCGTCCGCGGTTGAAGCATTTGAACGCGACATGATCCAGGACTCGCTGAAATCGACACAGGGGAACGTTGCAAAGGCCGCAAAAATGCTCGATTCTACCGAAAGGATACTTGGCTACAAGATCAAGAAGTACGGCATCGACCCCTCGCGGTTTCGCAGATGAATAAGTTAGATTCCCTAGTAAAAGACCTGCCGGACGCGGAATCGGCTACGCGCTTTCTAAATCAATTTTCCGAAAGAAATCCATCCCACGCCGCAAAACTTCTAAAAAACGACGGCCTGCTGTCGGATGCCCTGACACTTGCGTCGTACAGCCCGCTGCTCGCGACCACTCTCATTCAAAATCCCGAGTATCTTTGGTGGCTGAATAGGAAACGCTCGGAATCGAGCGTCCGCAACAAAGAAGAACTGCTCGAATCGCTCGCCCGTTTCGCGTTGACGAATTCACAGATCGAGCCGCAGGTCCTTTTCGCGCGGTTTCGACGCCGCGAGCTTTTGCGGATCTTCCTTCGCGATATTCGGCGGCTGGGAACGATCGCTGAAATAACCGAGGAGATCTCCAACCTGGCCGACGCGATACTTGAAAACGCTTTGCGCATTGCGCGGCAGGAGATGGACAATCGTTTCGGCACGCCGTTCGAGGTCGACAGCAAGGGACGAAAACGGGCGTCGGAGATCTGCATTGTATCGCTCGGAAAACTCGGTTCGAAGGAACTCAATTATTCTTCCGACATCGACCTGCTGTTCCTTTATTCCGCCGAAGGTGAAACTACGGGCACCGGTTCGCGGGGTTCGGTGACGAATCGCGAGTATTTCGTAAAGCTCGCCGAGACGATAACGCAGCTTGTCGGCAAGCAGACGGGCGAAGGTGCGGCATATCGCGTTGATCTTCGGCTGCGGCCGCACGGAAGGGTCGGTTCGCTGGCGTTATCGATAAAAGACACGATCCGCTATTACACGACCGAAGCAAGAAGCTGGGAACGTCAGGTTTTGATACGCTCGCGGTCGAGTGCGGGCAATGCGCGGATATTCAAGAAGTTCTTTGGCGCGGTCGAGAACGAAGTATTTTCAGCCACCGAAGATGTCGAAACCGCTCTGCGAAATGTATATCAGTCGAAAGAGAAGATCGATTTCGAACGCAAGGCGGACAAGGAATTTGACGTAAAGCTTGGCCGCGGCGGCATTCGCGAGATCGAGTTCATTGCACAGGCGTTGCAGCTTTCTTACGGCGGCAAGGACAAATGGCTTCGTGCTCCGCACACGCTCATCAGCCTTTCGCGGCTCGCCGACCGGGATCTTCTGAGCGAAACAGAACTGACCAGCCTGTTCGAAGCATACGATTTTCTCCGCCACCTTGAACACATTCTGCAAATGGAGAATGGTTTGCAGACCCATTCCCTGCCTAACGATCCTGAACGCCGTTTGCTCGTCGCAAGACGAATGCGGTGCACCGGCCTTTCGGATTTTGAAAGCTCGCTTAAGAGGAAAACGGACAATGTTCACGCCGCGTTCGTTCGCGTCTTTGGCGAAAAGCCGATGATCGCACACGGCGAATTTGGATGGAGAAAATGAACAGGCCGATCAACGCCGGCGCAATTGAACGAACCTGAAACCAAAGGCGACGCGTCGAATATTCTCCTCACGCAGCTTATTGCCTCGCTGGAAAAGGCCGATGTCGCGCCGTTATTGACGCATGACGTTCGTTCGGTGATCAAAAAGATCGCGGAGGTCTCACCAAAATTCACGGAACTGCTCGCCGCGAAGCCATTGTTGGTAAATTCCCTGGAAACGCCGGGCGACAGTTTTCCCGAACGCGACTATAGGAAGATATTTGCGGGGGCGGTCAGCGGCACCACGCGACCTCGGCGCGATGCTTTCGGCGATGAGGACGACGTGGTCACAGCTCCTTCTCGAGATCGCCGTCTACGATATATTTCAGATAATTCCCGCCCGTGAAATAAAGCACCTGCAGACCAAACTCGCGGAAGCCAGCATTGAAACGGCGTTGATCGCCACGCGTCAGGAGCTTGCGAACCGCCTTTCGACAGGGATCAGCAAACTGCCAATGGCCGTTCTCGCACTTGGAAAGCTCGGTAGCGGAACGATCGACTACGATTCCGATCTCGATCTCGTGCTTATCCACGACGACAAGGACCAAACGAGTTTTCCCGCCTACACGAACGCGGAATTTTACAGCCGCGCGGTCGAAATATTCGTGACGGTCCTCTCCAGCATGACGCGCGACGGCAATCTTGTACCGCGTCGATCTCCGCCTGCGGCCGCATGGAAAGAACGGCCCGAGCATTTCGACACAAGGCTCGTTCGTCGAATACATCGAGCGGTCGGCGTCCATCTGGGAACTGCTCGCTTATGTGCAGCTTCGCGGAGTGTCCGGCGACATGGGACTGGCCGCAGGCTTCCGAAACGGCGATCGGGAACGCTATCCGGCGGCGGGCGGCAAGCGAAGACCCGGACGAGGTCCGCCGCGAATCGAGGCGGGTCCGTTTAAAGCTCGAAACGCAGCACGCCGGCCGGAGCGCCAAGGAGATCGACATAAAATTCGGGGCAGGCGGCCTTCTCGACGTCTATTTCGTCGTCCGTTATCTTTATCTCCGCGACAAAATTGCGAACGGCTCGTCGAACCGTTCGACTGCCGCAAAACTGGACGAATTCTTCGCCGATGGAACGCTTTCGGCGGCAGAATACCAAAGTCTGAGCGAAGGCTACGCGTTCCTTTCGGAGATGGATCACAATATCCGCCTGATGGTCGGCCGCGTGTCGCGGCTTCCGCGTGCAAACAACGCCGCGCTCGAACGCATCGCGGCACGTATGAACGCCGCTTCGCCCGCCGAACTCCTCGAACGCCTCACGCTTCACCGCCTGAACATCCGCGCCGCCTTCGAACAGATCCTCGCCGACTGATTGTGACGGTTGCAAAAAGTATGACAACCTCGGCTCGCGAGGCCATACGCATATGTTTTCATTTCATATGCGTAAACCGATCGCTTCCCTTTTGTTATTGACCATCGCCTGCGGCCTGATGGTGTTCGATACCGCGGCCCAGAAACCGCCCGACGACTGGGCGCGGGTCAAGAGCCTCAGCAAACATGCGCCCGTCATCGTCGAACGCAAGACCGGCAAGCGCGTTCACGGCATTCTGCATCTCGCGGCCGACAACGAGCTGTCGATAATCACGCGGGATAATACTTTGATCGCCGTACCGAAAGATAATGTGAAAAAGGTCTATCACGCCATACCGCGATCGGAGAAGAAAGGATTGAACCGCGGCGCCCTTTTCGGGATGCTCGCCGGGCTTGCGGCAGGATTGGCCGTCGAAGCCAAATATCCATCCGAGGGCCAGGAAGTAAACGGTTTCCTGCCATTTCTCGCAGGTGCCGGCATCGGGCTCCTGCTCGGCAAACGCTGGGCAAAAGGCGTCAACAAAGGCGCCGCTCATCTACGAAGCAAAATAAGGCGGAGGCCTGAGCGGAAGCGAGGGCGTGATCCGGCGAGGCCAGAACCCAATTTCCACAAACCGCATCATCATCGTAAACTACGAACGTGACGGCGATGTAATAGCCGGCGGACCTCGGATAGAGAGAACGATCAATGACCATATGTCGCTATTAATTGACTACAAGCTGACGGGCTCCGGTTGGGCCGAATGCACTATTGCCGATGGCGAACAGTCATGCACCGTAACCGCGTCCTATTTGTCTGATGCTTTTGGGGACTTAGTGCTTTCTGCTGTCGCATTGCTTCGATGGTTCAACGAAGTGTCGTTTAGCTTCGTGGAGGAACCGGGCGAATTCAAATGGGTATTCACCTCAACCCCACGGGATAACAAAATCGAGCTGAAGATTTTAGAACCTCATAACATACATAGCGATCAGCCGTCCGACGATGAAGGCAAACTACTCTTTCAAACCACATGTGCCGAGAGGTATTCGGCAATGCCGTGCTCAACGCTGGGAAGAACTTGCTCGAAGAATATGGCGAGAACGGGTATTACAAAAAATGGGTGGAACACCCATTTCAACGGAAAGCCTAAATGAACTTGCAAGACAATTGAGTCGATTGTCGCCACACCAAACGGAGTGATCCTTACAATGCGGCTTTCAGGCTAGCATCGCACTTCGCTTACCAATTAATATTACCGACCGACCTAAGAAAGCCCTCGCTTACGCTCAGGCCTCTGCCCTATCCCTTACGGATTTACCGTAACGAACGTCGGGTCGGACGGGATGCCGACGGGCTGGTTTTTGTCGAGAAGGACGGCCCGGACTAGGACGCGTTCCGGTTCGCCCGGTGTTGTCGGGGTGACGGTGACCTGCGACGGATTATTTGTGGCAAAAGCTACGTCCTGCCACGTCGATGCCCCGCTTCGCTGTATCTGCACCTTGTAGGCGGTCATTCCCAGACGGGTCACGTTTACGTCAAACTTGTAATCGTTGAAAGATGCCGAAGCAACGATGGCCGGCTTCAGGTCCTCGGGCAGCGGACGCGATGGCGAGGTCGGAATGATCCCAAGCAAAGCCCCGATCTCTTCGGTGTAGGCGGGCGTCACGCGGGCGCGTTTGACGATGCTGTCGAGGCGTTCGAACAATCCCCTCGGGACGCCGGTCGGAGTTCCGTAACCAGGAAGCGCCGGAAACGCAACCGTCGGGTCGCCCACATCGCCTTCGGTCATCAAAATTCGATACTGCCTTACCGCGTCCTGATAGGCTTTAAGCTGCGTCTCCGCCGATGCAAGAAACTGCATGACCGAGTTGTCATTTGTGACCGCCGTCACATCCGCCGGTGCAAAGCCAACAACGGCCCGACTACCTGAAACTGAGTATCAAAATTGTCGTACCACGCAGCTCTGTCCTGTAATGTCCGAGGAAACCAATTTCTGGAAGGGATCATTTTGTTTTCTCCTGTGGGTCAAATTGTTTTGTTCCCGAACCCGAACGCGGGAGCCGAAATGCGTGCACACACTTCGGGACTCGGGATATTTACCCAGATGAGATCCAAGCGGTTGAATAGGTTTTGGAGGGACGGCGGTCGTAGAACGCTTCGCGGTCGTCGCTTCGATGAGCAGGGACCTGACTGAATCACACCATCCACGAACGCAGAGGGTGTTGCTCAGATTGATTCAGGCGAATGCCGCTTACGCACGGCAGTACAACGAAAACTTATTGTTTCCGCCTGAATCTAATCTGAGCGAGAAAATTATAGCCAGTTTCAAACCGCCGATGCAACAAGTTTTTTACCTGACCGCCACCGGCAACTTCCGCATGCGTCAAGGGATTACCTTGCAAGCCTTAGTAACCTCCTGCAACCAGTCAAGGATTCGGCCTGAAAGCCGTTGGTAACTTCCTGCTCAGCTGAAGGGACACCTGCAAGGCTTTGGTAACTTCCTCCACGCCTCAAGGCATTGCCTGAAAGCGTGAAGGGCTACCTGAACGCCACAAGTAACCGCCTGAATGTAAGAAGTTGGCCGCTTTTGTCAATAAGTAGCGTACGCCTGAAGAAAAGTAGTCTACTTCTGAGCAAAAGTAGCTGAACAAGAAAGGTTGGGAAATGCGGAAGGCCGGTTTCTTGACTTACGCCGGAGGATCGTTGTTCCTTTCTGCCGCTTTGGCTGCCTCGGCACTATTGTTTCGCATAGCCTGTTTCGCTGACGTGCCAAACTCGCTGAAATTGTGGTCCATCCGCGACGACGCGACCACCTTGAGGTAGCATTTCTTCGTCGTTTGTCACGAGCCGGTAACTGCATCCGCCAAGAACATACCGGGATATTGTTAGTGCCGAATTTCAGCTTGGTCCCGTCCTCGCCGTCCAACCCCGCAAGCGAGGGCAAATCGGGCGTACTCCCTCTTAAAGTCCCGCGAAATGTCGCACAGCAACTCATGAAAATGCTTCTCGATCGCGGCCAGCCTTTCATCGGACACTCTCATTCGTCAAATGCTAACTTTCCTTGCGTTTCATTGACGTCTTGACCTACTCTTTAGTTCGGGTTTAATAGTCGCGGTCGCGGCGAGCCATTCCGAGAGAATTAACCTGCGATCCGCACTCTTCCGCCATGAGAGCCACCGATTCAGGATCCGTCGGCACGGGCAAGCGGCCTACGCCCATCATCAGCTGGCGGCTCGTTCCGCACGTTCAAAGATTCTTTTGTAGTCTTTGAGTGGAATCATTTTCTCAATATCCGAGCATTCCGTAATTTCTTGCTCTCCTGCGATACGCATTACCTATTTCCTTTTGCGCGATTATGCGGGATGCAAAGCAACTGACAGTTTGTGATGTCTGTGGCACCGCCCTTGCTCCATGCCGCAACGTGGTCGGCGTCCATTTCGTCGAATCTATAGATCTTGTTCTTGTTCGCGTCGTGACCGATCGCGCAGTGCGGACAGTTGGACTTGCCTTGTCAGCCGCTTGTTTCTGCTTGGCGTAGGCGAACCTCTTGTTCTTCGTCGAACACCCGGACTTCCAACAACTTCGTATCGACCGAACCGCCGAAAGAATACTCGAAAATTCCTTTGCGGTTCTTCACGTAAGGATCGGCGGCGAGCTTTTTCACTTCGGCCGACACCTTTTGCGGATCGTAAGACTTCCCGTGGTATTCCTCGTACAACCTTCCCCATTCCAAACCCTGCATCTCGCTTCTGAACATTGATGAACACGCTTGAAACCCAGTCGATCACGCTGTTGAAGTAGTTTTTCAGCTCATTGATGTCGCTGTCCTTGCGATGACCGCTCATGTAACCGCCGATATCGCCCTGCCCACCCAGTCCAGCGCCCGCTCCAGGAAGTCCTGCCGGTTTGCACTGCCCTTGATGTACGCGCTCCATTTCTGGATGTTCGCATTCTGGCTGTTGCTGAACTCGGCCTTTGCAAGCGTCACGAACGGCCCCGAGTAGATGGCGTTCAAAAGCTCTTGGGCGTTGAGTGGCACACCTGCGATGTTGATAGTCTCGAACCACTGCTTGATCTCCGTTTCCGTGCCCTCGCATTCGTAGATCAAAAGTTTCGAGTCCCGAATCTTGGCTTGTTGGTCGGCGGGCAGGCTGTCGAAGTTCTTCGGATTGCCGTTATCCATGATCGCGAACTTGTTCGTGACGAACCGTCCGATACTGGTGATCCGCTGCTGGCCGTCCAGCACCTCGAACTTGTCCTCCGCGACTTTGTTGAAATAGATCAGCCCCAGCGGATATCCCTTGAGGAGCGACTCGATGACCGCCGCCTCTCTCTTACCGCCGCCATCCGCATAGAGGTAGTTTCGCTGGTACTCAGGCTGAATCGTGAGCTTTCCGCTCAGCCCGAACAGCCCTTTGCCCTCCAGTTGGTTGTACACAAACCCGTCGCAGATGTCGGCGACGGTGATGTCGGTTCTTAGCGTGGTTTTCACTTTTTGGCTCCTTTCGCGGCTGGGCTGGCGGCGGTGGCGAATGAGGATTCGCTTAAAAATGACCGAGGCTGTGGTTCACGAAGAGAGTGCATTCAGGGCTGTAATGTCCAGTGCCACCACTATCGCGATATGCGTCATTCGAACTCTCTGCCGAGGGCACCTGACTCCTAATCTCGAGTCATCATGTCTCGGTCGTCACTGTTTCCACAATCTCGAACTGGTCGGGGTTGTATTTGTCAAGGAAGGTTATTGGCACGCCCATGATCCCGTCGTAGTCGCGGGGAATGCGTCGTGAACGGGCACTTCGATCGCGTCGTAGTTGTCGTATTGGTCGTAATCGGTCTTGCCCTTGATCTCCTTGTGCTTGCTGAACCGCAGTTGTCCGCCATCGTCATTAGCGCCATCTTCTGGTGGCGGCGGCCATGGTCCAGGTTTGTATACCATCGGACGCCCTTAACTCTGATGTACTTCTCGCCGTTCTCGTCAACTCTCGTACCTGCCGTGTTGAGCGGTAGTGGTCGGGAACTGGAACTCCCGTTCGCCGCGGTAGATTCGTTACCCCAGCCACACCTTGTTGGCCTTGATGAGCGGAAAAATCTCTTTATAGGTGATCGCCTTCATGTTACCGATGATCAGGAACTTCTTGCCGTGCTCCACGAGTTGGGCGACATACTCCTTGAAGAGGGAGAAGGGCGGGTTGGTGACCACGATGTCCGTTTCTTTCAAGAGCGCAATGCACTCGGGGCTGCGGAAGTCGCCACCGCGTAGTGGTCGTCTCCTCTGAGGCGATCCGGGCGGCCTTGTTGCGCTTTAGGAAAAGCTTCACATCGTCAATGTCCGGTCGCGCCGTCTCCGTCCTTGTCCTTTACTTGGTCGATCATCGACGGCGATTGCCTTGGGCTTTTGTCGCTTGCCATTGCCCTCGTTGTATTCCGGGAATAAGTTGTGCTGCCCGGCGATTGGGGAGCCGTCGTAGCTGGTGGTGATGAATTTTTTTAGGCCGAGCTTGTTGAAGTTGGCGGCGAAGTACTTGAAGAAATTGCTCTCGAATGGATCGTCGCAGTTGCAGTAGACGACCTTGCCGCGGAAAGTGTCGGGGTCGAACTCTAGGTAAGCCTCGACCTCTTTTTGGATGTCGATGTACTGGGTGTAGAACTCGTCCTGCTTGGCTCGCTTTGCGGCAGCCAGATTGGCGTTTGGCATATTTTTTGTTGTTGGACATATTTTACATTAACACGGGCGGCGGGTCGAGATAGATCAGATCGACGGACTCGTCCTTGATGTAGTCGCGAAGTATCTTGAGATTGTCGCCGTAATAGAGTGTGTTCATGGAAGCCGTGCGAACACGGCAAATGTAGCATCAAAGGCGGCGGGCGGCAAGAATCGCGGTGAATGTGCGATAGAGCACCGACACGGCGATCTCATCTTTGGCATCCTGTACAACCAGACCGATGGAGATATACGTTGCCAATGTCAGAAAACGAGATCCGCGATACAAAACTTACGTTGTTAATTGAGTTGGAAAGGATGTTCGGTGTTGTTACTGCCCTTTACAGCGCTCCGGAGAAGAGTGCCCAGTTGGATTACGTCCTAGCCGTTGAGAAAGAGTTCAAAGAGCGCATAAATTCCGCCCCCGTAAGGGTTCCGCAAAATACTTGATCCTACCCACCGAGGATGGTTAGCACCGGTCGCTGCTTGGGGAAACCGGCGCCGGTGCTAACCGTAAATTCAATCTAGCCCCAAACCGTGCGAACACGGAAAGTTCAAAATAAACGGAGACTAGAAAAAAAAGAGCGGCTGATCAAAGCCGCTCATAAGGTAGTTTGTCTTGAGGAAGTAAGGCGGCCACGAGCTAAACCACGCCGTGACCGCCTTTCTTTCATGTGCTGCCTGGGAACGCAGCAATGCAACTATCCTATCGCGTTAATCCCACGATGTCCGTTAGCGACCTAACACTTCTCTGAAGCCCATAATCGTATGCAAGCCGTGCGAACACGGTGGCAGTCATTCCACGCAGAACTGCCTGTCACGAGGTGATCGCACGCGACAGGCCGTAGAGGATGAACGCTCCCAATGCGGCAGCACCGAGCCCAAATAATCTTATGCGTTTGTACACAGGCGGCATCACGCGATGGGCGAACTTTTGGTGCCATCGCCACGGCGTCAGCAGGAGCCCAACGGTGCTAACGACCATCAGCCAGCCAAAATACCAGAACAGGTCCTCGTACCACATCGAATCTCGCAAAGTTAACAATGGCCGCGGCCACCAGCAGCCGCAATCCCTGTTCTATGTAGTGTGCCTTCGCCGAACTCGCAAAAGAATCAAGAAATCGTTCAGCAGTCGGCGGCCGGATAGCGATCAAAACAGCCAGGCCGATCAAAAACAAACCGAAGCCCAGGACTACGATGCCGGAGAGTACGCTAATGATTTCGAGTGCGTTCATGTTAGGAACCGTTTGAACACGGCGAATCTAACATTAAAGCCAAAAGCCCGCAACAAAGCGGTGATGACGGGCGAGAGCGTTTGCGGGCGGGTCGCCCGCGTTCCGACTGAGGCTTTGGTCGGTCCGCGATGCTTTTTTATTCCCGTAAGCGGGAAATGAAAGTATAATCTCTAATGATGCCGCGATATTTAGCGATCAGTTTTATCGTACTTTCGATGCTCGCGTCCGTTTGCGCCCAGTCGGGGCGAACGAAGGGCTACTCGGAAAGCTCGGCAACAAACAAAAAACCTACGACAAAGACCGCGGCACCGCAGCCGATGGTGAGTACGGACCCCGGGGAGCTTGAGGTGATACGCGTCGAGACGGACCTGGTCGTATTTCCCGTGCGGGTCACCGACAAAAAGGGCAGGCCGATCGCGGACATTAAACAGGAAGAGGTGCGGATCTTTGAGGACGGCGTCGAAAAGGAGCTTGCTTATTTTTCGGACACCGATCAGCCTTTCACGGTCGCTCTGCTGCTCGACATGAGCTATTCGAGCGTGTTCAAACTGCTCGAGATTCAGGAAGCCGCAAAGAAATTTGTCGCCCAGCTGCGGCCGGTCGATAAGGTGATGGTCATTTCGTTTGCGGAAAAGCCTGTCGTTCTGTGCGAGGCTACAAACGATCCGAAGGTGCTCAAATATGCTATCGAAGGTTCGCGGATCGCCTCCGGCACCGGCCTTTACCTGACCCTCGACATGGTCCTCAACCAAAAGCTTTCGCGGATCTCGGGCCGAAAGGCCATCGTGCTGTTCAGCGACGGCGTCGATACGAGCAGTAAATTTGAAACGGCCGCGACCGTCGGGAAGGATGTTACAGAATCGGACGTGCTCATCTATCCGGTCAAATACAACACTTACGACGACGTTCAAAAGACCCGCCGATCGACCGCACCTGTCCAGTACGACGATAACGACAAGCCTTACACCGTGGATTCGCGGCCGGTGAAGGGCGAACGCGAGGAGGATTACGCGGTGGCGAAGGAGTTTTTGCTGTCGATCGCCAAGGATACCGGCGGGCGTTTATACAACGTAACTTCGACCACGAACCTCGATCAGGCCTTTGCAAATATCGCAAATGAGCTTCGCAAAATATACAGTTTGGGGTATTATCCTAAAAGCGACCGGGAAAGCGGTGCTTCCTTTGATATAAAAGTTCGCGTTTATCGCCCCGACCTGAACATTCATACACGAGAGAGCTACTCGAAACCATAAACAGCTCGTCGAGAGGATCACAGTCTTTTCCCGTCATTTTCAAAAGAATATCAAATCAAGCTTTAGGAGAGATTTCGATGAAAAAACCACACTTTTTTCTAGTTTGCCTGATGGCGGCCGCAGTGTTTGCCGCATCGGTCACCACGGTGAGCGCCCAGGACACGATGACCAATGACGAGGTGATCAGCCTCGCGAAAGCCGGGCTGAACCCCACACTTATCGTAGGGAAAATACGCACATCAAAATCGGACTTCGACATGTCGACCGATGCCCTCATCAAACTGAAACAGGCCGGCGTCTCGGACGAGATCGTTGCCGCTATGCTCGAGGCAAAGAGCGGGAAATCGATCAGCGCTTCGGCTCCCGTCAATTCGACCGGCGCCGCAAGCCCGGGGCCGCTCGGCGATCCGAACGATCCGATGGCAAAGCATAACTACGGAATCTTTCTCTACGAGGAAAAAGACGGCGTACGCAAAATGACACCGCTCAAGGCAAATGTGTCGGCTCAAAACCGCACCGGAGGCATGTTTACGTCGTCGTTAACCTATGGGATCGGCAAAGTAAAAACCAAAACAAATCTGCCCGGGCGAAATGCTGCCCTCCAGCTACAATCAACGGTTCCGGTATTCTATTTTTATCTCGATATCACAAGCGGCGGCCTTAACACCGCCAGCGGCGTCCCATCCGATCCGCAGGAATTTACGCTCGTTCGCTTTAACCAGCGAAGCGATAACCGCGAGGTCACGATCGGTAAATCAAATGCTTTTGGCGCGAAGGGCGGATTGTCAGACGAGTATGTTGTGGCTTTCAAAGCCGAAGATCTTGGCAACGGGATCTTCAAGGTGACACCCGCTATCGATCTTAAGAAGGGTGAGTACGGGTTTATGCTTGTCAATTCGGGCAATTCCAACACCGCAGCCGGCGTCGGATCGAAATTCTTTGACTTCGGTGTAATGATGACGCCTTAGGCCATTGTCGGCCGTCTTTCTATCTCCTCAAACCAGCACCGCTCGCAAAAGCGGTGCTTTTTTCGTTCGGCGGGCGTAAATTCGGACGAAGCGGGCAAGCGTTCGGCGAGCATTTTTTGTTCGTCGGTCAGATCGGACCAAACCGTCATTCCGTGAAAATGACACTTCGGGCATCTATTATCAGGCTGTAAACTTTCCATCGTGTTTTTGCGTTTAAGCTATTTCAGTTTAATATCTTACGGTCAGCTAAATCTCAAACACAATCACATAAGATGAAAATGAAATCGCTTCTGTACGCTGCATTTTTCTGTCTTTCTACCGTTTTTTCCATATTCGCTCAAACAGATACTAAATTCGATTTTTACACTCGCGGCGAATATCGGGCTAATGTTCCGCGTCCGCAGGCCAGCCTTCGCTTTGACGTCGGTGATCATCACACGACTTATGCCCAGATGGAGAAGGTGGTGGACGATATCGCAAAAGCCGCACCTGACCGCGTAAAGGTTTACGATATTGGCACCACGAACGAGCACAGGATGCAGCATCTTGTCGCGATCTCGGCACCGGAAAATATTGCACGCCTTGACGAGATCCGCGCAAATATCGCACGGCTGACCGACCCGAGGAAAACATCGGCGGCGGAAGCGGCGACGATCGCCCAGAACAACCCGACGATCGCCTGGATGGCGTACACGATCCATGGAAACGAATCTTCGTCGTTCGAAGCGATGATGCAGGTCATCTATCAGCTCGCCGCGTCGAACGAACCGGCAACGCTTGAGATATTGAAGAACACGGTCGTTCTGGTCTTGACAGGCGAGAATCCCGACGGTCACGAGCGGTTCGCTACGTGGTACAACTCGGTCGCGGTTGGCAGCCCGGATCGCAACGCCATCGAGCACCGCGAACCGTGGGCCATCTGGGGCCGCGTGAGCCATTACCGCTTTAATCTCAACCGCGACACGCTCACCTTCTCGCAAAAAGAATCGCGGAATATGCAGAAGGCATATATGGAATGGAACCCGCAGCTCGCCGTCGATCATCACGGCCAGCCGTCGCAGTATTTCTTCCCGCCGACGGGCCTGCCGACCAACCCGAACCTGCCTCAGCCGGTCACCGCAAATGGGAAGATCGTTACGGCCGGGCAAACGCCGCGGCCTTTGACCGGAACAATTGGGACTACTATATTCGTGACGTTTTTGATGCGTTCTATCCTGGATACTGGGACATGTATCCGTCGCTGAATGGCGCGACAGGCATGACCTACGAGACCGACGGCGGCGGGCCCAAGGGGTCTGAATCATACGCGCGACGACGGAACGATCGTCACGTTTCGTTCGTCGATCGCCAAGCACTACGTCGCGTCGATGACGACTCTCGAAACAAATGCAAAAAACAAGGTCGAGCGGATCAAGAGATTTTTACGATTTCCGGGCAAAAGGCATGGCGGACCATGCACGTGCGAAAATGAAGCGCGTCGTCATCGATCCGACCAGCGACCGCGTAAAAGCGGCCGAGATGATAGAGGTGCTTAGGCTTTCGAATATCGAAGTGAAAGTCGCATCTGCGTCGTTCACGTCACCGACTGCCCATACTTATATGGAAAAGGACGCGAAGGCTGCGTCCAGGACCTTCCCAGCCGGTTCGTATATCATCGATCTCGACCAGCCGCAGCGGATATTTATCAAATCGATCCTTGAACAGGACACGCCGCAGGACAAAGCGTTTGTTGACGACAACATGGCCCGCTTCAAACGAAACCAGATGCGGGGCAAAGGACAGCCGAAAGAGGATTACGGCTTTTACGACATCACGGCGTGGTCGCTGCCGCTGTCGTTCGGCGTGGATGCGTATTGGACCGAAGAATCGTCGAATGTCGCCGGATCGATGGTCGATGGCGGCGTACATTGAAAACGCAAAACGCGGCAGCGTTTCGGGACGGGCGGCGATCTCATACATTATTCCCTACGAAACCGATTCGACCGGTGCGATGGTGATGCGGCTGCTGCAGAACGGCGTTAAGGTCGCGGTCGCGACAAGGCCGATGAACGCCGGCGGGCGAAATTGGAAGGCCGGCACGTTTGTCGTGCGCGTTTCGCGCAACCCGGGTACGATACACGATACGATCGCGAAATACGCCTCCGAAATGGGCGTGAATGTGACCGCGGTCGATTCCGGGTATTCGGAAGAAGGCAACACGAGCGTGGGCAGCGAGGCCGTGATAAGCCTGCGCGAGCCAAAGATCGCGATCGCGGCCGATGAAGGCGTGACGCAGGAATCGTACGGAGCGATCTGGTGGACGTTTGATAAATACGGCGTTAAATTCACGCCGATGACCATCGCTTCGATCCGCGGTGGCGGACTGAAAAATTACAACGTCCTGATCATTCCCGAAGGCTCGGCCGGGCGGTATATGAGCTCGTTCGGGGCCGGCGGCGTTTCTGCGTTAAAGGAATTTGCGTCGAGCGGCGGTACGATCGTCACGATCAGCGGGGCGTCCGTTTTTGCGGCGTTGAAAGACGTTGGCCTAAGCTCGACCAAACTTGTCGGCAGCGACGACGACGAGCAAAAAGGCAAGACGGGCGACGATGATAAGAAAGATCCCGCGGCTACGCCGTCGCCGTCACCAAAGCCCGGTGTGAAAACGGACGAGCCGGCGCCGGTTGAAGCTGTTTCAGACCGGACTGACGGCATTGCCCCGAGCCTGCCGCCGATCGCTTCGCCTTCGGCAAACGCAAATAAGGTGCCCGAGGCTTTGCCCGGTTCGATAATGCGTGCGACCGTCGACCGCACCACGTACCTGACCTACGGCGTCGACCGCAACGAAATGCCCGTTCTGTTGGCAAGCGGATATTTTTTCCGGTACTCTAAAGAAGGCACGAACGCCCTTGTTTTTGACGCCAACCCGAAAAAGCCTTTGACCATCTCAGGGTTTGTGTGGGAAGGCAACACGGAACGGCTTTTGAAAGGAACCGCCTATGTGATCGACGAATCGATGGGATCCGGACACGTCGTCCTTTTTGCCGAAGACCCGTTTTTCCGCGGAATGACCAGGGCCAACACGCGGCCGTTCTTTAATGCGATCGTATTCAACGGAGTGTTTTAGTTTGGAGTCCCGCCTTCAGGCGGCTTTTTAGGAAAGAGCCTGCTGAAGCAGGGACTCAAGACGAAGAAATATGTTCACTATAAAAGCTGGATACAGCGACGATATTGAGGTTAAATCGAGCATCGAGAGGGTGCGCGAATTCTTTGGCGATATGAAGAATTTTGCCGACCTGATGCCGGGCATCGCGAGCATTCATATGGACGCAAAAGGCGTTGCTCATTGGAAGATCGAGGCGGAGATCCCTTATGTGGGTTCTATGACCCAGAAATTCATCGTCGAATTGGCCGAGAATAACGAGGAACGCGTAGAATGGTTTCCGGTCGCGGTCGAAACTCAAAACTTTCTTCGATATTCAGCCGAATTTCTCGAAAAGGCAAAAAATGTTACGCTGGTGCATTTTTCCCAAATGGTCGAGCTTCGTCGCAAATCGGCCCGCGACCTCCACATGCTCGCCGGGCTCGCCGGTGAGAGCATCATCAGCAACGAAATGACCAAAAAGATCACTGAGATGATCAAAGTTTTTATCAACCGCGGCAAAGGAAAGGCTTGAAGCGGGACGGTAATCTCATACCGTTTTTACGTGATCGCGCCGCCATCGACGATGACGACTTCGCCGTTCATGAAGCTGTTGCGGTCGCTGACCATGAAGGCGGCGTATTCGGCGAGTTCTTCGGGTTTTCCAAGGCGGCCTTTTGAGACCCAGAAATCGTGCATTTGGAGAAGGCGTTCGGGAAGCGTGTTGCCGAGGTCGGTGTCGAAAATGCCTGCGGCGATAGCATTTACGGTGATGCCAAAATTTGCGGCCTCGCGGGAAAGGCATTTTGTGAAACCGATCATCGCGGCTTTTGAAGTGGCGTAGTGGACGGAGGTCGGCAGGCTGCGGATAGCACCGACGGATGTGATATTCAAGATCGAGCCGAGCTTGGCCCGGATCATCTGTTTGTAGAATGGCTTGGTTACGGCAAACAGGCTGCCGACGTTTGTGTCGACGACCCAATCCCAGGATTTATCGGTCGTCGTCGCAAAATTATCGCCCTTGTTTACCGCGGCGTTATTGACGAGAACATTTATCGGCCCCCAAGCCTCGAGGATCTCGCGGGCGACGTGCTTCATTCCGTAGCGGTCCGTGACTGATACTTTGAAGGACAGGGCCTTGCGTCCGTGTGCCTCGATCTTCGCTTTTACTTCTTCGGCAAGATCTTCGCGGGAATGGTAATTAAAGGCAACATCGGCACCCTCGCGGGCAAAAACCTCGCAGATCGCGGCGCCGATGCCGCGCGTGCCGCCCGATACAAACGCACGTTTCCCTTCAAGCAAAAGACTCAAGTTGATCTCTCCAAAATGAATAAAGACTTTGTGATCAAAAGAAAAGGTTAAAGAAATAGCGGAAATCTGACAAGTCGCAAAATCGAAAACTAGGCACGGGCGGGAACAATGGCCGGGTCGGGAGCAGTCGAGTGAGCTGGAAGCAGAGCCGCGATCTCGCGGACGATCTGGTCCCTGGAATCCGGGCATCGTCATCCCGGCCGTCGCGGCTTTCATATCGGTATATCGCCTGGAATTGCCGATCAGCGACTGAATCGTCGGTACGATGTCGGACGCCCGATTCAATAGGATACCCGCGCCGCGCTTTGCCAAAAGGCTCACAGTTCCCGCTTCCTGCGGCATCGGCGGGGTTGTTGCGTCCGCGATGATCGGCAAACGGCAGGCGAGGGCCTCGAAAGTAGTCAAGCCGCCAAGTTTCGAGATCATCACGTTCGCCGACTGCATCATCTTTTCTATCTCGTCCGAATAGCCGATGACCTTGACCGGGAATTTCGCGTGTTTTGCGATCTCTTCGGCTTCAAGGCGAAGTTCTTCATTCTTGCCCGCGAGGAAGATCGCCTGAACGTCGAGTTCGCCGGCGACGAGTTCCTTGAAGATCTTCGGAATATTGCCGCCGCCGATCCAGCCGGCATTTACGAAGACGGTGAATTTGTCCGGGATCCAGCCCAAAGGCCTTGCGGGCGTCCTGCGCCGCGGTTTCATCGACCTCGCAAAATTTGGGATGAAGCGGCATGCCGGAGATCTTGATCCTTTCGGGCGAGACGCCGTAATCGAGCAGCTGCCGTCGGGCATCGTCATTCGCCACCAGATAGAGCGAAACATCATCACACGCCCATCCTTTCCAAAAGCCGTAGCACGGATCAGTGACGATCGTGACAAGCGGGATCTGTGAACTTAGATTCAGCTCGCGAAGTACGCGGCCGAAGATGTGCTGCGTCAGCGGATGAACGCTGACAACGACGTGAGGGCACCATTTCTCAAACTGGACCTTGAGAAAGCCGATACAGCGTTTGTGGAAAAACTCGCGGGTTTCCGGCCTAAAGCGGTTTATCGCCCAGTAGATATATTTCATCCAGTGCTGATGGTTGCGCAGCACCCAGTTGTAAACATTTACCAGCCGGTCTGTGATGTGGTGCGATTCTTCGACCGCTTTTACGATACGAACTACCGACGAGTCGCCCTTCCAGATCTTCTCAAATCCCTCAGCCACCGCCTGGGCAGCAGAACGGTGCCCGCCGCCAGTGTCGGATGAGATGATGAGAATCTTGGGAGTATTTGCCACTTAAGTCTGCTGTGTTCTATGCTTTAACGGCCATTTCGCAGCGAAGCCTTCTTCATCTGCCTTTCCAGCTTCTTGATCTTGATCAGATGTCCCGCGTTAAATGGCAGCGACGGGTAATAGCAATTCGATTCGTGGGTACAGAAACAGCCGGCACCGGCTTCCTTACGACGCTCCTTCATGAGATCGGTGTTCCATGCATTCTGGAAATTCCAATCGTAATCGCGAAGATTCAAAACGTCGGCCTTATTCTCACACGAGGAAAGAACACCGTTGTCATAAATAACCGCACCGGCACTGCCCGCGTAGCACTTCAGCTGCGCCTTGTTCTCTTCCTTTGTCTTTGTGATCAGCCCATGCATGTAAATATCCACCGCGGCTTTGAAGAATCCTGATTTGCCGCCGTAGCTGTTTTTCAATGCTGCATTTTTCGTGTCATCGAGGATCATCTGCGACAGCTCGGCGTAACGATTGTGGTCAAAATTCAACTCCTGCGGATCGGCTGACGGCGGGCGAATGTAGTTGATGTTCACCTTGTCCGGCTTGAGGTCGTATTTCAGGAAATCGTACCAATCAAAGATCGTGTCCTCGTTCGAGTGCATAACGCAGGTGCAGGTCTGGATGTCGAGCTGCGGATACTGCTCGTTCTTCATCTGCTGAAGGGTCCGGGCCGTGTGGATCGCCTTGTCCCAGCTTCCCTCTTTGCGGCGAATTTTCTCGTGAGCGGCTTTCATTCCGTCGATGCCGAGGGCGACGCTGACGTTCAGATTCGGGCATTCGTCCATGATCTGGGCGACATCCGGGAAAATTCGTTGATGGATCTGCCCGTTCGACATCAGGTAAACCGAATCGAGCTTGTTGTTCTCGTAAAACGAGCGAACGATCTGCGGCAGATCCTTTCGCGTAAACGGTTCGCCGCCGGCGAGCACGAGCACGCCAAGATTTCCGCCCAACGTTTCGGAGATCTTGGCGATCTCATCGGCCTTCATTTGCAGCTTTTTCCGCGGCCTGTCGTCAAGCTCTTCGGTAAAAAAGCAATGCGTGCAGCGCATGTCACAAACGCTTGTCACCAGAATGTTCAAAAACACCGGCGATATCGGCTTTCCGACGACGATGCTGGCATAACGCTTAAATATTTCTTTTGTAGCAAAATCCATTTAATTTTTCCCCGTTGGCCGCCGTACGATGTTCGATCAGCACGCCTTCGCAACCTTATACTTTATCTTAAGTTACGGATTCAGAGCAAGATTGGTTCCGCCCGGCCGGACTGGTTTTGTGTAATCTTATTGTAATCCCCAACGACATTAGATGTGCCAGAGGACCCATTTGTTTCGGCAATTCTGAACGATAAGATAGAATCGATCTATGTTTCGAAGGATATATCTCGATAACAGTGCGACGACGCCCGTCGATAAGGATGTCGTCGCGGCGATGCTTCCCTATTTGACCGAGAAATTCGGCAATCGCTTCGAGCATTCATTTTTTTGGGCAGGAAGCGAGGGCTGCGGTCGATAAGGCCCGGCATCAGGTTGCCGACCTTATCAACGCACGTCAGAACGAGATCGTCTTCACATCGGGCGGCACCGAAGCGAACAATCTCGCGGTTCGCGGCCTTGCGGAGGCCGAATCGAAAGTACGGGCACCGCCACATCATCACATCCGCGATCGAGCATCCGGCCGTCTAAAGTGTCTGCGAAGATCTTGAACAACAGGGATTTACGGTAACCTATCTGCCGGTTTACGAAGATGGGATCGTCCGGTTCGACGATGTAAAGTCGGCGATCCGCGACGACACGATTTTGATCTCGATCATGTTTGCTAACAACGAGATCGGCACGATCCAGCCTGTCGACGAGATCGGGAGGTTTGTTCGTGATCTGAAGAGTGGGGGCAAGAAGATCTGGTTCCATACCGACGCGGTCCAGGCCAGCGGGAAAGATAAATGTCGATGTCGAAGAGATCGGCTGCGACCTGCTTTCGCTTTCGGCACATAAGATATATGCCCCGAAGGGCATCGGGGCATTGTATGTCCGGCGGGGCGTTCGGCTGCATCCGCAGAATCTTGGAGGACAGCAGGAACGCGGATCCGCGGCGGGACGGAATCTGTCCCGCTGGTCGCGGCCTTTGGCACGGCATGTCAAATTGCCAAAGATCGACCTGGACGAAGAAACACAGAGGCTTAGAGTCATTGAGAGACCGGTTCGAAAACGAAGTTCGGCGAGACGATACCCGACGTTTCGTCAACGGCTCGGTCGAAAACCGCCTCCCGAACATCTCAAACATCTCATTTCGATCGGTCGAAGGCGAAGGATTGCTGATAAATCTCGATATGCAGGGCATCGCCGTCTCGACCGGCTCGGCCTGCTCGTCCGGTTCGCTTGAGCCTTCGCCGGTTATCCGTGCACTCGGCCGCGACGACGAACTTGCCCGCGGTGCTATTCGATTCAGTTTTGGCATCAACAACACGAACGATGATGTCGATCAGGTGCTGGATGTCCTACCCAAGTCGGTCGAGAACCTCAGACGCCTTTCGCCGCTTTGTTCAAAACAATCCACCAAATAAAAAAGCAAGAAGCGAACCATCTACCGGTTTTCTTCTTGCTTTTGTCGAACCCGTGGTTGTCAGTTTCAAGGAATTACTCTTGGGCTTTGAATAATTCGATTTTAGTTCATTCCGGTTTTTCCTTTTGCTTTTCCTTCTGAGTCTTCTGTAAATCAGCCTTTCTCTTAGCAATATTAGTAAGAAAATTGTTAGCATGCTTTGCTATAATCGTATTTCCACTTGATTTGATCTTCTCAAATTCAGCTTTTGCTTTATCGAAGTCGCCCCTTTCTAGATAAAAAGTACCAAGGGTGCTAATTGCAATCTCGCCATACACACTTTGGCCATACTTCCTTACAAACGTCTCTAGTAACGTCTGACTTTCATTGCTGTTGGGCGTCCAAGACGAAAGTCCAAAAAATTCACGATGTTTTCTCATAAAGTCGGACGCTTCTTTGTTGATTCCCTCAGGTTCTTCAATTGTAACTTCAATAATATCCGATTTAACAGTCTTGTCTCCTCCTGCACTGTGCAGAACAAATTGTAATTGATAATTTCCAGGCTCAGGAAAGAAAACCCCAACAAATGGTGAATTAAGCACTTCATCGCTGGTTGAAACCCCAGTAGGAGGAACGAGGCCGGGAAAATCTAACTCCCGGTCCATTGATTGATGATAGATGTTCAAACACGGAAGTTTTACCATTGAAATTAACCCTCAGTTTAGATTCCTGTAGAAAAGAAGGTGAGTAAGTCGTTTGTGGTACTCCTGTTTGATTGGAAAATTTAAACTTGACAAAAATAGGTTCAAACATAACATAGCTATTTTTGTCTAATTCAACTTCAAACGTCATTTTCTCAAAATCGTCTCTACCTGTTTCTTGCACAACTGAAGTTTGTGCAAATACCGCCAAGTTAGCCATCACCAAGACAAATAAACTAATTAATTTTTTCATTTTTCTTTCTCCTTTATTAGTTGCCCGGACTCTTAACGCGCCGCCTCATAATGTTTATATGTTCGGGGTGAAATCCCTCGTCATTGACCACGTTGCCTACGTAATTTGAATAATCCATGATTTTGAATGTTGCCCGTACTTGGTCACCCAAAACCCCGAATTGATGTCCGAGTTCATGCGGAATTGTCACTTTTATCTCCTCAAGGGTTCTTGGAGTAACCGGTGATTGAGGTGCAATAAAATATTTTTTGAGATCTTGCTGAACCTCTTGAAAAATAAGGGACCCAAGAGCTCCTCGCGGTATTGCCAGCGTCCCGCTCGGAAGAGCACATGCAACTCCGCCCAAAGGACAAATAAGACTATTGTAACAATCACAAGTTGGTATTTCTGCACCAGTGAATACATTTGCACCAACCCCTAATCGAGCATCTTCATTAGCCGTTCCATTTGGGTTTAAACCGTCAAAATCAGCGAGAAGAGGACCTTGATACCCTATCAAAATGTAACCAATCCAAAAATCATCTCTTTCGTCATTTTTCGAGTCCCGATTTCGATTTAGAACATTAATAAGCGTGGCATTGTTCGTACCGTCCTCTACATTTAACTCAAACTGCAGATTTGTTTGATTGTAATGTGCTACATTCTCCGCCCAGTCATATTCGGGCATTATGTAAGCACTTGCGTAAAGGTTTTTTGGTTTCCCATCAGAGTAATTTCCGTCCTCGGCGGATAAATACTTAAAACTGTCGGGAAGTCGCACAATCGGTTCATTGTAATCACCATCACGGTAGCTCCCATCATCGGCGTTATAGTCATCGTCGTCGTATAACGTAAACGCGGAACCGGGTCGAACGGTTGTCGCTCCTTGCGGATTACCATCCAGTATAACGCTTGTCCCGTCATTTGTGAGCACGTTGAAGCTTCTAGCGTTGATGGTGATCCTTCCGTTATTAAATCTCTGTAATTCTAGTGTAGGCGTGGTATTCACAAAAAAACCAGTGTTGACGACACATGGTGGAACTTGTGGAGTTGGAGGGCACGTCGTCTGTCCGACGGAGGTAACCGTTCCCGTAACACTGTTTCCGTTCCCGACGTTTCCCATCGAATCAACTTCGAGATGAATTTTCCGCCAGACCGTCAGCATATTCGTTCGTATGCCTGCCACATTGTCGGGATTTGCCCCGCCTGAAACATGAATCGGCTGGCTCGCAGCGTTGACGACCTGCGAACCGTCCGTCTGTTTCACCTT
This sequence comes from Blastocatellia bacterium, assembly GCA_963732475.1. Taxonomy (GTDB): domain Bacteria; phylum Acidobacteriota; class Blastocatellia; order Pyrinomonadales; family Pyrinomonadaceae; genus OLB17. The sequence goes on along the minus strand of CAVSZR010000001.1, from coordinate 1,288,723 downwards.
CATTCCATTACGGTAGTTACTATCCATACTGGCTGCAATCGCAAAATTATCGCCCGGCTGCATTGTGGTCTGAAAAACGGCTGTGACAGTTCCGTCCGAAGCAGTGGTGCATTCTACGGTGCTTATATAATTCGGAGCCGTTCCGGGCAAGTTGGTTGCACAAGGGCCGGGGCCGGGGACAAGAACAAAGTCTCCTGACGTTGAATTATTTACCTGCCCGTTATTATCCTTACCGTCGATTCCCATCGTGTTGTCGATCGGAGGGCCCGTTGCCGACGGATCGTCAAGATCATAGCTACCGAAATAGACCTTTAGATTTGCAGCAGCAGGCAAAACAGTTGCCTTTACCTTTACCGACGATTTGGCTTTTGAGCTCCTTCCGCCGCTGAGCGCGTCCGGGAAGATACGCTGACCTTCGCTTCCGTCAGCGTTTACCATGCCGTCCGTCCCAGGGTTGCTATCTAAAGCAGGATAGGTCGAGTCGTATCTCTCGAACGCGAGAGATGTAATGACGGCCACAGTAAAGTCGTCGCTTGCCCGAACCGTGGAATCGTTGTTCGCCCTTGCTTCGATGCGGAGATTATCGATTTGACTGCTTTCCAGCACACCTTTGATCTTTAGCGGCTGATTCTCGGCGTTGCCCAGCATTACAGTCGCGTTCGTGCCGTTTTCAAATGTTGCGGTTCCCGTTCCGGCGGTGGTCGTCAGGGTGAATCTGGTCGATCCCGCATCATTATTCCGAATCGTGACGCTGAAATTTCGCTCGCCATATTTCTCGACCACGTCTATGGGCGTGACTGAAACGGAGGGTGTCGGAGTTGGTGTTGGTGTTGGTGTCGGCTGACACGGCACTAGAGTGTTACTCATTAACGGATCGCACGTTGGCGTAGGACTAGGTGTCGGCGTTGGCGTTGGAGTCGGAGTCGGAGTCGGCGGCGGAGCAGCCCCGACAACATGGCACACCGCCGGTGAAGTACCCAAGTATATCTCGTCAACGATCGTGCCGCCATCGAACAGATCAAGATAGAAATCTGTTATGGTGCAATATTGGTTGCCCCGAGCGGAGACAAAAACCGGGTGAAAGTATAGAGCCGGAAACCAGAAGTATCCAGTGTCCGATCCAAAATCCAAACCGGTGCTGGTAGTAGCATTGAAAAAAAGTGAATCGAGACTTGGGCGGTAAGCGAACCCAAAGCCGTCATAAAAATAATAAAGCTGTGAAAAGCCTGTTATAAGTGGTGTCGGCAGCGAGTCGTCCCAAATAATCCACGTAAATCCCACGGCATATGATTCAGGCTGCGAAGGAATCGCGATGGACTGCGATGTGGCCCCTTCGGAGAATTCTGTCGCTAGAAATAACGAGAAATTATTGAATGCCTCTTCTCCAATCGCTAATTTGAAATCGTCGCGGTAACGAACGAGTATTTTGTCCTTTTGCTTCCGAAGCTCTTTAAGTTCGGCGGATGGCGGAGGAGGAGATTGAACCCTGTTCGGAGCTCTCCTCGCGTATTCGCCCTCTAATTCCTCGACGATCTTTTTGGCTTTCTGTTCGAGCGGATCGATTTCTTCAGTATATTTGCGGGCCATTTCCTTGAGAATCAAATCCTTCTCGTTCGAAAGATGCCCCTGCCGAACAAAATAATTGGTGTAAAGGCTTCCGTCCTGGCCCTGTTGATTTGTTTTTTCCGCTTCGCTTTCGAGCCGGTTGGTAAAATTGAAGACTACATACCAAAGTATGTTTTCAGGGATTTCGGCTGCCATCGATTCATGTTTCTGGGGCATACGTTTCGATTTTCGCATTTTTTTCATGAGATCGTCCGCTGGATTTGCGGACGAAAACATTTGTGTAACGGGGTCTTGCTGCAATGCCTCAACCATTTTGCCAATAAAATCAGTTGAACTTCCCAGGACAACGATCGTGCCCAATCCGATTAAGGCAAAGGCGGCGGATACAAACTTCTTTCGCATAGAAATCACTCCTTAATTTTTTAGTAGAAAAAGACTTCAACTTTTGGACGGAAAATCTGAAAGGCCCTAAGGATTCAAATTTTGTAATGGAGTCAGACTACAAGCGGCGGATTGGGCATGTCCTTAACTGAGATTAATTGTTCTTAACAATTCTTAATTCGGTCTATAATGGACAAATTAGTGGTCAGAAGTGAGTGGTCAGTAGTCAGCGTTGGATAAGGAACCTTCGTCGTAACATGAAAATTTACCGGTTTAGAGACTGTTTACTCAATACTCTTGAGCGGCAAGTGATAAGGGAGGGAAAGCGTCTTGAGCTGACGCCAAAGACCTTTGACGTGCTGCAGCTATTGGTTGAGAAGGCCGGTGAGATCGTTTCGAAAGACGAGATATTAGGGACGGTCTGGAATGGAAGTCTTGTCGAAGAAGGAAATCTTCCCGTGCATGTTTCAAAACTGCGCAGGCTATTGAATGAAAATAAGGAGGAGCATTTTATTGAAACCGTTCAAGGCAGCGGTTATCGCTTCGTTTCGCCGGTAAAATTAGTAAACGCAAATGAATGGAGAAAGCATCGCGGTGTTGTTAATAATTCTAATAAGTCTGTCGCTGCACCGGTCAGCAAGGACACCGAATCACATCGATTCTATTTGCGAGGAAAGTATCTTTTAGAAAAGCGTACTGCTGGAGATATTCAGAAGGCTATCGAATGCTTTCGTAAATCCTTTTCCAAAGATCCATCAAACGTCCTTTCTTACGTGGAAATCATTGAATGCTATTTGGTTCTTTACGTTTTTAATTACATTTCTCACGCGGACATTTCAACTAAGACAAGGCCTTTTTTGTCTATCATTTCAGAACTCGAGCAACAGGTAGATACCGTACAGGCGATGTACGGAGGGATGAAAATGTATGTGGATTGGAAATTCCAGGAATCGGAGGATCACTTTCGACTTGCTTTGAGGTTAAATCCAGATTGCCTAATCGCTCTATATCGTTATACAGATCTTTTGATTCTCTTTGGAAGGTTCTCAGAAGCCCTGATTGAGGTGCAAAAAACAATGCAGATTGATACTTTGTCCCCGTTCACTTATAGACGAATCGGCAGGCTCTTTTGGAAAATGGGACGATTTGATACGGCTGTTATATACTTGAACGACCTCCTCGAACTGGAGGCGAACGACTGGGAAGCCCTAATTATTTTAGGTGCCGTTTTGTCCGACTTGGACAGGCATGATGAGGCTCTCCTAGTTCTCGAACGATCTTTGAGCATTCAATATAACATCGAGACTCTATCAATGATCGGTTATGTCAACGCGATTGTCGGACGAAAAGACAAAGCTTGCGAAATAATCGAAGAGGTAACACGCCATTCAGGCGGCGTGTCCAAGCAGGCAATCCTGCTGGCCAGGATTCATCTGGCTCTCGGCGAGACTGAAACGGTCTATCGATTTCTCAACCTTGCCTTTGAACAGCACGACGCGGATCTAATTGGACTAAAATTCGATCCGAGATGGAGGAGATTAAGAAGTGAACCGGGATTCGAGGCTCTAATCAAGAAAGTAGGTCTTCCGGTCAATTAGTCCAAAATAGTCGCAAATCTATTTCGCTATGAAGCAAGACCTGCTGATTTCTCCAAAGCAGTAAAAGCTACAAGCCAAATTCTAAAGTTTTTATTGACCACTGCCTGCAGTCTATCCATCGACGCAGGGGCGCCGCTGACGTCTTTGCCGCCGCAAACTTCGTCGATCGATATCATCACTACGGGAAGGGGTATTTCCTTCTTTTCCCACTCTGCGATCGCCGTGTAGATCTCGGGAGCCAAAACTGACACGCCGCCCGTGCGGAATTGTATTGAATCTGCGATGTTCGAAATGTAACCCATATCGTTTTGGAAAAAAATGGCCCACCGATTTCTCGACAGGCCGTATAGCAAGGACGACTTCATCCCAGATCGATCACTCCACGTAAAAAACTAGTTCGAAACAAGAATACCACCTTCCTTCTGGTCACAGCTGACGGTTCCGACCGCATTCGACACCAGTATGCCGGTGAAGTTAGAAACAAGAATTCCGACGATATTGGACACGAGGATTCCCGCGTTTATCTTTGTTGAGGCTCTACACGGCTGCTTTGTGTTTCGTTCAGCCCGATTGCTGACGAGAATGCCGTCGCGGTTGCTAACGAGAATGCCGTCACCCGCGAAGGTTGTTCCAGCTGCCAAAAAGGTTACCATGAGGAATGTTGCGACTAGATTTCTTAAGTTTTTCATTTTTTTCTCCGCTGCCTTATTTTTTATTGAGCCTGCGACTCCATCCGCCATCCCTTATGTCAATCGACGTGCCACAAACTACTAAGAATGTTCCTAAGACCGCAAATTGTTTAGTTACAAACGCTTACAAATGATCAGGATGTTGAGTCAGGTCATAGCGATAGGATTGCAGGAATGTATACTTCGTATGCATGGCTCCTTGAAATAAGGTGCAAAGCATTGTGGTTAAAGGAAATACGTGATTGTATAGCAAGTATCCGACGAGAAATCTGATTAGCCAATATACAGTTTGTGAATCCAGACCTTATTTCCTATTGGAATTCGCGGATTTCTATGTTAAGATTTGTTGTGCGTCGTTGAACATCGCACCCTACCAGATTTCCTAAAAGTTCCTTTTTTGATGAAGTTCCTCCCTGACCATCTATCGTTCTCTCTTTGGGCACGGCATCCGAACGCCGCGCTTTCAGCGATAATTTTGCTGGGATTGCTTTGCGTGGGATTTTCGTACGTGAATCTCCCTCCGGCGGCGATCTCTTGGGGATACCTCGGATTACTGGGAATCGGCGTATTTATAGCTCCAAGACTGGCCCTCTCGCTTCCACGCTCTAACTTTCACATCAGTTTTGCGGATACATTGATTTTGGTTGCGTTTCTTCTTTATGGAGGCGAGGCAGCAATAGTGTTGACCGCTGCTGAAACATACGCAAACTGCTATTATCTGAAACGCTCTGGCGTTGACTGGGGCCACCTCATGATACCGGCAAACGTTTCCATAAACGTACTTGCCACGGGAACCACTTATTTTATTTGGCTCTCGCTGCCGAATTTTTACGGCGCTGAGTTTAGCCCCAATTCTACACAGCACCTTATCGCCAGTCTTGGCATCCTGGGACTCTCGCAATTCTGCGTTTCAACATTTCTGGCAGCAATTGTCCACTCATTGAAGAACCGGACCAACCTATGGCTCACCTGGAAAAAATACTGCTTCTCCAGTTCGATGACTCATATCATTGGAGCCGGTTTGGCGGCGATCATTTTCAAATTGGTGAACTACGCCGACCTGGTTACAGCCGGTATTGCACTCCTCGCTATTGCAGTTGCCTTCCTAAATTACCGGCAATCCATCGGCGAAATAAATTCGGCGATAGGTCAAGTCGAACAAGCGGAACGCGAGAAGGCGGAGACCGAACGCGAGCGAAGGCTCGAAGCCGAGCAGCACGCAAAACAGCTAAGCATTTCGCTCGATAAAGAGGAGCGGGCAAATGTAGCGTTGCGAAAAAGTGAAAAGGATTTTGAGCACGCCGCGCTTCACGATTCCCTTACCGGCCTTGCGAACCGGAAACAGTTCGGCGACATTTTGCGGGGTTTGATCGAAGAGTACAAGAGGGACCCGGCAGAAACCTTTCATGTTCTTTTTCTCGACATCCGGAGCTTTAAGAACATCAATGACTCGCTCGGCCATACCATCGGCGACAAAGTTCTGGTCATCGCGGCCAAGCGTTTTGCACGCATGCTTAATCCGATGGACACAGTCGCCCGGATCGGCGGAGATGAATTTGCGATCATCCTCCGGGACCTTTCTACCGTGGCTAAAGCTCAAAAGGTCGCTCGAAGGATCTACCAAAGCCTTACTCAGCCTTTCTCGCTGAGCGGCAACAAGATCTCCATCGATCTGAACATCGGGATCGCGCCTTGCGACACCGAATACGACACGCCGGAAGAAATCTTGCGCGATGCGGACATCGCCATGCACTACGCCAAAGAAAAGAATGACGGGCCGGCCGTTTTTACAAAAGAGCTGCGTTCGCGTTTTCTGGAACGCGTCAGGTATGAAATGGACCTGCGTCACGCGATCGAACGCGGCGAACTCGCCATGAACTATCAACCGATCGTTTCATTGAGCGATGGGCACTTGGTTGGCTTCGAAGCCTTGCTTCGCTGGCATCATCCGGAATTCGGCATGATCCCGCCGAATCGATTCATACCCATCGCAGAGGATTCGGGTTTGATCCAGCCGATAACGGTGTGGATCCTTCATCAAACCTGTATGCAGTTGGCGAAATGGCAACATATCTCATCTGAGTATGAAAACCTGATCGTCAGCGTAAATATCTCGGGCAAGCATTTATCAAAAGACGATCTGATCACGGACGTCCTTGACGTTTTGCAGCAGTCGCAGCTTTCGGCTCACACTCTAAAGCTTGAGATCACGGAAAGTGTCGCGATGGAAAATGCCGAGCATACGATCAACGTTCTCAATCGGCTGAAGCAGATCGGGGTGCAACTGAGTATTGATGACTTTGGTACTGGGTATTCTTCGTTAAGCCACCTGCACCGGCTTCCGTTCGATACGCTTAAGATCGACCGTTCATTTGTTTGCCGCGTCGGCGACCGCGGCGAAAATTCCGAAGTACTTCAAACCGTCATATCGCTGGCAAAGAACCTAAAAATGCGCGTAATTGCGGAGGGCATCGAAACGTCCGCCCAACTGGCAGTCTTGCAAAACCTCGGCTGCGATTATGGCCAGGGGTACCTGCTTGCAAAACCGAAGCCCCGCGAAGAAACCGAAGAACTGCTCTACAAACGTCATAACTGGCTCCCGTCAGAAACTCTCGCGAACGAAATAAGTGATTCGCCAAAAGACTCGCCTGTAAACGATGGAGTCGCCCTGCATTGACCAATGGTCGACAAGTCTCGTCGGAACCCAATGGTCGCTTTAATGCCCACCCACCGGTATCTGAATCCTGATCTTCACGCCATTTTGTAATCCATCGAACGCGCACTATAATCATCGAAAATCTGTTCGATGAGGTGAACGAGTACGATGTTAAGGCAAGTCTTTTTGTTTTTGGTCTTTTTCGCGCTGTTGGTTTCGAGCGTTCCCGCTCAAACAAGGGTCGATTATCCCAAGGCTCGAAGGAGCGAGCAGATTGATGATTTTCACGGAACTAAGGTAGCGGATCCATATCGATGGATGGAAGACACCTCGTCTTCGGAGACGACTGCCTGGATCAACGCCCAAAATGTTCTGACGGATTCGTTTCTTCAGACGATCCCCGAACGGGAGCCCCTGAAAAAGCGCCTGACCGAGCTTTGGAATTACGAACGCTTTTCGTCGCCCTCGAAGGTCGGCAATAAGTTCATATATTCAAAGAACGACGGGCTGCAAAATCAGAGTGTTCTTTACATCGCAGATTCCATCAACGACCCGGGCCGAGTTTTCTTTGATCCGAACAAACTGACGGCAGACGGCACCGCGGCTCTTAACGGCTCGTCTTTTACCGACGATGGAAAGCTATGGGCTTACGGTGTTGCGAAATCGGGATCGGACCGCACCGAATGGCGGGTGATGAATGTTGAGACCGGCGAACATCTTCCGGACACTCTTGCGCCAAACCGCCAAGGCGGCATTTCGTGGCTCAATGACAATTCGGGTTTCTACTACAGCAGCTACCCGCCGGCGGAGAAGGGGCAGGAACTCAAGACGACAACGTATTTCCAAAAGCTGTATTTTCACAAACTCGGCACACCGCAATCCGAAGATTATGTTGTTTACGAACGCCCCGACAATAAGGAGTATTTTGTTGGCGGGGGTGTTTCCGAAGACGGAAACTGGCTGGTGATCAGCGTCGGCAAAGGTACGGAACGGATGAACATGGTGTATTTCAAGAATCTCACCATGCAAAAAGCCCCTATCATTCCGCTGGTTACCGATCGTACAAACGCCTATTCGTTCATCGGCAACGACGGGCCGGTTTTCTATTTCCGGACCGACAAAAACGCTCCGCGGGGAAAAGTTGTTTCGGTCGACGTACTTGCCCGATCGCACACATGGAACGACCTTATTCCGGAAGCAACGGAAACACTTAACGGTGTTCAGTTCGTCAATGATCAATTCGTCCTTAATTATATGAAGGACGCCTACACGAAGATCAAGATCTATGACACAAAAGGCACGCATGTCCGTGATGTCGATCTGCCGGGGATCGGTTCCGCGGGCGGTTTTGGCGGGAAACGAACGGACACGGAGACTTTCTACACGTATTCGAGCTTTAACGCTCCGCCGACCATTTATCGATACGATATGAAAGCCGGCAAGAGCACTATGTTTCGCAAGGCAAATGTCCGGTTCAATGCGGACGACATCGAAGTGAAGCAGGTCTTCTACGCATCAAAAGACGGGACAAAGGTCCCGATGTTCATCGTCCACAAAAAAGGAATTAAGTTGACCGGCAAGAATCCGACTATCTTGTATGGATACGGCGGTTTCAATATTCCATCAACGCCGGGATTCTCGGTCGCACGACTTCCATGGCTTGAATTGGGGGGTGTTTACGCCGTGGCATGTATCCGCGGCGGCAGCGAATATGGCAAAGAGTGGTGGGCCAACGGGGCCAAACTCAAGAAGCAAAATGTTTTCGACGATTTCATCGCCGCCGGCGAGTGGTTGATCGCCAACAAATATACAAGCACCCCAAAGCTTGCGATCCAGGGCGGTTCGAACGGAGGCCTGTTGGTTGGTGCAGTGTTAAATCAGCGGCCGGACCTTTTTGGTGCAGCTCTTCCGGCAGTCGGCGTTATGGACATGGTCCGCTTTCACAAATTCACTATCGGATGGGCATGGACCTCGGATTATGGCTCGCCGGACAATCCGGAAGAGTTCAAGGCCCTTTATGCCTATTCTCCCCTGCACAACATCAAAATGGGAGCGAAATATCCTGCTACGATGGTTACGACATCGGATCACGATGACCGCGTCTTTCCAGCACACAGCTTTAAGTATGCTGCCGCTTTGCAGGACGCACAGGACGGTGAAGCGCCGATCCTGATCCGCATCGAAACGAAAGCGGGGCACGGTGCCGGAAAACCGACTACGAAACAAATTCAGGAGCAAGCCGACATCTACGGCTTCCTCGTCAAAAGTCTGGGCGTAAAGATGTAGATCTGGCCTCGCTAGTACGATTTTGCGGCTGCCGGATGGACCTCTCCGGCAGCCTATTTTATTTTATGGTGGCTGGGTTAGGGCGAGGGCCTTGTGTGCAAAGGACAAAAATCTTTTGGCTCCGATCCGACTCGGAATGCCTTTGCCGTCCTTGTTGGGCAGTTCGCGGTTGCCCGCAGATCCGTGATCGGACAGACAATGAAGGTTGCATAGCCCTTGCCGTCAGATGGTGGGTTTCCGCCGCGTGATCCGCGGCTGTTGCCGTTGCTCGGAATCTCCTGCATTTCCTGCCATGTTCCGGTTACGGGCGTTGATCCCGCTCCGGGTTTTTTCTCGCCTTCCGGATCGTCTGAGTCAGAACCTTCGTCGTCGATCGGTATCATGGCCTTGTTTGGGACCGTTCCGGCAATAAATAGCTCGGCCCGCCGAAATTCAGCTGGGACGTCTGTTACAAACACCTCTTTAGGCGGAGGCGGCTCGTCCGTATCCCAGGCCCCCGCATTTGGGTCATCGCTTTTCGGCGTGGGCGAAGGGGTGGGTGTTGGCGATGCCGATGGAGTCTCAAGAGCATCGAGTTCGCGTATCAGAGCCCCGTTTCGGATGTCTATCTCGGCTTTTCGGATGCCGCCCGGCATTACCCAATCCCCGTTCCATTCGGGATGGATCCTCAAGGCGGCCTGCATAAAATCTGCCCATATCGGCATCGCCGAATCGGAGCCTTTCATACCCAAGATCGTCACCGTCGTCAAATCCGACGTACACCACACAAACGATCTCCGGCGTAAATCCGGCAAACCAGCCGTCACGCGAAGTCCCCGTCTTGCCCGCAAACGCGGTTTTGCCCGGAACATTTCGGAATCCCCAGGCCTGAGCCTGGGCCGCGGTACCACGGTTGATGACATCCTTCATTATGTCGTCGGCGATGTAAGCAACGTCGGCACGGAGCACGTTCTTACGGTCCGGCTGCGGGGCGGACACGGTCTTTCCGTCACCGGCCGTCACTTTGGTGATCGGCATGGGCAATACTCGGTCGCCCAGATTCGCGAATATGGTGTATGCCGTGGCGACCTGCAGCGGCGTGGCCTCGGCCGTCCCCAATGCCATTGAAGGATAGGCCTTCTCGACCTTTGGAAAACCGGCTTTGTTAGCAAAGTTCATCACCTTGCCTATGTTCAACTGCATGCCGAGATCGACCGTTATCACGTTTTTGCTCTTCACGAGAGCATCGCGAAGCGTCGTTTCCTTGCCCGAGAAAGTGTCACCGTAATTGTTGGGCGAATAGCTATCCTGCCCGAAGGTGAATATTTTCTTCTCGTCCTTCATCACCGTCGCCGCAGTAAACACCCTGGCTCCGTCGTAAGGCGAATTTAAGGCGGCCGCATAGACAAAGGGTTTGAAGACCGAGCCCGGCTGGCGCATCGCCATCGTCGCCCGATTAAATTGATTTTCCTGGTAATTCCGTCCGCCGACCATCGCGACGATCTCACCGGTCTTTGGGCGTATCGCAACCAACGAAGCGTTCAAACTTCCCTTCGGCTTCTTAGGAAAATACTTGTCGAGTTTGTTGAGCCTTTCGATGACCGTTGCGTAAGCCAGCTTCTGCAGGTCCGGATCGATCGATGTGTAAACGCGCAGGTGCTGGAGTGCTTCGGGGTCAGAAACGATATTGGAAAGTTCCTCGATGGCGTACTGCGAAAAATACGGCATTCCTTCCAAGTCGGTCGAACGTGAAACCTGCCTTAGCTCGATCGCCACTGGTTGTGATTGCGAATACTGCTGCTCCGAGATCTCGCCGGCTTCCAGCATGGATTGGAGGACCTGATTTCGTCGTTCCTTCACCTTGTCCGGATGCTTGTATGGGTTATAGCGGTTTGGGCTGCGGATGATCCCCGCAATAAAAGCGGCGTCCGACAACGTCAGCTGCGAAACGTCTTTGCCGAAATATGCATTCGACGCCTCGCCGACGCCGTATATCGAAACGCCCGATTGCTGGCCTAAATATATTTGATTTGCGTAGAGCGCTGAATATTTCCTGTTTGGTGAGCCGCGTTTCGAGGATCACTGACATGAACGCTTCGGTCACTTTACGCTCGAGCGTCGGGGCATTTGTTAAAAGAAGGTTTTTTACGAGCTGCTGGGTGATCGACGAACCGCCCTGATTCGAGAGCGGAGTGTTTTCTTCGCCTTCGTATCGCCGCCAAAGAGCACGGGCTATCCCTCGAAAATTTACTCCGTAATGTTCAAAGAAAGCACGGTCTTCGGTGACCGTAATCGCTTTGATCAAATGCTGAGGCAGATCGTTGAACGTAACGGTCTTTCGCCGCCCGTCGCCTTCGGCCGCGATCGTGCTGAGTTGTTTTGGCTCTAATTTGGCCTTTGGTGTTTCGTTGCCTGTGCCAGTGTCCAATATTTGAGCGACAGATTTTCCGTCCTTGCTGAATGTCACTGTGAGCGAAGGGAAAACCTTTTCTCCGTCGATCATGCCGGTAATTCCCGGCTCGATGCTGATTCCTTTTTCATCGAGCACCGTATCGGCTTCGGGAAAGGTCAGCCTTGTTATTCTTATCGATGTATCCGGCAGATTTCAGGTAATCGATCAACTCCTGTCGGGTCATACTCTCACCCGTTCGAAGCGTTTTGGGGGCTGAATATATTCCGGCAGACGGTGTGAAAACTTCACCGCTAAGCAGGCGGCGGTCGATGCGGTCCGAAAAATCGAACCAGAAATACGTGAGGGTCAAAAAGACTACCAGGACGGCGATCAGTGCGGCCGAAACAGTCCATGGATTGATTAACCATCTTACGACCCTTCGAAACCGCGAAGGCGGAGGAGCCTGAAACGCCGAGACCCGTTTGGCCTTTACCCAGCCCTTTGGCGGCATTTTTGACCGAGCACTCTTAAGTTTGTTTTGGTCCGGCATTTCGTACTGACGACGCTGAGGGTAAGTGAGGGTTTTGTTTTCGCGGGTTGCCCTGTAAAATTCTATCTAGTTTTAGCGGGCGCGTCTAGCAAATAATACCGATGAAAATACTTGTAACGGGTGGCAGCGGTTATCTGGGAACACATGTAAAGGCCTTTTTCGGGGCCGATGACTTTTCGCGGCGCTCGAACCTGGACTTGCTCAGGATACATGACACGCAAGCGGCCGAAGAGTACGACATGGTGATCCACCTCGCCGCCCACCTGGATAAAGATCCGGACGCGGCGGAAGAGGTTTTCCTGACGAATGTGGACGGCACGGTAAACCTTCTCCAGCAGATGAGAAAGGACTCGATCTTTGTTTTTGCTTCAACCAAAGACGTTTACGGACGGTTTGCCGACAATTATTCTCAGGTTCCGGAAACCTGCCAGACCTTATATTCGGGTCAGTCCGCCCTGGAGTGGTCAAAGCTGATAGCCGAGCGTTATGTCGAGTACTATGCGAATCAAAGAGGCTTTCGCTCATGCATTTTTCGGCTTTCTACCGTCTATGCCCCGGCCAGCGAAGGCAATGAACCCAATTTTGTTGGACATTACGCTGATGCGATCAATAAGGGCGAGCGAATGCGTCTGCCGGGCGGCGGTTTGCCGATACGCGATCTGATGCACGTCGACGATCTTGCGGCGGCGTGTTCCGAGTTCGCGGCCTCGGTCATCCGGCACGGGCTGTACAATCTTGGCGGCGGTCCCCCGAATGCGTTGAGCCTGAATGATCTGGTGACAAAGCTTGAAGAGGTTTCGGGGCTGCAATCGCTGGTAGATACGGACAATCCCGCCCCGATGCCCGTCCCGCGAAACTATGTTTCCGACCTGACGCTCTTGGAGCAGGAACTCGGCTGGAAACCACAGATCGGAGTTGATGAAGGGCTGAAAAGCCTTTTTGGTTCTTCGAGTATGGAGACTTTCTAGAGTTCATAGAGTTTGTGGAATTGATAACGTAGAATCAGATTCGGGCACGCTATGCACTCGTTGAACTCCAAAAACTCAATAGACTCAATAGTAGTCCGCGGCGTGAACTGGGTTGGCGATGCGATAATGGCGATCCCCGCACTCCGCGAGCTTTCGCGAATTTTTCCGGACGCTGAGATCGTCCTCCATACTCGCAGTTGGGCCGAAGGGATCTACCGTGATGCGGATTTTTTCGATCGCGTGGTGACCTACGAAAAAAGCAGATCGAAGATCAAAGACACGATCACCGAATCCGATAAGCTCCGCGAGCAGAATTTCGATCTGGCGATTCTGCTGCCCAACTCTTTTGAATCCGCGGTAACCGTTCGGCTTGCCGGGATACCTAAGCGCATCGGCTACAATAAAGACCTTCGCGGACTTCTCTTGACAGACCCCGTCGCCGTGCCCGAGTGGAAGGACAAACGGCACGAGGTTTATTACTTTATGAATCTTGTGGCCGAGGTTGAAAAGCGGTTCCTTGGAACCGAAACGGTCATGAGAAATGAGCCCGATCCGAGGCTTGAAATTTCGGATTCCCGAAAAGCCGAGGCCCGCGATATTTTGAAGGCGGCGGGAGTCGATCTGTCGCCGAAGGTTGTCGCTTTGGGCACAGGCTCGACGAATTCCCGTGCAAAGCGCTGGAGTGCGAGTAGTTTTGCGAACCTGAACGATATGCTTCAGAATAAACTCGGCGCTTCAGTAGTTCTTGTCGGTTCGGCGGATGAGGCTGCGATCTCAGCCGAAGTTCACCGGCTTTCGCAAAAGCCTCCGATCGATCTAACCGGCAAAACCGATCTCGCAAGCGCGGCCGCAATATTAAGCGTCGTCGATCTGCTGGTTTCAAACGATATGGGGCTTGCTCACATAGCTCCGGCCACCGGCACTAAAACTGCTGTCATATTCGGCCCAACGAATCCCATAACGACACGGCCGTTTTCGGAAAACGCAGTTGTCATCAGGCATGAGGTCGAATGTTCGCCGTGCATGCTCCGCGATTGCCCTATCGATCACCGCTGCATGACGCGTATTTCCGTTGACCGTGTTTTTGACCTTTGCGGAGATTTGTTAACAACTAACGAAAGCGAATGAATTCTCAACCGCAATCCAGGCCCGCGGCGTTCATAGACCGTGACGGCACGTTGATCGAAGAGGTCAATTTTCTCGCCCGAGTTGAGGACCTTCGGGTCTTCCCCTTTACACCGAAAGCCATTGAACATTTAAAGGCCCGCGGTTTCCTTATTATTGTTGTTACAAATCAATCGGGAATCGGACGGAACATCTATGACGAGGACGCAATGCATGCAATTCACGAGCAAATGCAGGCAGAACTCGGGAACGCGATCGACGCCTTCTATTTTTGTCCGCATCTTGCCTGCGATGGCTGCGCTTGCCGAAAGCCCGGGCTTGGTATGATCGAAACAGCGCGACGCGATTTTGATATTGATATGGCGGGGTCGTGGATGATCGGTGATAAGAAGATCGACGTTGAAACAGGTCTCAACGCTGGGATAAGAACTGCAATGGTGCGGACCGGTTATGGAAGCGTTCACGAAACGATCCTTGCGCGGACGCCGGACATTATCGGCGACGACCTATTGCGTGCGGTTGAGATGCTCCTGAACCACCAAACCTGACCGTTCCGCTATCGGCATCAAAACGGTAAACTTCGATCCTTTGTTCTCACCCTCGCTCTCGGCCCTTACAGAACCGCCGTGGATCTCGACCAGGTTTCGGACAATGGCCAGCCCGAGCCCGAGCCCGCCGTTCTTGGATGTACCGGCCGAATCCTGTCTGAATCGCTCGAACACCAGGGGAAGAAACTCCGCGCTTATGCCTTTGCCCTCGTCTTCAATGCAGGTAATGATGATGTCGTCCTCGTGCCGGATCGAAACGCGGATCGGAGAACCATCGGGACTGAATTTAATGGCATTTGTTATCAAATTCGTGAAGACCTGCATTAGCCGGTTGCGGTCGCCTAGGATCGAATATCCGGCCGCGCCAGCATCGACCGCAAGATCGATATTCATATGCTTGGCCTCGGCTATCGGACGCATTGTCTCGACCGAGTTCGTCACAAGTTCGACCGGATCGATCTCGACAATTTCGAGCTGCAATTTGCCTGAAATGACGCGGGCGACATCGAGAAGGTCTTCGATCAAGCGATTTTGAGTCTCGGAGTTCTTAATGATGGTTGTCAGGGCCTTTTTGGCTTGCGTGTCGTCGAGCGTTCCGCCCTTCATCAGACGGGCCCATCCGAGAATCGAGTTTAAAGGGGTTCGCAGCTCATGCGAAACCGAGGCCATGAATTCGTCACGCAATCGATTCGCGATCTCCGCTTCCTTACGCGCAGTCTGTTCGTTTAATAGAATTATTTCACGTTCTCGCGCGATCTCGGTCAATTTCTCGTTTGCGTCCGACAGTTCAACAGTTCGCTCTCCGATCTTCTTCTCCAGTCCTTCGTTTGCTTGAATAAGGTCGTTTTGGGCAATGCGGCGCTTCTTGATCTCGGACAAAACGACGATATTCGCCAGTCCGAGCGACACTATCCCGGCGATACTGCTTCCGATCAGGATCCATATCGTCCACGAAAGCTGAGTATCCAATTTCTGTTCTCGCCGCTGAAGAGTTTCGATCTCGATCGATTTGATCTGCTCGCATAGGGTACGGATCCGGTCGAGCATCCCCTTACCCTCAGCCCACGGCAACTCGTCCATGGCAGCGATACGTCCCTCGCTTTTTCGAATACCGATCCTTCTGTCTGCTTCATTGACGTAATCTTTTGAAAGTAGCTCAAGCTGATCAAGAGCGGCGGTTTGGGAGGCGGAGTCGGTCAGTTGGCGAAGTCGGGCGATGTTTTGACTGATCTTCGGTTTTGCACGATTTAGGGGATCAAGATACGAATCGATGCCAAGGTAGAGAAAATTGGTCACTGCCGGCTGCACTTCCAGCGACAAAGCAAGCGTTTCATCAAGCGTCTGTGTAACTTCCTGGGAATGTTTCTCCCATTTAATTGCATCCTGGATCGATATTGTACTCTGATAGAAGACAAACCCCACCGATGTCAGCATCAAGAAGACGAAAAAGAGGATTATCGGTAGTTTTCGTTCGAAAGTCAGAGACATTGAAAATTGAGAGGCCGAGAATTCCTTCAGCTTCCGCGTCCAAAATCGTCGTCGAGCCGTTCTATATCATCCTCGCCGAAATATGTTCCGGTTTGCGTCTCGATAAATATCAGTGGGTCTGATCTATGGGGGTTTTCAACACGATGCGCCATTCCGATGGCGATGTCAATTGCTTCGCCGCTTTTGACTAGAATATCGTTGCCATTTAATGTTACCTTAGCAGTGCCTTTTACGACGAACCAATGTTCGGCACGCTTTTGATGCCGCTGGTAGCTAAGTCGTTTTCCCGGCAACACTTCGATCCGTTTGACCTTATAGGTCTCAAGTTCGTCCAAGATCGTAAAACTTCCCCAAGGCCGGGTCTCCGAGGGTGGTTCATTCTTTTCTTTCTCAGGCATATCCATTCATTACCAGCCAGATATGTTCAGTTTAGACGAAAAATATCTTTCAGCCAATGCAACCCCGTTATCGGTACAAACTCTGATACTCGGACGGCTCGTGCTGATCTTTCTGCTTTTCGTAATTACCTGGTTCTGGTACACGCGACGACTCGCATTTTCGATAGGTGAATTTCCGCAGAGCATTCTGCTTGGCTTTACGGTTTCAGTCGGCCTGACGATCGTCTATTTCTTTTTGCTCCGGCTGAGCAAGAAAATACGATGGCAGATCCGCATGCAGTTTGCTCTGGACGCGGTCATGATCACGTGGCTCGTTTGGCGGACCGGCGATCTTTCCTCACCGTTCATTGTCCTTTATATAGTACTGATCAGCGTTTCGAGCATTTTCTTAAGGCCGTTCACCACGCTTGTTTTCGCTTTCGTTTGCATCGGCCTTTTTGCCACGCTGACGATCCTGGCATCGTTTTCGATCATCGAATCGACCGGTGCGGAATTGACCGCCGCAAAGATCGCCCAGGGTGTAAGTTTCCACGTAGTTGCGTTTCTCGTGGTAGGACTCCTTGCCGCCCGGCTTGCCGACCGGCGATCATCGGGCTATGAGCTTAAAGAAGCGACAAAGAACCTTGCGAATCTTAGAGCCCTTCACGAGAGGATCATCGAATCGATACGGTCGGGACTAGTAACGACGGACCTCGAAGGCAACATATACACATTTAATGCCGCGGCAACGGAAATAACCGGGTTCCGCGCAGAGCAGATGCAGGGACGAAAGATCGAATCGTTGTTCGGCGACATTTCGCTCGAGATCGAGCAATCGCTTGGAGCGGTCGATGAAGGCGAGCAGCTGCCTCGGTTTGAGGCAAATCTGCTGACTCCCGAGGGGTTCGCCGTACGTATCGGTTACAGCATTTCGCAGCTTTTTTCGGAAGATAACGAGGCGACAGGCTTGATCATAACTTTTCAGGACCTGACAGAAATTCGCTCGATGGAAGAAAGCGTTCGTCGAAAAGAACGGCTTGCCGCGGTTGGCCGCGTTGGCGCTGGACTGGCACATGAGATCCGCAATCCGCTCGGAGCGATGCGAGGGGCGATTCAGGTCCTTGAATCGAATATGCCGGCCGAGTCCATACACGCCGACCTGATGGGAATAATCCTTCGCGAATCGGACCGATTGAACAGTATCATTACGAATTTCCTCAGTTACGCCAAGCCAACGGTCGGCAAGTTCCAGGAGATCGACGTTTGCGAAGCGATCCGCGACACCATAAAACTTTTGCGGCACAGTCCGGATGTCAACGACAGCCACGTGCTCGAAGACCTGCTTCCCGGCCGCCCTGTGTTTATCTCGGCCGATGCGACCCAATTGAAACAGATCTTCTGGAACCTGGCACGTAACGCGATCCAGGCCATGCCGGAAGGCGGTAAGCTTTCGATAAAGCTAGACCCGATCTCGAATAATCGCATTCGCATCGTTTTTGAGGATTCGGGAACCGGAATGTCGCCGGAGGCGGTCGAGCAGCTATTTGAGCCGTTCTCCAATTCGACGTCGGGCGGAACCGGGCTCGGCCTTTCCATCGTTTATCAGATCATTCGCGACCATAGCGGCACGATCAACGTCCGAAGTATTGAAGGCGAAGGAAGCGTCATCACCGTCGAACTGCCCTCGGAAAACCGTCGGCCCGCAATTTCGGACCCCGCCGACGATATCGAAAACTCTATTGCCGCCGAACCGGTTGAAGGGCTTGTTAAAGCTCAAGAAAGAAGAATCTGAAGTTTCTTCTTGAATTATCAGGCAGTATTTTGTGAGAATAGATGGTGCGGATCTACTGTCACTCCGTTATTTTCGCATCCCTTCGTTCACTAACTCAACAATCCTACAATGGCAAATATTCTCATCGTTGATGACGAACAAAGTTACAGGCAGCTTCTCAGCCTTGTTTTCGACGGCGATGGACACACCATGCGCACAGCCACGAACGGCCGCGAAGCGTTGCAAATGCTTAAGATCGAGCCCGCCGACCTGATCATTTCCGATGTAAAGATGCCCGATATGGACGGTATTGAGATGCTCCGTGCGGTTCGCGAGACGCTTCCCGATCTTGGCGTGATCCTGATGACCGCTTTCGCATCGGTCGAAACTGCCCGCGAGGCCTTCAAACTCGGGGCCGATGATTTCATACAAAAGCCGTTCGATGTCGAAGAGCTGAAGCTGATCGTCAGGAAAACGCTCGAGAAACAGGCCTTGATCGATGAGAACCGCGCATTCAAGCGGGCGCAGCGGGAGCGTGGCAGCGTAAAGAATATTGTCGGGACTTCGGCAAAAATGAACGCGATCTTTCAAATGATCGAGACCGTTGCAGAAGTTCAATCCACGGTTTTGATCACCGGCGAAAGCGGTACCGGCAAGGAGCTCGTCGCCCGAGCTATCCACGATCTCAGTGACCGCGCCGAAAAGCCCTTCATATCAATAAACTGTGGCGCATTTACCGAAACGCTGCTCGAATCCGAGCTGTTCGGCTATATCAAGGGCTCATTCACCGGGGCGAACTCAAACCGAAAAGGCCTTTTCGAGGCCGCTCACAAAGGTACGATCTTTTTGGACGAGATCGGTGAAATGTCCCCGGCCATGCAGGTCAAGCTTCTTCGGGTGCTTCAGGAAAGACGTGTCAGGCCAGTCGGTGCCCACGAGGAACTAGCGATCGACGCCCGCGTAATTGCCGCGACGAATCGCGATCTAAAGCAAATGTCGATCGAGGGCACATTTCGTGAAGACTTGTTTTATCGTATTTCGGTCATCCCGATCCACCTGCCGCCGCTGCGTGACCGAAAGGAAGATATTGCCGACCTCATCAGCCATTTTATTGGCAAATTCTGCGACCAGTCGGGCCGCAAGCTGGGCATTTCGCCGAAAGCAATGCAGCTTCTGGAAAACTATATGTGGGGCGGAAACGTCCGCGAATTGGAGCATACGGTCGAGCGTGCCGTCGCCCTTGAGCGAACCGACGAGATACAGCCTGAACGCCTACCCGATCACATCACCAACTACAATCCCGAACGCATAAAGGCCGAGTTCGAATTACCCGACGACGGCCTCAATCTCACCGCTCATCTCGAAAATCTCGAAAAAACCTACGTCATCGAAGCCCTTCGGTTGACTGCCGGAAATCAAACCAAAGCCGCCGACCTGCTGCAGATGCAAGTCCGCTCGCTCCGCCATCTTCTTGATAAACACAGTATCAGGAACCTTTCGGCCCAAATGCGGTCGGGGGAATAGTCTGGAGTGGTGAGTCTGGAGTCTGGAGCCGGAAGCGAGACTATCTAGTTTCGTAATTTTTGGCTCAAGGCATGCGTCATTCGGCAGATTTCCTCTAATCGCGAATACAGATCGGTAAAATCGTTTTTGCTGATGTAACTCAGATCCAGAGCGACATACAAGTGTGACTGAACTTCATAGGTAGAAGCATGTGCAATGTTTAGAAAGTTCGCGAATTCCTTGTCTGAACGTCTGCCGAAGCCTTCTGCTATGTTCGCCATGATCGATGTCGATGCCCGACGAATCTGACTTCGTAAATCGAAGTCCTTTTGAAAAGCTTCCTTCGGTCGTGATCCCGTATATGAGCCTATTCGTTTCTCTGGCTTTTTGCCAAGCGACAATATCTTCGAACCGTCTGAATCCAGCCATTGATCGTCTCCTTAATTCAAATTCTGCCGATGACATTATTTGTCATAGCCAGATTACCAAAAACTGCGATTTTACGGACCGGATTTACCTGCTTCGATTCCCTGTCCGCAAGTTTTCGAGTTCGCCGAACTGTTTTTAAACCTAACTATCCATTGCGCTTCCGGCTTCAGACTCCAGACTCCAGACTCCAGACTTGCGCTTTGGCACGCTGCTTGTAATAGCAATCGCAGCCTGGGAAAGGTAGAAAGATCAAAATTACTTTAGGAGCTTGTGAATTAGAAATGAAAAATCAAAAGGGATTCTCCCTGATCGAACTTCTCATCGTTGTTGTTATCATCGGCATCATCGCCGCAATCGCTATCCCGAATCTGTTGGCCGCTCGTCGTTCGGCTAATGAAGGTTCAGCAGTTTCGTCGCTCCGCACCCTGCACGGTGCTCAGATGACATATGCCGCTACAAACGGTGGTGGTAACTATGCCGGCACCGCTGGTGCTTTTGGTATCACTGCTTTCACGGCCCTCGGCCCGGACGGAAACGGCCCAGGCGCAGGACCAAGCCTGATCGATGCTAACCTTGCTACGGGTGCAAAGAGCAACTATAACTACCGCGGCGACAGAACGATTGCTACGCCGGCGGCACCTGCGACCTTCTTCTTCACCGCTTACCCGGCTTCGCCGAGCGGTTTGACACAGACCGGTACGCGTGACTTCGGTGTTGGAACAGACGGTGTTATCCGCACTCAGGCAGCTTCGGCCACGGGCTTCACGACCCAGGCTTTGCTTGACGCCGGTGCAGCATTGGCTAACTAACTTAACAGCTTAATAAGCTAACGACGGGGAGCAAAGAAATTTGCTCCCCTTTTTTTGTGCGAACAATCTCAAGCGGCCTCGTTTTAAGAATGCTTACAAACTATGAGACTCGAATTGAAACTCTCCGATTCTCTAACATTTTTTGTCAGCCGTCGATTGTCAAAATCTGTTAATTTTCACCCGCGGCCCCATCACGTTTGGCCCTTCAGCCAAACCAGAACACTCTATAAACCTAACACACACTGTAGTTTACGCCAGATCCTACATCTCGCGTTCAGTTTGGCACGCCGCTTGTATTAACAATGGCAGCCTGGGAAAGGTAGAAAGACAAAAATTACTTTAGGAGCTTGTGAATTTAGAAATGAAAAATCAAAAAGGTTTCTCCCTTATCGAACTTTTGATCGTTGTTGTTATCATCGGCATCATCGCCGCAATCGCTATCCCGAATCTGTTGGCCGCACGTCGTTCGGCTAATGAAGGTTCAGCAGTTTCGTCGCTCCGCACCCTGCACGGTGCTCAGATGACATATGCCGCTACAAACGGTGGTGGTAACTATGCCGGCACCGCTGGTGCTTTTGGTATCACTGCTTTCACGGCTCTCGGCCCGGACGGAAACGGCCCAGGCGCAGGACCAAGCCTGATCGATGCTAACCTTGCTACGGGTGCAAAGAGCAACTATAACTACCGCGGCGACAGAACGACTGCTACGCCGGCGGCACCTGCGACCTTCTTCTTCACCGCTTACCCGGCTTCGCCGAGCGGTTTGACACAGACCGGTACGCGTGACTTCGGTGTTGGAACAGACGGTGTTATCCGCACTCAGGCAGCTTCGGCCACGGGCTTCACGACCCAGGCTTTGCTTGACGCCGGTGCAGCATTGGCTAACTAACTTAACAGCTTAATAAGCTAACGACGGGGAGCAAAGAAATTTGCTCCCCGCTTCTTTTTGGATGGAACGATCTACTGAAGGATGCTATAATTTCGGTGGCATTCCTTGCCTGTACTTTCTAAATCATAATTCGTAGATAATGCAATCACAGGTAGAAACTATCAGTTCGTTTCGGCGAATTCTTGTCATTGCGAAGAACACGTTCCGTGAGGCGATCAGGGACAAGATCCTGTATAACCTTGTGCTCTTCGTGCTGCTTATTACGGCCTGCGCGATACTGCTTGGGGAGTTGACCGACGGGCAGGAAGCCCGGACGATCGTCAACTTCGGGCTCAACGCAATGCTGTTGTTCGGGGCCTTTATCGCAACGTTCGTAGGCGTCGGGCTTGTTTCAAAAGAGATCGAACGCCGAACGGTTTACGCCATATTCGCCAAACCCGTAACCCGGGCCCAATTCATAATCGGAAAATATCTCGGCCTTTGCCTGACGCTGCTGGTCAACACGGCAATAATGGGCGCCGGAGTCTTTCTCGCGTTGCTTTATGTCGGCGACCGGAAGCTGATCTTTTCGATCTGGGGCGGGATATTCCTGATCTTTCTCGAACTGACGATCCTCACGGCAGTCGCGATCCTTTTCTCATCATTTTCCTCCGTTTCGCTTTCGGCACTTTTGACCTTCTTTGTTTTCATTATCGGGCATCTGAGCGCGTCGCTCCGAGATCTGGCGGCGACGCTCGGATCAAAGGCCGCTTCGGTCGTGTTTGAGGTCATCTATTACGCCCTGCCGAATCTGGCCCATTTTAGCTTTCGCACCGAATCTGCAAACGGACTAAGCCCGACAATGAATATGCTCGCCGGCGGAGTGCTTTATGCCGTCGTTTACATAGGAATACTTCTGATCGTTACGATCGCGATCTTCAGCCGCAGGAATTTTAAGTAGAGCGTTACTCCTTTGGTAGAGATGAAAAAGAGCCTTCAACACTTGATCATTCCTTTCATCGCCCTATCGGTCGGGTTTGCTGTTGTCTTTGTTCTCAGTAACTTTCTTGAAAAGAACCGGGTTCCCATGCCCGACGGATTCGAAGATTCCGACCTCGATCTCCAGGGAAAACGTCTTAAAGGGTTTAGCTTGGGGGCTGAGGGGTTGATCGCAGACTGGTATTGGATGCGTTCGCTTCAGTATGTCGGCGACAAGCTGGCAAAGAGCAAGGCGGAATTCATAAATATCGACGACCTCCGCAGCCTTAATCCGCGCTTACTTTACCCGTTTCTCGACAACGCGACCGATCTTGACCCGGCGTTTATCGCTGCCTATACCTACGGAGCGATGGTTCTGCCCGCGATCGACCCTGACAAGGCTATACAATTGATCGAAAAGGGGATCAAGAACAACCCGGATTATTGGCGTTTGTATCAGTATCTAGGCTA
Source organism: Blastocatellia bacterium (assembly GCA_963732475.1). Classification (GTDB taxonomy): domain Bacteria; phylum Acidobacteriota; class Blastocatellia; order Pyrinomonadales; family Pyrinomonadaceae; genus OLB17. Next base: position 1,265,291 of record CAVSZR010000001.1, on the reverse strand, counting down.
CATTCACTGGCGGCTGAAGGACTACGCAAGAGCGGCCGAAGCCTACGAAAAAGGCTCACAGAATCCCAACGCGGCGCCCTTCATGAAAATGATGGTCGCATCGATGAGGAATCAGGGCGGCAGCCGCGAAACCGCTCGCTCGCTTTACATGCAGATGCATGCGGAGGCGGAGGATGAGCAAACAAAGAATACCGCGGAGCTGCGTTTAATGGAGATCGACTCGCTCGAAGAGCGCGACGCGATCAGAACGATCCTCAAGGAACAGGCGGAAAAGAACGGTGCCTGTCCGCAGTCGTTTCGTCAGATCATGCCGCTGCTGGGTTCCGTGAAGCTGCCTGCCGGTAAAGCGTTTAAGGTGGACACGTCCGGGAATCTGGCGGATCCGAGCGGAGCGCCGTACTTTCTCGATCGGCAGACGTGCGATATAAAGCTCGACCCGGAACGCTCAAAAGTTCCGCAAATGTAAAGCGATGGAACCGATAATTGAGATCAACAATCTAACGAAAGATTACGAAACCGGCTTCTGGCGAAAGAAGAAGGTGCGGGCCCTCGACGACCTGACGCTTTCGGTCGATGGCGGACAGATATTCGGGTTTCTCGGCGGCAACGGTGCCGGAAAGACGACCACGATCAAAATTCTGATGAGCCTGCTCTTCCCGACATCGGGCTCGGCAAAGATACTTGGACACGATATCGCGGACGTAAAAATGCACCAGTCGATCGGTTATTGCCCGGAGAACCCATACTTTTACGATTACCTGACGGCATTCGAGCTGATGAACTATTTCGGCGAGATACTTGGCATTTCGGGGCCAAAGCGAAAGGAACGCTCCGCCGAACTGCTGACCAAGGTCGGTTTAGCCGAGAAGGACTGGAACAAACAGCTTCGCAAATTCTCGAAAGGCATGCTACAGCGCGTCGGGCTTGCACAATCGCTGATAAATGAGCCGAAGATCGTATTTCTCGACGAGCCGATGAGCGGCCTTGACCCGATGGGCCGGCGTGAGATCCGCGACCTTATTGCCGGGTTGCGTGAGAACGGAACAACTGTTTTTATGTCCACTCATATCCTGTCGGATGTCGAGGCCTTGTGCGATCAGGTCGCGATACTGAGGGGCGGAAGACTTGCCGCGACCGGAAAGCTGGACGACCTTCTGGCACGTGACGGCGAAGACATGTCCTTCGAGATCAATGCCTCGGGCCTGGCGGCAGAAGCTGTAAACGGCCTTGGACGGGTGACGGAAAAAGCGAGCGGTTTGAGTATCGAGGTGAGCAGCGAAAAGGAGATCGATGCGGCGATCCAGGCGATCCGTGCGGCGGGCGGGAAGCTTCTTTCGGTGCAACCGGTCAAACAGTCACTCGAAGAGCTATTTGTTGAAAAGACCAAGTAAGTTAGGTTCTCTAAAATTTAATTCGTTTCTTCTCGCTCATTCTTCGTTCCTCTTTTTCTGTGGTCGGATCTTAGATCTTAACAACGGAACAAGAAGAACTAAGACCGAATACGCGGGATAAGAATACTTATATCAGTTTTCGGTTCGCAAACCAGTGACCTTCCAACGGATATTGGCCCGATCGTCCTTTCGGTCGAATCCGTCGAGGCTTAATGTGATCGGGATGATCTCGGTTGGGCCCAGCTTCTCCCGCTGACCGGGAACGACGAGCACCCGCTTTTCCTTGACGACCGCGTTTTGCTGGTCGATCACTGCAACATTTACTTCCAGGGCATTGATCGTTTTTGCACCTTTGTTTCGAATTTTTCCTACGATAAACATCGAAATGTCGCCAAAACCGTTCGGTGATTCGACCGTCCTGTCATCGGTTGAGATGATGATGTCCTTAGTTACCGCATCAAATTCTGGCGAACCTTCGCGGAAGAGGCTTTCAGCGATCTTGGCTTTCTGGTCGTCAACCGACGGCCGAAATGACATCAGCCATATCCCTACACCGATCGCAAGCACGCCAACGACGATCCCGATCAAGAACCCCTTGTTCAGGCCTTTCTTCTCTCCTTTTTCGCCGAGAAACGATTCCATAATTCCCATTTACAAGTGTTAGACAACACTTTTCCCAATAAGTTCCAATAGGTTATCATTTTAGCTATCGAAGCTAAAATATCTAAACTTCCCGAGTTTCAGTTCGTCGAGGTAGCTCTCCCGCTGCCGCTTCGGCGGACGTTCACGTACCGCATACCGGTTGGCTTTCGCGATGCGATACGGCCCGGTTCGCGTCTCTTGGTGCCGTTCGGAAAGCGAAATTTGACGGGTTATGCTGTCGCGTTTAGTGAAGAACTTGATGCCGAACTCGGCATAGACGAATCAGACGTCAAAGACGCGGTTGAGCTGTTGGATGAAACCCCGCTGCTGACCGACGAGATCCTGAGGCTCACGCAATGGGTGGCCGATTATTACGCCGCCTCGTGGGGCGACATCCTGAAGGCTTCCCTGCCGGCCGGCATAAATACGGCATCGGAAAAGATAATTTCAATAACAGCCGAAGGCCGCGCTGATCTGGCAAAGCCCGTCGCGAAACCTGGAGTGCGTCGGGAAATATTGGGGCATCTGGCCGAGAACGGCGAAACATCGCAGCGGCATTTGGAAAAGCTGTTCGGCGATTCCCGGACGAAACGTGCCGTGAATGAACTCGTTACGGCAGGCTTAGCAGTCGCTCGTGTCCGCAGCGTTTCCGTAAAGGTCAAAGCCAAGCTGAGCAAGGCTGTGAAGCTTCTTCAGGTCGAGCCTGACGAAACGCAAAAGCCGCTGACCCAGCCGCAGCAGAATATTCTGGAGGTTCTTGCTCAAAACAACGGTCAAATGATGTTTCATGACCTGCTTGAAAAAGCTAATGTGGGTGCTTCACCGATCAATACGCTTGCGAAAAGAGGACTCGTCGAGGTCTTTGCGACCGAGGTCCTACGTGATCCATTGGCAAACACGGAGTTTCCGGCTTTGCAGAACCTCATCTTGAACGCCGAGCAAAGTTTTGCCTACACAGAGATCGTCAAAGGCCTGGAAAGTGGCGAATACCGGGCTTTCCTTCTTCACGGCATAACCGGCAGCGGCAAGACCGAGGTTTACATTCGTGCGATGCGGCATGCCCTCGATCACGGCAAGTCCGCATTGATGCTCGTCCCCGAGATCGCACTCACGCCCATATTTTCGCGACGGCTTCGAGCGATCTTTGGCGATCAGGTCGCTATCCTTCATTCCAATCTCTCGCCCGGCGAGCGGTTTGACGAATGGCGTCGGATCCGAAGCGGAGACGCCCGCGTTGTTATCGGTACGCGTTCGGCTGTTTTCGCACCGCTCGAGAATCTTGGGCTCGTGATCGTTGACGAAGAGCACGACGCGTCATACCGGCAGCACGATGCCCCGTTTCTACAACGCCAGAGATGCCGCCGTGATGCGTGCAAACTTTGCGGGTGCGGCAATCGTTCTCGGTTCGGCGACACCGTCGCTCGAATCGTTCCAGAATGCACGGGCCGGGAAATATCAGTATCTTCAACTGCAGAATCGTATCGAGAACCGCCCGCTCGCAAAAGCCGAGCTGATCGATATCCGCGAGGTTTTTCGGCAAGCCGGAAAGGACATGACGCTGTCGCCGCAATTGATCAAGGCCATCGAGGAAACGCACGCAAAAGGCGAGCAGTCGATAATCCTGCTGAACCGGCGCGGCTTTTCGCAATTTGTCCTTTGCCGTACTTGCGGTGAAAGCCTGCGATGCAAGAATTGCGACATTACGCTCACGTATCACAAACGCGATGGAAGGCTCGTTTGCCACTATTGCAGCCATCGCGTCGTGGTGCCGAAAAAATGCCCGTTTTGCCAAAGCGAATTCCTCTATTTCATCGGCCAGGGGACAGAACAGCTTGAGGTGATGCTTGAGAAGAGATTTCCCGAACTGAAGATCGCTCGCATCGACCGCGACTCGATGACAAAACGCGGTGAAATGGCAAAAACGCTTCTCGGCTTCGACCGCGGCGAGATCGATATGCTCGTCGGCACGCAGATGCTTGCCAAGGGACATGATTTTCACAACGTGACGCTCGTTGGCGTTATCTCGGTCGATACGGGACTTGGCCTTCCCGATTTCCGATCGGCCGAGCGGACCTTTCAGTTGATAACGCAGGTTGCCGGGCGTGCGGGCCGGGGAGACTTACAGGGACGCGTGCTCATCCAAACGTACTATCCGGAACACTACGCTCTTCGCCATGCGGTGAAGCAGGATTTTGAGGGGTTTTTCGCAGAAGAGATCAAATATCGGGAGCGGCTGAATTACCCGCCTTTTGTCGCACTCGCGTCGGTTCTGATAAAACACGAAGATCTCAATATTGCTTCGAAAAACGCCGAGCTTTTCAAAGAATCACTCGACAATGCGAACAAGGAAAAATCGTGCCGCATTCTCGGTGTTGCTCCGGCATCGCTGTCGCGGCTGAAAGGCGAGCACCGGCTGCAAATACTCGTCAAATCGACGAATCGCCGCAACCTGCGTGAAATACTTGATATCGCTTCCGAAGAAGCCGAACACCGCGGCTGTGATATGAGGATCATTCAGGTCGAGATCGATCCGGTAAATCTCATGTAAAAAGGCGGAACGCACCTCGATCAAGTGTTCCCGCCTTCTGAAAAGTTCACGGCCGATCTAGTTCACAGCCTTCGAAGTAAACTCAGCCTGCTTGAATTTGATCTGCGAATAGATCTCGGACACTGAGATCTTCGTATTGATCGAATCGAGTGAAACAACGTCGTCGCGTTCGTTGTAGATGCGATAGATCCACTGTTTCGCGTTCTGGCGGGCATAATGTTCGACGCGCATTTCATCCTCTTTGAGCAGCAAACATTCGCGAATGCTCTCCATTTCAAGGAAATTTTCAAGCTTCTTTGTCTTGTCCGAAGAATTTGTCTGGTTCGAAAATATCTCGACCACGACCGTTGGATTCAACAACAGATCGTAGTTATTGTCTGCAAATTTCGGTTCGCCATTGACGATCACAATGTCGGGATAGCAGATAAAATTGCTCGCCAGTTTCACCCGCATATTGCTGATATAGATCTCGCATTTGTGACCGTGCATCTTGCTTCCAACGGCGATCGCGGTATTTGCGACGATCAAATTATGCCAGCGGTTCGAGCCGGAACGGGCAAGCATTCGCCCGTTCAGATACTCATTCTTCGTAGCACTTGTCCTTTCGAAACCAATGTAATCTTCGACTGAACTCTTTTTGAGCGATTGATCAAGGCCTTTCTCATTCATACAACTGATACTCCTGGATAATTAATTTCGTGGATGGGCAAGTGGGTATAAAAACGGGACGCTTTGCTTGGGTAGCGTTCTCTGATAAAACTAGTGTGACATATCGAATGACAATACTTCAAGAGTATTTCTATGAAACTTTCCGAACTTGCCGAGAGGACGTTTTCCGAAATTGCACAGGGATCCGCCGATCTGGAGATCTCAGCCGCGGCCGGGCTTGATATTGCCGAAAGCGGCGAAATAACTTTTCTGGCAAATCCGAAATACACGCCGCAAATCACGACCACCCGGGCAAGCGCGATCTTTCTCGCCGAAAATGCGATAACCGACCGCTCCGATCTCGCCGTTCTCCGTTCAAAGGATCCTTATCTTGCCTATACGCGGGCATTGCGGTTGTTTCATCCTGAGCCGCACGCTGCCGCTTTGCTGCATCCCACGGCGGTGATCGACGACACGGCGATCATCAGTGCCAACGTAGAGATCCACGCAAATGTTGTAGTGGGGCGGAATTGCCGGCTCGAAGAAGGAGTCAGGCTGTTTCCCAATGTAACTATCTACGATTGGGTATCGATAGGAAAGCATTCCGTCATTCACTCCGGCGTTTCTATTCGTGAGAATTGTGAGATCGGCAAAAATTGCGTTATCCACAACAATTCAACCATCGGCTCGGACGGGTTCGGCTACGCAAAGGACGAAGAAAAACACTGGCTAAAAATTCCGCAGACGGGCCGTGTCGTCCTGGAAGATGATGTAGAGATTGGTGCAAATACCGCCATCGACCGTGCTTCGGTCGGCGAAACGCGCATCAAACGCGGAGCGAAGATCGATAATCTCGTTCAGATCGGACATTCGTGCACCGTTGATGAAGATGCTTTGATCTGCTCCCAAACTGGTTTGGCCGGAAGCTCGGTCATCGGTAAACGTGTGATCCTGGCCGGACAGGTCGGCATCGCGGGCCATCTGAAGGTTGGTGATGATGCCGTTTTGACGGCAAAATCCGCCACCTCGCACGACGTTGAACCGGGAAAGATCATGTCGGGCGTTCCGGCCTTTGATAATCGCGATTGGCTGCGGTCTACAGCAGCCTATCGTAAACTTGGCGAAATGGCTCGAAGACTGCGAGAGATGGAAAACCGCCTCGCCAAGACGGAGACGGAACGGTGAACAGGCGCCTGCAGAATATCGGCGGCATTGCTTTCGCAATGCCGCCGGGGAAATGAGCGCGAAATAAAGGTCTCACGCCTTGTCTATGCAATACGACTCATTAGCAGAAATTCGGCGCAATAGTTTCGATCCTCGCCCGTTGTTCCGGATCAAGATTGCCGATCGCTTCGAGAAATTTCGGATGTGTCATGCCTGAACCGAGGTACGTGTAGCGGTTTGCCTGAGTCTGGACCTCGATGAACTCATCGCGTTCATCGTCGGAAAGAACTCGTCCGGTCTCTGCTTCGAAAGCTTCCAGATCGAACAATACCTGCTGTTTCGCCCCGTCGTCCAAGAAAGCCCCGATCGCCAGATATTCGTCAACGCCGTTGACTATCTCCGCGGGGCTTAAGTGGCTTGCCAGTTCTTCAACCATCCGCATATCCAGCTTCGCATGCTGCGCTTCCTCGATCCAATGATTTTTCAGGAGGCTTTTGAACTGTGCGTCGATCTGGGTATCGTCCCGGATGCTGTCGATATAATGACGCTGCGACATCCATTCGATGTGAAGGATCGTCAGCGCAACCGCCAGCGGATCATGACCAAGTATCTCCTGTGCCACGGCCGCCGGGGGCCCGATCACTTTGCACTCGGTCCCAAAGCCCCGTCGAAACTCGCTGCAGAAGACCTTAAAGAGCTGAATGTGCTTCGCTTCTTCACCGGCAAACTGCAGAAATGCACGGACCCGATCATCGTCTTCCGCCAAGGTAGGCCGGACATGGTCGATCACAAATGGAAGTATGAATTCTTCGACCAATCCGAAGATCGAGAGATATGCATGTCCGCGTATCTGGTTCAGAATGCGTTTCTCGTCGTCACTCAGAAACGAAAGGCCGTCCACTCTGGCAAGCGCTTCGGGCATGAAGCGTTTCGAAAAATCCAGTTCCTTGTCGCCGCCGATAATGTCCTCGATGCGCCAATTCACTTTCTGTGATGCGACGATCGTCTCGCGATAGTCGTATTGATGTACCGGTCCGTTACCGGCATTGGTATTTAGTATAGTTGCTCCTAACATATTAATTCTCCTTGCCGGCCAAATCCGGCTATGGTTATGAATGCAATAGTATTCCCCTTGTTTATTGCCGGCACGGCTTTCCGATATATCGGGGAAGCTCCGCCGGGTATCGTGTATTTTTGCGTTCGCCTTGAAGACGGAGCACATCTGTTCGGCCTCGTGACCAAACTCCGAGTTAGGTAACCGGGTAGATCTTCACATTTATCGCCCCGAACACTTTGTCGCGCCAAACAGTGGCAACACCGTTGTTGGACATTCTCAAGATCGTATATTTGAAATCAGACAATCCAACCGCGGGTGTGGCTTCAACGCCTGAATAAGTCAGATATCGTCCGCCTAAATACTGTTTCGGGATCGGCGGCAAGGCGTCATGTAAACCCCAGTGGTGCGCTTGCGTGATCATGATGTGGCCCACCGGTCCAAAACCGCCATCAATGACCATTCCGGCGTTGTTAACCATAGCAAGAACATGCGCGCGGGTGTCAGCATGTCATCTACATTCTTGATCGGCTCCGGCGAAGTTTTCGTGGCAATTGTACTGATGCCCATATCGCCGTTGATGATCGTCTTGGAACTGACCGGGTCGTTATACCACCACAGGGTTGAAGATTTTCTGTACCGCAAGTAATTACCGACAAAGCCGTTACAGTCCAAACCAAGCCTGGGATAATTCGTATCGACCCTTTCATCGCAATACTGCTGCAGTCCGCCCGGTGCAACGACACCGCACCGAGCCGCCAACTGCAAAGTGAGCTGAACATCTTCGGGCGAACCTTTTCCTGAAAAAGGCTGCGTGGCCCGTGGGAGTAATGGCCGAAGCTCGTCCCACGTTCTAAAGGTCATAAGGACGGGGCTGCCCCAAATGTTGGTTACCCTCAATTCAAGTTTTTTCTTCTGTCTGAAAAGATTAAGCGCATACGTGCCTACCGCGCTGTTAAATTCCGCCTGCCCCGGAGGCGGCCCCCCTCCTTTTTTGGGATCCCAGCCTTGATACAGCCGGTATTTGCCAAATTTAACGTTTTCATACCTGACGATCTCGTTATCGTCGTTGAAGATCGGGACTGAGACGTCCCAATATTTTCGCGCATATTCCATCGGTCCGATCGTATCCATAATTGCGTTGCTCCTTTCTTTATTATTTTGTCTTCCTCGTTATTACGGCGCGGTCTGCGGTCCGACTCGCCAGTTATTTACATATCCGTCAAAGATCTCCGTGTCCTTGAATGCCGGGTGATTCTTTGCGGCTCTTTTGTCCATCAGAGCGTTCATCGCTGTGCCAAACTCTTTTATTTTCGTTCGGGTAACCGCTGGATTGAGCATTCCTGTCATCGTAAGATTGGTTTCCATCAAACTCACGACCCAACCGTCAAACGCATTCAGGGTCACGCCGACCTCAATGTGCGTCTGATCGCTGGTAAGCGGTTTCCGGGATTGTTTTCCTGCCTTGATCAGACTCTCCAGTCTGTGTAATGCAGCTTGAATACGCTGCAATTCGCTCTTCGCTTCCTTGACCTGCCCCAAGAGCGTGTCATAGGACCGGGAAAGAACTCCTCCGGCTTGTGCCTCCGTTATTTGATTGCCACTAAGTAGCTTCTTAAGGCCGCGAAATGTTCCTTCGTTCATCAGTACGCTCTTTTGAGCCTGACTAAGCGGTGTTGGATTTGCCATTGTCTTAGTACCCCCCTTTTTGATCGAAAGGTCGCGATTCACGCGGCCATTCTTGAGTTGTGGCGGAAGACAAAGGCAGTTGGTAATCAGCCCCGCGGTAAAAGTAATACTCCGCCGTGTACGGCACCTCGACGACCTGTCCGACGGCTGAACCGGGGGCCAAGGGCGCTCTGCCGCCTACTGTGCGCACTCGCTGGATGTACGTAACTCCCCTGAAAGGAAACGAACCTTCCGTCGATACTGCGCGGAGCAGCAGCCAGTCGATCGCCGTGGCGTCAACCGAGCATCCCGCGACGCGAGTGGCCGCCACCTTGCTGCCGTTCCCGTTATCCCAAGTGGGGCCGGCGTAATGAATGCCTACATCCCCACGAAAATTGCCATTTTCGAACAACCTTGCGACCGGCTCGACGAATGTCCAACCAGCACCGTTCCATCTGTAAAGCTGCGATCCCAGTGCGTATGCGTGAAACGTTAGGCTGTGCCCGGACGGAACTTGCACGCTGTCGCACTGCGGGGACGGCAGACCGTCGCCCCGATTTTCGTCCCGAACTTGGGCCGCCGACGTTGAGGCCAATGCCAACCCGGCGACGCTGAGCAGAACAAGCCCGATGAACTTTCGTTTTATCTTTATGATTTGCATTTATTAATGTCTCCTTATGAATTGTTTTAGTTTTTGCCTGGAAATAACCAGGAACTTCACTTGCGGGCCGCTGACTGAAGTCAACGGCCCGTCGCGATTCCATCAGTGCGAACAACCTGGGTTTTCAGACTCGGATGGCGATGACCTCCAGATACTCTGATTCGACCCGAGTCGTTCCGTCCGATGCCTGGTTATGCTCGGTCCAAAGTTCGACCAGATCCTTTCGAAGTGCGTCCTGCCCGGCGTCGTCGAGAGCTTCAAAAGCCTTCTGAGTCGGGCCATAAAACTTGCGGAAATGCTCGACGACCTCTGCCGGTCCGAACGGGAACGTGAAAACAGTGATCCGCTTTGTCAACCGCAGGTTCGTTATGCCTTCGGCAAAACGTTGGCGGATCGTCTCTTCCTCGCCCCAAAGCAATGGTGACGGCATTCCCTGTGGCGGAGGAACATGTTTACCGGTCGCCTTAAACATCCGGCCGATGAATCCACCGGGAGTCCAGTTCGCCATAGCGATCAGCCCGCCCGGAGCACAAACGCGTTTTAGCTCATGCGTCGTGACGTGGGGCCGAGGAGCGAACATTGCACCGAACATTGTCATCACCACGTCGAAACTTGCGTTGTCATACGACATGTCTTCGACATCGCCAACGTTGAACTCGGCTTTGACGCCCTCGGCTTTCGCACGAGCACAAGCCTGATCGATCAGGTTAGGAGCGATATCAAGGCCGGTTACGGTTGCTCCGGCTTTTGCCGCCGGGACGGCGAGGTTGCCTGTTCCGCAGGCAACGTCCAGAACCTCCATTCCCTGCGTCAGGTTTAACCTTTCGACAAAGTCCTCGGCCCCAGCCTCGATCGCCTTGGCGATCCGGCCAAAATCGCCCGCTATCCATGTGTTTCGTAGTCTGTTCTTTAGCGACTCCAACTCGGGAGTCATTTTTGCGGTATCCATAAACTTATCTCCTTATATGTCAGTTAATTTTGTGATCTTCACGGTTAATGTAAATGAGACCGGGTTTCGCCCGAGCGAGCCTACGAAGATCGTGTAGTCTCCGGTTTCCTCAAGTCCGACTTCGTAGTGCTCGCCGCCTTGTTCACGAAGCAGGACCATATGGCCGTATCGACCGACGGTCTCGACCTTCACGCCGAGAGCCGAAGCCGGTGTTACGCCAATAACCAATTTCTGTCCGGCTCGAGCACGCAAAACGTACCTTGTGCCGAATGGTCCGGTCGTCGCATTTATCACGGCGCTGTTCGCGCCCTTCGCAAATCGGATCCGTGTTGGCTGTTGGCCATTTGCTTCGACCGAAAGACCGATCGCAAACACGAATGCCATCATTGCAGTGATCATTCTTATTCTCATTTGTCTCCTCCCTTTCCGTGGCCGTTAGCGTACGACCTGCATGCTTTCGAATTTCAGGGCGAGCGTTACCCTGTGTCCAAGAACTTCCAACTTATCGATGACGATCGAACGCATCTTGAAGGCCGTTGCGCGGATCAGGTGGCCGCGTTCGGAGAGCTCTTCTATGACGAGCTCGCCCGTGCGAAATACCTGGTCTTTCGAATATGCCAACCTGAGCGCCATGGTCGATTCGTCACTGCTTTTTTCGACCACCACATGGTTGAAATCAAACTCCCTTCTGTCTGACGGCCCTGCCCTGCGAATGGGCTGGCGGCTGAACGTGTAGTAGGGCGAGAGTTCGATGTCGCCGATATGCCTTGGGGCAGATGAAGGCCCGCGCAGGCCGTCGAGTTTTAAGAACGTAAGCTTTATCATTTTTTTATTCTCCCGCGGCCGAGCAATACCGTCGGCCCGCCGCTATTTCTCTTTCCTTAGCAAAACATCGGCTTCTCGATTCGCCTTGTCTGCCGTGTAATTTCAAAAACATTGCTGTACTCATTACCTAAATCTCCTTCACTCACTGAACCGCAAATCCCGTCAATGGATTGCCATAGAAAGCATCGGTCGTCCATGCCGTCGCGTTCCACTTTTCGGCTGTGCCGATGACCTTTACCGGCAGAATGACCCGGTGATAGGGCAAAAAGATCTGGCCTGTATAGCTGGGCACCGCATATCTTCCGTCGGCACCTATCGAAAAGGTAAGCTCTCGAACCTGCGTACCGCTGCGGTAGATCTTGACCGTGTATTCGCCCGGATTTTTGTCGGCGTAGAACGCGTTTGGAAAGTTTGCGCGGTTGAAAGTTCCGTTATTGTCATAAAGGAAATTTCGCCACTGAAATTCCCACCGCTTCCATCTGTTGAGAGGCGAAAAGGCCGGTGCCTTGTCCGACATCCTCTCGTCGTAATCGCCCGCACCACCGCCATCCGCGGTCGTCGCGATCTGCTGTCCTTTGTAGAAAATGCGGCCTTCCATTTCGCTGGCAGAAACGTCGCCCTTCATCCACACGCTGACCAGCAACGGCATTCCGCCGACCTCATCCAGAGCGTGATGAAATCCGATCATCCCAAACGGCATCAGCCAATCGTGATCGACAAAAAACTCGACCTTGTTCCTTTCGCGCGGATTCTGTGTCGTGCCGAATTTGCCAACTTTGAATTTTCCCTGGTAGACAACTTGCTTTGTGTCATCGCTGGTGATTTTGAAGGAAAATATTCCCGTCGCGGCCGTTGATTTCGAATCCAGTACGCCACCCCAAGGACTAGGGCTTTTAAAGCTAACGGTACGGTCAGCCGCAAGAAATCCCTGTTCCAACGTTTCGCTGTACCAGGCCGAACCATCCGGGTTGAAGTACTCGACGGTGTAGTTCAGCTTCTTGTCGTTATTGTAAAAATTGCTGAACCTCAGCTTTGGAACCCAGCTTGAATAATTCTGGTTCGGCATTTTCCAGTATTCGTTATGCGTGATCGCCTCAACATATATCGAATCCTTAAGCAAAACCGGCGTTCCGGTCGGACCCTGGTACTTGTAAATGTTGTCCGGGCCTTTCGGCTGGCCATTTGAATTTTTTGACACGGTCGTGTTCTGTCCCCGTTCAAGGCCATTGCCCGTTTTGCCCGGGTCAGTAGTTTGTTTTTTGATCTTTGGAAGCTTGGGCATATTTATCGTGAACTGTGCGGAACCGCAGCCGGCTCACGGCAAGTTGAATGACCAAAACTAAAATTATTGCGATAACTTCTTTTCTCATTTCTATTGATCTCCTTACATTTATTTTCATTTCAAAACGGCCATTGCCGCATGACTCACCTGCATCACCTGACTTGAGCGATGCACTGATTCCGTTGTTACAAGGTGCGCACTATTTGAAACTTGCACATCAATTTTTCTTTAGCGTGTTTGCGATTTTTATTTCATCTTTTTTTACTGACGATCGTGTCTGACGATCCGGATCGGGACTGCGTCGATGCTTTCAAGCACCTCTACCAGCTTGTCCAGATCTTCCGATCGGACCGGCCCTTTCATCTCTACGATCACTTCCCTTTCGTTTGCGCCGCCTCTCCGCCGATCGTCAAAAACGGCGTTCAGTTTTTCGGCCAATACGTTGATCTCGGCGATCGTCCCGATCTCGAACTTATTCAGAGTCAGCTTGCGGTCTTCGCTTATGCCAACCACCAGCATCTGCCTTTCGACGGGTTCGCCTTCCCGAAAAACTTCCGAACGATCAACGAAGATGACGTTACGGTTCCTCTGCCACCTCTCGCACGCTGGTGCGATAGCGGAACCGGCGAGAGCGATCATCGCGAGCAGAATCCCTGCTGCCTTTCCGCTCTCTATCCCGGCCATCGCAGCATGGTGAAAACTATTTAGCGATTTTTCGATGTGTGCTATCATTCGCATAATCTGCCGATGACAAAAAACTAGTATTTTTGCGGTTTTCCGTCTTTAGAATCCGGTTATAATTGCGTTAGAAAGTTATTAGAGAGCACTAAGTCGCTGCATAAAAAGCATTTATACAAATTCGGTATTTATGATCTCTGCGCCGAAGAAAATGTTCTGAGGCGTGAAGGTGAGCCTGTGCCGCTGACGCCAAAGATGTTTGAGTTGCTTCTTGTGCTTGTTCGGAACCACGGGCGCATCGTTGAGAAGGACTTTTTGTTAAAGACCGTTTGGCCGGACAGTTTTGTCGAGGAAGGTAATATTAGTTTCAATATTCGCCAGTTGAGGAAGGCTCTTGGCGACGACGCTCAGGCCCCAATTTACATTGAAACCGTTCCTCGCCGGGGGTATCGATTTGTTGCCGACGTTTACGAGATATTGCCGGAGCCCGTTTCCGAAAACGGACGCTCGGCCACGATCAACGGACCCAAAACAAGAGCCTCCGGCATCAGGAGGTTCCTGCCAGCTTTAACTGTCCTCGCATTACTCATTGGAGTAACGATCACGACCTTATGGTTTGTTCGGGACCGAGGTTTCGCAGCCGCCGCACCGATACTTTCCGCGCCGTTCGCTTCTGAAAAATTATCGACAGATGGTCGGGTATATCACGCGATTATTTCACCCGATGGCAAAAACCTGGTTTACACGCATCGAAGCGGTGGAAAACAGAGCATTTGGCTCAGACAGCTCGAAACTTCTAACAACGTCGAGATCGTTCCGCCGTCCGACGATTTCTATGGCGGGATTGCGATCTCACCTGACGGCAATGTCGTGTATTTCGTCCGAGGGTCGCAACGAGGGCCGTATACAGACGTTTTCCGTATGCCGATCTTCGGAGGCGTTCCTCAAAAGATAATTGAAGCAGCACAAGGCTGGATAAGCATTTCCAGTGATGGCCAGACGATCTCATTTGTCCGGTGCCCATATCAGGACGATGATTACTGCTCCCTCTACGTCGCCGATGCACTTAACGGAAAAAATGAACGAAAGCTTGTCTCGCGTCCCCGGCCAATAAGGATCGCAGACAACCAGATTTCACCCGACGGAAGAAGCGTTGCGTTTGCGGTCGGTCAATCGAGAACGTCCTCAAATGAGTTCAGCTTCGTCGCGGTTGATATCGAAAGTAAAACGGAAAGAGATTTAACGGGCCAGAAGTTTTTCAACATCGGTTACTTAGCCTGGCTGCCGGATCAAAGCGGCCTGCTTCTAACGGCGCTGAGACTCCCGGATAGAAACGCTCGCATTTGGCAGGTATCGGCTTCGACCGGAGAGACTTCAATGCTGACAGCGGATTCTGAAACTTATTCACGACTGAGCATGGACGCGAAAGGGAGAATTCTGGTTTCCACGCAAGTCGAGGCAGACTTTCATCTAAATGTATTTCAAACCGACAACCCTGCTTCCGCACCTCGTGTCTTCATGAACGCATCGACGGTTTCTTTCGCACCTGACGGCAAGATCATTACATCGTCAATAATGACTGGCGACGCAGAAATTTGGAGCATCAACGCCGATGGGAGTGAACTGCACCAGTTGACAAACGATCCGGGGGGCGACATAGCGCCGATCGTCTCACCCGACAACAATTTCATATTCTTCACATCAAATCGAACCGGCGAGCAACATGTGTGGCGAATGAATCGAGATAGCACTAATCAAACGCAGATCACCACCACGGACGGCGGCTTCCCGCTAATGGTGTCCGCCGATGGGTATTGGCTCTACTACCGCTCCGCGTTGAACGGTACCCTTCGGCGTGTGGTCATCGGCGATGGAAGAGAGGAACTTGTATTAAACGATATGGGGCGACATCTCGTCGTTTCGCCTGACGCAACGCAGGCGGCTTTTACGGAACGAAAGAATCAGGAAACCGTTCTGACCATAGTTTCTCTCGCCGATGCTAAACCCTTAAAAACCTTCGCAACTGGCAATCCGACGGCGAACCTTGCTCACCTCGTATGGTCGCAGGACGGCAAATATCTGGCTTATGTCTTAACGGATGACAGGAGAGAAAACGGTAAGCTGTTTTTCCAATATCTTGACAGCGACACGCCTCGACAGATAGCCGATTTGAGCGGCGACACGATTGCGGAGTTATCCAGCTTGGCCCTTTCGCCGGATGGAAAAAGATTCGCTGCCATCAAGGGCAATTGGAAACACGATGCAGTGCTAATCAGAGGATTGAAATAATCCCGCTGACCGTCGTAATATAAGGTTATGAAACCCGAAACTAAAATGAACCTGTCTGAAACGGGGTTTGACACAACCCCTATTTCCGCCGAAACGAGGGATCGTCTTGCTCAGGATTTGACAGACGAGGAAAGGAGGGTTTTGCTGCATCACGGCACCGAGGCGCCGTTTTGCGGGACGCTTTTGGACAATAAAGAAGAAGGCGTTTACGCTTGCAGGCTTTGCGGCCTGCCGCTCTTTACCTCGAAATATAAGTTCGAATCCGGCACGGGTTGGCCTTCGTTCTACGCTCCTTTTGACAAGGATCATCTGCGGAATATCGAGGACAACAGCTACGGAATGCGTCGGATCGAGATCAGGCTGCGCAAGATGCGACGGCCATCAGGGCCATGTATTCCCGGACGGCCCGCCGCCTACCGGGCAACGCTATTGTCTGAACTCCGCTTCGCTGGAGTTTTTCGCTGAAGGTAACGAGATTCCCCAGAAAGCATAAATTCGACCCGTCAATCTGGAAGGGCTTGTTGATTTACATCAGCAAGCCCGCTTCCTTTTTCTACGCTTTACTCAAGGGAGTCATTTCCTGTCCTTAAAACTATCGAACAATTCGGTGTGCCGGCTGGTAAGTGGGATCAGACGTCCGGCAATGAAAACATATTTGACGTTAGTTCGGGGATCTAACAGATCGCCGTCCGTTACCACGACGTTGGCCATTTTCCCGATCTCAAGCGAGCCGAGGCGGTCTGAAACGCCGAGGATCTGGGCCGGGTAAAGGGTTACGGATTTAAGAGCTTCATCCCGGTTCAACCCGTACGCTCCGGCAAGACCTGCATGATAAGGCAGATCGCGGTTTTCAGCTCCCGCATCGCCGGTTGAAATTGCAAATTTCACACCCGCCTGCTGCAATTTTGATGGACCCTCATAAAGAAAATCATACGGATCGTCGTCACGAACCGGAAGGCTGTAGATGTTCGTATAAATAACAGCGATGTTGTTCTTCTTGAGGTCGTCGGCAACCTTCCACGCTTCCTGGCCGCCAACGATTATTCCCTTAACCTTCATCTCGGAAACAAACTTTGCGATCGCCTTTATGTCACGTTCGCGTTCGGCTGTGAACACGATCGGTTTTTCGCCGCGAACATAGGGCACCATTGCTTCGAGGCTAAGGTTGGTCGACGGAGCAGGCAAGGTCTTATCCTTTGCGTAGGCCTCCATCGCCCGTCCGTGGTTAATTGCATTTGTGAACAACTTTTTCAGTTCGTCGATCTGAGCATCGCGTCGCCTGATAAGTTCATTGAAGTCCGTCTGCTGCTGTCCGCCACCGCCAAAACCACCGCCGCCCCCGCCAAATCCGCCTGCCACGACTCTGGGAAAATTGATCACGAGCGTCGCTGTCCCCTCGACCGCCATATCAGCCTGCGTCGATCCGTTCAGGTTTATCACCGCTCCCTGGCCCGCGATCATTCCTCCGCTCGGGGCCGACATCACGGTGGTTATGCCATTTACGCGTGTGACATTAATGTGCGATGAATGAGGATTTATGCCGCTGATCGCCTTTGCGTTTGCGTTGTTAGTGCCTATTTCCGCAGCGTCGATCGTTGCGTTCGCACCCTGTCCGATCTCCGCCAGTCCCATGGCTGTAGCCGCATCGATCATTCCGGGATAAACGGAAAGCCCTTTTCCATCTATGCGTTCAGCACCCGAAGGAACAGATGCTCCCGCACCGACCGCCGCGATCTTGCCGTTTTGAATGACGATAGTCCCGTTCTCGATCACGGCACCAGAAACTGTGACGATCCGGGCATTGACGATGGCAAACGTCCCGGCCCGTCCGGTTTTGTTCTGCTGCGACCCGTCACTCTGAGCAAACGCGGTTGAAAAGAGTCCACAGATGAACACAGATAAACACAGACCAAGAAGCGATTTTGCCATTTACTTTTTACTTTTGCCTTCATTATCGGTTGCCTCCGTCGATGACATACTCGGCCTCGTCACGTTCGCCGCGCCGCCTTTCGGCCGGTACCCGAGGAGGTGTTCCCCCGCTTCCGGGGGCCCTGTTCACATCAAGCTTCTCAAGAGCTTCGCGTTCCTTTGCCATATCAGCCCGCTTTTGGGCGTCAACGGCACGGTCAAAGAAAACCTCGCCTTCGATCATCGTTACGTCGGGCCGCGAGAATGAACTGAACGGGTGGCCTGTCCATATAACAAGATCAGCGTCCTTGCCCAACTCGACGGAGCCTGTCCGCTTATCGATGCCAAGCTGCTTGGCCGGATTGATCGTTATCATTCTGAGTGCGTCTTCTTCCGGCACGCCGCCGTATTTCATAACTTTCGCTGCGTCCAGATTCAAACGCCGCATGCGCTCGTCGGAGTCCGAATTGATCGAAACATTCACGCCGTTCTTCCACAAAATGTATGCGTTGTACGGGATCGCGTCGTAGGCTTCAAGCTTATAGCTCCAGCTATCGGTAAATATTGAAACGCCCGCACCGTGTTTTGCGATCTCGGGGGCGATCTTGTATGCCTCAAGCCCGTGCTGGAGCGTACCAACTTTAAAGCCGAATTCTTCGGCCATTCGCAAAAGATTTAGGTGTTCGTCGGATCTATAACCGTGGCAGTGAACGATGCGTTTTCCTTCCAGGATCTCGACGAGCGGCTGCAATTCCTCATCCGTGTGGGGAGGCACTTTTGTTTTCTTTCCGCGAAAATCATCCCAGGCCTGTTTGTAATCACGAGCACGCCGGAACGCGTCACGGATCGTCTCCATCGTGCCCATCCTGGTACGAGGATAGCGAAAAGTCTGACCGGGCTGAATTGTCCGGCTCGATTGTTTGACGTTCTCACCAAGTGCAAACTTAATTCCAAGCGGCGCGTCCGCGATCGGATAATCCTCAACCGGACGGCCCCATTTGAACTTAACCGTCGTGCTTTGCCCACCGATCGGATTTGCCGATCCGTGCAGAAGCAACGCGCTCGTTACGCCGCCCGCCAACGCTCGATAGATCGAAATATCGGTCGGGTCAAGCATGTCGCGGGTCCGCGTCATCGAGGTGACCGCCAAGGCTCCTTCGTTGATAGCGCTGAGCATCGAATGCGAGTGGGCGTCGATGATGCCGGGCGACACATACTTGCCGGTTGCGTCGATCACTTTTGCCCCGCTGCCCGCAGTAAGTCCCTTGCCGATTCGGGCGATCTTGCCGTTCTGGATCAGAATGTCCGTGCCAAGAAGCGTACCCCGCGTTGCAGTCAATACGGTTGCGTTCTTGATCAGAACCTCGCCGCCCGTCTGCCCGGTTACCGATAACGAAATGGACAGCAGGAATACGAACAAAGCAAACAAAATAAATAACCGTTTCATAATTTTAATTTCAGATTCGATCTTGAACAAAACAGTCGATTTCCTTCGCTACGACTGACTAATGGCAAGTGTTTATGGGTTCTTTGTCCCCGTGATCGGGATCGAACCTTGCGGCGAATCAACCGTGCCCGAAAGCTGGTTTCCGGTAACCGTCGCCACTGACCGTAAAGTCGATCGACTGTCCACCGAATTGAACCGAACCGCCGAAACTTAGTCCCGTTGCTGTTACGCGGCCATCCTTTAAAGTAGAACTGCCAAGGTCGGTAACCATTGTGCCGGTCAATTGAGAGCCTTGCTGCGTAAGGCTTAGTGTTCCTGTCAAAGGCTGGCCGGGAGCCTGAATCGTGATTGAATAAGTCCCGCCAACGTTTGGGAGACCGGCCGGAGGCGGCCCACCCCCGCCTCCGCGCAGGGCCTCGCCCGCCCGGGCCGTCGGTTGCAGCCGGTGGTTTCGGTTCAAATACCTTTCCGTCAATAAATACGTGCGTAATCGTCTTTTGAGCACCAAACAGATCGCCCTTGACAACGGTCAGATTCGCGATCTTGCCTGCCTCTACGGACCCTAGCCGGTCGCCGACACCAAAGATCTCCGCAGCACCCAACGTCATCGCACGAACCGCGGCGTCTTTCGACAGGCCGTTTTCCGTCGACTTCACAGCGTTTGCCAGAAAATCATTGACGCTCGTCGAACCGCCGCCTTGAAACGCAAACTTTACTCCCGCCGCAGCCAGCTTTCCGGCCGTTCTTGGCGCTTCGGCCCGAAACCGCAGCGTTTCCATGGTTTCCGGGTCCGCGTCGGGTGAAGCCGCTGCCGTTCGTTTCGGAAAATTAAGCGACAGTAAAACCGCCGCGTCCTGGGCCTTCAAGCGGCCGGCAAATTTCGCCGCTTCCTGGCCACCGGCGATTATCACCCGAAGGTTATATTCTTTTGCAAGGTCAAGCGCTCGCACTATTTCATTTTCACGATTCGCGGTAAACACGACCGGCATCTGTCGGTTGAGTGCCGGTATAAGGGCCTCTAATGATTTGTCGGCATCGGGACGCCTCATTCCGCGCGGATTTGCAGCGTACAGCTTGAGCAATTGATCATGCCTGCGGGCATCGTTGAACATTTGCCGCAATGCCGAGAAGGTACCGAGAAGCGAAACGGGGTACGTTCCCGGGATCGTGTTGAATGTGATGTGGAGTGCGACCGGCGATTTAACCGTCATCGCCGCGACCGAATCGCCGGATAAACTTATCAGTGCCGATTGGCCGTTGAAAATGCCGGTTCGGCCGGTCGTGAGTGCGGCAGTAAATCCCGCGTTCCGATTCGCCTCGAATTGCGTGTCACCAGCGCGAACGTCTTCCAAAGTAACCTCTTCGGGCCTAAGTCCGGCAGGATAACTCGAGTTCGAAGATGGTGCGGCAGCAAGTGCTGCAGCCGCGGCCGCCTGACCGCCGCCTCCACCGCCACCGCCAGGCGTCGCCGGCCTCGGTGCCGCTAATCCGAGATTGGTCAGCGCGTCAATAAATCCCGGGTAAACCGTCAATCCTGTCCCGTCAAAGACCTGTGCATCAGCCGGGGCCTTGACATCAGCGCCGACTGATTCGATCAGCCCGTCGCGAATCACGACGGTTCCCTTCTCGATCGTCGCACCCGACACCGTGACGATGCGCGCGTTTGTAATGGAATAGGATTGAGCGAAGCCGGACAAACTAAAAAGCGAACCGATCGCTGCAATAGCGACCAAGAATAGCCTTAATTTCATAACGAAGTTTGCGAAAAGGTAAAGTTAGAACTGCCTAGAAAAATGTTCAGAGAGAGGATAATAGAAAAGGCCCGGATTGCAAAGCCCGCCGCTTTGTTAATCCGGAACCTTTACAAAAACTTACATTGATATTCTACGCTGACGCCTCCTTTTCCAAGAGCGCCTTCTTTCGCTCGATCCCCCACCGGTAACCGCTGAGCTTTCCATCACTCGCGATAACGCGGTGACACGGTATGACAACCGCGACCCGATTCTTCGCACAGGCCTGGGCGACCGCCCGGACCTTTTTCTTATCACCAAGCTGTTCGGCAATTTCCCCGTACGAAACCGTTTTTCCGTAAGGGATCTTTCTAAGAAAATCCCAAACCTGCATCTGAAAAGCCGTCGCCCGAAGGTCAAGAGGCAAAACAAGGCGTCTATTCTGGCCAGCCAGATATTTCAATATCTCTGCAACCGACGCTTTCAAATTCGTGGCGTCCTTCGTTATCTCAGCGTTAGGAAATTCCTTATTCAAATTCTCATGCATCGTCTCGACATCATCGCCAAAAGTCACCGAGCAAATTCCTCGTCGTCGTCCGTGCGACAAGCAATTTTCCTAATTCGCAATCCGCTATCGTGTATTCGATCTTCATTCCCTTTCCACCTTTCTTATATGTCGCCGGCGTCATTCCCAAATTCTCAGACGCCTTTTCATAAAGCCTGCTGCTTGAACCGTAACCCGCATCATACATTGCGGTTACAACATCTCCGCCGCCCCGTATCCCTTCTTTGAACCTTTCCATTTGCTTTGCCTCCGCGTATTTTTTTGGTGACACACCCACGATCTCTTTGAAAGTCCGCTGAAGATGCGAAGGGCTAAGATCGAGTTCTGCGCTTAGATCATCAAGCGAGAACTGCTCGTACTCGTCAATCAGCCTGCACGCCCGCAAAATGGTCTCGACTTGCGGATCCGTCGCGTTCGCCGACCGTCGGCCGGCACCGCAAACAAGCCCGGAAGCCGTTCGACTCGGCCTTACCGCACGACTCGTAAAATGCTACGTTCTCACGCTTCGGGAGCCTCGCCCGGCAAGACGGCTTGCAATAGATCCCGGTCGTTTTCACGCCCAGAACAAAGGCCCCGTCAAATCTCACATCATTCGTTTTTACTGCTTGCCAAAAGATCTCTGTGTCCATGTTTCTGAGTTTATCTGCGGTCAAAACTAAAATCTATCCGAAAATTGCGGTAGAATTTTTATATGGGTGCGATTGTCTTATTCGACGGTGTCTGCAATTTCTGCAACGGTTCGGTAAATTTCATTATCGCGCACGACAAGGCGGGTTATTTCAAATTCGCACCGCTTCAATCGGAGATCGGGGAAGAACTGACGGCAAAACACGGGATCGATAAAGCCGAAACCGACTCTGTCATCCTGATCGAAGACGACAATGCATACACGCATTCGACGGGAGCCTTGCGGGTCGCCCGAAAGCTGGATGGTATCTGGTCCTGGGCATATGCATTTTGGATCGTGCCAAGGCCGATACGTGATCTTTGTTACAAAACATTCGCGAAATATAGATACCGGCTGTTTGGCAGACTAGACGCCTGCATGATGCCGACGCCCGAAATACGGGCGAGATTTTTGTAGAACAGGCTGCCGAGCCTGTTCGCCGGCGCGGAACGACCAACCCTTGCGGTTGAGCGACAGGCTAGGCAGCCTGTCGTACGAAGTATTATGAAAGCAACCTGGAACGGAGCAACATTGGCGGAAAGCAACGACACCATCGTCGTCGAGGGAAATCATTATTTTCCCGCCGACTCGATCGTCAAAGAGCATTTTCAGCCAAGCGAAACGCAAACGGTCTGCGGCTGGAAAGGCACGGCCAGCTATTACAACGTCGCCGTGAATGGTGACATAAACAAAGATGCCGCCTGGTATTATCCGGAAACCAAAGCTGACGCGAAGAACATCGAAGGATATGTCGCGTTTTGGAAAGGCGTTAAGGTCGAATAGGAGATCGTCCACCGATGAACACAGATAAACACGGATAAGAAAATATCTGTGTCCGTCCGTGTTTATCTGAGGACAAACCGAATATTGTGAGTTACTCGCTCGAAACATTGGAATACGAGAAGCTGCTCGAGCTTGTCAGCCGCCACGCGCAGACGCCGATGGGTGAGGCTCGTTTTGCGGATCTGCGTCCGAAGACAAGCAAAAACGAGCTTGAGAGCGACCTTGCCGCGATCTCGGAAACCATCGTTTTGAATGAAGAGAAGCAGGTAAACTGGTCATTCAGCGGGCTCGAAGACCCGGGCGATGCCGTCGCTATTCTCAAGATAAAGAACGCTACGCTCGAACCAAACCGCTTGCTTGAGCTTTCGCGCGTCTGCAATCAGGCCATCTTCGCCCGCTCATCGATCCAGGCCGAGAAGGAGTCGGCTCCCACGCTTTGGCGGATCGTCGAGGGCATTCCGCCGACCCTGCTTGCGGCCATCGACCGGATAAACAAAAAGCTCTTACCGAGCGGCGAGATCGACGATTCGGCCTCGCCGGAGCTCGCGAAGATACGCCGCGAGATCTTCGAGCCAGCGTTCGCGGCTGACCAAATCGCTCGAATCCGTTATGCGAAACTCCGGCGATGCGATACAGGACGACATCGTTACCGTCCGCAACGACCGTTTTGTAATTCCGGTAAAGGCCGATTTTCGCGGCAAGGTCGGCGGCGTGGCCCACGGATTTTCGTCGAGCGGTGCCACCGTTTTCGTCGAGCCGCTCGAAGCGATCGAGGCCAACAACGAACTGCAAAACCTCAAAGGAAAAGAAGAACGCGAGGTCGCACGGATCTTGTTCGAGTTGACCGAACAGCTTCGTGAACAACTTCCCGCGATCGAGACCGCTGTCGAAGCCGTGGCCGAGCTCGATTTCATCAAAGCCAAAGTCGAATTCGCCCGCAAATTTAAGGCGATCGTGCCGCAGATATCCGAAAACGAAACGCTCGAACTCGTTGACGCCCGGCATCCGCTTTTAGAAGAAAACCTTAAAAAGCTAACAGCTGACAGCTATCAGCTAAAAGCTATTAGCCGAAACACAAACGGCCGGGAGTGTGCTTCCTCACTGCCGAAATCGTACCGAGTTCGTTCACGTCTGACACCGAGATCGATCCGTAATGATCATCTCGGGTGCCAACGCGGGCGGCAAAACTGTCGTGCTCAAAACAGCCGGTCTGCTCAGCCTGATGGCGATCTCTGGCCTGCCGGTTCCGGCGAAAGAGGCCCGGATTCCCTTTTACCGGTCTGTCCTCGCTGACATCGGCGATCATCAATCGCTCTCGGCAAATCTCTCGACCTTTTCATCGCACATGTCGAACATCGCGGAGATGATGCGCGAATGCGTGCCGCCTTCGCTCGTCCTGCTCGACGAAGCGGGCACCGGTACGGACCCCGAGGAAGGCTCGGCCCTCGGGGTCGCGATCGTCGACCATTTCCGTCGGAAAGGTGCTCAAGTGATTGCCTCGACGCACTACCGTGGGCTAAAGATTTATGCCGCAAACGACGAGAATGTGATAAACGCGTCGGTCGAGTTCGACGAAAAAACGCTGCAACCAACTTATAAATTATTGATCGGTTTGGCAGGAGCGTCGTCCGGCATCCAGATCGCCAGCCGTTTCGGCATTCTGCCCGAAGTTATCGAAAACGCTCGCGAAAATCTCGACATCTCCGCTCAGGACGCCGAAGCATATTTATTGAAGTTGCAAACCGAAACCAAGCTAGCCGAAGACCTTCGCATTGCCCTCGAAGAAGAACGCGAGGCAGTCGCGATGAAGTACGCCGGACTGGAGATCGTCGCGGGTAAGAAAGGAAAAGGCCACGGCAAAAGCAATTTGAAAGCGATCTCGCCCAAACCATCGACGAGTTCGAACGCCAGTCGAAAGCGTTCATGCAAACCATTGAAGACAAAGCGTTAAAAAATAAACTCGAAAAGGAACGCACGGCCCGAAAAGCTGAGTTCAACCGGGCCGTTCTAACAAAGGTCGGCAAAAAGTCAGAACCGGGAGCGATAGCAACTGGGTTCCGAAGTTCACCTTCATCTGACCATGGAGCCGCAGATGGGTTGGTTCTCTCCGTTGGTTCTCGAGTTATCACAAGCTTTGGCAACATCGGCACCATTGAGAAAATGGACAAAGAGGTCGCGGAAGTCCTGGTCGGCGGCATGCGCCTTCGCGAAAAGCTTGAAAATCTCCGCATCGTCACCGACGAACCAAAGGCGGAAACACGACCGTTAGGGAGTGTGCCTTCCCAGCACCTCAACATCGATGGCCGCGATGCCGACATGGAGCTAAACCTCATAGGCAAAACCACCGCCGAAGCCGAATACGAACTCGACCGCTTTATCGACGAAGCCTATCTCGCCTCGCTCCCCCGCGTCCGCATCATTCACGGCTTCGGCACCGGCGCGCTAAAAAATTATGTCCACCATTTTCTAAAGAACCACGACCTCATCGAACGCTTCGCCTTCGCTTCTCAAGAGCAGGGCGGTAACGGTGCTACAATTGCAGAAATGAAATTATGATCGATCGTTTGTCAAACGCTCTTGTCTTTCGTTTGAGCCTAGCCACGTTCTTTAGCATGTGGTCGGACCGCAAGAGAAATTCTCAGTCCGTTTTAACGAGCTTACAGATTTGTAAGGGCTTTGAAACGCCCGGTCGAATTTTTCATTGGGCTTTCCCACGCGAAGCGAACAAATGAACCTGCCCCGAATCTATTTGATCGCTATCCTGCTCCTGGTATTCGGTGTCTGTGCGAACGGCCAGGAGCCGCCGAAAGCGGTTTTGGTTGATGAGTTCGACCCAGCGACAGGGTTTGCGAAACATCTCGAAAGACGGCTCGACGACCTTTTTGTCAAAGCCTCAAACGATTCCGGTTGAGTTTGCATATGTCGATTATTCAAGTCCAAGGCGGCAATCTTTTCGATAACGCTGTTGTATCAGGAGAGCGGTCGAATTATGCACGACTCCAGTAGGTTTCCGTCAGGAACGGTACACCGATTGAATGCTCAAGGCGTGGTGTTCACCTGAAATCAAGGTTCACCTTTGGGTCCGGAACAATGGGAAGGCCATTCGCGATTGTCTCATCCAACCTTGCCGTCAAACTGCGGACACTTGTCGCGAATAAAGTTCGCGGAAGATACACTCGCATTCGTAAAGAGTCAGAAGATCGAGGAACTTATATGCGCAGCAGTAAATGAACTTCATGCCATCCATTGGTTTAGTTCGTCACTAATCCGGGAGCTTCTTGAGGGGACACGTTGAATTTGATGCAAACTCCTTATCAAGAACGAGTTCGAAAGTAATACCGAAGACAGTCGGATCCTCATCGGCGGAATTGCGTGCAATCGTAACTCCTTTCGAACGATTAAGATTTGCATATGGGGGACGCGGCAAGGAGATTGATGGGCGGCGGATCGATACTCGCTTCGGTTACTTCATCATCCGTGAACGTGCTCGTAAATAAACAATTGGTGTAATCGTGCTCTACGACCAATATTTCATCGATGACCTGAAAGACCGTGCCGATCTGGTGCGGATAATCGAGCCGTATGCGCCGCTAAAGAAGAAGGGGGCGAACTGGATGGGGTGCTGTCCGTTTCATCAGGAAAAGACGCCGTCGTTTTCGGTCAGTGCGACGAAAGGTTTTTATAAGTGTTTTGGCTGCGGGAAGGGCGGGAATGCGTTTACGTTTTTGATGGAGATGGAGGGGCTGAATTTCCCTGAGGCGATCCAGCGGGTGGCAGAAATGTCGGGCGTGCCGCTGCCGGAGCCGATCGACGACCGGCAGTTCGAGAAAAACAAAAAGCGGAAAGAGGAAAAGAAACAGCTTTCGGAGCAGGTCATTGAGCTGAACAAGCTTGGCCCTCGATTTTTGGGAAGCCGAGTTACAAGGCAAAAGTAAAAAGGCAAAAGATGCCAAAGCGTATCTGATCGAACGCGGCATCTCGGAAGAAGTTCAAAAGCAATTCCGCATCGGTTTTTCGCCCGATTCGTGGGATTCGCTGCTCAATCATCTGAAAGATTCCGGAGCAGACGAAAAGCTGATCGAGCAGAGCGGCCTTGTCTCGGTAAACGAAGAAAAAGACCGTGTTTTTGACCGTTTTCGCGGTCGGATAATGTTCCCGGTTCTGGATGTAAACGGCAACCCAATTGCATTCGGAGCACGTGCGATGGGCGACGATCAGCCGAAATATCTCAACTCGCCCGAAACCCCGGCCTACGTCAAAGGCCAGCATTTATATGGCCTCTTCCAGAGCCGCGACGAAATACGGCGCAAGAAGTTTGTGATTTTGGTCGAAGGCTATCTCGACCTGATCGCGCTCTACCAATTCGGGATCACCAACGTTGCCGCGAGCCTCGGTACCGCGTTTACGCCCGAACAGTCGAAACTCCTTAGCCGCTACGCAAAAAAAGTCGTCGTTAATTATGATGGCGATGACGCGGGAATCAAGGCGGCCCGAAAGGCCGTCGATTCTCTGCTTGCCGACGATTTCGACATCAAGGTCCTCGTGCTCCCAAATGGCCAGGACCCGGACGATTTCATCCGCCAGAATGGCATGGACGCCTACAATGATCTGCGCGGCAATGCCCAACCATTTCTCGACTTTGCTCTCGAAGCGGCTGCAAAAGGCCGACGCCTCAATATCGCGAAGCAGAAAGCCGATGCGATCGAAGAGGTCTTGCCGATGCTGTCCGTCGTGCGAAATCCTATCCAGAAACGCGAGAGCTTTGACCAGGCGATGGATTTCTTCCGCGTCGAAAATGCCGCCCTTCGCCGCGATCTTTGGAAAACGGTCAAGCAATCCGGCCAAATTGCATCATCGTCCATCAAGCAGCAGGTAAAGCGGGCCACGCAGATAAAGGTCACGGTTGCCGAGCAGCAGCTTCTGGAACTCCTGATCAACGACGAAGAACTGCGGACGCGAATCCTGCCGCAGCTTGAAGAAACTGACTACGAAGACCTTGCGACAGCCGAGATCTTTCGGGCGCTCCTTGAACTCGACAAAGAAAACGTTCCTGTAACCCTCGAAAACCTCATTCCCTTCGTCGCCGACGACGAAACCGCCGCCGATCTCGTCCCGCTTCTGATGATGACGGAACCGAGCAGAGAGCCCGACGAGGTTATCGACGCCGTTTTGCGGGCGGCCGAAGAGCGGGTTGTCGCCCTCCGGTTAATGGCGATCAACACCCATATCGGCGCGATCTCGCAGGACGCGTTGGCCGCCGAACAGTCGGGCCAAACCGAACTCCACAGCCGCCTCACCTACGAACAACTCGAACTGGAAAAAATAAAGCGCGGGCTGCTTAAGCAAATCCGCGAAAGCTGATATAATAATCTTTTTAAATCGGTGGGCTTGAATCGGTGTATTTTAGGTGCCCAAACCGTGATTAAGTATTTTTGTTGACAACGATTTATAACGCTTTTTAATCAAACCCCTTTCTTATGGCTGACTACGACGAAAAAGAAGACCTGATGGACCGGCTGGTCGCATTGGGCAAACGAAAGAAATTTATTAGCCTCGATGAGCTTCATCGGGAGATACCTGAAAACATGATGTCGCCGGACGACATCGAGGACGTGCTCGACCGTCTCGAAGGCGCCAATATCTCGGTTGCCGAAACCGATGCCCAGCTTCTCGAACGTGCCTCGGCCCTCGCTTTGGACGAAGATCCCGGCCGCCGAAGAGGAAGAAGAGGACGACATCGACCTCGACCTTTCCGCCGGTGCGTTGGATAAATCGAACGATCCGGTGCGGCTTTATCTCCGCGAAATGGGCATCGTTCCGCTTCTTACACGTGAAGGCGAAGTAACGATCGCAAAGCGCATCGAGCGCGGCCAGATCAAGACCCGCAAATCGATCTCGCGTTCGCCGATCTCGGTCGAACGGCTTGATAAAGATCGGCGACGATCTTGGGAAGCGGCAAAGGCGAGCATCCGCGAAACAGTTGCCTTCTCGGAGCAGGCTGAAATATCGCTTGAGGAAGACAAGGCCGAGGAATACCTCCGATGGACGCTCGAAGGCATCGGCAATATTAAACAGAATTTTGCCGGAGCATTGAAAGTCTGGATCGCTCTCCGCAATGAGCAGAAGGCTCAGCTGAAATTGGCCAAGGGCAAAAAGTCGAAGAAACTCCTGAGACTAAAGCGGCAGACCGCACGCCTCCGCTTGGAGATCGCGCAGGAGATCAAAAATCTAAACCTCACCGAGCATTCGATGCAGGTTATGATCGCTTCGATCCGCAAGGTTGTGGTCGAAGACATACAGAAGGCCGAACGTAATATTAAGAAAGCCGAAGAACGTTTGGCCAAAAAACCAGGAGCGGCCGAAAAGCGAGAGCTCAACGCAAAGATCGCCGAGGCAAAACAATCGCTTGTTGAAGTTGAGGAAAAATTCCACCTTTCGCCGATCGAGATCAAAGCGCTCCTATCAGATAATCAGCGTCGGCGAATTTGAGACGAACAAGGCCAAGCGCGAGCTGGTTGAGGCCAATCTCCGTCTTGTGGTATCGATCGCGAAGAAGTACACGAACCGCGGCCTGCAATTCCTTGACTTGATCCAGGAAGGCAACATCGGTTTGATGAAAGCGGTCGACAAGTTCGAATGGCGTCGAGGCTATAAGTTCTCGACATACGCCACATGGTGGATCCGCCAGGCTATCACGCGTGCCATCGCCGACCAGGCCCGCACGATTCGAATCCCGGTCCACATGATCGAGACGATCAACAAGCTCATCCGCACCTCGCGTCTGCTGGTGCAGGAACTCGGCCGCGAACCGACGAGCGAAGAGATCGCAAAGCGGATGGACATTCCGGTTTCGAAAGTGCGAAAGGTGCTGAAGATCGCACAGGAGCCGATCTCGCTCGAAACGCCTATCGGCGAAGAAGAAGACTCGCATCTCGGAGATTTTATCGAGGATAAGTCGATATTGAATCCGGCCGAATCGGTCACCTTCTCGAACCTGCGCGAGATCACCGACGAAGTTTTCGCGACGCTCACGCCGCGTGAGGAAAAGGTCATCAAAATGCGTTTTGGGCTGGGCAACACCGGTTCCGAGCACACGCTTGAAGAGGTCGGCCAGCATTTTGCCGTCACTCGCGAACGTATCCGCCAGATCGAGGCCAAGGCGTTGAGAAAGCTGCGGCACCCGTCGCGTTCGCGTCGGCTAAAGGCCTTTCTCGAAGGCAAATAGCGACCGTTCCTAAACCGCGTGCCTGTCAGTCGGACGGGCACGCGGATAACCTAACCAAACACCTCATAATGATCGACAAGCCGCACCAATACCTTCGAGTGTTCGGACTCGCGATCTTCCTTCTCGTCCCATCGTTTGATACGGCCGGCAAATACCTCGGTATCGCCGGGATCGCATTGTATTTTGCCGCAGGCTTGATCGCGATATTTGTCGGCTATTTTCTCTTGCTCCCTCCGTTTCTCAAACATGTCTCCGAGCGAACCGCCCAAATATTGGCACTAATAACTTTCGCCGGACTGATCGCGATCGTATGTGTCGGATATCCGCTGGCAAATTCGGGCACGCTGGGCGGCGGCAGTGACGTCGACGATGCGATGATCATTGCGGCAAGCGAGCTTGTTAAGGGCAATTTTCCGTACTACCAGACCACTTATCTCGGACTGCCGATCTCTCCCCTTCCCGGTGCGATCTTCCTCGCCACTCCCTGGGTCGTCGCAGGGGCTTTGCCTTACCAGAACATTTTTTGGCTCGCGGTATTGTTTCTTGTTTTGCGCAACTTATTAAACAGCAGTGCGCTCGTACTCGCTCTTTTCTGGGCAATACTATTGTCGTCGCCGACCGTTCTTCAGAGCCTTGTAACCGGCTCGGATTACATCTCCAATTCGATCTATATTTTGGTCGCGATCTGGCTTGCGCTGAAGTATGCTGCGGACCCGGAGGCACCATTGTGGAAGAAGCTGCTTTCTGCGGCATTCCTGGGGATCTGCCTTTCATCAAGGTCAAATTTTTTCGTTGTATTGCCTTTGTATTTTGGGGCCCTCGTTCATACGGCCGGCTGGCGGGAGGCGTTCCGGCTGTCGGCAGTTTCCGTTGCCAGTGCTCGCGGCGGTCACGCTTCCCTTTTGGGCCTATGACCCGACCGGATTTTCGCCGTTCGCGGCCCAGGCATATAAGATGCGGATTTTAGAATCCGTCCTTCCGTACGCCGGTCTGCTTATCCCGGGATCGGCGATGCTTTTTGCGGCTTTGTTTGCCGTCAGGAAGTCGTCCGCCTGTCTGCCGGAGTTTCTTCAGGCCAATGGCGTTGTGCAGCTTTATGTGTCTGCTATTCTCTTCCGCCATTTTCGCGATTCAGGCAGGAAAGCTAAACTTGTATATGGCCAATTCAGGCTACGGCATTTTTGCATTGTTCTTTGGTGCGATAGGATTCTGGATGTCGCTAAATCGCGATGATCACGCTCCGGCGGCATAACTTAACATCGGTTTTTCAATAGATCGTTTGAAAACGTACCTAAAACTCATCAGACCGCACCAATGGATAAAGAACGTCTTCGTTCTGATCCCAGCGTTTTTTGCCGGAAAGATCGGCCTTCTGTTTAGCGATTACCGGCTTGGTTTGGCGGTATTGTCATTCTGCTGCGGTCGCAAGTGCCGTTTATATTCTGAACGACATCGTCGACCTTGAGAATGACAAGATCCACGAGTTGAAGCGAAAACGGCCGCTCGCTACCGGTGAAATTTCCGATCCGAACTGCGGTCATTCTGATGATCTTCCTGGCCGCTGTCGGCGCCGGGCTGGCACTCGTCGGTGGGGTAAATTTCCTTTATGCGGTTGCCGCCTATTTTGCAGTAAACATCCTATACAGCCTGTATCTAAAGCACTTGTCGCTGATCGACATTTCGCTGATCGCGTTCGGATTTGTCCTTCGGGTTATCGCCGGGGGCATCGCCGCCGATGTGCCGGTTTCGAAATGGCTGATCCTGATGACGTTTCTGCTGGCCTGCTGTCTTGCTTTAGGCAAACGACGCGACGACCTGCTCCTCGATGTCGATAAGGAAGCCCTTCGCCCGTCGTTGTCCGGCTACACGCTGCCGTTCATCGATACCTGTCTCGTTGTTCTCTCCGTGACGACGCTGGTTTGCTATATTATGTACACAGTGTCCGACGAAGTCGTGCATCGATCTTCGTTCGGACAATATCTATCTGACCTCTGTATTTGTGATAATCGGCATCTTGCGTTTTTTACAGATAGCGATCGTCGATCAAAAATCCGGTTCACCCACGCTTATACTCTTAAAAGATACGATGATCCAGGCGATGATCGCATTGTGGCTGTTTGCGTTTCTGGTGATCATTTATGCCTCGTAAGCTGGTCACAAATTGGGGCAACTACCCTGTCGTTGAAGCAAATATCGAGCGAAGCTGCGAATGTTTGCGACGTGCGCGATATTTGTCCTCAGCAATGACGGCCTGATCGCCCGAGGCAATGGCCGCTGTTATGGCGATTCATCGCTTGGTGAGAATATCCTTTCCACGCTCAAACTCAATCATTTCTTGTCTTTCGATGCCGACCAAGGATTCATTGAATGCGAATCCGGTGTCCTGCTGTCGGACATTCTCGATGTGATCGTTCCCATAGGCTTTTTTCTTCCGGTCACGCCGGGAACGAAATATATTACAGTTGGCGGAGCGATCGCAGCCGACGTTCACGGCAAAAACCACCATTGCGAAGGGAGTTTTTCGAACCATGTTCTCAGCTCTGCAGGTCCTGACATTCCGAAGGCGATGTTGTATCGTGTTCGCCGGACGAAAACCCTGAGCTTTTTTGGAAAACGTGTGGCGGGATGGGACTGACTGGAATTATCGTCAGTGCGAAGTTTCGATTGAAGCCTATCGAGACTGCATATATTCGGCAGATTTCGCACAAGGTCCCGGACATCGATAGCGTAATGCGTCTATTCGAAGATACCGCGGATTCATACGTATTCAGTGGCGTGGATCGACTGCTTTCGGCCGAAAGAGAAACCTGGGCCGCTCGCTGCTGCTTCTGGGAGAGCACGCATTGAAAAACGAACTCCCGTCGCGTTTGAGCGGTGAACCCCTTCGCGGCACGTCGCCAAGCCGGTTGAATGTACCGTTTTTTGTTCCGAGATTTTCCTTGAATTATGCGTCCGTTAAGTTGATGAATTCGGTTTATTATCATAAACAGCTATCGAAACGAAGCGAAGCCGTAGTGCATTTCGATAGCTATTTTTACCCCCTTGATGGGATCCGTCACTGGAACCGGGCATATGGGCGGCGAGGATTTCTCCAATATCAGTTCGTGCTGCCGAAGGAAACCAGCTATGACGGACTTAAGGATATTCTTGAGAAGATCGAGCGATCAGGGCAAGGTTCGCCGCTCGCGGTGCTCAAACTTTTTGGCAAGCCAGACCCGAACGCCGTGATGAGTTTTCCCCGCGAAGGTTATACGCTTGCTCTCGATTTCAAGGTCAACCCGAAAGTACTCACACTTCTAGACGAACTCGACGAGATCGTAATGCGAAACGGCGGAAGAATATATCTCGCTAAAGACGCTCGGATGAGCTCTGAGATCTTTCACAAAACGTATTCGAAGATCGTACATTCAAACCGCTTTCGGTCGGCTCAATCGACGAGACTTGATTTCTAACTGAACCTCGCTATGTCAAAAACCCTTTTAGTACTTGGCGGCGCGTTCGGATATCGGGCAGGCAACGGCATATGAATTTGCCCGTAACGGATTCGACATCATACTGGCGGCACGTGATTCGGCATCGCTTGTCCCGGTGCGGTCCGACCTGGAGATCCGACATGGCGTCTCGGCATTTGTCGTTGACTTCGACGCAGAAAAGTTTGAAACCCACAAAGACTTTTATGCCGCACTCCCGGCAATACCTGATGTAGTCCTTTATTCGGTCGGGTATCTCGGCGAGCAGAAAAAAGCTGAGGGCGATTGGGTCGAGGCGGAAAAGATCATCGCTGCAAACTACCTCGGTGCGGTGTCGTTACTGTCGATCGTGGCTAACGATTTCGAGGAAAGAAAACAGGGCACAATAATCGGCATCTCGTCGGTAGCCGGTGACCGGGGCCGAAAAAGCATTTACATCTACGGCTCATCTAAGGCAGGATTCACAGCATTTCTCGCCGGCCTTCGTCATCGCCTCGCCTCATCAAACGTTTCGGTGATGACGGTCAAACCCGGGTTTGTGGCAACCAAGATGACCGCGGAAATGGAACTGCCGAAGAAATTGACCGCTGATCCTGCAAAACTGGGTTCGGCCATTTACAAAGCGTTTCGAAAAAAGAAGCACACCCTCTACTACGTGCCGGCATGGCGTTGGATCATG
The DNA here is from genome assembly GCA_963732475.1 of Blastocatellia bacterium. GTDB lineage: Bacteria > Acidobacteriota > Blastocatellia > Pyrinomonadales > Pyrinomonadaceae > OLB17. The sequence continues at coordinate 1,231,018 of CAVSZR010000001.1, read as the reverse complement.
CTGGTAATTCGAAACGTACCCGAATCGATCTTTGTTCGGACAAGACTCTAGCCGATCAGTTTCTTGGCTTCTGCGATAGCTGCGGTTAGATCAGATATCTTGCTGTCCAATTGCAACTCGTAAACAGAATCCAGAATTCTCTTAAACTCCGGCGACGGCTTCATTCCCAATTCGATCAGGTGCCTTCCCATTAGGATGGGCTCAGGGGCCTTTCGTTCGATCTGCAGCTCGCGCACCTTTTCGATAAACCATTCCTGCGCTTCCGATCCGAAGATCATCTTGCTGCGGTCGCCGTCCGGATAACGCCCGAGGCTGTCGGCTTTTGCGACGCGGTATAGAAGGTCGGCTTCGACCTTGCGGGCGAGCCGCCGGAACGCCCCGTCACCGACGGGCGATTTCGCCTTGTAATATTCGCCCGGCTTCAGGTGATAACGGACAAGCTGAATGATCTGATTACGGACATCGAAACCATTGAGCGTAAAGATGCCCAGCGTGTCGAGAAATGAGAGTGTCGGTTCGACACCCGCCTCGTCGTGTGAATGCGAGCGCCAGCGGCCGTCCATGAAGACGGTGGTCGGCGGCTTCCCAAAATCGTGGGCCAAAGCACCGAGCATCACCGCCACCTGACGCTCATGCGGCAGGTCGTCGATCAGCTTCCGCGCCTCATCAACGACCATCAGCGTGTGAACATCGACGTCACCCTCAGGATGCCATTCCGGCTCCTGCGGCACACCGACCAACGCTTTCATCTCAGGAAAAAGCTGATCGACAACACCGAGTTCGTAAAGCCACTTCAACCCGATCGAAGGATGTTGGGCAGCCAGCAGGAGCTTCTCAATTTCACCCCAGATGCGTTCTTTCGGAAGATCGGTTACATCGATCGTCTTGCAGATCTCGACGGTTTCGGGTGCGATATCGAACTCAAATCTCGCCGCAAATTGGGCCGCCCGCAAGACACGCAGCGAATCTTCCCCAAAAGTCTCGCTTGAAACGTGCCGCAGCACCTTTTTGTCGAAATCGCCGCGCCCGGCGAACGGGTCGACGATCTCGCCGGTCAACGGATCTTTCAGGATCGCGTTGACCGTAAAATCGCGCCGCGAACAGGCCTCTTCAAACGACATGTCCGGATCGCCTTCTACCATGAATCCGCGATGCCCGCGATCCACCTTTCGCTCGCGACGAGGGATCGAAACGTCGAGATCATTCCCGATCTTATAAACCCTAAATGCCTCGCCGACAACATTCAACGGAACGCGGACATTCCCGTCCGTATCTAACGTCTCGGCAAATGACTCCAAAATTTCCTTTAGCCTTCCCGCCTCAACGCCATAAACCTCAACATCCCAGTCCTTCGGCTCGAGGCCCATCAACTCGTCGCGAACACACCCGCCAACAAGCATTGCGCGGCCGCCATTTTCATCAACAGACCTCGCGAGCGACTCGATATTTTCGGGTAATTTCGCCATCAGATTAGAGGACTATTGTGCAATAGTTCCGGAGGCGAATCAAAATGGTAGATTTTGGAGTTCCTCGTTTGGAGTCCCGCCTTAAAAGGCGGCCCTAATGACGGAAAGAGCCTGCGGAAGCAGGGTTTCCACACTATCACTGTTCATCCTTTTCTATGGGAATGACATGAACGGCAGCGTCCTTCACCTCGGCGAGAAACCGGTTAATAACGGAGCCGCGCCAAAAAATGTCCCATCGGCTGCGGGCGGACTGGCCGAAGATGACATGCGTGATCCCAATTTCCCTTGCGTATCCAAGCAGGGCGTCCGCGACGTTGGCGGATTTCAGCTTAACGACCTTTGCACCAAGAGTTTCAGCGAACCGGACATTCTCCTGCAAGGCAGCGTATGCTTTCGGATCGATGCGTCCGGGCTCCTCCTTCGGCGTTTCGACGTAAACCGCAAACCAGTCCTCGGTTGCAAAGCCGCCCCGCGATGCGCGAACCGGTCCGGAGGATCTTTTTCGCACTCCCGCGGGAAGCCATGCATACCATTACTTTCTCAGGGATAACAGCGTTTTCCAGGCCTTCGCGCTCGCGGTATTCGTGGTCCTTGACCGACTGCTGCTGCGCGACGTGGCGAAGGGCAAGTTCGCGTAAGTTTGCGAGATTTCCCTTTCGAAAGAAATTGTTCAAAGACTGCTCGATCTTTTCAACCGAATAGATCTTCCCCTGCCGCAGCCGCGTCCGAAGCGTGTCGATCGAAATATCTACGTCGATCACTTCATCGGCGTGTTTGAAGAAACAGTCGGGGACCGTCTCGCGGACCTGAACGCCGGTGGTTCTTTGAACGACATCGTTCAATGATTCGATGTGCTGAATATTGACGGCCGCTATGACCGAAATACCATTGTCCAGCAATTCGATCACGTCTTCGTAACGCTTCGCGTTCTTTGATCCTTCAATGTTCGTGTGTGCCAGTTCGTCGACGATCGCGACGGCCGGATGGCGTTCGATGACCGCCTGCAGGTCCATCTCCTCAAATGTATTCCCGCGATATTCGATCAGCTTCGGCTGGATGATCTCAAGGTCCTTGATCTGTTCCTCGGTTTCCGCCCGTCCGTGCGTTTCAACGACCGCGATCACGACGTCGATTCCCTGTTCCTTTAGCTGGTGAGCATCCTCCAGCATTTGGTAGGTTTTGCCGACGCCGGCCGCGGCTCCGACATAGACGCGTAGTTTGGCCCGCTCATTCTCCTGGACCATCTTCAAGAGCGATTCGGGTGACGGCCTGTTTCCGTCTTTGTTCGGAATATCGGATGGTTGAGTATCGACAAACATATAAACGATCGCTACCTCGAAATCGGTTTTTCGCCGTCAAGCTGCAAGATTCAGCATCAAAACATTCACACGCGGCTCTCCGAGCAGGCCAAACTGACGCCCGTCCGTAAATTCTGCAACCAACGTGCGAACCCGCGATTCGCCCATTCCTCTTTCCTTTGCGATTCGCGGAACCTGGAACTCCGCCCCGGCGGGCGAAATGTGCGGGTCTAGTCCTGAGCCGCTCGTCGTTACGAGGTCGGCCGGGATCGGGGCATTCGGATTTTCGGCAACAAGCGTTTCTGCGTCGGCCGAGATCCGGTCGATCAGCTTTTTGCTGGTCGGGCCCAGATTGGAACCGCTCGATGCTCCGGCGTCATAGCCGTTGCCGGCCGCCGATGGCCGCGAATGGAAATAGCCCGCGGAAGTAAAATTCTGCCCGATAAGCTCCGAACCGACTACTTTGCCGTCGCTGCACGATCAGTGACCCATTGGCCTGATGCGGAAAGAGCATCTGGCCAACGCCCCATACCGCGAATGGGTAGAGTAGGCCGAGGGCAACCGTCATAACCAAGATCATTAAAACTGATGTAATTAGGTCCTTCATATTTTTGTACTGTCCACAGATAAACACAGATCATCCTGCGTACGAATTCCTTACGCTAAGCCAACAGCCGTAATTATCACGTCGATAATTTTTATGCCGATGAACGGTGCTACGAGGCCTCCGAGGCCGTAGATCAACAAATTCCTTTGCAGCAGCGACGAAGCCGACATCGGGCGATATTTTACGCCTTTGAGCGCCAACGGGATCAGAACAACGATGACCAGCGCATTGAAGATCACGGCCGAAAGAATCGCCGATTGCGGCGTCCTGAGACCCATGATATTCAAAGCGTTTAGCACGGGAAATGTCGCCGCGAACATCGCCGGGATGATCGCGAAGTATTTTGCCACATCGTTTGCTATTGAGAACGTAGTTAACGCCCCGCGTGTCATCAAGAGCTGCTTGCCGATCTCAACGACCTCGATAAGTTTGGTCGGATCGCGAGTCGAGATCAACCATATTGCCAGCCTCTTTTGCGGCCTGCGTACCGGTGTTCATTGCGACCCCGACATCAGCCTGGGCAAGGGCCGGAGCGTCATTGGTTCCGTCACCGGTCATTGCGACAAGCTTGCCCTCGGCCTGTTCGCGTTTGATAAGGGCCATTTTGTCTTCCGGGGTTGCCTCGGCAAGAAAATCATCGACGCCTGCTTCGTTGGCGATCGACGCGGCGGTCAGCGGGTTGTCGCCCGTTATCATCACGGTCTTAATTCCCATTTGGCGAAGCTGATTAAATCGTTCCCGCATTCCACCCTTCACAATGTCCTTTAGGTAGATCACGCCAAGCGCCTTGTGATTGTCGGCGACAACTAGCGGAGTTCCGCCCGCCCTGGCAATGCGTTCTACTACCTCGCGGAGTTCCGCCGAAGATTGCTGTCCGCCGCTTGCGACATATTTCTCGATGGCGTCAACCGCTCCTTTCCGGATCTGACGCCCGTCGAGATTCACGCCCGACATTCGGGTTTGGGCTGTAAACGGGATAAACTCCGCATGGCCTGCGGAAAGATCGCTGATCTCGCGGCCGCGTAAGCCCATATTTCTGCTTTGCGTAGACGACGATCGACCGTCCTTCCGGAGTTTCATCGGCAAGCGACGAAAGCTGTGCGGCATCGGCAAACGTTTCAGGCGAAACGCCTTTCAGTGGTATGAACTCGCTCGCCTGCCGGTTCCCCAAGCGTTATCGTCCCGGTTTTATCGAGAAGGAGCGTGTTCACGTCACCAGCCGCCTCAACAGCCCGGCCCGACATTGCCAGTACGTTGTGCTGGATCAGCCGATCCATGCCGGCAATACCGATCGCCGACAAGAGGCCGCCGATGGTCGTCGGGATCAGGCAAACCAAGAAGCGAGATCAAAACAAAGATCGTTTGCGGTGCCGAAGAATAGATCGCAAAAGGCTGCAGCGTAACGACGGCGAGCAGGAACACGATGGTCAAGCCCGCAAGCAAAATATTCAACGCAATCTCGTTCGGGGTTTTCTGCCGCGAAGCCCCTTCGACGAGCGCGATCATTCTGTCGATGAAAGTTTCGCCCGGATTCGACGTGATGCGGACCTTGATCCAATCCGAAAGCACCTTGGTGCCGCCGGTCACAGCCGAACGGTCGCCGCCCGATTCGCGAATGACCGGAGCCGATTCGCCCGTTATAGCCGATTCGTCGACCGATGCCACACCCTCCACCACCTCGCCGTCGCCGGGAATAAATTCGCCGGCAACGACATAAACAACGTCGCCTTTTCTCAGGTGCGGGTGCCGCGATCGATCGGTGCGAGCCGTCGGCCTCGATCAGTGTCGCGGTCGTTTCTGTCCTTGACTTGCGGAGCGTATCAGCCTGGGCCTTACCGCGTCCCTCGGCCATCGCCTCTGCAAAATTCGCAAAAAGCACGGTGAACCAAAGCCACAACGTGATCTGCAGTTCAAAGCCGGATACGGTCGTAGGCAGAAACATTACGGCCAGCATTCGGAAGGTCAAGAATGCGGCACCGACTTCGACAACGAACATTACCGGGTTCTTCAGCATCTTCCGGGGGTTAAGTTTCCGGAAAGAGTCGATGAGTGCCTGCGTAATTATGTTTTTGTCCCAAATTGAAATTGCTTTTTTCATTTTCTTAATTGCCGCAGAGACACAGAGTCCTGAGACTTTCGATCACAGTTCTTCCATCTCTCTATGAACTCGTGGTAAATGTCTGCCCGTTGTACATCTGAAAATGCTCCAGGATCGGCGAAAGGCTCAGTACCGGGAAAAATGTCAATGCGCCGACGATCAATACAATACTGACGAGCAAAACCGCGAACAACGGCGTATTTACCGGAAAGGTCCCGAGACTCGCAGGCACGATCTTCTTGCTCGCAAGGTTACCGGCTATCGCAAGCATCGGAATGATCATAAAGAACCTTCCGACGAGCATGGCTATGCCGAGCGTTGTGTTGTACCAAAGAGTATTGGCACTTATTCCCGCGAAGGCCGAGCCGTTATTTCCCGTTCCAGACGTAAATGCGTAGAGCATTTCCGACAATCCGTGAGCTCCTTGATTGTTCAATGACGTCAACCCGAAATCAGGTGACACTGATGAGATCGCCGTGAAACAAAGAATGATCAGCGGGAAGATCAAGATATATAACATCGCCATTTGAACGTCGTACGCCTCGATCTTTTTGCCGAGATATTCCGGGGTTCTTCCGACCATCAGGCCCGCCAGGAAAACCGTCATGATGATCATGACGAGAATTCCGTACATTCCGGCACCGACGCCGCCGAAAACCACCTCGCCGAGCATGATGTTCACCAGCGGTACCATGCCGCCGATCGGGGTAAAACTGTCGTGCATCGAATTTACCGCACCGCACGAAGCATCGGTCGTAACTGTTGCAAACAATGCCGAATTTGCCACCCCGAATCGCGTTTCCTTTCCCTCGAAATTACCGCCGACGACAGTTTGGTTCACTGAAGCAGGGTAAAGCGGGTTTCCTCGTGATTCAGCGCCGTATGCTATGAAAGCTCCGGCAAGAAAAAGGAACGACATTGCCGCATATACAGCCCAGCCGTGCCCCTGCGACTTGACCATTCGGCCGAGCGTATAAGTGAAGCCCGCCGGAATGATGAAGATCAGCAGCATCTGGATAAAATTCGAGAATGGCGTCGGGTTTTCAAACGGATGTGCCGAATTTGCATTAAAGAAGCCGCCGCCGTTCGTGCCAAGCATCTTGATCGCAAGCTGTGACGCCACGGGTCCCTGAGCGATCGTCTGCGTGTCTATCGTGCTGTCTTCCTTTACGTTCTCGCCCGCGTCATCCGTGATGACATTGCCCTCGGCATCCTTCTTGTCCACTTGAACGACGAACGAGTCGGATAACTGAGCAGTGTCATAAGCCTTGAAATTCTGAACAACACCCTGCGAAACGAAAAAGACGGCCGTTAAAAAGGACAGCGGCAGCAACACATACAACGTGCCGCGAACGAGATCGACCCAAAAATTTCCGAGCTTGTCGGTCTCAAATCGAGCGATGCCCCTGATGAACACAATTGCTAACGCCATGCCGACCGCCGCCGAGAGAAAGTTCTGCAGGGCGAGCCCGGTCATCTGCGTGAAATAGCTCATCGTCGTCTCGCCGCCGTAACCCTGCCAATTGGTGTTCGTTACAAATGAAACGGCAGTGTTGAAAGATGAGTGTTCCGACGGGCCCGCAAATTCCTGCGTATTGAGCGGCAGATAAAACTGAAGCCGCTGGACAGCATAGAGCGCGAGCGATGATACGAGGCTGAAAAGCAGCATCGCGACACCGTACTGCTTCCAGTTCATCTCGCGTGCCGGATCAACCCGCGTGATCGCATAAAACAGGCGCTCCACCGGGCCGAAAATGATGCTGAGTATCGTCCTCTCGCCGTTATAGACCTTGAGCAGATAGATGCCCACCGGCTTTGCGAGTATGGTAAGAACGAAGAAAAACAGCAGTATCTGTAAAATTCCGTTAGTAGTCATGACATTAAAATTCTTCAGGGCGGAAGAGCGCGTAGACCAAATAGATCAACAATAAAACCGAACAAGCAGCCGCCAAAATAGTTTCCCAGCTCATTAGCTTTTCTCTCCTTTTCGCAGCTTGTCACAGCCCGCGACATAAGCCAGGGCCAGTAAAAAGAATGCGATAATGACCGCCAAAAAAAGTAGATCCAACATGGTCTTTTCTCCGTTAATTCAGATTGATGCCGATAGCGGCGTAGACAAAGTGATTTCCCTCGTTCGCACCTCGCATTACCGATCGAATAACCGAAATATCCAGTCACCTTCGGATGCGGCTTGAACGCAAAGCCCGGCGTGAAATATCCAGCCGCGTGCTTGCCGGTGTACCAATCGGCGTTAAAATTTACATATTTGTTAATTGGCTGCTCAAAGCCGAACTGTCCTCCAGCCCGACTCGCGTTCGCCGCGACTACGTGTTTCGAAAAGTGATAACCTCCCGCGGTGATGCGCGTACCGCTCTTAAACGATTTGCTGACCTGCGCGTAGGCGTAATTGCCAATATCATAGGATTTGTTCCGCACGGGAATAAAAACGTTATCGCCGACTACGATCGACCAACCATTTTTGTTATAAGGCCGGTACTTGATGGCCGGAACGAGCGTCGTTGAATCTGCTCCGGGCTGAATATTTCCAGTCACGTTCAGGCCGATCTCGACATTCCCGCCGGTACCTGCGACGATTCGCGGAACAAAACTAGAAAATCTGCCAACGGAGTCGCCGCTGGTAGGCTTGAACGTCGCGTCGAGCTCAAAATAAAATTTACCCTTGTCCAAAATGTCGGACGATGGAACGTTAAAAATAGTCTGCTGAGCGCGTACAAAAACGGCAGTTCCCAGCAGGAACACCGCACAAATAATTATCCTGTTCATTTTCTTAATTCGATCTCATCCAAAAAGACCGATCCTATAAGTATCATCGGTATCGCAACGATGAGAAGCACCGTTCCGACCCGGTTAAAAACGATATCCTGCGATAAAACGCCATGAAGCATTACACACATGATGCCGGCAAATAGTGCCGACATTCCGCCAAAGATGCCCATTGATGCCAGGACTGAACAAACGAATGGCGTCAGCAAAGTCCCGCGTAGCCCCTTTCGAGTGACCCGAACGGGTTCGGGCGAATTGGCCAATACTGTTCCTTTTGCATGAATTGTTGCCATCATAACTCCCTCCCGGAGACCCTGGTCGGCTCCTTACAATTAGAGATTAACCGGCATTTGTTAAGGGTTGCGTAAAGCTTTCATAAAAAGTTCGTAAAGATTTATATTCAGGTCTCGAGCATGCTGCGATCCCAAATAGGGCCCAGTTTCAAACATCTACATTAATTGACCGCAACAGACGTTCCGGAATGAACTATCAGGCAAATCATTGATAACATTGCGTTTAAGCGGGGTGGGTTCGTAACCGACGATATCTCGATGTGGGTTTTTCCGGAAATGCGCTGAATTAACTCGCGAAATTCGTGAGGATCCCGAATTTTGCTCGCGAAGTTTGGAAACGAGTTAATTATTCAGCGGTGACAAAACGATATCCGACCCATGGCTCGGTTCGGATGTACTTTGGCTGTGAAGGATCTTTCTCTATTTTTTTTCGAAGCTGACCTACAAAAACGCGGAGGTATTCGGTCTGCTCGGTAAAATTGCCGCCCCAGATCGCGGTCAGGATCGCTCGGTGGGTGACGACCTTGTTGCGGTTGCGGAAGAGAAAAACGAGCAGGTCGAATTCCTTTGGCGTGAGATGGACCGACTCACCAGTAACCGTCACTTCGCGGGTCGACGGATCGATACGAAAATCTCCATCATCGAGAATAGATCCAGCATCTTCGTGGGCGTCGGGCAGGCGGCGGAGAGCCGCCCGGACACGGGCAAGCAGTTCGTCGATCCCGAACGGCTTTGTCACGTAATCATCCGCCCCGGCGTCGAGACGCTATCACCTTTGTTCGCTCTTCGCCTTTCACCGACAGGACGATTATCGGCAGCATCGACGCCTTTCGAACTTCACGGCACAATTCGATCCCGTCCATTTCGGGCATTTGGAGGTCGGTGATTATCAGGTCCGGGTGCCAATCACGAAAGGTGTCGAGTGCCGCCAAGCCGTCAGCGGCGGTCCGAACATCGTATCGATGTGCCGTCAGGCTGTGCCGCAAAACACGCGTGATCTGCGGTTCGTCATCTACGACCAGCACCCTCTTCGGCTCACTCATTCCTCTCCTATTGGCAGCGTCAAAGTAACTTTAGTTCCGACCTCATTAGCACCGGCCTTTATGGCGATCTTTCCACCCTGGGCCTCAACTATCCCTCGTGCGATAGCCAGCCCAAGTCCGAGGCCGTCCGTATGTTCACCATCGAGGCGCACAAATTTGTCGAACACGCGCTCGCGCATTTCCGCTGGAATTCCCTTGCCCTCGTCCATTACAGAGATCAAAACGCTGTTCCCGTGCGATGCCGCGGTAATCGTTATCATCGTACCGGCGTCTGAGTATTTTGCCGCGTTTTCGACCAGATTATAAACGACCTCGGCAATGGCCCGGGCATCGACCCGGATCAGCGGCAGTTCCTTTTGTAAGTTTACGGTCAGACGATTCTTGGCGAGTACCGGTTCCGCCCGTTCGAGTGCGATCATAATGATCTCTTCGACGTTCGAAAAATTCCCGCTCGCTTTTGCCGAGCCTGCCTCGATCCTTGCGAGTTGGACCATTCCCTCAATAAACCCGTTTAGACGATCGGTCTCTTCGTTGATAATGGCAAGGAACTCCGCTCGCCCTTCGCCATTCAGCTCGATGGTGCGGTGACCGCCTTCGCTGTCGAGGAGTGTCGTGACAGCGGCCTTGATCGACGTCAGTGGGGTTCGCAGATCATGTGTCACGGCGTCCAGCAGAGCAGATTTTAGCTTTTCGCTTTGCTTCAGGGCTTCGGCTTCGGTCGCCGTTTTGAAAGCTGACTGCAATTCCTCATAAAGCCGCTCGGACTCGCGGGCACGACGTCTCGCGTATGCCGACAGTTCACCGGCAACTAATGCCGTTATCGTGAACGCAGTCCACGCAACGAGGTTCTGCGGATCGGATATTGTCCAGGTGTAAACCGGCGGGATGAAAAAATAGTTTAAGCAAAGCATCGCGACAAACGACGCGAGCAAAGCCGGATTTCGCCCAAAAAACGTCGCCGCCGCCAGCACGATCAGCAGAAGCGAGAGCGAGACCGTGATCAGATTCACATGCTCCGCTAGCGACGCCAGTCCAACTGTCGTGAGCAGCACGGCCGCGACCGAGAGGCCGAATCGCAGCAGCTTTGAATGGAATATGCCTTCGAAGTTCATCTCCTAAAGCCGCTTCTGGAGATATTCTTTCAATGAGTCGATACTAACGCGTTCCTGCTCCCAAGTATCCCTATCACGAACCGTAACAGCGCTGTCGTCAAGCGTTTCGTGATCCACCGTTACGCAGAATGGCGTGCCGATCTCGTCCTGGCGGGCGTAGAGTTTGCCGATGCCGCCGGTGTCGTCGTAAACCGCCCGCATCGAGGGCTGCAGGTCCTTTTTCAACTTCTTCGCCAGTTCGACGATCTCCGGCTTGTTCTTGGCAAGCGGCAGCACCGCGACCTTGATGGGTGCGAGTTCGGGCGTCAGCTTCAATATGACGCGGGTCTCGCCCTTGTCATTCGTTTTCTCGGTGTAAGCGTCCATCATCACCGCCAGCAGCGTCCGGTTGACGCCGATCGCGGGCTCGATCACATACGGATAAAAGCGCTCTTTCGTCGCTTCGTCGAAATATGAAAGGTCTTCGGTCGAATCCGGATTTATGCGTTTACCTTCCTCATTTTCAGGCTTTTTCGAATGGACGCGTAGATCGTAGTTCGTCCGATTCGCGATGCCCATAAGCTCATCCCACTGCTTGTCCTCGTCCACACGTTCGGGAAAATAGCGGTACATAATATCCACTGTCCGCTCAGCGTAGTGGGCCAGTTCTTCCTTCGATTGCTCATACAAACTAAGATTTTCGGCCGAAATCCCAAGCGACTGGATCCACTGCTGAAAACCATCGATCCATTCCTGATGCAGCCTCGGAGCGTCCTCAGCGCGGCAGAAATATTCCATCTCCATCTGCTCGAATTCCCGGGTGCGAAAGATGAAGTTGCCCGGCGTCACTTCGTTTCGAAAAGCCTTACCGATCTGAGCAATACCAAACGGCAGTTTTCGCCGCGACGTGTTCAGCACGTTCGCAAAGTTGATAAAAATGCCCTGCGCGGTCTCCGGCCGTAAATACGCCAAAGCCATCGGATCGTCGTCCGCCGAAACCGCGCCGATCGTCGTTCTGAACATCAAGTTGAAAGGCCGCGATTCAGTCAGGTTCTTCGAACCACAATTCGAGCAAATAGCTTTGCTGTCTGCCGGATCGACATCAAGTTTGTCTTCGCGCAGACGCGAATTGCAGTCGCGGCAATCTACCAACGGATCGCTGAATGTCGTCTCGTGGCCCGAATATTTCCAGACATTCCGGTTCTGGATGATCGACGAATCAAGCCCCTCGATATCGTCGCGTTCATAAACGAGCCAGTTCCACCAGCTTCGCTTTATGTTATTCGCCAGTTCAACGCCAAGCGACCCATAATCCCACGACGAGCCAAGCCCGCCGTAGATGTCGGATGCGGGAAAAACAAATCCCCGGCGTTTTGAAAGAGAGACGATAGTTTCAATGTTTGGTGCAGACATAATAAGTTCACTGGTTGCAAAAGCTGAATTTTACAACGAAGGAGTAGCCGCGAACAACGAACAAACCTGAAAAGGACGACCGAAGCCGTCCTTTCAGGTATTAACTTCGCGAGACGTTCAGCCTAGTCTTCCCCACCGCCAGACGCCTTTGCTTTCTCTTCAGACAGGATCGCCTTGCGGGAAAGCTTGACCTTGTTTCCTTCTTTGCCGATACATTTGACGAGGATCTGCTGGCCTTCTTTGAGTTCGTCACGGACGTCTTTGACGCGCCGGTCGGAAATTTCAGATATGTGCAGCAAGCCGTCAAGTCCCGGTAGAATTTCAACAAACGCACCGAAATCGACGATGCGCGAGACCGTTCCCATATAGGTCTCACCGATCTCGGCCTCGGCCGTCAGGGCCTTGATGCGGGCAACCGCAAGCTGTGCTGCTTCGCCGTCGGCTGTCGCGATAAGGACCGTTCCGTCATCCGAAATGTCGATCTTCGCTCCGGTTTCTTCGGTGATCGAACGGATCATTTTACCACCCGGCCCAATAACGTCGCGGATCTTGTCCGGATTGATCATGAGCGTAATGATGCGCGGTGCGTACGGCGAGATCTCTTCCCGAGGCTCGGCGATCGCTTTTTGCATGATGTCCAAAATATGCAGCCGGCCTTTCCTTGCCTGCTCCAAAGCTTCCTGGAGGATCATCGCGTTGATGCCGGCGACCTTTATGTCCATCTGCAAAGCAGTAATGCCTTCGGTCGTGCCGGTCACCTTAAAGTCCATGTCGCCGTAATGGTCTTCGGCACCGGCGATGTCCGAAAGGATCGCGTAGCGGTTCCCTTCCATCACCAACCCCATCGCCACACCGGCAACCGGTCGTTTGATCGGAACACCGGCATCCATAAGACTCAGACAGCCACCGCAAACCGATGCCATCGATGACGAGCCGTTGGATTCTGTAATTTCGGATACTACACGAAGCGTGTATGGAAAATCGTTGTCGTCGGGAAGAACGGCTTCGATCGCCCGCCGGGCAAGATTGCCGTGGCCGGTCTCGCGTCTCGACGTTCCGCCAAATCGTCCTGCCTCTCCGACCGAATACGGCGGGAAGTTGTAATGCAGCATGAACCGACGATCGATCGTACCTTTTTCAAGGTCATCCATGAATTGCCCGTCCACTTTCGTGCCGAGAGTCGTAGTGACGATCGCCTGCGTTTCACCGCGTGTGAACAGGGCCGAACCGTGAACGCGCGGAAGCCAGCCGATCTCGCATGTGATCGGTCGGATCTCCGAGAACTTCCGTCCATCGGGACGGCGGCGGTTGCCGAGCATATCCTCGCGGAAGATCTTTTCTTTAAGCTTGCCGAATGCTTTGCCCGCAGTCCCGCGAGCACCAGGATCGTCCTCCGGATAGCTTTCGACAACTTCCTTCTTTAAGCATCGAGTCCCGCGTAGACCGCGATCTTGTCGCGTCCGGTCGAATCCAGTGCAGTACGGAGCTTGTCCGTCCACGTCTTTTCGACATCAGCAACGATATGCTCGTCGAGAGCAGGGACGACAAACTCGCGCTTTGTGATATTCAGCGCCTTTCCAAGTTCTTTCTGCCATAGGCAAAGGCGTTTGATCTCTTTGTGTGCGAGCATCAGGGCCTCGACAACGATACTTTCCGCCACTTCCTGAGCTTCGGCCTCGACCATGCAGATCGCTTCTTCGGTTCCGGCAACGATCAGATTAAGCTGCGATTCGCGACGCTCGTCATATGTCGGATTGATCAGATATTTTCCGTCGATAAGTCCGACGCGAACTCCGGCGATCGGATTTTCGAACGGGATGTCCGACAGGTAAAGAGCCATCGAAGCACCTGTGATCGTGATAACGTCCGGATCATTTTCAGCGTCGGCCGAGATCACGCTGCCGACGATCTGTGTTTCAAAACGGTAGCCGTCAGCAAAAAGCGGGCGGACCGGACGGTCGATCAGGCGGCATGTAAGAACTTCTTTCTCGCTCGGGCGGCCTTCGCGTCTAAAATAGTTTCCCGGAATTCGTCCGGCTGCGTAGCTCGATTCCCTGTACTCAACTGTAAGCGGAAAGAAGTCGAGTCCTTCTTTCGCTGTCCGTGCGCTGACAGCCGTCACCAAAATCATCGTGTCGCCGTATCTGATAACAACCGAACCATCGGCTTGTTTTGCGACCTTTCCTGTTTCGACGACCAGATCTCTTGTTCCTAACTTGATCGACTCTTTCAAATATTTTTTTGTCATTTCTTATCCTCTAAAAACAAAAACGGCAGATGCTGTTTCGTGAAGCACTGCCGTTCCCGGAAATTTCTTTCTTTTTATGATCGGTTCTCTTTTGCATGTGGCCCATTCGCTGTCACGTTCAGCAGCCGCCGACAAATTCTTCGTGAGAACTTCTTTTCTGATGGCCGAAGCAGCCATTTTGAATTTTAGCGTTGCAGAGTTTCTGGAGTTCGCAGAGTTAATAACTCTTTTCTTTTAACTCTGAAACTCGGCAACTCTGTAATTCGCAACTCTTACCTTCTCAATCCCAATTTCTTGATGATCTCGTGATATTCGTTGATATCACCACGTTTTAGATAATCAAGCAGCTTACGCCTGCGAGAGACCATCTTAAGCAAGCCTCTACGGGAATGGTTGTCCTTCTTGTGTACCTTGAAATGCTCCGTCAACTCATTGATCCGCTGCGTCAGAAGCGCCACCTGCACCTGCGACGAACCCGTGTCCGATGCATGCACCTTGTAATCACCTACGATCTTTTCTTTAACTTCTTTAACTGTTGCCATAAAACGCTAACTTAAAATAGTCACTCCTTGCTCGCAGTAACTTCGCCCGTAATCCGGCGATAACCGCGAAAAATAATCTAACTTTGATCTAACAAATTTGAAGGGTTAAATCTCTTCAAATATTACACAATTAAGCCCTTAATATCAATCTATGAGGACATATCGAACTCTTCCATGAACTTCGTCGAAAAGTTCCCCTTCTGGAAATTCTCATCCGCCATTATCTTTTTATGAAGCGGTATCGTCGTCTTGATGCCTTCGACGACCATCATATCCAAGGCCCGCTGCATTCGCGTGATCGCGAGCTCGCGGGTTCGTGCATGAACGATCAATTTCGCGATCATCGAATCGTAATACGGCGGAACGACATAACCCGGATAAACCGCCGTATCCACACGCACGCCGGGCCCGCCGGGAATATTGAACGCCGTGATCTTGCCGGGACTCGGGACGAATGTTCTCGGGTCTTCGGCATTGATCCGGCATTCGATCGAGTGGCCGACGATCTGAACCTCTTCCTGCCTGTATTGCAGGTCTTCGCCCGACGCGATGCGGATCTGATTTCGCACAATATCGGCGAGCGTGACCATTTCGGTAACCGGATGCTCGACCTGAATCCGCGTATTCATTTCCATGAAATAGAAACTGCCGTCCTCATCAAGCAGGAATTCAAACGTTCCGGCGCTTGAATAACCGATCTCTTTGCAGGCATTTACAGCGACCGCACCCATTTTTTCACGCTGCTCGTTCGTTATTACCGGTGACGGAGCTTCTTCGAGCAGCTTCTGGTGCCGACGCTGGATGGTGCATTCGCGTTCGCCGAGATGGATGCAGTTGCCGTGCTCGTCGGCCAAGACCTGTATCTCAATGTGCCGCGGGCGTTCGATATACCTTTCGATATAAACGGCCCCGTTTTTGAACGCCGCAAGTGCTTCCGTCTGGGCCAATTCCAACTGGCTTTCAAGCTCGTCTTTGCTTCGGACGATCCGCATTCCGCGTCCGCCGCCACCGGCGGAAGCTTTGACGATTATCGGAAAACCGATCTCAAGCGCCAGTTTCTTCGCCTCTTCCAGCGATTCGATCGCGTCCGGGCTGCCGGGCAAGATCGGAACGCCGGCCGCGACCATTGTCCGCCTGGCCTCGACCTTGTCGCCCATCATCGCGATCACATCGGCCTTCGGCCCGATAAATTTTATATTGCAGTCTTCGCAGATCTTGGCGAATGTCGCCGATTCGGCCAGAAAGCCGTAGCCCGGATGGATCGCATCTACATTAGTGATCTCGGCGGCGCTGATGATCGAAGGAATGTTCAGGTAGCTCTGAGCGGATGGAGCCGGGCCGATGCAAACTGCCTCATCAGCATATCGCACGTGAAGGGCTTCGCGGTCGGCTTCCGAGTGAACGGCAACCGTTTTGATACCCATTTCCTTGCACGTCCAGATGATCCGGTTTGCGATCTCACCTCGATTTGCTATCAGGATTTTGCGAATTTCGCGAGTAATCATCAAAAACATTAGCCACGAATTACACGAATGTCACGAATCAGACCTTTGTTCCTTTCGTGTAATTTGTGTAATTCGCGGCCTAAAATTCTTACTTTCTGATTCCGAAAAGCGGCTGGCCGTATTCGACCGGCTGGCCGTTCTCAACGTAGATCTTAACGACTTCGCCCGTTGTCTCAGCTTCGATCTCGTTCATCAGCTTCATCGCTTCGACAATGCAAACTATCGAGGTCTCGGAAACCTTGCTGCCTTCTTTAACATACGGCTCCTTGTCGGGGCCTGCCGAACGGTAAAAGGTGCCGACGATCGGCGACGTGATCTTGAAAAGCTCTTCTTCAACCGGAGCAGCGGGCTCTACGGGAACTGGCCGGGCCCGGACGCAGGTGCCGGCGGAGCAGCAGCAACGGCCGGGGCCGCATACGAAACCGGTTGATATTGCTGAAACGGAGCAGCAGCCGCTTTGCTCAAGCGAACGCGAATGTTCTCATTCTCAAACTCAAAATCGGTAAACCCGTGCTCGTTGACCATTTCTGCCAACTCACGAAGTTCGTCCATATTGAGCGATGCGTCCAGCGACAATTTATTCTTTTTGCCGCCGCGGTCAGCATTCTTTGTCGTATCCGGTTTCTCTTTTTCCATTGCCTTCGCAGAAGCTGTATTTTCACTCATCGTGCGCTTCTCCTAATAAAAGAGACTAGCCTTTTGCCGCCAACTCGCGCGGGTTATCGACCAATTCGATCACGGCCAACTCGGCATTGTCTCCCTGGCGTCGGCCGACCTTGATGATCCGTGTATAGCCGCCGTTGCGGTCTTTGTAACGAACGCCAAGCTCGTCAAATAAACGCTTGACCGCTTTTACACCGGCGGTCCGCTCGATCGGGTCTTTTGCCTCGCCCTTCTTTCCGCGAAATTTGCTCTGCTCCGCTTTGAACGTGCTGTTGCCCGCATGAAAAAACCGTGCCGCCTGGCGGCGCAGATGAACTTCCTGTATTTTGGCGTCGTCACCGGTCAAAACCTGTGCCTTGCGGGCCAGCGTTATCGCCTTTTCAACGAACGGTCGAAGCTCCTTCGCCTTCGGAACCGTAGTTACAATATGCTCTTTTTCGGCATTTATCAAAGACGTAGCGAGGTTGCGGAGCAGCGAAATGCGATGTTCCGTTGTACGCCCAAGTTTGCGATGTGCTTTTAAATGTCTCATATCTTCAGTGGTCAAGTGTTCAGTGTGATCAAGTGGTCAGTAGGCAATTGTCAAGAAGCCTGATCCACTGTCCACTCGATCCACCGACCACTAATCTAGGTCTCTGCCTCCCGATCCCGGTATCGGATTTCCCTGCTCGTCAAAATCCATTCCAAAATCAAGTCCCATGCCGTGCAGCAGATCTTTGATCTCGGTCAGCGATTTCTTGCCGAAGTTCTTCGTGTTCAGCATGTCCTTTTCGCTTCTCCGGATCAGGTCGCGGATCGAACGAATGTCCGCGTTCTTCAAGGCAGTTGTACGAACGGACAGAAAGCTCCAGTTCATCAACCGGCTTATCCAGCAGGTCGTTTCTCATCAGCGGCGGACGGGCGATGTCTTCGTATTTATACTCTTCCTCTTCCTCTTCGAAGTTGATGAAGATCGACATGTGATCCTTCACCAGCTTTCGCCGCCAGGCCGATCGAATCTTCGGGCTTGACCGAACCATCTGTCCAAACTTCGATCGTCAGTTTGTCAAACTCCGTGTTCGACCCCTGACGCGTCTTATCGACGTTGTAATTCACCTTCTTGATCGGCGTATGGACCGAATCGATCGGAATGTACCCGACCGAAAGGTCTTCGTCGTTATTGAATTCGGCCGAAACGTAACCGCGGCCGCGTTTCAGACGCATTTCAACGTTGAATGAACCTGAACCGCTGATCGTCGCAATGTGAATGTTCGGGTCGAGAACCTCGATGTCGCCGTCGCCTTCGATGTCCGCGCTCGTCACTTCGCCCGCGCCCTTTTTACTGATCGTCAGCGTTTTTGGCCCGGTGCCGTGGAGCAGAAACGGTACCTGCTTCAAATTCAAAATTACGTCGGTCGCGTCTTCAACAACGCCTTTGATCGATGAAAACTCATGCTCGACACCTTCGATCTTGACCGCCGTGATAGCCGCACCTTCTATTGCCGAAAGAAGCGCCCGGCGGATCGAGTTACCGATCGTCGTGCCGAAGCCGCGTTCAAACGGCTGTGCGTAGAACTTACCGTACCGCGGCGTTAGCGTCTCAGTTTCAACATTCAAACGCCCCGGCATTTGGAAATCCGTCCAATTATTGCTTTGTGTCATATTTGTTCTTTTAAAAGTCCTACGAGTTGGCTTTGTCCCCGGGTCACGATAGCAAGAACAAACTTTCTGGACCCGGCTACTTCAGCCAACTCTGATTATTACTACTTACTGTAAAGCTCGACGATCAACTGCTCGTTGATATTCGCGTCTATGTCCTGGCGCGTCGGCAAAGCCGATATGGCAACGCTCAGGTCTTTGCCGCCCGGAGCGATCCAACCCGGACGTCCGCGTCCCGCGGCTGTCTGCCATGCGCCTTCAACGTGTGTATTCTTGTGGCTTCGGTCTTTCACGGTTATCGCGTCACCGACCTTGACCTGGAACGACGGAATGTCAACTTTCTTGCCGTTGACTTCGATATGTCCGTGATTTACCAGTTGGCGTGCCTGGCGTCGCGACGTGGAAAAACCCGCGCGATAGACCACGTTGTCCAAACGCTTTTCAAGCATGAACAAGAGGTTCTCGCCCGTAACGCCTTTCTGCGCTCTGGCTTTCTCGAAATAATTGCGAAACTGTTTTTCCAGCACAAAGTAAATACGCTTTACTTTCTGCTTTTCGCGAAGCTGCTCACCATAACCGGCGAGCATCTTGCGGCGTGCGGCCCCGTGCTGTCCCGGAGGATTCGTTCCCCGCTTTTCGATCGCGCATGACGGCTTAAAACACCTGTCGCCCTTCAAAAATAACTTTCCACCTTCGCGGCGACACAACCGGCACACCGCATCTCTATATCTAGCCATTTACTTATTTGCCTCCGAGGTGTCCGCAATTCACGCTGACACGCTGTTTATTCGGAAAAGTTTACAGGCGATTCCGACTGAAAAGCCCTTCATCCTTTCGATAGTTACTAAAAATTCCAGATTCCATATTTCAAATTCCAGATTGTCGTCGATTCCAAACTTGAAATGGATACGGAATTTGAAATTTCTCAAACTCTTCTACGCTTCGGCGGCCTGCAGCCGTTGTGCGGGATCGGCGTCGTGTCGCGGATCGACGTTACGCGAATACCCGCCTGGGCAACCGCACGGATCGCAGACTCTCGTCCGCCGCCCGGCCCTTTTACGCGGACCTCAACCTCACGCATTCCAGCCTCAGCCGCTTTGCGTGCCGCCTCTGATGCGGCCTGTTGAGCGGCAAAAGGAGTTCCCTTTCGCGAACCTCTAAAGCCCCTCGCACCCGACGACGATTGAGCTACCAAATTGCCCTGCGTGTCCGTGATCGAAATGAGCGTGTTGTTGAAAGAAGCCGAAATATGAACAATTCCAAGCGGGATGTTCTTTCGCTCTTTCTTCTTAAAAGTTTTCTTCTTTGCTGGTGCTTTTGCCATAAAATTCAGTCTTGAGTGGTCAGTCGTGAGTCTGAGCCAGCGATCAGCACTGCAGAAACTTCTTCGGACTCACGACCACCGACTCACTGACTCCAGACTATTTCTTGCCCGGTGCCTTCTTCTTCGCGACGGCTGCCTTGCGCGGTCCTTTTCGTGTTCGTGCGTTTGTCGATGTCCGCTGGCCGCGTACGGGCAGGCTTCTGCGGTGACGCAGGCCGCGGTAACAGCCGATATCCATCAGGCGTTTGATATCCATCTGGATACGTTTACGCAGATCGCCCTCAATATCGCCCTGCGTATCGAGGATGGCGCGGATCTTATTTAATTCATCTTCGCTCAGGTCCTTGATCTTCGCGTCGATGCTGATATTCGCTTCACCCAAAAGGGCAGTCGCGCGCGATTTTCCAACGCCGTAAATATACGTCAAACCGATCTGTGCCCTCTTATTGGGCGGTAAGTCAACTCCTGCTACACGAGCCATATTTTCTCCAATCTTCGGCTATCTGAAATTTGAGATCTCAGATCTGAAATCCCATTATCCTTGCCGCTGCTTATGCTTCGGGTTTTCGCAGATCACGCGAACGATCCCCTTCCTATGAATAACCTTGCACTTATCGCACATCTTCTTTACTGAAGGACGAACTTTCATAATATTTCCAGCCTCTACTTATAGCGATACGTGATGCGTCCACGTTTCAGGTCGTAAGGCGATAATTCGACCAACACTTTGTCTCCGGGCAGTATGCGAATAAAATTCTTTCGCATTTTTCCGGAGATATGGGCGAGAACTTCGTGTTCGTTCCCGTCCACCGCGACCTTGAACATTGCGTTAGGCAAAGTCTCCAGCACGGTCGCAGTCACCTCTATCGCTTCTTCTTTTGACATAGTAGAACGTACTACTTAAAGCCAACCCGCTGATTAGTTGGACAAACCGTTAATGTTAACCGAATTTATGCCCTATTTCAAGTCAGGCAGCGACGGTTTCTGCCTTCTCTGAGTTCTGTGCCCTTTTCTGCTCTTTGGTCAGGGTCAATATTTCCGGACCATCCGCCGTAACGGCGAGCGTATGCTCGGCGTGTGCCGACGGCTTCCCGTCAAGCGTTACGACCGTCCATTTATCAGCCAAAGTTTTCGTTTTGTCAGTCCCGAGATTGAGCATCGGCTCGATCGCGAAGCAATACCCTGCACGGATCTTTTCCTTCGTCCCCTGACGCCCGTAATTCGGGATCTGCGGAGATTCGTGCATCGCACGGCCAATTCCGTGGCCGGTGTAATCGCGAACTATCCCGTATCCGTATTTCTCAGCGTGCTGCTGCACCGCCCAGCCTATGTCGCCGACATGCTTGTTGACGTGACACTGCTCAATGCCAAGAGCCAGACATTCGTCGGTAACGCGAATAAGCTGCTGCAATTCCTCACTGATCTTGCCAACAGGTATCGTCGTCGCGGTATCTCCCACAAAACCATGAAGCGTCGCCGCCATGTCGAGCGATGCAATATCGCCCTCTTTCAGCGGTGTCTCCTTCGAAAAGCCATGCACGATCTCATCATTTACCGATGCACAGATCGCGTAAGGAAAGCCGTGATAGCCAATAAAAGTTGGTATCGCCCCGGCATCGCGGATCATTTTGTCGGCCGCCCGGTTAAGGTCCATCGTCGAAATTCCCGGCGTGACCATCGATCGCAAAGCTTCGCGAACCTCAGCGATAAGCTCGCCAACGGCCCGCATCTTGTCCAGATCTTTTTGCGATTTCGCGATAATCATCTTAATTCCGAGCAACCTTTTTATGAAAGAAATGGCCACAGAGATCACCGAGGAAACCCAAACTGACCAAAAACCACTTCACACGAGCATCTGCGACAGGTCTAAAAACCTCTCTGTGCCCTCTGTGGCTGACCTTCAAACCAACCGCTCAATTTCGCGGTAAATGTCCTCGACCTCGCCAGTTCCGTCGACTTTTTTCAGACGGCCCGAATTTTCGTAGTACGCAAGCAGCGGCTTCGTCAGCTCGTCGTATGTTTCTAGCCGAACTTTGACCTTTTCTTCGTCGTCGTCCGCACGATGTTGAAGTTCGGTGTCAGGGTGATCATCACAAACACCGTCCATTTTCGGCGGCTTCGAATAAATATTGTAGATCTCGCCGCACACCGGACAGCTTCTGCGTCCGGTTAGCCGCTTCATCAATTCATCCTTCGGAACATCGACCTCTATTGCCGCGATGTCCTTTCCCTGCTCTTTTGCAAGCTCTTCAAGCTGTTCGGCCTGAACCGCTGTCCGCGGATATCCGTCCAAGACATACGACCCGGCGGTATCAGGCTTCGAAGTACGCTCACGGACAATTCGATACGTAATATCGTCAGAGATGAGCTTGCCCGACGCCATTATCTCCTGAACTTCGCGGGCCAGCGGCGTGTCCGAGTTTTTCATCTCGCGGAACATATCGCCGGTCGAGATCTGCGGAATCCCGCGACGCTCATCCAAAAGCCGGGCCTGTGTTCCTTTTCCCGCCCCTGGGGCCCCGATCAGTACGATAATCTTATCCATCAAAAACTATTGAAAGCGATAGCCACAGAGGACACAGAGTAGAAAGAGAGACTTCTTTCTCTCAATCCTCTGTGTCCTCTGTGGCAAAATTCCGTTATGACCGTCGGCCGCGCAATCGCGAACCCGCCCCCAAAAATCCTTCGTAATTCCTCATCACGAGCTGTGCCTCGATCTGAGCAACGGTATCCATCGCAACGCCGACCAGGATCAGCAGCGACGTACCGCCAAAAAAGAATTGGTATCCCAAACCTGTCGGTATCCAGCTCAGCCCCGGCGTGGCCGTGAAAAAGGCGTCCAATCTGTCACCTATGAAAGGCAATCGGGCAACTCTAAAACCATTCAAAAGGATCTGCGGAGTAAAGGCGACGAATGCCAGGTATATCGCTCCGACCGTTGTCAGCCTGGTAAGTATCCCGTTCAGGTATTCCGCTGTCGAAGCACCGGGCCGGATACCGGCAACAAAGCCTCCGTGTTTTCTGAGATTGTCCGCGACCTCGTCGGTATTAAAAACGATCGTAATATAAAAGAACGTGAACAGCACGATCAGCGAAATAAAGACGAGTTCGTAATACGGATCGCCGCCATGAAATTGCTGAAAAAACGCATGCACCTTCGCCCACACCGAGGTCGTATCGGCCGGGTCGGGCGGGAATGCGGAAAACAGCGTCTGCGGCATCGCCAAAACCGACGAGGCAAAAATCACAGGGATAACGCCGCCCATATTTATCTTGAGAGGCAATACGGTTTCCTGTCCTGCAAAAGTTTGGCTGCCGACTCTCCTGCTTGCATAGGTGATTCCTATGTTTCGCCGCGCCGATTCGACATAGACAATTAGGGCGATCAGAGCGACCAAAACGACGACAAGGAAGATGACGCCAAGGGTCTGCATAGCATCACCCGCACGAACACGCTCCGAGACCTGCACGATCGCACGCGGGAGCCCGATCACGATTCCGGCAAAGATCAGCAGAGAAATTCCATTGCCAACGCCACGTTCAGTGATCTGCTCGCCAAGCCACATTACAAAAACAGTACCGGTCGTCAGCGTAACGACGACCATCAGCGAGGCCGCCCAGGTCCCGGGGATGATACCGTTCTTACCAAGCCATGTCGCAACAAAAAAGGTTTGTACGGAACACAAAACAACGGTCAAATATCGTGTCCATTGATTCAGTTTTTGCCGTCCAACTTCGCCCTCTTCCTGGATTTTCTTGACAGCCGGCGAAAGCACCGGCAATAACTGCATGATGATCGACGCAGTAATATAAGGGGTCACGCCGAGTGCAAATACCGAGATAGTTTGGAAGTTTCCACCCGAAAAAAGGTCGAGAACACCAAGCAGCGTACCCGCAACTTCGCCCCAAACCACCTTTAGCCTTTCGGCATCGATACCCGGAGCCGTCACGTGTGCTCCCAGGCGATAGACCGCCAACAGCCCAAGCGTAAACAGGATACGCGTTCGAAGTTCAGGGACTTTGAACATGTTCTGGACTGCGTTGAAAAACTTCTCCATATGACTCCTGCCAAAAAGTGTTCGACGGTTTAGACAATGGGCTTGCCCATCGCGCTCCAAGGGCGGGCAAGCCCGCTCCTAAACGAATTAGGCTTCCGTAGTTGCCGCTTTTGCCTTAACGATCTCGGTGGCGGCTCCGCCCGCCTTTTCTATTTTATCCTTTGCGGTCTTTGTAAAGCGATGAGCGGAGATCTTAAGGGCCTTCGACACGTCGCCATTTCCCAATATTACCAGATCATGCTTCGCTTTTTTGATCAGGCCGCGATCATGCAGGATCTCCGGCGTAACCTCGTCACCAGCATTAAAGCTGGCTTCGATCTTCGCCAGGCTGATCTCGATCCATTCCTTCTTGAAGATGTTGGTAAAACCACGCTTAGGCAAGCGACGCTGCAAAGGCATCTGACCGCCTTCGAAGCCCGGACGGCTGCTGTAGCCCGAACGCGACTTCTGGCCCTTATGCCCACGTCCTGCCGTTTTGCCAAGTCCCGAGCCCGGCCCGCGTCCAACGCGCTTCTTTTTATGTGTGGCGCCCTTCGCCGGCTTCAAATTATTCAGTGCTAATGCCATGTCTTTTCCTCTTCGCTCGTAATTACAGGCTGCCAAGCCTGTATCAGCAGACCAACAGTCTGCCATACGTCTAATCCACAATTCTCAAAAGATGGGGAACCTTCTTAACAATTCCACGCATACCCGGCGAATCCGCACGGGTGACCGTTTGGTTCAATTTCGTGATGCCAAGATTCCGAACGATCTCTTTCTGCTTTTTGGAATATCCGATCGTACTTTTGTAGTACTGGATCTTGATCATTCCGCTTTCAGTATTTTCTGTTTTCTTTGCCATGATTCAAATGTACGACGGACTGTTAGTCCGTCGAAGGAACAGGCCAACGGCCCGTTCTACACCAATTCTTCCACTTGTTTTCCACGAAGCCTCGCAACTTCGATCGGGTCTTTCATACGCGTAAGACCATTAAAAGTCGCCCGTACGACGTTGTGATTGTTATTCGATCCGAGGATCTTTGTACGCACATTGTGTACGCCAAGCGACTGCAGAACCGCACGCACCGCACCGCCAGCGATCACGCCTGTTCCCTCGGCCGCCGGCTTGAGCAATACGCGTCCGGCTCCGTATTCGCCGATCATTTCGTGCGGAAGCGTTCCGTCGATCAGCGGCACGCGGATAAGATTATTCTTCGCCGCTTCGACCGCCTTTTTGATCGCGTTCGGAACTTCCTTTGCCTTGCCGGTCCCGAAACCAACGTGGCCCGCTTCGTCGCCGATGACGACCAATGCCGCGAACGACATGTTCTTGCCGCCCTTGACCACCTTGGTGACACGGTTGATCGAAATAAGCTGATCCTTCAATAAAAGGCCGTTCGGATTAATTCTCTGTTTATGCATTATCCTTACTCTCTTCCTTCGCCGGCTTGTCAGCCGATTCATTCTTGTTCAATCCGGCTTCGCGGGTCGCGTCAAGCAACGCCTTCACCCGCCCGTGGTAAACGTAACCGCCGCGGTCGTAAACAACATTTGAAACGCCCGCACTGATCGCGCGTTCGGCAATTGTCTTGCCGATCGTTTTGGCCGCTTCGATGTTACCACCCGATTTTCCCGCAAGAGCCTTTTCGGCGGTCGAAGCCGTCGCCAACGTCTTGCCGCTGTCGTCATCGATTAGCTGTGCGTAAATGTGGTTCAGGCTGCGAAACACCGCAAGACGCGGCCTTTCCGCCGATCCGCGAACTTTCTTGCGGATCCGGCTGTGAACCCCTCGGCGAATATCTGCTCTGCTTTTCTGTGCCATAATCTTTTCGTGAACCGTCAATCGGGAATCGCGAATCGTTTTTTCTATTTACGATTTACGATTCACGATTTACGACATACTATTTACCAGTTTTGCCCGGTTTCAACTTATAAGTCTTGTTCGCGTAACGAATGCCTTTTCCTTTATATGCATCCGGTTTGCGAAGCCTGTTCAGTTCTGCTGCGACCTGGCCCAACTTCTGTTTGTCGATGCCGGTCAGCGAGATCGTCAACTGATATTGGACGATCGACGTTTTGGTGTTGATCCTCTCGGCCTTTGCCTCAATGCCCGCAGGAAGCGGATATTCGATCGGATGTGAATACCCGAGGGCGAATACTATCTTGTTGCCCTGGACATCCGCCTTGTATCCGACACCGACGAGATCCAGATCGACCTTAAAGCCCTCGGTAACGCCTACAACGGCATTGTTCGCCAGTGCCCGCGCCAATCCGTGAAACGCCGCAATATCGTCGCTGGCCCTTTCCGCCGTAAGGGTGCCGTCTTCCTGGATAAATTTCACCCCGTTTGGAACCGGCGTCTGAAGCGTTCCCTTCGGCCCCTTGACCTCCAACTGGGCGTCACTGATCGTGACTGTGACGCCTGCCGGTATCGTGATCGGTTTTTTTCCTACTCGTGACATATCTTTCTCGTGACTCGTGAATCGTTATTCGTCAATCGAAATCTTCCCGTGAATTATCGATTCACGATTGACGATTGACGATTAATAAACTTCCGCCAATATCTCGCCGCCGACGTTCTCGGCCTTTGCCTTTTTCCCGCTCATCAAACCCTGCGAGGTGGAAACGATATTAATACCGTATCCGCCGAGGACGCGTGGGATCTCTCCTGCCCCGACATAAACTCGTCTGCCCGGGCGTGAAACACGCGACAAATGCGTGATCGATGACGTACCTTTCGAATCGTAACGCAGAAATACTCGGATAACGTATTTAACGCCTTCGCCTTTCGTGGTGAAATTGTTGATGTAGCCTTCCTCTTTGAGGATTCTCGCAACTTCCAGTTTCAGTTTTGAACCGGGAATGTCAACGCGCGGATGATTCGCTGCAATTGCATTGCGAACCCGCGTGAGCATGTCGGCTATTGGATCTGTCATTCTTAATTACTCCGTATTAGTATTGCGGCGGTTCGCTCATCACGCCTGCCGCATTCAAAACTACCAGCTTGATTTCACAACTCCCGGGATCTGGCCTTCGAGGGCCAGGTCGCGGAATGCGATCCGCGAAACGCCAAACTTCCTCAAGTAGCCGCGTGAGCGGCCCGACTGCGAACATCGGTTACGCACACGTATTGGGCTCCCGTCTCTCGGCATCTTTTGGAGTTTGATCACCGCCGCGTCGACCTCTTCATTGGTCGATTTCGGGTTATTGATGATCTTCTTCGCATCCGCACGGCGGCCCGCCCAAAGGGCGACCTTAACCTTGCGCTTATTGTTCTTAACTACTTTGCTGATCTTTGCCATATCTTTCCTTAGATCTCAGATTTCAAATCTCGGATCAGAAATCATTATTGCCTAAAAGGCATTCCCATCGACTTCAAAAGCGAACGAGCCTCGTCGTCATTACGGGCCGTCGTAATGATCGAGATGTTCATTCCGCGCGTCTTGTCTACCTTGTTAAAGTCGATCTCCGGGAATATCAACTGCTCACGGATGCCAAGAGTGTAGTTCCCGCGGCCGTCGAAAGCCTTGCCTGAGATACCGCGAAAGTCGCGGACACGCGGCAGTGCGATCGAAATGAGCCGGTCGAGAAATTCGTACATACGGTCACCGCGAAGCGTGACCATCGTGCCGATACTCATTCCCTGGCGAAGTTTGAACGCCGCTATAGACTTCTTAGCTTTCGTTATCACAGGCTTCTGTCCGGTGATCGATTTCAGTTCTTCGGCCGCCACGTCAAGGATCTTGGCGTTTGCCGCTTGCTTCGCCGAGTCCCATGTTGACCACGATCTTCTCGATCTTCGGTATCGCCATCGGATTCTTGATATCGAATTCCTTGGCCAATGCCGAAGCGATCTCTTTCTTATACTTGTCTTTTAGTCTAGCCATTTCTTTGGTACGACAGACTGTCAGTCTGTCGATGGCGACAGGCTAACAGCCTGTCGTACACTATTCCTCGGTTGCCTCTGGTTTATCCTTCTTCGGCTCTTTCTTGCCGAACACATTCGTGACCGGGATCACCTTGCCGCTCTTTGCAACGCGGACCTTCTTGCCGTCCTGGACTTCATACTTCACACGAGTCGGTTTGCCGGTTTCCGGATCGATGAGTGCCACATTCGAAACACTTACCCAAGCTTCCTGTTGGATGATCCCGCCTTCCTGGTTGAGCTGAGGCACCGGCTTCTTGTGCCGCTTAACGATCATCGCGCCTTCAACCTTAACTTTGCCGTTGCGGGCATCGACCTCGATGACACGCCCGCGAAACGGCTGGCGTTTCCCGGCGCTGTCGTACCGGGCATATTCCTTGCCGGCAATAAACACAACCTGGTCACCGCGTTTTATCTTGCTCTTTACTGTTCCTGTCTTTTCCGTTTTCATCTCTTTTCTCGTTGATCGAGGTTCGTTGTTCGTCGTCGTTGCTTGAATTTTGCAACGATCAACGAACTACGAACGACGCAGCAGATTTGTTAAATAACTTCCGGCGCAAGGCTCACGATCTTCATGAAATTCTTCTCACGCAATTCTCTGGCGACCGGGCCGAAAACGCGGGTTCCAACTGGCGTGCCGTCGTCTTTAATAAGTACAGCTGCGTTTTCGTCAAAGCGAATATAACTGCCGTCCTTTCGGCGAACTTCCTTTCGAGTACGCACGATGACCGCACTGTAAACCTTACCCTTTTTCGCGGTTCCGTCCGGCGAAGCTTCCTTGACCGTCACCTTGATCTTGTCGCCCAATCTCGCGATCTTTGCGGTCGATCCGCCGATCGGTGCGATCATCTCAACACGCTTTGCACCCGAATTATCCGCGACCGCTAACGAGGTCTGCATCTGAATCATATTTTTTTCCTCGAAAATCGTGAACCGCAAATCGTAAATTCGTTAATATTTCTATTCACGATCCACGATTGACAACTGACGATCCACTACCGTTCCGCTTTCTGAAGGATCTCAACCACACGCCACCGCTTTCTTGCCGACAGCGGACGCGTTTCCACGATGCGCACCTTGTCGCCGATCTTCGACCCAAGCTCATCGTGAGCCATGAATTTCTTTCGCTTGCGCACATACTTGCGATACACCGGGTGCTTCACCAAGCGGTCGACACGGACCGTCACGGTCAGCGTCATTTTGTCGGAAGCCACCACACCGATCTTCTCCGCCCGCTTGCCTTTATGGACTGGCGTGCTCGCCGC
This sequence comes from Blastocatellia bacterium, assembly GCA_963732475.1. Taxonomy (GTDB): domain Bacteria; phylum Acidobacteriota; class Blastocatellia; order Pyrinomonadales; family Pyrinomonadaceae; genus OLB17. Next base: position 1,201,778 of record CAVSZR010000001.1, on the reverse strand, counting down.
TGCATCCGCGCCATTCGCTGCGGCGTCCTTTTTCGCCTTGGCCGGTTTCTTCTCGGCAGGCTCGGCTTTTTCCTTCTTCGAAGCGGCCTTTTTAACCGGTGCTTCTTCGGCAGCAGCCGTCACTTCTTCCGGTGCAGCGTCTTCAGCCTTTGCTTCTACCGCAACTTCTTCCGAAACTCCCGTTTCGACCGCGGCTTCAGCCGTCTCTTCGACTTCTTCTACTTTCTTTTTTGCCATTTTACAGTCTCAAGCTACTTGGCTTGCCCCTTTTTCGCTTCCTCGCCCATTTCACCTATTAAGGTGTAAACGCGTGCCAGTGTCTTCTTTTCGCGGCGGATATCATTGAGCGTATTGCCGATCCCCAGCGTCTTTCTGAACTTCAGCCTGAAGAGCGATTCCTTCAGAGCATCCGCCTGGTCCTTGAGTTCAGCGATATTCATTTCGCGGAGCTGTTCTATCTGTTCTTTGCGTTTCATTCTTAAACAACGCCTCCTTCAAGGTCGGCACGGCTAACGAATTTTGTCTTGATCGGCAGCTTCTGCGCGGCTAGCATAAAAGCCTCTTTCGCCAATGCGATATCGACTCCCTGGATCTCATACATCACGCGTCCCGGTTTAACGACCGCGACCCAGTGATCAGGAGCACCCTTACCGCTACCCATACGCGTTTCTGCCGGTTTCTTCGTGATCGGCTTGTCCGGAAAAATGCGGATCCAGATCTTGCCGCCGCGCTTTACGTGACGCGTCATCGCGATACGAGCCGCTTCGATCTGCCGGTCCGTGATCCAACCCGCTTCCAATGCTTTTAGCCCGAAGTCACCGAAATCCAGATTCTCGCCGCGCGTTGCTTTCCCGCGCATGCGGCCCTTCATTACCCTTCGGTGCTTGACCTTTTTCGGCATCAACATAACTTAATTCCTCGTTAATCGTGAATCGTAAATTGTGAATCGTAATAAAGCTTTCTTTCGATTTACGATTTACTATCTTCTATCTTCCTCGGTCGTCCCTTCTCGGGCCTCGGTCTCCGCGTCCTCCGCGGCCTGCACCACGTTCGACCTTCACTTCGTTAACCGGATCGCTCGTCGTTCCGCGGGCCATTGCCGCTTTCGGATCGAGAATTTCACCGCGGTATATCCAAACTTTAACTCCGATAATTCCAAACGTCGTCAACGCTTCAGCAAATCCGTAATCGATGTCCGCCCTCAGCGTGTGAAGCGGCAGGCGGCCTTGCAGTGACCATTCGGTTCTCGCGATCTCGGCACCATTCAGGCGTCCGGCGATCATTACCTTAATGCCCTGTGCACCGAAACGCTGCGATTCTTCCATCGTCTTTTTCATCGCACGGCGGAACGCGATACGCTTCTCAAGCTGCTGCGCGATCTTCTCTGCCTGGAGCTGAGCGTTCAATTCCGGATGGCGGATCTCCTGGATCGAGATAAGAACTTCACGTCCTGTCTTTCTCGAAAGGTCCTCGCGCAGCTTTTCGATCTCAGAACCCTTGCGGCCGATGATGATACCCGGACGCGAGGTGTAGATGATGATCTTCAAACGGGTCGCTGCACGCTCGATATCGATATGCGAAACACCGCCGCCGCCAAAACGCTTCTTAAGGTCGCGCTTCAACTGAAGGTCTTCTGCGAGAAACTTGGCAAAGTCGTGCTTGGCAAACCAGTGTGAGTGCCAATCTTTGTTGTATCCAACTCTAAATCCGTAAGGATGAACTTTCTGTCCCATAAATTTATTTTCGATTTTAGATTTTCGATTTGCGATTGCATTGATTTTCAATCGAAAATCGCAAATCCAAAATCGCAAATTACATTACTGTCTCTCGAGGTCCTCGTTTATCTTCTGCTGTGCTTCGTCCGCCGGCTGCGTTTCGTTTGCTTCTGCCGGTGTCTGCGATTGCACGTTCTTCGCATCCATAACTTCCGCATCGCCTGCTGCATTAACCTCGGCGGCCACTTCGTTCGGCGATTCAACAACCTCCGCCGCGGCCTGCTCTACTACCGGAGTCTCGACCTCTTCAACTTTCGGCTCAGCGGTCTTCTTCGCTGCCTTCGGAGCGTCAGCCTTCTTCGCAGGCTTCGCCGCTGCCTTTTCAGCCTTCCTCGCCGCGATCCGGGCTGCTCTTGCCTCTTCCAGTTTCAATTCCTGTTCGGTCTTCGCTTTCTCCTCGCTCGTGACCTGTATGGTGATGTGGCAATAGTGGCGCTGTTCGCGGAATGCTCGACCCTGCGGAGCCGGACGAACGCGTCTGCGATTCTTGTGCGGTCCCATGTCCACGAAACAGGTCTTTACCCACAGCCCATCCGGGTCGATCGCGATATTCTGCTGTTCCGCTAAGTATGTCGCATTCGCGATCGCCGAGCTGAGGCATTTTGAGATCGGTTCGGCGGCACGTTTGTTCGTAAACTTAAGGATCGATAAGGCTCTCGACACATTCACGCCGCGGATCATATCGATCACAAGCCGTGCCTTCCGAGGACTTCCCTTTAGATATTTTGTTTTTGCTATCGCTTCCATCTTCTTATTTTCGATTTGCGATTTTCGATTTGCGATCTCGTTGCGACACAATCGCAAATCGACAATCGCAAATCGCAAATTCCATTACTTCCTCTTCGCCATCTTCTCCGCTTTCGTTCCCGGGTGGCCCTTGAACATCCGCGTCGGTGAAAACTCGCCCAATTTGTGGCCGACCATATTTTCCGTAACGAATACGGGAATGTGCCGTTTGCCGTTGTGCACGCCAAAGGTCAATCCGACCATATCCGGCGAGATCGTCGATCGTCGCGACCATGTCTTGATCGCGGGCGGTTTCTTTCCGCCATCCAGAATGCGTTGGAGCGTTTTCTGAACGCTCAGATCGATAAACGGTCCTTTCTTTAATGAACGTGGCATAATCTTAAATTTCAGATTTCAGATCTCAGAATTTGAAATGAGTTCTCTGAATCATGCAATCTCGAAATTTCATGAACAAATTTCATGAAACATTTACTCTTCTCCTGATCTTTCACGATCATATTGCTCGTGCGTTTATTCCGTCTCGTCTTGTATCCGCGTGTCGGCTGTCCCCACGGCGTGACCGGATTACGTCCGCCTGACGTTTTACCTTCACCACCGCCGTGCGGGTGATCGACCGGGTTCATTGCTACGCCGCGTACTTTCGGGCGTCTGCCCATCCATCGTGAACGTCCCGCCTTACCCAAGCGAAACATTCTCATGCTCGGTGTTGCCGACCTGTCCGACAGTTGCCATACAGACAACCGGAACGCGGCGAACTTCACCCGAAGGCATTCTGAGCTGGGCATAATCGCCTTCTTTAGCGACGATCTGTGCAAATCCGCCCGCCGAACGGACCATCTGGCCGCCCTTTCCAGGACGAAGCTCGATGTTGTGAACCTCAGTACCGAGCGGAATATTCTTGATCGGCAACGCATTGCCCGGCAAGAATATCGGCATCGACGCCGCTCAGGATCATCGTATCGACCTTCAGTCCCACCGGTGCGATGATGTAACGCTTCTCGCCGTCGAGATAGGTGATCAGGGCGATGTGTGCCGAGCGGTTCGGATCGTATTCGATCTGCGAAACGCGTCCGGGAATACCGGCCTTGTCACGCTTGAAATCGATTATCCGGTAATGGCGCTTGTGGCCTCCGCCGCGTCGGCGGATCGTGATCCGGCCGTCGCTGTTGCGTCCTGAAATTCTCTTTTTCGGCTCGAGCAGTGATTTTTCGGGTACTGCTCCCGGCGTCAACTCGTCGCGTGTCAGATATGTCTGATAGCGTCGTGCCGGTGATGTCGGTTTTAATCTCTTGATTCCCATATTTCTATTAGTCGATGAATTCTGAATTTCGAATCGATGAACGTGAAAACGTCTTATTCCGACTTCATCACTTCAGCACTCATCACTCTCGATTATATTGCTTCCGCGTAATCCACCATCGGCTCGCCTTTCTTTAACGTGACGTAAGCCTTTTTCCAGGCCGGACGGCGGCCTTCGAATCTTCCGCGTCTCTTGATCTTTCCGTCGTACTGAACAGTCCTGACCTTCGCAACCTTTACATTAAAGATCTCTTCGATCGCCTTTCTTGATATCCGGCTTCGCTGCCTTGCGGTCGACACGGAATGTCAAAACCTGGCCCTGATACGCGGTCGCTATTCTCGTCCGTCGAATCTTCCTTAAGAATGACGCTCTTTTCGGTAACGACCGGCGACTTCAATATGTCCCAAACACCCAATTTACTCATTGTCAGTCGCCTCCTCTGCGGTCGGAGTTTCTTCAGCCTTTTCGGCCTTCACCTTCTTCGGTTTCGCTTCCTCCGCCTTTACTTCAGTTTCAGCCTTTTTGGCTTTTACCGGCTTCGCTTCTTCTGCCGCCGGAGCCTCGGCTTTCGCTTCTTTCGCTCGGCCTTTTTCGCTTTTGGCTCTTCCGGTTCTGCTTCTTCGGCCTTTACTTCTTTAGCTTCTTCTTCGCTTTCGGTGCCTTTTCGCGACCGGTGCGGCCGCTTCGTCGTCCGATTTCGCCTTCGCGTTTCGGATCGAGCAGATCGTTCAACTCGGCGACAGCCGACTTTCGAGATCAAAAGCTTTTCGTGGTAAAGAATGTCGTAAATGTTCAGCCCGAAAGCTGTTCGTGACCTTTGTCTTTTCGACGTTCCGCGACGACAAGATCAAATTCTGCGTTATCAAGCGAATCTACGATCAAAGTCTTGGTCGGCTTCTTCTTGTTCTCGGTCAATCCCAAACCGCCGATCGCTCCAAGAAACTCTCTGCGTCTTCGGATTTGCGAATGTGAATTCATCAATGATGATCAAATTCCCTTCACGCAATCTCTCGGACAAAGCCGAACGCAATGCACCGCGGCGCATTTTCTTGGGCATTTTGTATGACCAATCGCGTGGCTGCGGCCCGTGAACGTTGCCTCCGCCCTTCCACAAAGGCGAGCGGATCGACGCGATACGCGCACGGCCGGTTCCTTTCTGCTTCCAGAGCTTGCGGCCCGAACCCGAAACGTTTCCGCGGGTCTTCGTCGCCGAAGTTCCCTGGCGGCCATTCGCCTGATAATTCATCAAAGCCGAATGGATCAGCGATTCGTTAAGCTCGGCACCAAAAACGGCATCCGACAGCTCAACATCGCCGACTTCCTTATTCTTCAAATTGCGAACCTTTACGGTAGGCATAATTTCTCACTCCGTTATTGCGAGTTGTCAGTGTCGAGCGATCGTTTAGTTCTTTCAATCGCAACTCGAAAATCAAATGCACAATTACGACTTTTCTTAACAATAACCAACCCGCCATTCGGCCCCGGTACAGCACCGCGAACCATCAATAGATTGTTCTCGACATCGACTTTGGCGACCGTCAAACCTTTGATCGTCACCCGGGCATCGCCCATGTGGCCCGACGACTTCGTTCCCTTGATAACACGCGAAGGATAAGCCGACTGGCCGATCGATCCCGGTTCGCGAACGTTCATCGAACCGTGCGATTCAGGCCCGCGTGAAAACTTGTGGCGTTTGATCGTACCGGCAAAGCCGCGTCCTTTCGATTTGCCGACAACCTCGATCGCGTCGCCATCCGCAAACAGATCGACCTTGATCTGATCGCCGATCGTCGCATCCGGCTCGCCCGTCAAACGAATCTCTTTCAAAATACGCGTCGGAGGAAGCCCGCCGCCCGTCTTTTCAAAGTGTCCGCGCAACGGCTTCGTTACGTTCTTCAACCGGATCGGCTTGTCTTCAACAAAACCAAGCTGCACGGCGTTGTAGCCATCGCTTCCGGCCGCACTTTTTGTCTGAACGACGACACACGGCCCCGCTTTGATGACAGTCACCGGAGTAACCGTTCCATCCTCAGCAAAAAGCTGCGTCATTCCCAATTTTCTACCAATGATTCCGCTAATCATAATAAGTTTCCCGAGTTGCAGATAGTTGCAGTAGTTGTCGGCAGTTAACTACTGTAACTCCGCAACTTCCTGTAACTCTGCCAACTAGCTCTTCCCAAACGCCTTGATCTCAACATCCACACCGGCCGGCAGGTCCAATTTCATCAACGCATCGACCGTTTCGGCGGTCGGATCGAGAATGTCCATCAACCGCTTGTGCGTTCTGATCTCGAACTGCTCACGCGATTTTTTATCGACGTGCGGCGATCTCAATACCGTCCATTTGTTCTTGATGGTCGGAAGAGGGATCGGCCCCGCGATCCTTGCTCCTGTTCGTTTCGCTGTATCAACGATCTCCTGCGTGGACTGGTCCAAAACACGGTGATCGTAGGCTTTGAGCTTGATGCGAATTTTTTCGTTTAACATAATTCTTCGATGCCTATTCACAAATCGACTGACTATCCGACAACGGTACCGGCACCGACTGTGCGGCCGCCTTCGCGGATGGCGAAGCGCAGGCCTTTTTCCATGGCGATCGGGGCGATCAGCTCGATCTCCATCTGGATGTTGTCGCCGGGCATGACCATCTCGACTCCTGCCGGAAGGTGTGCAACGCCGGTCACGTCCGTTGTTCTGAAGTAGAACTGCGGCCGGTAGCCCGTAAAGAACGGTGTGTGTCGTCCGCCTTCTTCTTTGGTCAGAACATAGGCCTCGGCCTTGAACTTCGTGTGCGGTGTGATCGAGCCTGGTTTGGCGATGACCTGTCCGCGTTCGATCTCTTTTCGCTCAACTCCTCGCAAGAGCAAGCCGACATTATCTCCGGCCATTCCCGAATCGAGAAGCTTCTTGAACATTTCGACGCCGGTCACAACCGAGTTTCTCGTGTCCTTGATACCGACGATCTCGACCGGTTCGTTGACGTTGATCTGGCCTCTTTCGATTCTTCCCGTTGCAACTGTTCCGCGGCCCTGGATCGTGAAGATGTCTTCAACAGGCATCAGGAACGGCTTGTCCATTTCGCGGGCCGGTGTCGGGATGAAATCATCTACCGCCTGCATCAGTTCGTCGATCTTCGGCTCCCATGCCGCATCGCCCTCAAGAGCTTTCAATGCCGAACCCTGGACGATCGGTGTGTCGTCGCCCGGGAATTCGTATGAGCTCAAGCAGTTCCCTGATCTCCATATCGACCAGCTCGATCATCTCGGCGTCATCGACCATATCGACCTTGTTCATGAACACGACCATCGAAGGCACTCCGACCTGACGTGCAAGCAGGATGTGCTCGCGTGTCTGCGGCATCGGGCCGTCAGTCGCCGCTACCACCAGGATCGCTCCGTCCATCTGGGCCGCTCCCGTGATCATGTTCTTTACATAGTCAGCGTGGCCCGGGCAGTCGACGTGTGCGTAGTGGCGGTTCGCCGTCTCATACTCAACGTGCGACGTCGCAATTGTAATACCACGTGCCTTCTCTTCAGGTGCGTTGTCGATCGAATCAAACGACCGAAACGTCATCTTCGCGTTGTGCTTCGACATCACCTTCGTGATCGCCGCCGTCAACGTCGTCTTCCCATGATCCACGTGCCCAATCGTCCCAATATTCACGTGCGGCTTAGAGCGATCGAATTTTTCCTTGCTCATCTCTTCTCCTGATTTTTGATTTCAAATTTCAGATTTCTGAAATTTCCGAAAATCGCTCAAATTAAGTACTTGCTCCCGTTCCCTTGATCTTCGCGATCACCTCTTCGGCAACGTTTCGCGGAGCCTCTTCATAACGCTCAAAGTGCATGCTCGAGGTCGCACGTCCCTGCGTCGAGCTTCTCAGATCGGTCGTGTATCCGAACATCTCCGACAGCGGCACGAATGCGGTCACGACCGAAACATTACCCGGACGCGGTTCCATCTTGTCGATCTGGCCGCGGCGTCGGTTAAGATCGCCGTTGACCGCACCCATATATTCTTCAGGCGTAACAACTTCGATACGCATGATCGGTTCGAGCAGAACCGGCTTTGGCCTTTTTGACCGCATCCTGGAACGCGAACGAGCCTGCCAATTTGAATGAAATTTCGTCCGAGTCGACTTCGTGGTACGAACCGAACAGAAGCCTGACCTTGATGTCCACCAGCTCATAGCCCGCAAGATATCCACGCTGCATCGCATCGCGAATGCCTTCCATCGTCGGCTTGATGAACTGTCGCGGGATCGATCCGCCGGTGATCTTGTCCTCAAAGACAAAACCTTCGCCCGGAGCCGGCTCGATCTCAAGCTCGACGTGGCCAAATTTACCGCGGCCGCCCGACTGTTTCTTATAGATCTCTTTGCCCGGTGCGCGATGCCGTGATCGTTTCGCGATAAGCAACCTGCGGTTTACCGACGTTCGCTTCGACGCCGAACTCACGCTTCATTCGATCGACGATGATCTCAAGGTGAAGCTCGCCCATTCCGGCGATGATCGTCTGGCCGGTTTCGTGGTCGGTATTGACCTGAAAACTCGGGTCTTCCTGAGCAAGCCGGTTGAGCGCGATGCCCATTTTGTCCTGGTCCTGACGGGTTTTCGGTTCGACCGCGACACGCACGACCGGTTCCGGGAAATCCATCGACTCAAGAATGATCGGCTTCGACTCGTCTGCGACAGTATCGCCGGTCGTGGTATTTTTCATACCGCCGATGGCGACGATCTCGCCCGCGCTCGCCGAGTCAACGTCTTCACGTTTGTTGGCGTGCATCAGCATGAGGCGTCCGACGCGCTCTTTCGAGTCTTTAATTGTATTGGTGACGTAGGAACCAGAGGAGACCGTACCGGAGTAAATTCTGACAAAAGCAAGTTGGCCTAAGTGCTTATCGGCCATCAACTTAAAGACCAAGCCCGAGAACGGGGCCTTTGCATCCGGCGGACGGCTTTCGATCTCGCCGCTCTTGGGATTCGTGCCTTCGATAGCCGGAATATCCAGCGGGCTGGGCAGGAAATCGACGACTGCATCAAGCAATGTCTGAACACCCTTGTTCTTAAACGCCGAACCGGTAAATACCGGAACGATCTTCATCGCCAGCGTGCCGGCACGAAGTGCTTTTCTGATCTCAGCTTCCGAAACTTCCTCGCCTTCGAGGTATTTCACCATCAGATCGTCGTCGATCGCCGAAACGGCTTCGACCAGCTTCTCGCGGGCTTCTTTTGCCGCGTCAACCAGATCTTCCGGGATCTCAAGCGTCTCGTAATTCGCACCCTTGGCCTCATCGTTCCAAATGTACGCCTTCATCGTGATCAGATCGACAACGCCCTTGAACTTGTCTTCGAGCCCGATCGGGATCTGCATCGCCACGGCGTTTGCACCGAGTCGGTCCAGGATCGACTGAAAACTTCGGTCAAACGAAGCACCCGCACGGTCGAGCTTATTAATAAAGCAAATTCTCGGCACGCCGTACTTGTCGGCCTGACGCCAAACTGTCTCGGACTGCGGCTCAACACCGGCGACGCCGTCAAAAACGCAAACGGCTCCGTCCAAAACTCGAAGGGACCGCTCAACTTCCATCGTGAAGTCAACGTGTCCCGGTGTATCGATAATATTAATGCGGTGTTCGACGTTATTTCGCGTCCAGAAACAGGTAGTTGCAGCGGATGTAATTGTAATTCCGCGCTCTTGCTCCTGCTCCATCCAGTCCATCGTCGCCGTTCCTTCGTGAACTTCGCCGATCTTGTGCGAAACACCCGTGTAGAACAAAATGCGCTCCGTCGCCGTGGTCTTACCCGCGTCGATATGGGCCATAATGCCGATGTTTCTAAATTTGTCTAAACTGATCTGTGCCATTTTCGTAAATCGTCAATCGTAAATCGTGAATCGCAAATCGTAAGCCGTTCTTTCTATTAACGATTTACGATTCACGATTGACGGTTCACTAGAACCTGTAATGCGCAAAAGCCTTGTTCGCTTCCGCCATGCGGTGGACGTCGTCCTTTTTCTTCACCGCTCCTCCGCGTCCGCTGGTCGAATCGAGAAGCTCGCCTACGAGGCGGTCCATCATCGTTTTTTCGCTGCGGTTGCGGGCATTTGTCACGATCCATCGGATCGCCAGTGTATTTCGCCGGTCTTTCGTCACTTCGAGCGGCACCTGGTAAGTAGCACCACCGATACGACGCGATTTGACCTCAAGCGTCGGAGCGACCGTATCCAAAGCCTTCTTAAAGACCTTCAGCGGCTCTTCGCCGGTCTTTTCGGCGATCTTGTCCATCGCCTTATAAAAGATCTCTTCGGCCGTAGTTTTCTTGCCTTCCCACATCATGCCGTTGATGAACTTCGTCACCACGACGCTGTTGAATATCGGGTCCGGCAAAACTTCTCTTCTAGCTGCTACTCTTCTTCTAGCCATAATTTCGTTAATCGTGAATCGAAATCGTCAATCGCGAATCGCACTTTCTTATCGATTTACGATTCGCGATTTACGATTTACTACTTCGCTCCCTTCGGCCTCTTAGCACCGTACTTCGAACGCGACTGGTTGCGGTTCGCAACACCCGAAGCATCCAGCGTTCCGCGGATAACGTGATAACGCACACCCGGAAGGTCCTTTACACGGCCGCCGCGGATAAGCACGATCGAGTGCTCCTGCAGGTTGTGGCCGATACCCGGGATATAGGTCGTAACCTCTATCTGGTTGGTCAAACGCACACGGGCCACCTTACGCAGAGCCGAATTCGGCTTCTTCGGTGTCGATGTATAAACACGCGTACAAACCCCACGCTTCTGCGGATTGGCCTGCAAAGCCGGACTCGCCGTCTTATACTTGACCCTCTCACGTCCCTTGCGAACTAACTGATTAATAGTCGGCATAATTCTTTTCCTAAACTCCCCTCCTGGATAGGAGGGGTGGCAGCCGTTTCGGCTGACGGGGTGGTAGACCACCCATCGTACAAAAAGCAAAAAAAGTATCTCGTCGTACTCTTGCCGAATAAATCCGGCAGTTAGCACAAGATCACTTATGATCAAAAATTCTGTGTAAGAATCCCCTTAACCGAAAGAAAAAACTTTGCTGTAGCGTGGCATATGGAAGGACACTTTGAGAACCATATTTCACGATGGTTACAATTTGCCCAGGCATCGTTGGTTCGACGCCTTTTACGCTACAATCCCTGTCTTATCTTTCAAAAATCAATCGGCAGTTAATGTTACAAACCGCCCTGGGAACCAGACCGTTATAGTCCGAAACTTTAGATATTATTATTTTGTCCTTTTTGTGTCAAGTCGCAATCGCCCGTTTCCTGGCGTAGAAGGTTACGACGAGCGAGTACCCTACTTAGCTCTAAGGATTATCATCCTTGAGCAAAAGGCAAGAATTATTGTAAGTGCTGCCAAAAGACCCGGAGTGGAAATGATCAGAGCAACGAGCCAACTCCCTGACAAGACCGCAAACCCAAGAAAGCTTACCCCGAAAAAAGATAATCAACACGGCTCCGCCGAAAATGATTGCAACGAGTCCCCCACTATTCCCTTTTAATGAGTGAAAAATCGAGCCGATTCCAACGGATAATGCCGGGAGTATAAGGAAAAAGAAGCCATACATTAAATAGACAGTAGCCTCCTCCAAACTATCATCGCTTATTTTCATTCTGGCGAATGAAAAAAAAGACTAGGTAAAAGATGACTAATGTCGCCACGACAGTAGCCAGCGCCGACCCAATTTCCAATTTTTGAACAGCTTTCATATTTCCTATAAAGAATTAGCCTTAACACCCCATTCCATTAAAGCATCTCTTCGTCGCCAACGGCGACAAACATTAAAGCCTAGGGTGCAGCCGAAGGCGGAACCCTAGGTCAGGTGGCAATAACAACGATCCGTCGCTGAAGGCGACGAACAAAACCCACGACCAAAATTTGAAATTCCACCCAACTTCCGTTAAATTACCGAAACTGATCAACTAAACCTTATGCCGCAATCATTGGTCAAGATTCTTGCCCACATCGTGTTCTCGACAAAAGACCGCGTAAACCTCATCACTCCTGAGATCGAACCGAAACTGTTCGCCTACATGAGCGGAATATTCAAAAACAATGGCGCACGCTTGATCATCGGCGGCGCGGCTTGGGATCACGTTCATTTGCTCGTTTCGATGGGTCGGATCGATGTCGGTGACCTGATCGGCGATGTAAAACGTGACAGTTCGCGTGGATCAAAATGCAGGACGCGGCATTTGCGAAATTCTATTGGCAGCGTGGATACGGAGTCTTTTCGATAGGCCAGTCACAAGTGCCCGCCGTTTCGCGGTACATCCAAAATCAAAGAGAACATCATAAGCAGCAGACATTTCAAGACGAATTCCGCGAGTTGTGCCGGAAATACGATGTCGAATTCGATGAACGTTATTGTTGGGATTGATGTTCGTCGCTTTCAGCGACGGTTGAAATTACGGCCGTTGACCTAGGGTTCCGTTCGTTTTACTCACTGCACCCTAGGCTTTAATGTTTGTCGCCGTTGGCGACCAGAGCCGTGTGTGACCCGATAATTCTCTTGATTCGCATCCCTTCGCGTAATTCGCGGGCAAACTTCTTCTGCCTTGCGAATCATTCCGATCATTCGGATCGCCCCTTTTCATCCAAATCATTCCGCCGCGCGGAGTTTCCACAATGCGCGGGTGGTGCTGGTACGGTTAAAATGACTGCCTCGCCTCTATACACTCCTTGCTCAAGGAACTTTTCTTGACGGCCGGTGTCTAACTCGATATTCGTGTGCAAGATGGCATCGACCGGGTCGTTCTTCGGGAAGATCTATTTACAACTTAATAGGAGAAACGTCATGAGCAGAAAGCAGGTTCTCGCAGTGGTCGCAGGCATTTTGTCGTTGGCAACAGGCATTTTCGCGGTTCGCGTCTTTTGGTTCTCCCCCGGCCCGGCCATTCCCGAGAATCTCCCCGAACCTCCGCCGCCGGTTAAAGAGTTTTCATTAAACAACAAACGATTATCCGGCCCGTATACCCATAAAAACCTGACCATTTACCTCGTCCATGGCGAGAACACGCTGCCGGGAGCTGTTCCTCTCACACTGGAACAAGCGATCAAAGCAGACTGGGCCTTTGTCCACGAAACGGGCGACGTCAACGAGCTTTCGATCGAAAATCGATCAGAAAAGCTAGAGGTCTTCGTCCAGGCGGGAGACATTGTTAAGGGCGGCCAGCAGGACCGCGTTCTGGGGGTCGATCTGATCATTCCCGCAAAGTCGGGCCGAATTCCGATCGACTCTTTCTGCGTCGAGCAGGGCCGCTGGACCAACCGCGGCAGCGAACGGCGCGACCGTTTCAACGGGTCGACGGACTATGCCCCGTCGAAGCAAATGAAGCTCGCGGCCAAAACCGAGAAATCGCAGGATAAGGTATGGGACGAGGTTTCAAAGTCGCAGGATAAGCTGAGCGTGGCGACCAACTCGAACACGGCGTCGAACGTGTCCCGCTCAAGCCTGCAGCTTACGCTGGAGAACGAACGGGTCCGTGAAGATTCGAGTGAATTCGTAAATGCCCTGTCCGGGATAATTGACGGCAAAACCGACGTGATCGGCTTTCTGTTCACGATAAACAACGAGATCAACAGCTCCGACATTTACGGCTCAAGCGGACTCTTCAAGAAACTGTGGCCCAAACTGCTAAAGGCGGCCGCGATCGAAGCCATAGCAGAGCGTCACGAGGATAATGCCGCCCCAACGCCGGCCACAATTGCCGAGATCGAATCGTTCTTCGCAACCGCCGAAAATGCCGCTGTCACCGAAGAACGCAAGGTGACCGACCGCATCAAAATGACAACTCGCGAATCGAATACCGTCGCCTTTATAGAAAGCCGCGATCGCGGAAATATGCTGCACTTGAATTACATCTTGAAATAACGGCCTCAATGGCCCGATTTTCTATGCAACGGCTCAGGCTCGCCTTTAAGCTGCCGGGTGGTCTCTTCGGTCACGCTGGGCGGGGCGAGCGGCTGTGTCGAGCCGGGCGGGGACGGTTAGGAGGCCCTAACTCTCCATTCTTTCTTCATTCGCATCCATTCGCGTAATTCGCGGGCAAAATTCTTATACCTTCCAAATCATTCCGATCATTCGGATCGCCCTTTTTCATCCAAATCATTCCTATCGTTCCTAGCTTCCAAATCACCGTTCCGGTTACACGGGGCATGGTTTAGTTTCGAGTGTGGCGACGGGTCGCTGCAGGATATGGAAACTATAAAGACAGAGCGGTACGCGGCGTGTTTCGAGCTTTTTTTGAGGTTGGGCGGCACGAACCTGCTGCGGATCGAGCGGGAAATGCGGGCGTTGGGATATGCCGATTTCAACCGCCGCATTCTCTATGGCCGTAAGGAGAACGGCATATATAAGCCGGGCTGGATCGAAAGGTATGGGTGGCGGAGCCACTTAATGCAGAATGCAAAATGCAGAATGCAGAATGAACATTTAGTGCAGAATGCTGAATGCAGAACGCAGAATGAACATTTAGTGCAGAATGCAAAATGCAGAATGCAGAATGAAGGCGAATCGGCACGAATCAGGCAAACGGCAGGAAATCCGCATTCCGCGATCCGCATTCCGCAATCGAAAGTTCCGCAATCGAAAGTTCCGCAATCTTTCAAAGACTGGCTCAAATCTGTTTCGCCCGAGATGACCTGGAACTGGAGGTACCAGAAATACATATATAAGTATCTACAGAAAGTGACCGACGGCACTTGCAAGCGGCTGATGATCTTTCTTCCGCCGCGTCACGGCAAGTCCGAGCTCGTCACAGTCCGCTACGCGGGCTGGCGTCTGTGGAACGACCCGAAAATCCGCGTAATCGTCAGCAGCTATAACCAAAAGCTGGCCGACAAGTTCTCGCGTTCGATCCGGCGGCTGCTTTCTACGGAGGAAGAGAAGCTCAACCCGGCCGATAGCTTTTCCACCGCCGAGACGCAGAGACGCGGAGGAACATCTGATATTTCCTCTCGGCGTCTCGGCGTCTCGGCGGTGGATCCTCAGCCAGTGCGTGCAGGCGGTCCCGAAACTCCCGGCCGCATGTTTCCCAAAACGCGCACCATCAACACCGTGTCGCAATGGGAAACGGCCCTCGGCGGAGGTGTCAAAGCTGTCGGCGTCGGGGCGGGCGTCACAGGTTTTGGAGCGCAGCTCGTCGTCATCGACGATCCGGTAAAAAGCCGTGCCGACGCCGAAAGCGAAACCCTCGCGAGAAGGTTTGGGACTGGTACAACAACGACCTCTACACGCGCCTCGAACCAAACGCCTCCATCGTCCTCATCCAAACCCGCTGGCACCAGGACGACCTCGCCGGAAGACTGCTCAACGAAATGAAAGACGGCGGCGACCAGTGGGAAGTGATAAACCTGCCCGCGCTTGGCCGAGGACTCGGCGAGGGATGAGGGCGGAGGGATGAGGGATGGATCGAAGAGCGTTTCTGATTCACTCTGATTCATCCCTCTTCCCTCAGCTTCCTCTGCGTCATCCGCGTCTCGGCGGTAAATCCCTCCCTCGATCCGTTGGGCCGCCCGCCCGGCGCCGGCTCTCTGCCCCGAGCGGTTTGACGTGGCGAAACTTGCGGAGATCCAACGCCAGCTTGGCAGCTATAACTTCTCCGCTCTTTATCAACAGCGTCCGACACCGGCCGAAGGCGGCATCTTCAAGCGGGAGTGGTTCAAAAAGACCGTCCACAAGGCTCCTGAAGGCCTGCAATGGAAACGCGGCTACGACCTGGCCGTTTCTACCAGGACCGCATCGTGCTTCACCGCCAGCTTCCGCGTCGCCATCGAC
The DNA here is from genome assembly GCA_963732475.1 of Blastocatellia bacterium. Classification (GTDB taxonomy): domain Bacteria; phylum Acidobacteriota; class Blastocatellia; order Pyrinomonadales; family Pyrinomonadaceae; genus OLB17. Next base: position 1,186,129 of record CAVSZR010000001.1, on the reverse strand, counting down.
CAGGAAACCGGCATTTTGTACATAGCCGACGGATTTCGTCAGCGTATCGAATTCCCCGAGCAGCAGCGTTACATCATGAGCCGCATCAAACAGGAAAAAGACACCGAGCACGGGATCGAAAAAGCACTCCACGGCCAGGCGCTTTTACAGACACTGAGACGCGAGACCAGGATGCTCGGCAAGGGCCTCCGGGGGATCGACGTTTCAAAAGACAAAGTGACCCGTGCCCTGAAATGGGCCCCGCTCGCCGAAGAGGGCAAAGTGGTCCTCGTCCGCGGGCCGTGGAACCGCGAATTTCTTGACGAGGTCTGCCAATTTCCGGGCGGCCAGTTCGACGACCAGATCGACGCCGTCTCCCTCGCCGTCACAATGTTTGAGGACAAAGGGCGAAAAGCGTGGTTTTTCTAAGAAGTTTTTTCACCGCAGGAGGTTTATCCACAGATGAACACGGATTTACACAGATGCAGGAAATAGGATTTCTTATCAGTGTCCATCTGTGTGAATCTGTGGATAAATTTTCTACTCCGCGTCTCCGCGTCTCGGCGGTTAATTCGCCTCGCCTTGTTTCGCACGACTGTATTTGGTTAAATACAGGTTTGCATTCATCGAGGTATTCACGACTATGAACAACGCATTTACTTCTTATTTGGAAAAGCATTCTGAGGGCGACTGGCTCGCGGCGGTCGAATCGCTGGTGCCGTCGATCCACGCGGTTGACCGCAACGCAACGCAGATATGGTTCCGGTTCTATCCGCTCAGCCTTTTCCGCAATCTGCAGGCCGCCGAAGACCTGGACAAGGCACTGCACGGATTCGCGATCCTCGGCAACTACGCCCTGCAGACGCAGATCGATACCTCGCACCATTTCATGTACGGCCACCGCTTCTGGAAAACCGTGAAAGCCGCGATCGAAGCGGAAGCCTCTGTTTTTGAAGCCAAAGATATTGCTCTTGCCGACGAGATCAAACAGCTCGCCGCCATGGCTGCCGAAAAGTTGAAGGTTGATGCATCGTTGGTTGTCGGAATTACCGCGGTCGGTATGATGACGCTGAACCAGGTTGGCCTCGAAGCATTTAAGGCCGCGGCCGGTGAGGTTGAAAAGCCAAAGGGCCTGTTGTCCAAATCGCCCGACCAGATCGTTAAAGCACGAGCCGAGGACGATTCGCAAGGGCTGTTCGGATTCCTGAAGACCGTCAACAAGAAATTCTCGATCACCTACAACGAGAACAAGGGCGACGCGAAATTCCCTATCACCAACGATCAGGAGATCGCCGGTGCGTCCGCCCTCGACCGCTCGCAAAACTGGCAGGAGAAAGATTCACGCTGCTGGGAAGGCCCGGTCCCGGTCGAATGCCTGTCGGCTTCGTGCGGCACATGCTGGATAGGCGTTATCGCCGGCCAGGAAAAACTTTCGCCCGTAGAGCCGCCGCGAACGCCGTGCGATGAAGGTCTTTGGCTACAACCAGCCCGCCGAAGAAAAACCGTTCCTCCGCCTCGGCTGCCAGGCAAAGGCCAACGGCAACGCCACCATCGCCATCGCCCCGTGGAACGGCGTGTTCGGCAAAAAGATCTACGGTAACGTCGAAGAACTCGAACTCGAACCCGTGACAACGTCAGCCAAAAAGCTGCGCGAAACGGTAGCAACGGCAGTTTCAGGCGAATAGCTTAGGCCTTGGAAGAGGCTAATTAGTCGCAAAAAAAGCGTCCACCCTAGTTGCCGGCCGGACGCTCTTCTATGATGACAACGGTTTTTACCAGGGCAATTCCTGGCCGAGATGGACGAATCGTCCGGACAAGCCGTCTGCCGGCAACGTCGCGAGGTCGACCGAGGTTTTCGCACCTTCCTCGACCTGGATCTGGCCGTTGGCGTTCATGTCCGTGACGACTGAACCCGGATGCGCGGCGTTGACCTTAACATTTGTGTCCTTTAGTTCGTGTGCGAGATGCACGGCGTAGCCGTTCAAAGCTGTCTTCGAAATGTTGTATGCCGGGACCTTGTAATTATAGATCTCCGACGATCGGGTCCGAATGCAGCCCGAGCGACCCCAAGCCGCTCGACAGGAACACGATCCGGCCCGCATCCGACTTCTTGACAAGCGGCACAAACCGCTGCGTTAGCTCGACCGTGTTAAAGAAATTGGTATCGAAAGTCTTCCTAAAAGTATCCGACGAAGTCAGGCTCGCCGGCACCGGAGCACCATTCGCATCAAACTCCTCGCCAAGAAAGATCCCGGCGTTATTGATCAAAATATCGAGTTTGCCATACGTCGCGTCGATAAATTTCGCCGCCGATTCGTGTGTTTTCGGGTCGTTTACGTCGAGCTTTGATGTATTCCACATCGAGGCCCTCGTTCTTCAAAGCCGATTCCGCTTCCAAACCTTTCTCTTCGCTCCGGGCGCCGATCAGGACCTTTATGCCCTGCTTCCCAAGCTGCCGTGCCGTCTCAAAACCAATGCCACGATTGGCCCCAGTGATCAATGCTATTTTTTGTGTTGACATGATATTTCCCCTTCTTCGAAATTAAGAATTTTGTAACAAATATTGTTACAGTTAGACTGAAAAAAAATTAAGTGCCGACGACCATGGCCAGTCGTTGACCGCGAAAATATTCTGAATACAATTTCCTGTCGCCTGCACATTTGTAACCATACTTGTTACAAAGGATCTTGTCAAGCAGTTTCGCCGCTTTCTTTACAGAATTTTTTTCTACGTAAAGCCGCATGGTCCGCAAAGGCAATGTAATTCTTCATTTGCGTCATTGCTTCTTGCACGATTTCAAACACGACATACTGCATTCTTTTAATACAAACGTTTGGCACGTACTCGCCATGCGACCCCGCTAACTCCTTGTTGAGCAATGATATAGCAGAACCGCGACAAATCCGGCACGACATTTGCCATATTTGTGAATCAAACTCTCACCCGAAGTTACTTGCGGATAACAACCTTATGAGCACATCACCAAGACAATTGTTTGAAGTCAGCTCCTCACACAACGCAGTCGACCCACAACCGGCGGCGGCCTCACCGATCAATCGTGATATAAGCCTGCTCGAGTTTTTTCGTCGCGTTATGGACGAAGGACTGGACAAAACTCAACCGCTGCTTGAACGCCTTAAATTTCTGGCCATCTTCTCGTCGAACATCGACGAGTTCTTTATGATCCGAGTTTCGGCATTGAAGGAGAAGCTTGGCCGCAGGGTTGGCGTTTCGCCGGATGGATATACTATCCCGGAACTCCTGGCGGAGATCCGCGAAATTGTCGATGAAATGGTTTCAGCCCAAATGAATTGTCTTCGCGACGATCTGATGCCGGAGTTGGCTCGACAAGGCATCGCAATTCGTCGGTACGCCGAATTATCGGCGGATGAAAGAAAACAAGCAGACACCTACTTTGCCGAGAAGATCTATCCCGTCCTCACCCCACAGGCGGTCGACCCGACGCATCCGTTTCCGTACATTTCAGGCGGAAGCATCAACCTTGGCTTCTATATGAAGCCGCACCTGAACCGGCGGACGTCGCGCGCGATGGGGATCGGGGACGAATTTTTTGTCCGGCTGAAGATCCCGGCCTTCGTGCCTAGATTCATCCTCATATCAGATGCTCCGGACTCATTTATCATGGCCGAAGATCTTATCGCGGCGAATATCCACAAGCTTGTTCAGGACGTCGAAGCAACAAACTGCCACCTTTTCCGGATCACCCGTGACGCCGATCTCGATCTTCGAGAGGCGGAAGCGGAAGATCTGCTCGAAACAATGGAGGAAAATTTGAGACTCCGGCGATTCGGTGATGTGGTCAGGCTCGAGGTCTCGAACTCAATGCCCGAACGCATGGCCAAATATCTGTCGGCGTCGCTCGAGATCGACGAAGGCGATGTTTACCGGCTAAACGGGCCGCTTAAGGTCGCGGATTTTTGGGAAATTGTCGATCTGAACCGGCCCGATCTAAAGGACGCTCCGATCCGGATCGATACACCGGCCCAGTTTGAAACCGCCGAATCCAGTTTCGACGTGATCAGGCGCGGCGATTACCTGCTCCATCATCCGTACATGCCGTATAGCATCGTAACCGATCTTATCCGTGAAGCGGCCGACGACCCCGATGTTCTGGCGATAAAGATGTGCCTCTACCGTATCGGATCGGATTCGCCTATCGCGCCGCTGCTTATCAAGGCGAGCGAAAACGGTAAGCAGGTAACGGCGCTGATAGAAATTAAGGCCCGGTTCGACGAGGCCAACAATATCGAATGGGGCAAAAAGCTGGAACGGGCAGGCGTACATGTTGTTTACGGCATTTTGGGGTTGAAGACACATGCAAAGACGACCCTTATCATTCGGAGGGAGGGTGAAGTGCTTAAGAGCTACGTTCATCTGGCAACCGGGAACTATAATCCGGCGACATCGACCGTCTATACAGACCTGGGTATCCTGACGGCCGACGCGGACATCGGGGCGGATGTGACGGAAATATTCAACTACTTGACCGCCTATACAGAGCCCGAAAGTCATCGCAAACTCCTCGTTGCTCCGTTGAATCTCCGCGAACAGATGATAAGCATGATCGGCCGCGAGGCCGGAAATGCCCGTGAGGGCCGGCCGGCGCGGATCATCGCAAAGATCAACCGGCTAGCCGATGCCGACATTGCAAACGCTCTTTACGAGGCGTCGAAAGCGGGTGTCGAGATCGACTTGATCGTTCGCGGCATCTGCACGCTGCGGCCGGGTGTTCCAGGCTTGTCGGAGAATATACGTGTCCGCAGCATTGTCGGACGCTTACTCGAACACAGCCGTGTTTACTATTTCGAAAACGGCGGCAACCCGGAGGTTTACCTTGGCAGCTCTGACTGGATGCCGCGGAATCTTGACCGCCGCGTAGAGGTCCTTGCGCCCGTTCATGACTCTGAAATTAAGCGGTTTTTGAGCGGCGAATATCTTTCGGCTTATCTAAAGGACAACGTAAAAGCCCACGAATTGATGCGGGACGGCAGTTACCGGCGAGTCACGGTCGGTGAGGGGGATAAACCCTTCGATAGCCAATTGGAATTTCAAGGTGTGCGAAAACCTCTTGAATTCTCAGCTAAAAACAAGATTTGACCAATAAGGGGGGACGTATGAAAAGAGCAAATATCCTAATTAATATTGCTTTCTTAATGTTTGGGGTGTTGTCGGCCGGGATGCCGCTGGGTGCGCAGACAAAAGAAGCGGAGCCAATCGGCACCGGCAAACCCGTCATGTGGGAATCTGTGGACATTGCCGGCCGTGACCTCTTCGCCGGGCCGGGCGGCGACGAAATGCGGCCGGATCTCAGCAAGATCGAATTCATTAAAGAAGAAGAGGAGGGCTACAACAAGAAGTTCCGAATAAAGGACGGCTCGGGCAAGATTTGGGTGGCAAAGTTAACACGCGAAACGCAGTCGGAAACAGCTGCTGTTCGCCTCCTGTGGGGTATCGGCTACAAGACGGAAATAAACTATCTGGTTCCGACCATCACGATTCCCGGCAAGGGCACGTTCAAAAATGTACGGCTTGAGGCCCGGCCCGAAGGTGTCAAGCGGCTCGATGAGTGGAAATGGAAGGAAAATCCTTTTGTCGGGACGAAAGAACTCCAGGGATTAAAGATCATGATGGTCCTGATGACAAATTGGGATACTCTTGATCTGCAGAATAAGGTTCTCGCAGTGGGCGACGAGCGCCATTATGTCATTAGCGATCTCGGTGCGACATTCGGCAAGCTTGGAAACAACAGTTTCCCGATCGTTCACCGCGTGGGCCGCCAGATCGGCAGTGCTGAGCATTTCATCACGACCCGCTTGGTCGATAAGGTAGAGAACGGTGAAGTAAAATTGGCCTACAAAGGCAAAAACGCGGATTTATTTAAGCGTATCTCCGTTGACGATGCCCGCTGGCTTGCGGACCTGCTTGGAAAGCTAAGTGATGAGCAGATAAGCGATGCATTTCGTGCGGCCAATTACTCGCCGGCCGAGATCGCGAGCTTCACGACCGCCGTCAAGAATAAGATCGGCGAGCTGAAGAGTGCGGGCTCCGGCGAAAATGTGGCTGGCAAATAATCTATGCGAAAAGGAAATATTATCGTTGGGGCGGTTTTAATAGGGGCGGTTGTAATTGCGGCTGCCCTTATTGTCAGCCGGTCAAACGGCTATTCATTTGCGTCCGCTGACGATAACGCAAGGGTAGTTGATACCGCCGTCAAAAGCGGTGAAGCGAGCGATATTCCCCTTATCTCATCGATACTCGGTGCCGAAGCGACTCAGACAAGCCGGCCGAAAACCTGGGCCGAAACCACGCTTGGCATAATCTTGAAATTATTGCTCGCCGTGGTGCTGTCGGCAGTCCTTGCCTTTAGGCCGAGGAAAAACTTTCCTCTTTTCCAGCGAAATCTGTATGTTTCCCAGACCCAAATATTGCTAGCCGTTGTCGCAGCGGCGTTAATGATGATCGTCGGCGACAACGCCGCCAGGGCATTTGCCATCTTTGCGGCAGTTTCGCTTGTCCGGTTCCGCACAAACATCCGCGATCCGAAAGAGGTAACGGTCCTGCTTATCAGCCTAGCACTTGGCCTTGCGGCCGGGGTAGGACGCTGGGAGCTTGGCATTGCGTTGTGCGTGTTCTCCCTTGTGTTGCTTTGGTTTCTCGAATTCAACGAACAGGAACAGGCATTTCGATCTATGGAGTTGAAGGTCCGCACACGAAATACCGATGCTACGCAGGACCTTTTGAAAAGAATATTCAGGAAATACAAACTGGAGGCCGAGGTCCGACAGATAGATCCGCCGGATGAAAAAGACCCGATCGGCTGCATTCAGTACTATCTGAATTTGCGGCTTAACCTGAGCACGGACCATCTAAGTGACAAGATCATGGCCGCCGATGCCGTAAACATCGAAGGTATTCAGTGGTCTAAAACAAAAAGCGCGACCGACATCTATCAATAGACTCGTGCGCGCTCATTTTTTTCAGAACCGGAAGCAGTTGCGACCGGCTCCGTTTTCTTGTTGATCTAGTGGGCTTGCCCCGTGGCTTGCGCCGCGACAACTGTCGTTACATTTGAAGACTTCATCTTCTTTGCATAGTCCTTGACGTACGATTTAATGTTGAAATGGACAGGCCATGAAGTATAGTCGTAATTCTTCATTTCCTTGTAGGCCTTGTCGTAATCCCAGCCGTATTTTTCAAAGCGATAAACGGCCCCCGTCAATCCAGTCCGGTGCTTACCCGCCTTACAGTGGGCGTAAACAACTCCGGTCGCCGGGTCGTTCATCAGTTTCATAAATTCTTCAACCTGTGTATCTTTCGCATATTTCCAGCCGCTCATCGGGATGTTTACGTATTTCATCCCCAGAGCCTCTACCGCGGGCTTTTCATAATCTGTTGGATCGTTGCGCAGATCGACGACGGTTTGGACGCCCAGGTCCTTCAGTGCCTGATAATCGGTCGGCAGCGGTTGGGCGCCTGATAGTAGCGTTCGTCCATCTGACCAAAATTGACTATTTTCACGTTGGGAAATTCCGAAGGAGCGGTTTGTGCATGTAAGATAAAGGCAAAAGCAAGCACTGCCATCATTGAGGCGGCGCATCTGTGGAAGATAGTTTTCATATTTATAGTTCCTTTTGTTTCACGCCGCGGTTATTACGACCGGACGTGCGCTCCAACGGAGCCGAATTGAATTTAGTTAAACGGAAGGGTCGGAACTTGGGAGAACCGGACTGCATCCACGACTTAGACACCGCCATTTTGACGCAACCGACCGCAAACCGGTTGCCAGAATTTTACCATGAACGCAAATACACAAACCAACGCGGTTCGTTTTCCGCCGGTTACCCTCGTACTAATAGCGGTTTTGCTTTGGAGCACCGGCGGACTCTTCATTAAATCCACCACGATCGACGCCTACCAGGTCACCTTCTTTCGCTCACTCTTCGCTGCCGTCACCGTTCTTCTCATAACGCGAAAAGCCGGTTTAAAGATCAACGCGTTCGGCATTTTTACGACGGTTATCTACGCACTTCTCTTGTTCCTGTTCGTTTGGGCTACGAAGAAAACTACCGCCGCCAACGCCATCTTTCTCCAATACACAGCACCGATCTACATTCTCATCCTTGCTCCGTTCATCATCGGCGAAAAATTCCACTTGCGAGATCTCTTGACGGTCGTCGTTGTTCTTGCCGGCATGAGCCTTTTCTTTGTAGGACAGCTTCGCTTTGAAGATTACCAGGGGAACATCGCAGCACTCGGTTCCGGCGTTTTGCTCGGGCTGTACATAATGCTTCTGAAGCACCCGAAAGCCGACGGTTTGAACCCGGTGATCACGGTGATCTACGGCAACTTTCTGCTCGCTGCCTTAACCGCCCCGACGGGCATCTCGGCGATCCCAACGATGACAGGCCTCGACTGGTTCGCGGTCGCGTTCCTAGGCATCTTCCAAATCGGCATTGCGTACATATTCTTCATAAAAGGCGTCCGGGGCGGCACGCGCCCCCTTGACGCCAGCCTGATCGGCTTTATCGAACCGCTGCTGAATCCGGTCTGGGTGTTCATTTTTGTCGGCGAACGACCCTCCCAATGGGCCTTGTTGGGCGGCGGAATTATCATCGCCGCGATTGCCGTTCACACCATCCGACAATATGGTCGCAGAGACCCCAAACCGCTCGCGAATCCGTAATTTGGCGATCCTGTAAACTATTCTTAAAACAGCAACTTAAGCCCTTTCAAGTACTTAATTGGTAATACCAATTATTTCACGAAAACCCGCTCGATCTTGTTCAGATTTTGCGTCATATTGTGATAACATCATCGAATACTATGTATAAACGGCCGCAATTTCTGGCCGGCAATTTTTTAAACAGATCAAACTAATCTAGAAACTTTATTCAAACGAATATGGCTAACTACACCATTCCAGAAAACATTAAAAACGAAGAACTTAAACGCTGGGTCACCGACATGGCCGAGCTATGCGAACCTGCATCCGTGCAACTCTGCGACGGCTCACAGGAAGAATACGACCGGCTCTGCCAGGAGATGGTCGATGCCGGGACGTTCATCAAGTTGAACGCCGAAAAACGGCCGAACAGTTTCCTCGCCCGCTCGCATCCATCGGACGTAGCACGCGTCGAGGACCGAACCTATATTTGCTCGCGAAGCAAAGGTGACGCGGGCCCGACCAACAACTGGATGGCGCCGGCCGAGATGAAAGCTTTGCTGACGCCAAAAATGCGCGGCTCGATGAAGGGGCGGACGATGTACGTAATTCCCTTCTGCATGGGCCCGCTCGGCTCGCCGATATCGCAGTTCGGCGTACAGCTATCCGACTCGCCCTATGTCGCCGTGAATATGAAGATCATGACGCGAATGGGGACAAAAGCCCTTGACGCGCTTGGTAACGGTGAATTTGTTCACTGCCTTCACTCTGTCGGCATGCCGCTTGCCGAAGGCCAGGCAGACGTTCCGTGGCCCTGCTCGCCCGATCCGAAGGACAAGTATATCGTCCATTTTCCCGAAGAACGATCGATCATCAGCTATGGCTCCGGCTACGGCGGCAACGCTCTTTTGGGCAAGAAATGCCTGGCGTTGAGAATAGCCTCAACACTCGGACGCGAACAAGGTTGGCTAGCCGAGCATATGCTCATCGTCGGCGTAAAATCGCCCGACGGCCGCAAGGATTATGTCTGTGCGGCGTTCCCGTCAGCCTGCGGCAAGACGAACTTCGCAATGCTTATTCCGCCAAAGCCGTTTCAGGAAGAAGGCTGGGAAGTTACAACCGTCGGCGACGATATTGCCTGGATCAAGCCTGATGAGAACGGCAAGCTTCACGCGATCAATCCTGAAGCCGGATTTTTCGGCGTCGCACCGGGAACAAACTATTCATCGAATCCAAACGCGATGGATTCGATCAAGGAAAATACCATTTTCACTAATGTCGCTCTGACTGATGACGGCGACATTTGGTGGGAAGGAATGGACGGGGATAAGCCCGCGCATGCGATCGACTGGCAAGGCAACGATTGGACGCCGGCAAGCGAAAAACCTGCCGCGCATCCGAACGCTCGTTTCACCGCCCCGATCACGCAATGCCCTGTTGTTGACGAACATTTTGACGATCCGAAGGGCGTGCCCATTTCCGCATTCATCTTTGGCGGTCGACGCAACAGTGTTGTGCCGCTGATCCAGCAGTCATTCAACTGGGCGTTTGGCGTTTACATGGCCGCGACGATGGGCTCCGAGATGACCGCCGCAGCATTCGGCAATATCGGTGAGGTCCGCCGTGACCCGTTCGCGATGCTTCCCTTCGCGGGCTACCACATGGGCGACTATTTCGCACATTGGCTAGATTTTGGCCGCCAGATCCCCGAACCGCCGCGTATCTTTTCGGTCAACTGGTTTCGCAAAGGCGAGGACGGCAAATTCCTCTGGCCCGGATTCGGCGACAATATGCGTGTACTTAAGTGGATCGTCGAACGTGCCCGCGGCAAATCGATCGGCGTCGAAACCCCGCTCGGCTGGATGCCCCGCTACGAGGACATGGACTGGCGCGGCATAGACTTTTCCCGCGAAGATTTTGACAAAGTTATGAGCCTTGACCGGGACATCTGGCTTAAGGAGATCGCTATGCACGACGACCTTTTCTTCAAGCTCTATGACCGGCTGCCAAAGGAAATGACGTTTATCCGCGAACTCCTTGTATCGAATCTCTGGCGTTCGCCGGAACTCGGCCTAGCAACCCCTAGGCCCGAACCTGAATCGGTGGTCGCCGTCAGCAAGGCTAGTTAACACATTTATAAGCTCAATAAGTAGAATGGCTTCGCCAATCGGCGAAGCTTTTTTTATGAAAACTTCTAAAGCGCCTGTCTTAATGTCACTGTTCAACACACTGTATCTCTAACGGGGCGGCAACACGCCGTCGACTACATGGTCAATGCAAGGGTCTTCTTGACGAGTCGCCGACGCCCAGGTCTCGTCCACCGACGCCGTCCCGCAAACTAAATAAGAGCCAGGAAAAGAAAAAACAATGTCGAAATCTTACATCTATCGTTTCAAATTACTTCGCACCGCGATCATGTCGTCGCTTGCACTAACCATTCTTATCACGCCGGCCATTTCTTATGGCCAGAAATCCGCAAATCGCGGTGGAGGCCAGAATCCGAATCCGACTCCAACACCGGTTAATCCGCTTCCGCAGACGCCACCCGCCCCGGACGTCCTCTACCGCGAATCCTTCGGCGCCGCAGACCTGCTCCGCCCAACCGGTGGAAAGGGAACAATGAAGGAAACATACATTCATACGAACATCAAAAGTTTCTGGATCGAGTATCCCGGAAGTAAAAATACGCAATGGCTCGCGTCCGATCTTGGCCAAACGTGGCGATTTTGTGCCGCGACAGCCAATCCGTACGAAATGTTCTCGCCGATTCAGGTGACATATGAAAACGGATGCGTTGCTTCCGAATGGTTTGAGGTGCCAACGACCGATCCTACGGCTTTGATGCCAGTCACATTGCCGAACACGCCTTACGAGGTCTCGTTTAATGGTTATCCGGCGCCGATACCGGGAAAATACCTGGCAATCGGATTGACAAATTCCGGAGCGCTTTATGGCAATCTTGCGGCATCCGGTGACGTCGTCCTCGTCACGCGTCCGGCTCCGCCCTATATGAATTTCACGCTCCTCTACGAACTGCGTGCCGGCGGAATGAATGGCACTCTGCTTGCTTCCGGCGAGACGTATTTCGAAGGCTGGAATCAGCTAAGGCTTCGAATTGATCCAGTCGCCCACACGGTCGGCGGAAGCGTTAACGGTACCGACCTCGGCGTTCACCCGCTGAATATCGGCGCACCAAGATACGCCGGTTTCGAAGGAGTCGGTATCGGGGACAACTTTGTCATCCGAGCGGTTCAGTAAGCAAAGTCATACCTAAATTAAGACGGTGGTGTGAAGCTCTACCGAGTTTCATATTGCATCGAAGAGACGGCTTGAAAAAGTCGTCTCTTTTCATTTCCGATTCTTGCGATTCCTCCGCATTTTGGGCGAACGGGTTTTTCGCTGGAATTTGACCGATGAGGTATAATTCTTTTACACGACTGATTGGAACTAGCCGGTTTCGAGAAGCTGACATTTATATATGCAAACATTTGTCACGACTGACAATCTAATCTGACAGGAAATTTATGGAGAACTTCACAAGTACATTTGGCACATCGGCGGCTGACGCACTTCCTGCCCAGCGGGCACAATTCATCCGCAAAACCTATCTTTTGCTGGCGGCGGCGATATTAGCTTTTATCGCTCGTCGAAGGCGCCCTGTTCGTGTCGGGTGCCGCGGATATGATCGCTACGTTAATTTTCAGCGGCGGAGCGATCGGTTGGCTGGCCGTTCTGGGCTTGTTCATGCTTGTGTCTTACATCGCCCGGACATGGGCAACGTCCGAGACATCTAAACCGACGCAGTTTCTCGGCCTCGGCGTTGCAATCATCGCTGAAGCTGTGATCTTCGTACCGCTGATCACGGTCGCCGCGATCCGGTCCGACGATCCCTTTGCGCTTTTGATGAAAGCTGGGATCGTTACACTCGGCTTGTTCCTGGGTATAACGGCGACCGTTTTCATCACGCGTTCCGACTTCTCGTTCCTTGGCCCGATCCTAACGATCGGTGGTTTTGCCGCACTTGGCTTTATCGTCGCGAGTGCCCTATTTGGCCTTTCGCTGGGAACAGTTTTCGCGTTTATAATGGTCGCGTTTGCCGGTACGGCGATCCTTTACGAAACATCGAACGTGCTCCACCGGTTCAATACCGAACAGCACGTAGCCGCGTCGCTAACGCTCTTTGCCAGCGTAGCACTGCTCTTCTGGTACATTCTGAGCATCTTTAGTTCACGAGACTGAGAAAACCGTTAGCACGGCTGACGGGATTGCGCTAAGATATTGCCGCCGGACGGTCTTGTCCGGCGGTAATTTTTTGCTTTGAGGAGAATTCGATGAAGAAATTTTTTGCAGTATTGTTGCTGCTCGTGCTTCTCGCTTTCGGTTCGTACGCCCAAACGCCATCGTCGGCGGCGACACCCGCACCGACGCCGGTACCTTCGAAGTTCAAGGTCGGCGACGTTGCGCCTGATTTCACCCTTACCGACACGGCTGGGCAAAAGGTAAAGCTCAGCGACTTTCGCGGTAAGAGCAACGTTGTCCTGGCCTTTTATGTTTTCGCCTTCACAGGCGGCTGAACGAAGGAGCTTCAAGCGTACCAGGCTGGTATCGCGAAATTCGAAGAGGCGGCAACAAAAGTGTTCGGGATCAGCATGGATTCCCGGTTTTCAAACAAGGCTTACGCCGAAAAGATCGGCGTTACATCGTTTCAATTGCTTAGCGATTGGGACCGCACCGTAACCAAGCAGTATGGCCTGTTTAACGAGGCCGGAGGATACGGGCGACGCGGTACTTTCATCGTTGATAAGGAAGGAAAGATCCAGCAGATCGTGTTGGACAACATGGCCATCGATCCAACGAGCACGCTGGAGACCTGTAGTTTAATGGAAAAGAAACTGGTCGTTGCGCCACCAAAACCATGACACCTTATGCACCATGCCCAAAATGCCGCGCCTCAGCGGGTGAGAAACTAAAATTCACCTGGTGGGGCGGGGTTCTCGGGCCAAAGCTCCTCACGCACGTAAAATGCGCCGCGTGCGGTTACAAGTACAACGGCAAGACCGGCAAAGACAATACGGCCGGGATCGTCATCTACACCATCATTGTCGCTGCGATCTGTCTTGGATTGGTCGTTGTTATGTTTGCGGCCCTAGCGGCCTTTATGCTTTCGGCGAAGTAGCTGGGTTTTCAGTCAAAACGGCTCTTCGTCATCTTCAAAGACTATCCGTTTTCCGCTTTGCGTTTTCCGTTCCGCGGCGAGGCTGTCCGGATCCATTTCCCGGAGCGCAGGGTTACCGTTCGCGTCTTTCATCAATATCTCGATCCGCCGCTCGGCCTTGCTTAACCGCTCCTTACAGTCGCGCGAAAGCTTAACGCCGTCCTCAAACAGCTTCAGGCTCTCTTCAAGCGGAAGGTCTCCGTCCTCGAGCTGGCTGACTATCTTCTCAAGTTCATCAAGCGACGCTTCGAATGTCTTTTCCATAATTTACCTGAAAATGTCCTGGGCCTTTTTGAATATATCCTGAAAATCCTTAAAGGTCGCCGAGCGGCCGCCGTTGCCGCCGTTCGCGATGGCGATTATCTCCTGCCCGATCTTTTGCGCGATCGTCGTCGCCAGCTTTTCGTCCCGCACACCGACGACCTTCCACCGGTCGCCGCTTTTCGTCATTCGAACTTCAAAGCTGTGTTCCGGCAGTTTACTTTTTACCATGGCGTCGCTGCCATTTGCTTCGATCTCAAGATACCGGTCCGCACCCAAAACCATCGCGGCAAACGGCACATTCTCAAACTTCGCAGTCTTTTCGCGTATCAGCCTCGGCAGTTCTTCCCTCGCCCGGTCCTTCACGGCAGGCATCAGCGGTTCGGCAAGGCGTTCAATGCGTGTCAACGTCTGCGGCGGCAGTCCCCGGCCGTAAAGCTCTATCGCTTTCGCGACAACCTGCGGCACAAAATCGTCAACCGCGGCGTCGGAATCGATAAGCCCGTTGACCGCGGCCTGATCACCGCTTCTGGCGGCATCGACAAGGAGCGCAAGCGAATACTGCGGCGTGCTTTTCAAGCTCTGCCAGTAAACATAACCGCCGATGCCCGCAACCGCTGCCATGATCGCCATAAGCCCGGCCGCGATCGCGAGAACGCGAACAAAAGGACTTTTTTTCGGTGGTTCAACAAAGCTCTCCAGGCCTTCCGGTTCGGCCTTGTAAGGCCGCGGGTTGAACGCTGATTGTGGATCGTTCGCTCCGAGCCTCATCCTTCCGCCTTCATCCCTCATCCCTTTGAACTCCATCCCTTTGTCCATGCGGCTACTCAGATGCCAAAACCTCTGCGTCAAGTTTCCCACTAGCTAACCGGATCTTCAATTTGTCACCGGCCTTCGTCTGTCGCGAATCGCGAACGATCGCCCCGTCAGCCGTTTCCGTGATCGAAAACCCGCGCTTCAGCACTGATAACGGCGAAAGAGCGTCAAGCCGTGCCATCACGACGTCCATGTCCTGATGCCGTCCGCGTGTCATCTCAAAACCCGCCGCCGAATGCCGCTGATCGAGAAGTGCGAGACGCTGCGTGTTATCGGCTACCTTACCCGCAAGCCTTATCGGCGACAGCCTTGCCTCGAGCGAAGCCAATTTCAAATTTCTAGATCTCAAATTTGAAATTGCATTTGCCCCCGACTCGAAAATCAAATTGTCCACGTGATGCTGCATCTCACGTATCCTTGACGGGAATTCCGCGAAAACCGGTGCCATCGCCAGCGACTGCAGGCCGGTCTGGGCCTGCAGGATCTTGTAGTTCATCAATTGCATCAGGTCGCCGGTCCGACGCGTCAGATGCTCAACGATCTCCTGCTCGGCCCTCGCCACTATCTCCGCCGCCGCCGATGGGGTCGCCGCACGCAGATCGGCGACAAGGTCGGCGATGGTCACATCGACCTCGTGCCCCACCGCCGAAATCACCGGGATCGCCGACCCGCGAATATGCCTTGCAACGATCTCCTCGTTAAACGCCCACAGGTCTTCGGCCGAACCACCGCCGCGTCCGACGATCAGTACATCGATCTTTTCGCTAAACGTCGCCCCGTCGTTGTATCGATTCGCAAAGCGGATCGCCGCGCTTATCTGCCCGCCCGCCGTTTCGCCTTGCACAACCGTCGGTATCAGAACGATGCTGATCGAACGCGCCCGACGCGACAGCACATGGACAATATCAAAGTAGGCCGCGCCCGTCGGCGATGTAACAATGCCGATCCGTTTCGGAAAAGCGGGCAGCGTCCGCTTTAAAGCTGCGTCAAAGAGCCCTTCTTTCTCAAGTTTGGCCTTGATCTGCTCGTACGCGACCGCGAGCGCACCTTCGCCGACCGGCTCGAGCGATTCGACGATCATCTGATACTCGCCCTTCGGCTCGTAGATCGAAAGCCGCCCGCGAACACGCACCTGCAGCCCGTCAAACGGCCGGAATCGTATGCGGTAGTTCGTCGTCTTCCAAACAGCCGCACGCAATTGCGACGACCCGTCGTGCAGCGTGAAATACCAGTGGCCCGACCGCGCCTCGGTAAAA
This sequence comes from Blastocatellia bacterium, assembly GCA_963732475.1. Taxonomy (GTDB): domain Bacteria; phylum Acidobacteriota; class Blastocatellia; order Pyrinomonadales; family Pyrinomonadaceae; genus OLB17. The sequence continues at coordinate 1,169,918 of CAVSZR010000001.1, read as the reverse complement.
TTAACGATCTCGCCCTCAACCCAAACCGACGCAAACTGCCGCTCGATCGCCGCGCGCACCTCCGCGTTCAGCTCCGAAACGGTCATCGGCCGCCGCTCTTCTTCGTCAAAAAGGGATTGTAAAAGGCCCTGCTGCACGACGTGATTCTAACATGGCCGGGTATCTCACGCCGCCCAACTAGTCACCCACACCGCAAAACTCATCCACGCGCTGGTTTCCGAGATCACGATCCGCAGCGGAAATGACGCTATCAAAACCAACGCTCCGACGAGGAACGGCACGTTGAGTTTGCGGTTCCGCCAAGTGTCGTAAACAAGTAAGCCGATCGCCAGCACTGACGGCACGCCGAAAAAGAACAGCGGCCCGGCGGACAGTAAAGCATCGACCGGAATGCGTCCCACGGCCGGCGGCAGGAAATTGAGCACGGTCAAAAGCATCAGCCGTTTGTGGCTTGCCGGCCGCTTGCGGTAGTAGATCGCACCACCAAACAGTACCGCGAACATCAAAAGGTCAACCATCGGCACTAACAAAAATACGAGCGGCGAAACGTCGGGCGGGGCCGCCGCCGACCCGAACTTCGCCGAGGCCGCGGCAGTAAAAAACCCGACGACGACCACCAATATCGCCAGCGCGATCCCGAGCATCCCGAGGTTCATATGCACCTTTTGCCGCTTGGTGCGTATGAGCAGGACCTGGGCGACAAAGAAAGCGACCCATGTGGTCATAAGGATGCCGTGAACATGCACCAGCAGCGACGGCACCGGCGGCCGCTCAAAGGCGAACCGTAAATAATATGTCGGGCCAAAGCCGATCAGAACAATGATCGGAAAAAGTATCGCCGCCGCCAGATATATTCTCCTGTCCGAACGCCGCCAATCGAATGGTTCATTCATCGCAATGCAATCCTCGGATATGTCATTTTTTCAATTCCCGCCCAATATACAGCGAGCCTCGAAAAATTCAAAGCGTACCGACGGCGTCAAGATCGGTGCATCACAGCCTTGTTGAAAAGCCGGTTGTGAATGCCCGTGAAATAGTCTATGTTCCTTCCAGACAAAATGTCAGAAAGGAGAAAAGGATGGGACGACGATGGATCTTCCTGGTGGCGTTTGCGCTGGTGTTTTACGGCAACGGAGCGGCAATTATTGAGAGCTTTGTAAATTATCCGAGCTGGCGTCTCATCGGAGCGGAGGAGTTCGTCGCGTACCATCATTTCACTTCGCCGCGGGTCCTGACGTTCCTCGTCGCTCCGGCGCTTCTCGGCACGGTGTTTACGATCCTGATGTTTTGGTCACGGCCGCCGGCGATCCCGGTTTGGGCGGTCTGGGCCGCCGTTGCCGCACAGGCGATCGTCTGGATCTCTACTGCGACGATACAGGTACCGATCCAGTTCCAGCTTAGTGAAAACGGGCTGTCTATCGAACTAATTGACCGCCTGATGGCGACAAATTTCTGGTTGCGGCAGGATTCCCTATGCATTTTGTGCAGGGTTGTTTCTTTGGATGGCCGGGAAGGCCATCGGAGCCGGGGCCGTTCTTCCAAAAGAAGGCGGCTGAAAGCGAAAGGTCGGCTTCGGCCTTCATTATTTTCTATGGAACCGCGACGATCTTGAAGCTTACGACCTGACGCACCCAGCGGGAGGCTCGCTTCTCGCCCGGCACGACGAGTCGCCACGGGCCTTCGGGGTCCGCCAGCGGTTTTCCGTCGCGTTTGTCGGCAACGAGTATCATTTTTTCCATAAAGGCTGCGTCCAGTTCGGGCAAGGCAAATACGCCGCGGTACTTATCGGCGCCCTCAACCACCAGGACGCTCGACAAACGCTTACCGCTCAGTTTTTCGCCGAAATCTACGCCTGCCACCTTCAATACGTCCATTAACGCAAAGCCCTCGAACGTCGCCTCGGTCCCGTGGTCGGAAGTTTTCACCGTCAGACGTTTTAACTTGCCCAATTCCGCCGCGCCCAGCTTCACCGTCGGCCCACCGTCGTCCGCCACCGAAATAAAGGTATTCGGAGCCGCCGCCGGAACCTTCTGGGCATAAGCCGTCGCTCCAAAAACAGCGATCACCGCCGCACACAACACCACAAATCGATCAATTCGTCCCATGCAAATTTTATATCACGCCAACGCCAATAAGCCGAAAAAGCCCGCAACATCGTGTGCGGGCTTTTGGCCTTTTTTTACAATATTCTCGAAGCCCTGAAGCCCCGGCTGGGGTAACTCCTATGTTTTTCTGACTCACCGGGTGCCGATCTAAACGGAATTACATTCCCGTGTATTCCATCGTCGATCGGGGCGGCAAATTCATGCATATTCGGCAAGCGCTCGATCGCCTCGTTTTTGTCAGCCGCATTCGAGCTTTTGTCGTTGTCACCGTAAAGTCTTTTAGTATCGGTCATTGTATTCACTTCCTTGTACTGCCCTTGTACTGCATTCGATCAAAAGACGTTTCTGCTTGAACGATGAAAAATACTCATCGCTGCACGTTTAGGGGGAACCTAACGTCCTAATAAATAACTGTGCTTTGTTAGTATGGCCGGTTGAATCTCACAAGTCCATGCGACGGCTTCGAATGGCATCAATCAAAAATCACAACACGGAAGCAAGCCGCAGCGTTATTTATTGGAATGCCTGAAGTATTTCCATCGCCATCGAATACCGACGGGATTGCGCGTGTTGTGTAGGCCGAGGAACACGCGTATCCGAAAACCCGAATAGTAGCGGCAGAACCGGACCATCCGGGAGAGGAATGAAAATCTCTCCTTCTCATTGATAAAAAGAAAGAATGGCTGTGGTCTTGCCAACCTGGGAATATCCCCCTTGTTAGTGATCATGTCTTTCTCCGGTTGTTTAAAGGGAGCGGTTCATGTCGGCGATGGTGGAAGTTTATGACGTCGCGAACAGATTTTCGCCCTTCAGCATCTTTCGGACGGTAGCGTCGGTCTCCATCTGGTTATTTCTTCGGCTCTCCGCGATCCATGACGAGACGGTAGAATCAATTTCCCTGAGCCGAAGGCTTTCGTTTCCTTCCGGGGTTCCGGAAGAAATGGCTTTGCGGTCATTAAGCATCAGTTTGCTCAGCGATAGCGTTTCTTCGACGTCCTTTCGCTTAATAATTCTTATTAACCGCTTTTTCATAATGATGCTCTTAGTTTTGGCACGACACTCGATCCCGGTTCGGTGAAAACCGAGGAGTGGGAGACGCGAATCGTAAATAAATGAGTTGAAGAGTTTGTGTGATGAAAGACATTTTCCGCCTCTCAAGTGAAAAATTGAAGGATGGCACTTCACCATACCATCCTTCAAACCACCCTTTGTTCGTTAGCGAGTGAACTTCTTCGGCTGGTAAATAATGTGTTCGTTCTGAACGCGTGTATTTCGAAGAGCCACTCTGTCCCCGTTAAGTATGAAATAAGATTAGCCGATTGATCGCCTTGCGTATGTCCCTTATCGCACATAGCGAAAGAAATATCGAAAACGCCGCCGGCACGCTCATCGTTATGAGTTTGTTGAGGAAATTTGAAGTTTATGGAAGGTGTGTTCTGAAGTACGTTAAATGGCCGGGCAACATTATTGGTGCGCTGCCGCACTCTGCGATCATACGGGCAGCGATAGCTCCGCTGAAATTAACCGGTCCTTGAACTCTTTCTCAATGCGGAGCGCGTAATCCAATTGGACTTTCTTCTCCGGAGCGCTGTAAAAGCCGGTCACAATACCGAACATTCTTTCCAACTCTATCAGCAAGGTGATCTTTGTATCGCGGATCTCGTTTTCTATCATTGGTAGTTTTACTTCTCCCTGATGTGGATGTACAGGATGACAAAGACGAAATCGCCGCGTCTGTGCTGTATCGCACATTAGCCGCGATTCTTGCCGCCCGCCGCGAACGGATTCTTGATAAACCCGCACATGGATCGGCCGGTTATATTCGCCACAGATCAGAGATTTTCTAGTGGTCCTTCTATGTGTTCTCTGTGCCTCTGTGGTGAATTCTTCCTCATCGCCATGCATTTCATCCAAATCATTCCTATCATCCAAATCATCCAAATCGTTCGTATCTTCCAAATTGCTATTTGGTGAATCGGGGTCTTCGTTTAAGTTCGAGGCTGGTGTCTTATGGAGAAGCCCCGCGACGAACGATATGAAGACTGCTTTAGATTATTTCTTCTGCACAAGGGGCGGAACCTGCTTCGCATCGAACGCGAGATGCGTGCGTTGGGATATGCCGATTTCAACCGGCGCATTCTTTACGGCAGAAAGGAGAATGGCGAGTACAAGCCGGGGTGGATCGAGCGGTACGGATGGCGAACCACCTGCCGGAACGCGGGCACCCTTGCCCGCACGGACGCGACAGCGTCCGTAACCGCCGGGGATGAAACCAATGCTTTCAAAGCAAAAGAGCGGGCTGGGAGCCCGCGTTCCGACGCAAACTTCCAAGCCTGGCTCAAGTCCGTCTCACCCGAGATGACCTGGAACTGGAGATATCAGAAGTACATTTACAGCCGCCTGCAAAAGATAACCAGCGGCGAATCGAAGCGGCTGATGATCTTTCTGCCTCCGCGTCACGGCAAGTCGGAGTTTGTTACGGTCCGATACGCAGGATGGCGTCTGTGGAACGACCCAAAGATGCGCGTCATCGTCACAAGCTACAACCAGCGGCTCGCCGATACATTCTCACGCTCGATCCGAAGGCTGCTCTCTAATGAGGAAGATAAGCGAACAGAATGCAGAACGGCACAATCCGTCCCAATGGACAAGTAATTGTCAGAAGCCGGACGGCCGCTACCCTGGGTTACTCGTTTACCGGACTCTCCCGAAGGGGAGCAACCTCCGACCAATGGTGTTGCTACCCTTCAGGGAGCGGAAGCAACTCGTCCGTCCCGGGTTACGCTCGATCCTCCGAAGATTCTGCACTCTGCATATGTCGCATTCTGCGACCGATCAATCGCAATCCCCCAAAGGATGTTCCCAAGAACACGCACCATCAACACCGTGTCTCAATGGGAAACGGCGGCCGGCGGAGGCGTCAAGGCGGTCGGTGTCGGGGCAGGCGTGACCGGGTTTGGGGCACAGCTCATCATCATCGACGATCCGGTAAAGAGCCGTGCCGACGCCGAAAGCGAAACCTTGCGCGAGAAGGTCTGGGACTGGTACCGGAACGATCTCTACACACGGCTCGAACCAAACGGCTCTATCATCCTCATCCAGACCCGCTGGCACGAAGACGACCTCGCCGGACGACTCCTCAACGACATGGCCGACGGCGGCGACCAGTGGGAAGTGGTTAACTTGCCGGCCTTGGCGGAACCGGCGCGTTAGCGGGCACCCCTGTCCGCATGAGTGCGAAGCATCCGAAAACGAACCTCGACAAAGTCAAACAACTCGGAGCAGTATCGAACGATACCCGGTTTCACAAAGAATGAAAAGACCGGTTCGCACGGAGGAACCGGCTCATCGCCGGACAAGGGTGCCCGCTACTCCCTTCGACGTTCTCGGCCGCAGTGAAGGCGACGCTCTCTGTCCCATGCGGTTCGACGTGACGAAACTAGAGGAAATCCAACGCCAGCTTGGCGGCTATGCGTTTCTCGGCACTCTACCAGCAGCGGCCGACTCCGGCTGAGGGCGGGACGTTCAAGCGTGCATGGTTCAAGCGGTTTGTTGCCCGTCCGCCCGAAGGACTGAAATGGAAACGAGGTTACGACCTTGCCGTTTCGACCAAAACCTCGGCCTGTTATACCTCCAGCTTCCGCGTCGCTTATGACAGCGACGGAAATCTCTATATCGCAGACGGCTTTCGCAGACGGATCGAGTTCCCCGAACAGCGTCGGTACATTCTTTCACGCCTTCTTGAGGAAAAAGACACCGAACACGGGATCGAAAAGGCACTCCACGGCGAGGCGATCATCCAGGAACTCCGCCAAGACCCGCGCATTCGCGGATCGAACCTCCGCGGCGTCACAGTTTCGACCGACAAACTGACCCGGGCCCTGAAATGGGCACCGCTTGCCGAAGAAGGCAAGGTCATCCTCGTCCGCGGCCCCTGGAACCAGGCCTTCCTCGACGAGGTCTGCAAATTCCCCGGCGGCCACTTCGACGACCAGGTCGACGCCGTCAGCCTCGCCGTCACAATGTTCCAGGACAAAGGCAAGAAAATGTACACGTTCTGATAGAACAATAGATCTTTGACAATTTTAGCCCCGAATTACACGAATAGCACGAATAGAAAAGCGCTCATTAATTCGTGTCATTCGTGTAATTCGTGGCTAATTCATTTATGGACAGTCGCCACCGCTCAGTTTGCGACGGTTACGCTCGTAACGGTGGCAAAGGCGTTGGGTTTATTTACTTTTACCTTGAGTCTCGGCGATGTGCCGGTGCCGCTGTCGATGGAGTCGGAGCGGAATTTGACGGTATAGGCAGTGCGAAGCTGGGCGGCAATGTCGTCGTATGCGGCTTGGATCTGCGATAGGCGGGTGATCGGATAATAGACGCCGCCCGAAACTTTTGCGAGCCGTTCGCCCTCGCCTTTTGCTTTTGACGTCAACTCGCCCTGAAGGTAACGCGATCGGAGGGTGTCGATCGCCCCGTCCGGCGACGCGGATTCCGACGCGGCGATCAGGCCCGATGGAACATACAGCGGATAGATCAACGCCCCGCTCTCCTGGATCGACGCGAGCATCGAATCGAACGGCAGAAACGAGCGGTTGTCGTCACCGTCCGTCAGTATGACGATCGCCGTCCGCTCGCCCTTGAGCGGCCGCAGCGTGTCGGCAAGCGTATATGCGATCGCGTCGTAATACGCAGTCGCACCGCCCGCGTCGAATGTGTCGAGGCTTTCAGACAGCAGGCGTTTATCCGTTGTGAATCCTGAAATGACCTTGACGTCGTCGTTGAACGTGACGATCGAGATGCGGTCGCGGCTGTCAACCGTTTCGACAAAACTCCGAGCGGCCTTGCGGATGAAGTTGACGTAGTTATCGACGCTGCCCGAAACGTCAAGCAGCAGCACAAGGTTGGCCGGAGCGGTCGCCGGTTCGACGGAGATCAACTCGCGGCGGACGTTGTTCTCGGTCACCTCGAAATCCGACGTCCCGCAGTCCCGAGACCGAGCGGTTGTTCAGGTCATTTACGCGGACCGAAGCGGCCTTGACAGCTGCAAACGTGCCCTTTTCGACCAGCGAACGTTCGGCAAACGACGGCTCCATCTTTGCGGGCGGCAGCGTGCGGGCATAGTCGCCATAGTACTGCGGGACCGCACGCCGTATCGCCTCCATGAGCAGCGAATCGCCGCTGCGGATGATCGCCTTCGCGGCAACCGTCAGTGGCCGCTCGCGAAGGTCGCTCGACACCTCGTTCGGAGGGACATTGAGGAGGATAATGCCGCGGGCTGTCGATAAGTTGAGCGAGACATATGACGGAAGCAGGACTACGGACTTGGCCTTTGGCGTGTGTTTGGATGACTTAGAGGAAATATCGGAGACCTCCGACGGTGGAACAAACTCACTGCCATTTCCGCCATTCGTCGCCGTCTTGCCGTCTGTGGCCGCGGGAATCGAAGGCTTCGCTTCTGTTTCAGTCACCCGCCCGACGATCTCGAACCTTCCGCCCGCCTTCTCCTTTACTTTGGCAAGTTCAAAATCGCTGAGGAAACGCGGCCGCGACGCCGTCCATCGCAGCTCATAACGAAGATCATCGACCGGAACGTCAGCCGCGATAGTGCCCGTGTCCGTTCGGACCTCGGCCGAAACGAAATTGCCGGCGACGCGAACCTCGCCATCGCGAGTCTCGATCTTTAAGCGAAGCTTCGGCGGCAATACCAATGAAATATCGATCCGCTTTTTGCGGTCTGATGGTACGACTTCGATCCTGACCACGCCGCCGCTGTCAGTTATTTTTATCTCTTTCGGCTGCACGGCCGAACTAGCCGAAACCCTGATCGATACATCCCCCGGCTTTAGCGGATCTGGAGCGGTTTCTTCGCTATCGACGGGCGTTGCTTCCGTAGCGTCGACCCGGCCGAATAAATTGACGATCTCGATACGGCCGCCGGGCGCGATCTTGGCCGTGCGATCCGACGGCTGGGCGCCGGCCGTCAGAACAAGGCCGGCGCCAAGAAGAGTCGTCAAAATAATTTTGCGGTAACACTGGCGCATTTACTACGATCGGCTGGTGATGCGGCCGGATTGGATCAAACGCTGCCGCACCCGTTCCTGCCATTTCTTGCGGGGCTTGTCCGTTTCCTCAAACTTCGACAAAAGATCCTGGAGAGATTCGCCGCCTGCCTGGCGGGTTTTTAGATACAGAAGAGCGACAATGATCCCCGTAAACGATATTACGACAATTTGGATAGGAAGAAGAAGAATTTGGAGGAGAGTTTCGAGAATCGTATCCTTCAGCCGGCCGCGCATGTCTTTAGGATTCTCAGCGACGTTGACCCGTCGCCCGTTGCCAAAGCTGATATTAAGATCCAGATCGTCCTTTTTATCCGCCTGGTCGGCCACTGAGTCGTCCGGCGTCTGGTTCGCGGGCGCGATCTTGCGAGTTTCGGTTGTCTCAACTATCGGCGGACTCTTATCCAGGGCCTTGGCCGTAATATTTATGACAAAAGAAAGCGACCCCGCCGCAACCGCCGGTATCAGGAACATTATTATGTATGCGGCAAAGGCCGTCATCAACGACCGGGAAACGAGGGCCTTTGACCTTTTCAGTGCCTGCACGCCGCGAAGGTTCTCCATCATGACGACCGGGGCAACAAGGGCCAGCCACACACTCGTCAGCAGAAACACCGTGACCCCCGTCAACGAACCTATGACCCCGGCGGACACTACCGTTACCGCTTGCATCCCAAAGAACACCCACAAGATCGCGGCCGGCACCGCGAAAGCGATCAACGCGGCGGCAACTCCGGCCAAGATCGAAAGAAAGGTGCTGGCTATTCCGAGTCCGGCAAATGTCTTCCATTTTTTGCGAGCTTCGATAAGCGATGCCCGAAGTTTTATTGGCCGAAGCGGTACCGCAAGCGTCTGCGAAACGATCCATGTGATCGTCCCCGTTATCAGATATGCACAGAACGCGGTCATCAGACTGTTTGTGATCGCGACAAACCCGATCCCGGCATTCGCAATACCCGACGGAATAACCTCGCTGGCCTTCAGAAAACTGAGGACGACCATTATCAGGCGCGAGCCCGATCATCGGTAGAAAGAAAAAAGTCGAAAGCGTAAGGAACTTCTGGATGTGTTCCGTGTAGATCATCCCGGCACGGCGAAGCAGGCCGAAGATGCCCTCCGAACGCGACCGAAGAGCGGCTCGCGAAGGCCTCGGCTGTTTGCGGACGCTGATCGGCGTCTTTTGCCAGAGCACTCGCTATGACCCGCTTCAATTTTTTCCGGACCTTTTTAGCATTGAGCGGCGGCGGCGGACAAGATTTGTGCGATTCCATCACCTTGGTGAAATCGCCGCTGAACGGTGTAGCCCCGGAAAGCATTTGATAGGCTATGATCCCAAGGCTGTAGATATCCGAGCGAGAATCGAGCTTGTCCCCGCGGCATTGTTCCGGCGACATGTAAAGGGGTGTGCCCAAAACGGAACCGACGCGGGTGAGATCGCTCGACGTATGACCGTCGAACAAGAGAACTTTTGCTGAGCGAGCCCGATCCAGTATCGTCGGCGTCATAGCCATCGTCTGTTATCAGTTTAGTTTGGACGGCTTCCTGATCGAATTTCGCGTCGGTTCGCGCTTTCAAAACCGACGTGCCGCGTTCCTCGCCGTTGACGGAGTGCTGTATAAGTGTTTCTTTATCAGAACCGGGCGTACCGCCCACTTGCGCGATGGTCGCTCCTTCGACGAAGCGAGTTGGGGAATTACTCTCATGAATTGTCTCGTCCCTTGAGAGGTCCGTCAGGGTCGTCGATCCGCCAACGGCAACAGTCGGCGTCTGAGCGATGGCGACCGGAAACTCGCCGGTATCAGGAGCTGTGTGTGCCTCCAATTTTGCAATACCAAAATCAAGGACCTTTACTGTGTAGCCGCCTCGTTGGTTCGGTTCCAGCCAGATGTTGTCCGGCTTCAGATCGCGGTGAATAATTCCCTGTTCGTGGGCTTCGTGCACGGCCGAACAAACTTGCTCCAAAATATCCAGGGTCCATCCGACCGGCAGGTTCTTTTCTTCCTCCAATATCTCGCCGAGCGTGCAGCCGTCGAGATACTCCATCACAAGATATGCGACCTGGCCGTCCGCTGTACTGGCAAAACCAAAGTCGGTAACGTCAACCACATTCGGGTGCCTCAGGCGGCCGGCCGCCCGGGCTTCGCGGCGAAACCGTTCGACAAACTCCTGCCGCTTCATGAATTGCGGAGCGATGATCTTGATCGCAACCGGGCGTTCGGTTCCAAGGTGTGTCGCAAGGTACACGGTCCCCATGCCGCCGCGTCCAAGTTCGCGTTCGATCTGATATTTTTCGTCGAGCGTTTGCCCGATGACATCCGCAAAGTTCATATCAGTGAGAGATAATTATTCTCGCATTCTAACGAAATAGCTTTTACGAAGATCACGTTTCGTTAGTTCAGCTCACTTTGTTTCAACTGAATCACTTACTATTGCAGTACGAAACTCCTGGGTACAAAGTCAAGAGCGATCAGTTCACCGTTGGTCTTGGTTTTTTTGTCCGGCTTGTCCACGTAGGTGATCACAACCGGAATTTCAACGGCCTTCATCCCGCATCCTACCTGTAGATGTTCGACATCCGGCGTGAACGCCCGCATTGCCACTTTGCCTGCGGCCGGGTTGGACAATCTAAGAATTTGGGTTGGTGTCTTAAAGTAGAAGAACGCTCCCTTATTGCTGCATTCCGACTTTTCGATAAAGGCCAGTTCCTGTTTTTCGCCTGAATTCGGTTTGCGAATGGATTCCTTAATTTGAGCCATCATCGCATCGCGTCTGTTGGCTTCAAAATCGGCCTGTGAATTCACGGAATTCACACTCGATTTTGCTTCGGAGGATATTTCGACCGATTCGGTTGAATTTGATGTTTCGGCAACGGCTTCCGGGATTGGAGGATCGGAAGCCGTGTCAACAAATCGGAAATCGGACGGCACAAACTCAATACTTACCAGTTCACCGCGCGCCGGAGTTTTGCCCGCGGTTTTTGGCATGTATGTCAAGACCGCTTTGCTAGCGGAAACCTTGGCATTACAGCCAACCTCTGCATCGCCGCCATCGGTTATGAACGTCGCCAACGCAAGCCCTTGAAAATCCTTGCTTGTGAGCACAAAGGACTCGGCCTCCGACTTGACCGTATAGGTTACCGTGCCTCCCTTACAATCAATTTTTTCAAGAGTGCCGAGCAACCGTATTTCGTCGGCCCCGATCTTTCGCAATTCCCTGTTTATCGCCCGGATCATGTATTCCTGGTTTGCTTTTGCGATCTCTTCGGGAGATGGGGGTTTGCCCGGCGTCCCGCCGCGTATAAGCACCGGCCTCGACCCGCCATCCTTGGCTCCTGCCGCAATTGCGGCCTCATATTTCTTCCTCGATTCCTCATTGCGGGCGAGCATTTCTTTCCGCATCTTAAGGTTCTCGATCAAATTGTCGGCCTGCTTCTTTAATTCGGGCTCGTCGGTAGTTTTGGCAACTTTTTCGGCTATTGCTTCGGCCTGGTCGAATTTGTCCTGCCGCACATAAAGTTCAGCGATCCGCATGGTATAACGCTGGTTGCCAGGCTGAAAGCGCAAGGCTTTCTGCATCGCAGCAATTCCTTCGTCAAAACCTGCGTTGCTGACAAGGCTAACGAACGCGAGCATTTCGTAGCTTTCCGTAAAACTTGGATTTAACTGTATCGCTTTGTTAAGCAATTCGCGCATCTTTTCGGTCTTTTCCGGCGAAAAAGCGCTTACATATCCGAACTCATCCCGATTTTCACGGCTCAAAAGATAGGCGTACCGATAGTAGGCCATGTGATTCTTAGGATCCGTCGAAATCGCCTTGTCCAGATATTTCTTCGCGTCGTCAAACTTTCTCTGCCGAATCTTGACGACACCCAGGGTCGTGTTCGCCATTCCCGAATTCGGTTCAAGCGCCAGTGCGGCATTCAGATACGACTCGGCATCATCCGCCCGGTTTGTGTGATAGAGAAGATCGCCGAGATATGCATTTGTTTCTGCTTCGCTCAACGAAGCGCTTTGCATTTCAGCATCAAAAGTGAGCTTGTTTTTGAAGACTACGTTCGTGTACTGATAACTCCCTTTCGATACATATTGTCTAAGCTCCTTTTCCATTTGGGCGTAGGTCATTTGAAATGCTTCCTGAAATGTCTTTTCATCAGCGGCACGCTTTACTGAAAGGGCAAGGAACTTGGACATTTCATCCGACTTCTTATTCGACAAGAGATAGTGAATGATAGCCCACGCCTGGGCATAAAAGATGCTGCGAGAATGGCTGCCGTTTTGGTGCAGTGCAGAATTACTAATATTAAAAAACGTGTTAAGCGGGATGAGTTTATTCTGAGCTAGCAGACTTAGATGGTTGGCCTGAAACAGTCCGAGTTTCGCCTTTATATCATCCTCCATCACAAAGGTTTGATAGTATTCCGCCAGCCCTTCGTTGAACCACGGCGGAACGTCTGATTTACCAAAATTTGTGTTAACGATAAAGTGAACGTATTCATGAAAGATCGTGCCGTAAGTTTCGGCGTCGTCACCTCCGGTTGATAGGGTGATATAATTCACGTCATCGCCCGGCTGGAAATATCCTGCGATAAAATCATCCGCCTTGCCGTCGGCCCGTCGCGGCTTGAACGGCTTATAGGCTGAATCGCTCTTAAACACAACCACATTGGTCGGGATAGGCGAACTTAGATTAGCTCGGGTGAAAAGCAAACGAAATGCCTCGCGGAACTGTTCGAGTTTTGTTGCAACCTTACGTATGTCCTTTTCCGATGCGTTTCCGATCAGATTGAAATTTTTCGAGCGAACATTCAGCCATTCATCCTTAGGCGTAACCGAACGTGCGTGTAAGGAACCTGCAATGAAAAGGCTAATCCCTAAGACAGTAATTCCTAGGCTGGTAAATCTCTTAGTTTTCATTATGTTATTTCCGAAATAAATCGATCAGAGGAACGTGCAGAGAAAACCTCGATCGCGCCCATCTGAAGAACATTTTAACATTTTTACTGCATTACGTTGGCGGCAAAGGCACTTCTTCGCCAAAACGCTTTGGAAGGCCAGTCTTTTTCAATTCGGGCAGGAAATTACACAAGTGGCCTTTTTGCTTGCGTAAATTTCCTTTTTTGAGTAACTTATCCTCAATCTTTTCATCACTAAAATAAGGCGAAGCGTCCTATTTGTGAAACACCATTTCACAAATGTTATTTTATGTGATAGTCTGGGCCTGTTCCGTACTACGATCGGCATTTTTTGAGAAGTAAAATGTAGACTGAGAGGTGTTAAGAACTTTATGGATAAAGGAAAAGCTATCGAATCTGCACTTTTGCAGATTGAGAAAAAATTCGGCAAAGGGTCGATAATGCGTTTGGGCGAAAAGCCGCATCACGAGGCCGGTGCTATATCAACTTGTTGTCTTAGCCTCGATGCGGCGATAGGTGTCGGGGGCCTTCCACGCGGCCGAATTGTCGAGATCTACGGGCCGGAAAGCTCTGGCAAAACGACCCTTGCGTTGCATGTTGTTGCCTCGGCGCAGAGGGCAGGAGGGATTGCCGCATATATCGATGCAGAACACGCAATGGATCCCGAATATGCAGGCAAACTCGGTGTTAGAATTGACGATCTGCTTATTTCGCAGCCCGATTCGGGAGAACAGGCGCTCGAGATCGCCGAAACGCTCGTTCGGTCAAACAGTGTCGATGTGATCGTAATTGATTCCGTCGCCGCTTTGGTCCCAAGGGCCGAACTCGATGGTGAAATGGGTGATTCCCTGCCCGGGCTTCAGGCAAGGTTGATGTCTCAGGCGTTGCGGAAGATCACGGCGATCGTCGCCAACTCCAACACGACCTTTATTTTTATCAACCAGCTTCGCGAGAAGATAGGCGTATTTTTTGGTTCACCTGAAACAACCACCGGCGGCAAGGCCCTTAAATTCTACGCGAGCGTTCGACTTGATATTAGAAGGATCGGCGCCATAAAAGACGGCGATAAGATGGTCGGCAACCGGACGCGCGTTAAGGTCGTAAAAAATAAGTGTGCGCCGCCATTCCGCGAGACCGAATTTGACATTATGTACGGCGAAGGCATTTCCCGCGAGGGCGATCTTATTGACCTGGCATCAAACAACGAGGTCGTCGAGAAAAGCGGAGCTTGGTTTTCGTATAAAGGCGAACGCCTGGGACAAGGCCGTGAAAACGTTAAGACATTGCTCAAAGCAAACACGGAACTTCGTGACCGCATCGAACATGACGTCAAAGTTTCGCTCGGAATGCTGGCCGCTGAGGCTGCAAAAGCCTGACTCTGGTTTGTTGGATTTAAAAATGGCTGTGCCGGTTTGAAGGTTGCGCCTCCGGGGGACAGCGGCGGCGTTCAAACCGGCACGGGCAGGTATCAAACGGATTCGGAAGACGAATTGGACGTTGCAAGACAACGACCAATTGGACTTATCATTATATCCATCCGGAAGCCGATGTCAATACATTTTCGCCGACATAATTATCACCCATACTCGGCACCTATATTTTCTGAACAGATTTGACATAGCCAAACGGCTTATTTACACTCTACAACTTGCCTGTTTGTTAACAAAGAGGGCGTGGCCAGATAGCTCAGTTGGTAGAGCAGCGGACTGAAAATCCGCGTGTCGGCGGTTCGACCCCGTCTCTGGCCACCACAATTTCAAATCAGATCTGGCGGCTCGTTTGAGCTGCCTTTTTTTGTTTTGACTGTGCTAGATTGGAGTCATTCCTATGGACCCGCTTGCAAACAAGATCAGGCCGACGTCACTTGACCAATTCGTAGGGCAAACACATCTCGTCGGCACGGACAAACCTCTCCGGCTGGCGATCGAGCAGGGTCACGTTTTTTCCTTCGTCCTTTGGGGAACGCCCGGTACCGGGAAAACTACGCTCGCTCGCATTTATGCAAATGCTATAAATGCGGAGTTTCACGAACTCTCGGCCGTGTCCGCTGGCAAGGAGGATATTCGTAAGCTGGTAAATACAAGAACTCTGGGAGACCAGCCACGAGTCCTATTTCTTGACGAAATTCACCGGTTCAATAAGGCACAGCAGGATTTCTTGCTCCCATATGTCGAAAGCGGCGAGCTTGTGTTGATCGGGGCGACTACGGAAAATCCAAGTTTCGAGGTGATCCCGGCGCTACTTTCACGCCTGCGGGTTTTCGTTCTCGAAGAGTTTTCGGACGAGGATATGGCCGCGATAATCGATCGGACCGGTTTCGAACTGGACCCTGAAGCAAAAGCTTGGCTGATCGAAATGGCGAATGGCGACGCCCGGCAGGCGATCACCATGATCGAAAACACCTCCCACCTCTACGACAAGATCACGCTCGAAACGCTCAAAGAAACCTTGCAGTCCAAATTTCTCAGGTACGATAAGAAAGGCGAGGAGCACTACAACGTTATCAGCGTCTTTCATAAAATCGATGCGGGCGAGCAAGCCCGACGCGGCGATGTATTATCTGGCTCGCATGCTCGAATCCGGCGAGGATCCAAAATTTATCGCCCGCCGAATGGTCATATTTGCTTCGGAAGACGTCGGTCTGGCCCAGCCGACGGCATTAGTGGTAGCGAATGCTGTGTTTCAGGCGGTGACAACTATCGGAATGCCCGAATGTACACACAATCTCGCTCACGGCGTCGCCTATCTTGCAAACGCGGCCAAAGACCGAAGCTCGACCAGTGCCATCGGAGAAGCGATGGAAGACGCAAAAAGGTTCGGCAACCTACCGGTACCGATGCAGATCCGGAACGCACCGACGAAATTGATGAAGAAACTTGGCTACGGCAAGAAATCGGAGGATGATTCCGAAGACCTGATGCCGAAAAAACTCGAGGGCCGGAAATATTTCGACTGATATTAAATAAGTATGAAAACCATAATTATCGCGATTTCGTCAACACTCTTGCTTACAGCCGCTCTTTACGCCCAGCCCGATCAGGACATCGTATCGACCCGCGAGATGGATCGCATAAACTGGATGGAATTTCGCGATACCGTACCGTCCAAAACCAATACGGTACTTCTACCGACCGGAACGCTGGAGCCGCACGGGGTCGTTAACAATGGCGCCGACAACACCGCTCCGACGGCGATGGCCCAGACGATTGCCCGCCGGGTCAACGCAATGATCGCTCCGACGCTGCCTTACGGCATCACCGGTTCGATGGAAGCATATCCCGGCGCATTTCAGATCACCGAAGCGGCGTACCGGCCTTTCATCAAACAAGTTCTCGAAGGCCTTGCAAAAAATGGGTTTAAGAACATCGTAGTTCTCAATGGACACGGTGGTGGCCAGACTGCGGTACTGCAATCCGTCGCAGCCGAGGTCGCCGCCGAGCGAAAGGTCCGTACGCTCGTTATCAACTGGTGGTCGTTCGCGTCAGACGAAACGAAAGAGGTGTTCGGTGAAGACGGCGGCCATGCGGGACTGAACGAAACAGCGTTTATTCAGGCCATCGATCCAAAATTGGTACATGCGGAAAAATACACCGGGGCCGAAATGACAACCGCCTATCCGGCGGCGGGCACCTGGTCGGCAGTTCCCTTCCCCTCATCCATCGGTCTTTATCAAAAAGGCCAGGGCTTTCCCAAATTCGATCAGACAAAAGCTGATCTCTATTACAAAAAGGTCACGGATAAAGTCGCCAATTTCATCAACGAGATCGTCAAAAAGTGGGACCTCGCCGGGCTCTGATATCTTTTCCCTAGGCGGCCGGCCACATTTGCGTGAAACCTTTTTGGTGCTATAGTCGTTTTGCAAGATGACCCGAATACGGTTCTGGTCATTGTTCATTCTTATGAGAGATTCAGTTCAACCAAAAACAACGAAGGACGCCATCCTCGACGCCACCGACCGGCTCCTCGCCAGGTATGGATATAAAAAGATGACGATAGACGATCTAGCGAAAGAGGTGGGTATCGGCAAAGGCAGTGTTTATCTGCATTTTTCGAGCAAAGAGGAGATCGCGCTTTCGCACATCGATCGGATAATCGAGCGCCTAAAGGCAAATCTTCACGCAATTGCGGCACGAGAAACATCTTGCGAAACGCGATTGCGGTCGATGTTGATCGAAAGGGTCTTATTTCGTTTTGACGGCGTTCAGCATTACTCCCAGAGCGTCAACGAGCTTCTGTCCCAGTTGCGACCAAGGCTTCTGGAGCGGCGAAAACGTTATTTCGAAGAGGAATCCCGGATATTTGCAGGGATACTCGATGAAGGAGCGGCTGCCGGCGAGTTTACATTTCAGAACTCGCACGACGCGGCTTGGTCTTTGCTGGACGCGACCAACGCCCTGCTCCCCTACAGCCTGAGCGCCTACGAACTTGGCGAACGTGCCGATATCGAAAAAAAGACCAACCGGGTTGCGGATCTCATATTGAACGGATTGATCAGACGGTAGATCTCTATTTCAATCTAAGGAGCTAATGGCAATGAATAGATTCATACCACGCTTATTTTTCATGTTGTTTGCAGTCTGCTGTTTTGTCCTTCTGCCGGGAACGGCAAACAGCCAGCAGGCGCAAACGCAGCCCGATAAGACGATCGACGCCGCCACCCGCACAGAGGTGATCGATGCTCTGTTGAAGGAACTGAACGATTCGTATGTTTTCGCGGAAACAGCAAAGAAGATGGAAACCGATCTACGTTCCCGGATCGCATCGAAGGAATACGACTCGGTGACTAGCGCCCAAGCGTTCGCACAAAAACTGACTGCCGACCTCCAGGGCATCAGTAAGGACAAGCATCTTCGTGTCCGCTTTTCCGCGAACCCCATGCCGCTTCGCAAGGACAGGCGCGAACCCAGCGAGGCCGAACGGGAACAAGGCCGGCAGTTCAACAAGAGAATCAACTACGGGTTCGAAAAGGTTGAGCGGATGAATGGGAACATAGGCTATATCGACTTGCGGGGCTTTAACGACCACGAGGCCGGAGCGGAAACCGTAGCCGCGGCAATGTCGTTCCTGCAGAACACAGAGAGCCTCATTTTTGATCTTCGCCAAAACGGCGGCGGCAATCCCTTTATGATCGCATCTAATTTCGTCATATCTTTTTGGCGACAAGCCCGTGCACCTGAATGACCTGTACTGGAGAAAAGAAAACAAAACCGACGAATTCTGGACCAAGCCCGAATCGGCAAAGATCAAGTTTACGAACAAGGACATTTACATTCTGACGAGCAATTACACCTTTTCCGGCGCCGAGGAGTTTTCCTTCAATCTGAAAAACCTTAAAAGGGCAACGATAATCGGCGAAACGACCGGCGGCGGCGCGCACCCGGGCGGCACGGTCCGCCTGCACGATCATTTCGGCGTGTTTATTCCCATAGGCCGTGCGATAAACCCTATCTCAAAAACAAACTGGGAAGGGACAGGCGTAGAACCTGACATTAAGGTGCCCAAGGAACAGGCCTTAAAGACGGCCTACCTGATGGCCCTGAACGAGTCTGTCGCAAACATAAAGGACGAACAGATGGCGAACGGGGTCAAGGGTTTGATAGCACAGACGCAAAAAGAACTTGATGATATGAAAAATCCGGTTCGAACGAACCAAAAGTGATCGGTAAGGGCGGCTCGGCAGGGCGGCCCTTCAACGCTTCCAATAATTCCTTATCTTGAGGTCCAACATCGGAAACGCGCAGTATTCGACGCTTCGGCCTGATTCTCGAAGCTTTTGCACCATCGGTATCGCGGCGTCGGCGTTGCGGGTGTGGACGATTATTGTCGCAGCGCGTTGGAGTTCGGCTTTTTCGTTGAGCCATTCCGCGATCGCGTAACCCGTAGTGGCAAAATCCCCGTGATCGTTGGATTCGTAATGATGCGGCAGAAGGTCATGATCGAGAAAGATCGCGTCGTAACTCCTTTCCTCTAGCAACGCCTTCGCTTCCTGAACGTTTTCCGCGATTGCCAGATCGTCTCCCTTAAACCGCTTTTCGAACCACGCGTGACGGCGGTAGTCGTCATCAAGAAGAAAGACCGCGATCGGCGTCCGCTCGGCCGATAGGTCGCTAAGGCCGAACCGTATCATCAAACTTCGTAAAATACCCATAGATCCGTTATGAAAAGGCGAAAACTGAATATAGCATAAAGTCAGAACTGAAGTTTTGTTGCACGCTTTTTGGGATGATACAATTCGTTTATTCTAATAGCCGACCCACGCCGTCTGTAGCTTCGACTCCCGAAAAGGAACTATGCCAAAGGAAACTGTTAAGAAACACAAATTAGCTGCCGTACCGGATCTAAAGGGCGAGATCGAAGCTAAGAGCTTCGCGGATCTCGGTAGTGAAATGAAGACCTGTCCGGTTTGTTTTGGCTCCGGCTTGGAGGTTGTGGCTGGCAAGGGCGCACGTCCATGTGAATGCCGACGACGCGAAGCTCATTTCGGACTCTTGGAAAGAGCCCGTCTCCCGCGTCGCTATGAGGCTTGCCATTTTCACAATTACAAACCATCCAATCCTTCTCAGGAACGTGCTTTCGGATATGCATCGCGGCTGACTATGGAGTACCCGGCGGTCGAACGCGGATTGCTTTTGATGGGAACCGTCGGCGTCGGCAAGACCCATCTCGCAGTAGCGATCCTGAAAGGACTCAGTGAACGCGGGTTCAAATGTTTATTCTACGAATTTGGCTCACTTCTAAAGGAGATCCAGGATTCTTACAACGCCAATACCAAAACTTCTGAGCTTGGCGTTCTTTCACCAGTTCTGAGTTCGGAGATCCTCGTGCTGGACGAAGTCGGGGCTTCTAAACCGACTGATTGGGTCCGCGATACGATGGCACATATCATCAACACTCGCTACAACGAGCGCAAGCTGACTATTTTTACTACAAATTACACAGACGATAGACGAAATGACCGCGAAGAGACTCTTGAGGACCGGATCGGCGCACGCCTGCGTTCGCGAATCTACGAGATGTGCAAGACGGTGAACATTACGGGCGAAGATTACAGGCGAAATTTTGACAGGTCGATTAATGCCGGCAAACTTTCGCCCAGAATCGAGACCTCCTGACCGCTTATTAACTAAATTCGCAATCGTTTTGCTCCGCCGTGTGGTCATCGTCCTCCGCAAGGTGCAATATATTCCCGTCAAATTCCTGACATTTCTTTACTAAAAGTAGATCACGTCTTGTGATACAATCGCGAAAATTCCTTCCCGATCCACAAGGAGATGACTATGGCAATTCGCCGGTTTGTGTCGCTAATATCGACTTTCCTACTTCTTGGCACTTTCGCTGTTTCGCAGTCAAATCCGGCCGCGGCCGATCCTGAAAAGGAGAAACGAAAAAAGG
Organism: Blastocatellia bacterium; assembly: GCA_963732475.1. Taxonomy (GTDB): domain Bacteria; phylum Acidobacteriota; class Blastocatellia; order Pyrinomonadales; family Pyrinomonadaceae; genus OLB17. The sequence goes on along the minus strand of CAVSZR010000001.1, from coordinate 1,149,444 downwards.
AACTGGAAGAAAAGGTCGTGCAGATGCTTGAGCAGTCGATCACCGATGCTCAAGCCCTTCGACTACCACAAAACAGAGCGATCGTGTTTGCTTTAGCGGGAGACCTTCTGTGGAAATTCGACGAAAAGCGTTCCCGCGATCTGTTCAGGAGCGCCGCGAACGAGATTCTTGCATTTAATGCCGACTCGGAAAAGGAGAGGCGCGAGAGCACGGACAGCTTTGTCGAGTTCGCCGACCCTAACGATCCAAGAAACCAGGTAATGCCGCTAGTTGCCAAGAACGACCCGGAGCTGGCCCTGGATCTGCTTGTTCAAACGCGCTCGGCAGAATTGGCCGAAGCTATACTGAAGGCATCCGTGCCAGATGCTGAGTCCGAGGGCAATGTAGTTAGCATTAGCCCTATGCAGCAACGGGTTCGCCAGGAAATCGAGATGGAACAGCGTTTCGCATTTCTCGCGGCCGACGAGAATCCGGATAAAGCGATCAAATTGATAAGGGAAAGTCTTTCGAAGGGTATTTCTATCAGCGTCCTTCAATTGCTGCAAAAGCTAAACCTCAAAGATGAAAAAAAGGCTAGTGAGTTAGCCGGAGAAGTGATCCATAAAATCGTCGACACTGATTTGGCCAAAAAAACAACCGAAATGCAGGTTGGCTTAAGTTTTCTTCAGTTTGCCGCCCGGCCAGTCCCTCCGTTAAATCCGAAAACGAAAGACAAGCAGTTTAGATTCACCGAAGCTCAGGCCAGGGAGCTTGCTTCAAAGCTTGCCAATACTTTTCTTCAACCGTTGAATTCGGTTTCAATGTCAATGTCGTTGACTCGCGCAATGCCAAGCCTCGAAAAACTAGTTCCAGAAAAGGTCTCGTTACTGAAACAAAAGCTGGCAAGTTATCAAAAGGCCCTTCCGGCCGAGTTTAAGAATTCGCAGAGGCAGCAAAGGCTTTGGGACCCTAATTCAAATCCGGAAGAGATATTGGCTGAAATTCCAAAGCTTCAGAATCCGGGCGAAAAGAACTCGGCCTATCAGGCTCTTGCCTCCAAGATCGGGCGAATCGAGGACGAAACACGGGCAAAACGCCTGATTGATCAGATCGGAGATGAACGAATGCGTCAACGCACTTTTGACGAATTCGAATCCGTAAAGATCAATCGTGCGGTCGCCGCGGGAAAGCTCGACGACGCGCGAAAGATGATCGGCAGCTTGACCAATAAAAAAATGCAGATCCAGAAGCTCGTTTCGCTCGCACTCCAATTTCACAAAAGCGGGTCTGAAACGGATCTCGAAAATGCAAAAGGCCTGATGAAGAATGCAAGCTCGCTTGTAAATGCATTCCCCGAGGATGAGGACGAGCTTGGCGATTTGATGGAGGTCGTAAAAGGCTATGCGATAGTTGAACCGGACTCCGCGTTTAGAATGTTCGAACCGATCGTTGATCAGATCAATGATTTCGTGATGGCGTCCGCGATCCTTAGTAAATACAACAAACGGAATCGATCCTTTAAGAAAGGAGAGCTAATAATGCGGGCTGGTGGAAATCCTCCTGACGGACTTTTGCTGTTCCGATATATTAATCAAATGCAGTTGCTTGGAAAGGCAGATCTGGATCGGATGAGCATCCTTTCCGACCGGTTTAATCGTACTGATTGTAGAACCATTGTGAAACTTCTGGTGATCCAGGGCTTTTTGAGAGATGATAAGAAGTCCGCAAATTCGGGACAACCCTTTAATTTTTAATAACTTGGCTCACGGCACTTTCTGTTTACGTTACCGAGCCCCTGCCAAGTGGAAAGAGTCCTTGAGATTTTGAACTGAAGGAGAGCAGTTCTCCCGCCTTCGAAAGGATGCGTCCGTCGTCCTTTTTATATCGCCCTCAAGTCAATCGATTTCGGTCGCCGTAGGTTGAAACCAGCCCTAAGGCACAACATTGTTGTTAAAATAACAACAAAACACTTCACATTTTCGTTCAGAACCGCTATTATGGTAGTGGCAGCTAACTCGCCTCCTTTCTACACACCCAAAAATATGCCCGCTACAAATGCACTCTTGCAAGAAGGACGGTATCGAATCACCAACGAATCTTCTCACGAAGGAGGCGTTTCCGTTTACGACGCCTACGATACCGTCAGTGAAACAAACGTTATTGTCAGGGAAATAACGGTAAAACGAGATAAAGTCCAAACGGTTTCGCAACGGGAGAGCCTGAATGTCGCCTTGGCTGACCAAGCCAGGGCACTGACCGAGATAAAACACGAATCGCTACTTCACGTTCGAGATTATTTTTCCGAAACTGGACGGCAATATATCGTCGTAGATCCAATTGAAGGTGACGATCTACAGGTCCTGTTGGATAGACAAGGGACACGTTTCCCAATTTCGGACGTCACAACGTGGGCCGATCAACTCCTTGATGCACTTCATTATTTACATTCATTTCGAACTCCGATAATCCATCGGGAAATTCGTCCCGAAAATATTAGGTTCAACCCGGACGGCAAGGTAATGCTCGTCACGTTCGGCCTCGTCGGCGACGGACGACAAGACAGGCTTGTGGTGAACGCAAATGGCCCGGACGGCTCGGATATTACTTATTCTCCTCTTGAGCAGATCTGGAACGGGTTGGATGCCGCATCGCAAAAAGTGATCGTAAGCCGGTATGACGAGCGGTCAGAACGTATTTTGAAGGAAAACCTTGATGCGCGTAGTGACATTTATTCACTCGGAGCCACCCTGTATCACCTAGCGACGGCCCAGGCACCAGTCGATTCGCTCGAGCGTTCGATCGAAATTCTTGAAGGAAGATCGGATCCGCTTGCGTCGCCCAACACGATTGATCCAAGCATACCGGCTGAGATCTCGGATGTAATCGTAAAAGCGATGGAGATCAAGCGTGAATACCGCTTCGATTCGGCAGCGATAATGCGACAGGTACTTCGCACAGCTCTTGTCAGAGTAAAAGAGCGTGAAACCGGGGAGATTTTCGAACCGCACAATGTCACAACCGACACAGGATTTTCCGAACGCAGGAAGCAGCCGATTGCTGTTGCTGAAGAACGTCGAGAATCCGAGCGATTTAAGCAGCAGCTTCAAGCCGCGGAAACCAAACGCCTGTTGGCCGAACGTCGAGCAATTGAAGCCGAGAAAAGGCTTAGCGAAAGCGAAACCGCACCACTCGGACAACCTGATGGTTCGGCGGTCGCAAACTTTGATGACGATCTACTTGGCGTACTCGGCCCCGAGGTTCAAGTTCCCGACGGTGTGAAAGCAAATGCGGGGCCCGACAATTTCTCCTTAAGCGAACTGATTGACGAGGTCGAACAGGAATTTGCGGCTTTCGATAAGCCGGGTGTTCCGTTGAGTGAAACGGCCGGAACCGTGGATGTCGGTTCTGAGGTTGATGATTCGGTCGAAGCTGAATTTGGAGGAACGGAGACCGAAGATCCAGAATTTTCAAACGACGTATCGGTTGAACCCGAAGCACTTGCATCGCTTACGGCAGAGGTTTCATCGTCCGCGCTCGAATCCAACGAAGAAGAGTCGCCTGCTGAATTCGCCGTAGAAGGTCTAAGTCCGATCGACCAGTTTAACGAACCAGATCTGGACGGTTTGGCTGACAAAGATCTCGGGGAAACGGAACAGGAATCGGACCGATCAGTCGCTGCGAGAGCTTCGACGTCCGCCAAGGGGACAAGAATCGAATCGATCCCGATGCAAGTCGTTGACGAAACGTACGTCCCCTCGGCCGAGCCCGCCAGGTCCCGGTTTGGGATACCCGCAGTCGGGGTCGGTGCCGGTGCTATTATCGCGATCGTGATCGGCGGCTGGGTGATAGTGTCATCGGGAACAACGGCCGAACCGGCCAAGGTTTCGCCACCTGCGGTCCCTGCGGCCAATCAGGCTCCAACAACCGAACCTGAGATCAAATCCGCCTTCCAGCCGACGGACCTTCCGGCGGTTGAACCATCCAACTCCGGCGTGACGGTTCAGAGCGAGGAAACACCCGCGACGAAAGCCCAAACAAAGGCTACACCCAAGCCCAAAAAGCCAACCCCGGTGAAGGCACCAACTCAGAAAAAGGCTGTTACAGTTGACGATCTAATCAACGACAACTAATCGAGTCACCCGCCTCTAAACGACAAATGCTATGAATTACACATCGACCTTCCGGCCCGCAATCACAAGCCCCCGTTTCACCGCTTTCCTCGTGTCCGTGTTTTTGCTCACGATCACACTTTCGTCATATTCGCAGCAGCCGCAGCTTACGCTGGCTGATCTACTGATCGGCCTTCGATCTAAGAAAGCTAACATTGTCGATAGGAATGCGATCCTTGCCGAAGCGGTCAGGCAGCGTGGCGTAACATTCTCCCTATCCGCCGATATCGAGAAAGAACTAACGGCCACGGGTGCATCCAATGATCTCTTGGCCGCCATTCGAGAAAAATCGCCGACCGCGGTGGCGGTGCCAACTCCGGCGCCCGTTCCGGTTTCAACACCGGTCCCGACTCCGACACCACCGGATTTTTCTTTTTATCAAACGCGCGCAGATTCGAATCTGCGAAAGGGCGAATTTGCACTTGCATTGGCGGATTATGATCGGGCCGTCGAGCTAAAAGCCGATGACGCCATCGCATTCATGAATCGAGGACGGGCTCATTACAATCTTAAGGCGTTCGACAAAGCCAGCGCCGACTACGACAAGGCCATCGAACTCGACCCAAAAGGTTCGAAAGCATTTTATAATCGTGGAGTTTTGTTTGAACGGCTCGGTAACCTTGACAAGGCGATCGCTGACTACAAAGTTGCGGTTGATCTGGATGCAACCAATGAACCGGCACGAGAGGCACTAAAGAAATTGCTGGATGATCAACGGGCAAAGCCCGTGGAGCCGCCACCGACCGTCGCCGCTGTGCCCGCTAAGGTTCCGGAAACCGAACCGGTGAAGGCTCCGGAGTTCATGAACCTTGGCAACCTGACTGCGTCCAATGCGATCAGGATGGCTACACCTGTTTATCCTTCGATTGCTCAAAAATCAAATATTGAGGGAAGAGTGGTCGTGGAAGTCCAAATCGACGACACCGGCAGCGTCGTGTCAGCAAAGGCCACTTCCGGCCCTCAGTTGCTCCGTGGGTCCGCCGAGGACGCGGCAAGACGATCCAAATTCAAACCTGCAATGTTTGGAACTGCGGCGATAAAGGCCATTGGTTTGATAACCTATAACTTTACGCTCCGAGCCGTTAGATAAAACCGAACCGAATTCTGTTTCGACCGCGCTGCAAAGCGACAAGGCATTCGTGATCCGCGAATGCCTTTTTTCTTTCCGGGCCGGCGCATACTTGGAAAATCGATATTGGCCTTGCCAGCGGTCAAACCCCTTTCGCACGTGTCAGAAATTTCTTCCGTTTTTATCTGAATTCGTATATAATCCGCGAACACAGCACTTAGCTTAGACTCGTTGGACCTATTTATGCTCAGCACAAATGACGTGTTGCAGGAGCGCTACCGGATCATACGTCCGCTCGGACAGGGCGGCATGGGTGCTGTGTACGAGGCGATCGACGAAAGGTTTGGCGAGCCGATCGCCCTAAAGGAAGTACTGTTTGAAATAAACGGCTTCGCGGACGATGGGCGGTTGGATTTGATGACAAAAGCCTTTGAACGCGAAGCCAAGTCGTTGGCAAAGGCAAGGCACGAAGTTATCCCTTACGTTAGGGACTACTTTTCTGAATTGAATCGACAATACCTTGTTATGGAGTTGGTTGAGGGCGACGACCTTGCCCGGCTCCTCGCGAAGCGAAACGAGCCATTCCAGCTCAATGACGTTCTCAACTGGATGTATCAGTTATTGGACGCTCTCGACTATCTGCACAATTTGAATCCGCCCATAATCCATCGTGACATTAAGCCGCAGAACCTCAAACTGAATTTTCGCAGAAAAATAAAACTGCTCGATTTCGGGATCGCCAAGAGTCTGGATAACGGTAGTTTTACGATCACAAATCAAACATTCGTTGGCGCAACGCTTAATTATTCTCCGATCGAACAGATATTGCGTGTAATGAATGCGACGTTCCGCGAATACATTTTGCTTCGACATAAGGCACAAACCGAAAGGATTTTGAGCCAGAACACCGACTGCCGCAGTGATATTTATGCCTTGGGTGCGACTTTCTATCATCTTTTGACGAACGCACCGCCGACGGACGTGGTAAAACGGACACTTGAGGTGTGGGAAGGCAGGCCGGATCCGTTGCCGAATCCCACCGAACTGAATCCGGAGATATCCGCAAATATTTCCGCATGCCTGCTGAAAGCCCTATCGATCGAACGTGACGACAGGTTTTCGTCAGCGGTTGAAATGCACGCCGCGCTAAGCAGCCGCCCTGCGGACGCGAGTCTCTTTGATTTTGGTTCGCCGCTTGCGACCGAGATCGATCCCAAATCAGCCGTTCCGCCTGCCAATTTACATAAAGCTACTCAAGCGGAAACAGAAAGGCTTTTGGACTGGAAGCCGGATAAGAAGCGACCACGGACTCCTTCGAATCAGGTTTCGATGCCGCCTCGGCCACGGATTCTTAAGGATGGTGCTGACGGCCTCGGACAGGTCCCACCAAAGCCAACGCAGGCTGGCCTTGAGCGAAAGATTTCCGAGGCTTGGTACGATATACCCCATCCGGCGGGCGCCGATGCGGCGCAAACCGGAGAATATGTGGCCCGCCCCGTTTCCGATCCAACGGCAGTGAATGATTGGCCTCCGGCCCAAACCCGCACTGATGTTCGCCGTGACCCAGTAGCTCGGTCACCAGCGAAACAAAGAAGCGGTAAAACATTTTGGCTGGTCTCGTCCGGTCTGATCGCTTTGTTTGCGATTGTGTCGATCGTCGTCGTCGCCTTCGTCGTCTTGTCATCAAGTTCCTCAGCCGTTTCGCCTTCCGCGAATTTCGCTGAGCCGACGCCGGAATATTCGCTGACCACTGAAGACCGGTATTCTTGACGAACCGTCTCCATCGTCGTCACCGACGCAAGAAAGCTCCATCCAACAGCAAATTTGGCCTATTCCGAGTCACCAGTCACCGATTGTCGCGGAACCGCTATCTTTGCCTACACCGGCGATGCCAAAATCGACGCCAAAGCCGTCGGCACAAAGAAGGCCGCAACCAACTAAGCCCCCTGCGTCCAAGCCCAACCCGGATTGTATTCTCACAAACAGCTGTAAATAAACTCGTTGTGATTTTTGGGGATGTGATATATCATTTCGAAACATCACAAGCTAAGGATTTTAACTATGGAGCAATTCCGTAAAGGAAGTTTCACTTTTGGTCGGGTTGACGCTCGTTACTGTGTTTTCATTCGTATTTGGCGATTCCAAAAGGATCGGAGCTCAGGTCCTACCCGCGACCATTAGCTACACCGAAGTTATTACAGCTCTCAAGACGCGAAGTTCCGAATAAGATATATAAGACGAGAGCCCAGGTGATCACCCACTTGATTACCCTAATTCGGCAAAGGCGGGTAAACAAGCCTTTAACAGGGGAAACCGAAGAATTGCTCAAAGAAGCCGGCTGAACAACGCCAGGTTTGCTCGACGTTATTCGGCAGCACTCCCCAGTTCTCAAAGTGCCGCCCCCCGCACCAACGCCCACGCCTCCCCCTCAGGATTCTGCGTTTTTCAAGAGGAGCGGTGACGAACTGGCTGAAAAGGGCAACTTTGGTCTCGCCCTCGCTGACTACGATAAGGCAGTCGCTCTCAACGACCGGGCAACGATATCCACCCTGCTCAACCGGGGCAGGGCTCTCCACAGTTTTGGTTCATTTGAAAAAGCGGTTGCCGATTTTGACAGGGTAATTGACCTTGATCCAACCAATGCATCTGCATTTTTTAATCGCGCTGCCGCTTCCGAAAAACTTGGCAACTTACAGCAGGCGATTTTCAGTTATACGCGAGCCTTTGAACTCGACGGCACAAACGCCGACGCAAAGGCCGCATTGGAGCGACTCCGAGAGGAGTCCGCTAAATCAACTGTAGCGGCGAACACGAAGGTGCCGATGTTGCTGGAAAAGGCTCCTTATATTTATCCGCCCGCAGCTAAGACTAGTAGGATTGCCGGAACGGTCGTGGTCGAAGTCGAGGTCAATGAAAAAGGAATCGTAACCAAGGCAAAAGCTATTGACGGCCCGAACGCATTCCGCCGGGCAGCGGAAGACGCGGCCAAGAAATCGAAATTCCAGCCGGCTTCGGAGGGATCAAAACCCGTGAAAGGGAAAACAACGATACCGTTTGTCTTCACAATTTGAACGTTTCACCAAATTGAAATGTTCGCGATCCTTGGCTCTGTATGACTAGTAGGAGGTCGTGCGGGTTGTTACCTTGGCACCGCTGGCTTCCTGAGCTATCTTGACACCGACACTGGCACCGATCCGTGTCGCACCTGCAGCAAACATAGCCCGGGCGTCGTCAATTCCCTTCACGCCGCCTGAAGCCTTGACGCCCAGAGAGCTTCCGACGGTCCGCCGCATCAACGCAATGTCCTCTACGGTCGCTCCGCCTTTCGAAAATCCCGTCGATGTTTTTACGAAATCTGCACCGGCATTTTTGGACGCAAGACACGCGTGAACCTTTTCCTCGTCGGTCAGAAGCGCGGTTTCAATGATGACCTTACACAAAACGCCATTTTCGTGCGCGGCGTCGGCGACAGCCCGAATATCATCTTCGACCCCACAAATGTCACCAGACTTCAGCGCACCGACGTTTATCACCATATCGACCTCGCGCGCGCCGTCAAAAATCGCTCTCCGGGCCTCGTAGGCCTTAACGTCCGAAAGCGTTGCTCCCAAAGGAAATCCGATCACCGTGCAGACCGGAACGCCTGTACCCTTGAGAAAAGCGGCCGCTTTCTTTACCCAGCCCGGATTAACGCAAACCGACGCAAAACCGAACTGCGCGGCCTCTTCACAAAGCTTGCGGATGTCGGATTCGGAGGCCTCGGGCTTTAATAGCGTGTGATCGATAAGGCTGGCCCAATCGTGCGCGGTCGCCGTCTCGCCGAGGACAATGCCGATGCGCTCCGCTCCGGCGTCAACGATCCGCTGAACGTCCGCGCTGCAAAAGGTTCCGAGTTGGTCTTCGCCTCCGAGTTTGGCCAGCACCATATCGGTGATCTGTTCAACTAATTGTTCGTAGTTCTGAGTCATACCGTTGCAAGAACGATCTTATCACTTCTTATACTGGCGTTCGATCTGGTCGATCTTGCCGACTCGTTTTTTGTGCCGGTCCTCGCTGATCTCGGTCGTCATAAACGCGTGCACGACCTGCTTGATCTCGTCAAGCGAGTTCTGTCCGCTTCCGAGCGTAAGTACATTGGCGCCATTATGCTCTCGCGAGTTCCTCGCCAAAGCAACTGAATAACACGCCGCAGCCCTCACATTCGGCACCTTGTTCGCGGCCATCGCACTCCCGATCCCCGCTCCGTCAATGATGATGCCGATATCCGTCTGATTATCGCCGACGGCCCGTGCAACTGCATGCGCGTAATCCGGATAATCGACCGGGTCGGTCGAGTTCGTCCCCAGGTCGCGGACATTCAGCCCCAATCCTCCCAGATACTGTTTCAGAGCTTCCTTTACGGGATAGCCGCCATGGTCCGAGCCGATCGCGACCGTCCGGACTTTGAGAAGCCCTTCACGCACCTGCTTCTTAATCAGCACGATTTGTTTTTCGTTGACGATATCCTGTGCAAGCGGCGTCAGTTTCGCCATGTGGGCGATGCGAACACGCGAGCCTGTTTCCAATCCGCGCAGATCGTCTTCAGTAATAAGGCTCTTTGACGATTCGTCCCGATCGAATCCCCGGTTGATCTTTTCCTTAAGCGAATTGACGATAACGTGTTCCGGTCCGGTCGGCGCCGGCGTTTGCGGATCAGAAGGCACGCTTTTCAATATCTGGCGAACAAGCTCCCGCACGCGTTCCCTTGTTTCTTGATTATCCATTGACATTACGTTTGAGCTTTTCACTTACATATTAACCCAAAGCAGCAAAGAGCCAAACACATCGTGTTAAGCACGCGATCGGCAAACTATTCTGAAGAACTTCGCGACCTTGCGTCTTGGCGGCGTTGCGTTAAAATAGTTTCCAAAACAGAAGGACAAAAAATATATGCATGCTGAAGCACAACAGTCGCCGATGACGGAATTTACCAATTCGAACCTCGAGGTCCTTTACGATCAAGTTCAAATACGCGACCGCATCGGGGAGTTGGGGGCGCTGATCACACAGGAATATGCCGGTAAAGAGCTCGTCCTGGTGGGCGTGCTGAAGGGCTCGTGCGTTTTTATGGCCGACCTGATGCGGGCGATCGATCTTAACCTCACGATCGATTTTATGGCCGTGTCCAGTTATAAGGACGGCACGAAATCAACCGGCGACGTTGAAATACTAAAGGACCTCAGCAATCCGATCCGTGGCAAGCACGTCATAGTTGTCGAGGATATCGTCGATACGGGCCTGACGCTTTCGCGTTTGCTTGAGATATTGGGTTCGCGCGGGGCCGCATCGATCCGTCTTGCGAGTTTCCTCGATAAACCCGAACCGCGGATCAAGAAGGAACTGAACATCGACTACACGGGATTCGTGGTGCCAAACAAATTTGTTGTCGGCTATGGCCTTGACGCGGCCGGGCGATACAGAAACCTTCCCTTTATCGCGGTCGTTAAGAACCCGGACGTTGCTTGAGACAGGTCAGATCGTTGTGGGATGCTGCCTTAGATGCGGGCTCGCCAAAAGTCCGCGGAATATATAGAACAACCCGACGAAATGAAATGACGGAAATCTCCCGAGTTCGATTGACCGGCCCGGGGTTTTTACGTATAATTTAGGTTTTTCGGCTTACGGGCAATTTCCCGTTCGCCGGGCGGGAGAAACAACAGATGAGTTACGCAATTATCAAAACGGGCGGAAAACAGTTTCCGGTAGAGGAAGGCCAGACCTTGCGGGTTCCGACGATCAGCGCCGAAGCCGGAAAAAAGGTCGATATTGACACGTTGCTGGTCGGCACGAGCGTCGGTGCTGGAACAATCCAGGCTACTGTGGTTGGTCATGGCAAGGACGACAAGGTTATCGTTTTCAAGAAAAAAGCGCCGCAAGCAATACAAGCGCAAGCAAGGCCACCGTCAAGGATTTACGGAAATTAAGATAGAGAAAATTTAGTGATTTGTTGTCAGTGATGAGTGAATAGCCAGAAGGTTTTTCACTCGTCGCTCGTCACTTATCACTCATCACTAAACATATGGCACACAAAAAAGGTGTAGGATCATCCAGAAACGGCCGCGATTCAAATGCGCAGCGGCTTGGACTCAAGAAATTCGGCGGCGAGCACGTTCTTGGCGGCAATATCATTGCACGCCAACGCGGCACCAAGTGGAAGCCGGGCAACAATGTCGGGCGTGGCAAAGATGATACGCTGTTCTCACTCATTGAAGGTTTCGTTAAATTCGAGAACAAAGGCCAAAAAGGTAAGTTCATCAGCGTTTATGCTGAAGGTGCTCCTGAGCTAGCTGCCGCAGCGGCATGATCACTTCAGCAAGTTAATCATAGAAAGAGCAGCATTATCGCTGCTTTTTTTACTGCCAGGGCAATGAAAAACTGATCCACCGATCAGCTGCCATCAGTTCTTTTTCCGTTGCTTGGAAAGAGTTTCGTTATTGTTAACCGTTTCGGTTCGAGTATTACGTCGTTTGGTTGACCGATTGTTCGTGCGAACGATCTTCGGCTTTCGGTCATGCCCGACCCAATGCGTCTCGTCATTTTCGACCTCAATATCCTGCCCTTTTTTAACGACGCCTTTTGGCTTCCCCAAAGCGCTGGTGCCCGTTTGAGGGGCCTGGTTCTTTACTGACTTATATGAATGGCTCGGGTCGGTGTTTCCAAAAAAATCCGATTTTCGCGTCCGCTTTGAGTTTGACACTTTTAATGCCGTTTTCTTTGCCGGACTCTTCCGGATCGGGGTTGCAGAAGGAATTGGCAGCGTTGAGTTTCCGGCGTCGGCCTCAAACGGCCTAAACATCAATACCGCAACCGCAAATGAAATGGTCAGACTGCAAATAACTATTGCTTTTAGTTTCATATTTCTCCCATTCTTGCCGCCGATCGTGCGCGTAAAACTACCTCACTCTGGACGCAATCCTACAATAATTTTGCGAAGAAATCACACGCCGCTCTCCCGTGTCGACACACTAAATCGAATCTTTTTTCCGATGTAATTTTTTTTTATAATTGTTCCGTTTGCTTTTCCACAACCTGAGTTGATTCTTCGGCAAAACGCTTATTGGTGCTAAGGCATAATTTGCAGAGTTTTCCACATTTTTATCCACAGTTTTTCCACACGATTTTCCACAGGGAACGACCTTAACTGTTGCAAATAATGACGATAGTTAAAGTATTTTCTACTTGACATTGAAAATTGCTGGTGTAAGATAGCTTCACAGTCGAGATTGCTTACGGGCATTTTGACCGGCACCGGGAGGTGGAACAGATGCGGTGACGCATCGTTCGCAGACAGTAGGAGCGGAAAGCCGCTGTCTTAGGACGCCTGGAGCCGAAGCCGAAAGGCTTGCTGGAAGAGTCTTCGGACTTTTCAAAAGTTACTCGGATAAAAACGAGTAACGCTCTTTGGAAATGATCAGCCAAAAGAGTGCTACGCCGCTCACGTCTTCGGACGAGAGCCTCGTTGCCGGGCACGTAACCGGCGGTGGAGGAAAAGCCACCAGAAAAACTACCTAACGGCACCACGCGTGAGAGGCGAACAGAATGTGAAAACAGGATGGGTGTTGACCGGAGAAGGCTCCCCGCAGAGATTCTTCGGAATACAAAATCGGCGGTTCAACCGTGTACATGGGAGAATCGCCAACCTCTTGGACGAACGCTTAGGTGTTCTGAAAGAAAAAAACAAAAGCGTTGTAGCGAGCAATCGCGGCGACGCTTTTGTTTTTTGTAATGTACGACAAACTTCAGTTTGTCGCCTCGCAGTTTGTCGTAAATTACTCATACCTTAACGCATCAATCGGGTTCAGTCTGGCCGCTTTCCACGCCGGCAGGAGGCCGAAAACCAGGCCAAGGCCTACGGAGACGACAAAACCCGCTATCGGGGCCCAGAGCGGGATGTAGGTCGGCAAGATCATCTGGATCAACAGAGACAGCCCGACGCCAAGGATGATACCCAACATACCGCCAAGGCCGGTTAGTGTGGCGGCCTCGATCAGGAATTGCGTGACTATGTCTATGCTGCGGGCTCCGATGGCCTTCCGAACGCCGATCTCCTTCGTGCGTTCGGTGACCGAAACAAGCATTACGTTCATCACGCCGATGCCGCCGATCAACAGCCCGACACTGGAAATAGCAACCATCAGAATAAAAATGCCGCTCGTGATAGCTCCGAATTGTTCTACGATCTCGTCCGAAGTCTGCACGCCAAAATTGTCTTTCTTACCCGACGGTACGTTCCGCTGCTTCCTCAAGATCAACTTTACTTCTTCCAGAGCCTCATTCAGTTTTCCGGGCTTTGCGGTCGCCATGATGAAACAGTCTTCGTTACCCGGGTAAAGCTGCTTGACCGTCTTAAACGGTAAATAAACTGCCTTATTCTCATTATTCGGGTCCTCGGCACCGACCAGAAAGATCTCTCTTTCCTCCAGCACACCGATAACCCGATAACCTCGGCCCTCGATCTGGATCTCCTGCTCTAGAGCGTTCGTGTACGGAAAAAGTGTATTTGCAACATCGACCCCGATAACCGCTACCTTCGCCCGTCGCAATTCCTCTTCCGCCGTGAAATAACGCCCTTCGCGGATGTGGCTTACGTTCATCAGGAAATAATCAGACGCAGCTCCCTGAACCGTCGCATTCGTCATTTCGATCTCGCGGTTTCTAACGTTGATGCGCTCCGCGAACGGGCCGCCCATGAAATCGACCGGCGACATAAACGGGCTGACATGATCGCACGCCTGGCATTCGGCGCGAACGGCATCAGCATCCGCTTCGGTAAGAGGCTTTCGCATTCGCTCTTCCGCCGACGGGTTGAAGTTAAATCCCGGCTCGAATTTGAACGCATAAATCGAGTTGGTCCCGAAGGATTCGATCTCTTTCGAGACCCGCATATCGATGCCGGATACAAATGCCGCGATCACGATGACGGTTGTCGTCCCCACCACCACTCCCAGAACGGTCAAAAAGGAACGCACTTTATGTTGGCGGAATGTGTCGAGCGCCATTCGTACGTTTTCGTAAAAATTTGAGCGAGGAAAAAGCATATTACTCAGCGCGTAACGCCTCTATCGGGTCAAGCCTTGCAGCCTTCCAGGCCGGATAAACGCCTGAGATCAATCCCACGCTGCTTGAAACAAACAACGCGATACTCACCCAAACCAGCGGCAATGCCGTCGGGATCGAAAACGCCACCGCGACGAGTTTTGCGATCGAATAAGCGATCAATACGCCGATGGCTCCGCCAAGCAATGCCAGCGAGGTTGATTCGGCCAGAAACACGATCACGGTCGCGACGCCGAAAATGACGCCGAGCAGCGTCAAAAACGAGCGCAGCTTATGCGAAAGGATCGAAGAAAACGCTAGTTTTAGAGCTTCGTAAAACGACATCGATCGAACGAAATTTCTGTCTTAATTAGAACAGAAAGAATTACGACCGTCGAATAATAATGTTTCCGGAAATGCGGCAAAGAAAAAACGCCGTGGCCCAATAACGATCGGTGGCCACGGCAAAAAGAGAGGGTTGTTTAAGTAAGCGTCTCTAGGATTTCGTTTTGATCTCGACCTTGAACTTTCCGCTCGTTCCCTTAGGCCCGGAAACTCCGATAACGATGTTATACGTATTTTGTCCGGGATTTTGGAATTCAACATGCCGCTCGCTGGTCTGCACTTTTCCCTTCCACGGGCGATCCCATTTATGGTCGGCTTCGCAGGTGATACAGCGGGCAAGATCGGGAACAAGGTCATATGAATCACCACCCATCATATACGCGTACAGGCTGAGGTCAGTGCTGCTGTCCTCTGGTGTCACGCTGATCGTCATTATCGATCTTCCGGGCATGGTGGTCGCAAAGAAAACATGGTTCCCGCGAAACTTTGAATTTTGCGTCGCCGGAAAACAGGCATTCGAACTGCTCGACGCCCAGCTAAGGTCGTCCATCCCCCTTCCCTGCGAAACGTCGCCCTGACCTGAAACCGTCTCATTACCCTTGCTCGCGACGAATGTAACTCCCGCCGGCCATTTCGTTTGGGCGATCGCCGCCAAAGGCAGAGCCAAAATCACCGCCGTCATCATTAAATTTATTAACTTTTTCATTTTCTTCACTCTCCTTTGTTTTATCTATCTATTACGTTGACCAGAACTGATACGGTATCGCCAAAAACGCTTCCGCGTTTCGTAAGAAAGTACGTCAATTCGTATTTCCCCGGCGGCACGTTAGCCCTTATGGTGTAGTTATGCGAATACGCCTCGCCACCCGGGACCGCCCATTTTAGGTTAAGATTGCCCATCGCGAGCGTTCCGTTACTGATCGTCCGGCGGTCGGCCGATTCAGCTTCGGTCCTCAACGTCACTTCGCCAACCTTCCAAAGTGCCTGACCCGAATTCTGGATCGCGATCTTGACGGTGTAAGTGTCATTTCGACTCAATTCATAAGTTGACCCGACTTTTTTCGCGCCCTGTATCGATATGTCGCGATATTCCATCTTCGAATCGAATTGTCCGGCCTGGACCTTTACCGTCACAGTTTCGGCATCGCCAAACTCGTTGTTTCCCTTGGCCATGGTCAGCTTGAGGATATAGTCGCCGGTCCAGTCCGGGCCGATGAAATCGTACTCAAACTCGGTCTTTTCGCCGGGATTCACAAACTGCTTCTCCAGCCGCAGTTTGTGCGGGTCAGGCACAAGGTCGTCACGCTCGGTCATTCCGCCTGACGGAGCACGAAAAATTATCACCTTCAATCTGCAGCTGCCATCCCATCGCGAAGTTCCGGTATTCTCAACCTGTATTAACGCCTTTCCTTTCTCATTCGCCTCGATCGGGTTTGGAGTCATCCTTATCGACAGAAACTTGGCGTCGAGAACGTCCGCTCGGGCACTGCTCGCGCTGGCCCCGACAAATAACAAAACCAGAATCTGAAAAACCAACACAATTTTATTTTTAGCCTTTTTCATTTCTATTTCTCCACAACCACAAATGATATCGAGCCTTTAGCTCCGAATTCGTCTCCGCGTTCCGCAAGTTGAAACACGAGAGTGTAGTCACCAGTATTTTTGGGGCCCGTAATATCGAAATACCAGGTATGTTTTCCCTTTGTACTCGTGCTGCTCGCTGAGGCAGTTCTGTCGGAATTTCCCTGAACGAAGAAGGGCTTCCGGGCGGTTTAGTCTTTACTATTATCGAAAGCTTGACGGCGTCTTTGAGCCATTGGCAGCGTCCTGAATTCAGAAAGCTGACACGCACACGGGCCGATTTCCCGACCTGGAGCTTTTCCGGTACGATATCGATGTCGCTCGACGTAATCGACGAACCCATGCAGGATTGCGAATAGCCTGTGTTCGCCACTACCGCTATGAACGCCAATGCCGGGGCCAATAGTACAAATTTCAATTGCGGTCTTTTCATTCTAAGTTTCCTCCAGTCAGATCCGTAGATCGCGTTTAGTTTTTGATCCTGCTAGCGCCTGGGCAATGCCGCCAGAAACGCATTTATCTCCTGCGTCGGGCCGGCCGTGACGCTATTCGAGCTTTGCCCGACCGTTACCTCGTCGCTCGCTTTGCCTTGAAAGCGTTTGATGTGAATGACGCTCGCGATGGAGCGGTCGATAAGGGTCACCTCACATTCGAGAACCATTGCCGGAACGGTCTTTGACGGATCCTCCTTGACCCGATAAACCCCAACCTGAACGGACTTGCATTCCTGGAGGACCACGGTCCCGACGTCTTCCGGCATTTTGGCCGCGATCGGATCGAGCGCCGGCGTCCAGTGATAACCAAACTCGCCGCCGTTGAGCGAATAAAGGTATGCCGTTTTCCCTTTTATGTAAGGCTGCTGCGTCAGTTCGACCTTCGACGGCTTTGTCGTAAAGTCATTTTTGGCCGCAAACATCTTTGCCGGACCTTCCTTCCGCTCGATATCGCTCTTTTTCTCGGCCTCGGTTTTTGTGCAGCCCAACACCGCCAAAATGCTTAGGATCCCGACCAGAACCAGGTTCCGCCTGTTTGTGTCGCCGTTATTTCGGTTCATCTTGTTTTCTCCGATCGCTTCATTTACTGCGAACGCGCACCTATTTGACATTTCCTTCCCCAGCGTTCCGTTTTGATATAGAATCGAGCCGTAAAAGCTCGATTCTCGCTGTGTTCACCAGCATGACGCCGAGTTTATTTACGCTTGCGTTATTTGTAATCAAAGATGGGCTCAAAGAATTCTCAAATAAATTCTCAATGCACGTATGTCTAGTGGGATCAACATCTTATATGAGTTCGAAGGGTTTCGTTACGACCCAACGGCTCGCAAGCTTTGGCGAAATGAAGAGGAGTTGATCCTGCTTTCGCCCAAAGCCGGCGACCTGCTCGGGCTGCTTCTCGGAGCACCGGGCCAGTTTGTTTCGAAGGAGGAGATATTCGACCGAATCTGGACCGACACGTTCGTTGAGGACGGCGTGCTGACGCAAAATATCTACACACTCAGAAAGACCCTCGGAAAAACCACGGAAGGACTGCAGATCATTGAGAACCGGACCCGCCTTGGTTATCGGGTCAATGCCGCCGTATCCATAGTCTCGCCGGAAGTCCCTGCACAAAAAGCTGAGCCTGAACCCAAGCCGAATCGTATAAATCGACCGGACGTGCCCAAGCCAGGAAGCCAACAAAAACGTGGTTGGCTGAAGTTAGGAATCACCGGGATCGTAGTTGCGGGGTTGGCAGCGGGAATTACTGCGTATATGGAATATTGGCGTGCAGTTCCGGCTGAATTGGTCATGGACTCAATTCAGTTCCAGGCAGTCACGGATACGGGCGATATTTGGGAACCCGCGATCTCTCGCGACGGGGACTTTGCCGCTTTCTTTCGGGGCAAGAGCATCTACCTAAAGGACCTCAAATCAAATCGCGAGATCAAACTCGACATCCCCGGCGTTACCACTTTTTCATCGCTTCAGTTTACGGCTGACGGAAGCGCGATACTTTTTCGCCCACACAAAACTCTTCGCAAGGACGAGAACATCCTCAGTGTCTCGCGCTTTGGCGGCGAAACCAGGCTGATCGCGGAGAGGACCTGGGGCAGTTTCGGCCTTTCGAACGACGGCACCAGGATCGCCTTTGGCCGAAACAATGCCGCTGAAACAACGCAATCGCTGATCGTAAAAGACCTTCAGAGTGGCGAAGAAAAGGAAGTCACGCGGATCAGCTTTCCGGAGATCTTCTTTCACACCTCAGCGCCCGTTTGGTCGCCGGACAATAATTCAATAATTTTCGTCGCTCAAAACTATACCGCAAGGCGGACTACGGTTTACCGGCTCGATCTTCTGACAGGCCAGCGAATTGAGATAAAGGCATCAAACCTTCAGCAATTTGAACAGATCGGATTTCTGGCAGACGGCAAAACCCTGGTCGCGTCGGCCAGCGAGGGCGGCAAATTCTTCCATCTTTGGAAGATCACTCCCGGCGTGGAGAAGGCGCAGCGGCTGACTAACGGGTTGACCAACTTTGGCGAAATTTCCGTTTCTGCAGACGGCCGTAAAATACTTGCGTTGCAGACAACCGAAAGCTCAAATATTTTCCTTTCCGAAGCCCAGGATATATACAAACAGCAACAACTGACGTTCGGCAACTCCAATAATATAGGCCAATCGGCAATGGACTGGACCGACGAGGAAAATCTTATCTACGTTGCCTATTCGCAGGAAAATCCGATGGCCAATCTTTGGCTATTCAATGTAGACGACCGCACAAGCCGGGCCCTAACCGCCAACGTCGCCTATCACAGTGATGCTCCATCGGCGACCGAAGACGGATCGAACATCTTCTTTACCGTCACCGAAACGCCATTTGTCAATATACGCCGAATCGATGGCAACGGCGGCGGAAAGTCGCAGGTAACAAACGGAACGGACGGATTCCGCATATTTCCGCAGGTGACCGCCGACGGCCGTTATCTCTACTACATCTTTCGGACACAAGGCGGCGGCGAGATTATTCGGCGCGATCTCGCCGACAACTCGGAATCGGTATTGCTTCCGCGTACGGCCGCCAATCCGGTAGGAAAACTGGCGCTTTCACAAAACGGAAAGTGGCTTACCTTCATAAACTGGGGAAATTATTCCGGCTCCGACCAGACCAATTTTCAGTTCGGTGTCGTAGCGACGGATGCTCCGGCCAACCTGCGATTCCTGGGTGTCAAACTGCTTTATCCCGCCATCCAAATGACGCTGGACGGCTCCGCCTTTGATTACGTAAGTTTCGAAGAAGACCGAACTATGCTGATACGCCAGCCAACGAACGGCGGAAAGCCGACCGAACTTTTCACGCTCCCGGACCGGCGGATCTTCAATTTCGCATGGTCAAAATCCGGCCGCCGACTTGCCATCTCACACGGCACACAGCAGCGTGATGCCGTTGTACTTACCGGCATCCAATAAGCACGAACAAAATGCCGGGTTTGCCAATGCGCCCTGCCCAACCTAGAATTGAGCTAACCAAATGTTTCTCGACAGAGTAAAAATTAGGGTCAAGGCCGGCGACGGCGGGAACGGAGTAACCGCTTTCCGCCGCGAAAAGTTTGTACCGCGCGGCGGCCCGTCGGGCGGTGACGGCGGTGTGGGCGGCAGTGTCTGGATGGAGGCCTCCGAGGGTCTGAACACGCTCCTGCACCTGCGTTTCAATCCGGAACACAAGGCCGAACGCGGACGGCATGGCGAGGGATCCAACCGATTTGGCAAAGATGGTGAGGACGCGACCGTTCGTGTCCCGGTCGGTACTCAGATTTTTGATGCGGAAACGAACGAGCTTCTGTTTGATTTTACCGAGGCGGGTCAGCGATATTTGGTCGCGAAAGGCGGCAAGGGCGGTTGGGGCAACGCCCATTTTGCGACTCCAACAAGACGTGCCCCTAAGTTTCATTACACCGGCCGCCCCGGTGAGGAAAAAGAACTCCAGCTTGAGTTGAAGCTGATAGCGGACGTCGGGCTTGTCGGTTTTCCAAACGCAGGCAAATCTACTCTGATCTCCGTCATTTCGGCAGCAAAGCCAAAGATCGCTGATTATCCTTTTACAACTCTCGAACCGCATCTTGGAGTCGTCGATCTTGGTGATTTTAATACATTTGTCGTTGCAGACATTCCCGGCCTGATCGAGGGAGCTTCCGAAGGTGCCGGGCTTGGCGACAGGTTCCTACGTCACGTCGAACGCACCAAACTCATGCTCCACCTGGTCGACGTTTCATCGCTCGAGGGACGTGATCCGGTCGAGGATTACGAGATCATCAACCGCGAACTGGCTAATTACAACAAGGAAATGGCGGAGCGGCCTCAGATCGTCGTAGCCACAAAGATCGATGCGCTCGACGAGCCCGAACGGCTCGAAAATCTACGCGCGGCCGCTCAGTGCGACGATAAGGATTTCCTGGCGATCTCATCCGTCGCAAATATTGGTGTCAAGGATCTGGTCAGTTTTGTAGGACAGAAATTGGACAGCCTAAAGATCGAGGAAGCCGAAACGGCCCAAGCTAAGGCCCAGGCGAATCCGATTTGAGTAAGAAATTCGGCTAATCAATGAAGAGAATTGCATTCTACGGCGGGTCGTTCGATCCGGTCCATCTTGGCCATCTGTCGATAGCGCGTGAACTTAGTCGATATTTTTCGCTGGATGAGTTTGTATTTATTCCGGCCTTTCACGCGCCGCACAAACGGGACCGAAAACCGACTTCCGCCTTGCACCGGTATGCAATGCTGTGTGTCGCGACGAACGACGATCCGAATATCAGCGTTTCCACCATCGAGATCGAGCTGCCGGAGAAGCCCTATACCGTCGAAACCCTACCGCGGCTTAAAGCGGCGTTTCCCGATGCGGAAATGTTCTTTCTGATGGGAGCCGATTCGTGGCAGGACATTTTGACCTGGAAAGAATGGGAAAAGGTGCTCTTAATGACAAATCATATTGTTGTTTCGCGGCCCGGATACGAGATAGGATTCACCCACGTTACAGACCAGGTTCGCGAACGCATTGTTGATCTTCGCGGCCTTGACCTCCCTGCCGTTGCACCGCCCCCAGAACAGCGGCATCTACATTACAGACGCCGTCAACATCCAGATTTCCGCAACCGAGATCCGACAAAAGACCCGTGCGGCCGAACCCGGTTGGCGGGACGAACTGTCTGACGCGGTTGCAAAATACATCGAAAAATATCAGATTTATAGGTAATGGAAGAATTACAGGAAAAATCGCTTCAACGCGAAGTAGTAAAAATAGACATCTCTCAGGCAGTAACTCCGTTTAGTGAGGTCGACCCGGAAGTTCAGCTCGCGGTCCGATGCGCCGCGGACAAAAAGGCTTTCGATATTAAAGTCCTCGATCTACGTCAAATCGCTTCGTTTACAGAGTTTTTTATTATCGCAAGCGGTAGCAACCAAAGACAGGTGCAGGCGGTCTCAGACGAGATCAATGAGCAGTTAAAAAAGCAATTGAATTCGCGTGCCATACGGATCGAAGGCTACACGGGCGGCGAATGGGTTTTGCTCGATTACGGCGATTTCGTTGTGCATATCTTTGACAAAGACGCTCGCGAATTTTACGATCTCGAGCGCCTGTGGCTCGATGCCCGACGTGTGGAAGTTCCTTCAGACCTGTAAAACGATGAAATTCAGGTTTATCTGGATAGGAAAAACAAAGGACAAGAACTGGAAGGCGCTTCAGGACCAATACCTGGGGCGTCTTTCTCATTTCCTGAAGTGCGAAGTTACGGAGATCCGCGATTCAGCCCCACACGAAACCAAGGAAATTGAAGGCAAACGAATTCTGGAATTATTGAATCAAAAGAGCTTCGTGTGTTTGCTGGATGTAGTCGGCAACACGATCTCGTCGCCGGACCTGGCGAAAGAGATCGAAAAATGGCAAACGCGCGGCCTGAAAGAAGTCGTATTTATTATCGGCGGGGCCGACGGCGTCTCAAGCGAGACTAGAGAAATTGCGGATTTTGTGCTATCTTTATCGTTTATGACTTTTACCCACGAGATGGCTAGGGTCGTAATGTTGGAACAGCTATATCGCGCTTATACAATTATTAACGGATTTCCATACCAGAGATGAAGAAACTGAAAGATGTTAAACAACGGCTCCTGGATGAACGGAACCTCTTGATCGAAAAGCTCAAAGGCAATGACCTTTCAGTTGACGATTCGGAAACACCGGATCCTGTTGACCTCGCGGTTCGAAATTATTCGAAAAACGTTATGCTTGCGGTCTCGGAAAACGAAAGCAGGCAGCTGGCCCTGGTCGATGAAGCCCTGCTCCGGGTTGATGACGACGAGTACGGCGTGTGCCAGAACTGCGAACAGGCGATAAATCCTAAACGCCTTGCCGCAATTCCGTGGGCGAGATATTGCCTAAGTTGTCAGGAACTTGTAGAACAGGGATTATTGGACGACGACCAATAGCTCCGCGTTCAAATAACTAAACAGGCAGATGTATAATGGGCCGGAAGCGATTCAGTGTGACTGAATTGCTCCGGCCTTTTCTTGACGATTCGGTCGTGCGAGCCGCTCCACTCATGCGAATGTTGAGACAGATATCCGATTCCCTGATCTCGCTTTTCTATCCACAGCCGTGCGACATTTGCGGTCAGGTCATCGAGACGATGGCAGATGGCGCCGCCTGCCACGCTTGCTGGAACCAAACAAAACTATTCTCGGAAACAGACATTTTGTGTGTAAAATGCGGTGTGTTCCTCAGCGAATCTGATCAGCCGCTCGAGACTTTATGCAGAAGGTGCGACGACGATCACTATGATTCCGCGCGGGCCGTTGGCCCATATAAGGACGCACTTGCCGCGACCATTATCAGCCTAAAAGGATCCCCAAGTTTTGGAAAAACGGCCAGTGGCCACCTTTCGGAGGCGTTTCGGCGCAGTCCCTTCCAGAATTCAGACCTGATCGTTCCGGTCCCGCTCTCTAGAAAAAGGCTGCATTCCCGAGGATTCAACCAGGCGACCATTCTGGCCCGAATCATCAGGAACGTCGCCGGAATTCCCGTCGATGAATACAGCTTCGTTCGCACTATCGACACCCCAATGCACCGGGCAGCGATGGATCAAAAAGCCCGCGAACAGACGGTAAAGAATGCTTTTGCCGTGACCCGCCCAAACCTGATATCCGGTAAACGCATTCTATTGATAGACGACGTCCTGACCAGCGGAGCAACTTCCTCGAACTGCGCGTTGGAGCTTAAAAAAGCAGGCGCGGAAAGTGTCAATGTTCTGACACTCGCCCGCGCCCTTTTAAGCCATTTCTAGTGACCTGCTAACAGATCAACTACGGATTGTCCTTGTTCGGAACCGGGATATCGCCCGCCTCTCCCCAACCCGGGATCTGAATAATCCCCAACGTTGTTCCGATCACGTACCAGGTGCCGTTTGAGCCTCGGAAAACCGCGATATCGTCACGCCCGTCGTTGTCATAATCCCCTACGACAGGGACATCTCCGGCAACACCCCAGTTGGCGACCAAGAAGTTGTTGTCGCTGCTCCTCTTCGTAAACCACTGACCGGTGGATGGCCTGAAGACGGTCAGATCGTTTCGGCCATCTCCGTCAAAATCTCCCGTCGCAGGCTGCGTCATTCAGAACTCCGTACTGACTGACCGAAAAGTTCCCGTTTGTACTCTTTATCGAATACCAGTTTCCGTTGGAGCCACGCCAAACGGTCAGGTCATACTTCCCATCTCCATCGAAATCGCCGGGCACCGGTATATCGTTTGCTTCGCCCCATTGAACGACCGAGAAATTCGAATCGCTGGACCTCCGCGTATACCAGGTGCCGTTTGACGGACGGAAAAGAACGAAATCTGAGTTCCCGTCTCCGTCATAGTCACCCGCAGCAGGAATATCACCCGCTTCGCCCCAGTTGATAACGTTAAAAGTAGATTCCGAGCTCTTGATAAAATACCATCTCCCGTCGCTTTGCCTGAAAACGGCAAGATCTGAGCGTCGGTCTCCGTCGTAATCTTCGGCGGTCGGTATGTCACCGTCAACTCCGAATTGCTGAACACGGATCGCGCCGGTTGACCCGTTACGGATAAACCATGTGCCAGTCGTCGGTCGAAACACCGAGAAATCAGTTCTGAAGTCGGCGTCAAAATCTGCGGAGGCCTCTGATTGCACTACCTTTTGCACAATTCCGGTCCCCATCTGAACTACGTAAAGTTCTCCGTCCTCATCCTCACCGAACGAAACCAGATTGAAATCCGCGATGTCATGCAACGGTACTTGTTGGCCGCCGGTCCAAAGCAATATTTCCCCGGTACAATAATCGCCATAAATGTAGGACCCGTTTGGCAGCGTCCCCAGGCTTCCGCGATAAACGTAGCCTCCGGTTATCGAACAACGTGACGTTGTATTTGTACTGCTGTATTGAAATACGGGTGGAACAAAGTTGGCCGGAACGCAGAGACCAGCATCAAGCCCCGAACATTGCGTCCCCTCGTAAACACGCCACCCGTAATTCCCACCGTTGGTAATAACATCTACTTCTTCCCACGTTCCCTGTCCTACATCGGCCAGCCAAAGCTGATTGGTCCCGCCACGGTCAAAAGACCATCGAAAAGGATTCCGCAATCCAACCGCGAAAATTTCGTCTAAACCGGGCGTTGCTCCGGCGAATGGATTCGTCGCCGGGATCAGATATGGGGCTGTTTGCCCTATCGGCACGTCAATATCTATTCTCAGCATTTTGCCGAGCAATTGATTGATATTTTGCGCATTATTCGGAGGGTCGTTACCGCTCCCGCCATCACCAGTGCCGATGTATAGGTAACCGTCTGGGCCGAAACCCAAAGTCCCGCCATTATGGTTCGATTGGCCGGGATGGAGGATCGTCAAGATAGGTTTCTCAGTTGTATCAGCAACATTCGGATCACCACTCGACGCCTGATATTCGGCGATCTGAATCGCACCGTCGGCGACACGCGTGTAATAAACAAAAAAACGGCGGTTCGTTTCGTAATTGGGATGAAAAGCGAGGCCCAAAAGTCCGCGTTCGCCATCGACGGATGTCCTCGTCGTAATGTTTAGAAAGTCCGTCGCCACGTTCGACCCGGGCTGGACAACCTTAATGATACCGGCGCGCTGAACGATAAAAATGCGTTTTGTGCCATCACCCGCGTTCGTCAAGTGAATCGGTGAAGCCAAGCCCGAAAAACGAGTCTGGAGCCGCGTGGCCGGAACCTGCCCAAACGCCTTAGTTGAAGCCAACATCAAAAAACCGAGAAAGCCGATCAATAGCAATTTTTGTTTCATAAACCCTATACCTGCTTGTTATGGGATGATTTGAGGATTCTTTGTCGGGGAATGTCCAAAACACTCACGAATCAACGGGCCCTCCATGGTGGGCAAAAAGGGCTTTTCATAAATTGTAACGGTTACCGTTGCGTAATAGCAACACTTTTAAAGTCGGTACCGGACTCGCCTTTTTTTGAGCTCAGCGTCCTCGTTCTCAAAGTTTTGGAGGCGGAATGTTACATCCGCAGTCATTCGTTGGTCCGACGCTTCGCCGCGTTTCAGATGAGAATAACCGGCGGCCGCGATCATTGCCGCATTATCCGTCGATAAGTGTTTTGACGGCAAATAAACGGGAATACCTTGCTCTTCCCCCACTTTCTCCACAGCAGCTCTTAGAGCAAGGTTACACGCAACCCCACCTGCGACGATCAGAGTTTGGGGCGCGAATTCGAGGGCTACTTTTTGAAAAGTTACGACAAGCGATCGAACAACGGCGTCCTGAAAGCTTGCCGAAAGGTCCTTGATCTGCTGGTTCGGTGCCGCCCCCTGAATTACGGGTTCGATCCGGTTCTCCCGGACGTACCGAACAACAGCGGTTTTTAGTCCGCTAAAGCTAAAATCGGGCCGTCCGTCCGATATTTTAGCGAGCGGAAACCTTATCTTTCCTGGATCGCCCTCCTTTGCAATATGTTCAATGACGGGACCGCCCGGATAACCGAGATTTAGCATCTTTGCAACCTTGTCGAAGGCCTCGCCTGCCGCGTCGTCACGCGTTCGCGAAACGAGTTTATAAACACCCTCTTCGGGAATCAGAAACAGGTTTGTGTGCCCTCCGGAAACGATCAGTGCCAACGCGGGGTAACGAACCGGCGGATTCTCGAAAACAACCGAAAAGACGTGCCCTTCAATATGATTTACGCCAATAAACGGTATGTCCAGGCCAAATGCGAGGGCTTTCGCGTAGCAAACGCCGACAAGAAGCGACCCGATCAAGCCAGGCCCCTGGGTAACTGCAACGGAGTCGATGTCGCCCAGCTCGATTTCGGCGTTGGCGATCGCCGCAGTGACGATCGGTTCTATTTTCGCCAAATGTTCCCTCGACGCCAATTCAGGGACCACGCCGCCGAAAGGGCTATGCAGGTCTATTTGGGACGATATCTCTGAAGACAGAATTTCGCATCCGTCGCGAACCACTGCCGCGGCTGTCTCGTCGCAAGAACTTTCAATCCCTAAGATCAACATCCTTATAGATTATGACCTAGACCTGCGATGCGCAAGCCGCTTGAATTCAAGATATGGCAATAAAAAAAGGCGCTTTTTTCAAAAACGCCACACGTCGCTTGAACAAGGTCGCGCATTTTCCGCTCGTTCATTACCCCTTGTAAAATGCGGCGACTAAGAACTTTTTATTGATTTCGGCTGCCCTCTGCTGCCGGCCGCTCATTTCGAAGATCTCCATCTGATGCCAGTCTAAGAAAACCGCCTAAGAAAAGCATCGCCGCAATCAAAATGAAAGCGGCAAGACTTAACAGCGCCCAGTGAACTCCACGAAATGCTTTGGCCGTATCTTCCCGAACGACCATAT
The DNA here is from genome assembly GCA_963732475.1 of Blastocatellia bacterium. Classification (GTDB taxonomy): domain Bacteria; phylum Acidobacteriota; class Blastocatellia; order Pyrinomonadales; family Pyrinomonadaceae; genus OLB17. Next base: position 1,122,347 of record CAVSZR010000001.1, on the reverse strand, counting down.
CCTGTCCATCTACCGTTATTACCTGTTTCGACATCCATTCTCCTCCTGCCCATTCCTGTGCTTACCCGTGGATAGTGATGTGCAATGGCTGTGCCAAGTCGTTAAGTCTCTTTGTTTGCTATATTTTTCGCCGTAAACGTGCAAAAGGAGCTGTCCAACACGAGCAGTATGTATTATTTTGATGCAGTAGTGTCCGCATTTCCAACCTGCTTATTCTTTCTCACCCTATTTTTCTTTCACACTGTAGGGCAGGTCGTTGTCTGACAAGCCAATACATAATGCCATTCAAAATCTATTGCTCTGTTGTCCAAATCAGGGCAAGCCGACTCCCAACTTATATGGAATTCGTGCTATTTTAAATCTATCTTCGATAGAGGCATATTCAGCGTCTTTTTTCAACTGGAAGCGATTGATGGGCAGTTTTTGTGCCGGGAGCCTGATCAATGGCTGTTCACGTAACCACATGGGTTGCTAATGTATGCTGGAATACCGAACATGTGTTCGACGGTATGATAGCATACAGTTTCAACCGCAAATTCTATCGATTTACACACCCTAAATTAAATAGGACGCTACAGCTTTGAATTAAGGAGTAATCAGGATGACGAAGGTAGTTAATTTCGTTCTTTTATTGGTGGTGCTCGGATTTTTGTTTTCCTCGGACGCCCTGGCGCAATCGACAGAAATCACGTATCAGGGCAATCTTAAAGTCAGCGGCCTTCCGGCGAATGCGAATTACGACTTCGAGTTCCGCCTTTACGACGACCTTTCAGGCGGCACCCAAATCGGACCCGTTCTTTCTCAGACCGGCGTCGTTGTATCTGATGGGACTTTCTCCGTCAAGCTGAATTTTGGGCCCAACTTCCCTGGACCTGACAGATATTTAGATATTAGCGTTCGTCCGGCGGGCGGTGGAGGATACACTCCATTGAACCCCAGACAGAAGATAAGCAGCGTCCCATACGCAATACAGAGCCTCAGCTCCGGAAGTTCGACTTTTTCGAACAGTGCGCAAAATTCCGCGAGCCTTGGCGGTATCGCTGCGTCTCAGTATGTTTTGACTACGGATCCAAGAATGACGGACGCTCGAAACCCGGTTGCCGGCAACGCAAACTACGTCCAAAATACCACCTCTCCGCAGGCGTCCAGTAATTTCAACATTTCCGGCACGGGTAAGGCAGCTAACTTCAATGCAACTGCTGCCTACAATTTCGGCGGCAATCATCTCATCAGTGCTCTCGGTGTTAACAATGTATTTGTCGGCGTTAGCTCCGGGCTTCTGAATACGGGTACATACAATGCATTTGTCGGCGGGCTTGCCGGATTTGAGAACAAAGGCGGCTCGAATAATGCCTTTTTCGGTGCTGAGGCCGGTAAGAACAATTCTTTCGGAAACAACAATTCGTTTTTCGGTGCCTTCGCAGGAAATGCTACCACAACGGGCAGCGATAATTCATTTTTTGGCCACCGTTCCGGCCTGGCGAATACGGCTGGGGAGTTTAATTCGTTCTTTGGCACTTACGCCGGTACGTTTAACACAACCGGCTCCGATAATTCCTTTTTTGGGAATTCAACGGGCTTTAACAGTAACGGAAACCGAAACTCCTTTTTCGGATCAAAAGCCGGGAACTTTAACACCTCCGGCTCCGATAATTCATTTCTCGGATCGTTCGCCGGAACCGCCAATACTACCGGTTCAAATAACGCGTTCGTCGGCTCTTCGAGCGGCTCGCAGAATGCGACCGGCGTTAACAACTCGTTTTTTGGAAGCAATTCGGGCCTTGCTAACACGGCGAGCAATAATTCTTTCTTTGGTATGGACTCGGGCCGCACTAACGGCACAGGAGCCAATAACTCCTTCTTTGGCCGTGGTTCGGGACAAAACAACTCAACAGGACAACTGAACGTTTTTGTCGGTGTAAATGCAGGCGCAGCCAATACGCTCGGCAGCATGAATACCGTAATCGGTGCAGAAGCAAATTTGGCTGGAAACGGCCTTTCGTACGCAACGGCTATCGGTGCCGAAGCGGTCGTGAGTACGAACAACACCATCGTCCTTGGCCGGCCTGCGGACCAGGTCCGAATTCCCGGCAGCGTTAATGTGGTGGGTAACTTTACGGCCGGGAGCCTGACGATCTCGGCAACGAACATTACCGGTGTTCTTGGAATTCCAAATGGCGGCACAGGACTGTCGAGTGTTGGAATGACCGGACACTTCCTCCGCAGCAATGGTTCCGCCTGGGTAAGTTCTCCGTTCACGGTGGCTGATGTGCCTTCGGGCAGTGCGCATTATGTCCACAACACGACGGTTCAGCAGGGCACGAGCAATTTCAATATCAGCGGTAACGGCACCGCAGGCGGAACGTTGTCAGCGAACGCCGTTAATTCAGTAACACAGTACAGCATCGCCGGGAATCGTGTTTTGAGCAATGGTGGTATATCAAATCTATTTGCCGGTGAAACAGCAGGAAACGCCAACACAACCGGCGGATCAAATTCATTTTTCGGGAACGCTGCTGGATCGCTGAACAACTCGGGCGGAAACAATTCGTTTTTTGGTGCAAGTGCCGGACTAAATACCACATCCGGACCAGGTAACACCTTTGCTGGCAAGTCCTCAGGCGTGGGAAATACAACCGGTGCGAATAATTCGTTTTTTGGAACAAATGCCGGCCAAGCAAATACGATCGGCGGAAATAATACATTGATCGGCGCGAATTCCAACTTAGGTGCGAACAATCTATCCTATGCTACCGCAATTGGTGCAGACGCCGTGGTCAGTACAAACAACACGATTGTCCTTGGCCGTTCAACGGATACCGTGAGTGCGGCGGGTAATCTTCACGTCAATGGTACCCTGACCGCAAGTATTTTCAGCATACCGGCTTCCAGCCTGACCGGCGTGGTGGCAACGGCGAATGGCGGAACGGGCTTGGCCTCTTCGGGAGGACTAGGAAACTACCTCCGCAGCAACGGAAGTGCCTGGACATCCTCCGCGATCGCTGCCGCGGACATTCCGGCTGGAAGTGGAAACTATATTCAGAACGGGATCGGAGCTGCAAACGGGTAGCTTCAATGTTACCGGGACGGGAACGGTCGGCGGTTTGTTTTCAGCAAATGCCGTCAATTCTACGACTAATTATCAAATTGGCGGAACGAGGGTTTTTGCTACCAATGGTATCAATAATGTCTTTGTTGGTTCCGGAACTGCGACGACCGGTGACAACAATTCGTTTGTCGGTGCAAATGCCGCGGTTTCCAACACTACGGGAACATCGAACACGATCATTGGCTCGGGTGCGAACGTTGGTGCCGGCAACTTGAACTTTGCGACGGCCTTAGGATCCGGAGCCTTCGTAAATGACAATAACTCCGTCGTGCTCGGACGAGCAGCTGACACGGTACGCGTGCCAGGCAATTTGACAGTCGCTGGAACTTTCACCGCGCCGTTGTTCACGATCCCGGCCACAAACATTACCGGCATTCTAGCGGCAGCGAAACGGCGGAACCGGACTGAACACATCGACAGCAACAAACTTCCTCCGCGGCAACGGCACAGGCGGTTGGACAAGCGGCGTGCTTTTGGCCGCTGATATTCCATCCGGCAGTCCGAATTACATTCAGAACGGGGTTGGGGCACAAACGGCCAGCTTTAATATCACCGGAACCGGAACGATCGCCGGAGGCCTGAGTCTTGGCGGCCCGCTGACGGGCTCCTTTACAATCCCGGCGGGAAATATCGCCGGCATTCTGGCGGCTGGAAACGGCGGGACCGGGCTGAACACATCGACCGCAACAAACTTCCTCCGCGGCAACGGCTCCGGCGGATGGACGAGCGGAGCGCTGCTTGCCGCTGACATCCCTACGGGCAGTACAAACTACATTCAGAACGGTGTTGGCGTTCAGAGCTTCAAGCAACTTCAACATAAGTGGAAACTGGGACTGTTGGTGGGTTGTTCACCGCCAATGCAATCAATTCCACCACTAATTATCAAATTGGCGGAGCCCGTGTTTTTGCGGCAAATGGAATTAACAATGTCTTTGTTGGAGCCGACACGGCTACAACTGGAAGTTCGAATACGTTTGTCGGGGACAATACCGGACTAGGGAATTCGACCGGAAATTCGAATACCCTACTGGGTGCTAATGCTAATGTCGGTGTGGCAATTTATCTTTTGCGACGGCGATCGGTTCCGGGGCGGTAGCTAATAATAATGACTCGGTTGTTCTTGGGCGGGCAGCGGACACCGTCGCGTATACCGGGCAATTTAACGGTCGCCGGAACTTTCACTGCACCTTCATTCACCATTCCGGCGGCAAATATTACAGGCATTCTTGCGGCGGGTAACGGCGGAACGGGATTGGATTCGTCAACGACTACAAATTTCCTTCGCGGCAACGGAACCGGCGGTTGGACGAGTGGTGTGCTGCTTGCCGCTGATATCCCGACGGGGAGTGCGAATTATATTCAGAATGGAGGTGGGGCCCAAACAGCCAGCTTTAACATCAGCGGAACCGGGACGATCGGGGAGGCCTTAGCCTTGGCGGCCCGCTTACGGGTTCGTTTACGATTCCGGCCGGAAATATAACCGGCATCCTCGCGGCGGGAAACGGCGGTACCGGACTCAGCACATCGACAGCAACAAATTTCCTGCGCGGAAACGGCTCAGGCGGTTGGGCAAGTGGTGCCCTGCTCGCTGCCGATATCCCGACCGGCAGTGCAAACTACATTCAGAACGGGGTTGGTGCCGCAAACAGGAAGCTTTAATATCACAGGAACCGGGACGATCGCGGAGGCCTTGAGTCTTGGCGGCCCGCTTACGGGTTCGTTTACGATTCCCGCCGGAAATATTACCGGCGTTCTCGCAGCAGGAAACGGTGGAACCGGCCTCAATACGTCAACTGGCACAAGCTTTCTTCGGGGTAACGGGACCGGAGGTTGGACTGCCGGCGGACTGCTGATCGGCGATATTCCGAACCTCGCAACAAGCTACATTCAGAACGGAACAAGCGTTCAGACAACGAGTGATTTCAACATAAGTGGTACCGGAACAGTTGGCGGCCTGTTTACGGCTAATACTGTAAACTCCGCGACAAACTACCAAATTGGCGGAACCCGCGATTCTCGCATCGACGGGATCAATAACGTCTTTGTTGGGGCAGACACTGCCCGACTGGCAGTTCGAATACATTTGTTGGCAAAAATGCAGGGACATCGAATACCACAGGCAACTCCAATACCCTTCTTGGTGCTAACACGAATGTTGGAGCAGCTAATTTGTCCTTCGCGACCGCGAGTCGGATCTGGTGCTGTGGTCAATAACAATGACTCAGTCGTTCTTGGACGAGCTGCGGACACGGTTCGCGTGCCAGGCAACTTGACTGTTACCGGCACGTTTACGGCCCCGGCACTGTCGGTTCCTGCGGCAAATATTACAGGCGTTCTCGGATTTGCAAAGCGGCGGGACTGGGTTAAGTACTTCGACGGCGTACCAACTTCCTTCGCGGCAATGGTTCTAACGGCTGGACCAGCGGACTTTGCTTGCCGGCGACATTGCCTCCGGGCAGCACAAATTACATTCAGAACGGGGTAACGCCCCAGTCGGGCGATTTCAATATCGGCGGCACGGGAACCGTGGGCGGAACGTTTTCGGCCAACGCTGTAAATTCGGTCACGCAGTATAACATTGGCGGAAATCGCGTATTCACCACCACAGGAACGAGCAACATATTCGCGGGTAGTAGCACCGGTACGACCGGCAGCAGCAACTCGTTTTTCGGTGCAGGATCGGGATCTGGAAGCACAGGCAATTCAAATACCTTAATTGGGGCAAATGCGGACGCTTCCGCCGGGGTCAGCAACAGTTCCGCCATCGGAGCGAATGCACTGGTTGACCAAAGTAATTCCGTTGTCTTAGGTACAACTGGCTCAAGCGTTGGGGTCGGAACGACGACGCCGAAATCGAAACTGGATGTCACGGGCGGACATATTTTGGTTGGTTCACCGGGTCAGGGGATTATCCTAAAATCGCCTGATGGCACTGTTTGCAGGCTTTTCCGGATCGACGACGCCGGTGATTCGGTTCTTGAAAATATTCCGTGTCCGTAATTTGAGTCTGCATTGTCGCGAGAATTTTTGACAGAAGTAGATGTTTTTCCGAATTAAGAACCGAATGAAAAAGTGCATTATTTTTATTTTCGCTTTGTCGGTCTTTGCGTCCGCCCAGTCTGGCGGGCAGTTTGAGATCACAAAATCGGTTATTTCCAGTGGTGGCGGAACCAGCAGCGGAGGAAATTTCTCTTTAAGCGGCACGTTTGGACAGACTGTGGCCGAGAAAAGTACGGGCGGCAATTTTGATCTCAACAGCGGGTTTTGGGGCGGAGGCAGTTCGTCGCCGACAGTAAACCGCACTCTGTTTGATTATGATGGAGACGGCCTCTCTGATTTTTCCGTTCGGCGGCCTTCGACGGGACTCTGGTATATTTTGACCGGAACCGCGGGTTACAGGGTAATGGAGTGGGGAGTTTCGACCGACCGTGTTACTCCGGCCGATTATGACGGCGACGGCAAGACGGACATGGCGGTTTTTCGGCCTCGAATGGAACATGGTATATTTTCAATTCCGGTGACCAGGCGTTTATTAACTATAGTTGGGGAGCACATGGCGACCTGGCGATCCAGCGGATCACGATCACGATGGAAAGGCGGATCTGGTGATATTCCGGCCTTCCAATGGCACATGGTACAGGCGGTTTTCTAACAATACGTTTTCGACCACAGGCTTTGGCTTGGCAAGCGACAAGCCCGTCGTCGGCGATTTCGATGGAGATGGAAAGTCGGATATTGGGATCTTCCGCCCGTCGAATGCAACATGGTATATTCTTGAGACCACGGTCGGCTTTACGGTTCAGACGTGGGGACAGGTTGGCGACATTCAGGCGCCGGCCGATTTCGACGGAGATGGCGAAACCGATCTGGCCATCTTTAGGCCTACCACCGGCCAATGGTTCCGGATCATGAGTACGGCCGGAATCACCTCTTCAAACTGGGGCGTCAGCGGGGATCTTCCGGTTCCGGCCGATTATGATGGAGACGGCAAGGCCGATATCGCCATCTTCAGGCCCTCAAATGGCACATGGTACATTATTGGATCTCAATCCGGAATAATTGTTAAACCCTTTGGAACGAATGAGGATATTCCGACCCAGTCGTCTTTCATATTCTAAACGCGAATTCATGCTGCACTTTGTTAGCGGTAGTTCTTGACTCAAATTTCTGCGTCCGCTATGACGAGGGCAGCCTGAAACTAGGGAGAAACTAATGGCTCGCAAAATCCTTGCGCTTCTCGCTGGCTTTGTTACTTTCTTCGTACTCGTAACGATCATACAGGTTATCGGCGCCGCAATTTACGGGATCCCGAGCCCGGAGGTGATGAGCGATAGAGAAAAGATGTCCGCGTTCGTCGCCGGCATGCCCACGACCGCGTTCGTGCTGCTTGCCTTTGGTTATGTTCTCGGATCGTTCGGATCTGGATTCGTTATGCGGAAGATCGCCCAATGGAATTCAGTCGTCCTGCCCTTATGTATTGGCCTGTTGGGAACCGCGGCGTGGGGATACAACTCCTGCATGTACGTCCACCCAACGTGGATGGTGATCCTTGGTTTCTTTTGTTTCGTTCCGTTTAACTTGCTTGGTTATCGTACGGCAAGAAAGTCGTAAACTGTTTCAACCAACGACCCGCACTACGATCATCGTCATATCGTCATGTTGCTTTGCCCCGTCGGCGAACTTGTCGGCGGCCGCCACGATATGAACAAGGACCTCTTCCGACAGCTTTCCGTCAAGCGTTTTCAATTCTTCGAGCAGCGCATCCTCGCCCCATTCTTCTTCTTTAGGATTCATCGCTTCAGAGATGCCGTCGGTAAAGCCGACCAACGTATCGCCGATCTCTAACTGAACCTCGCCCTGTTCGTAACGAACAAGCATCGAGGGCAGCATCCCGACCACCGCTCCTCCGACGTCGAGTTTTATGACTTTAACGTCTTCGCCGCTTCGCCGCAGCAAAAACGGCGGATTGTGACCGGCGTTTACGTAACTCAACTCTCTGTTTGAAGGATCGTATTGGGCGTAAAAAAAGGTTGCGTATCGGTTGGTTGTCGAAGCATCGTAAACAAGGGTATTCACGTGTGTCATCAGCCCCGCAATATCATCGCCCGAATGTATCGCCTGCCCTCGAAGTGAGGCCTGCAAGCTCGCCATCATCAGCGACGCTCCGATTCCCTTTCCCGAGACGTCACCGATCGCTATACCGAATTTCCCATCAGGCAGCTCAACGAAATCGTAATAGTCGCCGCCGACGCCAAGGGCAGGACGGCATGCACCGAAATATTCCAGGCCCTTGACCTTTGGCAGTTCTTGCGGGAATAGACGTTCCTGAACTTCACGCGCGATCTCCAGCTCAGCGTTCAACCGTTCTTTCTGAGCAGCTTCCTTCGCAAAGGCCTCGGTTAATCGCGAGTTTTCAAGAGCGAGTCCGGTCTGTGAAGCCACAGAACGAAGCAATCGCAGGTCGCTTGCGGTATAAGGCTCCTCAGACCGCTTCGGACTGAGGCTGATGATTCCGGACAGTTGGTTTTTTACCGATACCGGCAGCAGTATCTGCGAGTTTAGTTCGCGTAGTTGATCGCTGTCGTTCAGCGACATGGTTGGAGTCGAGGTGACCTCCGTCATATCGTCGTAAAGAACGATATGCTGATTATTGCTGAGCTTTCTGATCGCCTTGGAATCGCCCGTAAGCGAGACAACTGGCGGGGTATCAAAACCGAGCGCATAGGCCGGAGCGAAGTTCGCCCCCATCCTTAACAGGAGAGCGACCTGTGGCACGTGCAGCGATTCGCTGATCCGGGTTGCGACCGTTTCGAGCAGCGGCTTTGTCTCGACCATCGTCCGCACATCCTCGCTAAGCTCCGAAAGGATCTGTTCGGCATTGTAGGCTTCGCGGAAAAACCGGCGGTCTATCCATACGCGAAGCGGTTTTGCGACAAACTCGATCAGCGGCACAAGTGCGATCCCGCCGACTATAAAACCGATCTGAGCGGAAATGTTTGAGCCATAATTATTGATCGACCAAAGCACACCAAGGCCGATCCCAAACAATAGAAAAAACTGCAGAATCCTCACACCACTTTTTGCGAGGGTATATTGTAAGCCCTGCCTTACGACGACACTGACATCCATCGCCCGATGCACAACGATCACATATGCCATCGTCAGCGGAAAAAGCAACATCAGGAGTAACGAAGCAAGCGCGACCCAGAACGGCACGATCTCGAAAAATGAACCTTTAGCACCCGAAAAAACGCGATAAAGAACCAAAAAGAACGACGGTGTTATTGCGGTGGCGGTTCCGTAGAGCATTAGTTTCAAGCGGCGCCTGGCATCTGGGTTCTTCATCGTTCCTGATTTATAACCCAACGCAGCAAAAAATAACCCGATCGCAAGCATGTTGACGGGAAAACCGACGAATTCATAACCTTTCGCGAGGCGTCCAATATAAGTAAAAACGTCGACACCCGTAAAGGACCTGAGCAGGCCTAAGAAAGTCAAAACGACCTGAAAACCAAGCGGCACGATAAGGATCCATTTCAGCCACGGGAACTTTTCGTCAAGCACCCATCGTTCCGGAAAATAAATCCCAAAGAGCAGCATCGCCAGTGCCCAGCACGAAAAAAATATGTTCTGATAGGCGCCGATCAGCAAATTGCCCTGGTACCCCTCAAAACTAAGTGAGCTTAGTCCGAGCAGCACAAACAGCAATATCCAGGCAAGCGGATCTCTCGGACGGGCGAACAGCACATAAAATCCGAGCAAAATGCACACCGTCGGCAAGATATATACATAGATAAATCCGACGATGTATTTGCTGTAAAACCCGAAATCACGCGTTACCGCCTGCGGCATGAACTTCACTTCGTATTTTTCAGCCTCTCGATCCGGCAGCCGCCTCCGCATAACTAAAGACACTGGCTCGCCCGCTCGCATCTTCGACATTTCTTCGTCGTATACCGTCTCATCGCTGCCGATCTCGCGGCCGTTGATCGTCTCGATGCGGTCGCCAAGACGGACGCCCGCGTTTTCCGCCTCAGGCGTGACCGACACCACACGCCCGCTGTACCCGAAAGGCAGCTTTGCTTCAAGTGAAGCCCGGCCCTGAACGTTCGAGATATTGGCGAAATGGGTGATCAGTACTGCCATCGCAAAAACGAATAGCAACAAGTGAGGAATGTAGTAAAAGGTTCTCTTTTTCATGGACGGTCAAACTGCGAGTGAAGGTGAAAGGCGAAGCACCCGCTCTTAATTCGGTACGCCGTTTAGTTTCTTCGCGAATCGCCCCAGTCACCGTCCGCCTTCCACTCATACGCAGCGGTTCGATGGCTTTCCGGTTTTGATCATCAATCCTTACTACTTCTGAAAGTCGTAGAACTTCCAGGCCGGTTTATAATCGCGACTAAGCTTCTGTTTTGTCAGGATCAGCCCGGACCATTTCGATCGGGATCGCTCCTTCCTTCAATATCGCATCGTGGAAATTGCGGTCCGTCATCTTCTTCGAATCGACAAGGTCCCGGTGCAGCGAATAAAGCTGCAGCCCGCCCATCATGTATGCCATTTGATAAAGCGGCCCGTACTCGCCGGAGAAGGAACGCCGCACTTCGGCAAGCGCATTGTCACGTTCGTGACCGACCTTGTCGACGAGCAGATCGACACATTGTTCCGGCGTCCAAGTTACCAAGATGGAAATTTAGCGAAAAAATTATGCGGGCCGCTCGGTGCGAACGCCAGAACAACGCTCCGATCTTGTCCTCCGGAGTCTTGGTAAAGCCCTTGTCCCAGAGGATGAACTCCCAATAGAGTGCCCAACCTTCGCCCCAGAACGGCGTCCGGAACATCTCGCGATAGGGCTTGTATCGCCGCGTCATAAACTGCTGTAGGTGATGGCCCGGAATCAACTCATGATGCGTGACCGCACGGGCAAAATGCGGATTGTTGCCCCGCATCGACATCATCTTCTGCTCGTGCGTCATACTGTCGGTCGGATAGGAGACGAGTATCGTTTCGCCGCCGAGGAAGAATGGTGCGACAAGCTGGCGTTCGGGCGTCATCATCTCCATCCGCCACGTTTCCTCGCGCGACCCTTGGAACGGTTACGAGGTCGTTCTTTTTTACGTAATCGATCGCTTCACGGGCCAGGTCGCGAATCAAAGCGGGCTGTTTGCCCGGTTCGACGTACTTTTGCTTCACGGCCTCGATGGCCTTCATATAGTCGTCGCCAAAGCCCATCTCGCGCGACGCTTTCTTAAATTCCGCTATACACCAATCGAATTCCTTGTTCGCGATCTGCACCAGTTCTTCGGGCGTGTAAGGGATCATCTCGAACTGAAGTTCTTCGATCAACGCTTCCCTGCCGATCGGGTCGCCGATGATCGTCGTCCGGTCGTCGGGAGCAATGCCAACCAGCTTCGAAACAACATATGTCGAGTATTTTTGCAGGGCGTCCTCGACAGCTTCGTAGGGCTTCTTGTTCCACCATGAGAAAGTCGGGTCGTAAAGGTTGTGAAAATTGTACCAGCCGCGAAGCGTCGATCTTAAGCTCGCAATCGTCCTCACGGCACGGTTCGCAACGGTCCGTTTCGGCTTTGCGATCTTCCCGCCATCGATGCTCTTTTGCGTTTCGACGATCTGCCTCGCCAATGCGTCGAGCAAAGCCGCCGTCTTAGCCGGATCTATCGACTCGAGACGCCGCCTCTGGTCTTCAAGGTCGCTTATCGTCCGCGGAAATGGCAATATCGCCGCCATTTCCTGAAACTGCATCTTTTCACGGTCCAATTCCCGCGCTCCCGCCGCAGGTGATTCGCGAACAAAACATAATCGACCTGCTCGTCATTATTCAGCAAATCGAAATTCATCCCGGCCAGCGACGCCGCATACTCCGCGTACAACTGCCTGAAACGCTCCGCCCGGTTCGACGATGTCTGAGCCGTGTATAGCCGATTGAATGCTCCCACATCCTGCGAGAATCTCTCGATCACGCCTCGCAATCGCGACGGCGGCTCATTGGACGCCGACAGATCCTCCCTGACCCCTTGCCCAAACGCTATCTGCAACAGCATCGACAGCCCAAAACATAAACATATAAAACGCCGAGGCAACATTTTCATAATTTCTTCCAGTTTCAGATTAGAGAATTCCAGTCAATCTTCTGACAAACGAATGTTGATCAACGCCCAAGGCCTGGCTGTTGTGATCCAGCACGCAACCGTTTGCTCGATCAAGACCAAACGATCAATTTCCGGCGCCATTCCAAATTAGGGCTTCTTGCCCTCGTTCCACACCGGTCGGAAACTCGTATTGATAAGCCACTGCACCGGAGCGACCATAGAATTGATCGCCCGGGTCATGTGGTCGAAATCGATAGTTTTGACCTCATCGCTCGCTCGATGGTAATCGGTGTGAAGTCCAAAGCTTGACACGGTATGGGCAATGATCCCCGCCCGGGCCAATTGGATATTGTCCGAACGCTGAAAGAAATTCTCCTCCGGATGCGGGTCTTGCACCAGTTTTGCGCCACGTTTCGCAAGTTCAGGGCCAAGATTTGAACGTTCGTAACCTGTGAGCCACAACTCCTCTGGTTTAACCTTCGCGTCCGGCCGCCCGATCATTTCAAACTCAAGATTCGCGACCAGGTTGTCCTTTGGAAACGGCATATTATTTACAAAATACGACGCCCCAAAACCGCCGGCCTCTTCGCTGCCGAAACAGACGAAGAATACGGTTCGTTTCGGTTTTCGATCGCTGCCCAAAACGCGAGCAAGCTCCAAAACCGATACTGAACCGGACGCGTCGTCATCCGCGCCATTAAAGATCTTGTCATCGCCGGAGGCATTTTCGCGCATTCCGAGGTGATCAAGATGCGAGGTTAGCAAAATGACTTCAGCAGCCAGCGTTTTGTCGGCTCCGGTGATCTTGCCCATCGCATTCCATGTGCGCTGCACGATTGGCTTCGCGAGATTGCCGTCAAAACGGACCACCAGGCCGTCAGCACCACCTGCAAACTCGTCGGCTGCGGCCTTACTTATGACTGCGGTTACCGAAGGCTTTGCGGTCGAAGCGGTGAACGACGGCATCCGCGATGCGAAATTTGCCCAATTTGCGCGGAACTGCGATGTTTCCTCGATCAAAACGACCGCGGCACCGGCTGAAACCAGTGCTTGGGCGGCCTGCATTACGGCTCGCTGATCGGCTCCCTCTTGGGCCCTGATTATTACGGCCGCACCGCTTCTAGGGGTCTCACCGGCGGCTAAAAGTTGAGCCCCGCCGCTCACCGTTGCGGCATTTGCTCTTAAGACAACCATTTCCTTACCATGCACTAGCGTCTTGTCGCCGAATTTCAGAGTCGGTGCTTCGGCAAACGTATTTCTCGTAATGGTGACCGTTTGCACGAAGGTCGGCTTCCCGTCCCAGCCGTTTTCACCCGCTGGTTCGAGCCCAAACTGCTGAAACTGCGAACCTATATATTCCGCGGCGATCCGTTCGAACATGGTCCCGCTTCCGCGGCCTTGCAGGGCATCGCTCGCAAGAAAACCCATCTCGGCCCGCACGTTCCTCTCGTCAATCGCCAGACCCTTTCGGCTCTGTGCGATCGAGGCAATAGTTACCGCGATCAAAATCACGCCAATAAACAAAAGGCGTCCGAGGTGATGTCTTTTCATATTTTTTGTTTAGATAATTTCCAGCTATTTTGACAGACATCAGCGGATTCTCCAATGGAATATCACATCTTTCGTCTGCATTATGGCAAGGGTCAGGTGACGATGGAAAATCTATGAAGAATTATGTACTACCGGCTCTAGCCAAAAAGTGTTGGGTGGTCACCTATCGTTTTTCAGGCAGAACCGAAAACGACCTAGGCAGGAACAAAACATCCGCGCAAACGTTTAAGTATTCAAAACACAGCAAGCCGGCCCTCGAGGAAGGGTGCGAAAACGCAGGAAGACAAGCAGCAATGATTTCTCAAATCTCCTGGAGAAAACTCACGCCGTCGGCGATCGTCAGGCCGAAATTCTCCGCAATCGTCTCGCCAATGTCCGAAAGCGATTGCCGGGTGCCTAGATTCACGTCCGGCTTTGCTAATTTTCCATAAACCAGCAGCGGGACGTATTCGCGCGTGTGGTCACTTCCCTCTTTTGTCGGGTCGTTGCCGTGGTCGGCGGTCATTATTAGCAAGTCGTCGTCGTTCAAAGCATCGAGAATTTCGGGCAGCCGAGCGTCGAAATGTTCAAGAGCTTTCGCGTAGCCTTCTGTGTCGCGCCGGTGGCCGTAGAGCATATCGAAATCCACGAGATTACTGAAGATAAGCCCCCGGGATTCTGCATTCAGAGCATTTATCGTCTGGTCGATCGTCTGATCGTTGTTCTTTGCGGTAAGATCCTCGGTCACGCCGATCGAATCGTAGATGGACGCGATCTTGCCGATGCAGACGACGTCGAGGCCCTTGGCTTTTAGCAGTGGAAGCAGATTATCGTTCGGCGGCGGAACCGCGTAATCGTGGCGGTTTTCGGTTCGCTTGAAATCTTCAGCATTCGAGCCGAGAAACGGGCGGGCTATGACGCGTCCAACTTTGTCTTCTCCGTCCAGGATGCGGCGGGCGATCTCGCAAATTTCGTAAAGGCGGTCAATAGGAATAATTTCCTCGTGGGCTGCGATCTGGAACACGGAATCGGCCGATGTATAAACGATCGGCTTGCCTGTGCGGACGTGTTCTTCGCCAAGCTCTTGGATGATCTCAGTTCCGCTTGCCGGATAATTTCCAAGTACCCCTGGAACGTTAGCGGTGGCAACAAACTCGTCGATTATCCGCGGCGGAAAGCCGTTAGGGAACGTCGGAAACGCTTTAGTCAGAACAATTCCGGCCATTTCCCAGTGTCCCGTTGTTGTATCTTTGCCGTTTGATTTGAGCGTACACTTTCCATAGCTTCCGATCGGATCTTCGACCGCCGGCAGGCCTGCAAGACGTCGAATATTCCCCAGCCCGAGCCGTTGCAGGTTGGGCAAATGCACGGCGCGTGATTCCAAAATATGCCCAAGCGTGTCAGCACCGGCGTCGCCCCAATCCGCGGCGTCCGGCATTTCGCCGATCCCGGCACTATCAAGAACCATCAGGCAAATACGAGTAAATTTTGATGACATAGCAAGATTCTAAAGCGGGTTCCAGCAGTGAGCAATTCCGTATATACCTATTTCAAAGGCGCCGTATATCCTTCCCGGGCCCGCACCAGGGTCCCGGCCGGCAAACCCTTTACATCGACCTTTATTTTCCGATAGCTTCCATCGCGTTTTTCATTTGAGGAGTAATAGCCCAGGCTGTATTTCGTACCGATCTCATCGGCGACGCTTTTGAAGGCCACTCGTGCCTCGCTGAGATCACCGACCGGAAATACCTTGCCGCCAGAGGCTTTCGCAAGCTCGTTCATTTCGGCATCAGCCAGTTCGTAAAGTTTCTTGCTTATTGCCAGCCGTTCAAAATCGCCTAACTGACAAAAGTCGGCCGCTTTCTCGATCTTGGAATTCGGCGAGAATCGTCTGTAATACCGGCGGATCTGCGCCAGCGAAAAACGGATCGCCGTCTCGCAATTACCCAAAAGGTTTTCCTCAAAAAACTCGCGAGTGTTTACCTTGATGAAATAGCAGATGATACCTGCTTTCGCGAGGGCTTCCTGCACTTCGTCAAAATCCGCAGCACTGGTCGAGTCAACAGCGTCCGTCAAAGCGACGACCGCACGGCGACCTCTAAACTCGGGACCCGCAGGCTCGCTGAATATGCTTTCAACAACCTTCAAGAGACCGTCGTAGTAAGGGGTTCCGTTACTTGTGCCAATGCGGTCGAGTCCCGCCTTCAAAGCGGTCCGGTCGTCGGTCAAGCCGGTAATTAGGTCGCTGACCGGTCCCGTTCGTCCGCCCTTTGTTTCGGTTTTGAAAGCCACGATCGAAACCCGGTCGCCCGGGCGAAGAGCGTTTATGAAGATCTGGGCCGAACGTTGGATCAGCGGTAGGTCGGCTCGTGCGGAACCCGACGTATCCAGCAGCAAAGCAACCTCAAACGGTGCGTTTGTTGCGGAAAAATCGCTAATTTCCTGAGGTTTGCCGTCCTCGAGCACTGTGAAATTTACCTGCTTTAGATTGAGCAGGGGTTTGCCTGAGCGATCGGTTACGACGATCGGCACCTCTACCAGTTCAGTGTCGACCTTGATGACCTCGTCTTCGACCGCTTTCGGCGGCTTCCTGTCCTGAGCGGCTATGGTAAAACCAGACGCTTGGCAAGACAAGCAGGCAGACTAAAAAACTCCTAAGCCGCGTTCCAGACATATTTCTCTCCCGATTATGTCGAGTTTATCAAAATCCTTATACAGTGCGAAGATAAATCTGCGATATTCCCGATTCACGATGATTTAACCTGGACCGCTTTTTTAAGCGAAATACTTTTATGCTATTATCTTATTAAATTGAAACACGTCGGTTATTGATTTTGAAACCGTGGCATTCCGATTCCACCTGAGACCTGCCTAAAGTGCAGGCGTCAGGCTATTTACAAGGAGAAAATGATGAGAAGATCGGTCTTTTTGGGAATTGCTGTTGGTGCTCTTTGGTGCGCTCTTTCTTTGAGCGCCCAGGCACAGTTGATCAACGAACTTGATATCAATCCGGGCGGGACGGACAACCCATGCGAATACATCGAGCTTAGGGGAACGCCCGGTTCAATAATTCAGAACGTGCATTTCGTTGCGTTCGAGGGTGACGGCACTCCCTCAGGAACCGCCGATACTGTCGTGACTTTCGCCGCTCCGGGGGTTGCTTTTGGTTCAAACGGACTCATTGTTCTAACCGGTACTACGGCCTGTGGCTCACGAACCTATCCTGCTGAAACGCTTCGCCTTCAAGCTGCATTTCTTGATGGAAGCACGAGCGGCCTGGAAAATGGTACTATTTCGTTCTTGCTGATCAGTAGCGCGACGGCGATCACCCAGGGCGCAGACTATGATACTGACAACAACGGCTCGCTTGAAGGCCTCCCGGCGGGAGCGACGATCCTGGACGCGGTCGCTTGGACCGACGGAGACGCGGGCGATCTAATGTATGGAGGGGTGATTTTGACAGCTAGCAGCGTGCTCGGTGCCTCGACGCGATTCCCAAATAATACAACGGCAAACTCGGCGGGTGCCTGGTACGGCGGAGCAATGACGGGTACGAACGACGCTACCACCTATAGTGGAACGATCCGGACCGCAAATTTCCCGTCCAACGGGGCGTTGACGCCGGGTGCCGTTAATCTCGGAGTTGCTCCGCCAGATGCTCCGATGGATATTACCGGCGACGGCAAGACGGATTATGTTGTGGTTCGGGCCGCGGGCGGTGTTGGCAGCCAATTGACATGGTTCTCGCAAGTTAACGGCGGGCAGCCGTCAACGTCCTACAATTGGGGTGTAAGCGGCGATCTTTTGGTACCCGCTGATTACGATGGAGACGGTCGGGATGACATAGCTATCTTTCGATCCTCGGAAGGTACCTTCTATATTCTTGAAAGTAATACGCTCACCATCCGTATCGATCAGTTTGGCCAGGCTGGGGATAATCCGAGAGTTGCCGGCGATTACAACGGCGACGGCCGGGACGACCTTGCGGTTTACCGTTCTGGCACCCAAAGTACCTGGTTTTACAAGACGGCACGGAATACGCTGTTTACTGCCGTTGAATGGGGACAGACAGGCGACTCACCGGCCCCGGGCGATTATGACGGCGATGGCAAGATCGATTTTGTGGTCCAGCGTCCGGATGGCGCAGACGGCCGTTTTCATTCAAAGCTTTCTACCGGCCCGCTCGAATCGAGAATTGTGGGTAAGGCGTCTGACGACATCGTCCCGGGAGATTACGACGGTGACGGCAAGATCGATATTGCCGTGGTTAGGATCAATGGTGGCGGCTTTTATGAATGGGAGTTTCGGTCCAGCCTTACAGGTTTAACAGTGATCGATACATGGGGAGTTGCGGCTTCAGGCGATCTGACCGTCCAGGGTGACTATGACGGTGACGGAAAGACGGATTACGCGATCTGGCGACCGGGTGCACAAGGAAGGTTTTACATTATGACGGTTGGCGTTCGTGAGATCTTCGGTAAAGAGTGGGGAACGACGGGAGACCTGCCCGCAGCGCGATATAACACTTTCTAGGTGATTTATGTTGAGGTGTTTAGAGGTTGGGATTTAGCGTCCCAACCTCTTTTTTGTGCGGAGTGTCCGATTCAATGTTTAGCGATTTTACTAAAGTCCGGAAAAGGCGATCTAAATCGAGGTCGGCTGGAGCCGCCTTTGAACTCGCACTTTACCTCCATGACGGTTGGAACGAGGCCGCGTGTCCCCCCCAGCCTCATCATTTCAATTAACTCGCTTTGCTGACCTCGGAACTTACGTACTTTCCAACTACCTTGGCAATCGCGTCCCGCGAAACCGCGCCAACGATGCGTTCCTGTTCCTGGCCACCCTTGAACAGTATCAGGGTCGGTATGCCTCTGATGCCGTATCGCTGCGGAACGTTTTGGTTGTCATCAACGTCCATTTTGACGAAGGTCGCTTTTCCGCTGTACTCTTCTGCGACCGCTTCAACCGAAGGCGCGATCATTCGGCACGGGCCGCACCATTCGGCCCAAAAATCGACCAAAACTGGCTGATCCGAACCCAAAACAACCGCCTCAAAATCTGTATCAGTAACTTCTTTAGCAAAATTTGCCATCTCTATCTCCTATATATTTTGAAAAATTATAGCTTAGCCGCAAAACAATCGGCAAAACCCAAACTCAATAATCTCCCATCACAATTAAACCATTTCAAAATCCCCCGTACATTACAAACACTGCCTAAAACAGATTTACGATACTAATTGTAACCACATTTGTTACAGATGTCAAGCTAATCCAACTAACGCGACCGCCAAGGCAAGCGATTTAGGCAGTAGCCGCGTTGGCAATGGTTGCTTTAAGCGTAATGTTGGTCGCGGCAAGGGCCTTGCTGATAGGACAGGCGTTCTTAACATCTTCAGCGATAGCCGCAAATTGTTCCTGATCAATACCATCGACGGCGGCGGTTGTTTCCAGGTCGATGCGGTTGATCCTGAAACCTGTCTCATCTTTGCCGAGGAAGACCTTTGCTTCGGCCTTAACGTTTTTCGCCGGGGTGCCCTTTTTCTCGAGCGTCGCGTTAAGAGCCATCGCGTAGCAACCCGCCAGCGAGGCACCAAGAAGTTCTTCGGGATTCGTTCCAGGTTCGTCACCCATTCGGGTCGCGAATGAAAACGCTCCGCTGAACATTCCGCTCCCAAGCGCGATATTGCCCCCGCCTTCCATAAGACTGCCGTTCCATTCTGCTGTTGCTCTTCTTTCTCCCATTTCGCTTATCTCCTAAAATCGTAAACTAGATCGTCCTTTGTGTACTTTTCGTGACCAAAAATATGCGGATAGTGCTTGTCCAATTCTGCCAGGTACATTTCATACGGAAGATCCGCAAACGCCCCGTAATCGTGAATGTACTCCATGAATACATTGCCCGACCCGTCGAATTCCTGAAAGATCGAATCCCCGGTTCCGTCGAATTCGAGCGGCTCAACGCCGAGAAAATCGCATAATTTCTTATTGAATGCGGGCGTCGCTTTACGCCATTCGCCGTCCAGTAACATTTCTGCCGCGCCGTGGAAAACGAGGTAGTTCTTCTTCAGCGCCTTTTCAAGACGGTCAGTCGCGATGTGGTTACGAACGATGTAAAAGCTGAGCCGACTTGGGATCCCGACGGCCCTCGCCGACGCCGCCAAGAGAATTGCCTTCTCAACGCAATAACCGCGCGTTTTTGTGAGAAGTGTACTTGCCTTCAACCCCTCGCGCCGGAGGTCGAGAAGATAAGGATCGTACTGAAAACCATCGCGCACCGCATAGTAAAGTTTTACCGCTTTCTCGATATCGGAGTCACCGTCCGCAGTATGCTCCGACGCAAATCGACGCACAGTCTGATCATCCGCATCCAGAAACTCAGTCGATTTTAGAAACTCGTCCATAAAGGCAAGAAATCATACCCGCAGATGAACACAGATCTTCTTATCTGTGTTCATCTGTGTCCATCCTGTGAACAAAACTCCTTTCAGACTGTCAAAACGACCTTGCCGGTTGTTTTTCTGCCTTCGATCGCTGCATGCGCATCGGCGACTTTTTCCAACGGATACTCGGTCACCTGTATTTTCAGACGGCCGGCCGCAATGTGTTCGAGCAACTCGGTTGTATATCTTATCCGGTTTGCAACGGTCTCGTTCGTCAGCCAGTAGCCGCGGACTATGTGGTTCTTGTGCATCAGCGAGAGCACCGAAAGTCGAAAATCCTCGCCGCTCGCAGAACCGTAAACCCACATGGTGCCGTTCTTTGCCAACACCTTCAGGTTTTGTCCGACGATCTCGCCGCCAACCATCTCAATTATCCAATCGACGCCTTTTGCTGCCGTCGCTTCAAGCACCTGATCGGTCCAGTCCGATTCGGTATAATTGATCGCAAAATCGGCACCGAGCGAGGTCACGAGTTCAAGCTTCGCCGTGCTCGACGCGGTGCCGATAACTTTCAGGCCCTTGTGCTTGGCGAGCTGCACGATCAAGCTGCCGACGCCGCCCGCAGCTGCGTGGACAAGGATCGAGTCTCCCGCTTTTGTTTCGCCGAGCAACCCAAGAGACGTCAAACCCTGAACGAGTAGCGCAGTGGCCTCACCAAACCCGAGGTTGTCGGGGATCGGAACCGCCCCTCGTGCCATGGCGACCGCGAACTCGGAATAACCGCCGCCAAGCACCGACGCCAGAACGCGGGAACCGACGGCAACGTTTGTAACGCCCTCGCCGAGTTCCGCGACCACTCCGGCGACCTCGAAACCCAGTGCGTATGGCAGCGGTGGTTTGGTCAGATAATTTCCGCCGCGCATCATAACGTCGGCGAAGTTGACACCGGCTGCGGCCGTTTTGATCAATATTTCACCTGGGCCCGGAGTCGGTCTGTCAATCTCGTCGACCGTTAGTCTGTCGATTCCCCCAAATTCATGGATTCTTATAGCTTTCATAAATGTTTTATCCGATCGCTGCCGAACTCAACTGCCCTTCGATCTCAGCCAGTTCCTCTTCGCTCAATCGAAATTCGCCAGCACCAATAATTCCGTCGATCTGTGCGGGTTTGCGTGCACCGACAATGGCAGCCGTCACGGCCGGAAGCCGTAGCGCCCAGGCGATAGCAACTGCACCGGCGGAGAGGCCGTGCCGGCCGCCGATCTCGCTCAGGCGATCCGCAAGGGCAAGATTTGCCGTCAATCTCGGCTCTTTGAATTGAACACTCTTCGACCGAAAATCATCGTCTGGGAGCGACGCGATTCGTTCACGCGTCATTTTGCCTGTCAAAAGGCCGGACTGCATCGGCGAATAGACGAGCGTACAGATATTATTTCGCTCGCAATACGGCAATATCTCAACTTCTATCTCGCGACGGATCGCCGAATAGGGCGGTTGTAAGCTTGTCGGTTTTTCGATCGCGTTAATCCGTACAAGCTGGCCAACGTCGAAGTTCGAAACGCCGATGTAACGCACCTTTCCGTCCTTTTTCAGATCGACAAGCGTCTCCCAGCCTTCTTCAATGTCGTTGTCAGGCACGTCCGGCGAAAAGCGCGGCCAATGTATTTGGTAAAGATCGATCACATCGGTCTCAAGTCGACGCAGGCTGTCGTCAACTTCGCGCTGGATCGACTTCCGCTTCAGCGTGTGAGTGATCTCGCCGCTGTTGTCCCAAACCAGGCTACACTTAGTGAATACGAATGGCCGGCTCGAAGACCCGAGGTTCCTTAATGCCCGGGCGACGACCTTTTCGGAACGCCCAAGTCCGTAAACCGCAGCCGTGTCGATCCAGTTGATCCCCAGATCGACCGCGTGTTCGATGGCCGCGATCGATTCCGCATCGTCCTGCGCGCCCCAGCCGAACTCCCATTCTCCGCCGCCGATCGCCCACGCGCCAAAGCCGATCGGTGTGATCTCAAGATCCGAGCTTCCAAGTCTTCGCAGTTCCATACTTTTCCCGTGGAAGAAGCTACAAGTTAAACCATCGAACGGATAACACCGCCGTCAACTCGAACGGCCGCACCGTTGATCGCTGAAGCCAGCGGGCTGCAGAGGAACGCAACCACGTCGCCGATCTCCTTCGGATCTATGAACCGCTTTAACAGCGACGACGGGCGGGCCGTTTCAAAGAACTGCTCCTCCATTTGCTCTTTCGTGATCCCTTGTTCGGCAGCCATCCGCTCGACAAATGTTGTGACACCTTCGGATGAGGTCGGGCCGGGGAGAACGGAATTGACCGTTACCTTGGTCCCCTCAGTCGTCTCGGCCATACCCCGAGCGATCGCGATCTGGGCCGATTTCGTCATTCCGTAATGAACCATCTCCGCGGGTATCTGGACGCCGGATTCGCTCGAGATAAACACGATGCGGCCCCAGTTTTTCAATTTCATCCTCGGGAGATAAAAGCGGCTGAGACGAACGCCGCTCATCACGTTAGTCTCAAACAGCCTGAGCCAATCGTCGTCCGGTATTTCGTCGAAGGCCTTCGGCTCAAAAATTCCCATGTTATTGATCAAGATATCGACGTCCGTGATGCCGTCGGTGATCTTGCCGGCACCCTCCGCCGTCGAAAGGTCCGCAACAACGCCGGTAACGCGAATGTCCGGAAATCCGGCTTTTACCGTCAGCACGGCTGCTTCGACGCGTTCACGAGTCCGGCCGTTAAGCACAACATTGGCGCCTTCCGCGACGAGCGACTCGGCGATCGCGAGGCCGATACCCGAGGTTGAACCGGTCACCAGCGCCGTCTTGCCGATCAGCTTCAGGTTCATACTTATGCTCCGATCTTTACGACGATCTTTCCAAAATGCGATCCCGATCCCATGTGACGAAACGCGTCACGCACTTCATCGAAACCGAACGTTCTATCGATCACCGGACGGAGTTTTGCCAGCGAGATGGCCCGGTTCATTTCCTCAAACATACAACGTGAACCGACAAAAACGCCCTGCAATCGGATCGCCTTCATAAAGGCGTGGGTTGGACTGAATTGGCCGGAGCCGGAAAGAGCCCCGATCATGGCAATGTGGCCGCCGATCCGTACGGCGTTCAATGAACGGGCGAGAGTTCCGGATCCGCCAACCTCGACGATATGATCGGCACCGGCCCTGCTCGTCAACTCAAGCACAGCAGCGTCCCAATCTTCCCGCGTTCGATAATTGACCGTTTCGTCCGCACCGAGTTCCCTGGCTCGTTCGAGTTTTTCATCGCTGCTCGATGTAATGATCACGCGGGCACCCGAGAGTTTTGCAAATTGAAGAGCAAAGACCGAAACCCCACCGGTCCCCAGAGTCACGACGGTCTCACCCGCCTTCAATCGGCCCGAAACGGTCAACGCGTTCCAGGCGGTGAGAGCGGCACACGGCAGCGTCGCGGCCTCTTCATAGGACAAATGTTCGGGAATGCGAACGATCGACTCTTCGCTGAAGGTACCATATTCGCGAAGAACGCCTTGCCATTGGGCCCCGGCACCTAGCGACGTTCGCCTTTTTTCTTCGCTTGACCCGCCGTCAAGCCAACCCTGAGCAAAGATCGGCATAACGCGGTCGCCAACCTTCCATTTTGTTACGCCGTCGCCAATGGCGCCGATCTCGCCGGCACCATCCGACAACGGCACGGCGGGCAGTTTCATCCGGGGATTGTAAGTTCCCGAGACGACCATATAATCGCGATAATTCAACGAGGCAGCATGGAACCTGATCAAGACATCGCCGGGTTTCGGTTCCGGTTCGTCGTGCTCCACCAGGGAAAGTTCATCAATGCCGAATTGTTGGATCTCGTATGCCTTCATTCTAGTCAGAGTTACACCGATAGGCGTGAAACGTGAGGAGGAATCACGCCCAACGACGCAACCCTAGCTAAGACTATTTCTTTCGTGGTGTCTTGAGATCAAGAAAGATAACAACGTCATCGCGGATCAGGTCATCTGCCTTTCCGGCATAGACGATGCCGAAATCTTTACGATTGATCGAAAAGCCCGCTTTCACCGTTACCGAATCGTCGGCAACATCGATCTTGGCCGGGAATGTGATCGCTTTTTTCTGGCCGTGCAGTTCCAGGTCACCCGTTACGGTGTAATTTGCCCCGCCTACACCGCCTGGAGTAAACATCGTGGATTTGAACGTAGCCTTTGGAAACGTGGCCACATCGAAAAAGTCTTTCGTTTTAAGATGATCGGCCAGCTTAGCGTCATCGACGAACAAGCTGTCGGTCTCGATATCCACCGAGACGCTGCTTTCTTCCGGCTTTCCGTTCACAAGGTCGATCGTGCCAGCGAACCTTTTGAATCCACCCTCGTGCCTTCCGGTGACCTTTGAGCCGGTAAACAAGACCGTTGAGTTTGCTGGTGTGATCGCCATCGCCTCACCCTTTCCCGCCGGTGTAGTCCCTGAGTTGGCGGTCTCGTTTGCAGGCTTATTCGCGGCCGGTTCGGACGTCGTCGCCTTTGGTTTGTTTGCCGCCGGATCTTCGCATCCGGCAAGGAACATAGCTAAAGAAAGAATAAGCAAAGACAATATTTTCATACGTTTCTCCTCAAAGATAACAGAGCTTAATTGGATCGGTGGCGCTGGGCACCAGGAAAATTCTCTGAACATATATTCTCGCAAGCATTTGAAGAATTGCCAACGCGGCTCGCACATTTTCGCTCGGCATCCTACTGCACAAAGCGTTGAAGCATTACGGAGATCCTCAAAAAAGCAGGGTAAAACCGCATCAACTCCGTGTTGAGACTTAGCAATAACCGCGGCGGACCAAATTGAATCGACAGACATTCAGATAATTGCGTAAACATAAAAACCTTCCCTTTGCTCGTTACTTCCCTTTGTTCGTCCCTTCCCTTGTTCGCTGACCTTCCCTATCGTTCGTTCACTTTTGTAACTTCTTTGTAACTTTATTTTGATACAAATAAGATCAAAAAAATTAAACCCGCCCTTGTTCGATCACCTCTAACACGCTTTGCAGCGTGTATTGAGATAGTTTTTCTCCGACCGTGTTATCGAT
Organism: Blastocatellia bacterium; assembly: GCA_963732475.1. Lineage (GTDB taxonomy): Bacteria > Acidobacteriota > Blastocatellia > Pyrinomonadales > Pyrinomonadaceae > OLB17. The sequence goes on along the minus strand of CAVSZR010000001.1, from coordinate 1,097,119 downwards.
CTCTTTCTGCAAATTGCAGAGAACGGCTTCGATATTCTTTCCGACCGGACAATCCTGGTTTGGCGATTTTCCGTGAAGAGCAAACACTTCGCCGCACGAGACTGCCTTGTAAATCTCGGCAAGCGTTATCTCTTTCGGACACCGAGCGAGACGCGTTCCGCCTGCCGCACCAGTCTGCGATACTACCAGCTTTGCATGGTTCAACTGGCCAAGCAGCCGGCGGATGACAACGGCGTTTGTGTTAACGCTGCCCGCAACGTATTCGGATTTGATCTTCTCTTCACCTGACTTCGCAAGCATCGCCAAAACATGTACCGCCATTGAAAATTGACTATTCGCCGCCATAACTGTAACAAGTTTAGTTACAGTTAGTCGGTTTGTCAAGCGATCCTCGAATATTTTTCTCTGTCCAGCACTCCGATCGAACAACTTACAAGGCGATTTGGTATATTAGCAACCGGCAATGGGCATTCGAAAAACAATAAGACAACTGATAGAAAAGACGGGCTATTCGCTTGTTCCCTTTCAGGAAACAAATCGGACATATGATCGTGATGGGCTGGTCGAGTATCCACAATCACGATTTCATGGACGATCCGGAGTTCCGCAGGGCATATGATCGCGGCGTCCACGCGGCCGAAGATTATCGTTGGGAGTGGCGTGTCCACATCGGGCTATGGGCCGCCGAAACTGCCGTGCGGCTTGAGGGTGATTTCGTAGAGTGCGGGGTAAATCGAGGCTTTTTGAGTTCGGCGATAATGGAGTATCTTGATTGGGACACGAGGGGGAAGACCTTTTATCTTCTTGATACTTTCGCCGGCCTCGATGAGCGCAACCTTCGATCGGAGGACCCGGCGAGCGTCGAACGGAATGAACGACACCTTGCCGACGGATTTTATGTTAGCGGTATTGAATCAGCGAAAAGAGAATTTTTCCGAATGGAAAAATGTTAGGATAATTCAAGGCCCGGTGCCCGACACGCTTGAAGAGATCGACACCGAAAGAATAGCTTATCTCGCACCTTGATATGAATTCTGCACCGCCGGAGGTTGCGGCTTTTAACGGACTGTGGGAGAAACTGGTGCCCGGAGCGATTATTCTTCTCGACGATTACGCTTATGCAGGCTACGAAGTCCAAAAGCTAGCGATGGACGAGGCCGCCGCTGCAAAGGGCATAAGCATCGCTTCACTCCCAACGGGTCAGGGACTGATGGTAAAATGGACGGATCCTTATCAGCGTGATTCGTAGATCAGGCTTCCCTTTTTTGTCCTGCCGCCGCTGACGCCGCCGATTATCGCTCCGGCAGGTATGCCGTAAAGAAACCCGGCCGCCGCAGCCAGTCCGTTTGTCTTTGTTGCGAGGGTATAGACGACCCCGACGAGAACTCCTGCCCCAGCTCCGGCCAAAGCTCCGATGATCACCCGCTTTGCGATCGAACCTCGTCGGCCGAGATAGACCGCAGCAATGTTCATTGCGGTTGAGTTCGACGGTTTTGCCGCCTTTCAAGAGACGCAGGACATCATCAGTCGAACTTTGAAATTTCGCCTTGATCGTCTTCCCTGCTTTTGTTTCAACAACGACGGACCTTTTTTCCGACAAAGCCTGAACATTCTTCCATTTGTCGTCAACCGCCTGGCCTTGAGCGGCGGCCGCGAGCAGCAAAAAGCAAAATGCCGGCAGAAATATAGCATGGAAATGTGATCGCAATTTCATTGGTTGTCTCCCGTTTGACAAAGTACTCCTTCAATGTTACGGGAAACGAACATCGGCAGGAATGCTTTTGGGACACTGTTTGAAACTGTCACAGTCGACGGATCAGACCACTCGGCGTAGATGTTCCAGTGACGACGATGCGATAAGAGGAAAAACACGGACGCTGGAACTGTCTGCGATCCGCTTTGCCGTAACGGAATCACAAATAATAAAGGCGGCCTGATCGATTCCTTTCTTCCAGTTGCGGGCAGTTGTGAGCCGCGTGATAAACGTTTCCGGATCGACCTTTGCGGCGAGCAAAAAAAGCTTTGCGATCGAAATAAACTTTTCCCATCCCGAAACAATGGCGATCAAGTCGTCCTTCGACGGGCGTTTTTCACCGGACAGCGAATTGGGCACCGAGTTCGCATTGAGAAATACGCATTTTGCGTCTCCAGACAGGATCGGCAAGAGCTTTTCTCGTTCATCGAACATAGCCGCGATCCGGGTGTCGGCGGCGACAGGTTGCTCTGAGAATTCTTCAAATGATATTCCTTCGGTTGTCACACCGGTCGCGGAGCGGATCTCCTCGATCAGTATCTCGCGGAGGGCCGAATCCGATTCGACAACCAGGATCCTTCCTGTCCGTCCGGCTGTTAGAACACCCTGCAAATAACTTTCAATTTCGTCTTTTGTGTGGCCCGAGGCGTAAGCCTGATCGAAAGCATTCTCAAAAAGAGTTTCGAGCCGGGGCGCGTTTGAAGGCGTTTTTGCGTCGATCACAAAGACACCGCTGCCTTTCTTGAATTCAACGAGCCCGTTCGCCGCCAGTTCACGATAAGCGGCTGATACCGTGTTCTGATGGATACCAAATCGACGTGCAAGTTCACGCGTGCTTGGCAGTTTCTCACCCGCGTTGAGATCGCCACTGCCAATACCGAGCGTGACCTGAGCGACGAGCTGATCGTGTAGCGGAACTTCGGAATTTTTCGACACCCAAAACTTCATGTTGTCATTGGTTCATTTGCTCATTGACACAATTTCTCATTGGCGGAGCGAATTTACCAATGAACCGATGGATAAATGAAAATGAACGCGAGAAAAAAGCCGGGTCTGAAATTCAAACCCGGCCGTTAATTCGTCTTTATAACTCGAAATCTATTTTCCGGGGATCTTGATCTCGCGCCCCGCGCCAAGCACCGAATTCGGGAGCAAGCCGTTGTATTTCGCGACCTCCGTCGGATCCGCACCATTTCGAGTCGCCAATTTTGCGACCGTATCACCGGCTTGAGCCTTTACGACCCGCGCGGAAATTCCCGGAGCTGCAGTGTTCGGAGTCGCCGGACGCGAATATGCGATCGTGTTGATCTTATTTCCGCTGACCGGCACGAAAACCTTACCTTTCGGCTCGTTCATTCCCGGATTAGCGGCCATTAACTCGGCAACGCCAACACCGGTACGGTTCGAGATGGTCTGCCACGATTCGCCGTGAACGGAGTTCGCCAGATTGGTGTTGTTGATCTTCGACGCGGGTATTCGCCTGAAAACAGCGACTACGTCATCCGATTTCCCGGGCGGGACGTTGATCACGTACGGTTCCGGCGGTGTCGCGTTGCTACGAAGATGCGGATTCAGATAGCGAATGTATTGAACGCTTGTGTCCGAAGCCTGAGCGATCAAACTCAAATTCGTCGAGGCCGGCACACGAATGCGGTCATACTGAAGCGACGGAGCCGGGCGAACGTGGCCAAAGCCATACTGAGCAGGACTGTTTGCGATCAGGATCGTCGCCAGAATATTCGGAACGTAGTTTCGCGTTTCTTTCGGAAGGTACGGATATGCCGCCCAGTAGTTTGCAACTCCGGCACGCCGAATTGCACGATCTACGTTACCTTCGCCGCAATTGTAAGCCGCCATTGCGAGTTCCCAATTGCCGTTGTAGCGGTTTGCCAAAAACTTCAGGTAACGGGCCGATGCACGCGTGGCCTCGTCAAAACTGTTTCGCTCGTCGATGTGGGCCGTACGCCGAAGGCCATATCGCGAACCGGTTCCAGGAATGAACTGCCACAAGCCCGATGCAGCCGCCCACGACATCGCGGTCGGTTTCCACGCACTTTCCACCTGCCCAAGCCACGCAACGTTTTCAGGAATGCCTTCTTCCTTAAAGATCCGCCGGGCCATTCGCATGAACATTCCCGACCGGTAAAGCCCGACTTCCATCGTCGATCGCCCGCGGCCGCGATAATAATTTATGTATTGCTGGATCATCGGGTGGACCTGGAATGAAAACCCGAGTGATTTATTAGAAACGGCGACCTGAATGTACTGATATTGCTGCTGAGCCACAGGATCGTTTTCAACCTGAAGCTCGTCTGTCGTGAGTTGAAGTTTCGAAAGCTCGTCCAACGGCGACGGTTCAAAACCCTGTTCGTTAAACCCCACTGTGGAGTCCGGCGGCGGTTGGTTTGGAATGGAGTTCGACGCCGCGGTTGAATTAGCTACCGTCGGATAAGCCTTCGACGGTTTCGCCAGGGCGACAACCTCGTCCGCTAACTTCATGTCAGCTTCCGCCCAGTTCCAGCCGCAAGTCGCCGAAAGACTTCGAATCTGCGGAACCTGAGCATTTGACGGAAACTCAAGCCGATAGACGGTCTCAATCAACTGGCTGTAGCATCCCTGCAGTTTTTGGTCGCTTTGAATGTTTAGAGTAGAAAATAGAAAGACTTCGACGGCTTTATCAAACGCCGTACCCGAATCCGATCTTCGGTTTTCCTTGAGAGCGGTCATGCCGTCCTTAAAGGACCTGCCAGCGTCATCCAACACCTTTCTAACTGCTTCTCTTGCCTGTTGGACCGCTGGCGTCACATTCTCGCTGCTTGAAGTGGTCGTCGTGATCTGTCCGAATGAGGTCGCGCCGAGTGCTAATAGTATTAATGCGAATGTATATGTGGACCGGTAAATGGTTATAAACATTAAACTTCGTCTATACTCCTTACGATACTGTCTTCAGGGTTAGGGCGAATTCTTGAACGGCCTAAATGAATATCCTTCAGAAGTTCTAACGCTCCCGAATCTAAAAAGTTCCTTTTGATGATATTGTGCAATAAAAATCAAGCGCAAACCATCTTCTAAAATATCACATGACCCAATAACGGTCAACGTTTCGGCTCGTACGGCCGTCATCAAGAACGGCGTTACTTCTTAGCCGCTTTCGCCGCAGGTTTTGCCTCAAGCAATGCCTCGGCAAAGACCTGGCTCACCGTTTCAACGAATATAAAGTTCAAATCCTCCAAAACTTCCGCAGGCATATCTTCAAGGTCCCGCCTGTTCGGAGCCGGGAGTATCACGGTTTTCAACTTTGCCCGCCGGGCCGCAAGGAGCTTCTCTTTGACTCCGCCGACCGGCAGCACGTTGCCCCTTAATGTGATCTCGCCCGTCATCGCCACATCCTTTCGGACCGGACGCTGCGCAAGCACCGATACTAACGCTGTGGCCATGGTGATACCAGCACTCGGCCCGTCCTTCGGGATAGCACCTTCGGGCAGGTGAATGTGGATGTCGAAATTCTCAAGAACATCGTCCGGAATTCCGAGTTCGGCCGAGCGGGCCTTTGCATACGAGAAGGCCGCCTGGGCAGATTCCTGCATTACGTCGCCAAGCTGTCCGGTAAGCATCAGTTTGCCCTTGCCCTTTGTTTTCAAGGCCTCGATAAACAAAATGTCCCCACCGACCGCTGTCCACGCCAACCCTGTGACAGTGCCGATCTGGTCCTTTTTCAGCGCCCCTTCGGTAAAGATCTTCGGGTTTCGCAGAAAGTCTTTTACAGTTCTCCGCTGTCACGCGGACAGGCTCGAAGGCATCCTCCAATTCGGCTTTTTTACGGGCGACCTTTCGCGAGATCTTCCCGATTTCACGCTCCAGATGCCGCAGCCCGGCTTCCTGCGTGTATTCGCCAATGATCTTGAACAGGGCCTTTCGGTCAAATTTAACATCGTCTTTTCCAAGTCCGTTCTCCGCGATCTGTTTCGGCACCAGGTGGCGTTTAGCGATCTCGTATTTTTCTTCTTCCGTGTAACCCGAAAGAAAAATTATCTCCATCCGGTCGCGCAACGCAGGCTGGATAGTATCGAGCACATTCGCGGTGGTCATAAACATCACGTTCGAAAGATCGAACGTAACGCCAAGATAGTTGTCGCGAAAAGACGAATTCTGCTCCGGATCGAGCACTTCCAGAAGAGCCGAGCTCGGATCGCCGCGGAAATCCGCACCGACCTTGTCTATCTCGTCCAACATTATCAGGGGATTATTTGTCCCAGCTTGCTGGACCGCCTGCAGAATTCTTCCGGGCATTGCGCCGACGTAGGTGCGCCGGTGGCCGCGGATCTCAGCTTCGTCATGCAATCCACCAAGTGAAAGCCGCATAAACTTTCTTCCCAGCGCCCGCGCAACCGAGCGACCAAGCGACGTTTTGCCTACTCCGGGAGGTCCGACGAGGCACAGGATCGAGCCCTTCGGTTTTTCCATCAGCTTGCGAACGGCCAAAGCCTCGATAATCCTCTCCTTTACGCGTTCAAGGCCGTAGTGATCTTCGTTCAATATTTTTTCGGCCTTTTTCAGGTTCAAATTGTCCTTTGAGGCGTTCGACCAGGGCAACTCCGTCATAATGTCGAGCCAGTTTCGCAGCGTAGCGGTCTCGGCTGTGTCGGGATGCATCCGTTCTAGTTTTTTGAGCTGCCGAAGCGTTTCTTCCTCTGCATTCTCAGGCATTTTTACGCTCAGGATCTTTTTGCGGTATGCCTCGATCTCTTCGTAGAGCTCGTTTCCGTCGCCAAGTTCACCCTGGATCGCTTTCATCTGCTGGCGGAGAAAATATTCACGCTGCGATCGGTCGATGTCCGCGCGTGCCTGCGAGTTTATCTCCTGCTGAACGGTCAAGACGTCGATCTCTTTATTCAACAGATCATTTACGCGGCGGAGACGCTTTACAGGTTCGGCAATATCCAGAACGCTTTGCGCATCTTCGACTTTCAGCTCTAGATTCGACGCCGAAAGATCGGCGAGCCGGCCTGCGTCGTCGAGGTTGGCAATGATCGCCAGAACCTCCGGCGAGATATTTTTCCCGAGGCTGGCCGAGCGTTCCATCGAGCCGCGAACGTTGCGCACCAATGCCTCGACTTCGAGTGAACCTTCCGGAGCAAGGGGTTCGGAGATAGGCGTTATGTTCACCTTGACATAGTCGCCACTTGAATCAACCGAATTAACGATCGTCCGCGACAGGCCCTGGATCAAAATGCGGATCCGGCCGTCCGGGAGCTTCAGCATCCGCATGATGATCGCCACGGTACCTACTTCATAAAGATCATTCTGGCCGGGATCTTCCTTGTTCACGTCCTTCTGCGAAACAAGGACGATCATCCGATTGTCTTTCAACGCTTCTTCGACCGCCTTGATGGATTTGTCCCGCGAAACAAAAAGCGGAACGATCATGAACGGGTAAATAACAATATCGCGCAGCGGAAGCGCGGGCAGTTGCGGAGGGATCTGCATCATTGGCTCGACTACATCACCTTCCGCCAGGCCAATAGGAAAATCTTCGATTTCAACCATAACCTATAAGTTTATGCCCCAACGATACCAGACGCAAATGGAGTTCCGATCCGTCACAAAATAAAGAAAGCGGCCCGCTGCGTTTTTGCGCGATCCGCTTTCTTTGTTGTTGAGAGTGTGAGGTTCCCCGAGTTTCTATTGAATCTCGACCCAATCCCCGGTGTGTATTTCCTGTGCGACCCGTGTGATGACCGCAGTTGCCGTCTTCTCTTTGACGTTGAGAATCACCAGTTCACCGACGATCTTTCTCAGATTTGCGGGCCGGTCTTCTTTGGCTTTTTCGGTCGTTACAACCCGACCACCCGCTTGGTCGCCGGACTTTCTTGCCGCCTGGTTTGAAAACTTCCCGCCGCGATATGCCCGGCTCTGATAACCCTCGTCCCTGGCGCTTAACGATTCGTCTTCGTCCGAAATGAACAAATGCCCTGCCCCCAACGGGCGGAAAACAGTAAGTCGGTCGCCGACCTGGACGTTGTCGTCCGCCCCAAGGTCCACATAGACGATCTGTTCGCGGGATAGCTGTTCCTGATTGTCACGTGCCATGAAAACGCGGCCCGTCGCCTTGCCTGAAGGATCGCTATACAGATCAAGTACACCCCGTGACTGATGCATCGGGCTCGTTCGTTGCGGCACCGGCTGCACCAGATCGCCAAGCAGCAGGTTATCGCACGAAGTCTTGACCATTACGACCGAAACGTCTGCCTTGACCCTGATCACCTCAACCGCTCCGACTTCCTGAACGAAAAACCCAAGATTGCTTTTCTTTGTCCACCGGGTATCGACTTTTCCACGGGGCCGGACGACGGCCAAAAGGTCACCGACCTTAACGCCTTTATTCGAACCCATGTTTATGTAAAGCACATCGTTCTCGGCATACATGAACTGTTCCTGTTCTTCGACCGCTCCAACAACCTTGTTTGCTGTGTCAATGGGGGACGACTGAACAAAGCCCGCACAATATAAATTATTTCGCGTCGCCACCGTCATTGGCTTCGAAACATCGGCAATTACCCTGACGGGTGTAGGCTGCGTGCGTGGCTGGGCCGAAGCAACCGACGTTAATATACACATTGCACGCAAAAGCGACGGCGGCACTTCGTTTGAAAAAGACTTGAAAGCTCACAATTTTCTCCTTGCAGGTTGTTCTTGAATTCGTTGATCGGAAATCGCTCTCTTCGGAAGGAAGAGTTGAATTTGACGTGATTTAGAGATACCCGTTAGGGCATCTTAGATTTTACCCATTCACTGACCGTTGCGTCAACAAGTTTTTTCATTGTTTATACACACACAACCCTTGATCGCTCGATACTCGATCACGGTGCCAGGACTTGCATTCGCACACGTCGTTTTGTTAGTATTCTCTGATTGCGGCCGGCATGGGACGGTCCGCTGCCGGTGTAGCTCAGTTGGTAGAGCAGTTGATTTGTAATCATCAGGTCGGCGGTTCAAATCCGTTCACCGGCTCCAGTTTAAGTAATTTAGTTGCAATACTTACAAGAGAAGAGGCAAGTGTTTTCAGCTTGCTTTTTTGTTTTGGTGTGCCTTATGGTTCGCGAACTTCAAAAAACTAGGTCCGAAACTCAATTTTTCGGCCTATTAGTCGCTTTCCTTCTACATTGTCGGCAAAGCGTGTGAGTAAGTGTCAAAAGGACAAGACAATTGAAGCGAGCTAATTCCGGAGATAGAGTCCTACTTGCTTGATCTTTTGATTTCGAGCAATAAAACCTGATCAAATTTATTTACTTTCTGCTGTGTCGATATAACAAGCCGAACGCCGCGCTCCTCCCGCTCGCCCTTATCGACCGATCCTGGCCTTCCGGGGGCGGTGAGGACGTTGGTTTCGATCTTTCCGGTAACTTCCGCAGGGGCGACGATCTTTACGGCCAGAACCGTGCCGCCGGGTTCGAAAGTAAAGGTGCGATCGGAATCCTGTTTGATAAGCGTGTCGGCGTGTAGGTACGAGGTGACGGTACGCGGTTTGTCAGTTTCGACCATATCAGAAACCGTGAAAGTGCCCGGAGCCATAAATTTAAACGTACGTACAAATTTCTTGACACCGACCTCAGGTTCGTATGCTGCCGTGATGTCGGCGACGATCTCTGCCTGACGTTCATTCATCGTAAGCTTGGTCAGCTTGATCAAATTCATACGGTCATACGACACGCCGACAAACACATCGTGGCCTTTACCTTCTTTGTGCTGGCCCATGCCGTCGAAAACGAGCGTGTTGTGATGTTCGGTGAGGGGTACTCCAGCGTATCCCGAATCGCCCGTAAGATATTTGCCATCCGCCCAAATGATAAAGCTGCCTGAGTCGGGATGTGCGTGTCCGCTCGACAAACGCCAGTCCGGGAAGGCCTTCGACTTCTCGGTCGCAGCGTGACCCTCGGGCGGGCCTGCCTTAAATGCCCACGCAGTTGCATCGTCGTTCCACGAAGAACGCCAGAAAACTACTCCGTGATCCTCAAAGTTATGACGCGTCGATTGCCGCTCAATCGGGACTGGTTTGATCGCCGGGTTGTACCAAATGAAGGTCCAGAATTCTTCGGCATTTACTTGGCCTTTTGCCTTGAGCCAGTCAGCGACGCCCTGTGCCTCGCCGTTTCCATACCGACTGGCGAGATTGTAAAGAATGTTGTAATTTGTGCGAAATCTCCCGTTAACCCGCTCGCGTTCGTAGTCGTTACCTTTTCTTCCACGCGTCACCGGACCGGCGTAAATGTCGCCGAAATCAAAATTGAACTCAGCTCCCGGCAGGGTAATGTGAGCGACATATTTGTGAGCAAGCTTCATTCCGGGCGTGGTCTCGTAAAGGTTCTCACCGGTCGCGCGATGGTGGACATCCATGTAATGCACGAGCCACGGCGTCGAGAATATCCAGTACTCCATGCTCTCGTAGAAATAGCCGTCTTCCGAATACGTCGCCAAAACGCGGTCAAAAATGGCTCGCGATGTCGCCGCCCATTCCTTCGCCTCCGGCACTTCGTCCATCAAAGCGTAAGCGGTCACCGCGAGCCCGGAAATAGGGATGAAGGTGTGATTTTGGCTGTATGCGTAGGTTTTCCCGGGTTTTATTTTAAAGAAGTCGTGCAAAAGGCGGGCGTGTTTGACGAGCTTCTCACGGATCCGACTCCGTTCGTCCGGCGTCAGGTCGTTGTAAAGCAGGTCATAGCCCCAGCCCATTCCGTAAAGAAGATGGCCGGCGGCGAGATCGACGTTTGGCTTGTTATACGCATAGCCCCATATTTCGTAACTCAGTCCGGCCTCGATGTATTTTTTTGCGGCATCGAGATATTTTTTATCGCCGGTCATCTTATAGACAAAGGCCGCTTCGGCGATGCCAATCCCAACCTCGTTCTGCACACGGCGTTCCTGAGCTGGTGCTGGAGCTGGTTCGGTAGTTAATGCTCGGACGCGCGAGGCGGCTGTGTTCCAGAGATCCTTATGGGTTTTTGCCTTTTCCTTTAGCTGGTCGATCTCGGCTTGGGTCATGTAGACGCGAGGATGTACGCCTACGAGATCTTTGCGGAGTGACGACGGCTTTTCTCTGGCGATCGCGACAAGCGGATGTTCGCCCTTGAGCTTTGCGTTTGCCGCCTTCTCAGCAGCAAGTTCCTGTGCATCCTGAGCAATTGCAAAAACAGCAAAGGAAAGTAAAGCGAGTGTTGCCAAAAAAATCCTATTGATAGATCGCATATTGATTAGAATTATTTCCCCTTGAGTGTTTTCTCGATCCAATCATTGAGCCCTTCCGTTTGCTCGACCGAATTCGCATGGCCCATTTCGAGGCCGAGTATCAGTGTTTTCGGTGCGGAGATCACGTTATAGGCGGCATACGATGATGTCGGCGGTACAACTTCGTCGTTAAAGCCCCAAGAGTATATGCCTGGGATTTGAAGGCGACGAGCAAAATTGACCGCGTCATAGTAAGAAGCAGTTTCGAGCTTTTCCTTTGTACGCATTTTGGGGTCTTTGAACGCATGTGGCCATCCACCGGCACGATTTGCTGTGTAACCGGCCATATCGGAGATCGCCGGATACGAAACCGCCAGAGATCTGACACGCGGATCGAGAGCCGCCGTGACAATTGAAAGAGCCCCGCCCTGACTGCCGCCGATCACAGCAAGATTCTTGCCGTCGTATTGCGGCAAGCTAACAAGGAAATCATTGGCTCTAACGCAACCGAGATAAACGCGCCGGTAATAATAGGTGTCCTTGTCGTCAAGATTGTATGAGGAGTAACGGTTAAGTGATCCCGCCCGCAGATCGTCGTAGACCTGCAACGGCAAGTTGACGGGCATGCCGTGGATGCCGATCTCAAGCGTGATAATTCCGCGTTCGGCCATGGCAACCTGTCCGGTGTATGGCCGGACACCCGCACCGGGAACGCGAAGAAGAGCAGGGAATTTTTGTCCGGCCGAAGTGGACTTGGGAACCGCAAGCATTCCATAGATTCGACTGACATTACTGATACCGGTCCCGACATTTTGAAAGCTGACGTGATAGACATCAACTTTTGGCGTGCTGAGGTTTGGCATCAGTTCCAACTTGGGTTCAAGCGGGATCTTTGCCAATTGGGCCTTGCCTGCGTTCCAAAAAGCATCAAAATCAGATGGATCCGTTACGACGGGTTTGATCCGGTCGGGTACGAACGCCGCCGTTGCGAGGCCGCGATAGTTCCTGTTGTCTACTGCGACAGTAGCTATACACCGGAAAAATCCCGGCTCCTTCATCGTTCCGCCATCGATCGTTAATGGCTGGGCGGTGGTTGTCACCGTCTTCTCGACGGTCGGCGGCATTGCCTCGGGGCCGCACGCGTATTTCAACGGGAGGCCAGCGACCTGAGAGTTGTTGAGCATGACCGCGAACGTAAATCTTGCCGTCTGACCGATCTCGTAGATCCAATTTTCCTTGTCGAGCGAAGCGCGAACCTGATAAGTGCCAATGCTTTCCTGAGCATTTGCTGCACAAACACTCAAAACAAATGTCAGTAAAAGCAAGAACTTTCTATTCAGCATAATTTGAAGATGTCTACGCCGCCGCGATAAGTCCTGGCACTAGTCCATCAATAGTCCGCCATTGATCTCGATCGTCTCTCCGCATAGATAGCTTGCCGCGTCGGATGCGAGGAATGCTATTACGCTCGCGACCTCGGACGGACGGCCTTCGCGGCCCATCGGGATCGCCTTTCGAAGATTGTCCATCGTTTCAGATGTCGTGAAGGTCTCGTGGTATGGCGTGTCGATAACACCAGGCGAAACTGCGTTAACTCGGATGCCCTGATTGGCAAATTCCTTTGCAAGGCCTTTTGTCATTGTTAGCAAAGCGGCCTTTGCCGAAGAATAGTGGATCGATCCGGGTGCCCCGCCGTTACGGCCGGCGATCGACGTTACGTTAACGATCACGCCGCTGCCTTTTTCGAGCATCTTGGGAATTACTGCCTTTGCGGCGAAAAAGGCACTGGTTGCGTTAAGGTTCATGACCTCGTCCCAGCGGGCCTCGGTAAGTTCAAGTGTTCGAAGACGTTCGACCAGCGAGCCCGCGTTGTTAACGAGAATGTCGATAGGGCCGATATTATCTTCGACTTCTCGGACCATACGGGCGATCTCGCCGTCTTTTGTAACATCGACCTGTATAGCTATCGCCTTTGCGGCCTCAGTCCCGACAGCCGCGCCCGAAGATCCGCCGAAGTTCGTGCTGCTATATGACGAGATCGCGGCCACGGCAGACTCGGCCCCTGCTCCGTTTTTGTGATACGTCAAAGCAACCGACGCTCCAAGACGCCCGAATAGCTCGGCGGTCGCCCGTCCGATCCCGCTTGATGCACCTGTAACCAATACAACCTTTCCTGTAAAATCGAAGAAATTCTCCATAGCAATTTAGTGTGCCTCCATTTGATCCTGAATCGAGAGTCTTTTGATCGGCCCTGCCAACAGGCAAAGAACTAGTGTCCCGACCGGTGCCAGTATTCCTGCCGTCACCAAAACGGGAGTATAGGAAAAATTGTCGACTACCCAGCCGGTCGAGAATATAAAGATCATTGAGCCGATCCCGGCACCCGTCCCGCCAAGCCCGGCTACTGAACCAACAGCATTTGACGGGAAAAAGTCGCTCGGCAGCGTCTGGACGTTATTGATCCAAACCTGAAATCCGAATAGAACAACCCCGATCAGGGCCAGAGCCTGCATCGCGTCCGGTGTAAATGCCGCAAGAATTCCGGCGGGCATGAGCGCAGCGGCGAAAATGACCACAGCCTTTCTGGCTTTGTTCACGCTCCAACCGCGGCCGATAAGGAAGCCTGAGAGCCACCCGCCAAACAAGCTTCCCGCATCCGCGGCAACGTATGGGACCCACGCAAAAAGTCCGATCTGCTTCAGATCAAAACCGTGGACCTGACTTAGGTAAAGCGGCAGCCAGGTAATATAAAGCCACCAGATCGGATCGACGAGAAATCGTGCGATGACTATCGCCCAGGTCTGGCGAAATCTGAGTAGTTCGAACCAGCCAAGCGGCTTCGCGCGTTCGGCCACAGGGATCGTCGATGACGAAACTGATGAATCCGCATCGACATTATCCGACTGCCTTCGACTCGATGTTTCAGGCTCGTCTTCGGTGATGATCTTGTATTCTTCCGCCGTCAGCCACTTATGCCGCTCGGGGCTGTCGTAAATGAACCACCACAATGCGAGCCAGATGAAACCGAGAGACCCGGTGAGGATAAACGTCCGGCCCCAATTTTCTTCGCCGAAGTAAAGTGTCAATGCGACGATGATGGGCGGAGCCACAATTGAGCCGATGGCAGCTCCGCTATTGAAGATCGCCATCGCGAATGCGCGTTGCCGCGCCGGGAACCACACCGCGACCGTTTTGGCCGCTCCGGGCCAGTTTCCGGCCTCACCTAGACCCAGAAGAAAACGAAAGGCGCTCAGACTACGCAGGCCGGATGCGAACGCATGGGCCATTGCCGCAAGCGACCATATAATAATAGAAACAGTAAAACCCTTCTTTATGCCGATCCGGTCATATAGCTTTCCTGACAAACTCTGACTGACGGTATAGGCGAGCAAAAACCACGTGGCGATCCCTCCGTATTCGGTATTCGAAAGGTGCAAATATTTAGTGATTTGCGGCGCGAGAACCGAAACCGTAAGACGGTCGATATAATTGATCAGCGTCGCGAAAAAGACGAGACCGATGATCAGCCAACGCAAGCCGTTGATCTTAAATCCGCCTTCGCCGTTTGCAAATTTGTCTGGGGCATTCTCCATGAAAAAATACGAACGTTATATATTCGAGCGACGTTATTATCGAACCACCGAGTCATTAGAAAGTTTTGACATTTCCTTAAGCGGCTGAGTAGCCGCGACCGTCGATTCACGAACGATCAGTTCGCAATCCAGGATCGTCTCCGCACGGTCCACAACTTCCTTGTTCGAGATGCGATTCAGAAGCATTTCGGCCGCGAGCTGTCCCTGCAGCCGCATAGGCTGGCGGACGGTGGTCAGAGCGGGGATCGTGTGGGTAGCCAGCGGAGTGTCGTCAAAACCGACGATCGCTATGTCCTCCGGAATCGATAATCCGGCCTCTTTGATCGCTGAGATCGCTCCGACCGCAGTAAAGTCATTTCGCGCAAAGACCGCGGTAGGCCGTTTCGGTAAGGAAAGCAATCGTTTCATGCCTTCATAGCCAACCTTCTCGGTCGAGTAACCCGGAACATCAGAGGCCGACTCCTTGCTCCCTGTAATGAGGCGTTCGTCCACCTTGATCCCATGCAATTTTAGTGCATTCAGATATCCCTGTAAGCGTTTCAAGCTGCTGCGGCTTTCGTACACTCCGCCTATGAAAGCAATTCGCTTGTGCCCAAGATCTATCAGATGGCGTGTTGCCTCAAAGCCTCCGGTCAAGTTATCGGCGGAAACGAAATCTACCATGCTGTGCATGAAATCGCGCCCGACGACAACAATCGGCAAGCCGCTGTTCGCAATCGATTCGAGGCGCTCGTCCCCTCCTACGTTCGACCGTGTTGCGACAATGATCCCATCGACATTGTGATCGACAAGAGATTCAAATGCCGTGATGTCTTCCCTCGCACTGTGTTCACTGATGCAAATGAAAAGACTATATCCGCTCATGCCGAGATGTTCGCGGACCGAATTCGCGAGTTCTGTCGAGTAGGGATTAGAGAGGTCGCCAAGCACAAGTCCTACAGTCTCGGTGCGCTGTCGCTTAAGGCTCCGGGCTGCTCCGTTTCGCCGGTAGTTCATCTCACTCACGGCCGTCATTACGCGGCGATGTGTGTCATCACTCACGTACCCGCTTCCGTTTACGACCCGGGAAACGGTCATCATTGCGACACCGCTTCGCTCCGCGATGTCCTTGAGTGTGGTTTGCTTCTTCTTGATCATGGGATCTTTAAAGGCTTGACAAACAAATTAGGTTAACGTTAACATGTTATCACCTATTTGTTCGAGACACAATACCATAGTCTGCAAAATCGATTCCTGGCTATTTTTTGAATAGAAGATATTTGCTGAAGGTTCAAGAACCAGTATCTAGTAAGGAGAAGCATACGACATGAAACACATAAGCGGAGTTTTGACTTTAACAGGAACTATCTGCAAAAAAAGCAGGTTTGCAATAATTGCGGCGATTGCGATCCTGGTCGCCCTTCCCTTCGTAACCGTAGCTCAGATCACCACGGCCACTGTCGTCGGCACCATTTCGGACCCGAGCGGGGCGAAGGTGCCTTCCGCCAGTGTTACCGCTCGAAACGTTGACACAGGCCTCAAGCGCACCGTGGTCTCCAGTGAGGATGGCAGCTACCGGCTTGAATTTCTTCCAGTAGGCAATTACGTCGTTGAGGTAACGGCGACGTCGGGCTTTAAGAAGGCGTTCCGGGGGGGCATTGTCCTGAATGTCAACGACATTACGCGCGTGGATGTAGCCCTCGAAGTCGGATCGGTTGCTGAAGAGGTCACTGTAACAAGCGCCCTGCCGGAGATAAATACGAGCACGGCGGAACTTGGCCGGACAGTTCAGACACGCGAAATTGAGAATCTTCCGCTTGTCGAGCGCAACGTTTACACGCTGCTTGATCTGACACCGGGCGTGCAGTCGAACAACACGGGCGTTGCAACGGCATCTGCCACCACCAGCAATCTCAGCCTGGGCTTTCCGGAACAGCGAACGCTGATAAACGGAGGAACCGACGGCGGCACTGGGTCGGTCAACTACTACCTGGACGGCGGCACCAACATGACAAACCTCCGTAATACGGGCAACATTCTGCCGAACCCGGATGCAATTCAGGAGTTCAGGGTCCAGACGAATGCCTACAATGCGGAATATGGCCGTTTTGCTAACGGCATCATCAACGTGCTGACCAAATCGGGTACGAATAGCTTTCGCGGTTCTCTGTACGAGTTCGTTCGCAACGACAAGTTCAACGCAAATGAGTGGGGATCGGTCGTCGCCCGGCCTCCCTATCGCCGCAATCAGTTCGGCGGAACGATCGGCGGACCTATTATTCGCGACAAGACATTCTTCTTCTTTTCGTACGCCGCCCTTCGCCAGATGACCAACCAGTTTCTGAGCGGCGCAACCGTCCCGACCGCTCTAGAACGTATCGGCAACTTTTCAGCCTCCCCAGGTACGGGGCCAAGGGATCCCATTACGGGTGCTACTTTCGTTTGTAATGGAGTGCAGCGGCGTGATCTGTCCAAACCGAATTGATCAGGTTGCAGCCAAGATCATCAATGATTATATTCCGGCTTCGAACTTCACTTTAAGCAACGGGCGGCCGGGATGGCAAGGAAATGTTCCTATCCCTTACGACTCTGACGAGTTCCTTATAAAGGTAGACCACCAACTCAGCGAACCGCATCGGCTGACCTTTTCATACTTCACAACAGCCGGAAATACGACCGTGTTTCCAGGCAGCGGTAACCTGCCCTGGGCGACGCAAAACTTCAAATGGCGGCAACACAACGTGAACTTAAGCGATGTTTGGGTGATCAGTCCCGACAAAATAAATCAAGTCTGGTTGACGTACAGCCGCAATTTTGGCGGACGGAATAACCAGCCGGCAATATCTCTTCGGGATCTTGGGTCTGCTTTTACACCGCAAGGAGCGCCGTCACTGCCGCAGATCACGGTTACCAATTATTTCACATTGACGAATGCGATCGGCGGCCCTGTTGCGGGAACCGACCTTTATTCGATCCGCAACGTCTTTAGTTGGAACAAGGGCCGCCACTCGTTAAAGATCGGAGGTGAGCTTTCACTGAACAAAGACATCCAGGACACGCTGCTCAATAACTACGGTGTGTTCACGTTCAGCGGTGCAGGCGCGACCAACAATGGACTGGCCAACTTCCTGATTGGAATACCCACGGGCGTTACGCAGGATGCCCCAGTTACCGCTTACACGAACACATGGTACACGGCTCTCTTCTTACAGGACGATTATCGTATTCATCCACGTCTGACGCTCAATCTGGGTCTGCGCTGGGACCTGCAGACTCCGCCGACAGATCCGCTCAACCGGGTAGTCAACTACGTGCCAGGCCAAAAATCGACCGCTATCCCGGCGGCTCCGGTTGGTGCTCTATTCTACGGGGACCCCGGCGTTGAACGAGGCGGTATCCCGGCGGACTACGATCACTTCTCGCCGCGATTCGGCATCGCTTGGGACCCGTTCGGTAACGGCAAGACATCCTTTAGGGCCGCCGCCGGTTTGTTTTATGGCAGTATCTCCGGTAATGAGTGGAATACAATGACGAACTTTCAGCCGTTTTCAACGCGATTGACCTTCGGAAACATAGCCGCCGCTACCAATGCCTGGACCGGAGCAACGCTGAGTAATCCGTATAACAATTTCCCGGGTGGTAATCCGTTTCCGTACAACGGGTCATTTACGACCGGTGGAGGCCTCTTCGCTGTGGCGCAGGACTTCACCTGGCCGCGTACATTTCAGACAAATGTCTCAATACAGAGACAGATCACGAGGGATCTGACCCTCGGCGCCGCATATGTTGGAACTCTAAGCAGCCATCTGCCTTTCGGACGGGACGTCAACTACCCGGTTTTGACTCCGACTGCGACGACTGGAGACAACATTCGATTAAGACGGCCGAATCCCTTATTCGGGGCTGTTCTGCTCCTTGACTCAGATCAAGACGCTTCCTACCACGGAATGCAGCTTACGGGAGCTTATCGCTTAGGCAAGAGCGTAACACTAAACGGGTTTTACACGTTAAGTAAGACTCTCAGCAGCGTTCAGCTTCACAACAACACGACGCAGGGGCTGGCACAAAATTACAGCAGGCTCGAACTTGAAAACGGACGTGCCGATACTGACCAACGTCACGTCTTCAACATAAGCGGGCACATCGAACCGGACTTTTATCGTGGCAGCAACAACGTCCTGAAGGCGATCATCAACGGCTGGAGCCTTTCGCCAATTCTCAAGATCCGAAGCGGCCGGCCGTTCACGGTCACGAACGGCAACGTCGACGCCAATCTGGACGGCGTCGCCACCGACAGGGCCCGCCTTATCGGCAACCCGTTCCTTGACAACCCGACCGCCGACATGTGGTTCAATATCGCAGCATTTGCCCAAAACCCGATCGTAACCGGAGCTGCGACGGAGGGCACTTCAGCCCGCAATCTGCTGACGGGTCCAGGTTACAAGGCCCTCGACTTGGCGTTGTCACGCGACTTCCGGTTTGGCGAGCGTTTCAAGCTTCGCGTGCGCGCCGAGGGAACCAACATATTCAACATGGTCAATTACGACCAGCCGAATGCTTCAACTCCGGCAAATGTTGCGACCTCGACAACGTTCGGACGTATCACGAGTGCCGGGGCGATGCGCAGGCTTCAGTTCGGAGCTCGTATGACCTTCTAAAACGGACACCGCGAATGAACCAGTCCTCAAACGGGGCTGGTCCTGACCGGTTTCATGCCTTGCGCTTTTTATGCTTTTGTTATCCCGATCAAGGGCTGTAGTGGGATCGCGCAGCGACGTGCGAGCGCCAAAAACAATCAAGACAAGAATTCTATGATCGCTGAACGTATACAACATTCCGCTCTCGTGACCGACTGGACAAAGGTTAAGGTCGAGCATCCGGCTCCTGGCATCAAACGACAGATCGTCCTCGGTCAAAATGTGATGATTGTTCGGTTTACGTTCGAGCCGTTTCTCGTGACCGCCGAACATACCCATCCGCACGAACAAATGACCCTCGTTGTGAAGGGCCGGGCCAAATTCGTCATCAGTGGTGAGGAACGCATCGTCTCGGCAGGTGACGTGCTTCATTTTCCGCCGCACAACCTTCACGGGGCCACGATGTTGGATGAGGAAGTGGTACTGATCGATATTTTCTCACCGATTCGTGAGGATTTTTTGTAGACGGCATTCTTTCAAGGATTTGTGCCCAATTAAAATAGACGATTATTCTCTAGCCTAGAATCGACTTGCACCTAGTTTTCATTTCACGAAAGTTCTGCGCGGGAACCCGGTGCAGCAGCCTCAATGCTCCAGCCGCCTCGCCTAGCATTGTCGGCAAGTCATACTTCATATTTGCCTTCCAGCATCGGCGCAAAATCCGCGAGGCTGCCCGGATCGAGTCTAAGGGTAATAAATGTGAAGGTCTGATCGAACAGGCAAGCGACCTATGCTTGCCTGTTCTCATTTGGCTCGCGTGGCGTAGCCGTTTTGAAAACTCACATTCGAGTCCATTACCGCCATTCAATCCTAGAATTCGGGACATGGGCCCGGAGGATCGCCTTCAACGAGGTGAGCAGGTACATCCAGTGGATCAACGGAGATGGTTTCAAATCGGTGGCAGACCTGAGTAATTACGCCGACATCCACATTGTCTATGGCGGGGCCAAATTGTCCCAGCGACAGACTGGTAAAAGCTAGCACCGTACTGGAACCGGCAGCTGTGAAGGAAAAGCTGTTTGGCTCCCACCCCATATTAGCGAGAGTGTTTCCCGCATTCGCCGTATTGAACTGATAGAATTGAGGCAGCCCATTTACGGTGACGCTCAATGTCTTGAAGGGCGGGGTATAAAAAGGATGTCGCACAGGCCGGATATCCGGATTGCCGGATAAATCGAACGTAACCAGATACGTCCATCCGGGAACGGTCGAGATCGTTTGGCTAACCGCTCCCGCCCCGTTGCCGTTCAGATCTATGCTTCGAACTCCGTCCGACGCCTGCCAGTACGAACAGATATAGTCGACACTGTGGCCACTAACTAACCAGCCCTGAATGCTGGCCGAGCCATTTCCCAGAGTGGTAAAGCTCCCGGAGCAACCGCCATTTTCGAAGCTGCCATTGGTTACCTGGGCCGAAAGCGTGGTGAACAAAAATAAACCCGTCACTATTGATGCGAGAATCTGCAGCATTCCATTTTTCATTTGAGCACTCCTTTGTTCCAAGTTTGCGGGCAGAGTTAGAAACACTCGGCCCTTGCACTAGGCGATCTGACCTACGCTTCATTCGAAACGACTCGATCTAGCGACGCTCACCGAACGGAAGCACATGATAAAAACAGATCTAAGCCTTAACAGTTGACGCTTTTTAGCGGGGGGTTTGCACAGTATATCAAAGCGGCAAGAATTTGTTTGATGAAAGTAGTTATCGTGAACCAAGTTGAAGGGTTTATTCGGTCGTTGAGATGATCGCAAAAAAGACAAATGGCCGCCCGAACCCGACGACCATTCTCTGGAATTCTGAAAGCCCAGGCTACTTGATAAACAACTCATCGGCGTTCCAAATCGAGTAAGGGAAGATGCTGCTCGGAGCGTAGTTGCCGATGCGTCCGTTTGCGGCGGTGACGATGTGCCGGGCAGTTATGGGAATAATGGGCGTCTCGTCGGCGATGATGTTTTGGATCTCGTTGAATATCGCGGCACGTTTTGCGGCATCATTTTCGTTGGCCTGTTCCGCGAAAAGCTTATCGATCTTTGCCTCCCATTCGGTCGCCGGCGTTTTCTGGCTCGGCTGCCATTGGTGGACGGAGGCACTGCTCAGCAAGAAATTTGCGTAGGAACTCGGATCGATGCCCGTGACCGATAGGCCGAAGAGCAGAGCATCGTAGTCGTAAGTTTTTGACCAGCGGGCGCTGACCTCCTGGTTCTCGACCGGCACGACCTGCATCTTTATTCCAAGCCGGGCGAGGTCTTCCTGAACGACGGCGGCGATAAGCTTTCGCTGTTCGTTCTCGGCCGGGATAACGAGCGTGAATTCGACCCGGTTGTTTTCCGCGTCGAACAGTTCCGGAGCGTCGGCAGTTCCCTGCTGCTTGAATCCGGCATTCTTTAAAAGGCTCTTCGCTTTCTCGGTATCGTAGGCAAGCCTGGTCAGGTTCGGGTTGATCCAGACTCGGTTGGCCGGGGAAACGAATCCGTACAATGGCGTTGCCAGGCCCTTTAGCGTTATGTCAGCAATGGTCTTGCGGTCGATCGCGGATGCGACCGCCTGGCGAAACGCTTTACTGCTGAACCACTTATATTTCGGCGTATTATCAAGTTGCTTTCCCTCGCCAGTCGCGCGGTTGAGATTGAACCAAATGTGATCGGTGCCCAAGCCGGGGCCGAGATCGTGAGCCTGAACCGGCCCGCTTTGCGAACTGAGGGTCGCAAAATCCGTCCCGCGGATGCGGTCGGCAATGTCGATCGTACCTTGGTTCAGCGAGGCAAACGTATTATTCGGATCGGGGATGATCTCCAATACGATCTTTTCAAGATAAGGGAGTTGGGCCCCTTTCTCGTCCTTTTTGTAATAATGCGGGTTACGTTTGAGCGTCATTCGCTCACCGGGGGTTGAGGATTCGACCGTAAATGCACCACTTGTCGCGATGGTGGCCGGATCGGATGTCAGCTTCCAGGCCTCCGCAAACTTACCGCCATCAAGATCCTTTTCGAGCAAGTGACGCGGCATTGCGCCAAGATTATCGAGATAGTTTTCGACCGCCGCAACTTTTTCAGGAAATATCAATTGCAGGCTGCGATCGTTAACTCGTTTTGCTTCGATCTTCTTGCCGTTGACCAGCATCGCGTCGCCAAAGGCCGGCGAATTGGTCTTTTCGTCGTATATCGCTTTGAGCGTAAATATTACGTCGTCGCTCGTTATCGCATGCCCATCGGAGAACTTCAGGCCCTCGCGAAGCTTTATATCGACCGTCCGGCCATCTGCGGCGGGCGTTACCGACTCCGCAAGTGCGGGGACATATTTCTGCTGGCGATGATCAAATTCGATCAACCGGCTGGTCAGAAGGTATAGAGTAGTAACGATCGACGGCTCATCGGCGGCCAGGATGTAATTGAAGGTCTTCGGAGCAGAAGTCATCCGGTACGTCAGCGTGCCGCCCGGCTTTCCGGCAACCCGCGGCTCGATCTTTTTCTCAGGGGCCGTATTTGAAACAGGTGCGGAACCGCATCCCGAGAGCATGCAAACAATTAGACAAACAATTGAAAATGACAGGAATCCTTTCCGCATAGTTTTAATTTCCTTTAATAATTGTAGCTGCAGATCCGACGCTGAGCCCGACAGACCGTTTCGGAAAAACTGATAGGTGATAAGTGAAAACTGATAACGACCAGACAGGGGTGAGTTTATGAGTTTTTCTTTTGCAAATCAATCGACAATGTTCAAAAATTACCGTGTTGTCGCCGCAGTCCAGGTCATTTTGGAGAAGATCAAGATTGTTTAAGATCCTGTTAAGAAAAGCGATCCAGGGCGTTGTCATGCTGCTGGTTGTCTCGGCGATCACGTTCGCGTTGCTTTCGGCGGCCGGCGGCGATGCGTTTTCGGCATTGAGGGACAATCCGCAGATATCCGACAAAACAATAGAGCATCTCCGCAGCGTGTATGGCCTCGATCAACCCTGGCCGGTTCGTTACGGAAAATGGCTGGGCGGTGCGTTGACCGGAGACCTGGGCGAATCTATCTTTTTTCGGGTTTCGGTCCGCAGTTTGGTCTGGACGCGTTTTCTGAGCACGTTTCTTCTCGCGGCCGTCGCGCTGATTATTGCGGTCGTCTTATCGATTCTGTTTAGCATTCTTTCCGTCCGCTACCGCAGCAAAACACTGGATGCGTTTATCGAAGGCACGATCTTGCTGACTTCCTCGACGCCGCGAATCGTCCTCGCGCTGCTGGCTCTCGCACTGACTGTCCGCTTCTCTGGCTTGGCTGCGGGTTCACAGTCGGGTTCGCTTCCGTCAATTTTGCTCGCGTCGGTCGTACTGTCCGCACCGCTCATCTCCGTGTTTCTCGCGCAAGCCCAAGAGGGGTTGAAGGCAGCAATGAACGAGGACTTTGTTCTCTACGCGCGGGCGAAGGGACTTGGTGAATGGGCGGTGATCGGACGTCATGCTCTTCGGGCGGCTCTCAATCCGTTCCTGACGCTTTTCGGGCTTTCGCTGGGAGGTTTGCTCGGCGGTTCTGTGATAGTCGAAACCGTGCTTGGCTGGCCGGGCATCGGGTCCCTGATCGTAGCGGCCGTGCGGAACCGCGACGTTCCGGTTGTCATGGGTGTTGTGCTGGTGGCGAGTTTGGCGGTCTGGTTTGGAAATACCCTGGCGGAATTCTTGCAGATGCTCAACGACAAACGAATAAGCGAGGCCGAAAGACATTAGCAGATGATCGGCACACCGAGGAAAAAAAAGCTAAACAAACGACTGTTTTTCGGCCTGGCAATTTTGGCGTTTTTCTATCTGGTCGCCCTCTTTGCCGAATTTCTCGCCCCATATCCTTATCAACAGCAAACACGTAGCGAGCCCTCGGCCCCGCCGTCAGCAATACGCTTTAACGATGCCGCAGGAAATTTTCGCTGGCGGCCATTTGTTTACTCAACACGCTTGGCCGATCCGCTCACGATGCTCTATGCCGAAGACACCTCGCGGGCATATCCGGTTGAGTTTTTTGTGCGCGGCAACTCGTACAATTTTCTCGGGCTGGTCTCTTCGGATATGCATTTGTTTGGATTGGCTGATTCGCAGTCACAGGACGGGCCGCGTTTGAGATTGCTCGGCAGTGACGAACTCGGGCGTGACCGTTTTTCGCGGATTATTTATGCCGTGCGATTTTCGCTGATAGTCAGCCCGATCGGAACGATCATGGCTTGTATTCTTGGAGTGTTTATCGGAGTCGTCAGCGGTTATGCCCCGCGGTTTGTCAGATACTGTTCTGATGGGAGCGGCCGACACGATGATGTCGCTGCCGACGCTAATTCTGATCCTCGCCGCCCGGGCCGCCTTTCCGCTCGAGCTTCCGCCGATGAACGCTGCGTTTCTTTTGATCGTGATCTTCACCTTGACCGGCTGGGCAGAGATCGCTCGGCTTGCCCGAGGGCTTGTTGCCTCAATGCGCGAACGCGAATTTGTGCTTGCCGCAAAAGCGTCGGGTCTTACACAAACGCGGATCCTGTTCAGGCACATTTTCCCTAACATCACCGCGCCGCTGATCACACAGGCTACGTTGATGTTCCCCGCATTCCTATTGGCGGAAGTTGCATTGTCATTTTTGGGTGTCGGCCTTCAGGAACCTGAGCCGAGTTTGGGTAATTTGCTGACGGCGGCGAGCGATCTAACACAGCTTCAATCCCGGCCGTTCTTGCTCTTGTCACCCGCGATCGTCATCTTTATTTTCGTTATGGCCGTCCGGCTCTTGAACGACGGGCTTAAGTGGAGGCCCGGTTCGACCCGGCCGAGATAGCAAATAAGGCGGGACCGAATCGCTCCGGCCCCGCCTTCCCCCTTGCAGTTGTCCCCTTTTGCCTTATGATCGATCTTCGATTCTTCTTATGATGTATTTTGTGATCGAAACCTCGACCATGCTCAAACTATAAAAAATCGACCTTGAGAAAAACTTGAGGTCAACAAAAACCCCGTTTTCTCGGGCTTGCCGATCATGGCTGTGCTGTTAGATAGACGCGCTGCAATGCTCGCCTAATCTCGTCATTCTGCATAAACCAGTGCCAATTTTTCCCGCTTCGAAGGTTCTCGGCGCTTAGTAAAGTAATGCCGAGATCGATACCGAGAACGTCGCCATCGACCCAGCCGTTATGCGGATTAAACGCGTCGGCAAAACCGTAGCGGCCGTAGATCTTCTCGCCGTACTCGTCCTTCATTTTCCGGAGTGCCGGCAGCGTGATCTCAGGTGTGAACATCAGCGACCCAGCGGCGGCACACGGCACCACTGTCCCGTCCGTCCGGTCATGACGCGGCGGGGCTCCCCAGGCAACATAACCGCGCTGGCTGTCCGAAGCGGTCATACCCCACATATTCGACCCGTATTTTGGGAACTCTTTGCTGAGGACCTCGACAAAAAACTTCTGATGCGCCCGCGTTGCGTTGATCGAATTCTCAAAATAATTAACAAATGGCGGACGCTGTTCGCGGCGGTTTCGATAGTCCACCCAGGCATGCGAAAACTGATGGATAAATAGCGGCGAGACCGATGCTAAATATCTATACCCACCATACTCCTGCCACGGTCTCTCCCAGGCGTACCATGCGTTTGGCGAGATGGGATGCGTCGGGGACCCGATCGCCAATAGGTACAGCATCGATTCTTCGCTGTACCGGCCCCAGAAATTCCGCAAAAACCCTGTTTCCGGCTTCCATCCGTGCGAGAGAAGATTTTGGTCGTCGGCCTGCATCCATTTGAAATCGACGCGACGATAGATCTTATCCGCGAATTCAACGATTTCCTTGTCATCAGCAAAGCACTGCTTTGCCGTCAACACGCCGCCCAAGAGCAATGCGGTGTCGATCGACGAGATCTCGCTGTTCCAGCGGCGCTCGCCGGTCTCGTAATCGAGCCAATGATAGAACCAGCCGTTTTTCTGAAATGCCTTGTTGGCAAAATAATCAAGAGTGTTGCGTGTTCGCTCCTTGGCCTGCTGCGGTGTAACCCAGCCGCGGTCTGCCGCTATGCAGTAGCCGCTCAGTGCAAATCCCGAGGCGGCGATGCTTGTTATGTTATATCCGTTATGCTCGGGCGGCCGCCGCTTTCCGTCCGTTCCGACTCGGTCAAAAGTCAAGCCGGTTTTCGGATTGCTGTTATCCCAGAAATATTGGAAGCTCTTTTTCTGCAGGTCTTCAAGAAATGTGTCATCGGCGGGTGAAATTCGTGCGGTAGGGATCGGCTGTTTGGGAGCCGGTTCAAGTTCGGGCTCGCTTTTGGCCCGTGCAAGTGGGGCGCCGGGCTCAACTACTTCGAACACACCCTGAAGCCCGCCATCGCTGCTTGTCCCGACGATGACCTGAAATTCCCCGGGCTCGATAACAGGCTTTAGATCGCGGCCAAGGAACTCTAAATGCTTAGGCGTTAGTGTAAATTCAACAGTCTGCGTTTGATTCGGACCCAGCGTTATTCGCTTGAATCCTTTTAGTTCCCTGATCGGCCGCGTGACCGATGCAGCCACATCATGGATGTAAAGCTGAACGACCTCATCACCCACGACCCGGCCGCGGTTCGTCACTTCAATGCTGACCTTCAGATTCTCGGTCGCCCGGATAGCGGTACGGTCAAGCCGCAAATTGCTCAACTGAAATCTTGTGTAGCTTAAGCCAAATCCAAAGGGATATAGCGGCGAGTTGCCGATGTCGAGATATTTGGACGTGTACTTGTTCGTGTCCAATATCGGCCGGCCGGTGCGTTTGTGGTTGTAATAGATCGGGATCTGTCCCACGGAACGCGGGAACGAAACCGGGAGTTTCCCGCCAGGATTGGCGTCGCCAAATAGCGTATCGACGATGGCGTTGCCAGCCTCGGTTCCGGCGAACCAGGTTTCGAGGATCGCCGGTGAATTCTCAGCTAGCCAGTTTATTGTCAGGGGTCGGCCATTGACCAAAACGACCACATACGGCTTGCCTGTCGCGTGTATCGCTTTGGCAAGATCGAGCTGCTTGCCTGGCAATCCGATATCCGAACGCGATGAGGCCTCGCCCGACATGGCCGACGATTCGCCGAGGACCAATATTGTAAAGTCGGAGTCCTTCGCGGCGTCCACCGCACTTTTGAAGCCTGCGTCGGTAAGGCATGGGGCATCGCAGCCCCGTTCATACCGAACGCGCGTTTGCGGATACTTTTGCTTGAGAGCTTCGAGAACTGTCACGGGGTCCTGCGGCTGCCCATCGCCGGACCAATTGCCGTTCATTTCCCCCTTCGCATTCGCCAGATCACCGATAACGGCCATCTCTTTCGTGGTCTTATTAATCGGCAGCGTGTTGTTGTCATTTTTCAGCAGAACGAAAGACTTCTCCGCTGCCAATTTTGCCGTATCGCGATTTGCTTTCTTGAAGACTTCGGCCTTCTCGCGGGCCTCGTCCGCAAAAGGGTTGTCGAACAGGCCAAGGCGGTACTTTACGCGGAGGACATTTCGAACGGCGTCATCGATCGTCGCCATCGAGACCTTCTTTTCTTTGATCAACTGTTCGCCGTATTTGTTGTAAAGACGGCTGACCATTTCCATGTCCGTGCCGGCGTTAAGCCCGTACATTGCCGCGGAAGGTTCATCTTTTGCAAGTCCATGAAACAACAGTTCAAGAACCGCCGTGTAGTCGCTCACAACCAGGCCGTCGAACTTCCATTCCTTTCGCAGAATGTCCTTAAGAACAAATGGATTCCCGGTCGCCGGCACACCGTCGATGTCGTTGAACGATGTCATAAAAGAACCGACCCCGGCGTCAACGGCTGATTTGAATGGCGGGAAGTAAACCTCACGCAACGACCTTTCGGATAGATTTGTGGTGTTGTAATCGCGTCCGGCCTCGGCCGCGCCATAGCCGACCCAATGCTTTGCGGTCGCCATTATCTTGTCGGGCCGGCTGTAATCGGTCCCCTGAAAGCCGCGCACGCGGGCAAACGCGATCTGCGAACCTAGGAACGTGTCTTCTCCCGCCCCTTCGATAATCCGGCCCCACCGCGGGTCGCGTGCGATATCGACCATCGGCGCGAACGTCCAATGAACCCCCGCCGCACGCGATTCTGCCGCAGCAACAGCCGACGCTCGTTCGATGATATCGAGGTCCCAGCTTGCCGCTTCGCCGAGCGGCACCGGGAAGATCGTCCGATAACCGTGAATCACGTCAAAACCGAGCAAGATCGGTATCTTCAGACGTGACTCAAGAGCCGCCCTCTGAAGTTCATTCGTCATCCGGGCACCACGGACGTTCAGCGTCGAGCCGAGAAGCCCTTTCCGCGCCATGTCAAGGTGTTCGGGGCGGTATTTTCCGTTTCCTTCCCCGTCCAATTGCTGTAGTTGGCCAAGTTTCTCGGCCAGCGTCATCCGGGCCAAAAGCGCATTTATCTTTCGCTCAATTGCCGCATCGTTTGGCGAAGCGACAGCAACATTCCGCCGCTGAGGGAAGACGTTAAAACTTGATAATACGGCCGTAATGATGAAGAGCGTGCAGATAAGGTATGTCTTTCTCATGATATATTCGAATCGTTAGTACGTAACGTCAACAATAGTTCAGAATGCTTTGGTTAGGCGAATGCCGCTCAGCACGGCCGTTCCCGTCGTTGGAGTTACCTCAATCAAAAGTCCAGAAGCATCTTCGATCGTTAAGTGAAATTTTCTTGTCGAACCGCGCATAAATCCAACGTCGCGAGCAAGGTCGACGTTTTCGGCCAACCTCACACCGTTAAGCCAAACATCAAAGATGCGTTTCCCAGGGTCCCGAAATTCGGGTTCAACGAATCGCAGATCGAGCTTGTAATTCCCCTCGGGTACGTCGAAGCGATACTTGATCGTGCCGGACACCATCGTCTGGAACAGCGGATCTTCCAACGTCCCCAACGCATTTCTGCCGGTCGATATCGCTTTCGCGCCCTCGCTAGATCCCCAACTACCCTTCACATATGCCTTGTCCGCGGCCCAAACGATACCGCCATCACCAACGAACTCGGCGTTCGATCCGACATTGACCGCGATGTCCCTGAATCCCGAACGAAATTGAGAATCATAGTCCGAAAAGTGAACATCGGTGGTGTCGGAATATTGGGTCCGCGTTTTCGTGTCGAGGGCACGAAGCGTGAACCGGTTACGACCGCCAATTAGCGCCACGGGCCACGAGACCTTGCCATCGACCGCAGCCTTTGTCCCGATCGACCGTCCATTGTGAAAAAGCTTCGCCGCCGGGAAATTCGTGTATGCATCGATCATCTGCCGCGCCGTTCCACTTCTGAATTTCCGATCGCGGACAGCCAAATGAAGCACCGGCCGCTGCGAAAACCTAGCCCGGTAGAAATAGGAAATGTCCTTTGGCCGCCGGTCATACGTGTACATGCCCTTTTGATTTAGGTGCGGTATCGTCTCGCCGCGAAATTCCGAACCGAAATCGAACTGGTTCCAGATCGCCGAGCCCACTATGAATTTACGCTCATTTATCTGCCTCAAATAGGATTCGTGAAACATTTGCTGCCATTCGATAGTTGAATCAAAACGTTTTGGCTCGACGGAATGAAGCCGGCGGTCCGCGTTTGCCCCGTATTCGCTGATGATTAGTGGGCGGCTCGGAAGTCGCCTGTGCTGCTCGTCGATAAATTTTCCAAAATCGGGAAAGGTATCATGATACCAACCGAAGTATAGATTCCAGCCGACGACGTCCGTCACCTCAGCCAATCCGGACTTGTAATAATTCTCGCGTGACCCGTGATCGAATGCGATCCCGGTCGCCCGGCTCGGGTCCTCTGCCTTGCAGATCCTCTCCAGTTCTCTCGCGAGTTTGGTCGTTTCGGTAAGATCAGCCTCGGTTTTTGGTGAACGCAGAAAGACCTCGTTCATATAGCCCCAAATGATGATCGACGGATGATTCCGATGCTGCCGGATCATATCGAGCAGCATCGTCTTGGAATTTTCACTGAACGCTTCCGAGATCGTGATCAGATTGACGATCGGAATTTCTTCCCAGATCAAGAGGCCAAGCCGGTCGGCTGCCTCGAGCACCGAAGGGTCCTGAGGATAGTGCGCGAGACGCAAAAAATTAAAGCCGTTCTCCTTGATAATTTCCAGGTCGCGCACATGGAGAGCATCCGGCACCGCGTTCGCAATCCCGGCGTAATCCTGATGGCGGTTCGTGCCGCGCAGTTTTACCGACTTTCCATTCAGAAAAAATCCCTGTTCGGCGTCGAATTTGAACCACCGGAAGCCAAGCGGGTTCGATATTTCGTCGAGCGACTTGCCGTTTTCACGAATCACCGTTTGAACCCTATAAAGATAAGGATCATCCGGCGACCACAGTTTCGGCTTGTTTAAGCGTATCGGTTCGTGAAGAAAGGTCGATTCGCTTCGGGGAGCAAGGGTCAATTTTGATCCTGTGGTAGAGATTTCGCGATTGTCTCTGTCGAAGATCGTACTCTGAACTTCGACAAGTTTCGCTCTGTCACTCACGTTGGCCACTGTTCCCGAAATTTTTATGCTTCCCGACTCCGAAGAAACATCCGGCGTTTCGATTCTTACGCCGCTCGAGGCATGAGCGCAGCCGGACAGGCGTGTTCCACTTGTTCCAGGTGCTCCACTCGTTTCAGGTGTTCTAGCGCTGTGGAACGGAACACCCGAAACGCAGTCGTTCGTCCGGTCGGCAACTTTGAAATGAACCTCGTCAGTTGCAATCAGCCAAACATCCCGATAAATCCCGCCATACATCGTGAAATCTGCATCAAGCGGCGGAATGTCCTTCTCAAGCGTGTTATCTACCCTGACGGCAACCAGTACCGGTCTATTAAATTCAACAAGATCGGTTATCTCGAACGCAAAGGCTGAGAATCCCCCAATGTGCTTGCCCAGGCGTTTCTCGTTGCAAAAAACTTCGGCTGTTTGATTCGCACCCTCAAAATAAAGAAACACCCTTTTGCCTTTCAGCTCCGGGGACAATCGCAATTCCCTGCGATACCAACCTGGCCCTCGCCTGTATCCCGGTTCGTCATCGAACGCGTCTATCCTGTTCCACGTGTGTGGCAAAGAAACAGGCTCCCATCCAGTTGTCCTGATGTTCTTTTTCTCGCCGTCCGTTATATCGCTATTAAGGAATTGCCAGTTATCGTTAACGGTATGGCGTATCCGCCTACCGTTTTGACCATCAATGATCTGAACGCAAGTGAGGATCGCAAGCGTCAGGCAGCAACAATAAAATAACGGGCTTTTTGTCATTTTTATCGCTTGTCGCAGATGCCGGTGCTTCGGGCTGCGTTCTAAAAACCAACTTCGGCGATGACCGGCAAATGGTCCGAAGGCCACAACCCGCCCGGCCGGTCGGCTATCGAACCGTGTTTTAGAACTCTTACTCTATTCTTAACGAAAATGTAATCGATCTTCTGGTCGGGCAGCAGATCCTTGAATGCGTTGAAGGTCGAAATTGGGCCGAAATACGGTGTCGCACTGGAATATCGAGCGTCTTTCAAGGCCGCCTGTGAACTAGCCGTAAGCACTTTATAGGCAGGAGCGGTTTCAATGAAATTGAAATCTCCGGTAACTATAGTCGGCATTTTTCCTGAAATTACACGGATCTCATTTAACATTAACTTCGCACTTTCGAGGCGGGCGACCTCACCGCGATGATCGAAATGGGTGTTGAAATGAAAAAAGTTTTTTCGCGCTTGCTTGTCTCGAAAACGCGCCCACGTAACCACCCGGGGATACGCCGCATCCCAACTCATGCTTCCTGGCTTTGTTTTCTGCTCGGATAACCAGAACGTCGATGTTTCAAGCAAGGTAAACCGCGACTTGCGGTAGAAGATGGCCGAGAACTCGCCGCCTTCCTTACCATCCGTTCTCCCTACACCGCACCAGGCAAAATCCGGAAGCAGGATCTCGATATCTCTAATCTGGCCTATCAACGCCTCTTGAACGCCGAAAAGGTCCGCTCCGCTTGCCTTGATCACGTCGGCAACTTTCGTTTTTCGGTTTGGCCAGGCGTTAACGCCATCTCTAGGCTCGTCATACCGAATATTGAAAGTCATAACTGTGACTTTAATAGCCTTTCGCCCTGCGAATGCCGATTCCGGTACGGCACCAAAAAGCAGAAAGATCGGCAGCAGCAACCAGAGTGAAAACCGCTCAATTTTGCATTGGCTCATAATCTCGGTCGAAGTTTCTTCTGCTAGAGAAGTAAACAAAAAGGCGTGGACTAGTTTCCATCCACGCCGTTTTCCAAATGCAAATCGGATCAGAAACTAAATCTCGCCTGAAATTCTCCGATGCGTCCTGCCTGGGCCGCCGTCGCCACGCCAAACTGTGGATTGTTTATACGTGTGCTATTGCTGCCGGCTGTAAAGGTCGCAAGATTGAGGTTATTCAAGAGGTTGAAGAAATTGAAACGAAGATCCAGTTTCGCCGCCTCTCCGAAGAAGTCGTTTCCCGACAGACTGATGCTCTTCGCGATCGAAATGTCGACGGCAAAATATCTGGGCCCTCTAAAAACATTACGGCCGATGCCGGGGACATTATTCAAATAATTGTTTCCGTTCGTTGTCGTAAGGAAATAGTTACTGCATCCTCCGGGTACGGTCGCAGTAGCATTGCATGCCACTACTGCCCCGGCGGCGTTGCGGATCAGATTGTTTGGGAACGCTCCGGTTGTCAGAAACGTGTCGTTTGAGTTTTCCAAGGGCTGGGTTCCGTAAAATACGCGTGGCCGCGTTGGATTTACCGACGAAGTAAGGCCCGGCGATAAGGCGACCGATTCGCCGATCACAGGCGTCCATGGAAATCCGCCGCGCCATGTCACGATCGGACTAAAAGACCAGCCGGCAAGAAGGTCTCCGCCGATATTCTTCTGTCCCTTGAACCATTGCGGTTCCCACGTTCCCGAAATATTGACGTAATGGGTCATGTCAAAGTCGGACGGGCCCCTTTCTGTTTTATTGTCAAACGGATAAGTCTGGTTCGTACACCCGCATGGAGCTTCGAGCGATACGGTGTCGAGCCCCTTGCTGAACCGGTAATTGAGATTAAAATCAAAGCTCCGGCTGAAGCGCTTCTTCAGCCCGGTGACCAATGCATTATAGTTGGTGTTTACGTCCGAACTTGCGAAGTACACTGCTCGAAATGTCGGAGAAAGAGCATTCGAAGTGTAGAACAAATGGAGCGGGAGGATCCTGACAAATCGTCGGCCCGTACTTCCCTGATAAGCGATCGTACCGACTATCTGCCACGGAAGCTCGTATTGGCCTTCGAGCGAATATCGATAGACATAAGCATTCGGCAGATTTTTCGGTGCACCGTAAATCTCAACCTGTCCGTTGGCAGGGCCGCCATTCGGACCAAAGCCGCCGCCGATCGTAGGATTTCGCGGGTAACCGTAAATGGTGCCGTCGGTGCTTGCAACAAACTGGATAGTCCCGGTGGTCGCGCCCGTAACTCCGTTGTTTGCGAAATTACCACAGCAAATGCCATATCGCGCTGCGTTCGGCGGCGCAAATCGGGCATTATTAAGCAGCGCACTTGCCAATCTGTCATAGCCTATGCCGCCACCGCCGCGTATCACGGCCTTACCATTAAGAAATGACGGACTCCATGCAAAGCCGAGTTGCGGTGCAAAGTTGTTCAGGTCCTTGTCCGTAAGGGATTTTACGGTCTCAATCTTAGAATCGATCAATCCCTGTGTTCCGAGAACTAAACGACCCAAAACACTGTTTCCACCGGCCTTGATCGGTGCAAAATATTCCCAGCGCAAGCCAAGATTCAAGGTCAGATTTGGACGGAATTTCCAGTCGTCTTGAACAAACACACCAATATTGCCGGTATTGAACGGGACCTCGTTTGCTTTGGGCGTGCCGGTAGCGTCCGCGTTTATTGACTCAAAGACCGGAGTTCCGTTCGCAAAATTCCACATTCGCGTAAATGAATATAATGGCCTTGCCCCGCCGGGTGCGGCAGAGTTATTCAACTCTTTCCTGTAAGCACCACCAACCTTGACCGTGTGGTTGCCTACGACGAGGGAAATCACGTCGCGAAAATCCATCTGGGTCTGCTTAAAGTCGCCCGGTGTCGTGTCAGCCCTCGGAGCACCGAAGCGCAGTCGGTCGCCGAAGACCGCTTCGATCTCGACCCTCGGAATTCCCCAATCAGTATTCGGATTCGAATCGATCTCGTTAAAGCCCCAGTTCGTGTAATTGAAGCGGAATTCGTTCAGAATCGTACTTGAAATAGTTCGGGAATAGATCCCGCCCAGCAAATAGGTCAGGCGGTCCGACACGATATCCGCCTGCGGGCGGGACTGGGCGGCGGTGTTCGCCGTCTGGGTTGTAAGCGGCGTAAGATTCGAAAGAAACGTAAATTTGTCTTTATCGGTGGCTTGAAAATCAAGCCTTAAGCCATACTGATTGCCGGTGAATTTGCTAAAGTTCAGCAGCGACACGTACTGCAGGTCGGCAATGCCGTCAAGGCCGGCACCGACGTAGTTGTTGCCGGTTGCCGCCGCGCTGTTCTCTGGAACATACGACCCAAAAGCTCCGATAAGGGAGCCTATGTCCAGCCCACCGTTAACCATCGCGCACCGCTGCGGTGCAGTCGCACTCGTATAATCCGCAATAAGAAGCGTGCAAAGGTTTGTAACACCGGTCGGCGAGGCCGTAAAAACCTGTCCGATCCTCGGCTCCGCACCGTTCGCTAACATTCTGGCTGTGAGTGTGCCCGTTCGAGACGTGAGTAGAGCCTGGCGGTACGCCGCAGTTTCTACGAAAGTCGGAGCTGTAACATTGTTACTGTTGTTAACGTTGCCCTCATACGAGAAAAAGAAGAACAGTTTGTCCCTTATCAGCTTTCCGCCAAAACTTCCGCCAAAGGTCTTGTACTTATCCTCCACCCGTGTCGGCGCTGCCGTCACCAGTCCAGGAACACCAAAAAACTTATTGTAGGCGTTCAGGCTTGGATCATTGATCTTGAAAAATGCGCTGCCGTGCCAGCTATTCGTTCCATATTTTGTGATCACCTTTACCTGGGCGCCGCTGTTCCGGCCGTCCTCTGCTGAGTATGTACTTGACGTGACTTGCACTTCCGAAATACTCTCCTGGCTCGGCGTAATGACCGCGGCGCCGCCCCACGTCTGACTATTTACGCTCACTCCATCGAGGTCATAATTGTTTGACGTAACGCGTTGTCCGTTTGCCGATATCTGGACCTGATTCTCAACGGCAAAAATGCCATTATTCGATCCGCCCGGTCCCGACCCATTGTTCCCGATCCTCGCCGCCTGACCATTCGCGGACCGGCCCCCATCGCCAAAAACACCCGGCGCAAGCCGTGCAAGCTGGTACGGGTCACGTCCGATCTGCGGAAGCTGCAGCACCTCTTTGGTCGTAATATTTCGCGACAGGTTGGGTGTTTCCGTTTCAAGCGGCGGAGCATCGCTACCATCGACGACCACTTCCGCGGTCACCTCGCCAACCTCCAGTTGTATGTCCAACGCCTCGACGGTTTCCGCATCGACTGGAAATTTCTCTACGATCTTTTTCTTGAATCCAGCATGCGACGCCACAAGTCTGTACACACCAGGCGCCAAACCGTTGAATTTGTATACACCATTATCGTTTGCCGTAGCGTTCGAGGTCATGTTGGTGCCAGTATTGGTAAGCGTGATCGACGCACCTGGCACGACACCGCCCGAATTATCTGTCACCGTTCCTTGAATTCCCGACCGAAATTGCCCAAAGGCAACAACCGACAATATCGCCATTAGAGAAACACACAAACTCAAACGAAAAGATCGAAACGTTACACGACGCATATGGCCCTCCAAGATTTTTGTAAGTTTTACCTAGTTTGTACGACTCAAAGGCTCCCAAACCGCAACGGAAACGTTCCGTTTGATTTTGACAGCAAATTACTTAGTAAATCGTTTTAGTACTAG
The DNA here is from genome assembly GCA_963732475.1 of Blastocatellia bacterium. GTDB lineage: Bacteria > Acidobacteriota > Blastocatellia > Pyrinomonadales > Pyrinomonadaceae > OLB17. The sequence continues at coordinate 1,060,949 of CAVSZR010000001.1, read as the reverse complement.
CGTTTTATAGCGCGATAATAATTAGTTGTCAAGTGCTTTTTGCGGCCGAACGCAGGAAGTTGAAAACAAAACTCTGCGACGTGTTGGTCAGACCAATTCTACTGCGAAGCTCCCGCCAAATGACGGCGGCTGGTATATGCTGTGGGCAGACAAAAAAGGGCAGATTCGCTAGATCCGCCCTTTTATCAATCAAAATGGATGACTTAGAAACTAAACCTTGCCTGAAACTCAGCGGTTCGACCGGCAAGGGCTCCTGTTGCCGTGCCGAATGTGTTTAATTGCACCCGGGTTGGATCAGAATTCGAATTAAAATTCGCAAGGTTCAACGTGTTCAATATGTTGAAGAAATTGAACCTCAAGTCGATCTTAGCGTTTTCTCCGAGAAATCCCCCGCTTGGCAGTCCAAAGACCTTCGCGAATGCCATATCCAAACCAAAATACTTCGGGCCTCGGAAGACATTTCGCCCAATTCCAGGCCTATTCACAAAAGGATTACCGTTAAAAGGAACTACGGTGTTGAAATATCTGCTGCATCCAGGAGCAACATTGCAATCCGCTCCCGCGATAAGGTTGTTTGGAAAGATGCCGCCTGGAGCCAGGAAATTGTCGTTTGAATTGCTCAGCGGGACTCCCCCGAGATAGCGTGTCGGGCGCGGATCGCAGAAGTTGTTCGTTGTAGTTCCCAGCAAACAACCAAATAGTTTTGGCGTCCACGGAAATCCCGTATGATAGGTCGCGATCGCGTTGATCTGCCAACCACCGAGAAGCTTGCCTTCCCAACTACCCTTGTTCGTGAAAATAGGAAGGTCCCACAAACCAGTCGCGGTTATGTTATGCCGGACATCAAAATCCGACGGGCCATGCTCTTCGCGCTCGATCTACCGGGAAACTCTGATTTGTGCTCGCTGTCGGGGACTCGAACGAAGTCGTATCCAAACTCTTGCTATACCTGTAGTTGATATCAAAAGAGAGTTGCTGCAGGAAGCGGCCCTGAAGGCGTCCGATCAAAGCATTGTAGTTTGTATTTACGTCGGGACTCGCGAAGTACGCGGCATAGATCGCCGGGTTGGTGTTCGGCGCCATGATGTGAAGTGGAAGGATCCTGACGAAATGCCGTCCTGCACTTCCCTGATAACCGAGGGTCCCAACCAATTTCAACGGTAATTGATACTGTCCTTCCAACGAATATCGATAAACGTATGCGTTCGGAAGCTTGCGCGGAGCACCATATATTTCGATCGAACCGCTGTTCGGCAATCCGTTCGTGGGATTCACTCCGCCGCCGAGAAGCGGATTCGCCGGGAAGCCCAGGATCGACCCGTCTGTGCTTGACGTGTAACTGATCCTGCCGCCGAGGAAAGGATCCCATGGGCCGGCACAGCAAAGGCCGAAGTTATTCCCATTTGGCGGATTTCGCCGTGCGTTTGAAAGCAGAGCGTTCGGCAAGCGATCATAACCAATACCGCCACCCATCCGGATCACAAGTTTGTCTTTGAACGTTTGCGGGCTCCAGGCTAGTCCCAATTGCGGCCCGAAATTGTTCCAGTCGCTGTCGTACAGAGTTTTATCCGTAGATATCTTTGCTCCAGCCAGCCCGCCGTTGGCATCTGGCAACAGGTTACCGATCACCCCGTTTGTCGCGGTTATCGGCGAAAAATATGTCCAGCGAAGGCCGAGATTCAGCGTCAGGTTCGGCCGGAATTTCCAATCGTCCTGCACAAAGAATGCGAGCTCGCTGGTACGGAATTTCGCGTTGTTTCTGGCAGGTTTTCCTTTGAGGTCCGTTGCGATCTCGTAGAAGATCGGGGTGCCGTTAGCGAAGTTCCACTGTTGGAGAAATGTGTAGAGCGGTCTTGCAAACCCGATCTCAGCGTTGCTGTTAAGGTCGATCCTGTACTCCCCGCCGATCTTTAGAACGTGATTCCCGACCACGCTATTCAGCGTGTCCCGAAAGTCAAGCTGACGTTCATTGATGAGCCCGGGTGTATTTTGACCGCGCCGCGCTCCGAATCTCAAACGGCCGCCATAGATCGCTTCGATCTCAATTCGCGGAAGCCCAAAATTTGCGTCCGGATTTGTTGATGCTTCGTCATAACCCCATTTTGTGATGTTGAATCGGGCTTCGTTCAACATCGTGCTCGAGATATTCCGAGAATAGATCAGGCCGACCGCGTAACTGAATCTTTCCGAATTGATATCGGCCTGCGGCCTGCTTTGGGCAGACGTGTCGGACGAGAAAGCCGTGACCGGCACGAAGAAACTCGAGACGGAAATTTTATCTTTTTCCGTTGCCTGAAGATCTATGCGGGTAAAATACTGATTGCCTCTATAGTTGGTTACGTTCGCAAGCTGAGCGAACTGCAGATCCGCGACTCCATCAAATCCGCCGCCGGAAACCCATGGGTCGAGGTAAGTGCCGTAAGTACCTGAGATCGATCCAACGTCCAAGCCGCCGGAAACATTTTGACACGGTACTGACAGGCCCGCCGTCGCACATGTGACAGGCAATGTCTGCAATATCCTCGGCTGGGCTGACGCTGCCGGAAACTCAGCGCGGCCGAAACTGTACCGGGCCGTCTTGTTACTATCGCTTGTCGATACGCATCCGTTTCGATCAGGGAGTTGTACGGATTCGAATTATTTTCCTTGAGGCCCTCATACGAGAAGAAGAACCACAACCGGTCTTTTCCCGACGCAAAATAGGGCTCATCCTTGTCAAACTCACCGAACCTGAGATGAGGCATCGGGCCGCCGATGCTGCCGCCATACGAATTGAATTTTCTCTCGACCCGCGTTGGGACGGCCGTAACGACACCGGGAACCCCATGGAACTTGTTGAAAGCATTCAGCGAAGGATCGTTGACTTTAAGAAATGCGCTGCCGTGCCAGTCGTTCGTGCCGTTTTGCGTGACGACTTTGACCTGTGCACCGCTGTTGCGTCCGTCTTCGGCAGAGTATGTGCTCGAGGTGACCTGCACTTCTTTAACGCTTTCCTGGCTCGGAGTTATTACCGCCGCGCCGCCCCATGTCTGGCTGTTCACGCTCGTGCCATCGATCTGATAGTTGTTTGCCGAAACCCGCTGCCCGTTAGCGGTTATAGGCTGAGCATTTTCAGTCGCAAAGATCGAATTGTTCGATCCGCCCGGGCCGCTTGTATTTGGAAGAGATGACGAATTCCCGTCCGCGCTCCTCGCCCCGGCTCCGAAAACGCCCGGTGCCAGCCTTGCGAGTTCGTACGGATCGCGCCCGGATTGCGGAAGGCGAAGCACCTCGTCCGTGCTGATCGTCTTTCTAATATTCGCGTCTTCGGTTTCCAATGCCACCTCTGAAGCGTCAGCAACAATGGTAACGGTTTCCGATATACCTCCAGCATCGAGTGATATGTCCTGGCCTTTGATCGATTCCGCGTCGACCTTTAGGTTGTCCATCAGAGCTTTCTTAAACCCTTGTTTTTCAACCAGGACAGAATAGACACCGGGTGCGAGACTTGAAAAACGATAAAACCCATCATCGCTCGTTTCGGCTTGCTGTTTTTGGTTCGTATCCTTATTCGTAAGGATCACCGTTGCTCCCGGAACAACAGCTCCGGAAGTATCCGAAACCACGCCTTGGACTCCCGCACGAAACTGCGCACTGACTGTAACCGCTAGAAAAGAAACAACGGCGACACACACTAGTAACCTGATGACATTGAATTTCGACTGATGCATTGGACCCTCCCGGTTTGATCGATAATGCGGATGGCTTATTTCCAAGAAAGGAATGGTGAGATCCGGATGCCCGGTGAGCCCAAGCCGCGAATGGAGCAAATCGTTTACTAAATCGTTTTAATCAGTTGTGCTTATATCACCATTCAAATGTATTATCAAGCGCCCGATGTATTCGGGGATGATCGATGGTCTTACCAGGAGCCTTCCATTTCCTGGTTGGAATCGCAGAACGAACCGTGCTATTTTTCTGTTGACCTGCCGCCGAGGTAGAGAGGCATGCTCGTTCGGGTTAGGACCACGACTGCATTTTGGGATTTGATCGCGATAGTGAAAAAGCCTCTGATGACTGCAACTGAAGCTTATGACGCTTGGGCCAAAAACTAAGACCGGCAAACTCTCGACCCGAGGGAAGGACGCAATGAACCTTAAAAAACTCGCTGCCCACCTTAAGCTGTCACCAACAACGCTTTCGCTCGTCCTCAACGATGCCCCGCTGGCAAGTTCTATCCCACAGGACACGAAGGAGAGGATCTTTTCTGCGGCAAAAGAGCTTAATTATCGTCCGAACTATCTTGCACGTTCCCTGAGAGTCCAGAGGACACACACACTCGGAGTGATGGTCGCAGAAATGAGTGACGGGTATTCGGCGATGGTCCTTGGCGGAATCGAAGCGGCTTTGTCGAAGGAAGGATTTTTTTACCTAACGGCGAGCCACCTTCATCGCGACGATCTGCTAGAAAAGATGCCGCAGGTTCTGGTCGAACGCCAAGTCGAAGGAATTATTGCGGTCGATACGCCGATTCGTTTCGAACCTAACCTGCCAGTCGTAAACGTCTCGGGCCACAAAGAGATTGAAGGTGTAACGAACGTGATCCTTAATCATCAACATGCGGCCGAACTCGGCATCGGACACTTGCACGATTTGGGCCATCGCCAGATAGCCGTGCTGAAGGGACAAGCCTTCAGCTCGGATACTGAGGTTCGCTTTGACACGATCGTAAACGCCGCCCGCAAAAGAAACATCAAGATCGGACGGAACCTTTGGAGTCAGCTCCAAGGCGAATTGCCGTCGCCTGAAGTCGGGTATTCTGCAACGAAAACACTTCTGGCCGGAGGAGCAACATTCACTGCCCTTTTTGCCTTTAACGATGTTTCAGCGATCGGCGCGATCAGGGCGCTGAACGATGCAGGCTTGCGGGTTCCCGCCGACGTTTCGGTTCTTGGTTTCGACGATATTTACGGGGCCGCCTTTCACAATCCTGCGCTGACGACGATCCGCCAGCCATTGTTTGAAATGGGCAGTCTTGCGGCCGCAACTATTCTCAATCGTCTGAATGGTTCCAAATCGGAATTCCTGGCTGAACTGAGCGTCGAACCGACACTGGTGATCCGCAAATCAACCGCACAGGCTGCCTTACTTTAACCACTAACGAATAAGCACTATTTCCTTTTCAGTGCCGATCAGTTCGGCACGCAGGCGACGCCGATCCGAGTCGAATTTGTGCGGTATTCTCCTTCCGTCTGCGCGAATTTCCCTTGGGTTTGCCGACAATCCGATGGCTTCGACGGCAAGTATTTTCTGCCCGTCAAAACTTCCTATGCGTTCGATCTTCAACGAACCCTGAGCGTGCGATATCCTGATCTCCCGCCAAGCGTTTTGACGGTAGCCGTACCCCTCGCCTGCGTCCTGGTAGAGAACGGCGGTCGCGGTTTTGCCGGCGGCGATTCCCGCGACAACATTCAATGTAACCGGTGCTGACGGCATTTCGCCGGTGTGCTGTATGACAGATTGGGTCGGTATAACGGAACCAACGCGAACAAATATCGGAAGGCGGTCGAGCGGCGTTTTCGGATAATGTGTCTTGCCGCTCTCGAATTTTTCGCCGGTCCACCAATCGACCCATTCCGCTCCGACGGGAAAATAAATTCCCCGCGTACGCATTCCATCTTTAACAACAGGAGCGACCATAACATCGCCGCCAACCATATACTGATCGCCGACCAAATAAGTGAGCTTGTCGTTTGGAAATTCGAACCAGAGTGGCCGCATAACCGGCGATCCGGTTCGTTCATGTTCGCGGAAGAGAGTGTAAAGGTACGGCAGGAACTGATAGCGAAGCTCAATTGATGCACGGTTGATCTTTGTAAACTCATCTCCGAACGCCCACGGCTCCTTGTTGCCGACCCAGCCGACCGAATGCGAACGGAGGAAGGGTGTCAAGGCCGCCGCCTGGAGCCATCGCGTGTAAAGCTCGCCGCTTGGCATATCCTGGAAACCGCCGACGTCCGCTCCGACAAACGGCACGCCCGAAACACTCATGTTCGAGAGCATCGGGATCGAAAGTGCAAGATGTTCCCATGCCGAATAATTGTCGCCAGTCCAAACCGCCGAATATCTTTGAATGCCCGCAAATCCGGCCCGTGTCAATACAAACGGGCGTTTGTCCGGCGCCAATTCTTTCAAGCCTTCGAACGATGCCCTCGCCATCTGCATTCCGTAAACGTTATGATACCGGCGATGGGTGTCCGGCAAACCGTCTCCCACGTGCGGCGTGTCATAAGGAAAAGTCTTTTCGGGATGGTGAACAACCTCGGGCCTCGCCGATCTCTCGGTCATAAAGACACCTGGCTCGTTCATATCGTTCCAGAACCCCGCAATTCCCTCTTCGAGGTGAGTTTTATATTGCGAGCCAAACCATTCACGCGCCTTTGGGTCGGTGAAATCCGGAAACGCAGAAGCCTTTGGCCAGACATCGCGGTTGAGTTCGCTGCCATCGGGATTCTCTACGAACACACCGGCTTTCTTTCCCTCGGAATATGCGGTGTATTTTGGATCGACCTTGATGCCGGGATCGATGATAAGCACAGTCTTAAACCCGTCTTTAGCCAAGTCGGCGATAAGTTTCGGCGGATCCGGGAACCGGTTTTTGTCCCACGTGAAGACGCGATATTCGTCCATGTAGTCGATGTCGAGATAGATCACGTCGGCCGGTATCTTGTTCTTGCGAAAGCCTTCGGCGATCTCGCGGACACGCTTTTCGGGAAAATAAGACCACCGCGATTGCTGGTTGCCCAATGCCCACAATGGCGGCAGCGGTGTCTTTCCCGTCAGGTTCGCATAGTCCTCAAGCACCTTCTTTGGCGTTCGCTCTTTTCCGCCTGTGAAAACGTAATAATCGAGTTCGCCGCCGTTGGTGCCAAACGTCAACCGCTCGGGTGACGTCTTCCCCATATCGAAGTAAGTGCGGAAAGTATTGTTCAGGAACAGTCCGTAGGCCTTACCGTCTCTAAGGCCGTAAAAGAACGGTATCGACTGGTAAATCGGATCGGTCCCTGGCGGATAAGCAAATGTGTCGGTGTTCCAGTTGACGATAAACTTGCCGTTGCGTGACATCTCTGCGAACGCTTTTTCGCCGAAGCCGTAATAGGTTTCGACCTCACCGCGGCGGAGTTTCGATGTTTGGATCTCGCCGGTCTCCCCGTCAAACAATGTTGGATGCCTGGTGTCGTCGCGAAGAATCGCTTCGCCAATCGGATCGAAGATCTCGATTGAGTATGGGTGCCTTTTTATCATCACCCGCACGCCGTCAAAGCTCGTCAAGACGACCTCGCTCGGAGACTGCGAAACTTTCACCCGCGGCGTGTGACGATCACGCGAATCGTCGATCGCATATGAGCGATCGCGTTCAAATGTACCTTTTGGTGCGACGCGGATACGCACCACATCAAGGTCAAGGAATTCGACCGAAACCTCTGCACCGCTCGAACCCGTCAAAACTACACGATTCGGTTTTTGAACCAGGACGTTCGTGATCCTCCCGATCTTTTGCCATCCGGCACGGATCGGGCTAGCAAATAACGAAAAACAACAAAGAGCCAAGAGCACAATGATGCTCAGTTTTACCCAATTGACGAGGTTAGTGATCACCGAGTGCGTCCTCCCGTAGTTCCCTGATCGAATTTTGGTAATTGTATCAGGTCGTCAGGAGCGGTAGCGACTGGGTTCTAATCGTCCACAACTCGGAAGCCGGTCGCTACCGCTCCCGGTTCGACATGATCCGTCGCCGTCGCTCTCTCAACAGAACTCCCTATTTTAGCTAAGAGAGATCTTTCACAAGCGAAAACCGCGTTCCGTTTTCCAGCTTTTCCCAAGTCACCTCAGCGTGTATCAGCGATGCGCGCGATCGGATGTTTGGAATACCGCGGCCCTTATTCAAATTTTCGTCCGGCTCGAATGGGCTCCCGTCGTCCACGATCCTCATCTGAAAGCTTTGGCCGTCTGGAACCGAAACTTCCATTTCTACCAGTTCGGCGTTCGCATGACGCTCTATGTTTGCCAGGGCCTCCTGTGCGATCCGATAGATCTGAAGCTGAACATTTATCGGAAACCGGATCATGTCTTCTGCGTTCTCGGAAGCCGCGAACTTGTGATTTTCGATCGTGTGGCTCAATAGAAATTCGAGCGCCGCGACGAGGCCCACGTTCTCAAGGACCGATGGGCTAAGGTCTTCGCAAATGCGCCGGATCTCGGTCGAAACAGCTTCGATCTCTTCGCGAAACTCCGGGTTCGGCGGAGTCAGCTTGTCGGTCTCCATCATCAGGTTTCTGAGATCGGCGAGTGTCTGGTCGTGCAGATCGCGGGCGATACGTCGGCGTTCGCGTTCGGCCTCGTTGGCGAGGTCAAGACGTGCGGCGGCAAGTTCGCTATTGCTAAGAGCAATCCGCCGACGCTCGATGATTGCCCATATAAGGGCGATAACGGCGATGGCGAGCAGAATGCCAAGCGACGTGGCAGTCCATGGAAATGGCGCCCGCCCAACTGAGAAAGGAATGACAAGCGGCTCCGAGGAAAGCAGCTCGCGATCAAAAGCCCGCGTCTCGATGGTGTAACTGCCGGGCTTGAGATCAGCCGGGGCATACTGCGGCTCATTCGAGATTCGGCTGTCGAGGATATCACCACCCGCGTTTTTCAAGAGGAAACCATATTGAAATTCTTCCGGGAATGTACGGCTGCTTTGCCCGGCCACTTCGACGAGAAGCGCATTTTGCGGGTAATCCAGCGCTATCGTCGAACGCAGTTCACCAAGATCGTGAATACGCTGGCTCAGAATGCGTGTCGGGATGAGCTTTGGTGCGATCGAGCCGGGCTTGTAGGTAACCACGCCTCGATTGGTGGCGATCAGCAGCCCTTCTTCCAGCGGCAAGATCGAGAACGCCTTTTCAGACGGCAGACCCTGCTCGAATCCAACGGCAGATACGAGCCAACCAAATTGCTCGTCGTGCCGCGCATGCAGCAGACCGCGGGTCGTCGTGGCCGCCCAGACGTTTTCATGGTCGACGAGCACATCCCGAACATCCTCGGCCTCGATGACCTTTTCGGACTGTCCCTCCCGAAGGCGGAAAACTCCGTGTTGGCCCGCGATCCAGATGCTGCGGTCGGCGTTCTCGAAAATTTTCCAGATCGTCCCGCTTTTTAGAATGTCAGGCGAAGCCTCGATCTTGACGCTGCGGCCGTCGAAGCTGAATAGGCCGTTTCCTGACGTGCCGATCAAAAGCCTTTCGCCCGCATCACAGAGCGTATTTACAGATACATCGGCGTGTCTGAGCGTATTGCCGCCCGGACCTATCTGTACTAGCCCGAGACCAGAAACCGCCCCATACTTTGCACCCTGGAAGTCCGCGAATGAACGCATGTCGTTGCCGGTTTTCTCGGTCGTGCCGACGAGCAGTTTCCCAGACCTGTCCTCGCTTACCGAATAGATCGGCCTATTTGCGTAGGCGGCAACGGGCGTCCATTTATCATCGTTTCGCACGAAAAGGCCGCGGTTCGATCCGGCGTAGATCTGCTCGTTCCTACCTCGAAACAAGGCGCGAATAAAATTGCTGTTGGGAATGTCAGAGACGGTCTGCTGAAACGGCCCGACCCGGTCGAAGCGGCTCACGCCACGGTTGGTACCGATCCAAATGACACCTTCGCGGTCGGTGAAAAGCGTATAGATCGTGTCTGAGCGCAGGCCGCCGGATGTGTTTTCAAAGGTATAGATCTTTTTCAGCTTTGAATCAGCGACATGGAACAAGCCATACCTTTCCGTGCCGGCCCATAAGCCACTCGCGTTTGCCTCAAGAACCGTGACGTTTGCGGTTGGCGCGACGACGCGCAATACTCTCGACCGGCCTTCGATCAGGTAAATCCCACTTAGTCCCTTGGCAGCGTCGCTGCCGATCCAGAGCGCTCCGTTTGCGTCCGCAGCGAGGGAATTGACGAATATCGGACGCGGCGTTGAAGGAACTTCAGTAACGCCGGTGTCATCCACGCTAAACACCCCGCGACCCGTCGTGGCCGCAAGGAGCCTTGCTTCATTACCCAGAATGGCTGTAATGCCAAGGGGGCTACCATCGTCAGCCTGAATAGTTCCGGACGAAGCAGTTCTCGCCACAGGGCCACGGAGCGCGTCTGCCTTGACTCGGAAGACCAAACCTGTGTCCGTGCCGAGGAATGCTTCCTGACCTAACAAGATGGACGTAATTCCAATGTTCTGCGTCCCATCAATCGGTTGAAAACGGTTGTCCGCATAAATAAGGGCTCCTGCCCGCGTCCCGATCCACAGCTCCCCGCTGGCTGTCGCTTTCAGCGCCAGCACCCGGTCGGCGTCAGGACTGCCAAGCGAAAAATTCTGGATCCGCCTACCGTCAAATCGGGCAAGGCCGTTATCGGTACCAAACCACATGACGCCGTCCGGCGTTTGTGAGATCGCACGCACGGTGTCCGAGGGAAGGCCGTTAAATAATGTTATTGAACCCCACTGATGAAAATTTTGAGCGCCCGGTAAAGGCGTAGGCGAGGGTGAGCGTGTAGGCGACGGCGTCGGTGACGTAGTCGGTGAGGGCGATGGAGACGCTGTCGGCGAAGGTTGGGAATTTTGAGCTAGAAAATTAGCGAGTACGGGTATCAGCAGTAAACCGCAAACTGCGAGTGCCGAAAATATCTTTGGGTAGCCTGAAGCACGCATACTCATGATTTCGGCGATTCACGAAAACGGACGCGGTCGCGGTCGATCCAGGCCGCCAGGTCGGCCTCGTCCTTTTCGAGTTCGTCGCTGTTGATCAAGCCTCGGCGAAGTGCCTCGAAAAACGCCCGCGTGCGCGTATTGAATGCCAGCTTGTCATACGCCTCCATTTCGGTCCCGACCGAGCTTTGCGGCAGCAGCTTTTCATACAGAGTTGCCAACCGGCTCTCGACGCCGCGAAGGCTAAGGCTGCACTTGCGTGCGATCGCCCAGTTCGAAAGACCGAGAGCAAGATATCGAAGGGCCTCGGCCTCAAATTCCGTCAACAGCGGCCGTTGGAACGAATCCTTAAACGCCGGGTCGATCATGTCGGCTCCGTCTTCGAGCACGGCGGCAACAAACCGCAGAAAACGCGACTCCGGGTTGTTCTTATGAATAAAGCCGTACGTCGGCGGCGGATCCGCGAGCTTCACGATCTTTCGGATCTCATTGATGTAGATCTCGTGCGGAAACTGCGTCCAAAAAATTATCCGTGCGTCCGGGAACTCCCGCCAGATCGCCCGGGCCGCCTTCACGCCCGATGACTTAGGCATCTGGATGTCGAGAATGCAAAGCGTGGGCCGCTGTTCAAGCGTAAGTTTGACCGCGATCTCTCCGTCGATCGCCTCAATGATCGGCACATGGTCCGGAAATTCACCCGCGAGCAATTCGCTTAAATAATGTCGTTGGGCTTCGTTGTCTTCGGCTATTAATATGGACATCTCGTCTGCCGGATTATATCAATTTTCCCGGCTGTTCCTATTCAACCAGATGGATCGGGCGACAAAAAAGCGTCGTGACGCCGTAAAGCTGGTGTGGTTTTCCACATCGGCGCAATGATGGCCGTCCGCTTGGACGAAATCGCAAACAGACTAAACTCGAACGCGACCTTGGGAGGATCAATATATGAAACTGAACAAAATTATATTCGGAATACTGGTCGCAGTTACGGCATTTACGATGGGAATCAGTGCTTATGCGGCTGTCGGATTCGCTCTGTCACTTGTGCCAAAAATGAGTGCGAAGGCCGAGAACATCGAAAGAATTCCGATCGCCGAGGCAGTACCGACCGCCTTCGCAGAGCCGATTCCCGCGATTTCAGAACCGGACGTACCAACCGTCACTGAAGCGGAAGACAATGATTTGAACTGGACCAACTATTATTATTTGTCCCTGTCCGAGGATAAAGTGGCTAAGGCTTTTTCCGACATCGAGTATCTTTCGATCGAGACGCATCTTTACAACGAGAAGGCGGGCGAAGACGGTCCATATTGGATTCCGATAGCGCCGAAAGGCTCGATCCAAACAAAAAAGGTTTTCAAACTAGACCGAATTGCAATCGGGACTAAACGGATCAGCTTTCAAACCGCGACCGTTGACGGAATAAGCTATAAATTTATCGGCAGCTTTCCCGACATCAGCGATGGCTCCGACTCCCTTAGCGGCAGACCCGACATAAAAGGACGCCTAATAAAAATTAAGGACGGCAAATGGGCCGCCGAAATGCAGGCGGAATTCTATGTAGAGGGCTGCTAAACCTAAAATGAGAAAATGCCGCGGCTGCGACGTTCAATTCAACCCCGCGGGCCTAAAGCCTGTAAGGCCCGGAATTGAACCGCCGCAAACCGTGGCATTTTCTGCCGGAAAGACCCCGACGATGTTGTCGCCGGGGTTTCTCCGAAACAAAATTAGAAATCAAAACGGGCGCCGAACTGAAGGATGCGCGGGTTTGAAGCCGCTCTCGTCGCCGTTATCAATCCAAAATTGTTGCTGTTTATGTTCAAATCGGCGGTTTGCGAAAGGACGGCCTTGTTCAACACATTGAACGCTTCCATCCTAAGCTGTACCCGCATCGATTCCTTAAACCGGAAGTTCTTGCTCAAACCGGCATCCCAGTTGAAGAAAGGAGTTCCGTTAATGAAATTACGCGGCAGGTTGCCGACGGCCGGTGCGCTGCCGGTGTTATTAAAGAAGAACACCTGTCCTGAAAACGGCGCCGTGCCGACCGGATTGGCCGCTCTGACACTCGTAAGCGAGAACCCGGAGGGAAGTAAGGTGTTCAGGTCAAAGCCCTGTCTGACCTCGCCCGTCGTCGTGTTTGTGATCGTTGCGTTCAAAACGCTCGGATTCATAAAATAGACGCCGTTCGGTGTCCGGAAAATTCCCGTCAAGTCCTTGATCTGAGCTCCCGTCAAGCTCGAACTCGCGGACTGTCGTCCGGATTTGAACGTGATCGACTTTGTTCCGCGAGGATCGATGATCCCGATCGGAGCGCCGGATTCGAGATTGACGATCGTCGTAAACTGCCAACCGCCGAACACTGCGTTCGCCCAGCCGCCCTTGTTCAGGAATTTCTTTCCCTGGCCAAATGGCAACTCATAGATCATGTTGGCGTTGAAAACATGTGTCCGATCAAGGTCCGAACGTCCGTAATTCAGGTTCGGGTTAGACGATTCCTGCACCTCACCCTGACGATTCTGGTCTTCGAACGGAAGATCGGTCAGGTTTTTTTGGAAGGTGTAGTTTGCCTGAAGCGACAAACCGTTGTTGAACCGCCGGCGAACCTCTGCCTGCAGTGCGTTGTAATCGAAGCGGGCCGCATTCTGGAGGATCTCGGTTATGAAGATATTCGGATTCTGCTGGAATACGACGCTGCCGCGCAGGCCGTTGATGATGACGTTCTGCGCATAACCGCCGGCAAGGCCCTGCTGGACCTGTGTGAGCAGCGTAGCGTTGGTCCACGGATTTACCCCGCCCGCGCTGATCGCAAGATTGTTTATGACCTGAAGCTGCTGCGATCCCGGAACGTTCGCATTGAACAGAAGGCTCCGCGGTGCGACGGCATTGATCTGTGCCGTTGTCTGCCCCTGCGAGGCAAGCAATGCACGATGTGCGTCAACAGCCGTGAGGTTCGCCTGGGCCCTGCCAAAATCGGTGAAAAACCCGTTGTTGGTGACATCCACTTCATTGTAGTCGACCGTGCGGATCAGGTCGTCGCTCTTGTTGCCGACGTAACGGACCTCAAGAACGGCACCGAGACCGATATTCCGCTGGATGCCAACATTCCATTGGTAAACCTTTGGAACCTGAAGGTTTGGATCGGTCCCGAAGACCTGCCCGAGCCCGCCCGCCGCAAGATTATTGGTCAAGAAGGTCCGCGGCGGGGCCGTGAACGCCGGTGGGTTCGAAAGCGACGGTACCGCGACCAACCCCGGCACCGGCGACAGCGAAGAATTCAAAACAGCCGACGTGCTGCCCGGCCGAATTGCGTTCACCGCAAGCGCTCCGAGTCCGGGGTTGCCCGCAGCCAGTGTGCTCGAAGATTTAAGATACTCGTCGTTGAAGTAGTTGATGCTAAATCCTCCGCGGATGACGGTATCGTTGCCGATCAGCCGACCTAAAAACCCGTCACCGAATTTCGGAGACCAGGCAAGGCTTACGTTCGGCGCAAAGTTATTCTTGTCCGCGTTGAAGAAATTCCCAGGAGTACCCGAATTTCCGCCGACTATATCCAAGACTGCGTTCGGGTTAAGAACGCTTGTACGAATATCGCCATTCGTTATCACTGGCTCAAGAAAAATTCCCGACGGATTGTTCAGCGCCGTGTAATACTCGTAGCGCAGCCCAAGATTCAACGAAAGGCTTGGCCTAATGCGCCATTGGTCTGAAACGTACCCGGAGATGATCTCGTAGTTCAGCCGTTGATCCGATGGCCCGAACCCATATCCTTCCTGTGGGGAAACGATATTTGCGGTCCGCGTGGCAGCACCGATAAAACCACCGAGGAAGTAACGCAAATTAATCAGCCGAGCGAGATCGGTCGCGTTAATGCAGGTCGTCGATCCGCAAACCTGGTCCGCTGTCAGAGCCGGAATTGCAGTGTTGCCGGAAACAGCGATCGTATAGGTCGGCGTGATACCGGCGCGGTTTATCGACTGGATCTTATAAAAATCGATACCGCCGCCAAACCGCAATGAATGATTGCCAAGCGCCCACACAGCATTGTCCTGAACATTGCGATAGTCGGTGTTTCGTCCCTGATCGCGAAATGTGCCTTCGGGGTTTGTCAAAGCCAAACCGTTCGTTGTCGCAATTATGAAATCGTTCGGAATGTTGCTCTCATTAAAAAAGGGTTGGCTGTACTGAAAGCCGCCGCGGATCTCGTTTGAGAAATTGCTCGAGAATGTACGGCGGTACGCAAGCGCCAGAAAGTTCGTCGGGCCGCCCTGATCAACGAATGCCCCGTCCGAAAAACCTGCCGCAATGTCGGTTCTTGCATCGGCCTGATTGTTCCGTTTGAATACCCCATTGAAGGAGTTGCGTTCATCGAAATCCACGTCGATCCTTGCCGCCCAAGTGTCACGACGCAGCGGGTCGGACCTAAGAAGGCTTAGTACCTGCGTGTAGTTGGTGCCAGTCGCCGCTCCGTTTCCGGTTGACGGAATGTTGCTCAGATACCTGGATTGAATTATAGGATCAATCGCAAGTACACCGCCCTGGCCGGCCGTAAATCCACCGGTGAATCCCTGTCCAGTCAACACATTGACAGTGGTAAGGCCCACGCCAGTTCTGTTGTAGGTAAAAAGCCCCTGTTTGGCCGGCGCAAGAAGCGTGTTCAGGTTGCTAATTCGCACCTGCTGGGCGAGGCGAAACTGTTCGTAGTTGAAAAAGAAAAACGCTTTGTTCTTCCAGAGACCCGGCCCGCCTTCACCAAAATACGGCAGAGCTAATGGGCCGCTGATGCTGCCGCCAAACTGGTTTCGGTTTAGAAACGGTTTTGGCGTATTTGAGGCGTTATTGAAAAATGAATTAGCCGTGAACTCTGAATTGCGATTGAAGACATACAGATTGCCGTGGAAATCCGAACCGCCGCGGGGCGTGACAAGCTGAACGAATGCCACACCTGCTCCCTGCTCCGATCCGGCGTTCTGCGTCGTGATAGTGATCTCGCTTGTGTCGTCAACTGTCGGTTGGTCCGAAACAAACGCATTCGTACGGATAAAGTTGTCCTGAACATTCAGCCCGTCGCGGGTCACGGTCGTCGCGGACGTGCGTTGGCCGCTGATCGAACCGCTTGTCGTGCTTGCGCCGGCCGTGAGGTTCAACAGCGAGAGCGGGTTGCGGCCGTTTAATGGAAGCTCGCGGACCTGTTCGGCCGAGATCGTCGAACTCAGCTCGGCGTTTGTCGCGTTGATCTCCTGCGCTCCGGCGGTGACCGTGACGACTTCGGCAACCTGACCCACCTCGAGACTTGCGTTGAGGGAATACTCGCGACCGGGACTCACCCTGACGTCGCTTACTGTCAATGTCTTGAATCCGGAAGCGTTGATCTTCACGGTGTAAGTTCCGAATTCAAGTTGCGAAACTTCAAATGTGCCTTCCGAGCTTGCCGTTACGGTCCGTTCCTTTCCGGTTTGATTGTCGGTCGCAACGATGGTTGCTCCCGGGATCACACCGTCCGGAGCCGAAACCCGGCCCACTATTTTCCCACTTGTATCTTGTGCCATGACAAACGATCCTGCGAGGAGCATTGTCAGTAATATGTAAAATAATTTATGCATTGTACTCTCCAGTTAAAGTAATTCCGAAAAAGTGAGACACCTCTTCGTGATGGGGCGGAACTCCAGGCCACAAAACTGCAAGGCCAAATTGCCCCGTCTTTCAGGAGTCCCTTATGATCCGCGCCGAGAGAAGCCTTCCATTTTTGAATTCAATTCAAATTATTGAATTGAAATGCCTTGACGCCGCGGCAGCATATTTACCAAATGCAATCGTTATGCCGATTCGGCAATTGGATCAGAGATGTCGAAGATGATTGAGTCCGGCTTCGAGGAAACCTTCCGAGGCCGCCAACGATTTCCGTTTTTTCGGATTTTCCGGCGTGAATTGGAGAAGGCAGAATTACTCGCGATTAAAATATTTGAATTTATTCAACAAATCGAATGTTTAAGAAAATACGATCTCAGTAAATCGCGCCGCCATTCAAAGCTGGCTGCATGCAACGCGGTCTCCCGCAAATGATCAAGCCTATTGGCTGAGGCCTGTTAACCATATATTATGTTCATAGGGCATCTTGAGAATTTGCCGTTCCTTAGGAAGAGATCTGATCTTATGTTCTACAAGAGATTATTAGTCGCAGTGTTATTGACGTTTACCACCTCTCTTCTCCACGGTTGGAGTCGTTGCCAAAGATACAGCTCGGCTGAATCAGCAGCAGATGATCGATGAAAAGAAGATCGCGGATTTTGAGTTTGTCGATTTCGAAGGCAAGAAACGGAAATTCTCGGAATTCAAAGGTAAGATAGTTCTGATCGATTTTTGGGCGACGTGGTGCGGACCGTGTCTCGCCGATATCCCGAAACTCAAGAAGCTATACGAAACGTATAAGTCACAGGGATTTGAGATCCTCGGCATGAACAGCGAGACGATAGGTGACGAAGACCCGGCCGACGCCAATTTTGCAAAAGAATCGGCTGCCAGGGCAAAACAGATCGTCAAGACGCGCGGCGTAACGTGGCTCCAGGCAAACGCTGCTACGTCGCTGCCCATTGCCGTAAACATTTTTGGCGTTACAGCCTTGCCGACTAAGGTCATTGTTGACGGTGAAGGCCGTATCCTGGCAAAGATCGGTGAAAAGGCCGACACGGAAAAGATAGTTGCTGAAATAATGGCCAGGAAATAAAACGTGTGCTGACCGACATTAGATTGTTTGGTGTTTATTTTGAACGTTCATCTTAAAAGAATACTCTTCGCGGCCGCCTCCGTGATTTTCATATCGTCGGCGGCTTTGGCTGCAAAATCCGGTCTCGCTTTCGATGAGTGTTGCGTCCGGCGACCGTACCGACTGGCGGTTCGGGAACGGTGAAGATCTCCGCAACGATCGAGGGCGGTTGGTACATGTATTCGATCACGCAAGGGAGCGGGGGCCCGCTGCCGACGCGTATCAGCCTTGGCGAAGGGCCGTTCAAAATTGGTTCGTGTCGCGGGCCTCGGCCAAAGGTTAAGATGGACCCGAACTTCGGCATCAATACCGAATCCTACGCCGGAAGTGCGGTCTTCAACGTCCCTTTTACCGTGGCGGCAGATACACCGGAAGGACCGCAAACCCTTAACGCAAGCGTTCGCTACCAGGTCTGTAACGACACGGTCTGTCTTCCACCAAAAACGGTAAAACTCACGTCGGCGATTACCATTGTGGCGGCAAAGGCAACTACGGCGACTTTTCGAAACGTCGCCTACGCCAACGCCTGTTCCGTCGCCAAGCCCGTCTCCGGCGAATGTGAACGCGAATCTTACCGATGCCGCAAACCTGAACATCAATGCAAACACCGATTCAAATACTAATTTCGCGGCTCCGATTACCGGCGATCAAAATAGCCAACTCTCTGGCGACCAAAACGAAGTCACGCGCACAGCCGAAAGCAATATTAATAACCAGCCGATATGGGGTTTCATCTGGCTGGCGATGACGTTTGGGGCACTGTCGCTTTTGACGCCGTGCGTTTTCCCGATGATCCCCATCACGGTTTCATACTTTACCAAGCACGGTTCCGATTCAACAGCGGGTTCGGTAGGGACGCTCTGATTTACGCCTTTGGTATTATCCTGACTTTTACCGGTCTTGGTGTCGCTCTGGCTTTGCTGTTCGGTGCGGCGGGAATTAATCGGTTTGCGGCAAACCCGTATATCAATCTTGTCATCACAGCCATTTTTCTCGCTTTCGCGTTCAGTCTCTCGGGTGCGTATAACCTCGGTGTTCCGGCAAGCGTTTTGACAAAACTTGACGGCATTACACGGTCAAAGGAATCCGGAAAAACGATCGGCCTGCTCCTGATGGGACTGACGTTTTCGCTGACTTCGTTTACTTGTACCGCCCCGCTGGTTGGCACGATTCTGGTTGCGGCGGCGCAGGGCGACCTGTTCTATCCCATCGTTGGAATGCTCGCCTTCTCGAGCTTTTTCGCTCTGCCGTTTTTTGTGCTTGCGGTGGCTCCGTCGCTTCTGCAATCGCTGCCGCGTTCAGGAAGCTGGATGAATTCGGTAAAGGTTGTCATGGGTTTTCTGGAGATCGGAGCGGCGTTGAAATTCCTGTCGAACGTCGATCTCGTTTGGGGCTGGAATATCTTCACACGCGAAGTCGTGATTGCCGGTTGGATCGCGTCTTTCTCTACTGACGTTTCTGTATCTGCTAGGGGTTTTCCGATTTCCGCACGATTCGGAAAATACGCGGATCGGACTTGTTCGTGTCCTGATGAACGCATTTCTGTTCGGCACACTCGCTTTCTACTTGCTGACCGGGCTTTTCGGAAGCAGGCTCGGCGAGATCGAATCGTTTCTGCCGCCGGCAAAAGAAGTCTCGGGTACGACCGTCGGTGGTCGTGCGACAACAACGCGAGCTTTCGTGGATCAATAACGACTACCAGGCGGCCCTGAAGCTGGCACGGGCAGAAAACAAGAAAGTATTCGTCGACTTTACGGGCTATACCTGCACGAATTGCAGGTGGATGGAAGCGAATATGTTCCCGCAAGCGAAGATCAGGGAAGAGTTGTCCAAGTTCGTTCGGGTCCGCCTGTATACGGATGGCGAGGGTGAGCCCTTCGAAGGTTTTCAACGGATGCAGGAAGCTCGCTTCGGAACCGTCGCACTTCCTTTGTATGCGATCTTAACGCCGGAGGATGTCATAACCGCAAGGTTTGAGGGCCTTACCCGCAGCCAGGAAGAATTTCTCGCGTTTTTACAAAAATAATTTCTTGCACCGCGCCTGACTTTGTGAGCGCGGCCGCAGGCATGGCCACCGTCATTTCTCGTTCAGTCCTCGTGAGAGCCCATCTCGAATCCTTGCCAAAAGTTTCTTCGGCTTGCTGGTGCCCCGAAACAACTGCTCCACCCTTTTCACCCGCTCGAGCGACTCCGGGGTGATTTTACTTTATTTATATATATTCTCTCTGCTCGCTCACGCGAACTTGTCACGCACTACCGCTGGTCAGAACCTGGCGTCAGAAATTTATTGATTTCTGCCCGTCCACACACGCTCCTTTTCGGGGAAAATCGGTGGCGGAACTCCTACGGGGCGGGGCATAACTACATCTAGAGAAAGGGTGAAGCGGCGCGACGCAAGCGGCAAAAAGCGATCCAGGGGATTCCAGTACGTTTTATCCTTCTTGTGTGGATGCACATCGTACTTCTCGTGAGTGGCAAGGCCCATTTCGATCGTTTCAGCATAGTTGTACGAACCCTGGTGGTGATAATCCTTGTTAACATCCACTGGCTCCGATTTGCTTACCATGCCGATCTTAAATCGGCCGGTTTTTATCGAACCAAAACCGGGTACTGTCAATTGCTGATCGAACTTGTTATTGATAATAGTTTCGCAAGAACCGCCGGTGCCGTCGGGGGATACAAGCTTGAATATTGGCACAAGTGCCTGTCCCACTATCTTTGAATGGTAAAACGCTTCCAGCGGAGCTGTAATACCAGGGTCGCTTCCAAAGTGATATATCGCTCCACCCGCATCCATTTGATACCAAATCATATTAGTGGATTCGTCCTTGTACACATCGCCCGAAAGCGCTTTTATTTCAGCAACCCGATCCCAGCCCCCCGGAGTGTCGGGAGTGCCGGGCGGTGGCTCAGGCATTTTTTTCACTTCGGCTAGTGACCCGAAAAGGGGGTGCTTCTTCAACCATTTTATCTTCTTGGCGTGTTCAAGGGCATCGAGTCCGCGGTCGATTCGCGCAAGGAATTCGTTTCGGAAATCTGCGTCATATCGAGTAAGGGAGCGGGGTTCTACATTGAAATAGTTGCGCACCCTGTGTGCCCATAGCGGGAGCCCAGCAGGGAACGCAGTTGCTGAGAATACGACTGCCCAGCCGCCGACCAGTTTGACCGCATCTATTATTTGTTGCGGTGTTTTGCCGATCCATTCGTCGTAGTTTCTTAGCTTATCCAGATCCATCTGAACCTCCTTCGGACATCCTCTTCAACTAGTCCTCTTCGGTGGCGAAATCTTCGTCGACTTCCGCGGTCACAAGAGGCTCGAGAACTATTTGGTGCCGTCGTATTTCTCGGATCTTATCCGCGGTCCTTGCAGGACGCGTAAGGCCGATACCGAATTCGGCGGCGGCGAGACAAAACAATTGACTACAAACGGATCGACCAATTCGGCTGGCCTCGGTTGTCGGAATTATTCTTGCTGGATGTGACATATGACTGCCCCTCTAATCAAATCTTCCCTACTTGTTTTGTTAAGACGATGCAAGGAAAATCTTTCATTGTTTTTTGTTTTTCACAAGAAACAGACTCTCTTGAAATGGTTTACGAAGCACCCTGCTTCGTAAACGACGTTTGATTTCGGTGATTTTCGATTGAACTGGTCTTTGGACCGTGCAGGCGGGGGCAATTATGCTATGGGCGTAAGGTCTGAAACTGCCCTTGTCGAACCCGGAGCCTGATGGCATATCGAATTGTGAATTTTTCACCGTGCACCTTCGGCGAGACAAAAAAAAGCGTCTGAACGATCAGACGCTTAAAAAAGAAATTAGTACTTCTGGCCAAGGGGCTTAACCGGCGGTCAGCCTGAAGGAATTCACAAAGTCGTCGGCTTCTTTGGCAGAGACATTCTCTTTTTTTGTTGCCGCTACCTGCACGATGTAGAGCTTTTTCTCCTTCTCGGACCAGAACACGACTTCGCGAAAGGTCATTTTTGCCGGTCCAACCTCCATCGTTCTTACGCTGTCTATCCCTTTTTGGCCATTGACCGTGACATCTTTAACCACCGTCCCCGGCTCGTCTTCCCACCCGTTCAAACCGATCTCCAGGATTTCCTTTAGATCTTTACCGGTTGTCGATGAAGACTCCAGCTCCATTGCCTGGACTTCGTAGCTACGGTAATTGTCACTTCGATTGTCGAACATCTTAGAATAACTGCGTCCCGCCAGGGCATACTTCGCTGTAGTCGATTCCGTCTTTACGCCGTCCGGTCCCGCGGGGAATGCGATCGAAAATTTGTCGAGCGTTCCCGTGTAATCGCCACCCTTTTTTGAGAGGAAACTACAGCCGAGGCCCGTCAAGGCCAAAATAACCAAAGCCGCAACTGAGTGTTTGTTGATGATCATTTTCGTTTTCTCCTTTTATTGGACCTTCGCTCACAAATTTGTTATTCGATGCTCACTTATTTCACGCCCATTCTGGCGCAGGCGATATTTACCCGGCCTTCCAGTATCGCGTAAAAGCCCCCGAAAGTTCCGGCGCCTGAGTACGGCTGGGCAGGTGTGAATCTTTGGTAAAAACACTTGTCCTCGCCAACTACCTTCGCAAAAACTACAAAGCTTTGCCGCACGTAACGATATTTTGGAATGCCCAATTCGTTAGGCACAACAACCCGGGCCCCAGATGCGGCCGGTTCGGCATAAAGTTTGATAATTTGTTTTTGCACCCAGTAGGGGTGGTTGTCCAGGAACATTGCCTTAAGGCTGCTTTCTGTAAATCCGGGCAGCAGCGGGTTTGATTTCAGCGTCCATGCATTTGGAAGGGGTTCATTCGCTACCGCAGCACCTGTGGCTTCTTCCTTTGCCGTCTTATACCTTTGTAATCGATTTGCCTCCATTTGATCGCCGTCAGCTTTGATCTTGGGGAAATCTGTTCCTTTAAAATCAATAGTTGCACGTCCTTCAACAACCGGCCATTTGTCCTCGCTTTCTTTTTCGCCGCGAAAATTCTTGGTCTCCTTTTGCAATTCGACTCTGACAGTGTAGGTTTGTTCTTCCGCCCGGTCTTTCAGATATTTATACAATGCGTAAGGACCGTCTTCGCTTTCTATTTCCATCATGCTAACGTGCGTGTAGATTCTTGTAGCAGCCTTTGCGGGTTCCGGCAAAACGTCAAAATTCCAGTAAGTTTTATCCAGATCAGCCTCCGTCAGCACGGTGAACGGCGAATTATAACGGGCTTCCACTGCCGTTTGAGGAGCTATGACCACAGAATCCCGGCTAACATAGTAAAGATAGAGATTGTAGTTTAATCTATGCTCCGGATTCTCCTTAGTTATCGGAGAAAACTTCAGCACATCTCGTAAAGTCCCGCCACCCGTTTCAAACCGGCCATAAATATGTTCACCCGAGGTGAAAGAAGCTTTGCTTCCCTCGTTAGTCGCTCCGAACGGCCTATTTGAAAAATAGATCTTTCCGACATTCGACGGCCTCACCTGCATAAGTTCATTCTGAGCCTTTCTTCTCCGACCTGCGTCGCTATCATCATCTCCACTTGACTGACCAATGATTGTTTGGTCATTGCCGGTCTTCGGCTGCTCCATCTTTGGTTTTTCGATCTTAATTTTCGGAATTTTTATCGTAAACTGCGCACCGGCGGGCAAGGTGCCAAACAATGCAAAAGCTCCTAATATCACCAAGGTTTTTATCGAGTTCTTTTTCATGATTATTTCTCCTCCGTCGATCTATTAAGCTGAAACTACGATTCCTCGTCGCGAACCCTGGACTGAAATTCCGACTCTAGGCTCAGTCTTTTGGGGCACTTCGGGCCGACGCCGGCTACGGCAAGTTGAACGCTCTTGTTTTGATAAGACGTTCAGGCGAAAACCTTTCGCACGACATTGATTCATTCGTAGCCTGTGCGCTCCCGTATCAATAAAAAGCGGGCGGTCACTTCCGATCTCAATCTAACGGGCTCCATCCGAACCCAACTTCTGTCACTGTTTCTGGGTTATTTTCCAGTCGCCTTCTACCGTCACGGTCAGATTGTCTTTCATCGCCTTAGCTCGCTTTACATCTGCTTCGGCCAGCTCTACGTTCCCCATCTTTCGATAGACACTCGCTCGAAAATGGAGTGCCGAGGCCTTCGCTTTTGGAAAGTACCGCATTTCGGCGTTGATATCGTTGAGAGCATTAGCATACTCGCCAAGCTCGAGGTAGCAATCAGCACGGGTGCTTCGAGTATAACGACTGCGCGGATCGAGTTTGAGTATCGCTGTCAGATCGCCAACAGCACTTTTATAGTCTCTGCTCATTCGGTAATTCTCGGCCCTTCGCTTCAAGTAACTAATATTCTTGGGCTGAAGTTTTATCGCCGTTGCATAATCTCGAAAGCCGCGTCCCTTATCATCCAGCCCCCACAGATAAAACTCGCCGCGTCCAACATAGAACTCCGTGTTTTTTCGGTTCAAGCTCGATCGCTCGATCAAAATCAGCAAGAATTGCCGCAGGCGCGCGAAGTGTGGATTGATTCCGCATTCCATACGACTTTTCGCGTTGATAATTCATCGAGTACGACTTCGCGCGAAAAAAATAGGCTTGCGCGTGGCTGGGATCGAGACGCAACGCCTCGGCCAGATAACCATCGTCGATGCGAGAGAGCAAGGCCGCAGTCTCCCGCGCGAGGATCTCCTTGCTCTGGATACCCCCTGGACCGTCGAAGCTCTTTGACATTACTTCGAACCACCCGGTCTCGTACATACACGCCGCCCGGGCAACGTAATACTTCGGTTCGCTCGGGTCTGCCTTAATCGCCCGATCGAACTCAACAAGAGCAATGCGGCATTGAGATTTCTTCTCAAAGGCTTTTCCCTTGTGGTAATTTACCTCGCCCGGCTTCGTGATTCGTGGCGTTTGAGCCACCAAATTGTTGACCGTAAACAGCACGCAGACCAGGATCAATCCCACTCCCCATCCCGATATTCGTATCGATCGATATTGTTTTAGTTCCATTCCTTCCTCCTTCTCGTATTTATAAGAGGATCTACCGAAAGTCTTTCGCGCTAATTCGTGTCAATGCTGCTGCCACGCGATCGATCCGAAACAAGAAAAGAAAAAAGGCCGCCTTTTCAGACAGCCTCCCAATACTTTCACCGGCGACAGAGTTATCGCTTTCCGTCGAGATTCGCCCATTCGCCGGATTGGATAAAGCTCGCCCAATAGAAGGGATGCCGGCGTCCGGTTTTTTTGAGCATTTCAAGTTGGACTCGGCGGAGCGATTCGCCGCGGCCTATGCCTTGTTTGAGGTTTGTATAGTAGCCGATCATAAGTTCGCGCGTGACGAGATCACTCACCGGCCACAGGCTCATTACGAGCGTTTCGGCCCCCGCGATCCGGAACGACCTCCTGAGCCCATACACGCCTTCGCCGTTCTTTACGTCACCGACGCCCGTATCGCAAGCCGAAAGAACAACGAGCTTCGTCCCCCAAAGGTCCAGCCCAGAAGCTTCAAGCGCGGTGAGGATCCCATCGTCACCCGTGCTGCTTCGCCGATTGGCCCCGGTAAAAGCCAGTCCCGATCGAAGAAGGGGGTTCTCGATCTTCGACCCGGTTTGGACCTTTCCTGCTTTCCCATTTTGCGGATCGGCGGCCTCGAGGAAAAAGCCATGGGTGGCCAGATGAAGGATCCGCGGCGCCGTCGCCTTCTTGATCGACGTTTCCGTCGCCTGCGCTCCTGTAAACGAAACCGAGTCGGGGAAGATACTCCTTATGGAGAGAGCCTCCCGCGCAGTTCCGCCGAGTGGGGCGAAGTAGGTATCGGTCATACTACGCGTCGCGGTTACGCTGAGGCAGGGACGACCTGCCACGAGCGGACGTTCGAGACGCGGCATCCACACTCAGGGCCGGCTCCCCAAAAACAGGGTCCGCAATGATCAAGGTCTTGCCGACGCTACCGGTGAGATGCGGTTTTCGGATCAGATCGCGTCCGCTGGTCAGGTAGCTGATCGAATGATCCTCAACCAAAAACCGTTCCTTTTCGTTCACCAATGCCTCGAAAGGGATCAGATTCAGCTGGCCGTCGGGCGACAACAACAATTGATCAACACCGTCGAGAGCACCTGCGATCGGCCTCATTATAGCTTGGTCGAGGGTTCGAGCCGCCTTTTTCCAATCAGCTCCGGTCGGAGTTCGAAGGGCCTTTCGGAACTCGCTTATCGTCCGGTCGATCGCTTTCACCTCGCCAAGATCTTTGGCGATTATTTCTCCACTCGGCCGGATCACGAAAGCAGCATAATGTGGTTCACCGAACGCCGTGGGCCGCGCATGGTCATCTACCGAAAGTTCGAACATTTTACGCGCGATCGGACGATATACCGTGAACTCTATCAACGCGGCATTATGTCCGACCGCCGTTCGGATCGAGTCCAGTGACCCCGAAACTCCGCCCTCGAAAAAGCCGCCGCTCTGCCGGCTTATCTGGCGTTCAAGCGATTCTCGCTTCGATTCGAACTCGGCAAGCTTCTTCTGGTAGTCTGCACCGCTCATCTCCTGCGGCCCATTGAGCACAAATTGCGAGAGTTTCGATGTTGTTTCGGCTAGTTCATCTAGCAGGGCCTGCCCGCCGGGATCCAACCGGTTTCGTATCGACTTCATGTTTTCGGACATAGCGTCCAGAACACGGCCTTTTCTCTGAAGCACCGAGGTGAGTGCAAGTTCGGCCGCCGCCGCGGATCTCACCGGAAGATCAAAATTCAAGCTGACTGTTTGATCCCCAATATAGGACAGCGTCCTAATATAGTTCGCCTTATCACGCTCGGAACCGGTCGCCAGATTCAGCGAGATATTGTAGTCGAATATCTCGTTGGCCCTTGTTTGGGCTTTGATCGCCTTCTCAGTTTCGCCCTTTATCGCGAAAAGATTGGCAAGATTCGTATAAGTGCCACCAAGGTCGGGATGACGCGAACCCTGAACTTTTTCCTTGATCAGAGCTGCCCGCTCAAACAATTGTTCAGCCTTATCAAAATCGCCCTTACTTTTGGCAACCGCGGCCGATAGGTTCATCGGATATGTAGTAAATGGGTGTTCAGGGCCAAGGGACTTTTCGGCGATAGCCAAGGCTCTCGTGCAGGCAGCATCGGCTTTTGCCACGTCGCCCGCCGCCATGTAAAGCACGGCCAGATTATAAAGCGTCTGCGCAATGTCCGGGCTGTCGGGAGCCAGCTTCTTTTCGCGGATCGCCAACGCACGCAAGTACAGCGGTTCTGCTGTCGCAAGATCGGAAGAATTATTTGCCAGGTTGTTCAGCGCGGTCGCAACTTCCGGATCTTCCGGCCCCAGTGCTTTTTCCCGGATCTCCAAAACCTTTCGGTAGAATTGGGCTGCCTTCGTATCGTTGCCAAGCAGACGTGCAACGTTCGCAAGATTGTTCATCGCACTTGCGATCAGCAAATGGTCCGGTTCGAGCACGCGTTCGCGGATATCGAGCGCTTTTTGGTACAGGGCCTCGGCCTTAGCGTACTGCCCCTGTTCCTTGTATACAAAACCGAAGTTGTTGTAGATCCCCGCTAGCGAAAAATGATCGGCGCCAAGGGCTTTCGCCCTGATCTCGATCGCCCGAAGGTAATTGGCCTCCGCCTTTTTTAGGTCCGGCAGATCACTATAGATATTAGCAAGCGTAAAAACGGCAAACCCGACCTCGGGGTTTTCCGGGCCAAGTTCGCGTTCCCTGATCGCGACCGCCTTCTCCGCAAGTGGCAAGGCTTCCGTGTATTTATATGACCGCCAGAGCCTCGTTGCTTGCGCCATCAGCAACCGTGATTCATAAAGGGCCTTTTCTTTTTCCGTAGAGGCCCGCGCATCGGTCCACGTGATCGAAAAATTGCCGGGACGAGCTGCCCGCTGACGAGGTTCGACGGCTAACCTGCAATCGCCCGCTTGCTCGCTGACAAATTCGATGTCCTCGTCGCCAACAATTCGCGGATCGTAATCGAACTCGACGATCACCTTTCCATCCCCATCCAAAAAACGGACGACAACGTCGATGCCGAGCTGCCGAACGCCCAGTCTGACATAGTGACCTGTCGAGCACGCGACATCAAAGAGCTGTTTTTGTCCCCCGGCCAATGGCCGCTGGACGGACTGATTAATGATTAACTGGATCGGTTGACCTTCTCGTTGTTGGGCATTCGCTACAAACGTGAGAAAAACCGAGATCAAACCGAGCGGTACGATCCTGAGTTGGGAGCCGATGGTATACTTGACCGCACGATTTAGCACGACCGAACACATACGCTTTCTCCGCTGAACGTTGAGTGGGCTTCGTTTGGACGATTATCGCACAACGCGGAACGGATAGTCACCAATTATTTCGGGCTCACCCTCTTCAGGAACGCCCGAAAGAGCAAGCGAGTAGATCGAGCGGTTAAGGAGCTTTGCGGGAATCCTGACGCTAGCCGACCGGCGGCCTGCTGAACCGGATACGGAAACACGGCCATTTCGCCATATCACTCGACCGCTTGCGTCCTTCAATTCGACCTGATAGGCCTTGAATTCATCCGACTCGAGTGCGAGGCTCATCGCCGCTATCTCCGTAGCAGCGGGAATCGACAAGCTTGGCACATTGGTTCCGCGGAGCGGTGGACCCAAAACGAAGCTTGCGATCAAGGGTCTTGTTTGTCGTACAACCGGAGGTTTCGGAGATGTGGACGGTTCTGGCTTCGGCTCCGGCTCAGGAGCTTCTATGTCCGGGGTACCAACCACCTTCGGCACTGCCGACGGCTGAACCACGGGTGCGATCGCATTAATATTGATGCTGGATGCGACCTCACTGGCAGACCGGCCACCGATCATATTTCTGACGATGACCCATCCCCCTAGCGCTACGACCAACAAAGCCGCCGCTGCCATCGCGAAACGAAATGCCGGCTGTGCGCCACCAAATATCGCAAGTGATCCAAGAATCCCTGCAAGCCAGCTCTTTGAACCTGCATCCGACGCAACTGCCTGTTGGCTGACCAACGGTTCTCTTCCCGCAAAGTCTTGAAAGGCTCGCGCAAAGCTGACCTTTTCCCGTCGAACTGGCGAATGGAGGTAATGCTCTTCAAAGCGTTTAAGGTCTGTGCCAGTCAAATCGCCTTGAACATATGCGTCGATCAGGTCTTTTTCCGCGACGTTCAAGGTATCCGCAAAATCCGCATCGGTTACGCTAAGCTCGTCCATGGCCTCGGCATCGGCCTCGGAGGCGGTGCCAAGCAGATATGCGCGGAGTTCCTCGTTTTCAAATTCGTTCGTTTTCATTATGAAATTAGGGGGTGTAAACAATGTCTCACTCTAATAAGACAAAACCCGAAATCTATTTCATTGACACGCGCATTCTTTTACACAAGCCTCGAGTTTGTCCCTTATCCGGCACGCCCGGATGCTCAGCGCATTCATCGATATTCCAAGCCGCGCGGCTATTCCCCTTCTGTTTTCGATCTTTACTCGCTCCGTCCCAAAGTAGTACCGCACTATCATGTCGCGGTTTTGCGGTTCCAACTGTCCGGTGCATTTTTCAAGACAGTTCAGCATCATCTCTTTGATCTCTTTTTCGTCGGATCGGTCAGGGGCGGCGAGCAACGAGGCTTTCTTTCCTTGCAACTCATCATCGAGCGGCACGTTGCGGGCGTCTTTGCGACGGAGGTCCTCAAGAAAAACATAGCGAGCAACTGTATAGCAATATTTGGCGGGAGCCTCGGTAGCGATATGCCCTTCTTCGTCAAGTCTGCGAGCCACGCGATTCAGCGTTTCATCGGCCAGATCATCAGGCGATATGCAATTCTTCCGGTCAAAATACGCCGCGAGCCTTCGGTGCATCTCCAAATAGGCGGCGCCTTTGGAATCAACGTCGCCGTCAAGCCATTTCAAAAACCTTTCGAAGGCATCGGGTGAAAGGGGTTCCCGGTCTTTTTTGTCATGTGCCAACCGCGGTTCGTGCATCGTTTTACAATCAAAAGACTTCTTACATGTCCTCAATTGTAATACAAAAATTACCTGGGCATTAATAAAGCTATATGCTGCGGCACGTCGGACAGTACTCGGTTGATCCTTACCAATTTGAAAACTTCGAGTGAGGGCGGTCGCGGAAGGAGTTGTCCAGCGGATCGCTCGACTTCAACCGTGGGTTGGGGCGAAATAGTTTCTTTTAACGGCGGAAAATGTTTAGCTGGTTATCATCTTCCAGATACGAGCGAGATCGTTCCGAAGGTGTGCAAGGGTTCCCGTGGCCGCGTATTTACGGTCGGCCTTTCGCATACGGTGCCATGTTTCCCACCGCCATTTCAGGCTCAGTGGGCCATGGGTTTGATGAAGGCCGAAAAAGGAACCTACCCTCAGCTTCAAATAGTAGATCGAAAACAAGAAAATTCGCATGACGTCGTAACCCGAATGCCGTCGCGATAAATTGCGATCGTGACGCGACATCGAGCCCTCTCAATTCAACTTACTTCCCTCAATTTGTTCGGTTTGATGAATGTACCCATAAATTGCGCTTATGTAAGTTCGCTGGAATACCGAACATAAAAAAGGGTAATTGAGGCAAATTCCCGCAAATTTGTTAGCAACGACACATCAGTTGATCAGCCGATCAATTTACCGGCTCTTACCGGGCGCAAAAAAAGGCGGTGTGATCCGCCGCCTTTCTTTCCGGAATCTCCGTCCTACTAGCTCTTCAATTCGCCGCGAAGCGTTAACTGAAGCTTCCTACCCTTGTAGAGAAAAAGCCTGTTGTCCCTTATCTCGAATCGGTCCGCCTCGCGAAGGCCGTTCAGAAATTCGCGTTCAACGCTCATTTTGCCGCCGTCGGTACAAGCTCGCATGGTCGAAATAATATCGCTGATCTTAAGCGTTGTCCTGGTAGCGGAATAGTCGCCCCCAAACACATTGCACCCGGAATTCCCGCCTGCACTTCCCTTCTTCGAATCGAAGTTTACGAACGCTCCGCGCAGGGGGGCAAAGGCCTTGCGGTCTTTTATGGATTCCAGCACCCATTTTCGGCTATCAAGGCCCGAAACGGTTTCGACGACCGGCTGTTTGATCAACCGTTTGAAACGGAGCACCGTTCGCCCGTTTTGGTCATAAATGTGCAGTGTGTTTCCGTCGCGCGCGAACCTTCGAGCTTTTTCCAAAGCGTTCAGGAATGCCGTTTCTGAAATGCTCCCGACGGATAGCTTGCACATCATTTTCGTCAGGCCGATCGCCGAAAATGCGATTCGTGGATCGTTCAACTCGACCGTTCCGAACATCCGGTTGCAGCCCGCGTTCCCCGAAAAACGCGCTTCGTCACCACTTATTTCAAGATAAGCTTGCGAATTCGAGACCGGGCGTCCGTTAGCGTATGTCAGTGTCCATTGGATGTTGCTCAACCGCTCGCTATTAGCGAACGCGCCCGTCGCTGCCGCAGCAATCATTGCAAATGTTAGTAGTAGGTTCTTCAAATTTCCCCCTTTTTCGATTCTTCGTCGTTTCGTTACTTTTTTCCCGTGCGGGCCCGATCCAATCCGGGAACGGCCCTCAACTAGGAACGTTTGTTGTTCCAACTCTTGCACGGAACCTCAACCATCGCCGCCCACGCAAAATCTATTCACAACCACAAGAAAAAGATATATGATTTATCCGTTTGTCCTGTTCTACTAAGTTTGCAACTTTAAAGGCCCTGTTTTGCATCTGTATTCCGTCAATTTGCGGTTTCAGCAGCCGCACGATCCATTGGAGGAAGAATGCTAAAGAAACTTCTTACGACGCGCCATCTTTTGGTCCTCGCAATTACGTTTGCTTTGTGTGCAGCGGCTCTTGCGGACACTCTCCGTCTTAAGGACGGCAGCATCATCAAGGGCCGCATTGTCGGGTTTAGTGGCGGGAAGTTCACCGTTACGGTGGGTGAAGGCACGCGCTCCAGGCAAATGACTTTTGACGCGTCTGAAGTCGAATCGATTCAATTCGAAGCGTTGCCCGCTCGCCCGGTATCCACGGACCGAACGGCTGTAACGTCCGGCGAAAAAAACACGCAGTACATCGAAACGTCTTCGCCTCCAAAAACGGTCCCGCGAGTCATAACAAACGACCCGACTAATAAACCCGCGACGGAACCGGCAACCGTCAAGGGGACGACACTGCCTCAGCCGGTCAAATCGGGAATGTCATCCACATCAGTGAAGCCAATAGAAGTAACTGTCAAAGTCCTCGGCGACAATACTTCGAACGGCTGGACAAATTCGGGCTGGGTCGTCAAGAAAGGCCAGAAGATCCGCATTATTGGCAGAGGCACGGTCTCGCTTGGCAAGGGAAATTCGGTCGGCCCGTCCGGCTCGTATGAGCTTGCCGACGATTCAAAGCTGCTGAAAAGCGTACCCACCGGTGCCCTTATCGCGGTCATTGGCGATGACAACAATGAGTTCATATATGTCGGGTCGGATCGAACGTTTACCGCGACCCGGGACGGGTCACTCTTCCTGGGCGTCAACGAAGGCGATCTGGATGACAACTCGGGTGCGTTCGAAGTGCGGATCGAGATCGAGCCGGCGTAAGGGCGAACCTTGATAAAAACCAACTAAAAGCGGACTATTAGAATCATACTTAGTCAACACTTGGCGCCGGGGGATAAATCTATGCGAACTTTCTTACTGCGAGCCGGCTCGCTAATTGGTCTTTTTGCGATCACTATCAGCCTTTTTAGCCCAATGGCAATAGCTCAGTCGCGTCCGCAAAAAGTCGAACCGAAGGGCAACGAAAAGAAAAACCAAAGGCCGAAACCGAAGACCCCGGAAGAGCTGAAAGCTGAGGAAGAAGAAAAGAAACGCCTTGAACAGGAAAAAAATGCCACGGTCGAGGAGGGCGTCCTGACGGTCGAGACGGACATCGTAAACGTTGATGCGGTTGTTTTTAACAAGAAGACCGGACAGATCATCACGGGCCTGAAAAAGGAAAATTTCGGTGTTTTTGAGGACGGCGTTAAGCAAAATGTTTCCAGCTTTTCTACGCCTGAAGCTCCTATTACCGTGACGCTTGTTCTGGAATACAGTAAATGGACGGAGATGTTCGGACAGGCTGGGGGAGGGTATTTTGATCAAGGCGCTTATGAGACGATCAGGCCGGTCGCTCAATTTCTTACAGCATTTATCAAACCGCCAAGCGATTACGCCTCGGTCATAGCATTTGATATGCGGCCGACGCCTATCACTGATTTTACAAACGATCCCGCCCGAATCAATCAAACTATCAACCTTCTTTTACGAAACAGGCCGGCATTTCGTGAAAACAACCTCTTTGACGCGATCAAGTTTTCGCTTGTCGGCGGACGCGGGGATTCGGTCGTTCTGGAAAATTCGGAAAATGAGAAAGCCGATTACGGTGGGATGGTCAGCGTCAAATCAAAACGGCAGCGCGATCATTCTGGTTGCATCAGGGATCGATACTTTCAGCAAGATCAACTACGGAGATGTACGCCGCGTGATCCAGGAAGCGGGTATTCCGATCTATATAATCAGTACCGGAAACCTGTTTTATAAGAAGTACGAGCACCTACTGCCGGCGACCGACGGACTCATCGGATCGCCCGGGAGAATGACGTTTCTTCAGGCCAAGAACCAGATGAATACCTTCGCAAAGGAATCCGGCGGCATGCATTTTGAAATGACGTTTGAAAGCGAGGTTCCCGGTTATCTCCAGTCGATAAATGCCCTTCTCCGAAGCCAGTACAACCTTGCATACGACCTTGTCGCTAAACATGATCCGGGCAAGAAATACAAATTAGAGGTTAAGGTTGACGTTGACGGAGACGGCACTTACGACGATAAGCAATACACTGTCCAACACCGTCCTTATATCACCATGGCAAAAGAACCTGCACCGAAATCGAAGAAACCATAATTTACGACTAGCACCTTATGGGTCTTATTGATGATGAACGACCATTGGATCGTTCATCATTTTTGTTTGGTTCGCGGCAACTAAGCTGTTATCCTAATTGATTGCCAAGGTATGAGCAGACGCATAATTGAAAGCTACAGGCAGAAACTCGACGCCGAGGACGGCTATGTTGTGAAACACGGCTGCGGGCTCCGCATTGCACTTTGCTATCCGAACTCCTATGACATCGGCATGGCCAATCTTGGCCTGCACACGATGTACGATCTGTTCAACAGCATTCCGGACGTATCGTGTGAGAGGGTATTTCTGCCCGACCCGGCAGAAATGGCCGTGTATGAAAAAACACGTTCGACGCTGCTTTCTCTCGAAACACAGACGCCGGTGCGGGATTTCGACATTGTCGCCTTTTCGATCTCCTTCGAAACCGACTATCTGAACATGGCTCGGATGCTTCAGCTTTCGGGCATCCCGGTTTGGTCAAAGGACCGCAACCATTTCCACCCGCTCGTCGTCATGGGCGGCGCGGCGTCGTTTTTGAATCCGGAACCGATCGCCGATTTCACCGACATAATAGCTGTTGGCGAAGGTGAGATACTCGCCTTTCAGCTGGTTGAAGCAATCCTTGAAAACGAAACGAAGGACGAAATACTGCTTGCTCTTGCCCGCATCGGGCGAGGCTTTTACGTGCCCGCGTTTTACGACGTAATTTACAATGACGACGGAACAGTTTTCGATTATATGCCTAATCAAGAAGGTGTGCCGCGACGCGTCGGGCGGGCACTGGCGTCGGTCAATCCTAAAGAAGGAACCCTTCGCAGGGCACTGAAACGCGGCGAAAACGAGTTGGCCGAATTCCTGGTAAGCCAGGAGATCTTTTGCCCGGCGACCTCGGTCTGGGCTCCCGAAGCGGAGATGGGCGACCGACTTTTGGTCGAGATCTCGCGCGGATGTTCGCAGGGATGCCGCTTCTGCTGGGCCGGCTACAATTACTATCCGCCCCGCGTCGTTCCGGCAAAGGACATCCTTGCCAAAGCCGCCGAATGGCGGGGACGCACGAACAAGATCGGACTCGTTTCGACGGCCGTCTGCGACCATCCGGAGATATCGACGATACTTGCGTGAGCTACGGGCAATGGATTATCGCATCTCGGTTTCTAGCTTGCGGCTCGATCAGATCTCGGACGAACTGCTCGATGCTCTGGTCGAATCAAAAGATCAGCAGATCGCCGTCGCGCCGGAAACCGGCTCCGACCGCCTCCGCCGCGTCATCAACAAGAACCTGACAAATGACGAGATCGTCGATATCTGCGGTGCCGTCTTCGACCGCGGAATGCTCACCGTAAAGCTTTATATGATGGTTGGACTGCCGACCGAAACGCAGGAAGACCTTGACGAAATGTTCGTCCTCGTCGAGCGGATAAAGGACCGGATGCTCGAAGCCGGCAAAAAATTCGGTTATGCGGGAAAGATCATTCCTTCACTTAACGGCTTTGTTCCAAAACCGAACACGCCGCTTCAATGGGATGCGATCTGCGGAGAAAAGGAACTTAAGACGACGTATAAAATACGTTTCCAAAGGCCTTTCGCGGATCCCGAACGTTGAGGTTCGGTTTATGTCTGCACGAATCGCTCACGAACAGGCTCTGTTCTCATCCGGTGACCGTACCATTTCGCAGGTTATCGACCGGGCCGCGATGCTCAACGGTGACATCGATAGGGCGTTTCGCGAAACCGGCGTTGATCCGCTGTTCCATACTTCGCGAAACCGCGATTATGAAGAATTTCTGCCGTGGTCGATCGTAGATTCTGGCCTATCGTTCGACTTCCTGAAAACCGAACACCAAAAAGCACAAGAGGCCCTTTCGAGCCTCCCGTGTCCTGCTGTTGAAAAGTGTACTACCTGCGGCGTGTGCCCTTCGACATGGCTGGCGGACGCCCCGCAAAGCCTGATCCAGATCCAGCCGGCAAAGATCCGCGAAGCTCTTGCAGCCTCGGTCTTATCTTAGTTTGCCTTTCCGTCTTTTAGCAGATATCCGGTTGGTGCCGCGACGTAATCAAAGGCATACTTGTATTTGTAGATCCCAAAAGGCAGCATCGGCACGTTCTTGGTGTACGTTATGTGGGCCTGAATGACCGTTCCGGCCGGCTTGATCTCAACGATCGCATCCGAAGGAACGTTATTTTCGCGAACGGCACGTTCGATAGAAGCTTTTACAACCTCTAGGGGCTTCATCTGACCGGAAGCGGCCAGCCCTTTGACGACAGCCGTGTCCATTTCCTGCCTTAGGTTGGCTCCCTCGTACGCAACAGGAATATAGTTGTAACCGGCATGAGCGAACAACACTATAACCAAGCCTACGAGCAGGAATTTGACTCCGGCACCGCCGCGTTCCGCCGCCCGGTCGTTGGTAAATTTCTTCATATTGATAAAAACTCCTCAAACAACTGAAGTGTTTTTGCCCTAACTACGGTCCTGATTTCCTCGAAAACGGCCATCAAGGCTGATTCCGGGACTTCTGAGTTAGGAATTATGACCGGCCTGCCTATGCCCTCCAGGAGGATCCACTGGAGCGAATTGTTGACCAATTTCTTGTCGTATTTGAACGTTTCAAAAATAATTCGAGGGTCGATATTACGTATCGGCGGCAGCTTACCGGCCCGATGCACAACATCGTTCAACAAGTTTACTTCATTTGGCGCCAAAAGTCCAAGTTTTTTTGAAAGCCCGGCAGCAAATCTAATGCCGTAACCAACCGCTTCGCCGTGCTTCAAGTACCTGTAATTCGTCACTTTCTCAAGGGCGTGCGCAAATGTATGGCCAAAATTCAGTATCTTTCGCGATCTGGCATCAATTTTGTCAGGTGATTCTCGTTCGTCACCCGCGACGATCTCGGCCTTGAAGCCGATCTGCTCCCGAAGCAACGATGTCAGATCGCCGACGAAAGCGTCATTTTCAACCAATCGGCCCAACATTGTTAGGTCACATTTTTCAAGGAATCCGGCGGTTTGCTCAAACAGTTGCAGGTTCGAGATCGCCCCTTGCTTGATCGCCTCGCAAAATCCGGCGGTTAATTCCCGTTTAGGGAGCGTCGAAAGACGTACCACATCGACCATTACGCCTCGCGGTTGGTAGAACGCTCCGATAAGGTTTTTACCGTACGTCGAATTTATCCCCGTTTTTCCGCCAACCGATGAGTCGATCATTGAGAGAAGTGTCGTCGGCATTTGCAGAAACGCAACGCCTCGTAAATATATCGACGCGGCAAAACCTGCAAGATCGCCTACAACGCCCGCCGCCGAGACGCGATCACCGCATCAGTACGCGACAATCGGTTTTCGCTGAATTCGCCTAGCGTTTTCTGCAGGGTCTTGAAAGACTTATATTTCTCACCGTCGCCTATCAAACAAACAAAGACCTCAAAGCCAGCTTTTTCGAGACCGGTCTTTAAGCAAGATCTCCATACAAGCCAAACACTTTCCGGTTCGATACCAGTGCGGCTTTTCCCGGCCCTGCCGACCGAGGCTCTGCCTAGCCCATTCGCCGGAAGAAGCCAGCAGGCCCCGACCGATCTCAATCGCATATCCCGATCTAGGATGTCTGAAATTCTATGGAAACTGTTTGTTTCATCGATGGTTTCACGATGGGATCTCAAATCTGAAATTTCAAATTCGAGAACCGAGCATTTTCAGATCTATCCCAATCTCTCGCGGATCACATCTGCCAACCGATTCGCCTGCGCTTCTATGGTCGCCTGCTCTTCACCCTCGATCATCACGCGAGCGAGGTTCTCCGTCCCCGAATACCGGAGCAGCAAGCGCCCTTTTCCATCAAGCTCGCCCTCGATCTCCCTTGATGCAGCGGCTATCTCGGGAACGGAATCGAATGCGGGCTTTTCTCTGACTTTAACATTTACAAGTACCTGGGGAAATTGCATGAATCCAGCCGTCATTTCAGAAAATGCGATGCCTTTTTCCTTTATCGCCTCGAGAAGATACGTCGCCGTCATCATCCCGTCGCCAACCAGGCTTTTTTCGGGAAATATGACATGGCCCGATTGCTCACCGCCGATAGTCGATCCGCTATTCAGCAGTGCAGCCAGGACATATTTGTCGCCGACCGCTGTCCGAAGCAGCCCAATTCCGCGAGCCTTCAACGCTATCTCAAGACCGATGTTGCTCATCACTGTTGCGATAACTTGGTTGTTCTTCAAACGTCCGTGGTCCTGAAAATACTTCGCCATTATCCAAAGCGTAGCATCGCCATCGACAATGTTACCCTTTTCATCGACGAACAATGCCCTGTCGGCATCACCGTCAAATGCAACTCCGAAGTCGGCATTGATTTCCCTGACCTTCGCTTGCAAGTGTTCGAGGTGCAGCGACCCGCAGTCCTGATTGATATTGCGGCCGTTCGGCCGATCGTTGAAGGCAACGACATTCGCACCAAAACCGCGGAACAGCCCGGGTGCAAGATCGGAAGCGGCCCCGTACGCACAATCGACGGCGATCGTATATCCGTCGAGTCTCAAGCCATGCATTTCGCTCGCCAGATAAGTAAGATAAGCATTCTGAAACTCAGCTTCTCTTGCCGAATTTCCCCTATTCTCGACTGTTTCGGTGCTCTCCGAATTATCGACGAAGATATCATTTTCAATCTCGGCTTCGATCGAGTCGTCGACCTTTCTGCCCGAAGGCGAGAAGATCTTGATACCGTTGTCCTGGTAAGGATTGTGCGAGGCACTGATGACGATCCCAAGATCAAATTCGAATTCCCTTGTGACAAATGCAACCCCGGGCGTTGTGATCACACCTGCCGACTCGCATTCCGCACGTTCAGCTTGAGCACCCTTATGAAACGCCAGTTCGATCCAACTTCCCGATTCCCGGGTATCGCGTCCGGTGACGAATCGCGGTGTTCGGCCTAGTTTTTTCGTAAACTGACGCGCCAGCGATCGCCCGATCTTCGCGACAGTTGCGTTATCAAGCGGAAACGTCCCTGCTTCGCCGCGAATGCCGTCAGTTCCAAAAAGTTTCTTCATAGTGAACTTCTTACTTTGCAATGATATAGACTACCTCAATTCAAGTAATAAATTAGAACGCGTCCGCAATAAAATGCAAATCTGCCATAACATTTTCTTGTATATGTCATAAATTTTTCAAGAATGCTTGACAACTGATTATCAAATGAGCGAATCTAATCAAACGCAGGCTGTTCACCACTGCCTTGCTCACCCGATCGCACTCTCCGTATTACAAATTATGAAACTTGCCTCCGTTTTCGCGCTTGCTTTGCTGTCTCTCGGTAGCACCGTTTCCGGCCAAACTCCGGCCGAAACCACTTCAACGACCCGCGGACGAGTGGTCGTCACCGATTCGATGCCCGTGCTCAAACCGGCATCGACGCCGGTACCGGTGCCGTCTGCAAGTCCGATCGTCGTCGGTGCTCCGAAAGATCTTCCGGTCAGTCGCCCAACGCCCGCCGTTACAGGTGATTCAGGCTCGACAGCGGTAACACCGCAAAACAGACAGGTTAGTTTTAGCTTTATTAAGAACAAGATCGCTGAGGCCAGACGGCAGATGCAGCAGCGTCCGCTCGCAACCGCCGCGACATTTCCGACCGACAGCCTAGCCCCGGCTGATATAGTGCGCATCGCGTTTCACGACTGGAAAACCGGCCAGATCGATTATGTCGTGCTAACAAAGGAAGCGTTCTTGTCGACCGTGAGCGAAAAGGCGATGGTGTCCCAGAATGGAAGACAGTTGAACGTCCGAACGATCCGCGGAAACGGCGTCAACACACCAGTTACGCTGACGGACGAAAGCGGTGAAAAGCAGCTTCCGCTGCTCGTTCAATACCCTGTGATCCGCGAAGGCAAGTACATCGAAACTGCCTACTACATGTCTACTCATCCCGGCCTGGTTACATCCGAGGTGGTCAATGCAGGAAAGTATTATGTCCACAACGTCATCGAGATCGCACGCGAACGGCTTCGAGAAAAAGGCATTGTCATCCAGCCCAAGGTTGCCGACATCGCCGAACGCCTTGCAGCCGTCGAACATGTAGACCACACGCGTTTTCGCACCGAATTCCACCAAGATATCTTTAACGACATATACACGCTTTTCGCCCTTAACGAGGGCCAAACATATCGTTATTCAGTGAGTTCCGCGGGTGCGGGAGGAATGGTACAGATGATTCCGTCGACCTACCGAATGGTCCGGTCGTGGCATCCAAATGTGCCGTTGATGCCGGATTTTGTCGAGGGAATGCGAAACCACGTAAATGCGTCACAGGCCATGCTGCTCTACATGCAGCGAACGTGGAACGATCTTGTCGCGAGCCCGACGGTGGCCGAAGCCCATTCGAGCGGCATCGCCACCCAAGAGCAGTTGATGGCCGCCGGTTACAACTCAAACCCCGCAAGGATAGCCGGCTACATAAATCGCGGCGGCGAGAATTGGACAAACCTCATCCCTAGGGAAACTAAGATCTATCTGCAAATATTCGATTCGATCGAGCGATTTGTCCCAATGGCACCGCGAGCACGCTAAAGCAAGAAAACACGACCGGTAGGGAGTGTGCAGATCCGAGGCTGCCGACGCGCTTTTCTACTCGTCCGGCATCTCGGAAACAACGGGAGACGCTGCCCCGATCTTCGCTACCTCATCCTGGACATCCGCAAACTTCTTGAATACAAGGTTGTCTCCCATAAAGAACGGATCGTTAGTAACCTCGAACACCGTAAACGGAGGCGGTTCAAATATTTGCAGATCTTCCGTGTTGTCAAATTCGACCTTCGCGATATTCAGGCCCCAGAGATCACCCAGATAAACATCAAACGAAAACGATTTGCGGTCAAACACGTGAAAATACCTGTTCTTACGGATCTCGTTTCCTTCAAATAACGCAAAGCGCTCATGCTCCGCTTCGTTCAGGTAGATCTCGGCAACCTTGAGGCATGAAATATCCTCGCCGAGAACTGGAAAACGCTGCTGTAGGATATGCGTCCAGCCCTTTGTTTCGGGATCTCTGATCGAACGCAATCGCATTCGCGTGTTCGCAATATAATTGTCGAAAAACTGCAGGTGCCGGCTCGCGCGCGTCAGAGGTTCAGGCAGTGCCTCGATCAGGAACATGCGGCGAAATTCGGTTTTGTTTGTTTTGTCCATCTTCGCTAATTTATTATACTTTGGATTTTGATCTGGACAGAAGCTGCCCGCCTTAGCGCTCGCACGTACGTCCAAAATGGAGCCAATTATGAAATCAAAGACATTATTATTATTTGCGATATCGCTTTCGACAATCCTTTCATCAGCATGCGGGAGCAGTGGCCCAGCAAATGTAAATGCCCCGAACACGAATGCTCCTAATGCAAATGCGCCCAAAGCAAATACGAATAACCCGTTGGCCGTCACCACCCCAACGCCAGATCAGATAACGAATAACGCTCCGACATTGGCGCCAGTCTATAAAGCCTATTGCGCGGCCGTCGTGAAGAAAGACGAGGCGGCAATTCGTAAATTCTATACGGCAGACACAATAAAGAATTTTGAGGAGCAGATGAAGGACGCCGACGTTAAAACCCTCAGCAAATTCCTTGAAGACGATGGCATCACGAATGAGGTTTGCGAGGTTTCGAACGAGCGCATCGTTGGCGAAAAAGCCGTTGGGAAGATAAAGACCAAAGCTTATCCGAACGGATTTGACGTGCTGTTTGTCAAAGAAAATGGAGAGTGGAAAATGTCCACGATGGATCCGAAAACCGCACTGCCACCTACATCGGCAAATACGGCGAAATAGAAACAAAAAAGGCGGGATGAATTTCAAAGTTCTCCCGCCTTTTTATCTTCAAATTAAGTACCTAGGCCGAGGCGTCCTTTGACTCAGCCATTTGGTAAGGCGGCAAGATAACTCTGGCTGCCTTTTCCTTTTTCATCCCCAACGCCCAATCTGCCTGCATCAGCGTGTGGATGTCGCGTGTCCCTTCATAAATAACGGCGGCTTTACAGTTTCTAAGGTATCGCTCGACAGGATAATCGTTGGTGTAACCGTTCGCGCCATGGATCTCGATCGCCATCGACGCGGCTGTTTCCGAACGCACGGTCGCCTGCCATTTTGCAAGGCTGGCGGCCTTTGCGCTCGGCTTTCCGTGATTTTTCAAATAACCGCACTTTAACCACAGAAGATGGGCCATTTGATAATCCGCTTCCATATTCGCGATCTTCTGCTTCACGAGCTGGAATTCGCCGATCTTCTGCCCCTGGACTTCCCTTGTATTCGCATATGCGACCGATGCATCGCGAGAAGCCCTGATAACGCCTGTTGCACCGGACGCCACAGTATATCGCCCGTTCTCGAGCGAGAACATAGCGATCTTAAATCCTTCGCCCTCATTGCCGAGCATATTTGTCTGCGGGACTCGAACATCCTGCAGCGAAAAATAACCCGTATTCCCCGCCCGAATACCAAGCTTGCCGTGAAGAGTGCCGCTTGAAAATCCCGGCATTGTGCGTTCGACGATGAAACAGCTTATGCCGCTGTGGTCGCGGACCTTTTGTTTTTCCTGATCCGTCCAGCAGAAGAACAAGAAATGATCGGCCACGTCGCCAAGCGAGATCCACATCTTCTCGCCGTTCAAGATCCAGTCGTCCCCGTCACGTTTTGCATACGAACGCATACCCACCACGTCACTTCCTGCGTTCGGCTCGGTCAGCCCAAAAGTCGCCAGCTTCTCGCCCTTCGCCTGCGGAACAAGATACTTCTGCTTCTGCTCTTCGGTGCCCCAGCTAAAGACGCTCAACGAATTGAGCCCAACGTGCACCGACATCGCCACACGCAAAAACGTATCGCAGGCCTCCAACTCCTCGCAAACGAGCCCCAGCGAAATGTAATCGAACCCGGCACCCCCGTACTGCTCCGGGATACAAACCCCGAGCAGCCCAAGCTCCGCCATCTTGTCAAAAACTTTCCGTTCGAAATGCGACTTCTCGTCCCACTCCTTTATGTACGGTGCCACCTCTCCCGCGCAAAATTCGCGGACAGTGTTCTGCAAAGCAATATGTTCTTCCGTTAATTCAAAATCGATCACGATGTTAGCTTAGCCTCTCTGGATTGTTGTTTATGATAAAATTCCGCAAGCAAATTCAAATAAGCAGTTTAGCATCTTGAAAATATTTCTGCGAAGAGCAGGAAGTAAACTAACGTTCTATGAAGAGTAAGCTAGGTAGATCAGTAACGCTCGGTTTTGTGTCAATTTCGTTGATGCTCACAGCCAACTCATCGTTCGGCCAAAATCGTTTCAACGAGCCCATCCCGCCGATGCCCAAGCTCTTGTCACAACGCGAGCAGGCCGACGTTCGCGAGCACTGGCTGAGAAAGCGTCTTGGCACGCTTCTGCTGCCGTTGATGAAGCGGCATGGGATCGAAGTGTGGATCGTGGTGAACGAAGAGTTTCATAACGACCCGGTGACACCGTATATTGTGCCGCCGATACCAATCGTTGGACGCCGTGATCTTTTTGTTTTTATCGACCGAGGCGAGAGGATCGAGCGGGTCGCGGTTGTGCGTTATGCCGAAGAGCGGCTGAAAAATCATTACACGATGCTTCTTCCGGGGCGCGATAAATTTAACGAAACGATCCGCAAGCTTGTCGACGAGCGCAACCCGAAAACGATCGCATTGAACATTGGCGGAACGCGCGGTCAGCAGAGCGGTTTGACCTACGATGGCTATAAGTTTCTTGCGGAAGCTCTTGGCCCGGACAACGAAAAGAAATTCGTCCCAGCGGCCGCCTTTTTGACCGAGTTCTTGGACATTCGCATTCCCGAAGAACTTGAACACTACCGAACCGCGGTTCTCGCGACCGACGTCATCACCCGCCGGGCTTTTTCAAACGAGGTCATCATTCCCGGCAAAACCACGGCCGGCGACGTTCGATGGTGGATGCTTCAGCAGTTGAACAAACTTGGCGTTGATACGTGGTTCCAGCCCGACTTGCGGATCCAGCGAAAGGCGGCAGCGACCGGCACGACCGGCCAATTTCTCAGCACGGCCAACGAATCCGACCTCATCAAACGTGGCGACCTGATACACGTCGATTTCGGCCTCAACTATATGGGCCTCTCGACCGACTGGCAAAAACACGCTTATGTTCTGAAAGCCGGCGAAAAGGAGGCACCCGCGGGGCTAAAGGCGGCCCTGAA
Source organism: Blastocatellia bacterium (assembly GCA_963732475.1). Taxonomy (GTDB): domain Bacteria; phylum Acidobacteriota; class Blastocatellia; order Pyrinomonadales; family Pyrinomonadaceae; genus OLB17. Next base: position 1,017,379 of record CAVSZR010000001.1, on the reverse strand, counting down.
AAACACGAATCGTCTACAGGACATCGTCTTCAGCGTTGCGCGGGCCGGAATGACCGGAACCGAGGTGTACGAAGCCTCAATGGCCGAGTGCAAAAAGCAAAGTATCGACTGTATGATCTACTCGCACCCGCTGGGCACACAAGGCCACGGCCTCGGCCCGTCAATCGATTTCCGGGGCAACATAGGCGGCGGTGCCAACAAGATACTTCCCGGCTCTTATATGTCTATCGAGCTAAACACTTCGACCCTTGTGCCCGAGTGGAACAACCAAAAAGTAACGATCATGGCCGAAGACGACGCCTACATGACCCGCGACGGCTACAAATTCTTCCGTCCACGGCAGACGGAGCTTTACATTATTAGATAGTTCCGACCAACTAGACTTGATCCATGCGATTGGATGTTTTCTTAAAGTTAAGCCGATTGATCGTTCGCCGAAGCCTGGCGCAGAAATTCTGCGATGGTGGATTTGTTTCTGTCAACGGATCGCCGGCGAAATCGTCAAAGGAAGTCAAAGTTGGCAATGAGATCGAGATTCGACGACGAAACCGAGTGATTCGTGTGACGGTCACACAGGTGCCCGACAAAAAGCAGGTCTCAAAGGCTGGGGCCGAAGACCTATACAGCATTGTCGCCGATGAAACTCTGGCGAATCCCGATCCGTTAGCCTAATATCTCCTTAATGGCGGCCTCATAGATCTCGACCTTGCGCTTTGCCCGTTTCACATCCGGATGCTCGTCCTTGTAGTTTCGCTGAAGCGACCACATTTCCGTTTCCAGGTCGACTTTCTTAACAACCAGTTTGCCCAGGGCAACAGTTAATTTTGCCGCTTCCGCTGGCGGCACGGCCGCGATCCGCTCGATCTCCCGCTGCAGCAACGTGAGCGTAAACCGAAGTTCACGAACCTTTGGGTAGTCCTCGGTATACTCGACCAAAAGGGACTCGAGATCCGACTGCAGCTCAGCTTTCTTGAGCAAAACCTCGGCATAAGCTGCAGACGACTTCAGCGTTCGCGCCGTATCTCGGATCGTGGTTAATTTCGGGGAAGCTGGTTTTGACCCCTGAGCCGTAACCATGACGGGTGTAAGAACAACGAGGACTGCAAATATAGGAAGGAATTTCATTTGATCAAGAAAATATTACAAATTCACTAAATCGCCGTAGCTGTTTCCATGGTCAGCTCGCTGCGTGCATCGTCGCTGAACGCGTCACACGAATCAATTGTCGGAACATCCGCCTCAATGATCCCGTCACCATATTCACCGCCGTCCGAAAGGCGTTCAAAATAGATCGTGATGTTGTCCAATATCTCGGTTGCCGAATGCGAGTGATATAGCGTTTGTCGAAACTGAGCTCCGCCCACCAGGCCCTTTGTAAACTGTCCGGCAAGCTGTTTCATCTTGCCCAACGCCACTATCTCGGGCATCTCTTCGCGACACATCGAGAAGAACTCGAGCAAAACAGATTTCTTTTCCGTCAGGTCCGGCAGATAAGGCTCGCGGCCTTCGAGTGCGTCCTGCATTTGCCGGAATATCCATGGGTTCTGCATCGCGCCGCGCCCGATGAGGATGCCGTCTGTTCCCGATTCGCGCCAACGCTGCAATCCGTACTCGATCGTCGTAATATCGCCGTTCCCGGAAACAGGCACCGATACGGCTTGCTTGACCTGTTTGATGAGGTCCCAGTTCGCAAGGCCTTTGTAGCCCTGCTCACGGGTTCGCCCGTGGACCTGAATGTGCTCGACGCCGCATTGCTCGGCCATTTTCGCGACCTCAACGACGTTGATCGTCGAATCGGAAAAGCCGGTTCGGAGCTTCAACGTAAGCGGGATCGTTATCGCTTTTTTGATCTCCTTTAGGATCTCCTCAAGCCGCGGCATATCTTTCAGCAAACCGGAGCCGCCACCGTTCTTAACTACTTTAGGGGCCGGACAGCCGCAATTTACGTCCAGAATATCGGCACCGATCTCCTCGGCCATCTCGGCCCCCATCGCCATACGCGGAGCCTGGCCGCCGAAGATCTGCACGGCATACGGGCGTTCTTCCTCATCAAAATGCATTTGCCGTTTTGACTTCGGATTATTGCGCGTCAAGCCCTTCGACCGAGATAAATTCCGAAACAACCAGACCAACGCCGCCGCGCCGCTTTGATGAGGCGGCGGAAGGTATAGTCCGTCACCCCCGCCATCGGCGACAGGATCAGGGGCGGGTTTATCTCGATGTTTCGGATCTTGAACGGCTTCATGAACTAATTAAGTTACGTTTTCTTTCTGTTCTTGAGCACAAAGATCAGTCCCAATACGAAAACAAAAAAGGACAATACCAGAACAACGACTCCCGGAATGATCCCAAGCAAGGCCTCTTCCCAACTGGTGCGGCCGTCGGTTGCTATTGGCAATGCGACCGAAATCCCGGTAACAAGCAAACCAAGTAAGACACCCAGAATTCCAAGAACTAAAACGATTTTCCACAACATAGATTATTCTCCGATCAGAACAGTTGGAACCGAATTCCCGGATCGATAGATCCGCATTTCTAAAACGAAAAATAGCTTATCATAACGTCCAAATTCACTTCGCGGATAAGCTTGATCAGTCGGCGCGAATCACCTTTAAATTTAACATACGCCGATTTGTTTTTGCCCCGCCATCGGACTTATAATCCGATTACTTTCAATCATTAACCTTGTATTGAGATTTTTTGTAACAATCGTTTCAAGTTGTTTCTTTCCGAGATTCAGGACATCAAAGGTTAATGTTTTCCGTCAATGAGATCCGATCATCTTCGCAAAAAGGAAAAACATATGAAAAAAGAATTGCTTCATTTTTTCGCAATCGTAGCTCTAATGATTTGTAGCGTTGGCGTATTTGCCCAATCGCAGGCGACGACCGGAACTATCCAGGGAACGATCGTCGATCCGAACGGCGCCGTCGTTAGCGGAGCTACCGTCAACGTAAAGAACGTTGAAACAGGGTTTGAGAGAACCGTAACCACAAACGCCGATGGCTTTTTTACGGCGCCGCTGCTGCCGCTTGGACGGTATCGCGTCACCACGGATGCCTCGGGATTTTCAAAATCGGTACTGGAAAATGTTGACGTAAATATCGGTCAAACGCTTTCAGTGAGAATTGATATGAAGATCGGTTCCGCGACGGTAACGGTCGATGTTTCGGCGGAGGCCGACGCTGTCGACACGGCGCGAACAGAGCTTTCGTCTCAGATAAATGAGCGTTCGGTGGAAAACCTGCCGATCAACCGGCGCGATTTCTCGCGTTTTGCTTTGCTGACGCCTGGTGTTTCGATCGTTCAAGGCCCGGACGGTGATGAGATCACGATCAACGGCCAGAAAGGTATCCAAAATAACGTCTCGATCGACGGGGCCGACGCCAATAACCCGTTCTTTGGCGAGCAACGCGGTGGCCAGCGTCCGGCGTTCACGATAAGCCTTGAGTCAGTCAAAGAGTTTCAAGTAGTGCCTGTAGGGGCATCGGCGGAATTTGGCCGCAGCTCGGGCGGCTTTATTAACGCTGTAACGAAATCCGGTACGAACCAATTCTCAGGTGCGGCTTTTCTCTTCTTCCGTAACCAAAGCCTCTCGGGACAGAACCCGGACGCAGTTGCTGCGGGGCTTCCAACCGAAGACTTCAGCAATTATCAGTTCGGCGGAAACGTGGGCGGCCCGATAAAGAAGGATCGTGCATTCTTCTTCTTTGCCTATGAGCGAAATGACGGCAAAAGCAGTAAGCCGAATTCTATCGATCCGCGTTTGGTTACGATCTTCGCGACCCGCTTCGGTTCGCCCGGTGAACAGGGCATTATCAATCGCACCAATGTCGCGGATGTTTTGCTGGCAAAAGTTGACGTCCAGATCAACAAAAACAACCTTTTGACGATGCGTCATAATTACAGCCGGGCCGAGCAGGTGAACGGCACATTTGACGTTCCGACGTGGGGAACGAGTGCAAATGGGCGTGAAACAGATAACTCAAATTCCTTCATCGGCCAGCTTGTAACAAACTTTTCTCCGACCTTGCTTAACGAATTCCGATTCCAGTGGGCAAAGGAAGAGCGTCCTCGTTTTTACGACGGGCCGGATCTTCCTGATACGACCATTGGCACGTTTAGCGGCGCAACCTCCTATCGCTTTGGCCGGCCATTCTTCCTGCCGGTTCCGTCGGACGATGTACGAGTCCAGTTTACCGACAATTTTACCGTTATTAGCGGCAACCACGCGGTCAAATTCGGCGCCGACTTCAACCGGACCAAGGTGTCTCAGACATTTATTGGTTTTGCCCGCGGCAGATATATTTTTGCTGACGCGACGATCGATGGAGCGATCAACGGGTTTATCAATTACATAAACAACGTGAGCGCCGAGCGCTCTGCAGCTTTACCTGCAATTTGCCCCGATCGGCAATCGAACGGTAGAAGAAGCAGGAACGCAGGCTTATTCGACGATCGAACCCGGGCTTTATGTGCAGGACAATTGGCAAGTCAGGCGCAACTTAACGCTGAACCTCGGCTTTCGCTGGGAAGCCCAGTTCCAACCCGATCCGATAAATGCTCCGGGCAGCACGCGTTACGGTCAATTCCTAAATGATCCGAGATTCCCCTCGGATGGGACCATTCCCGATTTCACCGACGGCTACTCGCCGCGACTGGCACTTTCCTGGTCGCCCGGTAGTGACGGTAAGACCGCCATCCGCCTTGGAGCCGGCCTCTACTACGCCCGCATCCCCGGTCTCGTCGTCGCCGGACCGCGAAACACTGATGGCGTGATCGCGGGAAATATCTTTTTTGCAAATTTCCTGTGTACGGCCACCGTCACCACCGCGACCAGCCCTTCCGGCCCGGGAGGCTGCCCGACTTACCCTGGCATCGTTCCGACGGCAGGGTTCAACCCGTTCAATCCCGGCATTGCCGTCTTTGCACGCGATTTCAAGAATCCAAGAACCATCCAGTACAGTGCCAGCATTGAACGAGAGGTTTACAAGAATACATCGTTCCTGTTTGCGTACAATTTTGCGAAATCGGACCGCCTGACGCGTTTTGTAAACCGCGGCGACTCACGGTTGTATGGCGGCGTGGCGATCTTCGAACGTGCCAACGGTTCCGGAGTAGGCGAGATCCGTTCCACTGAGAGCTCGGCAAGATCGCTTTATCAGGGCCTTACGTTTACCCTGAACAAACGATTCGCCAATCGGTATCAGTTCCAAATCAACTATTTGTTGTCATTCGACAAATCCGACGACGATAACGAACGAGACCCGTTCACATTCCGTTATGTCGATCCCCGCAATCTGACGCCGGAATATGGTTACTCGGATCGAGATCAGCGGCACCGCTTTAACGCTTTTGCGACATTCTTGCTGCCGTATGAAATAAACATCTCACCGATCATGCAGATCCGTTCGGCGCAGCCAACATCCGTTGCGAACCGCGGGGCTTTTCCAAATATCGTTCAGCGTAATACTCTGCGGCTCGAAAATGAGTTCTTCACATTCGATTTCAGAGCGTCGAAGTCGTTCAAGATAACCGAAAAGGTCGCTATCGAAGGCATCTTCGAGGCGTTCAACCTCTTCAATAACCGCAACCAAAGAAGTCTTCCGAGGCCGTTGACGTTTAACTTCGACGGCACTGTTTCGGCTGGATTCGGTGAACCACGTCAGGCACAAATTGGTGTTCGTTTGAAGTTTTAGAGCCTGTCAAAAAAACAAAAAGACTCAGCCCGGAAGACCGGGCTGAGTCTTTTTTTGCCTTAAGATATTCCTATTGCTTGGTCAAAACAACCCCTGTCGCATCAAACGAAACTTCGGTTACAGTTCCATCCGCATTCCGATTATCGAACTTCGCTCCGTCGTCTTTGATTAGATGATCGACGTGTTCTTTCGCCAGCACTTTCGTTTTGAAAACCCCCTGAGCCTTGACGCTCATACCGGCCGAATTGAGCGGAATAAAGAACTTATGGTCGCCGAATGTGACGCGGACCGATTTGCCGTTGGCTTTGTCCGCCATTTCCATCCAGCAGCCCTCCTTTTTGCACGATCGAACAATAACGCCCTCGACCGCAACGGTCTTGTTCCGCGTACTTGTCCGGGCTCTTCAACACCTTTTCTACCGAGACCTTCTTTGTCCCGGCAACCAATGCATCACCACGTGTGATCGATTCGCCCGCCTTTAATTCCACCGGCGCATTGTCCTTGCTCTTAACGACAGGCTCACCTTTGCTATTCATTTCGCCTTGTGCGAAAACCGCGAAAGAAGCCACCAAGATGAATATTAGAACACTAACGAATTTTTTCATTTTTTCCTTCCTAATTAAAAAACTTTATTTCCTAAGAGTTTGACTCATAAACCAGCTTTCCGTCAACGATTGTCGCAAGTACTTTCGCCTCGCGAATTCTCTCCGGATCCATCGAAAAAATATTATCCGACAGCAGCACAAAATCCGCCAAACGGCCAACCTCGATCGTGCCCTTTACCTTTTCCTGAAACTCGGCATAGGCCGAGCCGAGTGTGAAGGCACGAACGGCTTGTTCGACGGAAATGCCGTTTTTACTGTTCACGGCAGCGGAAATTCCGAGCAGCGGATCGAAGTCCGTAATTGACGCATCGGAACCAAATGCGACCGACGTGCCCAAGCTGAAGATACGCCTGTAATCATCCGAACCGGCGCGATTCCCGCTATAAAAGAGCCAAGGCTGCATCGACGCGATCACTTTGAGTTTTGCGAAACGAGGCAGATCGATTGCCGCCGCACGGTTTGCATGTTCTACACGAAACCGCCGGTCTCGTTCACCGTTAGATATGGATGCTCTTTCAAAGGCATTCAGTACGATCTCATTAGGCTTCGCACCGATCGCGTGGATGGCGACCTGTAATCCGGCTTTGTCGGCACCGGCGATATCGCGTTCGAGCCCCGCAATATCGTCGGCCTCGTCCTCGGCAAAAAACTTGACGCAGCCGGTTCGCACCATCGCATCGCCGGCGGCAGCCTTTACGTTCGCGTCCGCCATCTTTTTCCATTCGGAAAGCGGAACGCAATCGTAAACGCGCGTTTTCAACTTGCCTTGTTTCGCAAGAGCGCCGTAGACCTGAGCAAGATCGTCGGAATGAACATCCTGGACACTCGTCACGCCAAGCGACGCCGCATAGTTCGACGCTGTCTCGACGATCTCCACCCAGTTTCGCACATGGTTCTGCGGAACCGATCTGCCGACCAACTGAATAGCCGTCCCTCGCAGAACGCCCGTCGGTTCGCCCTTTTCATCGCGAAATATGGTTCCGCCAGGTGGATCTTTTGCCGAACCATCGATTCCGGCAAACTTCAAGGCCGCGGCATTTACGAGTACGGCTTTCGCATCCCAATTATAGATAAAAACCGGATTGTCCGGAGCGACGCTGTCGATCAAAGCTCGTGTCGGCGGGTCGTTCGGGACCCAACTTCGATTGTCCCATCCACTCCCAAGTATCCAGCGTCCCTTCGGCAGAAACTTTGCAAATCGAGCGACACGCTCGGTAAGTTCCTTTGGTGTTCGAATATCGGCAAGCTTGATCGACGAGAACATATTGCCGATAGTCGCAAAATGAACATGAGCATCGTTAAATCCCGGGAGTACGAGTTTTCCTTTAGCGTCGATCCGCTTGGTTCCCGCATCCGCCATAGCAAGGATCGTTTTGCTGCTGCCGACCGCGACGATCTCGCCTCCGGAAACGGCAATGGCCTCGGCCCTCGGTTGGGCAGAAGCCATTGTGCGAACATTCGCATTTATGATTATCAGGTCAATGCCCGACTGAGCCGTTAGGGTTGACGACAAAGCGATGAAAACCAAAAAACGCAAAAAGCAGTTTCATTTTGCTTCATAAACGACTTTGCCATTGACTACCGTGATCAAGACCCTTGCATCCCTGATCTTGACCGGATCAATCGTGAAAATATCGTCCGAGATCATCACAAGATCGGCGAGTTTCCCAACCGCCAGAGTGCCTTTGTCGCCTTCCTGAAACTCGGCATAGGCGGATCCCCACGTAAAGGCCCGCACGGTTTCATCCACTGATATTTTTTGCTCAGGAAGCCATCCGTTCGGATTCTTATCATCGAGCGTACGCCGCGTCACCGCTGCATAAACGCCCCAAATCGGATTTAGTGGAGCAACCGGGGAATCCGACCCGAACGCAAGCACACCGCCCGTATCGAGTATTGTTCGAAACGCGTATGTTCCCTTCAAACGCTTTTCGTCAAGCCGTTTCCACGCCCAGCGGCCATCGTCGATAACGTGAAACGGCTGCATTGACGCAACGACCTTTTGCGAGCCGAAACGCTTGATATCTTCCCATCGCAGATGCTGCGCGTGTTCGATGCGGAAGCGGCGATCGCGAACACCATTCACGCGGTCAAGTTCGGCATAGTAATCAAGGATCGTCGCATTAGCCCTGTCGCCGATCGCGTGAATATTCACTTGCAGGGCGGCCTTGTCGGCCGCGATGATGTCTTGCTTCATCGTTGTCGTGACGTCGGCCATCGGAAGCCCGCTAGTGTTCGGTGCGTCCAAATAAGGATCAAAGAACCAAGCCGTCGTCGAACCAAGACTTCCGTCCGTATAGCCTTTAACACACCCAACCCTTAACATCGGGTCGCCAAAAGCATATCGAACGCCCGTGTTCGACCACCGTTTGTAATCAGCCAGCGGCGAACAATTATAGACGCGCGTTTTCAGGGTTCCGCGTCTGAGCAGTTCCTGATAAACGCCGATCTCGGTTCCGTTTGCGGACATATCCTGAACGCTCGTAACGCCGAGCGAAGCAGCATGATCCGACACTGCTTGTGCCGCTTCGAGCCGCTCCTCAAACGAGTATGCCGGGATCGCTCTTTCTATGTACGACATCGCAGAATCCTTGAATATGCCTGTCGGATTGCCACCGGAATCGCGAACGATCTCACCGCCCGCAACATCCTTTACCTCCTTATTAATACCCGCAAGCTTCATCGCCAGGCTGTTTGCCAGCGCCATGTGGCCGTCAAGCCGGTTTATGAAAACCGGATTATCGGGTGTCGCAGCATCGATCAGTGCCGCCGTCGGTAAATTATTCGGTGTCCAATTTTCATGGTCCCATTGACCGCCCTGGATCCATCGCCCTTTCGGGATCTTCGCCGCAAACGCCTTGATCCGTGCGACAAATTCCTGCGGCGTCTTTGCATCACGAAGGTCAACCGACGCCAGTTGATAGCCCGTTTCCATAAAATGAACGTGCGCGTCATTAAAGCCCGGCACAACCAACTTCCCCTTCGCGTCGATGACCCTCGTTTTCGGGCCGATCAGATCCTTCGTATCCGCGTCAGAGCCAACGACTGAGATCTTTCGTCCGATGACTGCGATCGATCTTGCTGTTGGGAGTTTGGAGTCCATCGTGTGGACATTGGCATTTATGATGACAAGGTCCGCCGCAACCGTTTGTCCATAGGAAACAACGGATGCAAATGTTGAGAACAAAATAGCTGTGAAAATTGCAGCGATCTTTTTCATAGGAAATTGGTTCTGAGAAATTGTATTCTATAGAAAGTCAGGCAATTGTATCAGTGAAGGAAAAATATATCCAAATTCTTGGCGTGCTGTTGTCCGCGGTTTACGGGGTCCTCATAATTTTCCTGTACGCGGCCGAACCAAGATCGCTTGAGGAAATTTCGACAAAGGCCCAATCGGCGGTCGAGAATACGGTTACAAAGGGCCAGGTCTTGACCGGAACGTATGAGGTCGATCAGCCCAGATTCAACGAAGGACTGGCAGCATTTCGGGCAGACAACTTTGTCCTCGCCCGCGACGCCTTTGAACGGGCGGATCCGGAAAAGAGAGATCCGAATACACAGTTTTACATCGCGTACACTTATTACCGGCAGGGCTGGGGACGGATATCGAACGACGATGCATTGTTCAAGCTTGGGCTCGAATCGGTAAATAGGGTTGCGACCGTTGATCGCGATTTCTCATCGAAAGATCCGGGCTTGATTCTGCGGACACCGGCCGAGCTTAGAAACGAACTCGAGGAAGGCCTGCGCGTCACGGCCGACGATTTTAATCCATTCAAAGTCATTCGTGAGAGAAAATAGCGATGTCTTCGTCAAAAGAACAGATCCCGGAATTGGATGATAAAATTGCCGATGTTATCGATGTAATTCCGGAGGCCGGCCTGGAACATGCTAAGAACACCGGCGCGTATCCAGCCGATCATGCCCGGCAAAGACATCTCAGGCTGTACCTACTTGTTCCCTTTATTTTCCTTACGGTCACACTTCTCGGCGGGCTTCGGCTTGCTTCACCAGACAATTCGTTCGTCTTTCTCAAACCCGCCCTGCTGTGTCTTATCTTTGCGTTGGTTTTGCTGGTCCTGTTCGTTCGCGGCGGCTTGATCGCACTGGACGAATGGGTCAATGAAGAATTTCCTTTACTGACAAACATCGCGAATTCCATCGTGTTACTAACGCTGTTCGCGGGTTCCGCGCAGATATTCAGTTCGGTAATACCGGAGCAAGGCCTGCCGTTCTGGGTCGTCGCATTTTGCTTTCTGTGGACTCTTTGGAACAACCTTTTCGCCGATTTCGACAACAAAACACTTCTGCGGAGCATTGTTGCACTGTTCGGATTCGCGTTCGTTGCGAAGTATTTGATACTTGCGAATTTGACCGCTCCGGCGAGCGAAAGCTGGCTGCGCGGATTGATCGAGAACCCCGCGCAAGAAGCTTTCACTTGGATATTGGCGTTGCCAAAATATTCGGCGGGCACCGGCTACCTGCAATTCTTTGCCGTTTTGTTTTATTTTCTGGGCCTGCTTCTCTTGCCCAGGTCCACGCGGCTTAACAAATTAAGTACATGAAGCTCAGATTACTTTTCTTTTTACTTTCGCTTTTATCTCTAAACTCGTTCGCCCAATCACCGGCTTCGACCCTCAAACGTGCCGAAAAGGCAATGGGTGGGGCAAAAGCATTTCAGGCTCAGAGAGCGTGGAACAGGACCGGAACGATCACCGACGTAAAGACCGGTTCCAAAGGTAAGTTCCGATCGGAGACCGCACAGCCGAATCTTTACCACACCGCCTTCGATATTGACGGTTTTGAGATCGAATCGGGCTATAACGGAAAATCCGGCTGGGAACGCGATTCGCGCACGGGTTTGAAAACGCTCACCGGCAACGCGAGTCTGGCACAGCAGGCCGAAGCAGTCTTTCGCAACACGCTCTGGTTCAACTACAAAAAGGAAAAGTCGAAGATCGTTGCAGGCGGCAAATCGAACGTGGACGGTAAACCCGCGAACGTCGTACTTCTGAATACGCCAAAGGGTGTTGAGATCAAACTTTACTTCGACACCGCCTCGGGCCTGCTCGTGCGGGACGAGTTCGTCTCGGGCGATCTTTCGGAGATCTCCACATATGACGACTACCGAACGGTCGGTGGCTCACAGCAGCCTTTTAGGGTCAAAATGGAGACCGGCGCTGAGGCGTATGTAGTCGAGTTCACCGAAGTCGAACCGAATGCTCGATTTGCAATGGCCACGTTCGATTTCCCAAAAGTCTCGGGTGACGCATTACCCGATATTGCAACACTCCTTTCCGAATTGCAGGCGAATGAAGACGAGGTCGACAAACTATTGGATTCCTATTCTTATGTTCAGCGGTCGACCCGACGCGAGATCGGAAAGGACGGCGTGCTTCGCGACAAGGAATCGGAGACATACCAGCTTTCGTTTTACAAAGGCAACCGCATTCGGCGTCTTATTGAAAAGAACGGAAAGCCGCTGAGCAAGAACGATCAGGAAGATGCCGATAAGGACGCCGCAAAACGCGTAGAAGAGATCGAGAAGCAGATCGCAAAGAGCGAGTCGCGGTCGAAAAGCGGCCCTCCCTCCGAGGAAGGCCGACGCGTATCGATCGCCGAAGTTTTGCGAGCCTCAAAGCTAACGAATCCCCGTCGAGAGCGTTTCCGCGGGCGTGATGTGATCGTTTTCGACTTCGAACCCGATCCGACATTCGATTTCAAGAACGCCAAAAGCATGCTTAAATTCTTCGGTAAGACGGCGGGCGTTATGTGGATCGATGAGAAGGACAAACAGGTCGCCAGAGTAGAGGCCGTTCTGTTTGATAACTACAATATTGGCGGCGGTGTTCTTGCCAAATTAAGAAAAGGCGCCTCGTTCACGTTGGAACAAGAGCGCTTTAATAACGAGATATGGCTGCCTTCGCTTGCCGATATTAATCTCTCGGTCCGCGTGCTGCTGGTAAAAGGGATCGACCTCAATCAGCAGATCCGATCGTACGATTACCGGAAATTTACAACCGAGGTGACGGATTCAAAGGTGGGGGATCAGAAAAATCCCTAGGGCTTGTTTGGCCGTATATTGATTTTTACGACCTCGCCGCCACGTCGGACGTTAATAGATTTAACGCTAAAACTATCGTCGTAAAGTGAATCAATCGCCTTGTCGTCGATGGCTTCCATCACATCTCCGACCTGCAAGCCGGAGCGTTCAGCGATACCATCCTTTGAAAGTTTCATCACTTTCCAGGTTTTCTCTCCGGCATCCGAGGCGTCGATGCCAAGCGACATAAGCACTTGACGAAATTGCAATGGAATCGACGGACCAATGCGTACCACAGGTTTTGGCGAATTGGAATTGCTGTTCCCAAATCGAGGCCCGCGAGTGTCAGCGGCATTTCTTATCGTCCGATCAATGGAATTATTCGACCGTTTCAACGGTTCCACCAGTTCCAACCTACTGTCCGAACCAGAGGGCCGTTCAACCTGACGCGGATTCGCGGCCGTGAACACTTCGCCTGGCTGACGAATAGGAACGCTATTCCCCTGGGCTTGCGGTACAAGTTCTGGGTCTGAAGCCGGTGCCGAGGCATTTGAACCAGTTGTAACCTCAGGGACATCCATGACGTCATATGAATTAGTCAGGACGAACGCAGCTCCGATCATTAGGAATAGTGCAAGCGGCAACGCATATTTCAACACTGGAAAAAGCCGCACGGGCTGATGTTCACCCGGCGAAGCGTTTGCGATCCGTGCTTTGAGGCGAAAATCGAAATCTTTCGGTGTATCGACCCGTTTCATGTTCGAGAGCAGCCTCGACACATTCCGCTCGTCCGAGCTTAGCGATTCTATATCGCCGGTAATATTGTGTTTGTCTTCGTGCCTCATCGTTTCTAAAAATAATGTTTCAGTTTCTCTTTCAGCAGGCCACGTGCCCGGCTGATGCGAGACTTGGTTGTGCCCAGACCGAGTTCAAGTATCTCGGCGATCTCGTCGTAAGTTTTGCCTTCGATATCGCGCAAAATTATCGGTACGCGATATTTTGTGGGCAATGCAACGATCGCCCTTGATATCACCTTGTCCCGCTCGTCTTCGATCAGATCCTGGTCCGGCAGCGAACGTTCGTCGGGCGGCTGAAACTCGGTCGTGTCCTCGGCGTCGGTCTGGAACAAACCGGTCAGCGACAGTATCGTCCGGCGTTTCCGCTTGCGGATCTCGCTGATCGCCAAATTCGTGGCGATCCGGTAAATATAAGTCGAAAAAGCATATTCAGTGTGGTAACGGTCGATCGCAAAATAAACGCGAACGAAAGTTTCCTGGGTCAGATCGACTGCTTCTTCGTAGTCATTCAAAAATCTATACAAATAATTCGTCAGCGGCCCTCGGTAGCGGCCAACGATTGAAGCGAACGCGGCTTCATCGCCGTTCTTGGTCGCTTCGATAAGAGCGTGGTCCGATTGAATCTCGTTGGGCACAACTCTAGCGTATGCCCCCGTGAAGTGAGATTCGGTTTTGTCCAGTGCCATACACTCATACTTTTTTACAGCAAATTTTCTGTCCGAACAAAAGCCGCCCTTTGATTTAATCCACGCCGGGCGGCTCCAAATGTTGCGAAATGTTTCACCGGCTTTATTTTGTCGCGTTTTTTACGGTCAGGATCAGGAACAGCGTCCCGTTCGTTCTCGGCTGTGAAAGGGTTCCGACCAAAGTTGCCGAATTTTCCACCACACTCATCCGTGAAAGATTCAATCCGATCGATTCGTAATTGATGATGAGCGGTGATTTGCCGCTATCATCGCGGTTATTTGTGACCTTTACCGGAACCCGCGCACCAAACCTGAACGACTGGAATTGGAAGACATTCTGGCCGGCTCCATTCTGCAAACTCTTCAAACCGGATAGGTTCCAATCGAGAAATGTCGGAGTGTCACTGTCCGGTGTAGACGCATATCCGCTCGACACACCTTTGTATTCAAGGCTGCCGAGAGTTGTCATACGGCCAAGATATGTGTTTAAAAGCTTTAGATTTGAGACGCCAAAATCGCTGCGAAGCTGTTTCGAAACCGATGATAGCGATTGGGGCAATGAGTCGGCTTGGGCCGAATCCGATGAGCCGACAACAACATGTAGTATTGCGTCGTAATTGGGTTCGGCTTGCGGTTTTGCATCGGCCTGGCCGAGGGCTGCCGCAATACAAATCAGAAATACCGAGGTAAAAGTTAGAAGTGAAAAGATCTGTTTCAGCGAGTTCATTTATGGTTCTCCTTGCAAAATTTGGGGAAATGCAAAGCTAACCACTCAATGACCGAAACAAAGTTGCAAAAATTTATTTAATTGCCGGAATACATGCCGTCATCGATCTTTTGGCCAAAAGTGACCGTACCAATGTCAGTTTCCTCAACGATCTTGTTGCCGGCGAAAAGAACGCTGCGGTAAGGAACGAGCGTACCTTGCGCAATATTATAATCGTAAAATTTACGTCTATATTTGATTCCTTCGTCCTCGTATTCAAGCATCATTACGCGAAAACTTTTTGCACTAAGAAAAACCCGTGTCTTTCTGTTCTGTTTGTCCGTAATGTCCAGAACGTGCAGATCGACCCCCGCAATTTTTTCTTTCCCCACAAGGTCCAATTTTGATTCGTTTTCTTTATAGCGTAAGAGCGTTTCAACACTGTAGGCGATCTGATTTTGAAAAGCGCGCGAAGCGTCCTCTCTGGGGGTAAATACTGAGTCGTTGACAATTCCGAAGACCTTGTCGCCGTCATAAACCAACGAAAAACGGGAAGACGAAAATTCCTGGTCGAGCCTGATCTTTTCCTTTTTTAACGATTCGCCTCGCGTCGTAAAACGTTGATAATTCGCCTGCTCCATCCTTCCCTGGGCATCCGCAACGCTAATTTTGCCACGTTCGATAGCGGTCTTTCGAATTTGATTCAGCGTCGCCCGGCCGCCACCCAGTCCATAAAGGAAGATCGCCGTCTCCGCGATCTGTTCGGCGGTTGGATTTTTTAAAGCGTCTTTAGCTGAGACCGCCGGCGTTGGAGCCGGAGTTGGGCTGGGAGTCGCCGCCGCCGGCTGCTGTCCGCATACGCCAAAAGCGAAAGCCAACAAAAATACAGATGTTAAGAATGTGGAACGCAAAGACACGTCAGGAAGTCTCCCTAAAAAATGGATAAAAGCACAATTGGCGATTGTAGCATAGTGGATCTCCAACCTACCAATACGCTCCAATCTGCGTAAATGGATGACAAGCACGCTGAAAAAGATGCACTTATCTGTTTGCGGACGGCCGATTAAGTAATAACATTTCGGTGATCATGCACGTTGCCTTGCTCGAACCTGAGATCCCCCCAAATACCGGAAACATTGCGCGCCTCTGCGCGGCAACTTTTACCGAACTTCACATCGTCGGTGTTACGGGATTTCGCATGGATGACCGCACCTTGAAACGTGCGGGTCTCGATTACTGGGAAGCCGTTAAACTACATAGACACATCGACTTAGACGGGCTTTATGATAGCCTTCCAGGCTCCCGGTTTCTATATTTTTCAACGAAAGTAAAAGCTCTTTACTCGGACTGGCAATTCCACCCCGACGACTGCCTGATATTTGGCCGCGAGACCCGTGGGCTCCCCGAAGACCTTCTCGAGGCCAACGCTGAACGATGTTTGACGATACCGATGCCGAATCCGGAGGTCCGCAGCCTGAACCTGGCCACAAGCGTCGGAATTGTGCTATATGAAGCCCTCCGTCAGTTCGGTTTTTCTGCGGAAAAATAGCGGAATTGCCTCCTGCTAACACCATTTTTTCAGACATCTCTTTTGGCAAAATAACCGTCCAACCTTCGTCAAAATAAGGTCGCTTTGTTGCGGCGATTATTAAAGAACAAGGAGAGTTTGGGTCATGAAAATATTAAGCACTTTTACAGCAGTGATATTCGCAATATTAGCGTTTTCATTCGTTGACACGAATGCTCAAAGTTTTACCGATGCAAAATTGGCCAGAACCATCGAGCAAAACGTTGAGAGACAAATACTTAGAATGCCGCGCTACGAGGTTTTCGATTATATCGGATTTTCGGTCGACGGCGGCACGGTGACGCTGTTTGGCAAGGTTAGAAATGCGATCAACAAGTCTGACGCAGAAAACCGTGTCGAGGATATTCCCGGAGTAACGAGCGTCGTGAACAAGATCGAAGTGCTGCCGCTTGGTAGTTTTGACGAATCGATTCGGCGAAATCTTTACAGAAGTTTGGCGAATTCCGGGGGGTTGTCGCGTTATTTATGGCCGGTGAATTCGTCGGTCAGGCTTATTGTCGAACGCGGCCACGTAACCCTCGAAGGGTTTGTTTCAAACAAAGGCGATTACAACACGATGAATATACTGGCTAACGGCGTTTCCGGGGTGTTCAGTGTTACGAACAACCTGGTTATCGACAGCGGTCGAGCCAGATAACTGAAAGCGTCGTTTATCGTTAGACTTGGCCGGGCACATTATTGCCCGGCCATTTTCTTTTCTTTGATCGAGATTTGGTATCCGCCAGACCTTCCTCACGTATTCAAACTAAGCGAATTGCCATTCGTAATCGAATGAGTCATTATTATCGTTTGTCTTTAATGAAGGAATCACGACAATGATCAGTAAAGAAAATATCCGCAATATCGCGATCATCGCACACGTCGACCATGGCAAGACGACTTTGGTCGATGCAATGCTCCAACAATCGGGTACTTACCGCGACAATGAAACCGTCGTTGAGCGTGTGATGGACTCGATGGACCTCGAACGCGAACGCGGTATTACCATCATGGCGAAGAACACTTCGGTGCGTTACGGCGATTACAAAATAAATATCGTCGATACGCCGGGCCACGCGGATTTTGGCGGTGAGGTCGAACGCGTTTTGAAGATGGTCGATGGCATCGTGCTCCTCGTCGATTCCGCCGAGGGCTGTCTGCCGCAAACACGCTTCGTGCTGCGAAAGGCCCTTGAGCTAAAACTTCCCTGCATCGCCTTGGTAAACAAGATCGACCGTCAGGATGCGCGGCCCGAAGAAGTCGTGAACGAGATCTACGATCTTTTTATTGATCTCGGCGCAAACGACCAGCAGATCGAGTTTCCAATTCTATACTCGATCTCCCGCGACGGCATTGCAAAAAAGAACCTCGAGGACGAATCAAAAAGCCTCAGGCCGCTGTTCGATCAGGTTATTGAAACAATTCCGGCCCCGCATGCGATTCGTGACGATTCGCTTCAGCTTCTGGTCGCTAATATCGATTACAACCCGTTTGTCGGACGGCTCGCGATCGGCAGCATGTTCTCCGGCGAGATCTCGAAAAACCAGGAAGTCATCGTCGCAAAGATCGATGGTTCGACCCAGAAGACGCGTGTCAAAGAACTGTTTGTGTTCGAAGGGCTCGACCGGGCACCCGTGGATTCGGCGGGTGTCGGCGAGATCGTTGCGTTGGCCGGTTTCGACGATATCAATATCGGCGAAACGATCACTCTTGTCGATAATCCGCGTCCACTGCCAGTGATAGCCGTGGACGAACCGACTATCGCCATGATCTTCGGCGTCAACACTTCGCCGTTTTCCGGCATCGACGGCAAGTTTGTTACGTCTCGGCAGATCAAGGATCGGCTCGACCGCGAACTGCTCGGAAACGTTTCGCTCCGCGTTGCGGAAACCGAAGCGGCGGAACAGTTTAAGGTCTCGGGCCGCGGCGAATTGCAGCTTGCGATCTTGATCGAGATGATGCGTAGAGAAGGTTACGAGGTCCAAGTTTCGAAACCGGAAGTTATCACAAAGAAGGACGAGAAAACTGGCGAGCTGCTCGAACCTATCGAACAGGTTGTCATCGATGTACCGGAAGAATTTATCGGCGTTGTCACCGAAGCTCTTGGCCGCCGGAAAGGTGCGATGACCAAGATGATAAACAATGGTTCGGGCCGTGTGCGGCTGGAATACGAGATCCCGTCACGCGGGCTGATCGGTTTTCGCGGTGAGTTTTTGACGGAGACAAAGGGCACCGGCCTGCTCAACACGATCTTTTTGCGGTTCGACAAATGGCAGGGCGACATGAAAATGCGTCAGACCGGCTCTCTCGTCGCTGACAGAATGGGCGAAACCAACACATACGCACTCTATAATTTGCAGGAACGCGGCACTCTATTCGTAAAGCCGCAGACAAAAGTTTACGAAGGCATGATCGTCGGCGAAAATGCACGTGCCGTGGATCTTGACGTGAACGCGATCAAGGAAAAGAAGCTCTCCAACATGCGCACGACGAGTGCCGACGAAGCGATGCGGCTCGTACCTGTCCGTGAAATGTCGCTCGAGCGGGCGTTGGAATTCATTGCCGATGATGAGCTTATCGAGGTCACGCCAAAGGCCATTAGGTTGCGCAAACGGGTTTTGAAGGCGAATGAGCGACCGAAGAAGTAGACGATCTCATTGACGATCTGAGATTGAAAGGACGATGGTAGTTTTCTCTACTCATCGTCTTTTTCATCTTCATCCTCACAATCGACGTATTTCTCGTAGCCGTGAGCATCATCGTAGTAATACGACCGCTCCTTCTGATCCTCACCCCACCGGTCTTTATCCGTAGTTTCGTCGGACTCGTCGATCTCTTTGTGATCTTCCTTCGGCGTTTGCGGCATAGATAATTTATAATCGATTCGAATTCTCTCGCCAACCCTGCTTTATGAAAACGACAAAATATTTACTCAGGCTTGGACTGTTTGCGGCCGTTATATCGGCCTGTTATGGTTCGATACACGCTCAGACTCCCGAACGCGCTGATCTTGATTATCAGATCGCCGCGGTGCTTTATCAGCAGAAGGCTGCCGAATACCGGGCACTCTCTTACCAGGCATACAATTTGGCTCGATGGCAGCTCGACGCCGATCTCGATAAGAAAAATGTCAAAAAACTGCCAAAGGCTGAAAGAAAAATGCCGCGTGCGATAGTTGTTGATATAGACGAAACCGTGTTGGACAACTCCCCCTCCCAAACATTCGGGATCAAGAACGGAGCTGCATTTAATCAAAAGGACTGGTACGCCTGGGGTGAAATGCGCAAGGCGAAAGCAGTTCCCGGTGCCGTCGAGTTTCTGAACTACGCCGTGTCGAAAGGCGTGAAGATATTTTATGTCTCAAATCGCGACGAGGTTCAAAAGGCCGCCACGATCGACAACCTGAAAAATGCTGGTTTCGTCGATGTTTCCGCCGAAAACGTTCTGCTTCGAATAAAGGACGATCAGGGCAATAACATCTCGACAAAAACCCCGCGGCGGGACTTTGTTGGCAAAAAATACCGCATCGTTATGCTGATCGGCGATAACCTTGACGACTTTTCTGACGTATTTGAACGCAAGTCGGTTGCCGACCGCTTCGCCGAAACCGATAAAGTCAAAAATGACTGGGGCAAACGCTGGATCGTCCTGCCAAACGCGATGTACGGCACCTGGGAAAACGCAATTTATGAATACGGCCGGTTAACCGAAGCCCAGAAAGCCGAAAAACGTGCAGCGGCCCTGGAATTGCCGTAATGAACTCGGATAATTGGGAAGACATTTGCGAAGCCTTCAGGTAGCAGGCTTTGGTCGTGGAAGAGCTACGCCATTTGATTAACTCCTGCTGACGGCTCAAATGACCGACGAGAAACTCATGGTCCAAATTATCGAATAGGAAGCATTTGTTCAAACTGTCGATTTTGCCTTTCTGCTTTAGCGTATTCTTCTAGCGGCGACGACTCAGCCCAGAACCTAACCGTTCGCGAGATCATGGCCGAGCCGTCGATCGCCGGAATGCGGGTTGAGGGCGAAAAGCTTTCGCCGGACGGGACGAAGGTCATCTATCTTTGGAACGCCGAGGGCAAAATGCCGCGCGATCTTTATCTGGTTTCGACGCAGCGGCGGCACGCCGACCGTTATCTTGCGAAACAGCGATCTCCCGCGGCCCAGCTGCGAACGCCACAGCCCGAAAATAAACTCAATTACGGAGTCGAGCTTCGTGACGATTTTGTAAAAGCCCGCGAAAATCAGCTTGGCGGTTTCGAATGGTCGCCGGATTCGAAGAAAGCTTGTCTTTCACATACGGCGGCGATCGTGTATGTTCTCACGTTGTCGGCGAAGAAAACGCCGAAACGCCTTACCAAGACGCAGCCGCCCGAATCCGGCGCGCGGTTTCTTGATAACGAGCGGATACTGTTTTCGCAGTCCGGCAATGCGTTTGTGCTTAATACCTCGGATTCCACGTTGACGCAAATCACGAAAGAGGCTAATCCAGCAGACATTTATTTCGGTCGGAAACATAACGCCGAACAAGGCCGGAACAATGATCGCGTATGTCGTATCGGACAGTTCGAAATTCCGGTCGCTCGTCGTACCAAACTACCTTCCCGAATTTGTCGCGGCAAACCCGGCCCGCCGCGGATGGTCCGAACAGAAATTATTTGTAACTCCGGCCGATGGCAGCCGCGACACTCCGTTTGAGATCAAGGCTGCCCAAATCCGAAGGCGTAAGCAATTTTCGCCGAATTGTATGGACCGCCGACGGCCACAGCCTCATCGTCGACCGCAACGACAAGGATACAAAACGGCGCCAGCTTTATCTACGTCCACAACGTCGGCAGCAAGGCCGAGCAGGTAATTCTCGTCACCGAGGAAACCGACGATAAATGGCAGGCGCCGCTCTCGACGATCTTCGAACCGCATCCGACGCGTCCGGGCGAACTCTTTTTCGGCTCGGAACGCGACGGTTACAATCACCTCTATCTCGCAAAACTAGAGGCGGAAACGCGACCGGTAGGGAGTGTGTCGAACGCGAACGCCCGAGTTGCCGAGGGCGGCGACGGAGGATACTCTTCGAACGTCTCGATAACGCAGCTTACAAAAGGCAACTGGCAAGTCGAGTGGGCAAAGTGGGAACCGTCGAGGGCCAATATCCTATTCCTTTCAACCGAGAAGGGAACGGCGACGCGAACGTTTGGCAGTGTCGCACCTTCCGGGGAGCGCTGAAACTCTCCGCCGAGCTCAACGATGCTCCGGCGTTTCGCGGCATGATCGAGTCCCCGCAAATGGCAGAAATTGCCGATCCGTTCGTACAGATCATCTACGGCCACTCGAGGTGGTCGAACCCTACCAATCTGTGGGCGCAGAAAGTCTGCTTGGGATGCTCGGATTGGAATCCGTTATTCGGGCGAAAACTGCTGACAAACACCGCGTTCGGTTTTGATAAACGTGGGTGGACCGAACCCAAGTTCATCGACATTCCTTCTCGCGACGGCAAGGTGATCAAGTCCAAGATCTATCTGCCCGCCGGGCACGACTCGAAGAAAAAATACCCGATGGCGATCTTTGTCCATGGTGCAGGCTATCTGCAGAACACGATCAACGGCTGGAACAACTACTATCGCGAGTTCATGTTCAACGACCTGCTCGCGAAAAAGGGCTATGTGGTGCTCGATATCGACTATCGCGGCTCGGCGGGTTACGGACGCGATTGGCGGACGGATGTTTACGATTTTCTCGGCGGCAAGGACTACGAAGACCACATCGATGCGATCGATTTCATGGTCAAGAACTACGGCGTAAATCAAAGCAAGATAGGCGTTTATGGCGGCAGCTACGGCGGTTTTATGGCAGCGATGCTCGCCGCCCGCAGCTCCTGACAGGATCGCTGCGGCAGCGGCTCTCCGACCGGTGATGGACTGGAAAAACTATTACGCGACAAACCCCAGCTACACGGCCCAGCGGCTGGGTTTCCCCGATAAAAACCCGGAAGCATACAAACGCAGCTCGCCGATCTCATACGCTGACAAACTCGAACGGCCGCTGCTGATTTTGCACGGAATGTCGGATGACAATGTTCACGTTCAGGATTCGGTGCAGATGATAGAAAAGCTTATCCGGCTCGGCAAAACGAAATATTTTGAGGCGATGCTCTACCCGTCCGAAAATCACGGTTTTGTCCGCCCTGAGAGCTGGACTGATGAATACGAACGCATTCTGGCATTTTTCGAGCGTCACCTAAAGTAGAACAGGCTGCCTAGCCTGTTCATCGACATTTAGCTAAACTCAAGTCGGAAGATCGACAGACCAAGCGGTCTGTCGTACGTCATTATGCGAATATTAGTCACCGGCGGGGCCGGGTTCATCGGCTCCCACCTTTGCGAACGGCTTCTGTCGGAGGGGCACGAAGTTGTGTGCCTGGACAATTTCTTTACCGGCAGCAAGGCGAACATTGTTCAACTTTTGGACAACCGGGCCTTTGAATTGATCCGCCATGATGTGACCGAGCCGATCCTGTTGGAAGTAGATCAAATATATAATCTTGCCTGTCCGGCCTCTCCGGTCCATTACCAATACAATCCGGTAAAAACTGTAAAGACGAGCGTTATGGGTGCGATCAATATGCTCGGGATGGCGAAGCGTGTCAAGGCCAGGATACTTCAGGCATCGACGTCCGAGGTTTATGGCGATCCGCTCGTTCATCCGCAATCCGAGGATTATTTCGGTAACGTCAATCCGATCGGCCTCAGAAGCTGTTACGATGAAGGCAAGCGTGTCGCCGAAACCCTGATGATGGACTATCACCGGCAAAACGGAGTCGACACGCGTATCGTCCGCATATTCAACACTTACGGCGAGCGAATGATGGAAAACGACGGTCGTGTTGTTTCAAACTTCATCGTTCAGGCACTCCGCGGCGAAGATCTCACGATCTACGGCGATGGCAGCCAGACGCGTTCGTTCTGCTACGTGAGTGATCTTGTGGACGGCCTGATCAAACTGATGAATGCGGAGGCAGAAGATATTCACATGCCGGTCAATATCGGTAATCCAGGCGAGTTTACGATGAACGAGCTGGCGGCCGAGATCGGTAAAACGATAGGAACGGAGATCCGGATCAAGCACTTCCCGCTGCCGGCGGATGACCCAAAACAGCGGCAGCCAAATATCGAGCGAGCGAAAGAATTGTTAGGCTGGTCGCCCAAAGTGCCCCTCGCCGAGGGACTGGTCAATACAGTAAGGTACTTTCAGGAAGTAGTTAAAACACAATAGTTTATGAAGATCTTGATCACAGGCGGAGCCGGCTTCGTCGGAAGCCATCTTGCCGACAAATTGATCGGGCAGGGACATGACATCACGGTCATTGACGACCTTTCGACTGGACAGTACTCGAATGTCGCTCATCTCGAAGGCGGCTCCAACTTTCGACTGATCATCGATACGGTGTTGAACGAGAAGTTAATGGAAGAGCTTGTTCGCGAAACCGATCACGTCTATCACATGGCAAGCGCTGTTGGCGTAAAGCTGATCATGGAACATCCCGTAAAGACGATCGAAACGATCTTTCGGGGAACTGATGTTGTACTGGGCTTCTGTTCGAGATACCGGAAACGGGTGCTGATCCCGAGCACGTCCGAGGTTTACGGCAAATCGGCGACAGTTCCCTTCAAGGAAGACGACGACCTGCTCACCGGCCCCACCGACAAGCATCGTTGGGCATATGCATGTGCGAAGACGCTTGATGAATTTCTGGCCTTAGCTCATTGGAAGGAAACGCGCCTGCCGGTCGTGGTAGTTCGCTTGTTTAATACCGTAGGCCCCCGTCAAACGGGCCATTACGGAATGGTCGTGCCGCGATTCGTCGAAGCCGCATTGAAGAACCAGACGATCGAGGTCCACGGCGACGGTACTCAGTCCAGATGCTTTGGACATGTATTTGATATCGTAGAAGGCCTGACGAAGCTGCTCGACAACACAGATTGTTTTGGACAAGTGATAAACCTTGGCAATGACGAAGAGGTTTCCATCATGCAGCTTGCCGACAAAGCGATCGAACTGACAGGCAGTTCCAGCAATATTCGCTTTGTCCCTTATGAAGAAGCGTACGGCGAGGGGTTCGAAGACATGCGCCGCCGCGTCCCGAGCCTTGCGAAGGCCGAAAGATTGATCGGTTATAAGCCAACCCGGACGCTCGATGACATCATCAATGATGTAGCGGCCGAGTTCAAGAAAGGCTCCGCAAGCCAATAAACTGATGTTTGAGCTTCACAACAAAACAAGAATATTAAGTGCCGGGGTTTTTCTGATGGCGCTCGGAATCTTCTCAGCCGTCTCTGCCCAAACCGGCCTGAAGGGCAAGGTTCGAACTAACAGCGGATCGGGCATCGCGAATGCGAGCGTAACTGTCAGAAAGGATGGGAAGGACCTCAAAAGCGTTAGCGCAAACAGTGGTGGGAATTTTGTTATCGAGGGAATAGATCCGGGAAGTTACAGCCTTGTCGTTGACGCAAAAGGGTATAGCTCCGGTGTCATCCATAACGTTGAAGTAAAGAAAAACAAGGTGCGTGACCTGGGCGACAGGCTTATCTTGAATGTCGATCAGGGAAGCCAGGTTATTTTGAAAGGCAGTGTTTTCTTTCGGGAAGGGACAAGCGTGACGGGAGCCAAGATCGAAGTTGAGAAGATCAACGCGGACGGTTCGGCCGTTCGGCTTGGAACTATGTTCACGAACATCAGCGGAGAGTTCACTATCCGCCAACCCGAGGGTCCCGCAAAACTCCGCGTAAAGGCCAATTATAAGGGTGCTTTCGGCACCAAAGAGATCGAAGTTTCAAATGCCGCGGTTTACCGGCTGGCGATCACATTGGACATTTCACGGACCGAAAAATAACGGCTAGTTGATCGTCTCCGACAACTCTTCGGGAAGTTGATGATTCTGAACCTCTCGCGCGTCAGCCACGATCAAAGGAAATTCTTCAAGAACCACCGCGTCCGCCAACGTCTGGACCCAATACGTACCCGCGCTCGGGAAAACCACGTTCACAAAAAAACTCACATTGTCAGTGAAGCCGCCCGGCGCCAGATCGATCGGTGTCGCTTGCGATGAAACGACAAGGTTATCGCGATCGGGTGTCAGAATACGAACCTCTGTCTCATGGTTTCCTTCTCCCATCCAATGATTGATGACCGCAAACTTGATCAGCGAAACGGGCAATTTCTCAACCATTATGTTTTGAAATATTCCCATCAACGAGATCTTGTTTCCCATCTCGATCCGGACGTCATCACATAAAAGCGTATATCTGAGCGTTAAATTTTGAGTTTCCATCATACAAAGCCAATTCTCGTTTCAACTACAAATGTCCAATTGCGGCCGCATTTCACCTTTCTCGCCGTATTGTTGTGCGCTGGTTTCCGGGACTGCGTCAGTCAAAAATGCACCGTCTCAATATCGAGCAGGTGTTGCCCTATACAATTCCTTTTTCAAGCTATGTCTCGATTTTTACTTTTCCATCGCCGTTGGTCAAGAGTATAATCAAATTTCAGACCAACGATACTGCGGCTGCATGCGATTCGCTCTAGCTGGAAATGGGAGTCTAAATGCTTTATTTCGTCCTGATCGGCCTTTGCTTAGTTTTGGTAGGAGTTGCGGCCTTGCAGTTCATGTACATGTTTTATCTCGACCGGCTCGACAACGAGCGCAAAAAGCGGGTCGTCGAACTTGAACATTTGTGCAAAGAGCTGAGGCAGAAACTGGACGAGGCAGAGTTTAGAGTTAGCGAACAACGACGGGTGATCAACGCTTTCGATATTTTTGAGAATATGGGCGAAGAAGCGTGGGCAGATGTAATTGAAGAAAGCTAATCGGCATTGATAAATTCCACGACTGTGGCTCCCCACCCCCCGGAGAATTCGTCTCCTGACTTGAAGCCTTTTACAAACCCCGTTTCGCTCAGCACTTTTCGCGTAAGTTCCCGCTGAACACCGATGCCCTTACCGTGAATTATCCTTACAAATCGAAATCCCTTAGATCTGGCCTCCGCAAGGTATGCCTCTAAGACCGCTTTCACATCCTTCGGGCGAAAGGCATGAAGGTCGATCGAATCTGTGATCTCGAACTCGATCGGTTCGGGAAACGGGCTCTCAAGCTCCTTCGGTCCCGGAATATTCATTCTCACTTCGATTTAGCTTGCAGATACTGGGCGATGTCCTCCGGAGGCGTAACCTTCAGCCGGGTCTTGTCTTTGAATACGACAAACCGCTTATCGTCCAATCGGCCTTCCGAATGCCTTAGCCGCATTGTGAACGTTTTATTGTCGCCAACCCCCTCAACCTTGAGAGGCAGCAACCCCCAAACGTCGCCGGTCGATCTCCAAACCGTATAAAAACCCTGGTCGTATTTATCAAACGCGAGAACGAGAATCCCGTCAAAGTCCGGTTCGACACCATCGATCGCCTTTACCTGATTTGTCCGCGTCAAGATAACCCAATTCCCGGGCGATCCGAGTTTTTCGGTCAATCCGACCTTGTCCTGCGAATCTGTATCGAGCCTCTGCCAGGTGACGAATTTACGATTGTTCTGCTGAAAAAAGACAATGTCGCTGGGTACCTTCAACTCGACCTGCCGCCCAAATAGCCAGCCTGCCGGTGCGGGAGAGATCGACGGATCCAACTTCACCTGATACCAAATATCGTACTTATCCTCAATTTTTTCCGGTTCGCCGGCCTCTTTCGCGGCCTCGATATCGTCATTTTTAGAACGGTTTTTTCTTTTTTGTTCACCCTTGGCCGCGTCGTCAACATCTGCAACCTCCTGTTTGGGTACAAAATCCCAGTCCATGATCTCGAAGGTCGAGCCGCTTGCAAGCTTGAACAAAACACTTTCGGCGTTCATGTCCGGTGAGATCCTCAAGTTGGAGGCGGCCCTTAAATGGCCGGCGGCCTGCGGGGATTGATCGCTAAACCCAAGAGCAAGCTTGTTTGACTTTTCAAGCACTTCGCTCGTGATCACGTGTTGGGCTTCGATCCAACCCTCAGTCTTTTCCGCATCGCTCGCCTGAACCCGGTACCAAAGGACCTTTTCGAATTCGACCTGATCCGTAACAACCAGTTTTTCACCGCGTTTGACTTCCAGCAGGTCGGCCGCGACCACAGCGTATGAAGTTCGTATCTGGGCAGTTTTAGAAATAACGGTCGCGGTATCGCTCAATCCGATCACGTCCGAAACGCCGCCAACCACCGTGTCGATCACTCCACAACCGGATTGGACCCCGATCAAAACCAAGAATAAGAATTGTGAAAAAAGCTGCTTTTTAGTCATTCTTTCCCGCTCAACTTCCGCCAGCTATTATATCCCAACTTGTCCAATATTGCCTTTTGCGTCCGATTGAGTTTGGCCTTGACCCTAAGGTCCGTTGGCCCTGCATTTGATAGATTTTCAATTCCGGCCGTTTCCAATTGAGTTTGCAGATCAACCGATTGAGTTCCGTTGATGACATTGTCCACGACCAGCTTAAGGGACGGGTACGCCGACAGCACCTTAATGATCGCCGGGTTTGCCTCAACGAACGGAGCGGGCGGGCGGTGCAAATTGTAGATCGTTCGAAACAAAGTATTGACCGAAGCCTTCTCTTTCGAACTTTGCAGCAGAAGCACATCACACAAGAAAGCGGCGAGCATCCCGCGTGCATACAACTGCGTCTCTGCGCCGTTTGACCGGTTCAAAGAAGCGTTGATCAGTGAATACCTATTTTTCTGCGCTCTGTCTATATTGTCTGCGCGAGAGAGGGTGTCGAGCAGATCCTCGAAACGGATCTGGTTCAACAAAACGCCTGACTTTAGCGCGCTGTATAATGCAAAGCCTTCGTAGAACCAGTCGTAGTTGCCCGTTAGGCTGACTCCGTTAGGCAGCCAAAGATGAAATATTTCGTGCCGCAATTGCTCGCGAAGGCGTTGGAGCGACTGGGTTTTGAACGGCATATCGGCGGAAACAATAATTACGCTCTTTCCTCGCGTTTCGGCTTCCCAAGTTCCGATCGGAGCACCTGCTCGCGGAAAAGGCACAATGACTAACTGCAAATTCTCCGCCGGTCCGGCTCCAAAGATCCTAAGGTTCTCCTTATATATTTCCTCTGCCGTTGCGGCTGCCTCATCGTCTGAAAAATGCCACTGCCCGGATATTGAAAAGCGAATCGGAGAATTTCCAATGTTCGCTCTAGTTCCGCGTAATTGCATCCCAAGCACAATTACGGCTTTTTCGATATTTGTAACCATGAATCTGCCGTCCGCGGACTTTTTTTCGCTGGTC
Source organism: Blastocatellia bacterium (assembly GCA_963732475.1). GTDB lineage: Bacteria > Acidobacteriota > Blastocatellia > Pyrinomonadales > Pyrinomonadaceae > OLB17. The sequence goes on along the minus strand of CAVSZR010000001.1, from coordinate 988,969 downwards.
TGGACGGACCATCCGCTTGGCGCCTCGAATGTCAAATGGCCCGATGTCGTCCCGGCCGGATTCGAAAACTGCGGAAGCAGATCATCAAGCATCATCAGCCCGGTGTTATCAGTAATCCAGGAAACATGCGCCGCCGCCCGCATATTTGTTTGAGGTGATACGTCGACCACGTAGCTCCAACGGACAAAATGTGCATTTGCTTCAAATTCGGCTGGACTTGGCCTTTCGTACGGAACTGATCGTCCTTCGCTGTCAAACAGGGTAAGATCCGAGATTCGGGAACCAAGATTCGCAGCGCCTATACCGCTTCGAAGAAATGAGAGGCTCTTCAGATTCCCTTGATTGATGGATTTCGGATTTCGGCCGGTGACCTTCACTTTCGCGGTATCGGCAAAAACCGTGATTGAAGCCTCGATGTCCTGCGAAAGGGAGCTTCCAGCCGAGAAAGCAAGGAAAATGCTTATGAAAAGCGAACCGAAAAAGGCCTCTCCTGCTTTTGACATAGTGCTGAAATGGGAACTAAACTGACTATTCTTCGTATTTGTTTCCGGACTCTTTATTATCAGGATAAGGAATCTCATGAGCGTTATCAAAATAGTAATATACGCAATTGTCTTATTGCTTGGACTTCTTTTCCTTGGACGTTATTTATTCTGAAAATACGTCAACGGGAAAGCCATCTGCATTTCCGATAATTGTGCGGGATTTAGCCTTCGCTATTTGGTTGACTGTAGAAATCTGTTCAGAGAGGCGGTCGTGTTGGCCGCTTTTTTCATTTTATGACCGACCTTAAACGAATCGAACGTGCTTTGATCAGTGTCTCTGACAAGACCGGCATTGTCGAATTTGCAAAAAAGCTTACTGAATTCGGCGTGAAGATCATCTCGACCGGCGGAACAGCAAAGACGCTTCGCGACAACGGCATAGGTGTGACAGACGTTTCCGAAGTGACCGGCTTTCCCGAAATGATGGATGGCCGCGTGAAGACGCTTCATCCGAAGATCCACGGCGCTTTCCTCGCATTGCGTGATAACGCAGGACATGTGGCTTCGATGAACGAACATGGCATTGAGCCAATTGATCTGGTCATCGTCAATCTTTATCCGTTCGAGGAAACCATTACAAAAGAAGATGTTACGCTCGACGAAGCAGTCGAGAACATCGACATCGGCGGCCCTGCCATGATCCGATCAGCTTCGAAGAATTGGCGTGATGTAGCTGTTGTAACCGACGCTGCCCTGTACCAGGGCATCGCAAACGAGCTGACCGAAAACGACGGCTCGCTCTCGATGCAAACCCGTAAACGTCTCGCAGCTCTTGCCTACACGCGCACGGCAAGCTACGACCTGGCGATCTCGTCCTATCTTGCTCGACAGCTCGACGATGCAGATCTCGATTTCCTCGAACCCTATAATCCGCTCGCCGGTTTGATGTTCATCGAGGCCGAAGACTCAGAGCCGCATCCGTCAGCGACCAGCGAATTCTCCCCGTCGGAGACCATTGAACTCGCCAGGATCGCCAACCTTCGTTACGGCGAAAACCCGCATCAGAAGGCTGCGTTGTATTCGACCGGATCGGGCGGAATCGCTCACGCCGAACAACTACACGGCAAAGAGATGTCATACAACAACTATGTAGATGCCGATGCTGCATGGAATCTTGTTCAAGACTTTGATGAGCTTGCGGTTGCGATCATTAAACACACAAACCCCTCGGGGGTCGGCGTCGGCGAGGCGAACCTTGAGGCCTACAAACGGGCCCTTTCGACTGATCCCGTCTCTGCGTTCGGAGGTATCGTCGCCTTCAACAGAAAAGTCGACGCCGAAGTCGCGACATCCGTCATCGAAGTATTCTCCGAAGTTATCGTTGCTCCGGACTACGACGACGACGCTTTAGAGATCTTCAAAAACAAGAAAAACTTAAGAATTCTCAAGGCAAACCGATCACCATTCACCATTCACCATTCATCATTGGAGCATAAGCAGATCTCCGGCGGCTTTCTCCTGCAGGAAGCAGACACGCGTCAATCAACAGCCGCGGACCTCAACATCGTCACCGACCGTCAGCCCACGGGCGAAGAACTCGAAGCTATGCTTTTTGCGTGGTCTGTCTGCAAGCACGTCAAGTCGAACGCTATCGTGTTGGCGAACGCTAATCAGACGCTTGGTGTCGGTGCCGGACAGATGAACCGCGTAGATTCTGTCCGCATTGCGGCCATGCGTGCCGAACGTTTTTCGCTTCCCATCAAAGGTGCTGCCCTTGCCTCCGACGCCTTCTTCCCTTTCCGCGACAACGTTGACGAAGCCGCAGCGATGGGCATTGCCGCCATCATCCAGCCCGGAGGCTCGATCAAAGACGACGAATCGATCGCCGCCGCCAACGAACACGGCATCGCCATGGCGTTCACCGGTATCCGCCATTTCAGGCACTAATGCAGAAGCCCGCACGTGAGTAAGGGCGTAACACTCAAGTTGGACGATAACCTCCCTCTTTACACGCGGGCTTCCGCATTCGTTGCAGATATCCCTTGACAATATCTTGTATCAGTGTTAAAACTTTACCCAATATAGGACGACTAGAGGAACGCTCGATTGGTTTTTTTGATTCGAAAAACCCTCGGGTTTTTTTGTTTTGAATTCAACACGATTTAGGAGACCGGAAATGAAAAAACTATTGTATATCGCTTTATTTGCCGCCGCGATGATGGCACTCGCATGCGGCGGGCCCGCCGCAAATTCACCGGCTGCCAATGCAAACGCGAACACGAATGCAAACGCGGCCAAGCCGACCGCGGCCGCACCAACGAAGGAAGCCTTGCTTGAGATGGACAAGAAGGCCAACGAAGCCTGGATCAAGGGCGACAAAGCTTATTTTGATGGCTTCCTCTCGGATAAATTTGTTTCCTTCGAACAAGGCCAGCGGATGACCAAGCCTGAACTGCTCAAGATGATCGGCTCATTCAAATGCGACGTGAAAACCTGGTCGCTCGACGATTCCCAGATGGAGAAGATCGACGCAGATACCTACGTAATGAGTTACAAAGGAACTTTCGATGGCACCTGCACAGGAGAGGACGGAAAAGCCCAAAAGCTGCCAAGCCCGATCCGTGCCGCGAGCGTTTATGTTCGCAGCGGCGACACTTGGAAAGGCGCTTTTCATAGCGAAACTATGATCATCGATCCGAAGAACCCTCCGCCACCACCACCGCCTCCGGCAAAGAAAGAAGAGCCCAAGAAAGACGACAAGACCGCGGCGAACAGCAATGCCGCGAATGCGGCTCCGGCAGAACCGGCAAAGCCGACTCCGAGTGCCAATACCGAAGCTCTCGTAAAACTTCACACAGCTGGTTGGGAGGCGTTTAAAGCAAAGGACGCCAAGAAGTTTGAAGAGATGCTGACAGCGAATGCATCAAACGTCGACCCGTTGGGCACGTGGATCAGCGGCAAGGCGAATGTGATCAAGCAATGGACCGAAACGATGAAGTGCGAAGGCATCACCAAGGTTAGCGTGACCGACGGATTTGCCACTGCGTTGTCACCGACCGTCGAGCTTCTTACGCTCAAAGGAACGGCCGACGGCACATGCGACGGCCAAAAGAACGGCAGTCTTTACCAATCCGCTGTTTATGTCAAAGAAGGCGATGCGTGGAAGCTCGCCTTTATGTTTGAATCACCTGCGATGTAGTCTTTTGAATTCGGTAAGTAATTTCGGCCGCGATCCTTCAATGGGTCGCGGTTTTTTTTCGGTGACCCGGTTGCGGGATTGGCATATGAGTGTATAGTGATGATGAATTCAGAAATAAGGATCAGGCCATTATTCGAACCCACGACTGTACGCATCGACGTAGTTGTCGGTTCAATCGGATCATCGGTTTCTTAAGAGGAGAAAAACTAAATGAAACGTATTACTTTTATTGCTCTAACGCTTGCCTTCGCCGCCTTTTTGGTGGCATGCGGTGCACCCGCAGGCAACAAGCCGGCTGCAAATAATGCAAATGCTGCCAATGCCGCAAATGCCAACGCAGCAAAACCCGTCGCTGCCGCCCCGACAAAAGAAGCCCTCATGACACTGGAGAAAGGTGGCTGGGAGGCATGGAAGAACAGAGATGCCAAATGGACCGAAGTGAACGCGACGGACAAATATGTCGGGTTTTCATCCGCCGGCCGTATGGACAAGACGGCTTCCATCAAGTCCTATACCGAGCAGAAATGTGAGATCAAAAGCTACGCGCTTTCCGACGATCAGATGCAAATGGCCGGGCCTGATGTCGCAATATTGACCTTCAAGGCGGCACAGGATTACACCTGCGACGGCAAGAAGGGCCCGGCCGAGGTTCGGTCGGCAAGCATTTATGTTCGTGAAGGCGAAAAATGGAAGGCTGCTTTCTACGCCGAAACTCCGGCGGTCGACCCCAAGGCTCCGCCCAAACCCGCTGCCCCGGCAAAGAAGGAAGAAGCAAAGAAGGAAGAACCTAAGCCCGACGCCGCGACCGATGCGGTCCTGGCGATCGAAAAGAAGATCTGGGATGCGTGGAAGGCCAAAGACGGCAAGGCTCTCGAAGACGTACTGGCAAAGGACTTCTCGTTTTATACCGGAGGAGGCAGCACCGACCGGGCGGCCACGATCAAGTCGTGGACAACGGACAACAAGTGCGAGGTCAAGAGCTATTGGCTCTCCGATGCTCAGTCGGTCTCGCTAACAAAAGACGTTTCGCTCCTGACCTACAAAGGCGGCGGCGATGGCACCTGTGAAGGCGAGCCGATCCGGACAGAATGGTACGTGACTGCATATATGAAGGACGGCGAGGCATGGCGCGCCTCCTTTGGCATGGGCGTTTCGCAGCAATAGCAAAGTTGCGACGGGACGATCGTTCAAGGCCGGAGCCACACGCTCCGGCCTTTTTTGAAACATCGACTGTATCCAACTTAGGGTTTACAAATAAAAGTCAGGAGACAATTAATGGCCAGGACCACCTTTCTTGCTTTGATCGCAGCAGCCGCTCTCGTTTTCACAGCTTGCGGATCACCGGTTGGCAATACAACGGTGAATAATGCCAACACTGCAAACGCTAACGTCAATACCGCAAAACCCGTCGCTGCATCTCCATCAAAAGAGGACCTGATCGCAAATGAGAAAAAGGCATGGAGTTCATGGAAAGCCAAAGACGAAAGTTTTTTGAGGACTATCTGGTGGACAACGCTATCGGCATGGGCAACAGCGGCCGCGCCGACAAGGCTGCGATCATCAAGCGAATCAGCGACCCGACATGCGATGTAACTGATTTCTCATTTTCGGAAGAACATATGACACCCCTTGGCGACGCTGCCGCTCTTCTTACTTATAAAGCGGCGCAGGACGCGAAATGTGGAGGCAAGGCCATGCCCGCTGCGGTTCGGGCGGCAACCGTTCTCGTTCGAAGCGGCGACAAATGGAGAGCTGCTTTCCACGCTGAAGCGGCGATCGTCGATCCCAAAGGGGCTCCCACAAAACCGGCTGATCAGAAAGAAGCTCTTAAAATGGATGCACCAAAATCGGCCGCGCCGGATGCTGTCATCGAGATGTTAGTGCCAGCCGAAAAGGCTCTCTGGGAAGCGTGGAAAGACCACGACGCCAAACGAATCGAGGCACTGACGACAAGGGAGATCTCATTCATCAACATTTTCGGCACTTACTTTGCTACCAAGGGTGATGCGTTAAAGGATTGGACCAGTCCCGGATGCGACGTCAAGAGCGTCAGCGTCACCAACGCAGCTGCCACGATGCTCTCGCCGACAGCCGCCATCCTGACGTTTAGCGGCGGTGCCGACGGCACCTGCTTCGGCCAGAAGGTTGGGCCTATTTGGGGCACGTCGGTCTATGTTAAGGACGAGCGATGCCTGGAAATGGGCCTTTGGCATAAACTTGCCCGCTGATTAATTCAAGACGTATTTCTCATCCTAGCCGCGGCAACGCTGCGGCCTTGATAAGCGGTCAGGGCATAAACGTCTTTAGCACAAGGTCCTTGCCGTCAGTCGAGACCGAGACAGTGCCCCGTTCGCCGGTCGTCATTACCGTCGCTCCGCTTGCCTTCCATCTCTCCACAACTTCGCTGTGCGGATGGCCAAAAAAGGACGAGCGTCCAACCGAGATCACCGCATATTTCGGCTTCGACCGCGTCGACAAATGCTTGTGTCGAAGATGTGCGGCTCCCATGATGCGGGACCTTGACCAGGTCGGCATTCAAACTAACGCCTGCTGCCACCACCTCGGATTCCGCATGCATTTCGATGTCTCCGGTAAGGAGAAAAGAGCGGCTTCCCAGCGTAAGCCGCAAGACGACCGAATGATCGTTATCCGAACGTGCATCCGCTTCATTCGTCGCCTCTGGATAAAGGACCTCGACAATCACTTCGCCAAATTTCAGTGTGTCTCCGAGTGCGATCGTTGCCATCGGAACGCCGCGACGCCGAGCCGCAGTTGCCAAATCGGCAAGATCCGGATCACTGGTCGGAGATCGTCCAACCAGGACTGTTCCGACCCGGAAATTCTTCACAACGTCATTCAAACCCTGAATATGATCGACATCCGCATGCGTCGCAACCACATGATCGATCGTTGAATATCCGAGTTCCCACAAGAACTCGGAAACGACCGATTCACCAATGCTCGGCACGTCGGGTTCGAAACCCTCCTCGTCCTCATCATCGCGTTCTCGATACCTCACCTGTCCGCCGCCGTCGACCAGCATTGTCCTCCCGTCAGGAAATGTAATGAAAGCCGCATCGCCCTGTCCGACATCGAGGAACTCGATGTGCAACCGCCCGTCCGCACCCGGCGAACTGAGCGGGTGAAATACGATGAACCCGCCCAGTATCAGTGCCGACCCGGTCACCGCGCAGAGCGTCCTCAAATGGAGACGAGATACTGATGCTGACGGCATCGCAAACGGGTTCCACGCGTACGCAGCGAAACCCAGCACGCATATCGGCAGCAGATACGCGGCGTAAACAGAACCTTGCCAACCGGTGTAAACCGGCAATCGAAAACTCGCCCAATCGTAATAAACAAACCAACCCGGGACCGCGACCAACAGCCAGTTGAAAAACTCGGTTAGTTTTATGAACGGAAAAGCGAGCGCACTGCTGATAAACGAAAAGCCGACCGCGGTCAAAGCTGAGAAACTCTCCAACGCGATCAGTACTCCGGCCCAAAGATTTAGCGGTATCGAGAGGATCGACACCCGGTGAAAATAAACTACCAAAAACGGAAGGAGCCACAGTTGAACGATCACGGAGATCAAGACCCCTTCAAAAACAAACGCTCCGACTCGTTGCAAAGATTCCGACCCGCTCAATCTGCGGTATGGAGACTTAAACAGGTTCGCCGACCACACGTGCCGCTTGGTCTCGATCTGCCATACGTCCTCCCGCCAATAGATCGTTTCGCAAAAGCGTTTTAGCCACACCGGTACGATCGGCGGGAACGGCGCCGTCGCCGTCGGCGTCCAGGTACCGATAAACCGAAGCTTCTCGATCAACGGGAAGCCCATTACGACGATGGCCGCAACGCTGACAAATGTAAGTTGAAATGACGGTCCGAAAAGGTCCTGCGGTCGCCACACCAGCAGGATCAAAGCACACGCGCCGAGCGAATTTAGCAGCGTACCGGACCTGTAGATCGCGTGTGAGAAAAGCAGGATGGTGAACATCAGGCTTGCCCTGACGACCGGAACCTCGGCTCCGACCGCCAGCGTATATATCCACAAAATTGACGAAACCGATAGAAACCGGGTCAACCTGTTCCGGGCCAATTTGCTAACGAACAGCAACAAGAGCCCGCCGATAAACGTGATATGCAGACCGGAAATAACGAGGATATGAAACGTTCCGCCTTCGCGAAAAACTTCGGCCGAGTTCTTGTCCAAAAAATGTTTGTTGCCAAGCAGAGATGCGATCATAACGCCCGCGGTCGGGCCGCTGAATTTTGCCCGAAATTGAGCGATGAGTGACTCGCGTGCGGAATAGACAGAACTGACCGGATCCCACGACGAGCCATCGCCAAGTTTTTCTAGCAGAAGCGGACTTTTCAGGGTTCCGGTCGCATCAAGGTCCTGCCAATCAAGCAGTGTTTTTCTCGAGAGCACCCCCGGATTCTGATAGCTTTCTTCCCGCTCGAGATTACAGGCAACGCCGATCTTGGTACCGCTCCGAAGGTCCATTGAAGCGTAGTCCTCAGCCATTTCCAGAGTTTGAGCCACAGCGAACAAGCGAATCCGCCCTGACACCGGCCGAGCCACTCCTTTGTGCAAAAGCTGTTCGGCCGCGATCGTTACAAAAAACCCTTCTGCCAACTCTTCGCGGCTAACCAGGGTCCCGACGATCTCGACCGGCTCGCCCGAACCGATCTGTTGGTCGTCGTAAATCCGCTTAATCCGGTTGCCTGAAACGTTGTCCTGATGAAGCAAAAATGTTATTGAACCGGCGGCAGCAAATGCGATCGCGATCAATACAAACGAGAATGCGCGGCGAACAAAAACGCCTGCAACAACCGCTGAAGCCACGCAAATGGGTAGTAGAATTTCGAATTTGGTGGGGAAAGCTTTGGCAGCAAGTATTCCTAAGGCAAAACATATCCCAAGCCAAAATAATGGAAAGCTCGAAAAACGCTTTGTTACGACATTTTCGGCCATGCAAGGGTCAATCGACGCGAACAAGGCTCCTTATCTTTCTGAACCGCAAATCGCTGATCCCTTGGATGAGTATCAGATCTTCAGGTTTGCGAAACGGCCCATACCGCTCGCGGTGCTCGATAATCTGACCCGCGATCTTCTCGCCGATGTGAGGAATTTTCTGCAGCTCTTCCGCTGAGGCGGTATTGATATTGACCGCATCGGCCGAAGCCGAATATTTAGCATTTGAAAAAGAAAATGTTTTCTCGACATTTCCACCGCAACCGGCAAACCCAAACACCAGCCCAGCCAGCAAGCCGAGTGCGAAGGTGGAGTATTTCTTGCAATTAATAGACTTACGAATATCCATCAAAAGCCTGCTATCGTTTTGTGCAGAATGCTAGAAGTGCCCGTGTTACAAAGACTTAAACGATTTAACATAGGGGAAAACCCTTAGTTTTCCACAGAAAGTGTGGAAATTTTTCGTTTGGAATTCCTGCTTTGCAAATGCAGCTAAAACTCAAACTATCCGTCTTCCATTTCCGAAATATCCTGAAGATCTTCGTAAGCCTTTTGGAGCACGGGGCGGGCGCGGGTGCTGCCGTCCATGTCGCCGATGTAGCCTTCCTTGACCATTGCGTCGAGGATCGCGGCGGCACGGCCATAGCCAATGCGTAAATGGCGTTGGAGCAGCGATGTGGACGCACGTTTGGCGTGGACAACACTCTTGACCGCATCCCAAAACAGCGGGTCACGCTTGCCGGGCAGATCGCCGGTGTCGTCCAACTCTTCTTCCGTCTTTGTGATCGTTTCATCAAATACAGCCTCGCCTTGGGCCTTGACGTGCTCGACGATGCGGGCGATCTCTTTCTCATCGACAAACGCTCCGTGAACACGCAGCACCTGTGAGCTGGCCGGCGGCAAAAAGAGCATATCGCCGCGTCCGAGCAGGCTCTCGGCGCCGTTGCCGTCGATGATCGTGCGCGAATCAACCTTGGATGAAACGCGGAACGAGATGCGTGCCGGGAAATTCGCCTTGATCAGGCCGGTGATAACATCGACTGACGGCCGCTGCGTCGCAAGCACAAGGTGAATCCCGACCGCACGGGCCATCTGTGCCAGCCGCGTGATCGCCTCTTCGACCTCTTTCCCGCTGACCATCATCAGGTCGGCAAGCTCGTCGATGATGATGACGATGAACGGAAGGCCCGGATGCGGTTCGCCGTTGTCGTCAAACTGCTTGGCCTTGTTCCGGCGTTTTGCCTCGACGTTGTAGCCATCGATATTCCGGACGCCCCAACCCGCAAGATATTTGTAACGCCGCTCCATTTCGGAAACGGCCCATCGCAGGGCAACCGCTGCACGCTTCGGGTCGGTGATTATAGGGGTCGCCAGATGCGGAATGTCGGCATAAACGCCCAGCTCAAGCCGCTTCGGATCGACCATAATGAACTTCACTTCGTCGGGCTTCGCCTTATACAGGATCGAAACGACAAGCGTATTCACCCCTACCGACTTTCCGGCTCCGGTCGCGCCCGCGATCAAAAGATGCGGCATCTTGGCAAGGTCTGCAACGTAATTGAGTCCGTCGATCGTCTTGCCGAGGGCAAGGGTTAACAACGAGGTTGACTCTTTGAATTTTTTTGATTCGACCACATCCCGTAGCTGTATAACTTCTCTTTTCTTATTCGGTACCTCAATCCCGACAAACGCCTTGCCAGGAATGCGGTCAATGCGGATCGACTCTGCCTTTAACGCAAGACAGAGGTCGTCCACGAGACCCGTTACACGAGAATATTTAACGCCCGGGTCGGGCTTGAACTCATAGGTCGTTACCACCGGACCGGGACAAATGTTCACTACCTTGCCCGCAACGTTGAACTCGGCCGTCTTTGCCGAAAGCTCGTTTGCGATCGCACGCAGCTCGGCCTCTTTCTGTTCAATCCTCGGAGCAGCGGGCGTCAGGAAATCAGTCGGTGGCAAAACATATTCGCCATAGCTCGCCGGCTTCTTTCGCTCCGGCAGCGCGCGGTTGTTCGTCCGCCGCAAATTCGGGAACATCTGCGGCGTCAAGTTCGGTCGTCGTGCGAACCGGCTTGACCGGAATTGCGAGAACGTCGCCATTCATGTCGGCCCGTGTATCGGGTGACGTGTCCGGCTTTCCGGTTGATATGATTGTCGGCAGCGACGGCCCTTCGTCTAAAGCACGCTCTTGAACCGTCACAAACGGATTCGAGGCTGATGTTCCCGCGGCGGCCGCCTTCGCTTTTTGAACCACGGCCTCCGACGCATCACCCACCATGATCGTCGCAGGCAAGGATTTTCATCGCGGGTCTCACGCCTTTTTTCCTGCCGTTCCTTGGCAAGATTTATCTGCTCAGAACGAGCCTCGCGCCGTTTCGCCCTCCATTCGCGGTAATGGACCTTAACGTTTTCCCAGGCCATTTCGAAATTACCAACAAAGCCCGCAAAGGAAACATTTGTAATAACGAGAGTCGAGGCAATGAGTACCGTCGTCATCAAAATGCCCGCCCCGATCTTGCTAAGCAAATAAACCGAATAATATGAAAACAAACCGCCCACAAGGCCGCCATGCCATCCGACCAGGCTTGCGAGGCCTGAGATGGACGCCGCAAACAGCAAATAACCAATAACGCGGCTCACCCTTGGACGAAGGCTTTCAGAATGAAAAACGCGCCACGCTATCAATCCCATCAACGCCGGAAAAAGATAGGCCGTGATCCCAACGACCGTCATCAGCAGTTCGGCAAAGTTCGCGCCAACGACACCGATCCAGTTCTGGACCTTTTGCGAAGAAGCCGTGTTAAATGTCGGATCGCTTTGATTGAATGAAATCAGGCATAGGAAGACGAGAACCGCAGCCGCGAGAAGCACGACCGCAACTATCTCATTCGCCCGCGAATGTTTTTGCTTTCCGCTGACCCGTTTTTTGAGCAGCGTCGCGCCGTCAGCCAGACAAAAATTAAGTCCGTCGTCGTTGTACGTTTCTTTGCATGTAGGGCAGATCTTCATCTAAAACGAAACATTACCAATTATTCATTGTAAATTCTACATTAATTGGCGAAAGCGGATTTAATCGCCTCCCGAGCCGAGGGCTTTGCCGGTCTTTTTGAAGGTGAGAAATTCTTTGATAAACTCGTCGATCTCGCCGTCCAGCACGGCTTCGACATTGGTTTGCTCGTATTTTGTTCGGGTATCTTTTACCAGTCGGTAAGGATGCAGAACGTAATTGCGGATCTGCGAGCCGAACGAGATATCCATTTTCGTCGCCTCATGCTCGGACGCATCCGCACGCCGTTTTTCCAACTCAAGCTCATACAGCTTGGAACGCAGCACCTGCATCGCCACCGCTCGATTCTGCAATTGCGACCGCTGATTCTGACACGTAACGACGGTATTCGTCGGCAAGTGCGTGATGCGAACGGCACTGTCGGTTACGTTAACATGCTGCCCGCCCGCACCCGACGAACGATAGGTGTCGATCCGCAGGTCCTTGTCCTCGATGTTCACCTCGATGTTCTCATCGATCTCCGGCGAAACGAACATCGATGCAAACGATGTCTCGCGGCTGCCGCCGGAATTGAAGGGCGATATACGAACCAGGCGATGCACACCGGCTTCGGTCGAAAGCAAGCCGTACGCGTAATCACCCTCAACCCGAAACGTAGCGGATTTTAAACCCGCTTCGCTTCCCGACTGCTCGTCAAGGACCTCAACCTTAAATCCCTTCCGCTCCGCCCAACGCAAATACATCCGTAGAAGCATCTGCGCGAAATCCTGTGCGTCCGTTCCGCCCGGCACCGGATTGGATCGAACAGATCGCATTATTGGCATCGGTCTCGCCGGAGAGCAAACTCTGAGTTTCTGCCTCGGAAACCTGTTTGTCCAGTTTTTCGATCAGCGCCTGCAGTTCTTTCGCCGAATCGGCGTCCTCAGCCGCAAATTCAAAAAGCACTTCAGCATCCGAAACACCGATCTCGAAATCTTCCTGCTGCTTCAATGCCCGTTCAATACGGCTTCGCTGCTGCACGACCTTTTGGGCCTTCTCCTGATCGTCCCAAAATCCCGGCTCCGAGATCACGGCTTCCGAAGCTTCCAACTCCGCTCGTTTCTTTGGTGCGTCAAAGAAACCTCCCAAGTTGTGTAACTTTATCTTTTATCTGTTCGTGTTTTGTTTGTAGTTCAGTTAGTTCCATATTTCCTGTCGGGTTTCGCTGCTCGGGCAGAAACGCGAGTGTGAACGAGCGTGCCAAATGGCGACGCTATTGCACGCTCCCTAACGGTCGCGTTTCTGCCCGTTCCTTCAAATAATTTCTGATTCCTTCAAACGTATTCTTCCAACCCGTTTCACAAGCAGCGTAAAAATCATCGGCGACCGCATCGCACGGAAAACCGGTTTGCTCGACACGCAGAATGCTTCCTTCACCGCTTGGTTCGACCGTAAATACTGTCAAAGCATCTTCAGCAAACTCAAACGGCAGCGGGCCCGACTTCGCATAGTACTTGCCATACTTCATCGCCAATTTTCGAGGCGGATCGAACTCGACCAACGTCGCCGTCGAGATGTAATCCGGATCGTCCTCATCACCCCACGCCGCCGTCCAAACACCGTGTTCACGCGCTTCAACGATCGCCCGCGAAGCTCCCCACCAGCCCCGGATCGCGGAAGGGGTGATCAGCAGTCCGAAAATTTGTTCCGGCAAGGACTGAAACTTTTCTTCGTGCGTGTGCGAGCGAGTATGCATGGTCTTCACAACTCCGAGTATTCAAACTTAGAAGTCTCGACTAGGCCCGCGAGGAATGTCCGAAACGAATCGGCTACCTGCATGTCCTGATCGCACTCAGTGTCTATCCAAGCAACGGTTGGCACTTCACCTTTCCGGTAGTCGAGGGTGATCCAATAATGACCGTCACCAGCAAGAAGTATTTGTTTCTCAGACAAGCCCCATTCGTCGCTGAGGTCTAACGAATTCAGCAGATTAAAAGTCGACAGCGACTCCAGGTCCAGATTGATTCCCGACAATTCATCGAAGGGAACATGGTCATCTGCCCAACTCGTTTTTTCGGTCATTGGAAAAACGAAACCGAGGGTATAACCACCATTTTGAACTCCCAAAAGCTCTATTAATTCCCTTGGCAACTTCACCCCCAGATGGTTCTCTGCCTCGCGAACCATACCAAGTGTCAACGGAGGATTGTAAACATGGTCCTTATTCCAAAACCTGTTCGGGTCCACTGGAAGTTCTTGCATTCCCTTCAATCCTACGATATCCAAAGAAACTGAAAACCAACAACCCCACGGTCACTAGGGAGCACAGCCAAGCGAACCAATCACCATACTTCACGTAAAACGTCTGCTGTCCGTCCGACTTTGCCACCGACCAGACGCGCGTGTCTTCGGTGTACGGCACAGCCGGGTCGAGCATTTCGCCGCGTTCATTTATATATGCCGTGATGCCCACATTCGTGACGCGCAAGACGGGCCGGTTCGTCTCGACCGCACGGAACACCGCGTTTGCAAGATGCTGACGCAAAACCGGCGTTGGGCCGAGGTAGCCGTCGTTCGTCATTTCAATGATCACGTCCGCACCGTTCCGGACATACTCGCGTGAAAGCTGGCCGAAATGCGATTCAAAGCAGATCATCACGCCCGCCTTCGCATCGCCGAGCGGCAGAAGGTCGTACTCGCGCCCGTAGGAAAAATTTCCAACGAACCCCGGTAGAATTCCTTCTAGCGGAAACGGGACGGCTTCACCGAATGGCAACAGGTAAATTTTATCATACTGGCCGATTTCCTTACCTTCCGGCCCAACCATCACCGCCGAATTGAAAAACTTCCCATTCGCCTTGTCAGGCTCAGCCGAATTGAATATCACCGAGACGTTGTTCTTCGCAGCAAACGAGTTGATAAACTCCTTCGTTTCCGCATCGTCCTCGTACATGAAGTTCATCGGGGATTCTGGGAAGACGACAGTCGTATGTTGCGGAATCTGGAATGTGGACCACCGATTTGGGGGCTCCTTGGCAAGTGCGGATTCGGCGAGACGAGCATGTCGTTGCCGCAACTCTCTCCATTTTTCAAGCGTCAGGCCAGACATCGGGACGTTTGGCTGGACCGCGATTAAAAACGCGGCGTTCGTAATCAGCGAGGTCTTGCGTGACCGAATTCGGACAAATTCAGCAATCGGCGGCAGACTGGAAATTACGATAACCCCGATCAATAGAACGAACCACTTTTGGCGAGGTCGAATTATAACCGAATAAAGCAATGCGACCGGTGTAACACATAGGGCGCTCTACCATGAGCACTCCGCCAAGGCCGGCGACAATCGGAAGGCCAAATACAAAGGCCTGCGAATACCCAAGCGCATTCCAGTTATTCCCTGTGATCCAATACCGCAGAAATTCAGTGAACACCCAAACGAACGGCACCGCGAGAAAAGCGATGGATCCGAACCGCCTCAACAAAAACGTCGTGATCGCGGCGAAGATGCCCGGAAAAACAGCCGCAGCAGAAGTAACGAGGAACAGCAAGAAATAGACTAGCGGAGCGGGAAATGCGGCGTAGGTTATCGGGGCAAACGTCAGCCACCAGCAGGTGCCGAAAAAGAAGACGTTGCCAAACACCCAGCCAAGCACGAACGAGCGGGCCGGTGACTTCTCCCGCTCGACCGCCCACAGCAGCGGCACGAGGGCGAACCAGGCCAGGAACCAGAACTCGAAATCGGGAAAGGCACCGATCAGCAATATTGCCGAAGCCAATGCGGCCAGCACATTCTTCCAATCAGGCAATAGTGACCGCACGCGAGCAAGCTTCATTGCGACAGTTTAGCAAAACCAAAAGCCGCAGCAGTCAGTTTGAAACGTTTTCTTCCAGGCTGATCGGTCAATCGATTAACCCGCACAAATTTTGTCATCGCAAGAATGACGAATTTTGTCATTTCATCGATGATCTCGAACGGCACACGTCAAAATGAATGTTATCCGCAATGCAACCGGATATAGCCTGTTCAAAATGATCGAAAACCGGGCTAACCCAATAAATCCCTATATTCATTGGTTTAAAAGTGATAGAGCCCGGTCGCTTTCGACCGGACTCAAAAAGGGAAGGACAACTGTAGGAACGCTCGGAAGGTGATCAAGCACAGTGGCAAACCGCGCTCGGAGAAGTGGTGGCGGCGGGGTCTCGATTAACTTCATCAAGCTAGCCGCTCCCTCTATTGCACGTTCCGTGCCAAAGCGTTCTGGACAGTCTGGAGTCGGGGGTCTTGAGTCTGGAGTCAGACGTAAACACATATGAAATAATCACTTAACGAGAATCGCAACGGCAGAAGGCTTTCGTGCTCAAGACTTCCGACTCAAGACTCCAGACTCCCAGAGTTACACTATTTGGAACATCGCTCCGCCTGCCGCTTCAAAGCGAGGGCGTCCTGGTTCTCAGGGCCGATCTCCATGGCCGATGCCGAGTAGTTTTTCACCTGCAGGCAGTCGCCTTTTTCGAGGTAGATCTTGCCGAGCGAAACATGGGCGTCAACCTGGCGGTTGTCCCAGAATATCGCCGTCTTAAATGAACTTATCGCCTGGTCAAGGTCGCCGCGCCGGAGATGGATCTTGCCGAGTATCAAGTAGCTTTCCGCGCTCATCGGCTCGCTCGCCAGCACACGGCGTAAGCTGCCCATCGCTTCATCGTCATTTCCGTTTTTGAACTGCGTCCGGGCCAGAGTAAGCAGATTTTCGGTTTCGCTGACGGCTGCCACGGTCGCCGTCGGCGATCTTCGGCTGAGCACGACGCTCAGAAAATCACGTCTTTGCGGCTGCTCGACCCGAAGTGTGATTTCCGGAAAGGATTTCGACTTCACCCATTCCTTTTCGAGATTTGCGTACCGGTTGCTTGCTGTCAGAAATGTCCGGGCTTGATTGTCAACGGCGGTCGCGGTTGCGTCATTCTGGCCGGCAAGGGCTTTCGAAAGAACGTAGTACGTATCGCCATCCTGCGGTTTCGCAGCGATGATGTTGCGTAGTTGTTCGGCTGATTCGGGCAGTTTGCCGGCTAGAAAAAGGGCGATACCGTAATTGAACCTTACGTTGGTATCGTCCGGAGCCGATTCATTCGCCTTTTTCAGAAGATCGAGTCCTTCGTTCAGCAATGCCGCGGATTTGGCTTCATTCTTTTTCTCGGCCCGAGCGGCCTGGACCGCGATGGCCCCTAATGTATTGTAAACGCTGGTCAGTTTCAGGTCCTCGGCCAGCGGCCGGAGTACGGCCAACGCTTGCTCGTAATTATTTTGCTGCCACCGGATCAGCCCTATATAGAACGACGATTCCGCAAACGCCTCGTCATTGCATTGCGAGATCTTGTTCTCATTTCGAGCGACAGTTTTGCACGATTGATTGGCGGCAACGACCCGCTCAAACGCTTCGACGGACTCCGTGAATTTCCGTTGGTTTAGATAGAGATGCCCAAGTTCGAGAGCGGCGTCGGCAAAAGTTCCTTCCGGCGTGACTTCGGAATAAAGCCGCATCGCATTCTTAAAATAATTCTCGCGGGCTTCGAGTGCGGGAGTCAGCAAACCTTTTATATAGGCTTCGAACGCTCGTCCCGGAACCTTGTTTGCCGATTCAATAAGTTGATTTTGGGAAAACGGCAACGCCTTGTCACGTTGATACAGGATCTGATAAGCGATCTGTCCCTGCATTGTCTGCAAATTGCCTAGCGCGTCATTCAGGTTAATATCGCGGGTTATGCGTCGTCCGTCCGGCATTTCTTCGTTCAAAAACCTTCCTTCATTTACGCGAATGAGCTTTACGATCACGTTCAGCGTGGCGGCCGTGTCGCCCTGTGCCGGCACAATGTTGTATCGGCCCGAAACTAAAAGCGTCGCGTTTGCCTCGCGGGCAAGCTTTAACGAAGTCGCAAGGCTTGGAAGTGTGGTAAACGGAATTCGTAATCGCTGTTGGATAAGCTTTCGCTCACCGTTGGAGACAACGTTCAGCGCGGGCAGCTTTAAAAGTTCGGATAACGACAATGCAAAGCTCTCGCCGACCCAGTTAAAGTCTGGTTTGTCCTGACGTGTTCTCAAACGGCAGAATAATTACTGTGTCGGTGCCCGATTGCCCGTGTGCGGAAATAAGGATCGATGCTCCGAGAAATAGCGAGAATAAGAGCTTTTTAACCATTGGACCTCGTAAAACAAAAAATTCGCTTGTTGTGCAAGCGAATCGTTGGTAAACGGTTTGATGCACAAACCGCGTTATAAGATGGTATCCGGTACGGGATTTGAACCCGTGTTGCCGCCGTGAAAGGGCGGTGTCCTAACCCCTAGACGAACCGGACGTATGGACCCGTGCGATATTCGCACCGCCTAAAGGTTAGAATTTCTCAACCACAGGCGAACGCTAAGAATACCTTTTTGCAAATTTTGTTGTCAAACTAGCGAACACAATGTTCCTGTCTCTCAAAACCGGACAGGGGCGATAGATGCATTTCTCGCGTCGGCTGCGAACGACAAATTGTCCTACTCCAGATGTTGGTGCAACGCTCATCGGTCCGCCGGAAGGGTATAACATCGATCACAACCGCACCATGATCGGCCATGGAAACAAAGACTGGGAACGAGCGAAGGATTCGATCAGAAGCTGGAAAATGTTTGATCTTGGTTGGGTAGAACTATGCTGGCCCGACACGCCGATCGAAACCGGCCGGAATGTTGGGATACTGGTCAGCCATCTCGGCTTTTACTCGCTCAACGCCGCCCGGATCGTTTACACGATCGACGAGCCCGAGCGTTTTGGGTTTGCTTATGGCACCCTGACCAATCACGCTGAATCCGGTGAAGAGCGGTTTTCGGTTGAAATGGATAACGATACGGGCGACGTCTGGTTCGACCTGTATGCATTCTCAAAACCCAATCACCCGCTCGCGAAGCTTGCCTACCCGTTAAGCCGGATGTTGCAGAAGCGTTTCGCGTCTGACTCTAAAGAAGCCATGAAACGTGCGGTAAAGCATTAAGACGTTCACTTGTAACTCCGCAAATGTTTATCTATCATTCATCAATCAGGTAAACGAACGATGAAACGCGTATTTTTGATCGACTCGATGTCGCACATCTTCCGGGCGTTCTTTGCTCCGATGGGGGCGAAACAGGACCCGCTTCGCAACAGCAAGGGGCAGGTTACGCAGGCGATATTCGTCTTTACGAATATGCTGCGTAAGCTGCTGAATGACGAAAAGCCTGATTATATCGCCGCCGTTTTCGACACCGACGCTCCGACATTTCGCCACGCCTCGTTTGCCGATTACAAGGCAAACCGCGAGGCGATGCCCGACGATCTGGCGAAACAGATCCCCTTTATTGTCCAGGTTTGCGAGGTCTTCGGCATTCCGATCGTGAAATACGACGGGTTCGAGGCCGATGACATTATCGGCACGCTCGCCAAAAAGGTCGCCGATAAAGGCCTGCAGGCAGTGATCGTTTCCAATGACAAGGATCTTTGCCAATTGGTCAAAGATCCGAGCATCATCGCCATGCGGCAGAATTCGAACAACATGAAGCGGAAGGTTCCCGTTCCGCCGATCGAATGGTGCGATGAGGCTTGGGTAGACAAAAAATTCGGCGTGCCGCCAGAAAAGATCGTCGATCTGCTCGGTTTGATGGGCGATGCGGTCGACAATATTCCCGGTGCTCCGGGAATCGGTGCGGTAGGGGCCCTGAAACTCATCCTCGAATGGGGTTCGGCCGAAGCCGCGATGGAGAACGCGGACCAGATCAAGCACAAAACCCAACGCGAAAGCCTGCAGAATAATCAGGACATCATTCGGCAATCGCTCGAGCTGGCGACCATCCATTGCGAAGTGCCGGTCGATCTCGACCTTGACCAGCTTAAGGCTCGCGAGCCGGACCGTGACGAAGGCCTACGCGCTTTTCCGCGAACTTGAATTCAATGCGCTGACACGCGAATTTGCCGATTCCGCAACGCTGTTTGAGAAGCGACGGGAATCGGAGGCTGAATCGGTTGAGACGAAATATTCGGTCATTTCCAACCGTGACGACCTTGATAAACTGATCCGCAAACTGTGGGAAACCGAGTTTTGGAGCTTTGAGGTTAACGATGCAAATGCGGGCGAAAGATCGAGCTGTTATCACAAAAGCGAGCCGCTCGGGCTTGGCGATCGCGACCGCCGCCGGCCAGTCGCACTACATAGATCTGCAAAATTTCGACGGCGGCAAAGACGCAGCGTTGCCGCCCCTCCGCGACATTTTTTCAAACGGCTTTCTCGACAAAACGGCCCACGATTACAAACGAAATCTGGCCGTGCTTGCGACGCTCTGGCATTCGACCCGGTAGCCGTAACCGATGACCCGATGCTGGCTTCCTATTTGCTCGACCCGGACCGCTCGGGCTTTGCACTTCCCTTTCTCGCCCAAACCGATCTCGACCTTGATCCGCAGGAAACTCCCCAGGATTTTGAAGAGCCGGCCTTTCGTACCGCGGAACGGGCCGATTGGACGCTGCAGACTTGCACCGTTGTTGCGAAACAAGATCATCGAGGACGAGATGGACCAATTGTATAGCGAGATCGAGTTGCCGCTCGAAGCGGTGCTGGCCGACATCGAGAACGCCGGGATGAAGGTCGACGGCGAACAGCTTAAAGGAATTCTCGGAGTTTATTTCGGAGGAACTCGAGACGCTGAAAGACAAGATCTTTGCGATCTCCGGCCGCGAATTCAACATCGGCTCTCCAAAACAAGTCGGCGAGATCTTTGAAGAACTGAACATTTCCACTGGCCGCAAGACCGCGACCGGACAAGTTTCGACAAGCCATGACGTGCTGGACGAACTCGGCTCTGAATTACGACATCGCCCAGTTCATTATCGAATACCGCGAACTCGACAAGCTCAAAGCAACCTATGCCGACTCGCTGCCGAAACTCATCGATGCCGACGGCCGGATTCACGGGTGCTTTGCGTCAGATGGTCGCCGCAACCGGCCGCCTCAGTTCGAACGACCCGAATCTGCAGAACATCCCGGTCCGCACCGAACTCGGCCAGCGGATCCGCAAAGCCTTCATTCCCGAAAAGGGCAACAAGCTGATCTCAGCGGATTATTCGCAGCTCGAGCTAAGGATCCTGGCACACATTACCCAGGACCCGGTCATGCTCGAAGCATACAAAATGGGCGAGGACATCCATTCGAAAACCGCCCGGCTTGTTTTCGGTGCGACTGACGAAAAGGACCTGAAGGAAAAACGGCGGCTGGCAAAGATCGTCAATTTTGGTATCGCATACGCGGTCGAGGCTTTCGGCCTGGCGCAGCGAGTCGGTATTTCGAGGGCCGAGGCTAGAAAGGTCATCGACGATTATTTCGCAACGTACAAGGGCATTCGCGAATACATGGACCGCATTCCCGGCGAAGCCCGCGAAAAAGGCTACGTCACATCACTCTTCGGCCGGCGGCGGTATTTTCCCGGCATCAACGACCGCAACTTCAGCGTCCGCTCGCGTGCCGAACGCGAGGCTATCAACATGCCGATCCAGGGCACCGCCAGCGATATCGTCAAGATCGCAATGCTAAAGGTAGCCGCGGCGTTGAAAAAAGAAGGACTTAAAACGCAGATGATAATGCAGATCCACGACGAGCTTCTGTTAGAAGGCCCTGAAGCAGAGATCGAAAAAGCCAGCGAGATCGTTAAACGCGAAATGGAAGCCGCCGCGACCCTCGACGTTCCGCTGATCGTCGAGATCGGCTCTGGTTATGATTGGATGAACGCGAAATAGTGCAGAGGCCCGCACGTAAGTCTACGGTACAAACTTCGCAATGATTTCAGCCAACTTCTTAACGCCTTTTTTTACTTGGTTCTCGCTAAACGCCGTATAGCCAAGCAGTAACCCACCCCGACCAAGCGGATTGATCGCGTATTCCGAAACGGGTGCCGCACGCACGCCATTTCGGGCCAATTCCAGTGAAACCGCCTTGTCGGAAACGCCTTCTGGCAGCCAGCCGACGATCTGCATACCCGCGTCCGCCCGTGTGACTTCCAGCATTCCGCCAAGCCGCTTTTCGATCTCGCTGATCAATATTTCCTGCCGCTCGCGATACAGCGTCCGCATTCGCCGGATGTGCCGAGCAAAATGGCCTTCGGCGATAAATTCGGCAAGTACGGTCTGTTCCATCATTGGGGAATGGGCGTCGGTCAGCGAGCGGGTTGTGAGAAAAATATCGATCATATCCGGCGGCACGACCATGCAGCCAAGCCTGAGCGCAGAGAAGATCGTCTTGCTGAAAGTGCCGACATAGATAACCCTTCCATCGCGGTCAAGCCCCTGAAGCGACGCAAGCGGCCGCCCGGCATAGCGATACTCGCTGTCATAGTCGTCTTCGATTATCCAGCCGTCGTTATCGCTAGCCCATTCCAAAAGTCCGAGCCGACGCTGCAAACTCATGGTCGTCCCGAGCGGAAAATGCCGCGACGGCGTGACGTAAGCAATGCCCGCGTTCGTTCCGGTCTCAAGAGCACGCTTCAGATCGAAGCCTTCGCCATCAAGCGGCACCGGCACCAGTTCCGCTCCCGCCGCCGCAAATACGTCCTTCACGCCAAGATAACCCGGGTCTTCGACCCAAACCTTGTCCCCCGGCGAAACCAAAACGCGAGCGATCAGATCCAATGCCTGCTGAGCACCGTTTGTGATAATTACCTGATCGCACTCGCACCTTACGCCCCGCACTGAACTCAAATGCGACGCGACGGCTTCGCGAAGCAGCCCAAACCCCGCCGGATCGCCAAATCCGTTCAACGTCTTATACGCATATTTCTGGTGCCGCTGCGTGATCTTTGACCAAATGTCAAAGGGAAATTCATCGATCGCGGGCAGGCTGTGCTGAAACGGCACCGGCTTCCCTGCCGCCTGATTTTCGAGGACCTTGCCCGAGTTTTTGCTCACATAATTTCCGTATTGCGACAGCCTAAATTCCCGACGGGCCGGCCTTTTTGTTTCGGTCCGGGCGTTGAGGCCGGAGGCCAGCAGATACTCCTCCGGCAGCCGCGAGGCGACAAAAGTTCCCGCCCCGGTCCGTCCTTCAAGATAACCTTCGGCAAAAAGCTGCTCATAAGCGTTCATCACGGTCATCCGGGAAACGCCGAGCCCTTCAGCCAAAGCCCGCGACGGTGGAATCCGCATCCGTGATTCGAACTCGCCATTGAGGATCGACCGCCTGATCGAATCGTAGATCTGCCTGTAAAGCGGTATCCCGGAGTCAACGTCGTTCAAGTTTATGAAAGGGATTTGCTCCATATATGAAATTCAATTGGTCTGCTATGTTTGTCCTGAATTGGCTATTGTTCCAATACCAATTCTAAATTATTATTTACACAAATACCGAAGTGAGGCAAGTGAAATGATCGAAAAAGCTATAAACAAATACTGTCCAAGATCGGGCGAACCGGTTGTTGAAGACTCTTTGACGACCTATCGAGATCAGGTCGTCGGATTCTGCAATCCGCATTGCCGCGATGATTTTCAGGCAAACGTAAATGACCGGCCGAAGGACACGATCTATTTTGATACCGTCATCAAGGAATCGGAGAGCTAGCGAATCAGCGAACAGCAGTCTACAGATCGTCCCAGCGAAAAGATTCTTCAAAGAACGACTTCGATTTCCTCGTCGGCAGATGGAATGTTAGAAATCGGAAGCTAAATAGTAGATTGAGCCGATCGGATGAATGGACCGAGTTCGACTCCACGCTCGAGATGCACAAAATATTGGGGGGCGTTGGGAACTTCGAAAGCTTTCGCGCGGTGTTCGACGGCAAGCCTTTCGAAGGAATGGCCGTCCGGCTGTTCGATCCCGCAACTCGGCTGTGGAGCATCTACTGGGCCGATAATAATTCGTGCGTGCTCGACAAGAATCCGGTCGTCGGGTCATTCGACCAAACGCTAGGCAAGTTTTTCGCTAAAGATGTTTTCAATGGTGCGGACATCACGGTGCTCTATCAATGGGACAAAAGCGATCCGCAAAAACCGATCTGGAGCCAGGCTTTTTCAATCGACGAGGGAAAGACGTGGGAATGGAACTGGCACATGAACCTGACAAAATGGGAGGAGAAATGAACGCCGTGAGTGAAATAGAAAGAGTAGTGCAGCCGCGAGTGTCACGCCGGAATATGTTCACTATGACAAACTAATTGAGCCCGGCGAGAATATCGATCTTGGCACCGCCTATCTTAAGTGGTACGACCTTGCACCACCCGACGAATTGGTGCCGGCCACGATCCGCGAGCTTGCGCGAACTTTTCTGAAGGACGAGGCCTCATCCGGCCGTTTAGACAACCTTGGGGAACTGGGTTTCGTTATACTGCACCGATGCGGCGAGAGTTTCTATTTCCTTCTGGTGAATACGTGGAAAAACGAGAACGAGCTTTGGGAATCGGTCTACGCGAAGCAAAGTGATGAGCACGAAAACTTTCAAGACTTTAGCTCCACGGGCTCGCACCGAGCCACATTTTGCGTATGGGAACTTGCGGCCGTCTGTCACGAACAGCAGGCGTGGCGCCGCCGGCTGTTGTCGGGACCCAAAGTTGATTCGGAAAGGATTTACCTTCAAGATCACTACAGCGGTCCGGCATGAATTTATGAGAGCTTCTATTGAACAAACCGAAAGAACACGGCTGCGTCGACTGCCGAAACGCGGAGCATTTGACCGCGAAACCATCTATCCGATCCTCGACGAGGCACTTATTTGTCACGTAGGTTTCGCCGTCGAAGGCCAGCCATACGTCATCCCGACAGGCTTTGCCCGGATCGGTGACGATCTATACATTCACGGCTCATCAGCCAGCCGGATGCTTCGTAATCTGGCCACCGGGATAGATGTCTGTGTTACCGTAACGCTGCTTGACGGCCTTGTGCTCGCACGCTCGGCATTCCATCATTCGATGAACTACCGTTCGGTCGTGATACTGGGAAAAGCGAAACTGGTCGAGGAGGCGGACGAAAAATACAAAGCGCTCGAAGCCTTCACGGAACACATCATTCCCGGCCGCTGGCCTGAGATACGTTGGCCGACGGAACTGGAACTGAAAGCCACATCCGTTTTGAAGCTCCCGATCGAAGAAGCCTCCGCAAAGATCCGAACCGGGGATCCAATTGACGACGACGCAGATTACTTGATGCCCGTCTGGGCCGGCGTTTTGCCTCTCACACTTACTCCGGGCGAGCCACAACCGGATAACAGGCTTGATCTGTGGATCGGGATGCCAGACCACGTCACAAATTACAAGAAATGAACCATGATAACGTGACAGGCACATTTGAAAATCCTGCCGACAACGTGGAAAATGGTTGCCAATGCGAAAAATCAATTTTCTCCTGGCCGTTTTGTTGCTATCGGTTGCCGTACGCGGTCAGGGTCCGATCGAGGACAACAGCTTTCTCATCGAAGAGGCCTACAATCAGGAAAAGGGCGTCATCCAGTACATAAGCGCCTTTTATCGTGAGCGAAACGGTAATTTCGGATACAGCTTTACAAATGAGATCCCGGTCAAGGGGCAGAAAAATCAATTTAGTTATACGGTGAACATCAACCGATCTGACGGCACGACGAGGTTGGGCGATACTTATATAAATTATCGCTATCAGGCCTTGGGATGGAAAGATGGTGATAAAGTGGCGGTATCACCGCGGTTGTCGCTGATCCTTCCGACCGGAAGCTACCGTCACGAGACCGGTTCCGGAGCGGTCGGCTTTCAGGCCAATCTGCCGGTTAGTGTTACGCTCTCCAAAAAATTCGTCACTCATTGGAACGCCGGAACCACCATCATTCCCCGGGCCCGAAATAGTTCGGGAGAAAGAGCAAACACAAAAGGCTTTAACCTCGGTCAAAGCACTGTTTTTCTCGCCAGTAATAAGTTCAACATCCTGATGGAAACGGTTTGGAACCGCAATGAAAATGTTATCGGCCAAGATCGGGTTAAGTCCGAATACAGCCTGCTGCTCAATCCCGGCATTCGCTGGGCGTGGAATCTAAAAAACGGCTTCCAGGTCGTTCCGGGCATCGCCGTCCCGCTCGGCGTCGGCCCGAGCCGCGGAGAACGCGGCATCTTCCTTTACCTGAGCTTCGAAAGATAGCCGGTTTTAGAGGTCAAACTTTCGTTTGGTTCCGCCTCAGTAGAATACGTATGATCAGCGTTATGAAAGTACCCAGTTTCCGTGTCTTTTTTGCGTTTTCCCTCGTGATATTGTTTGTGGCAAACACGTTTGCCGCAAAGCGAATCCGCAAACGTCCCGCCCGAGTGGCAAACGAAAGCCGAGCAAACGGACTATAAAAAAACCGCAACTTACGACGAAACGATCGCCTTTTCCCAAAAGCTTGATAGGGCATCGGATCTGATCTACTACACTACTTACGGCAAAAGCGGCGAGGGCCGCGAACTGCCGATGCTGATCGCCTCGACCGATAAAATAACTTCGCCTGAAGCCGCCAGAAAAAAAGGCAGGGCCATCATCTTCATCCAGGCTGGTATTCACGCGGGCGAGATCGACGGAAAGGACGCCGGGCTTGCATTGCTTCGCGACATCGCGATCACAAAAACGCGGATCGACCTGCTCAAAGACGTGGTTATTCTATTCGCGCCGATCTATAACGTCGACGGGCACGAGAATTTCAATCCGTACATGCGAGCCAATCAAAACGGCCCCGACGAAATGGGCTTTCGTGCAAACGCGACCAACCTGAATTTAAACCGCGATTATATGAAGGCCGACGCGCCCGAAACCCGTGCCTGGCTGGCCGTCTGGAACCAATGGAAGCCCGATCTTTTCATCGACTGCCACGTTACCGACGGGGCCGATTTCCAATACAACCTGACATACGAATACGCCCATTTTCAGGAAGTCTCGCCTGCGATCAGAAACTGGATGGACGAACATTTTGACGGTGTCGTAGTGCCGAAGGTCGAAAAAGAGGGCAATCTGCTGACGCATTACGTCGAGTTTGCGGGCCGCGAAGTGACCGGCGGCATCGCGACATTCCTTGCGACCCCGCGTTTTGCGACCGGCTACACACCGCTCCGAAATCGGCCGGGCCTGCTGATAGAGACACACGTTTACAAGCCTTACAGATCCCGTGTTCGCGGCACCTACGACGTGCTCCGATATACGATCGAAGAAATGAACGCGGCAAAAGCGAGCCTTTTCCTGGCAAATATCGCTGCCGATACGCAAACTGTCGAACGCGGCAAGACCTATGACGCGACACGGCAATACCCTCTGACCCTCGCCATCACCGACAAAACGACAGCCCTTGCGTTCAAAGGGGTAGAATACAGGATCGAGGACAGCCCGATCTCGGGCGGTAAGCGAATAGTTTACGGCACGGCTCCGATGAATATTACGATCCCGCGGTTTGACGACGCTCGTGTCGAACGCTCGGTCGCCCCGCCGCTCTACTACATCGTGCCGCCGCAATGGAAACAGGTCATCGAGGTATTAAAGGTGCATGGCGTTTCCTTCGAAACGCTCTCAAAACCCATGACGGTCGAGGTCGAAAGCTATAAATTGACCGAGCCGAAATGGTCGACGAACTCATTTGAAAACCGGATCACGCTGACATGCAAGCAGACGCCGGTCAACGAAACGCGCACATACGCGGCCGGGTCCGTCGTCATCCCGCTCACCCAGGAGGCAGCCAACGTCGCCATCCACCTGCTCGAACCAAACGGCCCGGATTCCTTTGTTTACTGGGGATTTTTCAACTCGATATTCGAACAGAAAGAGTACGGCGAAGGCTACGTCATCGAAAAACTCGCCCGCGAAATGCTCGCCAAAGACCCCGAGCTCCAAAAAGAATTCGACCGCCGCCTCCTCGACCCGGCATTTGCAAGAAGCCCCCAAGCCCGCCTCCGCTTCTTCTACGAACGCTCGCCCTACTTCCTGAACCAAAAGGTCGGCACCTATCCCGTAGGCCGGATCACAAAGCCGCTGCCGAACGGAATCGGATAAGAACAGCCCGACTTGCGGTAGTTTCATTTCCTTGCGAAAGTAAACCTACTTATTCCTACAAAAAAGGAGACTGAAAATAATGAACTCTATCGCGGCCGGCAGTGCCGTAACCTGCGGTTACTGCGGCAAGGAAACAAAGGTCAGTTTTGTCACCGACCGGCAGGGGATACCTGCCTACGATCTCGATTGCTTTCATCGGAACGCCTTCTGTGAAACCTGCGGTAAATTGGTAAAAGACGCAAGCGACAGCATTCAGGAGGTCGTCATCGCATGCCGCACCTGCAGTCCGGAGATGTTCGAAGACGACGAAGACGACGAAGAAGACGAAGAGTAAATCGCACAAATTGCAGGCCTTACCCGAGGTTTCTCGGCCCGAGGTTTCTATCGGCCAGGAAAATCTTTACTCGCAGGGAAAGATTCAGTACAATGTGCGTGACCCCGGCGTATCCGGCTTCTTCCTCAAATCTCCGGCATACCTGAGACGTTTCCTTATCTCAATATTTGGAGCATTAATGATCATGTTGAGCTTTCCCACCTGGGCTCCTTGCGCCATACACCGCCTCGTTATTTCTCTATTGTTTTCTAGTTTTGACGTCGCTAACCGTCTTTGGCCAGGCGACTCCCGGATTCCTATCATTTATTGACCGTCCTTCTAACGACTCGACGAATCACGTTCAGCAAGTGGTTGTTCAACCTGACGGTAAGCTATTAGTATCCGGAGTATTTAACGAGGTAAACGGTATACCGCGCTACGGTATTGTCCGTCTCAATACGAACGGTAGCATCGATTCCCAGTTTACTGCCATCGCAACGAATGCGGCTACGATTCCAGGCTTTCCTGTGTGCAAGTTCGCACTTCAGCCAGACGGAAAGATCCTTGTTGCTTCCGCATCCACCGTATATCGTTTCAATTCAACAGGCGAGACAAACGACCCGACATGGACACCCCAAATTTTTAGGTTCGCAGACCTTCGCACAATAATCGATGTGATAGAACTTGCACCCGACGGAAAGGTGTATGTTGGCGGAAATTTTACGTCGGTCGGCGGGGTAATCCGGCGCGATCTGGTTCGGCTCAACGCGGATGGAACCGTGGACGCTAGTTTCTCGGACGTTCAAACAACTCCCGAATCCCCCTTCTATTACAATAGTGCAAGTGTAAGATCCATCGTCCCGCTGACCAATGGCCAGGTCTTGGTGGGCGGGAGCTTTCGGACTATTTCAGGAGCCGCGTTGCCAGCACTAGCACGTCTCAACTCTGACGGCAGCATTGACAATAGTTTCGCCCATACAGGAGTTATTGGTTCAGTTGTCGACCAGATTGTTGTTCAAACTGACGGGAAGATTTTCCTAACAGGTGTCTTTAGGTTTGCCGGAGCTACACCTGCTGAAGATAGATCCGGCGCCGTAAGGCTAAACCCTGGAGGGACACTGGACAGCGTCTTTAACCCGCCGTCAGCGGTGGCTGAGGGACATGGACCATGTATACTCCAGCCGGACGGTAAGTACGTATGCGGAAGCCGCGACGCGATAGGCGACCCGACAGGAAGGATTGCATATCGGCTAATGGCGAACAACGGCGCGATCGATGAAACGTTTGTCGCTCCCGGAATAGCTTTCCGCATTTTCGCGATGGCCTTACAGACGGACGGAAGGATCGTGGTCGGAGGGAATTCTATTGGACTGGCGCCGGGACCGCGTCCGAGGATTCTGACCCGTCTTGATTCGGACGGGGACCTTGATCAGCCAGTCACCACTCGTATCGATTACGACGGTGATCTAAAGGCCGATATTTCGGTTTATCGGCCATCAGTAGGTAATTGGTATATCCGACACCCGGTATTTGGCTTCACCACCAATAGCTGGGGGATTTCAACCGACCAGATTGTTCCCGCCGATTTTGACGGAGATGCGAAAACCGATCTTGCGGTCTTCCGGGCTTCCGATAGCATTTGGTACCTTTACAATTCAGCCGATAGTACTTTCGCTACTACTCAATGGGGGATCGAAGGTGATATTCCAATAGCCGCTGATTACGACGGAGATCGAAAGGCCGACTTTATGATTTACCGTCCTTCGACAAGTCTCTGGTACCTGAAACGCAGCATAGACCTGGCGCTATCTGTCACCTCGTTTGGGCAGGTTGGCGATAAGCCGCTCGCCGCTGATTTTGACGGCGACTTTCTGACCGACTTTGCTGTTTTTCGTCCGGCAAATGGCAGATGGACAATACGCTTTAGTTCTATGCCTCAGACGGCGGCCCCGCTCGTTGCTTTTTACGGCGAGTCAAGCGACCGCCCGGTTCCCGCCGATTATGACGGAGACGGATCCGCAGAGATTGCCATTTATCGACCATCCACCGGTCTCTGGACAACCAAACTAGCGATCAGCAATTCAAGTGTAGTTACTTCATCGACATGGGGAACCGCCGGAGACGAACCGGTTCCCGCCGACTTTGACGGCGATGGCAAAACGGATCGTTCCGTATTTCGCCCATCGGAGAATAATTGGTATATCATCGGCTCCAGCTCCGGAATGAGTAGAACCCAATTTGGCGCGACCGGTGACATTCCGACGCAGTCTGTACTACCTTGAGCTCGCTGACCATCCAAATCATGCAAATCATCCAAATCGTTCCATCCCGCGTATTTCGCGCGATCTGATATTTCCAAACAAGAAAACAAGAGCGATAATTCTCCCGGACGGTATCTGTGCCCGGGATCGACTCTTGAGTACTCGCCTTCCGGAATGCTCTTTGAAAAACAGGCCGATGAAACACGTGAAACAAGATTCCCTGTCATCCGGAACTCAGAAACACCCAAGTGTGACGTGCAGGATGCCGATGTTTACTGGCTTCGACGCGAAGGAGCGGTTTGTTTCAGCTTGTTTCACATGAAACAAAAGCGGGCACGCGCTGTGAAACGAAACAGGTGAGAAGGCATGGATCGGGCAATAAACCAAAAGGGCAAGCACCTGGCTTGCCCTAAGTCATTGATAAGATTGGTGGAGACGAAGGGAGTCGAACCCTCGACCTCTGCATTGCGAACGCAGCCGCTCTGCCAACTGAGCTACATCCCCAAAATAACTGAGAGTTTAGAACTGAGGAATGAGAATTACAAACAAAAACTCTCCATTCTCACTTCTCATTTTTACTGCACGCCGGCCGGCAGAAGCGAGCCTTTTGGGTCGGATGCATAAGCATGGCCGTCCTCGATCTTGCCGATTATGCCGTGAAAACTGATCTCGTCCTTTGCCACAACGACGACCACGTCGCCCGGGCTGACCTGTTTATCGTCAACCGGAAACTTAATTATAGTGGCGTTGCCGTTTTCGTGTGCAACTGCCTCGAACTCAAACGTATCTGCATTGAAACTCAATGTCTGACAAAAGGCTACTTCCATACTTTGAGTATAAGCGGACGCCGCGGTTTACGCTACTCGATCCAGATTATCTTCTTCTCGTCCGGTGCCTGTTCGGTCTCGAACTTGGCCAGATCCGCCTTTTTTATCGAAAGCTCGCGAGATGTGTCGTATTCGTCAAGCCTCGAATCCGAGCCCTTCG
The DNA here is from genome assembly GCA_963732475.1 of Blastocatellia bacterium. GTDB lineage: Bacteria > Acidobacteriota > Blastocatellia > Pyrinomonadales > Pyrinomonadaceae > OLB17. The sequence continues at coordinate 957,744 of CAVSZR010000001.1, read as the reverse complement.
TCGATTCGCTCTTGCTGGCGTTGTAAAAGACGGTATCGCCTTCGACGCGGGTCACCTTGTCGGCGTAAAACCAGCTTTTATCAGCCTTCTTATACCGATAGGTGATCTTGTTGCCAGGCTTTATCGCCTCGATCTCAGCTTTGGTGACGGAATTGATGCCGCACGACGTTGCGACAGCAAGTACGATAAAACAAAGAATTGTCGTTCGAAGAAACATCTGTGGATTTGCCTCCTGAAAAGTTTTTTCGCGATTTTACTTTACTTGACCGAAAAGTCCAAGGAAATTGCGTCGTGATCGGAAAGAGGAATGCCTTCATCATTTACCAGCCTTCCGATCGTTTTCGGCGACGCACCGTCGGCCAGCCTGATTCCCTTTCCGGCAAACCAATCCAGCCGGCCCGAAACACTCCCGCCCACGCGTCCGGCCGCCCAAAAGATGAACGGAAAGCACCATTCCGGCACCCAATCGCGAAGATTCGTGTTTTTCTCGATGCTGTCCATATGGTAGTGCAGCGTTCCCTCGCCAACATTATTGAGGCTCCGAAACTCGTATCCGCGTTTCTCCAGCGAATCGAACAGCGGCTTTTCGAAATATCGTTCCGGGTGCGGCAGATGGTTTTTGGCCACATTCTTCGGCCCCATAAAAACGCGCCGCCAATAGCCCATGATCGCCCGGGTCGAGCTTTGAGAATTAAATGTCGTCGTGTTCCAATCTCCGCCGATAAGAGTCGGCATCGGCGAAAGGGTGTCGAGATGATCGAGAATGATCTTGATCTGCTTTTGCCGGTGAGCACGCGAGCAATGTGCGTCCAGATGGATCGTAACCGCGCGGAATGTACCGGCCGGATGTTCGATATCGGCGATCAACGCCCGCAAATACCCAAGCCGTTTCTCCTTTCCCCACATTTTGTCTTTGCCGTTCGGCAGCGGGATCGCGTGGACATTCTTCATCGGAAACCGCGAGAACATCGCCAGACCGTGGATCGATTTTGTGTTTTCGCCGTCCATTTCCGATTCGACGCCGCTTCCCTTTTGAAGCGCAATATAAACCGGAGCAAATGCATAATTAAGCTTCAGCTGCTTCGCGATCTCCTGAGCAACAAACCGGTTCCCGCTGCGTGCCATTCCGTGATCGAGTTCGGTCAGCAGCAGCAGATCTTTATTATTCAGCCCGCTATGGTTCTTCAATGCCTCAACAATCCCGTCGAAAATGCAGCCACGTTCGATGTTCCACGCAAGGGCGGCGATCTTGTCCGGCGACGCACCGGGTTCCGACAGGTCCTCACACACCACCGCATTCAGGATCTTCTCAACCTCGGCCTGATCTCATGATAAAGGGCCGACGCCTCCATTTCCGCTGTCGATTCGAATTTGAGCAGCTCGGGAAAATGCCGGTTGAGATCGTGTTCGAGCATGTCGGGCGATCCGACGTTTGACGAGATGTTAGAGGCCATAGAAAAACTTAAGGATAGACAATCGGCAGGCAAAACGAAAGGCGGGCAAGCCCGCCTCAAATGGATAGCATGTTCAAAAACTCAATCGTCGTAGCGTTCTTTAGCCGGAGCGGTCGCAAGGAAGTCGCTGGTGATCCTTTCCGAATAAACACCCAAAAGCTCTTCGAGCCGCTTCTGTTTTTTCGAATAAAAGATCAGCCCGACGTGTTTGGGTTTGCTGACGCGATAAACGATCTCTTCGTCGACATAATGCGAGGTATCGGGAGCGTCCTGGTTAGCAAGAGCGAGAGCGACGCCGGCAAAATCCTTCCGCAGTTTTGGCAGTTTGTATGGATTGTCCGTCGTCGAAGTCTCAAGCTTTGCCCATTCTCGCCACAGGTTGAAGTTACACGCGTGTTCCAAAACATTCGATATGTAGGCGCCACCGACGCGGCAGGCGACCTCCAAAAGATAGAATGTGCCGTCCTCCGCACTCTGCAAAAACTCGGCATGCGAAACGCCTTGTTGATATTTGAATGCCTTAAGCAGTTCGTTGTTGAGCTTTTCGAGTTTCGAACGCTCAGCGGCTTTGTACGGGACGATAGAGGACGTAAATACGCCTCCGTAATGCGTTACGCTGAATGGCGGAGTTCCGTATTGGCTGACGCCGCACGCCATCACCTTGCCGCCGTAAACGACCGAATCGACGTGAAAAACATTGCCCGCGATGAACTTCTCGATCAGAAATTGCGATGGATGATCGCGCCAGGTATTCCTTGCATCAAGATCATTCAAAGCATTCCAAACGTCCTCTTTAGTTTCGCATTTGCGGATCCCGAATGCCGAAACCTCGTTTCGCGGTTTTACGACCCAAGGTCCGGGGCCGCTTTCCAGATATGCGTTTATTGCCCCAGGATGAAATACACCGACGTATGCGGGACACGGAATCCCAGCCTCAAACGCGATATTCCGCATCGCCAGTTTGTCGCGGAATCTGAGAGCGTGCGAACTTGTCATGCCGCCAAGCTGTAAGTGTTCGCGGGCCTTTGCGGCCGTCAGCACGTCGAATTCGTCCAGGCCTACCACGCGGTCGATCGCTTTCGTACCCGCAACATTGACGATCGCCCGAACATATTCATCAGCCGATGCTCCGTCCCCGACGGTCTTAACTTCGTTCAGTGCCGTCCACGCCCACGGCTCGTCGAGAAGCTTTTTGCGCGTGACGAGCGTCACGTCCCAACCCGCGTTATGGCATTCGTCCAGAAACTCGTTGCCCTTAAACTCGCTTGCGATGCAAACAATGTGATTCTTCATAATCGGAACGCGGAAATCCCTGTCCGCATATGTCTTCAGAGGACAGAAATGTCCGCTCCTTCCAATCTAGGTCCTCAAGAAGCGGTCAATACTCCAATCCCCCGAACCCTTGAGCATGAATGCCAACGCGATAAAGAAATACAGAAACGCCAGTTCCTGCTTCTGAAACGGGTCCGTCCGGTGGACACCAAGCAGCGCGCTACAAGCATTGTGAACGCAATAAAAAAACTCGAAACCCGCGTGAACAATCCGAGAGCAAGAAAAGCTCCGCCGAGAAATTCGGCCAGGGCGGCCGCCCATGCGAATACTATCGGAAGCGGAAATCCGATCTTCGCTGTGCCCTCGATCAAACCTTCCGACGGCGGCAGCTTACCAAGGCCATGAGCGAGGCATAACGATGCACCCGCGAATATTCGCAGCAGAGTTAGTCCGGCGTTGGCAAACGGTGAAAGGCCCGATTCGCCGCCAAAGAGTATTTTTTTCAGCATTCGACTTTCTCCATCACCGGGTTTATTTTGTGCTGAAAGAATGGCACAATTTAGGCGTAAAGACAATAAACAAGTTGGTTTTGGTCGTCAGTACCGACACCGACGACCACGAATTTTGAGGTTAAGAAATGGGCGATATCGATATTGCAAATCTGGCAAGTCACTTGGTCATCTACATGGTGGTTTTAGTGCTTGCGATATCAGCGCACGAGGCTGGCCACGCATGGGTGTCGCACAAAAATGGCGACGACACCGCCCTTATGCTTGGGCGCGTGACGTTGAATCCGGTTGCTCATACCGATCCGATTGGAACGCTTCTGATACCGATGGTGTCGTTTCTTTTGGGCGCCGTGGGCGGAGCTCTTTCATCGATCCCTCTTATCGGTTGGGGTAAGCCGACTCCGGTCAACCCTCGCAATTGGAGGAATTATAAACTTGGGAACGTGACGGTTTCGGTTGCCGGAGTTGCGGCTAACCTGATCCTCCTGATCGCAGGCTTCGTTGGGGCAAAGATAATGATGTCCCAGGGCTTCGGCGTCGATGATTTCTTTGGTCAAAGTAATAATCCGATCGCGATATTGGTCGGTTACCTGATGACGCTCAACCTTTCGCTTTTTGTTTTTAACCTGTTGCCTTTTCCACCGTTGGACGGCAGCAAGATCTTGCAAACCTTTTTGCCCGAGAGCGCGGAGCCGATTTTCAACCTTTTCGAACAATACGGATTTATTATTCTGATGGCTCTGATCTATATCGGCGTTCTTAGAATTATTATCACCCCGTTTTATATCGGATTGATCTATCTCCTCCGGCTTTAGTCTATGAAAAAACGTATTCTCAGCGGCGCCCAGCCCACCGGGAGCCTGCATATCGGCAATTATCTGGGGGCGTTAAAGAATTGGGTGGCGCTTCAGAATGAGTACGAAGCCCTTTATTGCATAGTAAACCTTCATGCCATCACGCTTCCCCATGACCCGTCGACGCTGCGGCAAAAGACGCTCGATCTGGCAAAGATCTACCTCGCCGCCGGCATCGACCCGAAAACTTCGACCATTTTTATTCAATCTGACGTTCCCGAACACGCCGAGTTGACGTGGGTCCTTTCATGTATTGCCCGCATGGGCGAGCTTGAGCGAATGACCCAATTCAAGGATAAAGGAAAGGGCAACAGCGAGCGCGCGGGTGTTGGGCTCTTCACGTATCCGGTACTGATGGCTGCGGATATTCTGCTTTATCAAACCGATCTCGTTCCGGTCGGCCAGGACCAAAAACAGCACCTCGAGCTCACACGCGACTTGGCCGAACGCTTCAATCGCGATTTCGGCGAAACATTCGTCGTTCCCGAACCTTTCATCCCACCGGTCGGTGCGAACATCCTGTCGCTCCAGGACCCAACGAAAAAGATGTCCAAATCAGATGAAAACCCGAACAGTTCGATCTTTCTGCTCGATGACGCCGACACGATCACGAAAAAATTCAAGAAAGCCGTCACCGATTCCGGAACCGCGATAAACTTTGAACCTGATCGCCCCGCGATCCGAAATCTCCTGACGATCTATCAACTCCTGACCGACAAGTCGCCCGACGAATGCGTCGCTCATTTCGAAGGCAAAGGATATGGCCTGTTCAAAGGCGAGCTGGCGGATGCGACGATCGAGTTTCTCAGGCCTTTCCAGGAACGAGTGAGAGAGTATGACGACGCGACGCTCGCCGATCTTCTAAAAACGGGCGCTGATAAGGCCCGCTCATTAGCATCCAAAACCCTTGCCGACGTTTACGCAAAAACCGGCATTCGATAGCATTTTCCCGGCCGTTCCAGGAAACCAAATTCGATCGGTTTACGTAAGTAGCACATACTTGCGGCCGAGACAGCCGCCCCTAAACCTATGAGAATCAAAACAGATCGTCGCGCTATTATTCTCCGTTCGTCTGCATATAGACTCATCCTTCTTTCTGCTTTACTGCTTTGTCAAATAGCCGGTGTCGCCCAAACGACCGCTCCTGCTGCCGACCCGTCGCGCCTCACGGTCGAGCGGATATTCGCGACCGGCGAATTTCAGCCCTCCGGTTTCGGCGGGTTTCGCTGGCTTAAGGACGGAAATTCATTCGCCCGCCTCGAACCGTCCGCCGCGGTCAAGGGTTCAATGGACTTGGTCCGCTATCAGATAGATACGAACGCCCGCGACATTCTGCTTTCTGCCGACAAACTTGTTCCCAAAAGCGGCGACAAGCCGCTCGCAATAAACGGCTACGACTGGTCAGCCGACGGCAAGCGCGTTCTGATCTACACGAATTCGCAAAAGGTATGGCGCCTCAACACCCGCGGCGATTATTGGGCTCTCGAACCCGCGACTGGAAAGCTGACAAAGCTGGGCGGGGACGCAAAGCCAGCTACTTTGATGTTCGCAAAGCTCTCGCCCGACGCAACCCGCGTCGGTTACGTTCGCGAGAACGACCTGTATGTAGAGAACATCGATACGGGCAAAATCACGCGCCTTACTTCCAACGGCTCGCCGACGATGGTCAACGGCACGTCCGATTGGGTCAACGAAGAAGAATTCAACCTTCGCGATTGTTGGCGATGGAGCCCTGACGGAAGATCGATCGCCTTTTGGCAGTTCGACGCCTCAGGCATCCAGGATTTTCTCCTTCTCAATAACACGACCGGCCTCTACCCAACGCTTACCAAAATTCCATATCCAAAAACCGGCACCCAGAACGCCGCCGTACGCGTCGGCGTGATCGGAGCCGAGGGCGGCGAGCCGCGATGGATGCAAACGCCCGGCGACCCGCGGAACACGTACATCGTTTCGGTCGATTGGACGGGTGATTCGAGCAGCGTTTACATGCAGCATTTCAACCGGCTGCAGAACACGCTTCAGGTGTTGGCCGCCGATGCAAAGAGCGGGACAGTGCGGAGCATACTCACGGAAAAGGACGACGCCTGGATCGACCTGACGCTGCCCGACATGAAATGGCTGGAGAACGGCAAACGCTTTCTATGGATAAGCGATCGCACCGGCTGGCAACATGCGTATTCGGTTTCCGCAGACGGCAAGGATATTCGTCCGATCACCAAGGGCGACTTTGATGTGATCACCGACCTTGCTGTCGATGAAGCGGGCGGGTGGTTTTATTACTACGCGTCCCCCGAAAATGCCGCACAGCGGTATCTGTTTCGTGCAAAGCTCGACGGCAGCGGAACGCCCGAACGTGTTACTCCCGCCTCCGAGTCCGGCTGGACCGGAGCCAACATTTCCCCAAGCCGCCGTTGGGCAGTACAGACCTCGTCCTCGTTCGGCAAGCCGACAAAATTTTCGCTGCTCGACCTCTCAACCAAATCGGTCGTCCGCACGATCGTCGATAACGCCGCGCTTCAGAGCAAACTCGACAAGCTGGAAAAAGGCCCGCACGATTTCTTCCGCGTTGACGTCGGCGAAGGCGTCTCGCTCGACGCGTGGATGATGAAACCGCCAAATTTCGACCCGGCGAAAAAATATCCGATCCTTTTCTACGCATACTGCGAACCCGCAGGCCAGACGGTTCTGGATTCATGGCAGGGAGCAAATTACCTCTGGTTCCTTTCATTGACGCAGCAGGGCTATATCGTAGCCAGCATCGACAACCGCGGCACGCCGGCACCCCGGGGCCGCCAATTTCGCAAGAGCATCTATAAAAAGCTGGGCACGCTGAATTCGCAGGACCAGGCCAACGCAGCAAAGGCTATGATCGCTAAATATCCTTTCATCGACGCCTCGCGTGTCGGGATCTGGGGTTGGAGCGGCGGCGGCGTGGCGACGTTGAACGCGCTTTTCCGTTATCCCGATGTTTATAAGATGGGTATGGCCGTCGCACCCGCACCTGATAACATTTATTACGACACGATCTACACCGAACGCTACCTCGGGCTGCCTAAGGACGACCCCGAGGTCTATAAGACCGCTGCCCCTACCACCTTTGCAAAGAACCTGAAAGGCGATCTGCTTATTGTTCACGGCACCGGTGACGATAACGTGCACTACCAGCAGACCGAATATTTGATCGATGCTCTCATAGCGGCAAATAAGCCCTTTACGATGATGGCTTACCCGAACCGCACTCACAGCATTTCCGAAGGTGACGGCACGACGCTCCACCTTTTCAGCTTGTTGACCAGGTATCTGAACGAGAAGATGCCGCCTGCGAAACCGGCGGAAGCGTTGTAATGTGTGCTTTTCAACTCCCTTCCTTGATCAGGCGGGGAGTTTTTTTGCACCCCGCCCTGATGACGTTACACCCGGCAGGGATCAGTGCTACAATCACATAAACACGCGACCTGTTTTCTTGCTAAACCTATTCCACCAAGCTATCAGCTTGGTTTTCCGATCTCAAGATCAAAGGAGTTCATCATGGAATCAACCAAGAAATCTTACGACATCCCAAAATTCAAGGAACAATACGAAAACTACATTGGCGGCGAATGGGCCACCCCGAAAAGCGGCGAGTATTTTGATGTGCTCTCTCCCGTGGACGGCAAGTCGTTCACCAAAGTAGCTCGTTCGAACGAGCAGGACATCGAAGCGGCCCTTGACGCCGCCCATGCCGCATTCGGAACCTGGGGCAAAACCTCCGCCACCGAGCGGAGCAACATCCTGCTGAAAATCGCCGACCGCATGGAGCAGAACCTAGACCTGCTGGCCCGGTGCGAAACATGGGATAACGGCAAGCCGATACGCGAAACTACTGCCGCGGACATTCCACTGGCGATCGACCATTTCCGTTATTTCGCGAGCGTTATCCGAGCCGAAGAAGGCAGCGCAACCGAGCTCGACCAGAACACTTTGTCTGTAATTATCAAAGAACCTCTCGGTGTGGTCGGCCAGATCATACCTTGGAATTTCCCTATCCTGATGGCGACATGGAAGCTCGCCCCGGCACTCGCTGCGGGAAACTGCATCGTCCTTAAACCCGCAGAACAGACACCGGCAAGCATTCTTATTTGGGCGGAGCTGGTTGGCGACCTGATCCCGAAAGGAGTTCTCAACATTGTTAACGGCTTTGGCGTCGAAGCAGGAAAGCCGCTGGCCACGAATCCGCAGAATCGCGAAAGTTGCGTTCACCGGAGAAACGACAACGGGCCGGTTGATAATGCAGTACGCGTCGCAAAACCTGATCCCGGTCACGCTCGAGTTAGGCGGTAAATCGCCGAACATCTTCTTCAAGAGCGTGATGGATGCAGACGACGCTTTCTTCGACAAATGTCTCGAGGGAGCGACGCTGTTCGCGTTAAATCAAGGCGAGGTGTGTACGTGTCCGTCGCGTGTTCTGGTCCAGGAAGACATCGCCGACAAATTTATCGAACGCTTCGTCGAACGCACCAAGCAGATCAAAATGGGCCACCCGCTCGACCCGACGACGATGATGGGAGCGCAGGCCAGCCAGGACCAGTACGAGAAGATCCTCAACTATCTGCAGATCGGCAAGGACGAAGGAGCCGAGGTCCTCTGCGGCGGTAACGCGTACAAGAATCCCGAACTCGAAGACGGCTACTACATCGAGCCGACCATTCTGAAAGGCCACAACAAAATGCGTGTCTTCCAGGAAGAGATCTTCGGCCCGGTCACCTGTGTCACCACCTTCAAAGACGAGGCCGAAGCCATCGAGATCGCCAACGACACGCTTTATGGTTTAGGCGCCGGTGTCTGGACCCGCGACGCCCACGAACTCTACAGAGTCCCTCGCGCTATCCAGGCCGGCCGCGTCTGGGTAAATAACTACCACAACTACCCGGCCCACGCCCCGTTCGGCGGGTATAAGAAGTCTGGCTTTGGCCGAGAAAATCACCTGATGATGCTCGACCATTACAGGCAGACGAAGAATATGCTCATCTCGTACGATAAGAACGCGATGGGATTTTTCTAGAGTGCGAGCGAGAGCGGGGTTCTTTAGCTGCGGAGCAGCGACAGAATGTAGCCCCGGGTGAAGCGAAGCGAAACCCGGGGTTAAACGTAACCGAGTCCCCGAGCCCCGTAGGGCGACCGGATCTCAATCGTCAAAGTCACGAAATTTTTCTCTCTCGGTCTATGGTCTTTTCTGGGAAACGCGAAGAATATTTATGGGTCGAGTGGTGTGACCGCAACGCTTTTCTCCGCGATCTACTTGATGCGTTTCCACAGCTTATAGCGGGGCGATATCTGGTTAACACATCATTTGACAGCGGATCTTTACCACTTACCGAACCGGAAACCGTCAGCGGCTGGACTAAACATAATGAGCTAACCCTAAGCCCTGTCATTTGCTCGGTAAAACAGATTCCGTTCGATCAGTACGATGAGTGGTATGTGTTCGAATCGCCTCGAATTTTTGAAGACTACGAGGTATTTGTAAATTACGGCGGTTTTTCAGTCCATCAAGAATCCTTTACTGATGTGGCCGACAGATTCTGGCAACAATTATTTTTGATTCAGCCTGAAACGTATTTGTCTGAGGGCGACAATTTACTCTGTGTCACGAAGAATACAGTCCTTTATAATCAGCTGATAGAGTGGAATAAAGATGGAAATTCCTAGAGTAAAGATCATGCCCGACGCCGCAAAGGTCGTCGACCAACTCCGCGCCAAACACGGCGAGTTAATGTTCCACCAATCCGGCGGGTGCTGTGACGGGTCTTCACCGATGTGCTACCCGAAAGGCGAGTTTATGGTCGGGTCGAGCGATGTTTGGCTCGGCGAGGTGGCCGGGTGTGATTTTTATATGGCTAAGGACCAGTTCGAATTTTGGCAGCACACCGAACTGACCATCGACATAACCAAAGGCCGGGGTGCGAGCTTTTCGCTCGAGATCCCGCTCGGGCTGCGATTCGTGACGAAGTCGCGAGTGTTCACTTACGAAGAATCGCAGAATTTGATCGAAACGCACGCCGGCGATTCGCTAAGGGCCGAAACGTGAGTGTGAACGAGCGTGCATCAGCCGCTGCACTTAGTAGCGCAGGCCCGATGCACGCTTCCTAACGGTCGCGTTTCCGCCCGTAACATTGCCTATGAAGATCACCGTTTACGAAAAACCGACCTGCACCACGTGCCGAAAGCTGAACAAGCTTTTCGAGGAGAACTGCATCGATTGGAACAAGGTCAATTACTTCATCGAACCGTTCGACGAAAAAAAGCTGGGTTCGCTGCTCAGGAAAACAGGTATGAAGCCCTTCGATGTGCTCCGCCGCAACGAACCTGATTACAAACTTGCCGGGATCGACAAAGATTCGCCCGACCATGAGGTGGTCGCGGCCATGGTGAAATATCCGAACATTATCCAGCGGCCCATCGTCGAAGTCGGCGACAAGGCAGTCCTTGCCCGGCCGATCGAAAAGGCGCTTGAGATCATAAAGTAAATTTGACAGGATACACAGGATGTTCAGGATCGTTCCGACCTATCCTGCTTATCCTCTGCATCCCTGTTAGAATGCTTGAATGAGCTATATAAACGGAAATGGCAACGGCAACGGCCATCGGCCGAAACCGAAGAACGTCCTCGGCGGTGAGCTAGTTTCTTGCTGCACTGATCCGATGACTGGATTTTACCGCGACGGTTACTGCCGCACCGGTGTGGACGATACGGGCCGCCATACGGTTTGCATCATTGCGACCGACGAGTTTCTTGCCTACTCAAAGGCTGTCGGCAACGACCTTTCTACACCGATGCCGCAGTATGCTTTTCCGGGCGTCAAGGAGGGCGATAGGTGGTGCCTGTGCATGCTCCGATGGCGTGAGGCGTTCGAAAACGGAATGGCTCCGCAGGTTATCCTGGAAGCCTGTCACGAATCCGTGCTGAAGGTTATCCCGCTCGAACATCTTCAGCAGTACGCTTATCAGGAAGGTTGACGATGTACTCAGCCGACCATCTCCGCCAGCTCTTTGAGTACAACGATTGGGCAAACCGCCGGATGATCGTATCGCTGAAGGAAAACGCGTCAAAGCGTTCGCTCGAGATAATGGCCCATTTGCTGATAACGGAGCAGGAGTACTTCGAGCGTCTGTACGGCAAAGACTCGACCGGCTTCGATTTCTGGCCGCAAATGAGCATTCAGGACTGTTCAACGCTCGCAAAAGAGAATGCCGGCCGGTATGAAAAACTCTTGAAGCGGTTCGATGACGAGGCTATCGGGATGTATGTAAAGTACAAGACTAGCGAAGGCGTTGAGTATGAGAACACTTTCCGCGAAATGCTGTCACACGTCTTGATTCATTCTTCAACGCATCGCGGCAATATTATGCTCAAGCTTCGCGAAGAAGGTTTTGAGCCGCCGAAGATCGATTACATTGTCTATTTGCGCGAAACCAAATACGTTTGACCCGACCGTCAAACGCCATCACTTTTTCCCACCTTTCTGCCAGCCATTTCCAACATCAGTATTTTTTCAGTTCAATCCCTGAAATGTTTTCGCCCGTTTCGCTTAACAGTCCAAGGACGGGATTCGAACCCGGCTCAGGCAGAAAATGAGTGATTTGGAGGAACGCTATGCCAGTCGATTCAATAACAGCACAATATCTGGAGAGTCTAACAAAGGTTGGAGGTCTCTACACTCTCGCCGCCGCCTCAAAAGCGGGCCTTTTGGACGCTTATTACGGCGGAATTATCTCATTGTACGAGGCCTCTACAGGAGGGCTGATGTATGGTGGGGCGGCCACCGCATCGCTCGGACTAACCTTAGGAGTTCCGATCGTAACCGCCGTCGGTGTCTGGGTTGCGCTCGGCTCAGGGTATTTCCAGGCACGCGAGGAAGCCAAAAAGTCGGAGACTTTATCGGGCTTTTCCCAGGGTTTCGCAATGGCAATTATCGGCTGGAAATGGAACAACGCGGTCGACCGTTTTCGACGGCCTTATCTGTCGATCAACGCCTTTGACCAGCAAATGGACGTGATACGTGTTAATTCATATCACACGGGACTGAAAACCGGATATCTGGCGGGTCTGGCCCTTACAGAACCGATGAGGAAGGAGTATTCGAGCAAGATAAGAAAGGCGGGCGGAATCCGCGGGCCAAAAGAGTGGAGCCGAAACAGCGATATCGCGCGAAACCAACAAATTAGCTACGTGATCGAGATGGCGGCGGCCGCATTACGGTTCAAGATCATCGCAGCCGAATAGTGGTCGTGGTCGGGAGACAATTTTGCGCTTGGTTCATCGACTAACAATGGCTATTGCGCGAGAATAGGTGTGTATTTTGTCACCCAATGGAAGCGCAGCCGGAACAATTCATTTTCGATTTTCAGAACGAAACCGCAGAGATAGCCGCAGGTTCGGGTGACGAACTGCGGCTTCATATGGGCGAATTTGCAGGCCCGCTCGACCTTCTCCTTTTCTTGATCAAGCAGGAGCAGGCAAATATTTTCGACATCCCGATCGCAAAGATCACAGACGAGTATGTCCGTTACATCAAGTTGATGAAGCGGCTCGACATCTCAGTCGCGGCGGATTTTCTCGTCATGGCCGCCACGCTGATCGAGATCAAATCGAAAATGCTCCTTCCGCGCGAGATCTCTGCCGAAACCGAGGAGGAGATCGAAGACCCGCGAAAAGAGCTTGTCGACCGTCTGCTCGAATACGAGAAATTCAAGGCCGCCGCCGAGATGCTTTATGAACGCACGACCATCGAACAGGCTGTCTTTGCCCGCGGCAAGATCGAATCAGACGACAATAACGCCGAGATCGAGCGCGACGGTCTTTGACCTGCTGACCGTTTTTGAAAAGATACTCGCCCGCCACAAAGAACAGGTAACGATGGAGATCCACCGCGAAGAGATCTCGCTGGCGGACATGATCAAAAACCTGAAGCGCCGCATTTTCGAAGAGGTCGAGTTGAATCTCGTCAGTTTTTTTGAAGAGCTGCATAACCGCCGCGAACTTGTTACGGCCTTTATGGCTGTGCTGGAAATTGTCAGGACGGAAACCGTTAAGCTAATACAGCGTAAGACTTTTGGCGATATCATTTTGAAGAAGGTTTAGAAATGGAACAGGCCGCCGTGGCAAAGGAACAACGAAGTCAGGCAAAGCTCATCGCGATCGTCGAGGCTTTGATATTTGTCGCGGATGAGCCGATCTCATCCAAGCTCTTGTCTGAGATCCTCGTTGAAGAACGCGAAGATGTAGAAACTGCGATCGAAGCCCTTCAAAAAGAATATGAGGAGAGAGAAAGCGGCTTACGATTACGTGCGATCGCCGGCGGCTGGCAGATCTCGACCCGCACCGAATATCACGAAGAGGTCCGCCAGTTCCTAAAAACGCGGCCCTCGGCAAAGCTCTCGCTTGCCTCGCTCGAAACACTCGCGGTGATCGCATACAAACAGCCGGTCACTGTCCCGGAAATTCTGGAGATCCGCGGTGTTCAATCTGCTTCGGCAATAAAGACCCTGCTCGAAAAACGGCTGATAGTTACCAAGGGCCACAAGGAAACTGTAGGCCGGCCGATGCAATACGGCACGTCAAAAGATTTTCTTATTCAATTCGGTTTGAAAGACCTTTCAGAACTTCCGTCAATCGAGGATTTCGAGGATCTTGTTCAATGAGCGGCGTGTGAAACTCTGTGCGAATCGAAAGGCATGAAGGTAAGATCACTATCCATCATCTGCCATGGAGGGATTGGACATTCGGTTTAGGCATTCTAACCATACTTATTGCCATACTTTGGGGAGTTATCCGGTTTGAGGGATACTCATTTGGAAGCCTTTCAGGTGTTATTGGATTGGCAGTCGAGGTTGTAAGCGCAGTTGGATTGATTGGAATTCTTTATTTCCTTTCTTTGGCGATCTTTTCTACTTCGGGCATTTTTTCTGGGGCCGAATTAATTCTAATAAACGTCGATGAAAAGTTTGTCGATTGCTCTACGTACAGCATCTTGGGCAAGACATTCAATCGATTTCAGTTTCATCAGTTCGATCGCTTTCGCTCGTATAAATCTAAAGGTCTTGGGCGAGAGCAATATTATTTACGGCTTCGGTTGAGTAATGGTCGAAACATGAAGTTTGGTGTTCCACTGGGCGACGAAAAGAAATCGGTGACGAAATTGATTCGAGAACTTAATACCTATATTGTTAGCAGACGAAAATGCCAGAACGATTACAAAAACTCATCGCCCAGGCCGGCATCGCTTCGCGGCGGCACGCTGAAGAGCTGATAGCGGCAGGCGAAGTGACGGTCAACGGAAAGGTGGTTACCGAAATGGGAATGAAAGCGGACCCCGAGACCGACCACATAAAAGTCGGCGGAAAGCTTATCAACCCCAGCCTCGAACGGCGCGAAAAGACCTATATCCTTTTAAATAAGCCAAAGGGCTATCTATCAAGCGCATCCGATCCCGAGGGCCGGAAGCTGGTCACCGACCTCGTCAAAGGTTACGGTAAGCTTTACCCGGTGGGCAGGCTCGATTACAACACCGAGGGCTTGATCATTCTGACGAATGACGGCGAGTTTACGAACATTGTTGCTTCTTCAAGGAAGATACCGAAGGTCTACGAGGTGAAGGTAAAGGGCCTCCCGAATGTTGCTGCGATCAACAAACTGCGGCGCGGCCTTCGTCTGGAAGACGGTTTCAAAACAGCGCCTGCGGAGATCCAGGAGCTGCAGGCGACCGACAAAAATGGCTGGTACGAAGTAACTCTGCACGAAGGCCACAACCAGCAGATCCGAAAAATGTTCGACTCGATCGGCCATTCTGTCGTAAAGCTTCGGCGTATCGCGATCGGGAACATTAGGGACAACAATTCGCTCGCGGGCACTTCAAGAAAGCTCGATGATGACGAAATAAAAGGCTTGCTCGAATTCAAAAAGCCGCAATCAAAAAGTGTCGGTGCGGCGATCAAAGGCCCCGCGGCTTCGAAACCGAGACGACCGACTCGGGTCACCAAGGCCAAAAAGCCGAAGCGGCGAGTTAACTAGAACTCTTCACAAGGATCCGGTGCTCGACCATCAGGCAGAGGTCCTGCACCACCTTGATTCCCGCTCGCGCGAACGTCTCCGCCGCCTCGTCATTTCTTATTCCAAGCTGAAACCAAACCGAAGCCGGCTTTTTCGCCAGGATCTCGACAGAGTGCTTCCGAATGTCATCCGGACGCCTGAATACATTTACCATATCAATGTCGCCCGGAATATCGGTCAGGCTTCGATAGACCGACTTACCCAAGATTTCCATTACTTCCGGATAATAGACCGGGACCGGTATGATGTCGTAGCCAGCGTCGGCCATGTATTTCGAAACGTAAAACGCCGGTTGAGTGGCATGCGATTCAGGCTTGATACCCAATACAGCGATGCGCCGGGTCCCATTGAGCAGCGCTCGCACCTGATCGTCTGTCGTCAAAATGTTCGATCGCCAATCCATTCCTTTCACAATCTTAACGATAAGGATCAAAAGTCCCAACCGATGAAGCGACCAATTCACCCGCGTGCGAAGGATTTTGCATGTGTCGCGGGTAACGATCGCTTAGGAGCGAAGAACGTGACCGGGGCCGTCGAGGCGTGGAACATTTTCGATGCGGACGAGGTCAGCGGCGAGGTACCTGAAGCGACCGAAGCGGCATGCGACTTGTCCCGCGCGTCGATGTGCGCCGTTGTGATACAAAAATGTCATTTCAACACACCAAGATGTCAAGCATTCGGCGGTTGTTAGTGGACGAGCCGACCGGCGAATTGATATCCCTCGGTATTATGCTACTATAATGTTTTGTTATAATCATACCTCTATGAATTTCGAACTTAACGAAGAACAACAGCAGATCAAATTAAGTGTTCGGGAGTTTGCCGAAAGCGAGATCAAACCGCATGTAATGGAATGGGACGAGGCTCAGCACTTCCCTGTCGAGTTGCGTCCGAAACTCGCGGAACTTGGCCTTTTGGGCGTACTTTTTCCCGAAGAATATGGCGGCGCGGGGATGGGTTATGTCGAGTATGCGACGATAATCGAAGAACTTGGACGTGTTTGTGGGTCGGTCGGCCTCTCCGTCGCGGCGCACAACTCGCTATGCTCTAATCACATTTACACCTTTGGCAGCGAAGAACAAAAACAAAAGTATCTTGTTCCGCTTGCACAAGGCGAGTCGTTCGGGGCCTGGGGTCTGACCGAATCGCAAGCCGGATCGGATTCAGCCGGGACCAGGACAACCGCTGTTCGCTCGAACGGCGGCTGGAAGGTCAACGGCTCAAAGAATTTCATCACTCACGCGATCGCCTGCGAAACCCTTGTCGCGGTTGCGGTTACGGACAAGGAAAAAGGAAACCGGGGCATTTCCGCGTTCATTTTTGACAAATCTATGGAAGGCTTCCGCTCGGACAAAAAAGAGAATAAGCTGGGAATGCGCGCGTCGGAGACCGCATCGGTTGTCTTTGAGGACTGCTATGTCCCCGATGAGAACCGGCTTGGGAATGAAGGCGAAGGCTTCCTGCAGGCAATGCAGGTCCTCGATGGCGGCCGCATCTCGATCGCCGCACTTTCGGTTGGAATAGCTCAAGGCGCCTACGAAGCCGCGATCAAATACTCAAAAGAACGCCAGCAGTTCGGGAAGGCAATATCGGAGTTCCAGGCCATTCAATTCAAGCTGGCCGACATGGCGACTCAGATCGAATGTGCCCGTCTGCTAACCCAACAGGCCGCTGCCATGAAAGACGCAGGCCAGCCGGTAACGCAAAAATCCGCTATGGCAAAGGTTTTTGCGTCGGAAACAGCGGTACGCGTGTCCGAAGAGTCAGTACAGATCCACGGCGGTTATGGCTATACGAAAGACTACCCCGCCGAAAAATACTGGCGCGATTCAAAACTCTGCACTATCGGCGAGGGCACCTCGGAAATACAGCGGATGGTTATCGCGAAACACCTGCTAAGAGATTAAATTTCGCTGGCAACGATCTTGTGCAACAATCGATGTGTTTCATGTTGCATCGCTGCAACATTTTTGGTAGAATACTTGTCCTGATATCAAACCAAATTTAAGGAGAGAACTAGTATGAGTACAAGTGCAGCAGTTGGTTCGAATAATATCGCGTCGGCTTTCATAGCGGAACTGGAACAAGAGGCAGCAACGGCGAGAAAATGTCTTGAACGGGTTCCGGCCGAAAAATTCGACTGGAAGCCTCACGAAAAATCCATGACCTTTTCAAGGCTCGCGTCACACATCGCCGAAATGTTCGGCTGGACGCCGGTGACGCTTCAGCAGCCCGAGTTGGATTTTTCAAAGTTTGACTATAAACCCTTCGAACCCGTAACCACGGACGATCTGGTTGAGCATCTCGACAAGAATGTCGCCGAAGCTATCGATACGCTCCGCAACACATCCGATGAGGTCTTCATGGAAAACTGGACCATGCGAAACGGCGAAATAGAATATTTTACGATGCCCAAGATCGCGGTGATGCGTTCGTTCGTGATGAACCACATCGTCCATCATCGCGGACAGCTTTCGGTTTATCTGCGTTTGAATGATATTCCGGTGCCCGCTTTATACGGCCCGTCAGCCGATGAAGGCCAAATGTGATCCCCGGTGGACATCTGACAGCAATGGCGGGCCCTGCGTAGCTCGCCATTTTTGTTTTTGCGAACAAAGGTGCGAGAATTACTGTCGATGAACCCTAGCGAATTCATTCAAAAGCTCCTCGAAGGTGAACCGCGCACGGTCGCCCGCGCTATCACCAAAATAGAGAATTCGCTTCACGATTCCGGCGATTTAATGAAAGGCATCTTTCCGCACACGGGAAAGGCTTTGATCGTCGGCATCACTGGTGCGCCCGGCGCGGGTAAATCGTCGCTGGTCGATAAACTTGCATTTCATTATAAGGAAGCCGGCAAACGCGTCGGAATTATCTGCGTCGATCCTTCAAGCCCTTTCTCCGGCGGAGCGATCCTCGGCGATCGGATCCGGATGGCGACGTTGGGTTTAGATAAGAACGTCTTCATCCGGTCCATGGCAACCCGGGGCAATCTTGGCGGGATCTCGCGGGCTACGGTCGATGCAGTATCGATCCTGGACGCCGCTGGTTTTGACATCGTAATAGTGGAAACGGTCGGTGTCGGCCAGGACGAGGTTGAGATCGTAAAAACAGCGGACGTCTCGGTTGTCGTTCTCGTGCCTGGCATGGGCGACGATATACAGGCCATCAAAGCTGGAATAATGGAGATCGGAGACGTCTTCGTTATCAACAAGGCCGATCGTGAGGGAGTGCTTAGAACGCAAAAGGAATTGGAATCGCTGCTCAGTCTGGCACATCGACCCGACCTGTGGGACCCGCCGATCGTCAAGACCATAGCCACGGAAAACAAAGGCATCGAAGACCTGGCCGCAGCCATCGAAAGCTATAGAGCGTTTCAGAAAAGCGGTGGTGAGAGCCTTGCCAGGAAACAGGCGATCGCGAAATGGAGGCTCTTGGAATTATTGCAGGAGCGATTGCTTTCGGACCTTTTAAGCCGAAACGGCACGAGCGAGAGGCTCGACAAACTGGCAATTGAGATCGCCGCAAAGAAAAAGGACCCTTATTCGGCGGTTGATGACATCATGACAACCAAATGAAAATAAACCACCTCGGCATTGCAACAAAAGGAATTGAAGAATCCCTTAAATTCTGGGGCGATGCCCTCGGATTGGAGAACGTTCATACAGAAGTTGTCGAAGATCAGAAAGTCCGCGTGGCGATGCTGCCGATTGGCGAAAGCCGCATCGAATTGCTCGAACCGACAAGTGAAGATTCGCCTATATCGAAGTTTCTGGAAAAACGAGGTGGTGGAATTCATCATATTGCGGTTGAAGTCGAAGATATCGAGGCGTCGCTGGCGAAACTAAAGTTGCACGGTATGCGTTTAATTGACGAAACCCCGCGTTTAGGCGCGGAAGATTGCCTCGTGGCATTTGTCCATCCGAGTTCGGCAAACGGCGTGTTGCTCGAACTGGTGCAAATGCGCCGTTAGCTCGGTCGGCTAGCCGAAATCGCTAGTTTTTGGTATTATTTCTGTTTGGCATTTTTACGAGAAGTCTCTGTACTGATTTATCACAAGTGAGGATATAGAAATTGAGTAATTTAACAAAAGGCCTGATCTTACTACTGGTCATTCTTGGCATCGGCGGCGGGCTTGTTTTTTGGAAGAACAAGGTTGGTGGCAGCCATGCGTCCGGCTCCTTTAACAGCATTACCAAACAAGAGATCGAGATGCTTCTCGGCGACCTGGCGAAGGTAAATCCGATGGTCTTGAAGCGGTTCGAGCAGGATCCTGAGGAGAAAAAGAAGCAGCTCGATAATCTGAAACAGCTTTTGGCATTTGCAAGCCAAGCCCAGAAAGAGGGCCTCTCAAACGACCCGACAAACCGTCAGGAGCTCGAAAACATACGGTCGGAAGTTGCCGCCGTCAATTACGACAAAGAGATCAACAAAGACAAGGGGCCTATGCCGCCGTTCGGCTTCATTTCAGAAGAACAGGTAAACGCATTTTGGGGCCAGGGCGAACAGCCGGCAAAGGGATTTTTTGCTTCTTTCAAGGATAAGATCGGACTCGGCGAAGAAGATCGTGAGGTAGAGTTTCAAAAATTTCTCGATTCCAAGATCAGTGTTCTTAAAGGCAGCAATCCTCAAATGAAGGACCGCGAGGTTTCGGAGGAAGAACGAACGCAGGCAAGAGACTTCTTCGCAAAAATTGAGATCTACGAGCATGAATTTGATCAGAAGGTAGGGTCCGGCGAACTGCCCAAGGAATTTGGTGAAAAAGTAAATCTCCAGATCAAGCTGCAGCAGGCCCAGTTTCTCGCGCGGCTTTATTCCGAAAAACTTGCCGAGAAGGTAAAGGTAACCGACGAGGACATCGCAAAATATGTTGCCGAACATCCTGAGCTAAGCAGCGCGGAAAAGAAGGCGAAGGCCGAGGAAGTTCTGGCCCGCGCTAAGGCCGGTGAGGATTTTGCCGCTCTTGCGAATGAATTTACGGAAGATCCGGGCAACAAAGACCCGAAAGGCGAAGCCCAGGGCGGGATCTACAAGGACGTAATCAAGGGCAAGATGGTCAAGCCATTTGAGGACGCCGCACTCGCGCTTGAGCCCGGCCAGGTTTCGCCGAACCTTGTCGAGACCGATTTTGGCTATCACATAATCAAGCTTGAACGTAAAGGCGAGGGCAAGGACACTGCCGGCCAGCCGACTGAAACTTACGACGCAAGGCACATCCTTTTCTCGACCAGTTACAAGGACCCGGCGGATCCCGAAGGACGCGAAATGCCTGTAAAGGCGTACGTCCGGAACAAGCTTGAGACCGAAAAAGAAAAGCAGTTGCTTGATAACATTGTTGCAAGTAATAACGTTAAGGTACCGGAAGATTTTGATGTACCACAGGTTTCGGAAGAGCAGATCCAGGAGATGCAGAAGAAGCAACAACAGCAGAATCAAATGCCGCAGATGCCGCCGGACGTTGAAGGCCCGCCCGCACCTGCACCATCGAAGAAAGCAGATGTTAAACCTGCTCCGAAGAAAGGTAAGTAGTCGGCTTGGCTTTCGAAATGCATTGCATTGGATTGAGGGGCGACGTTCCGAGTCGTCCCTCGAATACTTTTGAATGTCGAAAACTGAAGACTGCGAAAAGGTTAGAGGTAGTATGAAGAAACTTATCATAATTCCCGCATTGTTCTTGATCTGTTTGACGGCTCAGTTCAGTTCAGCACAAAACAAGGCAACCGATAAAGAAACGCTAATTAAGGCGTCTCAAATACTTGAAGGACAGCCTTTTCATGAAAAGGCGAAAGATTTCAGGACTTGGGCAATGCGATACGTGATCGAGACAGACGATGTCAGCATTATTGTTTGTTCCCAGATATTTTCGACGATATTGGACAAAAAGAACAAAAGTGCCGACGAGCTTCTAGCGCAATACTCGATCGCAATGGCAGCATTCAAATTAGCGAATCCTGACAAGGCAAAAGACGAGAATGCCGCGCAACTTGAAGGAATGGAAAGCATGCTGCGGGCATACGGAAACATGGTCAAGGAAAAAGCGAAAACAAAGTTCCATGCATTGGACGACCTGGTTGCCAAGCGAGACAAAGGAGAACTGAAGAAGTTAGTTGAAGACGCACAATGCGATAAGGGCGAAACCGCTCCGATAAAATAGATTAGATTTGTGGAAAAAGTAAACATAGGAATAATAGGCGGCAGTGGTTTGTACCAGATGCCGGAGTTGCAAAATATTAGGGAGATCGCGGTCGAAACGCCCTTCGGCGATCCATCGGATGCGTTCATTATGGGCGAGTTGGACGGCGTTGCGGTGGCATTCTTACCGCGACATGCCCGTGGGCACAAGTTCTTGCCGACTGAAGTACCGTACCGAGCAAATATTTATGCGATGAAGCTCCTTGGCATCGATTATATATTGTCCGTTTCGGCCGTTGGCTCGTTGCAGGAAAAATACGCACCAACGGATATGGTCATTCCCGATCAGTTTTTCGATCGGACCCGCGCGAGGGCAAGAGAATCGACGTTCTTCGGCGAGGGCATTGTGGGCCACGTAACGTTCGCGCATCCGGTCTGCAACGAACTCGGCGACATTCTCGAAGCGTCGTGCAAATCGGTTGGTGTGACGGCGCATCGTGGCGGCACTTATGTCTGTATGGAGGGCCCCGCATTCTCGACCAAAGCCGAATCGAATGTCTATCGTCAATGGGGAATGGACATCATCGGTATGACAAATCTGCAGGAAGCGAAACTCGCCCGCGAAGCAGAGATCGCCTACGCAACGCTCGCCCTGGTTACGGATTACGACTGCTGGCACGACACCCATGATTCCGTGACCATCGATATGGTAATCGAGTATTTGAACAAGAATGTTCGCAACGCTCAATTGATACTAAAGGACGCCGTAAAGAGCGTCGCGGCAAAAACGACGCCGAACCAGTACGCAAACGCGACCAAGAACGCGATCTTTACAGCACCCGAGCACTGGCCGGCGGAAACAGCCACGAAGCTTGAGGCGATAATTGGCAAGTACGGCCCGAAATAAAGCTTGGGATTTCGCCTTTGCGCGGCGGTGTCGGGAACGGCCTGCCAAAGCAGAAACGCCAAACCAACTTTCCGCCGCGTTCGAACATCTTTAACTTGTATGAAGAAAGCAACTTTATCTTTTTCGTTCGCGGTATTGTTTTTTGTTGGATCGGGTGTTCATGCACTTGCGCAAAGAAACGTTTCACCCGCGTTTGACCCGGTTTTGGAGGCTGACGCTCGGCACAATCTAGATGTGGCCTGGCAAGCTTTCAGCCCGGCAAAAAAGGCCTACAAACAGATCATCTTGAGATTCGAGGAGACCTTCGCAGCATACCCTGAATTCTCGAGGATGGATGAATTCTTGTATCTTGCGGGCATGAGCAGCTATTACCTTTCAGAAAATATGGGCAAGCAAAAGGTGAATCTGAAATCGGAGAAAGAGAAGAAAAAATATGCTCCCGAAAGACTTCGGGAGGACGCCGTCGCTTACCTTTCGAACCTGATCGAAAAGTATCCGCAAACTCCTCGTAGAGTCGAAGCTGAAAAGACCCTCGTGCTGCTAAAGGCCGAGAAATGAACCTAAACCAAGTTACGATCTACTCCGAAAAACCGGTCGAAACAGTCGAATTCTTCCAAAAGCTCGGCTTGAAAATAATCGTCGATTCCCTGCCACGTTATGCCCGACTCGAATGCCTCGATGGCGACTCAACGCTGTCCGTCCATGTCGCTGACGATGTCGTCGTCACGAATAACATCGTCCTGTACTTCGATTGTGACGATCTCGACGCCACGGTCGTTGAACTTAAAACTAAGGGCCTTGTCTTCGACGAAGACCCGGCCGATCGTGAATGGCTCTGGCGTCAAGCCTACCTGAAAGACCCCAATGGCAACAAGATCTGCTTGTTTTACGCCGGCGACAATCGTAAAAATCCGCCCTGGCGTGTAAAATAATTGTTTGCGCAATTAATATCCTTTTTTGGAGACTCCTTTAACACAATGTCCTTAACAGTAGTTGGATCGGTCGCGTTCGACGCGCTTGAAACGCCGTTTGGTAAACGCGATAAAGTTCTTGGCGGTGCTGCGACGCACTTTGGGCTTTCGGCAAGTTTTTTCACGCAGGTAAATGCGGTCGGCGTGGTCGGCGGCGATTTCGGCGATGACGAATGGGCGGTATTCAGGCGGCACTCGATCAACACGAACGACATTGAGATCGTGCAGGAAGGCAAGACATTTTTTTGGAGCGGTCGATACGATTACGACATGAACACGGCCCACACGCTCGATACGCAGTTGAACGTGTTCGAGACTTTTGACCCAAAACTTTCGGATAATTCGAAAAACGCCAGGCTACTCTTCCTCGCCAACATTCTTCCGATGCTCCAAAAACAAGTTCGCGAGCAATGCGAAGAGGCGGAGTTCGTTGCGATGGACACCATGAATTTCTGGATCTCGTCGATGAAAGAAGCCGTAATCGAAACGATAAAAGTTGTGGATTGTATCATCATCAATGATGCGGAGGCCAGACAGTTGACCGACGAGCCGAGCATCTATAAGGCGGCAAAAAAGATAATGGATCACGGGCTGAAGGCGGTTGTCATTAAACGTGGCGAGTATGGCGCAACCCTTTTTACCAAAGACGGATATTTCGCAGTCCCTGCCTATCCGCTCGAAAGCGTTTTCGATCCGACGGGTGCGGGCGATACATTTGCCGGCGGGTTTATGGGCTATCTTGCATCCCAAAAAGAGATAACAGACGATACTCTTCGCCGGGCGATGATTTACGGCTCGGTGATGGCCTCGTTCAACGTCGAAAAATTCGGGACGGAACGGGTTGATTCTCTAGAATATCCCGAGATCAATCAGCGGTTCAAGGACTTCAAACAGATGACCCATTTCGACGACATTCCATTTGAACGATCGACGACAGCAGTGTAATTGCCTTGGCAAAACGGATCGAAACATCACCTGAGACCTTCGCACGGCCGGAATCGACCGTTGTTTGGGTCGTTCTCTCGTTGGTAGCGGTTGCTTGTCTCGCGATCGGAATTGTTTTGGCGATCACCGCTGCAAACTGGCCGCTGTTCGCTTTACTTCTGGTCTCGCTCTTGGTCGTCGCAGTTTTTTCTGCCAGGAGCATTATCCAATCCCGCAGGGTCTCTGCGGCTTCGGACCAGAAGCGGATAGACTGGGAAACTGCCCTGCCCGAAATTCAACGGCAGAACCTGAATCTTGAGGTCTTCGAGCTATCCAAGATACTGGAAGTTGAATCGGGGCAGATCAGCGATCTGCAATCGGCCTACATTGTCGCGGAAGATCTCGCATTGAGGCAGATACAGGAGGAAGAAAACGTCCCGCTGATGCGGCATGTCACGCTCGGGAAGGCCCCGTTCGACGCGGTTTTGGTCAAGAACGATGTAATTAGCTGCATCGAGGTCGCATTCCTGGTGGCGCCGGATCTGCGTCAGGAAAAGGTCGACGCCATGATGCGGAAGATGGCCCTCGTCAAGAAAACTTTTGGCGAGATGAACATACGCATGAAGGTTCGTCTGATGATGGTGCTCGTGACCCAGCTAACGCCGGAGGACGAGGATCAACTCCGATCGGTGCTAAATTCGAAGCGGTTTGCGGAAATGCCGGTTGATTTCGTTATTTGCTTTTTGGATTTTGAGTCCTTGCAGAGAATCTACGTTACGGACTAGTCAGAATCGCCTGCGTTTGCTGGCGACTGAATTCTGCGTTGGGGATTCTTAAAGGCCGTATTAAACCACCCATTATCGACTGTGGTGCCGACATGATTATGCTTAAAGAAAAAGTTGGAATGATCTTTGGTGTCGCGAACAAGCGTTCTATTGCATGGGCGTGTGCGACGGCTTGCTCCGAACATGGCGCGCAAATGGCATTTACTTATCAGGGCGAAAGATTAAAGGAAAATGTCGAGAAATTGGCGGGCGAGCTACCTGGTTCCTTGGTCGTTCCGTGTGACGTGACAAATCAAGCGGATGTTGACGCCGCATTTACTGCGGTCGGAGAGAAATACGGGAAGATCGATTTCGTCATTCACTCGATCGCCTTCGCCCCAAAGGAGGCCCTCGAAGGCGAGTTCGTAACCACTACGAGAGAAGCGTTCACAACCGCACTTGAGATCAGCGCATTTTCATTAACGCAGATCGCCCTCGCCGCCTCGCCGCTCATGAAGGACGGCGGCAGCATCGTTACGATGAGTTATTACGGTGCCGAGAAGGTGGTCATGAATTACAACGTTATGGGCGTTGCAAAAGCTGCTCTTGAAGCGTCAACACGATATCTGGCCGCCGATCTTGGCAAACAGAATATTCGAGTCAATGCGATCAGCGCGGGGCCCATCAACACGCTTTCCGCCCGGGGTGTAAAAGGAATGGGATCTCTACTCGGATACGTCGCTGAACGATCGCCGCTAAAGCGAAACGTACAGGCCAGCGAAGTAGGCAACACCGCCCTTTTCCTCGTCAGCGATCTTTCAAGCGGGATTACGGGTGAGACCATATACGTGGATTGCGGTTACAATATTATGGGAGTTTGATTGCCCGTCAAGCCAGGCAACTGATCTTCCCGCAAAAGATTTCGGCTCCGTCGGAGTTCGGGTCTTTTCTTTTTAGTGCTTTATTTTATTAGAGAATGAAATCACGTTTTTATCTTGGGATATTTGAAGGCCACGCCGACCCGGCGGTCGCCATTGTAGCCGATGGCGAGGTCGTTGCGTTTGCGGAGGAAGAAAGATTTATCCGGCAAAAACACGCGTGGGGCGTTTATCCGATCCGCTCCCTGCAGTTTTGCCTTGACACGGCGGGAATCGCTCTGTCGGACGTTGCTGCAGTCGCACTGAACTGGAACATCCCATCCTATACAAACGGCACCATGCAGGCGTTCTACGAGCGCCTCAACGAGGAATATGCGGTGGACGATGCGACCAAAGGGTGGCAGCGGTCGCTGATCTCGCGGTTTAACGATAAAACCACCGAGCGGCGTCATCATTTCGAGTGGCGCAGGGCACTTGGCGACATCGCATTTCCTCCCATAGTCTCCGTCCCCCACCATTACGTTCATGCGTTTCAATCGGCTATGCAGTCCGGCTATGACGAATCCGTCTGCCTTACGCTGGACGGTTCGGGTGATGAACACTGCACCGTACTTTGGGAGCATCGTGGAGATTCGATCACGCCGATTTACGAACGTCTCATCCCGCACTCGCTCGGCTGGTATTACGCCGCGTTTACCGAATACCTCGGGTTTCGTGCCTATAACGGTGAATATAAGCTAATGGGTTTGGCCGCTTACGGGAAAGAAGATCCGGAGCTTCTTGAGAAGGTCGGTCAAATAATCCAGCCAGATCCGAACGATCCGCAAGGCTACGTTATCGACCCGACCTACATTCATTACGGTGATCACACTTATTCGCAGAGATTTACGGACAAGCTTGTTGGGCTTTTCGGAAAACCTCCGCGCATCTCAACCGAGGATTATTCGTCTTGGCACGAGGATCTTTCTTTTGCAGTCCAATATCACCTGGAAAAGGCGGTAACAAGATTGGTCGAATGGGGCGTCGAAAGAACCGGCATCACGAAGGTAACTGTTGGCGGTGGTGTGGGTCTGAACGTTAAGATGAACAGCAAGATATTCGACCTGCCTACGGTCACGGACGTTTGGGCAAATCCGCTCTGTTCGGATGGCGGAGCGGCCCTCGGAGCTGCACTTGCGGCCGCACACAAGGAGACGGGCGTGAGGCCGAAAAAGCTTGTCCGACTTGATGCTGGTTATGCTGAGAACGATGTGGAATCCGTTCTCCAACAGTCGAAAGTCGCCTACGTCAAATCGGACAACGTCGCGAGCGATGTTGCCGCAATGCTCGCCGAAGGAAAGATTGTAGGGTGGTTTCAGGGCGGCATGGAAGCGGGTCCGAGGGCTCTGGGCCAACGAAGCATCCTCGCGGACCCGCGGGACATTGATTCGCGCGACCGTGTGAATGCCATCATCAAGTTTCGCGAATACTGGCGGCCGTTTTGCCCGTCGATGCTTGCCGAAAGGGCACCCGATTATTTCGAACGATACACTGATGCACCCTTTATGGTCATCGCCTTTAAGGCGAATGAAAAGCTGAAAACGGACGCCCCGGCCGTCGTACACGTTGACGGAACCGCACGGGTCCAGTTGGTTGATCAGCAAGTGCTGCCGGGATATCACGCACTGATCTCGGAGTTTGAGAAGTTGACCGGTGTCGGCGTATTGCTTAATACTTCGTTTAACGTAAAAGGCGAGCCGATCGTTTGTACGGTCAGGGACGCTCTCCGCACTTTTTGGTCCACAGGCCTCGACGTTCTTGCGGCAGGCGATTTCATTATTAGGAAACCCGTTGAGTAAACAGACCGTTTGATAAATACCATGAGGAATGTTCTGGTGATCGCTCCCCACCCTGATGACGAAACGCTTGGCGTTGGCGGGACAATAAAAAGAATGGCCGCGAGCGGCTATCGGGTGACGGTCTTGACTGTTGCGGCCCATATGCCCCCACTTTACGCGAAAGAGGTTCACGAGACGACCGTTCGCGAATCGCGGGCGGCCCACGAGGTCCTCGGTGTGAGCGAGTCGATTTATCTTGATAAACCCGCAGTCTTGCTCGGAGATATCCCGGCCCACGAGTTCAACGGGCTGATTCTCGATCATGTCAGCCGCATCGCCCCGGAAATTCTTCTGATGCCTTATTATGACCGACATATCGATCACCGGTCGGTTTTCGACGCATGTATGGTAGCCGCAAGACCCGTTGGGGCGGGGAAAAATATCAAACTCGTCGCCGCTTTTGAAACGATCTCCGAAACGCATTGGAACGCGCCTCATATTGAGCCTAACTTTGTCCCAAATTTATGCGTCGACATTACGGGCCAGATCGACGCCAAGCTTGAAGCGATGGCGTGCTTCAAGAGCCAGCTTCACGACTTCCCGGCCCCGAGGTCGATTGAAGCACTTCGGGCCCTCGCACTATTTCGCGGCAGCCAGGCCGGTTACGGATACGCAGAAGGCTTCCACATCATTCGAATGGGAGCGGAATTATTTATGTAGTTTGGAGTTCCGCCTTCAGGCGGCTTAGACAAAATGGCAGAAACCGACGCTAACAAACCGAAGAAGCAAAAAGACAAAATCAAACCGGCCGAGCCGAAAACGGTCGCCGAGGCAAAACAGCTTGAAAAAGTGCCGGAATACTGGCAACTTACGGACGATGAGGTCTTGCTTCGCTCGCCCGCCCCCGAGGATGAATTTAAGACATCGGATTCCTGGCGGGTTTTCCGTATTTTGGGCGAATTTGTTGGCGGCTTTGACGATCTTGCGACGATTACCCGTGGGGTTTCCATTTTTGGTTCGGCCCGCACGCATCGCGACGACCCGATGTACGTAGCCGCTCAGGAAACGTCGCGTCTGCTTGCCGAAGACGGCTTCGAGATCATTACCGGCGGCGGCCCGGGCATTATGGAGGCGGCAAATAAAGGAGCTTTCGAGGCCGGGAAGGTGTCGGTGGGGTGCAACATCGAACTGCCGTTCGAACAGATACCAAATCCTTACCTGACAAAATCGCTCACATTCAAGTATTTCATGGTCCGCAAGACGATGTTTATCAAATACAGCAACGCCTATATTATCTTTCCGGGTGGTTTCGGCACGATGGACGAGCTTTTCGAAGCCTTGACGCTGATCCAAACTCGCAAGATACGCAACTTCCCTGTAGTGCTGTTCGGCTCGCAATATTGGCGCGGGCTCTTGTCGTGGATAACTTCAGTTATGCTGAACGAAAAGAACATCAACGAAGAAGACCTGGGCCTGATCCACCTGACGGATTCGCCAAAGGACGCTGTTGAATTTATTATCAAAACTTCGAGTGCCGGCGAGAAGTCGGCGTCCGAAGATCTAGCCTAGATATTCCTTCATCCAGTTCAGATATTGTTCCGATACTCTCTCGGACTCGACGGCGACGATCTCAGGAACGTCATAGGTGTGGTTTGCCAGGATAAACGCCTCAAGGGCGTCGAACTTCTCCGGCAGGGTCTTTATGATGAGCATCTGCTCCTGCTCGCGCTTGACCTCGCCTTCCCAAGCGTAAACGGATGTCATCAAGGGACGCTATCTGAACACACGCCGCCAGTTTCGAAGCGATGACCTGTTCCGCCAGGGTTTCTGCCTCACCTGTTGAACCCGTAGTCGTCATAACAAGAAGCACAAACCTAACTCCTACTCCTCAACTCCAGAGACCCCGCCGCTGTCACCTGAATCATCACCCTGGGGCTCGATCAGCGAAGCACTGGTCACGAGATCGTCTGCACCGGTACGGATCAGCATAACACCCTGGGCGCTTCGGCCAGTTTTCCGGATCTTATCGACATCCAGACGTATCAGCTTAGCCTGCTGTGTAATGATGATCACTTCGGAATCCTGATCGACCGGGAACGACGCGACAACCTTCCCAGTCTTTGCAGTCGTCTTCATGTTGATAACGCCTTTCCCGCCGCGTTTTGTAAGGCGGTAGCTCGACGCGAGGGTTTGCTTGCCAAATCCTTGTTCGGAGATCGAAAGGATCTTCTCGCTCGCATCGGACGAAAGGGCGCAAACGGCGACCACATAATCGCCTGTTTTCAAATTCACACCGCGAACTCCGCGGGCAACGCGTCCCATCGGACGAACGTCAGTTTCCTCAAATCTCACCGCCATTCCGTCGTGGGTCGCGATCAGGACCTGTTTGGTCCCATCGGTTCGGATAACGTCTAGGAGTTCGTCGCCATCGTCGATATTGATCGCGTTGATGCCGTTGGCACGGATATTCTGATAGTCCGCAAGCGAAGATTTTTTGACGACACCATGCTTTGTGACCATCGTAAGGTAAGTCTTCTCATTAAAATCCCGGACGGGCATCACGGCCACGAGTTTTCTTTCAGACGCAAGCTGAACGAGATTTACAACCGCCTTGCCGCGGGCCGACGGTGCGGCCTCCGGAATCTCGTGGACCTTTATCTTAAAGACCTGCCCATCATCCGTGAAGATCATCAGATAAGCGTGGGTCGAGGCCACGAACAGGTGTTCAACGTAATCTTCGTTCTTTGCGGTCGCACCAAGCCGGCCCTTTCCTCCGCGTCCTTGTTGGGAATAGATCGAAACCGGTGTCCGCTTTATGTAGCCGGCAACGGTGACGGTAATTACCACATCTTCGTCCGGGATCAAGTCTTCAATGGTGAAGTCCGTACCCATATCGATGATCTCGGTCCTGCGAGCATCACCGAAATTCTTTTTGATCTCCTGAAGCTCATCAACAATGACCTGTCGCAGCACGCTTTCGTTTTGGAGGATGTTTTCCAACTCGGCAATGTACTTAATTACACTTTCGTACTCATCGAGGATCTTTTGACGTTCCAATGCCGAAAGGCGGCGAAGCTGGAGATCAAGGATGGCCTGCGCCTGAATGTCGCTGAAACCGAGTTCACCAATGACCTTTTGCAGATCC
This sequence comes from Blastocatellia bacterium, assembly GCA_963732475.1. Classification (GTDB taxonomy): domain Bacteria; phylum Acidobacteriota; class Blastocatellia; order Pyrinomonadales; family Pyrinomonadaceae; genus OLB17. The sequence continues at coordinate 927,025 of CAVSZR010000001.1, read as the reverse complement.
TTTAGAAAATCCGATATCGGTTTGTCCGACGCAACGCCCCGCCAATTGTTGATCTCGTCTATTCCTGTGAACTTTGCCGTCAACCAGAGTTTTGCTTCATCGACCGCACGCGAATTACGGATCAGCGGGATTATGTAATCGAGAGCGTCGATCGCCTTGTTAAGGCCCTCCAATATGTGCGCGCGGGCCTGGGCTTTCCTAAGATCGAATTCGGTGCGGCGCCTTACGACCTCGCGGCGGAATTCGAAAAATGCTTCGAGGATCTGTTTGAGAGTGAGAAGTTTCGGCTGGCCGTCAACGATGGCGATACTAATGATGCCGAAGGAAGACTGCATCGGCGTCAATTTGTATAGCTTGTTGAGCACGACCTGCGGGATGGCGTCGCGCTTTAGCTCGACGACGATCCGCATTCCGAGACGACTAGATTCGTCCCGAAGCTCCGAAATGCCGTCGAGTTTCTTTTCGTGCACAAGCTCGGCGATCTTTTCGATCAAGCGGGCCTTATTGACCTGGTACGGAATTTCCGTAATGACGATAGCGTCCTTTTCGCGTTCACCTCGGCCGATGCGGTCAATGGCAGCGCGGGCACGCATCTGGATTATGCCCCGCCCTTCGCGATAAGCCCGGTGAATTTCTTCGCGGCCATAGATGAATCCCGCGGTCGGAAAATCCGGGCCCGGAATGATCTTGATAAGCTCATCGACGGTAATTGCAGGATCTTTTATCAACGCCATCAGGGCATTCAGAACTTCCGTCAGGTTGTGCGGCGGGATCTTCGTCGCCATGCCGACGGCGATGCCTTCCGATCCGTTGATCAGCAACAGCGGAACGCGGGTCGGCATGACCTTTGGCTCGTGCAGCGACTCGTCGTAGTTGGGCTGAAAATCGACAGTTTCCTTCTCAATATCCGCAAGAATTTCGTTGCTCAGCTTATGAAGGCGGACCTCAGTGTAGCGCTGAGCGGCAGCATTATCGCCATCAACCGAACCAAAATTTCCCTGCCCGTCAACCAGCAGGTATCGCATCGAAAAATCCTGTGCCAGACGCACAAGCGTGTCGTAAATCGACTGGTCGCCGTGCGGATGGTATTTACCCATACAATCGCCGACGATACGGGCGGACTTTTTATATGGCTTATTGCTCGTGTTGCCGAGTTCGTGCATCGTATAAAGCACGCGGCGATGAACCGGTTTGAGTCCGTCGCGAACATCCGGCAGAGCACGGCCAATGATTACGGACATTGCGTAATCGAGATACGAGCGACGCATCTCGTCTTCGATGTTTACCTGATTGCGGTCTAAGATTGAGTCCATTTATGATGTATTTTTTTGCTTACCTGGACGGTGCGGGTGAAAATTAAAAACCTTGAAAAACGAAACACATTGGTGATATGCTTATTTTACAGGCACTGTGCCTGATTCGCAACTTGTAACACGCCTACAAGGCCTCGCGAAAGTCTTTCGTAATCTCTTCAACGAATTTGCATAACCGCCATTCTGGCATTTCGTACCTCTCAATGTCATCAACCGTAATAGAGAAAGAGCAACGCCGCATTCAACGCTATGCGCTGTCCTTGCCAACTCGTGTGGAGGTAAAGGTCGACAGCAAGTTTTCGTGGAACGAGATCACTCGGATGGAGGACGTTTCAGCGTTTGGGGCGGGCTTTATTTTGAAGCGGCCCGTAAAACGCGGGCGGCTGATCATGGTCGGCGTGCCGATGCCGCGCCAGCTTAGATGCTACGACTATCTGGAGCCGCAATACCGTATTTGGAGCCTTGTGCGGCGATGTATTCCTATCACTTCAAATCCGGGTGCCGAAAACTACGCCGTTGGCGTTGCATTTGTCGGCAAACACCCGCCAAGGGAATTCATTGAGAATCCGGCAAAGCTTTATGACCTGTCGCATCGAGACGATGGCGGGTTGTGGCAGCTCGTCGAAGCCGATCCGCTTCCAGACGAAAGCGACCTGCCAGCCTATCTTCGTCGCCACACCCGCTTTGCGATCCCTGAAGCCCTTGTGTTGGAGCTCTTGGATGAAAACGGTGATGTTGCGGCAAGCGAAGTTAGTGTAACTGAAAATTTAAGCCTGGGTGGAGCGGCCGTATTCACCTCGTTCAATGTCGAAGTGGGTTCATTCCTGCGCGTTAAGAGCGAACGATTTAGTATCACCATCATTTCCGTTGTTCGCGGAAAACGTGTAGGTGCCGACGGAATTGTCCGCCTCCATTTAGAATTTATCGATCATCTTTTCCCTCTCGAGGGAATAGAATAAAGCCCCGACCTGTTCACTATGAACTATATCCTGTTTACCTTGCGGAGGAGTTAAATGTCAGTACCGTTGGATGTTAGAGAAGAAACAATTAGCTCGGTCACGACCCCGTTGTTTGCTGTCGTGAATGTAAGAGAATCTCGGGACAGCGCTTGGAAGGAAACGGCTGATGTCGTCAGTGCGTCTTCGACGGGCGCAGGATTCTACATTAATCGCGAGTGCCAGGCAGGCCGGCTGGTTTCGTTGACGGTGGCGCTCGATCAAAGTTTGCGGTGCTACGATCACCAAAAAGAACTATACAAGATATGGGGCCTTGTCCAGCATTGTCATGTTCTAACCCAAGCGGATTGCGAAGGATATCATGTGGGTGTAGCGTTTATTGGCAAGAATGCCCCAGAAAGCTATTCCGACGATCCGACGCAGAGCTACCGTATCTGCGGAATGAATGAAGACGGCCTTTGGAAAATCAGCGAGGCCGCCAAGGAATTCAAGCCTCGAAAGGACGCACGTTTTTATGAGTCGATCGATCATTACCTCGCGATCGTCGACGCAAAGAATAACTCGTTGGGTGGAGAACGTGCTAGCACCCAAAACATTAGTAAAAGTGGGGCCGCCGTCCTTACAAAATTAGATCTCCACGTTGGCGATCGAGTGAAATTTATTAGTGAGGAATACGATTTTTCAGGCCTTGCAGTTGTTTGTAACCGAAAAAGCAGCCCTGACGGCCGCACGCGTCTTAATTTGAAGTTTGTCGAATGTTCATTTCCCGTTGAGTTGATAGTTGCAAAGTCAGCCGCGCCTGTCGAAGAACTGGCGTTCGTCGAATAGGGCCAGGCCGGCCGCGACCTTACGGGGATCGCCTTTGAGGCGGAAGCTGATTTCTACGACGCATGATCTGCAATTTGCGCCTTTGCTCCGGAGTCAAATTCTTGAAATTGGGCGGCATTACTGGATACGGAGGTTCAACATTCGGAACCCTTGGTGTTACCCCTGTTTCATCAATGGTCGAGGTGGGCGTTTCGACCTTCCCGTTGCGGATCTTCATATTGCCGACGTATATCGTTTTTCCGTCAAGATCAAAATCATCGACATTATCGTCGGCCGCGATCCGCTTGCCATCCGCACCAGTTTTCACTGTTTTCGAAGCCTGTTTGGCAGGTGTCCTTTCGTTCTCAGCCTTTGTCTGTGCGTCCTTTTCGTTACTCCCGCTGGTCTCGGAAACGGGCGGCGCTGGTTGGACGCTCGCCTCCACGTTATTCGATTCAACAGTCTGCGATGGTATTTGAGATTCATCCGTCACGGGATTTCCCGTTGAGAACAACCCCGGATTGTAAACATAAACGCCGGCAGCAAGGCTTCCCGCAAGGAGCAATCCCGCGGCGGATGCAAAAGCAAAACGCCGGGTCTGCGGCCTAACAGCATTTGGAGTCGAGGTTGAAGCATCAGCAACACCTGCGACGGCAGAGGTTCTCAAAGCCGTTTCCTTTGAGACGTAGGCCGGCAAAAGCTCCGTTTTAATATCCGTTTGTCGGTCAATGCCCTGCCGCGTGGCTCCGGGCATCAGCTTCGTGTTCTGCGATGCAATGTCGGCGTTTGCGACCGTATTCGCGTCATTTGCGTCTGCGGCCAGATGATCGTAATTGTCATAGTCCTTGATCATCGTCCGCATCTGCGCCGCTGATTGCGGCCGAACCGCGGCATTTAGATTCATCGCATTGTGCAAGATCCCAGCAAAACCAACCGGGATCTCGCTTCGAACGAAATGGGCCGGAACCAACGGATCTGCCTGGTTACCCAACACGCTCATTGCGCGTGTCAATGCATCCTCCGGCGGTTGGCCGGTCGCAAGGTGGTATAACGTCGCGCCGAGGGAGTATAGATCGCTTCGCGGATCAGTCCCCGTTCCCTGAATCTGCTCGAGCGACGCATAATTTCGCGAATATCCAAAAATACTCTTTGCTGCTGTTTGATGTCCGGCATCGGTCGGATTTCCCTTCGCCAGCCCGAAATCAAGCAGAATTATTTGTCCTCGCGAGGTTATTTTCAGATTCTGAGGCTTGATGTCACGGTGAATGACAGGGTTCTGCTGATTGTGAAGAAAATCCAGGGCGTCCAGCAATTGATCGGCCCATTCCAGGACCTGTTCGATGGAGAAGGGTTTCGCGTCCCGTTCCAGCATAAAGGAAAGGTCTTCTCCCGGAATGAACTCCATTACCAGAAACTGACCGTTTTCTTCAAGAAAATGATCACTGACACGCGGCAAGGCCGTATGTTTGAGACTATTGAGCAAACGCGCTTCCCGTTCGATCGCCTTGCGGTAATTATCGTCCATGCAAAGCGTTTCTTTGATCGCCACCGTACTGCCGAATCTTTCATCCGTAGCAACGTAAACCGCTCCCATTCCTCCCTGGCCGATCTGTTTGTCGATACGGTAGCGTTGCTGAAGAATTTTCCCGGTTTCGATCATGGTAAAGGACTAGGACGAACCAAGCCGCCAAATAGTTTACTACAAAACAAAAGCATGCCCGCAATTAACGCGGCTCTCAGGAACAAAAGATGTTTGCAAAGTCTGCCGCACAGTTGTTCGGTGAGATCTTAATCCTGGAAGGTGTCTCTATTCGGCCGCGTGACAACCTGCTGCTTTCGACCGTCTTTGCGAACCGGATCGCGCAGTTTGGACGGAATGTCACGAAAGATGTTCGGTATTTTGGTGATCTTGAAACCGCCATCATCGTCGTTTCGTTCCGGAGCTGGCGCTTTCTCGCGGCCACGCGTCACTTTCACCCCACGGATGCCGCCGGGCAGGCGGTCGATCTCGACCGAGTCCACGCGTATGCCCGGTCGTTTTTGTTTCGGTTCGGAGGCCGGCGGGTCCGATCGAACAGTTTCAGGTTTGCTCGGTTCGCGGTCCGAGGAGCCAGGAGCGATCGTTGGAACCTCCGGACGTTCCGACTGATCCGACTTTGCCGGCTGGCCCGGTGGGCCTGATGGATCTTGCGACGGCGAATTCGGCACCTTAGCTTTGACACCATCTCCGGATTCGGCCGGATCGACGGGTTTATCGGCGGAGCCTGCTTGTTCCTGGCGCCCGTCAGCACTCTTGCCCGATCCAAAGAGAGCCGTCGGACGACCAAAATAAAGTGCTCCCGCCGCTACACTACACACAATGAACAAGGTCGCGGCACAAGCGGCCGCTACTGCGACCATCCGCCGGTATCGCGACATAGTTGGGCGAACAGCGACCCGCGTCGCAGTGTCGCCCGCGCCCGCCTGTGAGATCATGTCGGCGCGGACCGACGTCACGTGCGACAAGTTCGCCGGCAGGACCTCGGTCGAAACGCCCGACTGCGGCTGCGTCGAAGACGGTCTGAGGAATGTCTCGTATTCTATGGAGCCGTTCGTCACAACCGATACGCCCGGCAGCTCCGCTGCCCCAAGATGCTTATACCGGTCGTGTTCCCGGAGCATCTGCCGGAGTTGGATGGCCGATTGAGGCCGCGCCGCACCGTCAAGGTCCAGTGCGCAATGCAAGATGCCCGAGAAGCCGATCGGTAGATCACCGCGCAGGTGATGTGCCGGGACGAGCGGATCGGGCTGATGGCCAAGCACCCGCATTGCCCGGGTCAAGGCGTCCAATGGCAGTTTGCCCGTCGAAAGGTGATAAAGCGTCGCAGCAAGCGAATATAGATCGCTGCGCGGGTCGGTACCAGTTCCTTGGATCTGCTCAAGCGAGGCGTAATTGCGCGAATAACCGAAATACACTGCTGGCTGTCGAATGGTGACTGGCGTCCGTCGGATTTCCTTTCGCCAGCCCGAAATCAAGCAGGATCGCGTGTCCCTGTGGCGTGATCTTCAGGTTGTGAGGCTTAATATCGCGATGAATGACCGGAATTTGCTGACCGTGAAGATAAACAAGGGCATCCAGCAGTTGATCTGCCCATTGCAGCACAAGCGCGACGGCGAACGGTCTGCCCACGCGTTCGAGCATCACCGCCAGATCGTCGCCCGGAATGTACTCCATCACCAGGAACTGCCCGTTCTCTTCGATGAAATGATCGGTGACCTTTGGGAGCGCCGGGTGTTTCAGGCTGTTCAATAAACGCACTTCGCGCTCGATCGCTTTTTGATAGTTGTCGTCAAGCCAAAGCGTTTCCTTGATCGCAACGGTACTTCCAAAACGCCCATCCGTGGCAACATAGACCGCTCCCATACCGCCCTGACCGATCCGTTTGTCGATGCGGTAGCGCTGCTGCAGGATTTTTCCCGGCTCGATCATTATGTATTTTCTACGGGGAACGCGTAAAAATAGTTTACTACAAAATCGAATCGAGGCAGGCTAAAAAAAGCCTGCCTCGTCCATCATCGGATTTAGATGAACGCCTATTTATATACATTGGAACCAACCTTAGCCATATTGTAAGCATCCGCCAGGCTATTGAGTTCGTAACGGACCCGGGCCCAATTCGCTTCCGTCACGCTGCCATAGTTATAGGTCCTCATATTCCGGTCAATGTCGCTTGCGATATTGAGACATCGTCGAAGCTCTTCCCTGTTCTCGATCCAGGCGTCGCGGCGATCAAACTCCCGGGACAGTTCGTCGGTTGCCGACTCCAAGTCTCTGGCCCGTTTATTCAGCCAGTCCTCCCGGCTTGTTCCGTCAAGCCGGCTGCGGTCGAGCGATTTGTCAAAATTCTTGACGAAGTTGTCGACCCGGTCTTCAACACGATTAACGATAACTTTTACTTGAGCCTTTGTAAGACCGCGTCCGCGAACCTCGCGGCGACGCTGGCCATTCGCCGTGTCAAACAACACAAATATAGTAATGACCGCGGCGAAGCCTGCCAATATTCTCAAAAGATTCCTGTTCATTATTTCATTCTCCTTGCAAACAAAAATTAAAATATCAGGGAGATCCTGGACAGTTTTAAGCCGTCCGACATTCAGACGTTTCAGCGTGAGGTAAAGCCGATAAAAAATCTACATTTTTACATAATAAAATTTCTTGTAACTAATTACGCAAAAAGGGTTTGTAACGAGCGTCAAGTTGGATTTCGCCCGGTTCCGTTAAACCAATCTTCGGTCATGTCGCACCACATTGCCAGCCCCTTCCATTTACCAAACACTTTGTAATGCTTTTCAATTTTCTTATCCGCACAGGCCTTCTCGCGGTTATGTTTCTTGTAGAATCCAGCCCGAGCCACGAGTCCAGAGCCAAGCCGTCATATCGCCCAAGCAGTTTCAGAAGATTCTCCGCGGCATAATCTCCAATACCCTTAACCTTCTTGATCTCCTTTTTCAATTCGTGTGTCGGCAATTCTGAAACAATCCAGGCTTCCGGGTCAAGTCCGCCGCCGGCAACAGATTCAGCCAACTCCACAAAATATGGCGAACGGTATCCCGCCCGGATCTCTTCACGAAAAAACGCCTCGGACACGCTTGCAAGAGCTTCCGGTGTCGGGAATGCTCGCTTTCCATCCGATGCAGGCTCACCTAGCTTTTCGACTAAATTTGTGGTCATGATCTTTGTTAAGCCCCACGAACAGTTGGTCGTGCACATCGTCTTGACGAGGTCCTCAAAAACAGTCTGCGACCGCAAAAGCCGACCGGCTTTTGCGTTTTTAACCCACCTGAGTGTTTCGTGTAGGCAAACGGTCTCGTAAAAATCATTCAAGTCGTCATCAATTCTCAGCATATGGCGTACTTGTTGCAAGACCTCATCCGTCTCACTACTCTTCGAGGCGATTTCTATCGCAAGCGTTCGGCCGTTCCTACTAACGCAAACCGAGATCGGCTTTCCCGATCTTGAACTTCGAAGAACATAATTCAGCTTTCCAGAGGCTTGGTCATACTGGAATGGCAGCAGATCGCTCCAACCATGGCCGTTCACAGTGTGTTGAAAACTAAAATTTTTTGGTTGTGGAACACTTATTAGATTGGACATTTCTTTAATATTAGGTCTAATATATTCCGTTGACAAATCTTTACATTTTTCTAGACCAAGCACCCACATACTTCGTCTAAAGTCACGACGGAAAAGCTTCTCTATTATCATAACCGGATGAAAAAAGTATTTGTAATTTCCATAGATTTCGGTTAACTTGTAAAACATTCTTTAACGCCGATGCCTCGAGTCTGGCGAATCGTTTCGGGTACAGGTACTTTACTGCCTGGCCACTACAAAAGGTCGTAAGGAGGAAATGGTATGGTTTGCATGAAATCGCATGTTATGTTGCGAATTTTCACGGCCGTTTTTGCACTTTTTCTTGTATCGGTTACGTCATTTGGACAGAATGATCGCCGATCCCAACTCGCCGACGCCTGAATTGGTTAAATCCAGAAACTCGCGTTATGTCTTCGCAGTGCCGGTTGATGGCGGGCAAAGTGCGTCGCTTTCATCGGCGAACCGCGAGGCGTTTCCTCCAAACTCAAGAGTTGCAATTTTTGTGACGAATGTTGACTTGATGGAAGGTGAAGGGGCAAATGCTTTCCGCGTGTTCGTCGAAGATTCCCGCGGCCGTCAATACCGCTTCCCGGTCGTAGATATGTATCCGGTTAGGACTAAGGCCAAGGTTCCGACCAACGCGTTGGTAATTGAGTTGCGGGACGAGATCGGATACTGGGACTCGCCCGCCAGCGGCGATGTTCTCGTGCGGGTATCATGGCGTGGGATGACCAGCGACCGTTTACGGTTAGGTTATGGAGACAACAGGCGGAGTCGCTAAAGGATGATGCGGTTCCGTATTCGAAATTGCTTGGGAGGACGCCAAAAGGCGATCCTTCTCGCGACTTGCAACATCCGTCGGCCCCCGAATATGTCGGTTACCGTTGGTCAGGCGATCGTATGAGATTTCTCGAGCAGGCCGGGTTTGGCCCGACGGCGACGCTTGATGCGCGAATTCGCAGGATCGGCATCCGCACTTGGCTTGCGGAACAATTTGAGGCTCCGTACCCGTCAGCATCTAACCCATACCCGAACAACCCGTTGAAACCGACGAATGCTCCTGCGGATTGCGATGGTAACACCACCGTTCCCGACGTGCCGGTTACATGCTTCCGCGACACGTATTCGATGTACCCTGTCCAGGCATGGTTTTTCAAAGAAGCGTATTACGGCGATGCTCAATTGAGACATCGAGTCGCATGGGCATTAAGCCAAATATGGGTGATTTCGGGCGTCGACACTTTAGAGTCGCGATGGATGACGGAGTATCATAAAGTATTGTCGAATAACGCTTTCGGCAATTACCGGACGCTCATGCAGCAGATGACGCTCAATCCGGGAATGGGAAACTACCTGGACATGATCCGGAGCACTCGGACCAATCCGAATGAGAACTATGCCCGTGAGGTAAAGCAATTATTCTCGATCGGATTGTTTATGCTTAATCCGGACGGAACACTTCAGCTCGACGGACTAGGCGATCCGATCCCGACCTACGATCAGAATACTGTCAATAACTTTACAAAAGTGATGACAGGTTGGGATCTTTGCAACCAACTAACATGCCCCAACGCGATAGTGGGTACTCCGAATTACATCGATCCGACCGTCATAAATGCGAATGTTAACCAGGCAAACATTAACAATAACCGGCATGATTTGACGGCGAAGACTTTGTTGAGCTATCCAGGCTCAGCTTCTACAATGAACGTTGCCGCATGCGCAAATTGTACTACCTATCCTAACATCGCAACCTACGCGAACAATTCACTCAATCAGACCCTCGACAATATCTTTAACCATCCAAACGTTGGCCCGTTTGTCTGCAAAACACTGATACAACACCTGGTCACAAGCGATCCGACGCCTGCGTATGTTGGCCGCGTCGCCGCTGTTTTCAACAATAACGGTTCTGGTGTTCGCGGGGACTTGAAAGCGGTCGTCAGGGCTATCTTGCTTGACGTGGAAGCTCGCGGTGATGCGAAAACTGACCCGAACTTCGGCAAACTGCGGGAACCCGTCCAATTGTTCACAAATGTCGCGCGGGCGTTTGATGTTTCAAATGTCGCGGGGACGGGTCAAAGCGACGGCGTATTTTACAGCGGCAACGCCCAGAACGGCCTGTTGACGACAATGGCGCAAACGGCGTTCTATTCGCCAACGGTCTTCAACTATTATTCACCGGATTATCAGATTCCCGGAACCACCCTGCTCGGTCCTGAATTCAGCTTGATGACCACCGGAACGGCGATCGCCCGAGCGAATTTCGCCAACACGATGGTCTACAGCAACCTTGCGGTAAGCCAACCCAATGTGCCGGAAGGAACTAAATTCAATTATGCGGAAATGCAGGCCCTGGCCGCGGCAGATACGACTGGAAATCAGCTTCTGGATGCCCTGAATGCAAAGTTGATGCACGGGACGATGTCTGCCATCAATGCGAAGCACGATCTTGACGGCCGTGACAAACATTACATCGACCAACCCGCTCGCAAGGGCACAACAGGCGGTTTATCTTGTGATTACATCGTCGCAATACCAAGTACAGAGGTGATAACTATATGACAGAATCAAGACGTGAATTTCTGAAAAAATCTGGTGGTTGTGCCTTAGGCATGGTGACTCTTGCGACACAGATGCAGCACTTTGGGCTGATGAGCGCCCTGGCTCAGAAGGTCCGGGACGCAAAAGCGACCCCAGAAGGCGGCGAGAACTATAAAGCAATCGTGCTCGTTCTTTTTTCGGGCGGAAATGACGGAAACAACCTTGTAATGCCGAATCATTCGGACGCCACGATCAGCAATTACAGTGTTTACAACACGCTTCGCGGCCCAGATTTGGCGATTCCGCAAGCCAGCCTTTTGCCGATTTCGGTTCCCCGAATGGGCGGCCTGACGTATGGTTTGCACCCCAGCCTCGGAACGGGAGCCACCAATGCGGGGATTCATCCGCTCTGGGCCGCTGGGAAAATGGCGATCGTCACGAATACCGGCACATTGGTCAGACCGACGACAAAAGCCCAGATGAGTCAGTCGTCCCATCCAAAGCCTTATCAGTTGTATTCGCATCCGGATCAGACTGCCCAGTATCAAACCAGTGTTTCAAACACGCAGGCCTTCACCGGCTGGGGCGGCCGCATATCCGACAGGTTGACCTCGGGAAGTAATCCGACGGCTTTGATCCCGATGGTTACTTCCATCGCCGGATGCACAATTGTTTACGACCGGCCAAACCACGCTGCCGATGGCGATCAACGACTCAAACACTTCCCTCGCCAACGTATTGAACCCACTGGGCTTTACAAACACCGGCGGCCCCGCCAGACTGACGGCATTTAACGCATTGCGTGGGGTCGATCTGGATTCTAATTACACCGCGGCGGCGAGCCATGTCACCGACCTTGCGATGCAGGCAAATGCCGCGCTTCAAACCTTCCGGTCGATACCACGGTTACGTTCCCCAACACGAGTATCGGCCGGCAGCTTCGGCAGGTCGCGCGGCTAATCAAAAAACGTACCGAGCCTCAATGTGAACCGGCAGATCTTCTATTGCCAGATTGGAGGCTTTGATACCCACACCGGCGAACCGGCCCAGCACGTGAATTTATTCACGCAGTTCAGCCAGGCGGCCCGGGCGTTTTACGATGAACTGGGCACAGTATCGCAGAACGTGCAAAACGACGTTACTTTGTGCACTCTGTCGGATTTCGGACGGACAATGCAGCCGGCCGGTTCGGGCACGGGAGTCGGAACGGATCACGCCTGGGGCAACCACATGATCGTCATTGGCGGTTCTGTTTTTGGTGGGAATTTCTACGGAATGAACACGGCTACCAATGGAACGCCATTCCCGCATCTGCAATTGGGCGGTCAGGATGATACCGACAGCGGTACTAACCCGCGTGGCCGCTGGATACCGACAACCTCTGTGGATCAGTATGCCGCCACCATCGCACGCTGGTTTGGCCTTCCGGAAAACGAAATGGCCTCGGTTTTCCCAAACATCGGCAATTTCGCAACTTCGAATTTGGGCTTTATGCCTTAATTCGGGTGTGCGGCCGGTTTTTGGCTTGCTTCTCTTCATTTATTCGGCTGTGATGGTCTTTAAGAGATCATCACAGCTTTTTTTTGCTGTGATCAGACAAAATCCTCGTTCCTTGAATTTTGTCCCACGAGGACATAAACTGGCTCTCATACAAGAATCAAATCCGTGAATTTACCGAATTATTTAACACTGGCAAGAATCGTGATCGTCCCTTTGCTTGTTGTTGTGCTTTTAACTCCTGTTGCGGATCGTTGGTTCGGAATGAGCGGGTATGTGCTCGCGATCATAATCTTCCTCATTGCAGCGTTTACGGACATCCTTGATGGACATCTCGCCCGCCGCCGGAATCAGGTATCGACCCTTGGAAAATTTCTCGACCCTATTGCGGATAAGCTCCTGGTGTCGGCCGCCCTGATCGTGCTGGTGGAAAAACACCTCGCCCCGTCATGGGCGGTCGTTATAATTCTCGGCCGGGAGTTTATCGTTACGGGCTTGCGTTCGGTCGCGGCGTCCGAGGGGATCGTCATTCAAGCGCGGAGCATTGGAAAACTGAAGATGTGGGCTCAGTGCGTCGCAATAGTTGCCCTGTTGATAGCGGCGGCGAATGGTACTCCGCCGGTATCTAATTTCGGACTTGAATACCCCGCTTTTCGATTCTGGGAAGTTGAAGAAGTTCGAACGGCGTTTTCAAACCTGACCCGTCTTTCGACGAGCGCAAATGACTGGAAGGTATTTGGTTATCTGGTCGGCCGCGGGGCCTTGTGGGTGGCCGTGATCACAGCCATTTGGTCTATGTACGATTATTTTTCGTTCTTTTTTCAGGAAAAACAGGCAAAATCACAACCGCCTGAATAAGCAGATAGCAGTTCTGATTAGTATCACCTCTTACTCTTTTTGGGTTTCTTGATGGTTGTGCGATCGCGGGAACGAACCAGGTCTTTAAGTTCGGTCATGAACGCTGAGACATCTTCAAACTCAAGGTAAACCGACGCAAACCTTACATATGCGACCTTGTCCATCGCCTTCAGCCGCCGCATTATGATCTTCCCTATCTCGGTTGTCGCCAGCTCACGATCAAGCGAATCCTGGACGTTTTTTTCAACCTCATCAACAACTCCTTCGAGCTGCGTGACGGAAATGGGCCGTTTCTCGCTCGCCCGCAACAGGCCTGACAGGACCTTGCCACGCTCGAACGTTTCGCGCTTGCCGTCCTTCTTGACGACCATGTACGGGATCTCGTCGATCCGCTCGTATGAAGTAAAACGCCTGCCGCAGCCCAGGCATTCGCGTCGGCGGCGGATCGAATCGCCGTCCTTCGCTTCGCGCGAGTCGACGACCTTATCTTCAATATGTGCACAGAATGGGCACCGCATAAGTTATGTCAAAAGTCCGGGGGTCGAGTATCTGGCGTAAATCGATTGATTTCGATTCTCATTTTCCATTTTCCACTTTCAATTGTCCATTGCCGAAGGTTGTCCATTCCCATTCGGCGCTTCTGACTCGATCTCATCAACCGCATTGTCGCCGGAAAGCAGACTTCGGAATCGCTCAATACTTATATCACCGTGGATGAAATAATATAAACCGAAAACGATCGCAGGAGCGAAATAGACAAGGTGCATGGCGATGGAAACTGCCGCCGCGTCCTCGTGTCGGATATCGTTTTTCAGAAAAACAAGGCTTGCGGCGGTTGCTGTGTGGAATGCCCCGGCCGCCCCCCCGGGCGTCGGCACAACCGAACTGACGACCGCAAATCCCATGATAAAGAGTGAGTCGCTGAAAGTTACGGGCATATTAAACGCCATTAGGACAAGCCAGGTCGGGATCGAGATCGCAAGCCAAAGCGTAAACGACCAAAAGGCGATCGATAAGATCTCGCGGCGGTCACGAAGGATCGCAAGGGCCGAGCCGAGTTGTCTGAGCACGCTCAGGATAATTCTCTGAATCCGGGTCGGAATAAACTTCCGGTCGATCAACTTCTGCGTCCATTCGACAACGCGGCCCGAGTTCCGCTGGTAAATGATCATTGCGACGAATCCGAGCACGACCGCAAACAGCATTAAAACGCCAACGACTTCAACGTACTCAAACTCTTTCTCGCGGCCGATTGGAGGCGTAAACCACAATAAGTTAGCGGAAAAGAAGCAAACGAGGGCAGCAAGGTCAAAGATGCGTTCCAGGCCAAGAGTCACAAGTGCAGCAGATGGACGCACACGCGGGTCACGCATCGGGAGCCACATCGGCCGAACGATCTCACCGGCGCGTCCGACCAAAAAGATCGCCGCGAAACCTACGGTTGTGGTCGCAAAAAGCTCTTTTAAGCTGGATTCGGTAATAGGCTCAAGCAAAACCTTCCAGCGGATCGCACGCAAGAGGTATCCGACACAAATGATCAGGACCGCTAGTGTCAAATAAAGCGGGTCCGCCATCCGCAGGCTCTGGCTTACCTGACTCCAATCGAGATTGCGCCCGAAAAACCAAAACAGAAAGACCGCAAATAAAAACAGCAGTATGAATTTAATATACTTTCGCAAATGTGTTCGTTATCTAATTAAAAAATCTACGAGGTACGGATGCAACGTAACAACTTAGTTACATCGGCAAATAAAAAAAGATACTTTATTCATTGGATAAATGCGAATGGGCGGAGTTTGCCAACTCCTCAGCCTTCTTATTCTTGTTCGTCTTAGTCTGTAGTTCGTCTCTCCAATCTGCAACCATCGCCGACTCAGGGAACGTCTGGACCGAAACACAAGACGACCAGGACGGAATCGAAGAAGAAAACGCGAGACACGTTTGGCTGCCAATCGTATTTCTGCCCGATTAGATATATATTTTATGTGGAACTTTTCGGTTTTTGCGGTCGTAAGAAACCTTTGACAGGGCCTGAACTATTGCTTTGTTGCTTTTCGCGAAGTGCAATTACCATTGGGAGAGATACCAGGTTGGAAGCATTGAAGGCTGCGGTGGAAAATAATGGTGCTGAGTTGATACGGCGTGCGCGCTCGGGCGACGGCGTGGCATGGGAGGAGATCGTCTCAGGCTTCTCGCGTCGCATCTTTAATTTAGCGTATCGCTTCACGTCCAGCGTCGAAGCCGCTGAGGACCTTACGCAGGAGGTTTTCATCCGCATTTATCGCACGCTTGACCAATATGATCCAAAGCAGGGTGATCTGTCGAATTGGCTGATGCGGCTTGCGCGAAATTTGATAATTGACGATTACAGGCACCGGCAGCGAAACCCGCAGAACTCGATGGCGGATGCGGTTGACGACCATTCCTATCATCTGCGTGCGGTTGGAAATTCGGCCCACAAGGAAATGGAACGGCGCGAGATCGCCGCCCAGGTGCAGGAAGGCATAGACAAACTGCCGTCCGATCTTAAAACATGTGTTATTTTGCGTGACATCGAGGAAATGAGCTATCAGGAGATCGTTGACGTGTTGCGGATACCGGAGGGAACGGTAAAGTCCCGGATAAACCGAGGCCGAATTGAGCTGGCAAAGATATTGAGACGGATGAGGGTTGTGACGATCTAAGCAAATGAAGACAGAAAATTCGTCACATTAAAAATGTAGTGTTCAAGGGGTTAGGGTTTTATGTCGTATGAGAACGAAAATTTAGTAAATTGCTCGCAATTCGAAGAGCTGTTGACCGACTATCTGGACAAAACGCTCGAGGGTGCAACGCAAAAGGCGGTGGCAGCACACGCGTTGAGCTGCCCGTTGTGTCATTCGCTCTTAAACGAGGTCAAGGCCTCGCTGGCGGTTTGCCGTGAGATAGCGGACCCAAAAATGCCGGTGACGCGTCTGGAAGCACGTATTCTTGAGAGGACGATGCCGCAATCAGCGATGGCATGCAACGATTTCGAAGAGCATTTGACCGATTATCTGGATGGATTCCTTCCGGCTCCGGTATTTCATCGATGGGAGCGTCATGCGGTTCTTTGCGATGAATGCACAGACTTGCCGGGAGCGGTCGTGCGTTCGCTTGCCGCGGTTGTGACCTATAAATTGGACGAATTGCCATTGCCTGCCGGGCTACATCAAAGAATCCTTCAGCAGACCATCGGCACGGCCCGTGCGGTCGCCGTAAGAGCGTCAAGGGCATCACAGCTTGCTGAATGGATGCGAGGCCTGCAATTCCCGATCTCGGTGCCGCAGTTGGCACCGGTTGCGATGATGATGATGTTCGCGTTTCTGGTGTTTAGCCAGACGGTTTCGGCTGACGGTACCCTTGCGGGAATTTACACAAGCAGCTACGAACTGGCCGAACAGACATATCAGCAGGGAGCCGACGCATGGAGCGGGAAACAATCGGAGCCGCCGCCAACTCAGGAGCCTGTGACCGGAACGACTTATGTTGAACATGAAGGTGGAAAATAATCGATGAACTGTGGATATCACAGCCAAAATGCAGCAGTGGTCCAATGTAATGGGTGCGGAAAGCCGCTTTGCCCGGCTTGCGACCACCGGATCAAAGGCTTTCCGTATTGCCAGGACTGCATAGTTTTGGGCGTCGACCTTCTTCGCCAGCAAAATAAATCGTCATACATTCCGTTTGTTAAGAAGCAGACGTCACCGTTCATCGCGACCTTCCTTTCTTTCATTTGCCCGGGTTTGGGTGCGGCCTACAATGGTCAGACGATAAAGGCACTGGTTTATTTCGGCGTATTTGTAGGCCTTTTTCAAATGGCGATCCTGACCGGCGGCACGTTTATCTTTGTTCTCGGATTCCTTGGAATGTGGCTTTTTGCCGCTCTTGATGCCTGGCGAACGGCCCAAATGATCCGCTCGGGCCTGACGCCGGATGTTGCCGAAGACATATTCGTAAAACGCTTTTCGGGCAACCCGAAGCTCTGGGGAGTTGTTCTAACCGTGCTTGGAGCCGGATTCTTGCTGCAGGCTGTCTTTAACGTTCGCGGCCTGATGAAGGGCCTCATGCCGGCGATGCTGATCGGTTTGGGTATTTATATCCTTCGCGGCTATATTTTCAAGCCGAAGACCGACGATCAGAAGTGGGCTGATTTTGACAGTGCGAGACCGGCGAGGATCTTCCAGAGGCCGGCGGGTGAGAACCGGTACCGCAGCGAAGATTACGAGATCGAAACGACCGATTTTTCAGTTGGATCGCATGCCGGCGGGTGGAAGAATCGTTAGGAATTTGCCGAGAATTTGCTTGCACACCGGGGTTTCGATTAGATAGCATAGAGTTTTAAGGAGCAGTATTTGTCCTATGTGGTTAAAAGCAACAGGTTTATTGGGAAGTTTGCTGGCGCTGATCGCAATAGTGATCGTATTCTTCAAAACGATCATCGGCTTTATCGGGTTTTTGACGCTTGCGCTTAAGATTCTGGTCGTTGTCGTGTTCGTCGCACTTATTGTCGGAGTCGGATTGTTGATCCTCCGCGGCATTAGAAATTCTCGCAGCAGCAAGGAATAGAGTTTCGTTATTATTTTGATCGATCCGCGACCGTCGAACGAGGCAAGGTTGTAGCGCTTGCTTTTTTCGGCGGTTATTGTTTATACTTTGGACTAACCAAAATAAATTATAACCAGTGTTTTGGTTTCAGACCCACAAGTTAAGAGATTTTTACTATTTTTAACTAGGTTTACTCAGAGGTTTCGCGTTAGTCGCTCGCGGCTATTCTTGCGTGATTCCGTGTGCTGGGACATTTGGATTCCCGGTACGAAATCATTAAAAGGAGCTTAAAAGCATAATGCAGAATACAGACAAGTCTTATACTTTTCTTTTATCGCATTCATCAAAATCAAGGATCTATTTTCGCAGGGTCGAAGTTTCTAAGAGGCTTCTGACCAATAGTTTATTAAGTTTTGGCATATTCTTTGGATTATCATTTTTCAGCATCGCGGTTTTTGGCGTAGCAAATTATTCAACATCGACACTTTCGACATTTTCTTTAAGAAATACAGATCATCTTCAAAATCAGATTTCGGCAAGCACCACGGCGCAACCTAATTCCTACGATTATTCGCGCCCGACAGACTTTGACGATTTTTCGGTAAACAGCGGGGGCCCTTCGTCCCCGGATGAATCTGATGCCATAGATGTTGAGAATGAAAAGCAGCTTCAAGTAATTCAAAGCACCAGCAATCCGGCCTTTCTACCATCGATCTGGGCACATTTGGGCAAGATCAATAATGAATTCGGGTTTCGGCGTAACCCGTTCGGCGGGCGCACGTATGAATTTCATGCCGGGATGGATATCGACGGCGAGCGCGGCGACGTGGTCATGGCACCGGCGAACGGCGTCGTCACCGAGGCCGGCTGGAAAGGCGGCTACGGCCAGATGATAGAGATCGACCATGGCAACGGGCTCAAAACGCGTTACGGGCACCTGTCCAAGATCGAAGTTGGGGTTGGCGACCCGCTTTCACGCGGCCAATTGATAGCCTTTATCGGTTCCACCGGACGTTCCACGGGACCGCACCTTCACTATGAACTGCGGCTGAATGACAAGCCGATCAACCCGCGGCGCTTTCTTCCGCCGGAACCGACCGAGCTCAAGAAGGTTCGCCGGTTAATCGGTTACTAATACCATTTACGGTAAAAAGGGAGGCCGTTGTTTGGCGGCTCGCTTTTTCGTTTGGTTCAACCGCCTTAGGAATTTGTCGGAAAGATCAGTTCCTCTTTCTCCGCTCGAAATAAACGCGACATGATTCGTCATAGGCAATAAGCATAAAGGTAGATGTCGCAATTTGTCCTTTTGGGCGCATCAGCAGTCTGATGAATTTGTCATGATCTTCACGCGAATGAAAAATGTCCTTGCGGTCGTTTCCCCGTCGTTATCAAATGGTAAAGCCCCCCTTCGATCTCGATACGTGTTTTTCTTGGCATACTATTCAAAAGTGCGAGTATTATTATCCATATGTGCAAGAATCGCAATTTCGCATTGACGTGACCCGAGATTTCGCTATGTTACGCATGCTTTTATTGACACGCTCGCTGTGTTTGTGCACACAGTGCGGACAGTTCGGAACTCAAAATCTTCCCGGGCAATGAGGGCGTAAGGGTAAGATCTTACCGAAAAGGTGGAATTCTGTACTATGCTCGAGATCCTAATGACTTCTGACGGAATTTAGGAACGTTCAAACAACCGCAATATTGGCCTCGGCGTGAGGTCCGGCTGTTTCACACTTGGCCTTTCATGTATGACGCCATGATGTATAGACACGTCGAGAAGGACGTTTATTTTGAAGTTGACAGCGGTTTTGCGAACAAGCAGTTCGTCTCCATTTCTGGGTGGGGAAACAGCTGAATTCGAAGCTACAGGACTGGAAAGAGTCCGTGGAAAGTTTGTTGGTACGGTTCAAGTGAACCGAAAAACACAGGCTTTGGTCACATGAACTTGTCTGAGTATAGGTTCGTCATAACAAAAACAGATGAATTGGATCCTCCGTACCTGCTGAGACCCCGTTTCCGTGGGAGTAGAAAAGATTGTGAGCTCACCCGGCAGATCAAGGTACGGAGGCCGAGCTGGAAGAAGAGGCGCCGTATTAAGGAAGAGAGGATATCAGCTGAATTTATGCGAATACGTGTAATGCCTTTCGCGATGAACAATACCTGCGGTTCCTTGCGACTTCGAGTTGAGCATCGAAGTCATGCAATCATCCAAATCGTACGAATCATCCAAATCATTCCATCCCGCGTATTTCGTGCGAACTGATATTTCCAAACAAGAAAACACGAGCGATAATTCTCCCGGACGGTATCTGTGCACGGATCGACTCGTGCGCACTCGCCTTCCGGAATGATCTTTGAAAACCAGTCGATGAAATAGGTGAAACAAGATCCTTTCTGTCGCGGATCTTTTAAAGTTGGATTGCCGAATAAAACGCGGAAGCCGACGCTCGAACACGGTACAAGATCCAATGTCGGGCATCAAGCTCCTTGCGAAGCGTTTGGCACGTCAGTAATGTCCGAGGTTGCGTCCGTGGTTGCGTCGGGAGTTGTGTCAGCACCGTAACTATTGAAATAGTTGACGTTATCGCAAAGTGGCTCATTTTAGTGTAGCGTCTTCGTGAAATCGCACGATTATTCCGGTAAGCGGAGTAACTGCAACAGTTAGGTGTCTCATTTTCCACAAAATGAGACAGTTTGTGAGACAGCCACGGCGTCGTAACAAGGTTAACTCCTGTCCCCGAAGGGGACATAGTCAATGCCCAGGGTAAGGCCGACGGCCGCAACCCTGGGTTGATCGCGTTTACCGGCCCGCTCCCTGAAAGGGAGCAACCTCCGCCCAGCGGTAGCTCCCCTTCAGGGAGCGGAAGGATGCAAGTCCTTTCCCGGGGTTACGCTCGATCCTCTCGCTCACCCCGGGCTATTGAATATGTCGCCTTCAGCGACCGAATCCGAAACTCATCCAAATCATAAAATCATGCAAATCATCCAAATCATTCCATCCCACATATTTCGCGTGATCCGATATTTCCAAGCGAGAAAACACGAGCGATAATTCTCACGGACGGTATATGCGGGGGAATCGATTCGCAAGCCCTCGCCTTCCGGAATGCTCTTTGAAAAACAGGCCGATGAAACACGTGAAACAAGATTCCCTGTCATCCGGAACTCAGAAACACCCATGTGTGACGTGCGGGATGCCGATGTTTACTGGCTTCGACGCGAAGGATCGGGTTGTTTCAGCGTGTTTCATATGAAACAAAAGCGGGCGGCTGCGTTGTGAAACGAAACAAGAATTGTCGCGGAATGCAGTTACTCCCATCACCGCGGCCGGAAGCATACCGTTCGCTTACGACACATGTAATCCATCCCGGATTACTCCCCTGGCATCAAAGATCAGGCTGGTGAAACGTTGCTGATGAATATATAATTTAAAGTTTGTCGAATTTGAACATAGATCCTTAAAGATGCCCAAGTTTATGAAATCGAAGAATATTTTTGTCTCGTTTGTCCTCACGGTTTCCGTGTTTGTCTCGTCCGTATCGTTCGCGTTTGCGCGTTTCGACGAAGGCATGTTTGCGCCGGACCGGATCGCGTCGCTCACAAATCTTAAAAAACGCGGCCTAAAGATCAAGCCGGAGGAGATCTACAATCCGGCCGGCGGCGGTTTGACGGAAGCCGTGGTACGCCTAAGCATTGGCTGCTCGTCCGAATTCGTTTCGCCCGACGGCTTGATACTGACCAATCATCACTGCGGTTTCGATGCCCTTGTGTCGGCATCGACGCCCGAAAAAGACCTTGTCGAGACGGGCTTCAAGGCGGACAACCGGGCGGGCGAGATCCCGGCGAAAGGCTATTCCCTCGATATCACGCAGCGTGTCGAAGATGTTACCGCCAAGATAACCAAAGGAACGGAAAGCCTGTCGGGTGAGGCACTGTGGGCCGCGATAAAGAAAAACACCGAAGAACTGCAGGCAGCCGAACAGGCGAAAGCCCCGGCCGGCTCGATGATCCGTATCCAGATGCTGAACAGCGGTTATTTCCATTACCTGTATCAAACGATGCAGATCAAGGACGTCCGCGTAGTGTATGCTCCGCCAAGAAACATCGGCGTATTCGGCGGCGATCCCGGACAATTTCGAGTGGACGCGGCATACAGGCGATTTCACGTTCTTGCGTGCATACACCGCGCCCGACGGTTCGCCGGCCGAGTATTCGCCGAACAACGTCCCGTTCAAACCCAAAAAGTTCTTGACGATAAACATCGGCGGCCTTAAAGACGACGATTTTGTTTTCGTGCTCGGATATCCGGGCGGAACAACGCGATATCGCGAGAGCCACTCGATCGAACTCGCCCGCGATGCCAACTTCCCTTTTCTTGCATCTTGGCTCGAAGCCCGAAGTGCGGCCCTACGCAAAGTCGGTTCGACCGATGAAGCAAAACGGATCGCCTTACAATCAGAGATTGCCAACTACGATAACTATTTCAAGGTTTACGACGGTGGTGCGAAGCGACTTCGCAATGCCGATGTTGTCGAAAAGCGTCGTGCAGAAGAAGCCCAGTTTGCCGCCTGGATAAGCGGCAATCCCGAAAGGCAGAAAAAGTACGGCACTTTGCTCGCCGATATCAGATCGCTCTCCGAAACCGCCAATGCTGCGGCGAAACGAGATCTGATCATCACGCGGCTCCCCGGGCCTCGACAACCCCGTGCTTAAGCAGATGTACGACGCGGTCTTGTTAACGCAGATCCAGGGCAAGACCCTGAACGATGCCGATCGAGTGAAAAAACAGGCAGAGATCGAAAAGGCATACAATAACCGCGAGCCGGTGTATGAAGCAGAGATGCTCAAATTTTATCTGAGAGCTCTTGCGGATCTGCCGGAAGGTCAGAAGTTCGCACCCGCCGAGAAGTTGTTCGGAATGTTCCAGGGTCAGGCCCGTCGTGAAGCCGAGGCTGCTTTTGCGGACTCGGTCGCAAACGGCGAGTACGCTTCCGCCGAGAAGACCGCCGGACTTTACGGGCCGAGAACGATGGATTTCCGCCCCGAACGCGAGAACATTCTCGGCTTTGCAAAAGGCCTTGCCGAAGAGCGAAATGCGATCTCCTCGCGGGCTGCGACTTTTGGCGGGGGCATCGAACGACACCGTCTGCTTTACCAGCAGGGTATGGCCGAGATGAAAGGCACCACTCCTTACCCTGACGCCAATTTCAGCCTCCGATTCTCGTATGGGAACGTCAAGGGCTATGCTCCCCGCGAATCAGAGTTCCGAACACCTTTCACGACGATCAAAGGAATGCTCGAAAAGGACACCGGTATCAATCCGTTCGACGTACCGCAAAAGCTGAAGGACCTGCAGCGGGCGCGGGATTTCGGGCGCTACGGCCAGGGCGACAGCGTTGTCGTCAACTTCCTTTCGACGACCGACATCATCGGCGGAAACAGCGGCTCGCCGATCCTGAACGGCAACGGCGAACAGGTTGGGCTCGTCTTTGACGGTAACTACGAAGGCCTCGGCAACGATATGTACTACGACCCGAACGTGAACCGCACGATCTCGGTCGATATACGCTACGTTCTCTTCATAACCGAAAAATTTGGCGATGCGAAATGGATCGTCGACGAAATGAAGGTGGTCGGTGGCCCCAGGGCCAAGGCCGCCTCTAATTAACCCTCTGAAACGCACAAGCATCTGTGCTTGCCTTGATCGAAATTGTTTAGAGGCGGTCTTGACCGATCAGCTTGAGGAATGCTCCGGGTCGCCGGCATTGATTTATGTCCGCTTGTGACATGAATCGCACCGCGTGGCGTTCGGAACTTTGGAATCGGGGCGTTGGATTTTGACCTCGAAGTGACATACGTCGCAGGCCCTATGAAACGCCATCTGATTCGTCAGCCTCAGCAAGGTAGTAGTTCCGGGCTCTTTGACAACCGGGATCTCGGAGATCAGTTTTGGTATTTGCCCGACGCGGGCATGACAGTCACGACATGCGGCGACACCGGCTGCTTTCGGGTCTTTCGTGAACAGTTCGGCCGTCAACGTGGTTGTGCGGTCGGCGGGCCAGGCCGTCTTTAGCGGCGGGTATTTGGCCAACTCGGCCACCGGCTGGGCCGCGTGATGACATGCAATGCAGGCAATCGGGCCGGCTCCGTCTGCCGAATACTCTCCGCCGTTGTGCTTCACGTGGTTAAACGTGACCTTGCCGAATTTCGCGTCCGCCCCAAGGACGATGATCTCCGGCATTTTGATCTGCGTTGGCTCCTTTGTCTGCGCCAAAGTGGCCTGGGATGAGAGATCGACATTTAACGCGACGAACCCTGTGAGAAACACCCCAAAGCTATTGCTATAATTACAACTCGTTTCATATTGTGATTCCTCCTTAACGCCGAAAATAGATTTGTATTGATCATAGAACGTGTATGCATTCTACGAATGTGACCCTGCTCACAGAACATTGCCTATGTTTCGGTGGCAACATCGCACCTGCAGCGATCTCGCACTTTATTTAAAACGGTTAGAGGCGGTCTGGACCGCCTCTAACATTACGCCTAAACTGCTATTCTTTCTGCCGCTAAGCCGCCTTTTTGTGGCACATCATGCATTGCATTGTCGTCGGGCCCTTCGCAGCCTTGTTGGTCTTGGCAACCTCGGTGTGGCACCCGGCGCAGTTTCGGTGGAAAGCCTGTTGATTAGTCATAGTAATAAGGGCCGTGCTCGATTCGTGTTTTATCTCGGGGATCTTCTCCAAAAGCTTCGGTACACCTCCGGCCTTTGCGTGACAATCGCGGCAGGCCGCGACGCCCGCAGCCGCCGGATCTTTTGCAAACAGCTCCGGGGTCAGCACCGTTGTCCTGTCGGCGGGCCACGCTGTCTTTAGCGGCGGGTGCTTTGCAACGTCAGCCGCCGGCTGCGCGACATGGTGGCATTCAATACACGCGATCGGGCCCGTTCCGTCAATGCTGTATTTCCCGCCGTTGTGACTGACGTGGTTAAATGTCACCTGTCCCAGCTTGGCGTCCTTCCCGAGAACGATGACCTCAGGCATTTTGATCTGTCCCGGCTCCTTCGCCTGGGCAAGAGCGGATTTTGGTGACAGATCGACATTGAACGCGACGAAGCCGATAACCAACCCGCCGACCAGTATTGCCAACATTCCAGCTCGTTTCATGTGCGATTCTCCTTACTGAGGCAGTAAATAGATTTTGGAACCAGTATAGAGTGTTGCACTCCCGGCGAATGTGACGACGCTCACAGGTCGAACCGCGCGCACGGAATGCAAGATCTTGACAGACACGAGCGATTTGTTTCTCGGGAACGCCTCCTGACCCGATCAATTCACCTATCGGCAAACAAAACAATGCCTCTGAAAGGCCTTGAGGCCGTTTTGAGTTTATTCGTCGCATCATTCATAATCGCCGAACCATGCTCGGAGATTTGAAATGAAAGATCAACCAGAATTACGTCGAGAAGAAAGATCAAGTCACACGCCGCCGCTTTATTAAGACATCTACGCTCGCCGCGGGTGCCGGGCTTGTATCTGCCCCGTGGTTGTTCCGCTCCGTTGCTGCCGCGGGACAGCCCGGCTCTTCGGCATCCGCCTCGGATGTTTCCCTCAGGTTGCTTTACGCAAAAACCGTCGATCTCGATAGCGGCATCAGCTTCGGCGTACCTTGGCCACAGGCGGCGGTAAAACGCGACACGACTTTCATTTTGCGCTCACAAGGTAAGCGGTTGCCTGTACAGTCATGGCCGCTCGCTTACTGGCCGGACGGGTCGATCAAGTGGAGCGGTTTTGCCTCCGTCCTGCCTGCCGGACTTGCTGGACCGGTTACATTGTCAGCAGGTTCAGCCGACATTTCCGGAGGGGTGAAAGTCACAAACGATGCCAAATCTGTCGTCGTCGATACGGGAGTTCTAAAATGCTCCATACCTAAAGCCGGCGGAGCGAATCTCTTTGACTCGATGACTATAGACGGCCGTGAGATCGCCGCAGCGGGACAGCTGGTTTGTGTATTGCAGAACGGGCCGGAAACAAACCCCGAGGATACGCAGACCCGCGAGAAATTTGTCAGCCTCGTCAAAAAGGTGACCGTCGAACAGTCGGGACCGGTACGAGCTGTCGTGAAATTCGAAGGCGTTCACAAAGGGTCCAAGTCGGGACGCGAGTGGCTGCCGTTTCATGTTCGGCTGTATTTTTATACCGGTCAGGCGTCTGTGCGGATGGTTCATACCATCTTCTTTGATGGCGACCAGGAAAAGGACTTTATTCACGGGCTCGGAGCGACGTTCGCCGTTCCGATGCGCGAGGAGGTCCAAAACCGGCATGTGCGGTTCTCCGGCGAAGGCGATGGCCTCTGGTCCGAGCCGATCCAGCCTATGGTTGGTCGAGCGGGTAACACCCGAATCGTTACCGACGCCAACGGCAAAGACGTTTACCCTGCGCAACTCGCGGGCCTTCGCGTTCCTAACCGCGCTCAGATGAACGATCAGGGACGCAGAATGGTCAGCGACTGGGCGATATGGGACGACTTCAAACTGGTTCAGCCAAATCCGGATGGTTTTACGATACAGAAACGGACCAATCCCAAAAGCACTTGGTTGTTTTCGGCCGCAGGCAAACGTTCGTCGGGCCTCGCTTTTGTCGGTGACGTTGGCGGAGGCCTGGCCGTTAGTGTCAAGAATTTCTGGCAATCCTACCCGGCGGAGTTGCATGTCCAAAATGCGTCAAGCCCATCGGCACAGCTTACCGCATGGATTTGGTCGCCGGAGGCCCCGCCTATGGATATGCGGCACTACAGTACCCGCGCCCATGGACTTGAAGCGTCCTACGAGGACGTGCAGCCAGGCAATAGCACTCCGTTCGGCATCGCACGAACGAGCGAATTCACACTCTGGCCCGCGGGTGGACGTTCCCGCAAAAAGCCGATTGTGCAAAAATGGCCAAAACCGGAGCCGCCCCGCCAATACTCGCATGCTCGCCGCAGTATTACCATGACGTTCGGGCATTTGGCATATGGAGTGTTCGCGATACGTCGACGCCTTTCAAAGCGGCGATCGAGTCCGGCCTCGACGCTGTTCTGGATCTCTATGTCGGACAGGTCGACGAACGCTACTGGTATGGATTCTGGAACTATGGCGACGTTATGCACTCGTTCGATAGCGCCCGGAAGGTATGGCGATACGATCTGGGCGGCATGGCGTGGGACAACTCCGAGCTTGCGACCGATACCTGGCTTTGGTATTCGTTTTTACGCACGGGCCGTGCGGATATTTTCCGTCTTGCCGAGGCGATGACCCGCCACACAGGCGAGGTAGACACGTACCATTTCGGCCCGATGGCCGGGCTGGGCACCCGCCACGGCGTCACACATTGGGGCGACGGTGCAAAAGAAGCCCGGATTGGGCAGGCGGCCTTTCGACGGTTTTACTATTATCTCACCACCGACGAGCGGACGGGCGACGTGATGCGCGAGGCGATCCAGGCGGAAAGGTCTGTCATCGCCTACGACCCGATGCGTCTCGCCGATCCGCCGCGTGCGGGTGACGAAAAGTTTGTTGCCAGGATTCGCTCGGGCCCCGATTGGCTCGCCCTCGCTGGCAACTGGATGACCGAATGGGAACGCACCGGCGACACCAAGTGGCGAGACAAGATCGTCGCCGGCATGAAGTCTATGGTGGCAATGCCAAATGGTTTTCGCACAGGCAAAAACATGTTGATGGGATTTGATCCCGCGACCGGCGTGCTGACCGCCCGCGACAACACGCTCGGCACCTATAATCTCGCTACCATCATGGGCGGAGCAGAGTTGATGTTTGAACTGAATCTGAGCATCGACGACCCCGCTTGGAAAAAGGTTTGGGCTGATTTCTGTGCCAATTCCGGGAGCCAGCATCAGTGCCGGCAAATTGCAGGCATACGCATATTCAGTGACAAAAGATCCGGCCCTCGCGAAAAGTGCCGTTGCGACTCTCCGCCCACGCCGCAGCAGTCGTGGCAAGGCTGAACCGCCGAATTCGCTCGTCGTAACAAATGATGGAACCGACACCAACGGCTCTGCCCAATCAAGCCTAAACGCCATAGCTGTCCTTGAAATGTGTGCCGATGCTCTGCCAACGGCCTCTGAGTCAGCCAGTAATCCGGCGACTTTAGGATCCATGGGCTTGTAACTAAAATTACGAATCGTCGGTAAAGATGAAAAAAATAGCCTCCTTGCTCATCGCCCCCATTCTGGCAAATATTTTGCTGGCAGCTGTTCTGCATGCCCAGCCGGCTGCGCTGGTTGATCTTGCCCAGTTCGAGCGAAAAGCAACGCTTTCTAAAGAGCTTGGGGCGACCCATGTCGTCGTCACCGAAGGCCTGCCGCTGGCGACGTGGGAATTCGACCCGACGATCCGTATCCGTCATGGTTCATGCACCATGTGAGTCTTGCTGAAGGTTTTCCCGCCAGAGGAAGTCGGCTCCATATGTAAATGCTGCCTATGCGACAATGTCTCCGCGATCATTGAAAAACGATGCGGGATTCTTCGCAAACTCGGCCTAAAAGCGGTATGGAATGCTAACGAACCCGCCGTGATGCCAGAGCGTTTTTTACCGCCTATCCCGAACTTCGCGGCCCACGCATCGACCAGCCAAACCGCTCTCGAAAGGCTCATTTCGCTCCCAGTTCCGACGATCCCGAAATGCTGCGGATCTATCGCGAATCGATGCAGCTGCTGCTCAAGCGCTGTCCCGAGGTTGAGCTTTTTAACTGGGTCACGACCGACGCCGGTTCAGGCTTTGACTGGACGCCGGGCCTTTATCCCGGCTCAAACGGTAACAGCAAATACAAGGATCGCCCGGTCGAAGAACGCGTTTCAGGCTTCATGATAAATGTCCAAAAGGCGGCAAAAGATACCGGACACGACGATCGCGATCCATCTCAGGCCGATCGAGCCGAGGCAGTGGATGATCCCGACATTTTCACCGGAAGTATTGCGAGGAATTGTTCGCCTTTTGCCGCGCGGACTTGCGGTGCAGGGACTCGAGGGCCCGGATGGCCGAGCCTTCGCCGGAGCAGGAACCGGCGGCGGAGGCGGCGGACCGTTTGGCCCGGTTGTCGGAATCGTCGTTCCGTCATTCAATGCAGCGGATCGGCGAACTACCGCCACGTGTCGTCGTTAATCTGGGCGACGCGACAACCACCGATTTCAACTATCGCTTGCTCAAAGCTACCCGTGGCTTGCCGCAGCGATCGCTGTCGGAACGAATCGCTGCCCTGCGTTCGTTCGCCGTCAGCGAGGTCGGCGAAGAACAAGCAGACAATTTGGTCGAGGTTTGGAGTGCCCTGAACGCAGTCGAACAAAATCTGAATAATCTCAATTTCGGCCATATGCTCCGCTTCGGCCACGTCCTCAACCGCTGGATCTCGCGGCCCATGGTGCCGTTCCCTGACCAACTGACCGCAGATGAGAAAAAAGATTACCGGCCGTTTCTGTTTCAGGCAAAAGGCGAGAAACAGGCGGAAAATCTGATCGATATTCAGGCAATGCGGATGTATGAGGGCTGGGGAGCAAAGATGCTTTTCCAACGAAACCTTGAACTGACCATACCCCTTATTCGTAATGCACTGACCCGCGTCGAACGCATTCGCGACGCCGCAAAAATCGATTCGGCACGCAAACATTGGGATTTGACCGCCAAACGTTTGCAGGCCGCGATCTACCTGCTCGAGTCGGCCGATAACATGGTCGCGTATCAGGCCCAGCTCGACCGCGTCAAAGCCATCGCCGCAAAGCCCGAGCCCGATCCGGTGCTTGGTACGCTCTCATCCTGGGACCGAACCGACCTGATGGAACTTGCCCGCAGAGAGATCGACACAATGATCGCCTTAAAACGTCTGCTCGAAAGCACAAAAGACCCGATCCTCGACCTCGCCCCAACACGCCGAAGAAGAAACGATCATGCGGCTCGGCCCCAACATCACCGCACAGATCAAACGCAAAATCGACACCATGAACGCCCACTGGCGTGATTACGACCGTTTGTTCACCATTCCAAATCCCTAGCAGCCGAATCAGTATTTAAGCTGGATGCTGTTCATTCCGCGGAGGATGGCCCGCTGGCGGCGGACGACTCGTTTTTTGTTCTTGGCGGGATTAAAAACGTTCAGCGGGCTGGGGATCATCGCCGCGAGGATAGGCGGCCTCTTCGCGGGTGAGATTTGAGGCCGATTTTTTGAAATAATTTCGCGACGCGGCCTCGGCTCCATAGATGCCGTCACCCCATTCGATGACGTTCAGGTAGATCTCCAGGATGCGTTTTTTGGAGAGGTTGCGTTCGAGAAAATAGGTGTACACGGCCTCGCGGCCCTTGCGGAGAAAATTGCGGTCTTCCGATAAATAAAGGTTCTTGGCGAGCTGCTGGGTTACGGTCGAGGCCCCGCGTTTGAAGCTGGGCATCGGCGGTATCCAGTCGTCCGGGTCATAATCGCCCTCGGCCTTTGCCTCCTTTTCGCCTTCCTTTACGGCCTCGTCCCAGGCACTCTCAATGGCCTTCCAATCGAACCCGTTATGCTCGAAAAAACGAGCGTCCTCGCCGGCAAGCACGGCTCGTTGCAAGGTTAGGCGAGATCTGGTCCATCGGCATCCACATCTGGAATTTCCGCGGCTCTCTGCCCTCCGAACGGGCTTCGGAAAGCCGATATTCGATCATTGATGTGGTCGTCGGATTCTCGTTTTGAAGTCGGGAGATGCTCGGGAAAGTGATCAGCTCATACAGAAGCCATACGCCGATCGCACCGGCGAAGATCAGAATACAAGCTTTTGTCCAATACCACATAAAAACGGCGTCAGCGAGCGGAAAGCGGTGAAGCCAACAGCCCTTCATTGCCACGCTAACATAATAGTACGATTTTTTGAATAGAGAAAGGTTCCCGCAATCGTTTCCGCGCGAAGACCAAGGCTTCAGCCGGAAATCCAATAAACTCATTATGCGCAAAGAATTCGCTTGAAAACGATGGTGTTTTAGGTCTATTCTGTGAGTGTCCCCAAGTTAAAACAATTTTTCTAAAGCAATATGGCTCAAAACGATAATGTCGTGGCGGTTATTCTGGGCGGCGGTGCGGGTTCGAGGCTGTTTCCGTTGACGCGCGAACGTTCGAAACCGGCGGTTCCGCTCGGCGGCAAATATCGGCTGATCGACGTGCCCGTTTCGAACTGCATCAATTCGGACATCACTCAGATCTTTGTCTTGACACAGTATAATTCGGCGTCGCTAAACCGGCATATATCAAGGACTTACCGTTTTTCGAGCTTCTCGTCGGGCTTTGTCGAAGTGCTGGCCGCCGAGCAAACAAAGGACAATCCCGACTGGTTCCAGGGAACGGCCGACGCGGTCCGCCAGATGCTGCCGCACCTTCGTGACTGGCGGGTCGATACGCTCTTGATACTGTCGGGCGACCATCTTTACCGGATGGATTATCGCAAATTCTTGGGTCGGCATTTCGATACGAACGCGGACCTGACGATCTCGGTCGTACCGTGCAAACCCGAAGAAGCTGAGGAATTCGGCCTCCTCAAAACCAATCAAAAAGGTGCGATCGTTGAGTTCAAGGAAAAGCCGAAGGGTGATGCATTGGAAGCAATGCGGGTAGATACAACGCAGTTTGGACTGGACGATATCGAAGCTGTTAAACGGCCGTTTCTGGCGTCGATGGGTATTTATGTCTTCAATTATAACCGGTTGGTGGACCTGTTGAAGACAGACAATTCGTGGATAGATTTCGGCCGCGAGATCATCCCGGCTGCGATCGAAAAACTCAATGTCCAGGCCCATTTTTTTAAGAATTACTGGGAAGACATCGGTACGATACGGGCCTTTTACGAAGCAAACCTCGATCTCGCCTCACCGCTGCCAAAATTTAACTTTTTCAATACTGAAGCTCCGATATACACACGCACCCGTTATCTTCCGCCGTCAAAACTGCATGGCTGTGACATCGACAATTCGATGGTCAGCGAAGGCTGTATCATGAATGGTGTTTATGCCCGGAATTCGATAATCGGGCTGAGGAGCAGGCTTGATGTCGGTGTAAGGATAGAAGACTCGATCCTAATGGGCTCGGATTTCTTCGAATCTATAGAGGAGATCCGTTCGAACCTCGAGCGCAGCCAGCCGCACATCGGTATCGGCGAAAACACCATCATAAGACGGGCGATTGTCGACAAAAACGTACGGATCGGAAAAAATGTGAAACTGCTGAACAAGGCGGGCATCGAACGCGAGGATGGTCCAAACGGCTCATACTACATCCGTGAAGGCATAATCATCGTGCCAAAAGGCGGTGTGATATCGGATGGTACGGAGATTTAGCTCGCTTATTCTTCTAGGCCCTTGCCCGTTGGCTTTTTTGCGACCACATAACTCGCTCGAGCGCGAACAACGACATTTTCCTGATTTACGCGTACCTTTATGCTTCGCGTGCTGCCCGGGGCACCCTCAGTGGTCGGATAATACCCGATACTGTAAAATTCCCGCAACTCACTAGCGATCTTGGCAAATGCTGCATTAAGATTGCCAAACGTGGATGCAAGATGGGTCCGCCCGCCCGTGCGCTGGGCAAGTTGTTCCAGAAATTCTTCTGCAAACCGATATTCTTCCGCCGTCGTGCCCTTTTGTCCCGACCCGATTGTCGAAGGACGTGTCCCGGGCGACGGATACGGCTCGTTTCGCGGATCCGGCTTTGGCTCGGACCGGGGCAGGCTGATACTATCCGGGAGCTTGATGCCGCCCGGAAGCTCCATACCGCCAGGAACCGGCAGTGGTGCTTTGTTCTTCATCGCCTGTACATCGGCAAAGGTATCGTAGCGGATCGGATATATCAGAGCGTCGAGTTCCATCGCGTCGCGAAGATTGTCCATGTCATGCGACCGCCGGCTGGTCGTGTCGACGCCATCGGTGAAAAGAACGATGGCTTTTCGCCCCTTGATCGACCTTAGCCGCGAATTCATCGTCATATCGATCGCTTCGTAAAGGCTCGTTCCAGTCGCGATCTTAGTGCTCCGGATTGCCCCAAAGATCCTTTTACGATCGCTGGTCGCTTCGCAAAGCATATGGACCTCTTCATCAAAGGAAATGACCATAACCTTATCTTCGGGCCGAAGTTGGTCGATGAATGCGATTGCGGCATTTTGGATATCTTCGATCTTAAACGTCGTCGAATAGCTCATATCCAAAACGAGAGCAACCGTAAACGGCTGGGCCTCGTTTGTGAAGTACGCAACTTCCTGCTGAACACTGTCCTCGAAGATCGTGAAATTCTCTTTGATCAGGCCACCGATAAAGCGGTTTTTTCGGTCCAGAACTCGGACCGGGATCGCTATGAGCTTGGTATCGACGGAGATCACCACTCCGTCGTCTGTCGCGTCTGTAGCTTCCGGCTCTGGCGTTGGTGTGGGTGTCGGAGTGGGTTCGCGCCGGTTAGGTTTTTCGTTCGATTGAGGTACACCACGCCGCGATTGTGCCTCGGCGGACAGATTTCCGCCGCATAGCAAAGTAGCCAATAACAAAATGCAGCACTTTATCATTTTCCGCACTCGTGGGGTAAAGCAAGTATACGATGCTGCGGTGCAATAGAAAAGATGCTCCGATGTAAGGCGTTTCTAAGTTCCGGCCAGTTTCTGGTTATTTTGTCCGACGATATAGCTGGTTTTTGCACGCACCACTAGGTTCGGGCGCATTACACGGACCTTTATCTGCTTTCGGTCGCCGACCGAGCCGACTTTCTCCGGGTAATAGCCGAGCGAGTACTGTCGTCGAAGCTCTTCAGCAATTCCCGCAAATGCCGCATCCAAATTGTAGGTCGAATCAGCTTCAAAACTGCGTCCGCCGCTGTTTAGCGCAAGTGTTTCAAGGTATTTGCGGCCTACCTCGTAGGAATTGGAATTGCCTCCCTGACCTCCGCCTTGGCCGCCGCCTCCCGACACCGGCGGAAAGTTGCCGCCGCCTAAAATAATGCCGATGATCCCGCCAAGATTTCCTCCGCCTCCGCCGCCACGCCGGCACGGATTTCGGTTTCCGCCGCCCCACCCACCGTTGCCGAATCCGTCGCGGGCCGTGTTATACCGAATCGGGTAAAACAAGGCATCTATTTCTTCGACATCGGCAATCGTGCTCTGATAAGTGGCCCGACGCGATGTCGTATCGACACCGTCTGTAAACAACACAACGGCCTTTCGCCCTTCGATCTGCCTCAACTCGCGGCTGATCACCTGATCTACGGCCTCATAAAGGCTAGTTCCGTCACCGAATTGAGCCTGATTGATAGCCATTATTAATGTTCGTCTATCATTCGTTGGGCGGCAAAGAACACGAACTGTGTCATCGAACGCGACGACCATAACGCGGTCGTTAGGCCTTAGCTGATTTACAAACGTAGTTGCCGCGTGATGAATCTCGTCGATCCGGAAAGCTGTTGACGGACTAACATCGATCATCAAAACGACCGTGAACGGTTGTTCAACCGACTGAAAATAATCGACCTTCTGCTCAATGCCGTTCTCGAAGATACGAAAATCCTTCTGCTCAAGGCCCGAGACAAAACGTCCGTCGCGGTCAAGCACCGATACCGGCATGGTGATCAGATTTGTCTCGATCTTGATCACCTCGTCCTCCCCGTCGGCGGATGGGGTTGGGGTCGGAGCAGGTCTTCTGGCCGAAGGATCGCCACGCAGCACCGGCGGTCGCCTATCGGAGGTGTTTGGTGCATCGCCCTGGATAACGGGCGGCAAGGGCGTGACCGCAACACGCGGTCGCGTGGCCTGGCCAAATGTAAACGATGACGTAACCCCAAAGCAGAAAAGTGCTAAAGCGAACTTTTTCATAACCTTTGATTCTCCGATCAGACTGTGACTTTGGGGAAAGCGCCAATTTGGATTATAGATCAGTTAGACGCGTTGCTAACTATTTTTGTCTAAGAGATCGATGGCGAGGTCGTGAAACCGGCGACGCACCGAGTTGATGTTGACGAACGGCAACGGATGGTCGTGCGTACGATTTGTAAGCAGCACAAAGATGCGTTCTTTCACCGGATCGATCCACAGGCTCGTGCCCGT
Source organism: Blastocatellia bacterium (assembly GCA_963732475.1). Lineage (GTDB taxonomy): Bacteria > Acidobacteriota > Blastocatellia > Pyrinomonadales > Pyrinomonadaceae > OLB17. The sequence continues at coordinate 892,258 of CAVSZR010000001.1, read as the reverse complement.
AAAACCATTGTGCCCAAAGCTCTCTGGCGACATTTTCGTGCCGGCCGTCGAATCTTTTGTTGAGGCAAGTTGAAATGCGAATGAGCGGTCTTCGTTCATTCCCTTTGTGAAATTCGTGCGGAAAAGCTCGCAGGTCTCGGGTTTTAACAGGATCGTGTAATTAGGCAAAAACTGCTGTGCGATCTTGAAAACCTCTTCCGCAGTCGAAAAAAGCCCCGCGTGTCCGGCGACGCCACCCATGAAATAGGCATTTCCGTCGTGAACCTCACCCCAAATGACATCTTTGCGGAAGAATGAGTCAGAACCGGGAGCGATAGCGTCTGGGTTCTTGTCAGAACCACTTGCGGTAGCGGCTGGATGAAGATAGCCCAGTTCAATGCAGGTTTGTTTCTCGTACTCGTTTCCCTTCTCGCTCGCAGCTATTTCCGACAGATCGAATTTTCCAAGCCAATTACGCGTTAACGGGTTGAACGAGGTCCTCTTAAGTTCTAGTTCATCTAGGATGTTATGACCGGTGAGTGTCTCGATGTCGTTTCCCTCAAACGCGAACTGTAAAGCCAGAAAGTTTAGGTCGCTGTACACAACCCGAGTGCCCGGGGAAAACTCGAGCGGTTGCTGTGCGACCAGGTCAGGAACGCTTACCCGCGAACGAGCCTTCAAATAAAGCGGTAGCCAGGCCGGAAGGCCAGAAGTATGCGTTGCAAGCTGGCGGACCGTCAGGTCGAGATTTGGCCTAGCGTCTTTAACCGGGTAATAAGGGCGAATCACATCGTCCAGACCGGGTTCCCCCTTCTCTATTGCCTGAGCTCTCAATATGCCGGTAACCAGCGGCTTCGTCAGACTCGCCAGATCATAGATCGTATCGATCTTCGCCTCGATACGTTCCGGATCGACGACGGCAAATCCGAGTGCATCCTGAAAAACGATCTCGCCTTTTTCAGAGACTAAATAGACGGCCGATGGGAAATCATTGGCGTCGATTCGTTCCTGTAAGAATGTAGAGATTTGTTCGTGCACGGATTATAGGCGTAAGCTTTTGTTAGCGGTTGTTACACGGGACTTAATTTCATTCTAAACTAATTGACACCCACCAAATATCGAAATAGACTTCGAATATCAATTTTTTTTTGGAGGTACCGATACTATGAGCAAAGTAGAATCTGCTGATCTGATCCTGAAACTGTACGACTTGCGCCGCGAAGCGAAAATGCGAGAGGCGAGAGATTGGATGTTTAGTTTTAACCCGACAAGTGTTGAAGAATATTGGCAGACGATGATGGATCCGCAGGTAGGAGGCTATCTGAGAATGGTCACGTCCTACTGGGATATGGCCGCATCGTTTGTAAACCACGGGGCGATCGACGCCGAAATGTTTAACGATACCGTCGGTGAACACATAATGGTTTTTGCGAAGATCGAGCCCCTTCTGGCCGGTTTACGGGAAAAATTTGAAAGCCCGGAGGCGTTCAAACATCTTGAGAAAGTAATAATGGACAGTCCGAACGGTAAGGAAAAAGTTGCGAAAACTCAGGAGTGGATGAAGAAAATTGGCGAAGAGATCGCCGCTGCCCAAGCGGACGGGAAGGCCGGCGAAGCCTCAGCGTAATTGAGCTAGCAGAAACTGATCGGAATAAGGGAGGTTCGCTTCCCTTTTTTCTTTTTGAGCCTGGCTGTAATATATTTGAACCCCGCCGGTCAGACGTTCAACATATTCCGATGAGCGTCGATCTTCTCCAGCACGCCGACCGCCAAAGCTAACTGCCCGGCGGCCGTCTTCGCCCGTAACCGGAGGCGGTTCATTGCGTTCGATCGCATCAAGAAATGCCTCGATCTCGGCCCGAAGCGGCTCAACATCTGCGATCTCGAGCCTGTTTATCGAAATTCCAAGCAGTGGGTGCGAGGCTTCGGGATTGAGCGAGGTAACGGACGCAAACTTAGTGGCGTAATCCAATACTACATAAGAATTGGTTTGATAGAATCGCGTCTTTCGTATCTTCTCCGTGCCGATCCGTGATGCGGTAATATTTGCGACCGCGCCGTTTTCAAACTCGATACGGGCATTGGCGGCATCAACCTTATCCGATATCACCGGTATGCCGACGGCCCGGATCTCCGAAACCTTCACATCGTTCCCAACCAACCATTGCACCGCATCAAGATCGTGGATCATCACATCGAGTACGACATCGACATCAAGCGAGCGATTGGGGAACGGCGAGACGCGGTGGATCTCAAAGTACAACGGGTTTGTCACGTGCGGCCGAAGCGCGACCATTGCTGGATTAAAGCGTTCCAATTGTCCGACCATCAGTTTTGCCCCTGAATGTGCGGCGGCGGCGATCATCTGATCGGCCTCGATGACTGCAAGAGCCATCGGCTTTTCAACGAGCACATGTACGCCACGTTCCAAGAATGCACAGGCGAGCTCGCAATGCGTTTCGGTCGGCGTCGCAATAGAAACCAGGTCAACACCTCCCAGCAGTTCCCGCCAGTCGGTAAAGTGCCGCGAGCCGTTTTCTTTGGCGATCCGGGCGGCGGTTTCGGGGTTCGCATCGCAAACACCGATCAGGTCAACACGGCCCTCGCGGGCAAGCTCGGCATAATTTCGAGCATGATGCCGTCCTAGACTTCCTACACCTATCGCTGCAGCTCTCATTATTTTTGGTTCTGCCATCAACTGAATTGAATCAAGTGCAACTTTTAGCAATACTTAGTATTTTCTGCTAAGTTTTGCTAAATGACAAAGTTAGGCTCTGCAAACCGGGACTCGCACCCTTCGATCATGTGGGTAGTATTCGCCGCGGTCGTGGTGTTCGTGTATTTGTTTGGTCTGACGATCCCGTTGGTCGGCCCCGACGAGCCGCGTTACGCACAAGTGGCGAGGGAGATGTTCGAACGCGGCGACTGGGTCACGCCGACCTTGGGCGGATATCATTGGTTCGAAAAACCTGCCCTGCTTTATTGGCTTCAGATCGCGGCATATAACCTTTTCGGCGTATCAGAGTTTTCGGCGAGGTTCGGATCGGCGCTTTTCGGGCTTGGGACAATCTTGAGCCTTTGGATATTGGGAAGATCTTTGGCCACAGAGAGCACAAAGATCAAGGGAGCTCCCTCTGCCGCGAACGCTTTCGCCAACTGGCTTGCGTTGATCGCAGCCTCGTCGATCGGAATCATCGTCTTTTCGCGAGGGGCCAGCTTCGACATTATTCTTACGTTTCCAATGACGGCGGCGCTGGTAAGCTTCTTTATTTTTGATCGGTCGAATAAAGCCGCGTCGCTTTTCCTCTTCTACTTTTTCATCGGCCTCGGCCTCCTTGCGAAAGGGTTGGTTGGTATTGTCTTCCCTTTTGCGATCGTGGGATTTTATCACCTTCTCTCGTGGAGATTGCCAAGCCGAATCTTTATTTTAAGCCTGGTGGGGGGAACAGTGATGGCAGCAGCGGTCGCCGCGACCTGGTATCTGCCTATGTACCAACGCCACGGATGGGAGTTTATCGACGAGTTCTTTATCCAGCATCACTTCCAGCGTTATACTTCGAACAAATATTTTCACCCGCAGCCATTCTATTTTTTCTTTTGGGTTCTGCCACTGATGACGATACCGTGGCTGCCGTTTTTTATCGGCGGCGTTTGGCAGTTTGTTAGATGCGGATTTTACAATAGGGAAACAGAGAACACTGAGCATACCAAAACAGACGCTCCAAATCCCCGTGTCTCCGCGTCTTCGCGTCTTACCCTCTCCTTAACTCCCCTTCTCCTGTTCTCCATCGCTTGGCTCGCCGTGCCGCTCGTTTTCTTTTCATTTTCGGGGTCAAAGCTGCCGGGATATATTTTGCCGGCCGTGCCTCCCGCTTTGATAATCGCAGCGATCTGCGTATACAGCTATGTTGGGACGAACAAATTGAGAGCGAGACTGATCGCAGCGACCGCTCTTGGGACGTTTGTCGTCATCGTTGCCTTGCTTATTTTCGTCACACCGCGGTTTGCCGAGACTGATTCGGTTAAGGGCCTGATCGCTGCGGCGGACGTGAGCGGTCTTGCAGGCACAAAGGTCTTGACGCTTCATACGGTTTCTCACAATGCGGAGTATTACGCTGCCGGAAGGCTTGTGCGGGACGAAAGCGGAAAGCAGAGGAAACTTCTGGGGCCTGCCCACGTCGTCGAAGAGATCAGGAAGAACGACGACAAACCGGTACTTGTACTCGTGCCGCTTGAATACCTGAATCAGTTGCTGGAAAATCCGCAGCTAAATTCGCGTGTGATAAAAGACAATGGCGAGCTTGCGATCGTTTATGTAGAGGCCCGGTGAGAATTATCGCGATTCTGCTCGTCGAAGCCGGTCCATCAGGGCCGCCCCGATGCCGGTTTCTTTGACTGCCTGGCAGTAAATGGTCGCGATATTTTTCTTGTCACACTCTCGAAAAAAGGCGAAGAGTGAATGAGCATACTCGTCCGCTGAACCGCAAACCTTCGTTAATAACAACGAGGCTTCTCCGGGCTTTTCAATGCCGATAAATGCGGATTCGGATTCCCGCATTTCAGTTCCAGTTTCGACAACAATGACTTTTGCAATCGGTGCGTAATGTTTGTGTTTCAACCCGGGACTGCGAGCGATATCGTTCCCTCCCGGCGTCGACAGCCGAGTTTCGGGCACAACCTCCCGGAGCGATTCGAGCGAAACTGCACCAAAACGCAGAACTATCGGGGCTCCTGATGTGCAGTCGACCACCGTTGATTCAAGGCCGATCATCGTCGTTTCGCCCTGCAAGATGCAGTCTATTCTTTCGTTCAGATCCTCGAAAACAGCTTCCCAGCTTGTTGGGCTTGGCCTGCCTGAAATATTCGCTGACGGCGCCACGACCGGCACGCCGCAACCTATCAGAAACTCATTCGCAAGCTGGTTTCCCGGCATTCTGACGCCGATGGTATCAAGCCCGGCGGTCGCGATCGGCGGCACTCGCCCGGATCTCTTCAACACGAGGGTCAACGGCCCCGGAAAAAACTTCTCTATGAATCGGTTGGCGGATTCGGGCAATTCCAAAACCAGTTCGCCGATCTGATCGAGCGAAGCGATATGAGCGATCAGCGGATTATCGGCGGGCCGGCGTTTTGCCTCGAAGATCTTTGCGACCGCGAGTTCGTCAAAGACATTTGCGCCTAGCCCGTAAACGGTCTCGGTCGGAAACGCGGCGATGCCGCCGTTTTGGATGAAACCGGCGGCTATCGCGGGGATTTTCGTCAAAATTGTCCGCATAACACTTAGCGTCCTGCGTTGAACGTCTCACGCAAGGCCAAAAGAACGCAAAAGAACCTCCCGAAAGAAATTAACCTTCGGCCTCGCGGGTAACAGCGGCTTCGCCGCCGATCTTTGCGGCAGTCCTTGCTAAAGCAATTAATACAAAAACAGCTATTAACGTTGCAAGGATCGCGTAGGTAAACAACCCTGCAAGGCTGTCATCCTCGCCCAAGAGCGATTTCATCGCCGTTTTGATCGCCTCATTCCACGCTAAAGCACACACCAACCCGAGGGCCGACGCAGCCAGGGTTATCATTGATTGGATGATCGCTCTTGTTTGTTCTGCTGATTTCGACATATTCTTTCTCCTGAGATTGATCGGAATTGGAGTTCCCTTCTCATATTAAGATTCGCGGTCGAATTGTCAATTGCATTCTGTTACGCAAAAAAACCGAACCCATTCGTCATTCATTCAAGACCATGTTGATCAAGCCGTCAGGCATATGTCAGCAGAATCGGCACTAATAAAAACGGAGGATTATTATTATGTTTCAAACACAATTAGTCGTAATCGCAATAATCGCAATCTTGATCGGTATGCTTCTTCCGGCTGTCCAAAAATAATAAAACATTTTGCTTGTTCGCCCACGCGACACCCGTTCGCTTCTTCGGAGGTGGGCGGGTCTTTTCTTTGTTTTGAAGCATTGCGATAGAATTTATGTAATGACGCTGGCCGAAAAACTAAAATCCCTTCCGATCGCTTCGGGCATATATATTCATAAGGACGCGAACGGGAAGATCCTTTACGTTGGCAAAGCGAAGAGTTTGAGGAGCCGTGTCAGACAGTATTTTCAATCCAGCCGAAATCAGGACGCGAAGACGCGTCGCCTCGTAAAGAGCATCGCCGATTTTGAGTTTATTGTTGTCGATAATGAGGTTGAGGCCCTTGTCCTTGAGTCGAACCTGATAAAGAAACACAAACCGCGATTTAATATTTTGCTCAAGGACGACAAGCAGTATCCGCACCTCAAACTAACCAATGAACCGTTTCCCAAGGTCGTCATCACGCGAAAATTCACTCGCGACGGTTCAAGTTATTATGGGCCGTTTCTTCCCGCGACATTGGCGAGAAAAACGCTGAATCTTGTGAACCGGGCTTTTCAACTTCGGACTTGCGATATCGAGATCGACGGCAAATTGCCGCGGCCCTGTCTTGAATATCATCTAAAACGGTGCCTCGGCCCCTGTGTAAAAGGGCTTTGTACGCAGGACGAGTATCAGGAGGCCGCACGCGACGTTAAGGTACTGCTCGAAGGCCGAAACAAAGAACTCGCGGGCGACCTGCAACAGCGGATGTGGCAGTTCTCGGAAAATCACAACTACGAACTGGCAGCAAAATACCGCGACCTTCGGAGCACTGTTCTCGCTCTCGGCGATCAGCAGAAGATGGCAACGATCGCCGACCGGGATGTCGATATTCTCGGGTTTTATCGCGAAAACCAGCGGCTCGCTCTCCAGCTATTTACGATGCGCGAAGGCAGGATCGTCGGTCGGCGCGAGTTTTTTTGGGAAGATCTTCCCGAAGATGATGCGTTCGATGCCTCGGAGTTTCTCGGTGAGGTTCTGGCTCAATATTATTCGACCGATTACGTGCCGCTTGAGATTCATGTTCCTTGCGACTTCGAAGATCGACCTATTTTAGAAAAGCTGCTGACCACACGGCGCGGCAGGCGAGTAAAGATTCTCGATCCGAAGCGCGGCCAAAAACGTGACCTCGTTCAGCTTGTAGAAACAAATGCGAAGGTCGCTTTCGAACAGCGTTTTCGAGTTCTCAAGCCAGATTCCGAAAAGGTCTTGGGCGAACTGCAGGAATTGTTGGAGCTTTCGTATTTTCCCGAACGGATCGAATCTTTCGATATTTCGAATATTTCGGGATCGGAAAACGTCGCCGGAATTGTGGTTTTTGAAAATGGCAAACCTGCCCGTTACGCCTATCGGCGATTTATCATCAAGACTGTGGACGGAGCAAACGATTTTGCTTCGATGAACGAAGCTGTTCTGCGGCGATATAAACGGACAGTTGCCGAAGAAAAACCTCTGCCGCAGTTGATATTTATCGATGGCGGCAAAGGCCAGCTTTCGGCGGCGGCGGCGGCAATGCGTGAACTCGATCTCGAACAGATAATGCTCGTTGGCCTTGTGAAACCGCCGAAGCGTCACAACGAGATCTCGCATCTCCTCATCCACGGCCGCGAGGACGAACCTATCCCATTCGACCGCAACTCGCTCGCCTTTCGACTGGTCCTTAATATCCGTGAAGAAACGCACAAAACCGCTATAGAATTTCACCGCAAACGGCGTGAAAAACGTGATTTTACTTCCGAGCTCTCAGAAATCCCCGGGGTCGGCGAAAAACGGAAAATGAAGCTGCTGCGAAAATTCGGTTCGATCGAGCGGATCGCAAAAGCAAGCGTCGAAGAATTGTCGCCGTTCGTCGGCGGAAAAACGGCGAGCGAGATTGTCGGCCACTTTGAAAAGCAGCGCCACATTGGGCGCAGCAAATGACTCTAGTGCCGGCCTCTGCATCCGAATTTTGTTGACTTTCCCCGCATGTTGGTATATTTTGCCGCTGTTCAACCCACATAAAACATTTCAAGGGCTCTAGGGTCATTTTTCCGTAAGGGAGTGTTCTCTATGGTTACAAGGCTTTTAGCCGCCGCGGTTGCTGGCGGGATCACGTTTTTTGTTCTTGGGTTTCTGATATATGGCCTTCTTCTTGAGAATTCGGTGATGAAGCCGAACATGAATACCTATCCTGGGCTCATGAACGAAGTGCCTGTTTGGGTGCCGCTGGTTTTGTCAAATTTCGTTTCGGCTCTGCTGCTGGCATACATTTTCGAAAAATGGGCGGGAATACGAACTTTCGCCGGGGGCTTCCAAGCGGGCGCGATCGTTTGGTTCTTGATCGCTCTCAGTTTTCAGCTTTTGTTTCTGGCGTTTATGAACCTGCATAAGAACTATATTCCTGTGGTCGCCGATATAATCGGATCGACCGTAATGGGAGCCATCGCCGGTGGTGTGATCGCCCAGGTTCTGGGAATGATGAACAAACCGGCCGCGGCAGAATAGCCCGGTTCGTTGCATTTTTCAATAATTGGGCCTCCGCTTGCGGGAACGGTACAGCGACGTAAACCGTTTCCGAAAAGCGAAGGCCCAAACTGATTGAAGGACGAGCCGCACTAGTGTTTCTTCACATAGCTTCGATGCACAATTGCCTTTGATTTTTCATCACGCGATTCGAACATCACGTTGTCTTTGTCCTCACGCGTAACCAGTCTTGCGCCGGACCCGACGGATTGCTCTTTCGACTTTGCCCGCTCGGCATCGTCGATCATGCTTCGCACCGCATCTGCTTTGACTGGCTCGGCAAGCCTTACGCCCTTCGACTCGGCCACGGCTTCGGTCGCCGACGCCTTTAGCATCTTCATCCAGACCTTTTTGAAAAGTGTGTTTGAGACATATACGTCTGCGCTGTTGATCTTGCCGTTGATCGCAAATGCATAACCGATGACATCCGATTTGCCGTCGACGACGCTCCTGAGGTTCCTGATATATTCATCGACGGTCGCTACAACCTTAGTGTTCTCCAGGCTCAATTGAAGGCTTGACCTGGAGGAATCGGAAGCGACGGAGCCGCCGACATTCCGGCCGAGTTTTGCCTGGGCTTCACTGACCTGACTCCATACCTCCTGTTGCGAACGGGCGGCGTTGGCAGCGATCTTCAGGTCTTTGGTCACGATACGGTCGTTCGAGCTGGTAAATTTCGCCGAATCCTCCTCGCCGCGTTTTTGCCAGCGTCCGGATTCAACGCAAAAGGCCTCTATCTTCACGCGGCCCGAGCCAGCCGGAATGATGATGCTGACGGCCAGGACACGGTCCTGCTTTCCGCCTTTGACTATGTCACCCGACTGGATAAATACGTCGAACTGCTTCGATCGATTTTCGACTTCGAGCTCATTTACGTCCGATGTCTCGTAAACAAAAAAGAGCTTTCGCTCCATCGCTTCCTGCAGCGTCAAAACGTTCTTGCCCGACGATTCATCCTTGCCGTGGAGCAAAAAGATCGTCAGATTCTTATAACTATAGGGAGCGGAGATCTTATAGGCATTCTGCGCTCTCACCACACTCTGCATTCCAAAAATGATAAGCATCAGCGCGGATAGGCCGACAATACTTCGTAACTTCATAAACAAACTCCTTTTGGACGGATTTCTTACCCCTGGGGAAAGCTTGTATATGTTTGGAACGAAGTGCTCTTATTTTTCTTGCACCTGGTATTTTATTTTCTATGCATTAAATCCTCCGATCGCAGCCTCGGAGGGCGCTTCATCAGGCCGGAAGATAGCTTTTGCCCGATCGAGTTTTCCGGGCGAACCCAACAGAACGATCGTGTCTCCGGCTGCCAGGGTGTAATTCGCTCCGGGGCTTATCTTTGTTTCGCCACCTCGCAAAACTGCGATAACTGTCGCGCCGCTCTTGCCTCGAAGATCGAGCTCGCCAAGTGTCTTGTCAATAACAGGTGAATCGGACTGCAAGACAACTGTCTCAGTGCTTGCGGCATCGAGGGCAACATTGATCTCGGCGGCCTTCTCCAAAGGCATCGACGGCGAACGGAGCATCTCGTAGCCTTGTCGCCGCACTTTTTCGATCTGATTTTCGATGACGTTGCGGGCGAATCCGTATCGATGCAGCACGCGAGAAAATATCTCGATGCTCGTTTCGAATTCTTCAGGGATAACCTCGTTCGCACCGGTCTCCAAAAGCTCGGTGATCTCCGCTACATATCGAGTCCGGACGATAATATGCAAGTCTTTACTCATGTAGCGTGCTTGTGTCACGGTCCGACGGGCGGCGTACGGATCTGACATTGCGAGCACTAATGCCCACGCCTGGTCGATCCCGGCATGCAGCAGAACCTCGCGACGGGTTGCATCGCCAAAATTTATCTTTTCGCCCTTAGCTTTTGCTTTGCGGACCACCTCGGCGTTTAGCTCGAGGATCGTGTACGGAACGCCAACCGAACGCAAGACGCGCGCAAGATTTCGGCCGTTCAAACCGTAGCCGACAATAATTACGTGCTGATTCAACCCACCGCTCGACGTCAAATGGATGTCGTCCTCTTCGGTATTCTCAATTTCGGCGGATTTGCCGTCAGATAGCCAGTTTTGAACGAAGTAACCCGCCTTCGGCGCGGCGCGAATCAGAAATGGCGTCGCTATCATTGAAATGATCGAGGCTGCAAGAAAACTCTGGTAATCACCGTCGGGCAGCAGATTTCCGCCGCGCCCGGCTTTTGCCAGGACAAACGAAAATTCACCGATCTGGGCAAGCCCGAGAGCAGTAATCGTTGCCACGCGTTGCGGGAACCCGAGCAGGCGAATGATCGCCCAGATGATCAATGCCTTTCCGGCGACGAGCGTAATAACCAAGATCAAAACGCTGCCCAGGTTGGCCCAAAGCACTGCCAATGAAAGGAGCATTCCGATCGAAACGAAAAATACACTGTTAAAAATGTCGCGGAACGGCAGAACGTCGGCCGTGACCTGATGGCTATAGTCCGTATCGGCGAGCACGACACCCGCAATGAAGGCTCCGAGCGCCAAAGACAGCCCGAAATGCGAAGTCACCCACGAAAGGCCAAGACACATCAAAACAACCGTCAGCAGAAAAACCTCGGGGCTTCGCAGACGGACGATCTGTTTGAGGAGCTTTGGAATGAGGAACCATGCGGCGATGACGATCAGGACGAGCGCGAGCAGCGATCCACCGAGATTCAGAATGATCGACGTGAACGACACGATGTCCTCGCCCGCAAGCAGCGGCACCATCAGCATCATAAAGACGATGCTGATGTCCTGAAACAATAGAATTCCTACACCGGCCCGGCCGTGAGGTGAATCGACCTCATTCCGCTCGACATAAGTTTTCAGGACGATCGCGGTGCTGGAAAGAGCAACGAGAAACCCGAAAAAGATCGCCTGCCCGACACCCCTGCCAAAGAGCACGGCGGCCCCGGTTACCGCCCCGATAGTGATCAATACTTGCAAGCCGCCGCCGATCAACACCAGCCGTTTCATTTCACGCAGGCGCCGAAGCGAAAATTCAAGGCCGATCGTAAAGAGAAGCAGCATTACGCCTACTTCGGCGAGCATTTCGATGCCTTCGAGTTCCTTCACCAGTCCAAGGCCGTAAGGACCGATCACCATTCCGGTTAGCATTAGACCAACCAACAGCGGCAATTTGAGTCGCATACACAGAAAGGCGACGGGAACCGAGACAAGCAGAATTATGAGCAGGTCGCTGAATAAAGCGGGCGTATGCATTGGTACTATCCTCCCAGGACTTTTCGTGTTCCGAATTACAGATAAATCGCTGAAGCTTTCAATCCTGAAATGCCTCGTTATGAATTTCGTGATCTATTTGGATCGGAAACTGGAGGAGCACGACCGCTCAGAATGGTGAACGATGCGGTCGTGTTTGAGGTATTGCGTTCGAATGAACCAATCCGAACAGTCGTGGCTATGGCTGCTCTTAGCGGTACTTCTATGGAACTATTTCCACCCGCCGATTGATCAAGAGCTCGGGCTCGAAGTTTTAACTGGCATATGCCGTCACTGTTCTCGGAACTGCCAACACTTAATTGAAATGACTTAAAACCACCGAAACTGGTTATGCTCGCCGACCTGTCCGGTAACTCCGAATCCGGAAACGGCAGCAACCGGACGCCCTCGCCACCTGACAAGAACAATCCTGAAAGGAGACAAAAAAGCAATATCCCACGCATTACGAGAATGCAAAAACTGGCAGAAGACGAGTACATGTTTTCACTTTAAGGATAGCAATAGTCAGGTTTATCGACAACAGGCTTTGATTTCGTAAGCGTTTACAGTAAAAATAGCCGAGTACAAATGATTTCTCGGAGGCTGATAAATGAAATTATTGTCTTTTGGGCTTATTGCTTTTTCGCTTGCATTCTGCGGTCTCGGCGATAAGCTGAAGTCGCTGTCGGGTTCGTCAAATACCGTCGTCAAACTCATCTTCAAACTCGACTACGAAGTCCACGGGCACGAGCGGTGACGCAGAAAAACCAAAGCTGACTGCAGAACAGCAAAAGATCTCGGACGAAGCTGCCGAGGTGAAATGGGACGACCAGGGTATTTCTTGGCGCCTTCCTTCGGGCTGGAAAAAGACCGATATGAAGAAGGAATCGGCTCTATTCAGTTCATCCGACGGTGCGTTTTTGATCCCCACCATCTCGATCATGCCCGACGACTTCCCGTCCGATATCAGCCTGAAGGCAACATACGACAGCGCGCTCCAGCAGATGAAAAACGGCAAATACGAAACCGTCAGATACGTGGAGATCGACGGCATCAAGGGCGTAGAATGGTTTGAAACGATGCCCGAAGACAAATCAGGCCCGCGGCGGCATCAATGGATAGCGTTCCGCAAGTACCTGGGACAAAATCAGCAGCTAAACATGATGCTCTCGACAAAAGGCACAAGCTTCGAAAAACATCGTGATGATTTTCCGGCGATCATGTATTCAATGAAGATCGGAAAATAGGCTGCTTCCGGGCGCAAGCAGATTCCCGAACGTGGCCGCCTAGGCCATCGGATGTTCACAACAAAGATTCCAAATAAATGACTACGCGCTCGTGGCTTTTTGAAACGCCCGCGTCGCGGCAGCGTTATCAAAAAACTCGTGGAAGTTGGTCATCTTCCCATCTTTAACTGTGCAGACGTGTACCCACTCGGTTGAATAATGGCGGCCCGTCGAACGAACGGTAGCGGTCGATCTGCCTAAAACCACTACCCTGTCGCCTTGGGCGATAAACTCTCTCGGCTCAAAATCGGTGATATCTTCGGCTTGGGCCAACAGACTGAAAAACTCGCCCACCGATTCCCGGCCGTGGCGTGCCCCGGCGAACGGTGCATTTTCGATCTCGGGAACGGTCCAATCAATATCGTCAGAACATTGTTGCAGCAATCCTGGAATGTCGCCGCTTCCAAATCTTTCGTAGCACTGCTTTATTGTGCGCGTATTGGCTTCTTCGTTCATCATTACCTCGTCACGGCTTCGAAATAGAAGCCGGAAGACTGTGTGGGAATCCTATTTACGGTGATGAACGGGATTATAGAACACTTTCCAAAATGTGCAAAGAGTTTTTTTGACTGGAATGCGTACACAGTCAATTTGGCGGCTCAATCGGGGGACGTCACTTCTCAGTTGGTGCGTCTGAATGAGGAACGAAGCATTTGCGGCACCGGGCCTCGTATTTGTCGCTGGCACCAACCTCAACCCGTTCTTCTGATTCGACGGTCCGCTGAGTATAGTTCGCGGTCGAACCGCACTTTACGCAGATGGCATGGATCTTTGTAATGTATTCGGCGATACAGAGAAGCTGTGGCATCGGTTCGAACGGCTTGCCGGCATAATCTTGATCCAGTCCGGCGATTATGACGCGTTTTCCCGAATTCGCAAGCTCATTTACCACTTCGACGATCTCCGGGTCAAAAAACTGCCCTTCGTCGATACCGACAACCTGCGTCCCATCGTCGATCTGGGTCATCAATTCTGACGCTGTCGTAACAGGTGACGAATCGTGTTTCTGGCCTGAGTGCGAGGCGATCTCTTCGACAGAATATCGCGCATCGATGCGGGGCTTGAACACCTGGACCTTCTGACGTGCGATGCGTGCCCGGTTCAGCCGTCGGATAAGCTCCTCGGATTTTCCCGAAAACATGGAGCCGACAATTACTTCGACCCAACCCGTCCCATTTTGCCTGTTTTTTCGGCGTTCTTCTGTATTGTCGAACGCAAATTCCTCAACCATTCGGCCAACTCAACTTTCCTATTGTGTTTATTGAAGGAAAGAAAGGTTAGCACGAACAGGCCGAAAAGTCATTTTTCGCTTCAAAAGATCCGCAGGTCGGTACCGGTCATTTCAGCAGGCTTGTCAATGCCGAGAATGCCAAGTATAGTCGGCGCAACGTCGGCAAGCGAACCGCCGTCAGCAAGCCTCATGCCCGTTACGTCGAAATCCACAAAATGCAGCGGCACCGGATTTGAGGTTGTCGCCGGTCTTGAGACGCGGCCGGCCCGGTCCGGTAATTCTTCGAGACTGCCGTGGGATGAGGTGATCAGTGCGACCCCGTGAACCTCGCGCACCTTTTCAAGTACACCGCCCAAACACGTGTCCACAAATTGAACTGCCTCGACAGTCTTCTCAAGATTGCTTGTTTCTGCGAGAAGGTCCGGCGCTGGAAAATTGACTACGAATACAGCCTGACTGTCCGCTTCCATTCCCCGGAGAAACTGATCGGCGATCTTGAAACTCCTCGATTCGGGCTCCGCTTCCAGCGATTGTCCGCTCGGACCCGGAACAACGAGGTGGGTTTCACCGGATCTTGGAGCGTCCGTATGGCAGTTGAAATGCCTTGAAAGGTGCGCGGCCCGCGCGGTTTCCGTTATACGAAAGTTCCGAAGGCCATGCTGCATAAAGACCTCTGAAAGAACGTTGTAAATATTCGGCTGCTTAAATGCTACCGGTAAATTGAACGAACGGTCATATTCGATCAAACAAACGGTATCAATTTTGGGCTTTGCGGCCGACCTATCAAAAACTGAAAGCGATCGGACGATCTGTCGCATTTCTTCGGGCTTATGATTAAAGAAGATCACCAGGTCACCGTCTTTCACCGTGGCGAGCGGAACGTCCAGCTTTTTTTCAATTATGATCGGAGCTATGAATTCGTCCGCGATCCCGCGGAGAAATGAAGCACGAATTGCGGTCACCGCATCGAAACTCCGTTCACCCTCACCATGCACGAGCATCGTGTAGGCGCGGGCCGTGCGCTCCCAGTTCTCGTCGCAATCCATTGCGTAAAAACGCCCGCATAGCGAAGCGATCTTGCCGACGCCGATATCCGCCATTTTGATCTCTACTGCGTCCACATAAATGTCGGCCGTCCGGGGCTCTACGTCACGGCCGTCAAGGATGGCGTGAACGAAAACCTCTCCTATTCCCTCCCGTTTCGCCATTCGAAGCAAAGCAAAAAGTGTTTCGGTGGACGAATGGACGCCCGCGTCACTCACCAACCCGACAAAGTGAATGGCCGAGCCGTTATCCATTGCTTTGCCGAAGGCAGATCTCAAAACCCGATTTTCGGAGAATGTACCAGACACGATCGCGTTTGAAATGAATTCAACCTCGTTCTGCACCGCACGTCCGGCGCCGATAGTAAAATGTCCGGCCTCTGCATTTCCGGGAGCCCCCGCAGACAAACCGACGCGTGAACCGGATGCGGCAAGGCTCGTTTGGGGAAATTTGGCGCAAACCGAGTCATAGTAAGGCGTGTGAGCAAGAGCGATCGCGTTGCGGTTGGCGTTCTGCGATAGGCCCCAGCCGTCGAGTATGACCAGTGCGAGCGGGCGTGTAATATCGTTGCTCATATCAATGACTGTCGAAGGAAGTTATCGGGAATAGCGAAGTGCGGTAAAAAGCGTCGGTAATTACGACAAGTCGATTATAGCGGAAAAATACGGGAATTTGCCAAGAAATTAGTTAGTACGCGTCGGGAGCGGGCCGCTCCATCCAACGCTCTGGGAACTTAAGCTCGTGAAAGCCGAATTTTTCGTACAGCCCATGGGCGTCACGGGTCGCCAAGACCCAACGCCTCAACCCTTGAAGATCTGGGTGCGAAATGATCGCTTCCATCAGCCATTTGCTCAGGCCGCGGCCCCGAAACTCCTCTAAAACAAATACATCGCCAACATAAGCAAATGTCGCCTGGTCGCTGACGACGCGGGCAAATCCGATCTGCTGTTCACCGCAATACACGCCAAAACAGATCGAATTTTGCATAGCAGCTATCGTTTGCGCCAGCGTGCCGCGACCTAGCCCAATACGATCGCTCGGATAGAAAGCGCTGGACCGCTTCTGTATCGAGTCGCCTTTTATCGGTGCTGATCGTGTATTCGTCGCGCGACAATTCCATAGATGCTGACGTCAAGGAACGTTCACCGTAAATTCACCTGGGGTAACAAAAGTGATAACGCCCGCCCAGGTACACATCAGTTTACTGGTGTCATCCAATGTCGGGAAAAAAGCTAAATTGACGGTTGGAGCTCCGGGAATCCACGGGGCCGGCGTAGCAGGAATACACGGCATGGGTGTCGGCACCCCGAGAGCGGCGGCGGTCGCCGCAATAACAGTAGGGTTCGTCGGAGCTGTGCACATTCCAAATGGCATGATATTGACCAGTGGAATGTGATCCATAATGTTTGCATCAGGCACCATATTGGTTTGGACCAGGTTCTTCGGCAGCACGACCAGTGAACTCGGCGCCAGACCGAAACTGCACTGCATCATCGCACCCATACATACTTGCATCGGCATACACTCACCTCCAATTTTCCGCCTCGTTCGACCATGCGCAACAATACTTATAGATCGGATCTGGTTTGAGTTCAACAACTATCTAACACGTTACCGCAGGCCGGACAGGAATATGTCAGCCTCTCTCCTTGTTTTCAGCACTATGATCCTCTTATCGCGAAACCCTTCTAATTCTGCAAGAAGTCTCGACCTTGACCGACTTGGATAGTTCCAAACCCACCGGATGAATTCCGGATCGAACCGTTCGCTGCATCCCTCAGCCATGTCAGGCCGCGTATCCTTATGATAAAGAAGCGTTCGCTTCAGGATGCGATATATGCAAAGCCGTCTCGGCATATCGAGAAATATGACGCTATCACAGGCCCGCATCCGCATTTCGCGCGTGCCTCCGAAATTTCCGTCCATTACCCACTCGTCTTTTTTCAACTCGCTGCGAACGATCTCGATCCATTCATCCTCGGGTGTTCGCGTCCAGTTGGGCCGCCAAAAGAGTTTGTCGAGGTGAACGACCGGGAGGCCGAGCTTTTTGCCGAGGCGGCGCGAAAAGGTAGACTTACCTGCCCCTCCGGAGCCTATGACGATCACCTTTTTCATCCGACACCAAGCACGCGTTTCGCACGGCTTCGGAAACCCGCTGTCATAAGCGCCGGATATTTCGTCGCTACCAACCGAAGTTCGTCCAACAGATCGGGCTCTTTCTTCGCTATCTTCGCTGCCGTCGAAAGTGCGAAGACCCTCACCGCGACAGGCTGATCAGCGTCGTCGAGCAAGTTATAACAGGCGTCATAGACTCGCCCCTCAAGCCGCTTTGGGACCTCTATGAATTGCAACATCCGCGCCACATTTCGCCGAACAGCGACATGAACATCGTCGCGTTCGAGCTGTTCGACGAGCTTATTGAAGTAGGGTTTGATGAGTTCGCGACGTTGCCGGGCGCAGTAATTCACGGCCCACGCCGCCCGTTGTGAAAGCCGATAAGTATTGCCCAGAAAGTAGCCCATCAGCTCTTTGAACTTTACCGGATCGCCGTCAATGTAACGGACGATCTTCATTGTCTGCCGCTTGGAATGCTCGGCAAGGAGTGCCTCGAGGATGTCCATACGCCACGTACGACAGACTGCCAAGTCTGTCGGGTCGAGCTTGACGGCCAATTCGTCCGATTAACCCTATGGCCGGCTAGGCAGCCTGTCTTACGATCTGATAAAACGCCTTTCGGCCCGGATATTTTGCCGAGTCGCCGAGGTCTTCTTCGATGCGAAGCAGCTGATTGTACTTGGCGATGCGGTCCGAACGGCACAGGCTGCCGGTTTTGATCTGTCCCGCGTTTGTCGCGACGGCGAGGTCGGCGATAAAGGTGTCTTCGGTTTCGCCCGAACGATGCGAGATGACGGCGGTCATATTGTTGGTCCGCGCAAGCTCGATAGCGTCAAGCGTTTCGGTAAGCGTACCGATCTGATTGACCTTGATCAGGATCGAGTTCGCGGCGTTCTCGTCGATTCCCTTTTGCAGGAATTTCACGTTGGTAACAAACAGATCGTCGCCGACGAGCTGGACGCGTTTTCCAACAGAGCCCATCAGACCTTTCCAGCCTTCCCAATCATTCTCGGCCATGCCGTCCTCAATAGAAATTATTGGGTATTTATTGCACCATTCCGTCCAATATGCCGCCATTTCTTCGGACGAAAGCTCGCGATTGTCGGATTTCTTAAATACATATTTGCCGTCCTTGAAAAACTCGCTCGCGGCGGGATCGAGAGCCAACATCACATTTTCGCCGGCTTTGTAACCTGCCTTGTCGATCGCCTCCAGAATGGTCTCAACCGCTTCCTCGTTCGACTTCAGGTTCGGCGCAAAACCGCCTTCGTCGCCGACGCCGGTCGAATAGCCGCGTGATTTAAGAACGGATTTCAGGTTGTGAAAGATCTCAGCGCCCATTCGCAACGCCTCGGCAAACGACTCCGCGCCGACCGGCATCACCATAAACTCCTGAAAATCGACGTTATTATCCGCATGGGCACCGCCGTTAAGGATGTTCATCATCGGCACCGGCAGGGTTTTTGCATTCGCACCGCCGATGTATCGATAAAGCGGAAGTTCTAGAAACGCGGCGGCCGCTCGAGCATTGGCAAGCGACGCAGCGAGGATCGCGTTGGCCCCAAGTTTCGATTTGTTTTCCGTACCGTCCATCTCGATCATCGTTTGATCGATAAGCGTTTGATCGAGCGCATCGAGGCCTTCAAGTTCGCGGCCGATCTTTTCATTGACATTCTCAACCGCTTTCAAAACACCCTTACCGAGATATCGCAGCTTATCGCCATCGCGAAGCTCAACCGCTTCGTTCTCGCCCGTCGAAGCACCGCTCGGCACCGCTGCCCGCCCGGTGGTGCCGTCTTCGAGTATCACCTCGGCTTCGATCGTTGGATTGCCGCGCGAATCCATTATCTCCCTTGCCCAGACCTGATCAATAAGGCTCATCTAGAAAAATCACTCCCGTATTATTTTGCAAAACTCAAAATATCGTCACCGCCGGCAAAGTAAACCAGCGTTTTGCTTTGTGCAATAACGCCGCTTGAATAACCGATATCAAGTCTTGTAACTTCACCGCCATTCTTAGGCACCTTACAAAGCGCATTCTTGTACATCGAATTGTCGTCAAAAAAATAGACGTTTTCGTCATCGATAGCTGCCGGCTGAAGAGCATAACTCTTTACCAAAGTCAGCGGCTCACCGCCCGATTTAGCGACTTTGCGGAGTGCCCAACGCGAGTTGCCGGGGCCGCGATAACCGAAGTAGAGGTTGTCGGCATCCTGCGACAATTCGTCGAGGCCCTCTTTCTCGCCGATCTGATAAACCGCTTGGGCCTGCCCCCCCGCCTTGGCCTGTTTCATAACGGCAGACCTGGTCAGCCAATAAACGTGAGATTCATCCGCAACCAGACTGTGCGGGACCATTTGTTCATCGGCAAAGATCTCGGATTTTCCGCCTTTTTTGGCCGCAGAATAGATCGGCTTCGGCGTCGCCGGTTGGCCCGGCGAGTAATAACCGTGATTGACCCAATAAACCCGCTCTTGGTCAACAACCAAGTCGATCCCGATGCCGACGTTCTCCGTCACGACCGCCTCGGGCTTACCGCCGTCTATCGCCGCCCGCAGAATATTACCGCCGCCCTTCCAGTAAAGATATTTATCATCAACCGCCATCCCGCCGTAATCGGATTGAGGCATGTTCTTGATCCCGTCATCGATCATCGTAACTGCTCCGGTTTCAAGCGAAACCTTTCGCACGCCGCTGTTTCCCTCGTTCTGGTCGGCGATGGTCCCGCCCATGATCACGTAAGCGAACTTGTCATCGATCACCATTCCGGAAATATGCGAGAGCCCCTGCGCCTTCCCTGCGATCTTTCGGCACTTGGCCCAATCCGGGCCATCGGCTAAGCCGCCGCAGCCGAGGATCATGGCCAAAAGGATAGTGCCTGCGCCTAGAAAACTCACGGCGCGATTGATTTTTCTCATCAGCTTCGCGGACCGGTCACACTAAATAGAAACTTATTGTTGAATTTAACTCGAATCGGACAGAAAAACAAAACTGGAACTTATTCAGGTGTTTTTTCCATCCGGACCTGAATGATCCGACGCTTCTGGACCTTTTCAACCGTGAAAATATGCCCGTTGAAAGGGACCTTGTCGCCGGCGGCGAGAATAGTCCCGGCAACCGACATGAGAAACCCAGCCACTGTCGTATAGCCCTCTGAGATCGGGAGATTCAGATCGAGCCGCCTGTTAAGGTCGCGGACGGCAAGGCCGCCTTCTAACAGACAACTGCCGTCCGGTTGTTGACGGATCTGTTCGTTTACCTCTTCGTCATGCTCATCCGAAATTTCGCCGACTATCTCTTCGAGCAGGTCTTCCAGCGTAATAATGCCCTCGACACCTCCATGTTCGTCGACCACAAAACCGAAGTGGAATTTTTCTTTTTGCATCTGCCGCAACACATCTTCGAGCCGGGCGGTATCGACAACATACCTTGGTTTCCGAATGATGGTTTTCACGCTAAATGCTTTGGGGTCAAGAAAGTCGATCAACACGTCCTTAGCGTAAATTACGCCAACTATTTCGTCGAGAGACCCGCGATAAACCGGCAGCCGCGAAAGACCATGTTGCCGGACTACTTGGGCGATCTCCTCCAACGAGCTGTTTTCGGGAATTGCTACGATCTGCGTCCGCGGGATCATCGCTTCCTTGACCGTCGTTTCCGAGAATTCAAAAACCTTATTTATAAGACGGCGTTCTTCTTCTTTTACGTAGCCGCTTTCTTCGGAAATACGAATGAGCTGGCGAATCTCATCTTCCGTGTAGCTCGATGCATGTTCGCTCGACGCTTCCAGGCCGAATATTCTCACGGTTTTTGCGCTTGCCCAATCGAGTGTGTGGATGAAAGGCTTGAACACCTTATAAAACAATTGCATCGGCAACGCGGTCGCCATCGCCACCTTCTCCGCCAGCTGCAAACCAAAAAGCTTCGGGGCTTGCTCACCAAGAACAATGTGCAGACTGGTAATAATAAAGAAAGCAATACCGTACGAAACCAAATGCCGGGCCGATTCGGGCAAATTACTTAACGCTCCGCCGAGCAAAGCCTCAACTACCGGTTCGCCTAAAGCTCCCAAACCAAGCGAAGCGAGCGTTATCCCGAGTTGAGACGCCGAAAGATAGGCGCTCAGGTTGTCTAAGAGTTCTAACAACCGTTTAGCTCGCTTGTCGCCCTCGGCCGCCAGAGTTTCGATGCGTGAACGACGCACCCCGACAAATGCAAATTCAGCCGCGACGAAAAAACCGTTGGCGATCACCAACAGAACAACCAAAAGGATCTTTAGAGCGGTTGAAAGAAAATCGGGCGTTTCGGCTATCGCCGACGGTTCCGCAAGTGATAAAAAGGAAAGTAAACTGGCAGGGTCGTCCATTACAGGAAAGATGCGTTATCTGGCAGACCTTCTTCTCGAAAGTCGGATTCATTACTCCTCAAAAACAATATTTCGCCGCCGCTCGTCGTCACCGCGGAACGATTTGGAGAGTATAGCATATTAAGTGTTTTGTTGCCGTTTAAGCTCAGACTCTCAAATCCACCCGCTACCCTAAACTCCTTTCTCATATGCTGTTTTCAAAACCGTGACTGTCGATCATCTCCTGGATTAGCATCCGACACGAACCGCAACCGCCGCCAGCCCTCACAGACTCGGTCACCTCGTCCACGTTCGACGACGAATTCTCTCTGATATAAGACTCGACCGTTTCCTCTGAAACCCCGAAACATGTACAAACCAGAGCTTTTTCACCAGTGAATTCCTCAAGCAGGTACGATCTATGGTCGGCCAAAGCATCCTTTAGCGCCTGAAAGACGAGATGTGCACACTGGCCCCGACTGCTTGGAAATTCTTCAAGCGCTTCCCCTAGGAACCAGCTGTATTCATCCGTCCCAAGGCCGTGCAGATCAGTAAGATGTTGTCCCGTTAGCATTTCTGAAATAGCATCAGCCGCCGCAACCAAATATCCGCAGCCGTTCGTGGTAAACCTCGCCCGTCCGAATCAGCTTTGTTTCGTTTTCGATCTCAAGTGAGATACGAACGAAGGAGCCGCACTCAAAGCTTGCGCTCGAACCAACAGCGTTCGCACCGCCGGCGTTGCCCGCATTTTTTGGCACAAGGAAACGCTCATTTATTTTGGGTGGATATAGCGGCACCAGGTAAAAAGTAGAAACAAAAATGGCAAAAGTAAAGACGGACTTACAAATCAATATCTGTGACTGAACGGAAGGTCTCGGTTTTGTGTAAAATAGGGCTGATGAAGCTCATTTGCATTTTCCTTTTCCCTTTTTGCTTTTTTCTACTCTCATGCCGCCCGGCGGCTGCGCCGGTTGTGGTCGGAAACAAGCCGATATCGGTCAATGACGTTCCTCTAAAGGATGCCCAGGCAAAGCCATTAAAACCTGTGCCCGAGATGAGTTGGACCGGTTTTGAAGGCAAGATCGAAAAGCTGAAAGACCATCGCGGAAAGGTCGTGATACTGGATTTTTGGGCAACATACTGTCCGCCATGTATCGAAGAAATACCACATCTAAAGGCTCTACAGGCCAAATACGGACCGGATAACCTTCTCATCATAGGTCTGCACGTCGGCGGTGATGAGGACAAACCAAAGGTGCCGGAGTTCGTCGAACGCCTGAAGATCACGTACCCTTTGGCTTACCCCGAAGATGCCCTGACATCATTTATCTTCGGTGCGGAAACGGCCATTCCGCAGACCGCCATTTTCGACCGGCAGGGCAGGCTTGCAAAGAAGATCGTGGGATTTAACGGCGATATCAAAGCCGAATTGGATGCGGCAGTCGAATCGGCAGTGCGTTTAGATGACCAATAAAATTAATAGCATTGATCGGAGCGAACGGCTGCAAACGCTGGAACAGGTATCGGCCGGCGGTGTTGCGTTTCGCGAACTGGACGGCCGGATCGAGATCGCCATTATCCTGACGAACCCCGAAAGACGGTGGCAATTACCGAAAGGAATGGTGGACGAAGGCGAATCGTTCGAAGAGGCGGCATTGCGGGAGGTGCGTGAAGAGGCCGGTATCGATACCGAACTCATCGGCGAGCTGGAAAGAACCGAATACTGGTTCTCTGCCGACCGAAACGGCACGCGTACACGCTTTCACAAATTCGTGCATTGGTTCCTCATGCGATATACGTCCGGAAATGTCGAGGACCACGACCACGAGGTTTTCGAAGCACGCTGGGAGACGGTCGATGAAGCACTCCGAATGCTTGTGTTCAAGAACGAACGCGACATGGTTGAGAAAGCGATGAGAATGATAGAGAATGCGAGCACATAAAATTTCCTATGCGTGATATTCCCGTCGGAAATGGCAGGCTGCTCGTTAATTTTGACGACAAATACCAGATCCGCGACATTTATTTTCCGCATGTCGGTCAGGAGAACCATTCCGAGGGCTTTCCGTACCGGTTTGGCGTTTGGGCCGACGGTGAGTTTTCATGGGTGGCTTCGGACGACTGGGACAAAAAACTTCGCTATCTCCCTGAAACCCTTGTCACCGAGGTCACTCTGCGCAACGAAAAGCTTGGCATTGAGATCGTTTCGAATGACACTGTTGCGAGTCACGACAACATTTTCCTCCGAAAAGTTCACGTCAGGAATCTCCGCGACTCGGCCCGCAAGATTCGTGTGTTTCTCCATCACGATTTCAGGATCTATGAGAACAAGGTCGGCGATACTGCATTTTTCGACCCCGAGACACTCGCGCTTATTCATTACAAGAAACACCGGTATTTTCTGATCAACACCGAGCCGCATTTCGACGCGTTCGCGACGGGCCGAAAGGCGTTTCGTGATCAGGAGGGCACGTGGCGCGACGCTGAGGACGGCGAGCTTCGCGGCGGGGCGATCACCGAAGGCTCGGTGGATTCGACCATCGGCGTCGACGCGACGCTTGAATCGCAGGGTACATTTGAATTTTTTTACTGGATCGCCGCCGGCATTTCTTATGACGAAGTTTCCAAGTTGAATGCACATGCACTGGCTCGCGGCCCGCAGAATTACATCGACCACACCGAAAATTACTGGCGCGTGTGGGTCGAAAAGAACGAAACTGATTTTCTCGATCTCTCGCCGAAGATCGTCGAGATGTATAAGCGTTCGCTGCTGATCGTGCATACCCAGATCGACCGCGACGGAGCTATCCTTGCGGCAAATGATTCGGATGTGACCGAACGCGCGACCGACCATTACAGTTATCTGTGGACGCAGTGACGGAGCCTTCGTCGCAAATGCCCTCGATCTGGCGGGTTACGCTCACATCACGCGTAAATTCTTCGATTTTTGCAGCCGCCTTGTTCATCCGAATGGTTATTTTCTACAAAAATACAACTCCGACGGAACAGTCGCCTCGGGCTGGCATGCCGCGTGGGATGTTCATGGCAGCAAACAGCTTGTGCCGATACAGGAGGACGAGACCGCTCTGGTGCTCTGGGCACTCTGGCAGCATTATGACAAGTACCGCGATCTTGAATTCGCATACCGCCTTTATCGCAAAGTGGTTGTGAGCTGCGCCGATTTCATGGTCGAATTTCGCGATCCCGATCTTAAACTTCCGAAACCGAGTTGGAACCTATGGGAAGACCGCCGCGGCATTCATACGTTCACGTGCTCGACGGTCGTCGCCGGTTTGCGTGCGGCGGCCAACTTCGCTCGCCTTTTTGCCGAGAATGAGAAAGCAGAGAGGTACCAGGCAGCGGCCGAGGAGATAGTTGAGGCTATGTCGGAACATCTCTATAGCGAAGAACTGGGCCGCTTCATACGTTCAATGCAGACCAACGGCGATGATTCGTATACGGCTGACACGACCATCGACGCCTCATTGTTCGGCACGTTCTATTTCGGCTGCTATGCGGCGGATGACCCAAAGGTCGTAAACACGATGAACGCGATCGAGACAAATCTCGCTGCCGCGGGCGGCATTGCTCGGTTTGAAAATGACGGCTACATGCGCGTATCGGACGCGGTCACAGGCAATCCATGGTTTTTATGCACTCTATGGCTTGCCGATTACCGGATCGCCGTCGCCAAGACCAAGGACGAACTGGCTAAAGCCCTGGATCTGATCGAATGGACCGCCGATCACGCGCTGCCGTCCGGCGTCCTGGCAGAGCAAATGAACCCTTTGACGGGTGAACCCGTTTCGGTCTCGCCGCTGACTTGGTCGCATTCCACCTTCGTCGCGACTGTGATGACCTACGTACAAAAAGCGAAGGAACTTCAGGATCAGTATCGGAACAAGAAACGACGAAGCAGCGATCGGGGTTCGGAGCTAATGGTGTGACCAATGTTGCAAACGGGCTTTTCACATCTGCGTGAAAGGCGTAAACTAATTGTTTATGCGCAAAGCAAAGATCCTGGCCACACTCGGCCCCGCCTCGGACAGCCAAGCAATTATCGAGAGAATGATCGAAGCCGGCGTCAGCGCCGTCCGGATCAACATGTCGCACGGTTCGCATGAAGAGCACACGGCGAATATCGAACGTGCGCGTGCTGCGGCCGTCAAACTTAAACGTCCTCTTTCGATCCTCGTCGATCTTTCGGGGCCGAAGATACGCACGCGAACACTAAAGGACGCAGCTCAAGTCGATTTGAAGGTAGGCTCGCTTTTTACCATCACCACACGCGAGATCGAAGGCAATGAGCATGAGGTTTCCACGAACTTCAGCCATCTACCGGAAGTCGTCGAACCCGGCACTCGCATTCTCGTCGATGACGGAGCCATAGAGTTGATCGTCGAATCCGAAACCGAAACGGACGTCATCTGCCGTGTCGTTGTAGGTGGTTGGCTGAAGGAGCGCAAAGGTATTAATCTGCCTAATACGCCGTTGCCTATCCCGTCAATGACCGAAAAAGACCACGCCGATCTGGTTTGGGCGATGAATCAGAATGTCGACTACATCGCTCTGTCGTTCGTTCGCAAGGCCGAGGACTGCCGCGAAGTTAAGGACCTCATCAAAAAGCTGAACACCCGCAAAATGGGCCGTGCGTTGCTTGTCGCGAAGATCGAAATGGCCGAGGCGATCGCGAATCTTGACGCGATCATCGCGGAAACCGACGGTGTCATGGTAGCCCGCGGTGACCTTGGCGTTGAAACCAGCGTCGAACTTGTGCCGGTTTACCAAAAGCTTATTATTGAAAAGGCCGTCGCCAACGATAAATTCGTGATCACGGCAACCCAGATGCTGCAATCGATGATCGACAGCCCAAGCCCGACCCGTGCCGAAGCCTCGGATATTGCAAATGCGGTTTGGGACGGAAGCGATGCGGTCATGCTGTCGGCCGAAACCGCCTCGGGCAGCTATCCGATCGAAGCGATAAAGACAATGGCGCGAATAATCGACGCCGCCGAAACCGTCAAGCCCGCCCAACTTAGAAAACCCGTCAAATTCTCACAGCCGCCTTCCGGCCGCACCAGCCAGGCTCTGTGTAAGGCCGCCGCCTACGCCGCCAAAGAGGTTTTGACCGAAAAGGTTGCCGTATTCACCGAATCCGGGTTGATGGCCCGGCGACTTTCAACGGTCCGATCGGGCCTCCAGACGTTTGCCCTGACCTCCTCCGAGGCCATCTATAACCAGCTTGCCTTGATATGGGGCGTCATCCCGTTTTTTCATCGCGAACTTACCGGTACAAACGAACGTCCGATCGGCGAGGGCACGATGATGGACCTGCTGAATACCGACTCCAACGAAACCGGCGATCTGTTGAAGACAGGCGAAAGAACGCTGCTCGATGCCGGGGTGGTTGCTCCCGCTGAGACGATCATCATGATGGCCGGCCGTTTGTCCGGCCAAGGACTTTCAAGCTCCGTAATAGTCTGGACGATCGGTGAAGACGTTCCCCGACGTTAGATATCCGCCAAAAAAATCAATATACGCGGGAGCAGTTTTTGTGTTCTAATCGACGCGTAGAGTTATGTTTAGTAAATTTCCCACATTCCCCACCCTGTTTCTTTTGATTCTTTCCGCGGCCGCATGGGCACAGCCTGTATTAGACGACCACTACATATCGATCCGAACACCGGCCGATGTGATCGCGAAAAGGCAGGAGTTGGTCGATTTCGTTTGGGGCCCGGGCGGGCTTCCGCTCGACCGGCTTCCACGGTTGCCCGTGATTATCAACGACAAAAGCCCGATCCGGGGGCTTGCTGACCTGGAGCGCGTGGACACCCTTATTATCGAGATGGACCGAGGCATCAATAGTTATGCCCACCATTTTATCCCGCGTTGGCCGAATCGCCGCCTTGTAGTCCTCAACCAAGGGCATCATCCCACATTTGACGACAGCCAGGTCCCCGACGATATTTCGTTTGGGATGCGGCAGGACGATCGAAGGCCTTTTGGGTGACGGATATTCTGTGCTTGCTGTTTATATGCCAAAGAAGGCAAAGTTCGTAACCTCGATCACGGTCGATGACGATGGCGGAGACTGGATCCACGACGAATTTTTCCAACTGCCGAAATATTATCCGAAAACCGGCAGCCCGATGAAGTACTTCCTCGAGCCGTTAACGGTAAGCCTTAATTATTTATCAACTCATTCGGCTGCCGATGACTTTCCGGAATACACGGATTTTAGTATGGTCGGTTTCTCCGGCGGGGGCTGGGCTGCGACTGTTTACGCCGCGCTTGATACGCGGATCCGGTTGAGCATTATCGTGGCTGGCAGCATACCCCTTTATCTTCGTTCCGGAGCGGCGGTCGGAGATACCGAACAAACCCTGCCGGAATTTTACTCGCTTGCCGGCTACCCTGAGCTTTACGTTATGGGGTCCGATGGCCCGGGCCGAAAACAGATCCAGGTACTCAACAGGCACGACTGGTGCTGCTTTGGCGAAATGCATCACGACTGGCAGCTCTCCGGTGGAATGACATATGACGAATCCCTGCGGAATTACGAGGCACAGGTGCGAAGCACTCTCGTCGAACTTGGGAATACCGAGCGGTTCAGCCTGGAGATCGATCAGGCAGCCCCGGGTCACAACGTCACCTGGGATACGATCTATGACACGATCCTGCCGGAACTCAACGAGGGCCGGCGTTACATTGGTTCGGCAACCGGCGAAGAAGCGGTTGTAAGGGGCGCAAACGGAAGCCCGGCGGTCTTCCTGAACGGAGTCTGGAGTCCTACAAAATTGACTCCGGTCTTCGGGACACCTGCGATCTTACGTGGAGCCGCTAGCATTCACGATATGTTTTATCGGACCACGCAAAACCAGCTTGTATATGTCACCCGGCCTCCATTTAATTGGTCGCGGGCAAGGCTGCTTACCGAAAACGTTATCTCGGATCCTGCCGCGGCATCACGCAGTCCCGGTACGTTTGATGTCGTCGTCTTGAAAACCGACTACAAACTCCACCATTTCCGGCGCGAAGGCGATCAACTCACGTCTGAACTCGTCAGCGATGACGTCAAAGGCCTTGGGCCCGCAACGATCATGGCATCCGGCGGGAACCAGCTTGACGTCGTTTACCGCAGCTGGAACCGCCAGTTATATCACGCTAGAAAGGTTGGAGACGACCCGTGGACCGTTACCGGCGTCGGTGGCCGCATGCTCGATTTCCCGACCGCGGTTATGATGCCGGACGGTACCGTCCGGGCCTTTGTCCGCGGACAGGATGGCGGGCTATGGGAAGCAACTTTACCGCCAGGAATTGACCAATACTGGAGCACGTGGGTTTCTGTGTCGGGGCCATTGAATGGACCGAAGATCGGCGGAAGTCCCTCCGCGATTGTCAATGGCGACACCATTTCGGTCGCGACGCGCACTCCGGAGGGCCGGCTGGTTATCTTTTCGAATAATCGCCGCTGGACGTACATTGATTATGGAGGATCTTTCTCGGGGTCCCCTACTGCCACGGAAAGAGGTACATTTACGAGAGGCTCCGATGCGGGCCTGGTAATGCTTGAGGGGCCGACTCTTCTTGATCTGGGCGGATTTCTTGATTAACGGTGCACCGGTTATACGACCGTGCCAAACAGTTTCCCAACGGCCGCAGTTGCCGCCATTGCCGCCGCCCCCCAAAACAAGCACGCGAGCCGCTCCGACGACAATACCCGCCCCGCCAGCCTTTGCCGCTATCGCTCCGAGAATGGCTAAGAAAAAGAGCGAACCCGCCGCCACCGACGGTATTAACCATATCCCGGTAAGAAGGACCGCTATCGCAAGCGGCAGGGCAGCGCCTACCGCAAAACTGACCGCCGAGAACGCCGCTGCCTGAACGGGCCTTGCCCTCAATTCCTCCGAAATGCCCAACTCGTCGCGGGCATGAGCCCCAAGTGCGTCGTGGGCCATCAACTGGTCAGCCACTTGCCGCGCGAGTGTTGGCTCTAAGCCGCGCTTGACATAAATTCCGGCAAGCTCCATTCGTTCACCCTCGTCATCGGCGGCCAGTTCACGCTTTTCCCGCTCTAGATCAGCCTTCTCGGTATCTGCTTGCGAATGGACAGAAACATATTCGCCCGCCGCCATCGACATTGCGCCAGCGACTAATCCGGCAAGGCCGGCGATCAAAACACCTGACTGGTCCGCGCGCTCGCCGCTGCGACCCCTATTAACAAACTCGCTGTCGAAACGATCCCGTCGTTGGCACCCAAAACGGCCGCCCTGAGCCAGCCTATCCGATCTGTCCGATGAAATTCACTATGACGCATACGTTAATATGCTTGCACAGAAAAAGCCGCCAGCCAAACCAGCGGCGTTTTTTCCACCAAGGCCTGCATTGCGGTTACTTCGTACTTATGACTTTGTAGGCGTGATCCTTAATATCCTCGAGCGTACAGAAGCTTGCCGGTATAAACATCCGCTCCCGGCCCCCTCGGAAACCGACCCCTTCGCCGTGTTTCGTTTCACAGCGCGTGCCATGTTTTGTTTCAGATGAAACAAACGGAAACGGATGCCAATCTAGTAAGCATTGGCATCCCCGCCGCCTTTCGATCTGAGACGCTGTCCCGGCCCGGGACACTCCGGGGACAGGCTAATTATTACGTCCACACGACTTAAGCCATTTGTCCCGCGTCCCCGACGATTTTACGGCAAATCCCGTTTTGGATTGCCGCCCGTCATTGCTAAGTTCCCTATAAACATCTATTTAGGCTGTCCCACCTAAGCGTCCCGACGGTCGTTCACCGGAAAAATGTGTGACGAAACTCGATCTCGTTACACATCGGTTGACCTGATTCCCATTCCAGATGGTCAGTCTCGAACCTTGTTACGACGCCGTGGCTGTCTCACAAACTGTCTCATTTTGTGGAAAATGAGACACCTAACTGTTGCAGTTGCTCCGCTTAGCCGAATACTCGGCCTATTTCACGTAGCGCTACACTAAAATGAGACACTTTGCGATAACGTCAACTATTTCAATAGTTACGGTGCCGACGCAGCTCCTGACGCAACCACTGACGCAGCCTCGGACATTCCGCAAGCGCTAAACGCTTCGCAAGAAGGTTGATGCTCGACAGGACCTACCCGTGTTCGAGCGCCGGCCCCCGCGGTATATTCGGCTATCCAACTATAATGATCCGCGACAGAAAGAATCTTGTTTCACTTACTTCATCGACTGGTTTTCAAAGATCATCGTGGAAGGCGAGTGCACACGAGTCGATTCGCGCACAGAAACCGTCGGGGAGAATTATCGCTCGTGATTTCTTGTTTGGAAATATCAGATCGCGCGAAATACGCGGCATGGAACGATTTGGATGATACGCATGATACGAGTGATTTGGATGAAAATGCACGATTTGGATGATTTGCATGGCGAGCGGCCCACCCAAGCCGCAAAGATCGCGTCCGACTCGAGAAGGGATGTTATCTTTAATAACGTCGGTTCACCGACACATGCAATAATCATGAAGAATCGCACAAATCGCAGGCACGACCCCATTCTCGACCCCCCACTCGACCCCAATAACGTGACCGTTTCTTCAACCGGGAACCGAGATTTGCAGGTCACAAAAGGGCTCTAACGGTTCCTCAAGTAGCGAGGAGCGATCACCCTGTGTACGATCTTGCTTAAGTGGCCGATCTCATGAAAGTTGATGGCCGAAGCCTCTCAAGCGAGGCTTCGGCGATCAATAATTTGGGGCGAATTAACGGCAGAATCCGACCCTACAGTCATTCTGGTTTAGGGGGACCCGGCGTTTTGTATTCGTCGCCGCTTGTAGTAAGGAACGACTCCATTTGTATCGGATCTGCGATCAACTTTGCTATATCGGCGAGTTTTTGCTTCGCGGCCTGCCATTGCGCGCTGATCTAGTTCCTCTAAACCCTGCACGTGACAATAGTTCGAACAGGAAAGGTGTCTTTTTTGGAGGAACTCCTGAGGACTACCTGGAGGCATTGTCTTCGTTAACTTGTCGGCTTCGGCGGCCTCGGCATTGATAGCGTCCTTGAACTTCGACCCAAGATCGGTCTTAAACTTGTTTATCGCATCCATCTGCTTAGATGACCATTTGAGACACTCTTCCATCGACGCTTTCAAGCCGCCTGCGCTGGTGTCGAGGATCCTTGCCCTGCGTTCGGCCTGGGCCAACGCCTCGGCCAGTTCGAGCCATGCATCGCAGGGCTTGCTTTCTTTCTGCTTCGCCGCATAAACAGCATCGATCCCACTAACTTTTTGATTAAGCTGATCGATCGCCTCCTTAAGTTTCCAACGATAGCGGTCGAGATCGTCGACGGAAAGTTCCTTCAGATCGAACTTGACCTTGTCCTCGTCTGTTGTCGCACCGGCAAGACGCTTTTTGTGCAGATGGGACCTGAGGTGTTTTTCAACTGCCTGTTGAGCGGTATTGATAAGGGTGTTGACGATGGGCGCGACCGGGATCGCAGAAACTCCCAGCCGAAGCAGCATCGTTCCAACGGCCGCACCTTTCGACATGGCCGAACCCTTACTGCTCAAAGCGCTTCTAAGCGCGTGGAGTTTCGGCGAGTGTTTAACCCGCATTACAACCGATTTGTTTTCGACACGCTCTTGAGCGTATTTCCAAATTTCCATAATTTTGTCGTTCCTTTCGTTAGTGCAATTTCATCGGGCACGGAAGAGATCTCGAACAGGGCCTCATGGCTCTCAATTATCCTCGGTTCCGAAGTGCGGGCGAACGAGATGAAACGTAGCACAAGCGCCAATGTCACGTCAACACAAAATTTCCAGGTAACTTGTTCTGATGTTCATTGTCTTAGAAAAGAAGCAAATGGCGGCAGATTTTCCGGGAGTTAGGTCATTGTTCGAACCCCTATTGAACTCGACTGGATTGCCAATTTTATACCGCAGTTCATGTTCGCAATCAAGTGAAGGTCATGCCATTTTCTGATGGTATTTCGAGGGGAGGTTCTCGCGGCCATACCGCAAGGTGCGGGCCATCCAGGACAAGTTCGTCAAGAAACCCGGCTATACGCTTTTCGTAGGCGGTATCAAGCAATTTGCCATCATCGTCGAACTTAGTTCCCACGGAAGGAAAATTGAGATCGGTAAATGTCACTGCGAGGCCAAGTTCGCGAACCATCGGGACCATTGACTCGATCACCCGCGTGCCGCCCCACGGCCCGGCCGATACGCCGACGAAGGCCACTGCCTTATGGATATATTCCTTGAGCAAGAGATCCAGCACACTTTTCATGACACCCGGATAGCCGTGGTTGTACTCCGGCGTGACGATCACGAGGCCATCGGCCCTGATGATCGCATCCCGCCATTCGGGAAAATCTTTGCCGATACCGGTTCCGTAATCATCTCGCGGCAGATCGAAATCACGGACGTCGAACAACTCTGTCCTCGATCTCGTCGCGGTCTTGCATCTTTGAAAAGACCCATTTAGCCACATACTCGCTCGAGCGGTCTTTGCGATTGGTTCCAAGGAGGATCGGAAGGAAAAGTTGTTCGTCGCTCATATCATTTCATCCTCCGGGCTGTGGAAAGTATTCCGTTTTTGTTGTTAAGATTCAACCTAGAATAACGGATTCGACACATGAACGCATTTTTAAGATCATCGAGCATTATCCTTCCATTTCCGCCAATCCGGCGGCTCTATCTTCTTTTTCGGAAAGGAAACGATGACGACCCACGCATTGAAAGTTTCGAAGCGGCCGACGCCAGCAACAAAACCCAGAAGATCCGCTGCCCGATCTGTCGATGGTCTCCTGATCGAATGAGCCGTTGGACGTGCTGGGATTGCGGCCATCCGGAGTATTTTTACAGTGGCTGCGGGACGGAATGGAACACCTTCGATACGCAGGGTATCTGTCCGACCTGTTCGCACCAGTGGATCTGGACAACCTGCCTTTCCTGCGGGACATGGTCGCTGCACGAAGATTGGTACGTGGACGAAGAAGCTACTTTCGACCGGTGAAATATACGCTTGGGTAGATCAGGCGTGAAAACGGCGACGATTCAACCGCTCTTAGCAGACGCAGCTTGTTTGGATAGATCTTGGCGAAATATTCGAGTGTCCGGTCATCGACAGTCGTAAAAACCGAAGCGAGCAAAGCCTTAAGTTCGTCGCGTTTGAAACCGGCGTGTGCCCCGAATTTATTCTCAAACCTTCCTGCGACCCGCATCCGCCAGTCGAGCATGTTCCATCTGATCTTTTCGCGCAGGCTCGCGTTCTTGCCGCCGATATATCCGATCAGGCGAGACTTGTTCGGCGTACCGATCCAGAATCCGCCCGACGGCTTCAGAACACGTCGTATT
Organism: Blastocatellia bacterium; assembly: GCA_963732475.1. Taxonomy (GTDB): domain Bacteria; phylum Acidobacteriota; class Blastocatellia; order Pyrinomonadales; family Pyrinomonadaceae; genus OLB17. The sequence continues at coordinate 858,273 of CAVSZR010000001.1, read as the reverse complement.
TCACCAAGAGCCTTGATGGGGTCATCAATGTGTTCGAGAGCGTGGTAGCTGAATACAAAATCGAACGACTCGGCCGCAAAATCAAGGTTCATCGCGTCGCCCGTCCTCAGCTCGCAATAACGCGCCGCAACCGCGTCGAACTCGTCCTTGAGATCGATACCGGTAACCTCGGCCATCAATCGCTGAGCAAGGATCGCAGCCTCGATTCCCGCACCGCAGCCAACGACCAACAGCTTTTTTATCGGTTCCCCGTGGAATTCCGATATTAGCTCAGCAACCTTTTCGGTTTTTGTATCAGTCAGTTCCGTCACGAAATACAAAAGTACCACACAAAACCAGTCGCTGGGGTTTGAGGCAAGACAAAGTTGATGCATTAATCGAGGTTACCGCCAGTCAGGCGGCGGAGGTGTGCGATAGATGTAGGCCCCTTCTTCGTCCTTCGTGTAGCCTTCAAATTGTGTTTCGGCAGGAGTGATCCGGAGCGGATCCACGCGGCCCTTTCCGGCCGTTTCGGGATAGACCGATTTCCATTGATCCCCGCAAAAGAACCACAGCGAATAGACCGCCGCAAGCGTGCCAAGCGGCACATTCATCGCGGACAGTGCTGCCGCCACGATCCCGGCGATCCTTGCCCATGGCTTGCGCTTGAGCAAAGCATAAGCTGCAACAAAATTCGGGGAAAGAAAGATAAGATTGATGAGGCCCGCAAATCCGAAGATCACCGCAAACAATGCCCGCGGGGAATTCGCCGCGGCCGGGCGGTTCGTTTGAGAGGACAAGGTAAATTATCGCAAAGATAAAAACCAGCATCGCAGATTGAAATATCCCGTTCGCCAAAAACGCCCAGGCTATGTATTTATTATGTTCTTCGTCGGTCATGGGAGATCATCAAATTCACTACTGATGGAAAATAAGTAATCAGTTACTTATTCCGCACCCACGATATGGGCGACGGTCTCTTTTTTGATGCCATTTCCCTTTCGTTTGTTGTAATCGGAAAGCGAGATCTGCTTATCCCGCCAGGCGTCGAGGTGGCCGACCTGGTGGACGCATTGGATGGTGCAGGTTGGGGCGCACCATTTTTCGGTGATGTATTCGCGTTCCATGTCCGTGTGGGTGTATTCGAGCAACGGAATGCCCGGCGTGCCGCGTTGCTGCGAGCACCAGTTGACCATACCGAATTCGTCGATGTAGAGGTAACGGGCACCGGCGCGGCAACGCCATTCGTATTCTTTGCCCTCGACGAGATCGTCCTGGAACCAGTTCCAGCGGGCATATGAGCTCTGGCCTTTGCTCTTGATCTCTTTATAAACTTCCTTCTCACGGTCGGTGAGGCCTTTGTTCAGGCCATCGCCGTCGTGAATAACGCCGACCGTCGATGAAAACCCAAGCTCGCGAGCCCGGTTTGCGATGATCAACGCCTCATCCGGATTTGCCACCCCGCCGCCGACGACCGAATTGATGTTGACCTTGAACTTGGCATGGTCGCGCAGATTTACGAGCTTCGCGTCCAGCACCTTCAAGCTCTTCTTTGACACATCGTCAGGTGTGACGTTATCGATCGAGATCTGCAGGTAATCCAAGCCCGGCCTCGTTCAGCTTCTTGATCTTATCGACCTGAAAATAATAGCCGTTCGAGATCAGCCCGGCGATCATTCCGTGATGGCGGATGCGGGCGATGATCTCGTAGATCTCAGGGTGCATCATCGGCTCGCCGCCGGAAATTGTGATGACCGACGAGCCGAATTCCGCCAGCTTATCTATACGCTCGAGCATCACGTCGATCGGCACCGGATCGCTCGTTTTGTCGTATTCGTTGCAGTAGGTGCAGGCGAGATTACACCGCCGCATCGGCACAATGTGCACCAGCACCGGATGGCGCGTCGATGCAAAGGCACGGACCGTGTGCCTGACCCCGCGTGTAAATCTGCTAAAACTGCTTGCTTTTGGCATAACTAAACCTTTGATTATAGAATTTGCAACGCTCGTTTTCAATCCAGCAAAAAGGCCCCGGCCACAATTGGCCGGAGCCCGCCATAACATAAAACGGCCATTCTCAGCTTTTAACGACCTTCGTACCGTTTGGCGGCGTGATCTGGAAGTCAGAGGCCTTCAAAGGTTCGTTTTCCTTCACATTCGTCAGCAAGACCGTTGTAGTATCGTTGTTACTTTCGATGATCTTCGATTGCAGCGGCCTGCCGTCCACATCAACCCAAAGCTCGGCGGATTTATAACTTGTCTTCGTCTTTGGCGTCATTCGAAGATGGAATGTCTGGACACCGCTGCTGAGAGTTGCGGCTCCCAAAAACTCCGCTGTATAGTTCGCATTCAACTGGTCCTTCGTCATATTCATAAATGCCAGTGCGGAATTCCCCTTAGTATCTTTCGAAGCGTTTTTGGCCGAACCCGTGTAGAGCGTCGCAAGTCTTGGCCTGTATATCTTGTAAGTTCCGTCAACGACAGAAAGCGATTCTTCCGGCTTTTTCCAGTCGATGCGAACCAGAGCGTCCTTTCCCGGACGTTTTGCGTAAATTGCGGTGCCAACGGTTATTTCAGGATCATCACCTAGTTGAGCGTTCTGCTTTCCCATTGTTACGTCCGCTTTAAGTGTCGTGATGCGTTTGTTAAACGTATCCAATCTTCGCAAAACCTCGCCCAGCTTGCCCTGTGCGTTCGACTCCGTCACAGCGGCCGTGCCTAAAACAAACAATACCGCCATGGCCGGCATAATCGATCTCAATTGTCTTTTCATGTAAATACTCGCATTCACTTCTGCCGCCACCCAGACTGCCTACGTCCTCTCGACTTTTGTTCCGCTTGGAAGATCGATCTCGAAGTCCGACTTTTTCAATGATGGATTCGGGGTGAATTTCGTCAACAGCAACGTGGTGATGTCGTCGTTATTTTCAACAATACTTGCTTGACGCAGCATTCCATCCTTGTCCACCCAAATGTCTGCCGACTTGTGGCTCGTCTTGCGTTTCGGCGTAAGCTTTACCTGGATTGTATCCGTCCCGTCGCTTAATTTAGCCGGGCCGCCGTAAGCAGTTGTGTAATCTGCGTCCAGCTTTTCCTTCGACATATTCAAAAATATGAGGGCAGAATTACCTTTCTGGTTTTTCGTCGCTTCCTTTGAAGAGCCTTTATAAGCGATTCCCTTTCCACCGCTCGGCTTGAACAAAGTATACTGGCCGTCAACGACTGACAGGAATTCTTTCGGTTTTTTCCAATCGATACGAATAAGTGATTCCTGCTTATCCCTTTTTGCATAGATCAGCGTTCCGAATCTTAGCACCGGTTCATCACGCAGTTGAGTGTTTTGCTTGCCGACCGTTATTTCGGCTTGAAGCGTGATAAGGCTCTTGTTATACGTGTCCATCCGTCTAAGGATCTTTCCAAGCTCACCTTGTGCGGGCGATTCTGATACCGCGATCGCTCCGAAAACAAACATAAAGGCGATGGCAGGCAATACTAACCTGAAATGTTTTTTCATAAAGATCCCCATTCCCAATAAAAAAACGTTAGAGCAACTCATCTCTAACATTCAAACCGAACATGAACAATCGTCGATCTAACGAATATCTATCTCGTAAAATGTCTCGCCGCTGGCATTTTCCTTCTTTCGCCACTCGATGATCTCAGCATCGGGGCGGCCGCTTAATTCCTTGACGCGTTTTTCGAGCACGGCCCTGTCCGGTGAAAAATCTTTCGTTTGGACGATCAGACGCGAGGTTTGGGTTGCACTCGGTTCGCGCCTATCGAACCATTTCTTGGGCGTCAAAAAGATAAATGCAACGATCAAAAGGCAAAACAGCACATAAACCGTCGTCTCGCGGCTGTAATTCCAAAGTACGAATTTTTTGATCGCTTCGATCATTTGCCGAGAAAGAGATCAAGTTGAACAGGATGAACAGAATAAACATGATGCGGACATAAAAATCCTGATCATCCTGTTGATCCTGTAAAATTAATCCGCCACAACATGCCCGTCGCGCATTCTGATCGTTCTGGAGCAAACGGCCGCGGCTTCCGGGTTATGCGTGATCATTATGATCGTTTGGCCGTATTTCGAATTCAATTCGCGGAACATATCGAGCACGATCTGCGAATTTTCAGTATCCAAATTACCTGTCGGCTCGTCGGCCAGGATTATCGCCGGGCTGTTGATAACAGCCCTTGCAAGCGCCACTCGCTGCTGTTCGCCGCCCGAAAGTTCGAGCGGTTTGTGGTGCATTTTATCTTCCAATTTCAAGAGACGCAATACTTCAAGCCGGTTCCCTGAGCTATTGCCCCCGTTTCCTGAATGGATCTTTTCGGCAAGTTTCAGATTGCCGTCGGCAGTCAATGTCGGAAAAAGGTTGAACCGCTGAAAAACAAAACCGATCTTTCGGCGGCGGATATCGGTCCTCTTCGCGTCCGACACCTTTGAAAGGTCTTCGCCGTCGATGATTATCTTGCCGCTGGTCGGGCTCAATAGACCGCCAAGCAGATGCAAAAGCGTCGATTTCCCGCAGCCCGACGGCCCCATGATCGCCACAAATTCACCTTGTTCGATATCAAGCGAAACGCCGCGAAGAGCGGGCACTTCCATTTTTCCGATCATGTAGGACTTGACCAGATTCTCGGTTCGTAAGATCGTCGTCATCAAAAATGGTTATTGGAAACGCGTGGCCGAATTATTGTTATTTGCACTGACCGGCTTTTGTGCGGTTAGTTCCTGAAGCTTCTTGTCGAGATCGACCACTTCAAGTTCCCAGGTATTTTGCAGCACAAAGGCGGTTTCGGGATATTTTCGGCCGATCTTTACCGCTTCGGGCACTTGGTAGGTCAGCTTCATCGAATATTTTTCCTGCGGACGCGTGACGATTATCTGCAGCGGCAGCCGGTTATACTGGCCCGTGTCCGTCAAATTTCCTTCGGCGCCATACATGATATCCGACTCGATCTCGCCCTTTGCGTCAAAGATCTGCTGGCGTGCAAGTCGAATACCGCCAACCCGGTCAAACCAGAAGCGGCGTGAAATTACGAGGTCATTTTCGCCGCGTTTTGAGAATTCATCAAGCAAATAGTAACCCCGGTTGACCTTTCTCAGCGGTGAACTCTTCGAGTGCGTTTCGTCTTCCTCGATCTGGAAGATCGTGCTGTGCGTATAAATATGCGATTCGTCCGTCGGCCGGACCAGCATCGCGTCTGTAAAATGCTGCGGGCGCAAATTAGCAAAGGCATTTACGTTTTGCTTTATCGCTTTGTCACCATTTGCTGAATCGAGGTCCTTTTGAAGTTTGGAATAATCCGCGTTGTTCGTCCCCATCACGAATTTCTTGTATTTCCCGCTGCCGCCGTCCTGCAAGATCGCAACCCGAAACTTTGCACCGTCCGAGGTCATTTGAGCAACATCGGTCTTGATGACAGGCACCTTCACGGTCAGCAAAATGCTGGCGGGACGCTGAACGACAACCTCCCCGTCCGCAGACCGGTACACCTCTTTGCTTCCGAACTGGGCGAACGAATTGTCCTCAAACTTCAGGTCCATCTGCGCTTTCATCGACTCGACGCGCGCGAAACGGTTGACCTCGCTCATCAACTCGGCCTGGTTTGACTCCGTCGTCGCCAATAATGTTGCTGTTTGCTTGTCCGTTTTGACCTTGATGCATCCCGACGAAACGGCAACGCATGCAAAAAGACACTACCGCGTATGATCGCAAACTATTGATTTTGATAAACATCTTCCGTTTCTGATGTCCCGGCTAAACTGCGTGTTGTCTATTAAATAATCGCGAAAAGTGCTCGTCGAGCATATCAAACCGAGAATGATAGCACGTAGAAAGTGATCCGCCTAACCAAATAAAGACGCGGTCACAAGAGGTTTTTTGCCCCTCGTACCGCGCCCCTCGCTCGAATCGATCCAAAACTATCCCGAGAATACTCCGCTCGACCTGGTAAGGTAATCCTGCATTGTGTAAGCGAACATTATTGCCAGCCAGAAAAAGCTCGCGATCGCCGAAAGCCAGATAAGTTTCGGGCTCCAGTAAACGTGCATAAAGAACAACATAACGCACGCCATCTTGGTAAACGCGATCAAAAGCGCAAGCAGTGTGTTCGCTCCCGGAAAGACCCAATCCAGGTCCCATTGAGCTGTGATATAGGTCGCGATCGTACCGACAACGAGAATCGCGAATATTCCGATATATTTCGGAATATTCATATGCTCATGCTGTACATGATCGTCGTGTGTATCCGCCATTGTCTCTCCTTAATGTAAAAAATGTCTGCCAAGCAAGTACAGCAGCGGGAACAGGAAGATCCAAACGATATCAACAAAGTGCCAATAAAGCCCTGACATTTCGACCGGCATATAATAGTCGCCGCTGTAATATCCCTTCCACGCCGTCCACAGCAGCCATGTCATCAAACCGAGTCCGACGACCATGTGTAATGCGTGGAGGCCAGTCATTACAAAGTAGATCCAATAAAAGATCTGCACTTTGTCGCGGAATTTATCGGCATCTATCTGGCCATTCGAAAAATACCCGATCTCCTCGGCTTTGGTCAGGAATTTACCGTCCTGGGCCAATTTCGCCAGCGAACAATCCGCCCATTGAAATTCCCCGCGCGGATTTATGTAAGTATGCTCGGCCCCATGCCCCATTTCGTAGCAAGGCTTTGCGTGCGCCGGTTCATGAGCGGCATTCGGATCCTCTTTGACCTTTCGATTCAAGCCGGCGACGGGAATCAGGCCATCGTTGTACTTAGCGGTGTATTCGACCGCTTTTACCCCTAAAAACACCGCCCCGAACATCATAGTCAGCACGATCAAGGCAACCTGTTTCATCCGATCGCCTTTCTGCGCGAAATACACCGTCAACGCCATCGTCAAACTACTGACGATCAGAACGAGCGTGTTGACAAATCCCATCACCACATCCAGGTGATTACTTCCGGCGGCGAAGGCCATCGGATATTTAGAACGGAAAACAAGATACACCGTAAAAAGCCCGCCAAAGAACATGATCTCCTGCACGAGGAACATCCACATCCCGATCGAGACGCTCTCTTCCTGCTGCTTCATGTCTTCGAACTGGTGCTGCAGCCCCGGTTCGTGATAAACGAATTTGTCTGATGAGTGTGACGACATTATTTTATAGAAAAGTTAAACAGGATACTCAGGATGAATAGGATAAAGCTAATAAATCCTGTCTATTCTGCCCATCCTGTTCAAATTTACGTAACTGCGGAAACCGCCTCTCTGCCGCTTGGCTTCCTCTATATCCAACCCGTTTTCTTCGCCGAACTCGTACGCTTCCCATGTGACAACCGGCATAACTTCGAAATTCTCGGTCGGCGGCGGCGAAGACGTTCTCCATTCAAGGCCCGGCAGCATCCACGGGTTGTCACCAGCACGCTTACCGAAAAACAGTGAATGGCCGAGATAGACAACCGGCATTATCAAGCCGACGCCCAACACCGAAGCACCCGCGGTCGAAAAAATATTCAAAACCTGCAGTTCTTCGGGATATGATGCATACCGCCGAGGCATTCCCTGATACCCGAGAATGAATTGCGGGAAAAACGTCAGGTTAAACCCAATGAACACAAGCATTGCAGAGATCTTGCCCCAAAATTCCGAGTACATCCGGCCCGTCATCTTCGGCCACCAATAATGGATGCCGCCGAGGTATGCGATCACCTGCCCGCCGACCATCACGTAGTGGAAGTGGGCGACAACAAAATAAGTGTCCGTCAAATGAACCGTCAGGCCGATCGATCCGAGAAACAGCCCCGTCAATCCGCCGATCAGGAACAGGCCCATGAACCCGATCGCATAAAGCATCGGCGTGTCGTATGAGATCGAGCCTTTGTACATCGTGGCCGTCCAGTTGAACATCTTGATCGCCGAAGGCACGGCAACAACCATCGTCAGGAACGAGAACACAAGCCCGGCATAAACCGACTGGCCGCTGACGAACATATGGTGTCCCCAAACGAGGAACCCGAATACAGCGATCGCAATACTCGAAAACGCGATGAATTCGTAGCCGAAGATCTTCTTTCTCGAGAAATTCGAGATCAGCTCTGAAATCACACCCATTCCCGGAAGGATCATGATGTACACGGCCGGGTGCGAGTAGAACCAGAACAGATGCTGAAATAAAATCGGATCACCGCCGATCGCCGGATCGAAAATGCCGACACGAGCCACACGTTCGATCGCGAGCAAAAGCACCGTGATCGCGATCACCGGCGTGCCGAGGATCATTACGAGGCTCGTCGCATATTGGGCCCAAACAAACAGCGGCAGGCGGAACCAGGTCATTCCGGGTGCCCGCATCGTATGAACGGTGACGATAAAGTTTAATCCCGTCAGAATCGACGAGAACCCATTGATAAAAATACCCAGGCCAACGGCCATCACGAACGTATTCGAAAACGTGGTGCTATACGGGGTATAAAATGTCCAACCGGTATCGACGCCCCCCTGAAGCAACGCGAATAAAGTCAATCCACCGCCGATCCAGTAAAAATAAAGGCTCAGCAAATTGATACGAGGCAGAGCAAGGTCTTTTGCACCGATCATGATCGGCAAAAGAAAGTTGCCAAGGATCGCGGGAATCGAAGGGATCAGAAAGAAAAAGATCATCAGCACGCCATGCTGGGTAAAGGCCTTATTATAAGTGCCCGTCTCCATCAGGTCGCTGGCCGGTGTCAGCAATTCCAGCCGGATCGCGGCCGCGTACAGCCCACCCATGAAAAAGAAGGCTGAAACCGAGACCAGATACATGATCGCGATCCGCTTATGATCCTTCGTCAAAAGCCACGATTTGATCGTTGAGCCATTGGTGATGTAATTCAACTTTGGCTGCTCGGAAATATCAGCGCTGATCGCATCTGCATTTTGCATATTCGTCTTACACCCTACTTATTGCTATTGGCGGCCGGTTTTGCGTCCGGGGCCTTGACTGGAGCAGCCGAGTTCGTCGCCGGAGCCGCACCTGCCGGCGAACCAGGCTGAACACCGCTTAACGACTTGATATAAGCCACCAGCGAAACGATCTGTTCCTCCGTCACCTGTCCCTTAAATGTCGGCATAATCGGCTGATAGCCCTCAACGATCTGTCCGCCCGGATTCAATATCGACTCCCTAATGTATGCCTCGTTCGCCACTACGGTCTGCCCGCCGACCAATTTCACGTCTTTGTTAAAGATCCCTTCAAGCTTCGCGCCGCGTTGCTGCGGGCCGCCGGCATGGCACGATGCACAGCCAAGCTTGTTTTCGAAAAGGTCGCGGCCCTGTTCGACCGGCGTCTGGCCCGAAACGTTGCCGCTAAGCCAGTTATCGAAATCCCGCTGCTCCATCACGTAAACATAGCCACCCATTCCGGAATGGTTCAATCCGCAATATTCCGCGCAATATAGATGGTATTTGCCCGGCTTCGTCGCCTCAAACCAAAGATACGTGTAGCGGCCGGGAACAACGTCGGCCTTGGTCCGAAACGCCGGTATCGAAAAATCATGAAGCACGTCTTCGGTCGTCATCGTCAGCTTGACCTTGCGGCCGACCGGAACATGCAGTTCGTTTATTTCTCGCTGTCCGGTGGCATGCTGCAGCTTCCACATCCATTGCTTGCCAACGACATAAACCTCCATTCCGTCATCCGGAAGCCGGAACTGGTTATAAAAAACGATCGCTCCACCCAGAAAGATCGTCATTGAAATAACAAACGGTATGATCGACCAGACAGTCTCAAGCATGATCGATCCGTGCATTTCTTCGGGTGTCGCAAACTTCTCTCGTTCGCGGTATTTGATCGCGAAAAAGAAGATGGCCGCAACGATCGGGATCGTAAACGCAATGCTGACAACGATCAGGTAGAAATAAAGTAGGTCAACCTGCCACGCGAATGTCGAAGCTTGTTCCGGAAATAATGGCACCCACGAATTCGTTTGCATAATGTTTTCGTCAACCGTGAATCGATACTCGTGAATCGTCTGTGAATCTTCCTCCAACGATTTACGATTTTACGATTTACGATTGACTGGTCTTTTTATTTCTCCGCCAAAATACGAGTCCCATCGCCCCCATCCCCAAAAGCGTCAGGACGGCGCCTAACCGTATTACGCTCAGTATCGCCAGACCGTATTTTCCGGTCGATGGGTCATAATGAAAGCAATAGAGCAATAGCTTCTCGGCTGCGTTGCCAACCTTGTGCTCGGCCGATTCCATCACGCCGAACTTTACGTCTTTGGGCGAGTAATCGATACCGTAAAAGTAACGCGACATTTTACCTTCCGGCGTGACGATCATGATCCCGCCCGCGTGTGCGAATTGATTGCTTTTCTCGTCCCACTCGAAACCAAAGCCCGCCGCCTGCGTTGCAGCCTCGATCGAAGCCTGCGTCCCGGTCAAAAAATGCCAACCTTTCTCCGTCCCCGGCCGTCCGTACCGCGACATATAACTCGCCTTCTTATTTTTCGCCAGGTCCGGTTTCTCATTCTCGCGTGCGTCAAAGCTGATCGCGACGACATCAAACTCCTTTCCGGCATCGAACGACAGCCCTTTCAGCGTTCCGGTCAACCCATTCAAGACCTCGTTGCAAAGCATCGGACATTCATAATAAACAAACGCCAAAACGATGGGGCGGCCTTTGTTGAAATAATCACCGAGTTTGACTGCCTGCCCGTTTTCGTCCTTGAAGACGGTTTCAAGCGGCAAAGACTCGCCAAGTTTTTGCTCGATACTTGTTTTTTTCAATGGGTCCGGCAGCCCGTTACTGGTCGTCGTTGATGGATCGTAGTATTTCGGCGAATAAAGCGGCGAATTGTAGTGCTCACTCTTTTGCGCCGGCACCCGCGCCGTCAGTCCTAAAGTAAGCGCAAACGAAAAAAGTGTCAGCTTTAATACCCCTAATTTTGCCGAACTTTGTTTCATGATTCTATCAAACCCTTTCTTCCCTCTTCTTTTCTTCTTGTTCATTCTTTTCTTCTGGTTTCGTGGTTAGAGTTTAGTTCCGACCACGGAATAAGAAGAACAAGAGGAGCGAAGACTATCGCCTCTTCAGCGTCGCCATCCTTCCCGCACTTGAATCCGAAATGACCATTCGCGAATCCGCCAACGCCTTTTCAGCCTCGGCCCCCGACCTCGCCTTTATCTGCTGCTGCAAAAACTTTTCCTTTGCCTCCGCTATCGGCATTGAAATAACCGTACCCGTCTTCTCATCTTTATGGCCGTGCTTCCAGGCTTCTTCCCACTGCTTCTTCAATTCGTCGTATTCAGCCTGCGGTTTCCGCAGCTCCAGATTTACGCGCCCGTGATCGCTTTCGACGCCGAAGCCCGGCGCCGCCTGGAGTCTTGGCTCCGGCGGCAGACGATCTTTTTCCTTAACGCTCATGGGATTGTTCGACGACTTTGTTGCCTTCGCATCCTCCTCAAGCACTCCCTCGAACGCCCACATCAGCGCGAAAGTGATGACGATCAGAACAAAAAGTCCGATGCCAAAGTAGAAAATTCCCTTTAGCCCGATCAGGTTCTGTTCGTAAGGCTTCTCGAAATCGACAAACGATTTTTCGTGTTTTGCTGATCCCATAACTCAATTTTCGAATTGCGATTTGCGATTTCGTAAATACCTTGCACTTAATTTTTGCGGTCCAATCGCTAAATCGGCAATCGCAAATCGCAAATCCCTAGTGTCCTTTCCCGTGTTCTATCGCATTCTCCAGGAACGGGTCCATAACCGGAACCAGAGGCCGCTTCATCAATTGGCCAAAGAAATACCACAGCCAGATGCCTCCGACCGCGATCGGTGCAACAAAATCAAGCCAGCTTAATACAAATGCTCCCTGTTCAAGCCCGTGCGTGTCGATACGCGGATTCGGGCCGATCAGATAGAACATATCGACAAGCCGCATAATAAGAATGAAAACGGCGACGCTCGCCAGCATCTTCGCCTTTCGTTTCAAGTCCTGCCGCAGCAAGAGCAAGTACGGAAAGGCAAAATGGAGAAAAACTAAAGCAACACCGATATATCCCCACGCACCCGTCATTCGAGTGATGTACCAACCCGTCTCTTCCGGTATGTTTCCCGACCAGATGATCAGGAACTGCGAAAAATTGAAATATGCCCAGACCATGACAAGGGCCAGCATCAGCTTGCCCAGATCGTGAAAATGCCTGAATCCCAGTACGCGGTTCATCGGGGCTTTGTCCGACAAATACGCAAGCAACGTCACAGAAAAACAGAAGCAACTCAGTGCCCAGCCGGCGACAAACAAAAGCCCCCACATGGTCGAAAACCAATGCGGATCGAGCATCATCACCCAATCAACGACAGCGAAAGTCACCAGCAACGCGTATATGACCATTGTCGGACCGCAAAAAGCGGTTGCCTTACCAAGATATTTTTCGGCGTCCTCGTAGTTGTCGGTCTTGTCCTGCAGCCCGCCCCATTTATTGAGGAGATATACGATCACGCCAAACAACGCGAAATAGATCACCGAACGCAATATCCAGCTTTGCGGCGTCATAAACCAGCCGCGGTGTTCCATCACGTGGTCGGTCGCGGGCAGGTGTGTCCATTCGTACAGCTGGGTGATGCCAAACGCAAGCGGAAGCCATAAGACAAAGATCAGGGGTAAGGTCCGCGATCCCGCCTCGACAACACGACGAATAACGACCCCCCACGCGCCACCCGTAAGGTATTGAAGAATAAGGACACCAATGCTGCCGATACCGATGCCGCCCCAAAAGATAAAACCAAGAAGCCACGAACGAAGGGCCTGTTCCGGCTGCAGGTAAAGGCCGATCGCCCATACGATCAGTGCTATGCCGCCGATGCCGAGGGCAATCGTCCTAAGCCGGTTGATATCCGGAGGGGCGTTAAAATTTCCCGTGTCCGCCATTATTTGCCGCCTCCGTGCTCGTCGGTCTTTGGGGTTTCGCCCGCTTTATGCGGTGGGTTTGCGTTCATCTTTAGCATTTCGTCCGGGTTCTGGCTAACCTGCAGAGCCCTAATATACGCAACCACCGCCCAGCGGTCCGCCGCCGGAAGTTGCGTGGAATAGCTGCTCATCCTGCCCCATCCATTTGTAATTACATCAAAAAAATGACCGACTGGAGCATTTCTAAGACGATCGTCATGGTACGTTGGAGGCTTTACAAATCCGCGACGGACGATCATTCCGTCTCCGTTGCCAACCGGCCCGTGGCAAACAATACAATAAATGTTGAAGCGGTCCTGACCGCGATCAACCAACTCCTTCGTCACCGGAACCGGAAATTCGTCGATCGCGTTCGGAAAGCTTGTTACAAGCGTGTTTCCGGTTGGGGTTAACGTGGTTTCTACCTGCACGTTCAGGTTCGGATTATCGATCTTGCCCGTATGCAGGGCCTTGTTTTCTTTCAACAAGCCGCGGGCAACGGTACCCTCGGGACGGTCACGCGAGCCTCGGTGGTCGCTGAAAAAGTCGCTCTTTTTGTATGCCTTATAGCGGGGCTGGTCCTGCATATCGAACCGCACGCCACACCCCGAAGCCAGCATGCAGAAGGCAGTAAGCAGTAAGCAGCCAAAGATCGCCAACTTACGACTCACGACTCTCGACTCTCGACTATTCTGGTACATCAAAAACCTCCTGCGGCTTAAGACTTTCCATAAATGCTTTTGTTTCGTCGTATTCAAACTTCGGGTCCTTCGATTCGATTATCAAAAAGAATTTCTCACGTGTCGCCAATGCAAACCTGGGCACGTTAAAGACAGGGTGGTACGGGCTTGGCAAACCGTTTAGGAACAACATTCCAAACACCGCCGTAAAACCTGCCAGCAAGATCGTCAATTCATACGCCGGCGGCACAAACGACGGAATGCTGATATAAGGCCGGCCGCCAACATTAAGCGGATAATCGATGTAATGGACAAATACCTGCAGAGCGATCCCCGACAACAAGCCGGTAAGCCCCCCGGCAAAGACTAAATACGGCAAGATGCTTCGTCTTATGCCCAACGCCTCGTCGATCTCGTGCAGAGGAAACGGAGAGAAAGCGTCCGTTGCCGTGTACCCCGCAAGGCGCATCTTATTCGCTGCGTCAACCAGTTCGGTCGCCGTGTCGAACTCACCCATAATTCCGTGTAGGTTCTTTTCCATATCGTAAAACGGGCTGTCAGAGCGAGCCCCGTTTGGACGGATTAACAGTCCGTCCTACTTATTTGGCGGATCCGTCCTGTCGTACGTGTCGTAAACATCAAGCACATTCTCTTCAAAATCCTGCTGATGCCCGTGAACATTCGCTTCGGGCAGCAAGGTGCGGACCTCGAATATCGAGATAACCGGCAGAAATCGCACGAACAGAAAGATCAGGGTAAAGAAAAATCCGATCGTCCCGATAAACATCGACCAGTCGAAGATCGTCGGGCTGTACATCGCCCACGACGACGGCAGAAAATCGCGGTTCAAACTCGTCACAATGATCACAAATCGCTCAAGCCACATGCCGATGCTGACGACGATCGAGATCAGAAACAGCCAGAACGGACTTTCCCGGAATCGCTTGAACCATAGAAGCTGGATCGACATGCCGTTGCACAGGATCAGCAGCCAGTACATGTACCAGTACGGCCCTTCCCAAATACGGTTCTTGACCATAAAGACCTCGTATTCGCTGGCGCTGTACCAACCGAAGAAGGCCTCCATCGCGTAACCATAAACCACGATCAACCCGGTTGCGAGCATGATCTTGGCCATGTAGATAAGGTGCGTATCCGTGATGAAATCCTTCATGTTGTACCAAACACGAAGCGGGATACAGAGGATAAGCACCATCGCGAATCCGGCAAAGATAGCACCGGCTACAAAATACGGCGGAAAGATCGTCGCGTGCCAACCCGGAACCTGCGAAACCGAGAAGTCGAACGACACGATCGAGTGGACCGAAAGCACGAGCGGCGTGGAAATACCCGCAAGCAGCAGATAGGCGATCTCGTATCGATGCCAATGCCGCGCCGAACCGCGCCAGCCCCACGACAAAATTCCGTAAACGAACTTAAAGTACTTGTTTTTCGCCCGGTCGCGAAGCGTCGCTAGATCCGGGATCAGCCCGACATACCAAAACAAGAGCGAGATCGAAGCGTAAGTCGAAACCGCGAAAACGTCCCAGATCAACGGCGAACGGAACTGCGGCCAAATACCCATCGTGTTCGGGTAAGGAAACAGCCAGTAAGCGGCCAGCCACGGACGGCCTGTGTGCAAAAGCGGAAACATTGCGGCGCAGGCGACCGCAAACAGCGTCATCGCCTCCGCAAAACGGTTGATCGAAGTTCGCCATTTCTGATTCAACAGCAAAAGAATTGCGGAGATGAGGGTTCCCGCGTGGCCGATCCCGATCCACCAAACGAAATTGATAATGTCGAACGCCCAGCCGACCGGCTGGTTGTTGCCCCAGATCCCGATTCCCTTTGCCAAAAGGGTAGTGACCGCGAAAAGAAGTAGCTGGGCGACCATGAAGGAGATCGCGAACCCGATAAACCAGAAATACGGCGTCTTCTTCTTGAGTGTCAGATCGCCGATCTTGTCGGAGACGGTCGCAAAAGAGTGGTCTCCTTCGACCATCGGCGGATAAACTCTTTCCTGAATTTCTTTTAGGTCAGCCATATTTTTGAAAGTTCAAAGCCCGTGTTCTTGCTGTTCCACCCGGTGGAACGAAACACTACGCTTCTAATGACCATCTCCTCCCGCCTTCTTTTCGCCTTCCTTTTTCTCGACGCCGTGCGATTTCGGGACCTTCAACGGTTTGTAATCCGGCATTTCCTTGTTCTGGTTCTTCAAGCCGGCAAGATATGTCGTCCGCGGCTGAGTATTCAATTCGTTGAGCAGATTGTAGTTACGATGGTCCTTTTTCGATTTCGCGATCTTGCTGACCGGGTCGTTCATATCGCCGAAGATGATAGCACCGGTCGGACAAGCCGACTGACATGCGGTTACGACCTCGCCGTCAATAATTGCTCGACCGTCTTTTTGCGATTCGATCCGGGCTGCAGCAATACGCTGAACGCAGTACGTGCATTTTTCCATCACACCGCGGCTGCGAATCGAAACTTCCGGATTCCGCATCAGCTTGTACTGCGGCGTGTCCCAATCCTGATAAAGCAGGAAGTTGAATCTACGCACCTTATAAGGACAGTTGTTCGAACAATATCGCGTTCCGACACAGCGGTTATAAACCATATCGTTCAGCCCTTCCGGGTTGTGAACGGTGGCGGTGACCGGGCAAACCACTTCGCACGGGGCCTGTTCGCACTGCTGGCACAGGACAGGTTGGAAATGGACGCCTTCGGGGTGATTCACGTCGCCGCCGGTAAAATACGCATCGATACGCATCCACTGCATTTCACGGTTGCGCTCGACCTGTTCCTTGCCGACGACCGGGATGTTATTTTCAGACTGACAAGCCAGAACGCACGCGTTGCAGCCGACGCAGGAATTCAGGTCGATCGTCATCCCCCATTTATTGTTGATCGCGTACTGCTTCTGATAAACGTCGTCCGAGGCCGACTTGTACATCGACTTCGCGTAGAAATCTTCCTGATGCCCAATATTCGGATCAGCCTCAAACACATCGACGTCAAACACCCGCAGAATATCGCGGCCTTCCATATTGAAATGGATCTGCGTGGTCGCGATCGTTGCTTTTTCCCCGGTCGCTTTAATATCGCCGGTGCCAAAGCTCATCGCGTCCGACCGCTGCACGTCAAACGCGTTGTACCCAAGACCGGTACCGATCCTGCCTGCACGTGTCCGGCCGTAACCCATGAAGATAGTGACCACGTCATCCGGCTGGCCCGGCGATATCCACATCGGCACAGGTTTCTTGATGTCCGCACCCTGGAACGTAAGCGTCACCGTATCGGCCGTCATGTTCGAGCCGCGGGTGTTGATAAAGGCCGTGCCGCGTTCGCCGCCCGATATTTCGTCGGGGTCGTTTCCGCGATTTAGCTGAAGCCGGGCAGCCGTGGCCGGACTGACAAGGGCAACATTCTCCCAGGTGACTTTGGTCAACGGATTCGGCAGTTCCTGCAGCCACCCATTATTCGCAAACCGCCCGTCATAAATGCTCGGATCGGGCAGAATTGATATCTCAAGCGGGCCGGAACTTGCCGGTTTCGCGACGGGCTGCGCCAGGAATGCGGTATTTGCCGTGACCGATTTTGCCGCCAACGCGCTATTCGGGACGACTCCGTCGTGAACAGCCTTTCGCCAGTTGTCCTCAAAGGTCCTCGCGCCGGCGGAGGCCGCGGGTGAAGCAGCCGGTGTCGGCGTGGCTTGGGGACGCTCAGCTATTGTTATGGTTTCGCGGGCCGGGGTCGCGGACGGCTCGGCAGAATGGGCTTCCGTCTTCGCCGGCCTCGGTGAAGGCTGCGGACGCTCCGCGATGGTTATCGTCTCTTTCGCCGCGGCGGGTGCCAAAGCAGGCGTAATATTCTGCGTCTGCCAGTAACCTTTAACAATATCGTAATCCGTCTTGTCAAAATTCTCGCGGAAGAAAAGCTGGACAAGCTCGTGAGCACTCTTACTGTCGTAAAGCGGCTTGATCAATGGCTGCACTATCGAAACTGTTCCGTCGTAAGCCCGGGCGTCGCCCCACATCTCAAGGAAGTGCTTCTCGGAAATATGCCAGTGGCAAAGCTCGGCTGTTTCATCGAAATACATCCCGAGGTGAATTCGAAGCGGCACCTTGTCCTTTCCATCTGGTCCTATAAACCTATCCTTCGAAAGCTTAAGGTCAGCCGGTGTATTGTAAACGGGATTTCCGCCAAGAATGACCAGCATTTTCACGCGTCCGGCGTCGATCTCAGCAATCAACTCCCGCAGTTGTTCAATCTGTGTCTTATCCGAGGGCGTAAGCGGCTCGGTGTAAACAACTGTCTGGCCCACATTGCCCAGGGCCGAATTCATTGCATGGGCAAGAGCATGAACGACCGGCGGTTGATGATCACCCGCAACGACAAGCGATTTGCCTTTGTGTTCGTTCAGGTCCTTTGCCATCGCGGCGATCCACGCCGCATTCTCGGTATAGGTCGAATTCGCGCCCGATACGCCCAAAGCCTTCGCCACCGCCTTCGCGATCTCGGGCACTTGGCTCGGCTTAACCGCCAACCGGTGATCGGCCTTCGATCCCATCAACGTCGTTGTTGTTTCAACAACATACAAGCGGCTCATTTCCTTTTTCTCTTCGGAAATTGCACGAGTTTTGATGGCGTCCGCGATGTAGCGCGGGTTCGAGCCGGAGAAAATGTCGGCGTCGAGCGAAAGCACTCTCTCCGCCTTGTCAAACTTGTAAACCGGGTGGGCGGGCGAACCAAAAGCCAGTTTTGCCCCGGCGATCGCGTTATCGTTATTTACAGGCTCGTACTGCACCCATTTCGCATTCGGCAACTCGGTCGTAAGTTGCTTTATTTGAGCCTGAAGCGTCGGCGACGTGACCGTTTCGGACAAAATACGAACGCCGGCACCACCGTCTTTTCCGTTTTCAATAACGGCTGTACGCAATTCAGTCGTAAAATTCTGCCAGGTCTTAGGGGTTCCGCGATAGGTAACTTCCTGTGAGCGGTCAGGGTCGTACATCTCAAGCAGCGACGCCTGTGCCAGCACATCGGTCGCGCCGAGGCTCCCCGGATGTTCGGGATTTCCCTCCAATTTTATGGGCCGGCCGTCAAATGACTTAGCCAGAAGCCCCGTCGCTATTCCGCCGACGGACATCGCCGTCGCGTAGAAAAGAGGCTTGCCCGGAAGCATATCTTCCTGCGGAGTAACATACGGTACGATCTTTTCAGCAGGCTGGATGACGCAGCCGCTCAACCCGGCAAACGCAAGCGTCGCCCCCATGACCTTAAGAAAACTCCGCCTTGTCACCGGGTCGTTCCATTCTTCGCCGTGGACAGGGTATTCGCGTTTTACAAATTCCTCGAATTCCGGAGCATCGGCAAATTCCTCGACACTTCGCCAATAGTCCTTACCGCTGGCGGAAAGGATCTTGTCACGCATCAACGCAAAGTTTTGTTTACTTTCGGAACTGGGCATATTTTTAATCAGTTGTCAGTTGTTCTTCGCTGAAATCTGACCACTGACAACTGGCCACTGACTACTAACCTACCTGTGACAAGTCGAACAGCTCGTCATCATCTCCTTGCTTCTGATCTTGTATTTCTCTTTCAACGCAATGCGTTCTTCGCTTGTCAGATCGCCGTTCTGCCACTGCATATTGAATATCTCAGATTTCGGCCTGATGAAATTTTCCGGTGCTCGGTGACAAGCAAGGCACCACTCCATCTGCAATGTGTTCTCCTGGAAAACCGCAGGCATATTGTCGATCTGTCCATGGCACGTCGAACATCCGACACCTTTTGCAACGTGAATGCTGTGATTGAAATATGCAAACTCGGGCAGGTCGTGAACGCGTTCCCATTCGATCGGCTTGTTCTCACGGAAACTGGCCCGGACAGGCTCCAAATAAGGACTATCGGCCCAGATCTGGCTGTGGCAATTCATACAAGTCTGCGTCGGAGGCATTCCGGCCGAGGCGGTCGTTTCCACCGTCGAGTGGCAGTACCTACAATCGATGCCATCATCTCCGACGTGATGTTTGTGGCTAAACTGGACCGGCTGCTGCCTTTCAAGATAGCGTCCGGTCAAATATGAAGAGCGGGCAACCTGCGTATATACGAAGAACGCAACCCCACCGAGAACCACAGCCATCAGCATAGAAATACGGGCTATGTTATTCGCACTTTTGTTAAAGAATTGTGCCATTTTATGAATCTCTTGAGCCCCGCCGAACGCAACAAGCTAAACTTCTCCATTTCTCCGGTTTTGCTAAAAACCTGAGCCGGGGAATTCGCGAATTATTTTTGCTTGAGAATGCTAACCGTAAAACTTTCACCAATTCTACTAAATCTTCTGGATTCCGCAAATTCCACGATATAAAAATAAGTCGCGCGAAAACATTGCGCAACTTGGAGTAAAATTAGCCCGTCTCATAAGTGAAATTACGATTTCGCCGATTCGATCATTATTGCTCATTCGCAATGAGCGCAACTCCAACCGCGGCGGCATTCAGGCCCAGTTTGCCGGCAACGATCTGAGTACTATCGAATGATGGGCCGAATGAAAGCTCTTTTGCCCGGTTTATTACGGAATCAAGTATTAGATCTCCGGCCTCCATTATCTCGCCCCCGATGACGATCTTTTCAATATTCAATAGGTTTATGACGCTGGCCACGGCGGCTCCAACGTATTCGCCCGTACGTTCAAGCATCATTTGTGCTAGATCATCCTCGGATTTTGCCGCCCCAATTATGTCGCCGATAGTTATGGTCTGCTCGTCCAAACCGCTCAGCGAGGACGTACTGTCCTGTCGGATCCGGCTTCTCGAACGCCGGACAATGTTCGCCGACGACGCCACGTCCTCCAGTCGCATCCCTTCTGAATTTATGGCCACGTATCCGAATTCGCCCGCGAATCCACCCTTGCCGCGCCAGACATTCCCCTCAAATATGAACGCTCCGCCCACACCGGAGCCGAGCGTCGCGTAAAAAATATTGTTGCTGTCGCGTCCGGCCCCAAGCCTGAACTCGCCGAATGCCGCTGCGTTCGCGTCATTTTCGATGATCGTCCTTGTGCCGGTCGCTTCCTGGACTCCGCGGGCAAGATCGATCTCCGTATGCTCGGGCATATGGGCCGACAATGCTACTCGCCCGGTGATACGGTTGACCAGCCCGGGGACGGCAATACCTACGGCTTCGAAATCACCGAATCCGGCTCGGATGTCTTTTATGAATTCGGCCAGTTGTTCGACCGTTCCGCGAGCGCGGTCAAAGACAGTCGTGCGGGAGTCGAGTACTTCGCCGCCGGCGTCGATCCGAACCGCCCTAAGTGCGGTAGTCGATGCCTCGACACCCACAAAATTGCGAGAACTGCCTTGTGCTTCAGCCATTTTACGGGCACCCTTAATGATTGATTGTCTCGTGAAACTAACGCGATTTTAGACAGTGGTTCCTAAACTGTCAAACATTCGATCTAAATATGGGAAGACCGAGCGGTCAGGGAATAGTTTGACTGTAAGGTCATTCGAAAGCTACTCTTTTGAGAGTCTTCCGGTTTTCGAGATCCCGTATTTTTATGGATCAGCTTGAACTAATAATACAGCAGTACGGTATCTACGCTGTTTTTGCGCTCTGCACAATCGAGGGCGATATCACGCTGTTGATCTCCGGAACAATGGCACACGGCGGCTATTTTGGCCCTTACAGCTTCTTCAAAGTTTTCATTTTCGGCACACTCGGCGGCATGGCGGGCGACAGCGTAGGCTACGCTGTCGGGCGGATCTTTCACGAGAACGCGAAAGATTACCGCTTTTACCAGATGGCCCAACCGCGGATCGAACGACTGATCGATAAATTCGGAAAGTTCGCTATAGTCATCTCAAAATACATATACGGTATTCGCGTCGCGATGTGCGTGTTTTATGGCATAGGAAAGATGCCTTTCCTTCGTTTTCTCGTCCTTGATGCTATCAGTTGTGGCCTTTGGGTCCTGCTTCTCGCCGGTACCGGCTACTTTTTCAGCGGCGCGATCACATCGATCATTGGTGATTTTCAACAGATCGGCATAGCTCTCTTCTTTGTAATTCTTTTCGCCGTCATTATTATTTATGCCGTTGAGCGTTTCTGGCTTTCGGAAAAAGTTGAAGAGGCCAATCCGGAGACGTTGGTTAAGCTTGAGGAAAAACTTCACGCCGTCGAAGAAGTAGCACAGGAAAAACTTCACGATCTCGGCGAACGACTGCACCTCACCAGGGAACCACACCGAACGGAGATCGAAGCCGACGAAAAAACCGCGGAAAAAGAAACCACGCAAGCCGCAAAAAAATAAACTCTCGATTACTCATTGATTATCAATTTACGCTACTATTACGGTTCATCCCGGCAAGTTCCGAAAGACTGATAACCGATTACTGACGTTTTATGATCATCGAAACATCCGCACCGACGCGGGTCGACCTCGCGGGCGGAACAATTGATATACCGCCTCTTTTTTTGTTTCACGAGGGAGCCGCGACGGTTAACTTCGCCGTGGATCTACTGGCGAAATGCCGCATTGAAACGCGGGACGACGACCGGATAGTGCTCGAATCCGTCGACCGCGGCGTCACGTTTGAAACATCCCTCGACAAGATGGGCGAGTTGAAAAACGAGCCGCGCCTCGAACTTCTTTCAAAGCTTGTCTATTTTTTCAAGCCGGACGTCGGTTTCAACATGATCACGGACTCGCAGGCACCCGCCGGAGCCGGCCTGGCAGGTTCGTCGACTCTGAACATCGCCTGTATCGGTGCCTTGAACAAACTGGTCGGTGACCGCTACACACCGGACCGGTTCATACCGATCGCCGCAAATGTCGAATGTCAGGTGATAAAAGTGCCGACAGGTTTTCAGGACTATTATTCGGCTCAGTATGGCGGTGTGGCGGCGATCCACTTCAGCCCCGAAGGCATTCGCCGCGAGCCTCTGGACATCGACATCGCGACCCTTGAAGAACGAATTGTGGTTCTTTATACGGGAGAGCCGCGAAATTCGGGAACAAACAACTGGGAGATCACAAAACGCCACATCGACGGCGACCGCGAGCTTTACGATATCTTCGAAGGCATTCGCGACGCGGCTCTCAATCTTCGGGCCGCTCTACTTGAAAGCAATTGGGACTTGGTCGGCGAGATCCTCCACCACGCATTTCCGCATCGGAAACAACTCTCTCCGCGGATCACGACGCCGCATATGGATATGCTCATCGACAAGGCTTTGAACAACGGAGCGATCGCAGCCAAAGTCTGCGGTGCGGGCGGCGGCGGCTGTATCGCATTCTTCTGCGAAGAAGGCCGCCGGCCGGAAGTCGCAACCGCACTCTCCGCCGAAGCCGGAGCCGAGGTCCTTAATTATAAGGTCAGCACTGATGGTTTGGTCATTAAGGTTACGTAGGCTGATCCATTGCAAGTAACTGCTTCTAGCTCCGCATGAGCGTAATGTTTGTAAAAACGCCCCTCGTGGGTGGTGGATCAGTTTGAATTTCCTTCATTCTTGCTTCGCGGTCTTGGCGAGCTTTCGTGAAACAACTCTTTCAACCTCATGCCCAATCTTGACACATAATTGCATCTATGCAACATTGTTCTACCGGTGCAGAAGCATCGGCTCGTTCCGGATCTTTGATAATTCAGGATTTGATAGTGAACACGTGATCGTTCGCAGATGATGAAATCGTCTCACTTAAGATGAACGTGAAAAACACAAAGTGAGACGATTTGTGGCCGCAACTGAAGCAGCTATGGTATTTAGGTCGTCTCACATTCCGCCGAAATGGCACACGAAGTGAGACGATTTGACCCGAAAAAAACGAGTCATCATTCGAAAATCCGTAATTTCTGTCACAAAACCTCGCAATGTGGTGTTTTCATGCTAGAAAGGCAACTTTTTAATAAAACATCAAAAATCGGAGGATACTTGAAATGAACGTTAGGTCGTTATTAACGCACTCATCGGCGCTCGCTGCCATCTTGTTATTTGTTCTGGTCGGTTCCGTTTACTCGCAGGAAACTGTCGTGAAGGCCGAAAAAGCTGTCAAAGCTGAAAAGGCCGTAAAAGCAGAAAAATCGGAGTACAAAGAAAGAAGCAAAGAATTTTGCTCGAATAACAACTGGTCAAACGGCGACAAGGTGTCGTTCAGCGAACTTCGCGAAATGACGCTGCCTGCCTCAGGCTCGTTGAACGTCGATGGAGGGCGTAACGGCGGCATCAAGGTCAAGGGCGAAAACCGGTCGGATGTGCTCGTCCGGGCCTGTGTCCAAACATGGGGCACATCTGAAGATGCGGCAAAAGCGCTGGCTGCCGGAGTAAGGATCGGTACGAGCGGTGGCGTCAAGGCCGAAGGCGGTGAAGAGAACGGCTGGTCGGTATCCTACGAAGTACGCGTTCCCCATTCGACTAACCTTAAGTTGTCCGCTCATAACGGTGGAATTTCGATCGGCTCGGTCGAAGGCACGCTTGAATTCGAGACGACAAACGGGGGTGTAAATGTGTCGGATGTCGCCGGCGATGTAAAAGGCCGCACAACCAATGGCGGCGTCAACGTTTCATTGTCGGGCAGCAGCTTCAAAGGCAGCGGTCTGGACGTGACCACGTCGAACGGCGGAGTCAATTTAACTATTCCCGATAACTATGCCGCTAATATCGAAACCGGCACCGTCAATGGCGGGTTCAAAAGCGATATTCCAAGCTTGAACATCACAACCGAAGACGTGAAGGGCGACAGCTACGGACGTGCCAAATCGAAACGGATCAATACCAGCATCAACGGCGGCGGCCCGATGATCAGGGTCGTAACCACAAACGGCGGCATCAAGATCAACTCGGCCGAGAGAAAGCAGTAGAGTTTTCTTAATGGGAAAATGACAAAGGCTTCGTTCGCGGTGAACGAAGCCTTTAACATCAGACTCTCGCCTCAGCCGCCATTACCGCCTTCGCCAGCGACCTGAAGATGTCTCGCCCGTCGTTCGAGCCAAGCAACTCTTCGCAGGCCCGCTCTGGGTGCGGCATCATGCCAAGCACATTGCGATCAATGTTACAGATGCCCGCAATGTTCGAGAGTGCGCCGTTTGGATTCGCTTCCGCCGAAAGCTCGCCGTTCTCGTCGCAGTATCGAAACACGATCTGCCCGTTTTCTTCGAGCGAGTTCATCGTTTCGTCATCGCATACGTAATTGCCTTCGGCATGCGCGATCGGGATAGACAAAACCTTCCCGTCGCTCAACTCGCTCGTGTAAGGCGTATTCGTGTTTTCAGTACGAATGTTCACGTGCCGGCAAACAAAGTGCAGGTCCGCGTTTCGCATCAAAGCTCCCGGAAGCAAGCCTGTTTCGCACAATATCTGAAATCCGTTGCAAATGCCGAAGACAAACTTCCCTTCGGCAGCAAAATCCTTGACGGCGTTCATCACGGGAGAAAAGCTAGCCAAGGCCCCTGCCCGCAGGTAGTCGCCATACGAAAATCCGCCCGGGATAAGCACTGCGTCATACCCGCTTAGATCGGTTTCCTTATGCCACACAAAATCGACCGGCTGGCCAATGTGTTTTGACACGACATGATATGCGTCATGATCGCAATTAGATCCGGGAAAAACTATTACGCCAAATTTCATATGGGATGCTAAGCTGCAACTATCTCAACTCGATAGTCTTCGATGATCGGGTTCGTAAGCACGTCCTTGGCGATTTTCTCGACGGCTTCACGAGCCTTGGTTTCATTGATCGCGTCACTGAGCGAGATCTCGAAATATTTGCCTTGTCGGACATCCAAAATATCCCCGTAGCCGAGCGATTCGACCGAATGATGGATGGCCTTGCCTTGCGGGTCAAGGACGCTCGGTTTCAGTGTTACGTATACTGTTGCTTTCATTGAACTCCTCAAAATAAATTGTAGATTCTGACGTAAAATGTTGTTTTAATCAACATCATGTGGTAACTTTCACAAGATTCTTTTTTCTTCACGCAATCGAATTAAACTCTAACCCTCTTCAACGGAGATACTTTAAAAAATGCAAAATCAAAAATCTGCTCTCGGACTTGACGGAAATATAGCCGGCTTGATCGGTTGGATAATTGGGATCGTGGCGATCGTGCTTATCTTTATTGAAAAAGACAATAAGTTTGTACGGTTCCATGCGATCCAGTCCGTACTTTTTCACGTTGGCTTTTTTGTGGTCTATTTTGCTTTGTCGATCGTGATCGTAATTTTGGCACAGATCTCAAGCGCGCTCGGCCTTTTAGGATTTCTACTGCTCCCGCTGTGGCTTGTTTGGATTGGCGGTATGATCTTCGGCGCAGTCAAGGCGTATCAAGGGGCGATGTTCAAGTTCCCCGTGATCGGCGGTATGGCGGAAAAATGGTCTAACTAAAAACCCTGTCGAAAACTTTTTCGACGTTCCGTAGGTAGTGTTTCACATCAAAAACGCGGGCAATTTCTTCGGCGGATAGACGCGAAGAGATGTCCGCGTCTTTCATTACAAGGCCCTCGTATTCGCCGCCTTCGTCCCAAACCTTCATCGCATTTCTTTGCGTCCAAGAATAGGCATCTTCACGTGAAACGCCTTTTTGGGTGAGGGCGAGAAGCAGCTGGCCGCTGAATACGAGGCCGCGTGTCAGGTTCAGGTTCTTGAGCATGTTCTCAGGATAGACGATCAAGGTATCCAAAAGGCTTGTAGTTTTCGCCAGGATATAGTCGAGCGTCGCCGAAGAGTCAGGCAGCACGATCCGTTCCGCCGACGAATGCGAAATATCTCGCTCGTGCCAAAGGGCGACGTTCTCCAAACCGACGATCGAATTTGCCCGCACTGTTCGGGCCATCCCGCAGATCCGCTCTGACAATATCGGATTTCGTTTGTGCGGCATTGCGGACGAACCCTTCTGCCCGGTTTTGAAGAATTCCTGTGCTTCGCGAACTTCCGTTCGCTGCCAATGCCGAACCTGCAGGGCCATCTTCTCAAGCGTCGAAGCAATAATAGCGAGCGTGCAAAGGTACTCCGCATAACGATCACGTTGGATCACCTGGGTCGAAACGTCCGCCGCCTTCAACCCCAATTTCGCACAGACGCGTTCTTCAACATCGGGCGGAAGATGCGCAAACGCTCCGACCGCACCGCTGATCTTACCGACCGAAACGACCTCTTTCGCCCTAACGAGCCGTTCGCGATTCCGCTGCATCTCGGAATACCACAAAGCCCAAACAAGCCCGAATGATGTCGGCTCTGCATGGATCCCGTGGGTCCGGCCGATCTGCGGCGTGTTCTTAAACTCGTAAGCACGGCGCTTCAGTACTGGCAAAAAGCCGTCAAATTTAGCAAGCAATACATCACACGCTTCCTTTAACAACAAGGCGTTCGCGGTATCCACAACGTCGCTCGATGTAAGGCCGTAATGTACAAACCGAGCCGCTTCGCCGATGTTTTCGGCAAGATTCGTTGTAAACGCGATAACGTCGTGATCGGTGGTCTTCTCGATCTCGTTTATACGCTCGACCGTAAACGCAGCCTTAGATTTGATCTGCTCAAGGGCCTCCGTGGGAATGATGCCGTCTTCGGCGTGTACCTCGCAAACGGCTATCTCGACGTCCAGCCACTTCTGAAATTTATTCTGAAGCGACCAGATGGCCGCCATTTCGGGCAATGTGTAGCGTGCGATCATTTATTAGTAGTTTACAGCGTAATCCTTCTTGAACGGCTTACCGCTCCAAGCCTTTCGTTGGGTCCATTCGGTGAACGGCGCGGACCAGAACTCGTGGGTTGAGGGTAACCCGAGCGGCCAAAAGACTAGCGACGTGATGTAAAGGCTCCCGGTATTCGAGTAGGTGTCGGCAATGTCGGCTTGCTTATCGCCTACGAAACCGAGCTGCAACCAACCGTTCTTGTCGAAGGTATTTGGCACAAAAACATTCTTCAGCACCGCAGTCAGGGCGCATCGCACCTGCCCAGGCGTCACTCCGTCAGGCAGCTTGCCTTCCAACGCCAGCTTGCACAAAGGCCAAAAGGCACCGACCCGGTACGTCGACGAGCGGCCGAAAACGGGAAACGTGCCTTCGGGCGAAATGAATCGCTCCTGAAAAGAGGCGTATCGCTGCATCCTCTTGTAGGCGACATCGAATTCCTCCTGCTTTCTGCGGCCTTTCGCAACGTTCGCCTTCAACACTTCGACGAGCATTGCGTGGATCACGTAGCCATTGTAATGATCGAAGTGGAATCGTTCTCCGTCACTGTACCAGCCGTCCCCCGCGTACCAGCGTTGGATCGTATCGATCGCCGTGTCGATCCGCTGGCCATCCACTGGAGCGTCAACGCTTAATAGAAAACTTTCGATGATGGCAGCAAACAATACCCAGTTGTTGTTGAATGGTACGATCTGCCGAATGGCCGTGAACTCGTGAATTACCCGCTCTTTCGTCTTTGCGTCGAGCGGCTCCCACAAGGTCTTCGGAGCGGTCAAAAGGGCTTGAGCAATGTACGCCGCATCGACGAGGGGCTGTCGTTGCGTTGGGGTCCCCCAATACAAATAATCTGGACTCTGCGGATCTACGGCATGCGCCAAGCTCAGCAGCGTCTGCTCGCGAAGCCGGCGTCGTATTGCGCTCTCCGGCGATTTATCGTCGGCCAATGCCAAAAAAGGCGCGATACCCGAAATCAGCCTTCCGAAAGCTTCCATGTAGGCAACTCGGGGATCCCGCCGATCGTAGGTCGGGCTGACCTTGACCGGCATGTTCTTGACGAGCAAACCCTTGCTCATATTCGCGAGTACCGGCGTGGCGATCTTATCGAGCAATCCTACCCAGTAGGCACGATCATTTCCCTTTTCCGCCGCTGCATCGTCAGAACCATCGCCGTTACCCGGCCGCGCGACCGCATCCAAACCGCCCGCAACCCCGGAAAGGCCCAAAAAGGAAAGCCACCTTAGGAAGTTTCTTCGTTCCATTCTCAGCCTTCGCCCTCCTTCACAATTTCTGTCCCGGTTAATTTCACTGGCCTCTTTGGTCCGGTCGCCCAAAACATCTTGTATGTAGACCATTTGCACAACCACTAGGATTACAGCCAGTAATGGAGTGGCGAGGACCAATCCAAGACCACCGACAAGCACCGCCAAGGCAAGCTGAAAAATGATCGTCAAAGCGGGCGGCAGTTCGACAGTTTCGCGTTCGATCATGGGCGTAACGAGATTCGATTCGATCAACTGGACGCCGACAAACAAGGCCAGTACATAAACCGCCTTGATCGGACTGTCGATAAACGCCAACAACAATGCCGGCACGGCCGAGATTATCGGGCCGAAATTTGGAATAAACGAAAGTAGGCCCGCAATCAGGCCAAGCGTCAATGCAAGCGGAACCCCAAGAATCGAAAGCCCGATCCACGTAAGCAACCCGATAAAGATCATCGAACCAACCTTTCCGATCAACCACCATCGCAGCGTGTCGCTTATCGCAAAAAGCACTTCGCGGACACGCGTGCGTTTATCGAGCGGGAAAAGATTCGTAAATCCGCGGCAATAAAAGCGCGGCTCGCTCGCCAGGTAGATCGCAAGCAGGATAACGATAAAGAAGTTCCCGATGGCTCCGACAGTCGTCGAGAAAAACCCGCCGACGCCTGAAAGCAGCGTCGACGCGCTGACGTTTGCTCGAACCGTATCAATGCTCGGAAGTTGCTCGATCAATGTGCGGCCCCAGCCATATTGCGAAATGTAGTTTCCAGCCGCCGCGGCCGATATTGGAAGCTGCTCCCTCAGATGCCGGACCTGTTCCGCTACATCCGGAGCGAGAAACGCGATCGCACCCGCAAGAATGGCGGTCAGCAACGCCGAGACAAGCAGAACGGACCAACCTTCGCTGATATTCACATATCTGGCAAGTATATCGGCGAGGCCGCGCAGGAAAATTGCAAGCAGGGCCGCGGCAAAGACCAACAGTAGAACATCAAACGTGAAATAAAGAACAGCCAGCAGGAAGATCGTCAAACAAACGACACCCACAGACAACAGGAGCTTTTTAGAGAAATTTTTGTCGCGGTCGTCGTCTGACATCGTCTCAAATCATCCGTTTGTCGATCAGCAGTTCCGCGTTAAGTATCGCCGAACCGGCCGCACCACGCACTGTATTATGGCTCAATGCTACAAACCGGTAGTCGTAAATATTGTCGGGGAACACTCGGCCTACCGTGATCGTCATTCCGTCGCCATTGTCACGGTCGAGCCGTGTCTGCGGGCGTGAAGGCTCGTCCGTAACCTCAATAAAGTGCTTGGGTGACGAATGAAGGTTCAACGACGGGAATGTTTTCATCGCTTCAACGACTCCTTCCAGTGTTGCCGTCTGCTTTAGATTCACGCGAACCGACGCCATATGCCCGTCGATAACATTTACTCTGAAACACTGTGCCGAAACCGAGAAATCCGCCTTAACTATGGCCCCATCGACAAGGTCGCCGATGATCTTCTGCGCCTCGGTCTCAACTTTTGGCTCTTCGCCAGCGATGTACGGAATGACATTGTCCAGGATGTCGAGGGAAGCAACGCCTGGATAACCAGCACCCGAGACCGCCTGCATCGTCGTAACGATGGCCGATTCGACGCCAAATTTACGATGTAGTGCAGCAAGCGGTGGTGCAAAACTAATGACTGCGGAATTTGGATTCGTAACGATAAATCCCTTTCCAAACCCGCGATTTTCCCGCTGCTTTTCGATCAGGCCAACATGTTCGTGATTGATCTCCGCGATCAACAGCGGCACATCCTCGTCCATCCGGTAACTCGACGAATTGCTTATCACCGGATACCCGGCCCTGGCGAACGATTCCTCGGTTTCTCTCGCAACTGAGGACGGCAAGCTAGAAAAAACGATGTCGCAATCGAGCGGTGGCTCGATCGGCCGAACAACGATCTTTCCGACATCCTCGGGTATTGATCCGGCTAGTTTCCAGGCACACGCCTCAGAATACGGCTTCCCAGTCGACCGGTCCGAAGCCGCCAACGCCGTCACCTCAAACTGCGGGTGGTCTTGCAGTAACTGAATAAATCGCTGACCGACCGTACCAGTTGCACCGAGAATTCCAACGCGATATTTCTTCATAAACTGTACGACAGACTGTCGGTCTGTCGGAGATTGAACAGGCTACGCAGCTTCTTCTACTAATGCCTCTTTCATCCGTCTTACACCTTCAACCATTTTCTCCTCAGTATTGCAGAACGAAATTCTCAAGAAACCTTTCGCTTCGGAACCGAACGCAACGCCGGGAACGGTAACGACGCGATTTTGCAAACACTTCTCCGCGATCTCAAGGTCGTCTCCGATGGAGCGGACATCGAGCATAGTGTAAAACGCGCCTTCGGGCGATGTTGCCTGCAGCCCAAGTTCCTTATCGAACAGATCGACTAGGAACTCACCGCGCTCTTGTAAACATCGCGGGCATGTTGCTTGGCGGCCTCGGCTTCTTCGCTCCAGCCGAGCAGGGCAGCCTTTTGCGTGATCGCCGACGTGCACACCGTCAGAAATCCGTGCAGTACGTGTATCGCACGCATAATTTCAGCCTGCGAACTTGCCGCCCATCCGAGCCGCCATCCGGTCATGCTGAGAGATTTCGACAAACCGCTGACGATAATAGTTTTATCGTAAAATTCCGATGCCGAATGCGGCCTTTCCGTAAACCAAAGATCGCTGTAGATCTCGTCCGATATCAAATAAATTCCAGTGTCCTTGAGTGCGTCAGCGATCTGTCGCAGATCATTCTCGGTGAATATTTTACCGGTTGGATTCGAAGGTGAAATGACGACAGCAGCTTTCGTCTTTTCCGTAATTCTGGATCTGAAATCTGCAATATCAAATCTGAAATCGTTGTCCGCCGGCAGCCGGTAATAAACAGGTTTTCCCTGAGCGATTTTCACGCAAGCGTCATAGGCCGGGAAGCTTGGATTCGGGATCAGCACTTCGTCGCCCTCGTCAACGATCGAAAGAAATGCCGCCGTCATCGCTTCCTGCGAACCGACCGTCACTACAACATCCGTCAGCTCGAGATCCAGGTGCGGATACTGCTCGGCGATCTTCGTTCGCAAAGCCGGAATTCCCGGATGGGATGTGTACCCGTTCTGTTCTTCGAGGGCGATCCGGGCGGCTTCTTTGCGCAAGAACTGCGGCGTCGGCAAATCGGGCTCGCCAAGCCCAAAATTGATGCTGTCCGGCAACGCCCGCTCAAAAAACTGCCGGATCAATGTCGGCTGCAGGCCGCGAAGTCGCTTTGGCAGTTGGAATTCAATTTTTTTGACGCTGGCGCTCATGAAGTCAACTCGGGTTCGCCGGAATTTATTGAGTCGCCCTCTTCCAACTCTTCCTCAAGTTCCTGTCTCACGTCGCCGACCTCGACGTTATATTCGCCCTCGGCCTGCGTGTTCGGGTCACCGGTCAAGATACCGCCTAGCGTCTCGATCTCGCCGAGGACCTTTTGCCCAAAACCGCCGATACTTGCCGCAAGGCCGCCTTTCTCGTCTTTTTCTTCCTGATCGTTCATTTGTTTTGTTTCCCCGTGCCTATATTAAGCGATTTCCGGCGATTGATAAATACGCTTGGGTAAAGATTTACATTCTCGACCACCCTCGTTCGGTCTGAGTGAACTGCTCGGATGTTGCCAACGCAAAACCGTTCGTCTCAGACCGGCACTCGAACCGTTTGACCGTCAGGAACGGGCGGTCGATCTCGATCAGATTGAACGAGTTTGCTTCACCGCGCGCACGCGTCGACGCTGCGGTTCCGGCCTGGATGACCAAGGCCGCTCGGCCACTTTCGAGCCGATATCTGTGCGCGGAGTTCGTAATACTGCTGACATGCAGATGCCCGGACAGGAAAATGTCGGCACCGCACTCCGCTATCTGCGGCATAAATGTCTCAGCCCTCCCGACAATGTCATCCTCGTCAAAACCGCCCGGCAGGTCGAACGGATGATGGGTAACAATTATTTTCGCAACTTTTTCATCCAATCTGGACATTTTTTCTTGGATAACCTCGACCTGTTCTTTTCCAACGCGTCCGCTCTTTATAGTCAGCGATCGCGCCGTGTTTATTCCCAATACGGCCATTTCCTCATCCGCAAAAAACGGGAACATATCGCTGGTGATAAATCTCTTGTAATTCGCGAGCGGAGAACCAAAGCGGCGAAGAACATTGAAAAGAGGAACATCGTGATTTCCTGGGACGACTATCTGCGGTCCCGGAAGTTGATCGAGAAAATGCCGGGCCTCGGCAAACTGGATTTTGCGGGCGCGCTGCGTGATATCTCCCGATACGACGATAAGGTCGGGGCCGATCTCATTGGTTTTCTCAATGAGCCGCGCAACAACGGAAGCGTTTGCCGTACCGAAATGAATGTCGGAAATATGTACGATCTGCCGCATAACGTTTCAGTCGATCACCGGTTTTGGCACGATCACCGTCAAAGCCTTAGGATGAATTCGGTAATGAAGCGGGCTTTCCAATATCCGTACTTCCCCGTCGAAAGCTACGTGCAAACGCTTTCGCCGCGTGTGAATTACCGTTTCCATGGTTCGCACCGCCTCAAAATCCTTCCACTGTTTGACCGTACCGAGCATAGTTCGTATCAACAATAATATTACGCCCCAGCGGCCGCCCCGATGCAAAAAATACACGCTCAGCTCGCCGCCATCCAATTCGACGCGGCGGCCGATCTTGTACAGATCCATTTCGTATTCGTTGTTGCCCACAAAAACAAATGGCGTCTTGCGAAGAAAGGCTTTGTCCTCGATCGTGATATGAACTTTCAAAAACGGCGAGAGGCGAAACATTCTCAGCGTCGCCCAAAGGGCCGCGATCCATTTCCCGCGCCCGAGCCGCTCCTGTCTTACCCGCCCACGGACGATCTTCGGATACAACCCGATGCTCGAATTATTTATGAACAGATTATCGTTGACCTCGCCGACGTCGATCTGACGCTTGTGGCCTTCGGCGATAACGCGGACAGCGTCGGACAAGTCCTGCGGGATTTGAAGGTCCTTCGAGAAATTATTCAGGGTTCCCAGCGGCAGCACGCCAAGGATCTTTTTCGACCTCACAACCTCGGCCGCAACCGTACTGACAGTTCCGTCACCGCCGCCCGCAACAATTATTTCGGCGTCGCGTTGTGCAGCCTGTTTGGCAAGCGACTCTATCTCTGCTCCATCTTTCGCAAAGCGAATATTTGCATCGATCCCGTGTGCCGCAAAGGCCTCGGCTAGGGCCGCCTTCGTGTCGCCTTCGATCACGCTGCCCGAACTTGCATTGATGATCACCTCGATCGGGCCCGGCATTTTGCTTACCTTAAATAATCCTCGAGCTTTGTCGAAGTGTCTGTCTTTTCGTCGCGGTATTTGACGATAATGGGGCAGTAGATGGAAAGGCCGCTTTCTTTTCCGAAGCCGGACGTGATCTCCCGAGAGCCCTGTACCACGACGGCCCCGGCCGGGACTTCAAGCGGTTTGTCGCCATCCGATTTGATGATGGTGCCGTTCGGCAGATCGAAAAGCGGCGTCGAGCGTGTAAGTATCACGCCGCTCGCCAGTACGGCTCGCTCGCGAACAATAGTGCCTTCGTAAACGCCGGTGTTTCCGCCGACCAGAACGTCGTCTTCAATTATCACGGGTACCGCACCGACAGGTTCGAGCACGCCGCCGATCTGTGCCGCGGCCGAAAGATGGACGCGTTTGCCGATCTGTGCACAGCTTCCGACCAAAGCGTGTGAATCGACCATCGTGCCTTCGTCCACATATGCACCTACGTTTATGTACGCCGGCGGAACGACCACCACACCCGGCGCGACATAACAGCCGTCGCGTATTGCCGAGCCGCCCATCACGATCCGAATCCCGTCGTTTAAGCGACATTGGCCGCAGCGGAAACGTGTCCTTATCAAAGAACTGCAACGTTTCGGTTGGCTTCGACATCTCGACCATCCTGCCCATTCGAAAACCGAGAATAATTCCCTGCTTAACCCAGGCATTCGCATGCCAATTTCCATCGACATCTTTTTCAGCCGAACGGATCTCGCCACGCCGAAGCGCTCCCTTGAACTCCTCGTAAACCTCGCGGTCAACTTCGCTGAACTCCGACTTCCCCGCCAGTTCGCTTATTCTTTGCTCAAGACTCATGGTTTCTTTGATGTCAACTTTCGGTATTCTTCCTGAAAGGCATCGCCCCGGGCGGCGTAGATCGCTGTCAACACCGACCGGTCCGTTGGCCGGAACGCACGAAGCATCGAGCGGCGTGTCCGAATGATCCCCTTTGCGTCCACAATAACTATCGACCGCATAAAGAATGTCGGGAACAGCCAGTGAGAGCTGTATGTCTCGGTTACGCTCCGGTCCTCGTCCGCGAGCAGCGGGATCGGAAGCCGATGATGTTCTGCAAAGGCGCTGTGCTGTTCGGTCGAACCGGGCGAAACACCGACTACCGTCGCCCGGGTCTCTAAATAGTCTTGCCAATGCTCGCGGACCGAGCAAAGCTGTTTAGTGCAAACAAGCGTTTCGTCGCCCGGATAGAACAGGAGAGCAACTACGCTGCCAAGGTGATCCGACAACCGCCATGTCTCGCCCACGTTCGTGGTCAGCTCAAAATCAGGTGCACTTTCGCCTACAAGGACCTGCGTTGTTTTACTTCCCATTGATCTTCTTGTTTATGATCTCCCAGTCCGCGGAATATTCACATCGAGTTCGCGACTATTTGGTTTCGTTCAAACGGCCGTACTTTTTTAGAGCTTGCTTCAACCGGTCGTGCGGCAGAGCATAAACCGTGTTGCCCTCGCGGCCTTTCATGGTTTCCGCCGCTACCAACGCATTAATGATCGCCTCTTCGGTTGCCTGAGCAGTCGCCCAAAAGAGCATATTGATACGCTCGTTCGGCAGCATTTGGAGATTGGAAATGCCTTCGTCTTTGCTGGCCTCAGCGGCATTCGCGGTTGAAAATGCGATGAAAATGTCGCCGGAAGAATTTTCTCGCCACGCCCGCCGATGTTCCCGATCCCGAGCGAAACGCGCTTGACCAGCCTTTTTAGTTGGTGCGGCAGCAGCGGAGCGTCGGTCGCAACCACGACGATGATAGAGCCTTCACCGTTATCCGGCTTGCCGGCCGTCGGCCTCAGGTCGGTGATCTCCTTTCCCACCGGAACGCCCGCGACCGAAAACAGCTGTCGAGAGCCATAATTAGCCTGCACAAGCACGCCGACCGTATACCCGCCTGAACGTGCGTCCACCACGCGCGATGCAGTTCCGGTGCCGCCCTTAAAGCCATGTGCGATCATCCCGGTCCCGCCGCCAACGTTGCCTTCCGCGACCGGGCCTGTTTTCGCCGAATCCAACGCCGTAAACACATGCTCCTTCTTGACGTGAAAGCCGTTGATGTCGTTCAGAAAGCCGTCGTATGTTTCGGCAACCACGGGCAGGCTGAAGTCGCCGGAATAGCCTGGCCCGACAAACTTCTTCGTTCCCCATTCGATCACAGCGTCGCGGACGATTCCGACACTGTGCGTATTGGTGATCATGACCGGCGAACCAAGTCCGCCTGATTCGTCCACCCATGTCGTCCCGGTCATTTCACCATTTCCATTCAGCGTGTGCCAGCCGGCAAAAACACGTCCCTTGAAATCTTTTCCTTGCGGCAAAATAGCCGTCACGCCCGTGCGAACCGCGGTTTTACCTTCGCCTGAAATGATCGTTGCATAGCCGACCTCGACACCCTTTACGTCGGTGATGGCATTCAAAGCGCCCGGCGTCCCGTCGAACGGCACACCGAGGTCTCGCGCTCGTGGCTTGGTCTGAGCGGCAGCGTTTCCAGAGATCAAGCCCACCACGGCGATCGTGGCGATAATCACGTTCATAAACGAGATTCTTTCCATAAGATTCAGCTGCGATCTGCAACGACCGCCCGTGCGATCAAACCGATCCCGCCCGCAAACAACACGAGCATAATTATCGTATTAAAAAGACTCGTCGGCTGGAAGTAGATCTGCAAGTTCATCAAGATTCCGGCCGAAATAAAGATAATGCTGAGCGCGATAAGTATCCAGCCTGCGATCGAGCGGCCGTTGAAGAAAACGAACGCGATGCCGAAGATCAGCGGGACAAGCGACAAGCCAAAGGTGTTGTAGCCACCCCAATTCCAGAAGCCGCTGGTCACGATCACGCGGCTCACGAGCATATAGCCTCCCGCGACCGCCATCACAAGTCCGATCACAAATTCGATCACCCCGCCCGACGTCCCGCCAGGTTTTTTGAGGTCGTCAATGTTCATTTATTTTAGTTTGATCGCACCGCTGGATACGTTTCCGTCCAGGACCTTCACCACATCCTCAAACGTAACCGTTCCATAATAGAATTTCCCTGCGGCCAGGTTTTCGGCTTTTACGGCTTTGTATATATCAAAATAGCTTCGCTTGCCGTCGACAAAACTCATCGTCGCCATCGACATGTGCGAATGCAAGCCCGTCGGCGTATTGCGGCGTTTTGAGAAATATTCTTCAAGCGTCGGAGCGTTCGACGGGATCTTTTTCGAAGCGGCCGTTTGTTCCGCTGTTACCGTCAACGCCGGCATCTTTCCGTGCCTGTTCTGATAGTAAGCTGTAAGCTCCGAAAGCAGTTGCTTTTCACGACCGTCGATCAAAGCGAGAAATGTGTCGATAGTTTTGTTTGCTTTTGCATCGCTGGCCGCGATGACCCGCATCGAGTTGAGAGCACGGCGTTCGCGAAGGCTTCCTTGTTCGATCATCAAATGCGCGTCGGCCCAATTGTCGCCTTCGTTCAAACGCTGCAGTGCGACCTGCATATCGTTCGCTAACCGTCGCCCGCCCTGGCCGTAGGTTTCGGCGGCAAGAACCGGAATATCATCAGCCTCGGCATAAGCCAGAAACAACGCCATCGCAGCAATAATAAAATTATTCCGCTGAAGCTGTGTCTGGTCGACCTGGAACAGGTCGTCGTCAGACGAATGAATGTAGTTGTCGTCCCAATTGACCAAACCGACCGCCGGAACACCGATCGCACCTTCGACAAACACCATATGATCGGACGATGCAAAGAACGGCACGAACCGTGCGTTGAACGCCTCACGCGTTCCGCGCGTCGCGATGATCGGCTGCGAAAATGGGCGTGGATAACCGCCGCCTCGGCCAGCCGTGATATAGGAGTTGTTGGTTTGGATGACAAAATTTCCGACGCTTTCAAATAATGCATCAAGATACGACGTACGCGAGTGAGGTGCAAAGATCAGGTTCTGGACACGCGAACCCATCGATTGTTTGGCACCGGTCATATCCTGGTGCAGATTCGCCAGCATTTGTTTCTCGGAACCGGGATTCGAGCGTATGTATTGATACTCGGAATATATTTCGTCAGACCACCAAAAACGGATGTCACGCAGCGGCGGCGGTATCTTCTTTTCGCGAATCAGCTTTTGAAATACGCGGCCCAGTTCGAGAATATTTCCAGAACCACTGCCATCGTCGTTGGCCGAGCCCTGCTCTTCCTGCAGGTGCGCGGTAATTACGATCTGTTGATCTTTGTATTTCGTCCCGCGGATCCAGCCCTCGACCATGCCGGTTCCGGTCCGTTTGTTCTCTGCATTAATATCGGTATCGACCTTCGCCTTTAGAATAACTTTGCCGCCCGCCGTCCGTTTGCCGGTCGCGAAAACGTCCTGCATCCCTTTCGTCTCAAGTAGCCGTTTTAGCGTGTCGCCCTTTCGCGGCGAAAGGTTGAAAGCAAATGTACCTTTCTGCCCGGCGGGCGGGTCGCCGATTCGCGTCCAACCGATCTGGTCGGGAAAATCCATGCCGCTCTTTGATTCCGAGGTTGCAAAGGTCACGGCGCCGATCGCGCCATTCTTGTAAACCGCCTGGTTGACCACAAATCCCGGATTCGCATTTGAAAGCACGATCTTCCCCTTTACGTCGAGGCCTTTCATCGCATTGTCTGTCGCATCGCCGATCCAAATGAGCTCTGCGGTAATATCGGCATCGCGGCTTCCGTCAGCAAGGTAGACCGCGTGGTCCCCAATGTCCGCGAGTTTCAATTCGACCGGCTCGACCATCCAAAGCTCGGCCGATCTCGCCGTGTAGTTGCCGTCGAGAGGCTGCTTGATTATCGAAACATCTTGCAGGCCGTTGGTCTTTGCCGCTTCAACGACGTAATCCATAGCCTTGAAATAGCCTTCCATTCCTGAATCACGATGCCACTGCGTCAGCACACGAATATGCTCGAACGCTCGGTCACCCGAGATCTCGTTTCGCAGCATTCGGATCTCGTCCTCGGTCAAAAACGGGGTGGTCTGTCCGACGGCGGAGAGAACCAGCGCAAGCACCATCAAAAGAGCGATGGATCGGCTAATTTTTTTGGTAATCATATTTGGGTTCGATCAAATCAAGATCAATAAAACTATCAATTTGGCGGTGCTTGCTGCGGCACCCGAGCCGTCTGCAACGCAACGATCTGCCAGCGGGCGTCTCGCTTTACGAAAACCGCTGTATATCGAAATGCTGCCTGACTCTCTTTCCCGCCGACAAGAAACTTCATGCGAGTTAGGCCGGTCGCAACCGCGGTCTTGTCAAAGATCCGCAGCCTCACGTCTTCGTTTGCGACCGAAACCGTTTTAAGGTCGCCGCCCGGTCTTAGGATCTCAAGTTCCTCGGCTTTACCTCGCATCTTTCCATCAAATGTCGTGATCAAAACCTCTGCTTCGAAGATCTGGTCAAGGGCCTTCGTATCCCGGTCGCGGACTGCGTCCGCCCATTTGGCGATCATGGCAATGACCTCCTCACCGGCCTTTTTCTGTTCAGGCGTTACAACCTGACCGGACATTGAAACCGATAGGACCAACGCTGCGACGAACGAAGCAATGAATGTTTTCATAGATATCTTCCGCCCTTTTAGAATAACTATCGCCTGAGGCCAAGTTCACTGATCAACGCCTTCAGCCGCGTGCGCGTCTTTTCTGTCACCGGGACCAATGGAAGCCGCAGATTTTCTTCCAACAATCCCATCTCCTTCATAACGAATTTACACGGTGCCGGCGAGGATTCGATAAAATTCGCCTCCATCAACGGGAGAATTTGGTAATGGATCTTTCGGGCGGCCGATTGAGCACCGTCGAGAGCCTTTTCGACCATCCGTGACGTTTCCTTTGGGATCTCGTTCGCACACACCGAAACAAGGCCATCCGCCCCGAGGCTTATCATCGGCAGGGCATTGGTATCATCGCCCGAGAAGACCTTGAAGTTCTTCGGACGGTTCCTGATGATCTCCATCACCTGGGAATAATTGCCCGAGGCTTCCTTTGTCGCAACAATATTCTCGTGCTTGGCCGCAAGCTTTAATGTTGTTTCGGCAGAAATATTTGAGGCCGTCCGCGAGGGAACATTGTAAAGCATGATCGGAAAGCCTTTGACCGATTTCGCGATCTCGGAAAAATGGGCAAACATGCCCTTCCTGCGTCGGCTTATTGTAGTACGGTGCAACGATCAAGGCCGCGTCGGCTCCAGCCTCGCGCGCCTTCCGCGTAAAATCGATCGTGGCGGCCGTATTGTTGCTTCCCGTTCCGGCGATGACGTACGCCTTAAGTTGTTTCGCGACACTAACCGCCAATCCAATGACTTGCAGTCGTTCCGTCTCCGTCCATCGTTACGCTCTCGCCGGTCGTTCCGCACGGAACCAGTATCTTCACGCCATTCTTTATCTGCCGCTCGACAAAGAGCCTTGAAACACGCTTCGTCGATCGATCCGTCCTTCTTAAAAGGCGTCACGAGCGCCGTCGCGCATCCCCGCATCCAGTCGATCTTCGTCGTCATAACCTCCGCAGAACCAGCCAAAACGTTTCTCTTATTGTACCCTCGATCGGCTTCTTTTCGAAACAAAACGCGATACATTTGCGTCATTATCTTCGCGTTGTTGTTTAGACAAGGCAATAGCCAATGTCAAGCA
Source organism: Blastocatellia bacterium (assembly GCA_963732475.1). Classification (GTDB taxonomy): domain Bacteria; phylum Acidobacteriota; class Blastocatellia; order Pyrinomonadales; family Pyrinomonadaceae; genus OLB17. The sequence goes on along the minus strand of CAVSZR010000001.1, from coordinate 817,713 downwards.
AGAACAGGAGGCTGCCAATAATGACGACCGTTAGCCATAAATTCTTTATTTTCATCTTAATGCTCACACTAACCGGCTTTGCCCTCGCAGTGCCGCTTGACGAACTGCAAAGCCTATACGAAAAAAGGCAGTACTTCGATCTGAGAGACAAGCTTGCCAACGAAAAAAACAGCGGCTCGAGCGAATACACTTTTTTTCGGGCCGTCGTCGAAAATAAATTTAACCGGCCGGAACGCTCCATCGTTCTGATCAAGAAATACCTCGCGTCGCCCGCCGCTGCCAAAGATACAGCCACCCAGCGTGCGGCATATACGCTTTTGGCAGACAATTACGTCAAGACATATCAGTACGCAAACGCCGCCAGGACCTACGAAGCGATCTTGGCGAAGTTCTCGAGCGAGATACCTGAGCGGGAACGGTCCGGCTATCAGAATGTGCTCGGGCTATGGAAAGGCCTGGCGAAGGTGCCTCCGCAAACAATAGCATTCAAAGGTGCATCGATCATTCAGGCACAGCAGGAACGCGTCGGGCTGATGGTTCCTGTCGAGATCAACGGTCAAAAAGAATCGTTCATTTTCGATACCGGAGCGAATCTTTCGACCATTATCGAGTCTCACGCGCAGAAGCTGGGCCTGCAGATAATCGACGTTGGGTTCGACGTAGGCAGCATTACCGGAAACACCGTCAAGGCCAGGATCGGGGTCGCGAAGCAGTTAAATATCGGCAATGCCAGTCTGCGAAATGTGGTCTTTATCGTGTTCCCCGACAAGGCCCTTTACATCGAGCCGATCAAATATCAGATAACCGGCATCCTCGGTTTTCCGGCGATCGAGGCCCTTCGCGAGATCACCTGGACGCGGACAAAACAACTCCATATTCCAGCAAAACCGAGCGTCATGAACCACGGCAATCTGTGCCTCGACGGCCTGACGCCGTTGATAGCAGGAACATACGAGGGCCGCAAACTGACCTTTTCCTTTGACACCGGTGCTAGGACATCGTCGCTCTATCCGCCTTTCTTCAAAGCATTTGAGAACAGCATAACCAGCCGCCGGGAAACCGTTTTCGGCGACCGTGACAGGTGCCGGCGGATCGAAACAGGCAAGCGCCTACCGACTGGAGAACGTAGTAATGGAATTCGCCGGCACAAAGCCGCTCTTCAAAACCATCGAGGTCCTGACCGAGGAAACGACCGGCAACAGCCGCTACTTCTACGGAAATCTTGGCCGTGACCTGATCGACCAGCACGAAAAGATGACCATCAATTTCGAATCGATGGGAATATCATTCGAATAAACATTGATCGATGAGATTCACGAGAACCTCTCTCTTAGCCATTGCGTTCGCGTTCCTCTCCGGTTGTGGTGAACCTCCGCAACCGAAGGCCAACTCGACTGCGGCCGAGGGCAATATTCCGGTCGCCGATTCGTTCGCCTATCCGATCAGTCCGAAGGAATCCGTAACGCAGGCAAAAGATACCGACGGCTGGTACAACGCTCTCGATTTTGGCGAAGAAAATCATCTTGGCGAGGACTGGAACAAGAATACCGGCGGAAACACAGATTGCGGTGAGCCTGTTTATTCAATGGCAAACGGAAGTATCACGTATGCCGATGACGCCGGGCCGGGTTGGGGAAATGTAATTATTGTCACACACAAACTACCCGACGGGAGCAACGTCCAGTCACTTTACGGCCACCTTTCGGAGATCACAAAAACAAGCGGCGAGGTGAAAAAACGCGAACAGATAGGGAAGGTCGGCAACGCGAATGGCAAGTATCTCTGCCATCTTCATTTCGAGGTCCGGCACGAAAGCTGTCCGTCCTGGAATATGGTTTTCGTAGGCTACAGCCCGATTCGCTACGGCTGGGTGGATCCATCGGACTTCATCGACCAAAGGCGGAAACACAACCCGTAGGGAGTGTGCCTCTTGGGCTCTACCCTTTCGTCATAGGCGAAAAGAACGCCTCTAGTTTTCGCAGATCAAGTCTTCCATCCGTCCGTACGCCGGAGCAAAGATCAAGCCCGAACGGCTGAACCGTTTCGATAGCATCGCGGACGTTGTCGGCGTTCAATCCGCCCGCCAGAAACACCGGCTTTCCGCACGTTTCGACGATCTTCCGGCTCAACCTCCAGTCATGCCGCCGCCCGGTTCCGCCGAGTTCCTTGACCGCCAGTTTCGGATTACCGCTGTCAAGCAATATCGCATCAACGTACCCGGCAAGCTCGGCCGGCTTCATCGACCGACTCTTCGCCAACGACATGGACGACCTGCACCAATTTCAAACCCGGCAGCGCCGCCCGATTGCATCGTAATCCCGCCCGTCCAGCTCGTCCACGATCTGTATAGTGTTAGTTCGCGTCCGCAAATGATGCTCGATTATCCCGTGCGGTGTCTGCTCGCTCGTCAGCAAAAACGTAGCTATCGGCGGCGGCACTGTTTGGGCGATCCTGAATATTTCTTCATCCGATATCGGCCCCGGCCCGGACGGCATCTTCCCCACGAGCCCGATCGCCCAAGCACCGAATGCGACCGCGTCAGTTGCTTCTTGTTCATTTCGCAATGCAGCAGATCTTTACGCGAAGACTCATACCCATTTTGATCCGCAGTCCGAACACTCCGTTGGCCGTTTGAAGGGCATCCCGCTATAACTCATCGACCCGCAGGCATCGCAGAATACCGCGCTTCTCCAATTTGAAATTCCGATCGCAACAGCAAGTACAGAAAAAATCAGAAGGACAGTGTAAACCTTTCGACCATGTTCCATACTATTGTCTGAAACACCAATGTAGTAATAGCTATCATCACCGGGAAAACGGCCCTCTTTAGGCGAGCATTCCTGTTAAATCGAAAAAATAGGTAGCCTATTAGCCCAAGAAGTCCCCAACTCAGCCAGATGTAAATGAAATGATCCCTCATTCCTTCAGATTCGATATCGACGCGATCGTCTTCGAAAACTCGAAAAATCCTTTCTTATCGATTATCCATTCCGCCGCCATGATCGCTCCAAGCGCAAATCCTTCGCGCGACCGCGCAGTGTGTTCCAGCAATATCTGATCGGCCGGGCCGTCAAACCCTACACGATGCGTGCCCGGAATGTTTCCTGCTCGCGTTGCGGAAATATCGCCAACCGGCACATGCTTTGAAACCACGTCCTTTAGCTTCAACGCCGTCCCGCTCGGAGCATCTTTCTTGCGCGAATGATGCTGCTCTTCGATAAACGCCTCGTATTCGGGAAACTTGGCAAAAAGCTCGGCAGCAAAACTCGGCAATGCGATAAAACAAATTCACCCCGATCGAGAAATTCGCCCCGAACACCATCGCCCCGCTCCCGTCGCGAACGAGCTGTTCGATCTCGCCTCGCGAAGCGTTCCATCCGGTCGTGCCCTCAACCAACGGAACACCCGCAAGCACGCACGCCTCGACATTCCGCCGAACGGCCTCAGCCGTTGTGAAATCTATCGCGACATCAATGCCTTTCAATTTGTCGGCGAATTCAGCCGCAGACAAGCCGGCATCAGCATCGTCAATGACAACACCGATCTCATGTCCTTTTTCTTCGGCAAGCGTGCGAATGAGCTTCCCCATTGCCCCGTAGCCGATCAGCGCTATTTTCATAAGAAAGCTGTAACAGGATTGACAGGATAAACAGCGTCGAGGACCCGTTCCTAGTTATCCTGTTGATCCTGTCCATCCTGTTTCAATAACCGTTTAGCCAACTCGACGTACAATCCGACCGACATTTCGAGATCTTTCTTCAGCACAAACTCATCCTTCGTATGTGCCACCAGTATCGAGCCCGGGCCCAAGCAGCAGCGGCTGGCCCCAGTTTGTGAGGTATGGAATATCGGTCGTAAATCGGACGGTTTTTTGCGCAAAGCCATCGACCGCGAGCATCCTCACCGGTTCGCTGCACGACAGGACCTCGATCTCGCCGCGGCCGCGAATGATGTTTATCAGCGCTTCCTCGATCGGCGCTCGTGGTGTTGTGAGTCTTATCAGCAGCGACGCCTCGGCTTTTGGCGCGATCACGTTCAAAGCAACACCGCCTTCAATAACGCCGATGTTAACCGTCGTTTCACCAAAGAATTCGTCATTCGGAAAACGCGTGTTCCGAATATCCGCGAGAATGTCGAGCAGCGTTTCAATTGCCGAATCACCCATTTCCGGATATGCCGAGTGGGCGGCCTTGCCGGTGGTTTTTATCTTCAATCGGAACGAGCCTTTCGAACCGATAGCAAGCTCGTTGTCAGTCGGCTCGCCGTTGATCATAAACTCGCACTTCGCCGCCAGCGGATGATCGTTCGCTGCTCGTGCTCCAGTCGATCGACCTTTCTTCCTCGACCGTGTATAGCAACCCAATATCCTCTACTCCTTCACTCCTCAACTGCTCCGCCGCCGTGATCTGGGCAGCGATAATTCCCTTCGCATCGCACGAACCACGCCCGTAAATTTTCTCGTCATCTTCAGTAGGCGGAATAAACGGCGGCACCGTGTCGATATGCGTCGAAAACCAAACCCGCGGCGTGTCGTTCAAATACGCGATGACGTTGTTCTGGTTCTCAGAAACCTTCTTGCAGCTCAACCGTCCAGCCAAGCGATTCCAAATGATCACGCAGCCAAAACCCGACCGCTTCCTCTTCGCCGGAAGTGGAGGGATGTTCATCAGAGACTTTGTAAGTTCGAAGAGATTCATTTATGTACAGGGTTCACGTAGTAAACGTTTCCTTGTGTCTCCGTCATTGCTTCGAGTATTTCCACGATGCTCTTTTTTTCATACCCGTCTGGCAATAGAATTGCCCAATACATTATCGAAACGACTTCGGGCTCAAGGGCTGTCTGCATCAATAAACTCTCTTCCTTTACATTACAAACATAAACATGCATCGGCGTCTCCAATGGCTCATTAACACTATAGCCAGAGTGTCGGGCAGCTAGCAGTATTTGAGACGTCGCAGCTTCACGGTCATTCACCTGGCGCAAAGGGAAATCAACACTCGCCCAAACAAAATCATCGCGTTCGCCTACGCTGGCACTCAAGAGAAAGCGAATCCTCCGGGGACTAAAAGCTGTCTCTGGATCGTATGCAATCAGCGTAAACTCGATGTTGTTTTCAGCACTCACAGGCTAGAAAAACTCCTTATGAAGTTTCTTTATCACCTCAGGCGCATCCGATTCCTTCACGACGAAAGTCAGATTCACCGCCGATGCCCCGTGTGAAACGAGTGCAATGTTTACGTCGTCGATCGTCGAAAATATCTTCGAGGCCATGCCGGTTGAGGCACGCAAGCCTTCGCCAACGACACAGACGACAGCGTACCCGCTTTCAACTTCCACATCCCCGAGCCGTCGCAGGTCCTCGACCACCTTTTCGACGTCGTCAGAATTATCGAGCGTCAGTGCGACTGAAACTTCAGACGTCGAAATGACATCGATCACCGTCCGGTGCCGGTCAAAGACCTGAAATACGGCGCTCATAAAACCGTAGGCGCCGAGCATCCTTGCCGAAGTGATCCGCAAGATCGTGATGTTCTTTTTGCTCGCGATCGACTTGATCTTGTTCGGTGCCTCGCCCGATTCGGCCAAAACCATCGTGCCGATTTCGTCAGGCATGAATGTATTGCAAACGCGAACAGGGATCGCATTATCGATAGCGGGCTTGATCGTTTTCGGATGCAGAACCTTCGCCCCGAAGTAAGCCAACTCGGCGGCCTCTTCGTAAGAAAGTACGGGGATCGTCCGCGCATCGCTGCATATCCGCGGGTCGCACGTCATCACGCCGGTAACGTCCGTCCATATCTGCAATCTCGCTTGCATTCAATGCAGCCGCAACGATCGCCGCCGAATAATCCGAACCGCCGCGTCCAAGCGTTGTTGTCTCGCCCGCCCGATTACCCGCGATAAAGCCGCCCATTATCGGCACTTCGCCTGGCGATGATCGATGGCTGCAGTTCCAGCCGAACGATCTCATTCGTCTCGTCGATGATCGGCTGCGCGGCCCCGAATTCGTCATCTGTCACGATCAAACGCCGCGAATCGACGTGCCGGGTGTTCACGCCTTTCGATCTTCAGAACTTCCGGCAAGAAGCCGCGACGAAAGCTGTTCGCCGTAAGAAACTATCGCGTCCTTCAGCATCGAAAGCGGCAGCGAACGCCGCGAAGCACGCATCAGCAGATCCGAAAGTTCGTCCACGTGCAAACTGCAACTCGGCATCGAAAAGATTCGACGAACCTTCCGGAATAAAGTGTTTCGCAACCGCAACGTGACGTTCAAACTGCGGTTCAAGCGAAGAAACAGCTGCGGCAAAATCACTTTTCTTCGCCATATCGAAAGCGGCTAGAAGTGCGTCCGTAACCTTCGTCATCGCCGAAACGACAACGACCGGATGCCGTCTCAATTTGCGTCGAAACGATGTGAAAAACGCGCTCAAATGCCGCAACGTCGCCCACCGACGTCCCGCCGAATTTCATTACGGTTGGCCTAAGATCTTCCACCACAGTTAAGTTGTAAAATTAAAGCAAATCGGAAAGTTAAGCAATGATCGCTTTTGAAATGCTCAAGAGAACGGGATCATGGAATAGACGCAAATTGGGAGGCGTCGGTTCGGCTGATCGTTTGATAACCGAACAGCTGAACGCTCGGTGAAAGGTATTCGGGCTTCACCGGCTCGTCGCGTACCAGATCCGTGCTCAGGTACTTCTTGTTGTCGTCGCAGAACACCGTTGCGACGATCGCTTCCTTCCCGAGACGTTCGAGTGCGATGAGTGCGCCAAGGAAATTTGCACCCGACGATATCCCAACAGCCAGGCCTAGTTCAGCGGCTAATTTCTGGGCCATCAGGATCGAATCGCCATCGGAAACACTTATCACCTCGTCAAGCTTCGGGAGATCGCAGATCGCCGGGATGAACTCATCTGAAATGCCTTGAATGCGGTGGCTGCCGACTTTGTGTCCAGTTGAAAGCGTCGGCGATTCGGCGGGTTCGAGCGGATAGAGTTTTACGTCGGGGTTTTTCTCGCGCAGATAGCATGCAACGCCCATGACGGTTCCTCCGGTACCGACACCGGCAACAAATGCATCAGGCTCAAAACCAACTTTATTCAACTGTCCCAATATTTCTGGGCCCGTCGTAAGGTAATGCGCTTCGGCGTTGGCGAGATTCGAGAATTGTTGCGGTAGAAAAACCCGGCCGCGCTCATATTTGAATTCGTCTGCCCTTTCGATGCAGCCGACAAATCCGCCTTCATCATGGCTGACCAGCGTTACTTCGGCCCCGTAACTCCTGATCAGAGCGATGCGTTCCTTGCTCATCCAGTCCGGAATGAACACATGTACCGGATTTCCGAACGCGTGCCCGATGGCGGCAAAAGAGATGCCCGTATTTCCGCTGGTAGCCTCGGCGATAGTGTCACCCTTGCGGATCAGGCCGTCCCGATAAGCGGACTTCAGGATATGGAACGCCATCCGGTCCTTGATACTTCCCGTGAGATTCAGATGTTCTGCCTTTGCAAAGATCGTTCGGCGCTCGCCTTTGAAATGACAATGTATGGCCAGGAGCGGCGTGTTGCCGATCAGGTTTTCAACGTAGGACGTACTGACAGGAACTGCACTGAAATGGCTTTGATAGTCTGCGAGGCTGTTGATATTCATATGCGGAAAACCGTTTAAGTAACCGCATACCATTTTTCTGCTTGCATGGATGTGAGTGTGGTCACAACACCTAACTATCCGCACAGGACGGATCCGCCGTTGATGTTTAGGATCTCGCCCGTAATGTGCCGCGACCAGTCCGAAAGCAGAAAGCAAATTGCGAGCGCAACATCATCCGTTGCCGCCATTCGATTCATAGGTATCGAGCGGAGTACGCTCATGTGATATTCCTTGTCCTCAAACGTTTGGCGGACCATTGCCGTTTCGATCCAGCCGGGAGCCACGCAGTTGACGCGGATCTTCGGCGCAAGCTCGGTCGCGAGGGCCTTTGTGAACGAGATCTGCCCGCCTTTTGAGGCCGAGTAGTTCGAATAGTTGGCCTCGCCGCGTTGCCCCGAAGTTGACGAGACCATTACCATAGCGGCCGAGTCACGCCGCTTCATCGCGGGTACGCATGCTTTTGACATTGCCCATGCCGACTTAAGATTCGTATTGATAACGCGGTTCCAAACCTCTTCGGTCATGTCTTCAATTGCCGCACCTTCCCAGATGCCCGCGTTGCAGACAAGCAAGTCGATCCGGCCAAACTTCTCCAATGTCGCCTTCGCGATCGCCGCTGCGTTGTTGAAATCCGACACGTCCCCCTGAATTCCGAGTGCTTGCACACCCTTTTCCATACAAAGCCGCACGGTCTCCGCCGCCTCGACCTCATTACTCAAATAGTTGACAACAACATTCGCCCCGCCCTCGGCCAAACGAAGAGCGGTAGCACGTCCCACACCGCGCGACGCACCCGTCACGATCGCCGTTTTTCCCGCGAAGAGGTTGCTTGGCAGTTGGATTCCCACAGGTAGCTCACTCATTTCCGAATATTTTGCCACGAATTGCACGAATTACACGAATGTAAGAAAATTCATTTTCCTGCTTTTGTTCTTATTCGCGTTTTTTTCGCATGATTCGCGGGCAAAATATTTATGCACGATACGAACCTCCTCGAAGATCAGCCCATCGCCTGGACGCCCACGCCCGACGTCATCGAACGCGCACAGCTTACAAAATTTATGCGTCAGGTCGGCGTCTCGACCTGGCACGAGCTGTACGAATTCTCGATCCGCGATGTGGAAAAATTTACCGAAGAGGTTATTAAATTCCTCGACATCAAATTCGACCCGCCATACGAAAAGCTGTTGGATATTTCCGAAGGCATCGAGTTCCCAAAATGGTTTGCTGCACGCGCAGATCCCGACCCTTCATCCCTCATCCCTCATCCCTCATCCCTCTCCTCCGCCGGCCTGAACATCACTGAAATGTGCCTCGACCGCTGGCAGACGGACGAGATGAAAGACCAGCCGGCGGTTGATTTGGGAAGGCGAAGAAGGTAGCGATGATGGAAAAAGAACTCTGAGTTTCAAGGCGAAACCTTCGACTACGGCACCATATGGACCTGCGAGCTGTTCGAGCAGGTGGAAGTCTGTGCAGCAGGACTACGGCTGGCGGGATTTAGTAAGGGGGATGCGATTGGAATTCATTTCCGATGATAGTTGAAACTGTCGTTGCTCTTGCTCGCCATAGGCCGCATCGGCGCCATCGCCGTCCCGGTGTTTTCAGGCTACGGCGTTGAAGCAATCGCAAGCTCGGCTAAACGCGGTAGGAGCTAAGGCGTCTGTTCACCTGTGACGATTTTCCGCGACGTGGTAAACCGTTTGACGCTTTATCGATCGCGATTGCAGCTATCGATAACGTACCGACGGTTACAGAAATCTTTGTGCAGAATCGCTTGTCGATTCGAAGTACGACGATCTTGATCGCGAGTGACAAGCGAGTCATCGACTTGATGAAGTTTTGCTCGAAGAATCTTTCGATTTCAGCCCGATGAAGAGTGTTGCAAGCCCGAACCCACCTCCGCCGAAGACCCGCTTATCATCCTCTACACCTCCGGAACGACGGGCAAGCCGAAGGGCATTGCTCACACGCATGCGAGTTTTCCGATCAAGGCGGCGCAGGACATGGCGTTTGGGACGGATGTGGGCAAGGGCACGCGGATATGCTGGTACACCGACATCGGCTGGATGATGGGGCCGTGGCTGATCTACGGCGCGTCTGATAAACGGCGCGACGATCTGCATCTACGACGGTGCCCCCGATTACCCAACGCCCGACCGCATCTGGGAATTCTGCTCGAGACACAAGGTCGAGGTGCTCGGCATTTCGCCTACGCTGATACGGTCGCTCGCCCGGAGCGGGGACACTCTTGTCCCCACGGACGCCGCTTCGGCGTTCGAAGTGCCGCCTAACAAAGATCAGGCTGCGGAAAAACGCAGCCTTGAGGACAAGAGTGTCCTCGCGCCTAGAAAAGGCTGGAGCCGCTCGGGCAAACTTCCTCATTTTGATGGCGACGTCGCCCAGTTCATCACTTTCAGACTTGGTGACTCACTACCTCAGCCTGTTCTTCAACGCCTCAAACTACAGCTTGAACACGACAAGCTCTCTGATGACTCAGAGGAATATCGACAAAGAATTGAAGATTATCTTGACGAAGGGGCAGGCGAATGTGTGCTTCGAGATCCAAAGATCGCCGCCATCGTTGAAGAAACGCTCCTCAATGAACACGGCAGCTCGTGCGACGTTAAGGCTTGGGTCATCATGCCGAATCACGCACATATTCTACTTAGGATGTTGCCGGGCCAAGACCTTGCGGGTTTAATGAAGCGAGTCAAAGGCATATCCGCCAGAAAGATAAACCATCTGCTTGGTAGAGATGGAACGTTGTGGCAGGCTGACTACTTTGATCGGTATATTCGCAACAGCGAGCACTATGCAAAAGTTTTGCGGTACATTGAGAATAATCCGGTTATTTCAAACCTCACGGCTTCAAAAGAAAGCTTTCGCTTTTCGAGTGCATGGAGCAGTCGGAGCGGGGACACTCTTGTCCCCATCGGCGGTTCCTCCGTCGAAAGTTCTTCCGAACGTCGAAGCGACGTTCGTGAGGACAAGAGTGTCCTCGCTCCGCACGAACGCTACGACCTGAGCAGCCTCCGAATGTTCGCCTCGACCGGCGAGCCGTGGAATCCGGCTCCGTGGTGGTGGCTTTTCGAAAAAGTCGGCAATTCGAAACTCCCGATCATCAACTACTCCGGCGGCACCGAGATCGCGGGCGGCATTCTGATGGGTAATCCGCTGCTGCCGATAAAGCCATGCTCGTTTCCCGCCCCGTGTCCGGGAATGGATGTCGACATCCTCGATGAAAACGGCGAACCGGTAAAACCCGGCGAGGTTGGCGAACTCGTCATCAAACAGCCCTGGATCGGCATGGCACGCGGTTTTTGGCAGGAAAAGGAACGCTATCTCGACACATATTGGCGGCGGTTCAAAGACATCTGGGTGCACGGCGATTTCGCGATGCGTGACAAAGACGGCCACTGGTTCATCCTCGGCCGCAGCGACGACACGCTAAAGGTCGCCGGCAAACGCGTCGGCCCTGCCGAAGTCGAATCGCTCCTTGTCGCCCACCCGCTCGTCACCGAAGCCGCCGTCATCGGCGTCCCCGACGAAGCAAAAGGCACGGCAATGGTAGCGTTCGTTGTGTTGAAGGATGAGGGAGGAAGGATGAAGGATGAAGGAAATATGTCTCCGGATTCATCCTTCATCCCTCATCCCTCATCCCTCGAAACCGAGCTGAAAGCCCTCGTCGCCAAAGACATGGGCAAACCGCTCGCCCCGTCAAGGATCCATTTCGTCTCCACATTGCCAAAAACCCGCAACGCCAAAGTAATGCGCCGCGTCATCCGCTCGGCCTATCTCGGTGAAGACCCGGGCGATCTCTCCGCATTGGAGAACCCCGGAGCGGTCGACGAGATAACCAAACTGTCCATGTAACATCATTCTGTAACAACTTTGTTACAATGCGCCGTAATGGCGAAGGCACAGCCAACATTTTCCTTCGATAAACCTGAGGACCCTCAAGCGTGGCTCGCGGAACTGCTTCGCGTTCGTTTTGGCGAAGTACTGAAGCACAGGGAACCCGCTCTTGATCCCGCCCGGATCGATGGCGTGCACGATATGCGTGTCGCGATTCGGCGGCTGCGGAGCGTTATTCGCGATTTTGCGGAAATTGCGGATAAATCTCCGCTTAGAGGTGTTCGCAAGGAGTTGAAGGCCCTCGCCGATGCCCTTGGCAGCGTGCGCGATGCCGATGTCGAGATCAAAGCCCTGGACGCACTAAGCAAAAATACTAACGATGATGCTGTACGCGAAGGGATCTCTGGAATTCTTGAGAGATACCGCGAACGTCGTGGATCTGCTTTTGAGAAACTTCAACCGCGGCTGACGGATGATTCCGTGGCGGCGCTTAGATCGAAATTCGAAGCCGCACTCGAATCCTCGCTCCGCCAACGGGATCTTTTCGGCGCCGGAAGCATTACTGATGCGGGCCGCGAAATTATTACCAACCGCCTGGACGATTTCATTTCACTCGCGGACGCTCTTTACGACCCGCTTGCGACGAAACCGCTTCACGAACTTCGCATTGCCGGTAAACATCTGCGTTACGCCCTTGAACTTTTTGCCGAAGTTCGTGGCGATATTCTCTCGCCATTTGCCATTGAGATAAGCAAAATGCAGTCATTCCTCGGCGATGTCCACGATTGTGATGTCTGGATAGTCCAGTTTCGTAACTTGCTAAGAAAACCGCGCCGAAAATCGTCCGAGTCTGGGCCGACTTTTGCCGCAGCCGCCTGGCTCCTGTCCGAATTCACAAGAAAGCGAACAAAAGCATACCGCTCGGGCCTCAAGTTGTGGATAGAATTAAACCGGGCGGAAATGCCGGATCGGCTACTTGAAGTGCTTTCAAGCCGGTAGAATGCGTCGTATCGTTTCCATCCGTCCGTCCTGCGGCTAACTCGATGTATTGCAGCGTTCCGGGAATATTCCTACGAAGCAAAACGCTCAAGATGTTCTTGGTTTGCACGTAAATTACTAGATTATTCGTACAAACAGAGTATATACTCTTCTTGGCATCCGTCCGTCGAAGGGCCACCTTCCAAGGGGCTTCCTGCATCGAAGAAATGTCTGTAGACTAGAACTAAGCCAATCAAATGCTAAATATCAACTCCTATTTGCGTCTATTTCTGTGCGTTGTTTTATTTTCCGCCGCTGGCGCCTCACTGAGTGCTCAAACAGAAGACGAGATCATTAAAGCGACCTCGAAAGCTATGCTGCTGTTTAATCAGCAGCAGTTCGCAGAGGCGATACCCCATCTGGAACTGCTCATTAAGGCGATGCCGGCGGAAGGAAAGATCCGCTTTATGTATGGCTGGAGTCTCGTCGCGAAATCTAAGCAGATCAGCGACACCGAAGAAGCGAAAAAATTGTCCGCAAAGGCGCTTGAGCAATTCAAAGAGGCAAAGCGGCTTGGGTTGAATGATCCGGCCAACGACTCGCTGATAGCCATCCTGAGCGGTCAGCCAAGCACCGGGTCCGGCAGTGCACCCAACTATTCGGCAAATCCCCAAGCTGAAAAGCTGATGAATGACGCGGAGAGCCTTTTTGCCCAGTCGAAGTACGACGAGGCGATCAAGCTTTTTGAACAAGCGTTGGCGGTGGATCCGAAGATCTACATGGCGGGAACGTCCGGCGGCGATTCGTATGTGGCAAAGGGTGATTGGGAAAATGCAGAAAAATGGTATCAGAAAGCGATAGCGATCGACCCTAACCGTGAAACCGCCTACAGATACTCCGCCACGCCGCTCATGAAACAGAAGAAATACGATCAGGCCCGCGACCGCTATATCGAAGCTTATATCGTTGAGCCATACAACTCGATGTCGCTGCGGGGGATAAATCAATGGGCTCAGGTTACGGGAAAAGACCTCGGACATCCGGTTATTGAAATTCCGGAGTTTGCGTTTGATAGTAAAGGGAAAGCGATCCCGAAATCTCCCATGGCTGCGAACGATTCGGCTGTCTCGCCGTGGCTCACGTACCTCACAATCCGGGAAAGCTGGAGAAACGAAAAGTTTTCAAAGTCCTTTCCAAAAGAACAGCAGTACAGGCACACGCTTCTGGAAGAGGCCGAGTCTCTGCGAGCCGTGGTCAGATCGGCTCAGGATCAGAAATCGTCAAACAAACAGTTTGCCCTTCTTGACCGGCTTGACAAGGAGGGACTGCTTGAGGCCTTTATTCTCCTTGCGAAGGCTGATGAAGGAACCGCTCGCGATCATTTGGAGTACCTTAAGAATAACCGGCCAAAGCTCCGACAGTATGTCGCCAATTACGTGATCCAAAAATAGCTTCCGCCTTAGCAGGAAGCCAAAGTGTCGGAACTACACATCTACACCATTGGCCACGGCCGCCATCCTTTCGCTTATTTTCTCGAACTGCTTCAACAGCACGAGATAGAATTCGTCTGCGATGTGCGGGCTTTTGCTAGGTCGCGGTGGCCTCAGTTTAATGGGTCAGTTTTGCGCGAGTTGCTTAAGGAAAATGGAATTGGCTACGAGCACCTGCCGGAAACGGGCGGAAAGCTGAAGCCGGTTCCAGAAGACCTTGCCCGCGGTGTTGACCGGATCATTGAGATCGCGTCAGACGTTCGGACCGTTATCATGTGCTCGGAATCCAAACCGCTTTCGGCCCACAAAGTCCCGCGTGCAAACTGTCACCGCGTTGGCATGCTCGCTCCGATGCTCCGTTCAAAAGGCATGAAAACGATCATTCACATCCTGCCGGACGGACGCTCTATCGAATTCGACGAATCCGCGGTGCCCTCTATCTGGTGAACCTCTAGGCCTCGATCCGCACCTTGACGCTGCTAAAAGCGGCGTTTCCCGTCAATTCGTCGATCACCGTTTCATCGGTCAGGTCGTTGATCGAAACCCCTGGATGATTCCCGGCGATATCAAGCATTACGCCTTTACGACCGTGTCCGTAGCCGTGCGGGATGGATACTACGCCGTGGGCTATGTTTTCCGTGACCTCTAGCGGGAGTTCTATCGCTCCAACGCGTGACACAACCCTTACGGTCTGCCCGTCTTTCAACGATGAACTCTCCGCATCGGCCGAATTTATCATTACCGTGCAGCGGTTCTTGCCCTTCATCAGAATTTCGCTGTTGTGCATCCACGAATTGCAGTCGCGGAGGTGCCGACGGCCGATCAGGCTGAACGGAAATTCCGCATCGACTCTGACCTCAGCTTCCCTTTTCAAACGGTCAAGATCTTTCACGAGGATATCGGGAGCGAGATCGATTCGCTTTTCGGCAGTCTGCAACCGTTCAGGGAAGCACGGCTGAAGTTCTCCGAGATCGATACCGTGCGGATTTTCCAACAGTTTCTCGAGCGAAAGCTGATATTTGCCGAACGCCAAAGCGAGGCCCAGCTTTGCCTCGGGCTTTTCGGGTGCCATTGATCCATTATTTCCGCGCAGCCGATGAACGAGTTCCTGGAATATTTCCCAGTCATACCGTGCATCATCGGCTTTCGCGAACAGCGGGCCCGAATATTTCGCGGTGTTTCTGACGGCAAAAGTGTTGAAAATAACGTCGTAATGCGAACTTTCCAGATTAGTCGCGGGCGGCAAAATTATGTCCGCGTGCCGCGTGGTTTCGTTGATGTAGATATCGATCGAAACCATAAACTCAAGCTTTTCCATGCCCTTATCAAGCTGGCCTCCGTTCGGCGTGGACAGTACGGGATTTCCGCAACTCGTGACGAACGCCTTGATCTGGCCCTCGCCTTCGGTCAGCATCTCTTCGGCAAGAGCGGCGACCGGCAGTTCTCCCATAAATTCCGGCAGCTTTCTAACGCGGCTCTGCCAGCGATCATAGATGTCGCCGCCTTTTGCGGCTTGCAGCAGATCGAACGCGGGTGCGGTGAACATTGACCCGCCCGCCCGGTCGAAATTGCCCGTCAGAATATTGATAGCATCTATCAGCCATTGGCACAGTCCGCCGAACTTTTGAGTCGACAATCCGATCCGGCCATAGCAAACCGCACTTTCCGCAGCGGCAAATTCACGCGTCAATCGCCTGATATCGGCTGCCGAGATACCGGTCAATCCTTCCGCCATTTCCGGCGTGAATTCCGCTGACACCGCTTTCAGCAGGTCGATACCATCCGTGAATTCGTCGAGCCTCCCCGCACTGACCAAATCGTCGGCAAACAGCGCATTTACGATCGCCAAAAGCAAAAATGCATCTGACGCCGGTTTGATGAAAAAATGCTCGTCGGCCACTCGGGTCGTTTCCGTTCTTCGCGGGTCAATGAGGACTATCTTGCCGCCGCGTTTCCTGATCGCGTCCATCCGGTTGATGATGTCCGGCGAGGTCATCAAGCTCCCGTTCGATGCCAGCGGATTGGCTCCGAGGATGAGGAAAAATTTGGTGCGGTCGATGTCCGGAATCGGTATCAAAAACGGGTGCCCGAACATTGCCCAGCTCGCAAAATGATGCGGAAGCTGGTCGACCGATGTTGCCGAGTAATTGTTTTTGGTCTTTAAGGCCTTGAGCAACTCGCGGCCGTTGAGCATCGTCCCGAGGTTATGAACCGACGGATTGCCCTGATAAACCGCGACCGCGTCCCGTCCGTATCGGCCCTGAATCTCCAAAATTCGCGAGGCCGTTTCATCAAAGGCTTCATCCCAGCTGATCTCACGCCAGCCGTCTCCCGTCCGTTTCACCGGCATTTTTAGCCGGTTCGGATCCTCGTAAATGTCCTTCAGTGCCAAAGCCTTCGGACAAATATGCCCTCGCGAAAATGGATCGAGCTTATCGCCAACGATCGAAAGTATCTTCCCGTCCTCGTGCGCGATCTCGATCCCGCAGATAGCTTCACAAAGGTTGCAGTTACGAAAGTGTTTTTCCGGCATACGCTTCTCGACTTACAACTTTCCTATTTCGGCACCGCGCTGCCATTCTTTGCCGTCAAATGCGGACGAACGCGGAATCCAGCATTTCACCGCGTTCTTGTATTCCTCGTACGGCCCCCCGAAACGCTCGGCCAGGTCGTCCTCTTCCAGCGGCCGAAAAATAAATTGCCAGATAGCCGAACCCATCAGCGCGTAAAATGCAACCAGCGGCGAGCCGAGAAATAGTGCTACCGCAAGGCCTTGCCCAATTCCCGACAAAGCCATCGGATTGCGAACCCACGCGTACGGACCGAGAATAACAAGCTCCTTTGCATGGTCGAGAGGCAGCGGAGTTCCCTTTCCTATCCGCGACATTACGTATGAGCTATATATACCGAGCGAGCTTAATGCCACAAACAAGATCGCCGACAACGGCCTTTGAAAAGGAAAACTGAGCCGCGTGATGCCAAGTTTATCCTCGACCATCGTTATCAGGTATGGAAATACGACCAAAATTATCGACCAGACAACAGCGATCTGGGTAAATGTTTTGACGAGAATCCAATTCGTTGACGTCTCAGCGGCCTTGCGGAACATCGTCTTCTCAAACGTCATTCCGACGGCAAAAACGCCACTCCAGATCATCGCAGGCAGCATCAGCGTTACACCCAGCCAGCCGTAATCCGTGATCATCGCGAACGCGAAACAATAGATCGCAGCGTAGCTGACTGCACCGGTGACGAACCAGGCCACAATTTGCGAGTATTCGTGACGGCGGAAGCAAAGCCAGGCCGCCGCCAGCGAGCCGAGCCCCAAAAATGAAAGATCGGCGAGCCAGAAAGCGAGCAGTGAAAACTCGCTTTTTTGTTCTAGAATGAAATATTTGCGCGACGTCGGTACCGCGAAAAGCACGATCCACCACGCAATTACAGCAACACCCTGAATGGCATAGTAGATCGCGGCTGAGCGATAGACTTTCATATCTTTATTGCATTCTCGGAAAGACCCACGGTCCCGGCGATTGAGCGACGTACCGAGTTTCGGGATAATGCTCGTGGCGGCGAGATTATATAAGTAAACGCCGAAAACATGAAGGAGACAGCCAAGAATAAGATGTTAACGCACCAGTCGTTGACCGAGGCATGCGAAGCGTTGACGGCCGCCGACCCCGTTTTGAAAACAGTCTACCGTCTGTATGGTGCGCCGCCCCTTTGGGACCGGCCCACCGGGTTTGCGACGCTGCTTCAGATAATCCTGGAACAACAAGTCTCGCTCGCTTCGGCAAAGGCTTGTTTCAATAAACTGGCTGCTCATTTGGGGGAAGTAGCGCCAAAGGGACTGTTAAGATTGGACGATACCGAGCTGAAAACTATTGGCTTCAGTCGGCAAAAGATGGCATACGCCCGGCACTTGTCCGAAGCCGTCTTAGAAGGACGCATCGACCTCAACGGCCTCCATAAGCTGCCGGACGAAAACGTGAAGGCCGAACTAATCAAACTGAAAGGCGTCGGCGAATGGACGAGCGATATTTACCTGCTGATGGCTTTGCTTCGGCCCGATGTTATGCCAAAAGGTGACATCGCCCTTCACGCAGCCTATCAGAAACTCACTAAGGCCGAAGCGAGGCCAGCATCGGACGAATTCGTAGTTATGGCGGAGAAATGGAAGCCGTTTCGATCGGTAGCGGCGCGCCTCTTATGGCATTTCTACTTGAGCGAAAGGCAGAAACCCAAATTGCAGAAGCCTGCGCGTTAGCAAGGGCGTAACACTCAGCGTCCTGATTGCCCCCTTGCTAACACGCGGGCTTCTGCATTAACTTTACACCCGATGACAAAAATTCTTGATGTTGGCTGCGGGGTCAATAAATACAAAGGCGCGATCGGCGTCGATTACAATTCGCTCACGGACGCCGATGTCATACATGACCTCGGAAAATTTCCGTATCCGTTTGAGGATAATGAGTTCGACTTGATCGTCTCGTTTCACGTGATCGAGCACGTACCGGACGTGATGGCATTGATAACAGAGCTTTACCGGATCACCAAAGCCGGCGGACGGATCCGTTTTGTGACGCCGCATTACACAAATCCGGACTGGCCCTCCGACCCGACCCATCGAAATCACTTTAACTCATATTCTTTCAACACTTTCGTTCCTGAAAAGCGGGAGTTCAAGTTCTATACCGAAGTAAATCTCAAGCCGATCAAGACCGTAGTCACTTTATTGAATTTATGGCGGGCTCTTGGATTTGAGCTTCTGGTCAATATGGACAACAACTACCCCCGTTTTCGATTTCTGCGCAAATTTTGGGAGCATTATTTATCTACCATTATTCGCGGCAAGGAACTACAATTTGAATTCGAGGTTGTGAAAGATGGGACACGGAAGATCGAAGGTGCGGAGACAATGTGATTTCTTCTATCCGAGACCAAATGTCAGCCAACTATTTTGTGAACTTACATCATCTTTTATCGTTAGAAGTTCCGACATAGATTTCCGAGAGGTTTTTGAATGAAAAACAGATCAATTTCGCTATTCGTGCTTGCCGTTCTGATTTTGAACGTCGGCGTAACGTCATTTGCTGACTCAAAGGCTGGAAAGGCAAAACGGTCGCAGGCCACTAAATTGGCCTTGCTGCTTCCGGCTTCCGATGGAGTGGTTACGTTGGATGTAAAGCGATTTTTCAGTGTTGCTCTGCCCAAACTCCTTTCGGCAAATCAGCCGATGTTGAACGACGTCTTGGCGAAGATCGACGACATGAAGGCCAGGACCGGTATTGACATCCGCCAATTCGAATATCTCGCGGCCGGTGTCACGGCGAAAAAAATATCGGACAAGGACTACGATCTGGAACCGGTGGTAATTGCGAAAGGCCAGATAAACTCAGGTGCTTTGCTCGGGGCCGCGAAGGTTGCTGCCAACGGAAAATATCGTGAAGAAAAGGCGGGCGACAAGACGATATATGTCTTTGAGGCAAAAGACATTGCCGAACAGGTCAAAAAGCAGACTCCCGCTGCTAAATCGGGAATTGCCGATACCGTCATAAACAAATTGTCCCGCGAAGTGGCGGTAACCGCCATCGATGCCAACACTATCGTATTCGGTTCGCTTCCCCTCGTTCGCCAAACGCTTGATGCCAAAACAACGGTTGGTCCCGACCTGACAAGCCTTATTGCCAAACGCGAAACCTCAGTCGTCAGCTTCGCGGGCAAGCTTCCGGCGGGCATGAGCGCGTTTCTGCCGCTTGAAAACGACGAACTCGGCAAAAATATCGAATCGATCCGCTACGTGTACGGCAGTATGGACGTCAACGGCGAGATAACCTCTGTCAATATGACGGCCCGCACCGCCCAGAATTCACAGGCCACGGCGTTGCTAGAAACGCTTGAAGGCTTGCAGATGGTTGGCAAGGCCCTTTTGGGCGGAGCCAAAGGCGCCGACAAAAAGGTGTACGTGCGTATGCTGGAAAATGCCAAATTCTCCGCTAAAGGAAACGAAGTTGTTTTCGATTTGCAGGTTCCCCAAAACGATATTGATGTCTTGATCGGGATGATGAAATAAACCGCTTTATATCAGCATTAACTTTTTGAGGCGTCTGACCGCCTCTTTGTTAGCGTCGGCGAAAACTGCGTCTTGGTGCGTTTGCGAACTGCTCGATGTCGCGATTCATCCGTCCTTCCTCATCGAAAAGCGGAAATAACTGCAGGCCGCTCGACAGGTACGCAGCCCTAAGCTCCACTGGCCGCGAACCGGCCCGATTTATTACCCTGACGCTCGTGCCCCGCACATCCTCGATCCAGCGGGCAAACTGCTCGGCCCGCCCGACCGTTGCCGAAAGCAAGAGCATCCTAATTCTTGGAGGCGTTAAGATTATCGCTTCTTCCCAAACATGCCCGCGGTCTTCGTCGGCAAGATAGTGTGCCTCGTCCAGGATGACGAAATCGGTCCGCACCTGTTCGCCTCCGCGAAGTGCGTCAAATAACTGATTCCGGTATATTTCCGTGGTTCCGACGATCAGCGGAGCATCCGCATTCTCCTTCCGGTCGCCCGTCAGGATCCCTACGTTTTCGTCCCCGAATTCCTTTGAAAACTCGACATATTTTGAGTTTGTAAGGGCTTTTAGCGGGGTTGTGTACCATGCCCGTTTTCCCTGTGCCAAAAGTCGGCGGATCTCTTCGCGGGCGATCCAGGTCTTTCCGCTTCCGGTCGGGGCGGTCACCAATACATCCTGTGTTTCAATGGCTTCAAGGGCCTCGGTCTGAAAATCGTCGGGTTTTAGTGGTTTTTGTTCAGGCACGCCGATTCCCGAAAGAAGGCGTTCGACCGATCGTGTTTGCTGCGGAGTCGGGGCGCTTTGCGGCTGCCCGGCGGAACTTTCGTGTGCAAGAACTCGTTTATGTTGGCGTTCTTGGTTCGTACGATCCGGACGCGAACGGCCCTTGCTTTTTCGTTTGTTGTCGTACCGCGAACGCGCCATATTTAAGAATATTAGGGGTTTACGGCGTCAAAGTCTATTCTTCCAATTGGCGCCCGGAAGTGATAAAATTGCAATTTGCACCGCAACTAAAGAGCGGTGTACTGCGTCTAAAACTTCACGGCAAGCAATTTTAGCTGGGTGATATTTTTACGCGGAAATAACCGATTTATGTTTGAGCAGGAATTATACAATAACGAAGTAACGCAGGTTGAATCGCAAAAAGGCGACCTTTTCTATAATTACGAGATCAGGAATTGGGATTTTTCATCGACGGTTTACAAGATCCTTGCGATATCGGCGGTGTTTAACATCGCCGTGCTCGCTTTTATCGGCCAAACGAATCTATTGACGCTTCGCGGCTGCGACAGCCCGTTCGTCGGACGAGTTTGTCAGGTTTTGGATATGGCGTATGTCAGCACGGTTATTTTTGGTACTGAACGCGAATATGCCGATATGGAGTATGAAAAAACCGAATTGGGTGACGCAGAGATCACCTTTATCGACGTAAGCGACGAGCTGAAATACCCGGAGGGATATTTTCAGATCGCCAACCCAGTACAGTTTGCGATGCGGCAGCAGGGCCTGAACCCTGACGACCCTACCGGCACCAACGGCATTCCGGGCTTTCCTAGTTTTTCGTTCCAGCAACCAAACCAGCCATCGTCAATGTCCGAAAGCGACCTCCTGAAGCTCCGGCCGCAGCCGCCTGCGCCTAATCCGAAGGCTTTTGAGGATGACACCGCATCGGCCATCAACAAATCGGATGTGAACGGCGGTAATGCCCTTGAACGGAAACGCCGAAGAGGCGGACGCCCACCTGTTGGGAACAGCAACGCCAACGTTGACACCACTGTCGCAAAAACGGACAGCAACACGAACACTAATCCGACGACCGACCCTAAACAGCCGGTTCCTACGGCCGACGAAGCACAGGAAGACAAGTTCGGTGTTTTCATCAACAAGCGGCCCCTAAAAGATTGGTCCAGCCGTTGCTCTTGAGAAATCGAGAACAAGTCTGTTAGCCTTGATCGAGCCATTTAAGGTTGTTATCGAGGGAACTCTCGCACCGGGAAAGGACGGCAAAACGATCATTCTTAAGGATCCGAAACCTGTGCCGCATCCGAACCCGACTCAGTCCGAGCGACCCGGAAATGGTAAAACTGGTCGAAGAAGCTATTCTTCGCGTTGGGGACTCCGGTTGGTTTGGATACCTGGTCAAATTTGGCGTGAAAAAGGTTGAGGTGTCCCTTGAGCAAGGGACCGAGAATCTTGTCGTTATATTGAGATCCGAACAAGCTTCGGAGAATACCGCTAAGACCACTGCTTCTGGCTTTGGCACTACTCTTGGCGCGCTCGCGATCCCCCAAGTAAAGGGCGACGAAGTTAGACATTCCTAAAGCTGGCAAAAACAGGAAATGAGGGAAAGGTGTTATTCTTGAATTTCAGCATTCCAAAACCGCTCGTTCAGGAAATGGTGCCTCGAAAACTCGCGGAGTCGAAGGAAAAAGAGAATAAACCGAACGGAAACGCAGCAGTCAGCCGTACGCCGGATACCACCGTCAAATAACGCTTGGTGAACAAACGCAATAGCCACAATTCGATCCTCTTCCTAACCACGCTCGGCGTGTACCTTGGCCTTGTGTTGGTCGGGGCGACGCCTGTCTTGGGTCACGCCGCGATGACGCGGAATTTTGAGATAAAGGACGAGATCGAGGTCAAAGATGATCTGGATACGATACCGGACGACGAACGATCGCCGGTTTCAATGTCGGTTCAGATCTATCTCGAAGACCTTGAGTATTTTCTGGCGAGTCTCAGACGCCTCCAGGCCAAAGGCAAATTCGATCCGAACAAAGACACGTTTGATCTTGCCCAAAGCACGCTCCTGCCATGTACTGCCGGCAATAAGGCCGGGAGTTACACGCCGATCCGCTTTGACACCAGCAGCGAGCCGTCGCGAGCCGCTCTCGAATACTACAGCCGCGGGATGGTCTACGGATATTCGTTGGGTGATTGTGTAACCAACAATTCATTCGACGGCGTATCAGCGGCTTCTTCGAAGTTCGACGTCCGATTGGACCGCAAATCTCTTTCGATCAACGTAGCGGTCAAAAAACAATCACCGCAGCTAGCGTTGGAGCTTGTGCGGGAACTAAGCGCGACGTTTCTGTTTTTCTCATCCCCCAAAAATGCGGAACTTCGCAAAAAGATCATCGAAAATACCACTTTCAAGACCGAAAATGACCAGGTCTTTGTGGTGACCCGTCTTCCCCGTGCCGGGCTCGACACGCTGCTTGCCAAAAGCGCAATGTAGCGGCGAGCGAAGCGATCATTCAATCCTTCAAATTTCACTCGTCATAATTCAGGTTTTTATCGATCAGAGTTGCGTGATCGCGCAGCGATCGTTCAGAGTTCAAACTTTAGTTTGTCTTCTTAGAACGATCGGGACACGCTGAAACGTGAACTCTAAGCCACGAGGAATAATATGGCCGTCAATAAATTTGCAGATAAGTTAGTTAAGAAAATATTCGGATCGAGCAGCGACATCTTTTTGAAGAGCGTAAAAGGCACGGTCCAGCAGATACAGGATTTTGAACCGGCAATGCAGAAAATGTCGGACGCCGAGTTAGCCGGTCAGACACCGAAATTTAAGGAGCGGATCGCTGCGGCTCTCAACGGTATTACGGACAAAGCTGAACGCCGCGACGCTGAGCAAGCGATACTGCACGAATTGCTGCCTGAGGCTTTCGCCACCGTCCGCGAGGCCTCAAAACGCGTTACCGGCATGCGTCATTTTGACGTGCAGATGATCGGCGGCATCGCCCTTCACCAAGGCCGCATCGCCGAAATGAGAACGGGTGAAGGTAAAACTCTGGTGGCAACCTTACCGTCGTATCTAAACGGATTGACCGGACGCGGCGTGAATGTCGTCACTGTTAACGACTACCTCGCATTTCGCGATGCCGAATGGATGGGCAAGATCCATCAATTTCTGGGAATGTCCGTCGGCTGTATCCAAAACGATATGGACGATGTTGAACGCAAGCGGGCTTACGCCGCCGACATCACATACGGAACGAACAACGAATTCGGCTTCGACTATCTTCGCGACAACATGAAGTTCGACGTCGAATCGCTCGTTCAGCATGATCATTATTTCGCGATCATCGACGAAGTGGACTCGATCTTGATCGACGAAGCCCGCACGCCGCTCATTATCTCCGGCGCAACCGACGAAGCGACCGATAAATATTTCGCGGCTAACGAGATCATTCCGAAGCTCGAACGCGGCCACAAGGATGAGGAAACAAAGGTCACAACCGGCGACTACCTTCTGGACGAGAAAAACCATTCTTCAGTTTTGACCGAGCAAGGCGTTACCAAGGCAGAAAAACTGCTTGGCGTTTCGAATCTGTACGATCCGGCAAATATGGACCTTCTCCATTGCGTTGAGCAGGCACTGAAGGCCCACACGCTCTATAAGGCCGATCATCATTACGTTGTCCAGGAAGGCGAGGTCATCATCGTTGACGACTTCACCGGCCGTTTGATGCAGGGCCGCCGCTGGTCGGACGGGCTCCACCAGGCCGTCGAAGCAAAAGAAGGCGTAAAGATCGAAAAAGAGAACCAGACGCTTGCGACGATCACGCTCCAAAATTACTTCCGCATGTACGAAAAGCTCTCGGGCATGACCGGAACGGCGGAAACGGAAGCCGAGGAATTTGGTACGACCTACAATATCGACGTCGTCATCATTCCGACCAACCAGGCAATGATCCGAAAGGACAATTCGGACATGATCTATCGCACTCTGCCCGAAAAATGGGATGCGGTAATTGATGAGATAAAAGAGCTTCACGGACGCGGACAGCCCGTGCTTGTCGGTACGGTCTCGGTTGAAAATTCCGAGCTGATCGCCGAAAAACTGAAAGCGATCGGCGTAAAACATAATGTTCTGAACGCCAAGTATCACGAACGCGAGGCCGAGATCGTTGCTCAGGCAGGCCGAAAAGGCGCCGTAACGATCGCGACCAACATGGCGGGCCGCGGTACGGATATCCTGCTCGGCGGCAACCCGGAATTCCTTGCGAATGATTATCTGAAACGCATGGAGATCAATCCCGAAGAAGCTACGCCCGAACAGTTTGAGGAGCAGCTTAGAAAGGCAAAAGCCGTCGTCGCCGAAGAACACAAGGAAGTTGTCGCGGTCGGCGGCCTGCACATTCTCGGCACCGAGCGGCATGAGTCGCGCCGTATCGACAACCAGCTTCGCGGACGTGCCGGACGCCAGGGCGATCCAGGTTCATCGCGGTTTGTTCTTTCACTCGAAGATGACCTGATGCGCATCTTCGCCGGCGATAAGGTCCGCTCGATGATGGAATGGCTGGGCATGGAAAAAGGCGTTGCGATCGAATCGAAGACAGTCTCGCGGCAGATCGAGCGTGCTCAAAAAGCCGTTGAGGCCCGCAACTTCGAAACCCGTAAACACGTCCTGAAATACGACGACGTGATGAACAAACAGCGTGAAACCATCTACGGCCTCCGCCGGCAGTTGATGTTCGAGCCGGAGCATCGAGATTACCTCCTGGGCGAAACCGGCGTCGCTCGCGACTTGCTGCACGACCTGACCGGTCATTTCCTCAATACCCAGGTGACGCCCGACAAGTGGGACATCGATACATACGCGGCAGAGATCGAAAGCATCTATGCTCTCGACCCGGCGCGTGACGCCGATGTGGATTTCAAACGCATGAACCCGGACCAGATCGAGGAAGCGGTTTGGAAAAAGGCCTCGGCGGATTATGCGAACAAGGAAAAGCTTGCAGGTGACGAAAGCCTGCGTGCTTATGAGCGTTATATTATGCTCAACATCATCGACTCGCAGTGGAAAGACCACCTCGCGTCGATCGACCAGGTAAAGCAGGGCATCGGGCTTGTCGGTTATGGGCAGAAAGACCCGCTGGTCGAATACAAAAAGCAGAGCTTCACGATGTTCCAGGACATGCTCGACCGCATCGACACAAACACGACCAAGGCCCTGTTCCACCTGCAGATCGTAACCCAGGACGAACAGGAAGAACGCGAACGGCTCGAACGCCTTGAACAGCAGCGTGCAAGAAAACAGGCTGCCGGAATGGCGTTCACAGGTGCGATGGCATCTGCGGCGAGTGCCGGCGAAGAAGCAATGCGGCACACGCCGTTCGTCCGCGATCAGCCAAAAGTAAAACCGAATGAGCCGTGCTATTGCGGCTCAGGCAAGAAGTTCAAAAAATGCCACGGCGGCGGGAGTCTAGCTACTGGATGATGGGTTTTACAAAACCACTTATCATTGTTGCGGCGATGCAGCTCGGATTCGTTCCGAGCTGCCTTTCGTCGTCGTTGTCCGAGGCGTCAGCGGGCATCGCGACTGTTTCGCCGACACGGAAAACCTTCACCAATTGCGATAATCCCGATAACGGATGGAAGCTTGAAAAGCTCAATGGCAAAGTAAAAGAACTTCGTGAAGAGGAAATTGAATACCACAGGCAGGCTCCTCAGAAAGAGCTAACGCGACTGGTCACTTTCGGACCTACGGGTGATTACGTAAAGGACGATCAGCGACAGTATCATCGCTTGATCGATTACGGTAAGTTCGAAAAGCCAACGTTCGTTTTTGATAAGGATTGTCGAATTTTGGAGAGGCGAGACCCAAAACGTCCCTACCTGATTGCTGGTGCTACTCGCACTATTTATTCCTACACTCCCTCCGGCATCCTAACGGAAGAAGCGATATATGATTCCGAAGGGCACCTTCAGTGGAAATCCGTAGCTGTCTTAGACAAGAACGAGCGCATAATAGAGCATAAAAACACCTCTCAGGAACATCCTGAACATTTCAATCCTATGCGATACGACGTTTATCGCTATACAAGAAGCCTCTACAAGGTGGATGAGGCGGGGAATCAAATCGAGGAGATTTCCTACAACTGGGAGGGGAAACTGTATGCCACATACAAACGTGCCTACGATTCGGCACGGCGTTTTGACTCGCAAGCTTGAGATCGTTAAAAAGGGCGAAACGGAAGGTGCACTCCCGTTTCGCCTTGTTTCGATTCTCATTTTTGAGGTCTTTACTTGTTGACCGGCGGAGGCGGTTTTGCCGTGTTTGCGGCGGTGTTCGAGTTAGCCGCTTTTGTGTCGCCGGGGGCGGCCGGTGCTGCGGCGGTTATGGGCGTCGCGTGGCCGCTGACCTGGCGCCAGCCGTCCTTTGTCTTGCTCCAGACCTGGGTCACCCGGATGTTACTCGCTACCGGCTTGCCTTTGTTCATACCCTTGGCCGTGGCACGCGCGATAACGACGGCACCGGTGCCCTCGGGGTTTGTCCGCACACGTCACTTCGTCGTATGCAAATGACTCAAATTTGGTGTCGCCTGACTTGAACGAAGCCAGCCTGTCGGCCTTGCCCTGCACGGATCCATCGAGATTCACAAGCATATAATTGTCGGCATATAGCTTATCAAGAGCTTCGGCATCGTTCTTAGCAAGTGCCGCGGCTGTGTCATTGACCAGTTTTTTGATGTCAGCTTCGAGTGCGGCGGCGTTAACGGGAGCAGTGGCCGTCGCGTTGTTAGCCGAATTCCCTGCATTTGCGGGCTTATTTCCGGCATTTCCCGCACCGGGGTCGCCGCACGAAACTAAAACAAGCGATGCCATTACAAGCATCGACGATACGAGAAATACTTTTCGCATACATTTTTCCTCTCTCAGGTAAGAGATGCGTAACGTGAGCAAACAGGGCGGCCGCCGCATCGTTTGACGGCCTCCCGCTCAACTCTGATTTCTTGAATTGCCTCTAGATTATTTGTTCGCCGGAGCCGTGTTTGCGGCCGCGGGCTTATCGCCTTCCGCTTTCTTGTCGTCCGCTTTTGCGGGTTCAGCGGCAGCAGTTATCGGCGTTGTTTGTCCGCTGGCCATGCGCCAGCCGTCCTTCGTTTTAGACCAAACATGAGTGACGCGATAAAGTCCGTTGACATCTTTTCCCATGTTCTTGCCCTTTACCGTTGCCTTGCTTATGACGACAGCTCCGGTGCCCTCCGGATTTGTCCGTACCGAAATGTCGTCGTACGTGATCGACTCATATTTCGTATCGCCCGTTTTCATCGCTTCTAAACGTTGTGCACGCGTCGCAACCGATCCATCCGGCCCGACAAACATATAATTTTCGGCGTAAACCTTTTCCATCGCGGCTATGTCGTTCTTGACCAACGACGCCGACGTATCGGTCGTCAATTTCTTAAGATCGGCTTCGATGGCGGCTGTATTGACAGGTGCCGCTGCGGCAGCGTTGTTGGCCGAATTCGTTGCATTTGCCGGTTTGTTTCCAGCATTTCCTGCTCCCGGGTCGCCACACGAAACCATCAAAAGCGATGCGGTGATCAGCATCGACACGACAAAAAACATTCTGCACATACATTCTCCTCTCTCAGATAAGAGATGCGTGACATTGAGCAAAACCGGACCGCTGCCGCATCCTATGACAGCCGCCCGCTCGCGGCCTTGGGAGCCCGAAGGTTCGTGATGATGGATGATTTATACGCTTGATTGAAATCCTAGTCAAGAACTTGTACCCAAAAAGGGCCGCAGCGTGGGCAAAGCCCGCCTCCCGCTTTGCCGTTCCTTTCCCTCTTCTCGTCCTAACCAATTTCAACTAAAAGCACCGGAGTTCGTTACCGAAAATAATCTCCTGATATGTCCAAGATCAGCCTCAAGCCCACACAAAAGGTAATCAGCTACTGCTGTTTCACGCATAAAATTCTTGACAATCTATGCAACATTGTGGCACTATTTGTCCGGTTCTTTGAAAAATGCGTGATCGAACTTGCGGTCAAGATGCAAAGCTCCGACAACTGCAGCGATCCCGCCGGAACATCAGAGGTGGTGTCAGAGATAGTGTCAGCGACTGGGTCAGGTAGTCAAATGAAACAAATAAAGATACTTACACCTGCTAGGGCAAATCGTTCCACTTAACCGTTTGTATTTCGTGCAAGTGGAACGATTTTTGGCGATAACTGCAAGTGTGTAAAACACTTAGACCGTCCCACTTTCCGCAAAAAATGCGTTCCAAGTGGGACGGCCAACTCGAAGATGTTATTTCGGTGGAGGGAGTTTTTTCAAACTTCCCTGCCCGCTGATCTGTCGGTTTCCCGCGACCTTTTCCATCTGCGCCATCGCGCGTAAGAGGTTTTCGCCGAGGACCTTTTTGATGTCGGTCTCGGAATATCCGCGTTTAAGCATTTCGTAGGTTATCAGCGGAAGGTCCTCGGCCCCATTCAATCCGGCCGGCAGGTATGGTACGCCGTCAAAATCCGATCCGAGGCCGACGTAGTCGATACCCGCGATCTTTTTGATATGGTCGATATGATCGACGATCCGGGCATAGGTGGGAATGTAGATAGGGTTGGCGTCCTCCAACTTGCGGATCGCTTCGTCCAGGGCTTTCGCGTCGTTCTTGTATTGTTCACGCAGGGCAGTGACCTGATCGCGAATACGGGCGGTACGCTCGTTTTCTTCCTTATTCGTGCGGGCGTCAAGGAATGCCGGATAAAAATTGACCATTATGACTCCGCCGTTCTTCGCGACCCGTTTGAGAACTTCATCGGGGACGTTGCGCGTGTGGTCGTTGAGCCCGCGGGCCGAGGAGTGCGAAGCGATTATCGGGGCAGTCGACACATCCAGGGCGTCGTTCATCGTTTTTACGGACACGTGCGAGATGTCGATAAACATACCGAGGCGGTTCATCTCGCGTACGACTTCCTTTCCAAAATCGGTCAACCCGCCATGCTTTTCGTCACGATGCGCATCGGCCCAGTTTGTAGCGACGTTGTGCGTAAGCGTCATGTATCGAACACCCAGGCGGTAAACATTGCGCAGAGCGTAAAGCGAATCTTCGATGACGTAACCACCCTCGATGCCCATCAGAATACAGATCTTGTTCTGTTTCTTGGCGCGGCGTATCTCGGCCGCGGTTGTGCACGACGTAAAGCTTCCGGGATTCCTTTCGACCTCACGGTTCGTCGCGTCGATCATATCCATAGCGCGCCGCATCGCTCCGCCGGTTGTCATCGTGCTCCCGGAAACGTAGATCGCAAAAAATTCGCCGGTGACGCCGCCCGCCTTT
This sequence comes from Blastocatellia bacterium, assembly GCA_963732475.1. Classification (GTDB taxonomy): domain Bacteria; phylum Acidobacteriota; class Blastocatellia; order Pyrinomonadales; family Pyrinomonadaceae; genus OLB17. The sequence continues at coordinate 787,589 of CAVSZR010000001.1, read as the reverse complement.
AGCCTCGCGACGTCAGTGTGAAATGGGTCGCCGCCCCGGTGAAATTTGCCGACCGAGCTGTTGCCGCAGATCATAATCCTCGTCGACAAGCGGCGAAGTGATGTCGTTGTGGCCATCGACGATGATCGCTTTTTTATGGATCTTCAGCGCCCTGGCCCAAAGAGCCGGGTCGGCATCCTTCGGCATCGTTTGCGCCTGCGATGCGGCCGTAACAATCAACAGAAACACTATAGTGAGTATTTTTTTCATAAGTTGATGAATGCAAGAAATTCTTTAGCAATAGTTTACCGCCTAATGTCAGATTTCGGAAAACGTGATGTTCGACCGTCATTGCGACAACAGGGGAAAGAACTGGCCCTCGAGTTTTTTCCCTTTCTCGATCGGCGGTATGCCGGCCAGCAATGGTTCGTCGGAATCGGATACGACCCCGTCGCGAACAAAATTGAGAACCACTGCCCTCCGTGGGAAAGGTGACGTGTTCTCGTAAGACCCGTGCAAGGTCAATGGATGATGAAAGCTAGCTTCGCCTGCCTTGAGGACCGCTGGTACCGGATCAAACGCAGCACGCTGTTCATCGGTCAGGAACTCAAAAACAGCATGCATATCATTCGACAAATGATACCGAGGCAAGAGGTCCCATTTATGGCTCCCCGGAATGTACCGGACGCACCCGTTTTCCTCGGTCGAATCGTCCAGGCCGATCCAGCACGAGAGGTGGGCCATCGGCTTTGTTCGCGTCCAGTAGGAATAGTCCTGATGCCATGCAACGACCGCGCCGTCCCGTGCAGGCTTAACAAACAGCTGGTCATGCCAGAACCGGACCGGCCCTTCGAGCAATTGCTCAGCGGCCGCAACTATCGGCCGATGAAAGATAAGATCGTGAAATACTCCGGAAACGCGCCAGGCTCCAAGCGCATGAAAGAGTGTCATCGATGGATCGTCGGACTCGTTGTGATGATATTCGTAGAAAGCCGGATTTTCTGCCTGGTGAGGTTCCATCAGAATCCCAAGATCATCCCGGAGTCGTTGTATCTGATCGGTGTTCAGAACCTGAATACCGGAGACAAAACCGCTGTCGCGATATGTCGAAATCACACTCGGGCCAAGTGGCCGGGTCGCATCAGCCAGCGGCGGCGAGAAGGCGTCGCCGATAGGTTCGTGATGTATAGACAGGTCCTTTTGGTCCATCGCAAAGACGTATCGCCTTCGGGCGGAACGAGAATTGCACTCGGTTTATTGGCGAATGATGCTTCTTTATGCCTAAGTAATAGACTTTACACCACTTCGGGCCGTTCTTATTCGGCACCATTCTACACCCGCATCGTCCCGGTCACAATCCCTGTCAATCGGCGAGTGACGATTTTTGTCATAACTACCCGATCGATCCGCCCTATGAACGTGAAAGCAAACGGCAAAAGTCCCGGAAGATCAAAACGAACGAAACCGTCTGAGCAAGGGCCGAGATCGAGCCCGATCCTGCTCGGAGACGAAGACAAGTACCGCGGATTCATAGAAAATCTCCCGGTTCTTTTCTACGCCGTGGCCCCTGAAGCGCCGTATACACCCTTCTATGTAAGCCCTGCGTTTGAGCGGTTCGGATATCCCCTCGATCGCTGGCTAAATGACCCGAACATTTGGCTTAGTGTGATCCACGAAGATGATCGAGACTGGGTTTTCACACAGACTTTGGCCTCTACCAGTTCCGGGAAAGAGGTTGATTACGAGTATCGGATCGTCGATTCTAAAGGTTATGTGAATTGGGTCCGGGATCGCGGCTGCCTGATTCGAGACGCAGAGGGCCGGGTTGTTTGCCGTGAAGGCGTGATGCTGGACGTCACCGCTCAAAAGCAAACCGAAGAAGCCCTTCGAATAAGCGAGGAGCGTTACAGAAATCTCTTCGAGAACGCGAACGATATCATTTATGTCCACGATCTTGAAGGAAACTACATTTCGATGAACCAGGCCGCCGAAAGGATCTTCGGCTACACGCGCGAAGAAGCGTTGCGTTTGAATATGTCCCAGATCGCCGCTCCGGAACACTTGGCGATCGTGCGCGAGAAGCTCGCAAACAAGATCGAGGGCAGCTCGAAACAAACTGCCTATGAATTGGACTGTATCAAGAAAGACGGATCGAAACTGACTCTTGAGGTGAATAGCTCAGTCATCTCCAAAGAGGGTGTGCCGGTCGCCGTGCAGGGCATCGCACGCGACATCACGGAAAGAAAACTCGCGGAAGAGGCAATGCGAGAAAGCGAGAACCAATATCGCGATCTGTTCGAAAATGCGAACGACCTGATCTACACGCACGACCTTCGAGGGAATTTTACATCCTTGAACCGTGCCGGTGAAAGAATCACAGGATATACAAGGGAAGAAGCTTTATCGATGAACATCGTGCAGGTGGTGGCTCCCGAATCCCTTGCGGCCGCCCGCGAGATGACGGCGAAAAAGATCGCAGAAGATATTGCAACAACCTACGACGTCGAGATCATTGCCAAGGACGGACGACGCGTTTCGCTCGAATTGAGCACACGATTGATACAACGAAAGGGCTTGCCGATCGGAGTTCAAGGCGTAGGCCGGGACATTACTGAACGACGCCGATCCGAAGATGCCTTAAAGGCCAGCGAACAGCGTTTTCGACAGCTTGGCGAAGGTATATTCCACCATGTCTGGACCGCCGAACCCGACGGAAAACTAGATTACATCAATCAGCGGGCACTCGAATATTTCGGCTTGACACAAGACGACATGACCAAAGGCAAAGGCCGTCAAGTGTTACATCCCGACGATCTACACGAATGCGTAAAGCGATGGAACAATTCTATCCAGACCGGCGAGTTTTACGAGATGGAATTCCGTTTGCGGAGGGCCGACGGCGTGTTTCGGTGGCACAAGGCAAGGGCGACTTGCGGCCGCGACTCCGACGGAAATATTGTTAAGTGGTTTGGGACAAATACCGATATCGACGATCAGAAGCAAAGCGAGGAAAAGCTAAATTATTACGCCCGGCATGACCAGCTTACAGACTTGCCGAACAGGGCAGAGTTTATGAGCAACCTCCGGTCGGCGGTCGAGCGGGCGGAGTCCAATCCGGTCGCCAGATTTGCCGTCCTGTTTCTTGATCTGGATCGGTTCAAGGTCATCAATGACAGCCTTGGGCACCTTGTCGGCGACAAATTACTTCGTTTGATCGCGGACCGCTTCCGCAAATATGTCCGGCCCGGCGATGTGGTTGCGCGTTTGGGCGGCGACGAATTTACCATTCTCCTGAATCGAACGGGCGGGGTGTCGGACGTAGTCCAGGTAGCCGAACGCGTCCAGCGCAACCTAGCAAAGCCGTTTCAGATCGACAGCTATGAGGTCTTTACTTCGGCAAGCATTGGAATAATCGTTTCGGACGACATAATGCGACAGCCGGAAGATTTCCTTCGGGACGCCGATGCCGCAATGTATCGGGCCAAAGAAGCGGGCAAGGCCCGTTACGAGATCTTTGACCGCGAAATGCATGTCCGGAACATCAATCTGCTTCATATCGAAACCGATCTGCGGCACGCGATCGAACGCTGTGAATTTGAGGTCCAATATCAGCCGATCGTTAAACTCGACTCGGGCTCGATTCGGGAATTTGAAGCCCTGATCCGATGGCGCCACCCTGAACTTGGCCTGCTTGGCCCGGATGAATTCGTATCGGTCGCTGAAGAAACGGGAATGATCGTTCCGATCGGACGCTGGATCCTTGAAGAAGCCTGCCGACAAATCGGCCCAATGGCAAAACCAGTTCGCATTTCCGTTATCCATTAGCGTAAATCTTTCGGCAAAGCAGCTTATGCACCCGTCCTTGACCAAGCAGGTTGAAGCAATACTTTCGGAAACCGGGCTCGACCCGCGGCAGCTAAAGCTGGAGGTCACGGAAACAAACGTGATGGAACACAGCGAAAAGTCGCTCAGCGTGCTTCAATCATTAGACTCGCTTGGCATCTCGCTTTCAACCGATGATTTTGGCACCGGTTACTCAAGCTTAAGCTATTTACAGCGATTCCCGTTTGACCGGCTGAAGATCGACCGGTCTTTCGTCGACAAGATGTGCGGCGACAAGAAAAGCGAAGCGATCGTCAAAACGATATTGATGCTCGGTGAAAATCTAGGCATTGAGGTTGTCGCAGAAGGCATTGAGACTGAATCCCAGCTTGAAAAGCTGCAGATGCTTGGCTGCCGGTTAGGCCAGGGTTATCATTTTTCCAAACCCGTCGGAGCAAACGCGGCGGAATTGCTATTGCATCAGCACGTCGGAACAATTCGATTTCCAGAGATCCATTAGGCTGCTAGGTGACGGTAACATCATCGACGCCTCGGCCATGGACCGAATTAACTAGGACCATTCCGCTTCGGCGAAAAGAGGCTGTCCGTGAAGTTGTTACGACTTCATCAGACAGCCTCTCTCGTCTTATTTTGCCGCGGCTTGCTTGATGTCGCGCGGCTTTGCGTTTTTAACGTACTTATCGAACCACTGGACCATCTCGTAAAGCGTGTGTTCGGTTGATTCGCGGGCGGAGTAGCCGTGCGCTTCGTGCGGGAGCATTACGAGCCGTGCCGTGCCGCCGTTGACCGCTGATAGCGGCGAAAAGCCGTTCCGACTTGATCGGGAACGTGCCCTGATTGTTGTCGGCTTCGCCGTGGATCAGCAGGATGGGCTCGTTGATCTTGTTGGCGTAGAAGAACGGCGAAACATCGGTGTAGATCTTGGTCGCCTCCCAGAAATTGCGAACTTCGTCCTGAAACCCGAACGGCGTGAGCGTGCGGTTATAAGCGCCGCTGCGGGCGACGCCGGCACGGAACAGATCGGAGTGCGCCAGCAGATTCGCCGTCATGAACGCGCCGTAGCTGTGACCGCCGACGCCGACGCGGTCGCGGTCGGTGACGCCCATTTCGACGGCCTTGTCGATCGCGGCCTTGGCTGCGTCGACGACCTGTTTGACGAACGTGTCGTTCTTCGTTTCGGGCGGCCCAACGACCGGCATCGATGTGTTATCAAGGATCGCGTATCCGCTCAGCAGCAGGAACAGAGTGCGAGATGCCGCCGATCTGCGTAAAGCGGTTCGTCGAACCGGAAACCTGACCGGCAACGCCGGCGTCGGTAAAGCTCTCCGGATACGCCCAGACGATCGTCGGCAGCCGAGTTCCCTCTTTGTAACCTGGCGGCAGATAAAGCGTGAACGACAGATCGACGCCGTCGGCGCGCTTGTATTGAACAAGCTGTTTAGTGATCCCGCGAAGCTGCGGAGCCGGATCCTTGAATTCGGTGATCTGCCGATAGGCCATTGCCGTGCAGACTTTGCCGGGCGGGCATATCTGCCGGTGATAAAGATTTGGCGGATGGACGGTCGATTCCTTTCGCGTGATGAAATTCATCCCGCGTCATCATTCATCAGCGCGACGAACGCCTCATAGTCCTCGACGCCGGAGCGAAACATCTCATCCAGTTTTCAAAGTCTTCAGATTCATCCGCCGGAAAAATGGCCGGTCGCCATCGGGCGAAGCACCAAGTCCGGTCAGGTAAATGTCGTCACCATCCTGGCGGATGAGCGTGGTGCCATTCGGCTGGGTTCGGCTAACCGGCGTTCCGATGTCGGCATAGCGGTCGTTGATGTTTAGATCGAAGATCTGCTTGACGGTGGTCGGGTTGCGGTAATCCGTCATGAACATCCGCCGCCGCTGCGTATCGCGGTTGTAGTCGTAATAGAACATCAGCCCGTTCTTCTCACCAAAACCGCGGCCCTGGAAGCGATGCTCGACCTTTAACATTTCCGTCGGCGAGCCCGTGAATGGTGCGGCCAGCGTTATCATTTTGTCGCGGGGCGTGACCTTGTTTCGCGGATCACCGCCATCGAGAGCCTCGGCCCATGTGAGCGTCGCCGGTTCGATCGGAACCCAGCCAATGCCGCGCGGCCCGACCGGAACACCTTGGCTCGGGATATTGTCGAGTAGAGGAACGTCGGGGAGCTTCTGCACGACCTTGCCGTTCACATCCCATACTTCCTGCCTCTTCGGGAAACGCGATGCCGGGAAGAGGTATGAAAACGGCTTTTGAATTATCGAGACATAAACGTACTTGCCGTCAGGCGAGAATGTTGCGTCATTGAATATCGCGGGCTGGCCGATAGGGCGAATCTTGCCGTCGATTCCTATCAACACGAGTTGTGAGGTCGCATAATATTCATAAAGCTTCTCGTCATTCGGCGACCTGAGCAGATCCTGTACCGTTGCGACAGTGCCGCGGCGCCCGGTGGTTTCTTGAATATTGGGTGCCGATGGAACGATGTTCTGGTACGACGGAGCAGCCCCTCGGCCGGTTGGGATCATTGACACCGAAATTTGTGTTGAGCCTTCCCACTCATAGCCACCGAAAGCAGTGTTGACCAGAACGTTGTTGATTTTTCTCGCTTTGGCGGTCGCAGTGTCCACGAGCCACAGTTCGACACCCGTCGGCGTGATATTGCCGAACGCTATGTATTTTCCGTCCGGCGACCACTGCGGTCCTGAGATCTTTGCACCCGCGGGCAGAGTGACCGGGTTCTCTTTTCCGTCCGAGACATTTTTGAGAGTCATGCTCACAGAATAGCCCTGCAAGTGCGGTGCGTTGGTGTTCGGATTCACCCGCGTTCCCGCAAGCCTCAGCATTGGCTGGGCAAGATCTGCTATCGGCGGATAACGCAAAGGTGTTAACAAGGCGATCTTGTCCCGAGCTGGGGAAATCGACGTGCCCGGTATCGCCGGAGCGTTGAGCACGTCCATGATCTCCTTCGGCGGGGATTTGTAAGAACCCTGGCCGAACGCAACAATTGCCGACACAACAACTAGAACTAACAACGGAATAACAGAAGATCGATTTTTCATATTTCCTCGCTCGTCACTTAATAGAAATTCTCAAAATATAGTTGGACACCGAGCGTGGCCGCCTCGCTTCGGCCCGCATCATTCCAACTCGGATCACATAATCGCCGCCGGTTGGAAGTTCGCCCGTAAACTCGTCGGTTTGTGCGGCTCCTTCAAGATTGTCGCCATTAGGCAAGAATATCGTCAGAACGCTGAATGTATTCGGAGTGACGAGTTTCGCCTCGATAGTCTGGCCGGCAGAGACCTTGACCAGATAGTCACGATAGGCAAATCCACGAACCGTTCCCTTGATCGAAGCACTCGATGTTCCCGCCGAAAATCGAACCCGATGCCTGGTTTGCGCGGACATCGCCTCGGCGCAGAGGCAAAAACACCCGATGAAGATCAACAAGAGGAATAAAGGTCTCATTTGGCCAAATCCCTCATCCGTCGAAGAATGGCCCCCGCAATGGTCGGTATTGCATCGCGGTCATTCGCATGGTTCTCGGTATAGACCGCAAGAACAAATTTCGATCCATCAGGTGTTTCGATGTACGCCACGTCATGCCGGGCCCGGCTCGTCCAGCCTGCCTTTGACCAAAGCTTCGCACCGTTTAGTTTTGAGTCGATCAACGCCTTTCCTGTAAAACCCACTGCCTGATTGTCCTGGTCGCTCGATGATGTGAACGGATCGCGTTTCAGCAGTTCCATCATCCTTCGGGTCCGCTCTGGTGTATTCAACCGGCCAAGTACGATCTCCGCCATTAAGCGCGCGGTTGCGTTGGTCGTGATCATATTGCGGTTCTCACCCTTGTATTTCCGAGACTGTTGTTCAATACCGTAGGCGTCTTCGCAAAACGTTTTTTGATTGATGTTGCTGTTCGTGTAGCCCATCGACGAGAAAAAGCGATTCACACGGTTTCGCTTGTATTGCCACGCGTCAAATTCCTTCTGCGGCAATTCGCTGCCGCTCGAGGTGTCCGTAAGTACATCAAGAATGTACTGAGTGGCTTCATTTGAAGAATCAACGATCATGTCCTTCAATCCGCGCTCGAGCTCCGGCGTGAGAGTGACCTTTCCATCCTCCATTTGGCGTTCAAGCGCGGCCATATAAAACAATTTGACCACGCTTGCCGGGTAGATCGGTTTTTCGCCTTCAATATTCGCCCAAGCCAGATTCTGTGGATCACGAAGGTCGATCAGCGTAGCGGCGATCTCACTCGCTTTAAAGTTTTTTCCGCTCGCCGGATCCAGAACCGTACCGACGGCCTGTTTCAAGATCGATTCGAGCTGTGCCGAAGCTGCAAATTGCGGCGCAGTGTAACCTTTCGGGACCGATATCTCGATCTTCGACCGGTTCTTTTGGGCATGAGAGTATCCGAAGGCAACACAGACAATTGCTAGACAAACAAAAGCTCTCGGCGCGATTTTCATTCAATTAGCCCTGGATATCTTTACGGAAAGTGGTTTTCAGAGTATAAACGAAAAACGAATTCTTAAAAAGCACTCTCCTAAAAATAAGCATGACAGATGAAAAACTCGTTCGCGGCATCGGCCGGTGGGACCTGACCGCGATAGCGATAAATACCATAATCGGAGCAGGCATTTTCGGCTTGCCCGCAAAGGTACACGCATTGATCGGGTCTTACAGTCTTATCGCCTTCATTCTCTGCCGCCATCATCATCGGCTTCATTGTGCTTTGCTATGCCGAGGTCTCGAGCCGGTTTTCGGCCACCGGTGGGCCGTATCTTTACGCGAAAGAGGCGTTTGGCTCTCTAGTCGGCTTCGAGGTCGGATGGCTCTATTGGATCGTTAGGGTGACGACCTTTGCAGCTAACTGCAATTTGTTCGTAACCTACCTGGGCTTCTTCGATCCGCGTGTCGCCACCGGGGCCGGACGCGTTTCGGTTATAAGTTTTATCGTCGTCCTGCTTTCAGCGGTTAATTTAGCCGGCGTTCGACAATCGGCAATGATGACGAACGTCTTTACCGCCGGCAAACTGATACCGCTCTTTGTGTTCGGATTGGTCGGAATGTTCTTCATTCAGCCCGCGAACTTCACGTTTGACGCTGTCCCGGAATACGGAGCTTTCTCAAGCGCGGTCCTACTGCTGATCTATGCTTTTGTCGGATTCGAGGTTTCCGTTGTGCTTGGCGGAGAAACCAAAGATCCGCAGAAGAGCATGCCGTTTGCATTGCTGACGGCCGTGTTGATAGTCGCGTTGTTGTACATTCTGATCCAGATAGTCAGCATCGGCACCCTGCCCGGCCTCGCAGCATCCGAACGACCGCTTGCTGATGCGGCAGCCAATTTTCTCGGTGCATACGGCGCCGCGTTCATTACGATCGGTGCGCTCGTGTCCATCCTGGGCAATTTGAATGTAGGGCTGCTCGGCGGCACGCGTTTGATCTTTGCAATGTCAGAGCAGCGGGACCTGCCCAGCATCTTTTCCGCGACACTCGATCGATTCAAAACACCTTACGTCTCAATACTTCTAACCGGCGTCGCGATCTTTTTCCTGACGGTACAGTCGTCATTCATTTCCGCCCTTGCCATCGCGACAATAACGAGGCTGTTGGTTTACGCAACAACCTGCGTCGCCCTGCCGGTTTTTCGCAGTCGCGGCACGGCTCCGGAGGCAAAATTCATGGCCCCGGCAGGGATCGTTGCTGCCGTCCTGTCGCTGGCACTGATCGCATGGCTTTTGACACGGGTCGATTTTGCGAGAGAAGGTGTTCCGATCCTCATCGCCGCGGGCATAGGACTTCTACTCTACGGAATACACAAAGCAACTAGCGGCCGAACGCTCCCGCCCCGAGAAAATTCTCACGCAGATAACTGATCGTGTCATGCAGAGTTTCCTGAGGGTCACGGGGCAAGAAGCCTAATTGTTCTTCCGCTTTTGAGGAATCGAAATACCAGAAAAACTCGGCCTGCTCAACCTCTTTCTGTGCGACCGGAGAGGCCTTACCCCAGTGCTTGAAAACGGATTCGATCACAGAAGATCCGGCCATCGCGAGCCTTTTCGGGACCTTCAGCATCGGAGCCGACACGCCCGACAATCTTTCCAGACGACCGAAAAATTCCGGAAATGTCATATTCGCCGCTCCGAGCAGATATTTCTCCTGATGCCCGCCTTTTTCGACGGCAGATATGAAAGCGGCTGCCGCATCGCGAACATCAACAAAATTCAATCCGCCGCTTGGTGAATAGGGGATCTTTTTCGCGAGAAAATCGAGCACTGGTTTCGTCGAACTCAGCCGCTCGTCGTCCGGTCCAAGCAGCAGCGACGGGTTCATTATCACAAGACGTCGGCCTTCACCGTCAAATTCAGCCAGAGCCGTACGTTCCTGATAATACTTGGACGCGTAGTATGCCCATCGCGAGATCACATCCACGGGTTGCGGAAACGTTTCGTCAAAGATCTGCTCGTCTTCGCTTACGGCGATCGTGCCGCTCGATGAAGCCAGGACCATCGTGTGGACCCCGGCCTCCTTGGCCGCCTCGCACAGAATACGAGTGCCTTCGACGTGGATCCTGTTCATCGCGGCCGCGTCTTCGTTGTCACGCGAAACCTTACCGGCTAGGTGAAAGATCGTCGAAACATTCTTGACCGCTTTGACAACGTGATCGCGGTCCGTCACGGAGCCCTCGACCGCTTTCACGCCCGCGTCCTTCATCCACTCAGGCACGGACGAAGCCATCACGCGCAAATGCTTCTCGCCGGCATCGAGAAACTGGCGAACAATGTGAGTACCGAGAAACCCGGTCCCGCCGGTGATCAGGATCTTTTTCTCGGCTTTCACTATGGTTTTCGATTTGGCCATGTATATTTTCTACTTCAACAATCCCGGAGACCTTCAGGAGGTTTTGAGATATCGCACACATCCGCTGTGCACTCTGTGTCCGTTGTTGCTAGTTCTTCCAAGTTCGCCGGATCGGATGGGCCTCAGTATTGAACACAACCTTCTTAAAGTCCAGGGTCGTTTCCGGCGCGAATAATAGATAAAAATACTTGAACGTCTCAGCCAGCAAAAAACTGTGCATATAGTCTGTCTTCTCTTTTGTTTCAACGTTTTTCAGCCCGGCATAGGCGACATCCGTCCGACAATATTTCACAAAGTCTTCAAACATCTGCTTACCCATCGAAAGATATTTCGGGTCCCTGGTCAGCTGGTGAAGGATGTATGTCGATTCGACGATCTCGGGCCTCAGCGGATAACCACCGTGAACGACCTTCATCGTTTTGTAGTCGAAAACTTCCGGCTCGATCCCGTGGATCTGCCACATCTTAAACATCGCGTCCTGCGTCGTTCGCGCTCGCGTTAGGTCCCCGCCCAAGGCAAGCAACCCCGGGAAAAACGCATCGAGCGCACCGGTGGTCGTCTCGGTCCGCTTTCCGGTCGTCATGTCCGCATGCCCGTACCAAAGATTGCCGTTGACCTCATCGCGCGAGATGCTTATGAACAGCATCAATGCCCTCAGTCCACATCTTCTGGCAATCTTTGTCGTCGAAAAGTATTGAGCATTTAAGCAGGTATTCGTAATAAGAATCGATCTCGGCGCTGACGTGGCTGTCGGTGTTTGTCCATTGTCCAGTTTCAACGTTGATATTTGTACCAACCAAGCCGATCGGCGAACGGCGCTTATATGTTTCGACCAACGCCCGTTTCGCTTTTTCGTAATAGACCTGTTTACCGGTGAGCTTTGACAACGTGCCGAATTCAATGAGCAAAGTTCCAGTCTCGGCCGGGTTAGAAACCGGGCCGGCGGTCTTTCCCGTCTTTAGATTGACGTTTTTGTAGGGTAGGCCGGTAGGCGAATCAAAAACCGGCAAGAGTCGTCGTCCCAGATCGTCGGCCAGATCAAGTAAACGCTTATCGTCCGTCATCTGATAGCTCGACAAGCAGTCCGCCGAGGATGCGAATGACGATCTCAAAATTCTGGACCGAGATGTCCTTGTCGAATGAAAGATTCTTGACAATATACTCGCGTGTGGCATCCGCTTCCTTCTTAAAACCCAGCAGATACAACGAATCGAGCGAATCCACCGGCGTCATCAATATCGTCGTGCCATACCAGTCGCGACAGGTTTTCGAGAGCGGCTTCAGATCGTCGTGGCCCCAGCAATGCTGCTTGTAGCCATTCCACGAATGAAGGAATTCAGCTTTGACCTGCCGAGACAGTGCCTTCCGGTCGACTGTTTGACCGAAAACTGTCACCGCAAGAGTAAGCAAGATCGCAATTACACCGCAAAGCTTTGATCGCATATGTTCTACTTATTGATCAGCACCGGTTCACCAAAACCAAGCTCCTTCATCCTCGGCAGCTGCGTCTTCGCGTCACCCACGATCAGCCAGATCATCTTGTTCGTGTCGAGATATTTCTGCGACAGATCTTTGATCTGCTGCACGGTCATCGACTTGACGATCTGTTCCCTTCCTTTTACGTAATCAGGTTTCCAGCCGTACGAGCTGATGTTGTCTAGCATATTCAGCTTAGCATTGGCCGTTTCAAACGCACGGGCGTTGCTTTTGATCAGAAAGCCTTTTGTTGTCTCAAGATCTTTGTCGGAAAAGTTCTTTCCGTAATCCTGCAGGATGCTCTTTACCAATTGTGCGGATTCCAGCGTGACGTTCGTTCGCACACCGCTTTGGATCGTGAATGTGCCGGGGCTTCTTGTCCCTGAAAAACCTGACCCAATGCCGTACGTGTAGCCTTTGCCTTCACGAAGCTGCTGCGTCAATTGCGAGGCAAATCCGCCGCCGCCGAGAATGTAATTCATCACCGTCGCCGGATAAAAATCAGGATCGGTCTGAGCAAGCGCCGAGTAACCGAAACGAAGCACCGATTGTTTGGCGTCCGGAACGTCATAAAAATAGACCTGAGCCTTTGCCGGGGCCGCCGGCGACCGGTAAACAGGAATGTCCACCTTCTTCGCAGCCCATCGTTTGCTGATTCCGGCAAGCGAAGCTGTGACCTTCGCCTTGTCCATCGCACCGACAACATGCATTCGGGCGACGGAGGGGGAAAGGTTCTTGGCGTAGAATACCTTCAAGTCGTCAATCGTCATCGCGTTGACCGAATCGATCGAGCCCAGGATATTGCCGCGAACGCATGTTGTCCTTCCCGTAGATCAGAAGATTATATTCCCGCTGCGCCACCGCGTTCGGGTTTGCGTCAAGCTGGCGAATTTGGCTGATCGTGCTTTGTTTCGCAAGATCAAATTCCTTTGCATCCCAACGGGGTTCCAACAGAATCTCATCGACCAACGCCATTGTCGCGTCGTAGTTTTTCGCGAGCGTGTTTACCCTTATTCGTATGTCTTCTGTATCGGCCGTCACGTTGATCGAAGCGCCGAGCTGCTGGATCGCTTCTTCCAATTCGACAGGTGTCTTCCTCGCTGTTCCCTGCGTCATCAGCCGGGCCATCAGGTTAGAGACACCTACCTTATTGATATCCTCAAGAAGCTGGCCGCCGTCGATCACGATCTCAATTTGGACCAGCGGCACCTCCGAATTTTCAATGCCGTAAAGGCGCATTCCGTTAGCCAGCCTTCCTTCCCAAACGCTAGGGACCTTGACCTCCGGTGCCGGGCCATATGGCGGTTCGACGCTGCGGTCAAAGGTCGAAGGACGTCTTCTCGTAAGTCGCCTTAATCGACGGATCAACCGCATCTTCGGCTCCCTGGACGATCTTTTCCTCGACGACCTCGGCTTTGGTCGAGCCGTCCAAAGCCAGCGACACTTTGCCCTTCGGGACGAAGGACGTCGCAACGAAGTTCTTACCCTTGATGTATTTTTGATATACGCGGGTTACGTCGGCAGGTGTGACGGCCAGAATGTTCCTAATGTCCTTCTCGATAAAGCCTGGATCGCCGGCGAAGATGTTGTACTGCGTCAACTGCGCCCCCTTACCCAGAACGCTGGAAAGCGAGTTGTAAAATTGGGTTTCCTGGCCCGCCTTAATGCGATTCAGGTCCGTCTCGGAGATCCCTTCCTTTTCAAATTTTGCAAACGCTTCATCGATCGCCGCAGAAACTTCATCCAGATCCTTGTCCGCAAACGCTCGGACAGACAACTGAGCTTGTCCGGCAAGTTCGGACTCTCGGTTGAACATCGTCACATTGGACGTCAGCTTTTTGCCCTCAACCAGGACCTGATAAAAAGGAGCCTTCTTGCCTCGGGTAAGATAAGCTGCCAGGACCTGAAGCGGATATGAGTCGGCATTGTATTGCTCGGCCGTTGGCCACGCCATCGTAAGTTCCGGCAGTCGTGCAAAATTGTCCTCGTGATAGAGTTTTACCGTTTCCTTGACGACGCCCGGCCGCTTCGCGATCGAAGCGACTTCTTCACCTCGTTTGATCTCGCCAAAATATTTCTCAACCCATTTTTTTGCCTGAACACTGTCGAAATCGCCCGCGACCGTCAGCGTAACATTGTTCGGAACATACCATCGGCGGAAAAACTCTTTAACATCTTCAACTTGTGCATTCTGCAGGTCTTCCAGCGAGCCGATTACCTGCCAGTTGTAAGGATGATCTTCAGGATAAAGAGCCTTATCGATCACATACGATGTGTGGCCATAAGGATTGTTATCGACGCCTTGTCGCTTTTCGTTCTTTACAACCTGCTTTTCCTTTGCAAGAACTGGGTCAGTCACGGTGTTAATGAACCAGCCAAGTTTGTCGGCCTCGGCCCACAGCATTTTCTCAAGAGCATCTTTCGGCACTGTCTGCAGATAGTTTGTCCGGTCACGGGTTGTCGAGCCGTTCGCCCCGGACCCGCCGATCCGCGCCGTCAGCTTATCCAGCCCGCCTTTACCAAGATTCTCTGATTCAAGGAACAACAAGATGCTCGAACATATGAGCGAAACCGGTACGTCCGGCTTTTTCACGCGCCGAACCTACATGAGCCGTCAAATGAAACCGCAACGACCGGATCGGATCGGTCGATATGAAAGATCACGTCAAGTCCGTTGGGTAAAGTAAATTTCTCAAAGTCGACCTTAAAACTGGCCCGACCGTTTTGTGCCGAGACTGGAACGACGGGAACAAAAGACAGATGATGAATAACACACTCAAGATGATTCTCATAATTATTTCTCAGCGATATTGATCGGATGATGCTCCGCTTTGTTTACGACGAATACTCAGTAAATGGTTTCAGCCCAAAGTCTCATTAAGCCACGGCTTTGCGGATCCCAAACAAAATTTCCTTCTAACTAAAAAAAATGATAGTTTTTTCGACAAATAAACGCATTCATAAGTGGCAGCTAAAAATGCTGCAGAATAAAAACCGCGGTCCCCAAGGACTTCGGAAAATTAATAAATACTTGAGGAGTAATAATTATGAAAAACACAGTCAACCAAAATCGGATCGCCAGAGTGGAAAAGGCCTTCAGCAAAATGGCCGGCTTTACTCTGATCGAACTGCTCGTCGTCATCGCTCGGTACCTGCTTTTGATCGGCCTGCTTCTTCCTGCCATCCAGAAATAGGAAATCGAACGGCACGATCACGAATGCGGGGAGGACTTTCGCAAGATGTCCTCCCTTTTTTCATCTCTCTGAACCCTACGCATCGATAACCGGCTCCTGTTTCCGTGTTTTTCGCCTCTCTGCCTTCCAACGCTTTCGCACAGCGGCAACATCGAACTTATCACGTTTGCCGTCGCGCATATTTTCGATCTCGTGCTGAACGCGCGCGGCGATCAGTCGATACGCTTCAGTGTTTGGCACGCCTTCCGTCATCTTGAGCAGCTCGTCGTATTCTAAAAACCGCCCGACCTTTGCACCGACCTTTGCTCCGAGGCTGCCGGTTTTCGGGATGATCGTCCCCTTTGGAAATGCCTGGTACGTACCCCAAATATAGATAGGTAAGATCCCGATCTTTTGATTTAATGCTAGATAGCCGATGATCGGTTTGAATTCCGCGATCTGCCCCGCTTTCCTGCCGGCCGCCCTCAGGGAAAATAAGAGCGTTGTAACCTTCGTTCAAAATCCGCGTCACGTGCCGCAGAGATTGCCGCAGACTGCCGGTCCGCTCGATCGGAACAAGCGTCGTGAAATTGTTCATATACGCACGTTTATATTTCGTATCGAACCAGTAATCAGCCGCCGCGACCGCGACCGTCTGCTCGGCAACATCTTTGCCCAAGGCCTTCTTCACAAGTCCGGTATCGATATGCGACGTGTGATTCGGCGCAACAATAAAATTGACGTGCTGCGGCACATTTGATTCGCCGTCGATGTGAGTATCAAGCACGCCCTCATAAAGCGTGTTTTGGGCAAGATCGACGATCGAATTTCCGAGCTTGCGGAGGATCGACGGAATCACGATCTCCTCGTCTTCCTTTTTCTCTTCGACTTTTGGTTCATCCGACCAGTTTCTTGGACTTATCGATGCGCTGAACGGCAGTAAGAAGTTCGCGGACCGACTGGACCTCATTGAGAGTATCGGGCGACAGGACTCCGCCCCCCGCGTCCTCGACAGCGGCCTGAAGCTCAACAAACATCAATGAATCGAATCCGAGATCGGCGAGTTTGTCTTCTACAACCACGTCGGAAAGCGGCCGGTTCGAAACGCTCGCGACGATCTTTCTGATCCACAGGGCGTTGTCATCGCCCTTTCGATTCGGAAACTACCTTTGTTTTGTTCTTAGAACGCTGCTCAAGCACTTGTAGCATTTCGACGATCTCGGGACGCTTTACTTTTCGCGTCGCCGTCCGCGGCAATTCGAACGGCGTTACGTGCAAGACTTTGACCCGCTTAAAGAACGCCAACCCCGCCGAGACCTCGCGAAAATGAAGCTCGACTCTCTTATTTACCTCTGTCCGTGATAGGGCGATGTCGTGCTCGTAGTCAGGCACGACGAGCGCCGCGATCTTTTCGCCTCCGTCTTCGTCCGGCAGGCCGACAACGCTCATTTCCTTAATAAACGCCGACTTACCATACAGATCTTCGATCTCGTCCGGATAAATGTTCTTGCCGTTCGAATCGATAATAACGTCCTTAGAACGGCCGACTATGAACAGGTTTCCGTCCTCATCGAGACGGCCAAGATCGCCCGTTTTCAGCCAACGGTCGTTCAGCACGGCGTCGGTGGCTTTCTCGTTATTGTAATAGCCGACCATTACGTTTTGGCCGCGAGCCAACACTTCACCGACACCGCTCTCGTCCGGCGAATCGATCTTGACCTCAACACCGGGAAGCGGTTTACCGACGCTGCCTCTTAATAATTTGTTACCGGGCCGCGCGACCGTCAGCACAGGTGAAGATTCGGTGAGGCCATAACCCTCAAGCACGGTAAACCCGAGGCCGTGCAAATCCTTCTGGACCTTCTCACTCAATGCGGAACCGCCCGATATCAGGTATCGCATCTTGCCGCCCATGCCCTGGTGGATCGGGAAAAACACGATCGGGCCAAGATTAAACGGCGTGTTGTCGCGTATCCAGGCATTGAATTCGATCACATTGTCTGCAAGATCGGCGATCCAATCGCCCTTTTCACGAAGTCGCGTTTTGATCCTGCGATGCAGCATTTCCCATAACGCAGGAACTCCGACCAAGCCCGTTACATGGCTGTTTTCAATGGTTCGGGCAAGATCCTCAGCGGTCAGTTCATTGAGATAGGTTATCTGCGTTCCATTCGAAAAAGGCGTCAGAAAACCCGCTGAGAATTCGAATGTGTGATGCATCGGAAGCACAGACAGAACACCGTCCGTGATGTCCATATCAAGAACGCTCGACAGCATCGAGATCATGTTCGTGAAATTCTTATGCGAGAGCATCACCGCCTTTGGCGTGCCGGTCGTGCCGGACGTAAAGATAAGCGACGCTACGGATGTCGAAAGAACTTTCTCAGGCAATAGCGCGTTTCGCTTCGCCTCTTCGGTCTCGGACTGGATCTCGAAAACCTCGTCAAATGTCCAAACCGAAACCTCCAATCCCGCTTCTTTCAGCTTTTCGCTGAGTTCAGGATTCTCACCCAAAAGCTTCGGACTCACGACTATGGCCGCCGCCTCACCCGCCTTAGCAAAATTAATTATCTCGCTGACCGAGCTTGCCGGATCGATCGGGATCGCCGTTGCCCCCGCCTTGAAAATGCCGAAATACGTCATCCCCCATTCCGGCATATTGTTCGAGAACAGAATGACGCGGTCATTGTGCTTTATGCCTTTCTTGGCGAAAAATCCGGCCGCCCGCATCGTCAATTCACGGACGTCTTCGAACGTGTATTGCTCCTTTCGGCCGTTCCGCTCGATCCGCATCGCCACGCGTGTCGGAAACCGCTTGACCGATGTATCGAACAGATCGAGCAGGTCTTTGTAGGTGTACGACCGCTTTTCGACGGCTTTCAGATCTTCTTCAAGCTGCGGCAACACCCATTTCCGCATCCCGGGAAAATGGACGTTGAGCCAATAGTCGTACCAATCGAGCCGTTCCGGATACCAAGGCAACAACGCTTTTTCCTTCTCCTTGATTATCGACTGCAACGCCCGCACATTATCTGAGCGATACAAATACTCGTTGTCGATCATGAACGGTTTGAACATTGCAAACGCGTCCATCGTCTCTTTGGTGGTCTGTTCGAAGGATTCGACCGATTTTTTCAGATCGGAAACGATGTTCCCGATCCGCCCGCCGCCCCACCGTGGGTTTGCTTTGTCAAGCAAACTGTCCGCACGTTTCGCCAGCTTGTTCAACATCGGAGCTGAGGCCAGCTCGTAGGTTCGGTGTTTCACAGGCATCGCCTCGACCATTCCGGCCAGCTTGTTAACGATCGCGTTTCCGGTCTCTTTGTCCGCAAAATGTTGCCGCTTATAAAGCCCGACCAGCCCGACGATCCGCTTCATATCGTTCGGATTCGAATCTCCCGACGATGCCTGAAAAACAAGCGGCGGTTTCGGATCGACTAACGCGTTCATTGCCGCTCCCAAGATCGCACCCGCGACCATATCGACCGGAATAATATCGAGCACTAGCTTTTCATTAACGGGAATGATCGGCTGGCCGCTTAAGGCAATTAGGATTAACGGTGCGGTAGTCGTAAAGCCCTCGTTCCAACCCGGGAAAGGATAAGACTGTGATGATTCGACGATCGAAGGGCGGACAAGAATTTTTACGATATCGTCCTGCTGGGCGATGATCTGCTCGGCGAGCGATTTTGAATATGTGTAGATATTCGTCCAGCCCCAGTATTCGGCTCTTTCCGCTCCAAGCTCCGTCGTCCGTTCGCGAACCCACATCTTGCGTTCGCGGAAGATGGCAGATTTCAGTTCCGCCTCGTCATCCGGGTCACGCCCTTCTTCGATAAAACGGTTGCGGGCCTGCTCGCGAAATTTCGCGGCCTGCACCGCATCGTCCGCTTCCTGACGTGCCTGTTCGCTCAAACGGGCGCAGTCCTCAACTTCGCGGTTAACGTCGAACGTCGTCCCAACCAGCTCATTCTTCCGCGGAAAATACCCGACAACCGGCTCGTTTTCCCAGATCGCCCCGGACCGCTTGCCCGCCACAAAACACGTCGAAACATGCACCAGCCGCGGCTTCTTCATCATCCGCGCCATCTTGATGATGTTGTTCGAGCCGACCACATTCGTCCGCAAAGCAGATTCGAGCGGCGGATTAAACGTCACATTTCCGGCACCATTAATAATGATGTCGGTGTCACGCATTATCTTCTTCGCGTCCTTCTCATCGAGCCCGAGATACTCATTCCCGACATCGCCATTGACCGGCACGACCTTAGACTTAATAAAATCCTCAAACCCGTCGCCGTACTTCTCACGCAGCGGATCAAACGTCGGCGACGTCACGATCGAAGTCCAAAACCGTATCTTCGACTCCGCCGCATCCCGCGCCCGCACAGTCGCATAAACCTTCCCGATATCCGGAAAATTATGCAGCAGCATCGACAGCGTAACCTTCCCGACAAACCCGGTCCCGCCGATAAAGAAGATCTTCTTACCCTTGAATATTTCGGTTGGTGATAGTTTCATTTCAAAATGATTCAACTAATTGCAAAAGTCCCGAATCAACTTGTGGAAACTTCTCGGCAGATCCAAGTCCCGCGGAATACATTCAAAGGTGCTGTCGTGAAATGTGATAATAAAGTGGCGGGACTCGCCAAACGCTTCGACGTCTGGAAAAGAGACCTTATTCCCTCGAGCGAGTTCTGCAATCCATTCCGAGTTGATAACCTCAAAAACTCCATAAAAGCTAAGTCCCTTGCCATACAGTCGATGCCCTCCAAGAGCTTCAGAATTCGGATAGCCAAACTTAGCAATGCTGCACCGAATGAACTCCAACGATTTTCGTTCACCTTCACGATCCCATAGCTTAGAAAGCACTTGCGTTCGGACTTCACGACTACTGGCTCGGGGACATTTGGCTCCGGATCGAAATAAGGTACTTCAAGTTCGATAACATGTTCTGCCATATCCGTTCTTGCCACCATGAATGGGCCTGCTTACTGCCACTGCTCAATCCGTTACATTACACAACCCAATTATCGGCTGATGCAGCATCGTGATCTCGGCGTTGCGGCCCATGTATGAGCGGGCCATGGCGATGGCTTCCGTTAAATTATCCGCGCGTTCCCAGCCGAGCATTTCGGGGACGTGTGCGTTCTCTGCTCCGGCGACGATCACCTTGCCGACGTGCTGGCGGCCGTTTTCGCCCCAGTACCACATGAAGAACGGGTGGGCGCCGTGATAGGCGTTGCCGCGGCGGTACATCTCGATGTAGCCGGGTTGGTCGCGAATTCGCGTTCGTACTTCTCTCGTAAGATAAAACGCGTCGCGCGATTCGGGCAGCAGCCGGTGGAAGAACTCGATGTAAGACGGGTGAAAATTGTGATCGAACTCGTCAAAACACGGATGCGTGATGATCATCACGCCGCCTTTTCGCAGCAGCGGCTTGTTGCGGTACATATTGAAGTGATACCCGAGCGCCATCACCTGCACGAGCAGCGGATTGAGCGCCGAATAGACGTTGTACGGCGAGATGTCCGGAATGCCCGAGATCAAAATGTCGCACTGGCCTTTGACCGGGATCTCGTACTGCCGGTAATTAAGTTCGAGGATCTTGTCGTGAACCGGCTCGGTCTTGCCGGCGAAGCAGCCGATCAACTCATACTGTGCCGGGATCGCATGCAGCATTTTCCGGCGAGCGGCGCGCGGCATTTTCGAGAACGTTCGAGCCATCGCTTCCCACTTCATACGGTCCATGAACGAAAATTCGTCCTCGTTCCGCGTCAGGATGTCGTAGCCCTCGGGGAACATCTTGTTGTTCAGGGCGGTCTCGATGTGAAAGACCTTGCAGTTCTCATCGACCAATTTCCCGAGCCGAATGACCTTGTGATTCAGCTCCGAAGCCGGCGGGTCCATGTACGAATGCGAATCGCGGATCGTCTGCGGCTCGTGGTGCGCACGCAGAGACTTCGTAATCGCAAAGCCCGACCGCGACCGATTTGTGCCCGCCGTCCATCGGCACGAGGTTGATGTTGAGATAGATGAGCAGGTCGCTCTCGATCGCACGCTTGTTCACCCGCAGCGGTTCGTTGTGCCGCGTGTGGCCGAGCGTGACCAGATTGTCGTCGTCCTCGGCGTCGTGGTTGTAATAGCGGTCGGGATAATATTCGTCATAGATCGCCGAGCCGACCATCCGCTTCATTTCCCACGCCGTCATCTTGCGGTGCAGGCAGTTGGCGATGATCAGGTGAATGTCGTCGACGCCGTTCGCTCCGCACATGTCCAGCACGACCTCGAGCATCGTCTGCCGCATATCGGGCGTCGCCATCGGCGGCAGCGGCAGCGAGATGTCGTCCATCGCGATCGTCACCCGCATCCCGGGTTCGAGCAGCGCGTAAAGCGGCTCCATCTCGATCGGATGATTCACCGCATAGCGGATCGCCGCCTCGCGATTCGGCAAGCCCTTGATCGGCGGATTCGGATAGATCACCCGCGTGCCGATCGGAATGTCCTCAAGAATAAAATCCTCGCCATTCGGCATGATCCGCGGTGCGGAATCTTTGTCGATGTACACGATCGATTCGTGTGTTTTTCGTCTTAGTTGCAAGTGCCATTCTATTTATCTCTGACTGCAAATTCGATAATTGCGTCGATGCCTTGCTTCATCGAGATAGAGTTTGTCTCAGAATTCTAGTCAATCTCATCAGATGTCCTGAAGCTCGACAGCATCTGTCGTAACTGTTGACATAAGTCCGGACACCCAAAGACGTCTCATTAACCGTCATTCCGGCGGCCTCTTTCGCGGTTAGATTCATCGCGGAACATTTATCCATCATTTCAAATCCAAAATCGCCCAATCGTGCTGCAATGCCGTTTGTTTCAATCTAAAATCCGGACAAACCGCCACAGGATGCCCGACGATCGAGAGCATCGGCAGGTCGGAGATGCTATCGGAATATGCGTATGATTCCAGAAAGATTGATATTCTCGCGTTCGGCGTATTCGCGTATCCATTTTGCTTTTGTCGCCGACGCCATGACGGGCGGCAGGACGCGGCCGGTGGCGTAGCCGTTTACGAATTCGAGCGGTTCGCGACGAAATCGTCCATGCCGAGATGATCCATCAGTCGCTCGATCGTGAAATCCAACGCTCCGGTCAACAAAACCTGTCGCTGGCCGATCTTTTTGCCCTGAGCGATCAGTTCCGGTGTGCCGGGAAAGATCGCCGGTTTCAGGACCTCTTCGAAAAGCTCGTCGGAAAAATAGCGAAGGCGGTCCTGCGAAAAGCCCGAATAGCTCTTAAAAAATACTTCGTTAAAAACGTTGCGTGAATAAAGATCGGTAAGCCCAAAAAACGGCAATTTCGCCAGCGTACCGACGCTTTTCTTTGCCGTCTGCCACAGGCCCTGCTGGCGTTTGGCGTAAAAACCAAGCGTATGCACAAGATTTGTGCTTACCAGCGTTCCTTCAAGATCGTAAAATGCCGCGGCCTGGCCGTTATCATTCATGGTAAAACTGTGCTATTTTATCTGCACTCAATGGGACAAATTAGAAAGTAAACCGATATTATCACGTACGGTTGGTTTTGCTATATGAAAAGGCGGAATCTTTACATTTTAATTACAATTGTAATTACATTGTGGTTACAGTCCGGATGCGGCGAGAGCACGCATCCGCAGGCGGCGGTTCAACATCTCAGCCCGGAGCTTGTCGCCGAAGCGAAATCGGAGGCGGAAAAGCTTTTTGCTCAGCGCGATGACCTTGCAAAACTCCGCGAAGCTATTGCAATAATCGGCAAAGCCCGGAACCCGGATAACCGCGATTACGAGGTCGAGTGGAGGTTTGCCAGATATAATTACTTTCTCGGCCGGCACACAAATGATGAAAAAGAGGCTGAAGCCGTCTTCAATACCGGAAAAGACGCCGCTAAGATCGCTTCGAATATGGAACCGCAAAAGCCGGACGGCCATTTCTGGTTTGCCGCAAATTTAGGCGAGATCTGCAAAAAAAGCCCCATAACCGTTGGCCTTCGTTCGGTAGGCGATGTTCAGGAATCGATGAAGAAGGTCATCGAACTCCAACCCAGCTACCAGGGTGCAAGCGCATATGATGGATTGGCCCAGATCGAACTTGGCACGCGTCTGAAAGGCGGAAGTGCGGAAAAAGCCGTCGAATATCTGGAAAAGGCACTTTCTATCGAAAACAATAATACCAATCTGCACCTTCATCTAGCCGAAGCTTACCTTGCATTGAAGAAAGACGGCGAGGCACGACGGCAGTTGGAATTACTGCTAAGGATGAAGCCAAACCCCGAGTTTATCCCGGAGCACAACCAGTCTGTCGAAGCCGCACGTAAATTGCTCCAAACGAAATTCCAGTAGCCCGAATATTGCAGTTTCAACGGTTTGACCTTAGACTTTGCATTTTAGGGTTCTGCCATTGAACATTATGCGTCGTGCAATCTTCCCCGGCTCGTTCGACCCGCTGACCAACGGCCACCTCGATGTAATCAAGCGTAGCCTGCCGCTTTTTGACGAGATCATCATCGCCGTTCTAAATAATCCCGATAAAAACCCGATGTTCTCGGTCGACGAGCGATGTGCAATGATCCGCGAGATATTGCCGACGGTAAAGAATGGGAATTGCATTCTTATCGTAGACAGTTTTTCTGGGCTGACGGCGGAGTTTGCTAAAGAGAAGAATGCAACGGCGATCGTACGTGGTATTCGAGCCGTCAGCGATTACGAATACGAGTTGCGGATGGCCTTAATGAACCGGAAGCTGGAACCAACTATAGAGACGGTGTTCTTAATGGCCGCCGAAGAATACTCATACGTTTCGTCAGATCTTATGAAGCAGGTCTTCCGGCTCGGCGGACGCGTCGAAGGACTGATCCCGAAACTCGTGGAAGACCGAATGAAAGACAAATTGAGCATCACCGCCGAGACGCCGAGACACCGAGAAAAATAGGATAGGTGCAGGATAAGAGCAGAAGTAAGGCCGTTCGTCCGCTGAATTGTACAAGTTAGAAGTTAGATTCTTTATCTCTGCCGTCTCTGCGTCTCTGCGTCTCTGCGGTAAAATTACCTTATGGCAAATCCTTTCCCCGTTTCTGATCACGTAGCAAGAATGAAAGGTTCGTCCACGCTTATCGCAGCCGCGGCGGCAGCGGATATGCGTGCGAACGGCATTGATGTCATCGACCTCTCCGTCGGCGAGCCTGATTTCGATACGCCTGAGTTCATTAAACGCTACGCGTGGGAAGGCCTCGAAAAAGGCCTGACGAAATACACGGCAACCGCCGGCATGGCGGATTTTAGAAATGCGGTGGTCGAATTTTACGCCAAACAATTTGGCGCCGATCTAAAACTGAACGAGGTCGCCGCGTCGTGCGGCGGCAAACAGGCTCTTTTTAATGCTGCGTGCACGCTGCTCGACCCGGACGACGACGTTCTCATACCCAAACCCTACTGGGTCACTTTCCCGGAAATCGTCACCTTTTGCCGGGCCAATAGCGTCTTTATCGAAACTGAGGACACGGATTTTATTCTTACCGCCGAACAGGTCGCGGCGGCGATCACGGAAAAAACAAAACTGCTAATCATAAATTCGCCCAGCAATCCGTCCGGCCGCGTCATACCGCCGGATGAAATGCGGCGCATCGTCGAGGTCTGTGCCGGCCGTGGCGTTTATGTCATAACCGACGAATGCTATCTCTTTTTTGCGTATCCACCCGCCGAACCGTTTTCGCTGGCATCCCTTCCCGACGAATTACGTGATTTCGTATGCATCGCCGGAAGTTTCTCAAAAACGTACGCCATGACCGGCTGGCGCGCCGGATACACGATCGCAAATGCCGAATGGACCAAAGCAATAGTAAAACTGCAAAGCCATTCGGCAACGCACCCGACCTCGTTTGTTCAATACGCGTGCGCAAGAGCCCTTCGCAATCCCGAAGAGTCGATGGCCGCGGTGACCGCGATGACGAGCGAATACGAACGCCGCCGTGATTGGTTCGTCCCCGCATTGAATGAGATAAATGGCTTTAAATGCGCGATGCCTGAGGGTGCGTTCTATGCATTTGCGGATGTGCGGGGGACGTTCGGCGAGCGGTTCAAAAGTTCGGCTGACGTAGCCGATGTACTTTTGCGAGAAGCTCATATCGTCGTCACCGACGGCGAGGGATTCGGGGCGGACGGGTTTGTGCGGCTATCTTACGCAACCTCGATGGAAAACCTGCACAGGGCCGTCGATAAAATGAAGTTGATCTTCGGCACAAAAACCGCCGTCTCCGCCTGATCTATTCGCCGAAGACAAGCTGAAAGCCGTTGCAGTCCCTGACGGTGATCTCGACACAATCGTAGATCCGCTTAATAGGCCCTTCTATTATTTCGACGCCATTTGCCAGAAGCTCACGGTGCAGGGCTTCGATGCCGTTGACAAAAATATAGGCGTCCGTACCAAGTCCGCGTCGGACATTTTCATTAACCTGCATCTCACCTTTGTCCGATTTCCCGATATGGATCTCGGCGGCTCCCCGCCTGACCATAGCAAAAACGGGCGGATCGAGGAAAAAACCCAAGATCTCAAACCCGAGTTTGTCACGGTAAAATTCGGCCGTTTTGACCACGTCAGGCACAACAAATTGGGGTGCTAACCCCGTAAATTCGACTGGATCTGCCATCATTAATCTCCACCGGTCATCATCAAGCCGATCTCCTCGACAGACGTGGTTTTCGGGTCAACCTCACCGACGATCTTTCCCTCTCTGATAACCAAAAGCCTGTCGGCCAAGGCGGTAACTTCCTCCAGTTCTGCGGATACAAGCAAAACTGCGCAGCCTGCGTCGCGAAGTTCGATCAGTTTGCGATGGATGAACTCGATCGCACCAATATCGACGCCGCGTGTTGGCTGAGAGACAAGCAGCAACTTCGGGTTGATCTGAAATTCGCGTCCGATGATCAGTTTTTGCTGATTTCCGCCGGACAACGATTTCGCTGTCAAACTCGCGTCAGGCGGACGCACATCAAAATTCTCAATGATGTCTCTTGTCCGTTTTTCGATCGCCGCACTGTTCAGGAATCCGGCTGCTGAGGCCACCGGCTCGCGGTAATGCATCCCGAGGATAGAATTTTCCGTCAGGTCCGAATTGAGCAGCAGGCCACGCTTGTGCCGATCTTCAGGAATATGTGCGATCCCAAGTTCCTTCACCTTTCGGGCACTGAGATTGGTTACATCTTTGCCTTCAAATTCTACCTGTCCCTTGACGACCGGGTTTAACCCGGCGAGAGCTTCGATAAGCTCGGTCTGTCCGTTGCCTTCGATTCCCGCGATACCGACGATCTCACCCGAACGCACCTGGAAGGAAACGTCATCAACCGCGATGCCGTGCCGCCCTTTCACCACGAGATCACGAACCTCCAGTGTAGTACTCTTCGGAGACGCATCTGTTTTCTCGACACGAAGGAGAACATCGCGTCCTACGATCATTCGTGCCAATTCCTTGGCATTTGTTTCCGAAGTTTTCACGTTCCCGACCGATTTGCCGTCACGCATTACGGTCACTTCGTCGGAGATCGCCAGAACTTCCTCAAGTTTGTGCGTAATGATTATTATCGTCTTACCCTGCTCCTTCATCCGCCGGAGAATGCCGAAAAATTCGCCGACTTCCTGCGGCGTAAGCACGGCCGTGGGTTCGTCGAGGATCAGCAGGTCAGCATTGCGATACAGGGCCTTGAGCAATTCGACACGCTGCTGCTGGCCAACCGAAAGGTCTTCGATATAGGCTTCGGGGTTGATGTTCAGCCGTAGTTCATCGGAAAGAGATTTGATGTCGCGGTTCGCCTTGTCGAGATCGAGATTCGCGGCCGATCCAGTCTCGGCTCCGAGAATGATGTTCTCGGCTACCGTCATCGTATCGACCAGCATAAAGTGCTGGTGGACCATGCCGATCCCCAAAGCGATCGCATCGTGCGGGCTCTTGATCGAAACTTGTTTCCCGTCAACGAATATTTCCCCACTGTCGGCGCTGTAAAAGCCGTAAACGATCCGCATCACGGTCGATTTCCCGGCTCCGTTCTCGCCAACGATGGCGTGGATGGTGCCCTTTTTCACACTGATGGAAACGTCTTCGTTTGCAATACAATCGCCAAAGGCCTTAGCAATGTTTTTTACTTCGAGCATTTAGTTCTTGGGTGCCATGGCGTCGGTCACTTTGATCTCACCGCTGCCGATCTTTCTTCTTGCTTCCTCTACTTTCGCAATTACATCCGGCGGTATCAGTGCCTTGTTGTAATCATCCATCGCGTAGGCGACCCCATCCTTATCGAGACCGAAAACATGAAAACCGCCTTCGAATTTTCCGCCCGTGATCTCCTTGACTACATCGTAGACCGCATTGTCAACGCGCTTAACCATTGACGTAAGCACGAAACCCGGCTTCACACCGTTCTGATTGGAATCTACGCCAATGACAAATTTATTGGCCTCGCCTTGGGCGTTTTTGCCGTATTGTTCCGCCGCGTCGAACGCCCCGAGCCCTGAGTTTCCTGCCGCGGTAAAGATAACATCCGCACCCTTCTCGATTTGATTAAGAGCAAGTTCCTTGCCTTTTCCCGGATTGTTCCACGCGCTGTCAGTCACGCCGACATAGTTGTCAACGATCTTTATGTTTGGATTTTCGTACCTTGCTCCCTCTTCGTAGCCGGTCTCGAATTTATGGATAAGCGGAATATCCATTCCGCCGACGAAACCGATCACACCAGTTTTCGACTTTGCCGCTGCGATCATGCCTACAAGGAAAGATCCTTCGTGCTCACGGAAGACCAGCGACGCAACATTTTTCTTCGGAGTCTTACCGTCGGCTTCGAAGATAACCCCGTCAACGATCGCAAATTTGATATCGGGATAGTCAACAGCGACCTTTTGCATGATCGGCCCCTGGGCAAACCCAATACCGATGATCAGGTCGAAATTGCGCTCGGCAAAGGCCCGCATTGCCGGTTCGATGGAGGTCGGGTTACCCGGCTCGACATCGTAAAGGCATATATTGAGGTCTTTTTCTGCCCGCTTTACGCCCTCCCACGCCGCCGCGTTGAACGAACGGTCGTTCTTGCCCGCCGATATCAAAAACAATGCCTACGCGCGTATTGCATCCCGCTCGTGCCGCTCCACTTTGGGTCACGCACGACGAAGCAAGGAATACTGCCGAGATAGCGATCAAAAGTAACGAAATACGCTGGATCTTCATAGAACGATGTCTGCAAAGGGCTTGGATTCGTGAGATAAGATTACAAACATACAAAAAAAAGGGCAAGGATGAACCGTGCCCTCTTTTCCCTATTTGATGCCCTTTCGCAATAGCTGCTCGCGCAGGGCGTCGGCGACAGCCGAATCGAAGCCATTTTGCCGGCCCTGTTTCTTGCGTTCATCAGCAATAAAAACGTCCCGCTTTTTCGAAAGCTCAAGTATTTCAGCCCTGATCTTCACGCGATCGGAGATCCGTTTGGCGATCTCCTTTTTGCGGTCCTCCGGGGATAGTTTCTTCAAGTCGTCGGGCAGGTCTTCTTCTTTCACATCTTCGATCTTGATCTTCTCATTTTCAATATCCTGCACAAGATCGCCGTCATATTGAAAACTATTGACGGCTTTATTGACCGCACGGTCGGCCTGGGCTCCCATCGACGCACCGTCGGCGATTGTTACCTCGACCGTCGCCTGGGCGGACATGTTGAGGGCCTGGACACGCCGGCTCCCGTATGTCAGATAGGTTTGACCGACCTTAGTGGCTAGCTCGGCCAATTTAGTGTCATACGGTGTTGAGATCGCCTGCACGCCGCCGTCCTGGGCGATCGCAAAGTACTTACCTTCGCCTCGCGCCGCGATCGTCTGCCAGATATCCTTTGTGCCTTCGATAGCACCACACTGAATGGTGTTGACGATCATATTTTTCTTTACCGCGATCAAAGTCGTCGCGAGAACGTCCGGTTCCTGAACATAATTCTGTGGGGGAGCATCGCCAACCAGAAAAACGATCTGGGCGGTCCCCCGCCTGACGGGAGCCCAACCGGCATTCTTAACGCCCTCCGAAAGTGCCTTTCGAACATTTTCCGGCGTATCGCCGCCGCCATCGGCCGTGTATGACATCAGGGTCGTATACGCTTTGTCCAGATCCTCCGTGATAGGGAGAACCTTTGTAACATATTCGTCGCCGACATCACGGTAAGCCACCAGACCCACCCGAACACGGGGCCTCGACGGCTTCTGCATAACTTCATTGATGATTCCCCAAATACGCTGCTTTGCGCCTTCTATTAGGCCGCCCATGGAACCGGTAGTGTCCAGGACGAAGACCATCTCAAGCGTGTCTCGCGTGTCAACGATCGGCGCGCTCTTGACGGATTTTTTGACAGGTGCCTTTGATTCGCCCGGCCTGCTTTTTTGTGCCGCGCTTGAGAGCGAGAGAGATAATAAAACAAGCAGAAGTAATAACGACTTACTACCGAAAACAACGTTCATTTTTTGAACTCCTCGACGGTCGGATATAGCCATAGGGATTGGCCGTATGTCTATCGAACGTCGGAAAGTCCCGTTACTTGCGAGAAATTTTCAGTGTCCGATTACCTGTTGGATTAGCTGAGGTTGGATTAGGTTGTTTTCTGGGACAAGTTTATAAGCGGCAGCTAATTCAGCTTTAATGGAATCCCCCTGAGAAGGGTTGCGGCAGAACAGCATACCAAGGGGATCGCCCGCTCGTACGGGTTCGCCCAGCTTCGCCAAGCAAGAGTAACCAACGGCATGATCGATCTTGTCCTCCGCCTTCGTGCGGCCCCCGCCGATCGCAACAATAGCATTGCCGATAGCCAGCGTGTCGATCTCCGAAACAAAGCCGTCACCGTCGGCCGGTATCTCGATCTCAACAAGGTTCTGGCTCAAGAGCAGTTCCGGCTTGTCACACACCGAGGAATCGCCGCCCTGAAGCTCAATATTTTGCACGAACCGCTCAAAGGCTTCGCCGCTTTTCAATTTAGCAGCCGCCAGATCTCGCGCGCTGCCCCCATCTGGCGAAATGCCGGCCAGGACCAAAAGCCGTGCGGAAAGTTCGAGGGAAAGCTCTAACGTAGCTTCAGAACCCGATTCTGTTTCGCCCTTCAGGATCTTCACACATTCGTAAGTTTCCAGTGCATTTCCAACATATTTGCCGAGCGGCTGGCTCATGTCGGAAATAACAGCCTCAGTTTTTACCCCGAAATTCTGCCCTGTTTTGACCAGGGCTTTTGCCAACTTTAGTGAATCGTCGAAATCCTGCATGAACGCCCCTGATCCGGTTTTTACGTCCAGAATCAGAGCATCAAGGCCTTCCGCGAGTTTTTTCGACATTATTGACGCCACAATAAGCGGTATGCAGGGAACGGTGGCGGTCGCGTCGCGAAGTGCGTAAAGCTTCTTGTCGGCCGGAGCGATCTCCGCCGTCTGGCCGGCCATCGCGAACCCGCATTCGTCAATAACACGATGAAATTCTTCCTTTGAAAGCTTTACGTTATAGCCGGGTATGGCTTCCAATTTATCAAGCGTTCCTCCGGTGTGGCCGAGCCCACGTCCGGAGATCATGGGCACCGCAACACCGCATGCCGCCACGATCGGGGCAATTATCAGAGATGTCTTATCGCCGACGCCTCCCGTCGAGTGTTTATCACCCTTTGGTTTGTCGATTTCGGAAAAATCCAGTACCTCGCCGGAATGAAGCATCGCATGCGTCAGTGCGTCCTGCTCCGTCAGCGCAAGTCCACGCACAAACATCGCCATTAGCAGTGCGGAGATCTGATAGTCCGCCCAGCTCTTGTCGCAAACACCAGCGATAAAGGCATCGATTTCTGCGTGCGATAGCTCCCTGCCGTCACGTTTTTTTGAAATAATTTCCTGTGGCCGCATAAGACTGCCCAAGTTTCGCACACGAACAGTCTCTAAGTCTATGTGGATAAACTGACTACACGCGCTTTAGGAGTATGATCGCCTCGGCCCGCACCGCTTTTCCTTCACCTACCGCATCGACACCCTCGCCCGTTTTGGCCTTAACGCTCACGCATCTAGTCTCGACCTCAACGGCATCAGCCAGGCCCTTGCGAATTTCGTCGATGTACGGCTTGAGTTTCGGCTGTTCAAGGCTGACGGTCGAATCAATATTGACTACCTCATAACCGTGTTCCTTCATCAGGCCGACTGCAAACCGCAGAAAAACAAAACTCTCCGCGTTTCGCCACCGTTCATCGCTGTTCGGAAAATGCTGTCCGATGTCGCCTAGCGCCAGAGCACCCAGAATTGCGTCCGTAACGGCGTGCACCAACGCATCCGCGTCCGAATGCCCGTCGCCACCAAGTTCCGATTCGATCTCGACCCCGCCGAGTATCAGCGTGCGGCCGGCGACCAGCCGGTGAATGTCATTTCCAAAACCTATTCGGTACATAACCGATCAAAAATTATCTGAACAAAGCCGTGGCAAGTGCCAGATCTTCGGGGTTGGTGATCTTGATATTTGCCGAACTCCCCTCGACGAAAGCTATCGGGTGGCCGAGCTTTTCAACTAAGAAACATTCATCCGTTACGGATTCGTTCAAGTCCGCGATTTGGAATGCTCGTTCCAGAATATCCTTCCTAAACGCCTGAGGCGTCAGTGCCCGTCGAAGTTTATCACGGTCGAGCGTAGCCGCGATCTCACCACCTCGTATGGACTTTATCGTGTCCGTAACTGCGGCCACAAGGCATGCTGCCCCGGTTTCTTTTGCTTTTGATATGGTCCGTTCGATCTCATCCACTGAAACCAGGGGGCGTGCCGCCGTCGTGAACCGCCACGATCTCGCACTCCGGATCCACTGCGTTCAGGCCGTTCCGTACTGACTCGGCACGAGTGCTTCCGCCGGCGACTATAGCCATGAGCTTTGGAATGTTCCACGAATTTGATTCGAATCCAGCGATCTGGTCCTCTGCCAAGACCAGAACTATAGCATCGACGGACGGCGCAGCCTGAAGCCGCTCAAGCGTGTGAACGATTATGGGTTTCCCTTTGATCTCAACGAATTGTTTGGATTTTTCGGGATTGAAACGCGATCCGGAACCGGCGGCAACGATGATCGCGGCTGTAGTCATCGGCGTTAGTCGAGGTCTTCGATGATGGTCGTCTGCCTGAGTTCACGGGTTGCTTTTCTAAAGCCAAGCGACCGCGAATCGTGCACGCTCATATTGGTTTGGCTATTCTCCGAATGCTCGTCCTTATCTTCCCAGAGCCGGCCAAAGATCATTTTACCGGCAGTGGTCTGCAGCACACTCGTCACCGCAATATCGGCCGTCTTGCCGATCAACCGCCGCGCATTATCAACGACGACCATTGTTCCGTCATCGAGATACGCAACGCCTTGGTTGTACTCCTTGCCTTCCTTCAGCACGAACACTCGCATCGCCTCGCCGGGTAAAACGACAGGTTTGAGAGCATTGGCTAGCTCGTTAATATTCAAAACCGAGACACCGCGAAGCTGCGAAACCTTGTTCAAATTGAAGTCGTTGGTAACAATCACAGCATCAAGTTGTTTGCCAAGTTCGATCAGTTTCAGATCGACTTCCTTCACCGCCGGAAAATCTGTTTCGACTATTTGAATATCAAGCTTGCTGTTGTTGCGAAGGCGCTGGAGCATATCCAGCCCGCGTCTGCCCCGCTGGCGTTTTGATGAATCCGCCGAGTCTGCGACCTGCTGAAGTTCAGCAAGGATGAAATTGGGGATTATTAGTGTCCCGCCCAGAAACCCTGTTTCCGATACGTCGGCGATACGGCCGTCGATGATCACGGAAGTATCAAGGATCTTGTAATCGCGTTTAATGTTCTTGTCGCTAAATATACCGCCGAGCGCCGATAGATCCAGATATTCGCCTTTGGCCGCTCCCACCATCAGGCCCACATAACCCATGAAAAACGCGAGCGAGATCGTCAGGAAGGTCTGCATCTCGGCGGAGACCGCGGCTTCCTTCTGAATCGATATTAGGACGCCGATCAAAAATGCACCAACGATGCCAAGGATCGACCCGATAGCTGCACCGATGAGCGTTTTCAGCGATGCTCGCCTTACCCGCATCTCAAAAGCGATGATCAAAAGCCCTACGATCAGCCCAAGCAAACCCGAAAGGACATGCCGCGTGGCCTGGTCGTTGATCTGCGAAAGGCCGAACCGATAAGTACGTTCGAACGGATTTAGCACGTAGCCTAAAAACACGAGCAATGCCACGAATGCGATCCTGATTATTAATACGTCGAACTTCATCCCACAAAAATTCTATC
This sequence comes from Blastocatellia bacterium, assembly GCA_963732475.1. Taxonomy (GTDB): domain Bacteria; phylum Acidobacteriota; class Blastocatellia; order Pyrinomonadales; family Pyrinomonadaceae; genus OLB17. The sequence continues at coordinate 753,920 of CAVSZR010000001.1, read as the reverse complement.
ACGAAATAGCGGCGGTAAGTAATACCGATAGCACCATTAAATTCGGCTTATGCCGCGGACCTGCCGAGACCGCTTGCTGAATAAAAGCATAATATGTTCAAAACCGTCTTTACAAGTTCTTCAAACGACTATTCGGGAGCGTTTTTCAGAGATCGGCAACAGAACAGGCTTGCGGACCTTTGTCCCGGTCAGCTTGGAGACACGACTCAAACCGTTCTTCAAGGCCGATTTCGCTTCCCGCTTTAGTCTGCTGTATTCTGTCTCTTCAAACAGCATGGCAAAACAGCCTTCGACAATCTACGTATGTCAGAATTGCGGCGGCCAATCGCGCAAATGGCTTGGACAGTGTCCGGACTGCCAGGAATGGAACACGCTCGTCGAAGAGCGTTTTCGACCGACGACGCAAAACGGCGGCAAGATCGGCGGTTCACGGTTCGGTTTAGAGCAGCGTCAGGCCGTCGCGTTTCCGGAAATTGAATCGCAGGACGATGCGCGTACTACCTCCGGTATCGAAGAGCTTGACCGCGTTCTGGGCGGCGGTATCGTTGCCGGTTCGCTCGTATTGATCGGCGGTTCGCCAGGGATCGGCAAGTCCACCATCGTCATCCAAATGGCGGATAAATTGAGTCAAAACGGTGCAAAGGTGCTGTACGTTTCAGGCGAGGAATCCGAACGCCAGATAAAAATGCGCGGTGAACGGCTGGGGTTGTCCGCCGAGAATCTGTTCCTTCTACCGGAAACAAATCTCCAGTCAGTGCTGACAGTGGTCGATAAACTTCGACCGGATTTCGTCATAGTCGATTCGATCCAGACAGTTTTCAGCGAAGCGATCGAGTCGGCCCCGGGAAGCGTTTCGCAGGTCCGTGATGTGGCCGGTCAGTTCATGATGCTGGCGAAACAGACCGCGACGCCTGTTTTTCTGACCGGCCACGTTACGAAAGACGGCTCCATCGCAGGCCCGAAAACGCTTGAGCATATTGTCGATACGGTCCTTTATTTTGAAGGCGACCGGCACCACAATCACCGGATAATCCGAGCGACCAAAAACCGTTTCGGAGCCGCAAACGAGATCGGCGTTTTCGAGATGACCAACGCCGGACTGATACCGGTCGGCAATCCGTCCGAACTTTTTCTACAAGAGCGCCCAGAAGGTGCAAGCGGTTCCGTAGTCACAGTCTGCATGGAAGGCACGCGTCCGATGCTTGTTGAGGTTCAGGCCCTTGTGTCGAGCACTAAGTCAGCCTCCGGCCGACGAATGGCCCAGGGTTTCGATTACAACCGCACTTCCCTTCTTATAGCTGTGCTCGAAAAACGCCTGGGCTTTCAGCTTGCGGGCGACGACGTATTCGTCAACATTGCCGGCGGACTGGAAATAGATGAACCGGCCGCAGACCTCGGCGTTATCGCTGCCATCGCATCTAGTTTTCGAAATCTACAGATCGACCCCGAAATCGCCGTGTTTGGCGAAGTGGGGCTGACGGGCGAGGTCCGCGGCGTCTTGCAGGCTCAATCGCGCGCCCGCGAAGCCCAAACGCTCGGCTTTAAGAAGCTGATACTCCCCGAATCGAACAAAAAAGGACTCGAGAAACTGCTTGGCCTTCGCGTGATAGGTGTGCGAAATTTGGAGGAAGCGTTAGACGAATTGTTCTGATGGTGAACGGCAGGAGACGGAATTAAGGGAAAGGGAGAGCTTCAAGTGGTCAAGAATATTGACGCTTACATATTTATGAAAGCAAGAGTTATTACATACGCGATAATTATTACGCTGATGTCTACGTTCGCCTACTCTCAGACCAAACAAGATAAGGCATTAGAATCGCTCGTCAAGAAAATGGTCGGTGCCCAGCTGGCGTACGATGCTGCATCGCTCGACAAGATATTTACCGCCGATTACATTGAAATTTCTCCGGTCGGTGAATTCGACTCGCGCGAAAAGGTTCTGGGGTTTTATAAGCCTGAATTGAAACCGCCGGGCGACAAGCTTTCCGCCTCCGTTGAGGTCGCCGAGACGTCGATCCGCGATTACAAAACATTCGCTGTTGTTATTGCCCGGCTGGACTTCACGATGACAAGTGAAGGAAAACCTCTTCCGCCAAGGAGCCTTCGGGTGACGTTGGTGTTCCGGAAAGAAAAAGCGCTGTGGAAAATCGCCTCGGCCCAGTACACAGGAATTCGTTCGCCGCAAGTTCAGCCGACAAACCCTGCCAGATAATAAGGAAAACAGTCCTAAACGATGGTAACGAAGATGTTTTTTGATGGCTCTTCAGATCATTTGAGGCTCGCCACGACGGCATTTAGGCAGTATCGTCGCCTGCCATGATCCGCTCGAGTATCGCTTCCCTTTCATGCCGTTCGTCGGTAATATGCGGAGCATCCCGGTCTGTCTCAAAAGTTGCGGGTTGCATAAACGGATCGACATACAGCGGCAATCCCTCAAGCCTTAACCGTTCAGCTATGATCTTCGAGATAAGGGACTGCTCAAACTGCGAAATGTCGATGAATCGCACGCCGATTCCCGTGTTTTCGAACCGGTAGAGCGCCTTGCAGGCCAACGGAAGCATGTTCTTGTTCGGCAATTCGATCTCAAGCCGAAACTCGTCGCCCGCAAAAATGTTCTCTTCCCAACCCGTAAAACACCCGCCGATGCTTATCTGTTGCAGAGACGTTACCTGCCGCTCACCAAACTTTGAATAAATGGTCGCCGGGATCTCTAATGAGAATCTTGTGTGTTTTCTTTGCTCGATTGACATGGAACGGTAGGTTTGGCTTTGCGGGCCAAGGTTCTTTCATTTTACCGACATTAGATCGGCCAAAGCAACTGTTATTTCAATTCAACGGGCCGCCCATGAAGGCGGCCCTGATCCCAAACAAATTTGTCGGCCAATTAGTTATTCGCAGTCTCAGCCTTTGAACAATGGGCTGCGAACGCATCAGTCAACGCCTGGGCAATAACGAATGGCGGCCGGCCTTCAAGGTCTCTGCGCTCAAACATCTGCACGAGCTTTCCGTCTTTAATGAAGCCGATCGATGGCGACGACGGGGCATAGCCCGTAAACAGCTCGCGAGCCGTATCGGTTGCATCTATATCGGCACCTGCAAACACCGTGATCGAGCGATCCGGCTTTGCTTCCGAGTTTTCCAACGCCATCGCAATTCCCGGCCGAACGCCTCCGGCCGCACATCCGCACACGGAATTCACAACCACCATCACAGTGCCGCTTGTATTCTTGACCGCGTCGATCACTTCTTCAGACGTTTTTGTTTCTTCAATTCCGAGCTGCGCCAATTCGGCACGCATCCCGTATATCATCATTTCCGGATAAGGCATAAAAATTTCCTCTTTTTTTCTAATTTCGGCCCGATTAGATACCTGACCTTTTTTTCAAGTATTAGTTACCCGCACGCCCTAGTCAAGTTGCGGAACAGATTTGATAACCGGTTTGCCCGGCCATCGCTTATCTCCTAATATTGTTTACAGACATAAACCATGGCCTCGTCGGGGAATTTTTGATGGCGATCGAGATCGAGAAAAAATATCGTTTGGACAAGAAACGTCTTGTCGAATTAACCACAAAGCTCGGCGAACTGGGTGCGGAATTCCGAAGCGAGGTTTTCGAAGAGAACTACCTGCACCGCGGCGGCGTTATCGATGAGCGGGGCGCTGTTTTGAGACTGCGCAAGATTGGTGACAAAACGCTTTTGACCTATAAGGAACGACTGCGCAACGACTCTGACATCAAACACAGGATCGAGCACGAAACTACCGTCGCGGATGTCGATGCGATGGAGCGGATCATCGAATGCCTTGGCTATAAGCTCTCGGTCGTCTACGAAAAGCACCGCAAGACCTGGCATTTCCATGATGTTGAGGTCGTTCTGGATGAACTTCCTTTTGGGCTATATATGGAGATCGAAGGCACGGTCGAGGCGATCGTTGAAGCAGAAACGCTTCTCCAGGTCCAGGATCTTGAGCCGGAACCGCGTGGGTTACCCGCGATTGACGGTCAAATACGGCAAACTGACGGGCGACGTTTCGGAGTCGAGATTCGAGAAAACGACTGCCGTTTAGTTCAGAATGTCCTGCCCGACAAAAGCCATCTGTGCGTCAAAAGGCTCGCCGCCTGAGATCTTCTTGTACGATCCATCTGAGCGAAGGATACGCGAATTATGATTGTCACGTAGATATAGTTCGAGGATCTCCTCTTTCATGTAGGTTCGAATGGCCGGATCGATGATCGGTACCACGATCTCAACACGGCGGTCGAGATTCCTCGACATCCAATCGGCGCTTCCAATATAAACTTCTTCCGCGTCTCCGCCGCCGTTCGCAAAATAGAAGATACGGCTGTGTTCGAGAAATCGTCCAACCACTGAACGCACGCGAATGTTCGACGACAGGCCTTTCACGCCAGGCCGCAAGGCACACACTCCCCGAACGATAAGTTCTATCTCGACACCTGCTTGTGACGCGTCGTATAGGTCGTGGATCAATTCTTCATCCGTCAGGCTGTTTACCTTTACGATGATCCGGGCTTCAAGGCCCGCCAGCTTGTTCGCTTTCTCCCGCCGGATCAACTCAGCGAGCCTTTCACGCAGGTTCAATGGGGCCACGAGTAATCGATGATATTTGTTTTGCTGAGAGTACCCCGTCAGGAAATTAAATAGGCTGGTTGCGTCGGCACCGATCTCATCATCGGCAGTCAACAGGCCAAGATCCGTGTAAATGCGCGATGTTGTGGGATTATAGTTGCCCGTCGCAAGATGCACATATCGGCAGAGCTTGTCTTTTTCACGCCTCACGACCAGCAACACTTTGGAATGCGTTTTTAGTGTGCTGATGCCGTAAACCACGTGAACGCCTTCGTTTTCAAGCCGCCTTGCCCATTCAATATTGTTCTCCTCATCAAAACGCGCCTTCAGCTCGACAAGCGCCGTAACCTGTTTACCCAGTTGTGTCGCCCGGATCAAAGAATTGACGATCGGCGAATCTTTCCCGGTGCGATAGAGACATATCTTGATCGCCTGAACATCCGGATCTTCAGCGGCTTCGCGCGATAAAATCGGTTACTGACGAAAATGCTGTGTACGGGTGATGAAGCAATACGTCCTGCTTTTTCAGCACGTCGAAAATGTTCTTTTTCTCAAGCAATATCGAAGGGTGGACAATCGCGATCGGCTTGTCCTTAAGCTGCGGGCGTTCTAATCCGTATAGCTGCATCAGGTCCGGAATATCTACAAACCCTTCGATCGGGAAAACATCCTGCTCGGTCAGGCCGATGCCATCGGTCAATAACTTCAGCATCTTCTCCGGCATTTCCGCCGAGACCTCGAGCCGCACCGGAAAACGAAAACGTCGCCGTTGAAGCTCGCGTTCGAGTGTTCGCATGAGGTCGCCCGCCTCATCTTCGCGAAGCTCGATGTCTGCATCGCGCGTCACGCGAAACAAATAGCCGTCGCTCGTTTTCATGTTCGGAAACAAGCTTTGTGCATTTGCGGCGATAACCTCTTCCATCAATGCAAAACGGCCGCCTTTCTCGTTGATCGGGATCAATCGCGGCAGTGTCGGCGGCAGCTTGATGCGGGCAAACCGCTTTTGCCGAAACAGGTGTTTGAGATTTTTTTGCGTAAAATTGCGGTTTGGCTCGATGAAAAGTCCGATGTTCACGCTCAGGTTTGATATATAAGGAAACGGATGGCTCGAATCGACCGACTGCGGCGTTAGGATCGGGAACAGGTTGTCGCGAAAGAACTTATCAAGCTTTCGACGGTCCTTTGCATTTAAGGATTTATACGGTTCGACCGTAATTTTCGCCTCGGCAAGCGAAGGCAGAACGGTTTGATGCAAATACTCCACCTGCCGTTTCAGCATCGGCCGCAGCCGCTTGCCGATCTCCCGAAGCTGCTCGGTCGCCGTCATCCCGTCAGGCGAAAGATCGCTGACACCTTCTTCGATCTGCTCTTTCAGGCCCGAAACGCGGATCATGAAAAACTCGTCGAGATTTGTCGAAAAGATGGACAAGAACTTAAGCCGCTCGAGGATCGGCAGATTCTCGTCCATCGCCTCATCCAGAACGCGGCGGTTAAATTCAAGCCAGCTCAGCTCGCGGTTAAAGAGCGTCGCCCCTTCATACGGGTCGCTTACGCTAAGGTCCGGTGCCGGTTCGGTTATTTGTTTCGAGCTTTTGATGTCGGTATGGATCATAGAGCGCCGATAATTATAGAACACGGCGCCCGATAGTTATGTTAAATCTGCGTTAACGGAATGTTACACGATAGCGGGTTTATTTCAAGATGGTCACCTTGGTCCCGGCCGGGATCAGTGCAAATATCTCAGCAATTTCCTCGTTCCTGAGGGCAACGCAGCCGTCCGTCCAGTCGCTCGCGGTCCCGCCGCCGTGAATGTAGATCTCGCCCCCAAGCTTTGTTTTTTGCGGCGGCATCGCCGCCTTCGTCGATGGCTTTGACGATCTGATCGTACTCTTCCTTTGTGATCAAACTGGCCGCCAGCCCGCGTTTCGCGTCGTCCTTTGACGGATAGCTGAGTCCCAGCGAGAGATGAAAACGGCTCTCCGGATTCTTTGTAAAGACATAGAACTCGCCCTCGGGCGTCCGTCCGTCCCCTTCGATTTCCTTGTCGCCGTTGGCCGTAGATCCTAGTGCGACCGCATACGTCTTAACCAGCTTCTCGCCGTCGAATACTTCAAGTTTTCTTGCGGCTTTGCGAATCACTATCTTTGGCTCAGCCAGAGCCGGTAAAGGTTTGTTATCCATTTGTGAGGGACTGATCTGCGACAAAATTGAGATTGACGGCGACGATCGCAAATACGGCCGCAGCTCCCAGAATTAGCGATCGACGCCGTATTTTCATCATTTTCTATTTCGCGGCCGCTGAAATTGCTCTCGCCTTTTCGAGCATCGCTTTTGCTTCTTCCGGCTTTCCGTTCTTTTTCCAAAATGCCGCCAGATTATTGTAGCGCTCGACCGGGTCGTAATTCATCGCCCAGGCAAGCTTTGCCATACATTCCGGGCAATTATCCAGCGGCCGCCGGTCCGTTTCGTCCAAGATTGTTCGTGCCCGACATAAGGCATTCGTACTTTGTGCAATGCTTCATCGAGAACATATGGCCGGTCTCGTGCATAGCGATCTTCAGCGTGCGGGTCAAGCAAGCGGTCAGCGTCGTTATTGCGTTCGGACGCGATGTCCGAGAGCCTGTAAAGCGAATAGACCCCAACCCGTTCCGAAAACGTGGCCTGTCCAAAAACGAAATGCCATGTCTCACCGGGATAAAGATCGTAATTAGTAAATGCTATTAACGCAGCCGCATCTGCTTGGAAGCATCTTCGGCAGCACATCATCGAGAAAATAATCGGTGCGGAGTTGTGTGCGTTTCGGATAACCGATCTTGCGGCTTTTGTCCTTCGGCACTGTTCCGAGCGGGATCTCCTTGCTCAGCTTTACCGGCAGGTTGTAAAACGCTTTCATATAATCCGCCGAAAGCTGTATGGCTCGCTTCTGTTCCGCCGAAAACGTCCCGATCGGCTGAATATATATCGTCCGCCTTTCGGCTGTCGGCAAGGTCGGGTTCGACGCGATGTATTCCTCAAAAGTCTCGCCCGCCTCCTTTTGACTGACCAGCCAATCGCCGTCACGGATCACCATCGGCTCGAAAAACCGGACGACCGCGTCTTTTTGGTTCGCCAGCCTTTCCGCCCGATCATCCTTTTTCGGCACGGTATTCGAAGCGGCAGGCTCAGCCCCCGAACAGCCCGCGGCAAATAGCACGAATAAAACAAGCGCGACTTTCATACTCGATTAGACAAAGTTAACCCGGCTTTGTTCCCTTCGCGTCTTCTTTGCGTTCTTTGCGAACTTTGCGTGAGATCTCTTTTTACTAGAGAAGGCTCACGCAAAGCCCGCAAAGTAAGAATAAGATCAGGGCTCTGACCGCTCAATCGTGATCCGTCGGGGATCATCGCCGTCACCGCTGATAACTATAGAAACGGCCCCGGACGGAAATTTATGCGGACCTAACCGCTCCGCCCATTCGATGATCACAACCGCGTTAGGGTCGTCCAGAATATCGTCCAGCCCGACCGCGAAAGCCGCGTCGCTCCCTTCATCGATCCGCCAGAGGTCGATGTGATAGACGTCAAATCTGTCAGTTTTGTAAAGGTTTACGAGCGAGAAACTGGGACTTGTCACTTCGTCGATGTCAAAATTAAGAGCGTTCAGAATTCCCTTTGTCAGCAAGGTCTTCCCGGCCCCCAACCCGCCGCGTAAAAGCACCACATGCCCAGGACGGATCTCTCCGCCGATCTTTTCGCCCAGCACGAATGTCGCCTCGGGCGTCTCACAAGTGTGCATCTGATTCATTCGATTGGAAGCCCGATCTGCGAGAACCACGAGAGTTTGTCCCAATAACCCCGCTGAAGAATGATCTTGCCATCGCGGAAATTAAAGAACCCGCAGCCCCGTATCTCGAACGGTTTTCCTGTTGGCTGGTTCCCATAAAACTCGCCAAGAAACGTCCCGCCGCCGAGCCATTCCCACGCAGCCCAATCGCCGTCCGCCATCAGATTGTCGACCCGCGACCACGCGTCCGGAAATCCCTGAAAAAACTCCGCTGTGTCCTTCGCGATCTGTTCACGCCCAACCGCAGGTTCGCCGGCCGCGACCTGAAAATTCACGGCGTCGTCTGCATAACATTCAACCACCCGCCGGACATCGCAAGCCTGAAACGCGTCAATCCAAGCCTTTAGAAGTTTCGTCGATTCCATTGCTTACCGCACGCTTAAACGCGTATAGCCTCACGATCGTCAATTTTAATTATTGCCTCGGCCAAGCATTGACGAATATCGCTCGCGGTCGTAAATCTTTGCCCGAACTTCGCCGCCGCGATGTCGCCAGCCAAACCTGCTATATAGACAGCTGAAAGCACAGCTAACAAAGCCTTTTCCAAATCCGTTTGTTTCTCTTCTTCCGCGTCCTTTTCTTGAAGGGCCAGAGCCTGTGCGAGAAAACCCGTGATTACCCCGGTTAGAGTGTCGCCCGCTCCGGCACGTGAGACACCGGCATTACCATTCGGATTGATATAGACATTTCCGTTGGGTTCGGCAATCAGTACCCGTTCGCCTTTCAATACCAAGATCACGTTCTGCTTTTGCGGAAAATCGCGTGCAGCAGAAACTCGGTCGATGAGTTCTTCGTCTTTTCCGAGCAGCCTTTTGAATTCTCCGATATGCGGTGTCAGCACTAATGGCAGATCTTTCGAGCCCTTAAGATCGAAAGGCGAAAGGGCGTTCAAGGCTTCTGCATCCAAAACCATGGGTGTTTTGCGGTTTCTCACCGTTTCGCGAATGAATTTTTGCGTCTTTTCATTCGGCGACAACCCGCATCCAATGGCAACGACATTAGTTTTTTCTTCTAAAACAACCGTCGTCTCTAAGGTTTTGACAATGACCTCATTCAAAACTTTTTTGGCGACAATCCCTTTGATCGATTTTGGCACTGCAACCGAAACCATTCCTGTGCCTGCCGCAAAACAAGCATTAGCCGCTAACACCGCAGCACCGGAATAGTCGTCTGAGCCGGCGACAATGAAAGCTGTTCCCCTTAACTTCTTATAGGAGTCGGTTTGAACTTGCGTTCGACAAAGAAAGCCTCTTATCCCGTCCTCCATCACAACGAATAACTTCGGCGACAGTTTTCTAATCAACGCTCTTGAACCGATGTCCTCGATGTGTAGCTCCCCATTAAAATGCGATGCGGGCGACATCACATTCGCGAGTTTGGCGCAGAAAAGGTCACAGTTACATCGGCGTGGACATTTTCTCCAATTGGTTCTGCGGAGTCTGCGTTTAGCCCCGAAGGAACATCTATAGAAACAAGGAGAAACTCGTCCTTTCTTTGTTTGCACCTTTGTTTTTCCGACAGGATCTTAGTTATATAACTGAAATGTTCGTCTAAAGGTCGCCTTAATCCAGTTCCAAAAAGAGCATCGACAACTATATTGTGTGGGTTCCAAGTTCACTGAAGAAAATTTTATGAAAAGTTTCTTCATAACGACCCTTCTTGCACTCAATAAATTCAAGTGGATATCGTGTTGAAGCCAATTTGCGAATGATCTCAAAGTTTATCGAGCATCGCCTTTGGTATCTCTAACCCTTCCGAACAACAAAACTGTGCCAACGGCACCTTGTTGAGCCAAGAATCCTTGCCAACGCCGCACCATCCCCGCCGTTGTTGCCCTTTCCGCAAAGAACCAAAATGGACTTGCCCTTCACAGACCCGCCGAGCTTCTCGGTGATCACGCGTGCGACTGCATGAGCCGCATTTTCCATCAAAATGATCGACGGAATGCCGTACCGTTCGGTCGTCAGGCGGTCGACCTCGCGCATTTCGGCGGCTGTCAGGACTTTCTGCATACACAGTAATCTACCACAACCGTTGAAAATGGCTTTAAACATAGAAAAGCCGCATCCTCGTCAAAATGCGGCTTCGCTACCTTTAGATTTGAGCTTGTGAACAGACCTGATCCCGTCAGCATTGGCAGATGTAATGCTTGCCACTGTACTTGATCACCGTTTTCTTCCGTTCATTTAATAAAAAGCATTATTCGGCCCTCGTTTCCATAAAATTCGACATACCGAGCATTCGATCCGAAACTGGACAATTCCGCAAATTGAAAAGAAACTAGTGCGATATGAACATTCTGGACAAATTCCGTTTGGATGGAAAGGTCGCTCTCGTAACCGGAGCGTCGGGCGGCATTGGGGCCGCGATGGCAAAAGGGCTGGCCGAAGCCGGTGCGGATGTAGTCTGTCATTGCCACACCGAGGGCGGTGCCGACGAAACGTGCGAGTTTATTAGATCGACCGGCCGCCGAACAGCCGCGGTCACGGGCGACATGGCCGATAAAGAGGCGCCGAAACGCTTGATCAGCGAAGTTGTCGAAGAATTCGGCCGCATCGACATTCTCATCAACAATGCCGGAACGATCCGCCGCACGCCGGCCGTCGATTTTTCCGAAGAAGACTGGTCAACCGTCATCGAGGTAAATCTATCAAGCGTTTTTCGCCTTTCGCAGGCAGCCGGCCGCAAAATGGTCGAGCAGGGCTCAGGAAAGATCGTCAACATCGCTTCCCTGCTCTCATTCCAGGGCGGCATCACGGTTCCGGCGTACACAGCCTCAAAATCCGCCGTCGCCGGCCTGACCAAAGCCCTCGCAAACGAGTGGGCCAAATTCAACGTCAACGTAAACGCCATCGCTCCCGGTTACATTACCACCAACAACACGACCGCCCTCCGTGCCGACGAAACCCGAAACCGCCAGATCCTCGAACGCATCCCCACCGGCCGCTGGGGCAACCCCGAAGACCTCGCCGGCACAGCCGTCTTCCTAAGCTCCGCCGCGAGCGATTACGTCAACGGACACATCCTCGTCGTAGACGGCGGATGGATGGCCCGATAAGGCAAGGTTTAGAATGCTTCGTTGGTCGACCTGCTTGATCGGAAGCATCCCGCTGCACGACTGGAGCGGCAAGCATCCCTGCTTGCCAGCGGCCAACGGCCGCTTCCGCGCCGAGGTTTGATTCACGCGAAAAATGTTCACGCCCTAACGCTGCGAAGGCCGCAGCGTGGCAAGCAGGGATGCTTGCCGCTCCAGTCAGGCGGCGGCTGATGGTTGATATGTTAAGGCCGGTTATCCTCGAGAGCTCGGCCATATTGGCACCGATGGTGCGACTGGGGAGAGAGCATCAAATTCACGCGACCCGACAAACTCCCACGCTTGTTTAATCCTCACTAATCGCATACAATCTGCCGCGGGAAATATGCCTCGGATCGCCGGAATCACGCACGAATTTGGCGTTGACCAAAGTAACAGCTTTGTCGTTGTGCCTCTCAACGGCTGCGAATTACGTTCGGCTAATTGATGCCAAAGGCTTCAGCCTGCATTTCGACCCCTATAAATTGGCCATTCACGAGCAGGGAAAGGCGCCAACAACCCAATCAAACAATAACCTCTATCACCAATGGGTCGGTCGCGGATTGTTAAATCAGGACACCGAGGATTCTCAAAAACAAGTTTTCGTCAGCTTATCAACAGCCGGTCACGACCGAAACACACGGCTGCTGCAGGTGGAGGGCAAAGCGCGCGGAGTTCACGTGGTTAAGGCTCGGAACGGCAGAGCTACTTTCGAGTTCGAGGTCAGCGTTGTTCCTCGTCAGATACACAGCCTTGCTTTCAAATTTGTCCGGCATCTTGGTAAAGACGGCGTTATGAAAAGCCGCACAAAATGGGCTCCGTCGGACGCTCCGCGAATGATCAATTTGCTGAATTGGATCTATGGCCATCAGGCAAACATCGGATTCGATCTGCTTGAGGCCGATTATGTGGACATAAAGCAAGACCTTGGTGAAGCCAGGCTCGCCGCCCGGGTATTCCTGGATTCCATCGTTGCGAAAAAGAACAATAACGCCGATCTGAATGTCTTTTTTGCCGGCAGATACGGCGTGAATGTCAAGGGAGTTGTAGTAAGCGGATCACACTTCGATGATGAGTCGGCGTGCATCGTGGACGATACCGCCGAATTGATGCCGGTCACGCCAGGCACAGACCCGTTCCTCATGAACCTGGCCCACGAGATCGCCCATTATCTAATAAACTCGCACGGCGTATCGACCGCCGTTGACGATCACCACGGCCGGGACAAGATCCTGCTTTCCATTCACACCCAAAGCAACAAATTGGACAAGGGGTTAGTTAACCTGATCAACAAGCCCTGATCCGGCATCGAAGTCATGCAAATCGTCTATTTCATCCAAATCGTTCCATCCCGCATATTTCGCGCGATCTGATATTTCCAAACAAGAAAATACGAGCGATAATTCTCCCGGACGGTATTTGTTCGCGGATCGACTTGTGCGGACTCGCCTTCCGGAATGATCTTTGAAAACCAGTCGATGAAATAAGTGAAACAAGATTCTTTCTGTCGCGGATCTTTAAAGTTGGATTGCCGAATAAAACGCGGTGGCCGGCACTGGGACACGGTGCAAGATCCAATGTCGAGTATCAACCTCCTTGCGAAGCGTTTAGCACGTGAGGAATGTCCGAGCTTGCGTCAGTGGTTGCGTCGGGAGCTGCGTCAGCACCGTAACTATTGAAATAGTTGACGTTATCGCAAAGTGGCTCATTTTAGTGTAGCGCTTCGTGAAATGGCACGATTATTCCGGTAAGCGGAGTAACTGCAACAGTTAGCTGTCTCATTTTCCACAAAATGAGACAGTTTGTGAGACAGCCACGGCGGCGTAACAAGGTTCGAGACTGACCATCTGGAATGAGAATCGGGTCAACCGATAGTGTAACGAGATCGTGTTCCGTCACACTTTTTTCCGGTGAACGCCAGCCGGGACACTAAGCGGGACAGCGTAAACGGATGTGTATAGGGAGCTTAGCAAATCAGGCAGCATTCAAAAGTGGATTTTGCAGTAAACTCGCCGGGACACGGGACAAAATGGCTTAAGTCTTGTAAACGTAATAATTAGCCTGTCCCCGGAGTGTCCCAGGCTGGGACACGTCGCAAACTCCTGTCCCCGAAGGGGACAAAGTCAATAGCCCAGGGTAAGGCCGACGGCCGCAACCCTGGGATGATCACGTTTACCGGCCCGCTCCCTGAAAGGGAGCAACCTCCGAACGGCGGTGTAGCTCCCCTTCAGGGAGCGGAAGGACGCTCATCCGTTCCCGGGGTTAAGCTCGATCCTCTCGCTCACCCCGGGCTATTGAATATGTCGCCTTCAGCGACCGAATCCGAAACTCATCCAAATCGTGCAAATCATCCAAATCGTTCCATCCCGCATATTTCGCGCGATTTGATATTTCCAAACAACAAAGCACGAGCGATAATTGTCGCGGACGGTATTTGTTCACGGATAGACTCGTGTTCACTCGCCTTCCGGAATGATCTTTGAAAAACAGTCGATGAAACAAGATTCCTTGTCATTCGAACTCAGAACCCCGCAAGTGTGACGGGCGAGATACCGATGTTTACTGGCTTCGACGCGAAGGGTCGGGGTGTTTCAGCTTGTTTCATATGAAACAAAAAGTGGCACGCGCTTAGAAACGAAACACGGTGTAATTGAACCGACGCGGGCGTGGGGAGCGGGCTATGAACGATTTTAATGGTGCTCCCGGCTGGATTCGAACCAGCGGCCTTTCACTTAGGAGGCGAACGCTCTATCCTACTGAGCTACGGGAGCCTGACAATTGTGGATTGTGGATTGCGGGTTTGGGAATGTCAAGATTTAGCTGTCGTAATTGATCAGCGAGCGGACATCATACCCGTCAAACTTAGAGCGTCCGCCGAGGAAATCCAGTTCGACCACGAACAAAAGGCCAACGACCTTGCCGCCTAAGCCCTCGACCAGATCGACGACCGCTCTTGCCGTCCCGCCGGTCGCTAGCAGATCGTCAACTATCAGCACACGATGCCCCTCGCCGACCGCGTCCCGATGCATTTCCAATGTGTCCTGGCCGTATTCCAGATCGTAGGACACCGAAACGCATTCGGCCGGCAACTTCTTCGGCTTTCGCACAGGAACAAAACCGGCATTGTATCGGTACGCAAGCGGTGTGGCAAAAATAAAGCCCCGCGATTCGACCCCGATGACAGTATCGACTTCGACGCCGTTAAACTCCGAGGCCAAAGCGTCGATCGTGCCGCGAAGGCCCTCAGCGTCTTTCAAAAGCGTGGTTATATCGTAAAAATTAATGCCCGGTTTCGGAAAATCGGGCACTTCGCGGATCAATTTTCTTTCATAGTTATGGTCCATCATATTAGGACTGACTGAATGGTTTTCTTCAAATCGCAAATCGGCAATCCAAATCGCAAAGTTATACCTTTCAATTCTAAACGACGAGAAAGCCAGGTCCGGATCGAGCACGATCTCCTCGACGTCGTCAACTCGCGAAAATCTCGGCCCGGCGGTCAGGTCTTGCTTAAATGCTTCAACCGACCGCTCTGCTCCCTGGGCAAATGCTTCGACGCGGCCGTCGTCCAGATTTTTGACATAGCCTCTGACCTGATGGCGGGCCGCTACGCGCTGCGTAAAAAATCTGAAGCCAACGCCCTGCACCGCCCCGCTGAACAAAAATTTTCGGGCAACGATCATTATCCAAGGGCGTCGAGACATTCGGCCAGGCTTCGCTGCCGGCAAGTGTATACCGGCATGCCCCGCAGGGTTAATTTGCTCGCGGTCGTTTGTCTCAATTCCTCGGCCAACGCCAAAAAGTCTCTGGGTTCGTCCGTTTCAAACGAGATCAAATATTCCTGCTCGCTAAAGCCGAATGAATGCGTCAAGTGGATCTTAATATTCGGGAACTTCTTGCCGACCATGAAGTTCTCCTCGATCAGGGCATCCCGCTCTTCACCCGTTTTGTCGTACCAGTCCGGATGCTTCGCGCAGGGATAAACAAAATGGTACTTGCCGCTTCCGGCCTCAACGTGAAATCGGCTTTGCGGATTCCCATTCCCGTTGTATGGAGTGAACATCATTTTTTTTGTGGCCGCAAGATATGTTTCAGCGGTTTCAAGGTAACTTCCAAGATTCGTGCGAAACAACTTGGCCGTCATTTCCTGAATGAGGTCAAGCGATTGCCCGACACGCCAAAACATCACGTCGGCTTTCGAATCAAAGCCTACCAGCGAATAGCTGTAGAGCAAAAAATGCTCGCGGTAGCTGTCGTAAACATTTCGAAACTCTTGTTTGAAATTCTCCTTCGATTCCGCATCGATACGCCGCCATTCGGGGTTCACTCTGAAAAAAATGAAGCTTACGAATTGCT
This sequence comes from Blastocatellia bacterium, assembly GCA_963732475.1. Classification (GTDB taxonomy): domain Bacteria; phylum Acidobacteriota; class Blastocatellia; order Pyrinomonadales; family Pyrinomonadaceae; genus OLB17. Next base: position 738,078 of record CAVSZR010000001.1, on the reverse strand, counting down.
TTTCGATCTCAGGCAGGTTCTGCGGCTCTTTCGGGTCCGCAACAAGGCGAAGGCTTCCCTGTTCCGCAGACTCTTTTTGAAAATTAAGCAACTCCATTTTTTCAAGCTACGTGCCAAGCAGACGGCGAGAAATAGTTCACAGGCTCCTGAGTTCAGTGATTATTGTGCCAACTTTCGCACGCGTTGTCCAAATCCTTCTCCGCCTTTGCGTGAGGGTTTACAATTCTCAGAATTGGTGAAAGAATTGGCTTTATGTTCAGGGTACTTTGCTGCGTTAACGTTATTACTATGCTTGCGATTGCCGCAATTGCCCAACAACGCCCCTTAATTACCGATGATATTGACATCGTGCCGGCCGGTTCGTTGGAGATCGGAGCCGGAGTGGATTTCTTTCAGAACGCAAAATTCCCACTTTCCGGTTTAAGGGGCGATCTTACAAGGATCGGAGATATTAGAATTCGGCAGGGTTTTGCTTCGAATGTCGAGATCCAGATCGAGGGTACCCTTCAGAACTATCTAGCTATTAATTCGAGTTTTGCTCCGTCAGCGATCCCTCTAAACATTTCGGGCAATTCCAGCAACGATTTCGACGACATTACGGTCTCGGCAAAGCTAAAACTGTTGAATGAAACAAAGAATTTCCCGGCACTGGGAATGAAGTTTGGCTTCCAGATGCCTAACACCGACCAATCAAGGGGAATTGGAACAAACCAGATCAACGTATTTAGCAAGCTCATTGCACAAAAACGCTTCGGACGGCGACAGGGACGCGACCCGCTGGTAAATGTTTATGGCAACCTCGGATTAGGCATAATGAACGCCCCATTAGGAAACTTTTCCCAAAACGATGTGCTTTTATTTGGACTCGCCGGTATCTTTCGCGTCACCGACCACATTAATTTGGCGAGCGAAGTAAACGGCCGGCTTAGCGTTCGCCGAAATGTCCCTTTGGGAACGGAGAGCATGTCCCAACTCAGGATCGGAGCTCAGATCAAAACGTCTGGGCTTCGGTTCGACACCGCAGCGATCTTCGGCCTAACACGATTCAGCCCGCGAACCGGCGTCACCTTTGGCGTCACGTACCAATCGCCGGTCTTTCTTCCTGTCGCTAGGTAACAGATCGCGTTGCGATCCCTTCCGAAATGTTTAATGGTGAATGGCCCTTACCAAGACCCGGGGAGGTTAAGATCGCCTGGGTGACGAACGATTTCGAGATCGTGACTGCCTCTTTCAATGTTTTGCCAAGCGCCAAATTCGAAGCTATGGCGGCCGCAAGGGTACATCCGGTGCCGTGCGTCGAGGTCGTTTCGATGAAATCAGCTTCTAAAACGAGTTTCTCACTTCCAATAAACAAGTAATCACAGGCTCTTCGCGGTACGGATCCATCGGCGTTGAGATGTCCGCCTTTTATTAAAACATTCTCAGCTCCCATGGACTGGATGACTAACGCAGCGTTCTCAATTTCAGCTTCGGTTCGAATCGCCGTTCCGGTAATTCGCTCCGCCTCATGAATATTTGGGGTAACCACGCAAGCTAACGGAAACAGTTCTTCTATCAACCGGTGAAGTGCATCATCGTCGATCAGATCGAACCCCGAGGTTGAGCGAACGACCGGATCGACCACAACATCTTTGACTCCGCTATTTTTAATAAGCCTGGCGGTTTCAGTGATCACTTCTCGAGTGGGAAGCATTCCCGTCTTTATCGCAGCGACCTCGAAATCCTCAAAAATTGGCTCGACCTGTCCGCGCACCGTCTCCGCGGATTGATTCACGGCACCAAAAACACCGACCGTATTTTGAAAAGTGATCGACGTAACGGCAGCAGTAGCAAAGCACCCAAATGCCGAAAAGGTCTTGATGTCGGCAATGACTCCCGCGCCGCCAGACGGGTCGAGGCCGGCAATTGTCAGGCAGACCTTCGGTTTATTCATGGATTTGCCAATAGCCGCCGCAGATTGTCTTCTTCGTTAAGAAACCGGATCGCGGCAAATCCGCCAGCTCCGGTTTCAAGTACACTGAAGGTAGTTCGTTTCGTCAATTCCCCCTAGCGCTATCACTGGGAAGGGATCGAGTAATTTGCAAACGCGTTTAAGGGCCTCAACCCCATGAGGTTTGCCTTTGCCCGGGCTATCGAAAACCGGCCCGAAAGTTACAAAATCCGCTCCGTTTGCTCTCGCAGCCGACGCCTCTTCGAAGGAATGCGTCGAAACACCAACCAGAAAACCCGAAGGAAAACTGCGTCGGATCATACGAGCGGAAAGCCCATCGGCTGGAAGATGAACGCCATCGGCACCGGCGGCCAAGGCTATGTCGGCACGGCCATTGACCAAAAGTTTCGTGGTGCTTTCCCGTGTAATTCTAACGGCGGCTTCAGTTAAATCAAATAACGATCGAGCAGTCAGATTCTTTTCTCGGATCTGGATCAGCGTAACACGAAGCTCCGTAGCCAGGCTTACACTGTCTAAAACTTCCCTTTTCTTGCGTTTGATATTACTTGGATCCGCATCACCCTTCGTTATGAGGTAAATTATGGGTTTTTGAAGCGTACGGTTCACTTCGTCGGCCTACGGTCGTGCTCCTGAAGCATGGCGACACTCTGATTAAAATGGGCAACTTCCCAAAACGCGATCAAGAGGTTCAAAACACCGAGTCCCGTAACCGCACCGCGAAACCAATTGGACGAAACGGTTTTTTGAACGACCGGCAGGCCAACGCCCTCCGAGACCAGAACGAGCAAATAGTTTTCGCTCCAATTCCCAAAGAGAGTGTCCCAGGGCGATAGGATCAGATAAAAGCCCAAAAGAAGGCAGAGGACAATAAAGAAAATGACGGTGAGTTTTTCAACCATTATAGAACTTTTCAACGTGTTACTTTCTGTTCAATTTTCTAAGCAACAACGTCGACTTGAGTTTATAATAGTTGCCATTGGTTCGGCAATCTTCGGCGCAGATCGAGAATAAAACTAGGCGCACAACCGCATTTCGCTAGCGATGTACGGAAACATTCTTGACCCGTTCGCTAACATCGCGAAAATTCACGTTCTCCGCATAGACCTGTTCGAAGTACCGGCCCGCGTTTTCATGATCGCCTTCCGCTTCGTATGCACCGGCAAGCTCGTACCAAATACCCTGCTTTTCTTCGTCGGTCAGATCGGCGGTCTCGAGCGTGCGTTGGAACCATTTAAGTGCCAGGTTTGGCATTTTCTGCTCCATAAAACAATGTCCGAGCAGATTTGCGCACGAGAAGAACCGACGTGTCCCGTCATTCGGCTTGACCAGTGAGGCTGCTTCCTGAAATTCCTTTATCGAGTTTTCGATCAAACCCATTTCCTGATACGCGACGGCGGTATTGAAATGCGTCTCGTAATCCGAATTGTCGATCGGGTCGGTTTCTTCGATGCCAAGTTCATTACGCAGATCGTCAAGGTCGAAGGTCCGTGTTCCGTTCAGCGAGGTAATGCCGACGGCGTGCTTAACTTCAGGATCGACCTGATTCGAATCAGTGAATGATGCGAGAAGGCCCAATTCCGCAGCCACTTCGTTCAATTCCCTCCGGCCGCCAAACTCAGCCTGCAATTCGAAGATCGACTTTTCGGCAAGTTCAACGTATCCGTTATCGATATAAAACCTTATGCTCTCGATTTCTTTTTGAAGCCTTTGTGCACCGTCAGCAGTCATCGAGCTATCGGTCATGCCGTTTGGTTCAACGTCGGATTCGTCGATCTCAATTACTGTTCCGGCAAACGCGAATCCGGTACCCGGATCGGAAAATGTATCTACGATCGTTGCGGCCCCTTCGACGAAGAGATCGCCGTTCTCAAATTCATTGCTGGCAACAATGGCCTCGCACGGGTCCTCAATCTTAACCGGATTGTCACGATTGGCCTGTCCCTTTAGAAAACGCGAGTCAAACAAATTCTCCTGATCGTCGGCCTGCTCAAATCCATGAAGCTCGTTTATCGACCGTAGCCTTTCCGTATAGGCTATCTCATGCGGAACGATCATTGTCAGCTGCATGAGTGCGTATCGCTCATCGTCGACCGAATCCGCACCTTTTGCGACTTCGGCAAGTTTTACCAAAGACTTGCAAAGTGCATCCTCGTCCCGCTGCCAGGAACAGTACCTCGCAAGCAGCCGGAGAGCATCCAGTTGGTCCGGATTTCGTAAAAGGATCTGATCGACGAGCAAGCGAAATTCGTCGGCCTGGCCGCCAACAAGCATATGCTCGGACGACATTGAAAGAATACGGGTCGCCGAATCAATGTCTTCAACCGACAGATAGATGTGGGAAAGTTCGAGGAACTTTGGATAATTTGCCGGTTCCATCTCCACAAGCTTGATCACCGCTTTTTCCGCCTCGGAAAGTTCCTTCGCTTCGATAAGGCAATCGATCAGGAGGAAGCGGATCTCTCGGCTATGTGGAAATGCGGTTAGTAATTCGCTGAGCTTTTCGGCGGCCTCGCGTGCTCGTCCGAGTTCAAACTGTGATTTCACGAACCCCGTTAACGCTCGTGCCTCATCGCGTTTTATACTTATCGCCTTCAGAAACGAATCGGCGGCAGATTCATGATCTGCTTTCTTCGCGAATCGGGTACCGGCCTCAACGTAGGCGTCAAAAGCCTCGTCGGGCTGACCCTCTTCTAGGTAGGAATCGGCAATGCTAATGTAAACATCAGTGTTCGTGGAATCGAGCAGGGCGATCTCTTTCCAAATTCCGAGCGCCTCGATCTTTTGGCCATGGACCTGAAAATATTCCGCAACTCGTTCGTAATGGGCCCGCGCATCTTTAAGCGAGCCCTTCATCTTGTACAATTCCGCAAGCCGTTGCGAGACATCGATCGACTTAGGATCCAGTTTTGAGATCTTGTTGTAGACGGCGATCGCTTTTTGGGCGAATCCCTGCTTTGCGTAGTGCTCGGCAACGCAGGTGTAGTATTTAACAGCGGCCTTGGTGTCCAGGTTCTTTGTGTGAAGGTCGCCGAGCATGTTCATGGTGCCGAAATCCCGCGCATCATGCTTTACGACCTGTTCATATTCGCCGATCGCGGACCGGATCTTACCCTGGGAAAGGTACTTCTCGGCATTCCGCATCGCCTTTGTTTTGTCAAAAGTCATCGTATTTTGTTGCCTCAGGGGTTTGCAGCTAAATAATGACGGGTCGGCAGCGTCTTTATCTTTTGTTGGAGAGTACAGGCGAAATTAGTGGAACCTGCAATGGCTAAGGTACCATTAACTCGCAAAAATTGTCAACATGTTTTGCCACATTTAGTCATTGTTGGTCTCACTTGCCCACATTCCGGCTTTGATTTTTCGAGGCCAATTCCTTAGTCTTGAATTTTGGCGTTTTGACTCATTAGGACGAATATGCAAGCACTCATTTTGGCTGGCGGAAAAGGCACGCGGCTGCGTCCCCTCACGGTTTACACCCCGAAACCTATCGTGCCCGTCCTAAACCGGCCGTTCCTTCTTTATCAGCTCGAAATCCTTGCAAAGGCGGGTATCACCGAAATTGTACTGTCGCTGAGTTACCAGCCGGACAAGATAGAGGACCTGCTGGGTGACGGATCGGATTACGGCGTCAAACTGACTTATATAACCGAACCGAGTCCGATGGGCACCGGAGGCGCCTATAAATTTGCCGCAAATGCTATTCGCGACACGACCGTCGTCCTGAACGGCGACATTCTCACGGATGTTGACGTTGCGTCCGTTGTGCGATTTCACCAAGAGAAAAAGGCGGACGCGACCATCGCTCTTGTGTCTGTTGACGATCCGGCGGCCTACGGCCTCGTTGAAACCGGAGCCGACCAGCAAGTTGTCCGTTTTCTTGAGAAGCCAAAGGCCGAGGAAATAGCCGTTACAAACGTAAATACCATTAATGCTGGTATTTACGTGCTCGAACCGACGATCTTGGATCTGATCCCGAAAAGCGAGAATCGGTCGTTCGAATATGACGTATTTCCGGCGATACTCGAGAAGCAGAAGCGTTTTTTCGGGTACGTTCTTGAGCATACCTATTGGCGGGATCTCGGAAATCCCGAAAGCTATCTCGCCGCACATACCGATTTCTTTCGCGGCCAGATCAAGGGACTTTCGATCGGTTTGCCAGGCGTTTCGGATATTGCTACGTCCGCAAGCGTGGACAAGGCATCTGTCATCGGCGACGGCTGCGTTATTAAACCAAACGCCCGGATAGTAAATTCTTCGATAGGGCCGGGTGTCCACGTCGAGGAAAAAGCGTTGATCGAAAACTCGGTTATTTGGCCACACTCGCGCATATCGGGCTCGGCTGAGGTACGGGATGCGATCATTGGCCGAAGTTGTCATATTGGACGGAACGCGAAGGTCAACGCGGGGACGGTTTTGGGTGATAAAACATCACTTTCCGATTATTCGAACACCTAAGTATCGCGACTCTCATATGCCGGAACTCCCAGAAGTCGAAATCGTTTCTCGCGCGCTAAATAAAATAGTTAGCGGAAAGACCATTGTGTCCGCCAATCTCTTGCGCGAGCGCCTTGTTCCGGATTGCCTGCCTCGGGATTTTTCGAAACGGCTGGCCAATGCAAAGATCAACTCCGTTCACCGCATTGGAAAGCACATTCTCTTTGACCTGAACAATGGCAACACACTGATCACTCATTTGCGGATGAGCGGCCGGTTCTTGCACTTACGAGAGGACGCGGATGACCCGAAATTCGCCCACGCGATCTTTCATCTTGACGGGAACACCCGGCTGGTATTCGACGACCAGCGCCATTTCGGCATGATGAAAGTTGTTGAGACATCATCGGTGAACGAAACAAGATCGATCAAAAAACTCGCGCCCGACCCCTTCTCCGATGCCTTCTCTCCGCTCTATCTACACTCGCAGCTCCGATCTTCGAAACGCAGCTTGAAAGAATTCCTTATCGACCAATCGAAAGTGAACGGGCTTGGAAACATTTATGCGGCTGAGGTGATGTTCCTGGCCAAATTGAATCCGCTGCAGCCCGCCGACACCATTTCAGAGGCTAAATCGCGTCTGCTCCATCAGATGGTTCGCGAGGTCCTTCAGGAGGCTATCGATCTCGGGAAATCTGCTGAGATCGACGAAGCCAATATCAGCGGGAGTATTTACGGCGTGGCCGCACCGGCAGAGTGGCGTGTTTATGACCGCGAGGGACTGGCGTGCTTTCGTTGCGGCCGGACGATACTTCGCGTAAAGCAAGGCGCCCGGTCAACCTATTACTGTAAAAGCTGTCAAAGAACATCGGCGATCAGGCGATCTAAGTGAGATCGGATCGTTCGAACTAACGGAGAAATCACCTATGTTTCGTAAAACGACAATTTCGTTTTTTTTCCTGGCCGCTATTTTCCTGTCACTCCCGAATGCCGGACTCGCCTGTGCGTGCTGTGCCGAGCCCGGTTTGTACCACCTTAGGACCGGAAAGCCCTCGACATACGAGCTCGGGCTTATGAAAGAATTCGAATTTAGCTCAGTCGCCAAGCTGTATCTTACCGAGGCTGATTTCGCAATGATCAAAGGGGCTGGACGATATCGAGAAAGAGTCTGGGAGCGAGGCATTCATAAGCTCTGGCGGCGCGTTCGACCTCGTGAACAGCTTTACGGGAAAGCTCTGGAAATTCGAAATCCGTTCGAAAGCGGGAAAACGCGGCGTGCTGACACTGCCGATGCCCTCTCAGATGGTAACGTTCAAGGTCGATATTCACGATGAAGATGATCGCCCTAACGGCCCTATCCTATACAAAGAATTCCGGTTCAAGGGAAATGTTTCCGGCGGAACTGGCATATTCCGTTCGAGCATCGCAAGACCTTCTACATATTTCCTGGTCTTTCAGGGCCGCGGCAACGGATGCGATAATGCTTCCGATTTTACGCACTGGCGATTGGAGGTCAGTGGCCCGCGTGCCGATTACGCTTTTTACGGCAAGTTGGATTCGGCCGCTGAGGAAGAGGAGGAAGATACGGAGGCCGATAATTAAGAACAGTCACGATAGCTATCATCGGCTTGACACATCTTCGATTAAATCGCATTATTGCGCTAATAGTTCGTGGTGAGTTAATGCGACTTGCAGCCACGTAAAATAATCTGCTAAACAGCTCAACCAAGAACCTCTCTTTGATGAGTCTCGCTGTTTAGCGAGGCTTTTCTTTTATGAAAGACTTCCGTGAAATTCTCGAATCCGACGGCGTTTATGTCTTTGACGGCGGGGTCGGCACACGGCTTTACGACAAGGGCGTTTACATCAACCGCAGCTACGACGAACTCAACCTCACGGCTCCCGACCTCGTTCGCGAAGTTCACGAGGAATACATCAAAGCGGGTGCCGACATCATTGAGACCAACTCGTTCGGTGCGACGCGGCATAAGCTGCAGCCGTATGGGCTCGAATCGCAGATCAAAGAGATCAACATCGCCGCCGCCCGTATTGCACGCGAGGCCGCGGGCGAGCGGACATTCGTTGCGGGAGCGATCGGGCCGCTGGGATTGCGGATCGAGCCTTTCGGGCCGACGTCATTTGACGAAGCAAAAGAGATTTTCAAAGAGCAGGCTGAAGGTTTGCTCGAAGGCGGCGTTGACCTTTTTATTCTCGAGACCTTCTCCGAGCTTCCCGTGATCGAGCAGGCGATCCGGGCAGTTCGCGAGATAAGCGATCTGCCGATCGTGGCCCAGATGACGATCCAAATGGACGGCAAAACGACCTTCGGAACGTCGCCCGAAGCATTCACCAAACGCCTTGACGAACTCGACGTCGATGTCATCGGCCTCAACTGCGGCATGGGCCCGAACCATCTGTTGACCGCCCTCGAAAAAATGCGGCCGCTGACGTCGAAGAAGCTTTCCGCACAGCCCAACGCCGGTTTGCCGCGTGACGTTCAGGGACGCCAGTTTTACATGGGCTCGCCGGAGTATATGGCCGAGTTTTCGCGGCGTTTCGTCCAGGCCGGAGCGAAATTCGTCGGCGGATGCTGCGGCACTACGCCGACTCACATCAAGCTGATCGCCGAGTCCATTCGTTCGGTCAGCCCTCGCGTTTCGGTGTCAGCCGTTCGAAGCGAACCCGCGACCGTCGCCGAGCTTAAGCCGCGACGATGTGAGCGTCGTCCCCGCCGAAGAGCGTTCGAACTGGGGGCGAAAGATCGCCCGCGGCGAGTTTGTGACCTCGGTCGAGGTACTTCCGCCAAAGGGCTGCGACGCTCAGAAAACGCTCGATTCGATCGGCCTTCTGAAGGAAGCCGGCGTCGATGCGGTCAACATTCCTGACGGCCCGCGGGCACAGACGCGGATGTCGGCACAGGCGACGGCGGTACTGGTCGAGCGGAACGTCGGCATCGAAGCCGTCCTGCATTACTGCTGCCGCGACCGCAACCTTCTCGGGATGATGTCGGACCTGCTCGGTGCGGCGGCCCTTGGGCCTGCACAATCTGCTCATCATCACCGGCGATCCGCCAAAGATGGGCCCGTATCCGGACGCCACCGCGGTTTTCGACATCGACTCGATCGGCCTGACCAACATGGTCAACAAGCTCAATCACGGCCTCGATCTCGGCAACAATCCGATCGGGCAGCCGACGGCTTTTTCCATCGGCGTCGGCGTCAATCCCGGTGCCGTGAATATGGAAGAGGAGATCCGCCGGTTCGAATGGAAGGTCGAGGCCGGTGCCGAGTACGCGATCACTCAGCCCGTTTTCGACACCGGGCAATTGCGAACTTTCCTCGAAAAGATCGCTCATGTAAAGATCCCGATCATCGCGGGCATCTGGCCGCTGATCAGCTATCGAAACGCCGAGTTTATGCACAACGAGGTCCCCGGCGTTAATGTCACCAACGACATCCTCGAACGCATGCGCATCGCCTCAGACAAAAGCAAGGAACACGCCCGCGACGAAGGCATCGCGATCGCCCGCGATTCCCTGCTCGAAGTCCGCGACATCATCGCCGGCGTACAGGTCTCAGCCCCCTTCGGCAACGTGAAATATGCCCTCCAGGTCTTTGACGTCCTCGACCAATTCAAATCGACCGGAGCCGCAACCTCTCCTCCTGCCTGAGTAGTCGCCAAACTCCCTTCCTGTCTGAGGAAGGGCTGCGAAGCAGTAAGTCAAAACGTCGCAAGCTCATAACACGTACTGCGTCCGCCTGCGGGGCCGCGTACCAGAATACCTTTGAGCACCAGATCCTCAATATCTCGCGTGGCTGTGTCCTGCGAGCATTTGGCGAGCTTTGCCCATTTGGTCGATGTAAGCTTGCCCTCAAAGCCATCGAGCAAACGATTAAGGACCCGCCGCTGACGTTCGTTAAGCTCGGTATCATTGATGGTTTCCCAGAAGCGCGCCTTTGCCAAAACCGCGCTCAACGCCTCTTCTGCCTGATCGAATGCACCGCCAAGACATGAAAGGAACCACTCGAGCCATTTGGTGATGTCCATGCTTCCTTTCTGCGCCGCTTCCAGCACATCGTAATAATCGTTTCGCTGCGTCCTGATCCGCGCGGACATACTGTAAAAACGCTGTCCGCTGCCCTCCGAACGGGCGAGCATCAGATCGGCGATAGCACGCGCCATACGGCCATTTCCGTCATCGAAAGGGTGAATGGTCACAAACCATAGATGGGCAATGCCCGCGGCGAGGACGCCGTCTATAGTCTTCGCCCCTTCAAACCATTTGAGGAATAAGCCCATCTCGCGAGCGACGCTCTTGGCCGGAGGAGCCTGATAATGGACGCGTTCGCGACCGACCGGGCCGGACACCACCTGCATCGGCCCCGACGCGTCATCACGCCATCCGCCTACAGTGATCTTTGTCATGCCGCTGCGTCCGGTTGGAAATAGAGCAGCGTGCCATGCAAACAGGCCGTTCGATCGTTAAAGCCTCCGCATAGTTTTGAGTGGCGTCGAGCATCATTTCCACCATGCCCTCGACATCGCGGTCGGCGGGAACCATACCGGCAATGTCCATCCCCAGTCTGCGGGCGATAGACGAACGAACCTGATCCCTGTCCAGATGCTCGTCCTCTATCTCGCTCGATTTCACGACATCTTCCGTCAAAGTATCAAGCACCGATTCCTCACGAAGCCGAAACCCAAGAGTCTCCATCCGCCCGATAAGGCGCCCCTGCCGATGACGAACCTCCGCGAGGCTCGAAACCAACGCCTCATCCTGCCATCGGAACTTCGGCCAGTCGCTCAGCTCATAGATGTACGTCATAATCTCCGCATCCTTGCGGAGATTATATCGCCTATTCTCCGCAAAACGCAAGATATATTCTCCGCAGACATGCGGAGAATATGGTTCCTATGCCCTGCAGGTATTTAACGTCCTCGACCAGTTCAAATCGACCGGAGCCGCCAGTGGCAGCGGCCTCGGCTGATGGGGTGGTCTTGGGTGATAGATCCGAAAATTTAAAAACGAACCAAAAGGCTGTTTTAAGCGTTCGGAGGCCCGTAGAATGGGGGCTTCGCGTGTTTTTGGCTTGTCCCTTGTCCCAGCTTGTCCCACGAGCAGGGTGGGACAGGGAAGTACCCGTTTTATAAAGGCTTACGGCGTTTTTTTCCTCAAAAAAGCTAAACTTTCAGAGAACTTTTTTGACGGCCGACAAATCGCACGATCGCCGACGCGGCACCGTGAGGTGGTCTGCCCTTCCAACCTGAGGAAGTGTCCCAGCCCGGGACACTTATGGGACAGGCTAATTATTACATCCACACGGCTTAAGCCATTTTGTCCCGTGTCCCGGCGATTTACCTCATCAAAAACTGCCTGACGTTGCTAAGCTCCTTATACACATCTATTTACGCTGTCCCACTTAAAGTGTCCCGGCAGGCGTTTACCTGAAAAAAGTGTGACGGAGCACGATCTCGTTAAAGTATCGGTTGAACAATTTGTCAAAGATCCACACCGGCCTAAGCCGACCGGCGGTTAGACAGTGTAGCATAAATGAGACACGATGAGCCTTGAATTTTCAGAGGAAAAAAATAACACCGAATCGCAGATCCGGCCTGACTTATTAAAAAAAGCGTCTATGGGGCTTTTGAACCCTTTGCCAGAAACTCCTTCATCAGCGTCACCACCTGGTCCTTAAAAGGCCCGACGAAAACATAATGGGTTGCGCCCTTTATTTCTACGACCTGGCCGTTTTTCATCTCTTTGCGAAACTGCTCGATGCTGGCACGCATCACGGGCGCTCGTTTTTCTTTCCACCATGCCTCCAGTTTCTTGCGCGTTTCTGCGTCGAGCTGTTTCCCGGGCGCGTCGGCGAGGTCGGCATCCGCGTAGATAGCGAGGGAAGGAGCCTTGATCTTTGTGTAGTCCGGTTGAAACTTCGTCGCCGACTTTAGCGTCGACACCTGCACGTTCAGCGTGTCGGGCGGCGGCATATCGGGTGCGGTGATCTTCTCCCAGCCGGGACAGTTCAGGACCTCACCGACCATACGCATAACCGAAGGCGGAAGCCCGCCGCCGGGCATATCATTTACGCACGAAAAGTTTTTTCTCCGGTCATAGGCAGCATCCAGATAGACCAATTTGTCGACCCGCCCCGGGTACAGATTCGCAAAGTGTGTCATCTCATCACCCGCCAGCGAGTGTCCGACGAGCGTTGCCCGCGTGATCTTCATGGCGTCCATAAATGCCCTGACGTCCTCGACGCGGTTCGCCGTGTCATACCCGGACGCGGGCCGGTCCGTTTCGCCAAAGCCGCGGCGCGTCAACCCGATCACGTGATACTTGTCTGTAAAGCTCGGAGCGATCTCGTCAAAGACGTGTGCGTCGTTGCCAAACCCGCTCAGCAGTATGATCACGTCGCCGGTGCCGCCCCAATCGAGATAGTTCATCTTGATGCCGTTCGCCGTGACGAATGCGGATTTGTGCGGCGATTTGTCACTCGGGGCTTCAGACGACGAGTTGATCTTCACCGAAGGCACGTCGATACCGGGTGCCTGGTGGATCATCATCCCCGTCACCTTTCCCGCGGCGTCCTTTTGAAATGTCACCTTGATCGGCGTGCCCTTTAACCCGTAGTTCTCGCCCGCGACCAGTTCAAGTTCGAGCATTGGCTGCCCGGGAGCCTGCAGCGCCAGCTTTCCGCCCGCCGCAGAGACTGTGATCACGACCGGAGCACCCGTTACCTGATACTGCCCGACATACTTCTCAACCTCCGCCTGGCCAAAACAAACAGCCGCAAACCACAGCCCAAGCATCATTCCAACCAATATCTTTTTCATCATTTCGCCCTCCGAACCGGTAGATGAATCGTATACCGAAGTGCCGGATAAGTACACTCGCAAACGATCGCGCGAACTTCACTCCGCGGGCCACAGCCGGCTCGAGCTTATAAAGATTCAGAGGCCCGCAGCGATCGGCCCTGAGCCGAAAAACGCAACGGCGAACACGTTTGGCATATGCCGCATCGTGTTCGCCGTGGATAGCCTGCCGCGAAGTTTGCCGGTCTTAGTATCGGACGCGGTCGCGAAGCCTGCGGGAATAAATGAAATCTCTTTCTCGGGCCTCGCGGCGGATCGCACGATCGAAACGGGCAGCGCGACGGGCTTCCATTTCATACCGCAGACTCCTTAGCCGCATCATCTCCAGTTCACGCTCACGCCTTATCTGGTCGAAACGCGACGAGTAATCACGCTGAAAACCGCCCCTGTATACCGGCCTGTATTCCCGCGTCACCTGCCGTTCTACCCAAACCGACGTAGCCCTTCGGCCCTGGTAGCCGCCATACGATCCCCGCCGCTGTCCAAACGATGCCGCCGTCAACATAAGCACTGCTGTCATTGTAACGATTGTAAATATGATCACCTTTTTCATTTCTTTTCTCCTTCCGAAACTTTTTGATTTTCCGGGCCTCAGCCCCGCTCGTATTGTTAATGTCGGTTTCGAAAAAGTATTTCAGAAAAAAAATGGCCCGGCCGCGACGGCCCCAACTCTCAATTCTCAGTTCTCAGTTCTCAGTTCTCAATTCTCAATTCTCAATTTATAGCAGTCCGTCTCCGCCAATCGTCCCTTGAAAATTTGCGTTTAAGCGATCCGCAGGTATTTTCTAGGCACTATGGCTCTTCTCTCAATTTGGTCCTCGAATCCCGAAGCTGTTCTACAATTTTCGATCGAACAGGTAGTTTCAGCCGCCGGTAACGGAAAGCTTCTTGATGGCAATGAATGCTCCTCCGAACTCCGCGAATACTTTTCGCAAATCAGAAGCGAAAAACTCGCTGAATATGCTACACGTGTTTGACTTCGAGTTTTGCAAACAACGGACAGGTTCTTCAAGACATTGTTAACGAACTGGGTAGACGACTCGATTACAAGGTAACAAACGGTAGATACAGAGGGAGTTCTGGGTCGATAGGCAATGACGGCCTTTGGGAAGTCTCGGAAGGTCAACAAATCCTCGTGGAAGTAAACACCATGATGCATACAGTATTTCGCTAGATACCATCGCCCGATACAGAAAGTCGCCTATTCAAAATGGCGATATCGGTGACAAGACCTCCATGCTTTTAGTTGTAGGTAGATAAGACAACTGGCCAATTGGAAGCTCAGGTCCGCGGATCAAGATATGCATGGGATATGAGACTTGTAAAGGTCGATTCTTTGCTACGCTTAATTACGCTTAAAGAAAACACTGAAGACGAAACAACCAGTTCAACAATCCCAACAATGGTTCTGGTGCCTATGGAATATACTCGTCTCGACGAATTGATCGATGCTCAGTTTACTACCGCTCAGGACGTTGAGAAGGCAATAGAGCTGGAACCTGAAGCGGACGAAAACATCCAACCTAAGACTGAAACAAAATCCGTCTGGGAATTCACTGACAGCACGTTGTCGAGAAAAAGCGCGAAGAAATATTGGATGCCGTTGGAAATGCTAATGGCGTCAAATTAGTTAAGAAAAGCCGGGCTATGTATTGGAGCTCGGATCGGGAATTTCGTGTCGCCGCGACGATCTCGAAAAGATATGCGAGCAGCTCTCATACCTACTGGTATGCCTACCACCAAAACTGGCAGGCATTCTTGGACAAAGCTGCGAAGGGATTTGTCGTCCTGGGCTGCATGGATTTGCCGTTCGCGTTCGCGATTCCGTTTGATGTGGTAGAGGGTAAAGCTTGACGAACTCAATACAACTGCCAGAGCCGATAATCTGTACTGGCATATCTTCAGAAAGGGAAACTGATCCAGGAAAGTATTCGCTCCTAGGGGTCAAAAACAGGAAACCATTTAGATTTAACGCCGTACGCTATTCTTTTGGAAACAGAAATAACGTCTAAATATTAGATTCTAGCTGCCGAACCAAATTTTTCATGGTTGACTCAAAGAGCTTTTTGTTTCGGAGTTTACACTGCCAAATTGTAATGACTTGCCACCCGAGTTCCCGTAATTGCCGAGCAGTTTTTATGTCCCTTTTTTTGTTACCGTTAATTTTTTCTGTCCAGAAAATCAGTGTTAGTTCTTGGTAAGAGTGAGGCAGAGCAATGGTGACCGTGCCAAAAACATCCGTGAACTAAAATGACGGTTTTATGTTTTCGAGAAACTATATCTGGCGTGCCCGGTAGCGACTTTACATTCTTGCGGTATCGGAATCCGCGTTCGAAGAGATATTTTCGAACGATTATTTCAGGCTTCGTTTCTTTGTTCGCAATCGAAGCCATGATTTGGCTTCTTTTAGGCTTCGAATAGATATCACTCACACCAATTTTGCGAAATCAATGCCGACCCTCATAGCAAATGAGAAAGAGTTGTTTGCCATCCGCTGAGCATACGTTTCCTTCAACGTCCCAACATGCTGAAGTTTATGTTCAGTCTGGGCACCGTCTATAGCCGCAACAATTTTTTCCGACATCTTATTGTTCGAAATATTTAGGATTGTCGGCTTGCCGCCCCACCTTATGGCAACAACCTGATTATCAATCTTTAGATACGAGTTGAATCCGGCGTCACCATCCCGAAGACAAGTGGCAATATCCTCTTTCGCTCCAAGAATGAAATAGAAGCTATTCTTGATATTCTCAGGATGTAAGCAATCGCAATGTGCAGTAATATTGAGCCAATAGTTGCCATCCGACTTGCCGGTATTATTTAGGCCTCGAAACACATCTCCAAATTTGATCCGGTCCTCATCCAGGTTGCTTAAGTGTAAGCTATTATAAAAGACATTCAGTTTTGCAAGTTCCTTCTGAAGCGTGTCTGGATTGCCGTTTAACTCTTTGATTTTATCGTCGATCTTATTTTCACTGCTGTAGTCGTCCCAGAACGCTCGGTTCAAAGTTTCGAGTTTGGTTGAACGATAATCAACAAACGATGCGGTTTGGCTCTTCCAGATATCGAGAATGAAACTGAAAAAATCTCCTTGCTCCCCCTGCATATGATGGAACAACGCCGCTTCATCAATATCATCAGCGTCCTTGCCGATAAACCCCGAGCCCTCTCGCAACAGATTTCGAATCTCTAGACTCGGTTACACGTCGGAGATTTCCGGCAAACATCTCAAAGCATTTGTATAGAAATCGAAATATTCCGGCGGTGTGGGATTAGCTTTATTGGTCAACTGAACAATCGTCTGGTTGATCACAACAAAACTCTTTTCGATGAACTTGAAATTTAGATCAAAGGCAGAGGTGATATTCGCATTGAATTCTAATTCGTTAAGGTAATACCCTGAATAGCTCGCAGGCGACTTGGGTGTTCGAGTTGAATTGTTTCAAGAGCCTTCTGAAAGTAGGGTACTGAACGCCCAACTCTGATCGTACTTCTTTCTGTACTCTTGATTCGAGGATATCCGCCTGGTTCTTCGGTTTGATGGCCATTTCCTTGCACCCGGCCGTCTAAAATTTTGAAGAAGCCCATATCTGCGCCCTTTTCTTCTCAATGTTGAGAGTATTTGCTAAATACGAGAATTCGTGTCTTTATCGAATGCGAATTCGAAATGAGCCTTGATTTGATAGAAGATATCGTCAAACTCACTAGCCGGGGTTTCGGTGTATATCGAGACGAAATGAAGATTCTCTGTTTCGACTGCGGCTTGCAAAAGCTGTAGGGTGTCAACCTGCCTTAGCCCCTTTGAATCATCCAATTGCCAATCGAGTACTAACAGGTCTTGGTTCTTGAATATATAATCGCTTTCTTTCTTCCATTTCTTGTCCGCCGGGAATCGATAAAAGTCGAGTGACTTATTCTCCGCCCTGAACGATTCATAGAGGCCCTTCGAAACATCGAAATAGCTCGCGTTTTCATTGGTACGGTCTTCGAAGGGCTGAACGATCTTGTCATCAACGTAGAGCGACGAAAGAATGGAATTCTTGATTACGCTGGTCGTGGTGAGGGCGAAACTCATATCTATTTCTTTGTGCTAAAGATGGAGAAACATGTCGACCTAATTGGTTATATTCTGGTTCATTAGTTGCTTCGATCTCAAAACCAATTCCACGCAGGCTTTGCTTCGCTAAATAGAGACCGATTCCACGGCCGCTCGGGCGTCCTGAATAGAAAAGCTTGAAGATATCTTCCAATTGATAGTCTTCGATTGGTTCGCCGGAATTCATCACCAGGAGTTTGCTGTCTTTTGCATCAATTCGAACTTCGCGGTCGTCCACAGGTTGTAACCAGTAGAGGGCGTTATTTACGATATTGATCAGAACTGGCTTAAATATGGATTCGTACGAAAACACGCTCCATTTTCTGCCCGCCTGAGTGATGGTTAGATCTATCTCGCTCTTCTTTGAGTCGATCTCCGAAAAAATCATCGAGGTATTCTTTTAGTTGCTCCCCGCGATGTCCCTTCGGACTTTCCCGGTGGTGCGATATAACGGCTGAAGCAGTTTGTAGTTTTCCTGTAAGTGCTCGAAGGCGGTTCGAAGATTCTTATACCTTCGATCCGCGTCTTTGGTGGAAAGCATAAAAATTCGTAAGGATTCAATGCTCTCGGCTAGCTGTGAGTAAAGAGTATTGAATTGATGATCGATAACCTCAACGGCAATACCTAGCTGTGCAAGCTCATAAGTTTGACGCCATTCCTTTTCGATTTCTTCAAACTTCAACTTGTAAAAACCGACAAGACTGTCCTCATTGACATCGAAGCTGAGTCTCTTCAGATGTTCTAAATAGGGGAAACACGATCGACGATGCGTTCCTGCGTCTCATTGAAAATATTACGCAACAGCTTCATGCTTCGCGAAATATCCTTTTTATCCGATTTGTCGGGAGTTATGCTTGCCGATTTTTCTTCGAATTCGGAAATGAAGGCCGATTTTTCCTTGCGGAACTCTGTGTTCAAACTAGTCAAAGTGCCTTGGAGCTCGTCCTCAATTTCGTCAAATCGCTCGGCTAAGCGATTCCGATACAACTCACGTTGCCCTTCGAATTCCAGGAAGAGTTCATGAACTTTTAACTTATCTCTAATATTCGACAGAAGGTCATCAAAACCATCGGCGTACACAAGAGCTTGCTTTTGGGCCTTCGAGTATCGTGCAAAGTTCGCCTTCTGCAAATCAGTCGGATCAAACCTAACGGGTTTACGAAGAATAAGCTCAGCCATTCGAACCTTGCGGGCTTCGATTTCGCCAAGCAAGGTCTGTACGCTTTCGTACTGGTTTCCAGAAGCACTTGCTTGTTTCTCAAGACGTTTGATTAGCACATCAAATTCTGCCTTCACTTCGTCTAGAGCTTTCGGCAGTAGTGTCAGTTGCCTTACGAACTGCTTTCGCGCCTCAATCTCACGTTGCTTTTCTTGCTTTTCTGCTGTCGCCAACAATCGAAGAGATTCTTGTTGCTCTTGCTTGTAGTTGAACTGAGCCTTGGTCGCGAAATACTTCTTGGCAAGGTCCTTAAAAAAGCCGATCAAGTCGGATTTGAAGTCTCGGTAGGCAGCGTTATTTATGAAGCCTTCTCGACTCGACTTGTCCCTTAGGTACTTATTCTCGTTTCGGGAAATTTCGATATAACCGAACATTCGACGTGCCGAAAAAAAGTTATTTCCCAAGTCCCTGCTTCGTCGTTCTTCGAATTCGAGGAAGTCCGCATCAGGCCGGCCATAGGGAAGCACGCGAAACCCGTCTCTGTAAACGAACAGGCCGGCGTAATAGGAAAGCTTTTCCTCAAAAATCCGCTTTTGCTCCTCATTTAATATCGTCTCCTCGGGTTGGTATTGCACATAGCCAAGTTTGATATTAAAAGGACCGTAATTCGTATTTCCCTTTTTTCTGATGGGTCTGAACTTATGCGAGATCGTTTTTTTGTAGATCCGAACAGTTCCTATAAAGGCACCCTCTTTGTCAAACCTTCCTTCGATAAGGTGGTCGCATTCGTTAAAGTCACTCGGGGTAAAGAAAGATTTGAAATTCAGAAGGTCGAAACGGGGCAGGTCGGGCTGCTCGTTGATCCAGAAGCGTGTTTTATACTCAGGTTCTTCCGTCTTAAACGGATTGAATAAACCTACAAGCGAAGCAACAGTGTGTCTTACAGTTGTGTCATCAGTTGTCGCCCTTGAATCCACGTCTTTCGTGAAATTTTGCAGATCGAGGATTTGTTCGTCCGGGTTGAATACGATGAATTTTGTACCGCACTCTTTAGTAGGATTCTCGATCAACTCGACGATAAACTCGTCAACGATCCGGTCGGGGATTTCCAACTGGGAGCACTCTTTGATAATTCGATCTCTGAGGTCGGTCTGCTCATCCCACGAATCGTCTTCATCGTCGATCGCAAAATTAGAGAGAAAGTCCTTCTTCAACTTCTCGAAAGTCTTCTTAAAATCGGAGACCGTATCGATCGACTTGAGAGGAATTTGTACATCGCTCAAATACAAGTTGTAATTTTCCAAAATTCTCCAATCGAAGAATGCGGCTTCCAGTGGGTGGTTAAGTTTTTTGGAAACCATCAGCATTTGAGGCCCCAGATAAGCGACTGCCAATCGCCGAATGCCCTTTTCGCCCATCTTTATCCGGGGAGCTTTGCCAAGTGTCGCGGGACCTTTTATGTCGAGTTCATTTCTAGTTTTTGAATCAGTTCCGAGCACGAACCACTTGTTAAGAATGTCTTCTCGATCCATCCCTTTGCCATCGTCCGAAATGACGAGGATGGGTTCGTCGAAGGATGGCTTTGGGTAAAGAGCGGCCTCCAGATTGTCGCCGTATGCGTCATACCCGTTTTTCCACAACTCGGAAATTGCAGTTGGCAGATCGGCGATTTGTCCTTTCCCTAACAAATCGACCGCCCTTGCTTTTGCGCGAAAAGTTGCCATTAGTTGGATTTAATAATTGCCTCGGCAATCCGCTGTGAAAGTGCGGGAGGAACGGCATTGCCAATAAGTCGAGCTGTCCCGGCGATGGAATTGGAGACAAACTTGTAAGTTATGTCGAAGGTTTGAAGTACGGCGCCCTCACGCAGCGAGATCCCGCGGTCCTGATCAGGATGAGCAAACCTACCGTTCGTAATGCTGTGGAATTTTGTTGTTAGCGTCGGGGCCGGCTTGTCCCAAAACATTCGTCCATACACGTCATCAAAGGAGTCGTCTTTCCCGACATACGCTGGAATTTGCAAATGAGTCTTACTCCATGCTTTCCGAGTGCCACCATTATGCTCGGTTAACGCCAACCTTTGCTTATTTCTCTCAGACAATCCGGAGGTCGTGTGTAAGAATGCTGTTTCGTCCCGACGTCCTTCCGGGATCGGCGGAAAGATGCTCGGGTCGCCTATTGTTTGGCGAACGGTCGGCGGAGCTTTTTTCGTATCGGCCTCGGGAAACGTGATGTTAGATTTGACGCGCGATGCTATTAGTACAAATCGCCGTCGGGATTGAGGTACGCCGTAATGGCTCGTGTTAATAATTCGGTAAACGAATTTGTAATCATTGGCTTCGAGAAATTCCAAGAAGCCGTTAAGCGGATTGCCCCGCCTTCGCAATATACCGGGAACATTCTCGAGTACGATATGTCCCGGACGAAAGTGACGCACGAAACGTTCAAAATCGGTCAGCAGGTTTTTCGACCCGCCGGATTTCGTCCTATCAGTATACATCCTCGACCAATACTGGCAGGGACTGCAGCATATGAAAATTAGCTTATCATCTTTCTTTTCAATGTTTAGCTCAACATTGAGTTTCTTAAACGTCAACTTTTTGATATCAGCCAGTATGAATTTTGAGTCAGGATTATTGCCGGTGTATGTAGCCTCGCAACCGGGATCGATGTCAATCCCACCAAGCACCTTCACTCCGGCATTGCGAAAGCCAACCGTCATCCCGCCACCTGAGCAAAAAAAGTCAACCGCGGAGAATTGCGGCGTACTTTCAGAGTTGGGAACTGTCATCGACGTATTTTTCCTATTTTTCATGCCTTAAACGCGAAGCATCCCCCAAAGCACACCAAAACTTGGCGAGATTTTCTCATATTTACTTATGCGACGTCCAACCACGTCTTCGCTGTCCACGAATATCTCCCGACCGTAGTGGTCGACCGCAAGTTAAAAAGGGGTGTCGGTGTTGTTGAAAATCGGAGGGCGGCGGGCTTTAGCCGATCTGTTCGGCGAGTGCGACAAGGACTTGAGGACGAATATTCCGGCATTGGCAGGCTGCATTATTTTTGGCGCATGTCGGGATGATCGCCGCGGCGGTTTTTTGGTGACGGTCTTCGCTGCCGCAGTTTCCAGATCAGAGCGGGCGGAGAAGGCGCGGGACAAATGCAAAGTGCACAATGGAGAATGCGAAAATGCAGAATGCACAATGCAGAATTCAGAATTCAGATCATTCCGGCGTGTCGGTTCGCTTGCCGGCAACAAACTTAATACGCCTGAGACGCGTGCCGGTCCACTCGTAAAAGTAGTTGCCGCATTTGGCCCGTTGGTTATCGAGGCCGCCGCCGGGAAGGCCGATGAGCATGATCATGCGGCTGTTGGTCTTGTGAAAGACGGGGCCTTCGCCCCCTTCGCCGGCCTCTGGCGGTGCGTCGGCGGGGATCGCATTCTTGGGCAGCTCGCAAAAGCCAGATCCCACGCCCTCAAGTTCCTTTGGAAAGAAGACGTTTCCGTTGCGTGCATCGATGATCGCCCATTGCGAGCAGTTAGTGCCGCAGCCCCAAACGGTCAGGATATAGTGGCCCGCAAAGTTTACGTCTTCCTGAGCGGCGGCGTTGCGAAGGTTGGTGCGAAACATCCGGGCATTCTTGTGGCTTTTTAGGTTGACGGTTACCTTCCCGAACTTCTCGATCCGGACCTTGTACGCGGAAAATGCCGGTATCTTCTGAGAAAAGGCTGAGGCGGACAGCGTCAATAATATGATTCCCAACTGGACCGAAAATTGTTTTACGACGCGCATAGATATTTTCCCCTTGTTACTGATTTTCTTCGATTCTGAGGTTATTCCCTAATGGGCCGATCAGATCCTGGCAAAGGATTTAAAGTCCCTGAAAGGGACAAATGCAATAGCGTAGGGAGAATCCCGACGAGTTTCGAGAAGTCGGCCCACCGTCCCTGAAAGGGACGAATGCGATCCATTCGCCTATTTGTCCCTTTCAGGGACAGGATCTGGTTACGGGAGCCTGGTCGTCGGGTTTCACCCGACGCTATTTAATGCGTCCCTTTCAGGGACAGGCAGTTTTTCAGAATGAGTGTTTACCGACTTAAATTGGCGCCTATGCGACGAACGGGCGAAGAACGGCGGCATAGCCGCATAAAACTTTGGGAGGCTGCCGGCGAAGCACAGCTTCGCCGCACATCGAGCGGGCAAGCCCGAAAGGCAGGGGACCGCTTACTTTCGCACGTAGACGTTGTAGGTATATTTCAATTCCTTATCGCCGCTTGGGACCTGGATATTCCATTTTACGACCGAGTTTGAATTGACGCTTTGCAGGTTCAAGCCGTCTTTTGTGATCTTGCCGTCATCGCTTGCGGAGGTGACTTCGCCGACCAGGTTGCGGGTTAGGACGAGTTCGACCGGTTGTTTTTTGACGTTGCGAAGTTTTATTGTGCCTACGACGGTGACGAGGTCGAAATCGTAATCCGAGCCATTCCAGCGAAGTTTTTGCCGGACCCGTTCTTTCTCTTCAAGCGTATGCGTGCCGACGACCTCGGTTGCCGGCGTGACCCGCAGAACCTCTTCGCCGCCGATCGTCGTAAATTTCAACATGTCCTGGCCTAAGGGTTTCCATTCGCGAAAACTGATGGCGGGTGCGGTGGTCCACGGCATTCCGGTCGTGTTTTTCAGCTTCAATGCATACCAGACCTTTGTCGTCAGGTCCTGCAGGGATGTGATCTGCTGGCCCTGGCCGGAATAATTAGAATTCAGATAGCGTGCGTGTGCATCGTTAACATCGTTTATCGTCCATTCAAAAACTTCCGTGCATGGAACGGTGAGTGAAAAAAGGCGCATCGTCGCACGCTCGCCTTTCTTTAGATTCAACTGGTTGGTTTGATAAAGATAAAGCTGTTCGGCGGAAAACGAAGTCGTTTTTTCTTCCTGCAAAATGGTCGGCGAAGCATCTTTATCAACGCCATCCATTGAATAAGACGCGACTTGCGAAGATATCGCATTTGAATAATTATTCCGCTCATCTCGTCTGAAATTGCTCGAAACACCGGCAAACGCGGTATTGATCGACAGGGGCGAGGCCGTATCCTGAAACAAAAAATGCGGAACACCGACGACGAAATTTATCTCCGAATTGTTCAGGTCCGCAAGGTCGTTGATCACGTTTGCTTCAAGCTCGAGCTTTGCTTCTTTGATCGGATCGCCTTTTACCTCGACGCGATACGCCGGGATCCAACGGATCCCGCGTTCCAATGCGGCTACACCAAGCGTTATCTTTTGTCCGTCTTTCGCTCCTTCGGTCTTAATTCCAAGCCGGACCTGTTTTTCGGATTTGGGTTTGCTTAGATTTGGCTGGGTATCGAGGATCTCTATCCGGGCAACAGAATCTGCCCGCAGAAGCATAACGCCGGTTTCGGTCTTAAGCATGATCGTGATGACCCCAGCTCAAATGTCGGCGGCCGATTGCTGATCTCGGCGGTTATGCCATCCGAAAACTTTCTAAAAGGGCTGACGATCTCGTATATGCCTTCGTATACTTTGTTCGTATTGTAGCCTTCGACGATCCTTACTCGCTTCCCTTCGTTTGCGAGCAGGATCTCGGCAATATCCTTGACCCTTTCGGTCGATGTGTTTGTGACCTCGGAGGCGAGCAATTGGTTTACTCGGACGCCCGGACTCGTTGAGTAACCCCAAACCGTTCCCAGAACACCGATCGGCGTCTTGGTTGTATAAGCCCAATCTCCGCTGGTCGCTGCCTCGCCCTCGCGATAGGTAAACGCGTATCCATTCTTGAAAACCGCCACCCGTTTGATCTCCGGCGAAAACGAATTACTTTCCTGCCCGGCAGCATCAGCGACCAATAGAAAAAGAAGAGCGATAAACAATAGGTTTTTCATAGACTTGTATGAATAAAGGTGCACGTTTGGCAGCAATAGTTGTATGAGGAGAGATCGCGAAGTTTTTAGTAGTTGATCGTTTTGATGATTCCGGGTTCTAACTTGCCGGGATCATTCTCTTGGGGCCTGGATGAGCGTAAACCGGTGGTTGAAATCGCGCATTGTGATATCCCGCCATTCGTATTCGACAATTGCTCCGTCTTCAAATTCGTATTCGCGAACGATCCGCGCGTTCTCGTAAACGGTCGGCGTTTCGCGGACAATATTATCCGTCTCATCGTCCATGATGATCCGCACGTATTTTTCAGCACTCATAATTGGATCGGCTTGTGAAGCTGTCGAGGTCGAACGCGAAGTTAGGTTGTTCTACCCTCGTTTCTTCAGCTGTTTTGTCTTCGTTTTACTTTCGATTCTCTTGATACTGTCGGCGGCGGGCAATTCCTCGGGCATAGTGCCGCCGATCTCTTTTATTGTTTGGCGAACTTTGCGGCCCACGTTGTAATGAGTTTGGTTTGCTCGAACCTTTCCCTTAATTTCTTCGCGACGGAGTTTTTCTTCGGTTTGGGTAGCACGAAATAGATTTGCGGCGAGCTCGGTGCTGCCCATGTGATCGAGAATCTGCTGGCTTTTCTTTAGGCCTTTCTTCGTGTGAATCCCTTTGGCGTCAAGCCCGCCATATAGGCCTTTGTAACCGTGATTTTGAAAGATGGCGTAATCAACCGGCTCGATGACGCCCGCATCTTTTGCAGCCGAGGCAAGCTGCAGATTGTGCTTTGCCATTTCGCCGCGAAGGAAAAGCCGCTTCTCTTCCTCGGTGCTCAGACGGTTGTACTCCTCCATCTGCGAGATTTCCTGCAAACGGGTCTGTACTGCAAAGTAGGTCTGGCCAAGAGCTACGACCTCTTTCGACGGATCGGCATTTTGGACGATAAGGTAGCAGGCGTAACGTGAGAGCTTAATATTTTCGAACTGGCCGTTGCCCACCTTTGCCGATCCGTACCATATCGAGGATATCCTCGAAATGATCGGCGACCTTTTGTTTACTGTTCCGACATGCTTCCTTTGCCTTTTCGAGTACCGGCACAAAGTGCCTATATTCCGAATATTCAAGAAGTTTGCTCATGTCACGAGCACTCCAATATTCGTTGCCGTTCTCGTCCGCAAGCTTTATCTGTTCAAAGATCGTAGGCGTTTGTTTAGATAATTGGTCGCTCATCACCCATTTGGACTCAAGTTTGAAATTTGGCAAACACTATCACGGAAAACCTCGTCTGATTCACGGCTTCAGCACGATCTTGCCGAGGGCCTTGTTCTCGATGACCGCGTGGTGGGCGAGCGGGGCGTCGGCCAGATCAAACGTTTTGCTCACATGCGGCCTGAGAGAACCAGCGGATAAGCCATCGAAAACTGCGGCGTGTATTGCGTCACGCTCCGCCTGCGTGGAATTAAAAAGTGACATTCCAAAGATAGTCGCGTCTTTTGTCATCGCCAGCCGCGGCGTGAATTGAATGCTGCCCCGATTTCCAACAACTACGATCCGCCCACGCATTCCGAGGGCTTCGAAATCACGTTCCAGATTGACGTTAGCGAGCATTTCAATGATCAGATCGACACCCTTGCCGCCGGTAAATTCCCATATCTCACCAAAATGGTCTTCGTCCGTGTGGTCGAAAACCGCAACCGCGCCGTTATCTTTTATGAGCAGCTTTCCTTCGTCGGAACTAGCTGTTCCGATCACGGTCAGGCCTGCTGCTTTCGCCCATTGCACCGCCGCGAGCCCGACGCCGCCCGAAGCCCCGTGCACAAGAACAGTTTCACCCGCTTTTGCACCCGCTTTCTGAAACAAGGCCCGGTGCGAGGTCGCATAAGGCGTCCAAACTCCGGCACCCTGCTCGAAAGTCACATTGTCCGGGAGCCGACCCAGTTGATTTTCGGTGCATAGGGAAAACTCAGCGTAAGTGCCGGTCAGCGAATCCGCCGTATAAACGCAGTCGCCGGGCTTGAATTTGGACACATCAGCGCCGACCGCTTCCACGACACCCGCCGCATCCTTCCCCGGCGTGTACGGCAGTTTTGGCGCATGAGCGTGAATGCCCGTGCGGAGGTAGGTATCGACCGGATTGACCCCAGCCGCTTTTATCGCGACCAGAACTTCCGTGCCTGTTGGCTCAGGCGTCGGAACGTCCTCAACCTTCATTACTTCGGGCTCACCGTATTCGCGAACTATGATTGCTTTCATATCGGAACGCGGACATTCTTGTCCGCTCTCGCCGTTGCGGACAGGAATGTCCGCGTTCCCTACTCCACCGTAACCGATTTCGCCAGATTTCGCGGCTGATCGACGTCGCAGCCGCGGCGGACGGCGATGTGATACGACAGCAACTGCAGCGGAACGACCGAGAGGATCGGCCCGAGCAGATCGGATGTCGGCGGCACCTCGATCACGTGATCTGACACCTTCGAACTCATCCCGTCGCCTTCGGTAAGGACCGAGACAACGATCCCGTCGCGGGCCTTTACCTCGACTATGTTCGAATGAGTCTTTTCGTATCGCAACTCACTGGCAGCATTCCCGTCCTCACGCGTGTTGACAACAACAACGGGCAGTTTTTCATCGATCAGGGCGTTCGGGCCGTGCTTCATCTCGCCGGCGGGATAGCCTTCGGCATGGATGTAGCTGATCTCTTTTAGCTTCAATGCACCTTCGAGAGCGACCGGAAAATTGATCCCGCGGCCGAGATAGAGAAAATCCTGTACGCGGAAAAAATCTTTTGAAAGCTCTTCGATCGAATCGGCGTCGTTCAATAGTTGTTCGATCTTTAGCGGCAGCTCGGCAAGGTCCTGAGCAAGTTTCTTTGCCGTATCCTCATCGATCGATCCCGCGAACCTGACCTAAATACGACGCGAACAAATAAAGCGCGACCATCTGCGCCGTGAATGCCTTGGTCGAAGCTACGCCGATCTCCGGCCCGGCGTGGGTCAGGATCGTGCCGTCGGCCTCGCGATGGATCATCGAACCCTGCACGTTGCAGATCGCCAGCACCTTGCATCCGGCCTGCTTGGCTTCGCGCATGGCGGCGATGGTGTCGGCGGTTTCGCCCGATTGCGAAATGACGATCAGCAGGTCGGTGTCTCGCAAGAACCGGATCGCGATAGCGGAATTCCGACGCATAATCGACCTCGACCGGCACGCGCGCCAGCTTTTCGAGCATGTACTTCCCGGCCAGGCCGGCATGCCATGACGTGCCGCAGGCGGCGATCTTGATCGACGTGACGGCGACGAAATCCTCTTCGGAAATATCCATCGGATCGAGATAGATCTTTCCCGTATCGAGCGAAACGCGTCCCTGCGAAGTGTCGCGCACGGCCCGCGGCTGCTCGTATATCTCCTTGAGCATGAAGTGCTTAAAGCCGCCCTTCTCGGCCATGATCGGGTCCCAGGTGATCCGCTGCTGCTTCGGCTCAACGCACGTTTCCGTCAAAATCCGTGACGCGGACCGAGTCTTTGGTCAGGACCGCGATCTCCCTGTCGCCGAGGAAAGAACACGTCACGCGTGTGCTGCAGGATCGGCGGAATGTCCGACGCGACAAAAAACTCGCCGTCGCCCAAACCGATAACGACCGGCGGCCCTTCGCGAACGGCAATGATCGTGTCCGGGTACATCGACCGAAATTATCGACAACGCAAAAATGCCCTTGAGTTCCTTAACGGCTTTCTGCACCGCGGCTTCAAACGAAAGGCCGTCGGCGTCAATGTAATGCCCGATCAAATGGGCGACGACCTCGGTATCCGTTTCGGTCTTGAATTCGCTGCCCTGTTCCACGAGCCGCTCTTTAAGCTGGAGATAATTCTCGATGATGCCGTTGTGAACAACGACGATCTTGCCCGACTGGTCCCGGTGCGGATGAGCATTTTCCTCGGTCGGCCGCCCGTGCGTCGCCCAACGCGTATGCCCGATGCCGTAGTTCCCGTCAAGCGGGCTCAGGCGTATCGCTTCCTCCAGATTACGCAGCTTCCCTTCGGCCCGCCGCAGTTCCAGATGCTTATGATCATCGACCACCGCGATGCCCGCCGAGTCATAACCGCGATACTCAAGCTTCCTCAGCCCGTCGATGATCAACGGCACAACCTGTTTATTTCCAACGTATCCGACAATTCCACACATAAAAGCACCTAGTAGTCTTTGGCCAATCTATTTGCCCATCAGTTCAAGAACCAGCAAATCTATATCCTTTTCTTTGGTAGAAGTTAGCAACCGTCCATTGGTCTCCGCAGTAAGTTTGGCGAGTTCCTTTTTAATCGCATTTATTCGAGAAGTATCTGGCACATTATCAGAGTAAATGTCATCCAGCAGTGCTATTGCAAAAACTCGAACTTTTAGTCGCTTTAGCATTGAAATTAACGCATCGGTCTTTGTTTCGCTTCCACGGTCAATTCCATCCGTGAAGACGACTATTGACGTTTCGTCCAATACTCGATTGCAGTTAGTGGCGCTAGAACTTTTTAGCCTTTCTGCAACATCGCGAATCGCGTTGTAGAGCATCGTCAACCCACGGGCTACCTCAACCGAATCGATTTGCTGACTTAACAACGTCACGTCGCTCACGCATTCTTTCAAGACCGCTAATTTGGCAACGGGCGGTTTCACTGAATCGTCCCTGAAGAAACCAAAAAGTGATATCGAATTTGGTCCCGCTTTCGACAATTTCTCAATAAGGCTTTTTCCAATCTTGCGCTGTTTGGGTATTTGCCGGACCATCGAGCCGGAATTGTCGAACACTATTCCAACCGCTCGGTTCGGCGTTTGAGAGGCGCCCTGCTCGAATAGACAGATACTCAGGAAAATCAGAACGACAATTCTCATATATTACTTTGGGGGAAATTAATCAACCTTGAAATTTCGAGTCGTTTTGGCAGGAACCCCAACGACTAGCTCTCCAGCCCCGACATCTCTGGTTACTACGCTACCCGCGCCTGTGACAGCGTCGTCGCCAACCGTCACGGGTGCGACCAACATCGTATCTGACCCTATCTTTACCCGGTCGCCAATATGCGTTTCGTGTTTATTTTTGCCGTCGTAGTTGCAGGTAATAACGCCGGCACCGATATTTGTGTCCTCGCCGATGGTGGCGTCACCGAGGTATGTCAGATGGCTTGCCTTCGAGCCGCGGCCTAGCCTTGTTTTCTTTAGCTCAACGAAATTGCCGACCTTTGATCTCTCGGCCATGATCGCTTTACCGCGGAGGTGGGCCATTGGGCCGACGGTGCAGTCATTCGAAATCTCTGAATCGGTAATTAGGGAGTTGTCGTTGATCACTACATTGCTTCCGACCTTCGCGTTCGTCAACCGCGTGCCGGAGCGGATCGTACAGCCGCTCGCCGATCTCGGTCGCTCCTTCGATCATGACGTTCGGATAGATCACCGTGTCGCGGCCTATCGAGGCCTGAGCGCTGACGTAGGCATTTTTCGGATCGATGAACGTCACACCGTGTTCCAGCATCAGTTTCGATATGGTTCGCCGCTGCAGAATGCGTTCGAGATCGGCGAGTTGCACGCGATTGTTGACACCCTCGATCTCGTGCGCGTCGCCGTATTGAAATATCGCTATCTCCTCGCCCGCATCGCGTAATAGCGACGGGACGTCCGTCAGATAATATTCGCCCTGCGAATTGTTGTTCTTGACAGCCAATAAGGCCGAGAACAACAGCCGCGTATCAAAACAATAGATCCCGGCGTTTATCTCGGAAATTTGCTTCTCGTCTTCTGTCGCGTCTTTCTGCTCAACGATCCGCTCAAACACACCCGCTTCATCGCGAACAATTCGGCCATAGCCGGACGGTTCAGCCAGCTTTACCGTCAAGATCGTACACGCGGCAGTCTTACGATGGTGCTGCTGGACGAGCGCGGCGAGCGTTTCAGGCCGGATCATCGGCACATCGCCGGAAAGAACGACGAGGGTCGAGTCCCTGTCTTGCAGGAAGGCTCGTGCCGCATTTACCGCATCACCCGTTCCCAACTGCCTCTCCTGGGTCACAAAAACAGCCTGCTGCTCGTCTAACTCATTCAAAACAGCGGTTTTAACATCTTCGCCCTGATGGCCGATAACGACGTATATATTCTCGGGAGCAAGGGCGGTCGCCGTTCGGCAGACGTGGTTGATCAGCGGACGGCCGTCCAGGCGGTGAAGCACCTTGGCCAGATCGGACTTCATCCGCGTTCCGAGCCCCGCGGCGAGGATCAAGACATCGAGAGTTTTTTGTTCGGTCGAGGAATCTGACATATACCTGGCGAGAAAACCGGCGCACCCTCAATTCGCGTTCAGGGCCTTTTTGCCGCTGATCGAGCAGTCCAAAACCGTCTGAGCAAGCTTGTTCGGATCGTGGCGAACCTTCTCTCCTTCGTCAAGTAGATTACCATAAACGATCTCGGCCCCTTCAATCGTTTCGGCTGAAATCGAACCGTGGACGCCTATCTGCTCGGCTCCCTCAAGCTCGTAAAGTTCGGATTGCAGAGTGCTGATGGGCTGGTTGTTGACGATCAAATAATCAAATCGAACTTCAGGTGCATACTCGCTGACAATTTCGAGATGCCGGCGGGCGTTCAAGCCGTCGGTTTCACCCGGTTGGGTCATAAGATTGCAGATGAACACCTTTACGGCCGAAGATTCAGCCAACGCGCTTGCAACGCCTTCGACCAGCATTGGCGGCAACAAGCTGGTATAAAGTGAACCCGGCCCGACGGTAATAATATCCGCCTTCGATATGGCCAAAATAGCTTCAGGCATTGGTTGGCAATCGCTTGGTTCAAGATACAATCTCTTAATCGCTCTCCCCACGTTCCCGATCCGCGTTTCTCCTTGAATTATCGATCCGTCAAACAGCTCGGCGGCAAGTCGAACATCCGACACCGTCGCCGGATAGATGTGGCCCTTGCTGGCAAGTATCTCCGATGAAAGTTTTACCGCTTCGGCAAAATCGCCGGTTATCTCCGAAAGGGCTGCAAGGAAAAGGTTGCCGAAGCTGTGGCCGCCAAGATCGCCCATGCCGCCGAATCGATGCTGAAAAAGCTGTGACAGCAGATTGGAGTCTTCGGAAAGGGCGACCATACAATTGCGAATGTCGCCCGGAGGCGGCATCTGAAGCTCATCGCGGAGCCGCCCCGAGCTTCCCCCGTCGTCCGACACCGCAACGATCGCCGAAAGATGATCGATCGATCGATCCGTTGCCGATCGCGGGCCAACGTATTTTTTCAGCCCCGACAGAAGGGTTGCCAGGCCGGTTCCGCCGCCGATCGCAACGCAATTGAGATTGTCTCGTCCTTCCAATTGATTTTTATCTTCCATCGTAACCCCTTAGTCTGATCTTGTGCGGCCCACGCGGAAAGTTGGTAAACTACTATTAACCCGGTGTTTCCTTTTTGTTTATGAACACCGATATTATTTAACTTCATTTGTGCTCAAAAAACACTTGAAGCATTCGTTTGATATATGGTACGTTTAGTAGTGCGGTTCCTCGCAGAAACCCGCCTTTTCGTAATCGGACATATCACCGCAATTCTTCCCGACGCTAACGTTATTCATTAAAGAGACCAACAAATGGCACAATCGCCTTTCATATTACAAGAACATCAGTTTCAAAGGCTGAAGATCGTTTTGGCCCGCTTGTGCGTGGAATGCGCCTCGCGCGTCGTATTTCTTGTTGACCGCGATGGACAGACCATAGCTTTTCATGGTGACATTGGCGACATGGACACGATGAGCTTTTCGTCGCTGGCCGCCGGCAACGTTGCCGCTACCAGCAGCATGGCGAAACTGATCGGTGAAGATGTGTTCCCGGCCGTTGTTCACGAAGGCGAACGCGAAAGCATTTTCATAAGCGTCATCGGCCGCAGCCTGCTTGTTGTTGTGTTTGATGGGCGTTCGACGCTTGGCCTTGTTAAGCTGAGGACTAAAAAGGCCAGCTTCGAGGTCGCAGCCATCCTCGATGAAGCGGTTCGAGATTCAGTAACGTTTCAGCGCAAACCATAATTCCGTTTTTGCGGAAATTACCGACGAGGACATCGACAGTCTCTTTGGTTAAATTTTAGACCTTAGGTTTTGAATTTTGGAATAGAGAAGAAGTAACATAAGGCTTTTCGATGCAATCAGCTCCAAAATCGCAGATCGCAAATCCAAACTCGTTATGACATTCATCAATTACGCATCACGCGAGATCAACTGCAAAATCGTATATTACGGGCCGGGATTGTGCGGGAAAACCACTAACCTCCAATACATATACGATTCGACCGCTCCCCAGGCCAAAGGTAAACTGATCAGCCTCGCGACTGAGACGGACCGAACGCTGTTTTTCGATTTTATGCCGTTGGAACTCGGCACAGTGCGCGGCTTCAAAACGCGGTTCCATCTTTATACCGTTCCGGGACAGGTTTATTACGATGCTTCGCGCAAGCTGATACTGAAAGGTGTCGATGGTGTCGTGTTCGTCGCCGACAGCCAGGACGAGCGAATGGACGCCAATATTGAGTCCCTGTACAACCTCGAAGAAAATCTTCAGACCCAGGGCTATGACCTGTCACAAATACCTTACGTACTGCAGCTAAACAAACGTGACCTGCCAAATGTTACGCCGATCGAAGAACTTTCCGCCGAGCTGATCAGAAAAGGCGAACCGGTTTTCGAAGCTGTGGCGACCGATGGAACAGGAGTGTTTGACACGCTTAAGGCTGTTGCAAAACAGGTGCTTACAGAACTTAGAAAAAGTTAATATTCCAATACTTATTTTCTTACTGAAAAGCCGCAGAACCTATAATGGTTCCGCGGCTTTTTTACCTTCCCCTTGCTCGATCAAGTTGATATTCAGGCATTTCGACTCTGTCGAACGTTATGGTCGAACGGCTAAATGATTCCTTGAAAAGGGATTCGCGCGAAAGGTGTGATCGGATTCAGGATCCGTAAACGAAGCCTCAAATAAAAAAACCGTAAAAACAACCCAGGGCTCATTTCATGTTGCAGCTTTACAGATGGTCGAACAACTCGCCAAGCCTGCGAATTCCTCGCCTAATCTCTGTATTGCTGAGTCCGGTATAGCCCAAAAGCAGGCCTTCGGGCAGGCGAGCGTTCATGCAAAAAAAGGAAAGAGGTTGAGCATAGACACCATTTTCAGGTGCTTTGGTCGCAACCTCTTCAGCTTTGAGGTTCCCTTTTAGCCAGGCGATAAGATGCATTCCGGCGTCGGCATCCTGAGCCTCAACAACGTTTCCGAGATGCTCTCGAATTTCGGAAACGAGCGTCCGCTGACGTTCCGCATAAAGAATCCGCATCTTGCGGATGTGCCGGCCGAAATGACCTTCGTTAATAAAATCGGTCAAGCACGATCTGCTCGATCAGAGAAGCGTGATAGGCCATGAAAGTCAGTGTTCGTTCAAATACTTGTGCCAGATCCACCGGTACAACTAAATACCCAAGGCGAAGCGATGGAAACAGAACTTTGCTAAACGTCCCGATATAGATCACACGGCCACTGTTGTCGAGCCCTTGGAGAGCTGTCAGCGGACCGCCGCGATAACGAAACTCGCTGTCATAATCGTCCTCGACGATCCAACTGCCATTCTGATTCGCCCACTCCAGAAGTTCGAGCCTCCGCGAAAGGCTCATCACTACACCCAGCGGGAACTGATGCGACGGCGTAACGTAGGCGAGCCTTGCCGAAGGCGAAAGTTTGCTTCCGAGGCCGATATCCATACCATCTTTGTCCACCGGGACTGGTATCAGTTTTGCCCCCGCAGCAAGCAGTGCACCTCGGGCTCCCATGTAGTTCGGATCTTCGATAATGGCCTCGTCGCCTTCATCGAGCAGCGTACGAAAGACCGCATCCAAAGCCTGCTGCGAACCCGCGGTGATCAAAACCTGCGAAACCTCGCACGAAACACCTCGCGAAGCCCCGAGATATGCTGCGATTGCTTCTCTGAGCGGTCCGTATCCGGGTGCATCGCCATAGTCCAGCGATTTGCGCGGCATTTTGCGGAGACGCCTGGTAAAAATGCGAGTCCAACTTTCGACTGGAAATTCATCTATAGGCTGGAAACCCGATTTGAAATGCACGCGGTTTATTCGGAGCGGATGAAAAACTTAATGAAACGCCTTCGGTCCAAGCCGCCCGTTTTGCAACCAGCGCGGTTAGCCGTCCCTGCTCCAAATGGTGGCTTTGTTCGCGGCCCGTGCCTGGAGCAGACTCTTCGGGCAGTTCTTCGGCGACGATAACTCCCGGATCCGCGTTTGCTGTTTAAATAGCCCTCAGCGGTCAATTGCTCGTAGGCTGTCATCACGGTATTTCGGGACACCTTTAGTTCCGATGCCAGGAACCGCGATGACGGCAATTTTGTCCCCACGCTGATGCGTCCAAGCAGGATGGCTTTTCTCAGACTTTCGGATATCTGGTGAAAAAGTGCCTGACTCCCACTTCGGCGGTCGATCGATCCGGCTATAAATAGTTCGAGATTGAATGCTTCCCGCAAAGTGGCCCCCTGTTTTTCCCAAAAGTGGCACTTTTGATTATACCAAAAGTTGATATGCTTTGGCATTCGGTTAGCATTCGCAAAGGTGCCAAGTGAGGGTGGAGGGGCCGTCGCTCACGAATCGAAGGTTATGGAGGGATCGATGATGAACAAGATTTTCGCAAGATCATGCTGCGCAGGTTTGATCCTGGCGATTGCATCGCTGCCAGCTTTGGCGATACAGCGAAATGTGATGCCTGGCGAACTCACCGATAAAGACCGTGCCGCCATTAGGGAACTTGATCGCGTTTTCGTCGACGGCTGGCTAAAAGACGATCAAGATGCAGTCATGAGCGTATTTGCAAAAGATGCGATCCTGCTGCCTCCGGGATCGAAACCGGTTTTTGGCTTGACCGGGATCAAGTCTTACTGGTTTCCGAACGATGGTTCGGTCACAAGAATCACGGGTTTTGACCGCAAGATCGAAGAGATCGAAGGAACGAGAAAATTGGCCTTTCTTCGCAGCACGGCATCCTTGTCCTGGACCTATGAAAAGGATGGTAAGAAGACGGCCCAAACAAGCCGGTCCATCGACCTTCGTCTGGTCACCCGTGATGCGGCCGGCCGGTGGCATGTGATCCGGCAGATGTGGACGGCACTTCCAAACTAAACAGGGATCTTAAGGAGAAAAATGAGCGAGACAAGAGTCAACCTGATATTGGGATTTGCACTTGCTGCTATTTTGGGGTTCTTGAGTTTCCCTCAGGCCTCGACAGCGGATAACGTGGAGACGGTATCGCTCAAAAGTAAAATATTCGATAACACTCGGACCATACGCATTTTATTGCCCGCCGGATACCATGATCTGAAAAACGCAAAGCGGCACTATCCCGTCTTTTATCTTACTGACGGCATTATGGCCTTTAGAAGGTTAGATATTGAACAAACAGTTCACCAATTGACTGCAAATGGCAGTATTCCGCCGATTATTTTGGTTGGGATCGATAACGGAGCGTCTACTGATAAATCGAAGAATCCCGGTACAGACCGTGCGAATGAATTCCTTCCGTACCCGGATGTTGGATTCCCTCCCAATCACCTATACGAATCCGATCCTCCCAATCCAAAGGGTCAGCTATATCCAAGATTCCTCATCGACGAAGTAATGCCCCTTGTGAAAAGAACGTACCGGATCAAATCTGACAGATCGAATACAGGGATAGGCGGGTTTTCGTACGGCGGCGTAATCGCCCTTTACACCGCCATAAGCAATCCTGGAATATTCGACAAATTGTTGCTTGAAAGTACGCCGCTTTGGATCGGAATCGACAGGCAACTTCTTAAGGACGCCAGCCAGTGCAATAAATGGCCAAGGTCAGTGTACATCGGAGTAGGAACAAGTGAGTCACCCGACGAAGCGGTAAATAACGAGGGCAAGCGAGATATTGAATTGCTTGAAAGCTATATCCGTACTAATGCCCCAACAACAAGGCTGAAAACGGTTTCGAAGGAAGGTGCCAAGCACGAACCCTCGGCGTGGAAAGAAAGATTTCCCGACGCGGTCACATTTCTCTTTAATAAGAACGGAATTAAGACGAAATTTATCGCAGGACCGGGATGGTAAGGAACCGCAAAATATGAACAAGTTAAAGATCAAAATGATAACCGTAATTATTATTCTTTTAAGCCTCGGCCTTGTCTCGACAATCGCCCAGACGCAGTCGGTATCACCCGAAATGCAAACGGCAAACGAGCTATTCCAGGCACAAAAATGGCCTGAGGCCGCTGCGGCTTACGAGGCGATCGCAAAGGCCGAGCCAAAAAATGGGCAAGCATGGTTCAGATACGGTTCGGCACTGATGTCTTTGAACAAGTTCGAAGAGTCGATAGCTCCATTGACAAAAGCGGCTGAGGTCTTAAACGGACCAATGGCCTTCTATACGCTTGGCTCGGCTTACGCCAAACTTGATAGCAAGGAAAGAGCGTTTGAGTATTTGAACAAAGCCGCCGCCGCGGGCTTTGCCCAATTCAACCGTCTCAAGAATGATCCGAATCTTGCCGGCCTCCGCGACACATCTCGATTTAACGCGGTTTTTGAAAATGTCGAAAGAAACGCGCGTCCGTGTAAGTACATGCCGGAAGCCAAGCAGTTCGATTTTTGGGTTGGAGAGTGGGACGTTCAAGCAAACGGCCGATCCCTCGGGACAAACGTGATACAACGCCTCGAAGAAGGATGTTTGATCATGGAAAACTGGACCGGAGCTGGAGGCTCCACCGGCAAGAGCATGAATTTCTACAACCCGGTCCTCAAAAAATGGCGCCAGACGTACATGAGCAACAATCAAGTTGTCTGGGAGATGAGCGGCGAGTATAAGGACGGCGCCATGCGCTACGAGGGAGAAGTCATCCCTCCAAATGGTACCAAGACATTGACCCGCGTTGTTTTTTACAACCAAGGGCCCGATAAGCTCAGACATACAGAAGACGATTCAACGGATGGCGGAAAGACGTGGACCAATGTATGGGATGCGATCTATGTCCGAAAGAAACCAGCTCCCGTTGGTAACTAGTACTAAGATCAAGATATCGAAATGACATTTCGAGTTTCACAATCTTTTGCACGTGCGTTGCTTTTATCGCTGGCGTTAGATCCGTTTTCCAAATACAGAATCGTGTCGGGCTTGCGTTATTGCGATCATTTTGCAAAATTAACACCTCATTTGTAAGAACCTGCGACCGACGTTGCAAAACCGCGAATGCGTTTCTCGAAGCAACAAAAGAGGTCATCTATGAAGTTAGCTCGTAAGTCAAGCGCACTCGTATCTACCACGCCCGTGAAGGGGTGGTTTTAGGTTTGAATTCGAGTGACAATAAAACAAACCCGCCTCCTATTTGGTTAGATTTACTTTCAAATATCGCACCGTCTTTAGACGAATGCCATCATCTATTCGTGCAGGAAAATGCCCACAGCGAAGTTACCTTCAAGCGATCATTTTCCGGCTACATGAAACTGAATCGGCTCATTCTCGACTATTCGAAAATGGCTGGCCGTGCCCTCAGTCTTCCAGAGACTGCGGCGTTTTAATGCCCAACTCTCCTGACCCCTCGCAGGCCAACTTCGCCCCGCCGGACGAATTCCTCATAACTGATACCGTCACGAAGCATGATGTAACAGTTAATGAGGAGCTTCCGGGCCGCTGCAACTTTTGCTTTTGGGCGGCCTCTCCGGCGGCTAACCTGGGAATAGAATTGTCTGATCTTCTTGTCGCGGCACGTTTGGGCCGCCTGGCCGAGCAGATGACGAACAAGCCGTGATCCGTG
This sequence comes from Blastocatellia bacterium, assembly GCA_963732475.1. Lineage (GTDB taxonomy): Bacteria > Acidobacteriota > Blastocatellia > Pyrinomonadales > Pyrinomonadaceae > OLB17. Next base: position 699,843 of record CAVSZR010000001.1, on the reverse strand, counting down.
TTTGCTGATCGAGCCCATTCTTTTCTTCTCGCCCGAGCTTTTCTCCAAAGGGTCGAGCCCGACAAACGCGACCACCTCTTCCTTGCGTCGGAATCGGCGAACATCCCCGAGCGTGTGGACCAATGCGAGAGAGGTGAGCGGCCCGATACCCGGATGGGTCCGTATCATCTGTATCCTCTCTTCCTTATCCGCCTCTTCTTCCAGCTTTGCCTCCGTGACCTTGATCTGCCGGGTGAGCTCGTCAAACAATGAGAGGCGTGAGCTTAAAAGAAGACTCTCCGTCTCGGTCGTCCCGGGAGCCTCAACTAGTTTCTTCCTCGACTTGATCCCAGGCAGTCGAAACTTCGCGAGCCCCTTGGATCTGGCAAAAGCGTGCAGTTGGTTCGCTACCGACGTGCGTTTGCGTACCAGCGACTGTCGATAGTTCAACAGGTCAAGCACCTCACGGCTCTTCTCGCTCCGCGGCACTATCGCCGGAAACTGGTCTCGCATCAAAAGATCCAGGATCGTCTCCGCATCCCGAAAGTCGTTCTTGTGCCGTGAAAGCGCCGCTCGTCTGATCATCCTCGGATCGCCGATCTTCAGCTTTATTCCGTTGTCAAAGAGCAGCTTCTCGAACCACCACAGACTCCCTGTGGCCTCGGTCCCGATTACCGCGTCCTCTCCGCACTTGCGGAAGAACGCCCTTATCGATTGTTTGTCCGAATGCAGAAACCGTTTGTACCCGATCTCTCCGTCCCGGTCGTCCACATACGCAACCGACTGTTCGTATGGATGAAAATCAACCCCGATGTATACTGTCATTGTTGATTCCGTCGGCTTGTTTTATTGTCAATAAACACGAGTTTACTAAACTCGCGTCCGACGGGATCAACTTCATAGCATCAGTCTTGCGATATTGCGATTCGGTTGGTTTGATATTTTATGGTGACCTGAGCGGTTAATTTCTGGCGGCTTCGTTATCCGGGTATGATCTGGAGGCGGAGTCGAGGCGGCGGCTGATGGTTGAGATGTTAAGGCCGGTTATTCTCGAGAGCTCGGCCATATTGGCACCGAGGCGATTGCCGCATAGTATCAACGTTTCTTTCGCATGAATGATGCGAGCCGCCTTGCCGGGGCCGCATATTTCGTTACGGGGTATTTCCAGAGCCGACTCGACCGCCGCCAGAAGGGCCTCGGCGTCGAGATCCGGCTGTTTCCGCTTAGGGGTGCCTTTCGGAACATGTTCGCCGAGCCTGTGGATCGTCGCGTCGACAAACTGGTCATCGCCGAGAAAGCCGGTCTCGCGGTCAAGCATTGATTCCAGATCCCTCGTTTCGCCGGGCCCGTCGACAAAAGCTGCAAAATGTCGGCGAGCTGCGGCCTTTTGCACTCCGAAATGCCGAAGCACGGTGTCAACATCAACCGGTCCCGCCGGGTCGAGGCCGAGATAGGCCCGATGGCTTGAGAATGGATATTCGCTCGCCGTTGCAACCATTTTTGCTTTTACCGGATTCAAATGAATGTACTTCACGAGCGTTGTCAGGTATTTCTCGGACTGGCACAGCACGGATCTATATCGCCCCTGCAGAACATGCCCGACCTTTTTGTATCGCTTGTTGTAATAATGCGTGTAGGCCGTCAGCACACGCTGCATGATCCGCCCGATGTCGTCCTCGCACCGCTCGACCAATAAATGCAAATGGTTCGTCATCAGGCAATAAGCATAAAGGTAGAAGCGGCAATTTGTGCTTTTGGGCCATCAGCAGTTGGATGAATTTGTCATGATCTTCAAGCGAATGAAAAATGTCGCTGCGGCCGTTCCCACGCGTTATCAAATGGTAAAGCCCGCCTTCGATCTCGATCCGTGTTTTTCTTGGCATATTATTCAAGTGCGAGTATTATTATCCAAATGGGCACGAATCGCAATATCGCAAGACTGACCCGAGATTTCATATTACTGACCCGAGATTTCATATTCTCTTTCCTCGAAATCGAAAAATAGAATTTGATCAAATGAATGCCTTCTTCGAAGAGCATATGTTCAAATTCGGGAACCTGAAGCATAAATCCGGCTGACCCCAAGTTTGCTGTTGAGGCGTCGGATTGAAATCGCAGTTCGGCTCAATTTGAGTCCACCCTTGTTCCGTCGGCGACGCTGTTTGGTGGATGAAGGATGACGGCCTCACCCTCGGATAATCCGTTCAAAACCTGAGCGAATGAAGGCGACCGGTTGCCGATCTCGACCTTTCTTAGCCGGGCTTTCGAACCGTCAATAACAAAAACCTTCCAGTCCTCACCATCTCGGAACAATGCACTTGACGGAACCCGGAGGACGTCCTTTCCTTCCCATAACACGATCCGAACGTCAACACGATAATTGTCCCCGAGCCTCTCGGGCGGATGATCGAAATCGGCAATAACGTTGACCCGCTGTTCCTCGACCCCAAGAGCCGAAACCTTTGTAAATGCCTGCGGTTCAACGAGCCTTATTGTCGCTTTCAGCGCGCCCTCGCCGCCCCAATTTTCGATAAGCACCGGCATCCGGGGCCGGATCTTTGTTGCGTCCGCAGACAGCACGTCAGCCGCGATCTCGAGTTGCGATGGCTTGCTAACTTCCGCGATCGGTGTTCCGGATTGCACAATGCCTTCGCTGGTAACGAATATTTTGGTTAGTATGCCGTTCTCCGGGACATAGACGTTATAGGCAAACGGATAGACGCCCGTGTCGGGCGTTTGGGCGGGGTCGAGAGGCCGTGGCGGGGCCGGGTCTACTCTTGTAAGAACGTAGCCCTTCGGAACCCGATCGCCTTCGTGAAGGGTAATGCGAAACATCTTTCCGGTAACCGGGGCGGTAATGACGAATCTTTCGTGATACCGGGACTTTCCTTCCGCGTCGATAGTCATAACGAGCTCACCGCGCGAGACGATGCCACCTTCAACCTTGACAGCATCCGAACGGAGCAGCAGGAAATATGCGAGCCCCGCCAGCAACAGCACGGCCGCACCAATGTATATGTAACGCCGATCTGGAGCTTTCATCGATCTATTCCCGAGTCTTTAACACCGCGATAAGGTCCATGTGCTTTACCCGCCAAACAACCAGCATACCGGACAAAGCAGCAGCAGCCATTACGATAAGAGCCGAATATACAAAAGTACCTGCGGAGATCACCATTGGCAACCGAACGATCTCGGCATCGATCACCTTTGTGATCAGAAAGCATATTGCAAAGCCTATTATCCAGCCCATCGGTACGGCTGCCAAGGTCAACACTCCCTGTTCACCGAGCAGCATCTTTCCGATCTCCCGGCGCGTGAAGCCAAGGACTCGAAGCGAGGCAAGTTCTCGCCCGCGCTCGGCGAGTGCGATCCTTGCTCCGTTATAAACTACGCCGAACGCGATGACGCAGGCGAAACCGATCAGGAACGCTGTCGACGTTCCGATGGTCCTGGCCATTGTATCGTTAAAGCTGGCGAGAGCGGCGTCCGGCAGGCCGACACCCGAAACTGACGGGGTTCGCTTCAACTTCGAGTAAAGAGCTGATCGTGCATCTTTATCAACAGACAAAAATGCGCCGGACATAGTTTCGCCCTCGCGCATCAGCCGATTCAAGGCCCGGCTGTCCATGTACGTTCCAAGCCCGAGAAGTTCATCTGCGACCTCTGCAATAACAACCTCGCGAACGGGCCGCGCACCCTCGGTCACTTCGACAATCACAATATCGCCTTTCTTTACATCGAGCGAATCAGCAAGCGTGCCGCCGAGAACGATGCCTTCGGGTGGCAGGTTGACTATCTTAAGGCCCTTGTCCACGATCCTGCGCAACTCCCCGTCACCCTGCAGTCCGGTCAGGCCGACCCGCCGTGAACGGTTCCCAAAACGAAGCCTGGCGGCGACGACACGGAAGGGCTCGACCCGCGTTACGCCCGGCATCGATGCCAGTTCATTGGCGGCGCCTTGCGGGCGTGGTTCGTTAAAGCTGACCTCGACATCCTCTCTTTGCACCTGATCGAACTGTACAAGTACGATCCTGGCTACCGCGTCGAAGAAATAAAAGCCGATGAACAGAAGAGCGATCGACAGCGAAATGCCGAAAGCGGAAAGCATCGCCTTTAGGGGACGACGGGCAAGGTTTCGGGCGACGATCCGGGCCTCGGTGGAAAGCAGTTTTTGAAATCCCGCAGTTTCTACAAAACCGGCTTGGAAATTCACCGGCGGTTCGGGCCGCATCGCTTCTGCCGGGGGAAGGGAAACTGCGTTACGGACGGCCGCTGCCGCTCCGATCGCAGCCGCACCGATACTGATGACGAATGACCAGAACATTACCGTGAAAGAGACGGAAAAGTTAAGGATCGGGAAATGGAAAAATTCGCTGTAAAGGACCGCCATTCCTGAGCCTAACCACCAGCCGAGGCCGAGGCCGATAACTATGCCGCCAACAATTGCAAGCACCGCAAGCTGTAGATAATGTATGCCGACATCGGCATTTGAATAGCCGAATGCTTTTAACAGGCCTATCTGCTCGCGTTCGACGTTCACGAGCCGTGTCAATACAAGATGCAGCAAAAAGGCCGTAACGCCGAGGAAAATGGCGGGAATGAATGTGCCGAAAACCTGTAGTTCGGCGAGTTCGTTCGAAACGAATCGGTGAGAATTCTGATCGGTTCGGCCGTATGAGCCGAAGCCGCCGTATTGCTCGAGTTTGCGATCGAGTTTTTCAATGACGTCGCTTTCACTTCCCTGTGGGGTCAGGGTCAGCGACACGTCGTTGAACGCACCCTCCATCTGGAAAACGCTGGCAACGGAGCGCCTATTCATCCAAAGAATGCCGAAGCGTCGATTGTCTGGGAAGATGTCACCGGGGCGGATCTCGTAGATGTATTCGGGTGAAAGTGCGACGCCGACCACCTGAAGTTTCCGCAGACGCCCATTCATCACCGCATCGACCGAATCACCGGGGTTCAGCCTATTGGCATCGGCAAACGCACCGCTGATGATCACTTCATCCGCATGTCCGGGTTCAAGCAGCCTGCCTCGGATAAGAAACAGATCGTTAAGACTGCCGGCCGTGTTTTCCGGAACCGACACCAGGCGGCCCTGTGCGGGTTCCGGTAGGTCGGGCAGATCGAGCGTTACCTTCGAAACAACGCGGGTCTGGACCGCGGCCACTCCGGGTATCGCCTGGATCTCGGCCGCGACGGAATCTGGTGCTCGTTTCAGGTTGGCGAATACATCGGCAAATCTGTACGTAGAATAATAGGTGTCACGGCTCTCGACCAATGAGTCGTAGGTGCTGCGCATCGCCACGAACGACGAAACGCCGCAGCCGACAACCAGTGCGGTCGCAAATACCTGGCCCCGGAGGTGCCACAGATCGCGGATCATTTTTCGGTTCAGCGCTTTCATTTCCTACCAAACCAATTCATCCGGCCGGGCCTTTACGTCGTTTCGTTCGATCGAGGTGATGCGGCCGCTGCCGATATGGATCACGCGATCGGCCATTGCCGCTATCGCCGCGTTGTGGGTAATGACCGCCGTCGTGGTGCCGAGATCGCGATTCACGCGTTCGATGACCTCAAGGACGATCTTACCTGTTTTATAATCCAAAGCCCCCGTCGGCTCGTCGCATAGGAGCACGTCAGGCTGCTTGGCGATTGCCCGGGCGATCGCCACCCTTTGCTGTTCGCCGCCGGAAAGCTGAGCCGGGAAATGATCGAGGCGTTCCTCGAGGCCGACCATACTGAGGGCATCGCGGGCGGGTATCGGGTTCTCTGCGATCTCGGTGATCAGCTGAACATTCTCAAGGGCCGTGAGGCTTGGGATAAGATTGTAAAACTGAAATACAAAGCCTACATGTTCGCGCCGAAAGCGTGTCAGTTCGGCATCGTCGGCAGTTGTGAGGACATGGTCGCGATACACCACGGTTCCTTCGGTTGGGACATCGAGGCCGCCGATAATATTCAGAAGCGTTGATTTGCCGCTGCCGGACGCACCAAGAAGAACGGCGAATTCGCCTTTAAAGAGATCAAGATCCACAAGATCAAGCGCACGGACCTCGACCTCGCCCATACGATAGATCTTCGAAACTCCGCGAACCTGGAAGACGGCTTCGATTGGGCCAAATGACCCTGCGTTGTTGTCTCCTTCGCGTTTTGCTGCCTCGTTCATTTGTGAAGTAATCTTGCCCCGAAGCCCATCCGGTTGGCAAGGGCTCGACTTCCCGTTCGGCACCACCATATTTCCCCGCCTCGGGCAATCCCTCTCAAAGAACATAGCAAAGAACAATGTCAAACGCAGAAAAAGAGGCCGCCCTCTCGAACAACCTCTTTTCCTTATATTAATGGCGGAGCCGACGGGGCTCGAACCCGCGACCTCCAACGTGACAGGCTGGCGTTCTAACCAACTGAACTACGACTCCGCAAATTGAGTCGTGAGTCTGGAGTCAAGAGTCTTGAGCAGGAAACTCCGGCTTCCGACTCGCGACCCAATACTCACGACTCTCGACTTATTTCTGGTGGGCACGAAGGGACTCGAACCCCTAACTTCCTCCTTGTAAGGGAGGCTGTCTACCAATTGACGTACGTGCCCAAAACTTTATAGCAATGGCCCCTTACAACTTGTTTGCCCGACCGATTGTCAAAGAAATAACAGCCGCTCCAGTCAAAAGAGCGAACGGTTATCCTACGAAAATAGTATATCACTGTCAAGTTTGTTGCGGCTAAGGCTGGGGCCGAGCGATCCCAGATCGATGCTCGCGCTGTTCTTCTTTGCGTTTCCTTTGCGGGCTTGCGACTTTGCCTGAGGAAAAAACCGAATTCACGCAAAGGCTAAGATCGCAAAGGAAACGCCAAGAAAGAGTTGGTAATACTTAAGAGCTGCGATCAAGGATATATCGGGCGATCTCGGCGAGCAGTTCGGTCGGGCGTTCGATCGGTTCGAGGCACGCGATCGTTTCGCAGTAAAGCGTTCTTGCACGATCGGCCGTCTCGTCGATGCCCAGAATGCTCGGATATGTCGCTTTGTGCGCGGCGATGTCTTTCATAGCGGTTTTGCCGAGCGATTCCGTCGTCTGCGTCACGTCAAGCAGGTCGTCCGTTACCTGAAACAGAAGGCCAAGTTTGGCGGCATATGCCGATATGGCGTCTAACTCGGCTTTCGTGCCGCCGCCGATTATCACGCCCGCTTTTGCACAGGCGCCGATCAGTGCTCCGGTTTTTAGACTGTGGATGCCGTCGATCTCACCGATCGTGATGTCTTTGCCCTCGGCCTGAAGGTCAAGCTGCTGCCCGGCGACCATGCCAAATGGCGTCCCGGCCGAGCGTGCAAGTTCCCCGACCAGCTCGATCCGTATCCCGGCCGAAAGCCTCGCGTCTTCGGCGACGGCCTGAAAGGCAAGCGTTTCGAGAACATCGCCCGCGAGTATCGCCGTCGCCTCGCCAAACTTAATGTGGCATGTCTCGCGTCCGCGACGAAGGTCGTCGTCGTCCATCGACGGCAGATCGTCGTGGATCAGCGAATATGTGTGTATCATCTCCGCCGCCGATGCGGTGTGCAAAAGGTCTTCGATATCGGCCCCGAATGTCCGACCGACCGCGAACACCAAGGCCGGGCGAAACCGCTTGCCGCCCGCGAAAAGGCTCCAGCGGATAGCTTCGTGCAGAAGCCGCGGCTCGGTGTCGGCAGAGGGAACGAGCTTGTCGAGCGATTCATCGACGATCCGGATAGATTCGGCGATAAATGACTGTAAATCATTCATTATCTGAGAATTATCGTTCAAAGCTCGTCGATTGCAAAACCCGCCGCTTTTGATGAGCGAATTCCGCACGCTTTTTGCGAAATGCGATTCGATAATGTAAATTTCAGATATCTTATGGCTATCAGCAGCGACGAATTTCGCGCCGCCCTGTCACGCTTTCCGAGCGGCGTAACCGTCGTGACGACAAAAGACGCCGCGGGCGCCCTACACGGCATAACCGTCTCTGCGTTCTGCTCGCTTTCGCTCGAACCGCCGCTGGTTTTGATCTGCATCGAAAAATCCGCCGGCAGCCATGATGCACTGACCGAAACAAAGGCGTTTGTCGTCAATATCTTAAGCTCGACGCAGGCCAACGTGTCCGAGCACTTCGCGTCGCTAATGCCGGACAAGTTCGATGGGGTCCACTTCCGTTCGGGTGTGCACGAAATGCCTGTCATAGAAGGCGTCGTCGCCAGCCTCGAGTGCAGCCTGCGGCAGGTCTGCGACGGCGGCGATCATACGATCTTTATCGGTTTGGTCGAGAACGCGACAATCGGCGAGGGCTTCCCGCTTGTTTATTCAAGAAGCTCATACTGGACAATTACCGACCGGTAAGTTTCGGAGGAAGATCATGATCAGACTAAAGAGCGGCCTGACGGCATTATTACTTACAGCAATACTGTCGGCGACCTCCTCCGCCCAAACGCAACCTCGCTGGTATAAAGGCAACACTCACACGCACACGCTGAACAGCGACGGCGATTCGACGCCGGCGGATGTGGTCACATGGTACCGCGAACACGGCTACAATTTCCTCTTTCTGACCGATCACGAATATGTCAATAACGTCGGGGCTTTGAACGACGTTTACGGCAAGACCGGCAGCTTTATCGTCTTGAGCGGACAAGAGGTGACCGATTCGTTTGGTGGAAAGCCGTACCACATGAACAGCCTTGGAGCCTCGCGGCTGGTGATGCCCAACAAACTGCCCGGCGGCGGTCGAGACGCTTCAAAAGAACATTGACGACGTTCGAAATGCCGGGGGAATTGTCGCAGATCAATCACCCGAATTTCGGATGGGCATTAAACGCCGACCAACTAATAAAGCTCCAGAATTACAATCTGCTTGAGATCCACAACGGCCATCCACTCGTAAATAACCTCGGCGGCGGCGGAGTGCCGAGCGCCGAAGCAATGTGGGATTCCGTGCTGACCAGCGGCAAGCTTGTGTTCGGGATCGCGGATGACGACTCGCATTTTTTCAAACGCATCGGCGACCCGACGGCCCCGACCCCAGGACAAGGCTGGATATATGTTCGCGCCTCCGATTTGACTCCGACCGCTATCCAGGACTCGATCCGAAAGGGCGAATTTTTATGCATCGACGGGGGTTGAGTTGTCGGACTATAAGGCGGGGCCGAACTCGGTCGAGATAACCATCAAGGAAGATCGAAACAGCAAATACCGCATTCAGTTCATAGGCAGCGGGGGACGCATATTGAGCGAGCAGCTCGCAGCCCGGCGACGTACACTATCAAAGGTAACGAGGGCTATGTACGTGCGAAGATACTCGAATCGAACGGAAAGATGGCATGGACGCAGCCGGTCATGGTCTCAAAACCGCTAGTCACCTAGCTCTCCAATATCTTTTGGAGGTCTTCCTCGTTCAAGGTATAGGTTTCATTGCAGAATCCGCATGTCATCGTCGCTCCCTTATCGTCGGCGAGCATTGATGAGACTTCGGCATTCCCCAGCGAGCCGATAAGCGTGATCGCCTTTTCTATCGAACAATTGCATCTGAATTCAACCGGTGTTTCCTCGAGAATTTCAAAATCGATCTCACCCAACGCAAGACGCAGCAGGTCCTCGGGCGTCGCTCCTTCCTGAATGACGGATGTCAGATGCGGTGCGTGACCGATCGTATCTTCGATCATCGTGATGATGTGCTCGTTCGCACCGGGAAGCATCTGCACGAGTACGCCGCCTGATGCCGCAACGAATGGCTCAGATCCCCGCAACAACACCCCAAGAAGAACGGCCGAAGGGATCTGTTCCGACTTCGCAAGGTAATAAGCAAAATCTTCTGCGATCTCGCCGGAAACGATCGGCACCGACCCGACATACGGGTCCTTGTGAAACCCCATGTCAAAACCCGATTCGCGGATCACGTAAAATGTCCCGTCACCAACAATTCCCTTCACATTAAATTTTCCGTTATCAGCCGGCGGCAGCTCTGCGTGCGGATTTCGGACGTAACCGCGGACGAAGCCGTTACCAGTTGTTTCCGCGACGATGTTGCCCACCGGCCCGTCGGCTTCGATCTTTACGGTCAGCCGGTCAAAATCTTTGAAGGTGCCCCCAAGCAAAAGTGTCCCCGTCAGCACCCGCCCGAAGGCTGCCGACACGGTCGGCGAGGTCTGATGACGGCGGATCGCTTCCTCAAGAACGCCTGTCGTTATAGCGGCGAGTACGCGGATCGTACCGTCCGCCGCCGTCCCCCGAATCAGCTTGTCCATGATCAAAGTGTCGATAATTTGCCGAGGCAAAGTCAAATCGCCCTAAGCCTAAGCAATTACATGAGCTTTACGCTCTCTATTGTTGGACTATCTGCGTTTAACACTATATCTGGTATAATATTTTTATTGACATATTGCGGTTCCTGGCATAATATCTTCTCACTTGAGAACGAAATTCACTGCAATTCTCAAGCTCGTATAAATACAATCCCAACGTCAAAGAGCTTCTTTAATACTGTTTCAAATGTTAAAATAGTATTACGCGATATGACTGTCTTCGGCGTCGGCACACAGGAGAAAAAGCAAACATGAGCACAGTTTTCGAGCAGGTAAAAGAAGGTAGTATTGCCCCTAAGGCGACCAGCGACGGCACCGGTACCGCGATGGGCCGCGAGATCAAACTTCCCGGCCTGAACGCTCAAAAGGTGATAGCAAAACGCTACGCGATGAAAGACGAGCGGGGCGAACCGTTCGAGACGTGGGCCGATATTGTCCGCCGCGTCGTCGCGCACGTGTCAACCGCCGAAACTGACCCGCTCAAGCAGAATTTGTTTTACAACGAGATGATGCCGGTCATGCTCAACCGCGAGTTCGTCCCGAACACGCCCTGCCTCGTCAACGCCGGCAAACCAAAAGGACAGCTCGCAGCATGCTTCGTTTTGAATGTGCCCGATTCCATTGAGGGAATAATGGAGCACGCACAGAATGTCGCGATCATCCATCAAACAGGCGGCGGCACGGGCATGACATACGAATTTCTGCGGCCGGCTGGTTCTATGGTCAACTCAACGCGTGGTGTCGCATCCGGCCCCGTCAGCTTTATGAACATCGTCAACCAGACGACAGAAGTCGTGAAGCAAGGCGGCGTCCGGCGCGGTGCGAACATGGGCATCCTGACGGTAAAACATCCAGATATACTGCGTTTTATCCACGCCAAGAACGACCAAAGCAGCCTGACGAATTTCAATATTTCGGTTACCGTGACGGACGCTTTCATGGAAGCAGTTGACCGGTCCGTTTGGTTCCAGACCGAATTCAATGACGAGCCGTGGACACAAGCCGTCTTCGATCCGGCCACCGGAACGGATTATGTGCTCTATCGCAGGCCCGATGGTTCGATCGTTACGTTCGCCGACAAGTTCGCATTTGAGACGGCCGATCTTTCCGACTGCACGGTTGAGGAACCGCCGATGCCGGGAATGGTTTATGCCCCGGACATCTGGAAACGCATCATTGCGTCAGCTCACAAATATGCCGAGCCGGGAATAATCTTTATTGACGAGGTCAACCGGCATAACCACCTGATGGCCTCGATGGGGCCGATCTATGCATGCAACCCGTGCGGCGAGCAGCAGCTGCATTTCAACAATTCGTGTAATTTAGGATCGATCGACGTTGCCAAGTTCTATGCGGGCGACGGCGATTCTTTCGACGACAACATCGACTGGGAAAGGCTTGCCCGCACTACGCACCTGTGCACGCAATTTTTGGATAACGTGGTTGACGCCGGTTACTTCCCTCTTGCCGAGATCGACGATGTCGTGAAACGTACTCGTCCGGTCGGATTGGGGATAATGGGCTTTGCGGACCTCTGCTTGAAATTGCAGAACACCTATGGCGAGGCTGAATCGCTCGAACTGATCGAACGCGTTATGGGCTTTGTCCGACGTGAATCGTGGGTCGCGTCGTTAAGACTCGGGGCGGAAAAAGGAGTTTTCCCGGAGTTTGAGGCGAACCGCACAGCCTACACAAAGTTTCTTCAGGATGAGATCGGCATTCCGTCAGATGTGCCCGTAACCCCACGCAACTATGAAGTCACGACCATTGCTCCGACAGGGACGATCTCGCTGATCGCCGAGACTTCGTCCGGAATCGAACCGAATTTCTCGTGGGCATACGTTCGACAGGATACGGTCGGAACCCGCACTTATGTTCACACTTTGGCTGCCGAGGCTTTGGGCATAGAGGTTGATCAGGCCGATGAAGAATCGATCAAAATGGCGGCGCAATATGTGGTCGATCATGAAAATGAGCTGCCCGACTACTTCATTTCCGCTATGAAGATCAATTCGCTGCAGCACGTTGAAGTGCTTGCGGCCGCACAGAAGCACGTCGATAACGCGATCTCAAAAACCTGCAACGGCGCCGCGGACGACACGATCGAATCTGTTGACGAGCTTTATCACCTCGCCCGCAAACTAGGCTGCAAAGCGGTGAGCTATTACCGCGACGGCAGCCGCGAGGGACAAGTGTTGAACTCGATGAAACGCTGAGGCGTTGGGGAGAAAGAGAGTGGATGGAGAAAAGGAGATTTCCGACGATGGTTCGAACGCCCCGTCTCCTCGTCTCACCGACTCCCCGTCTCCGAGGGTAGAGCGTCCGCGCGAACTGCAGGGCTCGACCTGGCGAATTCCGTTTGAAAATCAGAACCTCTATGTCACGGTCAATCACGATGGTGCCCGGATTCTGGAGGTATTTGTCGCCGGGCCGATCAGTGCGGGCGTGGGACTGCTCGCTTCGAAAATGCTTCGCGGCGGTTTTGAGGTAAAGGAAGTCGTCCGGAGCCTGAATAAAGTTACCGGAACACATGCCGTTTGGTTTAACGAACGGCTGCTGACATCGCCCGAACAGGCCGTCGCCGAATGCCTTCTTCTCATAGACCGCCGGCTAAAGAATTTACCCCAATCCGAACGGGCCTTAGCAAAACAAGCTCAGACGATTGACTCGGTGCCGGGTCCTGGTATGTCGAGCCTTGTTGGCGAATGTCCTGAGTGCGAGGGCCAGCTTGAACATTCGTCAGGCTGTGACTTTTGCCGCGATTGCGGATATTCCAAGTGTAAATGAATCAATCAAATTGTAGGTTTACTCAGGATCCGGCGATGTTTCGGCCCGCCTTCGCCGCGCCAAAATCTTGACCCGGACGGCCTGTAAATGGTATTTTTCTTAAGGTTGTTTCTCTTCACAAATAACTTCCACTTATTTACCTCAAGGAGTCATAATGTCGAAGAAGTCAATATTAGCCGCAGTAATGCTAAGCGTGTCATTCATGGCTCTGGCGGAAGCCGTTTTCGGCAACGAAACCCCGAGACGTTCAACGCGGGCGGACAAAAAGCTAACAATCAGCGTAGTGCCCTGGGGACCAAGCCAGGCCGATGTCGATTCCGCAAAACGGCGTGTCGAGCTTAACGAAAGCGTAAAGCGCCAGCTCGGAAGTTCGAAGTATCGCGAGGTCGGTTTTGAATACCTGTATGCAGAGGCAGAAACAAAGCAGCAGGCTTCGCGTCCCCCGACTCGTTTTCGCGTTATCTATTACAATTATTCAAATGATACGACCTTGTTTGCCGAGGGCGATTTTGCGGGCAAAGAGGCGATTTCGACCCGGTGGGTGGATGCTGTGCCCGGTGTTGGAAAAGATGAGATCGTCGCGGCCTACGGAATTGCGGAGCGTGATTCGGCGTTTGCATCGTTGAGACAGGCGAAGAAGCTTGATTTCTATGAAGCAATGCCCCCAACAACAATTGTTGACGGCGAACGGCTTGTTAATATTGGCGTTATCGACAAGCAGACCGGAGAAAACCAGATCGTTGGAGTCAGTTTCAAAAATGAAAAACTCGTCCGTTACCCAAATAACGCTCCTCCGACTTCGGCCGCTACGCCCGATGCCTGCGGAATAACGAACGCGGGCCAACCTGCGTCCGGACAAGGCATTGCGGGCCAGGCGACGCTTACAGTCAATGATACTGGCGGGGGCCCGCTATGGGAGATGCTGATCATTCGGCCATCGTCATCATCCGGAGGGAGCTTCGAACGATCGGGACTTGAGATCCGTGACGTGCGTTATCGGGGTAAATCAGTGTTAAAACGGGGCCATGTGCCCGTGCTAAACGTTCAATACGTGAGCGGATGCGGGCCATTTCGAGATTGGCAGTATTCCGAGAGCCCTTTCGATGCGCCGGAAGCTGGAGCTACAAACCCGGCGCCAGGGATCAGGGTCCTTGCGACGGGCCAGGTGGCGACAACAGCGGTCGACACCCGAAACGATTTCGGAAATTTTCAGGGCGTTGCGGTATATACACAGAATGTCGGGCTGGGCAACGAAGTTGTGCTGGTAACCGAAATGAGCGCGGGTTGGTATCGCTATGTGATGGAATGGCGTTTCGCAGCGGACGGCACGATCCGCCCGCGCTACGGCTTTTCGTCGGTGACCGATTCATGTGTCTGCATTCAGCGGACCCACCATGTTTATTGGCGATTCGATTTCGACATTGTGACGGCGACGAACCGCATTTACCAAATGGATCGCGGCCGCCGGTTCCTTAAATTGATCGATACCGAAGCGGCAGCGTTTAAGAACTCACAACGGAGCCGTAGTTTTCTGATACAGAATTCGGCCGGAAACGAGGCTTACCAACTTGTTCCGGGTAACAACGACGGAGCTGTCTTGAACGCCAACGGTGACCTTATCGATGCGTTCGGGGCCGGAGATTTTTGGCTTACCCAGTTCAAAGGAACAGCCGGTTCTCCGACAGAAATTGACGACCCGAATCCCGGAGGTGCGGCAGCGGCAAGTTTGGCCCCTTGGGTGAACGGCGAATCAATGGTCGATCAGGACATCGTAGTCTGGTACGCAGCTCATCAGGTGCGGATAGATGATTCAAGCCGCAGTAATGCTGTCGCCCCCGAAGCGATCGCGGGCGCACATGTTATCGGACCGACGCTTCGCCCGATACGATGGTAGCGTCCTTCTGAGGCCTGGAAATGTAGGAAAGCAGTATGAACCCTGGAGTTCGTTACTGCTTTTCTAGTTTATGATCGTGCCGCATGAAGCGATGCGTGCATCTAATTAACTTCATGAAATTAATGCTCAACCGCCGCCATCAAGCAATCCTCTCGCTGGCTCTGCTGATTTTCGCATTTGCCGGATTTGGCAAGAACGGGCTCGCATCGGCCCAAACCGGAACCCAGAAAGCTACGCCCACTCCAACCCCGGCCCTGCCGGCGCCATCACCGCCTACCCTATCTGAACTTCAGACGGGCATCCGGACGCGTATCGCTCGACCGGAAGTGCGGCGCGGACAGGTTGGGATCAAGATCGTCTCACTTACATCGGGCAAGGTCATATTTGATGACAACAGCGAGAAATACTTCATGCCGGCGTCGAATATGAAGAATTTCACGGTTGCTACGGCTTTGGAGAAGCTGACGCCGGACTATCGGTTTGTCACAAGTGTATTCGCATCAGCTATGCCTGATGCGACCGGAACGATCAAAGGGGACATTCGAATTTACGGCCGCGGCGATGTATCGATCTCAACAGCCTTTTTTGGCGTACCGAACGATCCGGAGACTTACTTCAAGGGTATCGACAAACTGGTCGAAAAGATCGCGGCCGCCGGTGTAAAGCGAATCGAAGGCGGCATCGTCGCGGACGATTCGTATTTCAAAGGCGATGCGATTCCGGGAAGTTGGGAATGGGACGACCTGCAATGGTATTACGGAGCTGAAGTTTCCGCCTTGCCCTTGAACGATAACGCTGTCGATCTGACCGTAAAGCCCGGCCCGTTCAGCTATCCGTGCACTGTTGAGCTGATGCCTTTCAACCCTGTCTATCGCGTCAAAAACCTGTGCATGACGACCGCAGCCGGAACGCCTCGCACATTGAAAATAATTAAGGTGCTGGGCCAAAACCAGCTTGAGATAACAGGCACGCTTCCACTCGGAAATCCGGGATTCACCGGATCCGTTACGGTCTCGCGTCCAGCCGAACTCTTCGCCGCACTTCTCAAACAAAGACTTGAGCAAAAAGGAATAACGGTCACGGGACAGTATCGGGCCAATGTTGCGACAAACTCGGCGCAGCCGCTCGAATCTGTCGAAGTCGCAAAACTGGAATCGCCGCCGCTCAGCCTCATCGCCGCAAAGACGATGAAGCCGAGCCAGAACATGTACACCGAAACGCTGCTCTGGACGCTCGGCGAAGAGACTCGAAAACTGATCCTCACGCCGCCGGACGCCCCTGCGGCCCGACAGTTCCGCACTCGGCATTGCCGAAGTAAAGAATTTCTTGACAAGCATCGGCGTTGCCCCGGACGGCATTATCCAGTATGACGGCAGCGGGCTTTCACGGCACAACCTGATCACGCCGGCGGCCGTCGTCCAGCTTTACGTATACATGGCGAAGCAAAGCAAGTATGCGCAAACGTGGCGTGATTCGCTGACGATCGGCGGAGTTGACGGCACGCTCGCGAACCGTTTCAAAGGTACGGCGGCGGCGGGAAATATGCGTGGAAAAACAGGAACGATCGATCAGGTTTCGGCTCTCTCGGGTTATGTCACAACTGCAGGCGGCGAACAATTGGTGCTCTCAATAATCGTAAACGGGGTTGCGGTAACCCGGGAAAGGACCGGCATTGATCGACGACATTGTATTGAGCCTGGCAAATTTTAACGGAAAGATCGACTGACGGAAAGTGGAGGAGTGAGACGGGGAGAAGGCTTTCCGACACGATCCAATCAGGGAGCTTAGCGGCTATTCTTCTCCAGTTCTCCCCTCTCCTTCACTCTCCCTCCTCTTCTCTCAGTCTACCAGCGGTCGCCGCTGTCAGCATACCCGCCGCCGTATCCGCCGCCGCCATATCCGCCGCGGCCGCGATTATTACCGCCGCCGCGGTCTTCGCGCGGGCGTGCCTCGTTCACAACCAGGTTGCGGCCGTCATATTCCTGGCCGTTAAACTGGGCGATGGCCGAATTTGCTTCCTCTTCCGATGGACATTTCGACAAAACCGAAACCGCGCGAACGTCCCGTTTCGCGGTCGATCACGACGTTCGCAGAATCGACCGCTCCGGCCGCTGCAAAATACTCTTCAAGGTCCTCGCTCGTCACGCGAAAGGACAAATTTCCGACGTATAATTTGTTGCTCATTTTCCTCTATTTAGCTATCCAAGAGAAGCAAAAAAGGCAGGTGAGAAAAGCGGAAAATTCAAAGTGGAACTTCCCGTTAAAAAGCGACGGTCCCCTACTCAAAAAAACTTAGCTGCTTCATTATCCTATGACCAAACTCTCTGAACCGAACCGAAAAGCGTCGCTAAATATTGCGGACGGGAGCATCTACCAAGACACACTTTGAGAGCAAAACATTGAGCATTATCCGATTTTTTGCCGATTTTGGCAAGAGAAAAAGTTAAGAGCTACGGCTTTAGCCGTGAAACCACCAAGCGAACCGTTCAACTTGAAATGCGGTAAAAACTATGACATTTTGTCGGCATAAGCATAGGAGCGAAATATGAACCAACGCCTTTTGACCATCGGTTTGATATTTCTGTTCGTGATCGGCTGCAAATTCGGCACATCGACGGCTGAAAACAGCACGAATGTCGATAAGATAAGTCCGCCTCGTGCCCAAAACACCACGGCCGCGAACGAAGCCGAACCCGGAATCGACGCCAAAACCATGCCATGCAAAGGGCCGACGCCGTCTGCCCCGATCCGGCAAAGCCCTGCCATCACAAAGAAAAGCACTTTGACGATTGGGAGCTTTCGTTCCGTATGCCGTCGAAAATGACGCCGAACAAAACATATAGCTCCGCTCCGTTCTATGCCGTGATCGTGAAAACCTACGAAATGGCCGAAGACTGCGACGGCGGCGAATATATCGAAGCGGTCGAAGCCGAGCGCAAACGGCTGCAATCATCTGAACCCGGCAAAAAAGCCTTCGCCTCCTACGAATGCCCCAACATGGGCGCCGTCAACTACGAGTTCGACGGAAAATGGGACGCAAAAAAGGACAATATCGTTATCGGCAACTTCCTTGCCATCTACGCCGGTGAAACCAAAGAGGACGCGGACCAAATGCTCAAAAAACTAACCTCAAAGTACCCCGACGCCAAAATAAAACGAATGACCGCCGGTTATGAGATCATCGAGCAATAGATCACTTCATTATGTAGTTCCGATGCAGCAACACGCCGCTATCGAGCGACTCGATAAACACCGTCGCTTTGGACTCGCGAGTGAGCATTTTTATTCGGTCGGTGACCTTGCGTTCGTCGGCGATCGGGGCGATTTCCGAGTTTTCGAAAAATGTTTCGATATCCGCGAGACTTACGGTTCGATTGATCTCTTCGACATCGGATTCGGCAACCGCCTCGATGGCTGCGGCTTTTAGGAGTCTCGGCCAGAGTTTAAGAAAGAGGGCGCTCGAGCCGTAAGTGTCCGCGCTGTTTATCTCGCCGTTTATTGCGAATAGAAAACCGATCACGTCCGTCTTGCCGGCGGTAATTTCAGACAAGCGCCTTTAAGTATTCGGCGGAATCGGCCCGAACGCGCGGATTTTCGAGGGTCAGCGGAAGGCTTGAACGCGATTGACTCGACGCGGTGTTCGAGTTCGTCGCCGCGCTCAGCTTGTCCTGCGATCTTTCGACCTCGCTCCAAACCCTTGCTTGGGATTTGCTGTGCTTTGCTGCGATCTTGATATCCTTTGAAGCTACGTATTCGGTCGAGGACTCGAAGCGGGTCGAGGATTCGCTGCCGCGCGGAGTCCAGCGGCCGTGTTCTACGCAGAAAGAATCGATCGGCATGCGGCCCGAGCGTGCAGGGACGATCAGATCGACGCCGAGTACGCGGTCCTGTTTGCCTCCTTTGACAATGTCGCCCGCCTGAACATAAACCTCGTCTTTTGGCGAAACGTTTTCGATAGCAAGTTCGTTGACATCTTCAGTCTCGTGGACGACAACAATATCGCGGTTGATCGCCTCTTCGAGCGTGAGCGGCGTTTTGCCTTTCAGCACGTCGGCGCCGTGGATCAGATAAACAGTCAGATTCTTGTGGGTATATGGACCGGAAAGGCGAGTGTTGTTCCCAAAAAGCTCTTGCGTTTCAGGCATCGGCGATTCTGGAGTCGTAGGCACAGACGGAAACCAATAGACGCGCACGGCAAAGATGCCCACTGCGAGTGACAAAACGCCTGCGGATACTGCGAAGATCTGTCGTTTATTCATGACGTTCTCCTGGTCGGATTTTTGTAAGTCTTTACCAAGAACGAGACGGCCCGCACTTCTTGCATCGATATTTTGTTTAGACGCTGGCCCGAGGAAAATGTTCCCGAATGTGGTGGGTTATTTTCAGGATTTGAGGATGTTAAGCAGTTTGTCGTGGATGCAGCCGAAGCCACCGTTGGACATGATGGCGACGATGTCGCCGGCTTTAGTTCGGGTGCGAGGTGCGCGATTATGGCGTCGGCGTCGGGGAAGCTCATCGCGGGTTTGCCCTGAAGTTCGATGTCTGTCACAAGCTCGTCGACGTCGAGCACTTTGCCGAGTTCGCTGGCCTTTGACGTGTTGTAGACGCCGGCGATGATGACGTAATCGGCGTAGGAGAACGCTTTGCCGTAGGGTTCCTGGAAGATCGCGAGGCGGGATGACCATGTTCGGGGTTCAAAAACCGCGATAAGTCGATGGCCTTCGTACTTCATCCGCAGGGCCTTAAGCGTTTCCTCGACAGCGGTCGGGTGGTGGGCAAAGTCGTCGATGACGGTCACGCCGCGCTCAATGCCGCGAATCTCGACCCGGCGTTTTACCGATTTGAATGTGTCGAAGGCTTCCTGGATTTTCTCCTTCGAAATTCCCCACGCATCGGCCGCGATTATCACCGCCAAACAATTACGCACGTTGAATTCGCCTATAAGGTGCGTTTCGAATTCACCGTAAACCTTGCCGTCGTTGAAGACCGTAAACCGTGTCGTATCGCCGGAAAAATCAATATATCGGGCCTGCCATTTCGCGTCGTCCGCGAGACCGAAGGTTTCAATGTTGGTGAAAAGTTTCCCTTCCATCTCCGCCAGCACCTCACGGACGACGGGCGAATCGATGCCGCAAATGAGCCGGCCGTTGCCGGGCACGAGGTTCATCAGGCGTGAGAATTCCCACTTGATATCGTCGAGGTCATCATAAATGTCGGCGTGGTCGAATTCGATGTTGTTGACGATGGCGATCTCGGGCAGGTAATGCATGAACTTCGGCTTTTTGTCGAAATATGCCGTGTCGTATTCGTCGCCTTCGATGACGAAATGGTCGCCGCGGTCACGCGAAAGCTCGCACCGAAATTCTGCACGATGCCGCCGACGAGAAAGCCCGGATCGAGTCCGCCGACCTCGCAAACCCACGCGGCGATGCTCGTGGTCGTCGTCTTGCCATGCGTTCCGGCAATGACGAGCGACCGTTTGCCGCGGATAAATTCTTCCTGCACGATCTCCGCCTGCGACCGGTAAAGCAGCTTGCGGTTCAGCACTTCTTCGAGTTCGGGATTGCCGCGCGAGATGGCGTTGCCGACGACAACGCAACTCCGCTCCGATGTCGGCATTTTCGGCCTTGTAACCGTTGAGGATCTTGATGCCAAGAGCTTCAAGCTGCGTGGACATCGGCGGGTAAACATTCTGGTCCGAGCCGGTCACCTCGTGCCCGCGCGCCTGAAGCATCCCCGCAAGCGACGCCATCGCCGTGCCGCAAATTCCGATGAGGTGATAGTGCATAAGAAAAAGTACCCAGCGTACTCTGCGTTGAAAATTCTTCTAACGCAAAGGACACCGAGCAAGAATGCAGGCTTTGGCTACTTACCGCTCAACTCCGCAACCAACTCATTCGCATCATAGATCTTCCGCAACGCCTCGATTATCCCCGCGCTGTGGACGCCGACGGCCCGCGAGCCCTCGGCATCTTCGATGTACCAGTAGCGGTTTGAGAGTTTCTGGTTATTGCTGTCGAAATTCAGCCCGACGACCTCGCCGTTTCGGTTAACGACGGGCGAACCGCTAGTTGCCGCCGATAGTGTCAGCGGTGTAAACGAAATTGAGCGGAGTGGCGAGATCGATCTTCGTCCGCGCATTCTTGATGCTCTCCGGCAGATGGAATGGGTCCTTTTCGCCAAAGCTCAGGGCGCGGTCATAGAGGCCGAAGAAGGTTGTCTTAAAAGGTACAAGTGTCGTGTCTTCCTCGTAGCCCTTAACGACGCCGTAGGCGATGCGGAGTTGCGAGTTAGCGTCGGGCGGCATGTTCTTGCCATAAACAGCAAAACGGGCCTGGGCGATCTTCGTGCCGTTTGCGGTCTCGACATTGATAATGCTCTTTTCGTTCCAATCGCGGAGCGCCCTGATAATTGGCTCAACGCGTCGGGCGAGTGTGATCATCGGATCGGTCGAAGCATTTAGAGCAGCGGCCCCGCCTTCGAGCATCGCCTTGCGGACGGCGGGATCGCCAAGTTTTGTTTCGCGGATCGCTCGCCCGACAACTTCTGCGGGCTCGGCGTCACCAACGGCCGCCTTAATAAACGGGTCGTTCGCACCCAGCACACGCCGTGCTTCCTCGAGCCATGCGGTTAGGGCCGCCTGCTCCATTTCAGGATATATCGGAGCCGGCGAGAACAATGCCGTCTTGAACGCCTCAAGCCGCGTGTCTCGGTATTCCGGATAACGCTGCCCATCGGGCTTTGCCGTCTCGATGTTGTAGGTCACGATCTGCTGTGCGATCGTTGCCAGCCGTGACGCCGCGAGGCTCGAAAATGCGAGTTGGTTCGCTTTTGCCGGCAATTCACCGTAGGCCTTGGCGATCGCCGCCCACGCCGGAGCATATTGCCGGTCAAGTTCGGGTTTTGCCGCAAGCTTGTCGCGAAGGTCCTTTTCCTCAGCTTCCTTTCCGGCAAAGTTTCGGGGATTTAACAGGCCGTTCTGCTGCCCCTCAAGGCGTTTGAGCGAGTTCGCAAAAGAACGCATTCCGGGGTTAGCCTGCCGCTGCTGTTCGGCCCCTCGCTTCGAATAATCTTCCAATGCCTTGCGTCGCGTTTTCCAGACCTTCTCCTGAAGCGGATTGCCGACATCCCGCTGATATGCAAGCTGGGAGACGGTCAGAAGGCGAGCGGTTGAGCCGGGGTAGCCCGGAACCACGACAAATTCGCCTTCGGGAGCACCCGTTGCCGACCACTTGAGAAAATTCGGCGTGCTGGCCGGTTTCCCGTCTTCATAGGCCCGGACAAATGTGATGTCGAGATCATGCCGGGGGTAAACAAAGTTGTCGTAGTCGCCGCCAAAGAACGCCGCCTGCTCCTCCGGCGCCATCACGAGACGGATGTCGGTGTAGCGTTTGAACCGGTACAACCAGTACTCTCCTCCGCTATAAAGCGAAACGACCTCGCACCGCAATCCGGTCGGGACAGTCCTTCTCGATCGCCGCGATCTCGGCGGTGCGTTTTGCCGCCATGTCGGCATCGGTCGCGCCCTTTGGCCGCACCGTGTACGCGGTCGGTCACATTGTCATAAGACTGAAGGATCGAAACGTTGCCGTCCGGCACCTTCAATTCGTCGGCCTGGGTCTTTGCGTAGAAACCGTTTTTCAAAAGATCGCGTTCCTTGCTCGATAGGCGTTCGATAAAGCCCGACGCAACGTGGTGATTTGTCGCGATCAATCCGTTTGGCGAGACAAACACCCCCGAAGCACCCGGGAATTTCACCGACGCAAGCCGCAGTTTGTCGAGCCATTCCTTTGACGGTTCAAAATTGTAACGCTCCTTCCACTGCTTAAGCGGCGGATTGTCGAACGTCCACATTCCGTCGTCGGCTCGTGCAAAAAAACGTAGACGAAAGTCGCAATAATAAGAGAGGCTAGCAATTTCTTCATAATCGGTGTCCTGAATTCGTGTAAGTACATAGTCAATATTAAGCGTGATATCGAGCTAACAAGCAAGTCGGTTCTTCTCAAAAAGCCTGTCTATCGCCGTAATGGCCGTCAGTTTCCGTTCTGTATAATTTCCCCTAAGTTCAAGGAACGGAATTCTGCCTGCCGATAATTGCTCCCTAAATCGATCGTGCATCCAATCGCGGATATGCTCTCCGTCGCGGACACCGTCCTGTACAAATGGAACATCGGGTGCGGTCAGCAAGTAAAGATCGACTTTATCGGTAAAGCCGATAACATCCACATCTCTATCACGTCCGCCCTCGTACCGTTCATACCATGTGCCGGTAGCAAATGCGTTTGTATCACAAATCAGCACGCGGTTTGCAATTCTCGCATGCTCATTCTCGCGACGCTGCTGCTCACAAGCGATGTGGACGAATTCCTCTCGAGTCCAACTCACACCGGAATCGTTAAGCGGCGACCCTTGTATCTTCCGCTCCCTATGTGCACGGCCATTTTCGGGCATCCAGCAAGTCGAGATAGTGCTCGGCTAATTGTTCGGCCAGCATCGTTTTCCCCGTCGATTCGGCACCGATGAGCACTACACGTTTGACGAAATATGCTCCGACGCACGGAGCAACAAAATGCAGATTTTCGAGAGGTTTTGAACGTATGACCGTGGCCGAAATCGGAACCGTTTGCCGCGGCCGATCGATCATCACGTGGCGAGCTCCCATCAAGCGGGCATATTCCGGTCCGTAGTCTTCGCTGCTAAACACAACGTCAGGCGAACGCCTCAGATACTCCACGATAAATTCAGCCCACTGACGGCTGTCGTCTTCGAGTTCGTCAGGTACGAGATGAATTTCACAATCGGGGTGAATCTCTTCGAGCCACTCTTTCCGCAATTCACCGGGAATCGTTTGCGACTTATGGTCCGCTACCATTACGATCAGCCGATCGACTTGCTGGCGAGCGGTGTCGATCAAATATTTGTGCCCCAAGTGGGGCGGATAAAATTTGCCGACAATGAATCCAAGGGTCATGTGGACCCCGCCTCGACACGCCAATTCTCGTGCCATTTATACAAGCCCAAGATTGCCAGTCCCAAAAAGATGCCGTACAAAACCGCTGTCAAATACAGGTCTTTATACACATACAATGGGATGTAAATGACATCAGCGATTATCCAAAAAAACCAATTCTCAAGTAGCTTCCGATTTAGAAGCCACTGAGCGCCAAGACTGATCGATGTAGTTAACGCATCAACCAAGGATGCGGATCCGCCAAAATACTGCAAGACTTGCCAGAGGCATATAGTCATTACAAAAACAGATGCCCCGACGGTAAACAATTCCCACGTTCTTGTCCGCGATACCTTCAGTCGCTTCCTGTCTTCGCCTCCATAAAGCCACAGGTACCATCCCATCACTCCCAGTACAGCATAAACGATTTGAAGTCCCGCGTCGGCATAGAGCCTAGATTGAAAAAAAACGACGCAAAAAGTCGTAACATTGAGAAGGCCTATCGGAAAGTTCCAGATATTTTGCCTTACCGTAAGCCAAACACAGATCAATCCTGTAATGAACGACAGTGCTTCGAGCAGAGAGGGCATTCGTCAACTGCTAATTCTCACCTTCAAGCCAAAACACTCCGCAGCTTTTCCATTGCTCCGTCGAGGATAGCGTCCTCCCGTGCTATGCAGATCCGCACATATGGATCCCACGCATCGGTATCCGCAAATGCCGCTCCGGGAACCATTCCGACACCGGCTTTCTCCATCAGCATTTCGTTAAAAGGAAGCGCGTCCGAAAATTCTTCCGGAATCGCGCGCCCAGATGTAGAACGCCGAGCCCGAATTATAGATGTCAAAACCGAGTTCGCGGAGGCCCGCTGAAAATTCGTGGCGCTTGCCGTCGAACTTGTCGCGAAGCTTTGAATAATATTCCGAATCCGCCATCAGAACGCGTGAAAGAGCCGATTGCAGCGGCGTTGCCGGACATACATAGATGACATTCGCTGCGTTATTTATCGGTGCGATCAATTCGCCTTTGCCGTACGCGTAGCCCAAGCCGCCAGCCGGAAATATTCCACGATTTTGAGAACGAATTTACCGTTATCGTCCGGTCATGCATGTCTGGCAGCGAGGCGATCGGCGTGTGCGGATTTTCACCGGTCACATAATGCTCGTAAACTTCGTCAGAAATCACGAGCAGATCGAGTTCCTTTGCTACGTCGGCGATGGCTTCGAGTTCGGATTGCGACATCACCTTGCCGCTTGGGTTTGCCGGCGAACAAACGATGATCGCTCTCAACGGAAAATCCGGGCGGTCTTTTAGCTCTTTGCATCGAGCTTTCAGAGCATCTTTTTCAAAAGTTAGCTCCTCGTCCAGGTCAAAGGTCTCCGTTTTGCCGCCGAATTCTTCAAGGATCCTGCGGTGGTAGGGATAATACGGTTCGAAAACCAGGGCCGATCTTGCCGCGAAGATACGCTCTGGGCGATTCCGATCAACGCACCTGTTCCGCCGTTCGTGATCATCAGTTCGAATGGCCGCGCATCGATGTCCACTGAAATTCCATTATACGTAGCGATCTTTTCAGCGACGGCTTTGCGCAAATTGCTGTCGCCTTCGCTTCCGCCGTAATGGTTCTGGCTGGCGGCGATTATGGACGCGGCCTCGGCGGCCAACTGCGGATCGATCGGAAGTTCCGACTGTCCCTGAACAAGGTTGCCGCTGGGCGGAACCAAACGCGTTATTGCACGAATATCGGGCTTTATCTTCTTAACTTTTGCTTCTGACATAGACTTTTAAAATATCAAAAAATGTCGAAGCCCGCACGTAAGAAAGGACGTATTCTGGTGTCGCGAAGCACGTCTTAATGCGGAAGCCCGCACGAAGTAAGGGCAATATTCACGAGTTGAGCATATCGCCCTTACTTCGTGCGGGCTTCTGCAATTCTTGAAAAAGTGTCACAACAAGCCTTATCCGTCGAGCCGTTTGTAAACTGATCTGAATGAAAGCGATCGCGAAGAATAGTCTGCCGCCCGCACTGAAAACCGATCTTTTCGGCGGCCATTTCCGTTCGTTTCGCAAAGGATGCAACGCGGTTTCTAACAGAGCTTTCGCATCTTGGCGACGTCACGTCATTTCGCATGGGGCCGCAACAGGGTTATTTTCTTAACGATCCCGAGATGATCCGCGACCTGCTCGTCGTCAACGCTCACAAATTCAAAAAGGGCCGTGCACTGCAGCGGGCAAAAAACCTGCTTGGCGAAGGTCTGCTGACGAGCGAAGGCGAATCTCATCTGCGCCAGCGGCGGATGATCCAGCCGGCGTTTCACCGCACGCGGATCGCCGAATATGCCGCGTCGATGGTCGAGTATGCGGACAAAATGGCGAACGATTGGAAAGACGGCGAAGTTCGCGACATAGACAAGGACATGATGCACCTGACGCTGCAGATTGTCGCCAAAACGCTGTTCAGCGCCGAATGTGGATGACGATGCGGACGAGATCGGGGCATCGA
Source organism: Blastocatellia bacterium (assembly GCA_963732475.1). Taxonomy (GTDB): domain Bacteria; phylum Acidobacteriota; class Blastocatellia; order Pyrinomonadales; family Pyrinomonadaceae; genus OLB17. The sequence continues at coordinate 673,418 of CAVSZR010000001.1, read as the reverse complement.
TGACGGACACTCGTCGAGCTTTTCAATTATCTGCTGCTACCCTTCTCCGAATGGCTCGAAAAGCTGCCGCTGCCGCAATCAAGCAGGTTCAAGAACGCACGAAATACTCTGAATGCAGTCATCTACGGCATCATCAACGAACGCCGTCGGTCGGGCGAGGACACGGGTGACCTTCTGTCGATGTTGCTGATGGCCCAGGACGAGGCCGACGGAAGCGGAATGACTGACGAACAAGTCCGCGACGAAGCCCTTACTCTTTTCCTCGCCGGACACGAAACCACCGCGAATGCAATGACATGGACCTGGTATCTGCTTTCGCAAAATCCAGACAAAGAAGCGAACCTTCACGAAGAACTGGATAGTGTTCTGGGCGGACGGCTCCCAACGATCGACGACCTCCCAAATTTGAAGTACGCCGAATCAATACTCGCCGAATCGATGCGGCTTTTCCCTCCCGCCTGGGCGATCGGGCGGCTGTCGCTCGAAGAACACGAATTTGGTGGATTTCCCATCCCGGAGCGGTCTCTGGTCCTAATAAGCCCATACGTAACGCACCGCGATCCGCGATTTTGGGACGATGCGGATAAGTTCGTTCCCGAACGCTGGGAGAAGTTCAGCGTGAAAGAGGCCGGCCAGCGAAATATCTACTTCCCGTTCGGCGGCGGCGTCCGTCGCTGCATCGGCGAAAGCTTTGCCTGGACCGAAGGCATTCTGCTGCTCGCGACACTTGCCCGAAAATGGAAATTGCGAATGGTGCCGGAACAAAAGATCGCCCTTCAGCCGATGATCACCCTGAGGCCGAAATACGGGATGAAGATGAGCATAAAACTGCGTTATTTACAGTAAATAAATGGTGCTGTGAAAACATCGTGGTACCCCCCCTCAACCTAACGGATTAAAAAACTCTTATGAAACAGCTCCTTTTATTACTTTCGGCAGTACTAATGGCAACTTCTTGCAACCAGCAAAAAGAAGGAGCGACAATTCTATGCACAATATTTCTACAACTAAGGAACAAGTAACCATGGCCAATTCGGCAGAAAAAGAGGTTTTTCCTTTGTACCGCAAAACAGAAAACGTATTTCATATAGCACGAGCTCTGACCACGAACACCGACAGTTTTGATTTGCATTTGTACGACGTAGATTCTTCGAAACCTGAAGAAGCAAAGCAAACTTTTGTATCTGCTGAGCATTTGACCCAACAACAACTCGCGGACCGGAAAACCAAATTAGAAACTAGTTACAATTGGACTCCATTCAAAAATTATGAGGTCTTATTTGTGCAAATCCAGCCGAAAGGTTTCGAAGTCGAGATTGAACTTTTAGATAAGCGGAATTCGTTGAGATTCAGTTAAGCGATGTTCTCGAAAGCACACAGCTCGGCGAATGGCTCGCTAGTGACATAGGGCCTGGAGGAGGCAACATTCTTTACAAAGTAAAAGACAGTGGCAGAGCTTTAGAAACTGTACTTACAGTTATGAAACAGCACAACCTCGATAAGAGCGTCTTAGTCGGCAGAAGAGTTTTTGTTGCTGATAGTGATTGGTTTTATGAAGTGATTTATCCTGCAAAATTTACCGGCAGCTTCAATACAATGTAATGAATGACTGATTTGCGAAGCGGGTCAAGCGAATGAAATCATAACCTTGCCGCAGATTCTATTTTCTGCTGACAAACTCATTTCCTTTCACCCAAAACCGCCACGGCTTATCGGCGTGTTCTCCTGCGTAATCGATCCCGATCCGTTTTCCTACTGCAATTTCCTTTGCAGAAAACTTCGTAAGATCTTCCAGCCAGATCTTCGCACAGAGCAGATCTTCACCGTTCAGGCTCCGGTCGATATTCATTGCGGTGCACAGTTTCCCGGGGCCTGATGTTAGATTCTTGTCAGGCATCGGGCCGCGCCGAGACCGAATTATTTCGATCCCTTCGACAGGTTCGAGCCGCTCGTATCAAAACGACGTGCGGGTGTTCTTGCCCTCCTGTGACGACGTTCAGCTGGTTGTACATTCCGTAGATAAAGAAAACATAGGCATGGCCTCCGAGCGGTACGTTATCTCATTTCGCGGCGTACGTCGGCCGCCATAGCTATGGGCGGCCTTGTCGTTCACGCCCATGTACGCCTCGACCTCGACGATCATTCCCGGAACTCGGTTTCCGCGTTTGTCCGGAACGACAAGCAATTTGCCCAGCAGTTCCTTTGCGATCTTGACAGTGTTGCCGCGGACATAAAATTCGCGTTGCAGCTTCATAGGCTATCGCCGTTTTATGTTAGATTCCTAAATGATGAAGATCGTTTCACTACTGCCCTCCGCGACCGAGATCGTGTGTGCGCTTGGTTTGGAAAAAGACCTTGTAGCGATCACGCACGAATGTGATTTTCCCGCGAGCATCACACATCTGCCGGCAATAACGGCCAGCCGCATTTCGCATGAGACGATGACGAGTTCCGAGATCGACCATGCCGTCCGTTCGCAACTCGACGGCCACGGTTCGATCTACGATCTCGACACGGACCTGCTCCAGCAGCTCGATCCAGATCTGATCCTTACACAGGAATTATGCGACGTTTGCGTGGTAGCTACAAACAGGTTGAGAAAGCGGCCCGGATGTACGTCGCGGATTCAACCGTCGTTTCGCTTGAACCGAATACGATCGAGGGCATTTTCGAGACTATTCGGACGATCGACGAACTGGCGAATGTACCTGCCAAAGCGGCGGAGGTCGTGGCGGGCCTGCAGGAGCGTTTGGATGTTGTCAGCAAAAAGACAAGGGACGTTGATCGGCCAAAGGTCTTTATGCTTGAATGGCTCGAGCCCACTTTCGTCCGGCCACTGGGTGCCGGAACAGGTTGAGATAGCCGGCGGAGATGCACTACTGGGAAAGGCTGGTCAAAGATCAGAGACTACAACTTTCGAAGCGGTCCGCGAATCAAATCCCGATGTTATGGTGCTTATTCCGTGTGGATATTACATCGCGGACACGCTAAGACAGCTTGAAAATCAGGCGTTTCCCTCAAATTGGCAAGAGATCGCAGCCGTGAGGAACAATGAGGTCTGGGTGCTTGACGCAACCAGTTATTTCTCGCGGCCCGGCCCGCGTGTCGTTGAAGGAGTCGAGATACTGGCAATGATACTCCACCCTGACATCTTCGGTTCACCGCGCGAGGACGGGGCAGTAAGGATCGAACAAAACCGGATCAGGTTTTCCATATGAGATTAGTTTCTTCACTCTTTTGTATCGTACTCGTTGCGTCATCGTTTTTGGCCCAGGCTCCACCAGCCGAACAGGTCTTGGCAACAGCGACCGGGCTGAAATTCACGCAAAGCTCACTATCGGAAAACGGGCGAAAACTATTCGCCGAGCAAAATGCGATACTCGCCGCTGAACGGTCAAAGCTCTTTGCTCAGATGGCTGCCGACACACTGATGGAATTTGAAGCGAAGTCGCGGGGCGTTACGAGAGAATTGCTGATCGACTCGGAAGCGAGAAAAGCCGCAGACCCGACCGAAGCAGAGATCAAATCGGTCTTTGACGCCAACCGGGCAAATTTCAGCGATAGGACCATCGACCAAATGCGACCGCAGATCGTTGCTTATCTGCGTAATAACGCCGAGCAAAAGGTGTTTCGCGATCTGGTCGAATCCTTGAAGGGAAAGTATAAATACACCGCCGGAAAGGACGTGAATTCACCCGGCTTGAAACCGCCTGACACACTCTTTTCGATCATTGGAAAGACAGTTTCGGCGCAGGAATTCGATCTTAGCTACAAAGCCGCGATATACGAAGCACGCGCGGAGATCGCCGAAGCTATCTTTGCTGACCTTGAGGCGGCTATCTTATCGACACTCGTTTCCGTCGAAGCAAAGTCGCGAAATTTGGACACCGGCGATCTGATCGCGGCAGAAATAACCAGCAAAATGCGCGATTTTTCGGATGCCGAACGCAGCGACCTTGAAAGTGCTTTTCAGAAGCGGCTTTTCGCGAAATTCGATGTGAAGGTTCTTCTGGCCGAACCGGAACCTGTCGCACGGAATATATCGGCCGACGACGATCCCGCGACCGGTAGTCCGACTGCCCCGGTAACGGTCATAATGTTCAGTGATTTCCAATGTTCGGCATGCTCGGCGACACATCCCATACTGAAGAAAGCGATTGCCGAATTCGGCACCAAGGTGCGGTTCGTCGTCCGCGACTTTCCGCTTGAAAGTATTCACGAACACGCTTTCAGGGCCGCGCTCGCCGCGAATGCCGCTCGGGCTCAGGGAAAATACTTCGAATACATAGATATTCTTTACCGTAATCAGGAACGGCTGGACGACGCATCGCTCAAGCGGTACGCAGCCGAACTAGGTTTGAACGCAAAGCAATTTGAGTTAGACTTTAGCAGCGAAAAGACTGCCGCCGAAGTGAGAAAAGATATGTCCGACGGTAATAGCTACGGCGCCCGCGGAACACCGGCAATTTTCGTTAACGGAGTCAGGATCAATCGCCTTTCGGCCGATTCGTTCAGGAACGCGATAAGCAAGGCGTTGGCAAGAGCGGCCTCCAAATAGAGCACTTTTTATGCGGTCATACATATTATTTTTGATGATTCTGGTCATTGCATCATGCGGCGGCACCAACGGTTCGAACTCGAAGTCCGCCGGAAAGACAAACGCCAACACTCCGACGACGAAGCAGGGATCGCTCCCGGTCTACGGGTATGAAATCGTTAAGGCATACCCGCACGATTCCGAAGCATTTACGCAGGGGTTGGTCTTCAAGGGTGGTTTTCTCTACGAGAGCACCGGGCAGGAAGGCGAATCGACTTTGAGAAGAGTAGAGATCGACTCGGGCAAGGTACTGAAGAAGTACGATCTGCCGAGAGAGGTGTTTGCCGAGGGGATAGCGATTCTCGGAGACGAGATATTTCAGCTTTCGTGGCGAAATTCCATGGGATGGGTATATGGCCTGGACGACTTCAAACTCCTCCGCGAGTTCCGTTATTCGGGCGAAGGGTGGGGCTTGACGCACGACGGAACCAATCTGATCATGAGCGATGGCACCCATGTTATACGGATCGTGAACCCAAAGGATTTCTCCACGATACGGACAATAACCGTGAAGGACGAGAATGGCCGGTTGCTCATGAAACTAAATGAGCTTGAGTACGTTAAGGGCGAGATATGGGCCAACATCTGGCATTCGGAGGATATCGGCAAACCAAACCATATTGCACGGATCGATCCGACAAACGGCAAACTTCTCGGGTGGATCGATCTAGGCAACATCTCGCCCGACGACCAAAAAGGCGATGACAAGGCCGAGAACACGCTCAACGGGATCGCTTATGATGAAACTTCCGACCGGCTGTTCGTGACGGGCAAAAACTGGAAGAAGCTGTTCGAGATCAAAATACGGCCGAAATAGAATGCATCCATCGGACGACGATAAGAGATTTATGCAGAGGGCGATCGATCTTGCCCGACAAGGTATGGATTCGCAGACCGGCGGGCCGTTCGGTTGTGTCATCGCGCGGGATGGCGTTATTGTCGGCGAAGGAATGAATCAGGTCACATCGACAAACGATCCGACCGCCCACGCCGAGGTTGTGGCGATCAGAAATGCCTGCAAACATTTGAATTCATTCCAGCTTGACCGCTGCGTTGTTTACACGTCCTGCGAACCATGCCCGATGTGTCTCGGCGCGATCTACTGGGCACGGCCGAAGCTTATTTTCATAGCATGCGATCGCGGCGACGCCGCCGAGGCCGGTTTTGATGATGCTTTCATTTACGATGAGCTTTGCACGACCGACTTTGAGCAACGAAAAGTCCCGATCCTCAGCTTGATGCGTGATGAGGGCCGCGCAGTTTTTCAAAACTGGATCGACAAGCCCGACAAGACAGAATATTAAATCGTAGCTCTCTCCTTACTAAGGTGGGACGGCAGCCGCTTCGGATGACAGGCTGGTTCTCTACTTCGATGTCGAATACATATTTATATTTACTGATCGGCCTGCTCGCCGGCGCGATGATGCCAACCCAAGCCGCCACGAACAGCAAAATGGCGGCTTTTGTGGATAGTCCGGTTCTTGCGGCATTTATTTCGTTCGTGGTCGGAACTGCAGCGCTGCTTGTTTATCTCCTTTTGGCGGGTGTCCCGCTGACCAATCTCGCCGGGCTGAAAGAGGCTCCCGCGGTCGCATGGGCGGGTGGTTTTCTGGGGGCTTTCTTCGTTGCAGCTGCCGTAACCCTCGTCCCGCGGCTCGGGGTTGCAATGACCTTTAGCTTGCTCATTGCCGGACAAATGATAGTGACTTTAGTCATCGACCATTTCGGTCTGCTCGACGTTCCGGTAAAAGAGGTCAGTATTCCCCGTATCGGCGGAATTTTGCTCATTACCGCCGGCGTTGTTCTGATAAGGAGGTTTTAGATCAAGTGGAAATTGAAGTAGGTTCGACGCCCGTCGAACTTGATCTGTACGGGCTGAGCGGTGATGTACCGAACTTTGATTATGGCGGAACGGGAAAGGCTTTGATGGACGAAATGTGGGCCCGGATCCAAGGTGCCGAAGTACAGACCAAAGGTATAAATTACTGGGTGTATTTTTCGTCCGACCGAATGATGACGGCCGTGGAACTTGTGGATGGTCCAGGCGAAGCAGACCTGGAAAATAGAACTGTACGGTTAGACAAATACGCCTATTTCAAACATATTGGCCCATACGAACAACTTCACAAAGTGCACCGGGCAATGGAAGAATGGATGGCAACTCGCGGTCTCAAGGAAATTGGCCCACGGGTCGAAAAATACGGCCATTGGACGGACGACGCAACTCAGCTTGTAACCGAAATTTTCATCGCGGTCGAATGATCGAGTTTATTCTCAACAATGACGACGTCACCACCAACTTGCCGACGGGCACGACGGTGCTTGATTTTGTCCGCTACCGCCAGAATCTGAAAGGCACCAAGATTGGCTGCCGCGAAGGCGACTGCGGCGCGTGCACGATTTTGGTCGGCGAACTTGTCGGTGAGGACGTCGAATACCGAACAATGACCTCGTGCCTGATGCCTCTCGCCAATGCGGCAGGCAAGCATATCGTCACGATCGAAGGCATCAATCCCGCTGACGGTTCGCTCACTCCCGTGCAGCAGGCGATGGTGGATGAGAGCGGTACCCAATGCGGTTTTTGCACGGTCGGGTTTGTGGTGTCGCTAACGGGCTTTTGTATCGATAAGGTGGCAAAGACGCCTGATAATGCTATCTCTGCGGTTGATGGAAACATATGTCGATGTACCGGTTATAAGTCGATAGAGCGAGCGGCACTTCGATTAACTGATGCGCCCGACGGAGCCGAGGCCCTTACATCATCGATCGAGCGAAAGATCGTTCCCAATTATTTTCGCGGCGTAAGTGCGCGACTTAGATCGCTACAAATCCAGAACCCTCAAGAAAACGTCGAGAACATTGGGACTTTTGTCGGGGGAGGCACCGACGTTTACGTCCAAAAAGCCGAATTGATGGCCGAAACGGTGTCGCGTCCGTTGCTCTATGATGACGAACTTCGCGGCATTCGCGACGCGGGCGAATATATAGAGATCGGTGCCTCCGCTACGGTCACCGACCTTCTCGATTCCCCGGTGATGTTGGCGATCTTTAAGGTCAATCTTTACAAGCATCTAAAGCTTATTTCATCTACACCGATCCGCAACATGGCGACGCTCGCCGGAAATTTCGTCAATGCTTCACCCATCGGAGATATGACGGTTTGGTTTTTGGCGCTGAATGCGGAAGTCGTTCTGAGCAGCGGTCGCGAGATGCTGCTTAGTTCGATGTATCTTGATTACAAGAAGCTTGCCAAGAACGAGGATGAGTTCATCAAAACGATCCGCTTCCGCAAACCTGGAGGCGATCTCTATTTCAATTTCGAGAAAGTCTGCAAGAGGACATATCTGGACATTGCCACCGTCAATACGGCAATTTCGCTGACATGCGACCAGGAACCCGGCATAGGCTGGTTACCGCCCGTCCTGTCAGAACCGGGATCGCGTGCCACCGAACGGTCGGGCAATCTTGTTGATCACATTATCACCGACGCCCACCTAGCCGCCGGCGGGGTTGCACCGATACCGCTCTATCTCAAGGAAACATCATCCTTCCTGATCGGCCGAACAGTGAACCAGGAAACTATCGAAAAGGCCAACGAGATAATGCAGCTTGAGATCTCGCCGATCTCCGATGTCCGTGGAACGGAACAGTACAAACGACTACTTCTGCGGCAGCTTTTCCGGGCACATTTCGTGGAGTTGTTTGGCGAATGAAGAACGTTGACTCACATTCACACGTCCGGGGCGAGTCCATTTATCTGGACGACATTTCGCTTGTTCATGGGACACTTTTTGCCTGTGTTTTTGATTCGCCGGTCGCTCATGGAAGGCTGAACAGCATTGACCTCAGCGAAGCTGAATCGAGTGAAGGCGTTGTAAAGGTAATTACGGCAATAGACCTTAAAGGCGAGAACCAGATCGGCGGTATCATTCCCGATGAGCCCCTGCTTGCGAATCGCGAAGTTCATTTTCAGGGTATGCCTATAGCGGTCGTGTTTGCGGAATCGGAAGAACTCGCGCGTAAGGCCGCAAAGAAGATCACGGCTGATATTGACGAGATTGGAACCGGTTACCGACCCGCGTGTTGCGGCGGCGAAAGGCGACCTGATCGTTCCGCCAAAGAAGTTCAAGCTGGGCGACACTGATTCGGCGTTCGCCGATTGCGAACACGTCTTCGAAGGCCGCACTGAACAAAACGGCCAGGAACATCTTTACATCGAAACACAGGGTGCATATGCCGTTCCGACCGAGAGTGGCGGCCTAAGAGTTTATTCTTCAACTCAGGGGCCGACCGCGGTCCAGCGAGCCGTCTGCCGGGTTACGGGCCTGCCGATGCATCACGTCGAGGTTGATGTCCAGCGCCTGGGCGGCGGGTTTGGCGGAAAGGAAGACCAGGCGAACGCGTGGGCGTGTATTTGCGCGGTCGGGACTCAATTGACCAAGCGCCCGGTCAAATATGCTCTCCATCGAATGGAAGATATGCGGATGACCGGCAAGCGGCATCCTTATTCTTCGGATTACAAGATCGGCCTCGATAAAGACCTGAAGATCGTCGCGTACGAAGCCACTTTCTACCAAAACGCGGGAGCCTCGGCCGATTTTCTCCTCCCGTCCTCGAGCGAACGCTGTTTCACTGCACAAATTCATATTTCATCCCGAACGTAACGGCAACAGCGTATTCGTGCCGCACAAATCTTCCGCCGAACACGGCCTTTCGCGGTTTCGGCGGGCCGCAGGGAATGTTCGTGATCGAATCAGCCATCGCCCACGCTGCGGAAAAGCTAGGCGTAAGTGCGTCTGAAATTCAACGAGCAAATCTGATCGACGACGGCGATGAATTTCCATATGGCCAGAAGGCGGAAAGCGATGCGATCACATCCTGGACACAAGGTGATGCTAAATACGATTTCGATGGGTTGCAAAAAGAAGCCGACGATTTTAACGCCTCGTCGAAGTACTTCAAAAAAGGCGTAGCGATGATGCCAGTATGCTTCGGCATCTCGTTTACAAAAACGCCGATGAATCAGGCACGCTCGCTCGTCCACGTTTACACTGACGGAAGCGTCGCGGTTTCGACCGGAGCTGTAGAGATGGGCCAGGGCGTCAACACAAAGATCGCCCAGGTCGCGGCCAAGGTTTTTGGATTGCCGATCGAAGAGGTTAAGGTTCACACGACCAACACCTTCGCGATCGCCAATACCTCACCGACCGCCGCGTCGGCAGCCGCCGACCTTAACGGCAAAGCAACGCAGATGGCGTGCGAGCAAATTCGCGACCGGCTTCTTGAAATTGCGATGCCCCTGGTCGAAGCGGAAACGGCCGAAGCCATCACTCTTAACGATGGATTTGTCCATCGCAACGGCGAACGTACTTCGCTCGATTGGAAAACGCTCGTTATGGACGCCCATCTCGGACGCGTAAATTTGAGCGAACATGCCCATTACGCAACGCCCGGCATCAGTTTCGACTGGGGCACCGCCAAAGGACATCCGTTTGCATATCATGTTTACGGAACAGCAGTGGTCGGCGTTACGGTCGATTGTCTTCGCGGCCGATACGAGGTCGATTATGTGAAATGCTGTCACGATTTCGGCTCGTCGATGAACACCTCTGTCGACCACGGCCAGATCGAAGGCGGCATCGTCCAGGGCCTCGGGTGGATGACGATGGAAGAGGTCGTTTACGACGCCGCTGGTAAACTTCGTTCAAATGCCCTCTCAACATACAAGGTCCCCGACATTTATTCGGTTCCTAAGGAGATCGCGATCCTGCCGCTCGAAACCGACCGCGAAAACCTGGCCATCTTCAATTCAAAAGCCGTCGGAGAACCGCCGCTGATGTATGGCATCGCTGCGTATTTTGCGATCCGAAACGCGGTCAAAGCTTTTACCGACTGCTCGCCCGAATTCGACTGCCCGTTCACACCTGAAAAGGTTCTGCTGAACCTTTACTCTGACAAGGTTGGCGAATAGCTATTAGCTGACAGCTAATATTATAACAACGCCCTCCTGCGGTAGAATCTTTTCGTGAAAAAAGAACCCGAACTTTGGCGGTTCATCGCCGATCGATTGGATCTGGGCGAACCTGTGATGCTCCTCGTAGTCACCGAAAGCTCCGGCAGCAGCCCCGGCCGTGCTGGTTACAAAATGGCGGTTGGTGCCGATGGAGAATTGTGCGGCAGCATCGGCGGCGGCGTGATGGAGGTGAAACTTGTCGAACACGCCCGCAAACTCCTGTCAGAACCGGGAGCGGTAGCGACCGGGTTCTTGACACCGCGGATCATCGAACAAGTCCACCAAAAAAATGCCGCAAATTCGAGTGGAATGATCTGTTCGGGAAAGCAGACGGTCATTTTCAAGCCCGTTACTTCTTCCGACATTGACGCCGTCAACTCCATCGTCCGGGGCATGCACCAACCAAGGCCAATGGCATTTGAAATTTCAAATTTGAAATTTCAAATTCTTGAAAATACAACTGATTCCTCTCCGCATTATTTCTCGAGAACTGAAGAAACGGATTTTGTCTATCAGGAAAAACTTGGTCCGGAGAATCAGCTTTACATCATAGGCGGCGGCCACTGCGCCCTTGCTTTGAGCGAATTAATGTCGGGGCTCGATTTTCACATCACGATCTTCGATGACCGCCGCGAACTCAATACGATAGACAAGAACCGGTTTGCCGACGAGGTCCGCATTCTTGAGAATTACGACCAGATCGGCGATCACATCACGTCCGACGCCGACGCCTTCGTCGTTGTGATGACGCTCGGGTACGCTTTTGACGAGATCGTCGTGCGCTCACTGATCGACAAGGACTTCAAATACTTTGGTGTCCTCGGCAGCCGTGCCAAGATGGCCGTTTTGCTAAAGAAGCTCGAGAAAGAAGGTGTTCCTGCCGAAAGACTGGCCCGTATCCACACGCCTATCGGCCTTCCGATAAATTCACATACTCCCGAAGAGATCGCCGTCTCGATCGCCGCCGAGATCATTTCCGTCAAGAACGCTCGGCGCGTGAAACCCGCGGAACAATTTCCTTCTTCCGGTGTCTAACTAATCGAACGGTTGGCACCGTGCTTTGAATGGAGGAAAAATTATGTTTGACAAATTGATCGTATCCGATGAGCAAGGGGCCGAGTTTAAGGGTAGAAGCCGATATTTTATGGTCTCGACCGTTGTCGTCGGGATCCTGTTTGTGACGGCCCTAGTGTTTAGCCTGTATGCCGCCGATATCGGTTTGGGCAATGACGAATTTGAGGTGTCGATGATGATAGCGCCCGTACCGCCTGACGCGCCAGAGCCGCCGAAACCTTTGCAGCAACGGGACGAGCCACAAAAACATTCAGATGTTCCGACGCGAGTAAGCAATATGCTGAGGCCGGATGAAATTCCTCTGAAGGCCCCGACTGAGATCTCAGTTACACAAAAACTTCGACCCTCGCACGGCCCACGGGAAGATTTCAGCTTGGGCGGATCGACAGTTTTGGTCCTGGAACTCCTGAATCGGATGAACCGGGACCTTTACGAGACGGAACCAGCTCGTCCGCAACAAATGAACCCGTGGCAGACGTTGTGAAGATCCCCGATCCGCCTCCCGTGATCAAGCCCAAACCGCCTGTGCCAGTAGGGCCGGTTTCGATAGGCGTAGTGAACGGCAAGGCAACCTCGCTCCCAAAACCGCCATATCCCGCGGCAGCACTCGCGGTCAAGATCGAGGGTGAGGTAACGATTCAAGTCACGATCGACGAAAACGGCAAGGTTGTCTCAGCAAAGGCAGCTAAAGGGCATCCACTCTTGAAGCAGGCCGCCGAGAATGCGGCGTGGCGAGCCAGGTTCACGCCGACACTGCTGTCCAATGTTCCTGTGAAAGTAACTGGCGTGATCGTTTACAACTTTAAGCGAAGCTAATATTGGAGATCAGGAAAGGAAATTGATCAATCCCGGCGTGTCGAGATCGTAAATCGGCACGCCGAATTTTTGTTTGAGGGTTTCGTATGACATTCCGTCGAGAAAGATCGGCTCATCGGATTTGATCGTGCTTGTCGGAATGATGACAAAATCGCCGACGATCTGGTCGCGAACTGCAAGCAGGTCCTGGGCGGTGAGCAGGCCCGCAACCGAAACGTCGCCGCCGAAATACGTATTTGGAACGGCGATAACGGTCAGTCGGGCTCCCGTCAGCCGATTGTATTTCTCGATCTGGCCGGCAAGGATCGGAGCAAACATTTCACCGGTCAGGATGGTGCCGAACAGGGCAGAACCGCCCGCGTGAGCGGGTGGCACAAAGTCAGGATTCTCGATACGCCTTGGAACCAAAGCCGCATGAGTGTGTACGCTGATCTACCTTTCCATTTACGGTGACCCGGCCACCAGCCAACGAAGATGGTTCTGACCTTAGGAGCTTTTCGAACGCATTCAGGAACGAGCGGATCATACCAACGCCGTCTTCGATCTGCGGATAGTTGCCGTAATGGCGGCGGCTCGGGACGTCCAGTCCGGCCTTTGACGTAGATCTCGTCGCCAAGAAATGCGAATGTAACACCGAGAGTTTTGCGAAATTCCTTTTGCAGCTTTTCGACCTCTTTGATCGTCCGGCGGCAGAATTCGGGTGTTACGCGGGTCAATCGTTCATCGGTGTTATAGCGTGTCAGGGCCACCGGCACGACGGCCGTGCTCACGACCTTTGGATAGTATGCGGCAAGGTCGCGAAGTGTTTTCTCCAACTGAACGCCATCGTTGATGGTCGGACAAAGCACGACTTGTGCATGAAGCTCGATGCCGTTGTCGAGCAACGTGTTTAACTTTTCGGAGATATCGGCCCGGCTTTCGTCCACGCCTAGAAGATAAGCACGGGTCTTCAGATCGGTCGCGTGAACCGAGACGTATTGCGGCGACAACCTCTGCTCAACGATGCGTTTCATCTCGTCATCGGTTATCGAGCTGAGCGTAGTGTAATTGCCGTATAGAAACGAAAGCCGGATGTCTTCGTCGCGGACAAACAGCGATGGCCTGGCGTCGGCCGGGTTGCCTTTGCAAAAGCAGAAGATGCACTCGTTCGCACATTGCCGGGGGACGATCTGTTCGAACATCAGGCCAAAGTCTTCGCTTTCCTCGCGGTCGAATTCGATCTCAATGGTTTCGCCGTTGGGTTTTTTGACCTTGAAGGTGAGGTCGGTCTCACCGGCGGTCTGGAACCGAAAATCGAGGTAGTCGCGGACGGTGCGGCCATTTACCCGAATGATGCGGTCATTGGGCTCAAGCTCTAGTTCGGCGGCCAGGCTGTCGGGCGTTACTTCCGTGATTATCACGCCCGGACGCCGAAGCTGCGTCACTGCTGGTGTCACTGCAAATTCGTACATACACAAAGAAACTATTTAGTGTATGTTTTCGGGCGACGGAGTTGGCAAGCAAATGCAGAAGCCACCGAAAGTAAAGGCGTTCGTCACTTATTTCTTGATCGAAGGCCGCTGGACACGGTTGAGGTTTGCGCGGGCCGTTTCGTTTCGCGGATCGATCTCGAGGGCCTTGCTATAGTCGGCGATAGCAGCGTCGGTGCTGTTCTTCATTTCATATGCCTGTCCGCGATGAATATAGACCATTGGCGACTTGCTCCCAAGGCGAATTGCAGAGGTGCAATCGGTGATCGCCTCGTCAAACTGCTTCCACGCGTAAAGATAAATTACGCAGCGGTTTACATATGGCGTCGGGCTTTGCGGATTAATGCTGATCGCTGTGGTTATGTCATTAAATGCGGGCCTGTAGTCTTTCTTTTCAAACCGCAGAAGCCCCCTGCTGTTGTAAGCGCTGTGAAGCTGGCTTTGAACCGCGGTAAACTGTGGATTCGCTTTCCTGGCCGCCTCAAAATCTTCAATAGCTTTGTCATAATCGGCCTTCAAACGGTATGCGATGCCGCGTTTTACATAGATCAGGCTGGCAAGATGTTCCGATGCGTTGCGAAGGGCCTGATTGCAAGCATTTATGAGCGAGTTAGCCGCCGAACGCACCTGGGCCTCGGTCATCTGCGGCTTTTCGATGAACAGGCATTCCATAAGCGGGCGGCGGGCGAGCTGGGGGTTCAAGGTGACAGCCTTTCCGTAATTCGCCCCGGCCCTAACGGCGTCTCCCCTAAAATCGTGGGCGATACCCAGATAAAAGAAAACTTCTGCGTCGCCAGGCGCCGCCTTTGCGGCCGCTTCCAGATCCGCGGCGGCCCGATCGTACGAGGCTGCCATAACGTAGCAGGTCCCGCGACCCATCAAACCCGCTGCATTGTTCGGCTCCACTGAGATCAATCTTGAATATTCCGCTATCGCAGCATCGCAGTTTCCCTTGGCGCGGAAATCGTTTGCGGCTGCGAGGGCGGCGGCGGCATTAACAAGATTGATCTTAAAGTTGTATGTCAGGATCCCCTTGCCCTTAGCCGGTTTTCCATCGATCTGCGCAGGCGTGAATCTCGATTGCCGCGCGGCCTCGATCGCCCGCTCCGTCAAACCGTCCGGTAAAACCACCAGGCGGGCGATGCTCGTTACACGGCCTTCCTCGTCTAGTTCCAGGGAAAGCTTTACCTCGCCGCTGGTGCCGGCCTTGCGGGCCTCCGGCGTGTATTCGGGTTTAACCAGATTGATGGCCTTTTCCGCAAGGTTGCCGAGATCAACGATGGTCGGACGCGGAACTGGCGTCGGTGTTTGCACGGCCAGGGCGGGTGAGTTTGCCCGGATCACCGCAATAAGTTCGTCAGTCGCTCCGGCCTGTCGGAGGTCGTCTTCGCGGTCCTTGGTCAATGGCTTGTCCATTTTCCGCCGCTGTATCTGCAGGGCGAGCCACTTGATCAGATCCGACCTGTTCTTAAACTGACTTGGCAATTTGGCCTGAAGTGCCGTATTGATCTCAGGATATGTAAGGCGTGCCTGAGCTTCGGCAACCGGGCCGCCAACGAAAAGAAATGCTCCCCAGGCGATCAAGGCTGCAGTAATGATCAAGATCTTGCGGGAATGCGGCATACCGGAAACTTTGTGAAGCCCTTATGTTTAGTTACCAATTAGATGACACCGCCGGACACTGATTTTTGCCGTCGGCAATGGAAATTTATCACGATTTACAGCTGTTCGTGAAAACACAGTTCGGATCCTGTTTCGGTTTTGGCTTCGGCCGAGGCTCCTTTCTCGGTTCGGGTTGCTTTACCGGACGCTGGATAACAGGCTCCGGCTGACGCCTTTGCGGTTCCGTTCGAGCAGGGGTCGGGGTCGGCTCCGGGCTCCGTTCGGGCGTCGGGTCAACATACACAGCATTGGGTGATGGGGAAGGAGACGGCACGGCAACGCCAACATTATTTGATTCCTCTGCGGGCGTTTTTGTCGCTGTGGGCAGAACGCTGTTTGCCGCCGGTCGGAACCGTGTCGTCAACCTGGGCCGGAACCAGCAGCCACGCAACAGCCGCATATATCGCCAGAGTTCCGACCAACAACAATATGAACGCGGAAGGTATTAGCCAAAGAAGCTTGCGATATGGGTTTCGCCGCGGTTGTGGTGGAGCAGCGGTCCGCTCGGTAGGAACCGGCCCGGAAATGTTCTGGTCGCTAACATAGCCCAGCTTCTGCTTCAGTTCGCCCAGGGCGGCCGCCATTGCTTCCGCGGTTTGATACCGAAGGTCCTTATTCTTTTGAAGCTGCTGTCGAAATGATCTTTTGCAGGTCTGGCGTGGCATTCTCGACCGGTTCCGGCGTCTGCTCAAGGATGGCAACGATCGTGTGGCTGGCCGTCGGGCCCTGGAAGGGCAATCGCCCCGAAACCATTTCGTAAAGCAAAATGCCGAGGCCCCAGATATCCGTCCGGACATCTACCTCGCCGCCCTCGGCCTGCTCCGGCGACATATAAGCGGCCGTTCCCATGATCGTTCCGGGCATCGTGTGGTTGAAGCTCCGCTGTGAAACAGGAGCGCCGCCGGAGATCGGACCCTTGGTCGCGTCGGTCAGCTTCGCGAGGCCGAAATCCAATACTTTTACGTAGCCATCAGGACGAAGCATTACGTTTTCAGGCTTGATATCGCGGTGGATAATTCCGGCCTTGTGGGCCGCCGACAATGCCCCGGCAACCTGGGAAGCGATCTTAAGCATCTCGACAAACGGTATCTGGCCATGGGCCATCTTTTCGCGAAGCGTTTCGCCCTCGACAAATTCCGTTACGATAAATTCGCAACCGTCGATCTGGCCGATCTCGAAGATGGTCACGATATTTGGGTGATTTAGGAGCGAGATCGCACGGGCCTCGCGCTGAAAACGCTGCAGCCGCTGCTGGTCGCGGGAAAAGAACTCGGGCAGCACCTTTAGCGCGACCTCCCGCCCAAGCTGGGTATCGAGGGCGACGTAAACGATGCCCATGCCACCTTCGGCCAGTCGTTTTTGAATTATGTACTTGCCGAAAATTTTTCCGACTCGCGGGTCGGTTGGGATCCCGCCGCTAAACTGCTCGGTCGCGGCGTCGGACAGCACTTCAGTCTGCCGCGTTGTCGCCGCATTGTAATTGAACTGCTCCGTCTTTTCTCCGCTGTTGAGGTAACGCTCGACCTCACGGCGCAATTCGTCGTCGCCCGCACTGGCCCCGGCGAGGTAAGCATCCCGCTCGTGCGGCGGCCTGGCGAGCACCGATGCCAAAAGGAACTTCACTTTTTCAATGCGTTCGGGCTGCATTGTTACTATCTTCGCCTCTTTTTGCGGGATTATATCACTTTTTTGACCGGTTGTGATGTCAGCTGCCGATAGCGAATCGGGAGGCGATCTGAGCCAACACAAACGTTGAACGCGAATCGGGCGGATGGGGCAAATTTGCGCGGATAAGAAAATTTATTTCTTTTCCGATCCGCTTATATCCGCTCGATCCGCCCGATCCGCGTTCGATAAAACCTTAACCTAGCCGGCGGACGCCGATCTCAGATCAAGCAGGCTGTCAAGCGGTGTGTATTCAATGTTTTGCGAGGTCGCGACCGCTTCGTAGGTAAGCTTGCCGGCGTACGTGTTTACGCCCTCAGCCAAGCCTGGATCATCCGCGATCGCCTTTTCAAAACCTTTGTTAGCAAGGTCGAGAGCATAAGGCAGCGTCGCGTTAGTCAGCGCAAATGTCGAGGTACGCGGAACCGCACCCGGCATGTTCGCAACACAATAATGTAGAACGCCTTCCTCGTAATATGTTGGATTCGAATGGGTTGTCGCGTGCGTCGTTTCAAAGCATCCACCTTGATCGACGGCAACATCAACCAGAACGGCGCCATTGGGAATAAGGTGAAGCATGTCGCGCGTGACCAGTTTGGGAGCGGCGGCACCGACAACCAGCACGGCTCCGATTACAAGATCGGCATGCGAAATAGCCTCTTCGATCGCATATTTCGACGATGCAAGCGTCTGGACCTTCGAGAGAAAAATATCGTCAAGCTGACGAAGCCGGTCGAGATTGCGGTCGATGATCGTCACTTTAGCGCCAAGCCCTACAGCCATTTTCGCGGCCTCAGTTCCGACGATGCCGCCGCCAATGATGACGACATTAGCCGCCGGAACACCGGGCACGCCGCCAAGCAGAATGCCGCGTCCGCCGTTCATTTTTTCAAGATACGTCGCGCCGACCTGTACGGACATACGGCCCGCAACCTCGGACATCGGCGTCAAGAGCGGCAGACGGCCCTGCTTGTCGGTGATGGTCTCGTAAGCCACGCCCGTGACTTTTCGCTCGAGCATGACACGCGTCAATTCGAGCTCCGGTGCCAGGTGCAGATATGTAAAAAGCAGCTGATTCTCGCGGATTCGCGGATATTCAGGTGCGACCGGCTCTTTGACCTTTACGATCATATCGCCTGCCTGCCAGATCTCGTCCGCAGTATCGAGCAGCTCTGCGCCGGCTTTGACGTATTGCTCATCGGTGAACCCCGAGCCTTCACCCGCCGACTTCTGCACAAAAAGCTCGTGCCCGGCATTTTCCAACGCCTGCACACCCGCCGGCGTCAAACCGACCCGATATTCGTTATCTTTTATCTCTTTCGGTAATCCGATCTTCATTTAATGACTCCTGATGTTTTACTGTGATAATAAATCGTTATTACCCGAAATTATAAAGCGTTTTTGTGATTAACAGAAATGCCATAAATGTGTTTTGTCACAGGCGTTTTCGGTGTAAAGTAATGGGATCAATAATTCCGCCTTGTTAGTCGAGCGTAGGCAATCGTGATCAGAAGGATCAAACAAAAATATGGGCTCCTGATATTGGGGATAATGATCGGGGCGACATACGGGATCATAACACGGGTCGTGTTTGGCGAACGGGCGACGCTGGCTTCGATCACATACCTGTTTCTGATCCCGGCGATCCTTGGGATCGTGCCGCTGGTCTTTGCCGGGGACGACCAAATACGGTCGTATCGCAATATTATCTTTATCCCATGGATAACGATCACGACCTTTTTCCTCACGACAGTCCTCGTCGGAATGGAAGAGTTCCTCTGCCTGCTTGTACTTGGCGGCCCATTCTTTATTCTCGGCACCATTGGGGCGTTGATCGTTCGTCTGATCATGATCAGACAAAAGAAAAACAAGTTACTCGCCCTGATGTTTCTTCCCTTCCTCCTTTCGCCTGTTGAGGAACAATTCAAGAGCCCGTCGGAAATTTACCGCGTAGAAAGCGAGGTGATCGTTTCGGCTTCGCGAAATACCGTATGGGAAAATATCGTCGAGGTTCGCGAGATCCGCACCGATGAATACAGCCCGGGCGTTTTCAATTGGCTCGGCATTCCTCGCCCAATGAGTGCGACGGTCAGCGGCAAGGAAAAAGGAGCGACCAGGATCGGCAGCTTCGACGGCGGATTGCGGTTCGTCGAAACCCTGAACGAATATGAACCCGGCCGCCGTGTCTCTTTCAGCATCGTTGTCGATCCGGCATCAGTCGGCCAGCGCGTGTTCGACCAGCATGTCCTGAACGGCAACTATTTCACCTTCGTTGACGCCTCCTACGACCTGGCCGAAACCGCCGACGGGCAGGTCCGATTGAAACTTACGTCCAGCTACCAACTCACATCCAAGGTAAATTTCTACGGCAAATTCTGGGGCGATATGATCCTGAAGGACTTTCAGGACCGGCTGTTAAAAGTTGTCAAAGAGCGATGCGACCGCACTCGCGAACAATAAAGCGAACTGGACTAGCTCATCGACGCAATTACCGCCCGGATCTCGCCATAGGTGTAGTCGTCGCCAAGAAATTCTTTGATCGGCGACAACGCACCGGTTTCGTTGAACTTAACGACGGCGTTCCGGATCGTCTCGACCTTATCAAGCTGCACAAGTTCATCGAGGCGGATCTCGCCGGTTGGAATGAAGCGAGCAAGATGATTCTCGACGGTGCTGGGCTGGACACCTCGTTCGCGGGCTATTTCGGGGATCGATTGGCCATTGCGAAACATTTCGAGCGAGATGCTATAAGTGTCCTTGCCGAGGGCGTCGCGTTTTGTCCGCTTCGTTCTTTCGCGTTTCGGAGACTTTAGGCCAATTCGGGAAACGAGCCCATTCTTCACGCAATAGTCCTTGATCGACCGCAAAAAGTCGGCACCGTATTTATCGAATTTCAGGTCACCGACGCCTGAGATCTTTCGCAGTTCCGAGTCGTTCTGCGGCAGATACGTCGCCATCTCAACAAGCGTTGCATCCGAGAAAACTACGTACGGCGGCACGTTCTCGCTTTTTGCAAACCGGGTGCGCACCTGCCGCAGATCGTCGAACAACGCCTGAATGTATGGGTGCGAAACGTCGGCCACCAGCTTTTTCTTTTTGTCTTCCTTGACGGCAACCTTGATAAGCTCGACCGGGGTCTTTCCGGCCAGCACGTCCGTGCTTTTTTCCGTCAGCACGATGACAGGAAACTGGCCCTCGGTCTGGGCCAGATATCCCTGAGCGATCAGGTCTTTGAAATAATCGAACCAGTTATTTTTCGAGATATCGGCCCCAACCCCGTAGGTTTTTATATTCTTATGCTCGTCGCGGATATGCTGTGCCTGCGAGCCGCGAAGAAAATCGATCATGTAGTTCAAACCAAAACTTTGTCCGGTGCGGTAAACCGCGCTTAGTGCTTTTTGGGCGATGACCGTCCCGTCAAATTTTTCGAATGTGGTCGTGCAGTTGTCGCAGTTGCCGCAATCTTCGGTTAGTTCTTCGCTGAAATAATTAAGCAGAAATCGCCGGCGGCAGCTTTTCAGATCGCCAAATTTGCCCATCTGATCGAGCTTTTTAAGCATGATCTCAGACTGGGCGGCGTTGCCCTCAACCTCGGCAAATCCTTTCAGCTTAATAACATCGCCCCAACTGAAAAACAGTAATGCCTCGCTTTGCAGCCCATCGCGTCCGGCACGGCCGGTTTCCTGATAGTAGCTTTCGATGTTTTTCGGCAGGTCCATATGGACGACAAACCGCACGTTCGATTTGTCGATGCCCATGCCGAAGGCGATGGTCGCGACGATGATCTTCGTCTCGTCCTTCAGGAAAGAATTTTGATGCTTGTCGCGGGTCTGCTTATCCAGCCCGGCATGATACGACAACGCACTAAAGCCTTCGTCCCGAAGGTCCGCGGCCAGCGAATCGACCGAGCTGCGGCTGAGGCAATAGATGATCCCGCTTTCGTCCTTTCGCTTTTCGAGAAAGTCGAGCAATTGGCCGTAGGAATTTCGCTTCGGCTCGACAGAGTATGAAATGTTCGGGCGGTTGAAGCTTGAAACAAAAAGCTCGGCATTATCAGATTCAGGCGTTCGAAAATGTCTTTACGAACAAGCTTGTCGGCCGTGGCCGTCAGGGCGATGACGGGAATGTGCGGGAACTCTCTCTTTAACATGGCGAGCCGCAGATACTCAGGCCTGAAATCGTGCCCCCAACTTGAGATGCAGTGCGCCTCGTCGATCGCGAATAGCGAGATGTTCGTGGTGCGGATGAAATCGAGAAACTGATCGCCGCTCTGCAGCAGTCGTTCGGGAGCAACATAAAGCAGCTTTAATTTGCCGCTCCGCACGTCGCGAAACACTTCAACCTGTTCGGCGGCCGTCTGGGTTGAATTCAGGAACGCCGCCCCGACACCGTTCGTCCGTAAAGCATCGACCTGGTCCTTCATCAACGCGATCAGCGGCGAAATCACCACCGTCAACCCGTCCAACATCAATGCCGGGATCTGGTAACAAAGCGATTTTCCTCCGCCCGTCGGCATCAGCACGACGCAATCTTTCCCACGCAGGATCGCCTCGATCGCCGGTTCCTGATTCATTCGAAAGGAATCGTAGCCGAACTGATGTTTGAGGATTTCTTTTGCTCTCGCGATCGTCATATTCAGAAGGAGCCCGTCACTATTTTGTCCCTTGTCCCAGTGTCCCACTCGCTGTGTCGTCCTGAAAAAAGTTGACACTTTCAGGTGGTGATCCTGATATAGGTTTCCACTTTTGTTTTAGTCCTGAGCAAGGTTTACAGTTCCTCCTTTTTTGTTGGTTTGTTTGCGATCTTTTCTCTCTCAGGCCGCGGCCTGAGAGAGAAAGTTATTGGCTGGACAATACGATTTCCAGCGTTTCTTGAGCTCACCGGTTTTGGCATGTGCCTCGGCCGGGGTCAGCATGTCGATCGACAGGTGCGGTCTCAGGTAATTGTAAGTCGTGACCGCCTCAGCGACCTGCCGTGTTGCTTCCCTAAAGTTCGAAAAGCTTTTGGCCAACAGTTCCTGTTTTAGAATACCGTTTACCCGCTCAGCAATTGCGTTCTCCAGAGGATCGCTCTTCTGGCTCATGCTGATGCGGATCTTCCTGCCGATCAGCTTCATATATTCGGAGCTGTAATACTGCAGCCCCCGATCCGAATGGTGTATCAATCCCTTCCGGTCCGGGTTGCCTCTCAAAGCCATCCTCAGTGCCGCCACCGGTCCTCTTGCCGTCAGATCGTCGTTCAGACAGTAACCCACGATCTTTCGCGAATACGCGTCCGTCACAAGGCTTAAGTACCCGAATCCTTCTCCTATCCTGATGTAGGTTATATCGCTCACCCACAGTTGATTGCTCGCCGTCGGCGTGAGATCACGTGCCAGATTCGGGTAACGCCTCATCCAAAAGGCCGAGAACGTTGTCCTCGGGTGCTTTCGCCTTCTTCTGCGAACGAGCATCGAGTGTTCCCGCAGCAGGTCGTACAAAGCGTCGCGGCCCATCCCCACCGAGTGCTCGCCTGCGAACGTCGCCGTCATGTGATGCAGCTTTCTCACCCCTATCCGCTTCTGCTGTGTGCGTATCCTCATCACTTCCTGCAGAATCAACTCCGCACCCAGTGCTTTCCCCTCGACAACCGTCCGTCGCTTGTAATATGCCTGTCTCGTGTAGCCAAGCAGCCGGCAGGACGCGTCCAGGCTTCGTCCCTTGCCGTCTGTGCCGCCGCTTTCCTGCGTCAGCGTCACCGCTTGGCTCCAGACTTTTTTCTTATCGGTATCTCGAACTGCTCCTCCGCGATATCGATCATCGCGTTCAGCAGCTTGTTGTGCAACCGGGCTTCTTCCAACTCCCTCCGGAGCTGCCGTAAATCCGTCGATAGACTCGCGTCTTTTTCCACCAACGCTCGCCACACCTCCTGCCCCGCCACAACCTCTTGGTTCGGCCCTTCCCCTCTCTCGTACTCCTTCACCCACCGGTGTATTGTCGAGAAACTGACCCCGTGCCTCCGCTCCAACTCCCGCAGCGTCACCCCACCTCTCAAATACTCCGCCACCACTTCCGCCTTCTTCTTTTCTTGTCCCATTTGTCCCAATTTAATCTGTAAACCTATTTCAGGACAAGATAGGAGCTGTTGTGCCGAGGTTGCCGCCGTCGGAAGGAGTGGAAATGTTCCCGTCTCCGCCGAAACCCGTATCCGGTGTACCGTCCGCGAGAAGTCTGTGCATCGCCTCACCTCCCGACACGGTGAGCCTGCCGTCCGCATGAAGGGCAATGTCCGCCCGGTTAAAGGATTGGGTTTGGAGTTCGACCGTGCCCGCGGAGCCGAAGGATGGATCCGGCGAGCCGTTTGAGTTGAATCGATGAACCTGGACCCAAGTGGGCCCCTGAGTTGTATTGACATAACCCACGGTGACCACCTTTCCGTCCGGTTGAAGATAGACGCGGCTAACCGACATGTCCCAGGCCGAGCCGGTGGATACTACGGTGCCGTCGCCGGAAAAGCTCAAATCCAGGGAGCCGTCGCTGTTGTACCGAGCCAAGGCGAAGGCGCGTTGGATCTGAGGAAAGCTATTCGAGCCGTAATAAGTGCCAGCACTGCCCGCAACAATGATCTTGCCGTCAGGCTGAACGACAGCGGTCCGGGCAAAACTCAGAGTCGCCCTGATAGGGGCGGGAACCGGGTACGGTATAAGTGTAGTTAGCCTTCCGTCCTCGCTGAAGGTGGTGTCCAGAGACCCGTCAGAGTTCAGCCTTGCTACGGCAAACGCCAGATCGTCCGAAACGAAAGGATCAGGATTAGGAAACGTAGCGGTTCCAACCAGAATGATCTTCCCGTCAGGCTGCAGAGAAAGCCCCGAATAGCTGCCCGGTATCGAAAGTACTGCTTTCCCGTTAACGCCAAAACCAGAGTCGAGCGAACCGTCCTGATGGTACCGAAACACCGCTCCGCCGTTGTTTTCACCAACGGCTAGGATCTTCGCCGTCAGGCTGAACAACAACCCCAGTTGCGGCCCCGGGCCCCTCCTCTCGATAGCCGATCGAGTTGAACGACGTGTCGTATTTGAAAATGCCGACAATTCCCGCTTTGACGGTTATCGTTGGTATCAGGAAGGCAGCTGTCAGCGCAACCGCGCGGACCGCCATTCCCGGGGCCAGGATCGTTGCCAAGAGTGCAACAGCGGAGCGAATTTTCCGCGCGGTTGCTGAACGCTCTAGCGTCCGTCGGATAGTGACAAAAATACTTACAATGGGAGCCCAATGGCCGGTCTTGGTCGTCATAAGAATCAAAACCTCTCGATCTAAAACATTCCTAAACAGGCGTTCTTTTTTGTTTTTGCGACAATTTGGGCGCGGAAAGTCGGGAGAATCGTACCCAGTATTTCCTTCCTATTAATCGGAAATCTTACCTTTCATTGAGGAATAAATCAAGATTTTTTTGGTTCAGGCGATTCAGCAACGCGATCAAAGCATGCCAGTCTCATCGGTCGCTGCGGAGTAATTCGCAGCAGCCGCTTTGGGCCTTTTGTTTCGGCGATCTTTCGGGCTGAGAGGCCGGTGTCGTTGGGTTTGTCGGGGTCGGCTCCGCGTGTTATGAGCCATTTGATGGCGTCTTCGTCCTTGCGTTTGACGGCGAGCATTAGGGCAGTCAGCCCGTCGGGGTCTGTCGCGTTTACGTCCGCTCCCTGTTCGAGAAGCCATTTAGCAAACGTGTATTTTTTCCACTGGAACGAGCCGAGGAACAGGTCGTTGAGGCTCGGACGTTCGCTCGATCTTTGCTCCGTGCTTGAGCCAAAGCTTTGCGGCCGCGACGTCGTCGTACCAGGCGATCGCCCACCAGCAGTTGGACGGGTCGGCTCCTTGTTTGAGCAGATATTTATAGAGTTTTTCGTTGCGGCCCCGGGTGTAAGCGTACCAGAGCGGCGTTGCCGGAAAATGACCGCAATTCTTGTCTTCGATGCGGTGAATGGAGTTGATGTCCATCCCGCGTTTTAACAGCAGTTTTAGAATTTCGAGGCGGATCTCAGATCTTTCTGCCGACTCTGGAGCGGCTGGACCACATAGATAATGCAGCGCATTTTTGCCTGACGGTTCGGACCAATTGAGCCATTTCGGCTCTTTGATAAACTCCGTCACGGCACCGAGGTCGAGGGTGGTAATTGCCGTGATGAATTTGTTCATACAAGCGAAGGACATGGACGCCTCCGACCAACCGCTACCGACGTGGTTCCGACAAGGCCGTTCTTCAGCTATCGAGGATGTTAATCAGGAAGCCAGCCTGTTCAAAATCATCATCAAACGAAAGTGCGGTCGATATATCGAAGGATCGCATAGTCAAGAATAGAGATGCAGTCAGTTAGCGAAAACTTTTTGTCATTGAATGTTTGAAACATCTTCCAGCCCGCGAAAAACATATCTTCGCTTACATGAACGAACGTAACATTCGGGCTGAACAGCAAATTTTCGCCTGCTTCAACGGCCTTGTCGGTGATGATTCCGACTGTTGAGAAACGTGAGCATCTCGTCAAAAACATACGAAGTGGTAACAAAATGGAACGGGGCGGCGATCACCTCGTTCCATATTTCTACCGCATTCAGATGATTTTGGTCACCGGCTAACTCCAAGGCAACCAGAAAATTCGTATCGAGAAAAAATCTTCTCATTTACCCGTATAAATGTATTTGTCCAGGTTCACGGATGCATCGGTAATGGTGTCCTTGACCGGATTCTTTCCAAAGCGAAAGATCGGGTCATCGAGAGGTATCGGAATGACGACAATGCGGTCGTCCTCCTTGCGTACATCGACTTCCTTTACACCTTCAAGAAGGCTCTTTGGAATCACCACTCCTTGTTCTGTCACTTCGATCTTCATGTGGACGATTATACATCAAATCTTGAAGCAGATTGATGCAATTATTTCTAGATCTCGACCGCATCGATCTGGGCTTTTTGGAGCTTGCCGCTGTAATCGACGTACAGCGCCTTCCACTCGCTGAAGATGTCCAGTACCTGCGTTCCGGCTTCGCGGTGGCCGTTTCCGGTTCCTTTTGTACCGCCGAACGGAAGGTGGACCTCAGCCCCGATCGTGGCCGAGTTGACGTAGCAAATTCCGGTGTAGAGTTCCTGCATCGCGTAGAAAGCGTTGTTTACGTCCTGTGTATAGATCGCCGACGAGAGGCCGTACTTTACGCCGTTCACGATGTTGATCGCTTCGTCCAAAGTTGAGAACGGAATGACGGATGTGACCGGGCCGAAGATCTCTTCCTGCTCGATCCGCATGCCGGGCTTAACGTCTGTGAATACAGTCGGTTCGACGAACCAGCCCTTGGCATAGTCGCCTTTGGTCAGGCGATTGCCGCCGCACGCAAGCGTCGCCTTGTCCTGATATACACCGATATGAACGTAGCCGAGGATCTTCTGCATCGCGTCCTCGTGGATGACGGGCCCGACCTCGGTTTTGGCGTCAAGGCCGTTGCCGACCCGAAGCTGTTTCGCCTTTTCGACCAGCTTGGCACAGAACTTTTTATAGATCTTTTTGTGAACGACAAGCCGCGACGATGCGGTGCAGCGTTGGCCGCTTGTGCCGAATGCGCCCCACAGCGAGCCTTCGACCGCGTTGTCGATATCGGCATCGTCCATCACGATGATCGCGTTCTTGCCGCCCATTTCCAGGCTCACGATCTTGTTGTCGCGGGCACAGGCCTCGGCGATGATGCGGCCGGTCGAGGTCGAGCCGGTGAACGAAATAAGCCGAACGTCTTTATGATCGACAAGTGCCGCACCCGCTTCGCCCATTCCGTTGACGACATTGACGACGCCTTTTGGAATTCCGGCTTTTTCGCATGCCTTGACGAGATTGATCGTCGAAAGCGGCACGTCCTCGCCCGATTTGATGACGACCGTGTTGCCGCAAACCAGCGCGGGGATGAGCTTCCACGACGGGATCGCCATCGGGAAATTGAACGGCGTGATCAGCCCGCAAAGACCGACCGGCTGGCGAACGCACATCGCGAATTTGTTCGGCATTTCGGCCGGAGTCGTGAACCCGTGAAGCCGTCGGCCCTCGCCGGCTGTGTAGTAGGTGCAGTCGATCGCTTCCTGAACGTCGCCGCCTGCTTCCTTCAACACCTTGCCCATCTCGCGGGTCATCTGGCGGGTAAATTCGTCCTTATTTTCTCGAAGGATCTCGCCGAGATTGAAGAGCAGCTCCGCACGTTTCGGTGCCGGTGTCCGTCGCCATTTTGTTGCCGCGTTTTTTGCTGCTTCGACCGCCGCGTTCACATCATCCGCATTCGATTTCGGAAAACGCCCGACGATATCTGTTATGTCCGCAGGATTTACATTATCGAACCATTCGCCGGACGAACTTTTTACCCATTCGCCGCCGATGAAATTATGATAGGTTTTGGTTGATGATCTTGATGATCTCTTGATCGTTGCTTCTTTTGCTTTAGCCATATCTTAAGTCTAAAGTCCAAAGTCCAAAATCCAAAGTCCAAAGCGGAATTTCCCGCTTTGGACTTTGGACCTTGGACTTTGGACTAAATCTACTGAACCGAGAATTGAACGATCTTCAACTGCGACGAGCGGCTCCGCGGGTTAAAAGTGAGTACATGAAGCACGACCGCATCACCAGGTTTTAGCCGGTTCACGGTTGCCGTAAACGACTTTACATCGGATACCGAAATTCGGTTTATCCGCTGGATCAGATCGCCTTCACCGAGAGCCTCGATACCGTTGGACGACTTAACGTCGGCGATAAAGCTTTCCGGATTGATCTCTTTCACAAGCAGGCCCTTTTGACCTTCCAGTTTGTACAGCGACGCAAGCTCAGGCGTCATCTCGGTCAGCGTCAGGCCAAAGGGCTTTACGTCTTCATTAACCCTATTAAGCGGCAGTTTTGTCGGTATCGGATCGTCGGCTCCGGATCGGTTTGCCGTCGGGCGTTCACCAAGCGTCAATGAGGTTTCCTTTCGTTCCAGGGCGCTGCTGACTTCACGTAAATAGAACACCGCGACAGACTTGTCCGGAGCTGTAGATGCAACCTTGGCGATAAGGTCTTGTGCGTTGTCAACGGACTTGCCGTCGAATTCGACAATGATATCCCCGACCTGCAATCCGGCCAAGCCAGCCGCACTCTTCGAATCGCGGACGTCCATTACGATCGCACCCTTGGCTTCCTTCATCCCGTAGATCTTTGCGAATTCAGGTTTTATTGAGTCGAGACTGACGCCAAGATATCCGCGGCGGACCTTACCGCTTTTCAGTATTTGATCAAATACGTAACTCGCGTCCTTTGATGGAAACGCAAATCCAACGCCGTTTGAGTCGCCGTTCGATGTCGCGATCTGGGAATTTATCCCAATGACCTCGCCCTTCATATTGACGAGCGGGCCGCCCGAGTTGCCCCGATTGATAGCCGCGTCGGTCTGGATGAATTTCTGGAAGACGGTCGTGCTTGGAGTTTCGCGATTCATCTGAGAAATGATCCCAGCCGTCACCGACCGGGAAAGGCCAAACGGAGATCCCATGGCCAGAACCCAGTCGCCGACCTCGGAACGGCTCGAATCGCCAAGTTTAACAAACGGAAGTTCCCTGCCAGCTTCCACTTTCAGAACTGCCAGATCGGTTTCTTCGTCCGATCCAATGACCCTGGCCAGCAACTCTTCGCCGGAATCGAGCTTAACGGCGATACGTACCGCATCGGCGATCACATGCGCGTTCGTGAAAATGTACCCGCGTTTGTCCACGATGAAACCGCTTCCGACCGAATAGGATGGGCGGCGCGGAAGCTGCCGGCGGAAAAAGTCCAGTACGTCATCGGCATCTCCGGGCTTGGCCTCACCTTTGGCAGTAATTTCCGGCATCTTGCCTTTTGTGTCAATGCTGACCACTGCCGGTCCGACAAGTTTCGCGACTGCAGCAAATGAAACCGAGAGTTGTTCGGGCGAAACATTTACTGTACGAGCATCGTCTGTCCGGGGCGGCTGGGCGATCGCGGCTACGGAAAGCACGCCGACCGCGGCCCACGCGAAAAACAGTTGCGCGGCAGGAAAAGACAAACGGGGCTTATTCTGAAATTGAGGCATTAGCAGTACTCCTAAATACTCGAGATTCCAATAACGCACGCTATGGGTAATAAGTATAACAAATAACCTCTTTTGTCCGAATATTTTTCGTTTGAATTCGAAATACTGCTGGCCGCGGACTTTCGGTGAGGTTTAAGAATTCATTCTTAGCAGTACCTTTAGCGTGCCCTTCCGCGCAGCATGGTCAAATGCATTAACACCGTCATCGAGTGAGAACTCTTCGCTGATTAGGCGGTCAACCTTTATCTGCTTGTTGGCCAATAACTCAAGAGCGGGTGCAAAACGGCCGCAGCGTGACCCGACGATCGTTATCTCATCGACGACGACCCTCGACGCTTCCCATTTCGGCTTTCCGTGAAAGGTGGATTTTAGGACGATCTTGCCGCGAGGCTTTACCAGATCGAGAGCGGTTTCAAAACCCGATTCCGAACCGCTTGCCTCGACGACGACATCGAACTGCTGCTTGAATTTGTCACCGTCGCCCACCAAAACTCCCTCAATATTGGCTGATGCGGCAATGTCCAGTTTCGACTGGTGTTTACCGATCAAAGAAATGCTCAATGTCTTCAGGCTAAGAGCCATCGCACATAAAAAGCCAAGTTTACCGTCGCCGATGACCGCCACGCGGGCTTCGGGGCCGACCTCAACCTGTTCGGTTATCCCGAATGCGGCAGCCAGCGGCTCGACAAAAACCGCTTCGTTGTCTGTCACATTCGACGGAACCTCAAGCAGATTCCGCGATGGCAGCGAGATGAATTCGGCATGGCAGCCGTCGCGGCCGTGAATGCCGAGAACTGTCCTCAGCGAGCAGTGTCGCTGGTCGCCCGAAAGGCATAGATGACATTCCCCGCAGCCTGCGTTTATCTCCCCGACGACCCGTTTTCCGACGAGATCAGGGCGATCATCCGCTTTCTCGACAAGGCCAACAAACTCGTGACCAATAGTGCCCGAAAAATCTGCATAACCGCGAATTATTTCAAGGTCTGTGTTACAGATACCTGAGCAAAGGACTCGCACCAGTGCTTCGTTGCCAGTGTCCGGCAGCGGAATATTCGCAAGGCTTAACTCTCCTGCATTTGCTCTTAA
The DNA here is from genome assembly GCA_963732475.1 of Blastocatellia bacterium. GTDB lineage: Bacteria > Acidobacteriota > Blastocatellia > Pyrinomonadales > Pyrinomonadaceae > OLB17. The sequence goes on along the minus strand of CAVSZR010000001.1, from coordinate 642,956 downwards.
GGCTTTCATCGACACTTTGGAAAACTAACAATAAATAAAAAGCTCAGTTGGTGTAATACACTTTCACATCGCGTTCGGCGGTGATCAGCCATTGGCCATTGAACTTACGAAACTGCATCTGCTGGCGAACCTTCCCGGTCGAGCGTCGTGCCCCGTCAAAGACCCATTCTTTGTCGAAAACGGCCGTCGCCCCTTCGCCCGAGTCGTCGACCGACACGTTCATATTACTTATCGTGACCGACATCGAACTGAACATATTAAAAGCCCGCTGCTTATCGCTGCGGATGAAATCGACGCTTGCCCCGCGCTTGCGGTAGTAATCGACAGTGCCCGCATACTTGCGCATGTACGAATTGAGATCGCCCGATTCGGCAAGCGATTTCCAGCTATTGATCTGCTGCGAAACCTCGCGCGACGCCTGTTGCTTATCGACCTGCGGCGAGGGCGTTGGTGGAATTATCCAGACGGGCGGGTTGCTGTTTGCAACAACTGTCGCGGTCGGCGACGGGGCAATTGTCGGACTCGGCTTATTCAGCCCGTTGGAATTCGTGTTCGGCGACGGAAAGGCATTTTGATCTCTGTTGCCGTTGTTCCCATTTTTGGCAATGTCGCCGTCGCGGTTCTTGAAATAGAGCCATGCTCCAATACCCACGACGCCGAAGATCAAAAGCATCGCGACAGCCGTTGCGGCAACGATAAGGGCTGTTTTCGAACCCGACGACGACTTTGGCTGGAGCGACGACACGTGCGTGACCTTACTCGCCTTATCCCATTGTGTCACTTCAGAATCGCGAGCCGGTGAGCTTCCGCGGACCACCGTCTCAAGATCCTGCCCGGCAAATGAAACCGTTGGCTGCTGCGTCGCAGGCAACTGGTCGAGCGGTGACCCATCCTGCAGGCAAAACCTCAGGGTATCATCGGTATATTGCGTATGGCAGCTCGGACAGGTTCTCATTTCCCTTGATTGTGAAAGTCAGGCGGAATCCGCAAAAATTTACATTTGGCGCCAGTCTATCTATACTTTTTTGAGAACAAAGATTATCAATTCTGCAAAAGGAATGCGAGTATCGAATCTATGCGAAACATCTTATTGTCCATTCTTGTGGTGGTCTGTGCACTTTCCGGATTTGCTTGCAGCGGAAGCAATGCCAACAAAACCTCTTCACAAGGGAAAACCTGTCCGGAGATAAGCGATACGCCCACCGAGGCATACACGCGGCTCTACGCGGCCGTAAAGTCAAAGAATACAGACGCGATCAAAAGCGAAATGTCCAAGAATACTCAGGACTTCGCGGTCGGCATTTCTCAGCGGCAAAACAGCACGGTCGAAAAGGTCTTTGAGAACGGCTTTACCGCAACGACGTTTGCCGAAAGCCTGCCGCCGATCCGCGACGAACGCATCAGCGGATGTTGGGGCGCGGTAGAGGTGAGAAATTCCAGGGACCAAATATGGGAGGACCTGCCATTTGCCAATGAGGACGGAAAGTGGAAACTTGCCGTCGGTGAGAGTTTTGCGGGATCCTATAAATCACCGGGCAAGAGCCAGGGAGCCAAGGAAAGAGAGGCAGCCAACGCACTCGCGGTCAATACGCAGCCGCCGGTCAATGCTATGAATAATAGCAATACGTCAACAATGTCGAATGTAAAAACGACACCGGCCCCGAAATACAATGGACCGCAAGTCGAGGCTCTGCCCAACAAAAAATGATCGACGCCGGGACCGTCAGCGAAATAGTAAACCTATACAAAAAGCACGGCTGGGCACTGCGCCGGGTTTTGCTCTCGGAAACCCTGCGGAAAGGTCTTTCTACCTCAATGGAAGCAGTTTTTAGCGGTGCAGCCTATCCAGAAGGCTCCGGTTGACGCGATGTGGTTTTCGCGACAGTCGAAACCGGGCCTGACGACATGGGAGATCCGTCATCTAAGCGAAATACCGTTTGCGCTGGTCGAAGTGATCGATGACGGCCTGGACGCCGAACGGGCGGATGAGGTGCTTCGCAACACGGAAGCGAGGATGTTTGAACTTGCAGAAAAAAAAGCTCGCTTAGATTGAGAAAGTCGTGCGGTAGATTGAAAATGTGATTTTTTTTCTTGCGAATATTAGCGATTCATCATCTAATATTGGTGGTTGACAAGTTTTGCTAAGCGGTAGCAAACTTAAAGCGTTGACATGATAATAAAAGATCTAGGGCCCGCGGTCGTCAGTGTTTGGGACGGTTTGCGGCCTGTAACAAAGAAAATGCTGGTCGGTGCACTGCAATCGAGCGGCACAAACCCGTCCACAAATCCTACACAAAAATTTTCGTACGACGCCCACGCCGATTGGGAAGTCAGCCGTCTCCTTTTGGCACTGGACGAACAATCGCGGAAAGGGCCTTCGACAAAGAACCCACAAAAATTGGGTGAGATCGCCGAACTGGCAGAAACGTGTGTCCGCGTTCTGGAAGCACAAAGCGGCTCGGCCGAAGTGTTTATTCAGCTTGCCGAACGGGCGATAAAAAAGCACGACTACAATAAACTGGATAAACTGTCAGATAGGCTGTTTGAAAGGTTTTCAGCCGGTGAAATAGCCGAGATCGTGCGGCAAACGGAGATGCCGCAAATTCGTGCCATCGCATACGAAACTCTGGCTCTACTGCCGGTTGGTACGCTTGTACCGCTGCTTGACGATCCGCTATACACCGACATCGGCGCGAGTGCATTGGAACAAAAGGCCTTCGAATACGATTCGGAAGAGGCCCGCGATGCCTTGGAACAGTACTTTCCGGATAATGAGCTGCTGGGTGACTGATGGAATAAGCTATTTTTCTACATAGATTTAGCCGCCCTTAAAGGGCGGCTTCTAAATTTACGATCTAGATTCGCGCTCCACTTCCCGCTCGATCTTTTTCATCCAAAATGGAACGGAGCATGGAACACACGTATCAATCTTGCTAAGCGGCTTGCGTCAAGAAGCACCGTACCGTAACGTTGCCCATACGTAAACCTTTGTCTCAAACGAGCCCTGCCCCCGTCCGAATGCACCTTTCGAATAGGCCTCGGCCGCTTCTTCCAATAGCTCGAGATTTCTCAATTTGACCTTGGATTTTTCAGCCACCATTTTTCGGGCTCGCTGGACTCCCTTCCGGATCGCGAGCGGCGACTCTTTTGCAAGTTTTGACAGATCCTCGATGAGCGTCTTTGCCTTCTTGACGTCCGGATCATCCGCGGGAGCGAGCGTGTTCTGACCGCGATCAAATGCAACAAGGGCCCGGGCCTGGATCTCTGCATCAGCGGCCTTAAAATCAGCGGAGTAAATATTCTCGCCGGCAGGCTCTTTCTTATTGACGGGTTGCGGCCGATCGTTCTCGGTCGAAGCCGGAGAAGATGCCGGTGCCGGGCTTTGGCTGATCGGCGGCGACTCCTTTTTCGAAAACAACGAACAGCCAAGCACAGCTAAAAAGAGAAATATGATCGGGGCAAATGCGGATCGACACATAGGGATTCGAAAAACAATACCACACGGGAACGCTTTTAGCTGGCTATTGTCGCTTCACGAAGGTCTGCTTTGAGGCGGCCCGGATACATTGGAAATTTTGCGGTGATCTCGCCTACTCCCAATCGTACTTTTTGCCTTACCTCTTCTGATTCGGGCTCATGAATGATCGCGGCGATCATTTCTCCGATCTTACGCATTTCCGGCTCCTTCATCCCGCGCGTAGTCAGTGCGGGCGTACCCAAACGAATGCCTGAAGCAACGAACGGCTTTTGCGTGTCGAACGGGATCGTATTTTTGTTCACGGTAATGTGAACTTCGTCCAACGCCTTCTCAGCCGCCTTGCCGGTTATCCCCTTGCCATCCATGTAAACATCCACGAGCAAAAGGTGATTGTCTGTACCACCGGAAACGAGCCGCAGGCCCGCATTTGAAATCGTCTCGGCCAACACCCTGGCATTATCGACAATCTGCTGTTGATAAGCCTTGAAATCTTCGCGTAATGCCTCGCCAAATGACACCGCCTTTGCCGCAATGACGTGAACAAGCGGGCCACCCTGAACGCCGGGAAATACGCTTCGGTCAATGTCTTTGGCAAATTCTTCCCGACAAAGGATCAACCCGCCGCGCGGCCCCCGAAGCGTTTTGTGCGTTGTCGTCGTGACAAATTCGCAATGCGGAACCGGCGAGGGATGCAGTCCGGCAGCAACAAGCCCGGCGATGTGAGCCATATCGGCCATCACTTTGGCACCGACGCCCTGGGCAATTTCGCCAATGCGTTTGAAATCGATCGTTCGCGGGTAGGCCGACGCACCGCAGATCAGCAGCTTAGGTCTATGCTCTTCGGCTATCTGTTGGAGCACGTCGTAATCGATCTGCTCAGTCTCTTTGTTAACGCCGTAATCCGCGACCTTGTAATTTATTCCCGAAAAATTCAACGGATGCCCGTGGGTCAGATGCCCGCCGTGCGAGAGATTCATGCCTAGGATCTGATCGCCATGATCGAGCGCCGTCATTAGCACCGCCATATTGGCCTGTGCCCCGCTGTGCGGCTGAACATTCGCATGCTCCGCACCAAAGATCTCCTTCGCCCGGTCGATCGCAAGAGTCTCAACAACATCCGCAAATTCACACCCGCCGTAATAGCGCTTGGCCGGATAACCCTCGGCGTACTTGTTAGTAAAAACCGTGCCCATTGCCTGAAGCACTGCTTCGGAAACGAAATTCTCCGAGGCGATAAGCTCAAGTCCGTTCGTCTGGCGGCGAACCTCGTCGTCAATGGCGTTGCTAATGAGCGGGTCCGCTTCGGATATGTTTGCTGTGAAAAAGTTGTTCATCTTTACAAATTAACTAGTTAGTAGTCTCTTAAGATCAGCTCCCAGAATTCTAAATCAGACTCGGGATTTTGGGTTTTGATTCTACCAATCCCGTCCCGTTTTTCTTCGGAACTTATCGGATTGTTTTTGAGAAGGACCGGATTTTCCCTACCGCCTGCAATCTCGGCAATTATCACCAAACTCTTGCAAAAGCCTTCAAAACTGTCAGCGATCTGCACAGCCTTCCAAGCTCCAGTTCCATGCATCGCCGAGTAAACGGGAGAATGATCGATACTGAGGTCTGTAAGAATCGGGTCGCCGCATGTCTCGTCATATCCAATAACTAGCCAGTGCTCCTTCCAGTCACCCTCTTCGTCTCCGACTAAAGAATTTCCGTCTGGGTCAATCGAATAGCCTGCTTGACCGCTGGAAATATCACTTTCAGAAAACAATCTAATCGTCGTAAAACCAATAGAAACCTCAGAAAAAGGTAATGTTGTCAATTTCTGGATTATGTTCTCGGTCGTCATTGTCATGAGATCGATTTCATTCTATTTCGAAGCCAGTCTTCGACCTCATCAGCCTTCCGCTTCAACAGCAAACATGATATCCACCATCGATGATTCGGCCCGGTTCCGCGACACAGGTTGCGTCTAAGAACTTCAAATCAGTTCGGCCGGACTGGCGCCATGAAGCCACTTGAATATGTACGCGTCCTGCTCCGACGATGACAGGCCCTCCGGCATTCCGATCTTAGCCAACTCCTTCGAGGTTTCAAACATTTCAGCGCACATGAGGAAACGCTCTTCTTCGGTCCGTGCCATGACCGTTCGGTAAACTAGCTCTCGGATTTCTCGCGGCGTATCTTCCATTGCTTGACCTGCTCCCAGATGTCCGACAATTTTAGCCGGTCGATCCAAGATATAACATAATCCGAATCATATTCGTTTGAGGTCAGATTCGCAATATCGCGGATCTGGATCTCAGACCGGGAGTCGCGCGCCCAATCCAATTTCGCAATTATCAGATCTTCTTTGGTAGACGTCCAAAACTCAACGCCTGAGACCTTGACTAACCGTCTGCGGCCGAAGCTCGTTCGTGCGAAATCGGTATCTTTCCGAATTATGCAATCGATCTTTTCGCCATAGGGCTGCCTGATGATATTGAACGTGGACAGTGACGCGATTGCTCGTCCCACTGAGTCTTCGCTTAAGTAATAATTTGTGCAAAGCTCCCGACAAACGACGAAGCCTGTTCTTCCGAAAGTTGGACAACTATGTCTATATCTCGTGTCGACCGTATCTCGCCATAAGCACTCATCGCAAAAGAACCTGTGACCATATACTCGATATGGAGTTCACCGGCTTTGTCGACGAATTCCCGAAGCGTTTCGATCATGGAATATGGACCGCTCATGTTCAGAATTAGCTCATCAACTCGCGGAAAGCGGCCTCATCGAGAACCGCGACACCCAAGCTCTCCGCCTTCGTCAATTTCGAACCCGCGTCGCTGCCTGCAACAACATAGTCGGTCTTTTTGCTAACCGAGGATGATACACGGCCGCCGCGGTCTTCTATTAGTTTGGCGGCTTCGTCGCGGGTGTAGTTTTCTAGTTTGCCGGTGAGGACGAAGGTCTTGCCTATGAATCGTTCATCGAGAGCGGCGGTCGACGCAGCGTCAGTTTCTGTCTTTACGCCGTAGGCCTTAAGCCGTTCGACAAGCTCAATATTTTTCGGATCGCGGAACCATTCATAGACGCTCTCGGCGACCGAGAGGCCGATCTCGTGAATGTCGTCAAGTTCCTCTACGCTCGCTTCTGCGATACGGTCAATGTCGCGAAAGTGATTGGCCAGGATCTTTGCATAGCGTTCGCCGACGTGGCGGATGTCGATGCCGTACAGCAGCCGCTGAAGGCCGCGCGATTTGCTTGCTTCTATCTGCTCGATCAAATTCGCGCCCGATTTCTCGGCCATTCGTTCGAGGGCGGCGATCTGTTCAACCGTCAGCAAATAAAGATCGGCGACATCGCGGATCATCCCGGTATCGACGAACGTGTTGATCAAGACATCCCCGAGACCTTCGATATCCATGGCCTTTCGCGATGCGAAATACCCGATGCGTCCCTTGATCTTCGCCGGGCAATCCGGATTAACGCACCGGCGGACGGCTTCGCCTTCGGGCCGGACGGCGTCAGATCCGCAGACCGGACAAATTGTCGGAAATTCGAATTTCTTTTCGCTGCCGTCGCGCTTTCCCGCAACTACGCCGAGCACCTGCGGAATGATCTCTCCGCTTTTTTCGATCTCGACGGTGTCCCCGATCAATATTCCCAGCCGGTTGATCTCATCTTCGTTATGCAGCGAGGCTCGGCCTACGGTAGTTCCCGCAAGCAGAGTCGGTTCGAGTATCGCGATCGGTGTAAGGGCCCCGGTTCTCCCCACGCTCACGAGAATGTCGTTGAGCTTCGTAAACGCCTTTCGTGCCGGATATTTGTAAGCGATCGCCCACCGCGGTGCCTTGGTCGTAGCCCCGAATTCCTGCTGCAATGCTGTCGAATTTACCTTTATTACAACCCCGTCGATCTCATAATCGAGCTCGTCCCGCTTCGGCTCCATTTCGGCGATAAAGTCCGAAAGTTCGTCAAAACTGGCGCATTTCCGGCGGTGCGGATTTACATTGAATCCGTTTCGGGCAAGCCACTCGAAATTCTCCCAATGCGTCGGGAACATTTTCTGGTTGCCGCGAAAAACATCGTACGGGAACATGTCCAACCGCCGCGAAGCGACCACTGCCGAATCAAGCATCCGCAGCGTGCCCGACGCGGAATTTCGCGGGTTGGCGAATGTCTTTTCGCCCTGCATCTCAAGTTCGACGTTGTTCTTTTGAAATTGCGAACGGGAAATAAATACTTCGCCGCGTATCTCGGCGTGTGCCGGGGCATCGACTTTTAACTTGAGCGGAATCGTCTTGATCGTTTTCGCATTCGGGGTAATGTCATCGCCGCGTGATCCGTCCCGCACGCGTCGCACCGACCTTCAAAATGCCGGCTTCATAATGGAGCGAAATACTCAAGCCGTCGATCTTCAACTCAGCCACATACTCAAGAAAACGGCTCTCGGCGAGCTTTTCGCAGCGTTCGGTAAAGGCCTTGAGATCGTCGAGGTCATACGAATTGTCCAGCGACATCAGGGGAACCGTATGCGTAAACGGCTTCAGGCTCTCGGCTTTGCCGCCGATACGCTGGGTGGGACTGTCCGGCGTGATGAGTTCGGGATGCTCTGTTTCGAGCGCTTTTAGACGCTCAAGAAGCTGGTCGAATTCAAAGTCGGAGATTTCCGGCGCGTCGGATTGGTAATACAGATCGTTGTGCCGGTTGATCTCGGACCGAAGGTATTCTATGTCGCTGATTTCGTTGTTACTCACCGCTCAATAATGAAAGTACTAATCTTAATCCAGTGTCCACTTGCTCCATTTTGCCTTCCGATAATACTGCGAGTCGTTCGAGAAGGAGTGATTTGTCAATAGTTAAGAGTTGGAAAGCATTAATTACCGAGTCTTTAGACAGGCCGCTCTGACGAGGTATGATCGCTACATTTCCATTCGCCCTTGCTAGATTCATTTTTGACGAGATCAGGGCGACGGTAATCGTGCTAATCAAACTCTTATTGAATTCGTCATCCTGAACGACCAGAACGGGATGACGAAATCCCGGACCCGATCCGACGGGATCCGGCAGGTCTGCCCACCAAATCTCACCACGCGAAGCTACCATTCTTCTCGTGGTATGGACATGAGGGCCATTCTCAGCATTATGGGATCGACAGAGGAATCTTCTTTTGAATAGACCGCGTTTAGATTTGCCGTAATATCTTCTTCCTCCTGCCTTTTCAGGTACTCCTCAGCAGCGTCTGAGAAAACCCTGCTTCGAGAAAGATTTCTCTTACGGGCAAACGCGTCGATTCGTTCGAAGAGATTGTCGCGAACTGAAATAGCAGTCTTCATGCGCCAAAGTATAGCCAAAGTCATACCACAAAATCAGCCCAAAATCCCGCTACCAACAACCCGTTCATTTCTACAAAGCAGCTCCTAAACGGGCCAACCCGGCTTTTGCAAATTTGTTCTCCGGCTCAAGCTTTTGGGCCGCTCTGTAATCGGCGATCGCAAGGTCGTTTTGTCCCTTCTTCTCGTAAACCTCGGCACGCATCGAGTAATTATGCGCTGTCTTTGGATCCAAGCGGATAAGTTCGTTGAGGTCGGCCAGGGAGAGATCGTAGTTTTTCTTCTGATAGTATGCAATGCTCCGGTCTTTGTAGCCTTTCGGGTTAGCCGGTGCGATCTTGATCGCCTGCGTCAGATCGGCTATCGCGAGGTCATATTGGGCTTGTGCACTATAGGTGACGGCGCGGTTCGCCCAGGCATCGAAATAATTCGGGTCGGCCTTGACCGCCTCGCTGAAATCACCGATCGCCAGATCGTATTTCTTCGCTCGATATAGCGCATTCCCGCGAGCAAGAAACGTCCTCGAGGCTCTTGGGTTCAGGCGGATCGCCTCATTAAAATCAGCCATCGCCAAGTCCGTCAGCCCTTTATCGGTATATGTATTGCCCCGATTGTGATACAGGTCCGCGGTCTGCGGTGAGATCTTTATCCCTTCGGTGTAATCAGCTATCGCTGCATCAAAATTCTTCTTCTTGTGCTGCGACAATCCTCGCTGCATATATGCATCAGACCTCGCCGGTGCCAGCCTGATCGTCTCCGAATAGCTTGCGATGGCCGCGTCATAATTCCCGCTGAAATAATTCGCCTGGCCAAGATTATATCTGGCCTCTGTCATGTTCGGGTCCAGTGCCACCGCCTTTGAAAAATCGGCGAGGGCCAGAGGATAGTTCTTCTTCTTAAAATAAACACCGCCGCGATTTACAAAGGCCTTCGCGTAGTTCGGATTGAGCCTTATCGCCTCGTTATAATCGGCCAATGCAAGATCGGGCTTGCCCTTATCGACATACGCCAATCCGCGATTGTGAAAAGCCTGTGGATCCGTTGGAGCAAGTTTCAATACATGGGAAAGGTCGGCTATCGCTGCGTCAGGGTTCTTCTTTTTGCTGTACGCCAAGGCCCGCTGGAAATATGCGTCAACAAGATCAGGCTTGAACATGACCGCTTGCGAATAATTAACGATCGCCAAGTCAAACATTCCTTTGTAAAAATACGCCTGGCCTCGGTTGAACCATGCACCCGACATTGTCGGGCTAAGCGTAATAGCCGACGAAAAACTACTGATCGCCTGATCGTATTCTTTCTTATCGTAATGCGTGAGACCCGTCTTAAAATGTTCTTCGGCGGTCTGAGCGTTTAATGCTATCGCCGCAACAAAAAGAAAGAAAAAAGCTACAACCGTTCGTTTCATAGAAAAAGGACTCCTCCCAGGTTGGTCAAAAATCTAACCAATTCAATCCTATCAATTAATAAATTCAGCTATCAAGAAATAAATTCTGCTATCAGGCGGTGAAAGTGGTGTGTTCCCTGTTCGCGTGTCGGCGAATATCGTCCATGCGAATAGAAACGCGAGCGAATGCCTTTCTGAACGCTTTCGACGACGGCTTCGTCCTCCAGTTCGACACGGTCGAGGTCGGCTCCGGCTCCCACGCCAAGCTTTGACTCATCGGAAACGTAATTCAAGTATTGAACAATAGTTCTTCCGTGGGTGACTGGCTTTACGATGTTCACGGAGATACCCCACGGATAAAAATTGAACATCAGGTTCGGGAAAATGAAACAGGTAGCGGCCGGCGACCGTCGCCATCGCCATCAAAGCCGGTCTGCAGGCTCGAATAGCGGAAAGTTTCAGTTTTATAGCTTCCGTAGTCGACGATCTCATTAAGCGAATGATGCACGAACGGAATATGAAAACCTTCAAGATAATTCTCGCAATAAAGGGCCCAATGTGCATTGACCTCATAATCGTGTGTTGACACAAGTTTCAGGCCGTCGACACTTCCAAATAGCCCGGCAGCATCGTTTATGTGATCTCTAAAAGGTGCCATCGGATCGATCGACGCAAACCGGAAGCCGGCATGTTCGGCGAATGCGATCGGATGTAAATTATCACCGGCGGATGGAAAATCCTCAACTCCCTCGAATTCGGGCATGGACAGATATTTGCCGTCGAGCGAAAACCGCCGGCCGTGATAACTGCACCGAATAAGGCTTGCCGAGCATGGCTCATCGATAAGGATCTTGCCTCGATGCGTACAGACGTTTGAGAAACATTTGAGATCGCCGTCGTGTCGGGAAATCAGGACAGGTTCATCGAGAAAACCTGGCAAAATAGTAAAGGGTGTCAGGTCAGAGTTGAGTTCGGGGCCCGCGACAAGCTGCCAGCTTCGGGCAAAGATCTTCTCTTTTGAAAGCTCAAAATAACGCTCATCCGTGTAAAAGTCGGACGCGAGCGTTCTTGCTTTTCGGATATCCCGATCTATCTCAAAAATAGGCATCTCAATCGGCGTAAAGCAGATATTTAGGATGATCTTCGTCCCGGACAAAACCGCGGCCAACCGCACCGGCGGCGAATGCTTTTTCAAAATCTTTCTGTATTCGCGACTGTTCGCCTAATGCTTTTTCGGCATCCTCTTCAACCAGAGATTGCCAATCGTTCGGCACTTCGACTACAGCGACCGGTTCGCGAGGCTCGACATATTTTTCACCTGCAGCGAGCTTCTCAACCTTCTCACTTAACAGCTGCCACTCGGCGAAAAGACGGTCGCTCGCCAGCCCGATGTTGCTGTTTGTTTTTGCCGCCGTCGAGTAGTCAGTGCCGTAAAAATTCGGCTGATATTCGCTGACGATCGCACCGAGTTTTTCGAGATTGAAATAGGCATTTCGTGCCTTCCACGGCTCGAATGTCCATTTCAGGTATTTCACGCCAAGCTCCAGGGCTCGTTCACGCTGGGCCCACTTAAGACGGGCCCCGACGCCGTGGCTTTGAAAATCGGCACGGACGGCGGTCATATGCGAGTAAAACGCTTTTTCGCCGCGGAGAAATGCCGGAACGCTGAGTACAAAGCCGATAAGCTCTGAGCCGGAATACGCACCGAGAATAAATCCGCCGGCATTTTTTGTCACGACAAAATGGCGGACCGGTGAAAGTTCGATCTCGGGGAGCTGAAAAACGGTACGTTGAAGATCGACGCAAGCGGCAAACTCCTCAAGCGACGTACATTCTTTTATTTCAGTCGTTTCGGACAAACTCCCTCCGCAAGACGGCTTCCAATTTGTATGCCGAAGTCAAAAGAAACTTTCGCAATTTGCCATTGGCGTGTCAACCGTGAAAAAACCAAAACCAGTGAACATTCGACAACAAGTCGAAGTTGATCGAATAGTACAGTTTTGAAGGTCGTTGATACGGCGGATCGCCAAAATTTTCTACATTTTGATTCGGGAATTTGATATTATTAGGAAGGTTATTGGTTTCTCCGGCTCCAACCAGCCCTCACCGTTTTAATGACTCCGCAAAACACACCTGATCTAAAGGGAATTTTCCGCATCAATCCTTTCCCCGAGCTGTTGGTCGAGATCGGCCAGGCAGGGCTCGGCGGATCGCTGCGTTTATCCTGCGGAGAACGGAAATCGATCATCTATTTTCGCCAGGGTGAGATCGTTTACGGAGTTTCGAATGCCCGTGAACATCGGCTTCTGAGCATCATCCTTGAGCTGAAACTGGTCGAAACACAACGCCTGGCACGCTTGCCAAAATTCACGAATGACGTCGAGTATGCGGCAGCCCTGATCAATGAAAGGATCCTCTCGAAAGTCGAGCTCGACAAGATCATCGCCACGCAGATCGAGCGAATTCTCCTGGACGCACTTTCATGGCCGGACGGAGAATTCGTATTCAGCCCTCTTGTAAAACCGCGAGAGGACCTGGTTTTCCAGATCGACTTTCACAAAGTGCTGATCGATTACGCCCGCTGCTTGCCCGCGTCCCATGTGCTGGAGCGATTCAAAAGCGTGCAGGAATCGTTTGAGGCCGTCGCGGACAGCAAAATAAACGTGTCGCTGCATAACCACGAAGATTACGTCCTGAAATGTTTCGCCGGCGGGCCCAAAAATATTGACGAACTAAAGCCGGAGTGCGGGCTGCCGGAAAACGGCTTGCTCGCCACCTTGTACGTATTGTGGCTTGGCGGTTTATTGGTCAGACGCGGCTGGAATGCGGCATTTTCCGAAAACAGGATCGCGGCGATAAGGAATGCCCGCGTTTCGCTTGTAAAACAGGCTCAGAGAACCGTTGAAGTTCCAAAGGACACCGCCAAAAAGATCGAAGCACCGGCCAAAGTCGAGCCGAAGCCGGAACCTATACCCGAAGAGATTCCCAGCACTCCAGATAACCATCGAAGAATTCCTTGACCGAACGGAAAAGGCCTCGACCCACTACGACGTGCTGGGCGTTTCGCCAAAGTCACGCTGTCGCGGAAATAAAAAATGCGTATTTCGGCCTGGCAAAACTTTTTCATCCTGACCGGTTCCACCGCGAAGACGTCAAAATGCTCCAGCGGATCCAAAGCTCCTTTTCAAGCGTTGCACAAGCGTACGAAACATCTAAAATCGATCGAATCACGCAATAATTACGACTTCAAGATCCGGAAAGAACTTGAAACAAAAGAAAAGCTTCGCGCCCAGGGCGTTGCCGAAACCGAAAGGCCCGATATGAAGGCAGGTCAAGGCCTCGAGAATTTCGAACAGGGCCTGAGCCTGCTTATGGATGAAGAATACGATCTTGCGGTGCCGTACTTAGGCCGAGCGGCTCACTATAACCCCGACAACGCTTTATATCGCGCATATTATGGCAAGGCATTGTCCTACGACGAAAAACAAAGACATAAGGCGGAAGGCGAGATGCAGGCTGCCGCGAGGCTTGATCCGAAAAATCCTAAGATACGTTTGATGCTCATCGAGTTTTTCATCGAAATGAACTTGCTGAAACGTGCGGAAGGCGAGTTAAAGCGTTTTCTTGAGATCGCACCAAACAATGTCGATGCCCGCCGTCTGCTCAAAAGCATTCAAAACTGATCGCAGCCTTGCGCCCCGGCACCCGCCGCTGTGATAAAATAAAATCACCACGATAACGCAATATGGAACCGACCTTGGCGAAAGACACAAATTTCGATGAAAAACTGCTTGAGATCTCTTCGGAGATGGATGAGTTTGAGGGCTACACTCACGCCCACGGATTGCGGATAGCCGCAATTGCCGACGCTATCGGAAAAAGTTTTAATCTGGCCGCCCACGATCGTTTTTTTATGCAGCAGGCCGCCCTTTTGCATGATATCGGCGAGATGGTGATGAACCGGGATTACATCAAGCAAAACCGGAATTTGAGTGAAGCCGAAAGGTTGGATATGCAGCGGCATCCTGTCATTGGGGAGCAGGAAGCGGCGAAACGCGGATTCTCGCGCGGTGTTCAGCTTTTGGTCCGCTGGCATCATGAGTGGTGGAACGGCTGGGGTTATCCGGATTGTCTTGAAGGTGAGCAAATACCGCTCGCCGCCCGCATCCTTCGCGTAGCCGATACCTACGCCGCCTTAAGGGACGACAGGCCAAGGCGAAAGGCTATGACGGTTAGCGAAGCAAATACTCACCTGAAGGAATGGACCGGGCTGGAATTCGACCCTAAGGTCGTCAAAGCGTTTTTGACCAGCGACGATGTTAAGATCCTGGAATTTGAAAAACCGGTCAAGGCCGAGTTACCGGCCGCAATGCCGGCACCGGGTGACGCCGTCGACCAGCCTGCCGACCCGCAGCCCTGGGTTCCGGTCTCGTCCGAATGACCGCCTGATCTTGATCACGCGCTTGCGCACTTATGACAAAGCAATCGATCCTTACTCCAAAAAGCTGGCTGGCATTTGAACTAAATGTTTTGCGGCGTCTCGAATTCAAGACAGCTGCCCTGCCGTTCACCGGGAATCCCGGCCCTCGGCGCATATCTCAAACGCAGCGACACCCGTGTCCTGTCGAATGATCCCGCTTCAATCTTCATGGACCAGGGCGCTGGCGGCGATCCAAAACAACGGAGAACGCCTTTCAGACGAGAATGTAAATGCGGTGCTCGAAGATGTTTACGTGCCGCGTCACAAGCTGCAAAACCCGGCGCTGCGAAACTGGTTCAACGAGACCGATTCGTGGTGGTTCGACAATATCAGACAAAATCTGGAAAAGCTGCAATCGCCATTCGGATTTGCGATTGCCGCGAGCCTGGTTATGGCGGTTGGCGATTATGTTCTGTCGTTTACGGAAGATACTCTCGAGTTGCGACAGCCGCTTTCGAACGTGTACCGAAGGCTTTGGACAACAATGCCCGAAGCCATCAATAACGGGCAGAACAATAGTTGTCAAAATAAAGGTGCTGACGAATTCCTGGCCGAAAGCTTTGCCGATCTGATGTTTCTGCGTCTCCCGCCGGCTGGTGGAGGAGGCCGAACCGCCGTCCCCGACAAGGCCGTTTGGCGCGAAGAATGGCTCCGCGGCGGAAACGATTTTTGGGCCGATTTCGAAACGGCACGGCACGGAAAGCTTGGCGGGCCTGTCGAGACAAAATCTCAGTATCTAAAAGTTCTGGGCGAAACCCTGCGGATCGCGTCGCATATGAAAACCTGGGCGATCGCTCATGTCGAAGGCGGCCTGGTCTCGACGCAGGAGATCGTCAATGTCATTGGCGGCATCCGCAAAGTGGACACGATCTTTACAAAAGATTTTTCAGAGCTTACAGGTACGAGGGCCGTCGTTATTACCGCTTAGCTGATCCTGATCAGAATAAACTCCAGCTCAAGACTCAAGACTCAGGACTCAAGACTCTCGTCTTTCCCTGACAAACCATACGATCCCGGCGGTGCCGGCGAGAAGTCCCGAAAAAATGGTCAAGACCTGCGGTGAAACGCCGTAGATCAGCAGGCTTGCCGCCCAGCTCGATAGGCCGAACATCGTCAGTTCAGCGCCGCGGTCAAGCGTCGATATACGTCCGCGGATGAAATCCGGCAGGCTGCGTTGAAACATCGTCTCCTGCACGGCGTATTCGACACCGACGATCACCCGAGAAACGAAGGTAAACACCATAAAAAGCCAGAGATTCGGCATCAACCCGGCAACGGCGAACAGTACGCCATGAATGATCAGCGTCCAGCCGATAAACGAATGATTGCGGCCGCTGCGGTCTAGGTATATCGACGTGCGGCGGGCGATTATCATACCGAGAAACAATCCAAAGCCGGTCGCCGTCCAGAGCAGGGCCACGGCAACGTCCGGATTCCAGCCTTCTTTTTCCGCAAAGAAGACGCCGCCCATACGTTCGAAAACTATATTTATCGCTCCGCCGCCCGTCGCCCAGATGACGTTCATTATCAGGATCGTCAGGGCAAATCGGTTTTCGACCGTATATCGGAGGCCCTCTTTCAGTTCGGCAAAAAAAGAAGGCCTATCCTTGCGTTCGGCAGTTTCCTTCTCGCGGACCGACTCTTCCGGGATCAGCCAGACGGTATATGCTGATGCCAGGAATGAGACAGCGTTGATGACGAACGCGGCCTTATATCCAAAGTAATAGGCCGCCCAGCCGCCAAGGGCCGAGCCGATCGCCATCAGCAAAAACCGCGTCGAGAACATCAGGGCCGTCCCGGCGAGCAGGCCTTCCTTTCCCGTCAGGTTCGGTGTCGCGGCATTCTTGGCTCCATCGAAAAACGCGCCGAATGTGGATAACAGAGCTGTGGCGATGTATGCAACCCAGAGGTCTCCAACATCAACAACGAATAGGAACATCAGGGCAACAAAAACACGGGCGAGATCCGTGATTATCATCACCTGACGCCGCGAAAATCGGTCGACGAATGTCCCGGCGATCGGAGAAAACAGCGAGAACGGCAGCAGACGGCAGACGAACAGAATGCCCGCCGCCATCGGCGAAGCTTCAGACACAACACGAACAAGCCCGAGGCTGGCAATAAAGTTGAACCAGTTGCCAAGCTCGGAGATGAACTGCCCCGCTAACAGATTGCGGAAATTGCGGTTCTTCCCTAAAAGCTGTCCGTAAGTCGTCGATTCCATGAACTTTCAAGAATAAACGGAACGAGGGTGAAATGCATATGCCGAAAAATAGTTTGGCACCCCGGGCGAGGTGCCGTAAGTTATGGCAACTTAAGTTTACGGTTATCGAGGAAAGGAGGTTAGGGGAAGGAATTGCACGAGTGCTTTTTTCGATTGGCTAACAGCTATTAGCCAATAGCTGTTATGCTCTGCTATTTCAAACACGTACGCCCAAATACTCGCCTATTCAACGATCGGCCCCTCAGCACCCGCGCGCCGCCCGATCCATTTTCCGAAGCGGCGGAAGGCGAGCGAGAATCCCGTCCAGACAAGAAACGCTCCGCCGACGCATGCAATAAAGCCGATAAATTGTCCGACGATCCCGCCGGTCTCACCCGTGTGGGTAAAGCGGAACCAAGAGCGAAGTTGCTGTGCGGAATTCCGCTCGCCGTATCGGTCCCATTTCGTCACGGCTGCTGTCGAGGCATCAAGCGTCAGCGTCGATCGGCCGAATATGTTCCAGTAAATGCCTTCGTCGATGGTGAAGACGGCAGCGTTCTTCTCGATCGGAAGGCGAAGGCTGATCGTCTTCCATGCCGGTGCCGGGCCCGACGCGGCGATCCAAAGCGGATCTAAATTCGTCGGATAAACATATGCCGATTCTCCTTCGGCCGACGGTGAATTCGGTGCCGCCGATTGTGGCGGCGGTTCGTTTCCGGTCAAGGTAAAGATCAAATTACTCGCCCACTGAAACGAAATGACGGTTGCGGTCAGCGTGAAAATTATCAGGAAAAGCGAAGACCAGAAACCAATTACGTTGTGCCAGTTGAAGTTACGTGCCTTGCCGCGCAATCCTCGCCGAAACCAAATGACCGGTTTCACCAGCTTCCAGTCCAATTTTCGCGGCATCCAAATGTAAACGCCCGAAATTGCCAGAAACAGGAAGACCATATTGGAGACGCCGGTCAGGATCTTGCCCACGGGGCGCTGGTCACCCGACAAAGCAACATAGCGGTGCCAATTTCGAAGCTCGCTCATGGCTCCGCGAACGGCTTTATCGCCCTCGCCCGTGATCGTTCCGGTGTACGGATCGACATAAGCCTGGCCTTCGCGTCCAAGGCTGATCAGCCAGGCCGCATTCGCCTCATTTGTGATCGAAATTCCCGACGGTTTCGCTTCAGGCCGCGCCGCTCTAAACGCTTCGACGATCTGCTGAGGCGTAAGCTTCTGAGCACCAGGGGCCGGCTCGACGTAGCGGGCCTCGCGTTCCGCAAACTCGATAATATTGCGTTCGAACGCTAACAATGCTCCCGTCACGCACATGACGAAGATCACAACGCCCGTGAATAGGGCCGCTGTCAGATGCATCCAAAAAATGATTTTCCGAAAACTTTTCATCGTCAGCTAGTTATCCCTGGACTCCATTATGGGTTCGACACCGATCTCGCGTGCCGCCGTAAGCATGTCGAAATCGCCGAATCGAGAGTAAGCGTTCATAACCATCCGGATTTGGCTCGACACCAAAAATTGCTATTGAACTAAAAGTTGAAGGTTGTTCGAAATGTGATCGCCCTGGGAGCAGCTATCTCGATATTTGATCCGACCGATGCGTTGACGAAGATCAGCTCGTCAAAAAGATTCTCAATATTGACGGCGAAATTAAGCAACCGGTTCAGCCTATAAAAGGCCGAGGTGTCTACGCGGACGAACGAGGGAAGGACCGACGGATCGGGAGCGGCATATGTCTGAGGCCCATTACTACCAACGCGTTTACCCTGATAGATAAATCCCAATCCGGCACCCAATCCTTTAAGGTAACCTTCGCGTCGGTCGTATCGAGCATACGCATTGTAAGTCCATCGCGGCGATTTTTCTGCACGTGAGTATGGAAGTGGAGACGTAGCGGGCGGATTGCCGCTGACACTTAAGCCCGAAGGAAATCCTTTATAGACCGCATCGAGATAGCTAACACCTGTCGTAATACGCAGATCCTCGCGAAGCTGGAATTCCCCCGACAATTCACCGCCACGCGAACGCCTCGTCCCCGCGGGGACGTAGAATCTATTGCCCACGGGATTTAGAACACCTGTGTCAGACTGTACTAGCGAGTTCTCGATCTGATTCTGGAAAAGGGCGAAATTAATGCTTACCCGGCGATTCAAGATATCGTATTTGGCTCCCGCCTCATAACTTTTACCTAACGTCGGTTCGAACACTCCACGGCGTCCACCTGCATCTTCAAGCTCGGGATCGACCGGATTGTAGCTGGTCGCGTAGCTTGCATAAACCGCCAATTCCGGTGTCGCATTGAAGACGATAGACGCATTAGGGATAAAACCGCTCTTTCGCACTGTGCCAGCCGCAGGGTCGTTTTGGCCATAGTTAAATCCTAAGGTTACGTTCCACCGGCCATCGTCCAAAGACGTCCGATTCTGGAAAAAACCGTTCCAGATCACATCTCGCGTTTCCGCACCAAAAGCTAAGGCCGGATAGTTATCTTGTAGCGATGAGGTGGCAACACCGGTGTATATATTAATAGGCGATTGAGCTCCCGGAAGAGCCCCTTGAGGGGTCGTCGTCCTCGACGTTAAGATCCGATCGTAAAATCCGATCTGCGAAGTATTGCGCCACCAGCCAGCATTCTTCCATTCATAAACCACGTCGGCATTGAAGTTGTTGTAGTTTCGCTCAGTACGGCTCTTGGACTGAATACGTGATACGACGTTCTGCGTTTGAAGCGCTGTGATCTGCGGATTCGAGGTTACCTGTGGAGCAAATTGATTAATGTCGGTATCGAAGTCTACGTAACGGTAAGTCGCATTGACACGGAGTTTTTCAGTAATAACTCCTCGAAAATCCAATGCACCCCAGCCAGTTTCCTCAATACGACGGCCACCGTAGAGGTTAACGTCGACCGGTGAAAGGTCATTTTGATTTATAGAATTCTGACCGTCATTTGTACGAAGCGACGTCGTTGGCGATGTTACGATGCCACCTCCGTATGGCCTAAAGTACCTTACCCACTGAACACTGGGCGTCAATACATATCGGCCATCTTTGTCCAGCTTGAAAGCCAAAGAACCGTTCAAATAACGATTTCGGTCAAGCGTATCTCGCGTGAAATAGCTCATATTCTCGAGCGTTACGAGCCCTCTGTACAAAACACGATCGCTGCCGAACAATTTCCCCGTCGAGTCCAGGTCAAAACCGTACTGCGGACGCTCACCCACCGACGTTCCGTTGCCCGTATAGCCGCCCCCACGGAGGTCCAGTCGGGTAAAGTAGTCTTCGCGCGGCTTTTTCGATACGAGGTTAATGAACCCGCCCGGGGCCCCGGACTGGCCATATATAAGTCCGCCGGGGCCACGCAAAACGACTGCCTCCTCAATACCAAACATACTTGCACCGAATCCATTGCTTCCGACATTGATGCCCGTAAAACCATCCAGCCTGGTATCATCCGGAGACATTCGGTAACCGCGGCATAAAAGTGATAGCTTCCATTGCGGAAACTGTTCTGCGTCAATCCAGGCACGTAATTCAACACGTCCGAGACCTGGCGAAAATTCTGTTCGCGTATCCGCTCTTCCCCGATGGTCGTAATATGCCTTGGTGTATCGTGTATCGAAACGGGAAGTTTTAAGGTCGATTCCACGGCTGCCTCAGCACTATCCATCACCACCGTTACGGTCTCGGAAACGGTTCCCGCATTTAGAGTCATGTTAGCGGCCGCCGTGGTTGCGTCAAGCTCTATCACCTTGACGACCGATGCGAACCCTTCTTTGGTGACGGTTAGTTCATACCGGCCAAATGGCATTTCGCCGAAATTAAACTCTCCTTGATCGTTAGAGGTGGTCTCGCGAGTGTCGCCCTTCTCACCCTTAAGACGAAGAGCGGCCGACGGAATGATCGCCTTTGCCTCATCCGTGACCACGCCCCGAAGTACGACACTTGACGTCTGCCCCAAACCGATCGACGCCGAGAATGCGAGCAGAGCAACTAAGAAAAATGACCGGACGATAGAGTTTCCGAATGACAACTTTCGCATAACGGTGATATTCCAAATCAAAAAAAGGGCCTGAATTTCTGTTCTGTACTTAACGGGTCGACCGACTTAGACGCCATGAAACTTCTCCGACGTGATAGTTAGTTCGTCCGGCGGCATCAATCTATCCTTAATGAAAATGAATTTCATTTGCAGTTTCATAATAAGCTGAAGTTTCTGACCTTGTCAAATCAGAATGGGAAGGGACATGTTCTTAGCTAATTTGAGGCGACTGTTAAGCGAGTAAGTCGTACCGGTTGACAATTCAAAGCCGTATCGCGGATTGACTTTATTGGCCGGTGAAATCGGGAGGGCGTTTTTCAAAGAAAGCAGCAACACCTTCTTTGAAATCGGAAGCTCGTCCGCTCTCGATCTGACAGGCGTGTTCGAGATCAAGCTGTTCGGAAAGGCTATTAGAGTGAGAGGCGTTGAGCATTTTCTTGATGCGACCGATCGAGCCGGTCGGTCCGGCGGCAAGCTTTGCGGCAAGCTTCCCTGCCTCTTCAAGGAGCGACTCTGAGGGGACGACACGATTGATCATGCCGATCTGAAGGGCACGGTTTGCATCGACGGTGCCGCCGGTCATGAACAATTCGGCGGCGATCTTTTCTCCAACGGCACGCGGAAGAAAAAAAGTTCCCCCGCAATCGGGCGACAGGCCGATTCGGACAAAAGCCTCGTTAAAACTTGCATCTGCGGCCGCGACAACCAGATCACAGGCGAGCGGCAAAGTTTGTTCCCGCTCCGGCACAAACTCCGTTGACTGCGGCAATGAACGGGATGGGCGTCTTCGCGGATAAGCACGATCACATCGTGCAGAGCTTTTAGCGGATCTTCGAGGAAAGCTTCGATCCGGCCTTCCTTTTTCCACATCGACTGCATCTCGCGCAGATCCCCGCCAGAACAAAAAGCACGCCCTGACCCGGTAAGAATTACCGCTCGTGCCTTATCGGCAATTGCCTTCTCAAATGCGGCTCGCAGATCAAAACTGAGTTGCAGCGAAAGAGCATTCAACGCCTCTGGCCGGTTCATTTGCACGGTCGCCACGTTGTTTTCAAGGGTGTAGTTTACGGTTTCAAAGTTCATAAAAACAGATCGCCGCAAAAAGGCACAAGAATGCTCAAAAGAAGATCGAAAATAATCTATTCCTTCGCTTTGCGTCTTTTGCGCATTTTGCGGCTATAAATTAAGCAAATTTAGCACGCGACCGGCTCGCTTCGTGGCACTCGCGGCAGAGGATGGAACGGCCAACTTTAGGTTGAAACGGGACCTGGTCGTGCTTGCCGCAGTGGTCGCAGACGATCTCAAACCGCTTCGGAGCATCTGGACTCGCAGCAGCCTTTTTGCCGCGGCACTTCGGACACCGCTGCGGCGGCATCATATTACGTTGATAGAATTGCTCTTGCTCTTTCTCGGTGAAAAGAAAGGTATCTTTGCACTGAACACAAGAAGTTTCCACGTCCGGCATAGCAGTTTCTCCTGTTTGATGTAGATGATAATTGAATCTTATCACACCGCATGGCGAAACCGATAAGCCTTACTCTCTTGCAAGTTCCGCAACGTGGCTCTTGACAGTCTGGCCAAGCGTTTCGAGATTGTATCCGCCCTCGAGACACGAAACGACACGGCCGCCGCACGTCTCATCGGCCCAGTCCATGACGGTCCGCGTCATCGCGACATAATCGGGATCTTCGAGCTGAAGTTGCCCAAGCGGATCGGTCAAATGCGCGTCGAATCCGGCGGAGATAAAGATCATATCGGGCTTCATTTTGGACGCGATATCGCTGATAGCGGAATCGAACATTTCCTTCTGTACACGGGCCTGTGTGTACGCCCGCATCGGAACGTTCAGCGTCGTCCCCATGCCGCGGCTGTGCCCGGTTTCGCCCTTGGCCCCGGTGCCCGGATACCACGGATATTGATGCATCGAGAAAAAGAAAACGGTCGGGTCCGTGTAGAAAATTCCCTGCGTGCCGTTGCCGTGGTGAACGTCCCAATCGATGATCGCCACCTGCTCGATTTCCTTATATTTGTTCTGCGCGTAACGTGCCGCAACAGCGACGTTATTGAAGATGCAAAACCCCATTGTGTTTTCCGCAGTCGCGTGATGCCCGGGCGGGCGGGCGGCAACAAAAGCATTCCGCGCTTCGCCCGTCATCACAGCGTCAACCGCCCTGATAGCCCCGCCGGCAGCGAACAACGCAGCGTCAAACGACTGCATCGAGATCGTCGTGTCCATATCAAGCCGGTCAAGCCCATTCGCAAAGGCTTCTTCAACTCGTTTGAAATGCTCCTTTGTATGCGCCGCCTGGACAATTCCCTGCGCGGCCTTCTTAGGCGTGATCTCGACAAGGTCGTCCCAAAATTCTTTGTCCGTTCTGCAAAGCATCTATTACAACGCGATAGCGCTCGCGGCATTTCAGGATGGTCGGGGCCGGTGTCATGTTTTTCGTAGATCGGGTGATGAATAATGCCGTTTTCATGAGAAATTTGTCCACAGATTAACACAGATACACACGGATCGTTCCGTTGGTTGGTATCTGTGTTCATCTGTGTGCATCTGTGGACGAATTTGCTATATTGCGTTTGGGTTTATGTCAGAAGGCACTCGAATTAGGGCTATTGATTCGCACACAGGCGGCGAGCCGACGCGTCTCGTCATCGGCGGTTTTCCGGATCTGGGAAGCGGCACGATGGCCGAGCGGCTCGAAGTTTTCCGGAGCGAACATGACGATCTGCGTTCCGCAATTGTTCGCGAACCTCGCGGGCACGACGCTGTGGTTGGTGCCCTGCTTTGCGAGCCGGTCGACCCAGCCTCTGCGGTAGGTGTTATTTTTTTCAACAACGTCGGCTACCTCGGAATGTGCGGCCACGGCACGATCGGTTTGGTCAAAACGCTCGAACACATAGGCAAGATCACAGCCGGAAGGCATAAGATCGAGACCCCTGTGGGAACGGTCGAAGCCGAATTGGATGCCGAAGGCTTCGTGACGATCACAAATGTGCCGAGTTATCGTTTTGCAAAAGATGTGGCGGTTGAGGTGGCAGGTCATGGCGTCGTGACCGGCGATATCGCCTACGGCGGCAACTGGTTTTTTCTGATCGGGCAACATCCGATGACCCTCGAACTCAAGCATTTGGAGGAGCTTACTGATTTCTCCTCTCGTGTCCGCGACGCGTTGGACCAAAATAACATCACCGGCGAAAACTGCGCCGAGATCGACCACATCGAACTTTTCTCGCCATCGCAAACCGCCGACAGCCGCAATTTCGTTCTGTGTCCGGGCATCGAGTACGACCGTTCCCCGTGTGGCACCGGAACGAGCGCGAAAGCTCGCTTGTCTCTATGCCGACGGCAAACTCGCCGAAGGCGAAACCTGGCGGCAAGAAAGTATTATCGGCAGCGTCTTCGAAGGAAAGGTGAGGGTCGAGAACGGCAAGATCATTCCCGTGATTCGCGGCTCCGCATTCATCACGGCGGAGATCGACCTTATCCTTGACGACAAGGATCCTTACCGCTTCGGGATAAATGAAAGATGACCTATGACGTCGCGATCGTCGGTGCGGGGATCGTCGGTGCGGCATGTGCCGCCAGTCTTTCGTCGGCGGGTTTGAGCGTTTTGATCATCGATTTGAATGGTGTCGCCTCCGGCTCAACCGCCGCTGGCATGGGCCACATCGTCGTAATGGACGATTCGGAAGCCCAGTTTGCATTGACAAATTATTCGCGAAAACTGTGGAACGGCCTTGCGCCTGAGCTTCCGGCGTCGAGCGAATACGAACATTGCGGAACGATCTGGGTCGCAGTGGATGAAGATGAAATGGAGGAGGTCCGCCGTAAGAAAGAGTTCTACGAAACGCACGGCGTAAAGGCGGAAATCCTGGACGAACCTTCCATGCGCAACGCCGAGCCGAATTTGCGTGAAGGACTCGCCGGGGGTTTGTTGGTCAAAGATGACAGCGTCGTTTACCAGCTTTGCGCGACCAATTTTTTGCTCGGCAAAGCAAAGACAAACGGCGCGGCGGTTCGAACGGGTGCGAAGGTGATCAAGATATCCGACGACGGCATAGAACTTTCCGACGGCGAACAGATCGCCTCGGGAAATGTCGTCAACGCGGCCGGAAGTTCGGCGACGGAGCTTTCGCCGTCCTTGAAGATAGTCAAACGCAAGGGCCATTTGGCGATAACCGAACGATATCCGAATTTCGTCAAGCACCAACTGATCGAGCTCGGTTATCTGAGATCGGCCCATGGCAAGGATGCGGATTCCGTTGCCTTCAACGTGCAGCCTCGAAGCACCGGGCAAATTCTGCTCGGCTCGTCGCGTCAATACGGGGCAGACGACAGCGATATTGACTATCACATTCTGCGGCGTATGACCGCTCGCGCGTTCGAATATATGCCAAAGCTCAAAGAACTTTCGACCGTTCGCGTCTGGACAGGTTTTCGCCCGGCCACACCCGACAATCTGCCGTATATCGGAAAATGCCCTGAACACAAAAACGTCTATATCGCCGCCGGACACGAAGGTCTTGGCATCACGACGTCGCTTGGGCACCGCGGAACTTATTGCCGACGCCATTCTCGGCCGAAAGCCCTTGATCGATCAAACACCGTATTTGCCGTCGAGGCCCAGGGCCGACAACTGACTGGAGCGGCAAGCATCCTGCTTGCCAGCGGTTGAAAACCGCTAATGCCCGCCGGAAGTTCGGCAACCGCTTCTGGGCAAAAAATGTAACGCCGCAAAAACGCGACGTGGCAAGCAAGGATGCTTGCCGCTCCAGTCTCGTTGAAAACCCTATTTAGATGATCGAAATTACTGTTAACAAAATCCCCATGAGCGTTGAACCCGGAACAACCGTTGCCGTGGCGGTTCTGAGCACCGGGGTCGCTCATTTTCGCTTTTCCGTAAGCGGAGAACCTCGCGGCCCTCTTTGCGGAATGGGAATTTGCTTCGAATGCCGCGTGACCATAAACGGAGTGAAACATCAACGAAGCTGCACCCTTCTCGCCGAAAACGGAATGGAGGTTGTCACGGGTGAGTAAACTCGCGTCCGACATTTTGATAGTCGGCGGCGGTGCGGCGGGCATGGCCGCGGCGTTGGCAGCATCGTCGAAAAAAAGCCGCGCAGCGTGACGATAGTCGATGATAATCCACGCCTGGGCGGACAGATATGGCGGGCCGAACTCGGGAAAACAAAGTCGGCCGGCGCGTAAAACTGATCAATGCGATCGACGCCGGTGACATCACGGTCGTCAACAATGCCCAGATTTTCGCTGCAAACGGCACGAATTCCCTTCTTGCGGAAACGCCGGCCGGCACGCGGGAATTCGAGTATCAAAAACTCATCATCGCGACCGGGGCAAGAGAAAGGTTCCTGCCGTTTCCAGGCTGGACGCTCCCAAACGTATTCGGTGCGGGCGGCCTGCAGGCTCTCGTAAAAGGCGGCCTAAAGGTCGAAAACAAAAGCATTGTCGTTGCCGGAACAGGACCCTTGTTGCTTGCTGTTGCCGAGTATCTTAAGTCGAAAGGCGCAAATGTTGTCGCGATATGCGAACAGGCATCCGGCCGCAAAGATCAATCAGATTCGCACTTGGACTATGGCGGTCTCCGTCAAAAATTGCACAGGCGATCAGCCTCCGCGCAAAGCTTCTGGGTGTTCCATATCGGACCGATTGCTGGGTAACATCCGCCGAATGCAGAAGCCCGGGCGTAAGCAAGGGAGTAACACCCAACCCGGCGACCACAAACACCAAGCTCAGTTCCGTGGTCCTCACGCATAAAGGAAAAACGTGGCCGGTTGAATGCGACATGCTCGCATGCGGTTTTGATCTTGTGCCAAATACCGAGCTTGCTTCGTTGCTCGGGTGCAAGATCGAAAACAGTTTTGTCGCCGTCGATGAATTTCAGCAGACAACGTGCGAGAATGTTTTTTGCGCCGGCGAGCCCACCGGGTATTGGCGGTGTTGAAGCGTCGCTCGTCGAAGGCAAGATCGCGGGCCTCGCGACGATCGGCAAAACCGATCAAGCTCGCAAATATTTCGGCGAACGCGAAAAAGCACACCGATTCGGCAATGCTCTAAACGCCGCATTTTCACTGAGAGATGATTTGAAAACGCTGGCCGACGACGCGACAATGGTTTGCCGCTGCGAAGATGTGGAATACGGAAGGCTAAAGGAATTCGATTCCTGGCGGTCGGCCAAATTGCAAACCCGCTGCGGCATGGGTTCGTGCCAGGGCCGCGTTTGCGGGGCCGCGACAAGTTTTTATTCGGCTGGGAACCGCCGGGCGTGCGGCCGCCGATATTTCCGGTTAGAATGGAAAACCTATGAACATGCAATGGAAAGGCGTCATGCCAGCGATCACTACGTGTTTTGATGAAAATCTGCAGATCGACCACGAGTTCACGGCAAAGCACGTGAGCTGGCTGGTCGAAAACGGCTGCACCGGCATCGTCACCAACGGCAGCCTCGGCGAAGGCGGAGCCTTCGTCGTTGGACGAAAAGACCGCCCTATGGAAAACCTGTCGTCGCGGCGGTCGGCGACGAAGTTCCGGTCATCGCCGCGATCGCTTCGATCACGACGGCCGACGCAATCGTCCAGGCGAAAGCCGCCGAAGCCGCCGGCTGCGCTGGCCTGATGGTCTTCCGCCATACGTTTATCGTGGCGATCCGCGCGAAATGAACGTCGCACATCACCGCGATCTGCAATGCAACGGGCTTTCCTGCATGCTCTACAACAATCCAGTCGCATACGGCACCGACTTTTTGCCGGAACATATCGCCGAAATGGCCGCGCGATACCGAACCTTCACGCCGTCAAAGAATCGAGCACCGACGTCCGCCGCGTCACCGCGATCCGGGCCCTGATCGGCGACCGTCTGAAAATATTCGTCGGCGTTGACGATTGTATTGTCGAAGGAATAAATGCCGGTGCGACGGGTTGGATCGCTGGTTTGGTCAGCGGATTCCCGAAAGAATCGGTCGATCTGTTTAATTACGCGATGAACGGCGAGGACGAAAAAGCCCGCAAGATCTACGAATGGTTCCTGCCGCTCTTACGGCTCGACACGGTGCCTAAATTCGTTCAGCTCATTAAACTGGTGCAGGAAAAAGTTGGAATGGGCAGCACGCGTGTCCGGCCGCCGCGGCTTGAACTCGTGGGTGAAGAACTGGCGGAAACGCTAAAAATCATCGACACGGCCTTAGCTAGCCGTCCGGAGCTACTCGCTTTCGAAGCCTGAAAGCTTTGAGCACAAACTCGGGCACCGTCGGCTCGTTTGGCAGCACATATTCCCGCCCCTTATCAAGCGTCCAGCGGTGCAGCCATGAAATGCCGGCACGGCGGGTGAACTTGTCGGGCAGCCGATACGCATCGTCCTTCAACGCCTCTTCGAGCGAGATGATCTTGTAGCCACGTTTTTTGAACATCGCGGCAAGGTCGTCGAGATAATCCGAGTTAATAAAATTCGCGTGGATCAGCAACGTCTGGCTCATTTCCCTGCCGAGCAGCTTTACCGACTGCCGCTCCCAATATTCCAGCTTCTTCTCCATGTAAGGCACATAGGCGTCACCGACCTCTTTCATCAGCTTCTTGTCGCCCTTATCGAAGGCGATGTCGTAGGCACGCGAAAAGATGTAATCCGCATTATCGAACGTGATCGGAGCGACCGTGTAGTTGTGCTCGGCCAAAAATTTGTAGATCGCGTTCTTGACCTCCATATCGGCCCCGGTTTGCAGAAACGGATGGCGAAAATATCGCATCTCGCGGCCTTTCCCCTTTAGCAATTCCTTCGTGATGACCTCGCCGCGAAGAATGTCGTCCTGGTATTCCTTTACGCTGATCGCATCTGCACTCCGGTGCGAGAATGTGTGATTTCCAAGCTCAAGTCCGGCGTCGATCCACATCCGCAGAAGATCTACCTCGGCTTCGATCCGGACCCCTTCGCGATAGAGCTTGTTTTCATTTACAAACCCGATCGCCGGGATCTTCGCCTTCTTGATATGGCCAAGCAGTTTTCGCGTGATCTCCTGGCGGTTTTTCAGATCGCGCCGCGTGGAAACGACCGGAAGGTCGTCGATCGTGACAGCGATCTTTCGCTGAGTTTGAGCATCCGCGAAAATAACCTGCAGGAGTATCGCTGCTAATGTGAATATGCGGTTGAATGACATTTATTTCGCAAAAATGAGTGACGGATCGGCAAATGCCTTGAATTCCAGCGCATTGCCGCTCGGGTCGAGAAAAAACATCGTCGACTGTTCTCCGACCTCACCCTTGAAGCGTGTCTTTGGCTCGATGATAAACTTCACACCTTTGGCAGTGAGCTTGTCCGCGAGCGCCCGCCATTCGTCGACCGGCAGGATGATGCCAAAATGCGGTACTGGAACGTTGTCGGCGTCGACCGGATTCGCGGTTTTGATACCGGCCGATTCGGGAGCGAGATGTGCGACGATCTGATGCCCGTAAAGGTTGAAATCGACCCAACGGCTCCGAGCTGCGGGCCTCTTCGCATTCAAGCACGCCGCCGTAAAACTGGCGAGCGGCAGTGAGATCGTGAACGGGAAACGCCAGGTGAAATAGGTTTTTCATAAGATTTTTTTTGCCACGAATTACACGAATTACACGAATGAGTTTTTGCATTACTCAGCTCCCATTCGTGAAATTCGTGTAATTCGTGGCTAAACATTTTTTGCGATCTGACGGATCGCCCCGAGATGATACGCCGTGTGGGCGACCATGCCGATGGCCATTCCGACACGCTGTTCGTTCCAATCCTCCACCGCTGCGATGCAGCGGAGCGTGCTTTCATACGCGTGCCTGACGCTCGCCCGCAAGGCGTCCCATTCGGCGTCGTTGACGGTCTCGATCAGCCAGCTATCGTCCCACTTCACGGCTTCGGTCCGCCCGTTGATGAACTCGCAAAGGCGGTCAAGATAAAATTTCGCATGCTCGGTCTGGGCGGCGACGGTCGTGCCGTGAAACTCCTTTGACGCCGCGTCGGCCGATAGTTTTTCAAGCGTGATAAAGATCCCGACGCCGCGGTCAAGATACGCGCTCGGCATACCTTCGGGCGAGCCTTCGAAGGTTTCCCGCAGCAAATATGCGATGCCGCCGGTGAACTGCTGAGTCGTGATCTGGTTTTTATCGTTTTCCATTTGTGCTAATCTTGGCTCCATTGAGAGTCTAGCCTCCTTGATTGCAAGCATTTCATATCTTGACTGAAAACATCCACAAATTTATCGAAGAGCTGGAAAAAAGCCTGGCGGCCGGAACATTCGTAAAGATGACGTTAGGCAATTATAAGGGCGCGGAACCGCATCTGCAAAAGATATTCATCCGGATGGTCGATACCAAAAAAGGCGCGCGTCTCTTGTTCCAATATCGTTATGATACGCGCGAGGTGGTAAAAAATCTCGACCGTGTGGAAGCGGTGCTGGCTGCGAAGGAATATCTGGGATCGGGTTTCCGCAGCGGCCATCTTTTCACGACCGCGAGCGATTTTCAGTTGGAGATCGGCAAGCGAAATTCGCGGCTGAAAGCCGGTAAACCGACATTTTCCGAACAGCCCTCGGCCAGCCACGACCGCGAGAAAAGAACACTCATCGACCCGAACGCGTTCTATCTAAAAGCACTAGGCATCGCCACCGACACCGGCGAGATCCGCGCATCACAGCAAGACAAATGGCGGCAGATCAACAAATTCGTCGAGATCCTCGCCGGCCTCGTCGAAAACTCGTCGCTGAAAGATAAAACAAGCCTGCGAATAGTAGACATGGGCTCCGGCAAAGGCTACCTGACCTTCGCCGTGTTTGACTTCCTTTCATCCTTCATCCCTCATCCTTCATCCTTTACCATGACCGGCGTCGAGCAACGCCCCGAACTCGTCGCCCTCTGCAACGACATCGCCAAAGCCGGCGGTTTCGACGGCCTCAACTTCGTCCAGGGCACGATCGCCGATTACGATCCGGGCGAGGTCGATATCCTCATCGCCCTCCACGCCTGCGACACCGCGACCGACGACGCACTCTTCAAAGGCATCACCGCAAAAGCCGAAATAATCGTCGCCGCACCCTGCTGCCACAAAGAGCTTCGCCCGCAGATCAAACCGCCCGAAATGTTCTCCGGCATCCTAAAACACGGCATCATGCTCGAACGCACCGCCGAAACAATAACCGACGGCCTCCGCTCGCTCCTCCTCGAACGCAGCGGCTACACAACCAAACTCTTCGAATTCATCGCCACCGAGCACACGCCGAAAAACAATATGCTCGTCGGAACGAGGAATGCGAAACATTCAAATACCGATATGGTCGACCGGCAGATCAACTGAGATCAAAGATCTTCTATGGCATTGGCAAACAGCGTCTGGAGGAATTGCTCAAATCGTAACCCCATTGCCGCAAAAATTCTCGCAAGTGTAATCCGGCGGACATTCAAAACTAACGAATGTTTCCGACATTTTATAAATGGGCTAATATGCGAACAGCTTGCCGACGATAACGAACGAAAGTGTCTTGAAGATGTAAAGAATCACGGACTGCATATCATGCATGTGTTCGAAGACGAGGAAAATCCAAGGTTTTCGTATACCGTCGGACTCTATGAAAATTACCTGCATCCCGAAATCATAATCATCGGCCTTAAACATGAGCTTGCTCACTTGCTTCTAAACAATGCAGCTTACGATATTGAGAACGGTACAAATTACACGAGCGGGGAATTCCATGACGGCATCCTCGATGACTTCCTTTGTTATTTCGGAGACGTTCCACGATCACACTACGAAGAATATGTTGGATGGGCTTTGTGGTTTTACGAAGGCCGCGACTTTCCTTTGATTCAATGCGTTTACCCAACCGTGGCCGGTAAGTTCGCTTGGGAAAAAGATTTTCCGGCAGACGCACATTTTTATTGTCTAGATGCTTACTGATCCGCCAAAGGAACATTAGCAGGACGCGTGAGAACGTTGCAGAAATATTAGATCTGCTCGGCCCTGCTAATTTTGTGCTTCGATCTGTGCAGTTCGTCCCGTCAGGGACGCTCGTCAATAGCCCACCGATTCATCGGTGGGTTTTGTGCGATAATGCCGCGAAGTCCCGTAGGGACGACTGAAAACCTCGAAGAAAGGAGAATAAAATGTCACATTCGTACGTCAGCCAATTGATGCACTGCGTCTTTAGTACAAAGGAGCGCCGCCCGATGATCACCCCCGAACTGCAATCACGGCTATTCCCATACATCGGCGGCATCGCGCGTGAAAACAAAATGAAATTGATCTCAGGCGGCGGTGTTGAGGACCATGCACATATCCTTCTTTCACTTCCGAAAACGCTGAACATCTCGAAAGCAATGCAGTTGATAAAGGGCGGTTCTTCAAAATGGATCCACGATACGTTCGACGAACATCGATCGTTCGAATGGCAGGAAGGTTACGGAGCTTTTTCCATCGGCATCGGCGATGTCGAAAGGACAGTAAATTACATCAAGAATCAACCCGAACATCACCAAAAGACGGATTTCAAGACGGAATTTATTTCGTTCCTCGACCGGCATTTTGTCGAGTACGACGACCGGTATGTATTTGACTGATCGCCGTTTTCGATCGTCCCTACGGGACTCTTGAAATGTTTGCCTGCCGACCCACCGATGAATCGGTGGGCTATTGGCATGCCGTCCCTTCGGGACTTGATCTAATTGCGCTAGAATTCCACCAAAAAAAGTAAGGAATAAATATGCAATCAAACGCCGCAACACCAGACGAATACATTGCGAGTCTGCCGGAAGACCGGAAGGATGTAATGACGAGACTCCGCTCGGCTATCAAAAAGAACTTGCCGAAGGGGTTTTCAGAAGGGATGGGCTACGGCTCGCTCGGTTGGGTGGTGCCGCATAAGCTTTATCCCGCCGGGTATCACTGCGCTCCCGAAACGCCGCTTCCCTTTCTAGGTATCGCGTCGCAGAAGAATCACATTGCTGTCTATCATATGGGGGTTTATTCTTCGCCGGAACTGCTCGAATGGTTCCAGGGCGAGTGGCCGAAGCATTCGAGCAAGAAGCTGGATATGGGAAAATCGTGCATCCGTTTCAGAAAACCCGCGGATGTCCCCGTCGCCCTCATCGGTGAGCTGGCCTCAAAAATGACGGTGCAGGAGTGGATCGACCTTTACGAAAGCTCAAAGCCCGCCGGACGACGTTGAACCTGGACAACTGGCAATCTCGTCGCTTTGGCCTATATCTCGACCAGCCTCTCTGCAGAATAAAGGTGGAAACACGACCGGTAGGGAGTGTGCCTTTCTCGGCTTCCCTCGAAGGTGGGGCGCAACTCACTCTTCCTGCGTCCTTTGCGGACTTTGCGAAAAAGAAGTTGATCTCACACAAAGGACGCAAAGGACGCAAAGGAAAGGCCAAGAATAACGAACCGCAAAACACGTAAGATCAAAAGGTACCCAGCTCCGCAGATCAAGCGTGTTGCACGTAAGAAATCCTTGACAACAGATGCAACGACTGCGAAAATATCATTTGCGTTCTTGGTCTTTGAAAATCGAATTTAGTCGTGAGTGTCAGAGGTTGCGTCCGCGATCGCGTCAGAGCACGCCTCTAATGCCGTAACTGTTGAAATAGCGATGACTTACGGAAAATCGTTCCACTTAACGTTTTTCTGTTTGTGTGGTGGAACGACTTTATCGCGGTAAACTAAGCGACTGCAACACTTAGGCCGTCCCACTTTCCGACAAAAACTGAACCGAAGTGGAGACGGCCGGAATCATACCAACGGCACTGGCTGAGCCATGATAAACTTGACCAAAGTCGCCGTTCTGCGTATGATTAAGGATTGCGTTATATCGCACATCGCTTATCTACGGCGAAAGAAGTGAGATTATGAAACCAGAAATTCATCCTAACTATCAGGAAATAAACGTTGTTTGTGCCTGCGGCCATTCGTTCAAGACGCGTTCGACGATGAAGGAAGACCTGCACGTCGAAATTTGTTCCGACTGCCACCCGTTCTTTACCGGCAAGCAAAAGCTGGTCGATACGGCCGGACGTGTTGACCGGTTCAAACGTCGATACGCACGCGGTGCCGAGCCCGCACCGGTCCAGGCGGCGAGGCTCCGGCCGCGGAAGTTGCTGAAACTGCAGAAGTTTAACCCTGTGCATCTACTGATCAACCAGTATTAGCCAGACAAAATTCGACGCCGGCTCTTTTGAGCGCCGCTCGCTAAAGGTGTAATTGAATACGCCCGCGACAGGTGAAAAAAGGCCGGCGTTAGTTGTATTCCTAATTCGTGTCGTTGATTGTTTGAGCATCTAATCGTACCGGTTTGAAATCAAAGAGTGACGTATGAAAAAGAAAATGTCGTCCCGAAAACTTAGATTCCTGCATACCGTTTTTGCCATGGAACGCGATCTGATAGTCGGCGGCCAGGCCGTGATGGAAGGCGTAATGATGCGCACCCCAAGCGCCTATGCCATCGCCTGCCGCAAATCCGACGGCGAGATCGTTACGACCGCCGAGGTGCTGCCGAAATGGAGCGATAAGTACAAATGGCTTAACCTGCCGGTGCTTCGCGGCGGAGCGACGCTTATCCAGTCGATGGCCCTGGGCATCAAGGCCCTGAATTTCTCGGCAAAGATATACGAAGACGATCTGAAGGCGCAAGAAGAATTAGCCAAGGAAAAAGCGCTTGAAACCCAGGCGGCTTTGGTCGATGGAACATTGGACGAGAATTTCACAAAAGCTCCGGTCAAAGTGATCATGCCGGAGAAAAAAGTCGATTCGAAGACAAAAAAGGCCGGCCAATCTGCCGGTGCGGTCGGTTCGATAATCTTCGCACTCGGGTTCAACATCCTTCTTTTTATCGTCGCTCCGCTTATTCTGACAAATGTTCTGTTTATCGCAGCTCGGGTGGGCCCCGCCGCCTGTGATCGCCGAGGGGGCTTCCTGGCTTCAAACGATCAAAGCCTACGTTTGGCAGATCAAGCTCGATTCGCTGCCGTTGTGGGTCGCGTTTAACCTGATCGACGGCGTGATCAGGATGTTCTTCTTCGTTGTGATGATATTCTCGATGTCTTATTTAAAGGACATCAGGCGCGTGTTCGAATACCACGGGGCCGAGCACAAAACGGTGTTCACCTGGGAAAAGGGTTTGGAACTCACGCCCGAAAACGCTACGACGATGAAGCGGCAGCATCCACGTTGCGGAACGTCATTCTTGATGGTCGTGATGCTGGTTGCGATCGTCCTGTTCTCGTTTATTAATTTCGAGTTCTTTTTGTGGAACCTGCTCGTGCGTATCGCTTTGATGCCACTGGTCGCCGGACTTTCATACGAGATCATCCGTTACGCGGCGAAAAAGGAATCCGGAGCGATATTCAAAGCAATGACGCTTCCCGGCCTCTGGCTGCAAAACATCACGACGCAGGAACCGGACAACGAACAGCTTGAAGTCGCGATCAAGGCATTGGACGAATCGCTCAAACTTGAGCCGCAGGCAGCGTAAGTACAGTTCAGCCGCCGAGTTGCGCGAGACGACCGCGAAACAATTGATCTTCACTCTGCTGTACTCTCGCGTACTCGGTGGCTGAAAATTTATGCTTGAGAAACTTGCACAAATCGAAAGATCCTATGAGGACCTGACCGCGCAGATCTCTTCGCCGGAGTTTATGACGGATATGTCGCTCTACGCGAAAGCGATGAAGCAGCACCGCAGCCTCGGGATAATCGTCGAAAAGTATCGCGAAGTTAAGAAAATGCGCGAGGCCCTGGCCGAAAGCAAGGAAATGCTTGCGGCCGACGATGAAGAGATGCGCGAGCTCGCCCAGGCCGAAATTGACGACATCGAGCAAAAATTGCCGCCCGCCGAAGAAGAGCTAAAAGTGCTTCTCTTGCCCCAAGACCCTAAGGACGAAAAGAACGTAATTCTCGAGATCCGGGCCGGAACCGGGCGGCGACGAGGCCACGCTTTTTGCGGCTGAAGTCCTGAGAATGTATGCCCGCTACGCCGAACGACAGGGCATGAAAATGGAGATCCTTGAGACTTCCGATACCGGAGTTGGCGGGATCAAAGACGCGGTAGCCGTGATCGAAGGCGATCGTGTTTTCTCGAAAATGCGTTATGAATCGGGCGTCCATCGCGTTCAGCGCGTGCCGCAGACTGAAACGAGCGGAAGAATTCATACCTCGGCCATAACCGTCGCCGTTCTGCCCGAAGCCGAAGAGGTCGATGTTCAAGTCGATCCAAAAGATCTGCGTGTCGATTATTTTTGCTCGTCCGGCCCGGCGGACAGTCTGTGAACACGACGTATTCCGCGGTTCGCTTGACGCATTTGCCGACCAACGTCGTCGTTTCGATGCAGGACGAAAAATCGCAGATCAAGAACAAGGAAAAAGCGATGCGTATCCTGCGGGCCCGTCTGCAGGAACTTGAAGAGCAGCGTCAGCACGACGAGCTTTCCGCCGAACGTAAATCGATGGTTGGCAGCGGAGACCGTTCGGAAAAGATCCGCACGTATAATTTCAAGGAAAATCGCGTCACCGACCACCGCATTGGGCTGACAGTTCACCAACTCGACCTCGTGCTCGACGGCCAGCTTGACGAATTTATCGAAGCCTTGACGACGCACTATCAGACTGAAAAGCTAAAAGCCGAAGCCGTCGGTGTCTGATAAAAGAAATTGTTTTATTCCTTTTTTTGCATTAGATTGCTCTTTATGGAAACGAGAAGCGACATCCTCGATCTGCTCGAAAGTCAACGCGAATCCATCCGCCAATTCGGCGTTCGTGAACTGGGGTCTTTGGCTCATTTGCCAGAAACGAACAAAAACCGGATAGCGATGTAGATGTTCTTGTCGATCTTGAAAACCATACATTTCATGCTTATATGGACCTTCTTTTTTTCCTTGAGGATCTGTTAGGACGAAAAGTTGATCTTGTCATGAAAGAAACGATAAAGCCGATCATCAAGAAGCGTATTTTAGCGGAAACCGTATATGTCTCGGGACTATAGCCTATATTTAAACGATATCCTCGAATCTTGCGAAAAGGTGCGGGATTATCTCTCCGATTTCACTTTCGAGAAATTTTGCGCGGATGGCAAAACAATTGATGCCGTCGTTCGAAATCTTGAGATCATCGGTGAGGCTGTTAAATGCATTCCGGCCGAAATGCTCACATCACAGCCGCAAATTGAATGGAAGCGGATAGCCCGTTTCCGCGATATTATCGCTCACTACTATTTTAAGGTCGATCTCGAGGTTGTTTGGAGCATCACCCAAAAAGACATAGACGAACTTTCAGCCGCAGTTTCTTTCATTCTCGCGGACGTTGAAAGCCGCGAAATCTGATAATGCCCCCACCAACCCGCCTTTACCTGATCAGACACGGCCAGTCAGCCGGAAACGCCGAGGGGCGGTTTGGCGGGCACGGACCGACGCCTCTGTCCGACCTCGGACGACGACAGGCCGAGCTGACAGCGGAAATTCTTGCGAAAGAAGGTGTATCCGCCGTCTATTCGAGCGATCTGCTGCGGGCAGTTCAGACGGCTGAACCGCTTGCTGAATTGATCAATGTTCCCGTCAACAAGACCGACGCTTTTCGTGAACGCCACGTCGGTGTGTTGGAAGGGCTGACATTCGATGAATCGAAGCGGGATTTTCCAAAAGATTATTACGCTCTCGTCAACCGAAATATCCACCACGTCATTACCGAAGGCGAAAGCTACCGGCATTTGCTGCGACGGAGCACCGGCAGGCTGTGGGAGATCCTCCGCAATCATCAAGGCGAAAAGGTTGCCGTCTATTCCCACACCGGGGCGATCTGTTTCCTGACGCTTCACTTGATGGGGGCGATAAACAGGGCCACAAAGCAAACGCCTTGGATAGTCACGTCAAACTGCGGCGTCAGCCGCTTCGAGATCCGTGGCAGGAACAACGTCCGGGTACTCGCCCTAAACGACACACGCCATCTGGCTCACATCACCGGCAACGATTCATTTGCGGCACGGTAATGCCGTAAAAATCTTGACTTTAGTCTACTTTTGTAATATCAGGTTAGATATTCCGAGAGCTTTGGAGATTTACATGAAACGTATTTGGATCATTAACACTCTTTTTGTATTCGTTTTTTCCTTTTCAGCAA
This sequence comes from Blastocatellia bacterium, assembly GCA_963732475.1. Taxonomy (GTDB): domain Bacteria; phylum Acidobacteriota; class Blastocatellia; order Pyrinomonadales; family Pyrinomonadaceae; genus OLB17. The sequence continues at coordinate 604,911 of CAVSZR010000001.1, read as the reverse complement.
CACTTACCGCCCAGACCGACGAGATCAGTGCGGCGACCGGTTTACCGATTGCGATCGGGGCGCCCGTGATCTATGGCCAGGTCTCGATAGAAGGATTGCCAAAGGGCGAAAGAAGGCCAAATATCTTTGTTTCCCTTTTGATCAGCGGAACTCAGATCGACCGACGGCCAACGGACGACCGAGGATACTTTTTCTTTCTGCAAACACCACGTCACGGACACGCACTCTTGTTTGAAGTTGACAGCAATGAGGTCGGGCGGGCATACCTGACCATCGGGACGGGCAATCGCATTCGCCAGGATGTCACATTAGATTGGAAAGCCCTTAGGGGAGCATCGCCGACTAAGACAGGCGTAGTCGCAGCAGGCGGATATGCCCGTGACGCGGATGCAGAAAAATCTTTTGACAAAGCGATGGCGGCGATCAAGGAAAACAAGAATGACGTTGCGACGGCGATATTCAAGGAGATGGTTCTAAAAGACCCAAAGGACTATCTCGTTTGGACGATGCTCGGAACTATCTATTACTCCGATAAGAAATATGACGAAGCCGCTCCTGCATTTACAAAAGCGTTGGAATTGAAACCGGATTTTACTCTTGCCAGGGTAAATCTCGGCAAACTGGAGTTGAGCCAGAAGAATGTTGATAAAGCTATAGAGATTCTCGCCCGCGCGGTTGAATTGGATCCGAAGTCGGCGGACGCAAATCATTTTCTCGGCGAAGCCTATTTGCAAGCGAAGAAGGGATCGATGGCGGTCGGGTTTCTCAACAAAGCTATCGAACTTGCCCCGGTTCAAAAGGCCGAGATCCATTTGCGTCTAGCAGCTTTGTATAACGGAGCCGGCCTGAAAGACCGAGCCTCCGCCGAGTATAAGGCGTTTCTTGAAAAGGTCCCGAATCATCCGGACAAAAGTAAATTCGAGCAATATATCAAAGACAACGCCCCTAAGTGATCCGAGGATTTTCGTGTGACCAATAAAATAAAGGCCGCGGCACCAAGCCGCGGCCTTGAGTATTTCTAAATCAAGTGATTTAGAAGGAATAACGAAGTCCGAACTGCATTCTTCGCGGACTGCCCTGAATGCCGTCGAAGATCTTTCCAAAGTTTGCCGGAGCCCGGCAACGTCCGGCGGGGTAGCACGTATCCGCATCCTCGCCCAATGCGTAACTCGTGGTCGTAAAGTTTCCCGCCGCAAAGTACTGGAAGTTCATGACATTGAACACTTCCCAACGGAACTGGAGATTATGTTGCTCGCTCCAGGGCATGTTGAACGTTTTCGACAATCCCATGTCCAGCGTTGAGTAACCCGGCAGCCTAAAGTTGTTGCGTTCGCCCGTTTCACCCGGTCGAGCATTTCGGAACGAATTGTAGGCTGTCTGTGCATTCTCAAAGAAGCTCTGGGTCGAACGAACGAGGGATGCCGTAATAGGCCTGACTCTGGTACCACCCGACTGAACGTTCCAATTCGTCGCCCAGATAGCCGCGTCGCCCGGGCCCGACAACGGCTGGCCGCTATTCCATCGATAAATGCCACGAAGCGACCATCCGCCAATTGCCGCATCGGCCCATCGATTGATCCCACCAAAGAGTTTCTTGCCCCTGCCGACTGGCAGGTCAAACAGGAAATTGGCGTTGATCACATGCCTGGTGTCAAAATCCGACGGCGCGTAGCTGTCCTGCTGGCGAAGCGGGTTCAAGAGAAATTGTCCGCCGTACGAGCCATCGGTTTGAAGTCCCGAAACATCATCATCTGATTTTGACAAGGTGTAATTAAAGTCGTAGCTCAACGTTGACCCAAGTCTCTGCCGCAGCGAGAAGGTAGCTCCCTGGTAGTCAGAATTGGCAAAAGTGCCAAAGGCGGAGAACGCTGCATACTGCGGATGGTAGAACATATTCGGAAAGCGGCCCGGATTTCCCGAAAGTCCGAATTCTGTTGCGTCGTCCAGGGCTAGTTGGAGGAAGGTATAGTCCCTGATCGCAAAAGCCTCTCATCCGCAAACAGACCATAGACCGCCTGAGTGTTATTGAGGGCCCCAAAGCCAAAATCATTATTAAAGACGGTTCTCGCATTTGGGAAAAGATTTTCGAAATACGGAATTGCGGCAACACTCGTAATCGGTTTACCGGCTTTTTGAGCATCTACAAGCATTCCCGCCGCAGTGTACCAATCCATGTCCCGATGTTGGATCGACCAGATTGTTCAAAGCCATGATATCGCGGGAGCCAAACAGATTTCTTGCTTTTCGCCCAATATAAGAGGCTTCGAAATACATTCCCTTAGGAAGCTGTCTTCCGTAAGAAGCGTTCCAACTGTAATGCGTCGGTGAAACGATCGTCGAATCGAGTGACGATTCGATGCGCTGTAGCTCGTCCGCCGGCGTCGAGAAACGCTGCACCGGTGCTGGAATACCGGGAAGCACACGAACATTCTGGTTAAAGCCCGTAAACAAAGGTGCCGGCCTGTCCGTAACATTATATGTGTTGGCCGAGATGCTGGTTGAGCTTGTAAAGCCGATGGTCGATAATCCATCGAAACTCACCGCGAGCTGGCCGCCAAAATAATCGTTGGTGATTCCAAAACCGCCACGAATAACCGAATCTCCTTCCTTGCCAAACAGGAACCGGCCAACTTTTCCACCAATATTGGGCGTCCACGCCGCCGCTACGCGAGGTTGGAAGTTATTCTTGTCCATTTTGTAAAACCCAGGACCATTATTTGCGGGACCGCCTTTTACAAACTGGATGAGATCATTAAGCGGAATGCCGAGAGCGGCTGACGCCTTTCGGCGTTCGAAAAAGTCCCCTAAAGGCTCACTCGGAACCACCTGAAAGCCGTTCTTTTCATAAACCGGACGGCTCAACGAATATCGCAGGCCAAGAGTAAGTGTCAAAGTGTTGTGAATTTTCCAAATATCTTGACCGTAGGCATCGTATTCCTCGGTCGCAAACGTCCTTTCAGACGGCGAACCGGCCGGGAGAACGCTGCCATCGTTATTAAAAGTAAAGTTACCGGCGTATTGCGAGTAGCGACCGATCAGAGCTGTGACCGCATCTCGCAAAGAAGTCCCACCGCCGGTGATCGTGTATCCCGCTGCCGTGATCCGCTGGTTAACGACCGCACCGGACGAGGCATAAAACGAAGGATTTGTGACCGCCGAATCATAAGCCGAAGCAAACGTGCTCCTTATGTTGCGAATGATGCGAACATTTCCGCCGAACTGGATCGTGTGATTTCCCTTTATCAGGGTGAAATCATCGGTGATGTTTTCCACCGGCGTTACGCGGCTAAGCGTTCTTGCGTACAGCAAAGGCGAGAAAACAAAGCGGAAACTAATATTGTTGGCGCTCGAGTCGCCCTGATTACTAAACGCCTGACGCGTCAAGCCATAACGGAAATTGTTTATCTTATTGCTTGAGATCGTCCAGTTATGTCCGGCCACAAACCCAAGAGGATGGCTCCAGACCGACGTTGCAGGCGTATCGGGAAAAGCCGAAACACCATCCGTGGTGTCTTTCTGATAATTTCCCCGGACGAAAATCTGATTCGCGGAATTCAGATTCCAATCGATTTTCGCGATGTGTGTGTTTTGTTTGACTGTAGTCGGTGCATTAAAAAGGAATCCACCAGTATTACGGCCATCGCCTATGATCGTGTTGTTTGAAGGATATCGGGAAACTGCTCCGGCAAGTGTCGATAGTGCCAACGGGTTGATTCCAACTTGCGAGTAAATGCTGTTCAATTCTGCGAGACGGATCGCACAGTTTCCGCCAACGCAGCTAGGGCCCGTGCCTGAAAATCGAACCTCTCCAGTTCCTACGTGCGCCAGGGGGACGACTCGATTAACCGGTGTCTCCTGCTTCTGATATTGGCCCTCATACGAATAGAAGAAAAACAGTTTATCCTTCTTTATCGGTCCGCCGATGGTACCGCCATAAACTTCACGATCCAAACTCGGACGAGGCCGTCCTGCGAGATTGTTAAAGAAACGTGTTGGCCGAGCCAAGTGTTGGCCGGTTAAAATAAAAAAATGACCCTCTGAGGCTGTTTGTTCCGCTTTTGGTTATAAGCGAGATCTGTGCCCCCGATGAGCGCCCTTGATTGGCATTAGCCCCAAGTGTAGTGACGCGAAATTCTTCAACCGATTCGCTGGTTGAGCGAAGGGCCGATCCCTGTTCAACGTCGCCGCCGAACCCGAGCGGCCGCCGGTCTGCTGGTCGTTAATATCGACGCCGTCAAGCGTTATGTTGGCCTGGTCACTGCGGCCACCGGCCACATAACCGTCCCGCGTAACCCCGGGCTGTACGGAAAGAAGGTTGTTGATATTTCGAAGATCCGTTGGAAGCTGCGTGATCTGCTGAGAATTCACTGTCGTTCCCAGACTTCCGTCCTGTGTATTAATGATCGACTCTATGGCTCCGCTGGTCACATTGACAACGGCGGAAATGGCACCGGGTTCGAGCGTCAATATCACTTCCGTCGGCGTGTTGATGCGCGCCTGCACGTTTGAATTCACAAGCTTCTTAAAGCCAGCCGCCTCAACTTCGATCTGATAGGTAGCCGGTGAAATGGACACGAAATTGTATCGTCCACTTTCATCCGTCGTTATCGAGCGGTTGAAGCCCGTTGTGGGATTTGAGAGACGTACCGTCGCCCCAGGAACAGCCGAACCGGCTTGATCGAGAACGGTTCCACTAATGCCAGTCGTCCCCGACTGAGCAAAAATGCTGCCCGCCAGCAGTAGCGCGAACGCAAAGAAACTTGCAAGAGTCAAAAGTTCTTTGGCCCTAAACATCCTAAAATTCATAACTCCTCCTTAAGTTGTAGAAATTGCTCGAAGAAATGCCTCTTCCATCATATGCATTTTGCGTTCCAGTCCAAGCGCGTATGCATCCTAAGCCGTAACTGAAACAATCAATGCACTTACAGGTCGCCGTAAGATTCGGCCCAATTAAAAGTTCCGAACTAAATTCAAATTTTTGGCGATTTTAACCAAGTTATTGTAATGGTACTCGACGATTAAGCCAAATCCGCAACGCTTTGGCGGCGGTGGCTCCCATGCCGGCGGCGGTACTGATGGTTGGGGCAACCGGATTTGCAATGTCGCCGACTGCGTAAACGCCCTGAATACTGGTTTCGCAATTACTGTTGACGACTGCATAGCCTTTATCGTCGAGAGAGATCTTACCCAGTAAGAGGTCAGTATTCGGCTCGACGCCGATTCGAACCAGAACGATCTCGACCGGCAATTCAAAGGCCATCCCCGTACGAAGGTTCTTTAGTTCTACCCGCTCAACTTTATCGCTGCCTTTGATCGAGCCGACGGCGGTTTCAAGACAAAATTCGATTTTGGGATTTCGCAGGGCTTTCGCTGTAAATTCGCTTCGGGCACCGAGTTCAGAGCGGCGGTGTACGACATAGACCTTTGAGGCCAAATCCGCAAGGATGCAGCGCGTTTTCGAGAGCAGCATCGCCGCCACCAACGACAAGGACCGCCTTGTTATTTGCTTGTTCCTTCTCGTTTGAACCGGACTCGATCATCCCTTTGCCAGCAAAGGCTATTTCGCCCGGAACATTCAATCGCCGACGCCGAACACCGGTGGCAATTATCAAACCGCGTGCCGTAAAACGCTCGCCACGATCGGTCACCACCGACCTTGTCACGGGGTCGATCTCGACGACGACGGGCCGACAGCCTCAAGGCCGATCTCCTTTTTGCGAAGGAGCGGAGAAAACGATCTCGCATCTCTCGGCCATTAGTGGTTTCAAGGCCGAGGTAATTTGTGACCGGATTGAAGATCCGCAAAAGCTGCCCGCCCGTTTCGGCCTGCTTCTCGAACACAATTGTCTCGAGTCCGAGCTCGCCGCACCAGGTTGCGGCCGACAGCCCAGCCGGCCCCGCTCCGATAATGATCACATCTGCATCGATGTCTTCTTCACCCATAACTTAGGGCCAATTGACCCAAACAAAATGCAATTTTTTGTCATCTAACGTTGCCGTTTTTTGTCATTTTTCGGTCAAATCGACCGATTAGGACTCTCCTGTAAATCCGATCGGGACTTAATTCTATCGCACTTGACATCAGTAAAACATTAGGGTTTTGCAATTATTCCCCAAGAAGACAGGTCTGGCATTTATTTTGCTAATCAGATTGAACGCTCGCGCCGTAGGACCGGCGTTCAATTCCGCAACCAACTTCGATCACAATTCCGCTCAAAGCGACAAACCTTATGAGATTAGAACTCGAACCAAATCCGTCCCCGGTCCTTTTTGCCGAAACAGCGGATTCCGAAGCCACCGTCCAAAAGCGCGTTTCCGAGGCCGCCGAAAATCTTCGCGAAGGCATCAAAGCGGCACAGGCCGGGAATCGTGCCGGTGCCCGCAGCGCACTTCTCCGTGCGACGGAATTAGACCCCCGCAGCGAAAGCGCATGGTTGTGGCTTTCGTCAATAAGCGAGTACCCGGAAGAGCTTTTTGTGTTCCTGACCAATGTTCTGGAGATCAACCCTGAGAATGGCCGTGCTTTGGAGTGGCTGGCTGCAACTAAATCGCTATTGGCAAAGAACTTTGTCCAGCGTGGCATAGATGCCGTTGAAACAAACCAGTACGATGCCGCAACACAATATTTTAACGAAGCCCTCGAATATGACGAACAAAACTCGATGGCTTGGTTGTGGCTGGCATCCATGGCCGATTCGAACGAGGGTAAACTAACATATCTAGAGAAAGTTTTGGAGTTCGACCCGGAGAACGAAGCCGCCGGGACCGCATATAAGGCAGCCCGCGACAGCATTCGGGAGAACCTATTGGCCGAGGCCCGAATGGCCGCCGTCGCCGGTAGGACCGCTGAAGCCAATGAACTGCTAAGCGCAATTTTGGCCGAAGAACCGGATGCTGAAGACGCCTGGGTGCTCAGGTCGCATTTGGCAGCCGGATTCGAAGACAAGATCGAAGCTTTTAGACGAATTTTGGAAATAAACCCGGAAAATGCCGGTGCCAGGGCAGGCCTCGAATCGTTAGCGTCGATCATGGACGCTGTATCTACGAAGGTTCCCGACACGCAGGCGCAGGGGTCGTTTTCGGTTGAGAGTATTGAAGAGGCTGAGGCTCATGTTGAATCGATCGAAGAAGATCCGGCCGTTAGTGAAGCCGCTGAAATGTCGCCCGAGTCATTTGAATCCCCGGTGGAACCATCTTGGATGGAAACAAAAGAAGACGCAGAGTGAATCGGTTTATGACGGCACCATCCAAATAAATTACGTTGATGATACTTCCGAAAACGAGGTTCCGCCTTGTCATACAAGCTTTGTCGACACCGACGCAGAGGCAGAATTCGAATCTGCGGAAAGCGAGATGCTTGGATCCGGTCAGGCCGAATCCATTGACGACAGCGTTTTTGGGCCGGAGTCCTCTGAATCGAACGTCGAATGTGTACAGTCCGACGAAGCCGATGTTCAAATGGCCGCCGGCTTTGGAGAACCTGAATGGAGGACGACGGAGCAGGAAGCGGACGAAGAGATCACCTATGAACTTGCAAGTGAAGCCGAAGTCGACGCCCCTGAATGGTCGGATCCGCCGGAAGCTCCAGCAATTTCCAGCGACTACAACGCTGAAGAAGAAGTCGAAACCGAAGAAGATGTCGAGTTTTCCGGGCCTGTGCCAAACCCGTTCACGGCCGACGCGGATGTTTCAAACCTGGATGACTATCCGACCGTTGCTTCGATCGCGATGGATCCGGAGATGTTCGAAAGCTTGCCAGCTGCCCATCCCAATGATGATTTGAATTCGAATTCGACAGTTTTCGAGACACCGAGCGATCCCGAAATGCCCTTTGGTTTGACCATGATCGGCAAGACGATTCCGACGCCGGACACGACCAATGTGTTCGACGCACCTTTCGAGATGACGATGTTCGGCTCGAAGATCCCGATGCCCACGGACGATTTTGAGCCAGCGGCGGACGAACCGCTAACCGGATTTGAAACCCGGATCGTCGCACCGGAGGAAACGCAGATCGTAAATCCATCGGCCCGCTCGTGCGCGTTCTGCAATTTCGAGAATGATCTACAGGCGATCGCCTGTAATGGATGTCACGCGGTTCTTACGTTAGCCGACCTTGAAATGCTGCTCGGCAATACTAACGCTGACAAATCTGTACTTAGGCGGGCGGTGGAACAAATGGAGAGCGAAAGATTAACGCGGCCATTTACCGAAGCCGAATTAACGACGCTCGGGATCGGACATCTGAACTTAAGAAACCTCCAATTCGGCTATGACTTTCTTCACGAGGCCTCTCAGGTCAATCCTAACAACGTGGTCCTCGCGGGCCAGGTCAACGCGCTGCTGATAAGGCTTGGAGAGATCAGAATGCAGGATGAAGTGCACGACGCGATGAGCAAAGGAAAGACGATCCTTGTCGTTGATGACAGCCCAACGGTCCGCAAGCTCATTGCCGGGAAACTGGAAAAATGCGGCCATGACGTGTTTTGTTCGAGCGATGGAATTGAAGCGATGGAACGCCTTGAAGAGCTTCGCCCGGACCTCATCCTGCTGGACATCACCATGCCGCGAATGGACGGCTATCAAGTTTGCAAGCTGATCCGAAGCAACATCGCAACCAAGGACGTGCCTGTGGTAATGATCTCGGGAAAGGATGGATTTTTCGATAAAGTTCGTGGCCGGATGGCCGGCACCTCCGGTTATATTACAAAGCCCTTTGGACCGGAAACCTTGATGAAAGCGGTCGAGTCACACCTCAGAGGCGAGGCATAGGTCCAACCGGAAAAATGAACGCCCCGCAAGAAACACTTCATCTTTCATCGCTCGAATTCCCGCCACCAGCCTTGTCGTCGCATGTTGACGGCCGGCAAACCGGCGAAACATTCGAAAAATTTGTTGCGTTCTTCCTGGAAAACTCACTTTACTGCATTCCCGCAAGTAATGTGCTCGAAGTAGTTCATCCGCTTCCGGTCGCACCCCTGCCGAATGCTCCCGCAATTATCTCGGGCATTGCGGCCTTTAGGGGTGAGGTGGTAGCGGTGATCGCTATCAAGAAAGCTATCGGGCTGGCTGAGTCCGTCAGTACCGCAAAAGCAAAACATGTGATCCTTAGGGCGAATGAGAATGAAACACAGTTTGCGATTCCGGTTGACGCGATGCGCGAACTCATTTCAATCCGGAGTGAGACCGTAAAAGCAGATCCAACGTCCGAAGTCGAAGGTTTGACCAAGGTCGTGGAATATGAAAGCGATGTTTTCCACGTTATCGAACTCGATGTTCTGTTCCGAATGGTGAGAGAAAACGTAGGGTAATTTTCTCGGGGCAACAAATGGCGGAGAGACCTAAAGATTTCATGCTCAATACACTGAAGGGCAAGGTGTGGCTAGCCGTCACGACTTTGGCCGTTTTCAACTGTGTCGTTGGTTTGATCGTTTTCATCGCCGTTTCGTTCCTATCTTCGAACGAGCTAATTCCGATTCTGGCCACGGTCGCATCTTCGGCGGCTACGACACTTCTATTTGCATGGTGGATGTCTATTGCCCTGTTAAGGCCCGTCAATAAACTAACGCTTTTGGCAAAAGGTATCGAAAGAAGTCCGGGTATGTCCCTTCCAAAAACCACCGGATCTTTCGAAACCGACGAACTTTTGCACACCATCAGCCGGACATCGCATCAGCTTGTGAACTTTATTGACCTGATGGACGATGTGACCGCTGGAAAGACGGATGCAGCCGTAAACCCGTTGCAACACTCCGACCGAATAAGTGCCTCGTTTCAAAAGCTGGTCGCAAAAGTAACCGATTCGATTGACGCCAAAAATGAACTCGAAACCCTTCAGTTTGCGGTTAGTCAGGTATCCAGCGAAGTAGCGGGAATAAAACGGGGCGATCTGACCAATATAAGAAGCGATTTCGAAACAACGAGGCCGATCACAGAGGCTCTTCGCATTCTGATCGACCGACAGGCGGAATTGACCCGCATCCTTCACATAAACTCCGCCGAACTCAGAAACCTGACCGCCGAAGGAAAGAAACGCGTTCGGATGTCAATCGAAAAGGACGAGGCCGGGAAGAGAAAATTTAAGGCGCTGGTCATCTCAATTACAGACGCAAATACCCGATCGGATAAAATGGTTCGCGAGGTATCGTTGGCTCTAAGTTCGATCAAAGGTTTGCTCGACGAATTGAACAGCGGCTCTGTAGCTCCGGCCGAAAGCGCACGGTCCCTATCAAAGGTACGAAAACAGTTTGATGCTGCAATTCATAAGCTGCAAAACGTCGGCGAGCAGTCACTTGCGATTACACACGTTTCAAAAACCATCCAGGATCTGGCCCGCAGGTCGAACATGATCGCGCTCAATACGTCGATCCAGGCCACCTCATCGGATCAAACCATCGGTCTGGCGACCTTAACTCAGGAAATGACCTCACTCTCTGAGCGGGCGGAAAAGGCAAATAAAGCGATCGCCGGGATCAGCGATTCCGTCGTCCGCGACGTCAATGAGGCCTATGCGTCGCTTCAGTGGGTCGCATCGGAATTCGCAAAGACTTCGGCCCAGGCAGCTAAGGACGAGGAGTCGGTAGCCAGGATCACATCGGTCCTCACGGAGCTTGCGGAATTGCCGGAAGATCTTGGTCGCCACTCGATCGAGCGATCGGCCGAGACGGACCGCATCTTCCAGATCCTTGCAGAATTCTCGACAAGGTCGGATGAAATGTCGGCCGAACTTCAATCGTGCGAGGAGAATTACCTTCGGCTTTTAGGGCCACTTGAAAGTCTGCGAGAATCTGTGGCGCCCAGCAAGAACGTGCTTACGCCAATTGGGGCCAAGGTCCAATCGGGGTCTGCGGACAACGGCGACCTGCAGGTAATTGACGCGGCTCACGCTTCGGATCTGCTCGAATTGCAAGGAGAAAACTAGCCTGCCATGGAAAACCCGATCTGGAACTTAATCGTGAAGGCGGCGTCGGCAATTGCTTGCCTCATGCTCGTGATCGGAATATTCCTGATCCTCGCGTCATATGCGGGCATGATCGCAAACACGATGGCTGGTGACGTGACGATCATTTTCGCTTTTTTTATTGCAATAGTTGCACTTATCACGGCCAATCTCGAGAACACAAAACTTAAGAGAGAACGTGGGCGGGCTCTTGAAGTAACCCACGAGATGTCCCAGGGGGTGCCGTTCGACGGCAATGAGGGCGGTGCTTTGCTTGAATCATTGAGGAGTGTTTCGGAATACATGGAAACAATGTCGGGCCTTGCGGACCGGGTTGGGGAAGGTAACCTGCTCGAAAATATCTCGCCGATCTCCGATTCAGATCAACTTGGCCGCTCGATGCAAGCAATGGTTGAAAATCTGCGAGAGGTAGTGCAAACGCAGGAGTCACGGGAGCGCCTGCATAATTCGGTTATCAAGCTCCTCGAAGAAGTATCCGATGTTTCAGCGGGCGACCTGACCGTTCATGCCGAAGTCAGCCCGGAAATAACGGGGGCCATTGCGGATGCCTTCAACTCCATGACGCAGAATTTGCGTACACTGATCAAGCAAGTAAAGGATATTACGCACCAGGTTGGGACCTCCGCTGGTTCGATAAACGAGACAACCGAGCAACTCGCTCGCGGAAGCTTCATTCAGGCGTCACAGATAACACGAACAACGGCGGCGATAGCATCGATGGCGGCGCAGATCCAGGAGGTCTCCGAAAACGCGGAACGTTCGACCAAGGTTGCCGTTGAATCGCTTGGGAACGCGCGTTCCGGAACAAAAGCGGCGAGCGATAATATCAATGCAATGAAATGCGTCAGGCGACAGGTCCAGGAAACCGCCAAGCGTGTAAAAAGGCTTGGTGAACGTTCTCAGGAGATCGGACAGATCGTCGGTCTAATTGACGACCTTTCAGATAGAACAAGCCTTTTGGCGTTGAATGCGTCTCTGCAAGCTTCGGCGGCCGGTCCGGCGGGAGCCGCCTTTGCCGCTGTAGCGGAGGAAGTCGAACGCCTTGCTGAACGATCTAACCGGCTTACTCGACAGATCTCGACCTTAACGCAAACGATCAACGCTGAAACGAAGGAAGTGGTCGCCTCGATGGAGGACACGATACATGAGGTCGTACTCGGATCGACCCTCGCGGACAAGGCCGGCCAGTCACTCTTCGGTATCGAGAAAGTGTCGATAAAACTTGCTGACCTGCTTCATTCAATTTCCGATTCCGCCAAATACCAGGCAAAGAGCGCCGAGGACATTTCTAATTCAATGTCGAGCATTTCCGAGGTGACCGACCTTGTCCAGCGCGGCTCGAAACGGGCGGCCGAATCGGTTAAGAGCCTTGTTCAATTGTCAACCGAACTTCGAAGTTCTGTTTCCCCATTTAAACTTCCGGCCGAGATGAGCTCACTGACAGATCCGACCGACAAGAACTTCTTTTTACACTAAACCTACTCGAAATGGATCCCAAAACGACTCTGACATTCCTTGAAGATGCCGAGAATAAGCTGTGTGCGATTCGCCGCGGGATCCTTGTGGGCCGGCAGGAGGGCGGAGCTTCGGGACTTGAGGAACAACTACGCGAGGTTCGTTCTTTGAAAGCTGCTGCGGATGCTTTGGGTTTTGGCCCGATCTGCAATGTCCTTGAGGCTCTGGATATTGAGTCCGCAAGGGTGTTTTCGGAAGGTGCGCCGCTAACGGATGAGAATTCGCGGACATTGTTGGATATGCTTGCCAACGCAGAGGCGGAAATTGTTAAGTCGCGAATTGAAACCGAAGATAATTCGATGAACGTCACCGATTTCGTCGACAGTTCGTTTGAGTTCCTGCAGTTCAATACGGCTAAGAACCAGCCGAGAAATGAAGTTGCGAATCTGCCGACAGCCAACGAAAAGGTCGATGACGAATTTGAGATCGATGCGGAAATGTTGGAGATATTTGCGGTAGAGGCGGAAGATCTCTTGGGAAGCATCGAATCACATCTGGACACATTAGCCGCGGGGCCTGACAATCGCGAAGCATTATGGGAAATTCGCCGACACGCCCATACATTTAAAGGGGCGGCCGGAATAGTCGGCCTAAAAACACCGTCACAACTTGCACATAGGGTCGAGGACCTCCTCGACCACCTCGCATTAAACGAGATCGGTCCCGACTCCAGGATACTAAAGCTTCTGAGCCTATCGACGACCTGCCTCCGTTCGATCACCGGTGGCGATACTTCTCCGGCGACATCGGACCTCGTAAATGAGGTTTATCGCGGCTTCGATGATGTTATGGCCGTCTTTGCTGAACCAACAGCAGGCCCATTGAAAGAAGTCCAGTGCGTCGCCGGTGAATCGATTCCGACCGCGCCGGTTTCATCGCCAGAGTCTCAAACCGTTCAGGCGCGGCCGATCGTCAGGGTGTCGATCGCTCGTCTTGATGAGATCGTTCGGATAGTCCGCGATCTCGTCGTGAACCGCTCCGCCGTAGAGCAGCGAATGCTGGATTTCGAACAACAGATAGAAGAACTGCACGGTATTACGCGGCGCCTACAGGCGACGAGTGCAAAGATCGAAACCGACTTCGAGGCCTCGATGCTGGGGACGCAGCAAGTTGTCTCTTTTGGCAATGGATCTGGTTCGCGTGAATATGAATCGGCTGCGGCAGGCGGAGGTGAGCAATTCGACTCGCTGGAACTTGACCGTTACACGGATTTTCACCAGAGTGCTCGCGAGTTGACTGAAGCTACAAGCGACAGTTTTTCCAGCAATACAACACTCGAAGCTCTAAAATGCGGGCTTGAAATGGTCCTCGACGACCAGCACCGCCTGATCGAAGAAATGCTAGAAAAAGTGATGCAGATCCGCCTGATCCAGTTTGGGTCACTGGCGACGCGTCTACAACGCGCGGTTCGCGTCACATGCGAGGAAGAAAACAAAAAGGCAGACATCTCGATCGAGAATCAAGAGGTCGAACTCGACACCGACGTACTTGATTCACTGGTCGAACCGATCATGCACCTGCTCCGTAACGCCGTCGTCCACGGCATCGAATCGCCCGACACGCGGCGCCTCCTGGGTAAGCCCGAAACAGGAAACATAGTCGTTCGAGTAGCGAACGAAGAAACACATATTGTGCTTCAAGTCACTGACGACGGCCGCGGGATCGCCGGTTCGAACCTAAAAGAAAAAGCCGTATCTGCGGGATTGATCGACGCGAAGGATGCCGAATTGCTGAACGGTGATCAATTGCTCGATCTAATGTTCCTGCCCGGATTGACAACCGCCGAACGGCTCAGCATGAGTGCCGGACGCGGCGTCGGCATGAGTATCGTCAAAGAAAGCATCGAATCCCGCAATGGAACGATCACCGTTGAAACTGCAGCGCAAAGGGGGACAACATTTACTGTCCGAATTCCGCTTGCATACGCCGTCGCACAGGTCTTGCTCGTTCGTTCGGATCGACAGATAATGGCTATTCCGCTAAAGCTCGTACAAAACATTTCCGAATTCAACCAGGCTAAAGTAAATCAAAGCGGTCAGGACCATACGCTAGAGCTAGAGGCGGGAAAATTAACGGTAAAATACTTGGCAGACTATATTTGCGTTCCGAGACATGCCGGCGACAGTAGTGAGTTTTCGACCACGCTCCATATCGAAACGGGCGACGCAACATATGCTCTGATGGTTGACGAGATCATCAAATCCGAAGAAGTTGTTATTAAACCTCTTGGAAAACCACTCGAAGATGTAAAAGGTGTTCTCGGCGCGGCGATCCTTGGAAGCGGCAGTATAGTACCGATCCTCGACCTTCAATTTTTGCTCAAGAACAAGCCGCCGGACCCAAAGGCAGAAGCAGCCGCATCGGTCGAAAGGCGGACAAAAAGAGTGCTTGTGGTCGACGACAGCCCGAGCGTTAGGCACATGACCTCAAAGGTAATAGCCAGCGCGGGATGGAACGCGATCACCGCAAAGGACGGCCTTGAAGCTCTTGAATTTATGCGATCGTGCTCTGAACTGCCGGACGTGATCCTGTCCGACGTTGAAATGCCTAGAATGGATGGGTACGAATTGGCATCGGCTTTGAAGAGCGATGAGACCTACCGCGAAGTTCCGATCGTTTTGATCACATCGCGATCAGGCGAGAAGCATCGCGATAAAGCTCTCGATCTTGGTATTTCCGATTATCTGGCAAAGCCATACGACGATTCGGAATTGATCTCGATCGTCAAACGGCTCTCGCAATAAGAATCAGCAACCAGGACCCTAAATGTTTTACTTCGCAGGCGGCTTGCTGGGTCTGATCTCGACCTTGCTGGGCAGTGCACGTGTCGTCCATCCTAAGCAAATCCATCACGATCTGGGCGATGTCTGCGGGCTGAAGCTGCCACGATTTTTGATCGGTCACCGAATCGCCGCCGAAGGCGGTATTCACACTGCCGGGGCAAACGTAACTGACCTTGATATTGTCCTGCCGGACTTCCTGCATCAAAGACTCGGAAAATCCATTCAGCCCAAATTTCGAGGCATTATAAGCGGCCATTCGCGGATGGGCATTTTGTCCCTGCGAGCGACGAGATATTGATGATGTAGCCTCCGCCGCGACGTTTCAGATGCGGGATCGCGTAGTGACAAGCGTAAAACACGCCGAACAAGATTTGTCTCAAGCGTCTGCCGAAATTCATCGCCGGACATCTCCTCGACCGTTTTGCCAAAATAACCCATTCCAGCGTTGTTGATCAGAATATCGACACCGCCAAAGGTCTCAGCGCAGTGTTCGAACAACATCCGGACATGTTCCTCGTTGCGGACATCGCACGATGCCGCCTCGACCTGGCCGAATGCGGCCAGAGATTCAGCCGCCGCTTGAACATCTGGCCTGCTGCGGCCGCAGATCAGGACCTTTGCACCGTTCCGAGTAAAGCTTCCGCGATCGCGTACCCAATTCCTTTTGTTCCGCCAGTGACAACCGCAACCTTGCCGTCTAAATTCATAGCTTTTGCTTGAGGATCTCGTTAACGATCTTCGGATTCGCTTTTCCTTCTGACGCCTTCATCACCTGACCGACAAAAAAGCCGAACAACTTATCGTTGCCGCCGCGATATGCCGTGACCTGATTCTCGTTCGCCGCTGATCACCTCGTCAACGATTTTTTCAATGGCACCAGCGTCCGAAACCTGCTCGAAGCCTTTTTCGCTAATGACCACGGCGGCGGTTTTGCCGGAATTGAACATCTCGGTCAGCACTTCTTTAGCCTGATTGTTGTTGATCGAGCCGGAATCGAGCGTTTTGATCAGGGCCGCGAGGTCTTCGGCCGATACCGGGCTTTCGGCGGACGATTTGCCGGCATTATTTAACTCACGCTGGAGTTCGGAAAGCACAAAGTTTGCCGAAACCCGCGGATTTCCCGAAGTCTTTCGCAGTTGTTTCGTAATAACTTGCCAGGCTCTGCTCAGAAACGAGTTGCGAGGCATCGGAAAACGAAAGTTCGTAGTCCTTAATAAACCGGTCGCGCATCGCGTCCGGTAATTCGGGCATTTCGCTGCGGACACGTTCGATGAATTCAGAAGTCACACGCAGCGGCTGCAGATCCGGCTCGGGAAAATAGCGATAATCGTGAGCGTCCTCTTTCGAACGCATAACACGAGTACATTGGTTCTTTTCGTCCCAAAGTCGGGTTTCCTGATTGACGGCCTCGCCTTTTTCGTGAGCTTCGATCTGCCGGGCGATCTCGAATTCGATCGCTTTCTGCATGAACCTGACTGAGTTCAAATTCTTCAACTCGGCCTTATTGCGAAATGCGGTCTCGCCGATCTTGCGCACGGAAACATTGGCCTCACAGCGAAGATTTCCCTTTTCCATGTCGGCGTCGCTGGCTCCGACCCACTGCAAAACGCGGCGGACATGATTAACATAATCATACGCTTGCCACGACGTGCGGAAATCCGGCCCCGTCACGATCTCGCCAAGCGGTGTTCCGGCCCGGTTAAGATCGACGTAAGAATACTTGTCTACATCGGGCAGACCCTCATGGACGTTCTTACCCGCGTCTTCTTCCAGATGCATACGCTCGATGCGTATGGTGATCGGCTTCCACTCAACCGCACGGCCTTGATCGTCCCGCTCCGACGTCAGAATAGTGAGATTTCCGTTCGCCGAAAACGGCCGGTCGTACTGCGAGATCTGATAACCCTTGGGCAGGTCGGGATAAAAATAGTTCTTTCTGGCGAAGATCGATGTTTCCTGCACTTCCAGTCCCAACGATAGAGCGGCCCGTGCACCGAGATCGATCACACGCTGGTTCAGAACAGGCAATGCCCCAGGCAAGCCCAGACACACCGGACACGTATTCGCATTCGGCTCACCGCCAGTCTGCACGGCACAGCCACAAAATATCTTTGTCGCTCGTTGCCAACTGAGCATGGATCTCCATGCCAATAACTGCTTCCCAACCGTCTTTGATCATAAAAAATTTACGCGGATAGTATCAAAAAGATAATATCCGCGTTTTATTCAAATTCAAAAATCAACCAACTTATTCGTTACGGCCTCAGCCATCGGGCGCTCGGGCGAACCGGTTTGACCGACGGATTCCCGTAGTAATTGACGATCGGAATCCCGTTTCCGACCCTTATCGGATAATTGTAGTGTCTTGCACGCGGGAAACGACGGCCAAAATAGATCGAATTCGGGTAACTATTGTTGTAGCCGGGATTGCCGAGAACGGATTGTTCGACGTAACTATACCGCTCAAAAGATCTTGCCGCCTCGGCAAGTTCGGCCTCAGCTTTTTCGCGCTGAAACCTTTCAGCAGCAAGGCGGGCCGAAAGTGCTTCCCGTTCGACCCGGCTTTTCTCATTCTGTCTGTCCAGCTCTTCGGGCGACGGAAAGCCCATCTTTGCGTAGTTCTCGCGATAATCCTTTTCCGCCTGGAGACGCCTTTGGCGAAACTTTTCAAGCTCCGCGTTGGTAACGGATCTCGTCTGCGCAAACGCCGGAGTAACCGCCAAACACAATAAAAACAGTATTTTCACTCTCATAGTTTGTACCCCTATATCGCGATTCTACCACGAAGCAACGGCCGCACCAGAAAAATATGTTCCGCCCTAAAAACTGAAGCTCACACCTACGCGTCCGTTAATGCCGGCGGTCCGGAAACCGTTTTCGAAATACTCATAGTCAAGCAAATTCTCGATCGTTCCAAACACCCGCAGATTGAGTTTGTCCTTATTCATCGAAAACGTGTATCCGGCGGTCAGATCAAGTCGGCGATTGCCGTCAAACCGGTACAAATAGGTACTAAATGTTGAGTTACTGAAGATCGGCGCGAGATACGAACTGGTGCCAAGGAAATCTGCATTGATCCAAAATCGCTTTATTCGCTGGGTCGCAGTCAACGTAAACTGGCTGGTCGGAATTCCAAGCGTCCGCAATATCCCGGTGCCCGAAACCTGAGGAACCCGCTGATCGCTATTTGTGTAGGTGTACGAAGCAAAGATGCTCGTCGATGAGGTTGGCTTGATATCGCCGCTGAATTCCACCCCGCGGGCGATGCCGCCCTTTGTATTCATATAACCGCCGAACGGACGCACGGTTGAACCAATATTTGGTACGACATTACCAAAGCCGATCGTGTCGATCAGCTTGGAGTAAAAATAGGTCGCGGAAAGCGTCGCCTTTTTGTCGAACAGATATTGGTCGATGCCCGCATCGAAAGCCGCTGTTTTTTCCGGCTTTAACCCGGGATCTCCTAACGCGACAAACGAGTTTGTTGGAAACGTGTTGAAAAAAGTGCCGTACCGTTCATAAAGCGACGGCACACGATAGCCGCTTCCGATGTGCGTCCGGATCTTTGTGCCCGAGCTCGAAATGAAATAAGACGCCGAACCGTCAAATGTATATGCCGACGGCGGATTTTCAAGTGTCAGGTTCGAATACGGGGCGTTCGTCAGGCTAAATCCGGGTGTGCCCAAACTAAAGAACTGTGCGCGAAATCCGCCCGCGAATTGCAGCTTGCCGTCGAGAAGGCGAACGAGATCCTGGGCGAATATGACGTGGCTCGCCTGCGAGGCGTCCGTGAAGAAATCCTCCGTTCCGCTTGGCGTAAAGCCTTCGTTACGGAAGTTTTCCTGCTCAAATTCGTAACCGGCCGTAAATCGATTGTAGCGGTTTGGCTCCCAGTCAATATGGCCGTTTGCCGTATGGATCGTTCCTTCAAAAATGCTCGTTGAGGCACTCTGGAAGCCGGCTCCAAGCACGTCGTTGTCGTTTTTGCGTCTCGTCGTCAAACCGGAATACGAGCCCTGTAGCGTAAGTTGATCGTTGATGGCCTGTGTCAATACGATCTGGCCGTTGAAAAATTTCGATCTCTGAGAGTTGTCAGGATCATTTGCATCGAAAACAAAATTCACATTCGGATTGGCGTTGATCACCGTGCTGTTTGAAGGCGGCAACGCCCCAAAAGTGTCCGGATTTGAATTCAACGCAACGAACGCATCCGACAGAAAAAACCTGGCCGATATGTTCGTTTTTGCTAGCGGGTTGATCTCGACCCGCGACTGAAAATTCGTGTTGTTCGCGTCGTCATCGCCATCGATTCCCTTCGTGTACACGGTTCGTGAAACGGCGGCGTTAAAGCCGAATTTCCCGTCGCTCGTTCCCTTGCTTACGTTTCCGCGAAAACGCCCAAGCCCGAGGCCGCCAAATGCGCCGCTCAACCTGTCCGTGCCAGCCGCTCTGCGGCACCGGCGTCTGAAAATCGACCGTCCCGCCGATCGCGTTCGTGCCGTAAAGCGAAGATCCCGGCCCGCGCAAAACTTCAATCTTGCTCACGCTTGTCAGCGTAAGATCCGACAAAAACGCCGACGCATCGCCCGTGATCGAAGCCGCATCGCGAAACCGCATTCCGTCAATCAATATTGCCGTGTCCTGATTGCGAAGCCCGCGTGATTTGATCGAAGCCGTCCGTCCAAATCCGCCAAGCTGCTGAACCCGAAATCCGGGAATTGTCCGCAGCGAATCGACCAGTGTAATATCCGCCCGGTCGCGCATTTCCTGGCCGGCGATCACATTTACCGTTTTCGAAACTTCTTCAAGCGGCTGACTCGCATCCGCTGAGACCGTGACCGTTTCGCGGATCGGATGCAAAGTCATGGTGCGGGAACTGCGATCTTCGCTACGTCAGGTAGACTGACCTCCAAATTCACGGTTACCGACTGTCCCCGCTGAGACTTTTATTTTTTTTGACGTCACCGCATTTGTGGCTGTCCCTCAAGCGGAACCAATGCATCGATGCGTGTAATCCCCCGGCAAAACACGCTTAAATTGATATCTTCCCGTGCTTCGGTCTGAAGTTGTCGAGTTTACGCACTCCATCGCTAACAAGATTTACCGCTAACGTTGCGGATACGGTTTCCCGCCGATAGTCACAACGCCGGAAATC
The DNA here is from genome assembly GCA_963732475.1 of Blastocatellia bacterium. Taxonomy (GTDB): domain Bacteria; phylum Acidobacteriota; class Blastocatellia; order Pyrinomonadales; family Pyrinomonadaceae; genus OLB17. Next base: position 584,498 of record CAVSZR010000001.1, on the reverse strand, counting down.
GTTGCATTCGCTTGCCCAAATACGCCGACAGTCAAAAACCAAACAAAACTAAGGAACCAATACTATTCTCATCTTTTCTCCTTTTCTGCCCATCGCAGAATGGTTTTGACCTGACAAACGGGCAAAGTTCCCGACTGGAGATGATTCATTCATTTTGCCATTTGTTCATTGATTCATTCGAAATGATCAAATGAACCAATGACTCAATGACACAATGCGTAAATCATCTCTCACGGTTGCGTGGGCAGTGTTGGCTTTTCACCAAACTTCCTTTGCGTCGTTTGTCTAACATCTATCCACAGATGGACACGGATAACACAGATCAGGAAATTAATATATCTGTGTCCATCGGTGTTCATCTGTGGACATTTCTCCTAATACACTGTCGTCACTCTGACTTTTTTGCTCGCCGGATTTTCGTCCAGCAAGACCTGTACATCAAAAACTTCCTTCAAATTCTCTTCCCGCAGGACGTCTTCGGGTGTTCCCATAGCGAAGATGCGTCCACCCTTCAAAAGCATGATCCGGTCGGCAAATTCCGATGCCAGATTGAGATCGTGCGTAATGACAATGGCCGCAGAGTCCGACTGTCGGCACCGGCCGCGGACAAGGCGGAACATCAATGCCTGATGGGCAAGATCGAGATTCGCAGTGGGTTCATCCAGCAAGAGAATTTTTGCCTCGGTCGCCAACGCCCTGGCCAAAACGACGCGTTGCCGTTCGCCGCCGGAAAGCTCGTTCATCAGGCGGCTATCGTAGCCTCCGAGATCGCATTCGCTTAACGCGTTCGAGGCGATTTCGAGGTCTCTTTCGGTCTCCCAACCAAATGCCGACCCGCGCGCGAACCGGCCCGATAAAACGAATTGCAGAACGGTAACCGGAAATTTAGTCTCGTTCTCCTGTGCGACCACCGCGACCGACTGGGCGATCTGACGACGCGAATAGCTCGAAAGAGCTTTGCCGTCAAGCAATATCCCGCCGGCTGAAACCGGCAACGTCCCGTTCAAAGCACGGATCAGCGTCGTCTTGCCCGCACCGTTTGCACCAAGCACCGCAATTATCTCGCCCGTTCTCAGCTCGAACGAAACGTCCCGCAATACATCGCACGGGCCGTATTTAACTGTAATGTCTTTAACCTCAAGCATTCGTTTGCCACGAATTACGCGAATGGCACGAATTAGATTCCACTTCTCATTCGTGAAATTCGTGTAATTCGTGGCTAATTCCTCTTCAACAAATAAATGAACAACGGCGCGCCGATCAATGCCGTGATCGCACCGACGGGCAGTTCCCTGGGTGCGATCGCCGTACGAGCAACCGTATCGGCCAGAACAACGAAGATCGCCCCGGCGACAGCCGAGAACGGCACTACGAGCCGGTTGTCGCTTCCCATCGCAAGCCGGACGAGATGCGGCACGATCAACCCCACATAACCGACCGAACCGCTCGCCGCAACGGTCGAGCCGACCAGAACGCTCACGACGACAAAAACGATCAGTCTCACCCGACCGACTTCGACACCTAGGTCAAACGCGTCCCGCTCACCTATCATCAATAAATTCAACGATTTCGCCTGCGAGCTGAGAATTATTGTCCCGGCCACCGAAACTGCGAGCGTCAGATACACGCCATTGATCGTCGATTGCGAAAGGTCTCCGAGCAGCCAGAAGGTAAAACTCCGCAGCTTAGTCGCGTCCAAAAGACTCGTCAAAAGAACGAGTATCGACGACAAAAACGTGGTGACGATGACGCCCGACAATACGAGCCGTTCGACATTCATCCCCGTCCGGCTTTTCGCCATCTGATACACGGCAAAAGTCGCCACGCCGGCACCGGTAAATGCGAGCAAAGGCCGCGACCATTCGAACTGTTCAAAGAACACGAACGCCAGCATAGTGCCGAGTGCGGCACCGTTCGAGACCCCCAAAAGATACGGCTCGGCGAGCGGGTTTCTGAGTAGCGATTGCAATGCCGCACCCGACACCGCCAACGCTGCACCGACACACGCACCAAGCAAAACGCGCGGAATTCGAATATCGAAAAGTATCGTCCGCTGCTGATCGCTCAGTTCGAAAAACGAGAGCTGTTCGCTTCCAAAGGCGGCCGCAATGATAAGAACTACAGCAAGAAGCAGTACAAGTACGATCGCGGCCCTAGATCTTGATTCACGTATCTTTTTCAATTTACTGTTCCGGTCTTATCACCTTCGAAGGGCCAACCATCAGGCTCGCGGATATCAATTCGAGCGCATCAACGATCCGCGGCCCCGGCCGTGAAAGCAGATCGGCATTGACGCTATACACTCGCCCGTTTTTCACCGCCGGCGAATTGCGAAAGACCTCGTTTGGCTCGCGATTGCCTTCGCTTTCCGAGATAACTATCACATCCGGGTTCATCGCCAAAGCCGTTTCCCTGCTCAATTTCGGATAGGCCGTTTCAAGATCGGCTGTTGCCGAAATGCCGCCCGCCCGGGAATTACGTCAGTAATGAATGAAGCTTTTCCGATGGTATAGAGCGAGTTCTTGTCGATCTGGACGAACACCTTTGGCCGCTCCTGCCGGCCGGGGAATGCTCGCTCTTTGGCAACTGCGGCTTTTCATTTCCTGCACCAGGTCGGCCGCACTGTCGCCTGTTCCGAGAATTTCGCCCACCGTCGTTATGCTCTTATATATGTCGTCAAGACTGTTCGGTGCCGTGACGAAAACCGTGATCTTCTGCTCGTTCAAGATCTTTGTGAATGTCTCAAGCTGCGAAGCTGTCGAAACAAAAACGACCTGCGGCTGCAAGCGCGACAATGCTCTCGATGTTAGGCGTCAGCGTGTCGCTTACCTTCTGGATCGCCTGGGATTCAGGAGGATAATTGCAGAACGTCGTCACGCCGACCAACTTTTCCCCGCCGCCGACCGCGAAGATTATTTCGGTCAAATTCGGTGCCAGCGAGATAACGCGGTCGACCTTTTCGGGGATCTGCACCGTCCGTCCCAGATCGTCTGTAAAATTTCGAGTTTTTACCTCAACCGGTGGGCAGCGCAGCCTGTCGATAACACCCGAACGCAGACACTAAAATCAGCAACGCGGCGAACCAAACTATCTTTGTACAAAAACGAACTATCATCAGAAGAAACGAAAATGCCCTGCTTTTCGTGTCCAAATACATAGACAAGAAAAACAGGGCACCGAAATACCATGTCTGCCTCGAATGTTTTGACGCGAAACATCGAACCGGCAAAGAAACGTTTTTAGGCAGGTGTTCTGACTTGAGGGATTCGAGGGCGGATTGCGATGAGGGATGAAATAAGCCATCATTTTGACTTATTCATCCTTCATCCCCATCCTTCATCCCTTCACAGTGACGCGATCGTGCGAGAATTTCACTCGGCTTACCCTTTCTACAGCCGCCGCAAAAAGCGGACGGCACCCGAAACGTTTATACATTAAAAGAACAAGTGGCAGATTATTACGCGTTGACGCCGCAAAGTCAAAGCCGTCAGGTTTTCAGTAGTAAGCCCCGACAAAAATGCAGGCCGAAGATCTATGACACATAAAAAGTCTCAGAGCCAGTTTTAGAATCGATGCAAAATAAATTGTCTTTTTCGATAAAAACGTGCATCATAGTGGGATATTCCTTCTCTCGTATCAGCGGTGATACGCTCGTCAAAGGCAGTTTCTGGATTGGTTTGAGAGCAGGCAGTCAATTAGTTATTAGAAGTAGCTCTTGAATTTTTGAGTTTCCGAATTCCGAAACTTCGCTGCAGAAAGTCTTTCTCCGAAGGTCATCCGATTCGAACACTTCTTTAGAATTCCCGAAAAGGGAAAAGGGTAAAAATAGAAAATGTCAATGAAACTTTACGTAGGAAATCTTTCCTTCAACACATCGGATCAGGACCTTAGCACTCTCTTTGGCGAAGTCGGAACTGTCCAGTCAACAAATATCATCCAGGACCGCGAAACGGGCCGCTCACGCGGATTCGGATTTGTGGAAATGTCTTCGAAAGAAGAGGGCCAAAAGGCGATCGCCACGCTTCACGGCAAAGAGATCGACGGCCGCGAACTGAAGGTCAACGAAGCTAAACCGCAGGAAAATCGCGGTGGCGGTGGTGGCGGCGGACGTGGTGGTACGGCGGTGGCGGTGGTTACGGCGGCGGCGGTGATCGCGGCGGTTACGGCGGCGATCGTGGAGGCTACGGCGGCGGCGGCGGTTACAGCAGCGACAGCGGCGGCTTCAAGGGATCCGGCCAGGCAGGCAACAAAGGCGCATACTAGGACCAAACCGATCATAATGATCAAAAAATGCCCCGAGCTTTTGCCCGGGGCATTTTTCGTTTATCCGGCTGTACGCAGAACTTTGGACTCCGCAATACGCAATAACGCAGGCGTGACCTATTTTTTCGCCATATTCTTGTTTCATGCTAATAGACCGGTTCAGCGAAGAAGTCGAGATTAGAAACGTCGACTATAAGATAGATACTCAGAGAAGGCCAGGAAACTCAGGAAACTCAAAACGTTTCGCCGAGGCTGTCAATCTGTAGGTTTCCTCCCCAGGCACATCCGGAAAATAATACCACCCGAAAGATCCGGTACGAGTAACGAGCGGATGGGGAAGGTTGCCGCCGCTCAATGTGACGACGACGTTTCGAATTGCTCTACCGTTAAACGTGAAAACCCTCCCGGCGATCGATGCGGAGACGGACGCGCTCGACCGATCCTTTGTCACAGGCGCCGCCCTGGGGCCGCAGTACTCCTCGTTGGTCGGCAAGGATGGTTGTTCCGCAATCGTTTATTCCGCTCGGTATCGAATTCAACACCGGGCTCGTGGTACCGGGCATACGGACGGTGCCCCCCACGTGCTGAACCAGTGGGCCCAGCAGGGCGTCCCCGGTAGCGTTATGGGTAGTTATGCCGGTTATAGTGGCGCCTGCAATGTTCTCGAAATGATTGTAGTCGCCCGACACTATCGCGCCCGAGATGTCCGGGGTCGTTCCTCCGGTGTTGTCGCCGACGATCGAGTTTTTAATATTGACAGTGCCGCTAGCTGCGAGCAAGATGCCCCCGCCTCCATCCGCGGTGTTACCGGCGATAGTTACATAATTCAAATTGGCACCGATCAACCCTCCTTGCAAAGCGAGACCGCCGCCACCACCGTTCGCGGTATTACTGCTGATAGTGGTATTTGTCAGATTGACCGTCGCGCGCGCCCCCGCCGCCGCCGGAGGGCCAGCGTCCGTAACAAAGATCCCGCCTCCCAGGACACCGCCGATGTTATCGGTAATACTGGAGCTGAAAATATTAAGCGTCATATTTCCGCCATTCAGCCTCGCACCTATTCCAACTCCACTCGAGGTTCCGATGTTGTCCTTGACCGATGCGTCGTCGAGGGTCGCGGTCAGCGTGTTGGTGCCGCCGCCGGTAGTTAAGAAATAGAGGCCGACCCCTTGGCCGTGCCCTGGACCAGCAGCCGAATTGTTCCTAAAAGTGCAGCCCGTCGCATTAAAAACTGCCGCTCCAGCGTTCGATATCGCGCTGACGCCGCTGCCGTTGACGCCGCCGCCGTTGACGCCGCCGGTTCCACTGGCGATGTTACCGGCGACTGCAGTTCCCGTCATATTGACGGTAAACCGATTTTCTAGGTAGAGACCGGCGCCGAATACAAATCCGCCGTTTGCGAAAGCAAGGTTACCGATAAAGCTGTTCGTAATCGTGATCGTCGTCTCCGAGGTCGAAGCGATCCCGCCGCCAAAAACGCTCCCTCCCGTTAGCCGTGAGATAGAGTTCCCCGTCACGCCCGTTGAGTTCAACGTCATCGCCGAACCGGCATTATAAATCCCGGCCCCGAATGGATCGCCCCCGTTGGATGTGATCTGGTTGTCGCGAACCGTAACATTGTCAAGAGTGAGTACGCCGAGATTTTGTATTCCCGCACCGCGAGTGGAGCCAGTCACCGTACCGCTGAAGTTTCCGTTGCGGACCGTGCATCGAGAAAGGGTAAGTGCACCGCCAGACCGGACGTCGAGCACACGCTCATTCGCAACCGCCGGCGAGACTGAGGCCTGAAGGGCAGCAACTAGCTTGTCCGGTACCGATAATGGTGACGACGGACGTTATGTCCCAGTCGCCGCCAGCATTGGTGTCGTCGTTCGGAGCAAACAGGGTCTGAGTGTAGATTCCGGGCGACAGCCTAATGATGTCAGCCTCGGCAAGAGCATTTGCTTCATCGATCGCCGCACGCAACGAGCACGCACCAGTAGCATCAGCCGCAAACCCCATCACCTGGATTTGCATCCAGTGTGTCCGCAACCGTATTAACGGTAAACGTTGCCGAATCACCGTCATTTAAGATGGATACCTTCCCGTTTTCCTGCGCCAATATCTCTGGTGCCGCAACGAAAAACGCGATAGCGAGAAAGGCCCCGATCAACAACACTATCGCTCTGTTTCGCATGTTACATATCTCCAATAATGGCTGGGTTTGATAAAAGTATACTCCTTAAGTTAAGAAACATAACGAAAGTTTGAAAAAAGGGATCGGAGTACGAAGCCCCAAAGGTCGATTTACGTCGCGTAGCGATGAGCTGAATTTAGCCGTGGGTTTCAACCCACGGACGCGTGATAAAATAGATCTCGTCGCGTAGCGACGACGGAAAAACGGTTGTTCGATTCATTTGTCGCTGACGCGACAACGATCTCTCTAATCGACATCCCGTGGGTTAAAACCCACGGCTAAAATCAATGGACCGCTACGCGGTCGGGTCTATCTCGACCTTTCCTTGACTCTTTCTTTTGAAAAATCCAAACATTTTGTTTTGTGCTTGGGCATCTTTTCGTTCATGCTGCAGTTGGCAGAAACTTCGGCATCCGTCGCGCCTTTGTGGCCTGCTCGAACGAGTATGCGAGCTTGATCAATAAATGTTCGGTGTAAGCCCGGCCAAAGAACGAGATACCGATAGGGAGTTCGCGTGCAAACCCGGCGGGAACAGTGATGCTTGGGTAACCCGCGACCGCCGCAAGCGACGAGCTGCCGAGATAGGCGCTCGCCGCAATCGCCGTTGATAAGGTCGATCATCCATGTCGGGGAGTTCGACGGAGCAACAACGGCGTCCAGCTTGTTCTCATTCATCACCTTGTCGATCCCTTCTTCACGTGAATATTTGCGGCACGTTTCAAGGGCATCCAAATATTCTTTATCAGTCAACGCGCCCTTCTTCGCGGACGATTCGAAGATCGTCTGCTTAAAATGCGGCATCTCGCGAGCGGCGTTGTCGTTGTTGAATTTGATCAGGTCCGCAAGAGTCTTATATTTCGAACCCCGGTTTCTAAGATATTTCTCGAGGCCGTCCTTGAATTCGTACTGCAATACCAGAAACTCGGCATCGCTAAACTTGCTCGAATTAGGGAACTTTACGTCGATCAATACGGCACCTCCTTTCTTCATCACATCCAGTGCCGCGTTGGTTACTACATCAACGACCGCATTGCGTCCCCAAAAATCGCGGGCGACACCGATCCTTACTCCGCTCAACCCGTCCTTCTGTAAGGAATTTGTATACGAAACCCGCTCGCGGCGTTTCCCGGCGGCGGTTGTAGCCGGATCGCCCGGGTCGGCCACATCGAGAATATCCAGCATGATCGCCGCATCGGCGACCGTCCGCGTCATCGGCCCCGCCGTATCCTGCGAAGCTGCAATAGGAATGATACCGCTACGTGAAACCAACCCGACCGTCGGTTTTATTCCCACCAGTCCGTTTATCGAGGCCGGGCAAACGATCGAACCGTCCGTCTCTGTCCCGATACCGATCGCGGCCAGGTTTGCGGCGATGGCCGCTCCGGTCCCTGAGGACGAGCCGCACGGATTTCGATCCAGAATGTAAGGATTGCGAGTTTGCCGCCCGCGTCCCGACCAACCGCTGACCGAATTGTTGTCGCGAAAATTTGCCCACTCGCTAAGGTTTGTTTTGCCGAGCAGAACGGCCCCGGCCTCGCGCAGCCGCTCGACAATAAACGCGTCTTTCGCCGGTGTTGGAGCGTCCAGCAAGGCGAGGCTGCCCGCCGTTGTTTTCATCTTGTCGGCGGTATCGATGTTGTCCTTGATCACAAACGGAATCCGTGCAGCGGCCCTTTGACATTCTTCAGGCGGCGTTCCCTGTCCCGCTGCCGTGCGATCGCCAATGCGTCCGGATTGATCTCGATCATCGAATTGATCTTCGGATCAATTGCCCTGATGCGTGCCAAATACCAGCTTGTTATAGCCTCGCTGGATAATTCGCCCTTCTGCATCGCGGCCGCCAATTCCGCAACCGACCTCTCCGCCAGGTCAAGGGGCTTAATGGCTGTCCCGGCTCCTGTAGCCGTTGTAACCGCGATCAAACCGACCCCTGCTGCGGCACTCATTTCAATAAAACCCCTGCGATTCATCGAATTCATAAGTCTCCTTTGATCTTGTATATTTGAAGCCTTTTGATCGGCCAGATGTTCCATCTGTCCTGGAAAGCTCGCCTACGGAAAAGGCTCGGGTCGAAACCTAATACACGCTTATTTCTTCAGCGTCGAGGTCCAGTTCAGGATCACGTTAAACGGGGCCTCCTTTCCTGACTCGACGGGTGAGTTGATCAGGAATCTCTGGCCGTCAGCCGTGACGGCGTATCGATTAGGGCTACAAAGGCGGTCATCTCAGTTTGAAACAAAGGGGTCGCCGCCCCGATCTCGACGCTTCCGTCCAGTTTTACAGGACACGCCATCAGTTTTCTGTCGATGGCAATGTAATAGAGCTCCTTACCGTCGCGCCGCCATTTCGGCTGCCAACCGCCGCTCGTCGAAACCTGCCATTTGCCACCGCCGAGCCGGGAAGCTTTGAATGTAAATCTCCTCGCGGCCGCTCTCGTTGGACACATAGGCAAAGTAACGGCCGTCAGGCGAAAAATGCCCCTGACTTTCATTAAATTCAGACTTCAGCAGCGGATAGGGTTTTGCGTCTCCGCCGAGCAGGCAATATCCAAATATCGTTCCGCCCGTTTTTCACCAGTGCTTGCATTAAATAGGATATTTTTGCCGTCGGGCGACCAATCCATCCCGCTCGTTGAGACGCTTAACGGCATCGCTTAACAACTCATCATTTCCAGCACCGCTTGCTAACTTTCGAAAGATCCTTTGTTGTCGCCATCCCTGTTCGAACTAAAAACAAGATAGCGTGCCGTCGGATGACCATGCCGGGTCATCTTCCCGGACGGCGCCGAATGTAAATCTCGTCGGCAAGCCCGCGCTCCAGATCGATCATCCAAATATCACTATTGCCGTCATCGAGACGCGCCGCGGCCGCTTTTTTACCGTCAGGCGAAAGAACCACGTCACTGATATTCGCCCGGCGGGCCGACCTTCGAGATCTCTTTTCCCTGCCGGTCGAACCATCTCAACTGCCGTTCCCACGCCGCCCCCCGTCTTATAGACCAATGTCCCGTTTTCGGAAACCGAGAATAGCGAGCGGCCAACGCTTGTAATGAAACCCACGTTCTCGACGACGGCAACAGGATCGCCCGTGAACTGGAGGCTTGAGGCATCAAATGGCTGTGCCATTACCGTGGTGTCACGGGCAAACAGCAAATATCCCGGCGGCAACGTAGTAAACGTCAGAAGAACTCTTGAATAGCGACTTTCGGTCTTTCCCGTCGATCGAAGCGATAAATATCTCCGGTGGATCGTTGGGGTGGCTATTGTGGCTCCTATAAAAAAAGTGCCGCCCGTCCGGTAGAAAGCGGGGCCATACATGTCGAATTTCCTTTCGTGATCTCATCAAGCGGAAGCAGTTCTGAAACCTCGCCGCCCGCCGCTGATACTACGGCGAATGCCGCTGTCCGACCCCGCCAAATACGATCACGCCATCGCGGCTCCAGGCTCCGGAGAACCCTCTGGGAGCATTGCAGATCACCTGAACAGGCCCGCCGCCGATGTCCACCTTTTTCAGTTTGTCATTCGCAAAAAATGCAATTGTTCGGCTGTCAGGCGACCAAAACAAGCCCCCAGCGTCCATCCGTCCCGTTAAGCCGCTGCTCCGTCAACGACCCAAGTTCACGAATGTAGATGATGCGACTTGCCGTCGACCGCCATTTTAAATGCTATCGTGCGGCCATCGGGAGAAATGGCCGGGGTGCCGGACATTGAAGCCGGATTCAGGCGGAGGTATAACAAAGCTCACCAGCCGCTCATCCGGCACCGGCCGCCGAATATACATCACGGTGGACACGACGCAACCGATCAGCAACAGTAAAGCTGCGGCCGCCAGAATACGGACGAGCCAAGGCGACCTCTCGGTTTCAGGACCGATCGCACTGACCGCCGTCGTCATATTGGTCCCCGACGAACTCGTCGGAGCCGACAGCGACTCTAACGCAAAACCAAGATCAGCCGTCGATTGAAAACGCCTGTCCGGTTTCTTTTCCAGACATCGCCGGACGATCCGCTCAAGCGACGGGCTGATGTTCGGATTCGATTCCGTCATCTCCGGCGGCTCTTCTTTGACGATCGCCGACATCGTCTCAGCCAGCGATTCCTCCTGAAACGCCCGCCGGCCCGTGATCATTTCGTACAGGATCAAGCCAAACGAAAAGATATCCGAACGATGATCGGTCTTTTGGCCGCGAACCTGCTCCGGCGACATATAGCCGACCGTTCCCATCACGACACCGGGGTTGGTGAGTGCTTTTCGCGTTGCATCTTCGTTACCCGTCTGGCCGCCCGCTGACGCAGGCGGTTCGGACAGTTTTGCAAGTCCAAAATCGAGGATCTTGACGCGGTCGTCTTTCGTGATGAACAGGTTTTCAGGCTTGAGATCGCGATGAACGATCCCTTTTTCATGAGCTGCCGACAGCCCGCTGACGATCTGCTGGGCGTATTCCGTTACCTTCCGCAGCGGGATCGAGCCTTCATCGAGAAGTCACGCAGTTCCTCGCCTTCGAGCAGTTCGGAAACGACGTAAAGAACGCCGTCCTGCGTATCAACATCATATATCGCAAGAATATTCGGATGATTCAGGCACCGGCGGCCTGAGCTTCCTGCTCAAACCGGGCAACGCGTTCCTTGTCCGCCGAAAAATCCGCCGGTAGGACCTTGATCGCGACATCACGCCCGATCTTCGGGTCGCTGGCCCGATAGACCTCGCCCATTCCGCCGACGCCGATCAGCGAGCGGATCTCATATCTTCCAGTTTTGTGCCTTCGGTTAATGTCATCTCTTTTGTCACGATGCTTTGCCAGTTTACGAGTACGGTTACGGGTTGGGTGTCGGCCGCCGGGTCTTTCTTACGTTCGGTCACAAAGAAACGCGATCCGTCGCGGGTTGCGTCATAATTGGCCCGGGTTCCGAGGCCGCCGCCGCCGGCGATCGTGGTTTTGAAGAGTACGTTTGGCGTTCCCACCTTGAGTACGCCGCCCGTTTCCTCGACCATGACCGCCATCAGGCTGCCATCCGGGGCTACAAAATATAGCTCGCGGCTGTCACGCCGCCATCGCGGCTGGACACCGCCAATGTCCCCGGAAATGCGTACTTTCTGCCCGCTGTTGGAAAGGCTTCGATGAAGATGATCGTTTCGCTCTCCGCATTCCGGAATAAACGTAGGCCAGCCAACGCTCGTCAGGCGAGAGTCCGGGCTGTGTTTCGTTCCCCGTTGACTGTGCGAAATACGAATCTTCACCCGTTAGGACCGGATCAAATATCCCGGTTTCCATCCCTTATTCGGAAACCTAGGGCCCGGCCGTCACTGATCATCTGGGTCATGAAGGGGAAACCACCCTTTGCTTCAATAACCGTTCTTTCGGATCCACCGTTCATAGGTTCTCAACCACGCCGACCGACCGCCTGACAAACAGAACCGCACTTCCATCGGATTTCCACATAGGGTTATACACATTCGTCGGCTTTCCCGAGGCTACATTCGCCCGGTGCCGCGCCTGTGTCAAACAGCCAAATGTCTCCGCCCCGTTGGAGAGCGACCATTGAATCATCAGGAGAAAATAACGGGTTGCGCGCGGCGCCGGGTTCACCCACAACCGTTCGCGTGCCGTCGCGCGAGTACCAGGCCATCTCCTGTACTCCTCGGACCCGCTTCGAAATGCTATCACCCCGTTCGCGGCCACGCTGAAATTCGGGCCCGTAGCCGTTGTGTCTGCCGATGTCCGCGACCGGTACGGGCTCGCCCGAAAGCTTGAAAGAGCCGGGGTTGAAAACTTGAGCTTTGATCCCGCTATCGAGAACGAAAAAGAGATAGCCGTCGGCGTATTTAGGTTCAGACCCGTCAGCCCGGATATCTTTGGTCTCATCAGTCGTAAGATCGCCAACCTTAATGGCCTGCCCGCTTGCACCGAACTCGCCGAATCCCGAAAACAGGAAATGCCTGCCGTCCGGCAAAAAGAACGGCCTGAATCCTTGTTGCGGCAGATCCGCCGGGGCCGATTTGCCATCGGCGTTGACACGTCTAAGCGGCACGCCCGATTCGGTCGCAAAGACGATAACGCCGCCGGCATTCCATGTACCTCCCTTTCGGAGCTCCTCGACATCGCAGATCACTCGCGTCCGTCCGGTAGCGAGGTTGATCGCTCGAAGACGATCATTCGTAAAATACGCTATCTCGGCCCCGTCAGGCGACCAGAACGGAGCGGCCGCATCTTCTGAATCGGCGAGCATCTGAGTTTCGCCAGTAGCCAATATTCGCAGCCATAAATGCGATTTATCTTTCTCTTGTTCAGCCGTAAAGGCCAGCCGCGAACCTCCGGTGAAAGGCAGGTCGTCCCATTTGTCGCCCATCCCGGCGGTGCCGCCACGTCAAGCGTGACAAATGGCGGCGGTGCCGGTGCCGGCCTAGAAATGTCCACGCACCAAACGAGACCAACATCAGTGCCAATGCTCCGGCCGCGATCCAAGGAATCCGCGCTTTCCAAGGTGACTTATCCGTTTCAGGAGCGATCGCACTAACCGCCGCAGTCATATTGGCCCCGGACGAAATCGTCGGAGCGGACAGCGACTCGAGGCAAAACCAAGATCAGCCGTCGATTGAAAACGCCTGTCCGGTTTCTTTTCCAGACAACGGCGAACGATCCGCTCAAGCGACGGGCTGATGTTCGGGTTCGATTCGGTCATCTCCGGCGGCTCTTCTTTGACGATCGCCGACATCGTCTCAGCCAGCGATTCCTCCTGAAACGCCCGCCGGCCCGTGATCATTTCGTACAGGATCAAGCCAAATGAAAAGATATCCGAACGATGATCTGTCGAATTCCGCGAACCTGCTCCGGCGACATATACCCGACCGTGCCCATCACCACGCCCGGATCGGTCATCGCCTTTCGCGTCGCGTCCTCAGACCCGTGAATGTTGCTGACTCGGCTCGCGCAGCTTTGCGAGCCCAAAATCGAGTATCTTTACGCGTTCGTCTTTTGTAACAAACAGATTCTCCGGCTTCAGATCGCGATGAACGATGCCCTTCTCATGCGCCGCCGACAGACCACTGACGATCTGCTGGGCATATTCGGTCACCTTTCGGAGTGGTATCGGGCCTTCGTCAAGGCGCTCACGCAGTTCCACGCCTTCGAGCAATTCGGCGACGATAAATGGCGAACCGTCGTGTTCGCCGATGTCGTATACGGTGAGGATGTTTGGGTGATTTAGCGCGGAGGTCGCCTTTGCTTCCTGTTCAAATCGCCGCAGACGGTCTTCGTCGTTAGCGAAATCTCGCCGGCAGCATTTTGACAGCCACATTACGATCAAGGCGTGCGTCATGTGCAAGGTAAACTTCGCCCATTCCACCCGCTCCGATCTTGGAAACAATACGGTAATGCCCGATCGACGAGCCGACCTCTATTACTTCGCCCATATTTTCTTGCGGGAATCTAAGTCGCTACAAGTTAACACAGGTTCCGCGTTTGACGAACTGCCCATCGCCCTGTTTTCCAGTGTGTTCGCCGTTTTGGATGACGACTTTTCCGCGTGACAAAACGGTCTCGACCTTGCCCTTCACCTTCCCCGCCTTCGTAGGAAGAATAGTCAACAATAATGTGCTCGGCATAAACGCCGAAAGTGTGTTCTGAAGAATTGTAAAGCACAGAAGACGGTGCCAGGTTCTCGCACCAAACTGATCCAGAATCGCAGTTTCGCCGACAGATACCAATTTTATGAAACGGATACTGTCTTTGCGTCTCTGTTGAGCATCGAAATCATCCAAATCATCCAAATCGTTCCATCCCGCGTATTTCGCGCGATCTGATATTTCCAAACGAGAAAACAAGGGCGATAATTCTCCCGGACGGTATCTGTGCGCGGGATCGACTTGTGCGCATTGGCCGTCCGGAAGGCTCTTTGAAAAACAAATCGATGAAACACGTGAAACAGGATTTTTTGTCATTCGGAACCCGGAAACACCTTGTTTGCCGTTCGAGAACGAACCCTTTCCGTCACACATTTATTAGGCAGACGCTTGCCGGGACACTTGGGTGGGACAGCGTAAACCGATGTGTATAGGGAGCTTAACAGCATCAACGGTTTTTTCGGCGGCATTCTGCAGGAAAATCGCTGGGACACGGGACAATATAGCTTAAGTCGTGTGGACGTAATAATTAGCCTGTCCCCCAAAGTGTCCCAGCTGGGACAGCGTCACAGGATCCCCCCTCGTCCGACCTGTTTCAGTTTGTTTCATCTGAAACAAAAAATCGCACGCGCTGTGAAACGAAACAAAACTTCTAACGTCCGTAAAGCTCGTTCAACTCGGCCAGTTTCGTTGCGATCGCTTCGGTCATATCACCGTCCGTGTATCTCCAACTCCAGTTTCCATCGGTGGTTGCGGGGACATTCATTCGGGCCTTGTTGTCGAGGCCAAGAACGTCCTGCATTGGAACTATCGCGATGTCGGCAACCGACGACAACGCGGTACGGATAAACTCGAAGTGGATATCTTTGGAGTCGATACGCAAATACCTTGAGCAGTGAGCGAGGCTTGTATCAACCTCCTTCTTCGCCTTCTTCTTTGATTTGAACCAACCGACGACTGTGTCGTTGTCGTGCGTGCCGGTGTAAACGACCGCATTTTGGACGTAGTTATGAGGCAGGTGGATATTTTTCGCATCCCCGCCAAAGGCAAATTGCAGTATTCGCATTCCCGGCAGTCCGAACGCGTCGCGGAGATCCTCCACCTCGAGGCGTCAGATCACCAAGATCTTCGGCAAGCAGCGGCAGATCGCCGAGTGCGTGCCGAAACGTTGCAAAAAGATCGTATCCCGGCACCGGGACCCATTGGCCGTGTTCGGCGGTTTTGTCCTTGCCGGGAACTTCCCACGCACGCGTGAAACCAATGAAATGGTCAAGACGGGCGATATCGAAAAGCGACAGGTTGAACCTTATACGGTCAACCCACCAGCCAAAACCTTCGGCACGCATTTTCTCCCAGTTGTAGATCGGATTGCCCCAGAGCTGTCCCGTCTTGCTGAAATAATCCGGCGGAACACCCGCAGAAACCGCCGGCGAGCCGTCTTCATTCAGCTTGAATTGGTCCTGGCGGCACCAGACATCGCTTGAATCGAAGGCCACATAGATAGGGATGTCGCCGATGATCAGAATGCCTTTATCATTTGCATATGATTTCAACGAAAACCATTGACGGAAAAATACGAACTGATAGAACTTCTGTGCAAACACCTCGTCATCGAGTTCGCGTTTTGCTTTTTCCAAAGCTGCCGGTTCTCGCAACTTCAAGGGCGTTTCCCATTCAAGCCACCGAGCATCGTCATTCGCGGACCTCAATGCCTGAAACAACGCGTAATCTTCGAGCCAGTACGCATTTGTATCGCAAAAATTGTGAAATTCGCCAATGATCTGTTCATCGCTCGTTTGGCGGAAACTCTCAAAAGCTTTTTTCAAAAGCGGAAGTTTGAAGCCGACGGCAGATTCAAAATCGGCCTTTCCGGCAATGCCCTGCGGGGCATTTTCGAGATCGGCGGACACGAGAAACCCGTCATCAACGAGTTTTTCAAGGGAGATCAGGTAAACATTTCCCGCGTATGCCGAATAACATTGATATGGCGAATTGCCGTATCCGGTCTGGCCAAGCGGAAGGATCTGCCAATAGCGTTGTTTTGCACGAATGAGAAGATCGACAAATTCGAAGGCCTTTGGCCCCAGATCGCCGATCCCGAACGCCGAAGGCAGCGAGGTAATGTGGAGCAATATGCCGGATGCACGGGGAAATTTCATATTTACTGGGTTTGGTCTCGAATTTCCAGACTCTCGTTTATCATCAATGGCTTTACTTTATCACTCAGGCCCGAGTTCCCGGCTTCGGCCATTAATAGTCGTAAAGGCATGCCGGGCGGTTCATCCGAAAGATCGAACGTTCCATAATGCATAGGCACCAACATTTTCGCACCAGAATCTATGAATGCTTTCAGCGCATCGCCAGGCGAATTATGAACGGGCTCCATAAACCAGCGAGGTTCGTAGCCGCCTATCCCTATAAGAAAATAGTCGATATCCGGAAAGAGTTCGCCGACCTGCTGGTAGTGTCGTCCGTAACCGCTGTCACCGCCGAAATAAATAGTTGTGCTGCCGCTCCGTATTACGAAGCCGCCCCACAAACGCCTGTTTGTATCAAACAGCCCGCGTCGAGACCAATGCCGCACCGGAACGAAAAAGACCTCCAGATCGCCACCGAGATCAAAACGCTGAAACCAACCGGCCGTACGGACCGGATTTGTCTGGGTCTTCCATTCGTTCAAGATGTCCTCACTGCCAAGGCCCGCCAGAAACATGGCGTTCGGGAATTTTTGCGCGATCTCGCGCAGCGTCGATTCGTCGGTGTGGTCGCGGTGGTCGTGCGAGAGCAAAACGTAATCGACGCGCCTTATTTTTCCAAGCGGCGATGGGACCGCTACAAACCTGGTGACAACGGGCGGCTTGCCAAATATCGGATCGAGCAAAATGCTCTTGCCATTCAGCCGGATAAGGAACGATGCATGACCAAGCCATATGATGCCATCGGCCTCGCTGTTGAGAAAAGCGGACGGATCTTTGACCTCCAGCCTGGCTGTGTCAGCCTCTTTCTCCTGCTTGAAACGATTTTGCGACAGTTGCCATTGGAGAAGGCCGATCGTTTTTGGCAAGAACGGAAACTCGTCGTTGATAAATCTTCCTTTTTGGTCGACCGGCGTTCCCTCCCAACCGGTTTTGATCGTTTGCAGAGATTCGTTCGCGGCATGGCCGGACAGCATCGCTTTATCCGCATCCGTCCAAAAAGCGGTGCCGACAAGCATAACAACTATCAGTGCAAGCACAACGAATATTCTCAAAAGCCACTTCCTCATTGCTCAGATGATAACAATTCGAAATGCCGGACCGGAAATACTAGAGAAGACAACCCCGCCGCTGCTCACGGTGAATGACTGTACGCTATACTCCAATAAGATGAATCCTCGTCCACCCGAAATTCCGCCCCACAAGCTGATCGCGACTTTGCGCGGGTTTAATCTGCTTCCGGCGATCATCTTCATGCCGACACGGCGGAAATGCGATGAGGCCGCCCTTGAGGTATCGAACGACAAATCTCAGAAAACCGATACTGACAAACAAAAACAGCGTGTCGCGATATTTGATGAATTCGTCGGGGAAAATCCGGAGATCAAGCAGCACAAACACGTCCGAATATTGCTAAATTCGGGGGTTGCATCGCACCACGCGGGCCATATTCCGCCGTGGAAACTTTTGATCGAGAAAATGATGTCGGGCGGCTTGCTTAACGCGATCTTCGCAACTTCGACGGTCGCGGCCGGAGTCGATTTCCCTGCACGGACTGTTGTGATAAGCAACGCGGACACTCGAGGAAACGACGGTTGGCGGGCACTGCGGGCGAGCGAACTGCAGCAAATGACGGGGCGTGCAGGCCGGCGCAGCAAGGACAATGTTGGTTTCGTGATCCTCGCGCCTGGGCAATTTCAAAACCCGAAAAAGATCGCCGAGCTTCTGAAAGCACCGCCCGACCCGCTCGAAAGCCAGTTTCGCTCTACGTACACAAGCCTTTTGAACCTTCTTGATGCGTTCAAGAATTTCGAGCAGGTCCGCGAGATCGCGCAGAAAAGCTTTGCGTTTCAAAAAGTAGCGAGACAGATCGATCAGGCAAAGAGCGAAGCATCCGGAAGGAGCCGGAAGCTTGAGGAAGCACTTGCGGGAAATGCATTTGGCCTAACCCTGGACGATGTTCGCGGCTTCGAGCGATTGAGCAGTGCCCGGGGCAGGCTTCAGCAAATGATTCCCATGGGCCGTGCCGAACTTCGGCACGACTGGCTTGAGGAAAATGTTCTCGCCGGCCGTATCATTTCGCAAGGGCGTGGCGGCAAACGCCTCTTTATCGTGATCAACGTCCACGGCGAAAAGGTAACCGCAATGCGCGACGACGGCCAGGGAACGTCGATCGCACTTGACCGCGTAAGCCGTATTTACCAGAACATATATTCGATAAAGGAGAAGTCGATCGAGCGGGTTTTCTTTGAAACGATCGAAGGGAAAAACCCGCCGATCGAAGAGCCAAAATTGTCAGCCAAGCGAAATGATTCTGACGGGGCCGCCGAAATGATCGGATCGCTGATGAATTTGATCTCCAAACGTGACAAAGCAAGAGAGGAACTTTTGTGGAACGCCGCGAACGATGCGGCGGCCCTCGAACAGCACCGAGCGCGATATCGAATTTCTTTACAGCGAGATCTGGCTGCCGTTCGAGCGGCGTGCAAAAGTTCTCGATCATTTCGGCTATATCGATTTTCGCGGTGAGCAAGTGACCGAAAGCGGTAAATGGCTGGCCGATGTCCGCGTAGACCGCACGCTGCTAGTCGGTGAAGCTCTTAGACGAGGAATTTTGGACGACCTTGCACCGAAAACACTGGCAGGCCTGATGGCAGCACTGGCGGCAGATTCTGACCGCAATTACGGCGACCTGTATCTCTCGAACGAACTGCTCGATGTCGTAAACGATTTTGAGGACATTATCTACGATGTATCAAATGTCGAGTGGAAATTCGGTATCGAGCCATCCGAAGAAATAAATCTTTCGGCGGCCGCCGCAGCCGAACGATGGACGGGAGGCATGGCCTGGGAAGACCTGGTCAAACGAACCGCCGCAGAAGAAGGCGATCTTTTCCGGCTTTTGGCAAGGACCGGCGAAGCACTCATGCAGGTCGCTCATTTGAAAAACTCAAACCCGAAAGCCGCTGAGATCGCCCGGACGACCGCCGAAATCATTCTGCGTGAGCCGATCAGATAGCGATCATAGCGGCTTGATCATTTCAAATTGGCTAAGAACTCTTTCGAAACCGCGGCTTAGCAAAAACTCGACGGCTTCCGTCATGGAGCTATCAACGTTCAGCACCTGCATTTTACTGCCTTCGGCAAGATCGGCCTGCATCTCCATAAGAAGGCGGTCCCCGATGCCGAGCTTTCGACAACTCGTATCAACGGCGAACTGGGCGATACGTCCAAGGCCCGACGAAAAAACTATATATCCGACGCAGCGTTCGTTCAGGAAGGCTCCAAGAATGGTCTTAATTCGGTCGCTCCTTTTTATCGCGTCGTTCGAATTCTGCCACGACGGTCTGCCGTCCCAAAAAGAAACTAGCGACAAAATGTGGTCGGCCGCGATCCGGCGAACTGTGATCTCCTTATTCGGTTCGCGACGCAGCGTTAATTGGCCCGGTGCTTCCAGGAGCAGCAGTTCTCGCTGAATTTCAAACCCAAGCTTTTTATATAGGCTGACCGCCGGATGGTTTGTTGAAATGACCTCAAGCAGGAATTGCTCAGCCCCGGCCTCCCGGAAAAGGGGGATCATCATTTCAAACATCGCCTCGCTCGCACCGAGGCGCCGCTGACTCGGGATCACGGCGGTACCCGCGTCGTAAACTGTCGATTTGCCGCCCCAATGGCCAAATCCGTTTAGTGAAAAGCCGATCAGTTCGTCGCCGCGATAACATCCGACAGATCTGTTGAGGTCTACGGCATTCAATACAATGTGATTTCGAAATTGTCTTTCGTTGAATTCGAAAGGCCTGGAGTAATCCGAAAATGCCTCAACGAACTTTTGATGTAGACTCGAAAAATGTTCTTCGCTCAGAAACCTGCAATCGAAAGCAGAGGTTTCGTTTCTATCGTGCATTTGTTAAAATAAGGCGCAGCTACCGCAATGATTTCTTATGAAGGAGTATTTAGAAAATAGACGTAGCTGAACCTAAATGCAAGTTTTACTAGCAGATGAGTATGGATTCTGTTTCGGCGTCGAACGGGCGGTTGAGATGGTCGAAGAAGCTTTGGGTGAGGGCGACACGGTCCGCAGCCTCGGCCCGCTGATCCATAACGAGCAGGAAATGCAGCGACTTGGTACCTTTGGCGTGACCACGATCAGTGAGCCGGTCCAGATCAAACGCGGCGAAACTGCCGTTATCCGCGCCCACGGCGTAACGCCCCAGGTCCAGAAAGAATTGGAAGAAAAAGCATCGAAAGTGGTCGATGCAACCTGTCCATTCGTCACCCGCGTTCAGAAACTCGCGTCGCGGGCCGCCGAACAGGACCGGCATGTGATAATTGTTGGCAGTCCGGACCACCCGGAGATGATCGGCGTTAAAGGCTATGCCCCGAATCATGCTTTTATTGTTCGTGATGAAACAGAGGTCGACGCTCTTCCGCGGCTTCGAAATCCACTCGTAGTTTCGCAAACCACGATCAAGGTAAAAACTTTCTTCGATACAGCCGAGGCGATCAAGTCAAAAACCGACGATGAGGTTCAGATCGTAAACACCATTTGCTCGGCGACAAAAGACCGGCAGGAAGCAGCACGTGCGTTGGCAGGCATGGTCGATGCATTCTACATTATTGGCGGCCGTCATTCGTCAAACAGTGTGAAGCTGCTTGGTGTTTGCAAAGAACAATGCGAAAAGAGTTTTTTGATCGAGACCGAGGAAGAGATAGATCCGAAGGATCTGATCGGGGCGGAACGGGTCGGCGTCACCGCCGGTGCATCGACACCCGAATGGCTCATACAGAAGATCTTCAAACATCTTGAAAACATCGACAAGAACTCTCGGGGCGAGATGGCCCTTAAATAGAACCTGTTTTTACGCACCAAAACAAAAGCCGGAAAGATCAGAGATCTTGCCCGGCTTTTTATTCACTACAAAACACTAAGTTCTTACGGTTCAACCTCGACGAATTTCGGCATCGAGACTGCTTGATTCAGAATTACCCCAAATTCCGTACCGGCCTTCACTTCAGCTTCCTCGCCCTTGGTCTGAGTTTCAGCGATAAGTCCGCCCACACCGCCGATGATACCGCCGATCAAGGCTCCTTTGCCACCGCCGACCGCCGCGCCGAGTAATGCACCACCGCCTGCTCCGCCGCCAATAAACTTGACCTTGCGATGTTTTGTCTTGTCGCCCGACGCGGTGCCCTCGGCATCGCTCTTGGCATCGTCGCTTACAAGCTCGGTCAGCGAACCGTTCATCGAGCGCTTCGCTCCATTCGGCAACACTACCTGAACAAAGCTGGCGTCGATCTCGCCAACATTTCCGCCCTTTCGAGCAGCCTTGACGACGTCCACACGCCCGACAAGTTCGCTGCCAACCGGGATAACCACGACGCCGGTCGTCGAATAAACAGGCTCGGTAACAGTAACAGTAAATCGGTCGCCCACCTTCGCCGTCTTCGAACTCAACGTTTCATTCATCCGCACGCGGATCCGTTTTCCCGCCGGAACCGGGTAAAGCTTAGCCGCAGGCGGTTTCGCAACCGTCGTCACCTTTTTCTTGATCACCGGTTTCTTTTTGGTTTGTGCCGAAAGATCAAAGGCTCCGGCAAATACTATTGCCGAAATGAACCCCGCTGTTATTGCAAGTTTTGTTAGATTTTTCATATCTTTGGTCTCCTACCCTTTTTTCAATTCCCTGGAATTGTTCCCGAACACGGATTTCGGCCCGGCATTCGACGCATTTGCCCTTAAAGACGTTGCTTTCTGTTCGGAACCTTAAGATTTAACAGTCATCAAAAGCTTATCACTGCCAGTCGAAAATCTGTCTCAAGGGGCCCATAAAAATATTTTTGAAACTCAGATGTATTGGATGTATATTGTAAGCGTTAACAACAATTCATTTCTTTTCCTGGCATTGCCCCCGGCTCATACACCCGGGGGCAAGGTTATATTCGGAGAGCGTTCAACAAGTTTTTGCAGAATAACATCTATGCATCTTTTTCGTGGAACATTCCTACTATTTGCTCTAAACCTTCTCGATGCATTATTAACGATAGTCTGGGTGCGCAGTGGTGTCGCCACCGAAGGGAACCATTTGATGGCAAGACTGCTTGAAATGGGCGATTTTACGTTTTTGGGAGCGAAAGTCGTGGTTGGAGCCATTGCCGCCTTGGTACTCTTCCATTGGGGAAACCTTAAGCTTGCACAATACGGATTGGCTGTCGCTTTGGCCGTCTATCTCGGTTTGATGGGTGTACACATATTTACGGGTCTTTCGGCCGCCGGATTGATCTCCGCAAACGCTATTCAGGACGTTGCCTATTGGACCAGTTCGGTATTTGCCCTGTTCATTTGACCTTTACTTTCATTCAGTCGGCCGGCCTTGTTTTTATTGCGAAACAACCGGCCGTTTTTTTTCGTATTTCTTTCACGCAACGCGGGCATAAAATAATGGCATCAAACCCGCTACTATTAATAGATCGAGGAATAATACAATGGCAAGTAAACCGGTATATCAATTCACAGCACGACAAATACTCTTGCTGGCGCTTTCGACGGCTTTGATCGCGGTGGGCGCGACCGCTCTTCTTTATGCAATGTCGAACTTCTGGCAGCAGCGGGACGGCTCCGGCATCAGTTTTGCCGAGGCAACTCCGCCGGTGGCCCTCTCCGACCCGTCAACCGTTTCAGACGAGCAGAATAACATCGAAGTTTACAAAGCGATGTCGCCGGGCGTTGCCTTTGTAAATACAACGTCGTACCGCCAGGATTTCTGGGGCGGCGTGCAGGAGGGCAAGGGCAACGGCTCGGGTTCGGTAATTGACTCGAACGGCCATATCCTGACGAATTTCCACGTTGTCGAGGGTGCGCAGAAGCTTTCGGTCAACTTTGGCGGTGATAAGGTCTATCCCGCGACTTACGTGGGCGGTGACCCGGACACGGACCTGGCGGTGATCAAGATCGATCCGCCCGCAGGGCTGACTGTTGTGCCGCTTGGCGATTCCGACAAGCTGGTCGTCGGGCAAAAAGTCCTGGCCATCGGCAATCCGTTTGGGCTTGACCGTACGCTCACTACCGGTGTGATATCGGGTTTGCAGCGTCCGATACGTGCCCGCAACAACAGGCCGATCGACGCCGCCATCCAAACGGACGCCTCGATCAATCCGGGGAATTCTGGTGGGCCGCTGCTTGATAAATTTGGCAGAATGATCGGTATCAATTCGCAGATACTATCGCCCGCGGGAGGTTCAGTCGGTGTCGGGTTCGCGGTTCCGGTAAATACGGCCAAACGGGTGATCCCGCAGTTGATCCAGTTTGGCGAAGTAAAACGCCCGAAGCTGGGTGCCACGCTGCCCACCGTAAAGGATCTGGTCGAACGCGGATACAAATTGCCTGTCGCCCAGGGATTACTGGTTTACGAGACATCGCCCGGTGGCCCGGCTGCGATCGCCGGCTTGCGGGGGATCCAGCCTGACGGCTCTGTCGGTGACATTATTGTCGCTGGCGACGGCAAGGAATTCACCAGTCTGGACGACCTCTACAGGCTTTTGGACAAGAAACAGTTTGGTGAAACGATCGTGCTTAGCGTATATCGCGACGGAAAGACGATCGAGGTGCCGGTAAAGCTGATCGCTTTGGCACAGCAACCGGGAGCCCGGACACGCCGGACCCAGGAATAAGCTTGGTGATGTTTGGTGTAAAGCAGTAAGCTCATTGGGCTTGCTGCTTTTTTCTATGCGCGAACTTCGAAATTTTTATAACGGCGGATTCGGATGGATATGCCGCCATTGCGAACTCGAGTTGGGGCGCATGGAGACGGATTCCCGCTCCCGCCTCATGCTCGAAGGCGAAGCTGAGAGCAAAACCCCTGAAATGTCGAGCGTTGCCCTCGCAAGATGGCTCGATCCGGCCCAACGAACCCTCGTCTGCCCGAGATGTGGCATAACCGAGTTGGTGGATCTTTCATGACGGTTTTGCACTGCGGTTTTAGCGCGAAAACCGGTTTTAAAGTCAGGCGTTTGAGCCCAAATTTCGGGCTCTCGCTGAAGGAACAAATCTTCGACTGACGGGTGCCGCCTCAAGAAATCATCTCTTTATGTGCGTTACTGGGCTAAGATACCTCTATGAGGTCGACACGAGGATTTTTGGCGGCGTGTGTATTCCTTTTGGCGATCCCGCTGGCCGTGGTGCTGCAGGCCGTGGCGGGCGCTGATGCGGAAACCTCCCTTCATTTCGCGTTCGCTTTTGGGTGCGCATCCCTTTGCCTTGCCGTGTCCGATCTCAAAACGCCATGGTGGATCGCCACGGCCGGCGATGTCTCGACTGGATTTCTAGCCGTCATCTTTTTGTTACAGGGTATAAACGATCTTGCCCACAACGACGCGCTCACATGGATCGCCCTTCAGGTCTTGGGCCAACGGCCCGAGAGTCTTCTGATCGATCTAATGCTGCTCTGGTTTGTTGGAGTGCTGTTTACAGATCCCGCTACCAAGGCGGGCGGTAAATTGAGGACCTGGGGCTTCGCCGTGGTGGCGATAGCGATCTGCGTCAAGATGTACGGCTATGTCCTGGAGTCTCTAGGCACCAGCCTTAACGCGGAGGCCCCCGCACTAAAGATCCTGCTCCTGCTTCCGTTCGTATGGTTCCTATTTGAATGCAGGAAAGCCCCAAATGGGTGATCACGGATATGCACTGCGATCGATCAATGCAAACCGCTCCGGTCATCATAGGCTAAGAGGTGTACGTCAAATTGAATATTCAAGAGTTCGCATATCAAAGAACACCGCTTGGCGAACTCACACTTCGCCGAAGGCTGGAACCGTTGCTGAATGATGAGGAGGTTTTCGAGGTCAAGCTCGGCGACGAATACCTGATGTCGAGCCTCTTTACTGAAAGCGAGCGGCAGCTCGCGACGCTTGGACTGGCTCCGCTTTCAGGCGAGCTGGATGTGGTGATCGGTGGTTTGGGTTTGGGCTATACAGCCGCCGAGGCCTTGAAAAACAAGATGGTGAGCCGGCTGCTCGTCATCGATCTTTTTCAGGCAGTGATCGACTGGCACCTGACCGGCCTCGTCCCAAATGGAGAGGCCCTTACCAAAGACCCAAGATGCGAACTCCGCCAAGGCGATTTCTTCGCCCTCGCCCGCACCGGCTTCGATGCCGACGCACCCGACCGGACGTTTGACGCGATTCTCATGGACATCGACCATTCACCCGAACATTTCCTTAACCAAACCAACAAGTCCCTGTACACGGCTGAAGGCCTCGGTTTCGTGCGAAGGCAACTAAAACCGGGCGGATGCTTCGCTCTCTGGTCTAACGACCCAGCCAGCGGGGACTTTACCGAGCATCTCAAACAGGTATTCGGCTTGGCAACTGCCCACAATGTCGAGTTTCCAAATCCGTACACAAACGCAATATCCATCAATTCCGTCTATTTGTCCCAGAAAATGGGGGAATGTCATTGTCCTGCATGAGTGATCTGTGGCTACTACATTCTGTGGGCAAACCGATCGCATAATTTCTTGCGACAAAAGTGTTACAAAGCAGGGTGACCAACACAAAATCTTCTTCGGCGGTGTTCCATTACCAAGAACGGAGAATATTGATGAAAATCATGATCATTGTGTCGATACTGCTATTTTGTAGCAACGTATCGTTCACACAAATACAGGACATCAAACGAATTGACGGCGGTAGAATAAGCTCGCAAAACATTGATCGCTTGATAAACGACTTGATCGCGAAGGCAAAAGTCACGGGTTTGGCGCTGTCTATTCTCAACGACAATCGAACGGTCTACACCAAGACATACGGCTATAAGAACAAGGAAAAGCAGCAATTGCTCGACACTTCAACCGTTCTATACGGGGCCTCATTCAGCAAAGCGGTTTTCGCCTTTTTGACGTTGAAACTTGTCGACGATGGCACGCTGAATTTAGATAAACCGCTATATCAGTATCTCGACAAGCCGTTACCTGAGTATGAAGATTACGCAGATCTTGCCGGAGACGAACGCTGGAAGTTGATCACTGCGCGAATGTGTTTGAGCCACACAACTGGTTTTCAGAATTTGAGATTTATTGATGCCAGAACAGGAGCTTTTGACCCGAATGGAAAACTCGCCATTTACTTTCAGCCGGGAACCAAATATGGCTATTCGGGAGAAGGCTTGAAATTGCTCCAATTGACGATAGAAAAGGTAACGGGAAAAGATCTCGAATCAATTGCCATAGAAAAGATCTTTAAGCCGATAGGGATGAGTAGGTCTAGCTATGTTTGGCAACAAAGTTTTGAGGACAACTTCGCATATCCACACACTGCAAACCAAGAAACACAAGGCAAAAAAAAGCGCAAAAAGGCCGGTGGATTGGGTTCTTTGGAGACCACGATAGCGGATTATTCAAAATTTATCGAATATGTGATACAGGGAAAAGGACTCAGCAAAAAAGGAAGGGAGGCGATGATCTCGCCCCAGATCATTATCAATTCAAAATACCAATTTCCAACTATTTCGGACGAAACAACAACCGAGAATCAATCCATTCAATTGTCCTACGGCCTCGGTTGGGGGCTTTTGAATACTAGGTATGGCCGAGCCTTCTTTAAGGAAGGCCACGATGACGGTTGGCAAAATTATAATATCAATTTCAAGGACAAAGGCATCGCTATCATAATTATGACTAATAGTGACAATGGCGAGAGTATCTTCAAAGAACTCTTGGAAAAGATCATCGGCGACACCTTTACGCCTTGGAAGTGGGAACGCTATACACCATACGATAAAAAATAACCAACAAAAACATACCAATGGTGGCTTATGAAATCAATATTCTTACTAACGTTTTGCTTGATTGTCGGATTTCCCGCTACTTCAACTCCGGCTCGGGATTTTGAAAAATACTTTGAACTAGAAGCGGAAAAATATAAAGAAGCTGAAGGCGAATATGTTGGTGTTTCACCGGGGACGCAATTCTTGAAGCCTTTTGTTTCGAGGCAATTTTTGAGGCCATTGATCAAAACCGACCCGCCAGAACTAAATTCGTCGAGAACTTCCTGGCTTATATCGAGGAAATCTCAAACAAAGAAAAACTAAATATTTCAAGTTCAGACTCGTATTTGGGAAATGTACGACTGGCTGTTTTTGAACTTATGCAAACAGATGATGAGCTTAAAAATATTCTTTTGGAATACCTTCAAACAAATAAAGAAAATTTGTCTTTCAAGATTTTGGATTAACCGACAAACAAATTGTCATTTCAAATGAAAGCGAGGCCAACAAAATGAACCTGAAAATTTCGATGTCCATTTCTCTCATTATCATGCTTTTTGTTAACGCAAATGCTCAAATCAAGCAGGTTAAGACAAACGAAGACATTGTTTCGTGGACCGATTCTTACATGGACGATGCCGTTAAGTTTGACCATTTTAGCGGTACGGTCTTAATTTCACGCGACGGCAAACCGATCTTTCGAAAAGCATACGGAATGGCGAATTACGAATTGAATGTGGCGAATGAAGTAAATACTAAGTACCGCATCGGTTCCGTAAGTAAACAATTTACTGCGGCGGCAATAATGCTGCTGCAAGATCACGGCAAATTAAACGTCGACGATTCGATCTGCAAATATCTAGATAGCTGCCCGGACACATGGAAGCCCATCACGATAAAGAATCTCTTAAACCATACTTCCGGAATCGTAAATTTTACGCAGCTTCCAGTGGCGTCTGGTAACTTTCTCCTATTGCCTCACACCCATAAAGAAGTGGTTGATACCTTTCGGGGCCTTCCACTCGAATCCAAACCTGGTGAAATCTACAATTACAACAATTCTGGCTATTACCTGTTGGGAATGATTGTCGAACGGGTATCCGGTGTTACGTATGCCGAATTCATTCGAAAGAATATCTTCGTCCCGTTGGGCATGATTAACACTGACACTGATGACCAAGTAACTATTGTAAAGAACAAAGCGTCCAGCTATTACCTCGGGCGCGATTCCATTTTTCGAAACGCTGAATATACAAATATGCAGACCCTTTTTTCGATCGGCGGTGCTTATTCGACGGTTGATGACATGCTGTTGTGGGAGCAGTCGCTGTCGACTGGCAAGTTGCTCAGGCGTTCGGCCATCGAAGAAGTATTTTCACCGGGCAAAGGCAATTACGGATATGGCTGGAGGATCGACAAATTAGGAAGCTGCAACCGGATGTATCACGATGGCGGGATCACTAATTTCTCGTCTTCATTACAAAGGTTGCCGGATGATAATTTGACAATCATCGCATTAAGTAACAGAGGTGATGACGGTGGCCTAAGAGCTGCCTACGACATTACTGGGAAAATATGCGGAGTTCCGGCAACCATAAGGGGCATTCAGGCAGAATTGATGAGTCTGAGTGCAGAACGATCGGCGGAAATTGTAAAAACCGCACGATCCAATTTTCCGATATTTGATATTCAGGAATCAAAAGTCGAAGAGTTAGGCAATTACCTTATGCTCACAAAGCAAAAACAGCAAGCCATAGAAGTTTTCAAACTCAATGCGAGCCTTTACCCAAAGAGTGCGAATACCTACCTCAAACTAGCCGTCGCATACAAATCAATTGGTGACAAAGCTAAGGCGATCATAAACCTTAAACAATGCCTTGAGTTAGACCCTAAGAACAAGATCGCGGCTGAACATTTAACCAAATTGAATAGCTAACACAAACTATTCTCTCCAAATCGAACAGGATGAATCCAGGACGAGCGGTTTAATATTCTGAACGGCAAAAGCCAACAGGATCAGGTCTGCAATTTTGACAATTCAACAACCTAGGACAACTTAAAGCGATCACTTCAGATTCTTCTTAAAAAACTCCAACGTACGCTCCCATGCTAATTTGGCGGCTTCGGCGTCGTAGCGTGGGGTGGTGTCGTTGTGGAAGCCGTGCTGCTTGCCTTCGTAGGTGAAGCTCTCGAATGTCTTTTTGTTCTCTTTTAGCGCAGCTTCGTAGGCGGCGATTCCGGCGTTTACGCCCTGGTCGTTGCCGGCGTAGTTAAAGAGCAACGGTGCGGTGATCTTTGGTACGTCGGCGACGCCGGCCTGGCGCCCGTAGAACGGGACGCCGGCGTTGAGGTCTTTGCCGAGACGGACGGCGAGCTGATTGACCATCCCGCCGCCAAAGCAGAATCCGACGGCGCCTAATTTCTTGCTGCAGTCGGGCCGGGCTTTAAGCCAAAAGCGCGGCGGCGACAAAATCCTCCGTCATCTTCTTGCCGTCGACGGTACGAAAGGCCGCCGCGCCTTTTTGGTCGTCGCCGGGATAGCCGCCGACAGACGTTAATCCGTCCGGAGCAAACGCCATGAAACCGGCCTTTGCAAGACGGCGGGCCACATCCTCGATATATGGATTGAGGCCCCGATTTTCGTGAATGACGAGTACGCTGGCGAATTTCTTGCCTTTAGCAGGACGCGCCAAGTAGCCTCTGATGGAACCGTTGCCAGCCGGCGACGGCACGGTCTCGTAACCGAGCTTCAGGTCCTTGTCGTCCTTCGGCACCGTCTGTGCCCACGCATAGTTGGGTGTCAGGCTATCAAAGATCGCCGCTACCGTCAGCCCGCCCACAGCAAACTTTCCAATGCTGTTGAGGAACGATCGGCGATCCATATCGCCGTGCTGATACTCGTGAAACAGGTCCAATAACTCCTGCGGATATTCATCTGCGGTTTTACGTTCCATGATTTTTTCTCCTTTGTTTGGAAAAGAATACCTGAGGTCGTAAGGGTCGTCAAAAGGGCACAATGACAATACCCTCGTAAACGCAGGTTCGGAGTACGCGGCCTGTTATCCCTCATCCACGCTAAACGTTGATGGCAAGATCAAGGCGCCTTCGTTTTCTTGAAGTTGGTCACAAGAGCGTCCGTGTTATGGGCAAAGCGAATGCCATAGACGCCGTCGGTCGATTTGAGTTTTCCTGCCGCGACCAACGCGGACTTGTCATAGGTTGCCACGACCTTGTTGTTGATCGAGCACGAGACCTTATCGGCCTTTACGGTGATCGCGATCTCTTGTGTAACGGGTTGGTCCTTGCCCGCCGCCTTGTTCACAGCCGGATCGGTCGCGGCACGCCTCCCATTCATCTGAAAGGGCTCGGGGCCAAATCCGCGGACGATAAACGTGCCGTTACCGTAAGCCGCGCAGTAGAGATAACTCTGCTGGTCCGTCCCCAGGTCATTACCCGCAATGACGATCCCGTAAGGATGCGGGTGGTCGTTTAGGTTCATGTATTTCGGTTCCAGAAACGTCGCACTTACGGTGTAGTCGCCTTTCGCAACGTTTGCGGGGTTCCAGTATGTGACGGCCGGGCCGGTCGTGACGCGCAGTGCTTTGCCCTCCTGGGCAAGCTTTGCGCTGTTGAGCGTGAGGCCGGCGGTCGCCTCTTTCGCGTCGATCTTGCCCGTCCATCCCTTGACCAAAACTCCGCCGTCCTTAATGCCGACGGATTCGCCCTCCTGAGCCGAAATGTTGACGAGCCCTATGAAAAAGAGCGCAAATGCAATAAACCCTGAAATAAGAATTTGATGTTTCATAATGCCGACACACTACCACCAAATGCGTCACAACTCAATAGGAAGAAGCCACTCGACAGCAAGTGGCCAGTGGTCAGTTCAAAACAAAGAAGACCCCGGTCGCTTGCGCTCGCGGTTCTGACATTAGAATGTTAAGTTTAGTGTAATGCTTGTTAAAGAACTTGAGGCCGCTATCGCGGTTGCCCGCCGGGCCGGTGAGGCCATTCTTGACCACTATTCCCTGGACATTATCTCGGAGCACAAGATCGGCGTGGACAATCGATCCGAGCCGGTAACGGCCGCCGACCGCGAGGCAAGCCGCATCATCGTTGATGGCATCGAAGAGCTTTTTCCCGGCGACGCGATCTTGTCAGAGGAAGAAGCGGACAAGCTGGAGGAAAGGCTCGCGAACGAGCGGGTATGGTTTGTCGACCCGATAGACGGGACGGCGGGCTTCATCAAAAAGGACGGGGATTTTGCTGTCCAGATCGGCCTCGCGGAAAATGGTGTGGCCGTCCTCGGCGTTGTGTTGCTGCCCGCGAAAGATCTTTTGTACTATGCCGCAAAAGATCGAGGGTCGTTCATCGAGATCAAAGGCGGCGATCCGATCAGCCTGCGGGTTTCTAAGAAGACCGATTTCGCCGATATTGACATTGCCGTTTCGCGCGATCATCGCAGCCCGAAAATGTCGCAGATCGTACGCGACCTCGGTTTGCGAAAAGAGGTCGGGCGAGGATCGGTCGGCGTCAAGATCGGAATGATCGCCGAGCAGATCTGCGACCTTTACGTACATCTATCTCCGAGAACGAAGTTTTGGGACACGTGCGGCCCCCAGGTCATCCTGGAAGAGGCTGGAGGAATACTGACCGACCTTTTTGGAAACGAGTTCAGGTACGATGTCGGCAACGTGCAGAATCTGAATGGGATCCTGGCATCGAACGGAGCGGTGCATAAGGCTGCCGTGGAAGCCTTGAACCCGATCCTTCGTGAATTCGGTCGGCAAAAGCTAACTTCGTCAGGCAGTAATTGATCAACTGGTTATTCCATCCAGCGAAACCTCGTTCTCACCCTTGCCGAGAAAGTACTGTATCGGTTCGCCGATGTCCACCAACGTCTTGAGGGCGATGAACGGGACTACAAACCATTCGTTAACAAACGCGGCAAAGAAAACCCCTAAGAAAACTCCGAGAAACAAGAGTGCGGTCCGGCCCAAGCTGCGGGTCAATATGAACTCGGCTTTCCGAAGGGGCAGCGGGCGGAGCGTGATCAGGTTCGTGAGAAATTCGACCAGCTGGAACGCAAGAACAAACATCAAGGCATATCGGACGTTTGAAAGGTCGATCGTCGCTTTCAGGACGAGGAAAATGAACGCTCCAAGAAAAACAAAGCAAGCCGCAAGCAACGCGAGGGCAATCACCAGAAAATCCGCGATCAGCTTGCTTTTCTTCCGGTATTTCGGCGTACCGCTCGGATCGTAGGAGGGCGAAATGACCAGCACGCAAAGTACCGCGAACAAGATAGCCGCCGCACATTCGAGTGCATATATCACCATCGTCGTCTCCGACGAATAATCCTCGAAAAACCACAATGCGAGCGGGATCATATTGATCGCGACGGCCGAGATCTCGGAAACAATAAGCCTGAATGTCGATTTGATGTTCACGGCAAAAACGATTTCGAAAAGATTACAAGAATTCTATAAAAAAAGCCGCTCATTTGAAGCGGCTTGATCCATTAGATTCTTGGAGTACGGTTAGGCTGTCGCTTCGCCGGCGACCTTCTTGCGGCGCTTGCGGGCATTTCGCCAGGTTTTGAGGCCTTCCTTTGTAAGGCTCAGGATCGGTTTGCGGTTCGAGATCAGCAATTTTATCCACGCCATTTTACCCATTTGGGGGAAATATATTCCGCGGAAGAACAAACGCGCGACAAGATGGCTGATCCGAACGTCGATCGGCGCGTGCTTGATCAACTCAATAGCCTCGGAGTTTCGTTCCGGGCTGTACGAATGCGACCAGGCATCGAAGGTTTCCGTCTTAGCGTCCTCAATGGTCATTTTCAGCGGGTTGTCCGCCATGACAAAGGGTGCGAACTCAAGCCAGTGTTTAGGTCGATGAAGTCGTCCGGCTTCCTGCAACCTCGTGTAGAGCGGCGTCGACGGAAACGGCGTCAATTGTCCGAAAACCGGGAGTCCGGGTGCCCAACTGTCGATCTCGCCAACCGTACGTTTCGCAACACCGACCGTGTCGTTGTCCATTCCGAAAATGAAGGACGTGATCGCAAAGATGTTCCGGCGGGCCAACCCGTCGAGCACGGCCTTGTAATCTGACGGCTTCGAGAACTGTTTATTCACGTCGGCCATGTTTGCGGGATCGATCGACTCCATTCCGATAAAGATCCACTTTCCGCCAGCTTCAGCGATCAGATCGACAAGTTCGTCGTCGCCAAGAAGGTTTGCGCTGATCTGCGCTACCCACGGAAGGGTGGCACCGGCGGCGATCATATCCCGCAGAAGTGATTTCAGCCGCTTTTTGTTGATAGCAAGATTATCGTCGATAAAGAATACGGCGATCTGCCCTTTTTCCGTTTTCGCACGCGGCCTTTAGCCGCAAAAGCTCTTCAACTACGCTTTCATTTGTGCGAAAACGGATCGAATCCCCGAAGAAACCCGTCACAGTGCAAAATTCACAGCCATAAGGGCAGCCGCGGCCCGTTTCGATCGGCACGACGAAAAACTTACCCCAACCCTGGCCCATCTTGGACATTATGGGCTGAAGGAACTTAGGCACAAGGCTGAATTGGTCGAGGTCGAGAGTTTCCCAAGGAATGTGCGGATAGGGCTGCAGGTTTGGCTTTTTGTCGTTCCCTTTTGGGTCGATCTCAGGAGTATAGACTTCCTTTAGTGTCCCGTTAGCTGCGTCGTTTACGATCAAATGCCAGGTCTCGTCGGCTTCACCCAACGCCACCGCGTCTGCATGACGGGGCCCGCCATCGCGGCCTAAGGCTTCGTCGGGACACTCGGTAACGTGCGGCCCGCCCATGACAACCGGGATTCCGGCGGCACGGAGAGAATCGGCAACAAGATAAGCCCTCGCGACCATGCGTGTCATTGCACCGATACCGACCAACCCGATGTTCTCATCCTTACAAAACCTCACCAGTTCTTCGCGCGTCATTGCTTTCGCGTTTCCGTCGATCAGAACAACT
Source organism: Blastocatellia bacterium (assembly GCA_963732475.1). GTDB lineage: Bacteria > Acidobacteriota > Blastocatellia > Pyrinomonadales > Pyrinomonadaceae > OLB17. The sequence continues at coordinate 550,497 of CAVSZR010000001.1, read as the reverse complement.
TCGTGCTCCTTCGGCGTAAGGGATTGGAGCAGGAACATCCACAGATGCGGCATAAAATTGCGCGTAATACCGTTGTCCGGGTTATAAAGTAGTATTTTCATAGTCCGCTAAATGTAGGAACAGAAAAGCCCTCTAACCTTAGCTAATTTAATCGGGGAATTGTAAGATTAAGTAGATAATTAAGAACTAGTCCGGTATCATCTCACTTTTTTCGAAATATTGCTATCTTAAAATTGCTTTTCTGATGATCGGCAGGAAAAGCGAATCGGGCAGGAGACGCCGCGCGATAAGGATGGCCCGCGAATTTACAGGATAACGCATCTTCCATGAATCGTCGGTCACGGCGTCATATATAGTTTGGGCAACCACCGTGCCGTCGGGCCCGGTTTCGCCGGCCTTTTGTAAATTAGGCATCGCGCGGGCGACAAAGTTGTCGTATGCGGTCAAGCCTTCCTTTTTGCTAATACTCATCGACCGCTCGTAAAAATCGGTCTTTATCGGGCCTGGTTCGATGATCTTGATCTTAATGCCGAACTCCTTTACTTCATACTGCAACGACTCGGAGAATCCCTCGACCGCCCATTTTGAGGCGTGATAAATACTGTAAAGCGGAAACGTAAGCCGTCCGCCCATTGATGCGACATTGACGATCGTGCCGCGTTTCTGTTCGCGAAAATATGGAAGGATCTCGCGGCAGACGTTCATCAGGCCGAGCACGTTAGTTTCAAACTGCATTTCGATCTGCTCGGAGGTCGCCGCCTCGAACGGGCCGACAACCGCGAACCCGGCGTTGTTAACCACCGCGTCGATACGGCCAAAAGCTTCCAGCGTCCGGGCGATCGCCGCTCGTATAGAATCAGGATCTGTGACATCGAGCCGGATGCATTCAAGATCGACTATCTTTTGCAGGTCTTCAGCCTTTTCAGGAGACCGCATCGTAGCCGCAACCTTCCAGTTCTTTGCCTGAAACAGTTTTGCGGTCGCGTTGCCGATGCCGCTTGATGCACCCGTGATCAAAATTACTTTTTCCATGAAGCTTAATTTATCACAGAGGCACGCAGACACAGAGAAGTCGATCAGGCGGTTCGAGAATAAACATGCCGTCAATTTCCAGCGTCAATTTCGCTTTCGGGCCGAACCTCTGTGCCTTAGTGTCTCTGTGGTAAAATGCTCCGATGAAGTTTCTTCATATTTCAGACGTACATCTCGGCTGCACGCGTTATCAGCTTGCCGAAAGCCCGCGCGATTTTTTCGACGCGTGGATCGACGTGCTGAAGAAATATGCCATCGGAGAGAAGGTCGATTTTGTCATCATGTGCGGGGATTTTTTTCATAAACGCAGCGTCCCGCCCGAGACGATGAACTATGCCGTTGCCGGGCTCACTTTGCTTAAGGATGCGGGCATTCCGATAGTGTCGATCGAAGGAAATCACGATCAAAAACACACTGACAGCGAGTATAGCTGGCTCAGGTCGCTGGCGAATTGGAATCTGCTCTATTTGCTGGAACCGACAAACCTCGAGGGCAAGATGAGCTATCGGCAATGGGAAGAAGGGAGCGGAGGCTACATAGACATAGGCCGCGCCCGGATCTTCGGATCACACTGGTACGGAGCCTCGGCAAACTGGGCGATACCGATGCTGACAAAAGCTATCGGTGAAAACCGCCGCGAAGGCGCTTTTCACATTTTAATGCTCCACACCGATGTCGAAGGCCATCAGACCCATCCAATACCGGCATTGTCGGTTTCGGCCTTGAAGGAATTGAAATCGGTCACCGAATATGTCGGGCTCGGCCACACGCATATGCATTACGAGATCGATAACTGGGCGTTTAATCCGGGTTCGATCGAGGTGACGAACATCAGCGAGTTTCGCGAAACGCGTGGGGTTTTTATTGTCGAAGTCGATGACGATAACCTAGTTTCAGCCCGGCATATTCAGGACTATCGGCAGCGTCCGTTCCAGCGATTGCGGTTCGATGTCGACAAATACGCCGACGCCGGCGAGATCACTGATGGCGTGTTGGCGCTGGTCCGAGATCAGGCCCGCTCGGCGGAACACGGGCACCCGTCGCCCATAATTGAGGTAACGCTGACGGGGAGACTCGGTATTCCGAATTCGCTGCTCGAAATGCAGAAAATGCGGGATGAGACGCAAAAACTGACGGGTGCGCTTCACGTTCGGATCAAAAACCATTCGTCGCCAGTCGAATTTGCCGTCGCCGAGGATGTTGATGAAAACGCGAGCCGCGAAACACTTGAGCGTCGTGTGATCGAAGACCTGGTCATTCGGGACAATCGGTTTAAGGGCCGCCCCGAAGAAATGGCCCGGCTTGTGATCGGGGTCAAGCGGCAAGCCCTGAGCGACGAGCCACCGGAGAAAATTGTAGATCTGATCAGTTTGAGTCTTGAGTCTTAAGTCGTGGGGTCTTGAGCAGGAATTCAGACACTGAACCTCTCTTCTCCGACTCACGACTCAAGACTCACGACTATGAATCTATGTCCGAAGCTTCCGATAAAATCGAATCGGTGAAACAGATCGCTTTGTTTCCGTTGCCTCTTGTTTTGCTGCCACATGAGATCCTGCCGCTGCATATTTTCGAACCGCGATACCAACAAATGCTCGACGACATCGAGCTTGAAAACAACTTATTCGGAATCACTTTTTTCGAGCCGAAGGACAGTTTTTCAGACAAACCTGAGATCGGTTCGACCGGGTGTGTGGCGGAGGTTCGAGAAGTGCAAAAATTGGAAGACGACCGCGCGAATATCTTGACGGCGGGGATCATTAGATACCGTTTGACGAACTACGTCGATCTTGGCAAGCCCTACTTAACGGCGGAAGTTGAGTTTTTTGAAGATGTAATTGAGGAAGAATCCGTGCTTGCGCCGGTCGCGGACGAGGTCTTTGATCTTTTTGAACGCGTCGCAAAGGCGGCCTTCGATCTCAGCGGCAACCGCGGGAGGTTTCCGGCGATTCAAAAATCCGACCCGGAGCGTCTATCATTTGTTGTGACAGCGGCATTTAGCCTGGACAACAACCTTAAATACGAGCTGCTGGAAATGGCATCGACGGCCGATAGATTTGGAAAGCTTCGCGGAATACTTGCTTCGGCAGTCGGTGCGATGGAAGAAAGCGCCGGCATCCATAAAGCCGCTCAGACAAACGGACACAGCACTAAGAAGATCGATATCTGATCGCGGTTACGGTTGAAGCGTCTCCGAGGCGACAAACGTCTGCTCGCCGAGCGATTGTCGAAAGAAATCAATCACTCTCTGATCGTAAGCCTCCGACTGCTGCATCGACGCATTGATCATACTAAAACCTGACGGGCTAAGTGTCGTAAAGGCCGTTGCCTGTGTGGATGACGGAAAACATTTCTCTAATTTCGAAGTCGATTCCTGAAAGTCCGGTGCATCAAGGCCGGCAAAAAGTAGCGCCTTCCGATTTTTCATCAACTTCGCCGAATCACAAACCGGTACGCGCGAATAACAGCCCTCGTAAAAGTAAGGGTATGCACCCAGTTGGCCGAGTTTCGAGGTTACCGAGCTTACGAACGGAAACCGCCGCTCAATAACGTTTGCGACAAGTGTGTCCGAGTCGGCGGGAACGGAATCGAGTAGAACGGCTGTGACCGTTTCGTCGTTTGAGGCGGCCGATATTGCCGCAAGCGAACCCATTTCCAGGCCGTAAATTCCTATATCCTTGCCGACCAAAGTCGCTTGCGAGGCGGCCTTCTGGGCTCGAAGAAAGTCGATCGCCGCGTTGGCGTCAACTGATTCGCACCCACCAAAGGACGTGTATGGCACGGCCGGATTTTGGCCATGGCCGCGTTGATCCGGCATCAGGACCGTAAAATTGGTGGCTTCGTTAAGTTTGACCCCAAGATTCAGAACATGAGAGCGGTCGGCTCCGTATTTGTGAAGGAGGATAACCGCTGGTGAATTTTCGGCACCACGCAAAAGCCAGCCGCGTGCCTGTGTGCCGTCGCGGTTCCCCCATGTTTCTTCGGTGACCTGAGATCCGCGGGCGCTCAACTGCCCGTACTTTTCAGGAGTGACCAGATAAGCGGCGTTTAACGGATGGGACGACTCGTGAGCAAACCAAACAGATGCTGCACCAATTGCCAATATGATCAATAGGACCACCGGGAAAAGAAGCTTGTAGAAACTCTTTACAAGTCGTGTCGATTTAGCCATAAGTCAATTAAAGAATGAGGTACAACCGGAATGCGCCTGAGCGACTCTTAGTGACAGCCAGAAGAAAAGGCTTTAGATATGCCACCTAAAATGGTAACATATGCGCCGCTGGAAAGGAAGATGTTTTTAACAATGATTAACGCGAAATTTGCCGCTGTTTTGATCCTGACGTTCTCCGCATTTGCAGCTGTCAACGGCCAAACCGTTGCTGTCAATTCCCCATCAACAAATGCGAACTCAGCCCGCTCCCAACAGTTTCTGCCTCTGTCGGAGGTTAAGGAAGGAATGCGGGGCACGGCACGGACCGTTTTTCGCGGAAGCGAACCCGAGGATTTTAACGTGGAAATTCTCGGCGTGCTGCCCGGGGGTGTCGGGCCGAAACAGGACCTTATCATTGGACGACTGAGCGGGGGCGGCGCCGACCGAACAGCCGTTTTTGCGGGAATGTCGGGCTCGCCCGTTTATATCGACGGTAAGCTTGTTGGCGCGATCTCGTACAGCTTTCCTTTTGCAAAAGAGCCGATCTGCGGAATAACACCGATCGAACAAATGGTGGCGATCTTTGAACGAAAGCAGGGCGAAGCAGCAAAACCTGTTGAGCCGCGGGCCTTTTCGTTTTCTGACCTTGCGGCGGCCAATTGGCAGCCCGATTTCCCAAAAGGCAACGTAGTTTCAAGTTCGATCTTTTCGGGAATGAACGTCAATTCCCCGCTAATGGCCGTAGCCGGGCAGTCTTTCCAACCGATCGCTACACCGGTAACATTCACCGGCTTTTCGCAGGAAACATTGAATCTGTTCGCTCCGCAGTTGATACAGGCAGGGCTGCTTCCGGTTTCGGCAGTCGGCGGGGCGGCGGCCATCACGCCGATGAAGAAGGCAAACGAAAATACGCTATTGGGTGGAACGTCAGTTTCGATGCAGTTGACCCGCGGCGATTTCAGCTTGGCGGCTGCCGGTACTGTTACCTGGCGTGATGGCGACAAGATCTATGCGTTTGGCCATCCGTTTCTCAGCCTTGGTTCGTCGGACCTGCCGATGTCAGAGTCGCACGTGATTACGGTCGTTCCGAATATGAACAACTCGTTCAAGCTGGCAGTACCCGATGCGATGGTCGGATCGATGACACAAGACAGAGCAACAGGCGTTTTCGGAAATCTGGGGCAGGCACCGAAGATGATCCCCGTAAAGATCAATGTTCAGACAAGCCGTGGGCAGACCGATGTTCTGAATTTCGAGGTCGTGCGTGATGATTTTCTCACGCCCTTGTTGCTGAACATTTCGGTTTACAACAGTGTAATTGCTCAGGAACGGTCACTGGGCGATTCAACCATACAGATCTCGGGCCAGATCAACATAGCCGGCCAGGAACCGCTAAAGATCCTGAGGCGTTTTTCCGGGGGGAACGCGACGCAGTCGACCGCCGCCTCGGTAGCATCGCCGGTACACGCATTGTTGCGGAGCCGCTTCGACAGCATGCAGATCAGCGGGATCGTACTGAACCTGACTTCCAGCGACGGGAGCAGGACTGCCGTCCTGGATCGAATTTCGGTTGACCGAACAAGAGCGGCAGCGGGCGAAACCGTGGAGGTTCAGGCGTTTGCAAGGACAAGCGCGGGACGGGTATTTGTTCAGAAGATACCAGTGCTGATCCCGGCTGATGCTCCGGCAGGGCCGCTTTCGATCACGATCGGCGACGGCATGTCCATTCAACAGGAATCATCGGTTCAGCAGTTTGTTCCGCGCGACCTTTCGGAATTGATCACGACCATAAACAAGGTGAAAATATCCGATCGGCTTTATGTTCAAACGGTGCGGACATCCACCGGTGCGATCGTCGGTGTAAGCGAGATGCCGAACCTTCCGCCATCGGTGCTGGCGACTCTGAATAACGACAGGACCGCGGGAGGTGTAAAACCCGCTGTCAAAACGGTGCTGAGCGAGGCAGTTGTTGCTCCGGCCGAGTTTATTATTACGGGACAGCAAACACTTGTGATCGAGATTATCAGATAGTCGCGGGCGTTGAATATTTTGACTTTTAGGCCCGGAAATGCGAGCCTAGAAGATGAATACCATAAAACAAATACTACACGCTGCGAGTTTCGCGGCCCGTAAACACAAGGACCAGAGGCGTAAAGGCAGCGATGCCGTACCCTACATCAACCACCCGCTTGAAGTAGCCAATATCCTCGCCGATATTGGTAATATCGACGACGTCGATATTCTGAGCGCAGCAATACTCCACGACACGATCGAAGACACCGAAACCACTGTCCAGGAACTGGCGGAGCATTTTGGGACACGCGTTTGCGGTTTCGTGGTCGAAGTAACGGATGACAAGTCGCTCCCGAAGCAGGTTCGCAAGCAACTTCAGATCGAACACGCCCCGCACCTTTCGGCCGGAGCAAAGCAGATCAAACTGGCGGACAAGATAAGCAACATCCGCGACGTTACCCAGAATCCGGCGATCGGCTGGGACGACAACCGAAGACGCGAATACGTTGAGTGGGGCATAGCTGTTGTCGCAGGGCTTCGAGGCATAAACAGCGATTTGGAAGCTTGCTTTGATGAGATCGTGGCAAGATCGCAGAACACTTTGGAGCTAAAGAAAGAGGCTGCCGTTTCAGACAGCCTCAAATAGTTTTCCTCCATGCTGGTCACGACTCAAAAATCAAGTCGGATCCCTAACTGAAATTCCCGGTTGTAGCTCGAATTAAAAGTGAACGACGGCGAGCCCGAGATAAAGGTTCTCGGTGCTCCAAACGGCGTGGTCGCCGGCGGCGGGTTTATCGCGGTCAGGCGCCCGTTCGCAACCGTTGCGGCAAATTGCGTATTAAACGCGGCCTGCACGTTTGCCCGGTTAAAGATATTAAATCCTTCGGCAAAGAGAGAAAGGCGTAAACGCTCACCGAAGCGAATGATCCTTCCAACCCGCATATCAACAATATAGGCAGCAGGCGTCGATAATTGGTTCCGGGCCGTACCGGGCACGCGGTCGGTCGACGTGATGCCGTCTCCGTTCGGATCGCCGGATACAAGGGCCGAGTACGCAATTCCTGATTGTGCAACAAAAATGCCGGTAAAGAGATAATCGCTCAAAAGAGCTCTGAGTACCTTGTTGTCGCTGTATTTGAAAGTGCCGGTTTCGTAAACCGGGCTAAAGATAAAGCGGTGCCGAACATCCAGATCCGAGCGGCCATATTCGCCGGTCAGGCCAAACTGGTCCTCAGCTATCTTCGCGTCGTCGCCGCCGCCCGGAACGACCGAGGTCTGATCGGGTTTGTTGTCCTTTGCATTTGAGATCGTGTAGCTCGTATTGAACTGCCAGCGGTTGGCAAAACGTCGGTTAAGCTCGAACGTCACGCCGTGATACTGCGATCTTGCGGTGCTTTGAAACAAGCTGATGCGGTCAAAGTCGCGAACAGGACGGGCACGCGAATTCGAGTTGTTAGTAACGACATCGCCGTAACGTTCCCTTTCCGACTGAAATCTCAGGAACGTAAGCCCGCCCACTGTTACGGAAACCGGCGCAAACAGGTTGACGTTTCGGGTGCGGGTCAGATCGTCGCCCCGGAACATCGTGTACTGGGCCGAGAACGTTGTGTTCTTCCAAACCTCACGCTCAAACTGCACACGTGCCTGATGGGTAAAAGGCTGTTGATATTCCTGATCAAACAAATACAGATTTACCGCCGCTCGATTCGCACCGGTTGGGATAGCGGAAAATACGTTCGGATAAGTCGGACAAATATTTGGGGCGACGCCGGAACACGTGATGCTGATGGCAACGACCTGGATACCATTCTGCGAATGGGCCGTGCCCGTGAGGATCGCGGGCGTGCGGCCAAAAAACATTCCGTAACCAAGCCTAAGCACGGTCTTTTCGTCAAAGGCGTAGCTTAGGCCGATGCGCGGTGCAAAATTGTTCTTGTCCTTTGGCTGGAAACCCGTGTCGTATCCCAAACTCTGAAGCGTTCCGGTGGGCCGGGTTGTAAATGTTGTCGGATCCTGGAATGTGACAGTATTGGCGTTGGTGATCGGCGGCTTTGCAATTTCCTGGTAATCATAACTCAAGCCCAAATTGACCGAGAGTTTAGGACTGACTCGCCAATCGTCCTGCAAGAAAAACCCGTACTCCCTATTGTTGGGATTTGTCGTGCCGCCGGTTGTTCCTGCCCCTCCAAAGCTTTGCCGATAAGTGGTTGGAAACGTCGTCGCCGATCCGGCCAGATAGTTTGACAGTTGCGTGTATCCGCCGTTAAATGCGTACGAACCGCCAAATAGCCCCGGGAAAAAGTTAAATATCTGGTCAAAGAGCAGATCGACGCCGTACTTGATCACATGGTTTCCCGCAATATAGGTTTGGTTGTTTATGATCTGAACGCGTTTGATGGTCGTCTCTCGGGGGCTGAAATTATTCCTGCCGATATTAAATGTTCCGTCGCTGGTCGATACGGTAAGTTCCGGATTGTCCGTATTGGCAAATCCGGGCTCACGATCCCGCGAATACTGAAACCGAAATTCGTTGATCCAATTTTGGTTCAGGGTTAAAGCCCAATTAGCAGTGAGCGGCTGATGTAGTTACGTTGCTGTTTCCGGTATGCTCGGCCGCGCTCAGCGTGCCCGAGTTTTCGAGGTTAGTGCCGGTGAAATTCTGCTGGTTGAATCTGAACCAGACTTGATTTCGCTCATTGACGTTTAGATCGACTTTCGCGAGAAACGTATCCTGCTGGCGGTTAACATTGTAGGACGCGACCTTCGGTGAGAGGAATGCCTGGACATTAGCCGGTGCCGAAGGTAGTGAATTCAGGATGACGGGATTCGGCAGGTTCGACCGCTGGCCTTCGTACGCGCCGAAGAAAAATGCCTTGTCCTTTTTTATAGGCCCGCCGAATGTGCCGCCAAATTGATTTATTTGCCCAAACGGTTTTGGCCGTGCAGGTGTAAATGACGGATTTTTTGAGTTCAGCGATTCATCGCGAAAGTACTCGAACGCGCTTCCGGTAAATCTATTCGTACCCGATTTGGTGACCACGTTGATCACCGCACCCGCGGCCCGGCCAAACTCGGCAGAAAATCCATTTTGATTTACCTGAAATTCTTTGACAGTATCGACTGAAAACTGCGAAGGGGCGCGTCCGGACCCAACGCGACCTGACGACTGTCCGAAAAAGGTGTTATCGCTGCTCGCACCGTCGATTTGGATGCTGTTTAGGGTTCCCTTCTGGCCGCCAACCGCGAGGTCACCGGCCCGGGTCGGATCACGGACAACGCCCGGAGTGAGTGTCGCAAAATCTAAAAAGTTTCTTCCGTTCGTGGGAAGATTCATGACGCGACGTTCATCCACGGTCGACGATATAGATGTTCGTGTCGTTTCAACCGCCTGACCCTCGGCATTTACATCAACGACGACGACCGAGCCACCGGCCGAAACCGCTATCTCAAGCGAAGATTTCGCGCCGACCGTTACGCGGACATTGTCGTATTTCGAGGCAGCAAAACCCTGTGCGGCAGCCGTTTCGACCCTATAAGTGCCGGGCGGCAGAAGCACGAAAATGTAGGCGCCGTCGCTGTTCGTGACCGCAGTTTTGCCAAAACCGGTGTCCTGATTTGTGACCGAAACAGAAATGTTCGGGACGACCGCGCCGTTTTGATCGACGACGCGTCCTTCGATATTTCCCGTAGTTGACTGTGACTGTCCGAAAGGAGCTTATCGCACAAAGAATAATTGCAAATGACAGAACAATGATCTTACGCATTTATGTGTCCTCTCGTTTTTGGAATTCGAAATTAATGAGCTTTGGGTTCGAAATGATATTACAGGTTTCGGGGCGTGGCAAGAATCGATGTTACATTTATGTAAACTCCGCGTTACGTTTCGCCTTCGACCCAAACTTCGCCGTCGGCATAGACCTCTTTTTTCCAGATGGGAACCGTGCGTTTTAGCTCGCGGATGAGCCATTCGCAGGCAGCGAACGCGGCCTTGCGGTGGGGTGCTGCGACCGAGATGACAACGCTGGTTTCGCCTATCTCGAGCTTGCCGAGACGATGAACGATGCCGATGTTTGAGATCTCAAATTCCTGCTTTGCCGTCTTTATCAGCTTCTCCATTTCCTTGAGGGCCATCGGCTCGTACGCCTCATAAAACAAGTGCAGCGTCTCGCGGCCTTTTGTAAATTGGCGAACGTAACCGTCAAGCGTCACGGTCGCGCCGCATTCCGGCGGCACGACGCGGCGGGCAACGGACGTTATATCGATAGGGCTTGTTGTGAGTTCCGCGAAGTACATAATCGTTCAAAGACTCACTTTCTATAGCCATATGCGTCAAACAGAATCTTGGCTATTGGTTCGGAACCAAACCATTTGACGATCGCGTCATGTCCCGCGTTTGGGAGCTTCCAAAAAGCATTTTCCAGCTTGCCTGCTGATAACGTTTTTCCATTGTCTTTGAAGTATTCGAGTACCGCATCCCGATTTGTTTCAATTAGATTCAAGAAAGGAACAACGTCAAAATCCATCGCAGCGATAGCGCACATCCAATCATCTAATCGCACATATCGCTTTGAGCGAACGAGATCATCAATTGCTGCTAACATAAACTCACTTAAACGCTTCTTGCCTTTGTTCTGGCCATGTTTCCGGGCTCGGTAGACTTAATTGCGCGTGCGGACACCTCGATATCGGGCCACCAAGAATCATCACGTATCGATATCTCAAGTATTCGTGGAAGGTAGTAAAGATAATCCTCGGGTAGACCAACCGTTAACAACGCACTTGACGAATAGGAAGAGAGTTCGTCTGGCGAGAGATCCCGCAACGGTTTGCCCAGCAAAACCTCGACTTCTTCACTGGTCATACAGCATGGACAGGCGTGAATAATTTCCGGTTTACAAGACTCACTGAAAGACGCTGTAAAGCTTCTCTATTGCCCTGTCTAACATTTGATCAACTCACCCACCCGAAACTGCCGTAAATATTGCAACCTCATCGCCGTCTCTCACTACGGTGTCGCCGCCGGTGTATTGCTGATTAACAGAAAAAAGTAGACGATCGCAGCGAGGCGAGGATAGGTTTCGCGAAGTTCGTCCAGTATCGAACTCACGTTTAGGAAGCCGCTTTCGTTGATAACAACTTCTCGGCTGCCGGTGGCATCGGCAGTTGCCCCAAAAAATAAGATACGGGCGGCCATAAGTTATTTTATTGCCCCCTCGATCGGGCTTGACGCTGATGCATAGAGACGTTTTGGCATTCGGCCCGAAAGATACGCGAGACGGCCGGCCTGGACGGCAAGTCTCATCGCGGTGGCCATTTGTTCGGAATCCTGTGCTTCGGCGATCGCGGTGTTCATCAGGATCGCGTCGGCGCCGAGTTCCATTGCGATGGCAGCGTCCGACGGCACGCCAACGCCGGCGTCCACGATAATAGTTGCGTCGGGCAATTGCTCACGCATTATTCTCAGATTCGACGGGTTTTGAACACCCATACCGGACCCGATCGGGGCAGCAAGCGGCATTACGGCCGGGCAGCCCGCGTCGAGCAGCTTTTTGGCCATTATCAGGTCGTCCGTGAAATATGGGAGGACGATGAAGCCTTCTTTGACAAGCACTTTTGCGGCCTCAAGCGTTTGCTCATTATCGGGTAAAAGCGTGATTGGATCGCCGATAACCTCAAGCTTTATCCAATCGGTTTCGAGGGCTTCACGAGCCAAGTCTTGCGGTGCGTATCGCGTGGTCGGCGTCGTAACATCCGGCCGTGTTGGGCAGGATCTTCATTTTTGGATCGAGATGGTCGAGAAAAGATTCCGTCTTGCCGTCGAGCGGCACGCGGTTGACTGCAACGGTAACCATGTCGGCACCGGACGCCGAATGGGCCGCCTTCATCTCGTCGTAAGAGCGGTATTTGCCCGTGCCGATAATGAGGCGTGATGTGAATGTAGTTCCTGCAAGTTGGAAATTATCCGAGTTCATTTATAAAACAATCTTCACGCAAAGACGCAAAGAACGCAAAGGAAAGGAGACTTGTCGATCGTGTCCCCGTTTCTCCTCTTCTCTTTCCTTCCCATCTTCTTCACCCGCCACCGACGAAATGGATCACCTCGATCGTGTCCGAGTGGTTTACCTTTTTGGAATGCCAATCCTTGCGCCGTATCACTTCCCTATTCAATTCGATCGCGACACGCTGCGAAGGCAACGAAAAATGGTCGAGAAGGTCTTCAAGGTTCAGACCTTCGGGTATCTCGCGGACTTCACCATTTAGAAACACGTTCATAGCGGCTGTGTAGATTTTCTACCAGCAGACGATGAAATTCAAATACTAGATAAGTTAACCGTGGGCGATCGAGCGGCGCAATTCGGTCTCTTCGCCGTCGCTCATCGCACGGGCGAGGAATGCGGCCCGCCCCGATGTAAAGTTTGGAAGCTGAAGATTTACAGTGGCAACGCCATTAAAATCGGTCGAGGCGTGAAAAATTACGGGCCGGAAACTCGAACCGAGTATTTTGATCATTATTTGCGCTCCCGAAACGCCGGTACGGGCACTGCCGCGGCTGACTATAAAGTTTACCGTGTTGCGTTCCCCACCCCTGAAATTAACGGCACCGATGATCTCGATCGCGAGCTTGTCGTTTTCCGGCTTTTTGGGTGCCGGTTCTTCGATGATCATTACTGCGTCGTCCGGGAGCATTATCTCTTCCTCGATAACGCTGATGCCCTCGACCATTGCCGCTTCGGGCTCCTTTTCGGGCAAGCCAAAGCCCGGTTCGAAAACCGGTTTCGGGATCGGCATCTCATCCGTATCGACTGGAATATCCGCGACTGGATTCGCGGCGCCTGATCCGACAAGATTGAAGTCGTCATACGCAACCAAAGGGCTTTTTGCCGCAACCGCCGCCGGTTTCTTGGCGCCGGCCGACTCGCGGGCCGTCATTTTCTTAAGGTCTTCGATTCTTCCGGCCTGGATGGCGGCGCAGATAAGACGATGCTGTTTATGCAGCCGCTCCGACAAAACCTTTTCATTGAAATCACCGGCCAACAAGTCTTCATACGATGCGCGTTTGCTGGCGAGGATCGTGCCGCGGTCATAGACCAACGACAAGATTATCGGCCTGGACAAACCCTTATCTTCGGTCTGGACGTGATACGTCACGCCGCCGAATTCAATATCTGTATTAAAACCGGTTATCACAGCTTGCTAGTGGGCATTATGAGAGGTCTGAGCGGCGAAGAGATAGGAGTAACTGCCACTTATGAAAATACCACAGCCCGGCGTTGGCGGTCAATAAATATTGTTTTACCACGGCCCGAAGGTCAGGCTGAATTTCCCAGTTAACCGGCATCACCGAAGAATTTACGCCAAGCGCATTGCCTTGACACTAAATCACGCTTAACTTACGATTGTCATTGAATCGCCAATGTATTGATTTTTTTGGAAAATAAATGCATTTTCTGACGCTTTTTCGGTAAACGAATCGACAATTTAGAGGTGTCAATGTCTGACTTTAGCCTGATGGCCTATGCCCCTATAGGCATAATGTTTCTTGTTGCGATGGGCTTTGCCGTCAGCCAGCTCCTGGTCACGCAGCTTATCGGCCCGCGAAAGCGGACCGCCACGAAACTGATGCCTTACGAGTGCGGTAAAGACCCGATCGGCGGAGCCCGCGACCGCTTTTCGATAAAGTTCTACACTGTCGCGGTTATTTTCCTTTTGTTCGATATCGAAGTCCTGTTCATGGTTCCGTTCGCCGTCGCTTTCAAAAGCCTGCTAAGGCAGGAGAACGCAACCGACATCGCTTACGGTACGATCGCGTTGGTCGAGATACTGGTGTTCATTGCGACGCTGGTCATCGGGTACATTTACGTTTGGAAAAAGGGCACGTTTGATTGGGGCCTGCAAGCCCGTGCCGAAGCCCGCGCCGAAGCGAAAGAAATGGCTAAGAAGCGGAGAGCTGAAGGGATGAAAGTAGCCGCCTAAAAGTGTAGTCTTGAGTTGTAAGTCTTGAGTCTTGGGCAGGATCGAGTCAGGTCGGTTGCGACTCAAGACTCGCGACAAGCCAATTATGGGTTTAGAAAATACATTATTCGAATCGCTGCCTGATGTAGTCACGGTTAAACTGGACGCCGTAGTCAACTGGGCCCGCAAATCGAGCATTTGGCCGGCGACGTTTGGATTGGCTTGCTGTGCGATCGAGATGATGAACACCGTATCCGCACGCAACGACCTTTCAAGATTCGGCGCGGAGACTTTTCGCGCGTCGCCGCGGCAGGCCGATGTAATGATAGTTTCTGGCCGCGTTTCGCGAAAGATGGCCCCGGTGCTGCGTCGAATCTACGATCAAATGCCTGAACCTAAATGGGTTATCTCGATGGGAGCGTGCGCCACATCGGGTGGCGTTTTCGACAATTACGCAATCGTTCAGGGCGTCGATAAGATCGTGCCGGTCGATATTTATGTTCCGGGCTGCCCGCCGCGTCCGGAAATGCTTGTGCACGCGATCATGATGCTGCAAGACAAGATCATGGGCGAATCGGTCAAAGACCGCCGCGATACTTTCGAACCGGAATCGCGTGTTTCGATAGTTCCGGGAACCCTGCCGGTCACCGAGGGAACGGCGCTTGAGCGCGAAACCGAGATCGAAGTAGCACAGAATCAAACATCGCGTCCGTATTCAATTCCATCGCGACACGAGAAACGCAGATCGTCATAATGAAAAAACTACTTATCGTTCTGCCGGTACTAGTTTTACTGATCAGCCTTTCGCCGCTAACCGCAGCTTCGCAAACGAAGCAGGTTTGGGTTGCGCCGAAAGCGGGAATTTGGACGGTTTCAGGCAGCGACGAAGAGAATATGAAGTGGTCCGCCACCATGCGGATCGTAAAACGTGGCATTCGTAATAAGCTGATTCGATACCATGGGTATTTTGCCTGGAAGTCGGAAGACGGTGAAACGGCTGGCCGAGAGTATTTTAACGGGACCTTTGACCGATGGAGTGGCCGATTGCTATTGAAGGCATACCGGGCCAAAAGCGAAAAAGGCGAACTCGGAGTTGGGAATTACAGGGCGTTCGTCAACAGGAAAGGTAGCAATATTAGCCGTGGCGTTTGGTCGGGGGCAAATACGGTGCCCGGAACATGGGCGGCAACGTGGGAAAGGTTCAGATAGTTTCAGCAGAAAAATGGCCTCTTTACTCGAATATATTGAACAGTTAAAGGCGGAGAACGCGGCTTGGATCGTTTCGGTTAATGAAGCATTCGGCGAAGTGACGGCTATCGTACCGCGCGAATCGATAGTTGATATCTGCTGGGCCCTGAAGTCAAAACATGGGTTTGATATGCTGGCCGATCTGTGCGGTGCCGATCGCGGACCCGAGGAAGATCCGCGATTTGAAGTAAATTATCACCTGTTTTCCACAACACATTATGGCCGGCTGCGTTTGAAGGTTTTGCTTTCTGAAGATGAACCGAAAGTCGCGACCGTTACGACGCTATGGAAAACGGCCGATTGGCACGAGCGTGAAACATACGATCTGTTGGGGATTGTGTTTGACGGACATCCCGATCTGCGGCGAATTTTGCTGCCGAGCGATTTTGACGGGCATGCGTTGAGAAAGGATTATCCGTTAAGAGGTTACGAGCCGTACAGTATGAATTGAGTACGACTGGCTGTTAGCCTGTCGCAAGACGGACTGACAGTCCGCCGCCGCACTTTAAATATGAGCACCGCAGTTGAGAACATTCCAAGCCAGTTCGAGGTGATGGACACGCCCTTGGAGTCCGAGATGACGCTGTCGATGGGGCCGCAGCATCCTTCGACGCATGGCGTGCTGAGGCTCGATCTGAGGCTCGACGGCGAACTGGTCGTAAAGGCGATCCCGGACATTGGCTATCTCCATACGGGAATGGAAAAGCTCTTTGAATACAAGAAATATCAGCAGGGTATCGTCATTACTGATCGGATGGACTACCTGAATCCGCTCGGCAACAATCTGGCATATGTGATGGCGGCCGAGAAACTGCTAGGCCTTGAGATACCGGAACGGGCGCAGGTGATTCGTGTTTTGATGTGTGAACTGCAGCGGATCGCGTCGCATATGGTCTGGCTCGGCACAAGCGCCCTTGATCTTGGCGCAATGAGCATCTTCTTTTTCTGCTTTCGCCAGCGGGAAAAGATCCTCAACCTGATCGAAGCCGCGTCAGGCGGCCGCATGACGCCAAGCTATTTCCGTATCGGCGGCTTGATGATGGATCTGCCCGCCGGATTTGAACGCCGCTGCAAACAGTTCAGCGACGATTTCCCTGAAGCGGTAAATACATTCAACACGCTTGCGACGGGAAACACGATCTGGCAAAGCCGTACGAAAGGCGTAGGCGTCATCGATAAAGAGGAAGCTATCAACTGGGGGCTGACAGGCCCATGCCTTCGCGGAAGCGGGGTCGAGCTTGACCTTCGCAAGGCCAACCCGTATACAG
This sequence comes from Blastocatellia bacterium, assembly GCA_963732475.1. Lineage (GTDB taxonomy): Bacteria > Acidobacteriota > Blastocatellia > Pyrinomonadales > Pyrinomonadaceae > OLB17. The sequence goes on along the minus strand of CAVSZR010000001.1, from coordinate 533,835 downwards.
GGTACGAGACCTATGATTTTGATATCCCGACCGAACAGGACGGTGACGTCTGGTCGCGATTCATGGTCCGAATGCGCGAGCTTGAGGAATCGCACAAGATAGTCCGCCAGGCTCTCGAACGTCTGAAACCCGGCCCGATCAAAGCTGACGCGCCAAAGGTAGTGCTGCCGGACCGCGACGATATGCGAAAGCATATGGATTCGCTGATCCATCATTTTCTCATCGTTGCCGAAGGCTTTAACGTCCCGGCCGGCGAGGTCTATCACGCGATCGAAGCTTCGAAGGGTGAACTCGGCGTCTATATGAAGTCAAACGGCGGGCCAAAACCCGAAAGGGTGCACTTCCGCGGGCCGAGCTTTGTGAATTTATCGGCCCTACCGGTTATGAGCGAAGGCGAGATGGTGGCGGATGTGGTTGCGATCATCGGAAGTCTGGATATTGTTTTGGGGGAGATCGATCGATAACCTTTTATGGCCGGAGAATACGACGAGAAATTTGAGAAACTTACAACGGTCGTCGAGAGAGTTGTCGGCCGGGTAGACGAATTGCGGCTCGAAGTGCGCGATATGAGGAGCGAGCTGCGAGACAATACTAAGCAGCTTGAATCGGTTACGACACGGCTCGGAGGTCTTGAAACCAAAGTCGACATACTTTCTGGACAATTTACGGACGTCGCCGGCATGGCGATTAAGGATCACCAAAGAATCGAAGGCCTCGACGAACGTGTTCACGGTCTTGAATCGGAAATACATTGATGGCAACAGCAGTCCCTACAAGTTATACGGACAAGGTCCTCGTTTCTGACGATGTGGCCGAGTTTTCGTCAGAGATAATTGCCGAGATGAACGCTCATCTCGCTAAGTATCCGTCCGACCGGAGCCGTTCGGCGTTGATACCGCTTTTGATGCTTGTTCAGCGTGAACGCGGATGGATCGACAATCCGGGTGTGAATTTCCTGGCGAAATTTCTGAACCTGGAAGTGACGGACGTTTGGGAAACGGCAACGTTCTATTCGATGTTCAATCTGCGTCCCGTCGGCCGGCACCACATCCAGATCTGCAAGACGCTTTCGTGCCGGATCATGGGCGAGCCGGAGATCACCGGGCATATTTGCTCAAAGCTCGGCATCCACCCCGGCGAAACGACCGAAGACGGCGAATTTACTGTCACGATGGTCGAATGCCTCGGAAGCTGCGGAACGGCACCGATGATGCAGATCGGGTTTGATTATCACGAGGATTTGTCTATTGAGAAGGTGGATAAAATCTTTGATACGTTGAAATAAGATGCGACCGCTGATCGTTCTCGTTGTTTTTGTTTTATGTTTTTCGGTAGTCAATTGCAGAAAAGCACAAGACTTGAAAATTGTAAGAGCTGAGGGCATGGGAATGTCGCCGGCGATCACCGATGGCGACCGACTGGTAATCGACCAACGCTTTTACGAAAAAGATGCAGGTGTAGAAAGGTTCGATATAGTCGCCTTCGAGGTTTCGCCGGATCTATTTCACTATAAACGTGCAATAGGTATGCCTGGCGAGAAAATTGAAATTAGAAACGGTGAAACCTTTATTAACGACAAACTATTAGGCGGGCCGTTTGAAATGCAACGCTGGAGTGAAAGTAACCTTAGAGCATTGGTAATCCCGGAAGGCGAGTATTTTGTTATGGGGGACAATCGACCAAATAGCGCGGATAGCCGAATTTGGGAGCCGCCAACAATTAAGAAAGGGCAAATTCTTGGAAAGGTGATCGAAGTGGTTCGAAAGACGAAGTGAAGTAGCAATTTGTTTATGACCAACGGCGACATTATCAAGGGTTTATACGACGACTTCGCGACGGGGAATATTCCGGGCGTGCTCGGAGCGTTCGATGAGAACATTGCGTGGACTGAGGCCGAAGGTTTTATGTACGGCGGCACGCACCATGGCCCGGACGGTGTTCTTGCGGGAGTCTTTATGCGTATTGGGACCGAGTGGGAAGGATTTACCGCTGTTCCGGATAAGATCGTCGATGGCGGCGATGGCAATGTGATATCTACGGGAACGTATTCGGGCAAATTTACAAAAACCGGAAAGAGCACGACCGTGCCGTTTGCGCACGAGTGGGAATTGTCGAACGGCAAGATCTTAAAGTTTCGCCAACATACGGATACGGCAGTGATCAAAAGGGACCTGGAACTTTAATAGTTCGCGGACAGGAATGTCCGCGTTCAGATTTATGGAAATCAAAGCAATTGGATGTGAACCTTTATCGTTAAAGCGCGTCGGCATGCAGGACGGGCACACGCTAAAGGTGTATCAAGACACCGGCGGGTACGTGCAGCTTAAGAAGGCTTTCGGGATGTCGCCGGACGAGATCATCCAGCAGGTAAAAGATTCCGCCCTCAGGGGCCGCGGCGGGGCCGGATTCCCGAGCGGGATGAAGTGGTCATTTGTGCCGAAAGATTCGCCGAAACAGAAGTACATTGTCTGCAATGCCGACGAATCGGAACCCGGCTCGTTTAAAGACCGCTATCTGCTCGAGTACGACCCGCATGCGCTCATCGAGGGAATGATCATTGCCGGGTGGACGCTGGGAGCACAAACCGGCTACGTCTATTTTCGCGGCGAGTACAATTACCTGATCGAGATAATGGACCGCGCCCTCGCGGAGGCTCGTGAGGCGGGCATTCTGGGTAAAAACATCTTCGGCTCCGGGTTCGAAATGGATATCCACACGCACACGGGTGCGGGTGCGTACATATGCGGCGAAGAAACTGCATTGTTGTCCAGCCTTGAAGGCTTCCGCGGCCACCCGCGTCTGAAACCGCCGTTTCCGGCCGTTGAAGGCCTTTATGCCTCGCCAACGATCGTCAACAATGTCGAAACATTAACGAGCATTCCGCAGATCCTCGAAATGGGCGGCATCGCGTGGCGTGATCTCGGCACAGAAAAATCGGGCGGAACCAAGCTTTGGTCGATCAGCGGGCATGTCAAAAAACCGGGCGTTTATGAACTTCCGATGGGCTATGCCGATATGGAAAAGTTCATTATGGAAGACTGCGGCGGGATGCTTCGCAATAACAAGCTGAAAGCCGTAATTCCAGGCGGGTCGAGCGTTTATATTATGAACGCGGGACAGATACTCGGTAAGAATGTCACGCTTGATTATGAAGGGCTTGTTGCGGCGGGTTCGATGCTTGGCACGGGCGGAATGATGGTCATGGACGAGACCGTCGATATAATGGAGACGACCAAGAACCTGACCGAGTTTTACAAACACGAATCATGCGGCTGGTGCACGCCTTGCCGCGAAGGGACCGACTGGCTGGTCAAAATATTCGACCGTATTTCGGCGGGCGGCGGGCGGCCCGAAGACGCACAGTTGCTGCTGGATATCTGCGACAACATTGAAGGAAAAAGTTTCTGTCCGCTTGGCGATGCCGCTGCGTGGCCGATCCAGAGTGCGATCAAACAATTTCCGGAAGATTTCAAGAAATGGCTGACCAACAACACGAACGGAACCAATATTGAGGCAAACGTTTAAGGAGTAAATGAATAATGGGGAAAGGTGATAAAAGAACACGTCGGGGCAAGATCTTTGCGGGTAGTTTTGGCAAAACGCGTCCGCGACACAAGAAGAAGAATGTAGCTGTGGCAACCGAAGAGCCCAAGGCAAAGAAGAAAGGTAAGTAGTTTTCATCGAGTAAATGTCAACAGAACTCATCAAAGTAACGATCAACGGCAAGGAGTTTGAGGTCGAAAAGGGCGCTCTGCTGATCGACGTGTGCCGCGAGAATGAATACAGCATTCCGTCGTTCTGCTACTACAAGGACCTCGAAGTCCAGGCGTCGTGCCGCATGTGTTTGGTTCGCATCGAAAAGATGCCGAAGCTGCAAACATCCTGCACCATCCGCTGCACGGACGGAATGAACGTCACCACCGTCAGCCCGGAGATCGAAAAGGCCCAGCGTTCGATGGGTGAGTTTTTGCTGACAAACCACCCGCTTGACTGCCCTGTCTGCGACCGCGGTGGAGAGTGCGAGCTGCAGGAAGTCATTTTTGATTGGGGAGATGTGGAGGAACGTTTTACCGAGAAGAAAAACGCTGCACCGGAAAAATATTTGTCGCCGATCGTTGCCAACGACCCGCAGCGATGCATTCTTTGCAAACGCTGCACGCGGGTCTGCAACGAATGGATGGGCGAGGACGCGATCGAGGCCGGAAACCGCGGAGCGAATACCGTTATTGGCACATACGGCGGCTGGCTGAATTGCTCGCAATGCGGCAACTGCATCGAGGTCTGTCCGACCGGAACCTTGCTTGACGGAGTTTACCGTCACGAAACCCGGCCGTGGGAATTGGACCAAACCACAACGACAGACGTTTATGGCTCGGACGGAATGCAGCTCAGCATTGGCTCGCGCGGCGGCGTGGTTCATCGAATAGTTGCCCGCGACCGATACGTGAACGGATTGAACGGCGAATTCCTTGACGTAAAGGCCCGCTTCGGACACGAATTCATTAACCACAAGGACCGCATCAAAACTCCGCTCATTCGGTATAAGGAAGGTGGAAAGCTTATTCCCGCGACTTGGGATGAAGCTATTTCACTGGTCGCCGGAGAATTAAAGGAATATGGCCGTGAGGCTGGCGTCATCGCAAGCCCGCGTTTGACGAATGAGTCGGTGTTTACGCTCCGGCGTTTTGCAAAGGAAGTTGTCGGCTCGGACAACTTCGCCGTTTCGGACCGGTACGATCTTTCACCTTTTTTTGATAACCTGAGCATTCCGCTCAACACTCATAAACAGATCCGGACCGCGAAAACCATCGTGTTGATCGGCGGCGAACCGGACGAAGAACAGACTTATGTCGCCAAGCAGATTCGCCAGGCAGTGCGAAACGGCAAGGCAAACTTCATTTGCGTAAACGACACACCGATCAATCTTTCGCGGCTGGCGACGCAGTTCGTGCATGTTAACCCCGGCAGCCTTGATGCATTTGCCTTGACGGCGGTTGATCCGTCGCACGATAAATTGGCTGCTGGCAAGATGGGAATATCTGCCGACGAGATCGAACGGCTGCGGCAAACGATCTTCGAAACGCAGGGCGATGTGATCATCATTCTCGGTGGCGAACTTTCGCTGGAGGCTCAATCGATCTTTGCCGCTAATGCCTCCGGTCTCGCGGGCGAGGGACGGAACGTTTTTGTGCATCCGCTTCCTGCTTACAACAATTCGGTCGGAGCAAATGATATGTCGCCCGGCAAGAAGTCGCTCGCCGAAGTTTTGAAAAGCTCAAAGGCGCTACTCATCGGCGGCAGTCTTCAGGACGCGAGCGTGTTGGAAGGCAAGGAATTTGTCGTCGTACAGGAATTGTTTGAGACCGAAACAACCGCCTATGCAGATGTGATACTGCCGGCCGCTTCGTTCGCTGAGGTTGATGGCACATTTACCAACAATACCGGTTTTGTGCAGCGTGTTCGCAAGGCGATCGAGCCTCTGCACCAGTCGAAACCCGACTGGATGATCACAACTTTGATCGCCCGCGAAATGGGCGTCGATCTCGGGTACGACTTCTCGGCATCATCGGTTTTTCGCTCGATCGCGGACAGCATTCCGGCCTACGAAGGGATTCGATATCCGGCGTTAAAGGACGAGTCGAATCCTGTACAGGTAAAACATGCGAGCTCGGGCAAAAAGGATCTGTCGGCTGAAATTGAAGCATTGCGAAAGAAGGTTGAATCGTTTAGCGATTCCGGCGAGAAGATCACAAGGTCACCAAAGGTCGGACACAAATTGCATAGATTGACGACTATGACGAGCAAGACGCTTCAGTTTCATTTATTGGCCCACGGCAATCCGAAGCCGGAGAATCTTTTGCTCGCACCGCTGTCTCAATTTGAATTGGACGGTACGCCGAAGGTTAATGAAATGGCGGAAGCGGCTGCGGTCGGTGCAGGAGACCGGGAATAGTTTTTAGAAGCCCGAGCCCTTGAGCAAGGGCGTGATATTCAACTTGAGCATAACGCCCTTACTGCGTGCGGGCTTTTGCATTTATGGAATCTGTTCTTAAAACCGCATTTCCCTTCATAGTGTCAACGGTCGCCGTTCTGATCGCATTTCAGATGGTGCTGATGATCGTCGCGTACACCGTTCTCGCTGAACGCAAGGTTTTGGGGTGGATACAGGGCCGCATCGGGCCAAACCGCGTTGGTTGGTGGGGCGTACTGCAGCCATTCGCCGACTTGCTGAAATTTATTTTCAAGGAAGACCTTACCCCGGATAAATCGACGAAGTTCGTTTATTTTCTCGCACCGCTTGTTGCCCTGACATGCGCACTGCTGCCAATGGTCGTTTATCCGTTCGGGCCGCGGATCGCAGATCCGTTGAGCTGGCTGGTTCCATATGTCTCAGGTATTTCCTATCTTGGCGACGCGACGGCCTGGATCGCGGAACAGGCCCGAAACATGCCGCTGACGATCGCGCAGATCGATGTCGGCGTACTGTTTGTCTTGGGCATAACGTCGGTCGGGGTTTACGGCATTGCGTTGGCCGGTTGGTCGTCGAACAGCAAGTACAGCCTCATGGGCGGGCTTCGCTCGTCGGCACAGATGATCTCGTACGAATTGGCGATGGGAGCGTCGGTGCTCGGCGTCGTGATGCTTGCCGGAACACTCGATCTGAACGGAATTATTTACGCTCAGATGTATTCGCCCTGGTACATGAGATGGTTTATTGTGCCGCAGTTTATAGGCTTCGTCGTGTTTTTGATCGCGGCTTTTGCCGAGACAAATCGCGTGCCGTTCGATCTGCCCGAGGCTGAAACGGAACTCGTCGCAGGTTTTCACACCGAATATTCGGCGTTGAAATTCGCGCTGTTCTTTATGGCCGAGTATGTGAACATGTTCACCGTTTCGGTGATGTGTACGGTTCTGTTCCTGGGCGGCTGGTATGTTCCGGGCCTGAGCCACGTTTTCGATGTCGGTTCTATACCATACGCATTGGTGAGCCATCTGGCTTTCATCGGCAAGATATGTGCGTTCTTGTTCTTCTATATCTGGGTGCGCGGAACGCTGCCAAGGTTCAGGTTCGATCAGTTGATGAACTTTGGCTGGAAGTTTTTGCTGCCGGTAGCGTTGGCGAATGTGATCTTGACGATAGTAGTTGTTTACTTTTTGAATCGATGAGAAAGCTTCCGAACAGGATGGACAGAATATACAGGATGTAGTCTGAACAAAGATCGATAGGCGAAAACCACTTATCATGTCTATCCTGTTCACCCTGTTTGAGTGATTTTATGGCTTCGAGCGTACTATTTTTTCTCTTCGCCGGATTTGCGATCGCCTGTGCGATCTCGATGGTGTATCACAAGAATCCGCTCTACAGCGCTATATCGCTGGTTGGCGTTTTTATCGCCCTTTCGTGTATCTACGTCACGCTCGCCGCCCCGTTTATCGCGGCCGTACAGATATTGATATACGCAGGTGCGATCATGGTGCTGGTCGTGTTCGTCATCATGCTCTTGAATCTGGACGAGGACAAGCCGCTGAATCGCCTGAGATATTTATACGCTGTGGGTGGCGGGCTTGGATTGATCTTGCTGGCACAGACCTTTTTCATCTTTTACGCCGTGATGCGTGCTCCGAAGCACGTGATCAATGAAGCAGAAACCGCCGGCAAAACATTGAGCATCGGCCAGGCAATGTATACGGAATATCTGCTGCCGGTCGAGATCGTCGGCATACTGCTGCTGATGGCGATCATCGGCGGCGTTATTCTGGTTCGCAGACTGGAACCGGGACAATTAAAGTTGGTGGTCGATCACGAGTTGGAACACCGCCACGAAGAGGACGAAAAGGACGAACTCAGGATCTCAATTTGAGCTTATGGAACCGAGCTTAGAAACATATTTGGCACTTTCGGGCATTTTGTTCACGATCGGCGCGGTCGGCGTTGTTTTCAAACGCAACGCTCTCGGCATGTTTATGTGCATCGAGCTGATGCTCAACGCCGTCAACTTGACGTTCGTTGCGTTCTCGCGTTACTACGCCGATGTCACCGGTCAGCTTTTCGTCTTTATGGTAATGAGTGTCGCCGCGGCCGAAGCAGCCGTCGGCTTGGGCATTATCATTGCGTTCTTCCGTAACCGAGTTTCGATCGATGTGGACGACGCGAGTATTTTGAAGAATTAGTGTTCCTCCGGTCCCTAGGTGATGACTGAAAACAACCTTTTAAGTCTAATAATCTTTGCCCCGCTGGCCGGTGCTGTTATCAACTGGCTGATCGGCGGATATCTTAAAGATAAGCCGTACGGCGAACAATTCAGCGGGATCGTCGCGTGCGGAACGATCGCGGTCTCGACGATCGTTGCGTTCATGATAGCGTTCGGGATCGGCACTTCGCATGTCGGAGCCTTGTTCGCACCTGAAGGTAAGCCGGTTCTCGACCACATCTGGACATGGATCAATGTCGGCGGTTTCCGTGCGGATTTTTCTCTCGGGATGGACCGGTTGTCGGGTATATACGCGTGTTTCGTAACCTTCGTCGGTTTGCTCATCCACATTTTCGCCACGGGCTACATGCACGGCGACAAAGGGTTCTATCGATTTTTCGCCTATCTGAACCTGTTCATGTTCTCGATGCTGACGCTCGTTTTGGCGGATAATTTCTTGCTGATGTTCGTCGGATGGGAAGGCGTCGGGCTGTGTTCGTATTTGCTCATCGGCTATTACATTAAAAAAGATGAGGCCCGCGAGGCGGCGAAAAAGGCTTTTGTGATGAACCGCATCGGCGACTGGGGCGTGCTGATCGGGATATTTTTGATCTTTACTCTGACGGGTTCGATCTCATTTTTTGACAAGGTTGTCGACGGCCAACAAGTTCAAAGCGTTTTCACTTATGTCCTGGAGCACATGCATGCCGATCCGTTCACGTGGGGAGCGATCTTCGCGGGCGGCCTGACATCTGTCGGTGTCCTTTTGTTTATTGGAGCAACCGGTAAATCGGCTCAAATTCCTTTGCTAACCTGGCTGCCGGACGCAATGGCGGGCCCGACACCTGTCTCGGCGCTCATCCACGCGGCGACAATGGTCACGGCCGGTGTTTATCTTGTCGTCCGTTCGAATGCCATCTACCAATTCGCCCCGACCGCGATGTGGATCATCGCGATCATCGGAGCCGCTACAGCTCTGTTTGCCGCCACCATCGCGATCGCGCAGAACGATATCAAGAAAGTCCTCGCTTACTCAACCGTCTCGCAGCTCGGATTTATGTTCCTTGCGGCCGGGGTCGGGGCGTTTACCGTGGCGATCTTTCACGTGATGACCCACGCTTTTTTCAAGGCGTTGCTCTTTCTCGGTTCCGGTTCGGTCATTCACGGAATGCACCACGAGCAGGACATGCGAAAAATGGGCGGACTCAAAAAGTACATGCCCATTACATTCATCACGATGGCTATGGGCTGGCTGGCGATCTGCGGCATACCGATCTGGGCCGGGTTCTTCTCAAAGGACGAAATTCTCTATAAAACCTTTGCGGCCGACAGCTATTTCCCGGTCGCGGACTTTCCCGGCAACAAAGTCCTGTGGGTGGTCGCGACGCTGACCGCGGTGCTGACAGCGATCTATATGACCAGAATGATGGTCATGACATTCTGGGGAAAAGAACGGTTTCACGAGCAATTGCCGGACGAAGCCCATTCGGATGCGGCCCATCCGGATACGCACCATGACGACGAAGAGCACGATGCGGCCCACGACGATCACGACGACGACGAGGAGCATCATCATGCCCTGCCCCACGATTTCAAACCGCACGAATCTCCGTGGCCGATGACCGTGCCTTTGATCGCGTTGGCGGTCCTTTCCACGATCGGTGGCCTTGTTGGAATCCCATACGCGATGAGTTCGCTGGTCGGGTTGGGAGACGTTAATAAGTTTGAGCATACGCTTGAGCCGGTGATAGCGAAACAGCACGCACCCGGCGAACATTCCCCAGCCGTCGGTGAGCCGGAGACGAAAGAAGTCAAGCATTTTTACGCGAGCGCATCTCCCGCCGCGGCCGGCTCCGAATCGCACGATCTGCATTCAGCCCGAGGTGATAGCAAAAGAGCGTTGGCTGGCGTTGCTTTCAGTCGTGCTTGCAGGGCTTGGCATTGCCATCGGCTGGTTTGTTTTCAGCAAAGACCCGCTGCGCAAGATGCCCCTGATACTCGAGCAGAAATGGCGGCTCGACGAGTTTTACAACGGCTATATAGTTGACCCGATCACGAAGCTTTCACGCGAAGGTTTGTGGAAGGGATTCGACCTCGGATTTATCGACGGTGTGGTCAACGGCATCGGCCATTTTGTCTCCGAGATCGGAAACCTGGTCCGGCAGGTACAGGTCGGATTCGTTCGCAGCTATGCGGCATTTATCATGCTCGGCGCGGTCGTCGTACTTGGCTACTTTATTTATTACGGGTTGAAACTGATTAGCTAGTCGATCGTTGTTCGTGGTTCATTGTCAGAGGTTGCCGCGAACCACGAACGACCAACAACGAACAAGTAAATGGATTTTATTACCGAAAATCTTTTGACGATCCTAATCCTGATCCCTGTTCTGGGTGCGTTGGCGACGCTTGCCTATCAGGTCTTTTTGAAGGATGAAAGCATCCTGAAATGGGTGGCGCTCGTAACGACACTGGTCAATTTTGCCATTTCGCTCGTTTTGGTTTTTGACAAGGGTGCGGCTTCGTCCAGCGGATTTTTCTTCGAAGAGAACGTTCCCTGGATCACAGCGATCAATACGAATTATCACATTGGTGTGGATGGGTTGAGCCTTTGGCTCGTGGTTCTGACGACCTTCATAATGCCGATCGCTGTCCTTTCAACCTGGCACGCGGTAGAGAAAAGGGTGACTGCGTTCTACGTATTCCTGCTGCTGCTCGAAAGCGCGATGCTCGGCGTTTTTGTCTCGCTTGATCTGCTGGTTTTTTACTTGTTCTTCGAAGCCTCGCTGATACCGATGTTTTTCCTGATCGGCATCTGGGGCGGCGAAAATCGGATTTACGCGGCGATCAAGTTTTTCATATTTACTTTTCTCGGCAGCCTGCTGATGCTGGTTGCGATCATTTCGCTCTATTACATGTATGCCGATCAGACCGGGCTTCGGCGGGACGTTTGATTTCGTCACGCTATACAGTTCGCTCAAGCTGGGCAACCTGGTTATTTCCGGGACCGCCGGAACGCTTCTGTTTATGGCGTTTGCGATAGCCTTTGCTATTAAGGTCCCGCTGTTCCCGTTTCACACATGGCTGCCCGATGCCCATACGGAAGCGCCGACCGCGGGTTCAGTCATCCTCGCCGCGGTCCTGCTGAAGATGGGTACCTATGGGCTGATGCGTTTTAATTTCACGCTCTTTCCGGATCAAAGCCGTGAGTTTGCCTGGATATTTATTACCCTTGCGATCATCGGAATTATATACGGCGCGTTGGTCGCGATGGTCCAGCCGGACATTAAGCGGCTCGTCGCGTATTCGTCGGTCGCCCACATGGGATTTGTCATTCTGGGAATGTTCTCGTTTACCGAGTGGGGAATGCAGGGCGCCGTTTACCAAATGCTCAACCACGGCGTTTCGACCGGTGCTCTATTCCTGCTGGTCGGATTTATTTACGAACGGCGGCATACGCGCGAGATCAGCCAATTTGGCGGCTTGGCAAACGTGATGCCGATATATGCAACGATATTTGTCATCACGTCAATGTCGTCGGTCGGGCTTCCCTTTCCTGAATGGATTTGTGGGCGAATTTTTGATCATGGTCGGGATGTTCAAATCGCAGGCTTTGTCGATAACTGCCACGACGAATTGGAACTATGTGGCGACGATGCTCGCGGGAACGGGCGTGATCTTCGCGGCAGTATATCTGCTATGGATGATCCAACGGGTTTTCTTTGGCAAGGTAACCAACGAGAAGAATAAGCATCTTGCCGACCTGAGCTGGCGCGAGATCGGCTTGATGGCGCCGCTGCTGTTTTTGATGGTATTCATGGGCGTTTATCCGCGGCCCTTTCTCGATGCGACGAAAGAATCGGTTACAGCGATACAGAAGCGCGTAGCCCATCAGGCCGGGGGCGACGTTGAGCACGCTGATGCCACGGCCATTCCGGAACCATCGACGAAACGTTGATCCGATGCGAATTTTTTCGACTGTTTTGATCTTGATCGCGCTGGCTGTTTTCGCCGAGGCTCAGACCTTTTACGGATCGACCGATCTCAAGATATTTCGGAACGGACGCGACAAAGAGTTTCGCAACAGATCAGAATCGCCTTTGACTGAAGCTGATTTTCCGGCATTTAAGCGGCTTGATTATTTTCCAGTTAACCGGAAATTCCGCGTCAATGCGGTGTTTGGCAGAACGACAGACGAAAAGTATTTTCAAATGCCGACGTCGTCCGGCATCACGAAGAAGTTTCGCAAGTTTGGCGTTTTGAAATTTACGCTCAACGGCCGCGAGCAGCTTCTGAGCGTATACCAGATCGATCCGGAGATCGGTTCGAAATTTCCAGAATATGCCGATCTGCTGTTTGTCCCGTTCAAGGATCTTACGAGCGGCAAAGAAACGTACGGCGTAGGCAGGTATATTGACATCAAGACGCCGAAAGGGAACAAAGTAACGCTGGATTTTAATCTGGCCTACAACCCGAACTGTGCATACGGCAACGATAAATATTCGTGCCCAATTCCGCCGAAGGAGAATTTTCTGCGGGTTGAGATCAAAGCCGGCGAAAAGAACTATCGTAATTCGTCGCAAAGAACAGAAGGGGTCGGATCAGTTAAAAAGAGATGAACGCATTTTTGTTAGCAGACCTTGTAAATCCGAACGCAAATGTTGCGATAATTTTGCCGGAACTCGTCGTTGCCCTCGCCGGAGTTGTCGTGATGATTTACGACAGCTTTTTTCCGAAGCAGCGGCGCGTAACGGGCATTGTTTCGCTTGTCGGACTTGCGATCTCGGCGATATTGCTCGGGCTGATGTGGACCGGTACCGCCGGGCTCCCTTCGGCGTCGTGGAACGGCATGATCGCACATGACAGTCTGCGGATGGCGTTCTCGTTCGTCTTTTTGCTTGTTACCGGCATGACTATCCTTATCTCCACTGTGTGGGTCGATAACGAAAAGATCGCCGTTGGCGAGTATCACGCTCTCCTGATGTTCGCAACATTCGGCATGATGTTGATGGCCTCGGGCAACGATCTGGTTGTTATTTTCCTGGGCCTCGAAACGCTTTCTATCGCAACCTATGTCATGGCCGGATTCAGAAAGTCGGACCTCAAATCCAACGAATCCGCGATGAAATATTTCATTCTCGGTTCGTTTGCTTCGGCGTTTCTGTTGTACGGAATGGCGTTGATCTATGGTGCGACCGGCTCGACGAACATAACCGAGATCGCGGCTCGGACAGCCAACGCCAACTTCCCTGCCCTGTTATTGATCGGGGCGGCGATGCTGATCATTGGTTTCGGGTTCAAGGTGGCGACCGTTCCCTTTCACATCTGGACCCCCGATGTTTACGAAGGAGCTCCGAGCCCCGTCACCGGCTTCATGGCGACCGGCTCGAAGGCTGCCGCTTTTGCTTCGTTCCTTCGCGTTTTCGTTCTCGGCTTTCCGTTGATCGCCGGCGTCCAGGCGTCGGGCTTACTGCACGAAACGTGGATAACAGCATTGAGCATCATGGCGATAATTACCATGACGGTCGGAAATGTCGCGGCGATAATGCAGAACAACATCAAGCGCATGTTGGCCTATTCGTCCATAGCTCATGCAGGGTATGCACTCGTCGGCTTTCTCGGTGCGGGTGCCGCAAAAACACCTGCCGAACGGGACGCGGCGATCGCCTCCGTGGCGTTTTATATGCTGACCTACGCGATAACGAATCTCGGAGCGTTTGCGATCATCACGCTGCTTGGCCAGAAGAACGACCGCCGAACCGAGTTTGACGATTACAACGGCATCGGCTTCAAATCACCCGTTTTGGCCTTCACACTTTCGCTATTTATGCTCAGCCTTTTGGGCATACCTTTGACGGCCGGGTTTATGGGCAAAGTACTCGTGTTCCGCCCCGCACTTGAGGCCGGAAATGTGCTCCTGACGATCGTCGTTGTCGCCGCTGTCCTTAATACCGCTATCTCGGCATATTATTATTTGCGTCTGATCGTCGTGATGTTCTTCCGCGAGCGAACGACACAATGGCTTGAGCCTAAAATGCCAGTCGGCCTGGCGGCGGCTCTCTTGATCGCGGTCATCGGTGTGTTTTATTTCGGCCTTTTCAGCGGCAGTGTGATCGAAAAATTCTCACAGCAAACCCGCACGATCGGAGCCGTGACTAAATAACCGGAGATGTTCACCGCGCTTGATCTTGATAACTGGCCCCGGAAAGCGGCCTACGAGTTTTTTAAGGAGTTCGCGGACCCGTTTTTCAACTTCTCGGCCAATATCGACATAACCGCTCTATACCGCTTCTGCAAACGGAACAACCTGGCGATCTCGCTCGCAATTCTTTACTACACGCTTGGTTGCCGTGAACGAAATTCGCGAGTTCCGCATTCGTCTGCAAGACGGAGATCTTGTCGAATTCGACACGATCCACGCAACGCAGACGATCCTGAACGCGGACGAAACTTTCTCGTTTGCCTATTTTGAAATGCAGACGGATGTTTTTGCATTCGACGCAGCGGGAAAGATCGCACTGGAAAAGTATAAAGCGCTAAAGACCTACGATGTTGAATCGCACCGCATCGATCTGATCTATTGCTCGGTGATCCCGTGGGTGTCATTCACCAGTTTCAAACACCCAAGCCGTCTGGACAGGACGCAGACGATCCCGCGTATCGTATTCGGCAAAATATTCGATGATGGCCCGCGTAAAGAAAATGCCGTTTTCGGTCGAGGCAAACCATATGATCATGGACGGTTTTCACGTTGGGAAGCTTTTCAATCTTCTCCAGGAAGCGGTCGATGATCTTTAACGCAGCCCTCAATGGACATCCGCGCAAAAATTCGAGAAATGCTTGGGAGTGATTGGATACCGCTGATCTACGCCGAAAAGGTCCGGCCACAAAGGACGCGTTCATTCGCAATGGACATACCTGAGCGGGAAAACGAGGCTGAGATCCTGTATACCCTTCTTGGAATTGAGTTAAAGGTGGGGAAAATTCGTTTCAGTTGTCCCGACCTTGCGACCGCCAGATATTTGCGGGTGTTTGCTCGAATTGGGTGCCCCAGCGTTGCGATCCCTTACGACATAACAAAAATTTCCGTACTCGCCGACGAACTTGAGGTCGGCTGGCAGAAATTGCTTTTGATCCATGAAGAAAACTGTAGGCAAATGTTACCCAACGTCGCACGCCGGGCGCGGTCGGCCCTCATAAAAGGGGTACGAGTAGAGATCGCGGAACTCGGTGCAGGCGACGCCATGCCCACGTTCAAAAACTCGACCAGACAAAGAAATAGTTGATATAATCATCAGAGTTTTGGAAATTGCTGTTTTTATTTAACGGCGATTTCATTTAGTATTAACGCTTATGTTAGACGGTGCGGCTAAAGTTACGGTTTCTGAGGAACTCCCGTTCCCCTACAATAAACGCGCCTTTTGCCGTTATGAGCCGATAGAAAAAAAGATCGAGCACGCCAGCGTATTGATCGTCAACAGCCTTTTGCGTTACGAATCGGACCTTTCGCCGCTTGCCCGCGAGGAGTGGAATTCCTCGACCGAGAGCAAACTCAGGTTCGAACGAAAGATCTCGGCGATGGCCTGTAACAACATCGCGAACAACGTGCTTCGTTTGGTGAAACAGCCAAAAACGCTGACGGTCCATCTGTCCGAAGTTGCAGAAGCGGCGAAGTCATTCGCTCCGGACGCGATCGTTCTAAGCGGCACTCTCAGCGATTTTGATTACTATAACCCCGATCACCTGTCGAAATTTGCCGACTTCGTCAAGGAGACGAAAATTCCGGTACTCGCTATTTGCGGAGCGCACCAGCTTGTTGCTGTTGCTTTTGGATCGGAGTTGAAGACGCTTGACGATCTTGAGCTATCGGAAAAACGCACCAATCGCGTCGTTGAATACCAATACCGTTTTGTAAAGATCGTGGACATCACCGATCCGATCTTCGCCGGAACCGAGGACGAAAAATCGGGCATATGGCAGGACTACACCAAAGAAGACGACATCCTCCGCGTCTGGCAGAATCACGGCGTCCAGGTCAACGGCGTTCCGTTGGGCTTCAAACTGCTTGCGACATCTTATCTCTGCAAAAACCAGATGATGGTCAAGCATTCGGGCGGCCAGTTGATCTACGCCGTCCAGTTCCATCTGGAAAAATCCTTCGAAGACTGGTCAAAGAATCCCACCCGCTGGGAACATCCGAACGAATCGCGCGACGGGCGGATATTGTTTGAGAATTTCCTGAAGCTTGCTTTGAGACATAATAGTTGAACTGCTTGCCGTTGCGGACTCAATACTGTTGACGGTACTCAAGATCTGCGCTTGTCCTTCTTGGATCAAGAAAAGAAATATGAAAAATAGCCTGTTGACGTTGCTGTTTCTGTTCGGCCTCTCGTGCCAGATCTTTGGCCAAACACCTGGGAAGGGGCTCGAAGGTTCGTGGCAGGGTTTGCTTGAAGCGGGCGGGACGAAGCTGCGAATTATTGTGACCGTTACGAAGTCGGAAACGGGAACTTATGCGGGCAAATTTGAGAGCGTGGACCAGGGAGCAACGGTTCCGTTCGATACGGTCACTCTCGATGGAGACAATGCTGCGGTTTGAAGTGAAGGCGGCGGGGATTCTCTATGAAGGCGTTCTGAACACGGAACGCACGGAATTGACCGGCAAGTTTACTCAGGGCGGCCAATCGTTCCCGCTTTCGTTCAAACGAGATGACCGGGCAGCAACGACTGCGACACCAAGTCCGACACCGAAGCCAAAGCCGGATTACTCGGCACCCGCTGATGCACCCTACACAGCCGAAGATGTGTCGGTGACCACGCCAATGGGGCACACGCTCGCCGGAACCCTGACGCTGCCTAAGGGAGCCAGCAAGTCAAAGCCCGTCGCGGCGATTATCACTATTTCGGGTTCCGGAGCGGAAGACCGCGACAGCAATCTTGGGTTCGGAGGCTATCGGCCCTTTCGTCAGCTAGCTGACTCGCTTGCGAGACGCGGCATTGCCGTCCTGCGAATGGATGACCGGGGAACAGGAGCATCGGGCGGCACGTTCAAAGGATCAACCAGCGCGGACTTTGGCGAGGATATTCGTGCGGGGTTAGCTTACTTGCGCACGCGGCCCGAGATCCGATCGGACCGCCTCGGGGTTCTCGGCCATAGCGAAGGCGCCGTGATCACGCCGATGGTCGCCGAAAAGGAAACAAAGCTTCGGGCGATCGTGCTGCTCGCCGGCGTTGCCGAGCCAGCACGGAGCGCCCTGCACTTCCAGATCAAGAACATGTACGAGCATGACGCCAAGCTAACGCCTGAGAAGCGAGCCGAACTCATCGCGGCGATCCCGACAAGAATTGAAGGCATGATGGCGGCGGACCCATGGATGAAATTCTTCCTTACCTACGATCCCGCGGCAACCATGCGCCGCGTTAAGACGCCCGTGCTGATACTCACCGGCTCGAACGACAAACAAGCGGTGCCTGAACAAGTAGCATTGCAGGAGAAGGCTTTCAAGGAGGGCGGGAACAAGGACGTGACCGCTCGCGTGCTGCCCGGCCTCAACCATCTCTTTGTCGAAGACGCCGACGGCTTCCCGGGCAACTATTCAAAGCTCCCCCAGCCCTTGGTGATGCGTGCCGACGTCGTTGAGCTCGTCATCGACTGGCTCGCGAAGCGGCTTCGGTGATCGGCGTCGGATCACTCAAAACAATTTTCGGGCACGTTCTCAAGCGTGTTGACCATCAGCATATCGACCACGGCGTTGAAATCGTGGCCCGATTCTTCATATACGCGAAGTTGTTCATCGGCAGACGTGCCGCGTTCGAGGATCGTGTGGATATGCTCGATCTCCTTCACGCGAGCCGAGCGGGTCAACAACATCGTCAACAAAATCAAGCAGTTCGCGAATGAGGTCTCGTGCGGGGACCTCCTTTTGTTTGCCAAGATCGAGCATCATTCCGTCAAGGCCATAGCGGATCGCACGCCATTTGTTCTCTAAGATCAGCCGGCGATGATAGATACGAAATCCGAGATTCCCCTCATTCAGCACCATCAATTTTGCAACGATCGCCTGAAACAGGGCGGCGATAGCGATGGTGTCGTCAACACGAGTTGGGATATCGCAGATACGGAATTCGAGCGTAGGGAAAAGGTGGTGCGGACGCACATCCCACCATATCTTTGAACCGTTCTGGATACAGTTCATCTTTACCAGCAGGTCGACGTATGCCTGAAACTGCTGGTACGACTCAAACGTATCCGGGATCTCTGTTCTCGGGAATTTCTTAAAGACTTCACTGCGGTACGATTTCAGACCGGTATTAAAGCCGAGCCAGAACGGCGACGATGTCGTCAACGCTAAGATATGCGGCAAAAAGTATCGGGCCGCGTTCATCACCTGAATACGCTTTTCGATGTCCGGAATGCCGACATGGACGTGAAGCCCAAAGATCAGAAGGCTGCGGGCAACCATCTGCAGTTCATCGACAAGCAGTTTGTAGCGATCCCCGTCGTAGATCTCTTGTTCCGACCACTTCGAGAACGGATGCGTCGAGGCGGCGACGATCGCCATATTCTTCTTTCGAGCAAGTCCTGAGATGATGCATCGCAGCTTGGATAGATCTTCGCGAGCTTCCTGAATGTTTGCGCAAACACCCGTACCGACCTCGATCATCGATTGGATCATCTCGGGCTTGATCTTTTCGCCGAGCAGAAGTTTACCCTCGTCGAGGATCTCCGAAACGTGTGATTTCAGTTCCCGCGTCGTGGGGTCAACGATCTGGAACTCTTCCTCGATACCGAGTGTAAATTGATCAAACATAAGTTTTTCAGGATTAGGCTTTTCAAAAAATAAGGTCAAGCAAAACT
Source organism: Blastocatellia bacterium (assembly GCA_963732475.1). Classification (GTDB taxonomy): domain Bacteria; phylum Acidobacteriota; class Blastocatellia; order Pyrinomonadales; family Pyrinomonadaceae; genus OLB17. Next base: position 514,788 of record CAVSZR010000001.1, on the reverse strand, counting down.
TGAATCGGATGATTTTGACAGCTTCACCGTAGTCCTTGCTATGAAATAAGGAGCAGTCCAAAACGGGCAATTTCTCGAATTCAAGTTGAAAACCATTCTAACTCAATTCCTGAATTTCCCGTAGTTCTTTCCAATATCAGAACCAATAAGGCGATCCGAAATACTCTCCTGTCCCTTCTTGTTCCTCTTTGTCCGTAGTTAGATTTGCCGACCACGGAACAAGATGAACAAGAAAGAGCAGAACAACCCGATGAAGAACGATCGGAAACCAGATTCCTGGATGAATTCTATTTGCTTAGGTCCTTCGCCGTTTTCAGAAACGCCTCAGCGGCGTGCGAAAGAACCGAGTTTCGGCGATAAATAATATTCAGCTTTCGTTCGAACTTCATTTCGGGCACTGACAACCCGACAAGCTGTCCGCTTGCGATCTCAACCCTGGCAGTCAGTTTCGGTATCAGGGCGACACCGATGCCGGTTTCCACAAGCCGCTTTATTGCCTCGAGCGACGGCAGTTCGACAGCAATGTTGAGCTTCGTATTATGCTTTTCAAAGGTTTCGATGACCTTGTGCCTGTAAGGGGAGACCGCGTTGTGGGCGATAAATATTTCGTTGCCGAGGTCTTTGATGGAAACCGATCTTCGCGAAGCAAGCGGGTGTGAGGGCGCAACGATCAGAAGCAATTCATCTGTCAGGATCGGGACCGAGCGCAGCGATTCGTCATTCGGTTTGAATGAGATGACGCCCAATTCCACTTCCCTGGCGGTAATTTCCTTTGGAATGCGGCTGGCAACACCGCGTTGGACTTCGATCTTGATGTGCGGATGACGTTCACGAAATTCGCGGATGACTGGCAAAAGGCAGAAAACGGTGTGCTCATTTGCAGAGATCGTAACTTTTCCCTTGTGCAAACCGCGCAGTTCCTTTATCGCATTGCTTGCGGTATGCCTTAGATTGAGCATCTGCCGCGCGTAACCGACCAACACTTCACCGGCGAACGTCAGCGTCCCGTCTTTTGATGAACGGTCGAACAACGTCTCGCCGATCTCGGCCTCAAGCCGTCGGATCGCCTGGCTAACGGCCGGCTGGGTCCGGTCGAGTATTTCCGCCGCCCGGGAAAAGCTCTTTTCCCGGGCCACCGTGACCAAAACTTCAAGCTGATTTATATCCATGACTGTCCAGCTAAGTAAAGATATGTTCGCAAACGAACAAAAGGTAATAAAACCAATGCTAATACCAACATAACATTTATCCAAATCAATGATTCGTATATTACAATATATTATGTAAAAACTGAATATATAATATTGACTTTCAGGGTTCCAACACCGTAAGATTCGCTCTGAGGCCGATTTTTGATCAAAAACACCTGGGTTTTCTTGATAGAAAAATATGAAAGCTGAAAAGATAGCCATCTTCGATACGACACTCCGGGACGGCGAACAATCGCCGGGCTGTTCGATGTATCTTGAGGAAAAGACCCGAATGGCCCGACAGCTCGAGCGTTTGGGCGTCGATGTTATCGAGGCGGGGTTTCCGATCGCGTCCGAAGGCGATTTTCAGGCGGTCCGGGCCGTTTCGGCTGAATGCCGCAGGTCCGCGGTCGCCGCACTTGCGAGAACGATGGATGCAGACATACTCCGCGCGGCCGATTCTCTAAAAGGGGCGAACAGATCGCGAATACATACCTTCGTCGCCACATCCGACATTCACATGCAGTACAAGCTGAAGAAAACACGCGACGAAGTTCTTCAGATGACCAGGAATGCGGTCCGGCTTGCGAGCGGGTTAGCAGACGAGGTCGAGTTTTCTGCCGAAGATGCGACCAGGAGCGATATAGATTTTATGTGCGAGGTTTTCAGCGTCGCCGTTGCCGAAGGGGCGACGATACTGAATGTTCCAGATACTGTCGGCTACACGCTGCCGACGGAATACTCGAATTTGATAAGAACGGTAAAGGATCGCGTTGTTGGTGATAAAGATGTGACGATCAGCGTTCATTGCCACAACGATCTCGGACTTGCTGTTGCAAACAGCCTTGCGGCCGTCGAAGCCGGGGCTCGGCAGATCGAGTGCACGATCAACGGTATTGGCGAACGAGCGGGCAATGCCTCGCTTGAAGAAGTGATCATGGCCTGTGCCGTTCGCGCGGACAAGATGCCGTACGAGAACAATATCGACACGACACAGCTTTACCCGACTAGCGAACTGCTGACATCGATAATCAGTTTTGGTGTTCAGCCAAACAAGGCGATCGTCGGCCGCAACGCTTTTGCGCACGAAGCCGGAATTCACCAGCACGGCGTTTTGAGCAATCCACTTTGTTACGAGATAATGACGCCGGAATCGGTCGGGATTCCGAAAAACGACATTGTGCTCGGCAAGCATTCCGGGCGGCACGCCCTTTCTTCGCGGTATGAGGAGATGGGATTCAGCTTCGATCCGGAGGAGATCGCCGAGATCTATACTCGGTTCGTCACGCTTGCGGACCGGAAGAAGAATATCTACGACCAGGACCTGCTCGGCATCGTGCGCGACCACAATATGGAGTTGGTTGCCGCTTAATTGTTTATGAAGATCACTGTACTGCCCGGAGACGGTATCGGCATTGAGGTATGCCGCGAGGCCGTTCGTGTCCTCAGAGACGTAGCCGCCGCCTTCGACCTCACTATCGAAACCGAAGAGCATCTTATCGGCGGGGCGGCGATCCGCGAGGCCGGTTCGCCCTTGCCTGATGCGACGCTTAACGCATGCCTGAGCAGTAATGCCGTGCTGCTCGGAGCGGTCGGTTCGCCGGAGTTTGACGATCTCCCGCCTGCACGTCGGCCCGAGATCGGGCTGCTTGGGTTGCGGAAGGCCCTCGGCGGGTTTGCCAATTTGCGTCCGGCAAAAGCGATACCGGCGTTGATCGATTCTTCGCCACTGCGGCCCGAAGTTTTTGCCGGCACTGATCTGCTTATAGTGCGTGAGCTTCTAGGCGGGCTTTATTTCGGAACGCCGCGCGCATTCAGCGACGACCGGACCGAGGCCTACAATACGATGCGTTACTCGGTCGCCGAAGTGGAACGGGTCGCCCGCGTAGCGTTTCACTCGGCGGTCGGACGCCGGCGAAAAGTGACGTCCGTCGACAAAGCGAACGTTCTCGAAACCTCGCAGCTCTGGCGCGAAACCGTCACCCGCGTTGCCGCCGAGTTCCCTACGGTCGAGTTAGATCACCTTTTTGTTGATGCCTGTGCGATGCATCTTGTCACAAATCCGACACGGTTTGACGTGATCCTGACCGAGAACCTTTTCGGCGATATCCTGTCCGACGAAGCGGCCGTTCTGACCGGCTCGCTAGGGATGCTCGCGTCCGCCACGATCGGTTCGGACATCGGGCTCTATGAACCGGTCCACGGTTCCGCACCTGAAATAGCGGGTAAGAACATCGCAAATCCGCTGGGCAGCGATAGCGTCCGCTGCAATGCTCCTGCGTTATTCCGCAAAGAACGACCCGGCCGCTGCCGCGATGGAGAGTGCGATCGCGAAGGTTTTGGATGAAGGCTATCGGACCGCCGATATTGCTCCGGAAAACTGTTCGAAGGTCGTGTCCACTACTGAAATCGGCAGTCTCGTCAGTGGCTATGCGGTTGAGAGTGCTAACATAACCCAGGCGTTTCACGCCGTCTAAGTGCGATGAAAACGCTTTACGATAAAATTTGGGAATCTCATCTCGTCCACGAAGAGGCAGACAAGCCATCTCTTCTCTACATCGACCTGCATTTGATCCACGAGGTGACTTCTCCACAGGCATTTGAAGGGTTGCGTCTGGCCGAGCGAAAGGTGCGTCGACCGGATCTGACTTTTGCAACTATCGACCACGCGATTCCGACAAAAAACCGCAACCTGCCTTTCAAAGATCCGATCGCCGCTCAACAGGTCGAAACTCTTAGGACAAATTGTCTCGAATTCGGCGTAAAACTCTACGATCTGGACGCGATCGAACAGGGCATAATTCACGTTTTCGGGCCGGAACAGGGCTTGACGCAGCCGGGAATGACGATCGTGTGCGGCGATTCGCACACTTCGACTCACGGAGCATTCGGTGCACTCGCTTTCGGCATTGGCACGAGCGAAGTCGAGCATGTCCTTGCGTCCCAAAGCCTTCAGCAGAAGAAATCGAAGAACTTCCGGATCAACGTCGAAGGCGAGATCCCGTTCGGCGTGACATCAAAGGACGTGATACTCGCGATCATCAACCGCATTGGCACCGACGGTGGCAACGGCCATGTCATCGAATACAGTGGATCTGCGATCAGAAAAATGTCAATGGAAAGCCGGATGACCGTCTGCAACATGAGCATCGAAGCCGGAGCAAAAGCGGGCTTGATCGCGCCGGATGAGATCACGTTCTCCTACCTAAAAGGACGTCGATTTGCGCCGGCGGGCGACCGATGGGATGAGGCAGTTGCGGCGTGGAAAACGCTACCGAGTGACAAGGGAGCATTTTTCGACAAGACGATCGAGATCGATGCGGCGCAGATCGAGCCCTTTGTAACGTGGGGGACCTCACCGGGCATGTCTGCCCCGATCACGAAACAGGTGCCGGATATATCAAATTCGACTGACGAAAACGAACGCCGATCTCACCAGCGCGCGCTCGAATATATGGGGCTTGAGCCGTCGCAGCGGATCGACAACATTTCAATTGACCGGGCATTTATCGGATCGTGCACCAATTCGCGGATCGAAGATCTTCGCGAGGCCGCAAAAGTGGCTAAAGGCCACAAGGTGAGTTCGAAGGTAAATGCGATGGTCGTCCCGGGTTCGATGTTGATCAAAAGGCAGGCCGAGCAGGAAGGCCTCGCGCAAATTTTTCTCGACGCCGGATTTGAATGGCGTGACGCCGGATGTTCGATGTGCCTAGCGATGAACGACGATATTCTCGCCGAAGGCGAACGCTGCGCGTCGACCAGTAACCGCAACTTCGAAGGCCGCCAGGGCCGAGGCGGGCGAACCCATCTGGTCAGCCCCGCGATGGCCGCTGCCGCAGCAATTGCAGGACGCTTTGTAGATGTCCGAGAGTGGAGATTTAAAGAATAGCTAATAGCTGTCAGCTAAACAGCTATTGGCTATTTCCTACCCCATCAATGAAACAATTCACTCAGCATACAGGAACCCTTACACCGCTTTATCGATCGAATATCGATACTGACCAGATAATCCCGAAACAATTTCTGAAACGTATTGAACGTACCGGCTACGGGGCGTTTCTTTTTTACGATTGGCGGTTCAATGCGGACGGTTCGCCCAATCCGGAGTTTGTAATGAACGACTCGAGATTTGATGGGTCGTCGATACTGATCACCGGTGCAAATTTCGGCTGCGGCAGCTCTCGCGAACATGCACCGTGGAGCTTGATGGACCATGGATTTCGCGTCGTTATCGCACCGAGCTTTGCAGACATCTTTTACAACAACAGCCTTAAGAACGGCCTGCTACCGGTAGCCCTCGGTGAAAAACAGGTTGCGGAATTGGCCGAACGAACAGCGGAAGATCCGTCCTATGGAGTTACGGTCGATTTGATCGAACAGACGGTAACGGACCAAACCGGGTTCGAAGCAAGTTTTGATATCGATCCGTTTCGAAAGCACTGTTTACTTAATGGCCTTGACGATATTGCTCTGACCCTTGAGCACGAAGAAAAGATCTCTGGTTACGAGCGAAACACTGCGAACGGCGTCCGTTTTTCCTACCTTTCGAATTGACCCCGAACAATAAACACGCCGGAAATCCGTGTTTGCATTTTTGAATCCGGCAAGTTACCATAAAAACTCGTTAAATCGAGTGATTTGTTCACCTAAATCCTCCTTTTTCGATACGAACCACGGTTTCAATTTTTAACTGTTTCAGCGCTTGTCTATGGGCTTTTCGACAATTGCAATTCATGCCGGTAACGAGCCTGACATTGCCACGGGTGCCGTGAGTGTCCCGATCTATCAAACCTCGACCTACGCGCAAGAGGCCCTCGGAAAGCACAAAGGTTTTGAATACGCCCGGACCCAAAATCCGACGCGGCTCGCGCTTGAGAAAAATATCGCTGCGCTCGAAAATGCAGGTTCGGATACGCTTTTGCCTCGGGCATGTCTGCGATCGACGCCGTCCTGAAACTGGTCAAAGGTGGCGAGCACGTCGTCTTGGGCGACAACACATACGGCGGTACATTTCGTCTTTTTAGCCGGATCTTGGCCAATTACGGAGTTGAATTCGATCTGGCGGACACCTCGGACGTTTCAAATCTTGAAAAGGCGTTCAAACCGAATACGAAGATGGTCTTCGTCGAAACGCCGACGAACCCGGTGATGACCGTCACGGACCTGAAAGCTGTTTCGGACCTTGCGCATGCTCACGGTGCGAAGGTAGTTTGCGACAACACGTTCATGTCGCCGTATTTTCAAAAACCGATCGACCTTGGCGTAGATATCGTCGTGCATTCGACCACAAAATATCTCAACGGCCATTCCGACAGCGTTGGCGGTTTCGTTGCTCTCAACGATGAAGCCGACGCCGAATGGATAAAATTTGTTCAGAACGGCATCGGCGCGCATCCTGTCGCCGTTTGATTCGTTCCTTGTCCTGCGCGGCACCAAAACGCTCGCGGTACGTATGGAGGCCCACGACAAGAACGGGCGCGTAGTGGCCAATTTTCTTGCCGAACACCCGTCGGTCAAAAAGGTTTACTATCCGGGTTTGGTCTCGCACCCGCAGCACGAACTGGCAAAACGGCAGCAAAGCGGGTTTGGCGGCATGGTCGCCTTTGAAACTGGCTCGCTTGATAACGCAAAAAAAGTTTTAGAAAACGTCAAGCTATGTATTCTCGGCGAAAGTTTAGGCGGAGTTGAGTCGTTGATCTCGCATCCGGCCACGATGACACACGCTTCCGTTCCGGTTGAGACAAGGGACCGCTTGGGAATAACCGACGGATTGGTAAGAATTTCGGTCGGAATCGAAGACGTTGAGGATATAATCGAAGATTTGGATCAAGCGCTATGTTAGTCTTAAGTCGAGAGTTTTTAAGTCTTGAGTCGGAAGATTTATTTTGACTCCGGACCCAAGACTTAAGACTCATGACTTGTTCATTATGTTAACTGTCGAGATACATGCGACTTCGCACATCGGCCGCGTACGCCGGGGAAACGAAGACAACTACTTAATATTGAATATCACCCGGTCAAAGGCCTGGACGGGTGCTCAGGCCGACGGCGAATTCGTCATTGAATCGCAGAATTTCGAAGTGGATGACAACGGCGTTGTTCTCGCAGTTTCTGACGGAATGGGTGGAGCTCTCGCGGGCGAAGTAGCCAGCAAAATGGCTGTTGAATCGGTTTGTGAAAAACTCCTCGGCGAAGATATTGATGAGACTCTCACGCCTGAGAGCTTCGAGCATCACTTGGTTTCAAAGCTATATAATGCAACCGTTTATGCGAACTATCTTATCCATCAACAGGGGCGCACCGACCCGCAGTATCAGGGGATGGGAGCAACCTTCACGGGAATGGGCGTAACCCCGGCAGCGGTCGATATCATTCAGGTCGGCGATAGCCGGGCATACCTTGTTCGCAACGGCAAGATCTATCAGGTGACCAAAGACCAATCGCTTGTTCAACAATTGATCGATGCACAGCAGATCTCGGCTGAAGAAGCGGAAACACATACCTTGAAGAATGTTATTCTCCAGGCATTGGGGGCCCAAAACGAGATCTATCCCGTTTCTGCCCGACTCGCTCCCAGCAAAAATGATGTCGTGTTGCTTTGCAGCGACGGCCTTTCAAACAAAGTGACCGCCGCAAGTATGCAGAAGATCGTGACGGAAAATATAGAGCAGCTTGAGGTTGCGTGTGCCGAACTTGTAACAGAAGCAAATGAGAACGGCGGCGAAGATAATATCACGGTAGTTATTGCAAAACTGACCGGTGAAAACTTGCCCGAACCCTCCGGCGACGAGGTCCAGCTCGAGTTGATCGATCTCGGCAACATACATGATACGGCCGATCAGGATACAGCAGAAATTCTCTAACTCTCACCGTCACTTCGCCATTCAGGCAATTCATTGGACAAATGGCGAACGTATATTGACGAGCCCTTGATGCTCACCACTTCTACCTTCTCGCCTTCAACGAGTACCGATTCGCCATCGATCGGAAATGCCGTCCAGGTCGATCCATAGACCTTGACCGCCCCTTCGTTCAAAGCTCCCTTGCTTTCGAGCGTCACCGTTCCGATCTGGCCCGGTAGCGAATCCATGCCCATCTTCAATGTGTCCTCGTCGCTGTGCGACAGGTATTTTGCGAAGATCGTCCGGGACATAGCTGTCAACGCGATAGAAACGACAGCAAAAACACCAAACTGTAACACAAACGGAGCGCCTAACATTCCAGCGAGGGCGGCAGCAATGGCTCCGATACCAAACCAAAGGAGAAAGAACCCGAGTGTGAAGATCTCGGCTATGATCAGAGCGACGCCAAGAACCAGCCACATTATCCAAATCAATTGATCCATTTATGTCACCTAAAGAACTTTCGAGCCAATAATATCATATCCCTTGAGCGAAGAACGGTTTCGTAATATGAGTAAACCACTGATTTTGTAAGTCTTTTGAAGTTAAATACGACTCGTGTTAATCTCATAAATCATGCTGGGGTGGCGGAATTGGTAGACGCCCAGGACTTAAAATCCTGTGCCCTTAGGGGCGTACGGGTTCGATTCCCGTCCCCAGTACCATCAGTTTTTTCAATCCAAAATACGTTCTGAGGTCACGATGCTGAAACACCTTCTTCGCTCGAGCTGCCTGGTCTGCTTTGCTTTAGTTTTTACCTTGCAGACCCTTGCCGACAGTCCTTCGCACGAATTTGTACGCTGGGAAAAGCAGGCTCGCAACGTAACCATTACGCGTGACGATTGGGGCATTGCGCACGTGGTCGGTAAAACTGACGCTGATGCGGTGTTTGGCGCGATATATGCCCAGGCCGAAGACGATTTTAACCGTATCGAGACAAACTACCTAAATTCCATCGGTCGTCTCGCCGAGGCCGAGGGCGAAAGGGCCATCTGGAGCGACCTTCGTCAAAGACTGTTTATCAACGACCAGGAGATAAAACGGCAATATCTCGAAAGCCCGGAGTGGCTGCGTAAGCTGATGAACGCTTGGGCCGACGGCCTGAATTATTATTTGGCGACGCACCCGAATGTAAAACCCAGGGTGATCACAAAATTCGAGCCGTGGATGCCGCTCACCTTTAGCGAAGGAAGTATTGGCGGCGATATCGAATCGGTCGATCTGGGGCGGCTGCGGGCATTTTATGACAAGGGATTTGTTGCGGTGCAAGAGCCGGAAGACGTTACTAAAGAGCCTTCAGGTTCGAACGGTATCGCGATCTCACCCGCGAACACCAAAAATAAAAAGGCTCTCCTGCTGATCAATCCGCACACATCATTCTTTTTCCGCTCGGAATTGCAGATGACGAGCGGCGAGGGGCTTAACGCTTACGGTGCCTCGACGTGGGGACAATTCTTTATCTACCAGGGGTTTAACGAACACTGCGGCTGGATGCATACGTCGAGCGAAGTAGATGCCATAGACGAATTTATCGAGACGATCGTGCGCAAGGACGGAAAAGTCTCATACAAACAAGGCACGGCGGAGCGTCCGATGGTGGTCCGGGAGATCATGATCGGTGTCAAAACAGCGTCCGGGATCGTAGAACGCAAATTCCCGACCTATCATACCCATCATGGCCCTGTCGTTCGCGCTGAAGGCGATAAGTGGGTGACGGTTGGGCTAATGAACGAACCGGTCAAAGCCCTGATGCAGTCGTACGGACGCACAAAGGCGAAAAGCTATACCGAGTTTAAGAAGGTTATGGAGCTGCAGGCAAATTCGTCCAACGCGACACTCTATGCCGATGCTGACGGCAACACCGCGTACTTCCATCCAAATTTTGTGCCGCGTCGCGATCCGAAATTTGACTGGACAAGGCCGGTCGACGGCAGCGATCCGGCCTCAGATTGGAAAGGGTTATTGTCATTCGACGAACTGCCAAACTTAAAAAATCCGTCGAGCGGATGGGTCTACAACAGCAACAACTGGCCCTGGTCAGCGGCGGGGCCGAGCAGTCTGAAACAAGCGGATTTCCCAAGGTATGTCGATAGCGGAACCGAATCCGCACGCGGCCTGCACGCTATTCGTGTGCTTGAGAATAAGACCGATTTCACGCTGGAGTCCTTGAACGCCGCCGCCTATGACAGCTACCTCCCGTGGTTCGAAAAGACCATTCCTGCTCTTGTAAAAGCATGGGACGACACCCCGGCGACCGATCCGCTAAAGTCAAAACTGGCTGACCAGGTAGCTATTTTGAAAGCATGGGACAATCGCTGGGCTGCTAATTCGGTGGCAACATCGCTGGCAATATTTTGGGCGGAGGATGTCGTTAGACGGGTCGGGTTCTCGCAGGGGCTAATGCCTCAGGAAAACGTTGCCAAAAATGGAAAGCGTGAGCAATTGCTCCAGTCCCTCGCTGCCGCCTCCGACAGACTTACGGCTGATTTCGGTAAATGGCAAACACCCTGGGGCGAGATCAATAGATTTCAACGTCTGACCGGCGACATCGCGCATCCATTTAACGACGCCGGGCCGAGCATTCCCGTCGGATTCACTTCCGGAAACTGGGGCTCTCTCGCGTCGTTCGGTGCGAGGCCGACACGCAACGACAAAAAAATGGTACGGGACCAGCGGCAACAGCTTTGTCGCTGTCGTCGAATTTGGGAAAACGGTGCGGGCCAAAGCCGTTACCGCCGGCGGCGAAAGCGGCGATCCGGCATCCAAACATTTCAACGATCAGGCCGAAAGATATAGTACCGGCAATTTGCGTGACGTTTATTTTTACCCCTCCGATTTGAAGGGCCGGGCGGTCCGGACTTACGTTCCGGGCAAATGAGGCCTTTCGAATTGGTATGGCAATTGCGGTATTGACGGTCGGTGAGGTGAAAATCATGATCAAACAAACTCTTAGACCGTTATTGTTTCTGGCTTTGGTGGCGGCTGCAGCCCTTCTCAACGGCTGTTGGTCAAAATAACCGGAACTTGTCCGAGGCCGAGCGTGTTACGGGCGACCGGTTTACGGTCGCGATCCGGACACCGAAACGTGCAAACGTATACGCCGTTGTTCAGCCGAGCGCCGCCATGTTGGCCGCGATCGATAAGGGGTTGACCGATCTTTTTACCGTTTCCCGCAAGAACCGATACTCGCGTCGCCTGAATTACTCAGACTACACTGTGTTTATCGCGAGGGCAGACCGCGAGAAGAACAGAGAAGGAAACTATTCTCCCGATATCGCGGTCGGGGCCGCGCAATATGCCGGAACAGAATACGACAGGGCGGTTATATTTTTGCCGCCGGCATGGTTGTCGGATTCAACCAACCGGCGTTCGTTATCGCCGACCACAAGAAAGACTTTAACAGGGTCTCCGATGTTGTCCGGTTCGAAGGAGAGCACCTTGTTCTCTATCACAACGACCGCAGACGGTATAACGAAACTGCCGATCACAGCAAGGGCGGCGGGCATCCGATCCTTAAATAGTTTGGAGTTCCGCCTTCAGGCGGCTCTTTCAGGAAGCCTGCTGAAGCAGGTACTCAAAACGTGTCTGCCCGAAATCGTGCACACGCTCGACGAAAAAGTAACTAAAAAGTATAGACAAGCATCCGCACCAAGCGATAGAATGCGAGAAATCAAAGCGATTTCGTGTTCTCTATGGGTTTTTCGTTAATGGCACAGCCATTGCATATTTGCTTCGCGGATGCTGTTTGAGAATCCGCGAAGATGGAGGTTGGATGAACTTCTTCGCTCGTGTTGCCAAAGTCTTCGCAGTTTTTGTTTTGCTCTTTGTAAATTTAAGTGCCCAACCCGATTCGATCTATCGGCTGCCTGCCGGGACGAAGATCCTGTTGAGTATGGATGCCGGGATCAGTTCGAAAGTTTCGTCGGTAAACGACACGTTTACTACCACGGTTTCCAAACCGTTGTCGGTTCGTGATTCTATCGTGTTGCCGGCCGGTACTGTTATCGAGGGCCGGGTCACCAAAGTTTCGGGTGCTGATTTCGGCGGAAAGAATGGCCGGATGCAGGTGCGATTCGAAAATATTCGATTTGCGGATAACCGAAAGCGGGCGATCGACGGCCTTTTGGTCAACGAGCTGAAAGCCGCGTCATCGCGAACCAGGGATATGTTTACGGTATTTGGTGGAACTGCCCTCGGGGCTATCTTTGGTGCAGCCTCAAAGGTTCAGAATGGCGCATTGATAGGTGCCGGAATTGGAGCGGGGACAGGAACCGGAATCGCGGTCTTGCGAAAAGGCAAAGAAGTTTTTATTCGGACGAACGAAGAGTTCGAGATCGAATTGAAAAGTGAAGTTTCGCTGCCGGCCAGCGATTATTGAAAAAAGTTTATGAGTTTGGTCGTCGATTTATCCGCGGCCATTTTGAAGAAACCCGACGTGAAGGGGAGAGCACGTCGGGTTTTTTCTTTTCTGCATCAACCAACCCCTTATCAAAACCGCGGTTCGCCCAAGCCTGCATAAAACTCGCGAACCTTCTCAAGATCATGCTTGAGATCAACTGTCTCCGTTTCCCCTGTCCTCGTGTCACACCACGCAGCCGTCTGCTGGTGTGGATGTAGATCAACTCCGATGTACAATGTCATAACTGTTTCTCCTCAAAGAGCGAATCTTTTTCTTTGTCGACATCGATTCTACCCAATGTCGGGAGAAACCGTCTTTATAACATCAGACGTTACCCCTGTTTCCGCGATTCAAGGATCTGACGAAAAGAATGGGATTGCCCGAATAGCCTATGAAACGATGCCCTGAATGCGGCCGTGAATACGACAATACGATGATGTTCTGTCTGGACGACGGAGCGGAGTTGCTGTACGGCCCGGCTAAGTCAGAACCGTCTGCGTCAGCGGGCGGCCAGTTCGGTGATGAACCGCAAACCGCGATCTTGCACTCGACGGCTGCTCCGGGCGAGGCTCCGACTCGTGCGCAGATTCATACCACCGAACAGACTGCCGTCTTGCCTCGCGGAGCGGAGGCGGAGCCTCGTGAATCTTTGGGTGGGCTTTCGGAAAAGCACAGCTTCTCCGCAAATAGGGCGGCGAAGCCGCTGGCAGCTTTGGTAGTCGCCGTTCTGGTTCTCGTCGGCGGGTTTTTTGGGTATCGATATTTCACAGCGTCTGGTCCCAAACAGATCGAATCGATCGCCGTGATGCCGTTCGTCAATGAGAGCGGTAATGCGGATGTTGAATATCTCTCGGACGGGATGACCGAGACGCTGATCGGCAGTTTGTCCAAGCTGCCGAATTTGAGTGTAAAGTCCGCGTTCGTCAGTGTTCCGTTACAAGGGCAAAGCGACGGACGCGAAAACGGTCGGCAAAGAACTTGGTGTTCAGGCGATCTTGAACGGGCGGGTGATCCAACGCGGTGACCAATTAACGTTGAGCCTTGAACTCGTCGACGTTCAGACGGAAAACGTGATTTGGAGCGACAATACGACCGCAAAGAAGCCGACCTGCTTTCGCTTCAGTCGGATATAGCGCGTGACGTTTCCAGCAAAGCTAAAATCGAGGCTTTCGGGTGAGGAGACTGCAAAGATTGCGAAAAGCTATACGGCGGACCCTGACGCATATCAGATCTATTTGAAAGGCCTTTATTGAATACAACAAACTAACCGGCGACGGCCTGAAGCAAGCCGCCAAATATTTCAACGAGGCAGTCGCGAAAGATCCCGATTATGCGCAGGCCTATGCATTGCTGGCGATGACCTATTTGAATTTCTCTAACTACAGTGTTGCGCCGCCTAGAGAAAGCATGCCGCTGGCAAAGTCGGCCGCACTGCAGACATTAGAGCTTGACCCGACAATCGGCGAGGCCCACGCCGTCCTCGCACGATATCGAAGCGAATATGAATGGGACCGAGCGGGCGCCGAGGTCGAAATCCGCCGCGCGATAGAACTCGATCCAAAGAATCCGAGGCCGCATGGATTGCTCTCGCAGATACTCGGCCAACAGAAGAGATTTGACGAATCGATCGCAGAAACGCGTCTCTCGCAACAGCTCGATCCATTGTCGATCGGCAGGAGCCTCAACGTCGCTGAACGGCTTGCTGATGCCCGTCGCTACGATGAGGCGTTAACGATACTGCGGTCGCTCCTGCAACAGGATCCGAACTTTGCAAACACCCACTGGGACATCGGCTGGGTGTATTTCGGAATGGGCCAGCACGATGAGTCAATATCGCATTTTCAAAAGGCGTTCGAACTCGATCCTGACCCTGTATTAGGGGCTACCAGGCACTATCGTATTCAAAGCTGGGACAACGAGACAAAGCTCGGAACGAACTTGAATGGCTGAAACAGGAGGCCGCTAAGCGTTATGTTCCGAGCATTGCATTTGCATTGTCGTACATCGCCGTGGGCCAGAAGAATGAAGCTTTTGAATGGTTAGAGAAAGACGTTAATGACCGCACGATCTATGCAAGCTCATATGCGATCGAACCGGCGCTCGACGATGTCCGCGGCGACCCGCGATTTAAAGCGATGCTGAAAAGGATGAATCTGCCGGAATAGAACATTATGAAACGATGCCCTGAATGCAGGCGGGATTATTACGACGACACGCTGATGTATTGTCTTGAGGACGGAAACACGCTCGTTCAAGGCTCGGTGCCATCTCCCCACGAGCCGGCAACCGTGATCCTCTATGGCGGCCCAAACGTGCCGCGACAAGAAGATCAGACAATTCTATTCCCAGGTTAGCCGCCGGAGAGGCCGCCCAAAAGCAAAAGTTGCAGCGGCCCGGAAGCTCCTCATTAACTGTTACATCATGCTTCGTGACGGTATCAGTTATGAGGAATTCGTCCGGCGGGGCGAAGTTGGCCTGTGCGAGGGGTCAGGAGAGTTGGGCATTAAAACGCCGCAGTCTCTGGAAGACTGAGGGCACGGCCAGCCATTTTCGAATAGTCGAGAATGAGCCGATTCGGTTTCATGTAGCCGGAAAATGATCGCTTGAAGGTAACTTCGGTGTGGGCATTTTCCTGCACGAATAGATGATGGCATTCGTCTAAAGACGGTGCGATATTTGAAAGTAGATCTAACCAAATAGGAGGCGGGTTTGTTTTATTGTCACTCGAACTCAAACCTAAACCACCCCTTCACGGGCGTGGTAGATACGAGTGCGCTTGACTTACGGGCTAACTTCATAGATGACCCCACGTTTCTCGCGTTGTTAGGCCGCGGAATTTTGTGTACTATCTTGGAAACTCACGTTTTCCTTCCCCGGACCGGAGGCCCAAGGATTAGTCATGAGAAACTATATTGCGGGCGGTTTCGCCCTCCTTCTTCTGTGCGTGGGTAGCGTCCACGCTCAACAATCGTCGCAGCTGCGGGTAGGAACGCCCGTGAACGCAACGCTGGCCGCGGACGGCTCACTAAAATACGAGCTTAATTTACCGAAAGGTCAGTTCGTCGCCGGCCGCGTCGATCAGGACGGCGTAGACGCATCGGTAACGGTCACAGACCCGGCAGGTAAGACGGTTTCCAAGGCCGGCACGCATCGGGCGAGGAGGGCCGGAGCCGTTTGCGTTCACGACCGATACGGAGGGCCGCTATCTGATCGAAGTTACGCCGGCGACAGCGGGTAAAGGCGGCGGCGTGCGCGTGCAGCTCACGCGTTCCGAACCGGCAGCGACCACACCGGAAGGCAAGGTCGATCAGGCCGCCGCACAATTGTACAAAGACACGCCCGGAGCGGTTGTAGGCGTGATCAAGGGCGGCCAACTAGCATTCGTGAAAGGGTATGGCGCCGCAGACCTGACGAACGGGCTGCCGTTCACCGCGGAGACGCCAACCAATATCGGCTCCTCCTCAAAGCAGTTCACCGGCTTCGCCCTCGCCTTGCTGGCCTCGCGAGGCAAGCTCTCGCTGGACGACGACGTGCGGAAGCACATTCCCGAGCTGAAGGACTTCGGCAAGAAGATCACCGTGCGTCATCTTCTGACGCATACGACCGGCTACCGCGAGTTTATCAACACGCTGATCATCGAGGGGCGGCAGGTGCTGGAAGGTGATTACATCGCGCCGGACGAACCCATCAAGGTGATCAGCCGGCAACCGACACTGCAGAATGATCCCGGCGCGGAGTTCAACTACAACAACACCGCATTCAGCCTGGCAACCACTGTCGTAGAGCGAGTAACCGGCCGCCCATTCGCGGAGTGGATGCGGGACGAGGTCTTCCTGCCGCTCGGCATGACGAAAACTTGGGTGCGTGCAAATCCGGGCCAGATCATACCCGGACGATCGGTCGGGTACATCGCGGGCGACTTCGGTTTCCGCGAGGTCAGGGATTTACATGCTGCGGCGGGTGCCGGCGGGATCTATACAACACCTGGCGACGTCGCCAAGTGGCTGAGCAATCTGAAAACCGGGAAGCTCGGCGGGCCGGCAGTAATAAAGGAGTTGACGACGTCGTTTGTACTCAACGATGGAAAGCCATCAAATTACGGTTACGGAATATTTATCGACACGAATCGCGGTTTAAAGCGGTGGCAGCACGGCGGAAACGATATCGCGCACAGCTCTACTTTCGTGTATTACCCCGACCTTGACGCCGGTTATGTTGTGTTCAGCAACTACCAGGGCGTGCCCGGTGGGATCGCCGGTGTCGTGGCCGAAGCGTTCTTTGGCCAACACATGACGGCTCGCGAGACCCCGTCCGCAACCTCGACCGCGACCTCTGGAGTTGACGTGCCGGCGGCGGCACTCGGCGCTATGCCGGCAAGTATGACATGACAACACTCGGCGGCATGCTCCTGACGGTGGAACAGCAGGGGAACCAGCTGCGGCTCCAGCTTCCGGGCCAGCCAGCGCTCCCGCTACGGGCGACCTCCCCAACCTCCTTCGAAGTGATCGGAGCTCCGGCTCGAATCACATTCAACACGGCAGCGGATGGAGCAGTGGAGGGGATCACCTTTCATCAAAACGGAGAGCACCCCGGAAAACGCGTCGAAGAGAATTCGTCAGTGGACCTTAACAGCTTCGCGGGCCGCTATTTCAGCGAGGAACTAGAGACATTCTATGACCTGAGCGTTGAGGACGGAAAGCTGGTCATTCGGCATCGTCGCTTCGGACCGGTCACGCTGACGCACACTAATGGGGACAACTTCTCCGGAGCGTTGCCAGTGACACAGATCGCCTTCCGTCGCGATGCCGAAGGAAAGGTTACTGGGTTTGAAGCCGGCAACGGGCGGGCACGCGGCATCGTCTTCAAGAAAGTCAGCCGCTAGCCACGGTGCCAGGCCTGCGAATGTAGCGGTTGCTCTTGATGAGTTCTACGGCCTTCTGTCCGGCGAATTTAGTTTTCAGCGGTCCGCCCGCGCGCCAGCGATGAGCAAAGCATCGGGTCAGCCGGACATGACGCCGAGCGTCGCCATACATACTGAAAACCGAAGCGGTTTAGCCAGAGATTCTCGATTCGCCAGGTGTATTTTCAGAGCAGTCTTGCGATATTGCGATTCTCTGGAGACTGAATCGAGGCGGCGGCTGATGGTTGAGGTTAAGGCCGGTTAACCTCGAACGCCCCTTTCGCGAAACTTATCCGTCCTTGCGACTTCGAGTGTCGCATGCGAATCATCCAAATCGTGCAAATCATCCAAATCATTCCAACCAGCCTTTTTCACGCGAACTGATATTTCCAAACAAGAAAACACGAGCGATAATTCTCCCGGACGGTGTCTGTAAGCGGATCGACCCGTGATCTCTCACGCAGTGATTAGCCTGTCCAACAAGTGTCCCGGGCCGGAACAGCGTCTCAGATAAATCGAAAGGCGGCGGGATGCCAATGCTTACTAAATTGGCATCCGTTTCCGTTTGTTTCATCTGAAACAAAAAATCGCACGCGCTGTGAAACGAAACAGGGCTAGTTTTCATCTGGCTCGGGCTTTCTTTACAAGGTCGCGGATCTCTGCCGAAAGTGTCGGGACGTGGAACGGAATGCCGTCCTTGATCGTCCATTCGATCCCACCACCGCGAACGACCTTTCCATCGCGAACCATATCGGTCCCGGTCGGATAGAGTACCTTGAAATTCTCCAGCGGATTTCCGTTGACAACGATGAGGTCGGCTTTGTACCCAACCCGTATTCGCCCGATCGAATTTTCTTTGCCTAAGATCTTCGCACCGTTGCTAGTTGCGTGCTGGATAACTTTCAACGGATGAAAGCCGGCTTCCTGATGCAGCTCGAGTTCGCGTAGTAATCCAAAGCCGTAAAGCTGGTATATGAATCCCGCGTCTTCGCCCGTGCCGACCACGCCGCCGCGCTTCTCAAATTCGTAAACGGCCTTCATCCATATACGGTAATTCTCCTTCCAGAATGTCTCGTCCGTCGAACTCCAGCCGATGAAATACGAGCCGTGATTCGCCGGATTCGGTTGAAAGTATTCCTCGAGCACTGGATGCAGATACTCGGCAAACGCCGGTTGCGTTTGTGCCCGCTGCAGATCGCGCGAGGCCTCGTAGATGACCAGCGTCGGGTCCCATGCAACACCCTTTTCGACCATGCCGTCAAGCACTTTTGTCAGCTTGTCCCAGTTCGCTTCGCGCCAAAGACGGCCGGCATATCGGAACCGATCGACCTCGTCGTTGTAATTGTAGTCGGCGGGAAAATTCTGTCTTCCGCTTTCGATCGCTGCATCGGGAATGCCGTACCAATGCTCGATGCTTGTAGTGCCGAATTTGATATCGTCCCAGGCGTTCGTTTCCTCAACGCCGACGTGATGCATGACGCGCATTCCCTGTTTGTTCGCCTCGTCCATCATCGCCGCCATCAGGTCGCGGTCCATTGTGTAAAGCTTGATGCCGTCGAAACCGGCAGTTTTAAGGTCGCGAACGCGTTGTCGAACCTGCTGTTCGGTGTTCTGATTCGGGCCCGGAAATCCGCCATAGGCAAAAATACGCGGCCCGGCAAGGGTGTTCGCAGCCGTCTGATCGCGAAAACCAAGTTCCTTTTTCGAAGCCCATGCCTCGCGAACGGTAGTGATGCCGCATGCAAGCCAAAGCTTCATCACGTATTCGATAGGCATCGGCTTTCCTGCCACGTCCGTCGTGAGCGTGGCCGTGAAGGTTGATAAGCCCCGGCAGAACGTATTTCCCGGCGGCATCGATCTCGAGATCACCGTTCGCAGGCCGTCTCGCAGTCCCCTCCTTGACAGCGACCGGATCGATCGACACTATCTGCGAGATCAGATCGTTCTCGATTACGATGTCAAAAGGGCCGGCGGCGGGCTTTCCGCTCCCATCGACGATCGTCGCATTGCGAACCACCGTCCGCTTTTGGCGTTTGCCTGAAGACGCAGCAGGATTCGGCTGAGCAAGAACCGAAGGCAAGGCCATAGACAATAAAAGAAGGGCAATAATCAACCGTGGAATTTTCATTTAGCTGTGCATCTAGAGTGGAAAATTTGAGATCGAAGAGAAAACTTATCACCGAAATACCTGTAAAGCAACCGGATTTGCCGATAAACCGACACGCATATTTGCGGGATTTTTCCGGTCGTCATAGAATAGTTTCGTTAATAAAACAAGTATCTTAGAAAAGTATCAAGAGAGGAGAATAATGGCTGGAAGAAATAAGGTTACGGTCGTCGGCGCCGGAAATGTCGGAGCAACGGCGGCCCACTGGATCGCGAGCAAAGAACTTGCAGACGTAGTATTGGTTGATATTGTCGAAGGCACTCCGCAGGGAAAGTCGCTTGATCTCGCACAGGCGGCGCCGATCGACGGATTTGACGTCAAACTCGTTGGCACGAATTCGTACGAAGCTACGGCGAATTCCGATGTCGTCATCATCACCGCGGGCTTGCCTCGCAAACCGGGAATGAGCCGGGACGATCTGTTGAAAACCAATTCGGATATCGTCGGCCAGGTTACGGAACAGGTTGCGAAGTACTCGCCTAATTCATTCATCATCGTCGTTTCGAATCCGCTCGACGCAATGACACAGGTCGCGTTCCGGCGATCGGGCTTTCCCAAGAACCGCGTAATGGGTATGGCCGGAGTTCTGGATTCGGCACGAATGCGCTGCTTTTTGGCCGAGGCCCTCGATGTATCGGTTGAAAATGTAACGGCGTTCGTTCTTGGCGGACACGGCGACACGATGGTGCCGCTGCCGCGGTATTCGACCTGTGCCGGTATTCCGATCACCGAGCTTTTATCCAAGGATGTGATCGATGCGATCCTGACCAGGACCGCAAACGGCGGTGCGGAGATCGTCGGGTTGCTAAAAACAGGTTCGGCTTATTACGCACCAAGCCTCGGAGCGGTCGAGATGGCCGAAGCTATCCTTAAGGATAAGAAAGAAGATCCTACCGTGTGCCGTGTATCTTGAGGGCGAATACGGTATCAATAATCTTTTCGTCGGTGTCCCCGTAAAACTTGGCAAGAACGGCATCGAACAGATCATCGAGATCAGCCTTACCAACGATGAGCGTGCCGCTCTTCAGAAAAGTGCGGGGCCGTTCAGGAATTGGTCGACATCCTTGAGATCTAGGATAGTCTTTATTTTGTTCCGAAAGAGGGGAGAGCTAATATGGCTCTCCCTCTTTCAATTTTGACATGTCATCCTGACCGAATCGTCTGCCAATTTGACTTATTTTCATTCTCTGTTCCGACCCTCATTTATTCCTAACCTACCTATATACAACATTTACGTTCATAGCACGCACCTTGATAAAAGGAACGATGGCAAAGGCCGTTCTTTTTACTGTTAGAAGGAGCCAGAACAAATGAAACTGTTAACCAACCATTCGATATTAAGCAGGGCGATCTCGCTCACGCTGCTTTATTCGTTCATCTTTACGAATATCGTGGCCGTGGGTGCTTTCGCCTCCAGCAAATCTGAAACCCCGTCCAATTCATCTGCTACCGCGAGATTTACCACCGATTTGACGCAGCTTGGCCGTGACGGAAGATTGCGTGAAAACCTAAACCTTGAAGCGGACACGCTTCGCCTCATAAAGGTGTTAGCCGGTGGTGGCCAGCGTCAGCCGGTCATCGTGGATGAAAAGGGCGAGAACCAGGATTTTGTTGTCGAGCAGCTTGCGATGCGTATCGCGAACGGCAGTGTTAGCGACAAATTGTCTGGCGTCTCTATCTTAAAGCTCGAAACGGACAACGTTTTCTCAAGTGCTTCATCGGTCGCCGAAGTTTCGGCCCGGATCGAAGCGGTGATGAACGAAGTCATCGCATCGGGCGGCAAAACGATCCTTTTCGTCGATGAACTGACGAATGTGCTCGAAGCAGGCGATGCGGGTGCAAAGCTGATCGAGAACATCGCAAGCGGTCATCACGGTTGGAGCGGCAAATACCATGGGAACCGATTATCGCAGCGACGATACTGTTGCGACCTACAGTTCGAGAGGCCCGACCCGCGGTTATCGGACAGTGAACGGCGTCAGAAAATACGACAACCTGATCAAGCCTGACATCATTGCGTCAGGAAACAAGATCATTGCGGCGGCAAGCCCGGGCAGCACTCTTGTCACGACATTCCCGTCCTTGAAGACCGGCTCATTGACTGCTAACAATCAGCAAGTGATGTATATGAGCGGAACATCGATGGCGGCACCGGTGGTTTCGGGAACAGCGGCCCTCTTGATCGACACGAATCCTAATCTGACGCCCAATCTGGTCAAGGCGATTCTAATGTATTCGGCTCAGCCGATTCCGGGGTTCAATACCCTGGAGCAGGGTGCCGGCCAGGTAAACGTCGACGGTGCGGTACGGATTGCCCGCCTTGTTAAATCCACTTTACCGACAACCAATGGAACGGCGTTATTGACGGGATCGCTGCCATCATCACAAACCAGCTCCATTGCCGGACAGACCGTTACATGGGGCAAAGGCGTGCTTACCAATTTCGGTTTCCTCTACGGCAACGACCTGATGAACAAATGGCAGGGTATGTATGCCAGCGGCGTCCTCGTCGGAGATGGAACGCCATTTTCTGGAAGCACATTGTCAAAATCAACAACGCTGACATCGGGAACTTTGACCCTCTATCAAGGTGCGATCAAAAACAATGGTGTGCTTGTCGGAGACGGAACGTTGTTCCTCAGCTCAAACGCAATGGGCGGCAGTCCGACGCCGTTTTACAATGCTCAGGGCGTTTTGGTAGGTGACGGCGTTCTTATCGGCGACGGTGTGCTGATTGGCGACGGTGTACTGATTGGCGATGGTGTTTTGATCGGCGATGGCGTTACCGGTTCGATCCTCGGCGATAACACCGCTTGTATGCAGCCGGCACCTTAAGTTACATAACCTTCCACGGGGATAATCATTTATCGTCCGCCTAAGGTCAAGCCCTCGGCTTGGCCTTTTTGCATTCTTATCTGAAGAAAAAAGTCTGGACACACTTCCCGGTTTCCTGTTAGACTCCTAATGGATACCCCACTATCTAAGACTTCCTTAAGGCCTTTCATTTCACCGTTAACAGAAGTTCTTCTGTAAGCGTTTTCCTCGACCTATGGACACCAAAATCGGATTGATAATCCAATTCGGAGGGGTTTCTCTGATAACCCTCCTGACGCTTTTCCTTTACCGGTCGCTCAAGATGACAGCCTTGAAACACTGGACCAAATCATGGCTATTTTTGTCTTTCGCGATATTCTGTTTACGCCTTGGCTTCAGCTATCAGGAATATTCGGCGCTGCTCGTGGGTTTTCATTTCTTGACGGAAGTTTTGTTCGGATGTTTTCTTGTCATTGGATGCCGGAGCCTTGGCGAGAATAGTAACGTTCCGATCCCGCGGAACGTTTTGATCGTTACATTTGCTTTCGTTGCCTTAATCGTCCTGTTTGTACCGGATGACGTGATCAGCGTATTCAATCTACATGCGCTTATTATGTCTGGGTTCTTTATGGCCGCTTTTGTCGAGCTCTGGCGAGCCAGGATCGGAAGCCTCGGATGGAAAGTGATGCTGGCCGCGTTGGCTCTCCTGACCGTCAATTCCCTTCAGTATTTTGCTATTTCTATCATTAGCCAATTCGTCGGCCCGCCAGCGGGATATCTCGCATTGAGCTCGATGATCGATCTTGCCTTGCAGATAATGCTCGGGTTCGGGATGGTAATCGTCCTCCTCGAGCTCGTCGTGGCGGATGTAAAAGCGGCAAACGAAAATCTCACGAAGGCTCATAACAAGCTCAAGGAGCTTGCCCACTTCGATCCGCTGACCGCCGCCCTGAACCGACATGCTTTCCATGGTTATCTTAAAACGCACGGTGGTGAGGCCGAACCAATCTCAGGCAGCGTCGGATTCTTTGACATCGACGACCTCAAAACGATCAATGACTTGCATGGACATCCAGCCGGCGATGGCGTGATCAGGTCCGTCGTCGGGGCGATCCGTGACATGATCCGGCCCGAGGACCTTATTTTCAGATGGGGCGGCGACGAGTTTTTTGTCGTTGTGATCGGATTCAATGCAGACATGGCCGAAAAACGAATGGCGAAATTGGACCAGCTTTTATCGAACGTTCAGATCCGGGGCGTAAGTCAGCCATTGACAATAGGCGTTTCGTACGCGTTTGCTGATTTTGACGATCTATCAACCGCTCGAAGCCGCGATCGAATTGGCCGACGCAAAAATGTACCGCGAAAAGCAGCGTCGCAAGCGTCCAGCAGGACGTGACAGTTTGCCGAGCATCGCTATCGAACAGCTTGCATCTGTATCATAGCGATGGCTTTTGTATTGAGGCTCAATCAAGAACAACGGTGTGTTGGTTGGTGACCGAACGCTACCTGCTCCATAGAGTTTGGACAACTGCTTCTCCGCCATTTGGGTCAGGCTTCAAAGAGCCTGGCCCTTTTTCTTTTAGGTTCTTCGGTCAAAACATTTTTCAGGGCCGTGCCGCGTCATCCGGCTACAGTCCCGGGTTCCGCCATCCGTTCAGTCTGACCGATTCGGTCATTCATCCTGATCGCTGTATTCGGGTCTAAGATTGCACTAAGTACTTGATACACAATATTTAACACTATGGCACGAGCATTGCAATTACAATCACGCCAACTCGTGCGGCCAATGCACGACACTTTCAGATATAGGATAACGATACGATGAACAAACATACTCTTAAAACAAACATTCGCCGCATTCATGCTTTTTGCATTCTGCTTACAAGTGCCTGCTTTTCACGTTCAAGCCCAATCGCGGAAGAACGAAGTATCCAGCGACGTTTATGAAGCGAAGCAGGACGACCAAACGGATCTCGCGCCGAAAAGCAAGATTGCCCCAGATCTCGAAGAAGAAGTTTTCAATGCATATGACGGCATGCGGCGTGACGGTATGAAGAAAGTCATAATTCAGTTAAAGCCCGAAACGCAGCTTAATGAAAGCTTCGGCGACCTGGACACAAAGAGCCGCGAAGAAATGTTCGCCAGCGAAGTCAAAGCCAACCAGAATAAAGGCGGCATCATAATAGCCGGCATTACTGACCTGGGCGGCAGGATTAGGAAAACATACAACAATCTGGGCCTCGTCAGCGCCGAACTGCCTCTGTCAAGTATCACCGAGCTTTCGATGAATGAGAATGTTGCTTACATCTCGCCCGACAGCCCTACGCAAGCGCTCGGACATTTGCAGACTACAACCGGCGCGACGCAGGCCAGAACGTTGGTTTCCGGAATGACGCTTGATGGGACCGGTGTCGGCGTGGCTGTCCTGGACAGCGGTATCGACCTTACACACAATTTTGTTCGGACAACGTCCGGGCATGTTGGCACAGTTTATTCTAAAGACTTCACCGGTCAGGGAACAACGGGCGACTCATTCGGACACGGTACACACGTCGCCACGATGCTCGGCGGAGACCCGACCACCGGCAGCGGAAAGGATGGACGCTATGACGGCATTGCAACCGGCGCAAAAGTGGTGAATCTTCGGGTTCTGGATAATAACGGCGCCGGCTTTGCGAGCAGTGTGATCGCCGCTATTGACTGGGCGATAGCAAATAAAACGACTTACAACATTCGTGTGCTTACGATGAGCCTCGGAACCGTCGCAAGAGATAGTTATCTTAATGACCCGATGTGTCAGGCGGCCCGCCGTGCCTTCAACGCAGGTATCGTCGTTGTGGCATCGGCCGGCAATAAAGGCAAGAACGCATCGGGACAGAAGATCTACGGTGGTATTAGCTCGCCCGGGATCGAACCGTCCGTCATCACAGTAGGAGCGACAAACACGTACGGCACCAATGTTCGTTCGGACGATACAATTGCGACATACAGCTCACGAGGCCCGACACGCGGTTGGAGAATGGTCAACGGCGTTAAGAAATTTGACAATCTTATTAAACCCGATCTCGTGGCACCCGGTAATCGAGTGATCGGCGCAAATTCTCCAAACGGCGGTACGTTGTCGACGCTTGTCGCTGCTTATCCGTCACTGCAGGTACAAACCAGCGGCACTCAGGAGGACCGGGCGATGTATCTCAGCGGAACGTCAATGGCCGCTCCTCAGGTCGCCGGTGCAGCAGCCGTTATGCTGCAGGCAAACCCCGCATTGAGGCCGAATCTTGTTAAGGCGATCCTTATGTACTCCGCGCAGCCGCTGAACGGTTTCAGCACGTGGGAACAAGGCGCTGGACAGATAAACGTCGACGGCGCGGTTCGGCTCGCCAAACTCGTAAAGACAACATTGCCGACAGCAAACGGAGCCGCATTGCTCGCAGCCGCTTTGCCGGTATCTCAGACAAGCGTGATCGCGGGTCAAACTGTATATTGGGGCAAAGGAGTCATAACAAATTACGGCTTTCTCTACGGCAATGACCTGATGACCTTCTATCAGGGAATGTACGCTAACGGCGTGCTCATCGGCGACGCGACTCCATTCTTGAACGGATTGCTCACAAGATCATCGACGTTGACCACGACCGGCGTAAGTTTCTATTCTGGTGTGATCAGGAATAATGGCGTCTTGATTGGCGACGGCGTGCTTGTTGCCGACGGCGTTCTTGTTGGTGATGGCGTGAATTATGGTGATGGTGTACTCGTAGGTGATGGAGTGCTTGTCAGCGATGGCGTACTTGTAGGCGATTCGACGCCAAGGGCGGACAATTCTCCGGCGGTTATGGGCGATAACACAACGTGTATGCTGCCCTGACCGATCCGTAACCTCTCAATAGGGAGGGTGTCTGAAAAGTCATTAATCAGGCGATTATCCTTCTCCGTAGGAGCTTCATGTCTGTAGAAACGAATGAAGGAGAAAGAACCGAGCCCCGTTAGGGGGTGACATTAAACCCAAGCGGGTCAACAACATGCCGCTCCTCCGGAGCTAAAACCGGAAAAATCTGCTTTTCAGACACCCTCTTTTGCGCACCATTGGTTTGTACAACTGCTTCTCCTACACTGGGTCAGGCTAAAAGGCTTGACCCTTTTTTTGTCTGGACGGTTCTGATCCCATAAGATCTCGCCAAATACAGCTTTTGGCAATCAACCTAAGCCCCAGATTTCCTCCTTTGCCGGATAGACACTGATCTCTTTGGCCCCCAATTTGGCGTACTTAATAATATGCTCCGTTCCGCCTGGATGGACATGTTTGCCGAAGGCGAAATAGTGGCCGTATAGTTCAAAATGTGTCTCGTCCGTAAAGACAAGAAAAACTTGCCGTTTTGGCTCACTTTCGCCTTCCCTAACAACCACCCCTGCGATCGTTTTGCCAACGATCTGCTCGATATATGATTTCATATCCCGGATCCCCAAAGTCTTAACTGAATAAATCAAAACAAAAGCTTTCATGTTATCTGTTACTTATTTCGGACAGATAGATAACGTTCTCACTACTGTCTCATTTCTCCTAACTTGTGAAAAACACCCGTCGGTAATAGACTGAGGCACCCACTGACTTAACGAATTTAGGATAATAACAGGAGAATTTTTATGTTGAATGATTTCAAAGCTTTTATCGCACGCGGCAATGTTCTCGATCTCGCGATCGGCGTGATCATAGGAGCCGCATTTGGCAAAATCGTAACTACATTTACGGAAGGCATGGTAATGCCGATCGTCGGCCTGGTTACTGGCGGGACCGATTTTAAGACAAAATTCATTGACCTCAGCGGAAAGCTCGCCTCGGGCGCCACCGGCGAACAAATCGACGAAGCTGTGAAAGCTGGCGCCCCGCTGCTGCGGTATGGCCAACTGATCAGTGACATCATCACCTTTTTGATCGTAGCTTTTGTGATGTTTATGATCGCAAAGGCGGCGATGGGATACTTTACAAAGCTGGCCGCCGCAACGCCGCCACCGCCGCAAGAAGCTCTGCTTACCGAAATTCGCGACCTTTTGAAAGCAAAGTAATCCTGTATTGGAAAATAGCCCAAGCGTCGCGCAAGGGCTATTTTCTCCAACTACCCTTGATCCCCCTTGATCACCCCGCTTGAGCTTCGACGATCGGAGCGCCGGTGGCGTTGGCTTTGACCGATGCGATGCCATTTTCCATCGACGCGGCCGACTTATACATCTCGCTTCTGCCGATCTCCTGTCCGTTCGCAGCCTTAAGCGTAAAATACGGATCGCCTGTTGCTGATGTCAATCGTTCGTAACGCCCATCGTCGCCAGAATTTTTCTGGACCGACGCGATGCCGTTTTCCGCGGCTGTTTTAGATTCGTACATTTCGCTCGAAAGAATGATCTGCCCGTTCCCGGCCAATAAGTTGAAAAAGTACTTTCCGTTTTTCGAAATTTTCAATTCAAATTTTCCCGCCATCTTATTTTCTCCTCGTTATAGAGTTCTAAAGTTTGTGAGTGGGAAAATTATAACCGCAACCAGCATGCTCTTGCAAAAGGACTTTGGCCTGCACGATTCGATTTGCACAACACGAGCCGGGTTTCTCCCCGATCTTTATCTTGAAATCTTCGGTCATTTTCACGCACCTTCTGGGGCTTCATTCAATCTGACCGATTCGGTCATTCAACATGACTCAAAGTAGTTTGGACCCGCCATGTTAATAACCGTTAACTGCATTAATCACAATACTTAGCCCTTTGGCACGCTCGTTGATAAAAGGAATGGTGGCAAAGGCCGTTCTTTTTACTGTTTAGAAGGAGCCAGAACAATGAAACTGTTAACCAACCATTCGATATTAAGCAGGGCGATCTCGCTCACCTACTTTATTCGTTTATCTTGACGAATATCGTGGCCGTGGGTGCTTTCGCCTCCGGCAAGACCGAATCCCCGTCCAACTCATCTGCTACCGCGAGATTTACCACCGATTTGACGCAGCTTGGCCGTGACGGAAGATTGCGTGAAAACCTAAACCTTGAAGCGGACACGCTCGCTCTCATAAAGGTGTTAGCCGGTGGTGGCCAGCGTCAGCCGGTCATCGTGGATGAAAAGGGCGAGAACCAGGATCTTGTTGTCGAGCAGCTTGCGATGCGTATCGCGAACGGCAGTGTTAGCGACAAATTGTCCGGCGTCTCTATCTTAAAGCTCGAAACCGGCAACGTTTTCTCAAGTGCTTCGTCGGTCGCCGAGGTCTCGGCCCGGATCGAAGCGGTGATGAACGAAGTGATCGCATCGGGCGGCAAGACCATTCTTTTCGTCGATGAACTGACGAATGTGCTCGAAGCAGGCAATGCAGGAGCAAAACTGATCGAGAACATCGCGAAGGGCAAGATCCGAGTCATCGGCGGCAGCTCAAAGGCCGCTTACTCGGCCAGGATCGAGAATACTGATTTTGCCGCGTTCTTCGCCGGCATCGTTATGACCGATCGGAGCGACACGCCTGCAAACACGGAAATCAAATCAAAGGGCGAACAACGACATTTTCGCGGCGACAATGTCTCGCCGGACCTTCGCGAAATGATGGCTCAGGATCCAAGCGGCAAGAAACGCGTTGACGTAATCCTGCAGGCCAAGGACGCCGATAATGCGGTACTTCGTTCATTGATGACCAGCGGCCAGGCAGAAGTTTCCGATCGTATCGGCAGCAGCGACACGCTCGTTGTTAATCTTCCACTTTCAACTCTGAATACGCTCTCTCAGAGCGGAACGGTCAATTATGTTTCCCCTGATCGCGAGATCAAGATGCAGGGTCATCTCGAGACAACAACCGGAACCAGCCTGATGCGTTCGCAGCCTTCGGGTTATGGCCGCAGCTCGTCCTACACGCTCGACGGTTCGGGCGTCGGCATCGCCGTGATCGATTCCGGTATCGACGGCACGCTCAAATCATTTACCGAAGGCACGACGAATTCACGCGTGGTCTATAACAAAACCTTTATTGACGGCGAAACATCGACCGCAGACACTTACGGTCACGGAACCCACGTGGCATCGATAGCCGCTGGCAGCTCGACAAGAAGCTCAAGCGCTTACAAGGGCATTGCCCCTAAGGCGAATCTTATCAATCTCAAAGTTTTAAATGGCTATGGCATCGGCAGAACCTCTGACCTTTTGGAAGCGATCGACTGGGTCAAGACAAACCGAACGACATATAACATCCGCGTGGTCAACATCAGTCTGGGAACACCAGCGATCGATTCGATGTGGAACGACCCGTTGTGCTACGCCGTGCAAGACCTGAATGCCTATGGGATTCTCGTGGTCGCAGCAGCCGGCAACAGCGGCAAAAGCTTTTTGGGTCAGAAACTCTACGGTCAGGTACACAGCCCGGGCAACGATCCGTCAGTGCTTACGGTCGGAGCGACAAATGCTCTCGGCACCGACGCACGCACGGACGATACGATGGCAACCTACAGCTCGCATGGTCCGACGCGCAGCTACTATACGGACGCATCGGGATATAAGCACTACGATCACGTGATCAAGCCGGACATCGTTGCTCCGGGCAACAAGATCGCGGCGGCTTCGGCTCCGGGCAACCTGCTTTTGTCGCTAATGCCGTCGTTGTCAAACTCAACGCTGAACGCAGACGGAACGAACAACGACATGATGTATCAGAGTGGTACGTCGATGGCGACGCCGATGGCCTCCGGTGCTGCGGCACTGCTCTTCCAGATGAATCCCAAACTCACGCCGACAATGGTCAAGGTGATGCTCCAGTACACGGCTCAACCGTTAAACGCGGTAAACATGTATGAGCAAGGTGCCGGACAAATGAATGTTGAAGGCGCCGTCAAACTCGGCCGAACATTCAAGTTCGACACGGATTTCAATAGCGTGACACAGGGAGCTTCTCTCTTCCAGTCAGGGCAATCTATTCCGACAGCTTCGAGCACGGTTGGCGGCACGACATTTACTTGGTCACAGGGAGCGTTTGCAAACCATTCACATCTGCGTGGCTCGGCACTGGTAACAAAATATCACGATGTTTACGACAACTGGTGGTGGAACGAGTGGGGAGTGACCTACAGCGTCGACCAACGCACAGAGCCTGAACTCTAAGTTTGCCTCCGGTGTGACCATACACAATAAGATCCTCACCAGCAATGGCACAGCAATGGGCGGCGGCAGTCTATTTGCAACCTACGGTACTACGGCCGATGGCGTCCTCGTCGGCGACGGTGTGCTCATTGGTGACGGCGTACTGGTCGGTGACGGTGTGCTCGTAGGTGACGGCGTGCTCGTAGGCGATGGCGTTTTGATCGGCGACGGCGTTCTGATCGGCGACGGAGTGCTCATCGGTGACGGTGTTTTGATCGGCGATTCTATATTTGCCGCAAGTGATGTATTGCTGGGGGACAACACGGCCTGTATGCAGTAGAAAGTATCAAATAAATGTAATAAGGAGAATAACCAAAATGCTACATCCCACTACTGCAAAAATAAACAAACGGCCGCGAAACGATATCGCGCCGTTGATGATGTCGCCGGATATGACCCGCGTCATCGAATTGAAAACCGAAAACACCAGCGAAGCGCTTGTCTTCTTGAGCGTTCGTCCGGTTCACACCGTGGTCATGGCCAGCTTTATCGCCGACAACGGCATTGAAAGCACGCTCAACCGCGGCAAGTTCTTCGGTTACCGCGGAACGGACGGCTCGCTCGAAGGCGTCGCCCTGATCGGACACTCAACCCTCGTCGAGGCCCGGACCGAAGCTGCGTTGACGGCACTTGCCTTCACCGCACGTTCGTCCGAGACCCCGATCCATCTGATCATGTCCAGCGGAGACGCGGCCCAGACCTTCTGGAACCGCTACTCCAACGGACTGACCCAGCCGAGGCTCACCTGCACGGAACTTCTGTTCGAGCTCAACTTCCCGTTCCAGGTCACAGAAATGTGAATGGAACGTCAGGTTGGCAAAACCGGAAGAACTGCTCCAGGTTGCCGAAGCACAGGCCGAAGTTGCCGAGATCGAATGCGGCGTTAACCCGATGGCGAAGGACCGCGAAGGCTTCCTCAAACGGGTTATGCGTCGCATCGAACAAGGCCGTATCTTCGTAGTATTCGATGGCGACAAGCTTGTCTTCAAAGCAGATATCATTGCCGAAACCGACAATGTCATCTACCTCGAAGGCATCTACACCGGCCACGATTACCGCGGACAGGGTATCGGTTCGAGATGCCTTGCAGCCCTCAGCCTTCAGCTCGTCGAACGCGTAGAGAACATCTGCATGCTCAGCAACGTAGATTTCGAATACGCTCACAAGAGCTTTGCAAAGGCCGGCTACAAGCACTCAGATCAGTGCACTACATTGTTTGTTTAACTTAAGAAAACACTAGACAAACTCGTTGTACACGGTCATAATAGGGTTGGGCTAATTTGGGCTCGGCCCTTTTTCCGTTACGGAAACCCGGCAACCCTATCCTTTCAAACAGCGATAATCGCGTTTGTCCCTGCAACTCTCCCGCCGCAAGTTAGACCTTCTATGTTCTATCAGAAACTCACAGAACGCTATATGGCGGCCGTGATTGGTTGCGGACTATTGTGTCTCGCCGGGGCCCTTCTCTGGCTGCCGTACCATCTGATAGACCTGAACTTTCTGGTCCTTTTTTGCTTTACGATCGGCCTCGGGTCCCGGATATCGGTTCAGATCCCAAAATTCAAATCGCATATAGGCGTATCGGACACGTTCATTTTCCTTGCCCTCTTGATGTATGGCGGCGAGGTCGCAATTGTTTTGTCAGCGGTCGAGGCATTTCTTCTCGTCGTGGCGATTCTGCAACAAAAAGCTGACGGTCTTCTTCAATACCGCGGCGGTCGCGATCTCGACCACTTGTGTTTACCTGATACTGACGAGTTTCCGGCCTTTACTCCGTCGAACACCTTCACGGCGATTCCGACTATCTGCAAACTCTTGTTATTGCACTTTCAACGATTGCCATCGCGCAGTTTTTCGCAAACACATCGCTTGCATCGATACACGATTCGATGAAAAACGCGATCCCGCTCTGGGACACATGGAAAAATAAATATGCCTGGAGCTTTATCACCTACTTCATCGGTGCGGCGAGTGCCGGAATTCTTCACCTTCTGACCGATTCGATCGGATTTGGGGTAATTATCGCCTCATTCCCGGTCATTTTCTTTGTTTTTCTGACTTATCGGATGTACCTGAAGAACATCGAAATCTCGATGCAGCAGGCGGAACAGGCCGAACAGTACGCAAAGATACTCGAAGATCAGTCAGTTGCCCTTGGCGAATCGGAAGAGCGTTTCCGAAGCGCGTTCAATCACGCACCGATCGGAATTGCACTGGTGTCATCGGGCGGCAATCTGGCTAAAGGTCAATCACGCATTGTGCAAGATCCTGGGATACTCCGAAGACGAATTTTTGGCGATGGACTTTCAGTCGATCATATTTCCGGAAGACCTTGGAGATACGCTGGTCAAAATACATGAGTTGATATCCGGAAAAACGCCGAATTGCCAGATGGAGCAGCGATATCTTCACAAGGAAGGCCCGACGGTTTGGGTATCGTGGAGCGTTTCGGCGGCTCACGATTCAAAGTCAAATGTCCCAAACTTGATCTTTCAGATCCAGGACATTACCGGCAAAAAGATCGCCGAAGAAAGGCTTCAGCACGAAGCGACACACGATGTTCTGACAGGTTTGCCGAACCGGGCATTGTTCATGCACCGGATGGCAAACGCGCTTGTGAAGTCGAAAGAGAATCCGGCGTACCGCGTTAGCGTCCTGTTTATCGACCTCGATCGGTTCAAATACGTCAATGACAGTCTTGGCCACCTGATCGGAGACCAGCTTTTGATCGAAATCGCGGAGCGCTTGCGTGATTGCATGCGGCCTTCGGACATTGTGGCCCGGCTTGGCGGCGACGAGTTTACGATCCTTGTTGAGGGCCGATACGAGGTCAGCGAAGTTATCCGCATTGCGGAGCGGATCCAGCAAAAATTCAGCTTGCCGTTTAATTTACAAGGACACGAAGTTTACAGCTCGGCGAGCATCGGCATCCTGCATGCCTCGGAGCAGCATCTGTCGTCGGAGGACATGATGCGCGATGCCGACACGGCGATGTATCAGGCAAAACGGGCGGGTAAAGCAAGGCACGAAGTCTTTGACGAAAAGATGCACCTTGCGGCAAAAGAAACCCTGCAGCTTGAAACAGATCTGCGAAGGGCGATCGAGAATAACGAGATCTTTTTGGTGTATCAACCGATATTCTCGCTGACCACCGGCCAAATGCAGGGGATCGAGGCATTGACCCGATGGGTTCATCCGTTAATAGGAAAAATTCCGCCGTCTCGATTTATCTCGCTCGCGGAGGAGATCGGGTTCATTGATCCGCTTGGGGAATATATACTTCGGCGTGCGTGCCGTGAAATAGGCCCGATCTTTAATGGGTTGGCGTCGGAAAAAGCCTTGACCCTTAGCGTTAACCTGTCATGCAAGCAGTTTGCGCAACCCGACCTTGTAAAAAGATTTAAGACAATACTCAGCGAAACAGAGTTTTCCGCCAAGAGACTCAAGCTTGAAATTACCGAGTCTATCTTCTTCGAATATCAGGAAAAAGCGATCGAAATGCTGAACCAGATCCGCGATCTGGGTATTGAGATCGACATCGACGATTTCGGGACGGGCTATTCAAATCTAAGCTACCTGATAAGACTTCCGATATCGACCCTAAAGATCGACAGGTCGTTTGTCAGCCCAATTACAACGAAAGGCGAAAATACCGAGATCGTTCAGACCGTGCTTGCACTGGCCCGAAATCTGGGACTAAAAACCGTAGCGGAAGGTATAGAAACGGAAGCGCAAATGGAAGCGTTAAAAACCCTGGGTTGCGACGGCGGACAAGGGTATCTGCTCGCGAAGCCGATGTTGTTCGGTGAACTGCGGGATTACCTTAGCGGCAAAGACGATAGTGGATCGCTTCAGTTTCCATTCGATGACGTTCCCATTCACGCCACACTGCAATAGCAGCCATCATTTCTTAAGCCAGCCAAACAATGCATTTACGGTAACGTCTCGATTCGTCTCATAGATCGCTTTGGTTAGGGGTATTGACATCGGGCAGACCTGAACGCAGTTCTGCGCGTTGCCGCAATTCGTGATGCCATCGTCACCAAGCAATCCGTTCAAACGGTTGTCGATATCCATTTTCCCCGTCGGATGCATATTGAAAAGACGAGCCTGTGCGATCGCTTGCGGGCCGATATAATTGTCGTCGCCGTATTGCGGACATGCTTCGAGACAGCAGCCGCACGTCATACAGCGCGAATACGCATACCGTTCTTGCGCTGTTTCATTTGAGATCTGCGGTCCAGGGCCGAGATCGTAGCTGCCGTCCAATTCGATCCACGCGTTTACCTGTTTGAGGTGATCGAACATCTTTGAACGGTCAACTTTCAGATCGCGAACGTTCGGAAACTTCGACATCGGCTCGAGCGTCACCGTGTCGCTGCCGGATGCAAGCAAAAGGTCGTCGATCAAAGCCGAGCACGATTGCCGCACCCGCCCGTCAATCACCATCGTACAAATCCCGCAGACCTGCTCGAGACACGACATGTCCCAAACCGGCGGCGTCGTCTGCTTGCCTTCGACGGTCACAGGATCTTTCCGCACATCCATCAACGCGGAGATTACGTTCAGATTGCGTCGATACGGCAACTCAAAGGTTTCCCAACGCGCGGGAGAGCCTTCTTTATCCCGCCTCTGGATCTTTAGCTTGAACTTAGCAGGTGGGTTCTCAAGCCGCTTTTTTTGCAGATGTCCGTTTTCGCTCATGTCGAAATCAACTAATTCCCCTTTGCCTTTCCCTTTGAATAGTCACGTTTACGAGGTTCCACGAGAGAAACATCGACGGGCTCGTAGCTCAAAACCGGAGCCTCGTCCGAATATTCGGCGATCGTGGTTTTCATAAAGTGTTCGTCGTCGCGGTCCGGGAAATCCGGTTTGTAATGGGCTCCGCGCGATTCGTTGCGGTTCAAGCGCACCCAAGGTTATCACGCGTGCAAGCTGCAGCATGTTCCACAATTGCCTTGCGTGCGGAACGGCCTGAGTCGCCCAGAGATTTGAATCGTTTATCGAAATGTTCTTGAACCGGTCCTGAAGTTCTAGAAGCTTTTCGTCGGTTGCTTTGAGCCGGTCGTTGTAGCGTACGACGGTGACGTTGTCCGTCATCACCTTTCCCATTTCTTCGTGCAATTTGTATTGATTTTCGCCGCCTTCGTTGGCGACAATGCCGGCATTTATCTCTTGCTGTTTTTTCAATTCGGCATCGTGAATGCCGTTCGTTTCGGTGCTTCCCCGTTCGACATTTTTCGCATAGTCGATCGCCGACGGCGCGGCCACGAATCCGCCGTAAACGCAGGATACGAGCGAGTTGGCACCGAGCCGGTTTGCCCCGTGGATCGAATAATCACACTCGCCTGCCGCAAACAGTCCCGGGAATATTTGTTCGCTGTTCAAAGTCGACCCAAAGCCCGCCCATCGAATAATGCACGCCAGGAAAGATCCGCATCGGAACATGCCGCGGGTCGTCGCCTACGAACATTTCGTAGATCTCAAGGATCGCTCCAAGTTTTCGAGTAAGCGTTTCAGCCGGAATATGTGTCAGGTCGAGATAGACCTGGTTCTCGCCGCCGACTCCGTGGCCTTCGAGACAGATCTGAAATATTTCACGCGTCGCGATGTCGCGCGGAACGAGATTGCCGTAAGCCGGATATTTTTCTTCAAGAAAATACCATCGTTCCGATTCAGGAATATTCTTAGGATCTCGCGTTTCACCTTCGATCTTTGGCACCCAAACGCGGCCGCCTTCGCCGCGGGCGGATTCGCTCATAAGCCGCAGCTTGTCTTCGCCCGGAATGGACGTTGGATGCACCTGAATAAATTCGCCATTCGCATATCGCGCGCCCTGCTGGTAGCAAGCGGAAACCGCACTGCCCGTGCAGGTCATCGAATTAGTCGATTTGCCGAAGATCAAACCCGGCCCACCCGTGGCCATTATCACCGCGTCGGCCGCAAATGCCTTCAGTTCGAGCGTTTGCAGGTTCATCGCGACCAGGCCGCGGCAAACCTGATGATCGTCGAGGATCAGCGACAGCATCTCCCATCCTTCGAACTTATTTACCTTGCCGAGAACTTCAAATTTACGGACCTGTTCGTCGAGAGCATAAAGCAACTGTTGGCCGGTCGAGGCCCCCGCAAAGGCCGTCCTATGATGGAGCGTCCCGCCAAACCGTCTAAAATCCATCAACCCTTCTTTAGTTCGGGAGAACGGAACGCCCATCCGGTCGAACAAATAAATGATCTCCGGAGCCATGTCGGTCATTCGTTTGACCGGAGGCTGGTTAGCCAGAAAGTCCCCGCCATAAACTGTGTCGTCCAAATGCTTGGCAGGTGAATCGCCCTCGCCTTTGGTATTCACCGCGCCATTAATACCGCCCTGGGCGCAGACGGAATGCGACCGCTTAACCGGTACGACCGATATCAGATCGACCTCGTGTCCGGCTTCCGCGATCTTCATCGCCGCCGCAAGCCCGGCAAGGCCACCGCCGACAATCGCAAATTTTGATAGGGTTGATGCCATAAGCTCGAACTAAGAACATTCAAAATTTCGTAGGACCTTCGACTTTCTTGATCGCCGACGGTTTTTCACACAGTGCCGACGGAAGCAGTCCGCAAGGCCGCACGAAAGAAAATGCCGCATTCGTCCCAACGGCAAATAATCCGAGCGAGAGAGCTACACATCCATAAAGCGGCATACTTTTGAGCATTCTCGCCGATGATAATTCCCCAATCGACCGCGAAAAGCCAGAACCCATAGGCCAAATGCCAGGCGGTCGCGGCGACGCCGACAATATAAAGCACCATGACCCACGGAATGCTGAACTCCGTCGCGACAATGTTATAAGACAAACCTGCATTGCCCGCGATCGGTGTCATGTTCAGTCCCGGAATAAGGCCGAACCGGAAGTTCAGGATGTGAAAAAAGATAAAGAAGAACAGGAAAATACCGGTCGCCCGTTGAAAAAAGTAGAACCAGTTGCGGCCATAGTTGTACGAGAGTGTATTTGGCCGGGCTTCGGTCGAAATGACAATTCCGTAAACCGAATGAAATATCAGCGGCAAAAAAATACCAAAGATCTCAAGAAAAAGCAGGAATGGAATGTCGTGAATATCCTGAACAGCTTTCTCAAACGACGCCTCGCCGTTCATCGCCTTCGAATTCGTGAACATATGCACGAAAAAAAACAGGCCGAGCGGCACGATCCCCGTCAATTGATGCAGCTTTCGCAGAAGAAATGTGCCGCTAAATTTTATAGCCATTCGTTTTGCCAGGACAACCGTTTTGGATTCAAACAAATTCTAAAACCAAAAGGTGAATTCTACAATTTGCCGACCCTGAATTATTATTCTACTGGTTTCGATTTATAAGATAAAATGAATTCGTTTGTGCGGATTAGTTAGATTTACTTACAATAGATCAAAGACTATGCATATCGAAACCCTGAAAGTATTCCGCGATCTGGTCGACCTTCGAAGCTTTTCGTTGGCTGCCGAAAGAAATTTCGTCACACAGTCGGCGGTCAGCCAGCAGATCCGCACTCTGGAAGAAAAGTTCAAACGCCGTTTGCTTGAACGGGTACGCGGGCGGCGTGAAGTGAAGCTTACGTCGGCGGGCGAGGTTTTCTATCGCGAGTGCAAAAATGTTCTTGCGGCCTACGACCAGCTTAACGAAAGTCTCCGTGGGCTTGTCGGCAAGATCGGCGGGGTGGTGAAGGTGTCGTGCACGTACAGCGTCGGGTTGCACGAACTGCCGGCGAAGGTTGGCGAATTCATGACGAAATTTCCGTCCGCCAAGATCGATCTCGAATATTCGCGGACGACGAAAGTGGTCCGTGATGTGCTCAACGGCACGGTCGAACTGGGCGTGCTCGCCTTTCCCGAGTCGCGACGCGGCCTGACCGTCAGCCAAACGCCCGCAAACCGGCTGGTCCTCGTATGCCAACCCGAACATAAATTTGCAAAGAAATCGCAGATCAAGACAAAGGAACTTGACGGCCTCGATTTCGTGCTATTTGAACGCGATACCCCGACCCGTAAAGCGACCGACCGCATATTGAAGACCTACGGCGTCGAAGTAAAGAAAGTGGCGGAGTTCGATAATATCGAAACTATCAAACGTGCGGTGCAGGTCGGCTTTGGGATGGCGATACTGCCGCTGCCTTCTGTCACAGACGAAGAAAGGACGGGGCAACTCGCCGTAATCAAATTAGCTGAAAAGGAATGGGTCAGGCCGGTTGGGGTGATCTATCGGAGCGACAGGTCGCTGTCCTTGGCCGCAAAGAAATTCGTGCAGTTGCTTGAAAACGATCATACGAACTGATCGGCTAGTCCAAGCTACTTATCATCGTCAGGTTTGAGGTCGGCGACATTCCGTTCAGGGCTGTTTTGAGGGAAATAGCCAGCCCTTCCGCCTCCATATATTCGCGGCCGAGAAGCTTGCGGAATTGCTTGTCCTTTGTCTCGCCGTTCAGTTCTTTTAACATCCCGCGAAAAAATGCTGAAACGATCTCGGGTGCAAACTGCTTGCCCGAATTTCGCTGAAGGTCCTCAAAAACCTCGTTGGCGGGCCGGCGGCGGCGGTACGGTCGGTCGGTCGTCATCGCATCAAACGAATCCGCCAGATTGACGATCTTCGCAATGTAAGGAATTTGACGGTCATAAAGCCCATCGGGATAACCGTGGCCGTCGAGCCGTTCATGATGATATTTCGCTGCCAGCGGCACGTCGGTGTAAGGATGATGGATCGGCGAAAGGATCTCAAAACCAACGGCCGGGTGCTTGTTCAGCTCGGCAGACTCTTTTGCGTTAATGCGATACGGGGCATTGATGATCTTTCGCTCGACCGTCAGTTTGCCTACATCGTGGAGATATCCGGCGACGGCTGCACCTTCGATCTCGTCCTCGCCCCAGCCAAGTTCCCTGCCGATGATCTCAGAATACTTCCCTACCCGCACCGAATGCCCTTCGGTGTATTTGTCCTTGCAGTCGATAGCCGCGGCGAATGCCTTTACCGTATCGCTATAGGTCATCCGCAGATCTTCGTAAAGCTTCCGGTTCTCATTAGACTGACGTTCGAGTTCCGCAAGCATATTCCGCTGAGCGATCGCCCCGCCGATATGGCGGCCCATAGCGCAGATTATCTCTTTGTCGTAGCTTGTGTACGCTTCACCGGTCGCCTTTTCACCCAGAAAAACAACGCCGACCGTCTCATCGCGGATCACAAGCGGCAACATCAGTTGCAGCCGTGTATTTTCAAACGTCCGGTCGTACACCTGAAAAAACGGCAGCACCATTGCCTTTGAAATGTCTATCGGATGCAGCCCGTTTGTCAAAAACTGGCGTTCGTCTTCGTAGCAGAGCGATAAACTAAGCGGAAACTCATCCCCCAGGCCGCGAACGGCGAGCATATTCAGCTCGTGCTCAAACCGCGAATACCGCGCCACCCCGCCGCGCATAATGCCCAGCGAACCTAGCACAAGGTGTAACGAAGTCCGGATCGTCTCGAGGAAATTGCCCTTATTTGCGACCTCATAACCCAGCTCCGCGAGCGCACCAAAGGTATGGACGATCTTGTTCTTGTTCTCAGACAACTCCCTGAGATTTGCTTGTCGAAAATCCTGTATCTTCAAATCGTTAATCGTTTATTCGTTAATCGTTAATCGTTAATCGTGAATCGGCGGTTATTATCCGATCTTTCGTTTTAGATGATTTGAGAGGCCGGTGATCATTCTTCCGATGTCATCTAGCGATTTTTCAAGCGACTGGTAATCAGTCTCGTTAATAAATTCTAGCCGAAAGGCTATAAAAAGCTGCGTATCGACCTCGCTGGCCGATCCTTGGGAATGAGACAGGAACTGTAAAAACTCCCTATCCGATTTCCGTCCTGCACCCTCCGCAATATTTGACGGGATCGAAACCGCCGCCCGTCGAATCTGTGAAGTAAGGCCAAATTTTTCTTCGGCCGGAAAAGCCCTCGTCACCTCGTAAATCGCTACAACAAAATCAACCGCCTTGATCCAAACATCCAAATTCCGATGTGCCCGCATCTTCTTTCGATTTACGATTCACGAATTCACGATTCACGATTCACGACCGCCGCATGTTTACTTACACCCAGCATATCAAAAAGCTCGACGGTATCTTCGTTTACGTCGGAAAAAACGACGCGGGCACCGGCATTTGCGGCTGAATCTATGACGCCGAGCAGGATCGAAACGCCGATGCTGTTAACTATCTCGGTCCGCGAAAAATTCACGACCAACTCGGTACAGCCTTCGTCCAACCGCTGTTTGCACTCGCGTTCGACCTTTTCACCGGTCAGCTTGTTCAAATAATCCCCTGCAAAAACGACCGCAGTTTTATTGTCCGTCGAGGCGACGTTGGCGGATTGTATCTCCATAAAAAGAGTAAGTGTTTGTCCCTGTTAGAATTAAGATTGCGTTTCGAGAAGCGAAAGTAACTTAAATTTCTATCACAACCCCGCCGATAAAACAACAAAAATCGTAAATCCCCCTTAAGCTCCCCGCCTTGATCAGGAGGGGTGGACGCGTTTCGGCGGACGGGGTGGTAGAAATTCTTCGTCTAATTCGTGCCATTCGTGTAATTCGTGGCAAAAACTTTAACCCGTCACAGTTTTGTCCCATGTCCCAGTGTCCCACTCGCGTAATTTTTTGGGACAAACTCCGTATCTATCTAATTTTCAAAGACCTACAACGATCCCGGCCCAACCGGACCCGCTGGAACAGGATAGCAAAATGTTGCTAGTATGGCAATAGTTTTTATCCATGCAACGACCAGATCGCAGCTTTTGGTAAGCAAAACCGACAGATCGTGCGTAAAAGCAAATTCTTTACGGAACCGACTCTCACTATCTGCCTTCAAACCAAATGATACGCATTGTATGTTGATCGCTGCATACAATGCGTATAGCTTCTTTCTTACATGCAGATCAGATTCTGATCGAGGAATTTGGTAAAAGGATCAGACAACTTCGCACCGAAAGAAAGCTCTCGCAAGAAGAACTCTCATTCCAAACCGGCTTTCATCGCACCTACATCGGCATGATCGAACGCGGCGAACGAAATATCTCGCTTGTCGAATATAGGCGTGTTTGCAAAGGCCTTTGAAATGTCGGTTTCAGAACTGTTGAATTTTCCCAATGACACCCTTCGTTGGACTGAGAAATATGAGCTAAAAGCCGACAATCGAGCCAACTAGTCAAAAATCTTTATGCCAATAAATGAAGTTATAGATTTCATTAAACAGAGGGCAACGGACTTTGGTGCAAAAACCGATGGCCCTCTAAAATCTTACGTTTTTCGAAACAATGCGAAGGATGGCCCTTCTGATCAAAACCGGGCATATTTTGGCTTCATACAACCGGACGAGGAACCAAGCGGAACCTACCATGATTTCTCCTTTGTGATTTTTCCGGGAGCTGACCACAATAAATGGATCGTTGAAGTTGGGGTCGGTTCGAGCGGATTCAAAAACGACTATGAGCTGGCCACATTTCCTGGTCTTCGAAGGCTCTTTTCGAAATTAATCAACGAGAACGGTTTCTGTAAATCCGACTTTTCGGACATTGAAACCTCTTTACCAGAATCATTCAGCAAGCGTGACGATCTTATACATCTTGCAAACACAGTCAAATATTACTCTAAATTTTTTTCCATGTGTCAGGTCATCGATGATCCTGAAAACGATGAGGGAAAGGCTGTTATTTCGTCGATTCTCGCAGCATATGCAGATATGAGGTCTTGGCCTACCAATGAACGGCATCGGAAGGCTGTAGATGAGGCATTGAAAAGCCGGGTCAAATCGGAAGTGACTGATCCTGTTAAAGAGGTTCGCACCCTCTTGGATGAAAGGAGATTTGTCGTGGTTCAAGGAGCTCCCGGAACAGGAAAAACGAGAACGGCAAAGATTATTGCTGGCGAAATCGGTGGAAACGTGTTTTTTACGCAGTTCCATGCTGAGACAAGTTATTCAGATTTCATTTATGGCATTCGACCGAATATTGATGGTGGGGGATTAAACTACTCAGAACAACGGGGTATTCTTACGAATGCAATTCAGCATGCGATTGATAATCCGCAAGAAAAAACAGTACTTATTATCGACGAAATTAACCGTGCAAATCTGTCGAATGTTTTGGGCCCAGTCTTCTATCTATTCGAACATAAGTTGGACGCCTCGGACATTCAGATTGAGATTTCGCCAGGCCTATCGCTTAAGGCCTTACCCGATAACTTCCTGGTGCTAGCGACAATGAACACTGCGGACAGGAGTTTGGCGGTTGTTGACTTTGCACTTCGTCGGAGATTCGCGTGGTATACACTTCACCCGACTTCAATCAACGAGGAGTCATTTCACCAGGATGACTTTGATGCCATTGATAAGATATTTAATTGGTATGCTTCAAGTGCGGAGCTATCGCTTCAGCCGGGCCAAGGGTACTTCATAGCGGCAAACGACGAAGAAATGAGGAATCGGATTCGTTATGAGTTGTTTCCTTTGATCCGAGAATATCTGCAAGAGGGACTTGTGCGTTCTGCTAAAGAAGCATTTAATTCCTATTTCCTCAAGCGAATTAACAAGTCACTGTTTGAATGAAGTTCGATCGAAAAGATTTATTTGCTGGTGGACGAATCGACGTATTCTATGAGATTCCATGTCTCACCGAGCGCTCGTCTTTGTTGAGGGGTTCCGAACTAATAAAAAGATGGTTTAAATCAGCAGATAAGCGAAACCTCGTACAGGTACTTCAGAAATTCATCACATATAATTCAGACCTACTTAGCTTTCTTGGCGTTCAGTCGACGCTCTCCGGCAGTGACTCAAATATATCGCTTGCCTTCCGTTCAACAAGTTACATTGGGGCCGTGCCATTGCGGGCACCCGACACAGGTAAACAAATTGGTGATTTTGTCGTCAGTCCGAGATTCACAGGTCGTGACAGATTTGAAGACTATATTGAAATACTCGACTTGTTGGGTTCCGAGATAAGTCCCGAAGTAATCGACAGCCTTCCTCTAGCATCAGGACGAAACTTTCGTCCACCTCTTTATCTTGAAGCAGTGAAATTCATTGCCTCGCTGGAACAGCTTCTGACGCGGCCGTGGCGAAAATTCGACAATTTGGAACTTGTGCTCAATAACCCTTGGGGGCAAGTGAATTGGAATAAATATGCGGCACACGAATTCAGGGTCGAAAACCGAATCAAGTTTCCTGTCCGAAAGAACATCCTGAGTGAGTTTCACCGGGAGTATTCCGAAATTAGATTCGTCTTCGACATCTGTCAAAACGAACTTATGTCCAGCAATACTCCGCAGCGAATCAAGAACA
Source organism: Blastocatellia bacterium (assembly GCA_963732475.1). Taxonomy (GTDB): domain Bacteria; phylum Acidobacteriota; class Blastocatellia; order Pyrinomonadales; family Pyrinomonadaceae; genus OLB17. Next base: position 470,926 of record CAVSZR010000001.1, on the reverse strand, counting down.
CACTTCGATCGAGGCTTTCGTTTATCGAAAGCAAGCTTTATCTGCACAAGCCCATCTCAACAAGCAACATTCTGATTAGGTCGGCTGATAGCCCAACTATACGACTTTGCAAGGAAAGAGCTAACAGAATTCTCAACTACGATTTTGTGGACAGTACAGCTTGGCGGGTTGACTTCAACGATGTGTTTGAAAAATTCGTCCAATATGTTTTCAAGGAAGTAGCCAAGGAATCGGGCGGGCGTTTGTACCCGAATTACAAATTCCATTCGCGAACTTCTGGGCATTATTCTTGGGAACTAAAGCACGTTGAGCCAGACGCGGTCTATCAGAATGAAGACTTTTTGTTATTCGTGGACGCCAAGTATAAATCTAATCTCTACAACAAATTCAGCGATAGTGAGTTTTTGAAGGACGAACACCGACACGACATACACCAAATAATGGCGTATTCCTCGTTTAGTAAAAGCGACTCGAAATTCGGATGTCTCTGTTATCCTTGCGACAAGTTCGAATCAAAATCCATAACTTTTCTGAGCGGCATTAGTTCCACCTCGAATACCATTTTAGTTTGTGGAATTCCACTTCGAAAAGAAGCAATCCAAGAGGTGAAAGCAGAGTTGACCACTCGGCTCAGTCGCTTAAGAGTGTCAGCCACCCAAGCAGCCCTGTGACTTGCGGCGTTGCCCTGCGAGCAGGACGAACTGGAATGTGATCATCAAAGTTCGTCGAGTATCTTGTCCCGCAATTCGGTGTCATTAAGTCTGAAATAGTGCGTCGGAATGAAGTAGAAAATTTCTTCGTCTACATACCGAGCCTCGGCAAGTGTAACTGCAGTCATCATTGAGGAGCAACCTTAAGAGTTGGGTTGACGCCACAAAATAACTGCCCCAACCCTCGCCGAACTCAATCAGTCGTAAGTTATACGCCAGCCCCTTGAATTCAATTCGATGTTTGGACATAAGATGCACCTCTATAGGTAAAATTCCGTTTGCGCTTAAGGCTGCGGATAGAAAGAGTTTTCCATTGATCATTTTTCTTCACACGAAGCGTATACTCGGATTTCGAATAGTCCAAAACGGACTACATTGAAAGAGTTTGGGTTGGGTGCGATGCTTATTGCGTCGTGTTTGAGCGAGGAACTAGAGGCGTGATAATATTTGTTCCATCCCAGAACTTTCTATATGCCACTCTACGAAATAACTGCTGAGACTCTCAACAAAATTGAGCCCACGACTTTTGATCAGACCGGGCATTCGGAGCGTTATGACCTCCAGCGCCTGCTCAAGAAAAAGATTGAGGTGATATCGCCCGACCTCTTAGTTGTCAGCGAAGAATTTTGGCGACTGGGACGAATCCCGTCGGAGAATTGATCTACTCGCAATAGATCGAGACGCAAATCTTGTTGTTGTCGAACTCAAGCGTACTGAGGATGGCGGCCACATGGAGTTACAAGCCCTTCGATATGCCGCGATGGTGTCGGCCATGGAGTTTGAGGAAGTAGTTGCCGTCTATGAAAGATATCTCAGACGCGAAGGGAACTATGAAACTGACGCCCGTTTATCGATACTGGAATTCTTGGGGTGGGAAGATTCAACTGACGGGCCGTTTGGACAAGTTGTTAGAATAATCCTTGCCTCGTCAAATTTTTCAAAGGAACTTACGACTGCGGTCATATGGCTGAACGATCAAGGCCTGAATATATCCTGCTATCGCCTAATTCCGCATGACGATACGAATGGCCGCGTTCTTCTTGACGTTCACCAAATAATCCCATTGCCCGAAGCGGCCGACTATCAGATTAAAGTTCGAAAGAAGGAACAGAAAGAACGTATTGAAAGGAAGATAAAATCCGCCGATCAAACGATGCCGCGATTCTGGGAAGGCTTGCTTAGCCTGGACCTTCCGAAAGTCCAGATTTACAGCCAATATGTCGCCTTCAACCAAAACTTATATGGGGGCAAAATCAAGAAGTATCAGCATTGTCTTATTACTACACGGTGGGCCAACGTAGGGGTCGTGTTGAGATTTATATCGATCGGGGCGGGGTAGATAATAACAAGAGAATTTTTGATCAGCTTTACCAATACAAGGAAGAGATTGAGGCATCTCTCGGGGGCGAATTATCATGGCAAGAGAATTGACAATAGCGGCCGCCTGTCGCATCGCTTACAACTTAGATTCTGTCGGTTACAAGGATAATGAAGATCAGTGGCCACTACTCACAGGAACAACTCATCAAGGCAATGATTCGTTTCGAAAACGCTATGACTCCTTTTATCTCGCAACTTTCTGATAGTTAGGCCCGGCGTAAGGTCGCGCCATCGCCGAATTGATCAAAAAAGAAACGTGCGCTGGTCAGCGGCATCCACATTCGGGTGACGTATTCGGCAGCGTTGTCGATAAGTCGAGCGAGGTATTTGTCATAGATCATTTGTGCCGTTTCCAGATTCCGCTCATCGGCCGTGGATATCAGGTCTGCGTAAACTACTAACGGTGGGGCTGTATCGCCTGTTTGGCCCTTCCAGAAAGGTTTGAGAATTTCAATGTTTCCTTGCGGATCGCGCCGTAGGCCGTTTTTCGCCTGGAGTATAGGAAGAAGCGAATCCGCGTAGATCGTAACCGCTTCTGGTTTTAGGTGACCGACGAGATACTTGGCTCCTATTTCCCCGCCCCAGCAAGCATGAAATTGCTCGATGTTGATCTGCTGCCACCAATTTCGCTTGCCTTGAGGTGCCGCGAAACGTCCGCGAAGCAGTTTCGGTCTATAATTTTCGCTGTACGCCTCCACCCAACGTCTTAGAAGTTCCGGCTTGTTCGTCAGGCGGCGATCGTTTTTGCCTCGTCTAATTAGAAATCGGAGGTTTTCGAGATCGCGCATCAGTTCGCCGACCGTAGTTTTCGGTACGCCGGTAATTTCGGTGAGATCGCGGTAATCGTTTCTCTCCAAACCAGGCTGGCTTAGAAGGTGTAGCAATAATTTGATTCCGGCCGGGCGGAATAATGCGTTTGACTTCGGTCTGTTTTCCTTAGGCTTTTTTCCCGTACTGTAGATGTAAAGCGGCGGTTTGTTAAAATAGGCGTTTCCTGCGGTATCGAAATAGGAAATTTTCATCTCTCGAAGTTTCTCGCCTAGTCGAGAATTGATATATCTCGTTAGTAATACCAGGTTGTCGTGCGGCTCCTCTTTTAACCTCATTGCCCACTGGCCCAATATCGCGTTATTCAAGTTTTTTTTGACTTCAACCCAATACTGGTGATCGTGACCGGCCCCGTTCAAGTGCATTATGTAGTCGGCCCATGGTTTGTTAGCAGGAATCCATTTCGTGGTCTGTAATCCAACCTCTTCTAATGCCTCAATTCCTTGTTGTAAGATCTCGTCTTCTGTTTCCATATTTTTCTATTTAAGAAGCCGAAATTATTGTAGCAGATTGTCCGATAAATAGCTATGTCCGATAAATATCGGACAAGCATAAAAACCGGACAACATTTAGTCGGATAGCACGCAGCAGGGCGCCGGCGTTATCGTTTTAGGCGATCCACTTTCGCTTATTGCTTGCACGCCTGTCTTTTTCGCTCACCTGCTGCGGTGGTATCGATCGAAGGCTGATCCTCCATTCGTTTGCGAGTGTGTTGGTGTGCTTCGCCAGCCTTCTTGTCCAGGGGGCTGCGTTGATCGCTTCAAATTTGTATCCGAGCCCCATGATATTTTCCGCTATGCCGGCGGTATCATATTCGCCGTAGCAGACCTTTGCATTCGAGCCCTTTCGATAATCGGCCGGTATCTTGTTTACATCCACTTTGTCTTTCTTGAATTTCATTGCCAGCCCGCATTTTTCGGTATGCATCAGTACCCCAACGTGGCTTTGGCCCAGGGCGTGGCCGACCTCATGGGCAATGGTGTAGTGGTTCTTGACCGTGTAATCTTCGCCGTCGGCAGCTTCGTAGGTTCGTTTTCCCGTTTCGATGTCGGTCGAATCGAGATGACGCTCATTTGACCGAAACTTTCCGAGATGCGGGTTGTTGTCGTCTATGTCGTCGCGCCTTTTTACTTCGTCAACGTCGATATTATAGACGTCGATCTTCCGGTGGGCCTTTTCCGCGCTGGAAAGCTCGGTGATAAGGGAACACATAATATTCGGCCGGAGAAAGGTTCGGCCGTTAACGACATCCATCAGCGAGAAATGCAGCGGCGGAGTCAGCCAAAACCGGTTATTCCATAATCGGCTTTGTTTTTCGAACTCCTGCGTAAATTTTTCCCAGCCGCGTGTCGTCCAATCCTTTATCGGAAACGAACGCTTATTGCTATCGACGGCACTGGTTTGTTTATTTATCGGATTCAAATGGACCCGCAAAAACAATTTCAAAACATGATTCTGCGTAAAATGGGAGCTCTTTCCGAGATACGAGTCAAAGCGTTTGCCTTTGAATCCTTCCTGCCAAAGATTGCCGACACTGGGTTTGTAGAACCAGGTTTTACTGTCAAGCCAAATTTCGCCCATCTTGTCCTCCTTTGTCGCTGTAACAGCAAATCTTTGCCTCTAACACCGTAAGCAGGATCTCCTAAAACATTTCAGATCTTGGTCGTCCAAACTCTCCGGGCCCAGAGCGGTCGGTCCCGTATTTCCACTCCGAAAACCGGCCTTGACACGTGTGATACCATGTATCATAGCTGCAACAACGCGGCTTTGAAAAAGTTGTTTGAAAATTTAGCTTTTTTGAGGAAAAAAACGCCGTAAGTCGTTATAAAATGGGCACTTGTTTGTCCCACCCTGCTCGTGGGACAGCCTGGGACAGGGACAAGCCGGAAAACAGGCGAAGCCCCCATTCTAAGGGCTTCCCAACGCTTAAAACAGCCTTTTGGTTCGTTTTAAAAGAGAGAGATCAGGGAAGAAATAATGTCTTTGAAAAACAGTCGGTGAAACAAGATGAAAGATGTTTCTTACGGGTGAATGATCCGACAATTTTGTGGCTTTGTTTCATATGAAACAAAAAGTGGCCCGCGCTGTGAAACGAAACAAGGTTTAATTGTCCTGCTATGCCTGATGTCACCACCCCGTCAGGCGACCACCGCCCCGGGCGATTTTACCTGCGTAAAAAGGTAGGAACCGGCTTGGTTTCGTCAGAACTCTCGGATCTACGCGTCATTCCTCGGGCGGGATCACGCGGCTGCCGTGGTGGGCGACGATCAGCCATTTCCCGCCTCGTTTCATCCAGATGTGCGTGCTGCGGAATTTTATGTTTCTGACGCCCTCGACCGTTCCGCGATGGGTCATTATTGCGGTATTGCCAAAGATGCGGACCTTGTAATCGTCGGACTTGACCATATCGGCGTTCGGTACGACCGACGCGAGATATTGTTTCTTGTTCTCAAGCTCGCCCGCCTGCGTAGTACCGACGTAATCGGAGGCAATAGCGCACCGGCGGCCTTTTTATCGCCTTTTAGTTCGGCGAAGGTCCACGCTTTGTCCAGCTGGATCAGCTTATCCTCAGCGCTGCCCTTTTTGTATTGCCCGAACGTGATCGACGATAATCCCAGCACAGCGACAACGGCCAAAAGCGTCAGCTTCATATTCTTATTCCTTATAACCGTACATGCTCCCTTCGTACAATCCGGGACGGTCCTTTTCGTAGCCGGCAAGGAAGCTCCGCACGGCGTCTTCGGTGCCTATGAATACCTGGTTAGCACCTTTGTAGATGCGAAAGGCTTTTTCGTTTTCGGGGATGGCTGCAGCTTCGACATTAAGCCCATATCCTTCGGCTAGGTCGAGTATACTTTTTTGGCTCATAGTATGCTCCTAGGTATTTATTTAGGTCGAGATAGAAATATAAGATAAAGACGTGCGGAGGTCAAAGTTTCAGGCACGACGTGGCTGCACCGAGTTAACGCGATAAGGGAAAGAGAACCACCCCGTCCGCGAAACGCGGCCACCTCCTTCGTAAGGAGGGGAGCTAGGCGAGGACCTCTTTGGTCAGGTACTTGGTCATTGAGATGCTGGTGCCGTCGTCAGACCGGTGGACCTTTACTTCATCCATCAGCTTTTCGATGAGCCGTAGTCCCCAGCCGCGGCGTTCGGATTCGGATTCGATCGAATCTATGCGGCGGTCGGCAAGGCGGAGGCCGCGGTTTGAGATCGTGATGACGATGCGGTCGTCTTCGACCGAGAACTTTTGGTGGATGCGGCGGTCGGGGCTGAGGCTGTGCTCCGAGGCGTTTATCGAGGCTTCAAGCAGGGCCGTCTTTATCTGATTGATCGCTTTTGGCGAATAGTTGTGACGCCGGGCGATCTCTTCCAGCGTGTGGGCGGCGATCATTTCGTTTTCGCCATCCATTGGGACGGTGACCTCATATTCGTCGATGACCCGCCGCGCTTCGGCAGGTTCGGCCGCGAGGAACTGCTTTAGAAACCCGACCTGGCGGCGGCTGGAGCCGTATGCATTTCGCTGCCGGATGAGGTCCATACCTTCCGACGAGAAGCCTTCGGGGGCAATGATCCATACCTTGTAATTTTGAAAATTGCACATCAGGGCAACCATCTCGAGCCGGTCGCACCAGAATTCTGCCAACTCTTTCGAGCCTTCCAGTTTCGAATCGATCTCAGCGGCAACCCACACTATCTCGTCCTCGTCCGTGTAACAGCCCTCTTGAAAACCGATCGCGACGACGGAGCGCTCCTTTTCGGTCAGTTCGCCGATGGGTTTGTAAAGGTCGGCGGCGTTGGCCGTATAGACGATCTGCGGCAGGTTAACCGGTGTAAGATCTGCGCGAAGGCCGGCCATTACCTCGTCGTTTTCGAGGCCCTTGTATTGATCGGCAAAGGCGCCGTAATCGAGCACGGCAAGCGGAACCTCCTGCAGCGAGAACGATGCGAGCAGATCGCGAAGGCCGAGCGATGCGTTGTGACGATAAAACTGGGCCATTAGCCGCGGCGCGCGTTTGAGATACGCCGAGACGGATTCGCCGAACAGGGCCGCGCGGTTTTCGCCGCTTACTTCGAGCCGGAAACGGGCCGCGATGTAATCCGTCAAAACCTCGTTTGCATCCATCGCTTCAACGCGGTTACCGGTCAGACGGATCAGTTCTTCGATATTCAAAAGGTCAAGCGTTTTTGCAAACGCCGGTTCGCCAAGGGCAAGGCGCTTCAGCCACGATTCGACCGAAAGCTGCTTTTTGCCGAGCGTCAGCGAGACGTCCAGCAGGCTTAGGATTCCCTTTTCGATGTCTTCGGTAGACGCGATACTCTTAACAACCCCGTCGTAATATCGCCGGATACGTCCGCCGAAGATCTCTTGAGTGTAATGCTTCTGCACATTAAGAAAGCTTTCCAGGTGGTCATCTTTCTCGGCCGCTGCCTGGAACATAAACTTTATGAACAAGGCGTTTCCGTGAAACTGGTTGGCGAGCAGGTCACGCGTTTCATCGTTTATCTTCACGTCGTAACGGGCCGCACATTTCTCAACGACCTGTGCTGCATCGGCAAACGAAAGCTGTTCCAGAACGAGCCGCTCGCTGTCTGCGTCGCCAAATGCGAACCGTCGCCGGCCTGCAAACAAAGACGCAACCGAGCCGCCGTTATAGATACTGTTGATACTGCTGAAAACCTTTGCGATCTCGGCGGTATTAGCGGCTGCGTGGCAGTCGTCGACCATCACGAACACCCGCGCTCCGCTCGCGGCCGCACGCATCGGAGCGCTCGAGGCAGGTTTGCAAAAAGGTGTCGTCGTCGTTGAGCGGCGCAATCGTGTGCGCATGCGGTGATAAGCCGGTCGATCCAATGCCCGTCGGCGGGAACGGCCAGTTCGGCAAGTTCGCAAATGTCGGGGTTCCATTCGAGGACGGATTCATCCAGACGGCGAAACGCTACGGTCTGCAAAAGGAACTGATGAAGAAAGCGGGAAGCCGTTCGGTAAGCCGTTTCCTCTTTATCGTTCAGCGCGAAATAGAACGGGATGACCGAGGTTTGCTCACGAAAAAGCGTGTCGTAGGTTTGTTTTAAAAGCTCCGAAACGCCGACGCCGGGCGCTCCGATGACGGTCAGCCGACCAGGGCTTTTAGCGTGCCGTAATAGCCGGTCCATTTCCGCAGTTCTGCCTACGAAGTCTTCGGCCGGACATTCGGCAAGGATTTTTTTTTGGTCGGCCATCAGTGGATGTTCTCGGTGATCGAATCGCCCATCGCATTGAATATCTGCACATTATTGCGGCCATGATTTTTCGCGGCGTACAGCGCGACATCGGCCGCTGAGATCAGGTCCCTTGGCGTATCGATCTCGTTCGAACAACCGGCGATGCCGATGCTAACGGTAACCGGGCGTTTTTCAAACTCGGTTCGCTCAACACGTTTTCGTATGCGTTCGCCGATCTGGGCAGCCTCCTCGGATGAGGTCTGCGGCAGCAGGATCGCAAATTCTTCGCCGCCGTAACGGGCGGCCACGTCGGCGCCTCGCAAGGTTTCCTTGAGAATGTCGGCAACGATCCGCAACGCGCTATCGCCGGCCGGGTGGCCAAAGCTGTCGTTGTAGGATTTGAAATTATCGACATCGAGCATCATCAAGCTCATCGAAAACCTATGCCGCTTCGACCGTGTGATCTCCTCCGCAAGGCGTTCTTCAAGGTAGCGGCGGTTCAAGAGCCCGGTAAGCGGATCGGTGACCGAAAGCTGTTCGAATTCGCCGGCCTTGTCCTTCAACGTCGTGCGGTCGATGGCAACGGCGATCTGCGGAGCGATCGCCCGAAGCATTTCCAGATCGCGTGCCGTAAACGGGTCACCGCCCGCCTTATCGGTAAAGTTTAATATGCCGATCCTGCGCTCGCCGATCAATATCGGATAGCTGATAAAGGACGACGTTTTGTAGCTCCATTCGCTCGGCGGCAGATTCAATGCCAACGCCTTGCATATCAGACACGACAACCGGGTCGCCGATAGCCATGATGCGTCCGGCAATGCGGGAACCGACGCTCGCTTCGGAAAGCAGATTGATACGTGAACCGATCGCCGCCTTTGCATGCAGACTGTTCGATTTTTCGTTGTGGATAAGGATCGACGCCCGCTCCGCATTTACGAGTTCAGCGGATATCTGCGTGATCTTGAGCCAAAAATCGTCAGCATCTATCCTTCGCAGGCCTTCGTTGAAACGGATCACGGCTCGCGAAAGCCAGTCACGCTGTGAAACCTCGTCGCGAAGACGGAGAATTTCCAGCTGCGAAGACAACGTTTGAGCGAAACGCGAGATCACGCGCTTTTGCTCGCGGTCTTCAATGCGTGAATCTATGCCAATAGCACCGCGAATTTCATCCCCGATCGTGACCGGAAAAACCGACAGAGTACCATTGGTTTCGACGCCGTCTTCTTTCTTTCGCTCGCGAAACTCAAGCGGCAGTTCCCGGCGAACCGCATCGGCCAATCGATGGTTATCGGCTGCGATGCCGATCTTAACGGACTTATCGGCAAGCCGTCCTATTCCGACCAGCACCTCGAGCTTTTCCTCGCGGCGTTCAAGCCAAACGAGCGAACCGAGCGAGTAACGATGCTTCAAATAGGCAAGGACCGACCGGCAGGCGTCCCTGTATTCGAGGGTCATCAGCGAACCGAACAAGGAACGCCATTCGCTGGCAGCCTTCGGGTCGATCTGAAGGTCAAGCGTCGCCACTTGCCTGAGTTCGCCGTCTGCCTTTTCCGTTTCCGCTTTGAACTTATTGATCAGATTTGTGATCTCGCTCGGGTCCGGCTTTGCGGGTTCCATCACGTCCGCGAGCACCGGGTCAAGAGGCTGGGGTTCGACAAGCTTTAGCCGGTCGATCTCAAGAATATCGTTTCGTTCACGATACGAGAATTTTTCCAAACGGGTGCAAACCTTATCGAGGCCCTGATCGGAACCGGAGATCAGGACATTTTCAAAAAACTCCGTCGGGCGAAACTGACGCCACTCGCCGGTTATCGCGTTTTCCGTGGCAACTCGGTAATTCTCGGCTTTCAGAAACGTCCGTCCGACTATAGCGACAAATGGCTTGCCGCCGTCCCAAACCGGAACCGCCTTGCAGGTCAAACCGGCGTAGCATTCGTATTCGACAGTTTTGCCAGCTTCCTCCGCGGCCGCGAAAGCCCGACCGCAGAATTTGGCACACTGCGGAGCAAACTCAGCAGACGAGTACAAGCTTCGGCACATCGAATTGTTATTCGATACCGAAACTTCCTCGCAATCCTCGTTGACGACAACTATCGCGACGCCGTTCTCTTCGGCTAACCGGTCAAGGAACTTCTCTTTTTTTGTGGGGCTTGCGATCATTCGATACCGTCAAAAACACTATGTGAGCAAATCATTCAGCATTCCGCCTCAATTTCGGGCGCCTTTGCACACTTGCTAAATAGATTCAATCATCAAGCATTTTCATTAAAAAGCTCGATCAAATTGTTTACGTTTTTTGATTATGCCATACAATCGCGTTCCTTCTGTAATCCGGATTACATCGAAGCGGTTTTACCGGCCGTTTTGCATTACATTGATGCAGAAATGTCCTGAACAACTGCACGGTTTTGAGCGCTCATCATGATGATAGTGCTGATTTTATCGCAATCACGCGTTTGGCACGGCGATTGTATCGCTAATATGGCAGTCAAAAAGCAGAGCAATAATGTTTTGAACACTCAGGGAGGTTTTTATTAATGATCAACGATTACGAAGCAACGAAACCGATGACGCAGGACGCAACCTTTGGGTCGGGCTCGACCAAACTTTCAAACGACGAGGTTATCTCAACGCTCAACGGATTGATCGAGACCTGCAAGGACGGCCAGGACGGATTTACCGAAGCCGCTGAAGGTGTTGAACGATCTGACCTGAAAACGCTTTTTTACGAGTTTGCGCAACAGCGCGCTCATTTTGCGGGGGATTTACAGACGCTAGTGCAAAGTCTTGGCGGCGACCCTGAGAATTCCGGAAGCATCGCGGGCTCGCTTCACCGGGGATGGATCAATATCAAGTCGGTCGTGACCGGAAAAGACGAAGGCTCGATCCTGAATGAATGCGAGCGTGGTGAGGATTCGGCGAAGGCTGCCTACAGGAGCGCACTCGACAACTTTCTCCCGGCACATGTTCTCGATACTGTCCAGACGCAGTACACATCCGTGCAGGTCGCTCACGACCGGATAAAGGCCCTGCGCGATATGACGAACGGTGAGAAGACCAGTTCGGCCACGACAGGTTATTAATTATCCTCTTCATAGCTCCGATAACTTGTTGTGGAAGAAAGGCCCGTGTAATGCGGGCCTTTTTTGTGTCAAAGCCGGAACCCAGTGGCAACCCGCGTCTGACTTAGCGACTAACAGCCCCTAGATTAGCCAGCGTATTCTCGTCAATATTCGGCGTCTGTGCGCTTATGCGAATGCAGGCGGCGTGGTGGCCGGGCCTTATTTCGACAAGACTCGGCACGACGGTTTTGCAGTCTTCGATCGCGAAGGGACAGCGTGTATGAAAATGGCAGCCGGTTGGCGGGTTGATCGGGGATGGGACATCGCCTTTTAGGATGATTCGTTCGCGCGTGGCTTCGATCTCCGGGTCGGGGACCGGGACTGCGGAGATGAGAGCTTTTGTGTAGGGCATTAGCGGGTCGGCGTAGATGTCTTTGCCGGGTGCGAGTTCGACGATCCGGCCAAGGTACATGACGGCAACGCGGTCCGCAAGGTGGCGGACTGCCCGGAGGTCGTGCGAGATGAAAAGGTAGGTCAGGTTCTTTTCGGCCTGAAGGCGTTCCATCAGGTTCATTATCTGGGCCTGGATGGAGACATCGAGAGCGGAGATCGGTTCGTCGGCGACGATGAATTGGGGATCAACCGCGAGGGCCCGGGCGATACCGATACGCTGCCGCTGGCCACCGGAAAATTCGTGCGGGTAGCGGTTGATAAAGCGGCGGCTGAGCCCGACGGTTTCCATAAGATCTTCGACCTTTGCTTCGATCGATCCGCCCTTTGCCAGCCCGAATGCACGTATCGGTTCGCCGATGATCTCCCCGGCCGTCATACGCGGGTTTAGCGATGCGTACGGGTCCTGAAAGATCATTTGAAGGTGTTTTCGCTGCTCGCGCATTGCGGATCGCGGAAGTGGTGCGAGGTCCGTTGCCGTTATAGAAAACTTTGCCGCCGGTTGGTTCGGTCAATCTCAGGATCGCCTTTCCCAGCGTCGATTTGCCGCAGCCCGATTCGCCGACAAGGCCGAGCGTCTCGCCCTTTTTAATATCGAGCGACACGCCGTCCACCGCCTTTACGGTTTTGGATCCGCCAAAAACCCGCCGCCGCTCCGGTAGTGGACTTGAAGGTCCTTGATCGAGATCAGATTGTTTTCGTCAGCTTCCATTAAAACGTTTTCAGATCGATCTCGATTTGCTTCGTGGCATCTTGGCGAGCTTTGCGTGAGCCTAAAGCCGTTCACGCCAAAGGACGCAAAGAAATCATTACAATCAAGCGAACTAGTTTATTGGCGGCTCGATCGTCACCGGCGTTTCAGTGTCGTAAACGACGTTCATTTGCTTTAGAGTTCCGTTCTCATAATTGACCTCGATCTTCATCGGTAGACCGCTGTCCCTTGCGATCCAGATCTTCGACGAGAATGGATAATCTCCTTTCGGTGTCACATTCTTATAGGTGTAAACATACGCCGCTTTGCCATCGACCGTCTCCTCGCCCTCGAATTTCACATCGTTCAACGATTTAAGGCCTTCTTCGGTAAACGAATCACGCAGGCTAGGCATGGTTTCACCCATATTCACCGGTGATTTCGTCCACTTGCCGCCCGTCTTCATGTAGGTTTGCTTTCCGATAATGATGATCTCCATCCCGGCTGCGGTTCCGCCGAGATACGTCATTCGAAACCGGTCCGGCTCAGCATAATCGACCTGCATGCGCAATTGATTCTGGCCGTCACCTTCCATTTTGGCGGAAAAGGACGGCAGGTCGATGAACTTTTTCGAGGCGTTTATGATGTCCTGCTTCGGATCAGCGCTCCTGGTCGTCGGACTTTTTGAATCACCGCTCTTGGACGTGCCGCTATTTGAATTGGACACCGCCGGATCCTTGCCTTTCGTCGCAAGGTCGCGAATGGCCGAGCAGCCGAGTGCGGCAAAGCACAGTATGGCGACCGGAAGCAAAAAGTTATTTTTCATGAGTTCAGGCGGCAGTTTTCGACGCCGCTTCCCGATTAGAATCTTCATAGACCTCCCCCGCGAAATGACAAAGCGAATGGTGGCCTTCGTTTATCTCGATAAATGGCGGAAACTCATCTCGACAGAGATCTTCGGCACGCTCGCATCGTTCGGCAAACGGGCAGCCGGGCGGCAGATGTGCTACGTCGGGCGGCAGGCCTGGAATTTGATAGAGCTCTTTGCCCTGTTCGTGCGTGGGGTCAGGGACGCTCTTCAGAAGGCCTTTTGTATAAGGATTGGCAGGCCTCGCAAACAATTCCCGCGTCGGGGCCTGCTCAAATATCTTGCCCGCATACATAACAACAACCTTGTCCGCCATCCCGGCCACAACGCCAAGGTCGTGCGTGATCAGGATAACACTGGTTCCCATACGCGCTTTAAGTTCTTTGATCAGTTCGAGAATTTGGGCCTGGATCGTTACGTCAAGAGCGGTCGTCGGTTCGTCGGCAATCAGCAATTCAGGGTCGCAGCTCAATGCCATCGCGATCATGACACGCTGGCGCATGCCTCCGGAAAATTCGTGTGGATAGCTATTGATACGCTCTTCGGCGTCGGAGATCCCGACCGTTTTTAGCATTTTGACGGCATGGTCGAGGGCCTGCCGCTTTGTATGGCCGAGGTGAAGCCGCGTGACCTCCATCAACTGCGTCGAGATTCTCAGGAACGGGTTGAGCGAGGTCATTGGGTCCTGAAAGATCATTGCGATACGACGGCCGCGGACCTTTCGCACTTCGTCTATCGAAAGCGAGTGCACATCGACACCGTCAAAAACGATGCTGCCATCGACGATATTCTCCGGCGACTCGGGAATAAGCCGCATTATTGATAGATTCGTCACCGATTTGCCCGACCCCGATTCGCCGACAATACCGAGCGTCTCGCCCTTCTTTACGTCGAATGAGATCCCGTCCACCGCCTTGACCATGCCATCGTCGGTTTGGAACCATGTTTTGAGATTGCTGACCGAAAGGATTGTACCGTTGTTGGTCATTGATGATCGCAAACACTGGGGGCCGCTTGCTGAAAAACTTCGCCCTCGTCGCTGCTTTACTCGTCGCCCGTGCTCTTCGGCTGCCACTCGTTATCGATCGCAACCGTCGAAAGAGTCAACACATCCAGACTATTCATCTCGAAACCTGAAACATACGGCCTGACGAGGGAGAACGAAGTCGGAAAATAAAGCGGGATCGCCCTCAGCTCGTACAAAGCATCATCTTCGTTCTGCACCGATACAACAGCATCGGCGACAGGAGGTTCTGAGTGCTCATTCGGGTTGTTTAGATCAGCTTCGGGAGTTTCCCCGGCAGATGGCTCGGTCGATTGGCGAACGGCGGGTTTTTCCTTGTCCGTTCCGGGAACGGTTTCGAAAATTGCCGCAAAATTTGCGGCCGCGTCCGCCGTCGGCAAAACTACGCCACGCCTGACAAGATCAAAGTCACCGGATCGCCTGGCCAATTCAAGTTCAGCGGTATCTTTCACGACGATCTCGGTCTGAACATTTAGATTCTGCTTCCACATTCTCGCGACCGAGCGGGCAATGCGCTGCTGGGCATCGTTTCTGTTTACCAGGAGTTTAATGACGGGGAAATCCTTACCTTCCGGGAAACCGGCATCATCGAGCAATTCCTTCGCTTTTTCTTTGTCCTGTGTGAGCCGGGACCTCGATTTCGTATTGAACGGAAAGAAGTTTAGGGCGGGACGCGTCACGCCTTCCATTTCCCCTTCGGTCAACTTTTCGCGCTCGATAGCATTTGATAAGGCCTGGCGGACACGACGGTCTGAAAACGGTGCCTTTGTCGAATTCACCTCGTAGAAATTCAAGGCACTGTGGGTCGCCCGCCGAAAATCCTGGTAGGGCGAAAGAAGTTTTAAAACTAACGGAGCAAAATCGGCATTTGTGACCGCATCAAGCTCACCTGAACGGTATGCCGACAGGGCCTTTTCAGCATTTTCCATCGGAACGAAATGCACACGTTCCAGGCTAACGCGGTCCCGATTCCAATAACTCTTCGATCTGTCGAGAACAATCCCAGAGCTATCGATGGAAATGATCGTAAATGGTCCGTTGGTAACGATGTCCGCGGATAATTCCTTGCCCCGTAGATCCGAACCGTCGCCAAAAACGGGCCGAAAGACCGGATTCGCGACGAGCATTGGAAAATCCTTGTCAGGCGCTATCAGCGTGACCCGCAAAACTTGATCGCCTTCTGCCGCGATCCCCAACTTTTCGGCTTCCGGGCGACCTGGCACGAGTGTTTTTGCTGAGGAATTTGAATTCGAATCGCTGCCTTGCGTTTGCGAGGGAACAGCGTTCACATTTGATTGCCGCGCAAGCTGCTGCAGCGGCAACAGTGGAGTAGCAGCCGGCTCAAGCAAGCGATCATCGGCTGCGGAAACCTGTTCGACACCCGCTCGGGTGGGTACCCCGACTATGTTACCGAGTAGCTGGGCGTGCGCGGTGCTCTTGCCCATAGCGATAAGCCGTTTCCACGAGCGTACAAAATCTCCTGCCGTCACCGGCCTCCCGTTAGACCATTTTGCGTCTTTGCGAAGTGTAAATCTCCAGACCTTGTAATCGTCCGTCGCCGACCAGCTATCCGCAACACCCGCTATAGCCTCTAAAGACGACGGGTCGGTTTCGGTCAAGCCTTCGTAGATCGCCCGGACGACGTCGGTTTCCGGCGGAGCCGCGGCAAGAGCCGGGTCAAGGCTCTTTGGCAGCCTGCCGTTGCTCCATCTGAATTCCTGTTTTTTCGGCGGGTTGGTGCGGGCAAAGAACGGTTCGGGAGCAGGCTTTTCCAGCTCTGTACAGGCCGAAAGGAAAAGGACTAAGACTAAACTCAGACTCCAACCCGCAAAAACAATGGACCGGCGAACCGCCGAGACTAATATTTCATGTCTCTTTTTTCCCGGGCTTTCTGTCATCTTTGGTAAAAACACCTACTCAACGAGTAATTTCAGTTTTTTGAAAACCTCGCCGACCTGTCGTCGCGTGTCGTCATAACCATTAGATGTGTCGATCAGAAAATCGGCGTATCGCTTTTTTTCTTCCTGAGGCATCTGGGCCGCGATTCTTTTTCTTGCGTCAGTTTCGGGTAGATCGTCGCGTAACTTTAACCGTTGCAATTGTATCGCAGGATCGCACCAGACGACAATTAAGCGGTTAAATCTCTTGTAGCCGCCGGACTCTATCATCAATGCCGCATCGACGATCGCGATGCCGCCCGGGTCTTCCGCCTGCCGCTCAGCCAACCACTTATTTTGAGCCTCAAAAACAAGCGGATGGATGATCGAATTGAGTAGGAGACGCTTTTCTTCGTCAGCGAACACGATCGCCGCCATCTTGCCTCGATCAAGTTCCCCGCCGGGTGTTAAAACGTCATTACCAAACTCTTCGGCGATCTTTGCAAGGCCTGGCGTTCCGGCCATTACAACGTCGCGGGCAGTCCGGTCGGCGTCGATAACGTGACAGCCCAGTTCGCGAAAGATTTCGCAAACATACGACTTTCCGGTCGCGATCGAACCCGTTAAACCGACCTTCAGCATCGCTTACCGTCCGTGGCGTTTTGCGAGCTTGTTGACGTTGAACGCGGCGATCTCGTCGAGCGTCAAGCCAAGCTCGTCGGCACAAGCCGAGATGTACCACAGCACATCGCCGAGTTCGTCGCGGAGTTTTGCACGCGTGTCTTCGTTAATGATGCCGCCGTGATCGCGCTGTATTTTCTTGACGATATTTGCGACTTCGCCTGCTTCGCCCGCAAGGCCAAGTGTCGGGTATTCGAGGTTTTCCATTCGCCGCGGGTAAAGAGCCGTCTGGCTCGCTTCAGATTGGTATTCTTCAAAGTTCATATGGTTTCATGAAAACACTTATTTAACAGGATGGTCAGGATCTTTTTCTTATCCTGAATATCCTGTCGATCCTGTTAAGATAATCGCCGCATCTTAGCCGCTTGGACTGTATTCTTCATCAGCATTGCAACCGTCAACAACCCGACACCGCCGGGAACGGGCGTGAAGTTCGCCGCTCGTTCCACAGCATCTTTGGGGTTCACATCGCCGACGAGCGTAAACCCGCGGTTCTCGATCGACCTAAGCCGTTTTTCGAGTTCGTCGGCTGAAAAAAGTTCGGCAGCAAAATCGGCGTCAGACACGTTATTTATCCCGACATCGATCACTGTCGCACCTTCGCTTATATGCTCTGCCCTTAAGAATCCGGCACGGCCGATCGCCGCGACCAGAATATCGGCCTGACGCGTGATGGACGGCAGATCGGCGGTTCGCGAATGGCAGATCGTGACGGTCGCATTCTCTTTCAGAAGGAGCATCGCCATCGGTTTGCCGACAATGTTGCTGCGCCCGACGATCACCGCGTGCTTACCCGAGATAGCAATATTCGAGCGCTTCAAGATCTCGATGACTCCGGCGGGTGTGCATGGAACCAACGCTTTCTCACCGAGAGACAGCCGGCCGACATTTACCGGATGAAAACCGTCAACGTCTTTTTGCGGATCGATGGCCTCGAGAATTTCGCCCGCACGTATCTGCGGCGGAAGCGGCAATTGAACCAAGATCCCGTCGACGTCGTCACGTTCGTTCAACCCGAGGACGATCGCCAGCAGATCGTCGTGCGAGGTGTCCGCGGCCAGATGTCTGTGTTCTGAAATTATCCCAAGTTCAGCCGACGTTTTTACCTTATTTCGGACATACACCTCCGATGCGGCGTCTTCGCCGACCCTGACGACAACGAGGCAGGGCCGAATTCCGTGCGTCGATTCGAGCTGTTTGATCTCGTCGCCAACCTCTGCCTTGATCGCATCCGCGAACGATTTGCCGCTTAATAATCGTGCTGTCATAAATTGAATTGCCTTGATTTTACAGGAAGTGCGGCTGGATTGTTAGTTTGGTATGGCAGATAGGAAGGACGATCAATAAATATTTCACTCATATTGGTTAGCCGATGCAATTGCAAATTGTCGCATATAAAAAACGAACGGTCTTCGATTCAATGTACCGAAGCAACTTAACCTTATGGTCGATGCGCATTGCGTTCGGAGTCCTCGCCATTCTTGCAATTGGGAGTTCGGCACGACCTTAAATTGGAAAATTTAGTTTTCGCGCGACTGGATAGAGAGGCTCTTTGGGCTTCTCTTTTTTTTTGCTGTGCCAAAGGTTAAGATTGGTTAATGAAAAGCCTTCCGGGCATAGCGTTGATCTTACTGTCCGCGCTCGCCTTCTATTCCCAGACTCCTGAGGAACTGAATGCAAGGATCCATACCGCTGTCGAGAGTAGACGATACGCGGACGCTCTTGGCGAACTCAACTCATTGGAAAAAAAGCATCCGGAAATTTTCGAGCATAATAATTACGATTACCTGTTCGCTCGTCTGAGTGAACAAAATGACGATATCGCTGCGGCTATCGGACGCTACCAGGCGGTAGTCGCTCATGACTCCGTTCTCAGGGAATACGCGTTGTTCCATTTGGCCGGGATCGCTCGTTCGACCGGTAACCTCGTCCTTGAACGTATTTATCTTCAGGAGCTCACTTCGTTTTCACCCTCGAGCCTCCTCGCCGACGCCGCCGAGAACCGAATGGCACGTAGTTGGTTTGAAAGCGGCAATTACGATCTCGCTATGCGGGCGCTTGAATCGCTGATCGCAAAAGCTCCCCCTGCAAAACCTGCGGCGGGAAAACGCGAAACGGAGAGTCCGATCGCACGTGAGAATAGGCTGCTGCTGGCGCGCTCATATCTTCAAACGGGAAACGCAGCAGGCGCACGTGATAATTTTTCGAAGCTGCTTTCCATGTTGGCAAATCCCGCACAGCCCGACGATTTTGCCCTCGCGGCGGCAAAAGGACTCGATACGCTCGACGTAGAGCCCGGCAAATTAGGGAAATCGGCCCCGATCCTCAGCGACCATGAACATCTGCGTCGAGCATCGATCTACCAGTTCAACCGCGATTTTGCCGACGCTCGGCTGCACTATTCGGCGATCATAAATAACCATCCAGGAAGCGGAATCGCTCCGGATGCGATCTACCAGATCGGACGCAGCTACGTTCAGGAAAGTAATTTTTCGGAGGCGATCAAGTGGTTTGAACGCTCCATGCAGCAGTTTCCGGAGCATCCCGTAGTTAAAGATGCCCAGCTTCAGCTCGCATCGGCCTATTCACGAGTCGGAAAATTCAAAGAGGCGGTTAAACGCTATCAGGAGTACATCGATAAGTATCCTGGTGATGAAAGGATCGACCGAGCATATCTGAACATTATTGACATCCTTCGCGACGAGGGCGAAGAGATCGAGGCCCAGAAATGGGCCGCCAAAACGCAGGAAATCTTTAAGGGAAAAGTGCCTGAAGCCCTTGCCCTTTTTGCCGAATCGCGTATCTATCTTGCGAGGAACGATTGGCCCCCCGCGTTGACTGCCCTCGAAAAGCTGCTTGCTCTACCCGATCTTGGCGGCGCGGCGGTTCCGGGCGGCACAAGCAAGGCCGAGGTCACGTTTCTGCCGCGGGTTTGTCCTCGAACAAATGCAAAAATACCCGGAAGCGGTTGATGCCTACCTATCGATCCCGGACGGGCGTAGTGAATATTATGGTGGGCGGGCGACCGAACGGTTGCTGATGCTTGCGAAAAACGCCACGGCATCGGCGCTTTTGACGGAGAGGTTTAATGGCCTGACTGCCCAGCCTCCTCCAAAAGACCAGGAGGCCCTACGAAAAAATCTTCAGACGGCCCTTCGGTTGACCGACAATCCGCAGCAGCGTGAGCGAATATTGGAAAGTCTGCGAAAGGCCTATTTGGCTTTGCCGGCATATAAGAAGATCCCTTCGTTCAAATTGATCGAGGGTGGACGAACGCAGTTGAGGAAGAAAGGAGCCCCACCGGATCGGCAAGACCCGCACAAACTGCTTGCAAACGAACTACTTTTTTTGGGCCTTTTCGATGAGGCCGCCCCGGAATTCGATGCAAGCCGGAAAGATGCTGGTGATCCCAGAAGTACGACCACCGATTTGGAATTCACTATGGCGGTCTTTTACAAACGGGGCGACAAGGCCTATCGCGCCGTCGCCTTTGCCGAGCCGCTATGGCGAAACGTTCCGGCGGATTACCAAATTGACCTCATCCCACGCGAAGACCTGGAGCTCCTTTACCCGGCGCCCTACCAAGATCTGTTCTTGAAATACGCAGGGCCGCGGGCCGTTGATTCGCGATTTTTGCTTTCGATCGTTCGTCAGGAATCCCGATATCAGCCGAACATAAAATCTTATGCGGCGGCCCGCGGGCTGATGCAGTTTATTTCGACGACCTCGGCAAAGCTCGCGGGCGAACTTGGCCGGAACGAATTCGAGCAGAACGAATTGTATGACCCGCGAACGTCGATCCTATTTGGCTCGCAATACACGGCAAATCTTTTCAAGCTATTTCCGAACCAGCCGCAGGCGGTCGCGGCCAGCTACAACGGCGGTGAGGACAATATGAAACGATGGATGAAGCGTTCGAAATCGGATGTCGCCGACCGTTACGTTCCCGAAATTGCGTTCTCACAGTCCAAAGATTATGTTTATAAAGTGATGGCGAATTATCGGGTTTATCAGATGTTTTATGAGGCAGATCTGCGATTGAAATAAGGGTTTTATGCGATTGTTTTTACTTCTTGTCCTCGGGTCATTATTGGCGGCGGCGTGCCAAAAAACGGAAACGGCACCCGTTTCGGTAGATGCAAAAAGGTATCCAATGAAGGGCAAGGTTGTCTCGGTCGATAAGGCGAACAAAAAGGCGAAGATCGACCACGAGGCGATCCCCGGCTTTATGGAAGCGATGACAATGGACTTCCCTATCCGCGAGGATTGGGTCTTCGACAACCTAACGCCGGGTGCCGAGGTCCGGGCGGAGTTGGTCGTTGACAACGCAGCGAAGGAGCCATATTGGCTGGAAAAGATCGGTATAGTCGCATTGCCGGTCCCGGGACAAGCCGCACCGCCAATAAACGAGAACTTTGCCGCAAGTTGGCAAGCCCGTCCCTGATTTCAAACTCACGGACCAAAACGGCAAGCCGCTCGCGTTCAAGGATTATCGCGGAAAAGCTATGGCCGTGACGTTCATCTATCGTGAATGTCCGCTGCCGGATTACTGTATAAGGATGTCGCAGCATTTTAGCGATCTTGCCAACCAGCTTCACGACGACGCCGAGGCAAAGGAGAAAATACGCCTCCTCAGCATCTCGTTCGACCCCGAACGCGATACGCCCGAGAAATTAAAACAATATGGCCTCGGTTATCTCGGCAAAGGCTCGAAAGCGGACTTCACGATCTGGCAACTGGCGGTTGGCGCCGACAAGGAGGTCCGGGCCGTCGCCGACTTTTTTGGCCTTCGCTATGAGGTCGATCAGACCGACAAAACGCAATTCAATCATTCGCTCCGCACCGCTGTCATCGGTCCGGACGGAACTGTCAAAAAGATCTTTGCGGGGAACGAATGGACGACCGAAGACCTTCTCAAGGAACTCAAGGCTGCTGTCGGCGATCCGCAAAAATGATCGTCTGAGTTGAAAAGAAACAGCAAACTGCTAACCTAGCCGTGTAACCCCGATCGAAAATTCAAAATTTGGAGAAAGTATGCGAAATCTTTTGGTTCGTCTATCTGTAGTTGTCCTCGTATTGGCTGTATCGGCATCGGCCCAAAAAAGGAATATCACCGAGAAAGATCTCTTTGACTTCGCATGGGTTGGCGACCCGCAAGTTTCTCCTGATGGATCGACGGTCGCGTTTGTAAAAGTAACCGTCAATGGCGCGAAATCGAATTACGACACGGCAATATGGTCGGTCGCGACGAGCGGCAACTCGGAGCCCGTTCGGTTGACCGGCGGCGCGCGTGACACGACGCCGCGATGGTCGCCCGACGGCAAATTTCTCGCTTTCGTTCGTGCAGGCGAAACACCCGGGCCTGCATCCGCGCCGCAGATCTACGTTTTGCCCATGTCGGGCGGCGAAGCGTTTCAGTTGACGAATGTGCCTCGCGGTGCAGGAGGGCCCGTTTGGTCGCCCGATGGGAAATGGCTCGCATTCGGCAACAGTGCGAATCCTGAAGACATCGCAAAACAGGGCAAACCGCCGGCACCGGGCGAACGCGAATCGGACGTCCGCGTGATCAATCGTGCCGTTTATCGTGCAGACGGCGGCGGCTATCTCGACCCAACCCGCCCAAATCATATTTGGGTCATTGCGGCACCGGCTTCTCCGGGGGAAAAGCCAACGCCTAAACAGCTTACGAGCGGCCAATTTTCTGAAGGAAACGTTGTCTGGTCAAGGGACAATTCGCAGATCTATTACACGACGAGCCGCGATCCGGAACCTTATTATGCCTATCCGGACACTGAGATCTTTTCGGTTGCCCCGAATGGCGGCCCGCCAACGCTCATCACGAAATATGAGATGGGTACGGGTGCATTGAGCTTAAGTCCGGACGGCAAACGATTTGCTTTCACAACATCGGCGACAAAGAAACCAGTTCAGTCATATACTCAGCCCGATCTTTGGGTCCTCGATATCGCACCGAATGCCCAGCCGAAAAATCTGACGACGGGTTTTGATTTCGACATCGGCGGCGGATTGACGGGCGATCAGGCACCTCCGCGAGCCGGCGGAGGAAACACCCCAGTGTGGTCGGCAGACGGCCGCAGCATCATTGTCAGCTACGCTAAGGAAGGCCGGACAAATCTAGCTTCGTTCGATGTGGAGAGCGGCAGGATGACGGAGGTAACGAAAGGTGATCAGGGAGTGTTGAGCTATCGAACGACTACAGATCGGAGCAAGCTGCTCTACACCGTTTCGACGCCGACGCGAATAACCGATCTTTATATCGCCGACCGAAGCGGGGCGAATCCGAAGCAACTCACCCGCGTTAATGACGCCTTGCTCGCGAAACTGAATCTCACGGAGCCCGATGATGTTTGGTACACGAGTTTTGACGGCAAGCGAGTGCAGACATGGGTGCAAAAGCCGCCTGATTTTGACCCGAAGAAAAAATACCCGGTCATTCTGAACATCCATGGTGGGCCACATGCTGCGTATGGTTACACGTTTTCGCACGAGTTCCAGTGGATGGCTGCCAAAGGTTACGTTGTTATTTATCCGAATCCGCGCGGTTCGACCAGCTATGGGCAGGATTTCGGCAATATCATCCAGCACGCTTATCCGGGTGATGACCATAAAGACCTGATGCTCGCTGTGGATGAAGTTATCAAGCGCGGTTACATCGACACGACAAAACTGGGCATCACCGGCGGTTCAGGCGGCGGTGTTCTGACAAATCACGCGGTCACACAGACTGACCGTTTTGCGGCCGCGGTTTCACAGCGTGACATTTCCGATTGGGCAAACTGGTGGTACACGGCTGATTTCGCGCAATTCCAGCCTGCCTGGTTCAAGGGTGCGCCTTTCGAAGATGTAGAAGGTTTTCGTCAGCGTTCGGCAATCACGCACGTCGCCAAGATCAAAACGCCGATGATGTTCATTCTAGGCGAGGCCGATTATCGAACGCCGGCCACGGGCGGCGGCGAAGAGCTATTCCGAGCGCTGAAATATCGCAAAATACCGACCGTGATGGTCCGCTTTCCAAACGAAGGCCACGAGCTTTCCCGGTCCGGCCAACCCTGGCACCGGATCGAACGTCTGCAGCATATCGTTGGTTGGTTTGACAAATGGCTGATGGGAGCCGCGAAACCGGAGTATGATATAGGTTCGAAACCTTAGGCCGGATGGTGTTAGGCCGAGACGGAATCTGACTCGACAATTTGTGCGGCAAAACAACGGTATGAAGCCGTCTGGTCTTAGGGACGATCCGAGGGCGGTTAGACCGAAATAAATTACTCGCCAGGGACAAGCCAATGAGACAAACGCACATGAACGTCTTCTTCACAGCCGCTCAGCAATGCACTTGCTGGATAGGGCTTCGCGAGCCGAACGCTCTTTCGGAAAAGTGGATAGGAAAGCCCGGCTTTGTTCCGAAAAGCGAAGCGTGCAAGGCAAAGTCGGCCGATAATCCCCGGCACAAATTCGCGGGGCTTATAGTCGACCCTATCCTTTGTCCGGATGCCTACCTCGCCAGCCCCGAAGCCGAAAAAACATGGAGGCAGAAATTTGCGATCGGCGGGCGGCTTCCCGCAAATTTCTCACGTGCAGAGTCAGGTCCCGAAAAAGGGCTGGTGAAAGAGAGAGGTTCAGCTATTTACGCAGACTTCGACTTGATGGCTCTTAGTAAGTCGAACGCCGAAGGCGAATTTCTGTTCACTTCATTGGACGAACAAAAAGAACTCTACCGAAATGTGGAGCCGATCTTGAACCGCGGTCTCGGTGCCAAGCTCATCCAGCACCCTGCCGAGTTCATGTGGGAGAAAGGTATCGGGGTGCGAGTGTCTGAGAATATTCTGTGGTTCGGCCCCGGCCGGAGGACGCATTTTGGAATTTCTTCGATCCAGGACATGCCGATATGCCCGCGGTGCAACGTCTGGCACGAGGGCCAACTTTGTCCGCTGCTTCACTAAGAACGAAAAGGGCTTCTATTACGCAATGCTCGAAACACTTCTTTTCCGGCAACCAACGTAAGCACGACATCGCTCGCCCTTGATGAAAAAATGAGAGCCGCATGGATCTGGTTTACCGGTTTTTGAGCCGCGCTATCAAGTGATACTACGACGATATCGGCTTGCTTCCCGGCCTCGAGCGTGCCGATCCTGTCATCTAGTCCGAGTGCACGTGCACCGCCGAACGTTGCGGCTTCGAGGATCTCTCTTGCGGTGATAAACCGTTCTGAGCCTTCACGATTCCGTGCGAGCATGGCAGCAAAGCTAGATTCCTCCAAGAGGTCGCATACATTGTTGCTTGCAACCGAATCGCTTCCCAGCCCTATCGAAATTCCCGCGTCCAGAAACTTTTCCAGCGGAGCGTACCCGTGGCCGAATTTTGCATTTGACTTTGGGCAATGTGCGATCGAGGCCCTATTTGCGGTAATTCGTGCGATGTCGCTGTCGGAAACCGTCACACAGTGTGCAAGGAGCGGCCGCGTGGAAAGGACGCCGAGGCGTTCCAGGTATTCGATCGAAGTACAATGCGGCGAGTTCCATTCAAGCCCGAGGCGGTCGTAAAACTCTGTGAAGAAGCCTTCGCCTTTTGTCAGCAATCTCAGCTCATCAGCAGACTCCGCCGCGTGGATCGTTAGCGGGATGCGATTGATGATCGCGTATTGAGCTATCAGCTCAAATAACTGCGAGCCGACCGTATATGGAGAATGAGGCGAGAGGCCGACTTTGACCAGATCAGTTTCCTCGGCCCGCAGTTCTTCGTACTTTTCGCCGAGTTTGGCAAAATCTTCATCTGCAGTCCGATTGTCGGGCGAGAACTCGGTTTCCTGAAAGACGATGCCCCGCAATCCGACCTGTTTTAATGCCGCGATACCGGCGTGGCCTATTCGTCCGATATCGCCAAAACACGTCACGCCCGCGGCCGAGCCTTCCATCGCTCCGGCATATGCCGCGGCTTCGATGTCATGGTCGGTCATTCCGGAACGAAGTTCGTTTATTTTGAGAAGCCAGGAGCGAAAATCGTGTTCGACGTCATCGAGTGCCCCGCGCATTGCGGTCAGTTCAAGATGCGAATGACAGTTTACGAACCCTGGAAGGATCGCGGCGGCGCCAAGATCCTCGAACTCCGCTTCTGGAAACTGAGGCAGAATATCGCTCGACGCGCCTACGGAAACGATCTTTCCGCCATCTATCGCAACCGCACCCTGATCGATCGGATCGGATGAGATCGGCAAAACGTAATCGGCGGCGAGAATCTTCATGTGGCGCGAAGTGGAGAGTTAGATGTTTCTCCGGTCCTCGGACCGGTATCGTTCGAGGATCGAGATGACGTAAGCTTTTGTTGAAGAGATGCCGATCCGGGATAAGAATTCCGCCTCGGACATCGCTTGAGCGTCGGCGTCTTTGGTCCATTCCTCGACACGGCTTGGGCCAGCATTATAAGCGGCAAGCGTCATTGCGGTTTCGGCGGGACGGCCGCGATACTTCTCGCGGATCTTTTCAAAATACCAGCAGCCAACCTGAATATTGCGTTCCGGATCGCTGAGAAACTCGACAACATTCTCGGCGGTTTGCCGCTCGAACTCCTTAAAACCGGTTTCCTTTGCCCACTCACGGGCAACGACAGGGGTCACCTGCATCAAACCAACTTCTGCGTCGGCGCCGACCTTCCATGCCTGAAACCAGGTTTCTTCGTAGATCAGGCTCCAAACCAGACGTTCGTCAATACTGTAAACGCGCGACTGGCGCTCGATAACAGTGTCGTAACGATGCTCCCAGTATGATCGGAAAAAATACGAGCCTGACGCAAGGACGATTGCGGCGACAAACGCGCAGGAAACGAAGTATCTATACATTGGAGAAAGGGCGTAATGAACGGCATTGCCGATTGGCCTATTTAATCAATTTCGTAAACAATGCACAAGGAGTACCCTCATCCAACGTAATTCTTGGCTATGATCACGTATCTGCCTTTTTGGTCTTGGGCTCCGGTCGCGGGGTCTTTTCCTCAGAGTTGGAGTGCGGTTCCGAGATCGAATACCGTCCAATTTTTCGAAGCTTTTCGCCTGTCCGCACTATTTCAGCAAACAGATCGACATCGTAATCCGCCTCGCGAGCCATCTCTTGACGAATCTCGATCAAAACCTCCAGAAATTTTGGACGTCGATACATGTTAGGTGAATCGTGAATAGTTAATCGTGAATAGTCAAGGAGAGCCAAAAAGGCTTAAGTGTGGACGAGAAACTCCGGTGTGACAATGACGGGAGAGAAAAATCCGGCGGCCGCGTTGAACAGACGCACGCGGGCCTGCTTGCGAACATTTGCTAGGTGGCCGAAATTCCAGGTGACAAGATAATCGACCTTGTGAAATGAGGCCAAGCGCCATATGAACTGCATCTGCGATAAACTTTCGATGAAATATCCCTCGCGATATATAACCTTCAGCGAGGATCGCTACTTCTTCCGCGAGCTCAAGTCGCTCCATGCCTTCGATGATCTTCAAATAACCCGTACGGTGCGGCTCGTCCACCCGCTCAAGCTCCCGTTGGACGAGGATGGAACTGTACGCCTGATATTCCGACAATTCGTGCTCGAACCAGCGGATCGTCAGATCACGGCGAAATGGATCGCCGTTGTCCAAGTATGCGCCAATGACTGAAGTCTCAAGATACAAGCTTAATTTCATCCTTTTCCAACGGTATCACATTCGACTTACTGCTCGACAGAGATCGGAACAAACGTAACCTTGGAATTTCTAAAATCGAACGTCATCCGGTAATTGCGCAAAAAATTTCCCCCGAGAATGCCAGCCTGCTCGAAACCCGACGCTTCGTTTATCAGATCCAGATCGAGCGCGATCGCAGTTATCCCTTTCCGCGAATGTGAACCAAAACTTACCCTCGGAAGCTGAAAAGAGGTGACGCCGTCAGTGACGCCGGCCGAACCGACGACGCGCATCTTGTCGTTGTTCGCAAACGGTACTATCGCGTCGAGGCTGGCAACGGTGTCCGAAATTACCGAAATGCTCGCACCCGTATCCACGATAAAGTTTAACGGCATTTCGATACCTTCGAGTTGCACTTCGCCGCTAAGAAATCCGCTGGAGGTCAACCGGAGCGGCAGCGAAACGCCGCTTTTCAGCGATTCGTCATTTTTTTCCTCCGAGGCTTTTTCAAGCGAAAACGTTAGATTCCCGTAGTCGATCGTAGTCAGGAATTTCGAGATCAAGGACAGGCCGATATAACCATCAAGATTGTTCCCGTCGTTATGAAACTTTCTGATGTACACGGGCACGTTTCGGACCTCGATATCGCCGACGCTTACTTGTCGTAGGAAGCCGTAGACGATTTCGAAGCGGCCGTCGCCCCCGATCCCTTTTGCATGGCCACCCTTCGTAATGGCTCTTATTTTCAGCCTCTTAGCGGTTTCATCGGAAATGACGGAAATGCCCGAACCGGTATCCAGGACAAAATTCAACGGTTCATCCCCGTCGTTTACCTTAAGCTGGATGATCGGCCGATTTCCGGTCAGATTGAATGGCACCGTTGTCTTATCGGCTCCTGTAGACAGATACAGCGACTGTCTCTGACCCAGGAACTGCAGGAAATTAATTAGTCCGCGTATCCGCTCCTTTCTTTCGTCGTCAGTATCACGCGACAAACTAAGGAAACGGTTATACGCCTCGGCCGCCTCTTTGAACCTTTCGGATCGTGCGGAAACCTGTGCAAGGGTGAATAGGTAGTCGGCCTGCTCGGGATCGTGAAATACGGCTTCCTGAAGGTTACGAAGGCTTTCATCAATCCGGTTCTCGTAAAATTCGAGCATTCCATAGCCGGCCCATGCAAGCGCCTGTCTTCGATTTAGCTTTAATGAATTGAAGAACATGGCCCTTGCTTCCCTGAACTTCCCGGCGCTCAACATTGTCGCCCCCAACACCGCAAAGGCGTATGAATGTTTCGGTTCGTCTTTCGCGATCTTAAAGCTTATTTCGTAGGCCTCAACAAGCCGACGCTGTTTCAAATATACAAACGCAAGGCGAAGCTTAAAGTCCGTATTGTCCGGGCCCGCTTCGATGGCTTTCAGCAGGAGCTTTTCCGCATCGACAAATTTGCCCTTTTTTATGAATTTCTCGGCCTGTTTCGCCATCTGGCGCGGCGTTTCCGTGTTTATTTGCTGGATATCGTCCGTTGCGAACGAAAAGGAAGCTGACAGGTTAAGGAGGAGCGCGGCGAGCAGGAAAAGCCTTACCGGGAAACGAAAACGCACGATGCCGGTTTGAAATCGATCAAGTCTCATATCTCCTGCTCCTTACGCGTCCCCCGCACGGTCAACCGGCAAACCAAAATCTTCATTTTAGGATCTCGCCCGTCTTCATCGACCAAAGGACAAGATCCAGTTCGTCAAAATCAATTCCCGCAGTTCGCCCAAGATGTTTTAGCTTTTCTTCAACCCTTAGATACCGCGAACGCGTATTTGGTGGCTTTGGCTCGTCGATTATCTTTAGCTCACGCAAACACCTCAAAACATGCTTATCAAGAATGGCATAACCCGAAAACCCGATGTTTCGAAGATAATGGCTCGCTTCCTTGTAGCCCAGGCCTTTTATGCCCTTTTCCTTGACCAGCCAGTCGCGCCGCTCGAGATGACAATCGAAGCTCTGAAGCTTACTACGCAGCTTCATGCCGCAGTGTTCACGGAGAAACTGACGCGACGCGACAATGTACCGAGACCTCGCATTCGGGTAACGGTGCACGCCGGTCAGCGCCTTTGCAAGGTCAGGCTGTTCGCCGTGTGAAAGCAACGGCTTTACTGCTTTTATTGACCGTAGCCCCATTTTCGCCGAACACCCGCCGGTAAAAAAACAGAACACCATCTCTTCCCAAAGGTCGGCGTCGGTGCCATGTTTCCATACGTTCTCAAAGTCGGATAGGCGGCGACGGATCTCATCCCGCCTGTCGGCGTGGACCTTCTGAATTGTCTCGATATTGACGGGTTGTTTTTCTTTACTCACCTTTGTCTTGATATTTCAATCTTAGAAGTGCCGGAAACCGGTGTCAATGATTTTTTGGATTGCCATTCGACATGAAAGGACGCCATACTTCGGCGCCCTTTTTGAAATTCGAATAATCGGCAACTACGGCTGTTGCACAAGGAATACGTCCCACGCCCAGCGGCCAAGTCTGCACATCCGATCTTAACCGAATCCTCTGGGATTGTGAGCCAAACGCAACCTCCTGGGTCGGTTTCCGGCTCGTTGAAGTTCAATCCTAGTTCCGAAAAAAAAACCTAGGTACGTCTGGAATGAGGACGCTCGTAGGTAAGTCTAGAACGGGAGGTCAAGGACTCTCGATAACGAATACTTGGCGCCCTGATTCAGGGTCCTTGCGGCTCAGGCGGCCTCTTGTCCAGACTGAATCGTCCGTAAACCCGACTTGCCTTATATCCAGGATCACTTTTTCGATATCGTCCATTCCTTGGTCCCGCGCATATTTTGTCCAATAGTCGACAAACTGCGCTGATGGCTGAATCGTGACACGGTCACCAGCCGACAATACTTTTACATGAAAATGTCGCAACTCGACCGGGATCGCGATCCCCGCGTTTTCGGGTTTACGCTCCGTAGCTCCGTATTTTGGCTCTCTAAGCATCAAGTTGATCCACAACGAATTGATATCCTTGCCGGATGTGTTTGTGATCTCCAAACTGATCCTTCGAAGCCAATCAGGTCCTGCTTGCGTCTCTCTGTTTCGCAGCGGCTCTCCATCCATTTTTACTGCCACCTGGATCGGCGTGTTTGAGTAAGTGAATTTGGCGGGTTGCTCGATCCGGCGGAGCTTTTCCTCCGCAGTACCGGCGAAGGTTGCGCAAATAATAATGAGCAACACCGCTGCTCCTTTTGCAATTGTCTTCATTATCAGCTCCTCCTTTCTGCTTTCGCGATAGCGGGGAAGTCTTATGACAGAAAGGCCGTTCGGTTTGCGGGGCGAAACAACCCAGGATGCTACGCGGCTAGCCAAGTCTTGGATACAAGGATACCTTACTCTTCATCTCTTAGTGCGTCAATAGTTTTTGAGGTGTCAATGTTTTTCTGGATTGCATTCAAATGAAAAAAGAACGCCGAAAATGTCAGCGTCCTTTTTCAAATTCGAATAATGGGCAACTACGGCTGTTGCTTCACAAGAAAAACATCCCACGCCCAACGGCCTATCTGCGCACCGTGGACATCTTTAACCTTTGCTCGGTACTTGAATTTATTACCGAATTCATCCGTTCGCTTCGATTCCTTGTACCTAAGCTCGATCTGGGCCACGCCTAACTCGCCAAGTGATTTCAACTCACTTAATGCGGATATTCCGTTATGGTTAACGTCCTGCCACAAACGCAGACTGCCGAAAATAGAATCCTGAACGGTTATCTTATTGTCGCCATTACCGCCCTTCCCGGTCTTATCGTATACCGCGAGGGCGAGAAAACCGTTAGGTTCTTCGCCGGGCGGTGGAGTGGGCTGTTCTGTATAATTACCGAAGAGCTCTCTTCCGTTGTCAATCAGTCCATTGCTATTCCGGTCAAGCGCGAGCCAACCATCATCGGAGCCAGCAGTTGTCCACGACAAGCCCTCGCTCACTCCGTCAGGATTTAGATCAAAGCTGACGCCATTCGGAGCATCCGTCAGGCTAAATCCATTTCCCAAAACATCGATGAGAATCGGGGAGCCGTAATAAACGCAAGTACAATCATCAAGGTTCACTATGTAACCCGTGTCACAAGCCTGAAATTCACAACTGCCACTGCCGCCCGGAAGCGCGCAATTTTCTGGGAATGTGAATGCAATGGGCTGCGTTGTTGGAATAAAATCATCACAATAGCCTTTTCCAGAGACTAATGTCGTACGTACTAAGGCACCCGTTAAATCGTTTATGCTGTATCCGAAGGACTGTACACGGTCTTCACCTAAGTATCCATCAATCTCCGCCTCGTTTTCGAGAGGAGCCCCATTGCTACAAACTGTATCATTTTGAGCCCACCCTCCTTTCAAAGGAGCCCTAAACCCGTCTGTGCACAAAAAGGCGCCATCAACTCTGGCCACTCCGCTATTTATTTGTATGTCCTCGCCCGGAATAAAAAAAAGCCCGATTATCCACCAAATCTGTCCCGGTGGAGGATCATCCGCCGATACTCGATAACTTGTAACCCCCACAAAAGACAGAATCAACAGCATTAGAGCTATCCGCACAAATGTTGATTTTCTATATGTATTTATTCTCGACAACCAATCTAAATCCAAAACGTTCTTTTTGTTAGATTTCATTTTGTCGCCTCAAATTGTCGTCAATCTTTCGACTAATTAAGTACCCGAACAAAACTCAGGGAGTTTCTTTAATTTTCTTTTCTAAGAGCAACCTTTTTAGGATCGCCCTCCCATGAATAATAAAGAGCAATCGTTTGGTCAGAGGACTTCGACCTCAATCGGGAAATTTCTTTTGCCATGGAATACGCAAACGAGTCGTAACCTTCCTTAAAAGCAGCATCGTTGCTTGAAAACGGAGCAGAGGAACGTGGTCTGATTTGGTGTTCTGATAGGTATCGATCAAGAACCTCAGAAACATTGACCCTTTTCGAGCTGGTTTTCGAAATCAGTTTGATTAGATATTTCCTCGCCTCAATTCCCCCTCTCATTAAGTCAAAGAAGAAGAATTTATCATCGCCAATGAAGGTGCCGTCGCTAAAGAAAATTCCGTCAATGGAAACCGATACTTTATTAGATGAGCTAAGTAATCGATCTATATTAGACTCAATTTTTGAAAGGTCATCATCGAAACCATTGTGGATCAAGCTGTTTGATAGTTCGGGGTTCTTTCGAGCTATGTTCATTTTCATAAGAATCGCTTCAAGAGATTTATCAAAACTGAAGAACCCGGTTCCTTTTCTTGCTACAAGGCTTGTTTTTCCCTCCATTGCCGGATCGAGCGTTTTCATTCCCATTAGCACTCCAGGCGATGCCATACTCTGCGGAACGACTTCTGTGCTCCCATCGGACTTAGAAAACTCCCATTGTAGCGTATATCCCACTACGTCTTTGTCCGAATGATTGACAATAAAAATGGAAAGTGGTTTTGCCGCTCGGAGTATCGAACTCACGTCACCTTCGCTGTTTCCAAGATACTTAGTAAACTCAGCATCAAATTTCACATCAGATGTTCCTACAATTTCAATGCCGTACTTTTGCAGATTATTGCTAATTTCAAGACCAGCCATGTTAGTATTGATTTCCCAAGGTTTTCCTTGTTCATTAACTTGTCGGTTTGCTGAGTTTGCAGCAAAAATTACCCCAAACAAAATTAGGCAACCGGTTACAGTACATGCCACAATCACCTTCCTTTTCATGATCGTATTCTCCTTACAGACTTACGTCTATTGGTTGGTAAACGGTCAATTATTGGCCACGTCGCTTCGAAATTGCGGCGAACTTTATCACCAGATTACAGCTCTGTCAAATAAGGTTCTTCTATTGTTAATAGAGTGTTCTTTTGCTTTTCGTTCGCCAACCTCAAACGGCACTCTTTGAGCAATAAAAACTTGCATCGAAAAATAGCCAAAAGTCATCGAAGAATCCGTCATCGCTTTTGGACACTGCTAAAGTGACGCGTGGAAAAAAGAGGAGTTGAAAAATTGGGTCGAATTTGTGGTACAATAATCGTTGCCTGTCTGCCCGAACCAACGAGCATTCACCGCCAAAAAGATCCGAACTAGAATTAATCAATGAAAGGATTGATGAATAAAATCGCCTATTGGCCTTGCATCGCTGTCTTTATTTCATTGGCGGCTGCAGCGGCGGCCGGGCAAACGGGTAATGCTCCCCTTCTCCAGGACATCAAGGTTCACCGGGAACCGTCGCCGGAAGTTTCGGCAACTCCGCTAGTAAAGAAAACCGGCAATTCGACGCCGATAGCGGCTGTAAATGCTCCCTTGATCAGGACCTCGATCCCGGTCCTGGCCGAAGCTCCGATCCCGGGTTATTCGGGTGTTCTGGTTGAGACGATAGACGGAAACATTGTGGTCGAAAGTGGTTCGAGCACGGTTTTTAACCCTGCCTCGAATGTAAAGATCGCTACTGCGTTCGCTGTAGTCAAAACGTTTGGGCCCGATTACAGGTTCCCGACCAACGTATGGACGGACGGAAGTTTTGAAGAATCGACCGGCACTATACACGGAAATATTTATGTCTCGGGCCGCGATCCAATGTTCGGATTTGAGCATGCAATAACGCTTGCCAGCGAGTTAAACCGGATGGGTATCCGTACGGTCAAGGGCGATCTGATCGTGACAGATAATTTTGCGATGAATTACTCATCGTCACCTGAGCGGTCCAGCCAGGCCCTGTTTGCGTCACTGGATTCGCAAAAGCGTACTAATGCGGCCTCGAATGTTTGGTCGAGTTTTCTGGTAAATTCGGGCCGGTTGGGGCCAGGTTCGGCTGTTCCGAGCGTCACGTTCACCGGGGCAGTTTACGTTCAGCCGATGCCGGGAAATGTGAACCTGCTTTTTTCGCACGAATCGGCTCCGATGCGCGAGATCCTGAAAGCAACGCTTTGCTATTCCAACAACTTTCTTTCAGAAAGGCTCGGCGACATGGTCGGTGGCCCCTATGCGGTGGCTCGGCTGGTTCAGCAGCACGCCGGCGTGCAGCCAAGCGAATTTTCGATACAGACCTCAAGCGGGCTCGGACACAATCGTGTTACGCCTAACGCAATGATGAAATTGCTGCGGACGCTGAGAGGTGAACTGGCGAGATACCGAATGACGTTCGCCGACATTATGCCTGTAGCGGGTGTTGATAAGGGAACACTTGAAAACAGGTTTGACACGGATTTTTCGACCGGCAGCGTGGTCGGTAAAACCGGCACGCTTGGAAATACGGATGGCGGAGTAAGTTCGCTCGCCGGTGAAATAAACACACGCGGCGGAAAGATGCTGTTCGTTATTTTCAATCAGCGCGGCAGCGTTTCGAGGTTCCGCAACTTTCAAAATAACTACGTCGCGTTGATCCAGGGACAGTTCGGCGGTGCGGCCCCGATGGCTTACGATCCGGTTTCGATCAATTCGCGGCTCGCGAGAACAAGAGTTACTTACCCCGACGGGCGTCGCTCAGGCGGTGAATAGTTCTCCAAGACAACTTCGATTCAAAGGAAGCAGAAAAGAATGCTTCCTTTTTGTTTTTCGCGCTCCGAAAGCCGTAAGATAGTGCAGTTATATGAGTTTGTGAAATCCGTCTGCAAATGAGCGAGATCGAGAAAGAACCTCCCGAAACCGAAACACCCGAAGACCTGGCTGACCCTGCGAGCGCCGAAGACGCAGTTGAACAAGCGGAAGACATGCCTCCCGCAAAACGAGCCAGCGTGGCACGAT
Source organism: Blastocatellia bacterium (assembly GCA_963732475.1). Classification (GTDB taxonomy): domain Bacteria; phylum Acidobacteriota; class Blastocatellia; order Pyrinomonadales; family Pyrinomonadaceae; genus OLB17. Next base: position 435,746 of record CAVSZR010000001.1, on the reverse strand, counting down.
CCGCTGGGATCGTGTCCATAGCGGTCATGTTTTCGAGGGTTTTGGGCCTGGTACGCGAGACGCTTTTTGCGAAGTACTTTGGTGCCGGGTTTCTTTACGACGCCTTCATTGTCGGATTCCGAATTCCCAACCTGCTCCGCGACCTGTTTGCCGAAGGTGCCCTTTCGGCTGCGTTCGTCAAGGTTTTTACGGATTACCAGCTAAAGGGCGGAGAAAAAGAAGCATGGCGCCTTGCGAGTCTGGTTTTCAATTGTCTCGCCGTCGTTCTTAGCATCATCACCGTCATCGGCATTCTTCTTTCGCCGCTGTTTGTAAAGATCATTACTTATAACTATCTCGGCGACCCGAATCATTTTTATCCCGCCGAGAAAGCTGCACTGGCGACAACGTTGATGCAGATAATGTTCCCGTTCATTTTGCTAGTCGCCTTAGCTGCGCTGGCAATGGGTGTGTTGAACACGAAGGGCAAATTCGCCGTTCCCGCGTCGGCGTCGACGGCATTCAACATTGCATCGATCATTTTCGGGCTTGCCTTGGCGTTCTGGTTGAGCGGCGGCAGTTGGGAACATTCGAACGACAAATTTGCGGTGCCAAGTGATGCCGCCCAATGGGCGATCATCGGGATGTCCATCGGCGTGCTTATCGGCGGGGCGGCGCAGATATTGATCCAATTGCCGTCCCTTCACAAGGTCGGTTTCAGATTTTCGCTCGCGATGAACTTCCGGCACGAGGGCGTCCGGAAAGTGATGCGGTTGATGGGGCCCGCGATCATCGGAACCGGCGCGATACAAGTAAAAGTATTGGTAGACACGATAGTTGCATCTGGTATAGACGGCGGAGCGTCCTGGCTAAGCTACGCGTTCCGCCTTATGCAGTTCCCGATCGGCGTTTTTGGGGTCGCAATAGGAACGGCGGCGATACCGACGCTAGCGCGGCTCGCTTCCGAACAAAACACGATAAAATTTCGCGACACGCTGGCCGACGCCATAAAGCTCGTATTTTTGCTTGCCATTCCTTCCGCCTGCGGCCTTGTCGTGCTCGGCAAACCGATCATCAGCCTTATCTATCAGCGTGGCGAGTTTGACGCCTTTGATACGAACATGACCGCTTGGGCGCTCGGCGCATATTCGATCGGGTTGGCGGGCTATGCGGCTATCAAGGTCCTCTCGCCGGCTTTCTATGCGATCGACGATGCGAAAACGCCAATGTACGTCAGCGTCGCATCGATCGCGGTCCACTTCGTTTCGAGCTTTGGCTTGATGCAGCTTCTCTCAACAGTCGGTGTATCACCCGAGCGGCCCAACGGCTACGGACACGTCGGAGTCGCTCTCGCAACTTCCATTGTCGCACTGGGCAATTTCCTCGCGTTGTCGCTGCTCATGCGGCGGCGGATAAAGCGTTTGAACGGGCGTGATATTTTTATATCGTTCGTGAAGATAGTTGTCGCGTCCGCCGTAATGTCCGCCGCCGCGTATGGAAGCTATTACTATCTGGCCAACTATTTTGGCGAAAAGCATCTTACAATCAGGCTGGTGGAAACGTTCGTCCCGATCGCGCTAGGAGGGGTTGCATTCGTGACCGTCGCCAAACTCTTGCGTATTGCCGAATTGGAGCAGATCTTCGGAATGCTGCGTCGTAAATTGGGCAGGTAATCGTTTATTGATCTCCTTCGCGTCCTTTTGCATCTTTGCGTGAAATTTCTTCAATGATAAAACCCTTTAACAGCATCTCTCCCGAGATCCACGAGACCGCATTTATTACGGACGACGCGATCGTGATCGGTGATGTCGAGATCGGCGAAAACGCAAGCGTCTGGTTTGGTTCGATACTTCGCGGCGACGTCAATTTCATCCGCATCGGCGCCGGGACGAACATTCAGGACGGCACCATTGTTCATGTCAGTTCAAAATCGCATTCGACCATTTTAGAAAACGACATAACGGTCGGCCACCGGGTGACGCTTCACGGGTGCTACATCGAAAGCGAATGTCTGATCGGGATCGGAGCGATCATCCTGGATGGCTCCCGCATCGGGAAAAACTCGCTGGTCGCGGCTGGAAGCCTTGTCACACCCGGCACAAAGATCCCTGCCGGCTCGATGGTCATGGGCAGCCCCGCGAAGGTAAAACGCTCGCTTACCGAAGACGAGATAGCCGGTATACAGATGAGTGCGCGGCGATATATCGAGCTTTCCGCGATCTACCGATCAATGCAAGTCATACCGTGATGTTTGCACGGCATGTGCGGGCCCTCCGTGAAACGATCTAATTTACAAAGGCCAAGATAAGGCGTAGAATCCAAACGCTTGCTCGTCCTATTTTCATAAGTATGAAAAAGTTGATCGCCGCGGCTTTTTGCCTGTCTGTGTTTACGTCGCGCATTTTGTGCTCAAACCGAAGAAGCCGGCAAGAACGAGTTCACCGTTTGGGGCGGATTTTCGCCGGATTCGAACACGTTTATCAAGACTTTCGGCCGAACGCCCGATGCCCGGTTCGGGATCGTTGCTTTTCGGTATTCGCGGCGATTCAATAACAGCGATTCGATAAATCTGAAATACACCGCCGACTTCGTTCCGGCGGCATTCCTGAACTACCCCGATTTCGAGATTACAGGGATGAATTCGGTTAATATTCAATCGACAAGGCCTACGCGGTACGCATTCGGCATTGCCCCGCTTGGAATACAGGTAAATTTCCGTCCGCGAAAAAATGTGCAGCCTTTCCTCGGAGCCAGCGGCGGGTTTCTTTACCTCAATCAGCGAACGCCGAATCTTGTCGGAACGCGCTTCGCATTCACGGCAGATGTCGGCGGCGGGATCGAATTCAAACTAAGGGGAAAGCGAGCAGTAACGGTCGGATACAAGTACTATCACATCTCGAACGGTGACCGCGGCCTCCAAAACCCTGGCTTCGACAACAATCTCTTCTATATCGGCTATACCTTTTTTAGTAGATAAACCGGAATATCCGAAATTTCGCCCGCGAATGTTCCGTACCAAACTCCGCGTCTCGGCGTCTCTGGGGTAAAATACCTTTATGGCAAGTACAAATCCAGCCCGCGGCATGCGGGATTTTCTGCCCTCGGATGTCCGCAAACGCAATTATGTCATTGGCATAATCAAAGAGGTCTACGAAAGCTACGGCTTCGAGCCGCTCGAAACGCCCGCCGTCGAGAACCTTGAAACGTTGATGGGCAAATATGGTGACGAGGGCAACCAGCTCATCTTTAAGATATTGAAACGCGGCGAGAAATTGAGACTGGAGACGAGAGACGGGAGGGAGGAGATAAAAGAATCCGATCTGTCGGACCTCGCTCTTCGATATGACCTAACGGTTCCCCTCGCTCGTGTCGTTGCCAACAACAAAAACGAGCTTCCGAAATTCTTCAAACGCTACCAAATCCAACCCGTATGGCGTGCTGACCGACCTGCACGCGGTAGATTTAGAGAGTTCTATCAATGTGATGTCGACGCGATCGGTTCAAGCTCGATGGTAGTCGAAGGTGAATTGATCTCGGCTGTGAGCGAGGTCCTAAAACGAATTGGATTCAAGGATTTCACTATCCGGATCAATCACCGCGAGATACTCCGGGATATTCTCGACACCGCGGGTATCCCGGCCGACAAACATTCCGACGCCCTTGTCGCAATCGACAAACTAGACAAGATCGGTTCGGACGGCGTTGCCAAAGAGCTGGCGGGTCGCGGCATCGACGATGCAGCCTCGAACATAGTTCTCGAACTTTTCGAACAGACTAGGCTGATAACCGAAACCGGCAAAGACGTCAATCGCACGATCGTCAGCAACCTTCTGAATATCGTCAGCCCGGAGGTTTTGGCGGATATTGGAAAGATCGTCCAGTATGCAGGTGAGGCTCCGGTGACGATAGACCCCAGCCTCGCACGAGGCCTTTCTTACTACACCGGTGCGATCATGGAAGTAAATGTGCCCGACCTCGGCGGCTCGCTGGCGGGTGGCGGACGTTATGATGGGCTGATCGGAATGTTCGGCAAGGAGCAGATACCGGCGTGCGGATTTTCACTTGGTCTTGAACGCATCCTGGTCGTAATGGCTGAACGCAACATGTTCCCCGCTGAGGTCGCAGCGACCTCAGCGGACGTGATGATAACGATCTGGAACGAAGAAACCATCGCCGACTCGCTCAAACTTGCGAACGAGCTGCGCTCGCAAGGCCTCCGCGTGGTCGTTTATCCCGAACCTGACAAGCTAGGTAAACAGATGAAATATGCGGACACGATCAATGTCCCGTGGGTTTGCGTTCTCGGCGACAGCGAGCTCGGTGCAAAAAAGGTAACACTAAAGAACATGTCGTCGGGCGATCAGAAAACCGTGACTCGCGACAACGTAGCCAAAGAAATCAAATCCCCAACCGTTTAGGATACTGGCTTGCCCGTCTCCAAAAGCCGCATTCAACAAAATGCACCGAAAGCTTGAGCCAAAACTGATCTCCGTCCTTCGCGAGGGGTATACGCGTAAGCAGTTCCAGGGAGATCTGATGGGCGGATTGACTGTTGGGGTCGTTGCGTTGCCGTTGGCAATTGCACTTGCGATCGCGTCAGGAGTAAAGCCCGAACAGGGCTTATACACTGCTATTTTTGCGGGATTCGTAATTGCTCTGTTGGGTGGAACGCGTGCGCAGATCAGTGGACCGACGGGGGCATTCATCGTCATAGTCTACGGAATCGTCCAAAAATACTGGTTATGACGGACTGGTTGTCGCGACGCTTATCGCAGGCATCTTGCTGATCATCATGGGCCTGGCCCGGATGGGAGCGTTTCTCAAATTCGTTCCGTATCCTGTCGTGGTCGGCTTTACGACCGGCATTGCCCTTATAATCTTTTCTTCGCAGGTCAGCGATTTTCTCGGCCTTAAACTGGAAAAGGTCCCGGCCGATTTTGTCGAAAAATGGATCGAGTACGTCAAACATTTCGCGACGATCGACCCATATACTGTTGCTGTCGGAGTTGCGTCGCTGCTGATCATAATTGCATGGCCACGAGTGACGCACAAGATACCCGGCCCTCTGATATCGATCCTTGCGGTGACGTTTGTCGTTCAGTATTTTCACATTCCGGTCGATACGATCGCATCGCGTTTCGGCGAGGTTCCGAACACCTTGCCGATGCCTCATTTTCCGGTCGTCACCTGGCAGATGGTCCAGGAAATGTTCTCGCCGGCGATCACGATCGCGATCCTCGCCGGGCTTGAGTCGCTGCTGGCCGCTGTCGTCGCGGACGGCATGATGGGGACGCGTCACCGTTCGAATATGGAACTCGTCGCCCAGGGTGCGGGCAATATTGTTTCCGTTATGTTCGGCGGTGTTCCGGCGACGGGGGCGATCGCGCGCACAGCGACGAATATCAAAAGTGGTGGAACGACTCCAATTTCAGCGGTCATCCACTGCGTGTTCCTGCTGTTGGTACTGTTGTTTATCGGCAAGTGGGCGGCCATGATCCCGATGGCAACCTTGGCGGCTGTGCTGATCGTTGTTGCGTACAACATGAGCGAATGGCGCGAATTCGGCCATTTGCTGAAAAGTCCCAGAGGCGACATCGCGGTATTGCTAGCGACTTTTCTCCTAACGGTTTTTATCGAACTGACGGTAGCCATACAGGTCGGCATTCTACTTGCGGCCTTCCTTTTCCTTCAGAAAATGTCAACCGAAACTCACGTTGATCTTATCACTGAGAACCTTAAGGACGACGAAGAGTTTCAAACGCGAGATATGTCGGGTGTCACGATCCCGGATGGCGTCGAGGTCTTCGAGATCTATGGGTCTCTATTTTTTGGAGCGGTCCGTCAGTTCAAGGAATCGATCCGTGTCGTCGCCAAAAAACCTAAAGTGCTTATCCTCCGGATGCGCCAAGTTCCGACAATAGACGCAAGCGGCGTCCACGTTCTCGAAGAGCTGACCGCCGAAGCGGCGGAAAGCGGCCAGATCGTTGTCTTCTCCGCGGTATCTCGCAGCGTTTATCGGGTGATGCGAAAAAGCGGGTTCGTAGAGATGGTCGGGCGGAAAAGTTTTGCCAGCGATATTTTCGCAGCGCTTGAGATCGCCAAATCCCATTTGGAGTCTATGGATATCGAAAAGACATGATGAACGAAATGATAAGGAACTACCACGCCGACACGCTCGATTCCTCTCTCAATTACAAAAAGCTTGCCGAGCGGGCGATGGAGCAGGTGTCGGACAAAGAGTTTTTCCAGGCTATCGACGCTGAGGCGAATTCCATTGCTGTCGTTGTTAAGCATATCGCCGGAAACCTGTATTCGCGCTGGAGCGATTTTCTGACGACTGACGGCGAGAAGCCGGACCGGAACCGTGATACTGAATTCGAGATGATCGACGACACGCGCGAGTCGCTGATGGCGTTTTGGGAAAGCGGCTGGCAAGTGCTGTTGGATAATATCGGCTCGCTGACCGTAGATGATTTTTCGAGGACGATCACCATCCGCGGCGAGCCGCACACTATAGTCGAGGCGATCAACCGCCAGCTCACTCACTATGCCTATCATATTGGGCAGATCGTCCTGCTTGCTAAACACTTCAAATCCGCAGATTGGAAAACTTTGAGCGTGCCGAAAAACCGATCGGCGGAATTCAACCAGTTTTTGTCAGACAAACAGGGCGAAGGTGTTTCGAAGATAGATCGATTTGCAGCCACCGATCAATTTTCGAACGAGAAAGGCTGACTCCTGCTTGAACGCCTCATTTCTATATGCGTTTTTCTGTGTTAAACTGTTGTCCGCTCTTATGAAAGGCATCTCTATCCTCGGTTCGACCGGCTCCATCGGCTGTAATACCCTAAAAGTAATCGAACATCTTGACGAATTTCGCGTCGTCGCCCTTGCGGCGGGGCGGAATATGCAGAAGTTCGCCGCGCAGATCGCCCAATTCAGGCCTGAATTGGTTTCGTGTGACGACGAGGCTTGTGCCGAGACTCTCTTCCGCGAGCTGCATGATCTGGACACAAAAGCTCCGCGTATAGAGCTAAATTCAAAGGGTTTAGTTGCCGTGGCAACTCATGAAGAGGCCGAAACTGTCGTTTCCGCCACTGTTGGGGCAGTTGGATTTGTGCCAACGCTGCGCGCGATCGAGGCCGGTAAGCGCATCGCTCTTGCAAACAAGGAAACGCTAGTCATGGCCGGCGAATTGATGACAAAAGCTGCTGAACAATCCGGCGCCGAGATCCTGCCGGTCGACAGCGAGCATAATGCCCTCCATCAATGTCTCCGCGGCGAAGATCGCAAAGAAGTCAAGCGCCTGATCCTGACCGCGTCCGGCGGCCCGTTTCGCAACAAGAGCAAAAGCGACATCGAAAATGCGACCCGCGACGAAGCCCTAAATCACCCAAATTGGAAAATGGGCGACAAGATCACGATCGACTCGGCCACTCTGATGAACAAGGGACTCGAAGTCATTGAAGCAAAATGGCTTTTCGGCTTTGACGCGGACCAGATCGCGGTCGTTGTGCATCCGCAATCGGTCGTCCATTCGATGGTCGAAATGATCGATGGCTCCATAATCGCCCAGCTTGGGGTCACGGACATGCGGCACGCCATCCAATACGCTCTGACCTATCCTGAACGCAAAAAAAACTGCACCGAGCCACTTGATTTCAAAAAATTAAGCCAATTGACGTTCGAAGAACCCGATCTCGAACGCTTTCCGTGCTTGAGTTTGGCCTATAAGGCATTAAGGATCGGCGGGACGATGCCTGCAGCCCTTAATGCGGCAAACGAAGTCGCTGTTCAGGCATTTCTCGATGGCAAGATAAAACTGTCGGAGATCGCCCGGATAGATCGAGCCATTATGGATATGCACATTCCTTCTTTGGCCGCAGATCTTGACGCCATTCTTGAGGCCGACAGCTCGTCGAGGAAAGCCGCGGCCGAGCTTTTGAACACAAGCGTAAATACCGCGGCTATTTCTATTTAACATTGACGGGATCGGGGTGCGAGGCTTAAACTTTGCTTGCAACTAAAGCTCCTGATCCAGGTTCTAATTCAGGAGTTTTTGAGAGGAATTTATTAAATGCCGGATATTTTATTAGTCATATTAGCTGTGATATTCGTTCTCGGAATTGCCATAAACATTCACGAGTTCGGGCATTTCGCCGTCGCGAAGCTTTTTGGAATGCGGGTCGAGGCGTATTCGTTCTTCGGGCTTGGGCCGCGAATTTGGGGATTTAAGGTCGGCCACACAGATTACCGGATCTCAGCGATCCCGCTTGGCGCCTACGTAAAGCTATACGGCGACGAAGCTACTGCTCCGCTCGAAGGCGGCCAGTCGGACGGAGAAAAGGTGCCGGATTCCGAGCTTTACGAGCTGCGCCCGCGCTGGCAGAAATTCCTCGTCATGCTCGGCGGGCCGTTTATGAACATTGTTCTGGCTCTTGCGATACCGTTTAGCGGAGCTCTCCTATATGGCATTCCTTCAATGCCTGCACCGATCGTTGGTGTTGTAAACACTGGCGGTGCGGCGGAATCTGCCGGTATTAAGGTCGGCGACCGTATCGCATCTTTCAACGGCATGGAAAACCCAACATGGGAGAGCATCCGCGACGAAGCTATGATATCGCCGGATCAGGATGTTCCCGTTATTGTTGATCGCGGAGGCCAGAAACTTCCGCTTACCGTGAAACCGGCAAAGCAGATGGTGGACGGCAACAACGTAGGCGAGATCGGATTGCTGCCGGATGTCGGCGTAGAACCAGTCGAAGTCGGTACGATCAAACCCGATTCCCCGGCTGCGGCGACTGGTTTGCAACCAGGCGACCGCGTGATCGCGTTTAACGGTCAAACCGTCAGGAACAGCCAGGAGCTCAGCAACCAGATCAAAGAAAATAAAGACGCGCCGGCCAAAATAACTATCGAGCGAAACGGCCAACGCAGCGACATACAAACCGCCGCAAAATTGGACGAGGACAACGTTTATCGCATCGGTATTACATTCGCGGCGGCCAATATTACCACACGAGTTCCGGTCGGACTCGGCGGAGCGGCCTCGTTTGCGGTTGATTCGAATGTTCGCATTCTCCGTCTAACCGGCAAGGTTTTCGGCCAGCTTTTCGCCGGTGAACGCTCCGTCAAGGACGCAGGGCTTGCCGGGCCGGTTGGCATCGTACAGATCATTTCGAAGGTAGTAAAAGAACTCGGGTTCGCTGGCCTCTTCGGCATTCTGGCGGTCATCAGTCTAAATCTCGGCGTCTTTAATCTGCTGCCAATTCCGCTGCTCGATGGCGGGCAGATAATGGTCCTCGGCATAGAGAAGGTGATGTCGTGGTTTGGCCGGACGCTTTCGATGGCGATCAAGGAAAAAATTCAGCTTGCCGGGTTGGCGGTGATACTGCTGCTGATGGTGTTTACGCTGTTCCTTGATATTTCGCGATTCTTTTAGTCGGAATCTGCAGGGATGAAGAGGATAAAAGGGATTTGATGACTTTTCTTATCCTTTCCGTCACTTCGTCCCTGCTAATATTTTGATTTAGAAAATGAAGAGAGTAACAAAAGCCGTCATGGTGCGGGATGTTCAGATCGGCGGCGGGGCTCCGGTCGTTGTCCAGTCGATGACCAAAACCGACACGACCGACGTTGACGGTACTATCCGGCAGGTCGAGGAAATGGTCGATGCGGGGTGCGAGATAGTCCGCATCGCTGTTCCCGACGACGATGCGGCGGCGGCGATGATAGAGATCCGCAAGCGCACCGATGTGCCGCTTGTCGCCGACATCCATTTTCATTACAAACTCGCCCTAAAAGCTCTCGACGCAGGCATTGACAAGCTTCGCATCAACCCCGGCAACATCGGCCACATCGACCGCGTTCGCGAGGTCGTCCGCGCGGCGGAAGCTCGTAAGGTTCCGATTCGAATCGGCGTTAACGGCGGTTCGCTCGAAAAGGACCTGCTCAAAAAATACGGCACCGCGACGCCCGAAGCGATGGTCGAATCAGGTATGAGGCACATCCGCATTTTGGAAGACCTTGGTTTTTCGGACATCATAATTTCTCTCAAGGCCTCGGACGTAAACCGCATGGTCGAGGCCTATCGCCTGATGGCAGCAAAGGTTGATTATCCACTTCACCTGGGCGTCACAGAAGCTGGAACACCATTCGGCGGGACGATCAAATCGGCGATAGGTTTGGGCGTTTTGTTGCACGATGGTATCGGTGACACTATCCGCGTCAGTCTGGCGGCAGAGCCCCATGAAGAAGTTCGCGTTGGCTGGGAGATATTGAAGTCCCTTGAGTTAAGAAAACGAGGCGTCACCGTCGTTGCTTGCCCGACCTGCGGCCGACTCGACATCGACAATTTTGTCGAGATCGTCACCGAGGTCGAACGCCGACTGGCACACGTCGAGGAACCGTTGCATCTATCTATCATGGGCTGCGCGGTCAATGGCCCCGGCGAGGCGCACGATTCGCAGCTTGGCATTACATTCGGACGCAACGTCGGAATGATCTTCAAGGACGGCGTACCGATGCGGCGTGTCGCGGGCGAAGATATCGTGGAGGAATTTGTGAAGGAAGTCGAGCTTCTGCGAAAGGAAGGAAGCGGAGCGAAATCACTGCTCGAAGGTAAACCGCTAGTCCAAATCTCTTAAAATGCTTGGCCACGAATTACACGAAATTCACGAATAAGCTCTTCTTTATTCGTGACATTCGTGTAATTCGTGGCTAATTTTTTATGGGAACAAAATATTGAACGGATAGAAAGGCAAATTCCGCAAAACCCCGAAAACTATCAGCAACGCAAAAAAACCGATCAGAATCTTCGGTGACTGGTCTATTTTCAAAAATCCCCTTCCTCGCACCGCCGTCATGAACAGCGACACAAAGATCAGCCCGAAGATCAGCACGAAAAGCGGTATTAGTGCGTTGTAGTCCATGGCCGTCAGCAGATCCCCGTGAAACAAAGCATGAAATCCGCGCGTCAAACCACAGCCGGGACAAGCCAGGCCGGTCATCGAATAGAGCGGGCAAACCGGAAAAAACCCTGCCTTTGTCGGGTCAAAATACCAAACCACGGCGCTCCCGGCGGGCATCGCGACAACGCCCGCCGCCGCGAGAACACGTTCCAGCGCAGTGCTGTTTGTTGTTTGGATCTGGGGAACTGCCACCAAGGTTAAGGCTTCTCGCCGTCAGCCGCCACGAAATTATAGACCACAACGCCTGTCACCTTAACCGGGTTTCCACTCAAGAACGTCGGGACAAACTTCGCTGACTTGGTGGCTTCGACGGCGGCCGCCCTGAGCAGCGGATGGCCCGAGACAGCAGTCGCGGCTTCAACTTCTCCGTTTTCGCCGATTGTCACTTGAACTGTAACCGCACCTTCCGCTCGGACCGCTCGTGCGGCCTCCGGATACCTTGGCGCCGGCAGGCTTTGCGCCTTTGAGTTAAGCACCCCGCCGTTGATATCTCCCGGCCGGCCGTCCGCGACAAACCGATAGGTCAAGGTTCCGCGAACCTTGATCGGAACCCCGCTTAACAGCGTTGGTGAGAATTTCGCCGCCAAAGCCGCCTTCTGAGCGGCGTCGAACAAGATCGGGTTAGTCGGTTCGGGCTCTACGGTTTTGGTCGTGCCGTCGTCCAATTTAACGGTTCGTGCCTGTTCGATAACGGGTTCGGCGGAGATTACCGTTCCCTGCTCGTCAATAAGAACCTCGACCCGAACAGTTCCCTCGATCTTCGCGGCCTTGGCCTCTTCCGGGTATTCCGGTTTTGGCAAACTGACAGCTTTGCCGTTCAGCACACCGCCTTTGATCTCACGGGGCATTTCCTTTTGGGCCTGAACGATAATGGGTATAGCCAGAACAGCTAACAGACAAAATGCAACGCTTATCGAACGTTTCATAGGTTTCTCCTTTTTCGAATTGATGATAGCAGACTGCGCCGTGCGTTTAGAAACCATTCCTCGGGATAAGTTCCCGAAAACATGTGAAAATTTTCGCAAAGGCATTTATGGAGGGAGTTAAGCGGTCATGCTGACAAACAGTGCGTCGGTTGCGATCTTACGGTTTACATTCACCGCAAAACTTTCGCTCAGGAGTTCGATCCGGTCGATCCAACCCGCGAGCCGCTTCGTTTCTGTAACTTTGGCAAGGAGTTTAAGCCGCGGCTCAAGGTCGATGTTGATAATTTTCTTGTCTGTGCCGCCGAGAGCAAGCGTCCAGACATCACGGATCAGGGTGAGCAAAATTTCAAGATTGTCCTCAAAACCGTCCTTATTCTTCGCATCATTCAGTTTTTCTGAGGCCTGAAGCAAAGAGACACGGTCATTCTTTTCAATAGCGTCCTGCAAGACGCCCATCAAGATCTCACGCTGCACCTTTAGTTTTTCAAGCTCGATAGACAGCCCCCGTCCGACGCTGCCAAAGGCAAGCCGCGCCGTCAGTTTTGCATCGTCCGACCCAATATTTCGTTCCTCAGTCAAAAACTGTTCGATCTTTTCGGTTTCGACGGGGGCGAATCGGACGATCTGGCATCTTGAGCGGATCGTTGGCAGCAAACTGTCGGGACGCGAACTTATGAGAATTATGTGCGAGGTCGACGCCGGTTCCTCAAGCGTTTTCAGCAGTGCATTCGCCGCCCCGTCATTCATTTTGTCCGCGTCGTCGATCAGGAAAAACCTGGCGTTTGCTTCATAGGGCCGAAAGTAGGCTTCCCGCTCGAGATCGCGGATGGCTTCTACGAGGATAAAGCGCTTGTAGGCAACGACTATACCGACATCGCTGTGCTGGCCAAAAAATACCTTTTTGAATTCGTCTTTCGTCTTATCCGTAGATTCCGGGATGATGAATGTATCCACACGGCTGCACGCCGAACATTCACCACACGCCTCGGCGCCAAGTGGTGACCGACAGATGAACGCACGGGCAAGCTCAAGCGCAAAAAGCTTCTTGCCGACTCCGTCCGGCCCAGCAAAAAGCAACGCATTCGGAACGCGTCCGGCGGCAAGATGGCGCCGCAGTACATCCTTAACACCGTCGTTGCCGATTATTTTGCCGAACATAAAAACGGTAAGAAAATAGGTAGTTACTGATCTTTGGCGGTTGAGTTCAAATCCAAAAACTTCGTTGCAGTTTCGATAACTTTGGCCTGTATCTCTTCGACGGAGCTGTTCGCGTCGATCACGCAAAAACGCTTCGGCTCTTTTTCAGCGACGGCCAAATACGCTGCCCGCACATTCGTATAAAAATCAGCCGTCTCGGCATCCATTCGATTTATACGCTCGCCCGTTTCACTCCGCGAACGCATACGCCTCAGGGCGTTCTCGACCGAAATGTCGAAGAAAAGCGTCAGGTCCGGTTTTAGCCCGCCCGTCGCCAGTTTGATGATCTGATTAACGGTAGCTTCCGGAAAGCCGCGGCCGGCTCCCTGATAAGCAAAGGTCGCGTCAGCGTATCGGTCCGAGATAACAACGCGGCCTTCTTCCAAGGCCGGTTTGATGAGAAACTCGACATGCTGGGCCCGATCCGCCGCGAACAAAAGAAGCTCCGCCATCGGCGCAACCGTTTCTTCGGTTTCGAGAAACGCTTCGCGAAGCCGCCTGCCCAAGGGAGTTCCGCCCGGTTCGCAGGTCGTAATAACGTTAACACCGCGTTGGCGCAGTTCACCCGACAGCATGCGTAATTGGGTGGATTTGCCGCTGCCGTCGATCCCTTCAAAAGTGATAAATTTTCCGCGGAAGATTACTTAATTCGACTCGGGTCGCCGTTCCTGAGAAATTGTGGAAATCGAGTGTTTAAAAATCAAAACATCCTGTCCGCCTACGTCGAGCATAACCGAGAATTTGTCAAAGCTCTTGATCCTGCCGGAAAGCGTAGAACCTGGAATAAGGTGAACGACAACATTCACCTTTTCGCGCCGAGTCGAATTTAAAAAGGCATCCTGAATGTTTTGGGCAGTCTGTTTTTCCATAACATTTCTCGTCTGATCGTCTCTTTTTTTGCTGTTACAATTTAAGATTATAGCAGATTTAGCAGTTCAAACAAGTATTTTCTTCGTTAGTGAACTAAAACGATGCGCCTTTAAACCTTAGATTCAAACATTTTACAAAAATCTACCCTATTTTCGACACCTCGGCGAGCATCTCGCAGACAATTTCCGGATCGCTGCCGAATCCATTCAGCCAGATGCTATTTTTCTCACTGCGGAACCATGTCAATTGCCTTTTTGCATAGTTTCGAACGTCCTGCTTTGTTTGCTCGACAGCGCTTTCAAGCATTCGTTCGCCGCGAAGATACTCGCAAACTCGCCGGTAGCCGTGCGAGCCGAGAGCATTTGTATAATCCGGTATTTCCTGTTCGCGTAAGCTCCGCACTTCGTCCACAAGCCCGTTTGCAAAATGCTCTTCAGTACGCTGGTTGATCTTTTCGTAAAGCTCGGCTCGCGGCGGCCCCAAAACAAAAAGGACGATCCGGGCCGCAAATTCGGGCGGAGGCAGACGGTCGGGTTGGCGGGTGGAGATCCGCTCGCCGGTCTGAAAAAAAACCTCGAGAGCCCGGATAACGCGGACGTAATCCCGTGGAAAAAGCCGATCGGACGATCGAGGGTCAAGCTTTTGGAGCATTCTGTGCAAATGCTCTGCTCCACGTTTCTCTTTGATCGCCTGGAGCTTGGCGCGCAAGCGTTCGTCCGTTTTCGGCGTATCGAAAAACGGCTGTCGGAGCGTTCTTAGATAAAAACCTGTGCCCCCAACAAGTATCGGTCTTTTGCCGCGCAATTCGATCTCGCGGATCTTCTCGGCCGCATCGCGGGCCCAATCCGCCGCCGTATAGTTCGTTCGCGGATCGACGTAATCGATAAGATGATGTGGGATGCCTCTTTTTTCATCTTCCGACGGTTTTGCGGTCGCGATCCGGATCTCCTTGTAGATCTGCACCGAATCGCAATTGATGATCTCGCCGCCGATCTTCAAAGCAAGCTCAACGCCGAGCGCGGTCTTGCCCGAAGCGGTCGGGCCCGCGATCGCAAAAATAGGTTGCTTAGTAACGGATCGAATCACGATATAAATATATACTAGCCGATGGGCTGGCGGCAGCGAGTTGCGGGCTCGGCCCGGAACCTGAGGAAGTTATCTACGGTATTACGGCAATTATTATTAGCGCGGTCTGCATGGTAAGTGCGGTGGTCTATATCTTCGCTGAGTGGCTTGACTGGCGGACGATCAGATGGGTTTCAAAGATGGCCGCGAGCACGGCGTTTGTGATGCTGGCGGTGTCGAATGGTGCGGTCAATTCGACCTACGGCCGCTTTATCCTTCTTGCCCTCATTTTTAGCTGGGTGGGCGACGCCCTGCTGCTTTCCTTGAGCAATGCTTTTCTTCTGTCCGGGATCGCGGCATTCTTCCTTCGCACATGCGGCATTCGCCGTGCGGGTTCGCCACACAGCCGCTCAATACAGCCTGGCTGATCATTGCGTTGGCATTTCTGACGGTCGCGGCTACAGCATTTCTTAGCTGGTTGTGGAGATATCTGAATCCCTTTCACAAGATCGCAGTGCCGGTCTACCTGGCCGCGATCACCATAATGACATCGATCGCGATCTCAGCCAGCGCTGCCGCGTTTGTCCCGCTTTTGGGAGTCGCCGCAATGGCCTTTGCAGTTTCAGATGTCTCGGTTGCGCTCAATAGATTTGTCGAGAGGAAAGTCAGCAACAAAGTCTGGGGCCTGCCCCTGTACTATTCGCCCAGATTCTTTTCGCTATGTCCGTGCTCTCATTCCGGTAATGCAGTATTCTTGTTTCAATCGAAACTGAAAGGACGCACTCGCGATTCTTGCTTCTTGGAAAATTCAAAATGAAAATTATTTCCCTGATCGTCATCTCCCTGTTCGTTCATTTGAGTGTTGCAGGCCAACGCTCCGCAAATTACATTCGATACGTCAACCCGCTGATCGGCACGCAGAAAATGGGGCACACATTCCCGGGTGCGACCGTGCCGTTCGGCTCGGTGCAGCTTTCGCCGGATACCGACCAGCAGCCGCACAATGTCGGGGGCAAGTATAACAAGGACGCATATAAATACTGTGCCGGTTATCAATATGACGACTCGTCGATAGTCGGATTTTCGCACACCCATTTCAGCGGCACGGGACATTCGCGACCTTGGCGATTTTCTGATAATGCCGACGACCGGTGAATTGCAGCTCGAACCGGGCAGCAAGGAAGCCACTCGAAGCGGTTTCCGCTCAAAATTCTCGCACGCGAACGAAACGGCCGAGGCCGGTTATTACAAGGTCTTGCTCGAAGACGACAATATCCTCGCCGAAATGACGGCGACTACTCGCGTCGGGTTTCATCAATACACTTTCCCAAAATCCGAAGACGCTCACATCATCCTCGACCTGATGCACGGCATCTATAACTATGATGACAAGAACGTCTGGACTTTCGTCCGCGTCGAAAACGACCACACTATTGTCGGCTACCGCCAAACTAACTGGCTGGGCACGGACGCGGACGGTCTATTTCGCAATGGAGTTTTCGAAGCCGTTCAAGTCGTACGGCTTTAAGAATTTCGGCAAAGAAGACTACAAAGGTTTCTGGCGGAAATTCGACCAGACAAAAAACTTCCCGGAAATGGCCGGAAAACAGATCCGGGCATATTTCGATTTCGACGCCGCCGCGAACGAAAAGGTAAAGATCAAATTCGCGATCTCGCCCGTCTCGACCGAAGGGGCGATCTCAAATCTCAGATCTGAAATTCCACACTGGGATTTCGAGCGGACGAAACGTGAAGCTCAGGCCGAATGGAATAAAGAACTTAACAAAGTCGCCGTCACGACGCTCGATCAAGGCGAGATGGTGAATTTCTACACGGCCTTATACCATGCGCTGCTCACGCCGACGGTTTACATGGACACCAACGGCCGATACAAGGGCATTGATCAGAACATACACCAAGCGGGGCAGAGGCCTGCGCGTGAGCGAGGGCGTAATACTCAGGGTGGCGATCACGCCCTCGCTAACGCTCAGGCCTCCGCCTTTACAAACTACACCACCTTCTCGCTCTGGGACACATACCGCGCTCTGCATCCTCTGCTGAACATAATTCAACCGGCGCGCAACCGCGACATGATCCGCTCGATGCTGGCGCATTACGATCAGAGCGTGCACAAGATGCTCCCGGTTTGGTCGCATTATGCAAATGAAAATTGGTGCATGATCGGGTATCACAGCGTCAGCGTCATCGCGGATGCGATCGTCAAGGGTAATTTCACCGGGCCTGAGGCGATGAAGGCACTAGAAGCCTCTGCACAGACGGCGAGGACAAAATACTACGACGGGCTCGAATATTATATGAAGCTCGGTTACGTGCCCGAGGACAAAAACTCATCGTCCGTCTCGAAAACGCTGGAATATGCATACGACGATTGGTGCATTGCCCAGGCCGCGAAAAAACTGAATCGCACGGACCTCTACCGCGAATTCATCAAGCGTTCCGAAAACTGGCGCAACGTCTACGATTCCTCGACCGGCTTCATGCGGCCCAAAATAAGCGACGGGAAATTCCGCGAAAAGTTCGATGTACTCTCGACTCACGATCAGGGATTTCATCGAAGGAAACGCCTGGAACTACAGCCTTTATGTCCCGCACGATCCGGACGCGATGATCAAGCTGATGGGCGGCAAGGCAAAATTCTCAGATCATATGGACGAGCTTTTTACAATGCACCTGCCCGACGAATTCTTTGCCGAAACCGAGGACATTACGCGCGAGGGAATCATCGGCAACTACGTCCACGGCAACGAACCCGCCCACCACGCCGCATATCTTTACAACTGGACAGACGACCCGTGGAAGACGCAGGAACGCGTGCGGATGATCCTGAAGAACCAATACCGCCCCACTCCCGACGGACTCGGCGGCAACGACGATTGCGGCCAGATGTCGGCGTGGTATCTGTTCTCGGCTCTTGGATTTTATCCGGTCGCTCCGGGATCGGACCAATATGCACTGGGAAGCTCCGATCATCAAAACTGCGGTACTTAGATTGGAAAACGGCAAAACGCTTTCGATCGAGGCTATCGGGCCAGAGCGAGAAGAGTGTTTACGTTAAAAGGGTCGTCGTCAATGGCAGTACGATGAAGGGAAACAGTATTACCCATGCCCAGATAATGAACGGCGGGAAGATCGTTTTCCACATGGCCGACACTCCAGGCAAATAGGGGCGTATCTCCGGGTGTTCAACACCCGCTATTAACCTGCCACGATCGAAACATTTTGCTTGATAAAAGCTCGGATTTCTCGTACTATTTGCGCAATCAAGAATCAGGAAAGCTATTTTGACCCGCTCCCGCGTTTTTCAACCTTTTCGAAGCCGGAGGATAATAGCAATGTCCATTTTCACCATCTACTGTCATGGGAGCGGCGGGCACAGGGACAAGCCGGACAAGGAGATCGTCTCCTACATGGGCCGGCGTGCCACCGGGACCGAATATGAAAATTACCTGATCCTGGACGGAGTTGGCGGCAAACCCAAGGGCAAAGACAATCCGAACCCGATGGCCGGAACGTTCAATTGGGCCGACCGGAATAAATCGGCCAAAGGCGGCACGTCGATAGAAATGGGCGGCGGTTTGGCGGTCAAATCGGCACTGAAGGCAAACCTCGCCGGGCACGGCGTTGAGGACAATGCCCGCCACGCGGTAGTCGCCGTTGCCAATCTGCGGCAGCTTCCCGACACCATCAACCTCGTAGGCTGGAGCCGCGGTGCGATCACCTGCCTGGTCATCGCGAACCTACTGTATGACCCGACTACCACCGAAGGCTTGTTTCGCTCTATTGACGTGAATATTTTCGCGATTGACCCGGTCGCAGGCATGGAGGTTGGTGTCGGGAAGGATTCTGAGAGCCGCCGCCTGATCCCGCCAACCGTAAAGAACTATGTCGGTATTCTGGCGACAGGGGAGAACCGAACGACGTTCAAACCTCAGGACCTTTCGCGGGTGCAGGTATCGGACAAGTCTTCGAACGTGATGTTCCTGCCGTTTCCCGGCAAGCACTCGACGGTCGCGCAGGACAACGACCCGAAAGGCATCGAGGTTTCGAACATTTGTTTCAGCCTGGCGCATCGTTTTTTTGCGAACTTCGGCACCGTCCAGACGGAAAGGTCGAAGGTAATGTCGAATTCGTCGATGCTAGAGTCCTATTCAACGATCCTCGTCCAGTGGAAACAGTACTCGAAGATCAAACAAAAAGGCCTGATGCAGTTTGCCATCGGCAAAGGGTTTGGCAAACGCGAGGTCGCCAAAAATCTGGAACAGTACACAAAACACTCCGATTACTTTATCAACGAACACCATCGCCTACTTTTTGAGTCGATGTGTCCGAACCTTTACCGATGGTTATTCACAGCAACGACGCCGGTTCAGGGACTGAGTTCGAAGGTCGTCGCGTCAAACAGTCAAATAGGTTCTGAGGTCGCGGCGGCGTGGATGGTCCGGCCAAAATTTATCGAGTCGCTCGAACGCCTGGGCGTTACGATCGAAGGCACGAATATTCGCCTGCCGGCGCCGGGCTCAAGCATTGATCCGCACCAGGTTCACGACATCCAGGCGTCCGGTAATCTGAGATCGATGGGGCTGTTATAAGCTACCGGTGCAATAAGCACCCGCGGAAAAGCACTGAAGGCGAAATGTTCGCTGATCCGGGCGGCTAAGTTGCCCTCAAATACAACCTAACCAGGACGATTATCAGGATCGCGGAAAGCAATATCAGCGATCCTATTGTTTGATTACGCGAAAATCTCATTCTGGCTCAATTTGATAAAAATCTTCGTCGTGTGAGCAGATACTGCCAACGGTAATTTGGCGGTGCTCACATCAGCGGGCGGTTTCCAACCTATTTTAGCCTGACAATGCATGTAGAGCGAACGCCCGGACTTAGCGTGAACAACCTGAACATGGCGTAGATGAAGTCGTATTATTTGAGGATCCATATGAAAAAACTACCAATCCTTTTGACGGTCGCTGCGATGTTCGCAGCAGCAGCCGTTGCCACCGTTCGGGCTCAGCAAGCAAGCCCTGCCTCGACGAATCAGGCCCGCCAATCGTCCAGCCTGTCAGCAGCACAAATCGAAAGTGCAAAGCGGGACCTCGCCGCCGAGGTAGAAAGCATGCGGACGATGACGCAGCAAATGGTTGACCAGGTCTTTAGCTTTGGAGAGCTTGGCTATCAGGAGTTCGAAACCGCCAAATATTTGACTGGCATCCTTAAAAAGAACGGCTTCACCATTCAGACAAACGTCGCCGGTATGCCGACCGGGTGGACTGCGACTTGGGGATCGGGCAAGCCTGTGATCGCTCTCGGGTCGGACATCGACGACATACCCGCAGGCGTCGCAAAAACCGGGTGTGGCATATCACGATCCGATCGTCGCGGGAGCACCGGGTCATGGCGAAGGACACAACTCCGGGTTGCCGCTTCAGATCACGGCAGCCCTGGCTCTGAAAAAGATAATGGAGCGCGATAAACTTTCGGGCACGCTGATGATCTGGCCAGGCGTGGCGGAAGAACTGCTTGGGGGCAAAGCATTTTTCGTACGTGCGGGTGTATTCAAGGACGTTGACATCTGCCTTTTCGCACATGTGTCGGACACGCTCAACGTTCGCTGGGGCGAACCGGCCATTTCAACCGGCCTTGTATCGGTGGAATACGCATTTAAGGGCGAGAGCGCCCACTCGGCAGGTGCTCCATGGCGCGGCCGGTCGGCCCTCGATGCGGTCGAATTGATGAACATCGGCTGGAATTTCCGTCGCGAACACCTCCGGCTGCAGCAGCGTTCCCACTACGTCATCACGAACGGCGGCGATCAACCGAACGTCGTCCCCCAGAACGCAAGCGTTTGGTATTACTTGCGCGAGATCGACTACCCGAATATCAAGAAGATGCGCGAGATCGCCGATCAGATGGCAAAAGGCGCCGCCCTGATGACCAATACGGAAATGTCATCGCGGACTATAGGAGCGGCTTGGCCGCAACACTTCAACAAGACCGTTGCCGAAACGATGTACTCGAACATCAAGACCGTCGGTATTCCGGCATGGGATGAGGCCGACCTCACCTTGGCGAAGGCTGATCCAACGCGAACTCGGTCAGCCGCAACGCGGCCTGAATAGCGAGATCGGGCCGCTGCTGGGCCCGGTGCGGCCCGAGGACAACTATGGCGGCGGGTCGGATGATATCGGCGATGTGTCA
Organism: Blastocatellia bacterium; assembly: GCA_963732475.1. Classification (GTDB taxonomy): domain Bacteria; phylum Acidobacteriota; class Blastocatellia; order Pyrinomonadales; family Pyrinomonadaceae; genus OLB17. The sequence goes on along the minus strand of CAVSZR010000001.1, from coordinate 414,523 downwards.
TGGAACGTCCCGACCGTCACGCTGCGATATCCATCCAACATTCCCGGCCTACCAGGCCATAATTGGGCGAATGCGATCGCCATGTGCCACGCCTATCGCACACAAGGGCGCGACGGCCGGTGCGAAGGTCATCGCAATGACGGTCCTGGATTTTCTGGCCCATCCCGAACTCGTCGAGCAGGCTTGGGACTATTTCAGAAACGTCCAGACGAAAGATCAGAAATACGAGCCTTTGATCGCGCCGAATGACCGGCCCGACACGACACTCAATTCAAAGATAATGGAGAAATATCGACCCGAGCTCAAGAAGTACTATTATGACCCGACCAAGTACAAAACGTACCTCGAACAGCTCGGCATAAAATATCCGACCGTACGGTCACAGTGATGTCAGCTCAAGAAGGGATGCGGTAGTAGTGATCATGGCAGGCCAGGATTCAAAGGGGTCAAAATGTCAGTGATTCGGGGCTTCAAAGCAAACAAAGACTTCGCGGCTCTCCTCTTTATCCTTTCGGTGTCCGCCTCTCTGGCTTACGGATATTTCAATAAAGTTGATCGCCAATACTACCCGGCGCGAATCGAGACTCAACAGCAGATCATGGCAGGTACCGCTTCGTCACCCGATCAATACAGGGTCCTTGTACCGGTAATTGCCCAGGTTTTCATAAATGCGTTTTCGGCCGTTGTATCGGAAAAAGCGGCGTTCTATATAACGTATGCGATTTTTGACTTGCTGGCGATTTTTTTCATCCTGGCGATCTTGTTCGCATGGCTAAAAACCTGGTTTACATGGGAGCAATCGCTAATTGGTGTTTTGTTCGTCGCGGCCACAATGCCGATCGCGTTGCAAGACCACGCATTTCAACCGTGGTCGCTGCTGGAGGTTGGACTTTTCACTGCTTCATTAATGGCGATTCGCCAGAATCGCTACTGGACTTTGGCCGCCATGGTTTCGATAGCTTCGCTTAATCGAGAAACCGCCGTCTTCATTCCGGTTGCGTTTCTGCTGGCTGATCTTGGATCCACAAATCTCTTCACAAAGGGAGTCAAGATCAATTGGAAACCGTTCGTTATTTTTTGCGGTCTCTTTCTGATCTGGGCCGCTACCTTCATCGGGCTTCGGTATTTTCTCGGACAGGCGCCGCATGCAGAATCTCTTGCGGACCTCATCGCCCTAAATACTACAAAGGACAGCCTGATCAATGCTGTCATGAACGGGAGCCTGTTTCTCGGCGTGATCTGGGTGTTTGCTGTCTTTGGTTATAAACACGCTCCCACGTTTATTAAGCGAGTGGCCCTCGTCGTCCCTCTATACCTCTTGACCGTCCTTGTTTGGGGCGTATGGTTCGAAGTCAGGCTGCTTATGCCGCTATATCCAATTCTCGTGCCCTTAGGACTCTCATTCGCGTTCAGGAACGCGCCCGAGCCTTCGGTCGTTTAACAACTAATTTTTGTTCGTTTCGTCAATGCCCGTTTTCCCCTCGAACAGTAGCGCCGGATTGATCTTGAACTGCAGCATCTTCGCGGTTTCGCGCCCGCCATCGCCTCCTTTTCGCTGCATTGTAACGCGGCCTATCTTTAGATTTCCCTGTCGTGTTATTTCGACCGGCCCTTCGCTGTAGAACTTGATCACATGATCGATGCTTCGCAGGACCCAACGGGGTTTAGCGGACGATTTCAAAGCGACCATCATCCAGCCGGCGCTAAATTCACCGTCGCCCTCAAACAAGTCCGATACGATCGCGGCCTTGTTGGCAGTGAAGAAATCGACGATCTTTTTCTGAGTTTCCTTGTCAAATTCGTTGATATACATTCGGCCCGCGGTGCGTGACGGTTTGTTCGACTTCACCTCACCGAGATAGAGTTTCAGAGCCGTCTCGACATCAGCCGGCATCTTCCACATCCTGACGTAGGTCGCCAGCCAGCGTTTGTCGATCTGATTAAAGCCCGTCGCGGTGCTGACCAGCTTGATCGAAATGCCTTCTACTTTTTCACCGGCCTTTGTTTTGACCTTTACCTGAATATCGGCCTTTTCGCCGTGCGGTTTCCTCGCAGCCACGGTTTCGATATCGACGAGCTTATAGCCCATGAACGGGAGCCAGATCTTTGCTTCGTCATCAGCCTTCCAGCTATTGAACTTGGCCGCGATCTCGTCTTCGTTTCTAAAGCCGTTCTTTGCGGTATTCGAACCGAGCTCCTTTGCCGCAGCGGTTGCCTGACCGAAAACAAAACCGCCGCAAAACAGCAGGATCAGACTCAACGCCGCAAGTGATCTCGATATCTTCATCTGCCTTGATAATAGGCGACCTTTCGCCTAATATCAACGAATCCAGACCGACATTCATCCGTAATAAAAGAGGAAGTTTTCATGAAGCATCGTTCCATTCTCGGCCTCGCTCTCTGCCTTGCTATTGTTTCTATTGTTCATCTTCAGACCCCTGGACAGGGCACACTTTCCGATTATGAACGGGCGGTCGGATTGCAGGCGAAATTCCAGGGCCTGGCTGTAAATGTACCGGGCCCGGCGAGTTGGATCGGGCGAACCAACAGCTTCTGGTATCGCCGCGTTATCAAGGGCGGCTCCGAGATCGTTTTAGTCGATGCAGGTACGTTAACCCGGCATCCCGCATTTGATCATGAAAAGATGGCAGTGGCTATGTCCGAAGCGGTCGGCTTTAAGTACACAGCGACAAGCCTTCCGCTCGGTGGAGCGGCAAACATGATCTTTGCCGTCAATGGCGAAGCATTCGACTTTACGGTGGCAGCGAGCCGCTGGCGGTGTGAGATCGCGGCCTACAAATGCACTCGCACCGGATCCGGCGTCGTGCAGGGATTTAACACGCCGCCGCAGTTGAGAACACCGGCCCCTCCAGTAGTCGAGCTACCGCGAACCGCACCCGACGGAAACTGGGAAGCCTTTGTCCGCAATTTCAACGTCGTCGTTCGATCAAAGGACAAGAAGCAAGAATTCGCACTGAGCTTTGATGGTTCCGAGGACAATTATTACGAACTCAGCTCGATAGCGTGGTCGCCGGATTCCTCCAAGATCGCGGCCTATAGGGTGAAACCGGGCATGAGGCGCAAGATACACTTTGTAGAATCATCACCCGTCGAACAATTGCAGCCGAAACCGTGGTCGATCGAGTATGCAAAACCCGGGGACACCGTCGACCTTGAACAGCCCGTGCTTTTCCATCTCGACACCAGGAAGCAGATCAACATCGACAACTCGCTCTTTCCAAATCCGTACGATATGTCGCGTCTCGAATGGCGACGTGACGGCCGCAGTTTTACATTTGAGTACAATCAACGCGGACATCAGGCGTTTCGTGTGATCGAGGCCGACGGCATAACGGGAGCTGCACGAACGGTCCTGGAAGAGCCGATTAAGACCTTCTTCTGCTATTCGGGAAAGCGGTATCGACGCGACATCGGTGACGGTAAAGAGGTCGTCTGGATGTCCGAACGCGACGGCTGGAATCACCTTTATCTTCTCGACGCGTCCGGTCAGGTCAAAACTCAGATCACGCGGGGTGACTGGGTCGTTCGCGGGGTTGAGCGCGTCGATGAGGAAAAGCGTCAGATCTATTTTCGTGCGAGCGGAATGACGCCCGGTATCGATCCGTATTTCGTTCACTATTACCGCGTTAATTTCGACGGCACCGGCCTCACGCCGTTGACTGAGGGCAATGCGAATCACACGGTGGTTTCCTCGCCGGACGGTATGTTCTTCATCGATACTTGGTCGCGTGTCGATATGCCGCCCGTTTCGCAGCTTCGCCGCGTCGAGGATGGCAAGGTTCTGATGGAACTTGAAAAGGCCGATATCACCGAGCTCGAAAAAGCCGGCTGGCGCTCTCCCGAGCCTTTTGTCGCAAAGGGCCGCGATGCCAAGACTGACATTTGGGGCGTCATTATCCGGCCGACAAACTTCGACCCGAAAAAGAAATATCCGGTTATAGAAAATATTTACGCCGGACCGCAGGATTCCTTCGTGCCGAAATCGTTCGGAAGCTTTTCCGGAATGAGCTCGCAGGCTGAGCTTGGTTTCATCGTAGTACAGATAGATGGAATGGGAACTTCAAACCGCTCGAAAGCCTTTCACGATGTGGCTTGGAAGAATCTCGGCGATGCAGGTTTCCCCGACCGCATCCTGTGGCACAAGACCGTTGCGGCAAAATATCCATACTACGACATCACTCGCGTAGGTGCGTACGGTAATTCCGCAGGCGGACAAAATGCCCTTGGAGCTTTGCTTTTCCATCCCGAGTTTTACAAAGCCGCAGTCGCCTCGGCCGGTTGCCACGACAACCGTATGGACAAGATCTGGTGGAACGAACAGTGGATGGGCTGGCCGCTCGGCCCGGAATATGCCGCGTCCTCGAACGTCGACAACGCCCACCGGCTTCAGGGCAAACTTCTGCTCTCAGTCGGCGAAATGGACCCGAATGTCGATCCGGCTTCTACAATGCAGGTCGCAAACGCCCTGATAAAGGCGAACAAGACCTTCGACTTTATCGTCTTTCCCGCACTCGGCCATGGGCCCGGCGGCGATTATGGCGAACGGAAGAGGTTCGATTTCTTTGTCCATCATTTGCTCGGCGTCGAGCCGCCCGACTGGAACAAGAATCAGATCAAAACGACCGCGGTAGCCGCGAATTTGGAGGATTAAATGAAAACAATAGCCCGCATACTAATACTCTTGAGTGTCTCAGGCATTTTCTATGGCCAGGGAGGCAATAACGAGTTTATCCGCGTGAATTCCAAGATGGTCGTTCTAAAGAACGTACGCATAATTGACGGCACCGGAGCGGCACCGCTCGAGAACCAGACCATCGTTTTGATCGGAGACAGGATCGGTGCCATCGGGCCATCGGCGACAGTTTCGACGCCCGCTGAAGCGCAGGTTTTGGACCTAAACGGCTATTCCGTACTCCCGGGACTAGTCGGGATGCACAATCACCTGTTTTTCCCCGAAGGCGGATCGCCGCCGATCTATTCGAACATGGCGATCAGTTTTCCGCGCCTGTATCTTGCCCTCGGCGTGACGACCATTCGGACCGCCGGCAGCGTTGCTCCTTACACGGATCTGGAGGTCAAACGACTGATCGACAGCGGGCGGATGATCGGGCCGAAAATGCATGTGACAGCACCGTATCTGGAAGGCAAGGGCTCATTTACACCCGTCATGCGCGAGCTGACCGGGGTCGAGGATGCTCGCCGGCTGGTCAACTACTGGGCCGACGCCGGTGCGACCTCGTTCAAAGCGTATATGAACATCAGCCGCGACGAACTTCGTGCCGTCGTTGAAGAAGCACATAAGCGAAAACTGAAAGTCACCGGCCACTTATGTTCCGTCGGTTACAAAGAGGCCGCTGAGATAGGCATCGACAATCTCGAGCACGGGCTAATGGCAAACTCCGAATACGTTACCGCCAAAAAACCCGATCAATGTCCCCAGGGTGTGAGCGCCAGCCTTCTGACCCTCGATATCAATGGGCCCGCGGCACAAGAAACGATAAAAACGCTGGTCGAGAAAAAGGTCGCTGTCACGTCAACGCTCCCTGTGTTCGAGGCCGGTGCTCCGATATCGCAATCGGGGATCGGCGCCGCATCCGCCTTGCTCAACCAACGAATGCTTAACGTAATGTCGAGCGATGCGCGTGTCCGCTACCTGTCTAACCGGGCACGTGTCCCCGCAAATTCTCAGGCTCCGGCGTTGATTAGAAAATCGATGGATTTCGAACGCGCCTTCGTAAAAGCCGGCGGACTCTTGATCGCGGGGCTTGACCCGACGGGAAATGGCGGCGTGGTGGCTGGTTTTGGTGATCTTCGCGGAGTCGAACTGCTGGTGGAAGCTGGGTTTACGCCGCTCGAAGCGATCCGTATCGCCAGCCTGAACGGAGCGATCTTTCTGGGCGAAGATTCGCGGATCGGTTCTATTGCATCAGGCAAGATTGCTGACTTGATGATCGTTAAGGGAAATCCCGCCGCAAACATCGCCGATATCAATAACGTCGAGATCGTTTTCAAGAACGGCGTGGGCTGGGACACCGATAAGCTGATCCAATCAGTGCAAGGTTTGGTCGGGACACGATGATGGGCTAGCGAGGATCCGGTTAGCCGTCACCATTTAGCTCGGGTTCGCGTCGAGGTGTTCCTGAACGCGAGCACCAATCGGGACGTGGTCAAAATGGCCGTCGACGTGTATCCGGTCGCGTCCATTCGCCTTGGCCTGATAAAGAGCGCGATCAGCCGCCTTGATCAGTTCGGCCTCGCCGGTATCGAGTTTCGCAAAAGTTGTTGCGATACCCGCGCTAACCGTAAGAAACCCGCTTGTTTCCGACCGGCTATGGGGAATTCTCAAGTCCTTCAGGTTTGCGACCGCTTGTTCCGCTATGTTGATCGCACCCGCCGCGTCGGTACCGCCAAGGATCAAGGCAAATTCTTCGCCGCCAAATCGTGCCACAAGGTCGGTCGGTCGTTTGATCGTCTCGGCAAATGCCTCCGCCACTTTTTGAAGGCATTCATCCCCGGCCTGATGGCCGTAGGTGTCGTTAAAGAGTTTGAAATGGTCGATATCGATCAGAATTAACGAGATCTCGGTCTTGAAGCGAATCGCCCGGTGCCATTCGTCGGCCAGGAAGCTCTCAAATCTTCTACGATTTCCAATCTTCGTCAGACCGTCGGAGTTTGCCAGTTTCTCGAGGTTCTCATTTGCCTTGGCAAGTTCGCCGGTCCGCTCAGCGACGAGCCTGGTCAGCCGGCGCTCGCGGGCCTCAAGCTGGTGGACGCTTACCTTCCAGACAACTAGCAACAACAAGGCGGCACCAAGAATGCAAAGAAAGTAGAAGGTCTTCGTTTGATAAAAAAATGGCTTTAACTCGATTTTGACCTCGGCTGCTTGCTCGGCCCAGACCCCATCGCTATTGGCTGCCCTAACACGAAACGTGTAATTCCCCGGCGGTAGATATGAATAATAAGCCGCCCGCCGCGTCCCGGCGTCAACCCAGTCGGTGTCGTGCCCCTCAAGTTTGTAAAGGAATTTTATCTGCGACGATTTGATCAAACTGATGCCCGTGTAGCGGATCTCCAGGTCTTTCTGGCCCGGCTCGATCATGGCCCCGTGGCGAAGATCGACCGGCTCACGCTCGGCTAAAATGTCTTCGATCACGACCGACGGCGGCAGCGGATTTGGTTGTTCCGAGAGCGGATCAACGATGGCGACGCCTTCCTGGGTCGGAAACCAAAACTTGCCGTCCTTGTCCCGAAGACTCGCCGGCTGTCGGCCCCCGTTGCATTCGGTCGAGAGCATTCCGTCCTCTTTCCCGTAACCGACGCTGTTGATCTTCGTGATCTTTCCATCAGCAAAGTCGTTTAGCTCCTGCCGTTTTACGCGATAGATCCCGCGATTTGAGCTGATCCAGAAAAAGCCCGAATCGTCTTCCTCAATAGCAAAGGCTCCGTTGTTGTATAAACCATTGTCCTCCTTGTAATTGACGAACTTACCGTCCTTAAAGCGGCTCATTCCTTCGTCATAGGTTCCGATCCAGAGCACGCCGTCGGCATCTTCATATATTGTCCGGACATAGTTTCCGGCCAAACCATCCTTGACCGTGTAGTTTACGAATCGTCCGTTTTCAAACTTACTCAAACCGCCGAACCCTCCGAACCAGAGCGTGCCCTTCTTGTCTTCGAAGACAAGCGTCATAAATTCGTTGGGCAGGCCGTCTTTTGTCGTGTATTCGGCCGTCACCTTATAGTCGTTGAATTTCAGGAGCCCCTTGTTGGTCGCGGCCCAAACGTTTCCAGCCCGGTCGTTCTTGATCGAAAAAACATGCGAACCTTTGTTCAAAAGCTCCGCTGTTCCGTTTTGAACCGTAAAGATCCCGCCGCTGACCCCGATCCACATTTTGCCGTTCGGGTCTTCCCACAATGCCTGCACCGACATACGGCCCGGACGCCAAATAGGATCGGCCGGATCGGCCGGCTTTGCCGGTTTCAGAGCCATTTCCTCGAATTTCCCATCACGATAAAGGCTCAATCCTTTACTTGAGCCGATCCAGATATTGTCTTTCCGGTCACGATAGATCGGATAGATCTCGGAATGGTCTATGCCGTCCTTGGTCGTATATGACTGAATTATCTGCCGCCGCCTGCGGCTCAATCCGCGACTGGTCGCCAGCCAGGCGGTTCCCTCGCGGTCGGTAAAAAGATCGGTTATCGAGGTGTTCACGAGTCCGTGGTCGCTGCCCCATATCGAAACACTGTCGTTCTTAACCTGAATGAGGCCGATGCCGCTGCTCGAGGCCCCTCCACTCGAAAACCAGACGCTCCCGTCAGCCTCCTGCCAGAAGGAATGGTAAACCGAGTTGACCGGCAACCCGTCCTTTTCCCCAAACGTGCGCAGGACACCGTCGCGAACGCGATGAACCCGATTCTCGCTAAGCCAAAGATTGCCCTCGCTGTCTTCAAATGTATTGGTTCGAAATGCGACTTTCGTCAGATCGACCGGCGTGTAAGTCGTTTTCCCGTCTTTTTCTTCGGTTACACCCGCTGTCGTTAACGTCCACGTTTTTCCAAAACGCCCCTTGAGAACCATGTCCTCGTTAGCCCTGCGTTCTTTTTCGACGTACTCGAAGTTCTCGCCTCGAAGCCGATACCAGCTTTTCGACTTGCGGTCGTCGTCCTCTACAAGAAACCGCAGCTCGCCGTCGGCATACGGTACGATTCGGCTAATGTAGTGTCCCGGCACTTGGTCTGACGTGAGCGACGAGAACACGCCGTTGCGAAGGATGGTCAGAATTCCGTCCTCCATCGTCGTTGCATAGATCGTTCCGTCCTTGTCGGCAAAAACGCCCGTAAACCGGTTGTTGATGATGCCTTTTGTATTGCTTTTGTTAAAAGTCGTGAACCGCAATCCGTCGAAACGCACCAGTCCATCAAATGTGGTAAACCAAAGGTATCCTTCAGGTGTTTGCGCGATCTGGCGAACGCCATTTTGCGGAAGGCCGTTGTCGGTTGTCCACGTGTCGAAGCGGTATTCCGCCTGCGAACCCGCCAGAACGGATAACTGTAAGCAAAGAAAGAAGATTGTGAAAAGGATTCGTGTCCGGTTCATCTAGGATCAATGTGAGACAAAAAGGCGAGAACGTTTTTACAACGCCAACAATATTAAACAATTTATTCGTGCGATAGTCAATATTAGGACAAACGGATGTTCTATCTTCCTTGACACAATCACGTCGGGTGATCTTGGTGGAGTTTGCGGCTAAAAAGGAGGAGCGGTTGCGGATGCATCAAGAGGCCGTAAACCTTTGAGCCTCCTTGATTTCAGGGATGTCCTGGTCTGCATTCTTCCAAACGTCCAGGAAAGTTATGTAAGAAGCCCGGGCTTCCTCGTTCAGGCCTTTTGCCCGGTACGCTTGAGCGATGTAAAAGTGAGCGAGCGGATAATTCGGATTGAGCCGCAAAATACGCTGGTATTCGGCGATGGCCAAGTCAAACTTTCCTGTCTCCAGGTAGGCATCGGCCAGGCAATCTTCAAACGCATCAATGTCCCACGTTGGGGGTGAATGCAGCAACGCTTCTTTGTAATTCTCGATCGCCTTGCCCGTGTCGCCGTCATATAGAGCAAGATAGCCGCTGAAGTAGGATCGGGAGCGCAGGCTGCCGCGGCTGCCGCGATTGGTGTATTTTGGTTCGGCGAAAAGCTGAGCCTCAAGCTTTCTCGCCGCCTCCCGGTCGCCTCGTTCCAGCGCAACAGCGATCGTATCCCAAATATACGAGTCGTTTTCCTTCAATGCCTGCCGCGCAAATTGGGCCGCCTTCGCCGGTTCCTTCTTTTTTCGATAAACGTGCGCTATATAAGCATGGCCGCGAGCCTTTTCGATTTCGGAAGGAGCAACGCCTATGTATTTATTAAACCAAGCGATCGCCGCCGCATAGCGGCCTGTTTGAAAGTGCGCTACGCCGATATGAACGTAGGCGATCTCAAAACTCGGATTAAGCGGCAAGCCGCCCGGTTATATTCGGCGATTGCTTCGTCGTAGCGTCCCGCCCATTGATAGCTCATTCCGAGACTGTCGTGGGCATTTGCCTCGTTGGGCTCCAGTGCCACGTAACGTTCGTGCATCGATATCGCTTCGGCGTGCATTCCCATTACTGAATAAAGCAATCCGAGAGCGTTGTAGAGCGCCGAAGATTCCGGGTCGGTGGCCAACCCCTGCCGCATTACACTTATCGCCTCGTCAAACTCTTCTTCACCGCGAAGCAAATAACCGAGCCTGGCGTAGGCTTCGGTTTCAGCCGGATATTTGGCGATGATCTCACGAAAGGATTGGATAGCCCGGGCGAAGTCGAGATCGGCGATCGCGTACCACGCCAAAATGTAAAGCCGGTCTTTTTCGGTCAAACGGCCCGAAAGTTCAAACGCCCGCGATAAGTGCGGTTTGGCTTTTTCCGCCAGGCCCCAAGTGACGGCATAAGTGTGGCCTATCCGGGCGTGCGCCATCGCAAATTCGGGGTCGAGAGCGACCGCCTTTTCCAAAAGCTCAAGCGTTTCGGTTTTATGCAGCCCCTGGGCCTTTTCCAAAGCCAGCGAGTAATATCGGTATGCTTCGAGATTGTTGGTCATCGAGGCCGAAAGATTTGCCTTGTTTTCCTGCTCGCCCGTGCCGAAACGGCTAACAAGCTTGAATGAAAGCAGATCGATGTCGGTGAGGATCTGTTCCGGTTTTTCAACGGTCAGGCTCTCGGCCGCCTGAAGCCCGCCGGTTTTAGCATCGTGAAGCCGCGCGTCGAGGCGCATTTTGCCGCCAAGCCGAACAAAGCTGCCAACAACGATGACCTCCGCTCCGCTCTTCTGCGCCACCTCCAGCGCTTTGTCTAGGTTGATCTCAACGCCGGGTTTGTATCCGGCTCGCTCAAGCAATACCTGAAGCTGCTGGCGGCTAAGGACAGTCAATTTTTCAGAGCGCGAAAGATTTGTGATAAGCATGTCCGCCAACCCTTCGCGGAGCCATTCCAATTCCGCGATGTTGGACTGATTTTCAAAAAACATAACGGCGACCGTCTTCTTGCCGTCGATCTGTGGCAAACGCACGTCCGCCGCTTGCGAGGTGGAACGCAGGCCGAAATAGAAGATTCCCGCGAGGGCGCAAACCAAAACGGCAGTGCCGGCGAGATAATAACGGGCATGAGCCCTCCCACCGGTCAATGCCTTCGGCGACGGTGCGGCGACGACCACGGTTTCGGTTCCCGGGTCAGTATCCTCTTCTTCGAATTCGAACTCTACACGGGTGATCTCTTCGGTATATGAACCGTTTCCATTCTCTTCGACCGCGCCGATAAACCTGTAACCCGATTTTGGCACGGTCTTGATAAACCGCGGACGATGCGGATCGTCTCCAATACAACGCCGGATCTCTTTAACGCACTGGACGAGAACATCGTCCGTCACTGCCGTGCTGTTCCAAACTGTTTCAAACAGTTCATCTTTCGACACCAGCCGCTCGCGACGCTCGAGCAGATACACCAGGACCTGAAAGGCCTTCTGGCGGAGGTGTTTTTCTTCACCGTCGCGAAGCAGGCAGCTGCGCGACGTGTCAACCTCATAATCGTCAAAACGATAAATCTGTTTTTCCGGTATATGCACCATACTTCGCCGAAATTTCGTAGAAATTTCGCCTTTATTTCGTTACACGGGTGATCTGGAAGAGTTACCGTACAGCATAGCCGAAATCGCCATAAATTTACAGAAAAAACAGCGAGGCTTCGAAAAATCAATGAAACGCAGGCTGAAAATCACGGTTACCCACACTCGTAGAACAATTGCATCGGAAAGATCGCCGGTACTGCACGTCGTCTGCCCTGACTGCGCATCAACCGCGGAAATGCGAACCGTCGCGGATTCAAACGAGGTCATGGAAACCGACACTGGGGCTATGACTGTCCTTAGCCGGGTACCCACGAGTTTGTCAGGTGAAGCGGTGGCCGCTTCCGCGAAATCAGACCAAACGGTCTGAAATACTTTTTGGTTTCAGACATTAACAGAGCGAAGGCGTGATTTTGAAAAACGATTCTGGGATAAGGTGAAACACCATGACGGAAATACGGAGAATTACGATGACTGGATTTACGAATTTGCACAAAGTTGCTTATTGCAGCCGTTTTGGTCCTTGCGGGAATTTTGTTTTTGCTGTTTATTCTGCCGGGACGTTCCGCAACCGTTAATAGCCAAAGCAATTGGGGGCCGATAAATAACCAGGCCAGTCTAAACGGAGAGCGGCTTACTTATTATCCCGCCCCGACCGTTGAGAAATGCCAGTCGGACTGCAACGGAAATCCCAATTGTAAGGGCTTTACGCTTGTCAGGGCCGGAACATACAATCCCAACGATCCGGCAATGTGCTACCTGATGTCCTCGGTCACAAGCGTCGTTGATGCAACTTGCTGTATCTCGGCCGTCAAAAATAGTGGCGGCGCGGACACGGGTTGGGGGCCGATCAACAACCAGGCGTACCTCACCGGCACAAATCTGACCTATTATCCGGAATCGACGGCCGGCAGATGTCAGTCGGTGTGCAACGGGAATCCGAAGTGCAAAGGATTCAGTTTTGTCCGGGCCGGAGCATACAATCCCAACGATCAGTCGATGTGCTATATATTGTCCGAAGTTACCGGATCTGTTCCGTCTAATTGCTGCGTCTCCGGCGTAAAAAGCGGAGGCAGCGGCGGCGGGTCATTAATTGGAGAATGGAGCATTCAATGCTGCAACAACGAACTTGGATGGACATTGACCATCGCGAACCATTCGGGCGCCAGTTTCTCGGGATCGTTCTCTACTAACACTGGAGGCGGCTATGTCACAAACGGACAAGTACGGGGCGGCACGATAGAATTCGACCGGGTTGAGAGTCTTAGTGGAACCGGGTGGAAACAACACTGGAGAGGGCAGCTTGTGAATGACAGCGGGCGTCTGAAGATGACAAACGGTGTCTGGACCGGAGATTACCTCGACCGGTATCCGGGCCGAAACAACTTTCATGCCGAGAAGAAGTAGCTTTGGCATTGATCTCAGGCGATACGGCCATGATGCAAGCGGCTAGTCCAAACAGCGCTACCGGGAACCGGATATTCAGGACTGCTTGCACTCGTTGCTGGCGACGTCTGGACTAAGGACAAAACTACAAGGAAAAAATTAAGATGAGAACGATAGCAGCGATCGGAGTGATATTTCTTACCTTTGCCTCAGCTATGAGGGCTGACGACACCTGGAACGAAGCGGCCTCGCTTCGCGGCGTGGGCTGCGCCGCAGCCGGCTGGTCGCGGGCGCAAAACGCTTCGATACTGACCGACTACTTCGGCGAACGACCGTCGATGTGGCAGGATGGCTGGAAGGTGTACGTCAAGACGTCGCCCTGCTCGGGGCGTTTTGATTGGGTGACCGTTGCCCGTCAGAATCCGACCGGGCAGGGCGGATCGAGCTATTGGCAAACCGCCGACCTGATCTTGACGGGCACGCCGATGAAGTGCGTGCGCGAAGGAAGCCAATGCACGAAGGCGGAAGCCGATGCCGAGGCGGCGGTCGTCCGGGCGCAAACTGCGTTCTTACAATATTGCTGCAAGGACTACTCGGTCTGGAGCAATCCGCAGACGGGCAAGATGAAGATCGTCGTTGGGAAATTTGGAACCGGGGGCGAAGGATGGCTCTTCGAAGACGGCCCGATGTGCTGCGAGGAAGCGGAAGCGAAGTCAGGAATAACGGGCGCCTGCAGCGGCGGAACCGGAGGCGGAACTCACGGAGGCGCGACCGGTTTTGGGCCGATGATCGATGGCAGTCTTACCGGGACAAACCTTACTTTTTATCGGGGAACCACCCCTGAGCAATGCCGGGCAGACTGCGCCGCAAATCCTCAATGCAAGGGGTTTACGCTCATCAAGGCGGGCGCCTACAGCCCGAACGACCCTCCAATGTGCTATCTTGCGTCGGCGGTCACTGGCTCAGGCAACTCGTCCTGCTGTATCTCGGGCGTAAAGGTAGGAGGCGAGGGTAAAACGGGGCCGACCGGGGGACTTGATCTGTCCGGGAACTGGTCAGGGATGTTCACGAATTCTGAAGGCTGCAAATCGAGGTGGGACATGGTTCTCAAACGCGCAGGTGCCAATGAATGGCAGGGCACGACGGTGATCATCCCAATCACTTGCGGCCCCACTGAAACGGCAAAATTTCCGACCCCCACGCCGAGCCCCGTCAAGATCACTTCTCTTGGCAATGGAAAACTCCAGTTCAGCCACACCGGTTATAACTATGAAGCAACGTACGATGCGAATCAGATCGTCTGGCAGAATATCAGATTCGCTAAAAAGTAAAACGTGCCTAGCTCCAAGCGGAACGGTTCTATTGCAGAGACAGAAACGCTAAGTGTCGAGAATACAAATTGGTCAAGGGAGATCTAACTATGAGAAAAAAGAGATTCATCGCAATAGTTTCACTTTTGGTGATCCTGTTTTCGATCACGGAAGCCTTGGCGCAGACGCGGATACGGTTTGCCCGCGGGCGGACATCGACAAGCGTTACAGGCACCCTCGGCAGCATAGGCGAGCGCGATTTTGTCCTTCGTGCATCTGCCGGCCAGTATTTGTCCGCTAACGTAAGTTCGAGCGGCGGCTGTATAAAATTCAGCACCGTCGAGACAGCGCAGGCTTTCAGAACTGACAACGGCGACAATTGGCTAAAGTTGATGAACATGTGCCGGCGCCCCGCGTCGTTCACGATGACGGTTTCGATCCGATGAAGGCGATCATAAACAAAGCAATGATCAAACAGACGACCGTCGATAAGGCGAGTCCGGCCATTGATCGCGTACGCGGTAGGCAGTTGGTACTGCTCGTTACATTGGCAATGTTCGGCGTTGTCGGGGCTTTGGCTCAAACAGTGCATGTAGGCATCGAAACGAAAACGGCCGATGGCGTTGCAAAGCCTGGCGTCAAGATATGGATCGGCAAATATTCGGTGACGACCGGCGAGGGCGGCAGCGGGTCGCTGGACATTCCCGCCGGCGCCTATAAAGCGAGGGCTGAGACCAAGTGCCGCGTCGTACGCGTTGCCGCAAGCAGCAATCTCCAAGGCAGCGCGCGTTCGACCGAACCCGTCCTGACATTTTCTCTCCCGCAAGATTTGCCGGCCGGCATCTTGTTCGAACTTGACTGTAAGAAGACTCGAGTCCGTGGGAAGACAAAGGCCAAGCTAGTTAGCGAAAAGCCCAAATCACAAGCTTTCCGTCCAGGAGAAAGTGAATAATGAAACAAGTACGAATATTGAGTTTTTTGACGGCGGTTGGACTCGCGTTGAGCGCCGCGCAGATAAATCTTGCGTTCTCCGGCGGGTCGCAGGACCTCCTCGCCCAGATTGAAAGCCTGGTCAAGCAAGGCCGCGAGCAGGGCTTGAGCTATTTGAGTTCGAAAGATGAACACCTGAAGAAGTCGTCAAAAAAGAACCTCGAAGACGCCGAGAAGCTCTTAAAAAACGCCCTCAAACAAAGCCCGGCGTGTGAGAAATGTGCGGAGTATCTCGTCACCACTTACTTTTACCAAACCTATCTCGGTTTTTCGAAAAGCTACGAGGACTGCTTAAAAGCTGCGGCCCAGGGTTTGGCTCAGTTTCCGGCCAACGGCCAACTTGCTTACTTTAAGGGCTATGCGCATTACAACGCGGGCCAGTACGGGGAGGGGATCAAATCGTTCAACCGGTACCTGATGGCCGCCAACGTAGATCCCCAGTCTGCAAAACAAGTAAGGCAGATCGTTGCCGACGCCCAACAACGCTTTTTGGGAAATTGGAACCGCCACGCTGCCTATTATCAACAACCAGAAGCTCGGATAATGGCCTATAACCCGCAGACTTACCGGCAGGAACCGATCTTCCAGGTGACGCGTGAGTGGGAAATGAACCTCGGCAGCATGGGATTCACCGCGCTGACTGCACAGGCCGTAAAGCTGGAAGACGCTGAATTGAAGGCCTACGTCGAGAATCTGGTCACCAAGCTCATGAGCAAATCGCCCGGCTCGCCGTTCGATTACCAGGTCACGATCGTCAATTCGCCTGAGGTGAACGCCGTGACGCCGCCCGGACACATCGTCGTTTACACCGGCCTGCTCGCATTTGCCGAAAATGAAGCGGAACTGGCGGGAGTGCTCTCGCATGAGTTGGCCCACAATTACGCCCATCATCAAGCCCGTGCGGTGCTTCAGAAGTATCATATTCAAAACGTAGCCAACGCGGTTATTCAATTGATAAATCCGCAGAATGCATTAGCGCAGGTCGCTTCGCGGCTAGGTGCTGCGATCACCGTCGATCTCTTCACCAGGGCATACAGCCGTTTTGAGGAAAAAGAGGCCGATCTCTACGGGTCGCATATCCTTTTCAACGCGGGTTATAACCCAACGGCGACATCGGGCTTTTTCCTGAAACTATATAAGGCGAATCCGAAACAGCCGATGAAGTTTTTGAGCACACATCCGCCGGCACCCGATCGTGCAACTTATATGACCGACTATCTCGAACCGTTCCCGCTTGAACGGGAATTGCAGGTCGACAGCAAGGATTTTCAGAAGATGAAAGCCAGGTTGGCGACGTTAGTGCCCAGCACACAGCAAAAAGGCCCGGGTCGCGGATTGCTGCCGAATCAGTAGTGATTAGAAGAAATCTACAGGTGAAAACTATGAAAAGGTTGAATTTGTTCGGTTGTTTGCTCGGCTTTTTGATTCTGACCGGATCAAATGTTTGCGGTCAAAATACGATCGAAGAAGCGATCCGACAGGTACGATCCATCACGGACGCTGACCCGTTCGTTCAGAATGCGCGGAGGGCCGAGGAAGCCAAAAGGATCATCATGGCGAGGATCAGAACTACAAATCCAAATCTTAGCGATCCTCCCCAATTCAAGGCACTGAATGACGAGATGGATTTGCTTCGTGACGGCGATCCTGCAAAGGGACGCAAGGCAGCGAGCGGAGACGAATTGCTCAATTGGACTTGGGAAAATAAGGCAGGCCGATGCGCTGAGCAAGTGTATATGATGAAGAAGCTTCTTGATGGGGCAGGCGTGAAAGTTACGATTCTCACTGCGGGAAATCATGTGTTTCCTGTCGTTAACATGGCTGACGGCGCGTCGGTGGACATCCCGTGGAGTTGGGGGCCGCACGCAATCGTACCTGATACGTGGTTAGGAAGAACTTTGAGACCGGAAGATTCGTGGAACGAGCCGTTTCATTTTGACGGTGGCAAAAAAAATGCGGGTGACGCCGGAGCTGGCAAGTCCACTTTCGAATACCTTGAAATTATCGGGGATAGGTTCAGAACTAACCCAAAGGTCGTGGACTTCAATTGCAAAGTCACTATGCAGAGTGGGAAGGCAATTGTCCTCGACTACCGCAAAATGCTTAATGATTATTATAAGATTCCGGAAAGGTATCGACAAGATCTGGCATTCAAGCCAATGGAGGAAGACGCGATTCGGGGCGGGAAGGTGGAACTGGAAGAAATTCGCAAAAGTATCGATCAGATGTCCAAGAATGATTCCGACCAGATAACGAAAATTCGTGCCTGGATAAGCGATCTGGAAGCTCGATTTGAACCGGTTAGCAGGTGTCACGAAGGAGCTAAGTTATTTCGCAAGGAAATTACTGCTTCATACAAACTTCTTGCTAAACAAGGAACTGATGCGACAACGGGAATTGCGGACGTGGAACCGACCGATGAAGTTCCCGACGATATCAAGACCGGCACGGGCCAGGTCAAAGTGATCCAGTATTTCGTGTTCCTGCTCACAAATTCCTCAAACGGCCTGTATGTCGGCAGCGAGGATTCCCTTAAAGGCACGGTCCGCTGCGGATATGAGGGCGGCGGCATCGGCTGTAAGCCGACAGACGTAATAACATACCGGAAACTAACAGGGCCGTTTGCATCGCAAGCGGAAGCCCAGGCGAGCCTCTGCCAGAACATTACGGAAAGCAGGATCTTCCCGATCGGGGTTGGGCTCAAGGGTAGATGGCAGGGCGGCAGTAATTGGTACGGGCTGTGGAATGCAAGTTTGAGCGGCTGTTCGAAATAATGAAAGGAGCGTTTACCAGAAAAGTCATTCCGCTGTTTGTATGGTTGATGCTCGTTTGCTCTCCCTGTTTGGCCGTGAGCACGTATATGGGCATTCAGCCGGGCCTAAGCACGAGGGCAAATGTCGAAGCGGTGTTTGGCCGGCCGGTGAATAACCTTAGCCCAACGCTGTTTGAATATTCCCTTCCCGGCGGCAAGGGCAAGGTTGTCATCGATTTCCGCGAGAAGGATTTTGTGGTCGACCGCCTCGAACGCCATTTTCTCAAACCTGTAAGCCGTTCCGCCCTGATCCGCTCGCTTGAACTTCCTGATCAATCCGAGGAAAAGCGGACGAACAAGGAAGGAAAGCTGGTCGAGTACTTTGGCGACATCAAGACGTTGGCGTTTACCTACGCGTCGGGCGAAGAGAAAGGCGGTATTGTCAGCGTAGGTTATTACAGCATGGAGCTGTACGAAAAATCGCTTGACCTGTCGCGCAACCCGACCGTGCAATTCGACCCGACCGGCTGCCGCGATATCTATTTCTGGTCACAAACCGAACGCGAGGCAGCCAAGAAATCCAAAAATGTAGGCCGACACCAGGAAATACTTGAGATCTCTATAATTTCACAGCGTGGCGAATGCGATAAGGCCCGCAGCCTTGCGGCGGGCTACAGACAACGCTACCCGTGAAGAAATTTGTTATGAGAAAACCTAGACATTCGATCGCCATCTTGGTGATCGCGGTTTCGATCAACCCCGCATTGGCCTTAAGCCCCCACGCTCCGGCGGCTTGCTCAGCCGGCACGTGTGCTCAGGAAAAGGCGACGCTTCGCAAACTCGAAAGGACGGTGCCGAGCAAGAAAATGACAAGGCAACAGATCTTCAACCGGATCAAAGCATCTTGCGACCGGATGCGAAGACTTGATTGCCCGGGCATAAGAGAATTCAAGCCGAACATTTGCTTTACCGATTTTTGATACAGACGTTCAGTCGCCGACCACAAAGGAGAACAATCATGAACCCTACGAAAACCAGAGTCAGCTTCCTCAGTACGAGCAATGCCATCCGCAAAATTACCCTCGCGGCCCTTCTACTCGCGACGTTTATGCTCCCCGCATTTGGTCAGGACGACGATGAGGCGATTCCGGGAAAGGTGATGGATGCCGGCAACAAGCAGGTCGGTAAGGCGGATCTTATTCTCGATACCGGAGACGTAAAAACTAACTTTGGCTATAACATCAAGCTCTGGCTTGATGGAGGCTCGCGGCTTCGACTCATCCGGCCGCAATCTGGCTCAAGAAGCAGCACGATCACTTGCTCATTCAGAGAATATAAAGTTGACGCGAGAAATCCGAAAGACAGCACCAAGTGGGACGAAACTGGTTCCGGCACCGCGACATTACAGATGCCCGCTTCCGGCGATGTGCAAAAGATCACGGCAACGATGACGCTGACAAAAAAAGTTGTCGGTGATGACGAAGTTCCGGCAAATGATAAACCGCAGAAGTTTACGATCGTGCTTGACTAGCTGCTCTTCGGAATCGGCGGAGATCAAGCGGGCAGTATAGGATTTGGCCTTTCTTAATAAGCCTTCGTCACCTCAACGCCGGTGTAATAATGCTTGATTATCTCGTCGGCCTTGATTCCCATTTTGGCTAATCCATACGCGCCGTACTGGCACATGCCGACGCCGTGGCCCCAGCCTCGGCCGGTGAATGTGTAGCTTGAAACCGTGCTTCCGGAATAGCGTTTGTTGATGACGAATAGCTGTTCTTTTAACCGCAAAGCCGAGCGAATCTTTCCGCCTTTGAGAATCTTGGTGCCATTCGATCCGATTATTTCAAGCTCGACAGCCCGTCTGGAATATCCTTTCGTTTTGATATTCACGTCATAAAGCGTGCCGATGCCGCGGACATATCTCGACAGCCGTGACTGGACAGCACCGGCACCGACCGTCGAGCTCCAGTTCGTGAACGGCGACATGTTCTCGGCCACCGTCGGCATATCGGTCGGCTCGATTTCCAGATAAATGACGGCACCGGCCGCGTCCAATTGGTATTTGACCGCTTCGCCGCCGACCAACGCTGCTTCCCTGACCGGATAGAGAGTCCCGCCAAACTGCCGAAACAAAAAAACGTCTGGCCTGATCGAAAGCTGTCGATCCGTCCTGCCGGATTTTAATACAAGCTTGCCGTCTACGCTGGCTTTCGTCGTTCCGCTTTGCAGCGTCGGCGTCCAATTTTTCTTTTCGTAGATCTGCCTTATTAATCGCAACATCCTGGCTCGAGAAAACGGGCGGCCCGGCTTCATCGTCATATCGGCGTGAAGGGTAAAATAGCCATCGCGAAGCAGCATCGCAATGTCGGCTCGACGCTCTTTCGGGATCTCGGCTGCGTCGTCGAACGAAAGATGATAACTAATATCAGAATCGCTCAAAAGGGTGTCGGCCGCACCCGGCGTGTAAATGAATCCGGCGAGGATCTGCGAAAGCTCGACCGGCTTTGGCGTGTCCTTATTCACATTCGGGAACGTTTTGCCGAATTTCGACGCAAGCTGGTTAAGCCAGTTCGACATCTCGCCCTGCGTCGGCACGTCTTCAAACCATGCGTCGGTCATCTGTGCGGTCGTCAATGAAAATCCGTTGACGGCGAGCAATGACATCAGCTTGACGAGTTCCAGATTGCCGTCGTCACGAAGTTTTGCCGGCTGGCGAACGGTCTTGACCAGGAACGGATCGAAATGCCTGTGCCCTTCAAGCGAGCATTCGACGCCGCGAAGATACGGCTCGGCGTGGTCGAAAATATTCTCGGAATTCTCGGTCCGGCCGCCGCAGGTCGATGTGAAGTAAGCCATTATCGGCTTGCCATTATACGTGGCTATCATCCCCGCCGTCTCGCGGACCGCCTGCGTGCCCATCTTTGTTTCGATCGAAACGCCCTTGTAAACCTGCGACCAAACGGTCGGAACCATGTCGAATCCCTGCGCCCCGTAACCGTTGATGTTCGCCACCGCATAAGTCCTCGCCGCGATCGCCTGGGCCTTCTGGGCCTCAAGCTGCGGCAAGCCAAGCTCGGCCGGAACAACGCCAAGCAAATATTCTTCAAGCGGAACGACATTAACTACCGTCAGCGAACCGCGGGCGTTTACAAAGACCTCTATCTTTCCGCGATAGGCTTTCCCGTTAAGCCTGACGGGATTCGCACGCTCGTTCAGCGACCCGAACGAAACCGATTTCAACGATGCGTACCTCGCGGCCTCGCTCGGCCCGTTGACGATCACCTCGCGCAGATTGGGATCGACCGACGGCGGTCCGATCATCGGCTTCGAATCGCCAATCGGCTGTACGATACTTCGAACCTGCGATTTCCCCGCCGTCCTGACCTGCTGCGACAAAGCCATCGCGTCTTCGGACGGCACGACCTTCTTTTCCGTCACCTTCACCGCGTCCTCAAACCCTTTCTCCGCCAGCATCACCTTGAACGCATCGGCTTCCTCGGGCGTGGCAAAAACGCCGCCGATCCAAATCTTCCAGGTATTCGTGGCCGTGTCGATGCTGACCAAGGCCGTTTGCGCCGGTCGCCTCCCTAACGTCCTTCGCAATATCGTTCGCCTCGTCCATCGTGGCAACGTTCTGGATCTCAAAACGATATTCCTCAACCTCCGGCGGCCGGTACGACCGCGCCGAAACCGAAACCCGATTCGTCGCCAAATACCTCCCCGCCTCATCCGGCGAGAAAGCCACGAGCTGCGAATCTGATGTTGTAATGGAAACAGAACCTGCATTGGTCGAAAGGCCGATGCGGATCAGCGGCTCGGTGGAAGGAAAAAGGACTCGCTGGCAAAGGCTCTAATTCAGGATCACTAATATGGGCAGTAGGGATCGAATCAGTGAGCGTATGGACATCTATATATAATAGGCTCACAGTTGCCGTGTGTAAACGAATTGTGAGACACCTTGAAGCAAAAATGATTTCTTGACGAAGTTACATTGAAAATCGTTTAATAATCGAGGAATTCCGTTTGTCTTTTCCTTAGATTTGTATTCAGATACGCTGTTAACGACATTGTTTCTTTCGAAGATAACCTTATACTTTTCTAACGAACATTAAATCCCAATAACCCATCTTTATCGGCAAGCCGCCAAGATCTTGAGCGATGTAAACGAATACTTCCGAGCCGATCCTAATTACACAGCGGGGTCGCACACCGGCGGTGCTTCTGTTAGCCAAGAGATATGCGGAGATCGAAGAAGACCTTGCCGAATTTGATGATCTTGAGCTCAAGTATCTTATCGCTCTTGGCGAAAAGGCCAAGGCAAGCGGCGACGTTCTCTCTCATGAAGAAGTAAGAAACCAGCGCGGATTTCCCAAAGAATAATGGTCGAGGTTCTCTGGACGAGTCGTGCATTCCGGTGTCCTCGAAGCATTGCCGTTTACGCTTGCTCTTGGCATATTTCGAAAGGCAAAGATGCTGAAAGATTTCCCGGAAATGGGTGAACCACTGCCAATCAATGAAAAAGTATATGTAAAATACCGCCAGCTCGTTTTTAGAAAGACGCATCGAATTCCTTCACGAATACTACAAAACCGAAAATATGGTCGATGTCACGGCTGTTCAAAACTACAAGCTAATGTTGCCTCCGCCTCGCGACCTCAGGAGACAGATTCCAAGCGGGGACGAGTAATGTGGCCTAATTGTCTCGATCGAGCGTTTTGTCGACCGCTCGAGCACATTGAAAATAAACGGAAACGTCCCCCATGTCTGCCCTCGGTGCTGCGGACGGAAGGCGAACATGACGATCTTTCCTTTTCCGTAGGCCGTTTCGACCAACGCGGCTTTGCCGTTCAGGTATTTTTCGCCGAGCATCCAGCCGGACATCAGGGCGTCTTTTTCGGCGTAGCGTGCAATGACGCTGACGCGGGCATCGGCGGCGATATCAAAGGCGGAACTGGACGTGAAATATGCCGGCACTTCGTCGGCCATGCCGCGTGCGATCGGTTGCTGCCGGTCGACGGTCAGCTTGACGACAGAGCCCGGGATTATAGAATTCGCTTCGTTTTAGGCCAGTTAGAACATTCCTGACCGGCAGAGCGAACCGCTTGATCGCTAGTTCGCACGAATCGTCAAAACAGACCAGCTTCCCGCCGTTTTCGACAAATTTCTTTAGATTCTCGACACCGCCGTCGCCGATCCCGCCTGCAAATTCAACCGGATACCGCTGCCCGCTAAGGCCATTAACTATCGTGTTTTCATTGTCAGCCGCCAAAACAATAATGTCGTAATCGAGCCGGTTTTGCCTGAAATCCTCGTTTGAGATCGACTTGTACGGTATCTGATGGTTGTCCAAAACAAGTCGTGTCCAGCCCTCGTCCATTGACGACGTGAACGGTTTGTACAACCCGATCTTCGGGTTAGTCTTCAGCGGATTCGGCACCTTATCGAAGGGTAGGCTGTTCGGTTTCAGGTTCAGCACGCTTCGGACTTGATTCGTGTTTTCGACCTTCTTGAGCGTATTCCGGTATTTTTCCATCTCCCGGATGTCCCAAACCTCATACGTCTCGACGCCCATCTGGAGCGGCAGAGTCCAGCCGGCAACGTCATATGGCGCCTCGGCGTCGCCGTTCGGCAGCAGGCGGTGCGGATAGACTTGTTTCTCGAACAGCGAAAGCACGTTGTTCTTCTGCGGCTGGTTTGTGAAAACCAAAAAGCTGTTCAGCGGGATCTCGTGAAAATCTTCGGTCTTCGAGTGCTTGACCCACAACTCGTTGGTCATCTGATATGCCTCGATCCCCTGCCACGTCAAAATTTCCAAAAAACGCGAAACGCTCTCTGCATTCGGCTGCCCGGCAATTACAACATACGCTTGCGGAACCTCCGTGTCGGGCTTGAGGTTCGCGTTGCCAAGCTCGTAAAAATTGCGAAGATAGCGGCCGCGATATTTCGCCGACATCGATAGCAACGCCCGGCTTGCCGTCATTTCGATCTCTGCAATATCGGCGGGCCGCCAGACGCCGCCCTTCCACGCATCCGGGTAATTGGTCGCGGTATCGATCACCGACGGAAGGCCGCGAACGCCGCGGTTTCCCTGAAGCTGCTCTTTCGTAATGGTCACCGGCGACATCAGATTTGCACTCGCAGCCTCGGACAATATGCCGATCGAATTATGGAAATACGGCGCCGAGCGGAAACCGCCGTGCCACCATGTGTCATAGGTCGAATTTGTCGCGACGCCCGCTATTCCTTTGGCCTGCAGATCGGCAGCCATCTTGTATCCGATCAACCCGACCTCTCGCAAGATCGACGGTGCGACTCGCGGATTCGGCGGGTCAAAAAACGGCGGGATGATAAATCGCGACGCGTTCTGTCCCTGCTGATGCACGTCGTAAACGATCTGCGGGAACCACTCCTGCCAAAACAGCTTCGTGATCGCCTGCGTTTCCTTCAGATTAAGCATGAACCAATCGCGGTTGTCGTCATGTCCGGCATAATGGTGATAAAGCTCGGGCGGCGATGTGCCTTCACTTTTGGTACCAAGCGTTTTGCGATACCAGTCCGCCACGATCTGGATCCCGTCCGGATTCGACGATGGGATCAGAAGCAGGACCGTGTTTTCGAGTATCTCCTTCGTTTCGTCGTCGTTAGCGGTCGCGAGTTCATAGGCAAGGTTCATCGACATCTGCGATGCGACGATCTCGGTCGAATGGATCGAGCACGAAATGGAAACGACGGTCTTGCCGTCTTTGATCAGGTTAGCAAGTTCGTCGCCTGTGACCACACGCGGGTCGGCCAGCTTTTGATTGATCTTGCGGAGTTTGTCAAGATTCTTAATATTTCCCGGCGAAGAAATGAACGCAACGATCAACGGTTTGCCGAGTGTCGTCTTGCCTATTTCCCTAACGGCAACACGGTTGCTCGCCTTGTCCAATTTTGCAAAGTAATCGGCGATCTGCGTCCAGTCGGCAATTGTTTTGTCGTCGGTGGGCTGAAACCCGAGAACTGACTTCGGCGATGGGACCTGAGCGACAAGCGAAAGCGAAAATAGTAAAATCAAACCGCCAATACGCATAAACTCAAAGGCATTTTTACCGCCGAGACGCCGAGACGCGGAAATGAGGAAGCTGTAGGCCGACCAAAAGGTCAGATGATGTCGAAACAAGTACAATCTATTCATAAGGATTCTTCCTCTGCGTCTCCGCCTCGGTGATCGTAATGATCTAACCGATGAGTGCACGCTTCCCGACGGTGAATTTGATCTTGCGATTAGGGAAAACAAGAAGCTGACTTTTCCTGTCAGGCAGTCTAACAAATCCCGACTCTCCGGCAAACTTCGCTATTGGTGGAGCTGGTTCGTGGCCGGTTCGCTTCTGCTGGTTATCGCGACGCCGGCTTTGATCTTCTTATGGATCATTAACCGCCGGATGTGGCTTTATCCACTTGCGCGCTGGGGAGCAAAGACCTGGCTGAAAGCCTGTGGAGCTAAAGTGAACGTCACGGGACTGGAACATATCGAAGATGGCCGCTCGTATGTTTTTATCTCAAATCACCGGTCGTATCTCGATACCGCAACGCTCTTTTTCTTTTCAGGCAAAAAGATGGGCTTGGTAGCAAAGAAAGAATTGCTGAAGGTTCCCGTTCTTGGTCAGGGAATGCACTATGTGAATATCATCGCGATCGACCGTTCGAACCCCGAACGGGCTCTACAGTCAATGGAAAAGGCCAGAGACGTGATGCAGGACGGCTATTCCTTTGGTGTTTTTGCCGAGGGTACGAGGGCGATGCCGGGCGAGTTACTGCCCTTCAAAAAAGGAGCATTCCACCTTGCGATCCAGATGCAGGCGCCGATAATTCCTGTAGCAATAAAAGAAACCGATTGGATGATGGGAAAAAGAACCGGGGTCGCTTATGGCGGGACGATAGAAATGACGCTGCTGCCGCCTATCGCAACGCAAGGTGTGCCAGAAGCTGGTTTAATGGAGCTTCTGCGAGAAACTCGCGCCGTCATCGCCAAAGAACTGTCGAAATAAAAAAAGGGACCGCCGTTCAGGAGGCAGTCCATTTTCCACTCTCAACTTTCAGTTTTCCATCAGATCATGGTTTCTTCGGGGTCGGCGAAGGCTTTACAACCGGTTCGTCCTCTACCTCGACGATCTTCACGTCGGTGCGGCCAAGCCGGTAATCCTTATATTTAACCCGGATCCGCATTTTCACGGCCTGCCCGTTATCAAAAACCAATTCGTCATCCGAACTCGAAAACGACGGGAACCAGTATTTGCCGTCTACGTTCTCCCGATAAGTTTCCGTCGTGGCAAACCGTTCCTTGCCTTCAGGAACGGCCTTCCCCTTTGATTTAACGATCATCAGGTCTTCGTCGTCCACCCAGATCCTGCCCTGGAAAAACTTTGCGATACCCTTTTTCCAATCCGGCATGACCTTTGGCCCAACCTCAAAAACATATAGGTTTAGTTCGTCGATCTTTTCCTTTCCAAGGAACGTAAATTTATACTGGTCCGCCAGCTTAGGCTCGATCGCAAACGGGTCGATCCCGCCCAGGTTTTCGATGTCCGCCACCGAGATACCGATCTCGGTAATGGTGTTGATCGGAGCGAAAAGAATTTTCTCAAATCGGTCGCCAGCTTCGTTAAACGTCAAATACGAGTCGCGCTTGAACGTCCCCGTAATTTGCCCGCCCATACCGACCGTCTGGATCGTCGCATAGCGGTTAAATGCATAAACGTTCAGGGCCTGGCGGAACAAACCTTCGTTCTGCGTGAACTTTTTCACGATCCGGTCGATCTCAGCCTGGCTCAGATCGGTCTTAACAATAGTTGACGCCGTCTGCCCAAAGATCTGGACAACATTCAAACAACACACGAAAAGAAACAAGGTCAGCAGCTTTTTCATCATTTTTCCTGTAATCGAAACTCGTTATAAAGATGCGTCGAAACCGTCAAAAGTTTCCAACGAACCGTTTTATCTCCAATTGCCGATCAGAATGAAAGGCGACCAGAAATACGGGTGGGCAAACGGTTTGGATGCCCCGTTTACGGTCGGTACCGCCTTTGCTCCCACGGCCTTGTCCGGCTTACCAAGCATCGCAATCTGTGCCTGCCGCAGCGCTTCGGCTTTAGTCAGGCCAGGCTTCAAGTAATTGCCGTAAAATTCGACCATCAGATCGCGTGTCGAGACGTCGGACACAAGCCATAATGAGGCCAGGACCGCTTTCGCTCCCTTTTTTTGGGCTAACGCCCCGAACCCTTCCACTTCGCGCCCGTCAGCGTCCTTGTCGCCAAGCGCCGTGTCGCACGCCGATAAAGCCAACAGTTGGACGCCATTGAAGATCGTCCCGGCCCTCTGTATATCGGCGAGCGTCAATTTTTCACCATTCCCAAGCAGGAGATAAGAGCCGAGCAGATCGTCCCTCGCTCCCGAAATGAACCGGAAATGCGTGGCCGCGTGAACTACCGGATACCGGCCAAGATGATCGCGAAATGTGGCTCCGGTGAACGTGCCGTCGAGCAGGCACTGCCCTTCCAGCAGCCCGTGCGGTCTCGCGTCGGTAGGTACACATGGCCCGCACACGATGGATCTCAACTCACCCGGCACATTTTTCAGGGGATCGAAACCCGTAGCCGCCTTGGATACTCCAACCCCAAGGGCTTTCCATTGCCTCTTGTCCTTGAGTTCCGGCAGCACGCCCAGGTTGCTTCGACTTGCCAGAGTGATCACCACGTTCGAATATCGCTGCGCCAGATAGCCATGCTCGGCATCCCATAAGGCCGACATCGG
The DNA here is from genome assembly GCA_963732475.1 of Blastocatellia bacterium. GTDB lineage: Bacteria > Acidobacteriota > Blastocatellia > Pyrinomonadales > Pyrinomonadaceae > OLB17. The sequence continues at coordinate 386,640 of CAVSZR010000001.1, read as the reverse complement.
CGCATACCGCAAACTCCCATCCAGCGACCAGACCAGCGTGCGAGCCTTAACGCCGTCAAGGTCCCCCTGCAGCGGTTTGATCAGGATGTCATAGAGCTCCTGGCCACTCTTCTTTGGATCACTCTTCGGATCGCTCAAGGCAACGCGAAAATCGCTGACCAGCTTGTTCAGCTTTGCTTCTTCGATCTTGTATGAATGTCTCGTCTGGACTTCGGAGGTGGTCACAAAAACGCTGACACGGTCTTTGCTTACGATGGTCGAGATAACGACCGCGTGCGGGTCATCCCAGCTCTTTACCTGGGACTGCAAACCTTCCTCTATGCCAGCGATGCGTCTGTCCTCACGGCCGAGACTCGCCTTCAAACTCTCAAGATAAACACGCATCGCGTCCTCGGCGTTCGCAAGCGTTCGGTTTATCTCGTTAATGCGTTTGACGATCTCGGCCGTTCCTGCTGGCGGAAGATTCAATCTTTGCTCATTTAGCTCTTCCCGCTGGGCTCCGAGTTTGGTGATCCTGTCCGCCTCTTTTTCATATTCGGAAAGTATCCTTTCCTCGGCCGGGCTGAGATTCACCGGCCGGTCATTGTCCGATACCGGATCGGTTCCGCCGCGGACGAAGTCGTAGTATTCCTGTTCCTTCAGCACTCTAAGGACCTGCTCGGCTTCAGGTATACGACCCTGTTCGATCAGCAGGGCGGCAAGGGTTCTGCACGTATCCTCGAACGACCGCAATAGGACCGCCTGCTTGCCCCTGTCAGAATTCTTTACCTTTTCTCTCAGCTGCTGATAGACCCCAACCGCCTGCTTGCCGTAGATGATCGCGAGGTCAGGATTGTTCGACACCTTGACCAGGTACATCATATCGGCAAGGTCAGAGGCTTGCGTTGTAAGGACTTTCTGCTTCCGGCTCATTTGGAGGAAACTTGCGCGAAGCAAAAGCGATTTACTTGCCTCTTCGTCCGCCGGCTGCACCTCTTGCACTTCTGAGGCGGGCCCTCTCGATACCAAAGGCCCGGAACGCTCGGGCTTTGCGTCCAACAGCGAATCCCAATTCCTCTCGAGCCAGTTCTTCGGACGCGACGATTCAGCATCGCGGACCGCGGTGTTCAGATCGATCACCTTTTGAAAGATCGCTGTCGCTTTGTCCTCTTTGCCCGTTTCCTGGTAAACACGGCCGAGATTTGAAAGAGCGATCGCCTCCTGCGTTTTATCGCCCACAACTTGGAAGGTTGTCGCGGCGCGCTCGAAAAACCCTGCAGCCGTCACTTTTTCGCCGAGCTCGGAATATCCCAACCCCATGTTCAATAGCGTCTCGGCCTCGCCACGGCGATTCGCGGACGCGCGGTGAATAACCAGCGCCTGGTCGAAGAATTCCAGGGCCTTTGCCTTATTGCCTGCACCGGAGTAGATCTTCGCGATACTGTGAAGCGTACTAACCGCTTTTTCATTATTCTTTTGCGTGCGAAACAGGTCGAGGGCCAGCGCGTACTGATCCAATGAACCCTGCGTGTTCCCCATTTCCAGCTTGAGACGGCCGCTATGCGTTCGCATCGTTGCCTCGTTTGCTTTTTCGCCCAACGCGGCATAGGAAGCAGCGGCCCGTTCGTAAAACCCGGCCGCTTTTTCCTTCAACCCGATATCCGCGTACGCATAACCCAGGTTCGATAACGCGCTGGCCTGTTGGCTTCCGTTGCCAGGATTCTTCCGGGCGGCCAATGACATCTCGAGAAATTCGACGCCTTTAGTTTTGTCGCCAAGACGAAAATGGAGCACTCCGAGGGCGGCGAGCGTGGAAGCTTCACCCGCCTCGTTAGCCGCGGCCCGGAATACGACGAGCGCCCGTTCGAACAGTTGCAAAGCTTTGGTTTGGGCCCCGGACTTGAACTGAAAGAACCCAACGTTGTATACGCAGATGCCTTCATTAAAGGCGTCCTTTGTAGCCCGGGCTAATGGCACACAGCGTTCGAAATATTCTGCGGCCTTTACGTCGTCACCGGTCTTTCTGTGGAGAACTCCGAGCTGGCGTGACGTGGCACCCTCGTTCTCTCGGTCTCCAAGCGAGTTATACAAGGCCAGTGCGTCAGCGTAAAAGGAGATGGCACGCCGTTCATCTCCCGCGGCTTCATACAATGAGGCGATGCGATCCCGGGTCGACGCTTCAAGCCGGCGGTCCGTCGTTTGTGTGATCAACTCCAGAGCTCGGAGCGAGAATTCGAGATCCTTTCCGGGTGCCTTCAATTCGGCTTGGAGTCGAGCGATTTGGATCAGGACACCGGCCACGACACGCTTATCTTCCCGGTCGGTGATCAGGGCCAAGGTCTTCATCTGAAACTCGAGTGCCCTGGTCTTGTCCCCCAAAAGATTCCATGCATCTGCGGTCCTTAGGAAGATAAGGGCTTCAGCCGCTCTTGTCGTCCGCGCCACGCGCTAACGGAAGGGCCCTATCGTAATACTCAAGCGCCTTTTTCGCGTCGCCCGATCTGGCAAATGCCTTGCCAACGTCACTGAGCATCAGCGCGGTTGTCTTTTCCCCGATCTCGTTGTAAAGCGACAGGGATTTTTGGTAAGCCTCTATAGCGCGCTTATGGTCGCCCGCAATCGAATAGACTTCCCCAAGATCTCGCATGACCCGGGCCTCGGACGTTTTGTCACCAAGTTCCACATACGAAGCTCGTACTTCGATAAGCTTCGGAATCGCCTGTTTACGGGCTGCTTCATCGCCCTTTGAGAGCGTCAGGGCTTCGTCATACTTGATCCGCGTTCTCGCCCGTTTTTCCTGAGTCTCCGTCAGGTCGATCAGGTACGAGTCACCAAGTTCGCGCCATCCCTCTAGGGCAATTCGAAACTTTTCAGCAGCGATACTGGTCTTTCCATTGGCATTCCGGGCCTCGATCGCCTCGATAAATGTTCTCTCCGTTGCCACGCGTCTAATGTCGGCGGCAGTCGCGGTGCGCGACGGTTGACGCCGGATCGTGTATCGGCCCGTCTTGGCCGCCGCGTCAAAGGCCTTGATCTCGAGGATGAAGTCGCCCGTCTCAGAAGCTACATAGGACAAGGTTTCGGACCCCTGGTCACCATTGGGGCTGTCCATTGAGGCTAACTCTCTTCCCGCGGAGTCGATCAGCTTAAGGGCCGCGTCGATACCCTTCTGCTCCAGCCGCACCTGAAAGAACTCATCCTTCTTCAGCGGGACCGTGTAAAGATGTGTGCCGGAGCCGGTCATCTCGCGTTCCACGGTCTTGCTTACCGGCAATTGATCCGCTGCCGGGGTCTGCCGCTGACAACTTGGCCGCAAGAACTGTGATCAGCCCGACGAACATGCCGCCGCGGAGAATAGATATGAGAATTTGTGGAACCATACCCATTACGCTGCTAAATACCATAGCAACAAATGCTCCGAAGAGCATTACCAAATACAACGACGATGTTCTCTCATACGGCTTTTCCATCTGGCTTTGCTGCGTCGCGACGTTCCGGTTATTTCACTGTATGTCTCCGTTATCTCCTCTTTGTATCTCTTCTTGAAATAGTCCTTTCCTTTGTCGAAAAGTTCGGTCCCAAGAACGCCGAGCATGACGGGTGCGAAGAATGCCCAGTGCGAAAAGGACAAATAGGTAAGGAAACTGCACGCAAACGAAAGAAGGAGTATGAAAGGCAGGCTTAATAGGGCCGCTTTTCGCCATGGGAAAAGCTGGAACAACGCCATCAAGAGCACACCGTCAAACAGCTGAAGCAGGACGATCGTCACCGTACTTGGCGGTTTGACGCCGCCGCCGCGGAGTTCGGATTCGATGACGTTGGCGTTGATCGCAGACCCGTTCATCATCCCGAGCGGTGTCGGCCGTTTGTCCTCGTTCACGTACGAACCTCCAACCAGGACGATCTTGCCTTTGATAAGCTCCTTGTTTTCCCAGCCGCCTTCGTCGAATTTCAGGATGTGCGAAGCCGGAATTCTGGTCCTTCCGACACCGGCAGTACCTCTCGAAAATCCGATCGACAGCATCTCATCAGTCGCGTCGAGCTCGGGAAACCTTATTCCGGGACACTGTCGCCGCTTCGCTTCTTCGAAGATCGACCACCCAAATGACGGCATTTTTCCATCGGTCGTTTCAACCATCCGCGTGTAGTATCGCGTCACACCGTTTTCGGAGATCGTCCTCGGGAGCCCGGACAGTGTTCCATCCGACAGCTTCTGGTCTTGCCCCAGCACTCTCCGCGGCACTACCTTTTCGGTGTCGGCCAGGAAATCGCGAGCCCACACGAAATTGTCGAGGTTATCTGTTCTCAGACCGCGAAACTGATCGAAATCGGTGTCAACGTCAACGCCGACAACACAAGGCTCGCCGCGGGCGATCGCCTCCGCAAGCTGCTGCAGGACCGGAGGGTTGAGTGGGCTTCTCTGGCCCTTAAAGACATCGGCGAAGTCCTTCTCGTCGATCTCGACTATGACGACATTGCTTTCATCCTCGGGCATCGACATCCGCATTTGAATATCGAGAAATGTCTTTTCGAGCTGGCCGAAAAGTCCGGCACGGTTCAGCACGAAGGTGAAGAGCAATGCGAGAAGTACGAGCGGCAGGGACTTGACCAAACGCCGCCGGAAAGTGGGGCTTTTGGGCGCGCGCTTTACTCTCTTGCGGCCTTCAGGCTTCGGCCTGGCACTTCGACGGGTCTTTTTTTGCGCCATCGGGAAATCCTATTTCGGCGTCTTTTCTGTCAGGTTCTCGAGCGAAGCTTGAAGAAAAAGCCGCCGCGTTTCGGGCCTTACCCTGTCACCCCACTTATCGCTGATCCCGCGTATCTCGTTGAACGCGGCGGAAGCTTTTTCATAGTCAGCCGGCACGGCCACGAATATCCACGAAGAGCCGACTGGTTCGAAATTGCTCCCGTTGCTGCGCATCAGGTTTATCTCGTAAAGCCCAGGCCCGAGGCCGGACACCGCCGCATCTTTGCCAAGCTTCACGGGCAAGTTCCAGTCGCCGCTTTTGGCAAACGTCACGGTCCGCCAGCGCAGATACTGCTCGCCTTCCGGCGTCAACACCCCGCGAAGGCTGACCTTGCCGTCCTTATATTCAACAACGCCTTCTGCAAGTCCGCCGCTGCGGCTGAGGTTCGAATCGCTGCGGTACGGCGAGCCGAATATCGTCTCCATCGCCGCATCCCACAGCGACCCCATATAAGACCGCGACGGTGCCGGGCGAGGCAGTGTGATCACCCTCGAACAGTTATCGCTCGCACAATTGCGGCTTGCCGATCCGAGGATCTTCATTTGCATGTCGGCTACGGTGATGTGATCTTCGCTCGACGACGACCGGCGCCGGATCAAGCCGCCCGCCGGCAGCTTTTGGCCGCTCGTCACGGGCGAACCGCCGTTCAGGACCCAAACTCCGCTCTGTTCAACGACATAAGCCACCGGCGACTGAGCGCCGACAGAGAGGGCCGAAATGAACACGGCCGCAAACAAGCTACAGAGAATTCCGGGCAGGTTTCTCATCGATGACAGTTCCGGGTGATGAGGCGGAGTATACCAAACAAAGCCCGAAAAATAAATCATTTTCCGCAGCAAACAAGGGGTCACGCCAGCGATTTGTGCGATTCGGTATCTTTTTTTCTCTGGAGAAAGATTCGGGTCGGTCCTGCGATTTGTGCGATTCGTTGCCGTTTGATCATTGCGCATATATGGCTATTTACCAGCCACCTGGAAAATTCAGCCACCCGGCGCCAAGGCACAGTTCGGGATCCGGTCGGTTCTAAATTACCTTAGCATCCAAATCATCCAAATCGTGCAAATCTTCCAAATCATTCCATCTCGCGTATTTCGCGCGATCTGATATTTCCAAACAAGAAATCACGAGCGATAATTCTCGCGGACGGTATCTGTGCTCGGATCGAAATCGTACGCCCGCACATTCCGGAATGTCCTTTGAAAAACAGTGCGATGAAACACGTGAAACAGGATTCTCAGTCATTCGGAACTCAGAAACACCCCATGTGTGACGTGCAGGATGCCGATGTTTACTGGCTTCGACGCGAAAGGTCGGCTTGTTTCAGCGTGTTTCATATGAAACAAAAAGTCGCACGCGTTGTGAAACGAAACAAGAATTGTCTCGGAATACAGGACAACCCCTTCAGCCGAAGCGGCCGCCACTCGGGACTTTTAGCCACGAATTACACGAATAGCACGAATGAGCTGAAAAAAGCGGCTGCCACCGCTTTTAAGAGAGACTGTCGGGAAAATCAGTTTCCGATTCTTTAATAGCCCAGGTGTGGCAAAAAAGACGGTGCCAAAAGACGGTGCCAGGTCTGCGATGGTGCGATTCTCGCATTAAAACGAAACCCAGAATCGCAATTTCGCAGACCTTGCACCCCTCTATGCGTGAGAACTAGAACAATAGATGCTCGAAGGCCGGTGAAAGTTTACGGACAATTCGGACGTTTTTAACTCCCTTTGCGCGATTGTTATATAATCCGCAGCGGAGAAACTATATGAACAACATTTCGCGCAGAGATGCTCTTCGAGGTGCGCTGGCAGCAAGTGCCGGCGTCCTGGCGTTTAACGGGATAAGCGGGGCGCAGACGGAAAGCTTGCCGATGGCGTTTGCGGGAAAACATGTGCCGAAACCGCTGCCGTTCGACCCGATGAAACTTACGGGTATCTCCGAAAAGCTCATCCGTTCGCATCACGAAAACAACTACACGGGCGCCGTCAAAGCGCTGAATGTCGTCGAGCAGCGGCTCGTTGCTCTTTCCAAAGAAAAGGACCTGCCGCCCTACATTTACGGCGATCTCAAACGCCAGGAGTTGATCCGCACCGGCTCAATGGTGCTGCACGAAAAATATTTCGCCAATCTCGGCAGCAACGGCAAGGCAGACGGCAGCGCCAAAAAACTTATCGAGCAATGGTTTGGCAGCTACGAGGCCTGGGAAGCTGAATTCAAACGCACGGGCAATTCTCTTTCCGGCGGCTCGGGCTGGACTATCCTGGCCTTTAACCAACACACCAAAGAGCTGCACAACTACTGGTCGGCCGATCACACCAGCAACGCCCCGTTCACCGTTCCTTTGCTTGTGCTCGATATGTATGAACACGCATACCAAATGGATTACGGAGCCGCTTCCGCCAGGTATGTTGATGCATTCATGCAGAACATCAATTGGGACGAAGTAAACCGACGCGTTGAAGGTTTGCCGAGATAAGGATGACAACACCGGACAAAGCACGAGACGTGGTCGAACAACGCCGCATTTCGTTTGGCGAAGCTTTTCGATTTTGGGTGAAGCTCGGTTTTATTTCATTTGGCGGGCCGGCGGGACAGATCGCGATAATGCATCGCGAGTTGGTGGACAAGCGCCGCTGGCTTGGCGAAGAGAGATTTTTGCACGCGCTCAACTATTGCATGCTGCTGCCGGGGCCCGAGGCGCAGCAGCTTGCGGTCTATATCGGCTGGCTGATGCACCGTACGTGGGGCGGGATTGTTGCCGGTGCGTTCTTCGTGATCCCGTCGATCTTCATACTTCTCGGTCTTTCATACATTTACGCAGCATACGGCCATGTTCCGGCAGTCAGCGGAGTGCTCGACGGATTTAAACCAGTCGTGGTCGCTATAGTGGTCGAAGCCCTTTTCAAGATCGGCAAACGCGGGCTCAAACGCGAGGTTCACTATGCAGTCGCTGCTCTTGCCTTTATCGCAATATATTTTTTGCATGTCCCGTTTCCGTTGATCGTGCTTGGTGCCGCACTCGTCGGGCTCGCGGGAATTCGCATCGCTCCAGCCTCGTTTTCACCGCCGCCGGAGAAAGCCCAAAGACGATGAAGCCAGCGGATGCGGACACCGAATTGTCGCTTGTCATTAAGGACGACGCCACCCAACTTCAACACGCCGTCCCGAACCGGGCGCGATTGGTGAAAACTCTGGCCGTAGGAATCATCCTTTGGCTGCTTCCCTTCGCGGCACTTCTTGCGTGGCGCGGGCCCGTCAGCCTTCACGTACAGGAGTATCAATTTTTCACTATTTCGGCCCTTGTGACGTTTGGCGGAGCGTACGCCGTTCTCGCATACGTCACGCAGGCGGTCACCAGCAGCGCCATACAATTGGATCACGCCGGTGCAGGCCGTTGACGGACTAGCATTAGCCGAAACAACGCCGGGTCCGCTGATCATGGTCCTTCAGTTTGTCGGGATTTATGGCCGGATGGAACAATCCTGCGGACGGAATGTCACCGCTCACGAGCGGAGTGATCGGAGCACTTATCACAACCTACACAACGTTTCTGCCGTCATTTCTGTTCATATTTCTGGGAGCTCCGTATATTGAAAAATTGCGGGGAAATAAACTGCTCGGCGGAGCTCTATCGGGCGTCACCGCCGCGGTCGTTGGCGTCATTCTCAATCTGTCGCTCGTCTTCGGGGCCGCGGTAATCTTTCCGAATGGCTTTAACGGCAGCATTAACTGGTTCGCGGCCATCCTCAGCATCGCCGCGTTCGTCGCACTCTTCCGATTGAAGGTTGACGTCCTTTGGGTCATCATAGCCGGCGGGTCGATCGGCCTTCTGCGAAGCCTGATCCTAAACTGATCTCCTCGCGTAGATATTGCCACGCCAAAAACGATAGAGTAGATTCGACCTGAATTCCGGACAAATCCATGACACCATTGCTGCGATCGATCAGTGAAGATCTGACACGGCTTCTGCATAAATGCGGAAGAACGCATTCCTTTGCGGAAAATGAGGAAATATTTGCGGGTGGCGACAAGGCCGACTCTCTTCCGGTCGTACTTTCCGGGAGCGTGAAGATGATCCATTTTCTCGAACCCGGCAAAGAGGTGATCATCGACATCTTTCAGGCGGGCGAGATGTTTGCCGTCCCGCCCGTTTTTGACGGCGGCCAATACCCGGCGACGGCGATAGCGATGGAGAACACGAGGCTTTTGCTTATCGACCGGCGGGATTTTCTCAGCCTGTTGCGGGAATCAAGCGAGTTTTCATTTGCGGTTATAGAATGGATGTGCGGAATGCTCCGCGAAAAGACTGCGACGATCCAGAACCTCGCGACCTCATCGCCCGAACACCGCGTCGGCAATGTCTTGCTGCGGCTCGCCGCCAAAGAGCCTGGTCAAGGTCCGGTCAAGATCAGGCTTAGACGCCAGGACATTGCCCGGATGGCCGGCCTGACTACCGAAACCACGATCCGCGCAGTACGTAAACTAGCCGAAAAGGGCCTGATCACAATTACGCACGGCAAGATCATTGTCGATGCAGCGGAACCGCTGCGGCAACACCTTGAGAACTAATGACCGAAGGCCCGCCCACAAATTCAAGCATTCTTTCCGCAATTGCACCGGCCCGCATCTTGATAAATTCGGCCGTGTCCCCCGCAAACTTCTGATCGACCGTTTCCGTGAATATTTCCAGCCATCGCGTGAAGTGTTCCCGCCGCAGCGGCGTTTTCTCATTCAGATCTCCATGGACCTGCAGCGGATTCCGCCCGTGTTTTGAATAATCCCCGGTTCGAAAAAGAAGCGTCTCCCAAAAATCGCCGATGACCGGCAGGTGATGCTCAAGATCGAGCTTTGCGACATCGGTGAAGATAAAACCGATAACGTCGTCAGCGATGGCCCGTTGATAGAAGCCCCGCATCAGTTCGTCAATATCTTCCCTGTTTTCGATGTCCTTATTCATAACCGCTCAGATCCGCAGTCTGGTTTGTGCCTTTAGTGACCATCAGGTTTATCGCAAACCAAACGAATGCGACCGCTCCGATCGCAAAGATCGTATCGCCGAACAGCCGCATCCACCGAAGCGTCTGCATCAGGCTTGTCTGCATAAATTCAGGGCTTCGTGCGGACCAATAGCCGACCGAAACCGATTGATAGGTTTGCAGCAACCCGATCGGAAGCAGGCTGAACAAAATTTCCATCAGCATACCGATATTGATCGCCCAGAACGCAAACGCCAACAGTTTTGTGTTCCAGATGCGTTCAGGCTGCATTGCCCGCATACAAAATAATAGAAGCGCGAGCCCGAGCGTGCCGTAAACCCCATAAAGTGCCCCGTGAGCGTGGACCGCCGTCGTATTCAACCCCTGCATGTAATACAGGGCGATCGGCGGATTGATCATAAACCCGAATACGCCCGCTCCGACCAGATTCCAAAACGCGACGGCAACAAAGAAATAGACGATCCATTTATACTGCGCGAGCCACGGCCGGGCCTTCGAATGCCGGATATTTTCAAACGCCTCGTATCCGACAAAAACAAGCGGCACGATCTCAAGACGCGCTGAACACCGCGCCGAACGCCAACGCTACCGTCGGCGTGCCCGCAAAATAAAGGTGATGCAGAGTGCCGATGATGCCGCCGCTCAAATAGATCGCGCCGGACAGCAGCGAGGCCTGTGCGGCGTGTTCCGCCTGAATGACCTTCAACCTGGCGAACAAGAACGCGATAACGACGGTCGCAAAGACCTCAAAAAATCCTTCTACCCACAAATGCACCACCCACCAACGCCAGTATTCGACGACCGTCAGGTTGGTTCGCATTCCCCAAAACAGGCCGGGAGCATAAAAGAGCGCAATTCCAGCAGTGGTTACAAGAAACAGCATAACCAGCGATTTGCTGCCGCCCTCGCGGCGCAATGCCGGTATCGCCGATCGTCCGATCAGGAAAAGCCATAACAGCAGCCCGATAAACAACGCCGCCTGCCACACGCGGCCAAGATCGACATATTCGTAGCCCTGATGTCCGAACCAGAACCAGAGGTCGCCGCTGCCGAGTTTGTGCATCACGCTCATCCACTGCCCGCCCATCGAGCCGAGCACGACGATCAGCAAAGCGCCGAAAAGAACATCGACGCCGAGCTTCTGATATTTCGGTTCCTTCCCGCAGATGTATGGCGAAATGAACAACCCTGCCGCGAGCCACGCCGTGGCGATCCAAAAAATACCCAGCTGTGTATGCCACGTTCTTGAGACCACGTAGGGCAGATAATCCTGCAGCGGAATACCGTAAAATCCGCCGCCCTCCACGCCGTAATGGGCCGTGATTATTCCCATCACGATCTGAAGTAGAAATAGAAGCGATACGACAAAGAAATACTTGACCGTCGCCTTTTGCGACGGTGTCAGCGTTTCGCCGATCAGCGGGTCCTTGTCCGGCGTATCGGTGTCGATCGCCTCCCGCCGCCAGCCGGCGTAAAACCAGACCATCGCGCCGATACTCGCAATAAGCATGATGACACTGACACCGGTCCATACGACAGCGGAGCTTGTCGGCACATTGCCGACGAGCGGCTCCGACGGAAAATTACTTGTATAGGAGATCGTGTTGTTCGGCCGGTTGGCTGCCGATGCCCATGCGGTCCAGAAAAAGAAAGACGTAAGCTGCCGCAATTTCACAGGATCAGACTGTGCCCCGCGTTGAATCGCATAATCCTTGTTTCCGTTAGCAAAAACATCCGAATAATGTTTGAGATTGTCCTCAAACGCTTTCGCGCGAAGCGGATCGACGGTGATCCTGCCGGTGGCTTCGTCGTAAGTATTCTTACGCATCATGTCCTGCAACCGCTGCCGCAAGACTGCCTGCTTTTCGCTCGAGAGCGTATCGTAAGTTCCGCCCGACTCAGCACTCGCCCAGGTGTTCAGGATGAATACCGATTCGCGATGCAGATAATCCGCCGTCCAATCCGGCGCGACATACGAGCCGTGGCCCCAGATAGACCCAACCTGCATCCCGCCCATCGCCTGCCACACGTTTTGCCCGTCGGAGACCTGCTCGGCGGCGATCAGAACGGTGCCGTCGGTCGAAACAACCTCGCGCGGTATCGGCGGCGCCTGTCGAAATATCTCGGTCCCGATCCAGCCCAAAATGGCAAACGAGAAAACGCATACCGCGATCAATATGATCCAAAGCCTTTTCATTTCGGATTCTCCTGTAAAAGATCGTTAGCTGTCCTTAAATTTCGTGACGATCAGGTGAAGTGCGGGTTCCGCGACGACCTCATGCTCGACTCCCGCTTCAAGCGTTATCAATGTTCCGGCGCGGAGTATCCGCGAATCGTCAAGTTCGGCACCCGCCCGAAATACACCGCTGCCGGCTAAACATGAGAACCGTTATCGGCTCGTTGGCCTTATGTTTCGAAAGCGTTGCTCCATTCTGAAGCCGCACCTCGACAAGTTTGCGAAAAGGACCGTTGAACAACTCGTTCACTTCCTTGTCTTTTGCGAAAACTGCATTCGAATTCAGTTCAAGTTCCTTGATTAGCTCGATGTATTTCATTGTTTCATGTTTTTAACTTCCGCGCCCAATGTAGCCGTAAGCTACAAGCAGAAAAATGATCTCGATCATAAAAACTGCCAAAATGGCCCGCAAACAAGCAGGTGGATAGAGTTGCCGGTGTACGTATGAACTTAAGCCCACAGGATATACGGAACCGGCTAAAGCAACTGTGCGTTCTCGCACAAATGGGTTTTTGGGCGGGATCGTTTGCGGGCATACAGCGACAAAAAAACCGGCCGCTCGAGCTGCCGGTTTTCGTAAAACTGAATTGGATTCGAACTAGCTAATCGACAAAATCGATCTGTACCGGATGCGGGATGATGCCGGCTTTGTGGCCTTCGTCCAGAAGCGTTCGGACGGCCTGTTTGCCGCGGTCGCCGTAGTCGAGCGTCAGGTCGTTTACCCACATCGCGACGAAGCGGTCGGCAAGTTCGGGTGCCATATCGCGGGCAAACTGCATCGCGTACGCAAGCGCGTCTTCGCGGTTTTCCATCGAATAAACGATGCTGCTGTGAAGGTGTGTGGAAACCTGTTTCATCAGGTCTTCGCCCAGATCGCGGCGTATCGCGTTGCCGCCCATCGGCAGCGGCAGGCCGGTTTTTTCGTGCCACCATTCGCCAAGATCGAGCACTTTATCGAGGCCAAGCTGCTTGTAAAACAACTGCCCTTCGTGGATCAGCAAACCAGCGTCAACCATGCCTTTCTGCACAGCGTCGATGATCTCGTCAAACGGCACGACGACATGCTCGAAATCCGGATTGTAGAGTTTCAAGGCCAAAAATGCGCTGGTCAGTTCGCCCGGAATGGCGATCTTCATGCCCGAGATCTCTTCGGGCTTGCGCGGTTCACGGGAAACCAGGATCGGGCCGTATTTATCACCGATGCTCGCGCCGTGCGGCAGCAGGGCGTATTTGTCCGAGATATATGCGTAGGCGTGAAACGAAACAGCGGTCACGTCATAAACGCCATTCTTGGCATCCTCATTCAGCGATTGGATGTCCTTGAGAGTATGTTCGAACTTCAAACCGTCGGTTTCCAGCTTGTTCGTTGCGAGGCCGTAAAACATAAATGCGTCGTCCGAATCCGGTGAGTGGGCGACGGTGATGGTCTTCATTTGAGGTTTTGCTCCGGTATGCGTGGACATAAAGTTATCGTTGGGCGTAGAAAACATTCGTATCGTAGGAGAGTACTATTTTACCGCTTTCAGCGTGTTTCGCAAATAGAGTTTTCAATTCCGCGGCCATCGCCTGATAGCTCGCATCGCCCTCCGCCGGCATGTACGAAGACGAGAGAACACGGCCCTTTAGCCCATCAAAATCGAATAACTGAGCGTTCGGAAAAGTAGCCCTCCCGATAATCCCGGCCAAAAAAATCGGATAATTTTTCTTCGTCGATATTTTCGTGGCGGACCTTTGTGTAATCACTTGCGAACTTCAAGAGAAATTGTTCATACTCTCGAAGAAACGGCGTTGTCGCAAGCTGCCGCTCATTCCAGATCAGAGCAACAAATCCATCTTCCTTTAGTATTCGCTTGAATTCCGTCCTTGTTTTTTCGGGATCGAACCAGTGAAAAGCCTGAGCGGCGATCACAAGATCGACAGAAGCATCCGGAAGGCCGGTATTTTCGGCCGTGCCATTCCGGCTATGGAAATTCGGGAATGCAGCAAGAAACTCTTCGGCCGCCGCCCGCATCGCGTCGTTCGGCTCGACACCGAAAACCTCATTGCCGTTCTCAAGAAACAACCTTGATGAAATACCCGTGCCCGAACCTACATCCGCGATCACCGAGTCCGGCGTCAGGCCCATTTCGTTGCGGAACAGCCCGAGGACTTCGGGCGGATAGCCGGGTCGATACTTTACATAGTTTTCGACGCGGTTAGAGAATCGTTCAACCGTGCTCGCCATTTTGTTCTTAGTCACCCGAAATGAAGTACGTCATCTTCCACAGGCCGCGTTTTTTCGTGAATCCCGCGCGGTGATCGATATGGCTGCGGGCAAACTCGGCCTTCACGAATCCCGTTTTGCCCCCCAATGTCTCAACCTTTATCCAATCATATTCCCAATCCGATTCACCTCGCCCACCCTTGATCTTTGTGGACCCGGCATCATTCGGTTTGACGATATTGTAAGAGAGTTTATCGACGATCGGGGCGTCGGCCGCGGGCCGCTCGCGCAAATTCACGTTGTTGCCAAATATGGCTAGGTATTCAAATCCGTCGATGTCTTCCGGCCATGAACTGAATGTATAAGGAGCAGAAAACGTCGACAGTTTGTTCTTGCCCTCACCCGAAAAGGCACCGCCGTTCTTGATCACTTTTGAGAACTCACCCCAAAATCGTGAGTTCTTCGCATTGATCTTCCACATCTTTTTGAAATCAGCAACACCGGACTCTCCGCCAAAACTAAGTTCGATCTTTGGGTCGAGAATGCTGATGATGTAATTCACATCCCGCCGCTCAACGGCCGCGATCAGCTTGGTGCGAAACGCAAGAAATGACGCCTCTTGCGCCGCCTCGTCAACCGGCATAAGGAATCGTTCCTGCCCAAGCGCAGGTATCACAAACAACAACATCACAAGAAATACACACTTCATTCTGGTCATAACTGGCCGAACGCCCCTCTTTGCCTTGTCACTTGTCATTCGTCACTTCCCGGTCACTCGTCACTCCCCAACTTCCTCCCCCGTCCATTGTGTTTTCCTGGAATGAGGAATGTCGAACTGGTCCAAAATGCGAAAACAGAGGTGCTCGACGAGCTCCTCGATAGTACTAGGACGGTGATAGAAGCCCGGACTTGCGGGAAGAATTCGCGCACCGGCGTGAGAAAGCCGCAGCATATTCTCTAAATGAATGGAATTGTATGGAGTTTCACGCGGAACGAGCACGAGCTTTCGCCCTTCTTTTAGACAAACATCAGCGGCCCGGTGAATCAGATTCGTGCCCGCACCCGACGCGATCGCGCCCATTGTTCCCATCGAACACGGAACAATTATCATTCCGGCCTGTTTGTATGACCCCGACGATGGCTTTGCGGCAAAATTATCGAGCCGCCAAAGGCGTATCAATTTCGAATCGGCCCCCAGACCGAGCCATTCGTTGATCTTCGCGACAGTTGGCTCGCGAAGATTCGCCCCGGTCTCAACCTGCGCGACCGTCGCCGCGGTCGACGACATTATCAGGTTTATCGTCTCGACCGCACCGCTTTCCGCCAACAACTGCAGCGTGCGATGTGCATAAATGGTGCCGGAAGCCCCGGTCATTGCGACGGTTAATTCCATATTCTGTGCATCAATTCTATCGCGCCCGGCAACATTAATAAACCGCCGGTGATACACAATTCGCTCCCACTACGCGTATTAAGTTGAGGGCCGCTGAAGTTATCAATTTCGGCCGCGGAGCAATAATGATGGAATGCACTTTTTGTAATTTTACCTTGAATTTCGTATCGAACGATACGTGTTCGTCGCTTTTAATAAAGCTTACGACCGTTTATAAATACATCGGATTTCTCATCTGATCGCTGCTGTATTCTCATCCATTCTTCTTCATCTCGGCGGGCACGTTTGCCCGCCTTTTTTATTCACTTGTTACGGCAGTAACCGCACCTTAAGCTCCTATTACGCTGAATCGCTCCCTCTCACCGCGAAAATTATCACAAATAGCGCGTAATAACCCTCAACGAGGTCGCGCCCCTGCCGCAAAACTCTCCAAAACGTTCAGCAAAATCGCTCTCTGGATACGGAACAAATCTTGCAAATGCGTCAATTGCCCCCTTTGACAATCTTTACCCCCATCTTTCACATGAATTTGCATTACTCAATTCTCAAATAGCAAGAGTGACAACAGCCACTCCAGCATCTTCGAACGGAGGGAACATGTTTACAAAAATTCGAAATCTTAAGTTGGCGATCCTTATACTTTTCATCATCGGATCTGCCTTGCTTCTGATTAGCAGCGATAAAACCACCATACAAACGAACGCCCGGGCAAATGGGTCGCCCTCGGGCAGAACCGGGGCCCCGAGTGAAAGCACCTGCACCTCATGCCACAACCAAAGCAGCGGGCCGGGCCAGGTCCAGATCACTGCCCCCACGTCATTTACCCCAGGCCAGACCGTGCAAATTACGGTTACGCATACAACTTCGGACACGACCAGACGCGCGATGGGGCTTCCAGCTGACCGCGCTTGACGGCTCCAATACGAAGGCCGGGACGCTTGCGGCCACAACCGGAAATACAACCGTAGTAAATTCCTCTACGAGGCAGTATATGAACCAGACGAACGCCGGCACGTTCGGCGGCCAAACGGGCGGCGCAAGCTGGACATTTAACTGGACGGCTCCGGCAACGAATGTCGGCCCGATAACTTTCTATGCCGCCGGACTGCAGGCGGATGACTCCGGAGATGACAGCGGTGACCAGACGTACACAACGACAACCGTCTCACAGCCTGCTGGACCGACTCCGACGCCGACACCAACGCCGCCGCTCCGGACCCGTTTCGACTTCGATGCTGACGGGCGCGCCGACCTTTCGGTCTATCGGCCCGCGAACAACCTTTGGTACTTACTTCGCCGAACGGCTGGATTTACGGCGGCGGAATTTGGCGTGGCCGGCGATATGCTCGCACCGGCGGACTTTGACGGCGACGGACGCACGGAGATCGCCGTGTTTCGCCCTTTGACCGGAACCTGGTATTGGTTCAACCTATCAGACTACAGTTTCACAATGGTGCAATGGGGCGAAGCGGGCGACCTACCCGTTCCGGCTGACCATGATGGCGACGGCAAGGCCGATCTTGTCCTTTACCGTCCGTCGAACGGCACCTGGTACAAGAGACTCAGCACGTCAACCGGAACTTACGCCAGCACGTTCTCGGTCTTTCACTTCGGAACCGCGGAGGACAAACCACAGGTGGGCGATTTCGACGGCGACGGCAAAGCCGATCTCGCTGTCTTCCGCCCGTCGAACAACGTTTGGTACTTTTACAGGTCAACGCAGGGATTTGCGGCTCAGACCTGGGGAGCGGCCAATGATATCCCCGTTCCAGCTGACTACGATGGCGATGGTAAGACGGACGTGGCGGTCTTCCGTCCGTCGACCGGCCAGTGGTTCACGGTAAACAGCTTAAATAATTTGATGGCCGGCCGGGCGTGGGGGGTGACGGGTGATAAACCGGTAGCCGCCGACTACGATGGCGATGGAAAAGCCGACATGGCGATTTTCAGGCCATCCAATGTTACGTGGTACATTTTCGGATCGACAACGGGCATGTACCAACATCCGTTTGGTGAAACCGGCGATCTGCCGGTACCGAACGCTTTTGTTTACTAAAACGGTGAACGAAATTAATACCGCAGCGATCACACTTTGAAAAGTTGTGGCTTTATTCAAACGGTTCCGACAACGGGACCGTTTTTTTATTGTCTTGCTAATTCTGGTAATGTATCCGTTACCCTCACATCTGTTGTGAAAAGACCGGATCATGAAGACATCGGATATCGAAGAAATTATTAACGCTCACGCTGCCGGTGAACTCGATCTCCGCGCCGCCGCCGAAAAGCTCAAGAATCTTTCCTATGAAGACATCGGCTACGCCCGCATCGACCACGGTCGGGCGGACGCGCCAGGGTTTCCCGAAGTAATCTTCGGTCAGGGCAAAACGCCGGAACAGATCGCGGGCATCTTCGAAAAGCTTATCGCACGCTCGCCGAATGTGCTGATCACGCGGACAACCACCGAGGTCTTTGGCCGGATCCGCAACATCCACACCGATGCCGAATGGCACGAATCGGCGCGGATGATCCGCCTTTACCGAGACAAAACCGACCTCGGCATCGCCGAAATTTCGGTCGCCACCGCCGGGACCAGCGACATCCCCGTCGCCGAAGAGGCTGCGCTGACAGCCGAGGCAATGGGCAACCGCGTCCAGCGCATCTGGGATGCCGGCGTCGCGGGCATCCATCGAATATTAGGCGAACGCGAACGCCTGCAAAATTCCCGCGTCGTTATCGTAGTAGCCGGAATGGAAGGCGCTCTCCCATCAGTCATCGGAGGCCTCGTCGCCGTCCCCGTCATCGGCGTCCCGACCAGCATCGGCTACGGCGCCTCCTTCAACGGCCTCGCCGCCCTCCTGGGAATGCTAAACTCCTGCGCATCAAACGTCACCGTCGTAAACATCGACAACGGCTTCGGCGCCGGTTTCGCTGCCAGCTTGATAAATCGGAAAAATTGAACGAGCGCTCAATTTGATGTTAATCTCTACTCGAATGAATATTTCGACCAAACATATCAACCCGGAAACGCTCAAGCTGATTGACGAGCAAGCAAGGAGTTTGGGGATCTCGCCGGACGAATACTTGTGCCGCCTTCTGCCGTCCAACGAACAAGAGCTAGCTCTCAAAGCCGATGCGACCAGCGAGGAGTTCGAGTCCGATATGCTCGCCTTTGCCGATGGCACCGAAAATTTGGCGACAGACAACGGAACGTATTCCCGTGAGGACATTTATCTCGACCATGACTGATGGCCCACCTTTTCGACACTAATATTTTTCTCCGTCTTGCCGAAAAGAACAGCTCGCAGCGTCAGACCGTCATCAACGCGATCCGCGATCTTCGCAACGCGAACGAAACCCTGTTCTATACACCGCAGGTCCTGGCCGAGTTCTGGAACGTCTGCACCCGCCCCGCGAATGCCCGCGGCGGCTTTGGCCTTTCGGTTGAGCAAACCGAACGAAAGGTGAGCTTGATCGAAAAGTATTTCACGCTTCTCAACGATAACGCCGCATCATTCACCGCATGGCGACGCCTTGTGTCGGATCTTCAAATAAGAGGCGTCCAAGTCCATGACGCTAAACTCGTTGCATCGATGATCGCTCACAATATTCCATACCTCGTTACGTTCAATGGGAAAGACTTCTCAAGGTTCACGATGATCACCGTCGTAGGCCCGGATAGCATTTGACCAGATCGACAGCCACCATCGCCTTCCTGGGCTTCGCCGCCAGTTTTGATCAATCGAAAGCCTCAATAGCCAGGGTATTTACAAAAACGCGCCGGCGAGACATAATCGTTACTCTGATTTGTTTTGATCCGACAACAGTTGCCGCGGGGTAAGTTTTCAACCTCGGTAACAGTCGTTCTTCCTGCGGAGAATGATTATGTCCTCAGCGACGGTACTGCCTGCCCACCCAACCTACTTTTCTCACCACTTATTTATTAGTCCGCACGATTTCCGCGGTTCATTGCCACCATACCCGGATACGCTTAGCCGTGCCGGCCAACCACAAAGGAGAAATACTAATGAGTCAAGCAACAGAAACAAAAACGACCGAAAGCGCATCGATCCGTCCGTTCGAGATCAACTTCCCCGAGGCGGAACTAACTGACCTCCGACGCCGGATAGAGGCGACCCGCTGGCCTTCGAACGAGCTCGTCGCGGACCGGTCGCAGGGAGTGCAGCTGGCGACGCTGCAGGCGCTCGCAAGCTACTGGACGACCGAGTACGACTGGCGCAAGTGCGAGGCAAGACTGAACGCTCTTCCGCAGTTCAAGACCGAGATCGACGGGGTTGACATCCACTTCATTCACGTCAAGTCGCAGCACGAGAATGCATTGCCCCTGATCATGACCCATGGCTGGCCCGGCTCGGTCATCGAGCTGCTTGAGACCATCGGCCCGCTGACCGACCCGACCGCACACGGCGGCAGCCCCGAGGACGCATTCCACCTTGTGCTGCCGTCCCTGCCCGGCTACGGCTTCTCGAGCGAGCCGGCCGAACTCGGCTGGGACGCCGCCCGCACCGGACGCGCGTGGGCGGAGCTGATGCGACGCCTCGGCTACACCCGCTATGTCGCCCAGGGCGGCGACGTGGGTGCCCTCGTCACCGACCTGATGGGCCGCCAGTCGGTCGAGGGCTTGGCCGGCTACCACCTGAACCTGCTCACAGCGGTGCTCGCGGTCGGCGATCATCTGCCCAAGGGATCCGAACAGGAACGCGCAGCGCACGGCCGCCGTCAACATGTTCAAACAGGACGGCTTCGGCTACTTCCTCGAGATGGCAACGCGGCCGCAGACGATCAGCTACGGCCTGCTCGATTCACCGGTCGCTCTTGCCGGCTGGCTGCTCGATCACGACACGGACAGCTACTACAAGATCTCCCGCGCGTTCGTCGACGGCGAGCCCGTGGGCAATCTCACGCGGGACAACATTCTCGACAACATCACGCTGTATTGGCTGACCGGCACCGCGGCGTCGGCGGCCCGGTCGTACTGGGAGGACGCACGAGCGCTGGCCGCAGCTCTTGCGAGCGGCCAGCCTCCTCCGCCGGTCAGCGTCCCGGTCGGCTTCACGACGTTCCCCGGCGAGATCTGGGCATCACCGCGGAGCTGGGTCGAGGCTGTCTACCCCGGCCTCGCATACTTCAACGAGGTCGAAAAGGGCGGCCACTTCGCCGCCTGGGAGGAGCCCGAGCTCTTTACTTCCGAACTCCGCAAGGCCTTCAAGTCTTTACGGTAATACATTCCGCGTATTGGACGGCGCGCCAAGCCGGCGTGCCGTCTCATCTGTTTGGTCAAACAATAGGAGGTCCACATGAGAACGACGTTGATCTTAGCGGCGATCGTGTTGATGATCGTGGGAGGTTTTACTCTGCAGGTAAGCTGGGCGGCAAAAGCAGTCCGATATAAAACGAACCGACCTTCAGCGGCACGACCTGAGCGTTACCGGACGTGAGGTTGTTCAGGTGCGTGTCGATATTCCCGCGGGTGGAGCATTCCCCAAACACAGCCATCCCGGCGAGGAAGTGGTTTATATGATCGAAGGAGTACTGGAGTATCAGCTTGACGGCAGGCCTCCGGTAACGCTCAAAGCTGGCGAGGTCCTGTTCATTCCTGCCGGAACCGTACACGCGGTAAAAAACGTCGGCAGCAGCAACGGTGCGGAACTCGCCACGTATATCGTCGAAAAAGGAAAACCGCTCCTGACCCTCACCAAGTGAGCGGTCTAGTGGGTCATGAACGGCAACCCGGGCAAGAAGCACAAGACCCGAACTCCGCCGCCGCAAAGCCCTTTCGCAAGCCGGCCGACAAACCGATCGACGCCATCCCAATCGTAACCGAACCATTCGACGGAGCTACGTGTGCCATCTATAAAAATCTTGACCGCTGATAGCACAAATGCTAGAATCGCTCGGTCGCCAGTTCGTTTGCACGCGACACGGTTCTTTGAAAATTAGTCAGTTTTCGGTGGGCAAAAGGTGGCGAATGATACTGTCCCGGCGCGTTTGCAGAAAATTTGAGGGACAGCGGGACACCTTGTTGTGACGCGGGGTTAACTGCTCTGTTGCCAGCAATTAGAGACGACGATGACTGTCCCAAAAGTGTCCCGTGCTGGGACACGGGGACGCAGCCTTTACGTGAGTCGAAATTACGGATTTATCAATACTAAAAGGCGGTCGGCCCAGTCGGAGCGGGCGTTTTTTAGGATCTCGTACTGGACCTGGGCCATGTCGAGATTTCCAAGCTTTATGTACGAACGGCCAAGGTTGTAGCGGGCCTTGTCGAAGTCGGGGTTGAAGCTGACGGCATTCGTAAAGGCGTCTACGCTTTCCTGGGCCTTGCCCAATTCTATAAGGCATTCGCCCAGGTAATTATAGGTCTTGGCGTCGGGTTTGTAGGTCTTTAGCTGCTCGAACTGCAAGAGGGCGTCCCCGTAACGCTTTTGTTTCAGAAACGCCATTCCGAGCTTTTCGATCGAGCCGGCGTGGTCGGGCTTTAACAAAAGAGCCCGGCGGTACGCAAGTATCTCTTCGTCGGTCCGGCCCAGTTTTTCAAGGCTTAAACCAAGTGAATACTGCGTCTCCGGCTTGTAATCTTCCAGCTTGATCGCCTGCCGGTACGCATCGGCCGCTTCCTTATATTGGCCGAGCGCAAAGCTTGACGCACCGATGTTTACATAGGTCTCGGCCCATTCGGGACGAAGCTTCGCGGCCTGCTTCGAAGCCTTCAGGGCCTCGGCGTGCCGGCCAAGTATGCCGTACGAGAAACCGGCCTGATACCACGCTTCGGCATAGGCCGGGTCGATCTCGATCGCCCGTTCGAAAAATGCGAGGGCACGCGCAAAATCGTCGCGGGAAAGCTGGGCCACACCCTGCGCATACAGCGATTCGGCGGCCGCACGCTTGTTCTTCTGGGTTATTGCGGTCAGCGACGATACGGTCTGAAGCTCCGTGACCTTAAGCTGAAAAATCCTTTCCGAAGGAACGGCAAAATTCAGGCTCTGGCCTTCCGCCGCCTGCAATGTCGCGACGCCGATCACCTGACCGTACATATTTACGACGGGGCTTCCGGACGAGCCCGGACTGATCGGTGCGGTAATTTGGATGATCTTGCCGTAGCCCGAGATCTCCCGCACCGCCGAAACGATGCCATTGGACACAGAGCCTTCGAGCCCAAAAGGATTACCGACGACCACGATCGACTCGCCTTCCTGCGGCACCGAACGCGCTATCGGCAGCGGGATCGCAAGTGCCAATGGAACGTCCACTTGCAGCATCGCGAGGTCGCCTTCCCCGTCGATCGCCAGTACGCCGCGGACCGTAAACTTTTTGCCGTCAATCAGATGGACCTCGACGCGGCTCGAACGTTCGATGACATGGCGGTTGGTTATCACCCTATCGGCGGCAATAAAAAAGCCGCTTCCGCGCGACAGTGTGTTCCCCTTGGCGTCAAAGGTTTCTATCGCGACCGACGACGGTTTGATCCGTTTTACTAGTTCCGGCAACAAATCCTGTGCGATCGCAGGAATAGCCGTGACCAGTATGGCCAGCGAAGATTGAACCGATATTGCGGGCGGGAAATTCTCATTTACAAGGTGGGACCAGACGCTCAGACAATAATTATATGTGTTTCGCCGAGTCTAAAAACAATACCATAAAGGAACGACGGGCGATAACAACTCGTCATTCCGGGCAAAAACGTAAAAACAGTCATTTGGTAAGGCCGTTCCCGTCGAGGGCGGTGTACACGTCGGTCGAATAGAGGCCAAGCCATTTATCCGAATCCGGCGTTTTGAAGATCTCCGAATAGACGCGGCTGTTGAGACTCTCAAGATCTGCGGTCGGGTCGCTGTTCAGCCAGCCGTAGAGCTGCGTGTGGTAAAGAAAGTCGTTACGCGTTGTGTCGAGCCCGACGAAAGCTCGAAGTTTGGCGAACATGCTGGCGAATTCGGCATCGCTCAGGCCGGTCCTTTTCGTCTGCCGACGGACGAACGCGGTGCTCGCTTCGTCCAGCACGGGCGAGGGCGAGTAAAGGTCAGCGAGCTTCTGCCACTCGGTAAAATCCACGTTGCGGCTCAAACGTGTAGAAATTATCGTAAACCCGAAGCAGCGATACCTCGTCGGTCACCACCATTTTCGTCGCGGCGATCGGAGCCGCTCGGATTGCATCGGGCCCGATGAGCCTGATTCTGTCGGAATCACCTCGGCCGGCGTGTCAGGGACGAGCGTGACCTTTGATTCAGCGATGGCCGCATCCCGCCGCTCTTTGATGCGGTCGAAGCCAAGTTTGCGGTAACGCATAAGAGCAATATCCCGCTGTCGTCGTTCCTTGCCGGCCACCGCGTCGCTCGTATTCTTGGCCTGCGTTAGATAGGTCATAAAAGCTTTCGGGCTGTAAAGCCCCGGAAGAGCGTCGATTATGCGGCCGTCGTTGTCGAGGATATAGTGGATGGAGTTCCCGGTTATCGTCCGCTCGATCTTGCGGCCGTCTCCGAAATCTATCGTGATCCGCGGGGCCGGTCGGACCGATTTCCAATGAAGAACGTAGTTTTCGCGAAGAAATTTCGACACTTCGGTATTCGAATAAAGCAATGAGCGGAATAGACGGCTGTTTGCACATGAGAATTCTTCGTTCAGATTGCCCAGCAAGCCGCAGCGTCAATATTGGCTTGTGCGATGCGCCGGCAACACGTTTTGCCTGTTCGAGGTCGGTATACCAATACAACTGGGCGGCATATGCATCTTTTTGCATCGCAACTGCGTCGAGAGCGGCTACGATCTTCTTCCATTTGTCTGATCCCGCGCCCATTTCACGATACGTCTTAATATCAGCGGCATACGTCGCGAAAAGGCCGTTCAGCCCTTCGGGCCCCAACTCGCGAAGCTTTCGGATGGCTTCGGCCGATTCGGCCTCGACTTCGAGATGGCTTGTTCCGAGAGCGAGGACACGGAATTGGTCGATGCAAGAACGATCCCGGAGAACATAACTAAGGCTATTGCGGACGACAGCATGGCAGATCTAAACTTCATAATTTTTCTCGACATCAATAGAATGAACGGCAAGAGTTGGATAATTTGCACCCGCTTTTGGTTGTCCCGACCACAAAACGCCTATGTCCGCTTTTGCCGAGCCAAAAGAAACGCTACTATTCAATAAACAAAGGAACACGCCAAAATGCCAAAGAAAATTGCACTCGCCGCCGATCACGCCGGGTTCGAGGAAAAGGAAAAGATGAAAGCCACGCTCAATGAAATAGGCGTTGAATTCGACGACATGGGCACGTTTTCGGGCGAGTCTGTTGATTATCCCGACTATGCCCGGAAGGTGGCCGAGGCCGTCTCGCGGGGCGAATATGAACAGGGTTTGCTCGTTTGCGGTTCGGGAACGGGCATGGCGATCTCGGCCAACAAGGTCAAGGGTGTTCGTGCCGCCGTCGCGTGGAATGAGGATATTGCCCGACTCGCACGTCAACATAATAATGCCAACGTACTTTCGCTGGCAGCACGGTATACGCCCGACGAGGAAATAAAAAAGATCCTAAAAGCCTGGTTCGATGCCGATTTCGAAGGCGGCAGGCATGAGAGCCAGGGTCGATAAGATCAGCGAAATAGAAAAGGACGACCTAAAATTAAGTGAATATCGAAACCATTGGCCGAAACCTGCCCGCGCTTTTCGCCGCATTGTTGGTGAGCATTCTTTTCATCCAGTCCGGCCTTGATAAGGTCTTCGACCGGCGCGGCAATCTGGAATGGCTGTCCGGCCACTTTTCGAAGACGCTCCTCGCTCCGCTCGTTCCCGTTTTGCTCTTGACGATCACGATCATGGAACTCGCTGCCGGCGTTCTGTGCGCGGCGGGAATTGTGTATTTTCTTGATCGCTTCCTCCACCGTGCTGATATTTTGGGCCTCGGTCATCGCCGCTCTGGCGATCACGGCCCTGTTTTTCGGCCAGCGAATCGCAAAAGATTATCCTGGTAGCCGCAGTCCTGGTCCCGTACTTTATTCTTGTCACCTTTCTTATGTATCTGACTAACCCGTTCCCAAAACCTTAGATAAATTATGGTAAAGATCCTCGCACTTGCGGGCAGCTACCGCAAAAACTCATACAACGGACGTGTTCTGAATATCGCCGTTGCAGGCGCTCGTCAGGCAGGTGCCGAAGTGACGGTTCTCGATCTCAACGATTATCCGATGCCGATCTTCAATGCCGACCTGGTGGAAAAGAATGGCTTTGATGAGGCTGCCTATCGTTTTCAGGATGTTTTGAACGAGCACAATGGTCTTCTGATCGCTTCGCCCGAATATAATGGCAGTTTGCCCGGCGGCTTCAAGAACGCGATCGACTGGGCCTCGCGGGCGAACGACAGATACAAGATGTATGAGGTCTTCAAGGGCAAAACCGCCGCGATAATGACTGCCGCACCGGGCCAGTTCGGCGGCCTCAGATGCCTGGGCGATCTGAGAGGCGTGCTTACGATCATGGGAATCAACGTGCTTCCGACGAGATCGCTGTTACGTTTGTGGGTCAGAAATTTGACGGCGATGGTACCGAGATGACCGACGAGAAGACGAAAAAGCTTTTGGAAAATCTTGGGGCTTCACTTGTCGCGGCCTTGAAATAGGCTTATTATGCCCTTCAGACTGCAGCGATGATATTACCAGACTCACATTCCTGCTTTCCCGCTTGATAAATTTATCGAGATATTTATCTACTACGAGGGCGTGCAGCATGCTCACAATATCGACCGATTTCTGCCAAACGGTGACACCGAGGTCCTCATCGATTTTCACGATACGCCGCAATATATCTACGACAACGAAACGCTAAAGGAAATTCAGGCGTGCAATCACGTTTGGGCTTCGGGTTTGCGCACAGAGCCGATCACGATCCCATCCGGGAATAACGCGGCGATGATGGTGATCTCGTTCAAAAAAGGAATGGCGGCCTCGTTTTTTCCGTTTCCGATGGATGAGATAGCAGACAGTGTCGTCGATGCAGATCTTGTCTGGGGCAATGATTTTGGGCTATTGCGCGAACGTCTGCTGGAAACAAAAGACATCGATCTAAGGTTCAAGCTTGTTGAAGATTTTCTCGTGACGAAATTTCGTTCGCAGTTGGAGATCAATCCGTGTGTAGAATTTGCGATAAATGAAATGCGGATGCGTCCGGACGAAATAAACATCGGACGTATGAACGAAAAGATCGGCTATTCTCAAAAGCATTTCACACATCTTTTCCGGAGCCGGTAGGTGTCACGCCGAAATCCTATCTCAAGATCATGCGGTTTCAAAAAGCGATCCTCGAGATCGAAAAAGCTCGCTTGCTTGATTGGGGAAAGATCTCGCTGGATTGCGGATTTTATGATCAGGCCCACTTTATCAATGACTTTAAAACCTTCTCCGGATTCACCCCCGAACAGTACGCCCAGATACAAACTAATTACCAAAATTACGTTCCGGTCGGATAGGTAAATTTTTTCCAATACTTACGAAATCTCTGTTTCTAAAATGGTTTTGCTATGGAAACCATTTACATAAATCACATTGCCGTATTTGTTTGCGCCGTTATGAGTCTTGTTATCGGCGCGTTTTGGTGGTCACCGCTGCTCTTTCAAAAAGCGTGGCAGCGAGAAACCGGGTTGACCGACGAGCAACTTGCGAAATCTAATCCAGTGAAGACGTTCGGGCTTTCGCTGATATCTAGCTTGGATAATCTCGTACAATCTGGCATTCTTCCTCGGCAGCACCGGGGACGACTTGGCAATGGGGCATTGGAGCCGGTTTGCTGGCAGGCGTCGGCTGGGTCGTCACGCAATTTATCGTCATCGCGTTGTTCGAGCAGCGTTCGTGGAAATATATGGCGATAAACTGTGGTTATGTCACGGTTTACTTTGCAGTGATCGGATTTATTCTTGGAATTTGGAGGTAGGTATGACCGGCTGCCAAGCCTGTTCATCTCTGCTGGGGTGCTCAACTTGCAAATTAACGTGCGCGCTTGACCGACGGGCTTGGCAGCCTGTCGTACATCGGAGGACTTAACATGGCACAAAAAACATCTGGCGAATTTGAAAAGGAATTTATGGACGGCCTGAAAGGCTAGACCGGAAAAGATCTGGCGGCTTGGCTAAAGACCATTGACGGATTCGGCAGCAAAAAGCGAAATGAAGTTATCGCGTGGCTAAAAACCGAGCATAATTTCGGGCATATGAACGCCTCGCTGCTTGCGGGAATTCACGCAAATGGCGGAAAGCCGGTCTACGCGAGCACTGACGATCTTCTCGAAAACCAGTTTGCGAAGTCCGCCGAGATGCGTCCGCTTTACGAGGCATTTATCGCCTTTGTGGCTAAGAACTTCCCGAACTCGAGTATTTTGCCAAAGAAAACTTATGTTTCGGTGCTCGATAACCGCGAGTTTGGCTGCAATAAATATAAAGCCGAAAGAATTGAGGATAGGATTGGACCTTGGAGAGCGGCCGTTTGATGCGAAAGTTGAAAAAGCAAAACTAACCGGCCCGATGCCACGAATCTCGCATATGGTCGTTGTCACCGATGCTTCGCAGCTTGATAGGGCGTTGGTCGACTTGTTAAAACAATCGCACGCGAGGTGTCACTAGGCTGACAGAGCCTTGCGTAAAAACAAGACGAGCGGATACATCTCCTTCATAGTTTTGACAAGATGTTTGGGAAATTCGGCACTGATCAGAAACTTATCATCGTGCAGCTCGGTAAACGCCATAAATTCTTTGAGCTTCAGATATTCAAGAGCCTTGTGTCCAGGGTTGAAACCCTTTGGCGCGGATTTGAGTTTGTCGCCGCTGAGTTCGCCGAAAATATCACGGAAGCTTTTCTTGCCGACGATCTTAAGAAATTCATCTGTGTTATTCGCGATGGCGTTACGTATTTTAAGAGTTTCGGGACCGTCGGGAATGTGTTTGCCGCCCGCGACAAAGCTCTTTCCGGGCTGGAGGTGAAAATAATAGCCCGGCTGCATGGATTTTCGCCCTGCCGGGGCTGATGTAAGCTCCGAGGTTGGTTTTGTAAGGGCTCTTGTCCTTTGAAAAACGGACATCGCGATATATGCGAAACACACATGATTTCGGATCGAGCGTCGCGACCGCATCGTCGAATTTTCCGATCTCGCCGATCAGATAGTCGGTAAACGCGGTAAGATTGTCCTGGGCGGCGTCAAAGGACTTCTTGTTCGCCTGGAACCATTCGCGGTTGTTATTCTTGTCGAGTTTTTTGAGAAAATCGAGTGTTTCTCTGGCAATCATAATTTCAGATTCTAGCATTGTTTAATACATTGACATTCACCCGATGACCAAACTTCTAAACTTTATCTTATCCGTTTCGGTACTTTCAGGTTTTGTCCTTTCTATTGTGGCGCAGAAGGCGGATATCGAATACCGCTCATACCTCGCGCACATCGCGGCAGCGGCGAACGCTCTGCGGCTAGACGATACCTTCGAAGCAAAACGGTGGCTGGCCGGAGCCCCCTCAAAATATCGCGGCTGGGAATGGAATTATCTCAACGCTGAGGCCAATCAATTTGACGCGAGCCTGGCCATTCACGAGCAATCTGTAACTTCAATCGCGATCAGCCCAAACGGCCAGCTGATTGCCACGGCTTCCCTCGACCGCAGCGTCAAACTCTCCGATCTCTTCGGTGAAAGGAAATATTCAAGTTCTTAGACCCGAAGTTGGCCCCTCAGTCCATCGTCTTCTCGCCGGACGGAAGCCGTCTCGCGGCTGCCTTTTCGCGTCATTTGGTGATCGTTTGGGACATAAACACAAAGTCCGAGATTCGTCGTCTCCAGGGCCAGGGCAAAGGCATAACGGCTGTTACGTTTAGCCCCGACGGTTCGTCGATCGCGTCGTGCTCGTGGAACGTATACGCCAACGCGCGGCGTTTGGGGCATCGTCGAGATATGGAAAGCCGCAACCGGAGATCCCGTCAAACAGCTCGAGTACGGTGTGAAGCCGCTTGTCGCGATCGCCTATCAGTCCCGACGGCAATCGTCTGGCTGTCGCTTCGTGGGAGGTCGAGAAGATCGCGGCCGTTTGGGACACCTCAAAATGGGGCGAACCGGCCGTGATGGAAACCGAGGGCGACGAAGTCTATAAGGCGGGCCAGGCGATCACGTTTAGTCCCGACGGAAAATGGCTCGCCGCGGGTGGAAAAGACAGTGCGATACGCGTGTGGGACGCCGCTACAGGCAAAATGGCTAAAAAACTCGGCGGTCCCGGAAAAGGCCATGCGAAATGGGTCAACGGCATCGCGTTCACTCCCGACAGCAAGAATCTTGTTTCCGCTTCGACCGACCAGAGCCTAAAGGTTTGGGACGTAGCGGCTGGCAGCGAACTCGCGACTCTTCACGGCCACACGAAGAGCATTAATGCGGTCGCTATGAGTCCGGATGGAAAAACGTTCTACACCGCATCCGGAGACGCGACGATCAAGACATGGAATTTCGCCGCTTCGGATGCAAAACGGCAAGCCTTGAAACATGATGGCAACGCGTATGGCTTCGCCGTCAGTCCCGATGGCAAGAAAGCGGCTACGGCGGCATGGCTCGGCAAATTGAGGCTTTGGGACATGGCCACGGGCGATGAGATCGCCGTCTGGCAGGCTCACGGTCAGTCGGCAAACGCGGTAGCGTTCAGCCCTGACGGCAAACGCCTAGCAAGCGTCGGTAACGACAATAAAGTCAAACAATGGGACATCGCCGAAAAGAAGGAGTTGCGGACATTTGAAGAAGCGAAAGGAAATCAACTGCATCTCCGTTGCTTTCAGCCCTGATGGAAAACTAGTTCTCGCTACCTCATCGACCAACAGTGCGAAGGTTGGGATGCCGAAACGGGCAAGCTCGTCCGTGACCTTGTCCACAAGAACGGAGCGACCTATTTAGCGTCAACGCGAGATGGAAAAATGATCGCTACGGGTGGAACCGATGGATCGGTGATGTTTTGGGATGCCGCATCGGGAATATCGACAGAACCGTCGCTGCCGGAACTGCCCGCATCCTGTCGATCGCGTTCAGCCCGGACGGTAAACTTTTTGCTGCTGCGTCGGGGCGGGACGGTCCGCATTTTTGACCCGAAGTCCCGAAAAGAACTTTTCGTGATGAGCCACGACGAAGGGCCCTACGGCATCTCGTTCAGCCCTGACGGCAAACGCCTTGTATCGGCGGCCGCAGATCAGACCGTGAAATTGTGGGACACAATGAACAGGCGAGTGCTGTTCTTACGATGCCGTTCGAAGTGTCTACTTACGGAGCTCACTTCAGCCCGGACGGAACAAGGCTTTTTGTTCTTCCTATCGATAATGAAGTTCTTGCACACGACGACAGTCACAAAGTAATTGGGTCTATCCATTTGGGGCAGACGAGGTATTTCATGAAGCTCCATCGAGGCGAAACAGCCCCGGAAATCAGACTACCTGTTGCCGCCTTCCAGCCAAAATTTTTGATTCGAAGCGTCCGGCTCCAATCGGAAATGAAATTTTATTGCTTTACTCGTTGGCCGCTTCCACCGATCTGCAGATGAACGCAACGACCACACCCATCAGGACCGTGCTTATCGAATCGGCGACGATCTGCAATGCGACGAGCCTGCCGGGCATCGGCTGGACCGCGAAATACACCAAATAAAGCGGCACGGTAATAAGGAAAATCATAGCGAAACCGTACCGAATGCCCTGCGCGAGCCATGGCCCACTTGATACGCCTTGCTGGTAGACCCACGCAAACGCAAATCCCTTGAATAAGTGCGACAGCAGCATGTGCGGTAAATAGTTCATCGCGTCAGCCTCGGTTCGCATCAGATTCGGGATGGTAGCGTATTCAGCACGAAGAAGAATTCCGTGGGCAACAAATCCGCTCAAAAACGAAATGAGAAACCCGGCAATACCGGCAATAATAAACTTTGCGTTCATAAGTTATCCTCCATACATCGCGGCCGCCCGATTGTTCATCTCTTCGGGTGAAACATCCTCGACGTGCGTCGCAAACGACCAAACGTGACCGAACGGGTCCTTGAATTGACCTGAGCGGTCGCCGTAAAACTGGTCCTCGACCGGTCGCAGGACGGTCAACCCTTCCGCGACGGCTGTTGCGGTAAAGCTATCAACGTCTTCGACGTAAACCAAAAGCTGCACTGGCGTTCCGCCGACGGTTTCTGGGCTGACGGCTCCCATTTCCGGGTGTTCGTCCGCAAGCATTATTATCGCGTTGCCGATCTTCATTTCGGCGTGGCCCACCATTCCCGGTGAACCGATCCTGAACAATTCCACCGCACCGAACGCACGAGTGTAAAAATCGATCGCGGCTTCGGCATTCTTGCAGATCAAATAAGGCGTTACGCCTTCATACCCTTTAGGATCGCGCTGACTTCGTTAGACATAACTTGAATCTCCTGGGAAATTGAATGGCACAAATCTACTCTGGCATTAGCTCAAAGTCAATATATCGGCCACGACCCAAGATATGTTCGCGTGATAACATAGTCAGAATCAATTGAGCATCCATTTGATATGGCCGATATAATTTCACCGCCCGCCCGTCGAAGGAAGCGTCAGCTCCTTTTGACGCTGAATTCCGAAGGTGGCGAACGCCATGCAAGCTGGCTAGAGCTTTTCTTTGACCTGGTCTTCGTATTGGCTGTTGCCAAGGTTGCGGCGGTTCTGGTCAGAGAATCCGACCCGATCGGATTAGTTAAGTATATTGCGCTGTTCATTCCGGTTTGGTGGGCGTGGGTCGGATACACGTTCTACGGGGACCGGTTCGAGAGTGACGAGCCGGAATATCGAATTTTGACTTTCGCGGCGATGCTCGCGGTCGCGGCGCTTGCGTTGACAATTGGCGACGCATTTACGGATCGCGGAGGGGTACCGTTTGCCGTTTGTTACGCGTTGGTTTTACTTGTACTTTGTGCGATGTATGCACGAACGGCGATTTACGTCCCACTCGCGCGAAGGCTCTCGACGCAGTTTATCCTTGGCCTTGGCATTTCGGCCTTGATATTCATTTGCTCGCTGTTTTTCGCTCCCCCGACACGGTACGCGATCTGGGCCGTCGGCGTCTTAATTGCACTTTCAACACCCTTCCTTAATGTAAAACTGACGCGCGTCATACCGATCGATCATTCCCATTTGCCCGAGCGTTTCGGACTTTTCACGATCATAGTTCTCGGCGAAGCCGTGATCGCTACTGCCAACGGAGCCGCAGATGTGCCGTGGAATTTCACCACCATCGGAACGGCTTCACTCGGTTTTGCGATGGCCGCATGCATTTGGTGGATCAATTTCGAGTTCGTCGAAGACGACGCAATAAAGCAGCCCGGCCTGTTGCCGCGTTTTGTTTACCTTTACGGGCATTTCTTCATCGTAGCCTCGATCATAGCGACGGGAATCGGTGTTGAACACGCGATCAAGGAATCGACCGACACTCATCTCCACGTCCCGACCTTGATGCTTCTCGGGGGAGGAATTTCCGTTTACCTTGCGTCGATCACAATTGTCCGAATGATCTCCGGCGTTTGCAGCCTCGTTTGGGTTCGGCTTGCAGCGATCGTGGTTTGCCTCGGGGTCACCGCCACGGGCTTGATCCTGCCGCCGATGGTCACTGTCGCTGGCCTGCTCTTGGTTCTTGTCGGAAGTGTTTTACTCGAAGCAAAATTCGCAGACGAAGCCGAGGATGTAGAAGCGTTGCCAAGAATGTTGCCGTGCGAACACGAGGACGAAGCCGTAACATTCGATCCGCGGAGCAACGTTGGCTGCGAGGAATGTGTAAAAAATAATTATAAATGGGTGCATCTTCGTCTTTGCCTTACTTGCGGCCACGTCGGCTGTTGCGATTCGTCGAAATACACACACGCAACAAGGCACTTTGAAGAAAAAGCTCATCCCCTTATCGCTTCGCTTGAGGAAGGCGAAAGTTGGTCGTGGTGTTATGAGGACGAGAGATTCGTACCGCTTGCGAACGATGTTGGAAAATTGAACCAGTAGCGAATAGAATTAGTTCATAGACTGAGACGAAAATAATGGAAGGCTGCAAACATCTTGCCGAGATACGTAAAGTTACGCCGAGCGCGGATGGGTGCGAAGACTGCCTGAAGATCGGCGGAAGATGGGTGCATCTGCGGTTATGCCAGATCTGCGGCCACGTCGGCTGCTGCGACCAATCGCCGAACCGGCACGCAACCAAACACTTCGAAGCGGTGGGTCATCCGATCATAAGTTCATTCGAGCCCGGCGAAGAATGGGGATACTGCTACCCTGACGATATGTTTTACGAATCTCTACCCGCGAAATAGATCAGGACATCAAGGAATACAAAAATATGGCAACAAGCGCAGAGTGGCATGAAGACTACGACAAAATGAGCGAGAAGTCGCGCAACTTCTCTAGGGCGATCAAGTCAGTGCAAGAGGAGTTTGAAGCCGTTGATTGGTACAACCAGCGTGCCGAACAAACGACTGACAAACAACTCAAGAAGATACTTGAACACAACCGTGACGAAGAGATGGAACATGCTGTGATGGCCCTCGAGTGGCTTCGTAGATGCACTCCTAAACTCGATGAACACATGAAAACCTATCTTTTCACAAAGGGCGATATTCTTGAGATAGAGGAAAAGGCCAAATAGATTCAGGACTTTTGCGTTGTTTCGCCCAAGGCCCCGAGAACGTGCACGGCGGTAAGTAGTGTCTCAGCAGACTCCGCGTTGTTCTCGTTATTCGTGAAATTGCGTGTAGTTTGCGGGCAAACATCTTTAATTTTATGTCAGAAAGCATTTTCCCCGAAATCCCTCTTGAGGCCTGGCGAGCGACCAAAAACACGCTTCACCTATATCTGCAGATCGTCGGTAAGATCCGGCTTACTCTGCATCCGCGGATCAACCATTGGTGGCACGTGCCGCTTTACGTCTCACCACGCGGCCTGACAACACGGACTATCCCGCACAAGGGCGGTAGTTTTGAGGTCGAATTTGATTTTCGCGGTCATGAATTGAGAATTCACACCAGCGATGGCCGATCGGAGGATTTCGCCTTGTATGACGGCCTGAGCGTTGCTGATTTTTACAGCAGCATTTTCTCGAACCTTGCAAAGCTTGGTATAGAGGCAAATATCAAAGCAGTTCCGTATGAGGCCCCGTCGACCACACCTTTTGCCGAAGACACTGAGAATTGTTCGTACGACAAGGAATATGTCGAGCGGTTTCACAAAACGCTGGTCGCTGTCGATGATGTTCTCGAAGAATTTCGCGGACGGTTTATCGGCAAAAGCACTCCTGTTCATCTCTTCTGGCACAGCTTCGACCTTGCGTTGACGCGATTTTCGGGCAAACGCGTCACTCCGCGCGAAGGTGCCGGAATGGTCGAGCGCGAAGCATATTCGCACGAGGTGATCAGCTTCGGCTTCTGGTTCGGTGACGACAATATTCCCGCTCCGGCATTCTATTCCTACACCGCACCCGAACCCGCTGGACTTGCGGATGAACCATTGGCCCCCGCATCGGCCTCATGGCAGGAAGCAAATGGCTCGCACATGGCTTTGTTGATGTATGAAGATGTTCGAACTTCGGGCAATCCGCGTGAAACGGCACTGGATTTTCTTGAATCTGCATATCAGGCCGGAGCAAAGTCCGCCGGCTGGAATGCCAATCAATTCCGCTGGCTGGCAATTTGATCAGCTGTATTTGTACGCAGTCAATCGGTAGGACGCCTCTGCGGTTCTGCGGTCGCCGTCCTAACGGTCGACCTGCGAAACGGGAGACGAATTATTTATTTTCTTTGTAGATCACGCCGTTTTTCATAACAAAAACGGCATTCTCCATTTTCTTTATATCTTTCAGCGGATCGCCGGAAACGGCGACGATATCGGCAAGTTTTCCGACGGAAAGCGAACCTATCGTTTTATCTAAACCCAGTAGTTTGGCTCCATTGAGCGTTCCGGCGGTTATTGCGTCCAGCGGCCGCATTCCACCCCACTCAACCATCAAAGCGAATTCGTGGCCATTCGTGCCGTGCGGTATGACAAGGGCGTCAGTGCCCAGAGCGATGAGTACTTTATTCACAATGGCGATCTTGAGAGCATTACGCATCGCAGCCGCGGCCGCCAAAGCCTTCTCGCCGCGCAGGCCTTTCAAGAACCCGCTTTTGGCGAGGCGTTCTACCGCTTCGCCTGCCATCAAGGTCGGGACAAGAAAAGTCCCTCGCGCAGCCATCATTTTCGCCCCTTCCTCGTCGAGAAAAGACCCGTGCTCAATAGAGGCTACGCCCGCACGTGTCGCGATCTTTATTCCTTCGGTTCCGTGAGCATGGGCCGCGACCTTGCGTTCAAGTTTGTGAGCCTCATCGACCATCGCCTTTAATTCTTCGTACGTATATTGCGTCGCCCCGACCGCGTCGCCTTCGGACAAAACCCCGCCGGTCGCGCAAGTTTTTATTAGATCGGCACCGTACTTGACCTGATATCGGACGGCGGCACGCACCGCTTCCGGGCCGTCGGCAATTCCCGTTTTGTAGTCGCCATCCGCAAGCCCCGGCCGATAGCCGTTCTCGTCGCAATGGCCACCGGTTATGCCCAGGGAATGGCCGGCAGTTAGTATCCGCGGGCCGATGATCCAACCGTCATTTATCGCTTTTCTCAATGCGATATCATCAAAATTCGGCGCACCCACGTTCCGAATAGTGGTGAATCCGGCGAACAATGTCTTTTGCGCGTTACTTACACCGAGGATCGCACCGAAGGAGTCAATGTCGCGGACACTCGAATTTTCGCCCTCGGGATCGCCAAGGGTGCGTCCGATGATGTGTGTATGAGCGTCAATGAGACCGGGCATCAACGTTGCGTCACCAAGATCGATGACTTTTGCTCCGGCTGGGATCGTTACGCTGCCACTCGGTCCGACCGCAACGATCTTGTCGTTGGTCACGACAATAACGCCGTTTCTTATCGGTTCGGCTCCGGTGCCGTCAATGACCTGCGCTGACCGCAAGACAACGGTGCCTTTGCCGGTCGGATTACCTGGAGCACCCAATTGCTGTGCGGCAATACTCAAAACCTGTAGCGATAAACACAATACGAGCAGCGAAAAAAACCTGGTCTTTGACATATGTCTCCTGTTAAATCTTTCTCTTGCGTGATGACGTCGGGAGGTCTCCGCCGATTATAGTCACGCTCGAATAGCAATACAAACTGCTAGCCGCAAATTCTCTTTAGCGGCAATTCGTGGCAAAATCAATGTGGCTGGCGGAGAAAGTCGATGCACCCGCAGCTCTTCCCGATCTCAACGACGTAATGATCGATCTCCGAAGCGACACAGTTACAAAACCTACCGCCGAAATGCGCGCCGCGATGGCAAACGCAGAAGTTGGTGATGATGTATTTGGCGAGGACCCGACAGTAAATCGACTTCAGGATCAAGCCGCAGAACTTTTTGGGAAAGAGGCGGCATTGTTCGTCCCGAGTGGCTCGATGGGCAACGAGATCGCCGTTAAGCTCCACACCAAACCTGGCCAGGAGATCGTTACTGACGACCGCGGCCACATTCTCAATTTCGAGCTGGGGGCGGCAGCCGTAATATCCGGCGTAACGATTCGGGCTGTGAGAAGTGAGGACCGCACGGGTCATTTGACCTGGAATGAGATCAAATCCGGCCTGCACGTCGATCAGCCTTATTATGTTGCACCGACCGGGTTAATATGCCTTGAAAATACCCATAATCTAGCCGGTGGAACTGTCATGACTTCGGAAGACTGTGCCGAGATCTGCCACAAGGCGCATGATCTCAATATACCCGTCCATATGGACGGAGCCCGTATCTTCAACGCCGCCGTTGCATTGAACTCGTCCGCTGCCGA
Organism: Blastocatellia bacterium; assembly: GCA_963732475.1. Taxonomy (GTDB): domain Bacteria; phylum Acidobacteriota; class Blastocatellia; order Pyrinomonadales; family Pyrinomonadaceae; genus OLB17. The sequence goes on along the minus strand of CAVSZR010000001.1, from coordinate 349,226 downwards.
CCTTACGGAATACTGCGATTCGGTGATGTTCACTCTTTCGAAAGGCCTTGGAGCACCAGCGGGATCTATTTTACTTGGAACGAAAGATTTTATTACAGAGGCGCGAGTTTGGCGAAAGCGGCTTGGCGGCGGTATGCGTCAGATCGGAATATTGGCGGCCGCGGGCCTGATCGCACTTGGGAGTTCACCCGAGCGCTTGCTCGGCGATCACGCTAACGCAAAAACTCTTGCCGCCGGGGTTAGCCAACTTCCCGGAATTGAGATTGAACTTGATAGAATTGTAACGAATATAGTCATTTTCGATATTGTTGGAACTGGACACAGTTCCTACAAAATATGCGAAGATTTGAAATGTAGAGGTGTTTTAGCTATCGGTTTCGGTGATTCGATTCGGATGGTAACGCACAGCGATGTTTCAAGCGCGGAGATTCAAATTACCGTCGATGCATTGGCGGGAATTCTCGGTTGAACCACTTTTGACCCGGTTTTGCTGCAAACAAAGGAACCTCCCTTCCTAAGGCAAAACGTATCAGGAGAAGAACAGTAAAAATGAATGTAGAAAAATTACGTGAATTGTGTCTTTCCTTGCCCCATGCCACAGAGGATGTAAAATGGGGCAATGACCTGTGTTTTTCTGTCGGCGGAAAAATGTTTTGCGCCTCGGGCCTGGAGAAGGCCACAGGGCAGGTTTCGTTTAAGTGTACGCCTGAAAAATTTGCGGAGCTTACCGAGAAGGAAGGAATAATTCCAGCCCCATACGTTGCACGCTACCATTGGGTAGCCATCGAAGATCCTGACGCCCTCGAAGAGGAAGAATACGAAGATTTGATCTCAAAGTCATATTTGCTTGTTTACCAGAAACTCCCGCCGAAAGTGCGTGCGGACCTTTCAAAAAAATGATAATTGCAATCGACGGCCCGTCCGGTGCGGGAAAGTCCACGCTTGGCAAGATGCTGGCAAACAAGCTGGAACTTCTTTACCTTGATACGGGTGCAATGTATCGGGCCGTTGCCCTTGCCGTCATGCGCGGGAGCGTTGCTCCGGAGAATATCCAGGCTGTCGTCGAGATCGCGGAAAAGGCGGGAATCGATTTGATCGGCGAACCTGATTCGTTGCGCGTTCTGCTCGACGGCACGGACGTTACATCCGAGATCAGGACGCTTGAGGTTGCCCAGGCCGCCTCAGTCGTTTCAACCGTTTCCGAGGTTCGCAAGATCATGGTTGAACACCAGCGAAATCTCGGTGAAAACGCGGCTAAAGGCTGTGTCCTCGAGGGCCGTGATATTGGCAGCGTGGTGTTTCCAAAAGCTGATATCAAATTCTTTCTAACCGCAAGACCAGAGGCCAGGGCTCGACGCAGGTTCGAAGAAGACAAGGCAAATGGCCGTGTGAGCACTTACGAACAGACACTTGCCGAGATCAATGACCGCGACGCACGTGATGTTTCGCGCGAAGATTCGCCGCTCACTATTGCCGAGGACGCCATTGTAATAGACACCAGCGAGCTTGATCTGAGCGAGGTTTTTGAACAGATGCTTGTGGCGGTGCGTGAAAGAAAAAGCGCGGCGGCGTAAGACTCTTGATTCGAGAAGGGGATTATTGGGCGATGGCAATATCGTCGCATTCCTCGTCGCCGGAATCGCTTTCCGGACGGGATCTGAGGTGCAATTAGTTTGACTAAAATATTATCAATCGCTTAAGATTGGAAGTTGCTTTTTGATATGCTCCCGTAGCTCAGTTGGATAGAGCAACAGCCTTCTAAGCTGTGGGTCGCACGTTCAAGTCGTGCCGGGGGTACTTTTGTTTAAGATCTGCGGTCTCAAATCTGAGATTTTGAGATTTTCGCATGGCGGCTATAGTTCAGTTGGTTAGAACGCCTGATTGTGGTTCAGGAGGTCGTGGGTTCGAGCCCCACTAGCCGCCCCATTAAGATTCTCTGGTTTTCTTCGATTTTTGTTTTATTCTCCGTTTTTACTTCCGTGGCCTCGAATTTTCATGCCCAAGCAAGATTCTGACTAAAAAAAGCTTTCCGGCAGTACCTATGAACGCAAAAAAACTTATCTCGCTGACGGTTTTAGTGCTTATTCAGACGATGATCGTCGCGGGCCAACGGCAGGAAAAGGGCGTTGTGGCGGATGAGGTCCTGGTAAAATTCAAGAAAGGTGTTTCGTCTGATCTCGCTCGTGATATCAACTTCCGGGAAGGCGGGACAGTGCTCGAAAAACTCGGGGACCTCGGGTGGCAGAGGATAAGATTGCGGGCTGGTATGAATTTTGATTCGGCGCGCTCCCGCTATATCGATTCCGGCCAGGTCGAATCGGTTCAGCCAAATTTTTATTATCACCTGCTGGCGACACCCAACGATATTAGTTTTGGCAGCCTGTACGGAATGACCAAGATCTCGGCTCCGCAAGCATGGGACCTAAACACCGGCAGTCCGGCGGTAGTCATAGCCAACATCGACACCGGGATCAAGTACACGCACGAAGACCTCGCAGCAAACGTCTGGACGAACCCCGGCGAGATCAACGGGAACGGGATCGATGATGACGCCAACGGATTTGTTGACGATTTTTACGGATACGACTTTTTCTTTAACGATCCGGATCCACTTGACGAAAACGGCCACGGAACACACACCAGCGGCACAATGGGTGCGGTCGGAAATAATTCGATAGGCGTTGTGGGCGTTAACTGGAATGTCCGGATCATGAGCATTAAGATCTATGACAACGATGGTCTGGGCACGACATCTGCGATGCTCATCAACGCTTATAATTACGTACGAATGATGAAGGAACGCGGTGTGAACATCCGTGTTACGAACAATTCATATGGCGGCTGCGACGAAGCGTGCGGGTACGACCAGGCTACTCGAGACGCGATCGACGCTCTGGGGAATACCGGTGTGCTTCAAGTCTTTTCGGCCGGAAATGACGGCCGAAACATAGACACGCAGCCCTCGTTTCCGGCCAGTTACGTGAGTCCATCAATCATTTCGGTCGCGAACTCGAACTCATCCGATCAAAGAAACGGTTCGTCCAATTACGGGCCGGTCAGCGTCGATCTGGCCGCACCCGGAACGGGGATCTTGAGTACTGTTAATACCGCGTCAAACTACGCAAGCTTCTCCGGAACCTCAATGTCCGCCCCGCATGTATCGGGAGCCGCCGCTCTACTTTCGGCCTATAATCCTAACCTTTCGGCGGCCTCACTGAAGGCAACGCTTTTGAACTCCGTCGATGTCCTCGCGCAATGGAACGGCGTCGTAAAAACGGGCGGACGGCTGAATGTTGCCCAGGCCTTGCAGAATCAGACCGTTTGCAGCTTCAGTCTTTCGTCGCCGTCACTGCTTGCCCCGACAAAGGGCGGTCACTTCAGCGTCAGCGTTACGGCTGCCCAAAACTGCGATTATTACGTTAAAAGTAATGTAAATTGGCTTATCGTAGCGGGGACCGGTGTACGCTCTGGAAATGACACCGTTACGTTCCGGGTCACGGTCAACCCGACGATCTCTCGTTCCGGCACGATTCGAATTGCTGGAACCGACTTAGTAATCAACCAGTCCCGGAACTGATTTTTGTAAAATTGAGTGGGTTTTCCAACTTTAATAGTATTAAGGGCGTCTAATCAGACGTATCGAAGACCAATGTAGCTGTGACTTTTTGATTGAATTTGTTGCAATTTGTTATGTCGAAGTAGTATATTTGAAGTTCGTCGCCAGTAAGGCCCCCAATTGTTCGAGCCTGCAGCACACAAGTTTAGCTTAGGATAAGGAAATAAACCATGAGAAGTTTTTTGGCCGCATTCGGAAAAGCCGCGTTTTACGCCGCCCTGGTATTGGCATTGACGGTTCCTACGTTTGCGCAGATGAGTCTGCGTGACGCCGTTGACTCCGATGGTGACAATAAGGCCGATTATTTGATATTTCGACCTTCAAATAATCAGTGGTATATAGCAAAAAGTGGCGGTGGCATTCGCGTTCAGCAGTTTGGAATCTACAACGAAGATTTTATGGTGCCGGGCGATTATGACGGGGACGGGATCGGCGAAATTGCCGTATGGCGTGAAACCAACGGAAATTGGTACCGGCTCAACACTGCAAGCAATACATTTACGGTAAACACTTGGGGCGAGCCTGGCGATGAACCCGTTGCGCGTGATTACGACGGAGACGGTAAAGCAGATATGACGGTCGTCCGGCGCAGCAACGGTGTGATGACCTGGTATTTTGTGTATAGCACGACGGGATTTGCATCGCGTCAGTTTGGCGCCTCAACCGACTTTGTTGCCCCGGGTGATTATGATGGGGACGGAAAGTTTGATCTTGCCGTTCAGCGACCCGGCGCTACGCCGACGTCGGCTACGTCATTCTACATTCAAACGGCGACAACTTTTCTCGTTCAGAACTTTGGCGAGACCCGCGATCTCGTCGTGCCCGGAGATTATGACGGAGACGGCAAAACTGATCTAGCGGTTGTTCGCGAAGGTTCCACGCCTACTGCAGAACTCACGTGGTATGTCAGGCGCAGCACTGACGGGCATTTGGTCGTCAGAAATTGGGGCGTAACGGGAACTGACCTTAATGTTCAGAATGATTACGATGGCGACGGAAAGACGGATTTTGCGATCTGGCGAAACAGCGATGGGAAGTTTTACGTGATAACGGATGCCGGGGCGATCTCGGTCGTTTCATGGGGAGCTCCGAACGACTTGCCGATCGCAAGTTACGATACGCATTAAGATCTTGATCGATCGGATTTCAAAAAGGCTGATGACGTATTGTTGTCGGCCTTTTTCTTTACGCGCCAATCTGTAATAATTCCTCAAGTAATTCGATGGATCGACTAACGGAGAAAATTCTCGGCGCGTTTCCGGACAAGCGGATCGTCATTGTCGGCGATTTGGTCGCCGATCAGTTCCTTCACGGCACTATAGCGCGCGTATCGTGCGAAGCACCGGTTTTTATCCTCAGGCATGACGATACGGACACGCGTGCGGGAGCGGCCGGAAACGCAGCGGTCAACATAGCGTCGCTCGGGGCAACTCCGGTCCTCGTCGGCATCACCGGTACGGACGCTAACGGCGAGACGCTGCTTGATGAGCTTGATCGTTCTGGAGTTGAATGCGGGTTCGTTGTTAAAGATCCTTCCAGGAAAACAACCACAAAAGTCAGGGTGTTGGCAGGGCAGCATTATGCCGCTCGTCAGCAGGTGATCCGAATAGACTATGAAAACGCCACCGACATTTCGGATCCGGTCCGGGAAAAGTTGTTGTCAAACCTCGAATCAGCAGGCGAAGGCGCCGACGCGATCATCATTTCCGATTATAACTATGGCGTGGCCGACCAAAAGATGTTCGATCTCGCGCGGCGGATAGCTGAGGAGCGAGCGATCCCGCTCCTGATCGACTCCAGATGCCGGTTGACCGATTTTCCCAATGCCACGACGGCAACCCCGAATCAGGACGAGGTCGAGCATTTGATAGGCAAGGATTTCACTGTCGGGCAATGCGCGGATCTGCGCGAACGCCTGGGCTTTAGGTCGTTGGTCGTTACCTGTGGAAATGAGGGAATGCTGATCGTTCAGGAAGGGACCGAACCCGTGCGCATTCCTGCGTCTGGTTCGCTTGAACCAGTCGATGTCACCGGGGCAGGCGACACGGTCATCGCGGTTTATGCGTTAGGGCTTGCCTCCGGATTATCCTTTATCGATTCAGCGGTGGTCGCAAATCACGCGGGCGGGATCGTTGTTATGAAAAAGGGGACGTCTTCCGCGACTCCGGATGAACTTGTCGATTCGATCCGGGCGAACGCAAAGCCAAACAGCCGCGAGTCGTCAGCCTAATTTGATGATTTTGAATTCAAATCTGATAATCGATCGAGCAGAACTTGTTGACAGGGTTACAAAAGAGCGTGCTCACGGCTCTTCGATAGTACTCGCCAACGGGTGTTTTGACCTTTTTCACGTCGGCCATATCCGCTACCTTGCCGGTGCAAAAGCCCTCGGCGGATTTCTGGTCGTCGGCATCAACTCCGACCGGCAAGTGAGACGACTGAAGGGTGAAGGGCGGCCTTTCATGCCGGAAAATGAACGTGCCGAGATCGTTTCCGCTATCCGATTTGTTGACGCCGTAACCATCTTCGATGAGCCGACCGTTGAAGAGCTGCTGATGGCGATCCGCCCCGATTTTCAAGCAAAGGGAACCGACTACACGACAGAGACCGTGCCCGAACGCGAAATAGTCAGAGCCTACGGCGGGCAGGTCGCGATCGTCGGCGACCCGAAGGATCATTCGTCGTCCGAACTGATCTTGGCTGTTTCGAAGAAAGTTTGACCGCGGAGACGCCTAGGGACGAAGTTTCATCCACAGATGAACATAGATGAACAAGGATGGGAATAAGGCGAGAAATATTGAGCCATCCGTGTTCATCTGTGGTCAATTCCCTATTCCGCGGCGTCTCGGCGGTAAACTTTTCTCTTATGTTCGACGCGCGAAATAAGGCCGATCTGATCATTGAAGTCTGGGAAAAGCTGGACTGTGAGAGCGTCGGAGCAGAAGAACTTTTGGCTATCGAACAGGCCGTTATCGGCCAATTTGGCAAAGCCGCCGTCGATTCCCCGATGGTGGTGGCCAGGCTCTTGGCTGATGAGGGCGCGGTGCTTCGGCATTCGGAAATAATGACTTTATACGTTGAGCGACACGCCGACAGGCCATACGAACCGGCGTTTCGAAACGTATTGAGCATAGCCGACTTTGACGCTGCGTTAGCTTCGATCAAGCGGCTGGAGAACATGCGGCGAAAATTCTCGGGCGAAGGCGACATGGAAGGCCTGCGGCTCATCCGCGAAAAAGGCCGCGAAGGCCGCAAAGCAGCTCTCGAACTCGCCGAGAACGGCAAATTGGATGCCATTGACCGCCTTAAGAACGCCGAAATCGCCGAATGGCTGACCTTATGGATGCAGTCGCCGGAAATGTTTGAGACGTGGGTTGTATTGAGACGGGCCTCGGCCGATTTCAAAAGCAAATTCTCCGGCTGATCGAACTTTATTATGCGTCGTTTTTTTGCACCGCCCGCAAGTTTTGACCAAAGCACTGTCATTCTAAGCCTCGAAGAAACACGCCATTTACGTGATGTTTTACGGTTGCGAGTGGGCGACGAGGCATCGGTCTTCGACGGCGTCGGCCATGAGTTCGAATGCAGGATCGACACGATATCAAAAAAAGATTCAGTGCTTTCGGTCGTAAGAGAAGTCGCACCGGCCTCGTCCGAATCACCGCTTGAGCTGACCATTGCCGCGGCAATTCTGCCGGGAGAGAAATTCGAGATCACCGTGCAAAAGGCCGTCGAGCTTGGCGTCCGCAACTTCCAGCCGCTCTACACGATCCGATGCGAGGTCAAGCCTGGAGGCTCCAGGAGCAGGCTTGAACGATGGGAAAAGATAGCTCTCGAATCCGCCAAACAGTCGGGGCGGGCAACGCTGATGAAGATCGCCGAACCCGTTGCGCTAAACGATTTTTTCGTGCGGCATTCGATTCCGCGTTCGAAAGACGAAAGCCTCATTTTCTTCAGCGAGCGCGACGGAACGGGCTTTGCGGAAATAAAGGCGGGCAAAAAAATAACCGCCGTTTTCGGTCCGAAGGGTGGTTGGGATGATTCAGAACTGGCTTCGGCCAAACAAGCCGGTTTCGCCGTTATTACCTTTGGCGGCCGCATAATGCGGGCCGAAACGGCGGCAATCGCGATGTCCGCGATCCTGCAGCACCGCTTCGGCGACCTCCACTAATGGCAGAGGCCTGCGCGTCAGCAAGGGCGTAGCTATACGTTCGCAACACCACCCTGCTGGCGAGCCGGCCTGCGTAGTTCGTGATCTAGATCTCTGCCGTCTTAGAGCGCGGCCGGTAATATGCGTCACCGCGTTGCGTAAGTTTCGCTTTTTCGCCGAGCGTTTGGATAACCGATTCGAGAAGCTCCTTGCTCTCAACCTTGAAATTGACAAGCCCACGCGCGTCTGCGTCCGTATCATTGAACTGCAAAACCAAATAACGCCGCTTTTCCTTCATCAGGCTTCCAAGAGCGGCTCCCGGCAAGGGAATGTGGCTGACAACGTTTCCTGATGTCGACGTGACCGATTTCGATTCCGGCGAGACGACCAGTAACGATGTGTACGGAATCCCGAATTTTTCCCTCTGGTCCTTGTCAAAAAAGACGATCCTTTGGTTTTCGTCATCGAACTTCAAAACGCCCGATTCTTTATCGGTGAACCCAAACAGCCCGCCTTCATATTTTGCCGTAAACGAAGTTGGGGCTGGCTTTGCGGCCGCACTCGGCTTGTCTGCCTTGTCGACCGGGCGGGGCTGTGCGAAGGCAACAAAGGAAAGGGATAGAAAAATGAGCGAGATCTGACCTAATTTCTTCATGTACTTTACCTGCGGAATTCTGAATTTGGATATCCAATGGTTATAGACGCAATAAAAGCCGGATTGGTTGTTATTTCGCGATGAAGAACTCCGCCGCCTCAAGATAGAAGGCAAGTCGTTCCTTGGCGATATTTACATACTCCTCGGAGATCTCTGACCCCAGCCATCGCCGTTTCGTCAGATGGGCGACCTTTGCCGTCGTGCCGCTGCCCATAAAACAGTCATAGACAAGATCACCTTCGTTCGTCCAACTAAGAATTTGATCCTCGACCAACTGTTCGGGAAAGATCGCCGGGTGTTCGAACGCGATCTTGTCTTTTGACGAGGACGTTCCAACATTGTAGGCAAAGATGTTGCTCACTTTCCTTTCGGATTTTATCTCGCGGCCTATATCTTCATCCGGTACATTGCCGCGCCCGACCTCAGTAATTCGAAATGCCTTGATCTTTTGACCCGCCGATTTTGTCGGTTCGGTAATTGGGTTAAATGTCTTCGGCTGACCCTTCGAAAAGCAGAACATATATTCGAAGCACTGCCGGTAGCGCTTGCCGCAGTCACTCGGGATCGGGTTTTTCTTTACGTAGAGCATAGTGTCGTGGACGCGAAACCCGGCTTCTCTGAACGCGAACGCGTGCTTAAAACTTGAAAGCGTTTCGTCGCCATTGACTGTTCGATCGCCAACAACCCAGATCACTACGCCGCCCTTCTTCGTCTTATGAAACAGCGAGGCAGCGATCTGCTCATACGGAAAATGATATCCGTTATACTCCCGCAGATCGTCATACGGCGGGCTGGTGATCGTCATATCGACGAAGTTATCAGGCATTTTCGCAAGCGTTTCAATACAGTTTTCAAGGTAGATCTTCCCGATTTTCATAAGCGATCAACCCCGCACTGCTCCAAAGGTCCGCTGCCATTCCAAATTCTGCATCAGCACCGCCAACCGTTGGCGTTCCGGTTCCATCAGATCTGAGGAAACCTCAGTAATTATAGCCTCCATCAATGGTACGGCGAACAGACCTGCGTGGGCGATGACTTGTGAGTAGTAATGAAGGCGAACCGATCCATCTGCGTACGAATGAAATTTCTTCACAGTCGCCTCATCGAGCCTGTTTACATCCTGCCCCGCGGGCACAATCCGTCTTGGGATCTCATGCCGCGCATTACCTTCTCTATCGAAACTTCCCAGCAGCAAAATGCCGAGCAAAATTCCCTGCTCGTTCAAATAGTCGGGTGTAAAATTCGCCAGCGACGGTTTCGGGCTCAGGCGAGGGCCGTAATTGGCGTACTCGGGGTTTACGAGTTTCGAGTCGTAAATCACTCCAACCACATCGCCATCCGCCATCGGAACACTCACCCATTGGGCAAAGCCGTAGTCCCCGGCGGTTGGCGGGTCGTCCACATCAAGCTCATCGATCACGCGCGCGACGTAATCAATGTGAGAATTTGAGCCGACGATCTTTGCAATTTTCATAAGAAAGTCACAGAGGACACAGAGATCACAGAGATTCTTGTTCGCCGCTTCAGACCACTATTGCCCGCGATTATTCGATCAGGCAATCTGTGTCTCTGTGGTTCTCTGCGGCTGCCTTTACCGGCGTCTTGCTTTGCTCGTGTCTTTACGGGCAACGCTGAAATCTAGTTTTTCACGCATTGCGAATTCCTGCAAAGCCCGAAAGAACAGTTCGCGTTCAGTGCCCGAAATGACGGCTGTTTGGTCCGCCGTTTCGAGCGGATACGGATAGCCCACCCCTACGACACATTCGGCGCGGACGATATCGATGAGTTCATTGAGCATTCCTTGTTCATAGATCCAGGCCGGCACATCCAGTCGGGCCGGGGCCGAGTGAGCAGTTGTCTGAAGATACGAAAAACCGACCATCGAAAGCCCGGTCGCCGTGTCATTGAAAGCATTCAGCCCCCGGCGTTTTGAATAGCAATAACATGTCCGGTCGCCCCACGAACTCAAAACAGGCTGCGTTTCCGGAGTTGATGCTCCCAACAGCCATGAATCGTAAAGGGAACTTTCGGAGATATCGATTGACGCCTCGAAAGCCGCGATCATCGTTATCAAGTCGCGAGAAAAACTTCGATCGACATACCCGACAAGCGGCACTTGTGTTTCTCGTGAAAGAACGACGAGATCGACCGTCGCCTGGAGCAGGCTTTTTTGAAGGCCCTTTTGCGAAAAAGGAACAAGCAGGGGATTATCAAAAAATGCCAGCGGCATCCGCTCACCGCGTGACTGCCAGCCCTTCTTTTTTTTCAGAAATTCACTGAGGGCGGCGACCTCGCCAAGATAGCGTCGCTCCTCGACGCGGACATCGGGGTTCATCGGCTCTTCCTGGTCGCGAAACAGGTCGGCAGGCGAAAGAATTTCGATGCTCGAGAATTTTTCGTGTGTTTTTTCGGCGTTGTGCGGATTTTCGAAGCCACCGATCCGGATCATTGCGACCGGAACAGACGTCTCCTTTGAGGAATAGACCTGGCTCCCGTCGGCGGCAAAGGTTGTTCGATCATCAAGAATTTCAGCCGCCCACGCGCGTGCCCTTTCGTGGTTCGGCCATGAGATATCGAATGGACAAATGAACGAGCGGAGGTCTTGAATCTCGGATGCCGGAAAAGCTCCGATGTCCTCGGCGCTTTCGAATCGGTTGCGAATGTCTTCGAAGGGCGTTGCGGCCAAACGTAAAAGCGATGCCGAAAGCCGGGCGGCCGCGCCGCTCATGTTTTTCGCGATGAACACGAAATTCCGCGTGTTTAACGTTCAGTTCTTTATCAATGAGATCGCGAAAGGACATTGGGGCAGCCTTAGTTAGTTTTCGCCGGCTTCAATCCGCTGTACCCGTCAACATGGAATGCCCATTTGCCGCCGCTTTCTTTAACGGCGACCACGACAAACTTGCCCTGGCCAGTGCCGGTTTCCTTTCCGGCTTTGAACTGACGAAGCGTATAGATCCCGACATCATAGCCGATAGTCTGTTCAACCCTTCGCTGCACGATGCGGAACGAGATCGTCATGCTGCCGCCGCCCTTTTTTACCGAGTCGAAAAAGCTCTTAAACGACGCTTTAACCTTGTCCCGCCCGATCATGATCTCTTCGTCCGGCACCAGATATGCCGCATTTTGCGAATAAAGCCCCGCGACCAGGTCGACATTAAGCGTACGGTACGATTCACTGAACGCCTTGTAAACATTGTCTATGCCAGCATGCGGTGCGACGCCGGCGTCGAGCGCGAGGTCGCTATTCTGCGAAAATGCAGCGCCCGACAGAGCGATCAAAAAAGCGAACGACAAGATCATTTTCTTCATTATCTTTACCTCACGAATGGTCAGACCGTATCCCATTTTTCCAGAAAACGGCGAAGATGGCCGTTCTCTTCTTTATCCGCTTCAGTTTCGAGAAAATTTCGAAAATCGTCTTGCTCCGAGATGTAATCTTCTTCTTTCAGCTTGCCCGCAAAATTCACAACCCGCAGCCATACCAAGTAAGTATTCAGCGTGTCGATCTGGTTATACTCGATTATCCGGTTCAACTCGCCGGCCAGCCACAGGTCGGCAACCTGCTTGCCGTCGATATCGATCTTCCCGGGAAACCCGCAAAGACGGGCAAGGCCGTTGAGCGTTGGCTTCATCGATCCGTTTGAAAGCAGTTTGATCAGGTCGAGATGGGCTTCGCCGAATTTATCGAAATAATCGCGGCCTTCCCACGGCTTATTCGGCCGGTCGCTGAATGCGTCTGCCCGAACCTCATTTACAAGTCCCCGCTGTATCAAAACCTGCAGGTCGGCATCCATCGAGTTAAAACCGACGAGCTGGGGGTTGCGCACTCCGACCCAGTGAAGAAATTGTCCAATGATCTCGCCTTCGCTCGCAACCGGGTCCGCCAGCGGCAGCTTTGGCAGCGAATGAAGTCCAAACTCGACGTTCCGTTCACCATCCCGGTAAATTGTTCGGCGGGACAAGAACGAGATCGAAACAACACGCGAAAACAAATATTTAACAAACGGACACGGATTCTCCTCACAATAACCCGGAGCCTCCTGCCAAAGCCGCTCCATCGCCTCACGCTCGGTCGTTTCCGGCGGGAGGTCATAAAGCCGCACAGCACCAGCAGCATCAGGAACCCATTCAAGATCGAAGAACCAAGTGGGTTCATGAATCTCGTTCTTAAGCATAGATTTATTTTACACGACTGGTGCGCCGTTTCAGGAAGTCCATCAACACAAATTCGGTCAGGTTTTCCGGATTCGCGAAGTACGCCTTTCCGCGTGTCATGGCCGTCATCTCTTTTACGAATTCGACAAGGTAATAGTCGCTGGCGAGCATGAAGGTGTTGATCATCACGCCCGATTTGCGGCACGCCTGGACCTCTTTGAAAGTTTCGGCCATAACGAAAGGGTCGTTGCCCATTGAGTTTTTGTAGAGCAGCCGCTGCTCACCCGGAACGGCGTCAGAATACTTCCGATAGCCGAAATATGCCGCATTCGATGGCTGGATAAATGCGGCCGTCGGTTTTCCGTCGGTCACCATCACGATCTGCTTCATCTCCTTTCGCTGGGCGGTGAGAATGCGGCGGGCGAGCTTCAATCCTTCGGCGGTGTTTGTGTGATAAGGCCCGACCTGTGTCGAGGCGAGCTTGGCGATCGGCACTTCTTCGGCGCTATCGTGAAACAGGACGACGTTCAGCGAATCGCCCGCATATTGCGTACGGATCAAATGCGCCAACGCGATGGCGACCCTTTTCGCGGGAGTAAACCGGTCTTCGCCATAAAGGATCATTGAATGCGAACAATCGAGCATTACGACCGTCGCGCATGACGAATGATAGTCCTGCTGGTGAACATGCAGGTCTTTGTACTCAAGATTGAGCGGCACACCAAGGCCTTCGCGCATTATCGCGGACATCAGCGTCGCGTTTACATCAAGGTTGATCGTGTCGCCAAATTCATACTGCTTTGAGCTAAGTGCGGCCTCGACACCCGTATCGAGATGCGGCGTATCGTGGCGGCCGATCGACGATTTACCCAAACTGCCAAGCAGCTTTTGCAGCGTTTTGTAGCCGAGAAAATCAAGGCCCTTCTCCGTGACCTCAAACTTGATATTTCGCGGCAGGGGCTCGCCGACCTCGCCCTGTCCGGTGCCGTTCCGCTCCCGTAGCTGTTCCGGCGGCACTTCCTTCAAATTTAAATAGCCCTCTTCTACAAGGCGCTCGATCAGCTTGTTGATAAGCTCTTCAAGCAGCGAACCTCTGAACTTGCCCTCGTTTTGCGCAAGCATTTTTTCGACGTCGTGCTCGCTTAAGATCTCCTGATCGAGCAGTGCTTTCAAGATCGCCTGGCGCAGAGCATCGAGCGAGTCATCCGGCTGGTTTCGCTGCCGCGTCCACCAATAGTCTTCGTTAAAGCCCGAATCGAGCATCGCGTCCGACAGCGAATCCATGAGATCGCCAAGATCGACGCCGAAAACATCGAAGCCGTTGAATTTTGAATAACGGATAAACTTCATGCGGCCCTTTTTTCCTCTTAATTCGTTCCTGTTCCTCTTGCTCCGTGGTCCTTATTGCTAGAAAAAAGGAAAACCATGGAAGAAGATGAAGAAAAGGACCAAGAAGACACAACAAGACGATGCTCGTTCTTAAGACTTGATTTGAAAACCCCGTCTGCGGTAATCTGTTCGTACCCAAGCCTGTTAATTAACTCTCTCCAAAAACTTAGCATACTTCTCTCTCCGGACTGAAATTTATTAAAGGAAGGAATCTACCACATGAAGAAGTTTTTGGTTGGCACATTGCTGCTATTTGTATTTGCCATCACATTGCCTGTACTGACGTACGCTCAAAGCTGCCGGATCCGCGGCAACCGAGCCCGCTCGACAAACTACAGCTACGCGAATTATGGATACAATCAACGTCGGAACTACAACCGCGGAAATTACGAACGTAGAAATTACAACCGCGTCTCTTATCAACCGACCACGTATTACGGCGGACAACGCCCGAGTTTTTACCGCCGTCACCGCAATCTGATAAACATAGGTATCGGAACCGGCGCCGGAGCGTTGATCGGCGGATTGCTTGGCGGCAGGCGCGGAGCCGGTTACGGACTGCTCGCCGGTGCGGGCACCTCGGCCCTTTATACTTACAAGATAAGGCCGAAACAGCGACGGTATTATCGCTGAGAAAAGCTTAACTACGATAGATAGCGGCTTCCGGCAATTGCCGGGAGCCATTTTTTGTGAATAACACCTATCGGCACCCCAAACCGCTCAAACATATCCGATTTCGTGCTTCTCCGGACTTCCGATAATTGGACGATTCTTTCTAACCCTATTGCGAATGAACGTATTTATCTTTGTGGCACGGTCATTGCGAATGTAATAGCGAAGGAGGCGAAACGTCTTCTAAACATACACAGGGGGAAACAGCAATGAAAAAATATATTACTACATTCTTGATGATGGCAATGATGGCCGTAATGGTCCCGCTTATGTCGACCTCGGCCGATGCCCAGACCAGACGAAATGTTAGGTCGCGTTCGTATGCAACGACAACGTACCAACGACCCAGCTTCTATCGCCGTCACCGTAACGCAATAAATATCGGTATCGGTACGGGTGCAGGCGCCTTGCTGGGCGGCCTGATCGGCGGCAAGAAGGGAGTTTTGCTCGGCTCATTGGTCGGTGCGGGCGGTTCGGCTCTTTACACTTATAAGCTGAATCCGAAGACGAAAAGATACTATAGGGTTTACAACAACCGCCGTTACTAACAACTAATTTTTGAACCGGGGAAGGTGGCCGTGACGAGTCGAAAGACTTGTCACGGCTTTTTATTTTACGTATATGCTGCTGGCATAAACGGTCAGGGCGCTTGCAATGAAGCCAACAATCAGTGATGCCGGAATTGAAACTATCCACAATGACATTACGAACAAAGGTGCGGCATCGCATGGATCACCCACAGAGTCGGGACACGTCGCAGAGGACAAGGTTAATATTCCGATCAGGTATGAAGTAGCCAAAACGGCGAATACCGTACCAACAAAAGCAATCACTACACTCACATACAAATGGTCGCTTACGAATTTGTACATTTTAGTTATACCCTTCAAGGTCCGTCAAATCTTCATAGATCATCCCGCGCCGGTCGCGTTTGGCTTTGGTGACAGCCTCAAATCCGCCGTCTTCGTTGCGTGAGATCTTGTTCTGAGCATACAGCCCTTCGAGAACAAATTCGCAGGCGGACACGAGTTTTGCCTTTTCTTTTTTTCCGAATTCGAGCGGAACAAGCGTCGAATCGATCAACTCCGGGACCGAGTCAAGCAGCATCACGCATTCCTCCGCCGAAGCGGTATCGGACAGAAGAAGTTTGTTTCCCGCTTCGAACCACTGCACCGTCGGTTCAAAATCGATGCCGAGGAAAAAGCCTTCGAAAATGACCCCGCACGCTCGTTTGATCAGGTCCTTGGCGATCTTTTGGGCACCGATCTGCTCGCCTTCGTATTCCAGTTCCATCTTGCCGGTCATCGCCGGAAGTGCCGCATAAATATCAGAGATTCGCGGTACGATCTCATTCTCGTCAGTCAACAAAGCCCGCCGCTCGGCATTCGAAACGGCTGATTCAACGGCAGTTATCGAAAACCGCTGCGAAACGCCCGAACGCTTATCTATTCGCTGGTCGTCACGGGCTTCGAATGCGATCTGTTCGATCGTCTCGGAAATAAATTCCGGTATCACTACCGCCGCCCCGTCGCGTTTCGTCCACGCCTCTTGCAGCGTTATCTCCGCACTCAACTGAACATTCGCCGGATAATGCGTTTGTATCTCAGACCCGATACGGTCTTTGAGCGGAGTGATTATCTTTCCGCGGGCAGTATAATCCTCCGGGTTCGCAGAGAAAACCAGCATCACATCCAAAGGCAGCCGTACCGGATAGCCCTTTATCTGCACGTCGCCTTCCTGCATGATATTGAACAGGCCGACCTGAATCTTTCCGGCCAGATCGGGAAGCTCATTGATCGCAAAGATGCCACGGTTCGCTCGCGGCAGGAGGCCGAAATGTATCGTCAGTTCGTCCGACAACAAATGTCCGCCCTTCGCAGCTTTTATCGGATCGACATCGCCGATAATATCCGCGATCGTCACGTCCGGCGTCGCGAGTTTCTCAACAAACCGGTTGTCCCGATGCACCCAGTCGATCTTTGTCTCGTCGCCGTGCAGCTCGATCGTTTGGCGGCCATAAGCGCTGAGCGGAGCAAAGGGGTTGTCATTGATCTCCGAACCGGCAATGATCGGTATCTCATCGTCGAGGAGGTCCGTCAACTGCCGCAAAATGCGGCTCTTCGCCTGTCCGCGCAAGCCGAGAAGTATGATGTTATGTTTTGATAGTAAAGCGTTTACAAGCTGCGGAATGACCGTTTCGCCATACCCGACAATTCCCGGAAATAGCTTTTCACCCGACCGTAGTTTCGCGATCAGATTCGCCCGCATCTCGTCTTTAACCGAACGAATGCTGTACCCGCTTGCTTTTAACTCACCCAATGTTCGTGCTTGTGTCATAAAACTATTCTATCGCAGAAACTCGATTATCTTTTCCCGATCAAATAGAAAACAGGGCGTTCGCCAACAACACGTGCCGAATGCACCGTGCCCGCCGGCATTATATCGCGATCTCCGGATTCTAAGACGACCCGGCCAAATCCTTTGACAGTTATCTCGAGCGCCCCTGAGACGATCCAATGCGATTGATCTTCGCCGTGTTCATGTTCGCTATAAACCGCGCCCGGCGGATCCGTCCATTCGAAAACGCTATATCCCTCCGCCGCCATGATCTTCCGCAGGTCCGCTGCTTCCGGCGCGGTTTTTCCTTGCCATTTTTCAACTCGATAGCCCATTTCTTCCAACTCTATATTACAATTTCTGCATGATCCCAACGATGTCCGGACAGCTTGAGAGGTTTCATAATTCGGTAGGCATAAAGTTCCAGCTCTACAACAGCCTTTTTCTCTCGCTGCCGTTTTATGGGATCGACAAAACCGGCATCCTCCTTTCGTTGTTCAACGGCAGTTGCGAGGATGGGTTTGCGGCCGGTAAGAGCCCGATGGAGATAATCGACGGCTTTTTCGACGATCGATCCGGATGCCGAAAAGATCGATCTTCTGTTTCGCTTTGTCCAATATGCCGAGCGGCAGGTAGTTTTGTTCGACGCTCTTGAGGATGCTGCGTTTGAGGAATTGCATGAGACACAGGGGCCAGGCACGCTTGCACACCTGCAGAATGCGGTTGCCCAGGCGAGCCGGATGGACGATCTCGACGAAAAACTCCGCAACTTCTCCGTCCGCCTTGTACTCACCGCTCATCCGACACAGTTTTATCCCGGGTCGGTTCTCGGCATAATCAACGATCTGGTCGCGGCGATCACGGAAAACAATGTCACAGACATAAACACGCTTCTCCAACAGCTTGGACGCACGCCTTTTTTCAAAAAACAGAAACCGACGCCATTTGACGAAGCTGCGAGTCTTATCTGGTATCTCGAGAATGTTTTCTATTACTCTATCGCTGCGATCGCTGCCGAGCTTGAAGAATTCGCTGGGCGACGGCGATATTAAGCTGAATGAGCTTGTAAAAATGGGTTTTTGGTCGGGCGGCGACCGCGACGGCAACCCGTTTGTTACGCACGAAACGACTCTTGCGGGTCGCTGAGGCTCTGAAGCGGTCGATCTTGAAGTGTTATCACGCTGACGTTCGCAGATTGAAAAGACGGCTGACGTTCGCGAACGTCGAAAACGCTGTTGCCGATCTTGAGAAAAAACTGTATCAGGAAGCATTTCAATCGGCCGCGGCAGCGTTGTCGAAAGAGGAAATTCTCGGCCATCTTACTGCCCTTCGGACAACTTTGATATCAGATCACAACGGCCTGTTTGCCCATCTGGTCGAAGACCTGATCAACAAGGTAGAGATCTTCGGCCTGTATTTTGCAGCTCTGGACATCCGCCAGGAAGCTTCAGAGCATGCAAAGGTCCTGCAGATGATTGCCGGCGAAACGGATGCCTTACCCGCGGACTATCGCTCGTTTTCGAATACAGAGAAGATCGAAGCACTTCTGAACATTTCGGGCCAGGTTAATGCCGAAAGCATTACTGATGAGTTTGCCAAAGACACCCTAAAGACGATCGCCGCCGTCAAACATATCCAACAGCAGAACGGAGCCGGAGGCTGCGAGCGATACATTATCAGCCAATGCCAAAGCTCCGCACACGTGATCGAGGTTTATGGCCTTTTCCTGCTTGGCGGATGGCAAAGGAATGAGTTGAATGTCGATATAGTCCCGCTTTTTGAAACGATCACCGACCTTCAGCATGCTCCGGACATAATGCGCGAGCTGTACAATTTGCCCGCCTATCGCGAACACCTCGCCCGACGCCAAAACCGCCAAACGATCATGCTTGGCTTCAGCGACGGCACGAAAGACGGCGGCTATCTAATGGCAAATTGGAGCATTTACAAAGCCAAGGACGAACTGACGAAACTATCGCGGGAACACGGCATCAACGTGATCTTCTTTGACGGCCGCGGCGGCCCGCCCGCCCGAGGCGGCGGCAAAACGCATAAATTCTATTCCTCGATGGGCGGGAACATTGCCGCATGAGGCGATCCAGCTAACCGTTCAGGGCCAGACCGTAAGCTCAAATTTCGGAACGGTCGCCGCCGCCCGGTACAATATTGAGCAGATGCTTCACGCGGGCATCTACAACGACATCTTTGCTCCGAAGAAACGCCACTTTCACCGAACGCGAAGAAGAACTGATGACGCGTCTTGCCGATCACAGCTTTGCCGCGTATGACGAGCTAAAAAATCATCCCAATTTTCTCGATTATCTTTCAGCTGTCAGCCCTCTGCGTTTTTACGCCGAAACAAACATCGGCAGCCGCCCGGCAAAACGCG
Source organism: Blastocatellia bacterium (assembly GCA_963732475.1). Lineage (GTDB taxonomy): Bacteria > Acidobacteriota > Blastocatellia > Pyrinomonadales > Pyrinomonadaceae > OLB17. The sequence goes on along the minus strand of CAVSZR010000001.1, from coordinate 329,860 downwards.
GCGGCGGAAAATTGACTCTGAAAGACCTTCGGGCGATCCCGTTTGTCGGGGCCTGGAGCCAGATCAAGCAAAACGTCCCGGGCTTCTATGGTGTGGGCTCCGCCCTGCAAAAAATGGATGCTGACATCGACGAGATCGCGGCTATGTATCACACGAACGGCGTTCTTCAAGGCGTTGATCGACAACAGCGAAATGGCTATGCAGAAGACCTATTTCCCGCTGACCGCATTCCTCGCCGAGCATCCTGTTTATGGTGAGGTTTGGCGAAAAATTCACGAGGAATACGAACTAAGCCGCGAATACCTGACCCGCATTTCGGGGACCAAAGAGCTGATGTCCGACTTGCCGGTCGAACAGCAATCCGTCCGGACGCGCGAACGCATAGTGCTTCCGCTTGTCACGATCCAGCAATACGCGATCACCAAAATTCGCGAGAGTGAGGAAAAGGGCGAGGAAGCAGAAAAGCGTTCGGGGCACGAGAAACTCGTTATCCGATGCTCGTTCGGAATCATCAATGCGGGCCGAAACTCTGCATGAATTGCCTCCAGCTTTAGCTGGAGGTTAGGCCAGAAAAAGGCTTCGGCTTTAGCCCAAATCTCTTTTTCCCGACAAGGAACAGCAGATTTCGGCTAAAGCCGATTTTTCTATCGATTACTCATCTCCGGCTAAAGCCGGAGCCAATTTATATGAACACTCTGCCCTCAGGCTGCCCAGATTTCTCAAAAAGTATACGTATTCGCCTGTATCAGCGTATCAGCGATCCGCTGCCGTGCCGCGATAGTATTGATCGGTGAATTGTTCTTTGTATATCGTTTCAATGCAACAAGCATCGTACGGCCTTCGTCGCCTTCACTCATTGCGGCGATGGTATTTTTTGCCTTGGCGTCGATCCGCTGGATCGCGTCGTTGCAGAAGACCGAAGCCATGTCTATCTGTCGTGCGGCGTTATCTTCGCCCTTCGATGCAGCTTGCTTTTTCGCACGAAGGATAGCGGTCTCCATCTGGTAAGCGTCCATGATGATGTCGGCGCAGTTGATCAGCACCTCCTGCTGCTCGCTGAGGCCCATCATGTATTTCTGGGCTGCCGTCCCGAGCACCATGAGAGCGATCTTCTTGGCGTTCTGTGCCAGCTTCGTCTCGGCGGCGAGCAAACCCGAATCATCGTCAAACGACATTTGCGGATTCAATATCTCATCCTGCAGGGCCTTTGCCGCCTGCAGCAAACCGAGCTTGCCCTTCATCGCCCGCTTCATCAACTGGCCGGGAATGAGCATGCGGTTGATCTCGTTCGTGCCCTCAAAAATGCGGTTGATGCGGCGAATCGCGATACGCCTGTTCCGCCGGGATAATCTTTCGAATAACCGTAACCGCCATAGATCTGCACCATTTCGTCAACCACGTAATCGAGCGATTCCGAACACGCTACCTTGTTGATCGACGATTCGACCGCGTATTCCTCGATCGACTGCAGCTTCTTAGCGCTATCCGCACCATCGCCTATCAGTGCGTCGATCATGCCGACCGTGCGATATGTGATCGATTCGGAAACCCACGTGCGGATCGCCATTTCGGCCAGCTTGTGTTTGATCGCGCCAAAGCTGGAGATCGGCTTGTTGAACTGGTGACGCTCGTTGGCGTAACGAACAGCCTCGTGAATGGCGAGCTTTGCACCGCCCGTAACTGATGCACCGAGTTTAAATCGGCCGACGTTCAGCACATTAAATGCGATCTTCGCTCCGTCGCCGACGTTCCCGATAAGGTTGCCGACCGGGATCTTCGCATCCGACAGGATGACGGCGGTCGTCGAGGACGAGTTGATGCCGAGTTTGTGCTCTTCATTGCCCGGATGGCAATTCTCAGATCGCGGCACCAGGAAGCAGGAGAATTTTTCCTTTTCCCCGTCAACCTTTGCGAAGACAAGATATACATCGGCAAAACCGCCGTTGGTTATCCACATCTTCTCGCCGTTAAGAATGTAATGCTGGCCGTCATCGGAAAGTTTGGCGACGCATTTTGCACCCAGAGCGTCCGAACCCGAGCCCGATTCCGTCAGGCAGTATGCGGAAACAAGCTTCGCCGGAAATGATCTTCGGGATCCATTCCTTCTTTAGCTCTTCGGTGCCCCAGTAAAGTATCGGGAGCAGCCCGATCGAGGTCTGTGCTCCGTACGTCGAGCCAAAACCGCTACCGCGCCCGACCATCTCGGCGATGATGCAGCCGGATGTTTGGTCAAGCTCCATTCCGCCATACGCTTCGGGAATGTTAGCCCCGAGCAGGCCAAGATCGCCGGCCTTTTTCAAGAGATCACGGGCGATTTCCCACGCATGGCTTTCGAGTGCAGGAAGATTCGGGACGACCTCATTGTCGATATATTCACGGCAAGTTTCACCGATCATCCGATGCTCGTCGGTAAAATCTTCAGGCGTGAAAACCTCAGCCGTTGTCGAATCGGCTATCAAAAACTCGCCGCCCTTTACATATTCCTTTTCCATTTTTGCGTCCATTTGGTCGTGATCTCCCGATTAGATTTGTTGCTGATATTGTACTGAATGAATGCTCATTCAGTCAATGTATTAATTTTTGTGCCGTCTTGTGCTCATCCGTGTGATTTCGTGGTTATAGCCTCTTCTGAATCCACGGAATCTATTGGTGCGGTTTCATCCTCTCTAGCTCTTCCTGAAACGGCGGGGGCAAGTCGATCTTGCTGCCCCCATTCCATTCTCGAATGCCTTTTCTGCTTATGTGAGTGACGTTAACGCTTCCTTCACCTAAGTCAATGAATATGATGTACTGATTGTCTACGCAGTTATGCTGCTCGCAGCCCGTCATCATCAAGAAGTCTCCGAATTTTTCTGATCGACGTTTCGGCTTTCCAAAACTTCTTCATCGTGGCATAGTCCGGCCCCATCAGGTTTCTGAGTTCGCGGTCAAACACCTTGTTCTGCCACAGTTTACTTTCGGTGACGGTCTTTCCGACGATCTCACGAGCCGCCTTTCCTGAGGGCGTTAGATCTCGAGCAAAGATCGAGTTCTGCGCAAAGGTGTAGGCATTCTCGCTCCTCGAGAAATCGTTTGGGTTGGCCTGCGTGTTTACAGCCGCGGAACGATTGACGGCCGTATTATTTGCGGGCGACCCACACGAGATCGCAAACGAGGTGCCGATAGTTAGCAGACGCAGCCACTTCATTTCCACCTCCCTCCGTTGTTCTACTCCGAAAACCGATGACTAAACCGAGACCCTTTAATCTAAACGCTCGAAAATCCCCGCCGCGCCCATGCCGCCGCCGACGCACATTGTGACCATGCCGTAGCGGGCGTTTCGTCGTTTCAATTCTTGCAGCAACGTCGCCGTCAGTTTCGCACCTGTGCACCCGAGCGGATGGCCAAGTGCGACGGCTCCGCCATTGACGTTTACTTTTGACGGATCCATTTCGAGCACCTTCATTACTGACAGGCCCTGTGCCGCGAAGGCCTCGTTCAACTCGATCACGTCTATCTGGTCGAGCGTCAGCCCGGCAAATTTCAAAGCCTTCGGGATAGCATAGACCGGCCCGATGCCCATTTCTTCGGGCAGGCAGCCGGCGGTTGCGAACGAAACGAATCGTGCCAGAGGCGTCAGGCCCAATTCCTTTGCCTTGTCGGCAGACATCACAACGGCCGCCGCCGCTCCGTCGGACATTTGCGACGAATTCCCCGCCGTGACAGTACCATTGGTATGAAACACAGCCCTTAGTTTCGCCAAACCCTCAGGCGAAGTGTCGGCACGCGGGCCTTCGTCGGTGGCGAAAACGATCTCTTTACGCCGGACGCGACCGCTTTCGTCGAATTCATCGACATGGACATTCATCGGCACGATCTCGTCTGTGAACTTACCAGCAGAGATCGCCGCCAGTGCCTTCTGATGCGAATTGTATGAGAACTCATCCGCCTGCTCGCGGGTGATCTCGTACTTTTTCGCGAGGTTCTCCGCCGTCAGGCCCATATTCAGATAATAATCCGGATATGAATCGACAATGGCGGGATTAGGCCGCACGACGTTGCCGCCCATCGGGATCATCGACATCGTCTCAAGCCCACCCGCCACGATCACATCCGCACCGCCGGTCGCGATCCGGTCCGCCGCCAGAGCGATCGTCTGCAAGCCCGACGAGCAATAACGGTTCACCGTCATCGCCGATGTCTCGACCGGCAAACCCGCCGCGATCATCGCCGTCCGCGCCACGTTCATCCCCTGCTCAGCCTCCGGAAACGCGCAGCCCATGATGACATCGTCGATCAGAGACGCATCAACCCCGGCTCGGCTCACAGCCTCTTTTATCGCCGCCGCCCCAAGATCATCCGGCCGCGTATTCTTCAAAGTGCCCTTCGGCGCCTTACCCACAGCCGTGCGCACGGCCGATACAATTACTGCTTCTTTCATAACTTTTTCTCACCCTTCTTTGTCTCAAGTATTCTTCTAACTTCGGCCTCGGTTAAATTTTCGAAATATCGATAGACAATCGGCGAACCTTGGATGGCCCATTCGAAGTTTTTCCTTTTCGACTGTCGCATACTCGAAACAGGACCTCTCGAAATTCTCGCATCTATGTCGCGAAGGCCAATTGAAGATCGAACACCGGTCTCCGGGATTCAGGCTTCTTTCCAAGGATGAATAATCTGTTAGAGAATTTCTGTCGTTCCTCATTGGTTGATTCTTTCGCATATACAACGATGATATTTCCATCGGGCCTTCTCATCGGCCGCATGTCGTTCAATGATTCTCATAGCGACCCATCCCAAAGCTCTCATGCCGAAACCGCCCATGAAAAAAATAGGAAGCATCAAACAACTCAGGAATAACGTCCCAGATATTTCGTCTTCTGAAAAATCGCCGCAACTATTGAGGCGAAGAATAGAACGATAACAGCCGGAATTAACAGATACAGAAAGAATATTCCGTAGAACATTGATGCAATATAGGCAATAGGTTCTGATGCAATCGAATAAGCCCCGAGCAAACCAAAAAAGGCGCAGAGGCCGATTGCTAATAACACTAGATTCCTTGTTTTCGTCTTTCCGCTCCTGGGCTAAGTTCTGCCTTTCGCTTGATCGCCCTCAACATTTCCATTCTGATCAATCCGCTGAATGGCTGAATGAACATCCAATAAAATCCAAAACTCCTGCGGCTATCGTCATCGAGACATTTGATCCGCGTCTCGGTTGTCAGTCTCGTGTTTTCACCGTCCTCGGCCAGCGAGAAATTCCATACTGCCTTTGCATAATCCCGCTGTATTGAACTCCTTAAAACTCTCTGCGTCGATCTTTTGCAGACCACCCGCGATCGTCCAGAATTTTCCGACAAGGCCGATGACCAACTCTTTGTTCACCGTCTCGCCAAGCATTTCAAACTTGAATTTGCCCAAATTGCTCAGCGTCAAATTCCCGACTGACATGCCGCGAAGCCTGCATCAACCAGCGGATGACCAGGCGATTCGCTGAAATCCACCTCGCTGAGCCGCTTCGATACACTGTCTGCAGCGTCCGCATGGATCGAAATTTCGTGTGTTTCGACAAAATCGTGTTCGGGCAAAAATTCATCGATCAACATCAGTTTGTTATACCAACCTCGACTTCTTCGACCTTCAAAATGTCTTTCAAAACCCTCGGATCGATCTCGACCAAAAATCCCGCGTTTCCCGCCGTTTATGTAGATCTTTTCGAGCGACAAAATGCTCTTCTCGACATAAACCGGGATCGCTGTCCGCGTCCCGAAGGGCGATGTGCCGCCGACCAGGTATCCTGTCCACTTAGATGCCTTTTCCGGCGTCGCCGGCTCGACCGACTTCACCCGCAAATGCCGGGCCAGATTTTTTGCCGACACCTGCATGTCGCCATGCATCAACACGATCAGCGGCTTCTTTTCATTCGTTTCAAAGACCAGCGTCTTCACCACCGCGTGCTCATCCACGCCTAACTGCCTCGCCGATTCGCCGGTCCCGCCTTTTTCGACGTAATCGTAAAGGTGCGGAACGAACCCGACCTTCTTCTCTCTCAAAAATCTGACCGCCGGCGTGATCGGATACTCCATAGGAAGTTTTTGCCACGAATTACCCGAATTGCACTAATAAGATCTTCGCATTCGTGAAATTCGTGTCATTCGTGGCTAATTTCCTTATATCTGAAACACGTCGTCAAATGATCGTTCACCATCCCGGTCGCCTGCATGAACGCATACATTATCGTCGAACCGACAAAATTGAATCCGCGTTTTTTTAGGTCCTTCGAAAGAGCATCTGACACATCGGTCTTTGCCTGAACTTCGCCCATGGTTTTCAATTTATTGACGAGCGGCTTGCCGCCGACAAAACCCCAAATATATTTATCGAACGAGCCGAATTCATTCTGCACTTTCAAAAATGCTTTCGCATTCGAAACAGCGGATGCGATCTTTAAGCGGTTTCGAATAATGCCTTCGTCAAGCAAAAGCTTCGCGGATTTCGCATCGCTGTAGCGTGCGACCTTTGCCGGATCGAAATTATCGAAGGCCTTGCGATAGTTGTCACGCTTTCTCAATATTGTGTCCCACGATAGACCTGCCTGGGCGCCTTCCAGTATCAGAAATTCAAAGAGCCCGCGGTCGTCATGCAGCGGCACGCCCCATTCGGCATCGTGATACGCGATAGAAAGTTCGTTTGTTGCCCAGCCGCAGCGTTTCATCTTTGTTCCTCAAGAACCCAGTCGCTACCGCTCCCGGTTCTGACCTTTTTTTGCGATATACAGCGTCTTTTCGATCTGAGCGTGGACTACGCCGTTCTTGTCCTTAAGCTCCACATTATAGATCCTGTCAACGGATTTCGCGTCTTCTGCCAGCCGCTTTATCTCCTCGATCTCCTCCCGCGAAAGATTGAAATCGACGTAAAGCGTTTCCTTGCCCGGCTTTCTGAACCTTATCTTCGCCGCCTTGTCCCAAACGATATACTCAGGCCCAAGGATATGGATCAGCATCAGCATATAGATCGGATCGATCGATGCGTAAATGCTCCCGCCATATATCGTGCCGACATAATTTCGCGTCCGCCAGTTCAGCGGAAGCTTGACGCGGACCTCGTGGAAATCGTCCGCGACGTAAATGAGCCTGCCGCCCGTCCCGCGATACGCGGGAAAGAAATTGAACATCCAGCGAAATCGTCGACTCTTAAAACTCTCAGGCATACTTTGTAGAACAGGCTGCCGAGCCTGTTCAAAGCGCGTCGTCAACCCACAAATTGACCGCGCCAGGCTCGGCAGCCTCTACAATCAAACCGGAAACCCTTCCGATCCCATAACTCGTTTAGCCTGCCGAATATGCCGCTTTGTGTGCTCGACCAAAACGGTATATGCGTCGTCGAGCTTGTAGGTCATAACCGCTAAAAACGGCGAAGTGACCACTGTTTTCTCACGATCTGCCGCGGCACACGCTTCGACCTTTTGGTTTACGACGGCGACGCTTTGAGCGAACCGTTCAACGATGTCCGCAGGAATATCGCTCGGCGGAACGATCTTTTTTGACGGAGCCTTCGCTTTTTTCGAGTCTTCCGTCACGGCCTTGATCAAGAACCGGCCGAAAAACCCGGTGAACGGCGACCAGTTTTCCCAGAAAGAATTCGTCCGGTTTCCCGCCGCAAGCTTGTCGAATTCGGGGTAGAACTGTTCGTTCGTCAAGATAAGGTGGTCGAGGCATTGCCCAACACTCCAACTCTTTTCGCCCGGCTTCCAGTTCAGCTGATCTGATGTCAACACGCCAAAGGCCTCGTCCGCATCATCCGCGATCTTCTGCATTTCCGAAGTTATATAACTGATTCGACTGTCCATTATTTTCCAACGAAATTCCCGTCCCGGCGTTCCAGAAACGATGCGACGCCTTCGCGGGCGTCCTCCGTCGCAAACAACTCCGCTATTTGCGGTGTAAGCAGCTTCGACCGCTTTCGCAAAGCCCTCGGTCTGAGCTTTCCGTGCGGATTCAATGGTCGCCCGAACGCCCAACGGAGCCTGCCGCGCAACCCTCTCGGCGATCTCGATCGCCTTTGCCAATTGTTCACCGTGCGGCGTGACCTCCTGCACCAGCCCGATCCGCAAAGCCTCGGCCGCGTCAAATTCGTCACCCGTCAACAGCCACCGCATCGCGTTTCCCCAACCCGATGCCTGCGGCAAACGGATCGTCGCCCCTCCAAACGGAAAGATCCCACGCTTGATCTCGATCTGAGCAAACGTCGCATTCTCCGAGGCAATACGAATGTCCGATGCGAGCAAGAGCTCGATTCCGAGTGTCAAACATTTTCCATGAACGGCGGCCACAATTGGTTTCGTTCTCGTCCGGCCACCGCCCAAACCGAGCGGATCGACTGCTCCGTCAGGAAACTTGATCTGCCCGGCCTCAACGACCTTCGGAGCAACATTTGCGAGATCCAACCCGGCTGTAAACATTTCGCCTTCGGCAAAAAGAACGCCGCACCGGATATCAGGATCGTCCTCAAGTTCCGCGTAGGCCAGAGCAAGCAGATCCAGCATCTCCAGATCAAACGCATTGCGCTTAGCAGGCCGATTCAATCCGATCACCAGCAGGTGCCCGCGCCGCTCGGTCGAGATCGTTTTATCGTTCGCACTCATCCTAATTCCTCAGCGGTTTTCCGGTCTTCAGCATCGCTGCGATCCTATCTTGCGTCTTTCGCTCGCCGCACAGCGAGACAAAGGCCTCGCGCTCAAGGTCCAGCAGATATTGCTCGGACACCTGTGCCGAATGGTTCATCGATCCGCCGCTCATTACATACGCCAGCTTCGCACCGATCAACGCATCGTGGTCCGAAATAAACCCGCCCTGTTTCATCATATGCAGGGCAAGCTTCATCGCCGCCTGGGCCGATTCGCCCATGACCAGAATGTCCTGTCGCTGCGACCGGAGCGACAAATCCGGACGCGTCAAGATTCAGCACCTCCTGTTTTGCGTCCGCGACCAGACGGTCGCCGTTCATCGATATCGAATCGGTTTCACGAAGGAAACCCCAGGCTCGGGCTTCCTGTGCCGAGGTGGCGACCTTGCCCATGCCCAAAAGCTCGAACGCCTTCTTTAGGAATGCGAGCGGATCGGCATCGGGCACTCGCGCCGCCGCATCCATCGCCCGCATCGTCATTTCCTTCGTACCGCATCCCGCCGGTATCAAACCCACGCCGACCTCGACCTGGCCCATGTACGTCTCACCTGCCGCCCGCGTAATGTTGCCATGCATCGCGATCTCGCATCCGCCGCCGAGCGTCATCCCGTAGGGCGCGGTAACGACGGGTTTTGACGAATAACGAAGCCGCATTATCGCTTGCTGAAGAGCGTGAACGGCCATATTGATGTCGTCCCACTCCTCTTCCTGCGCGGCAAGCAGGATCATCATAATGTTCGCACCGGCCGAGAAATTTCCGCCCTGATTTCCAACGACAAGTCCCTTGAAATTCTTTTCGACCTCATCGATCGCAAAGTTCATCATCTGGACCGTGTCGCCGCCGATCGAGTTCATCTTTGAATGGAACTCAAGACACGCGACGCCGTCGCCGATATCGATCAGCGAGGCACCCGGATTCGACTTGATAACGCCTGTGCGTTCCTTGATGTCCTTAAGGACCATCACGCCGGGACGGGCGGGCATCGGTTTGTATTCACCCGCGACGAGATCGTAGAAGGAATGATGTCCACCTTCGTTTTTGTAGAACGTCGTCGCACCCGAAGCGAGCATCTTCTCGATGTTCGCCGGAATCGACTGGCCTTCTTTACGCATCCGCTCAACCGATTCGACAACGCCGATAGCATCCCACGCCTCGAAAACGCCGATCTCCCAGCCGAAGCCCCATTTGATGGCGTTGTCGATCTCGACGATCGTATCCGCAATTTCGGGGATACGATTGGCGGCATATCGCGATACGCGCGACGAGGTTTTCCAAAGAAATTCACCCACACGGTCGTCGCCCCAAACGAGAGTTTTACACGCTTTGCACGGTCCTCGATTCCCTTGGCAGCATCGAGCGACGGGAATTTGGTCTTTACCTGCGGTTTGTATTCGAAGGTTGAAAGATCGAGTTCCAGGATCTCGCGTTTGCCTTCGGCATTGGTCGATTTCTTATAAAATCCGCCTTTCGTCTTATCGCCGAGCAATTTCTTATCAAGCAAAGTTTGGATCAGCTCAGGCAGCTTGAAAACGTCCCGGTCCTCGTCATCGGGAACGGCCGGATAAAGATTGTTCGTAACGTGGGCCGTTACGTCGAGGCCGACGAGATCTGATGTCCTAAAAGTCGCGGACGAAGCGTGGCCGATCGCCTTTCCGGTCATCTGGTCGATCTCGGTCGGCGTAAAGCCCATCGCGATCATCTCGTGGATCGTCGCCATCATGCCAAAAACGCCGATACGGTTAGCGATAAAATTCGGCCGGTCCTTTGCCGGAACCACGCCCTTGCCCAATCCGCTGATCGAGAAATCCCGAGATCTTGCAGGCGATCTCGCCGCTCGTTTTCGAACCGGGGATCACCTCGACGAGCTTCATATAACGCGGCGGGTTAAAAAAGTGAACGCCGACAAAATGCTGCCTTGAAATCGTCCGAAAACGGCTCGGCAATAGAATCGATCGGAATGCCGCTCGTGTTCGACGCGATCACCGCACCCGGCTTGCGGTGCTTTTCGACCTCGGCGAACAGCTTGTGCTTTATCTCCAGATTCTCGACAACCGCCTCGATCACCAGATCGCAATCCTTGAGCTTGACGAGATCGTCGGTGAAATTGCCGGTCGTGATCAGCTTTGCATTATCGCCAAGCATGAACGGCGCGGGCTTCAATTTCTTAGCTGCCTCGAAAAGCGAATTGACTATGCGGTTTCTCACCTTGCGGCGATTCGAGCGTCAGGCCCTTCTTTTCCTCATCCGGCGTCAATTCCCTCGGCGCAATATCAAGCAGCAGCACGGGTATCCCGGCGTTCGAAAGGTGTGCCGCGATCCCCGCACCCATTGTTCCTGCCCCAAAACGGCGGCCTTAGAAACCGTCAGTTTCCTGGCTCCGCTGTTCTTGTCCTGATCGTCCCTTGCCGCCGCTTCTCCGGTGTTAGTCATATGTTTTCCTCGGTGGTTTATGCTGAAATTTAAGTTGTAGAATTATAACTGAATGAATGTTCATTCAGCAAGTGAAAAAACTTGATCTGTTCAAACGAATCCCGATTGGTTCTGTATCTGAACTTATGGATTTATCTCGACTTTTACCGAGATGCTGCCCTGATTGTCCGTATACGGTTGGTCATGACAAGCGAGAGAAAAGTATCCGGCTTCTGGAGCGATCATCGAAAGGCTCGTCCCAACTAAAAACCAGTTCTTTCCGCCAATGCTTCCGATCAATGCTCCGTACTTAAAAGCCCGTAGATTGGGGAATTTTTGACACCCGTTCGCATTGCATTCCCTATCATCGCCCGGCCCCAGGATCCAGGTGTCATCTTCCTCGGCAGAAATTACGATCCGATCACCTTTTCGGACGCGAATAACCTGTTTCGGCTTGTCCAGCGTGTGGCTACTTGCCGAAACCATCACTCTCTCTTGCCGGAACCGCGCCGAAAAATCCCGTTACATCGGTTGAAACCTGCACACCGGCAAAGAAAGCCTGAACCAGCAGCAATGCCGCAAAAAACGCACAGACACACTTACAAATATTCATCGTCAGCCTCCAAATCTAAAATATTGGTCAATTTTATGCAGAACATAAGAGAACACCTCTCAATCGTTTTCAACGGCTTGCTTAACCGGTTCTTTGAGTGGAACCGTATCGAATTCCGAGTTTACAGGATCGGTCAATTGTCTTGTTGTCACACTTTCAGGATTGTCTGCATTGTTGATAGCGCCTGCCGAGCTTGGCCACGCGCTTTGCCGAAATTCGATTTCGCCAACCTGATGATAGGAGGAGAATTCCCATACAGAAGCCCGCAACCGTTCCCGGCAGATAATAACCGTATAGCATGGCCGGCTCGATCGGGACTCTCCTACTGCTGCCAAAGAACCACGAAACGAGAGGGAAAACTCCATAGTTAATAAGCGGAAATGCTATGCCGCATAGAATCATGAAGATACCCAGGATAATTTCAAAGATGCCAAGCTCTCCGCGCAAACATTCCGTGTGAACTATTGCTGAACATTTTTCTCCAACGAGAGGTTGCCTCGCGTGTCGGAGGCGAAATCGCATCTCTAACAATCGTCAAGTCAATGCGACATCTATCACACGCCGTCGCGTCGGTGGAGTTCTGCTCGGAACAGACTGGACAATAGATAGTGCTCGGCACTTCTTCCAACATTGATGAATTTGACCTACGTGATAGGTTGTGTCGATACCTCAGAATAAGACGAAGCCCCGAAACAATGGACGCAATCGCGGTGATAAACCAAAAGATAAAAAGACCCCGCGAAGAGTATGGGAAGGTGAGAAACCAGACGATCAGGCAAAGTACAACACCCATCAGTACGGATAAGAGCCCCTGAACCAGCAGCCCTTCCTCCTCACGGTCGAAGAGCTTATCGAGCCTTGTTGCAAGAACGAGAGCCGCGCGTCCTTCGAGCAGCACGGGATACACCGCTCAGATCCTGCCCGCAGCTTCGGCAGAATTTGGTGTCGTCTTCATTTTTCGCGGCACATTTTGGGCAGAACATGATCTAGTCCTCCACGTCGGGCAATTTTTTTGTCAGCGGGACGTCTCTCGCGATTTCGGCTAGGAACGGCCTGGTGGTGTCCTCGGTCACGCTGGACGCCTCTCTGAGATCCATCTGGTCTTGTGCGTGGACGGAGCATTTAGCCGACTCTGAATCCATACATCAAGCCTCTCCGTCTCAAGCTGGTCACCTATTGGACTCTGAGAATCGGAATTATCGGTCCGATCTTTCGTCCGACCCATCCTTCTCTCAGCGATCATTTGACGCCATCCCATGACCATCAACAAGGGACCGCCGAAGAGAATGGTGAAAGTGACCATCATCGGCATCATTTATCAAGGTCATCCAACTTTCTCGTCGTCGGGACTTCTTCTTCGAAAACCTTGGGTATGGTAAGTGGTTTTGTCGTCTCTTCAGTTACGCTCAGATGAGCCATGGTCAAAGGTTCGTCGTCCTCGGCCCCAACTCGCAGCTCATTGTCTATGGGCAAAGTTCGCATCTCGTCCAGTAAATGCGTGGTTTCGCCGGAGGGAAACTCGCCTGTGGAAGCGTCGCTCAAGAATTCTGGACCGTTTTCCAAATGGCGAACATGGCGGGCTTTTAGAACCAAGGCAATAACAACACTGAGCGGAAGCACCCCCAAAGCCCCGCCGCCCGTAATGCCAAAATATGACAATCCCGAAGCAATCACCAAAATGCCGACAATTGCCGCGACAGTCTTCCCGTTAACGGACAAAAACGTCCAAAGCTCACTTAGGAATGAAGTTGAATATTCATCCGACGATTTGTTTTCTTTCTCTAAACTGCGCCGATATGCAATGAGGTCCCATCCCGCAGTTACGACCAATGCGACACCCAACCCAATGTAGAATACGGAGAGTCCCCAACTGCCCTGGATTCCCTGAATAATTACGTTGAAAAGATAAATAACGGCGACAAGAAGAATTGCCCCGCCGGATTTATATTGTGATTTGTGCTTGGCGTTCTCATTTTTGGCTATAGCCGCGTCCAGTTTGTTCAGGAGGAGAGCCGGCAAATATTTTCCCATCCCTTGTCGACGGACCGTAAAATCCAAAGGCATTCCACAAGCACGCTGCAGTACGACGCATCCTCCAAATTTTGAACACCGCATTTTGGACAATAAATTCCAGCATCTGTGAAATCTTCGACGCCAACAAGGTTGTTTTTAGCCGCTCCGGTATCGCTTGGTACTGTTGCGGTTTGGTAAATGTCGGGCGGAAAAGATTCATTACTGACAGAACTCCGCGGCGGGGTTGTTCTAAGCTCCAGACTGCGACGATATGCCAGGAATGACCAACCGCTACCGAAAACGGAAAAGATACCCAAGAGAAGTATGAAAAAGTTGAAGAATGTGAAAAAAGTCCCACCAAGTTGCGGCATAAAGACCGATGCCACAAGACAGGCGGCTCCCATCAATACGCTTAAAATTGCATCTCGCCTAAACCGTTCATTCTTTTTTTCAATTGCCGCATCCAACTTGCTCACGACAGCAAGAGGCAGGTGCTTTTTCATCACCTGCGAGATGATCTTCAGGTTTTCGCCGCATTCACGGCAAAACGCCAGATCTTCTTCATTTTTTGCGGCACATTTTGGGCAGAACATGGGCTTTCGACCTTCGTTACTAATCAGCTTCCTTCTCGCCGGATGACAGTCTTTGAGTTTTGACAGACTCGTTAAGGTCCTGCCCCGAAGCAAATCCAGATTCCTTCTTGTGGGAGATCAGTTTTCGAGTTTCAACAGGCTCGTTAAGGTCCTGCCGCGAATCAAAACTAAGTGATTTAGTTGTGGATTCTGTAACGCCTAGGGGAGATGTTTTGACCTCATCGGCAATTCGATCAAGCTCCATTTCACCCTCCTCTACGACCGGCATTTTCTTTAGTTGATCAAGAAATTCCCAGGGGCTCGCCGGCTCGAGTTCCCTCTCGTCGAGAAGGCCGTCCTGAGATAGGCCCTCCTGCCGAATCTGCTCATCCCGCTGCTTCCAGCGGTAAGCTATTATATCGAGCCAAAAACCCGCCGGGAGAATTGCCCAAACGACGATAATCCCCGGAATGGCTCCCGGAACCCACATGACGCCAAATGCGGTAACGACACTGAGAAAAACGAACCCTGCAACAACCTGTCGCTGCTTTGAGCGATCGTGAAAATACCGCTTAGCCTCGTCCAGAAAAGTTGGTTCAGATTCCGGCACGCTCTCAGGATGTGTCTTGATGAAAGCGAGATAGTCCCAACCGCTGATCACGAAAACAGTCAGCGCACAAAATGCGTTTAGTACGCATGCCACAATATCTCCGGACGCACCCTGGGCGACTGCGCTCGCTCCGAAATAGATGCCGAGAAGGCCGATTCGTTTCAAACTTTTAAGGGGAGCCCTTATCTCAGCATTTTTCTCGATCCGCCGGTCGAGATGCCTAATGAGAAACTGCGGAAGATAGCCCTCAGTGCCAGTTGGCAGGAACACCAACGTGTTCCCGCATGATGGCAGAACTCCGTCGAGCCTAAGTTCGCAACGCCGCACGACGAACAAAAGACCTTACGGACGGCAGCTATCGCTTCCACGCTCGCGAGTCCGGGACCTGATTCAGCGGAAATCGAATCTGACCCAATTCGACCCGGAATGCTGTCAAGGCTCCGTCGATATGCGAGATAATCCCGGCCCGCAAAGGCAAAAGCAACGAGCGGAAGAATAATTGTTCCGACGACCTGCAACCAGAATACTGAAGATGTCAGAAGGATTGGGCCGTCGACAATTGTTACGATGCATAGAGCGATGCCGGCGATCGTCCACCATATGGCGTCTCTTTTCAGGCGGCTCGACGTTGCGTCCAAGAAGGTCGTCGATCCTGCCAACGAGCGCAATTGGAGCATTGCCTTTGAGGGCCATGGCAACTATCTTCAGGTTTTCGCCGCAGTGCCGGCAATAGGCAAGTTCATCAGAGTTTTGGCCGCCGCATTTTGGACAGAACATATTGTTAGTCTCCGATTCGAAGTAACTTCTCTTCGTAAAGCCAAACTATATGCCGCTTGTTTGTGTAGGAAGGTTATAGCCGCAAACAGGCGTATTGTCAATAAAAACAGCTTCCTGAATTCGCCGTTGATCTCAAGAGCCGCTAATGACCGATACCCCAACGCCTTTGAAATCATTCATTCCAAGAAGCTCCGCGATCGAATCTTCGAGCGAGACAGTCCTTCCGATCAACCTCTGCGGCTTAAGCCTTCCCTTCCGGATCATTTCAAGCATTTCCGGATATCGGTGGGCCTGCATTCCGTGGCTGCCGATCACTTCAAGTTCGCGGGCAATTATCTTGTCTATAGGAATTGGCGGCGAATGCTTGCCGGATTCCATAATACCCACCTGAATGTGTTTACCGCGCTTTCTTAGAGACGAGATGGAATTGATCAGAATTTCGGGATTGCCGAGGGCGTCGATGGAGATATGGGCGCCGCCATCGGTAATGTCCAGTATGGCTTCGACCGGATTTTCGTTCGCAGAATTTATGACAGTCTCGGCACCGATCGATTTTGCAAATTCCAGTTTCTCGTCGGATATGTCGATGGCTATGACACGTGCTCCGAAAGCAGCGGCGATCATGATCGCTGACAGCCCGACACCGCCGCAGCCGTGAACGGCAACCCATTGGCCCTCTTGACTTTTCCCTGGTCGACGAGGCCGGTACGATGTCGCGAAACGGCAGCCAAGCGAAGCGGCGGTGACAAAATCGATCTCATCCGAAAGCCGAACAAGATTCGTGTCGGCGTACTCGATCGCGACATATTCAGCAAATCCGCCCCATGCAGTAAATCCCGGCTGAAATTGGTTATCGCAAACCTGTTGGTCACCATTGCGGCACGGTTCGCACGAGCCGCAGCCGCAGACAAAGGGTAGGGTTACTCGTTCGCCTAATTTGAAATTTGAGATCTGAGATCCAAGGGCCACGATCTCGCCGGCCAGCTCATGGCCCGGAACATGAGGCAGTTTGATGTCCGGGTCATTTCCCATCCATCCGTGCCAATCGCTGCGGCAAATGCCACATGACCCGAAGCGCAAAACCACGCCCGTGGTTGAAGGCGTCGGATCGGGAACATCCTGTATCGTCAACGGCTGACGAAACTCCTCGTAAACTGCTGCTTTCATTTCTTATTGCGTCAAAAAACAAGAAAATCTTATCAGCAAACCGGAGGCCGCAGAAATTGCACCCGTTTACTTTCTTTTGTTTCTTTCGAATATCAGAGACAGGGCGAGCGACCTTTCGTTGAGTTTTTTGGTCAAGGCCGCTTTTTCAGTTTCATCGGAGACATCTGTTATCTGGGTCCGCAGGTCGGCTATCTCACGGAGCCTTTCGATCTCTTCGGGCACAAAATCGTTTGATCTCAGGATCGAGTAGCCCATTCGCACATCTTCCGGAGTGTTGAAGTATGCGTCCAGATCGAGGGGCTTGCCCTGTCCGGCAGAGATTGTCGAATTCGCCTCGGGCAATGGCCTGTTTGATCTTTTCCTCGATGGCACTTTCGATCGACATTTATATCTGATACTAACGTCAAAATGTCTTGACAGGTTCGGAAAATAGTTCGATACTTCATTTCGAATCAATAACAAAGCAAATTAACGGGAAATGGCTTGTCGCCTTTCTTGCGATGTTTTGACTCATTGTTACCAAATCCAATTTATTCCGAGGATATTTTAATGAGAAAGCTACTTTTTGTTGTATTCGTTTCTTTGCTGGGCGGTATGGCCATCAATGCTCAGGACGCCAAGGCGAAGCCTACACCTTCGAGCACCATAACGGTCGCGGAGGCGAAAAACACCAAGTCGGCACCTGCTCCGACGCCTGCCGCAAGTGCGGGCTGGTTTTTCGTCCGACCAAGGACCAGATCAAGCAGGTCCAGGCGATGCTGAAGGACAAGTCGCTGTACAAAGGCGAAGCTACTGGAACGTATAACGACGACACACGTGCAGGGATAAAGAGTTTCCAAAAAGACAACGGGCTTAAAGAAACCGGCACACTTAATCGGGCGACGCTCGAGAAAATGAGCGTTGAGCTGACGGACAGCCAAAAACTGATCCCCGTATCGGAAAGCTCTTATGCCTCTGCCAAACCAGAAAAGAAACCAGCAAAGGCGGAAAAGGCAGCAGCCTCGACGGTAGATGCAAAGGCAAAGAAAGCAACGATCTTCCGCGCGACCGTAGATCAGATCAAGGAAGCTCAAAAGATGTTGAAGTCCGGTTCGATGTATTCGGGCGAAGAGACGGGCAAGCTCGACGACCCGACACGCGACGGGCTGAAAAAATATCAGGAAGCGAACGGCCTGAAGGTTACCGGCACGCTCAATCAGGTGACGCTTGAGAAAATGGGCATTGCATTGACCGATAAGCAAAAGGCCGACGCCGAGGCCAATAAGTAGAAACCGTTAGAGAAACCAAGCGGAAACACGAGCGGTTGGGAGTGTGTCTATCAGTTACGAGAAACACCTTGCTGCGGCACGAGTTTCCGCATTTTTATGTATAATCGACCATCATGAAAATTATCGGCTTATTGTTTCTGGTTTTGTCCTTTGCGATAGTTTCTCCAGCCCAGTCCGACGTTCAAAAAGCAAAGATCGCTGACGACATCCGCTCCGTAATGACCGAGCAGGCCGTCGACTGGAATAAAGGCAACATCGACGCCTTTATGAAGGGCTATTGGAACTCCGATAAGCTCGTTTTTGCTTCCAGCGACGGCGTCACCCGCGGCTGGCAGCCAACACTTGACCGCTACAAGAAAAGTTATGATTCCCGGGCGAAAATGGGCACTTTGACCTTCTCCGATCTTGAGATCACGGTCCTATCAAAAGACGCCGCCGTGGTTTTGGGAAGCTGGGCACTCGCCCGCTGACAAGGACAATCCACACGGCAAATTCACGCTTATCTTTCGCAAATTCAAAGAAGGCTGGCGGATAGTCCACGACCATACTTCCTAAGGGGTTGAGTTGGGTGATTTAAATGTGCGCGTAACAGCTTACTGATCCGAGGAATCAAAATGAAAAGCTTCTTGCCGTTTTCGCCGTTTTTTTGTTCGCTTCAGCCGCTTTCGCGCAAAATTACACAGCATCTTGCGTGGCCGATTCTCTTGATAAATTCATGAAATAGGGAGTCGCGTCCCCAGATGGACAAGACAAGTAAATGAGGGCTGTGTCAACCTCTTACGTCTTTCTCTTTCGACGATCTTGCAGAATGACTTGGCCAGTCGCATTCGATTCCCTCGCCGCGTCCTGCACCCGCTGAACTTTCAATCCATCCTCAAACGTCGCGGCGAATTCGATCTCGGTTCTTCCTTCCCGGATCGCTTCGACTGATCCTCGGCGCAAATTCCATAAACCCGCGTGGAAAACCGGTGTCGGGATATGTGGAAACGGCCTGGCCAAGATCGACCTCGATCGGCGTCCAATCCGCTTCACCGTTTCTTGCGATAAACAGGTCGCCGCGGTGATCGATCCTGATGGCTCCGTCCGTACCGAACAACTCGGTCCGGCTTACGTACTCCGGCTGTTCGACCATCGACACCGAGACGAGCCCGGTCGCGTCTTCGGTCAATTCGCCGTCCGCAAATCTCAGCAGCATATTCGCTTCGTCGTCGGTCGTTACGTCGCGAATAGCCGCCGTCGGCAAGCGGCCGCCGCTTGACGTGAGTCTGTAACTGGCAAAACACGCTCGAGACGTCGGCACCAAGAAACCAGTTAAACGAATCGATAATGTGCGAATTTATCGCGCCCAAAGCACCGCCGCCATGCTCGATGTCCGACCACCAATTCCACGGCAAATTCGGATCGCCCCTGTGCGGTGCCCGGAAGTTCCATTTCGCATGCCTGATCTTACCGATCTCCCCGTTACGGATCATCGCATAAGCTTTCTGCCGTCCGGGCTGAAACCGCAGTTCAAAATCGATCAATGCCAAAACACCGGCCTTATTTGCCGCGGCAACCATCTCTTCGGCCTCGGCGACACTCATCGCCATCGGCTTTTCGCAAAGAACGTGTTTGCCGTGCTCAAGGGCGAACAGGGTCATTTCCTTGTGCAGGTTCGGCGGCGTTGTGACACAAACCAGATCGACATCGTCACGCGAAACAGTCTCTCGCCAGTCATCTGTAAAATGCTGGATGCCAAACTCTTCCGCCGTTGCACGGGCATTTTCGAGGCTGCCGCTCGAAACCGAAACGACCTCAGCATTTTCACATGCAACGAATGCAGGTATCTGCACCTTTCGTGCAAAACCCGTCCCGATAATTCCCACCCCGACTTTTTCTTTCATTACAAAAATTAAGACACAAAACCCGCGCAAAAACAAAAAAGAGCGAGTATTAACCTCACGCTCGTAACGCCTATTATGAAAATCTCTATTCCGCGCCCAGTTCAAGTACTGCGGCAAGCTTACCGGACGATTTATGCCCGTGAGCAAGAAAATGCTCGTAAGCGCTTTTATCAGCTTCGTCAACGGCGATTATCTCAGCGCCAACCAGATATTTTTCTACGGAAAGGTGAATGCCGATCTTTTCGTACCGCCGCCCGCGAACCTGCATTCTGACCTTGGTCCCGGAAAGGTCCAGTTCGATGTTCAGCGTGCGTTCCTGGCCGACAAGGTATCGATCTCGGATCCTTATTGCCGAGACGACAAATCCGATCCCGGTTGCGCTGACGTCGGCGGTTTCGCCCGACAGGAATGCATCGTCCCACGAACGGACCTGTTTCACTCCGTCTTTGTCGGGTGCAAAGAAAACTTTTACGGGAACGTTGTATTTTTTTCGAACAGATGCCCGTCGTTCGGCGATAGTGCTGCTAAATCTGGAAACCAGCTCTCGTAACATTTCTTATTTTTTTAGGAAAGTACTACTACGGGTCTGGCCGGATTGGGGGGAACCTCAGCCTGTAAATAATAATACGCTTATTCGCGCGCTATTTCCATTATTTCTGAAGCGGTTTTCCGCCCGTGTCCTTGGCGCTCAGTAGGGGCGACTTGGCGTCGTTCAGACGCACAAAAAACGACAGCTTTCCGCTCTTGCCATATTCAGCCGGCGTCGCGGTGGCGGTGTAATTGGTCTTAGCCTCGTTCAACGTGACAGCGTATACATAACCCGTCGATTCAGACGTCAGAACATCGCTCGGCAAAAAGCCGGCTTGGATCAACTCTGATATCTCGCCGAACCTGCCCTGGCTCTGCACGGAAAACGCCATTTGGGCCTTTGAAATCCTATCCAACATCGCCTTTGCCTCGTCGTGATGGGTGACGATCCGCAGTGCGTAGAAGTAGTTCTTGCCTTCCTGTTTGATCTGCTTTTCGGCCGTTTCGTCAACCGTCAGGATCACCCAAACGCCATTTTCGCGACGCAGCCGGAGTTCCTGGATCTCGAATTTATCAAGATCTTCGCCCGGCAATTTTGCCGTCACGGTCGCAATTTCACCCGATGTTATCTCGCCGTTGATCTCGACCTCGGCCGGAACATTCTTCGCAACCGCTTCGAAATCCACCTGAAATTCCTTCAGCTCCGAATCCGTCAGCCCTTCGATGGCGGGCCGCAGATTTGTCAGGAAAATTGCCTCACGAAATTTCTTCTCGCGGAATTTCTTGTAAAACACGCGGACCGTATCGGCAGGCGAATTAGGCTCGATCTTGATCGTCGCTCCTTTGGGTGCCGCCGGCTCCGGGTTTATGACCACCGTTTCCGCCTCGGTCTTCGGAGCGGCGACCGAGCAGCCGGTAAAAAATGTCGATAAAATTAGTGCAAAACAAACAAGAAATGCCGACTTCAAATACGTGTGCCGCATGAAAACATTCTCCGAAAATTCAATTGCCGATGCGTGTGGTTTTCCAGTTGAGAAAGCGTGCCGGAAGAAAAAAAGGACACGCTATCCGTATTATAGCGTGTCCCCGACAAAAGGTAAAACAGATTTTGCTCCTGCCTACAGATCGCCTTCCCTGACCTCAGGGGCCGACGGCGCAGCGCCAGCATCTCCCCCACCCTTCATTAGTTTTTCGCGTCCAACCAGATACAAGATCACAGAGAGAACGATAAACGGTAGAAGGCCCAGCCACCACGCCTGGTCGCCGGCAAAGAACGGATTATGGTTCTTTGCCCAGGCGGCAAAAATGGTTACGATCCCCTCACCCTCTGTGGCCTTAGAGAAATCCATTCCTGCATCCAGGAAGTCGCTTAACCAAACCGAACCGGATATTGATAACTTATAGACCGCAAAAATAGCTATCAAGATACCCGCGATCGCGCCGCCGGCAATATAGCCCGACGCCATCAACACGCCGTGCGATTTGTCGGTTTCGGCGACTATTTCATCCTCGGTCAGGTTTTGCGATGCAAGCTTCTTCTTCAAGTAAACGTCCACTATCTTGCGCACGACGCCGCCGACGAATATCGGAGCACTCGTGGCGATCGGCAGATACAACCCGACGGCAAACGCCAGCGAAGGCACGCCGACAAGTTCGAGCATAATCGCGATCATTGCCCCCAAAAGCACAAGCCCCCACGGAAGGTCCTGCCCCAACACGCCCTTGATGATATAGCTCATCAGCGTCGCCTTAGGAGCGTCATATCGGGTCAGTTTATTGCCGTGCGAGTCTTCCTTGATAACGCCGTTTATGGCCGGATCAACCAGGTAAACCGGCTGGCCCTGAGTATTAACGAGATATTTTCCGATTTGCCCGGCTTTCGGATCGGTATTTTGCCAAACGTGATATGGGGTCGTGTCCGACGCAAAATCGCCGACGTGAACGCTCTCGCTCTTGAGCTTGCCGCCCTCGCGAAACAGCTTGTCTTCGGTCACGGCAAATCCCGCCGGAAATGTCTGTCGCCTCGACTTTCTGGTAATAAGTGCTGCTGGTGTTTAAATAAAGGAGCAGCGGGCCCGAGCACGAGTGCCGAAGCAAATGCCCCGATAAGTATGGCGATCTGCTGTTTCCTGGGCGTGCTGCCGACCCAGAATCCGGTTTTGAGATCCTGCGATGTTGTTCCGCCATTCGACGCAGCGATGCACACGATGCCGCCGATCGAAAGCGCCGTTACAAAATACGGATCGGATGCCGTCCATCCTAGTGCCAGAAACACAAGACATGTGAACAAAAGCGTCGCGACGGTCATTCCAGATATCGGATTTGACGACGAACCAACCTCGCCCGTCAGCCGCGACGACACCGTAACAAATAGGAAGCCAAGAATGAGGATCAATACCGACCCGAGGATCGAAACTATCGGATTGTCAAACAAAAACAACCCAAGCGATGGCGACAGCATGATCGCAGCCAGCAAAACGATGGCGCCGATGATTACGTACTTCATCGACATGTCCTGATCGGTTCGCGGCACGTTCGTTTCCGCCGACGAAGATCCGCGCAGATCGGCTAATCCCGATTTCAAACCGCTCCAGATCGTCGGCAGCGAGCGAAAAAGCGAGATTATTCCCGCGGCGGTCACGGCACCGGCTCCGATATAAAGGATATATTCGCCGCGTATGTTGCCGGGCGACATGTCGGCAATGTTCTTGCCTACAGCCGGTGCGAGCGGGCTGGTCAACCCTTCGCCAAAAAACTTGATCATCGGGATCAGGATCAGATACGACAAAATGCCGCCGCCGAACATGATCGCCGAAATATATGGCCCAATGATGTAACCGACGCCGAGCAGGGCCGGATTGTTTTCCAGATGGATCGAGCCGCCTTTCAGGACATTGTCCGGCAAGTCCTTGCCCGGTTCCGGGTTCCACGCGCTGAAAACGTCCATTACCGACTTATACAAGAATCCCAGCCCGAAGCCTGCGGCGATTATTTTGCCGCGATGCAGAACCTCCGCGTCCGACGAAATATCGCCGCCAGCCACGTGGGCAGCCTCGCGAGATTCCTTTGAAGCTCCTGCGATCAGCACCTGCGCGCATGCCGTTCCTTCGGGATATTTAAGGATGCCGTGCTGGTCTTTAATAAGCGCACGCCGCAGCGGGATCATCATCAGGATACCGAGCAAACCGCCAAGGATCGCAACCAGCGTCACCCGCCAGATATCGAGGTCAAACCCGAGGATCAGGATCGCCGGCATCGTTACGCCGACGCCAAACGCGATCGATTCGCCAGCCGATCCGGCAGTCTGCATCACGTTCGCTTCCAGGATCGTCGCGTCACGCATCCCGGCCTTGGACAACAGGCGAAAAAGCGTGATCGCGATGACCGCCACAGGGATCGACGCCGAAACCGTAAGCCCTGTCTTCAAAACCAAATACAACGACGACGCTCCAAAGATAATGCCGAGTAACGTTCCGACAATAAGCGGAAAAACCGTCAGTTCGCGCAGATTCGTAACGCTGGCCGGAATGTACGGGCGGAAATTCTCGAGAAATGGATTCTTCATCCGAAAAGCCTCCTGGGTCGGGTTTGGAGTACCGGCTTTAGCCGGCAAAATGCTTGATATTGGGGAAAGTATTGAAACCTGCGTTAATTTACATTTTATCCGCTAAACACGCAAGCCTCAATAATTTGAGATGCACAAATGCGGCAAAAGTTAGCCGCAAAACCAAAGGCGGAAACACGACCGGTAGGGAGTGTGCCTCTGCGGTCGCGTTCGAGGAGCCCGGTCCCTACCGGTCGTGTTTCCGCCTCTATCGAAAATCGTCTACACTTTTCACACCATGAAAATAAACTTTTGCCTTCCATTGCGTCCTTTGCGTCTTTGCGTGATATTTCTTCTCTTCTCGCTCCCGGCCCTGGCCCAGACCGTCCCTGCACCGAAAGACACCCTCGGCTTCACACCCGGCGATGATCGAAAGCTCGCAAGCTGGGCGCAGGTGGTCGATTACTTCAAAAAGCTCGACGCCGCCAGCGACCGCGTGAACTTCCAGGAGATCGGCAAGACCACGATGGGAGCACCGTTCGTTTTTGCCACGATCTCAAGTCCGGCAAATCTCAAAACGATAAAGAAATACGAGCAGATCAACGCAAGCTCGCCGATCCGCGTTTGATAAAGAGCAGCGATGCGGCGGCAAAGGCAGCTCATTAAAGAAGGCAAAACGATCGTCCTCATCACCTGCGGCATCCACTCAACCGAGGTCGGCGGCTACCTTTCGAGCATGCTGATCGCGCACCGACTTGCCAGCAGCAACGACCCCGAGATAAAGAAGATCCTCGACAACACGATCGTCCTCCTCGTCCCCAGTCTCAACCCCGACGGTGTCGACATCGTCAACAACTGGTACGAAAAAACCCTCGGCACGCCATACGAAGGCACCGAGCCGCCCGAGCTTTATCACAAGTACGTCGGCCACGACAACAACCGCGACTGGTACGCCTTCACGCAGGTCGAAACGCAGCTAACGGTCGATAAGATCCACAACGTCTGGCACCCGCAGATCGTCCACGACATCCACCAGCAGGGCCAGAACGGCTCGCGGCTTTTCCTCCCGCCGTACATGCAGCCCGTCGAGCCCAACGTGCCCAAACAGATCGTCGAAGGCTACACCGAGCTCGGCAATTACATGGCCAAAACCCTCCGCGACAAAGGCTTCCAGGGCATAACCACCAACTCCACCTACGACGCCTGGACCCCGGCCCGCGCCTATTCCCACTACCACGGCGGCGTCCGAATCCTGAGCGAAACTGCGTCGGCCCGGCTCGCAACACGCCGATCACTGTAAAATTCGAAAACCTCCGCGCCGCATCCGACGACGGCTACGACCCCAAAAAAGAATCCCACAACTTCGGCCCCCTCTGGAAAGGCGGCGAATGGAAACTCTCCAACATCACCGACTACATGACCACCGCTGCCTTCGCTTGATGAATCACGCGGCCGACAATCGCGAGAGGTGGCTGTCGAGGTTTTATGAGATCGGGAAAGAAGCGGTAAGGCCGAGAAAAAGCGGTGAGACCGTCGCCTACGTCACCTCGTATAGAGCGAAGGACTCGGCTTGAGATATCTTAGCGGCGGGCTGGACGTCGAGTACGAGCAGAAAGTTGAACGAGATGGCAATGGAGATTTGCGACTGGATACTACTCGTCCGGCTCGACAACCATATGGCTGGCTTCGCCAAAGCACTTTTTGAACGCCAAGAATATCCGGACTTACTCGATGAAAAAGGCAATCCAATCGCTCCTTATGACGTGACCGCTCATACCCTTTCCCTACTTCGACCGGTTTGAAGATCGACGAGCAGTAACTAAGTGGCCACAAACAGCTATGGGACAGCCTCAGTGGTCCAAATGAGTCATGGCAGGCTGTCGATCTTAACAATCCGATTCCGTCTTAGTTTATAAGTCTCACAATCCGGCGATGGATGAGGGTTGGACTCGGTGGCTATCCTGTGTATGAATCAGCACGACGACGTCGAAAGACTATGAAAACGACTGTCGGAAGTTTAATGCATACGCAATCTGACGAATGCTGAGGCTCGCGCGAACTCATTCCGGCATCGAAGACGATCATCTTCCCCGACCAATCGCCCAACCAGATCCTCAACGGCTACGCGAAAGGCTCGATGCCGGATGAATACACGGGCGGCGTCGGCAAGGAGGGCGTCGAGAACCTGCGGAAATTCGTCGAAGCGGGCGGCACGCTTGTGTTCCTGAACCGCGCATCCAACTTCGCCATCGAACAGTTCAAGCTCCCCGTAAAAGACGTCACCGCCGGCCTCGCCCGCAAGGATTTCTACATCCCCGGCTCGATCCTCCGAACCGAACTCGACACCACGCACCCAATAGCCAAAGGCATGCCAAAAGAATCCATCGCCTGGTTCGAACAATCCCCCGCCTTCGAGTTCTATGGCTGGCCTGGAGCGATTCACCGTCACCCGCATCGCCAAGTGGAATGTCCGAGATCTACTTGGCGACGGAACCGGCGTACCCGTGTCGGGTGTTCGCGTCATCGCTCGCTACCCGTCCGACCCGAAAAAGGTCCTCCTTTCCGGCTGGGCCCTCGGCGCCGAAAAGATCGCCGGTAAAGCGGCTCTCGTGGAATTCACCATCGGCAAAGGAAAGATCGTCCTCTTCGGCTTCCGCCCCCAGTACCGCGGGCAGTCGCTGGCGACATTTCCTTTGCTGTTCAACGCGATCTCAAACTAATGCGTGCGTAAGAATTTGCCCGCGAATTACGCGAATCAAGGCGAATGGAAGATTTCTTATTCGCTCATATTCGCGTAATTCGCGGGCCAATAGTTCGTGAAATACTGGCCACGATTTTCAGAACTTCCGTCCCGCCCCTTCGTATCATATAATCGAGGGCAACAAACATATCTGATCTCAGTGACGGCTTGTTGCTTGAGCTAAAATGCTCCTCATTTTTACAACGTTCCTACTTTTGCTTGCGGGCCTATCGCTTGCATTCCTTGTAAAACGTCTCGTCAGTCCAAAGCTTCTTGAAGAACGCCAGCCCAACATTCTCGCCGCCGAGAATTACCGGCCTCTTTTTGCGCCGACCGACGAAGACCTGCGCGAGGCTGAAGCCGAAGAAAAGGCCCGGCTTGCGGCACGGCAAAGTGAGGAAATAGAGCAAGTAGCCCAGAGAGAAGCTTGTAAATTTTGAGAAAATTCGCCAAACTTGGCGCGAATCTCCAAACAAGGCCGCAACTATCGAGTTGCTGTACCGCGCTTCGCAAACCGGAAAGCGCCGAAGCTTATTTGGAAACTGCCATGAGCGTCCTCGATGTTTGGCGGGCCGGGAAACTATCCGACCTGTCGTCCGACGATCTGGCACATTTGTTGGACAGCCATTTCTGGCTGCTTCCTACGCACGAACGGACACCCGGCGTTAGTTTCCGGATTAAGGAGGAAACCGCAGGTTTACGCCGGGATTCAAACGGATAAGACCTGCAAGTTGAGTAAATAAATGGACAACACCACTACTTTGATCGTGTTTGGCGTCATTACGCTGGTCGCACTCGGCCTTGTCTGGTACATCGTCACGCGTTTTCTGGTCAATATCGGCGCCAAGGAGGTCGGCATAAAGGAACGCCGCTATTTCGGACGCCGAATGCCGCAGGGACGCGTCGTCGCCACCGACGGCGAAGTCGGTTTACAGGCCGATGTTTTGAAGCCGGGACTTCATTTTGTAATGTATCCGGTCGAACGCGTCGTGCAAAAGGTGCCGCTGGTCGAGATCGGTGCTGATGAGCTTGGCGTGATCGAAGCGATCGACGGCGAACCGATGCCGATGGG
This sequence comes from Blastocatellia bacterium, assembly GCA_963732475.1. GTDB lineage: Bacteria > Acidobacteriota > Blastocatellia > Pyrinomonadales > Pyrinomonadaceae > OLB17. The sequence goes on along the minus strand of CAVSZR010000001.1, from coordinate 301,997 downwards.
CAGCATCTTTGCCCCCGACCGTGCTCAGAATGCTCACAACAACTTTCAGGACCCGATCGCGTTTATCAAACAGGGCGGCGTTAAGGGCATCCAGCTTCGCACTCTGCCGCCCGGAAAATGGGCCATCCACCCGTACCTGTTTCGTGTTTCCATAGCCCAGACAACCGTTATTCCGCCCGGAAAGATCGGAACTGATCACCGCGGCGGACGGCGAACGGCTCGATCAGGGACGGCTTCACGGTAAGGCGATCAGAGGAGCACAAGAACTTTCAGGACGCCGAGGCGTTCATCTATAACGGCGGCCAGAAGGGCCCGCAGGTCGAGATACTTGACGCCGGGAACATACCGTATCCACACCGCAATCGATCTCGTCGGATGACGCCAGTGTTCAGGCCGGGCTTTTCAATGTGCGGTTCTTTGAGGCGACGATGATCACTGAAAATCAGATCGGCCTCGTCGAGGCACTCGATGGCGCGCCGCTCGACCCCCGCGATTATGTCGCGATGCCGGTTACCGGGACATGACAATTTTCAGGACTCGAACACGTTTATCACCGCCGGCGGCCAGCGCGGCCCGCAGAAAGATATTCTGCTGCCGGGAACCTACTACGTTAATCCGCTGTTGTTCAAGGTGATTCTGGAATCCGCAAAAGAAGTCAGCCCGGGCGAAGTCGCCGTCATAGTTTCCAACGTTGGCAAAGACCCTGTCGGAGGAAATAAGGCAGGCGATGGCCGCGAAAGATCCGCGAACGTCTCGAACAGGAAGAGGAACAGCAGATGAGGATCGCTGCTGAAAAGCTGGACGACGTGATGGCGAAAAGGCTACGCTCGACGATATCAAGGCCGAGCTTTTATCGGGCGATCCGGCTGACAAACGACTCGACAGCGGCGCCCATGAAGCATACGTTGTGCCCGAAGGCTATCGCGGTATCCAGGAATCGGTCGTTGGGCCCGGACGTTATTACGTCAACACACTGGCCGTTTCGCCGATCGTTATTCCGACCACGAACCAGACCGTCGAATGGACCGCTGGCGAGATCGCAAACACTTTCAACCCGTTCGAGGTCATCTCGAAGGACGGTTTTACGATGCAGCTCGAAGTTCGTGTCGTATTTCGCGTAAAGCCAGAGGACGCACCGTTTATGGTCGCGAAGATCGGCGACGTGACGCGTCTGATCCAGAATGTGATGCACCCGCTGATCGATTCGATCTTTCGAAATCAGGCGTCAGAAAGTTCGGCGATGGCGTATCTGCAAAACCGTCACGAAGAACAGGAACGGGCCGAAGCCCGCGTTCGGATGCATCTGCTCAAATATCACGTCGATGTCGTAAACGTGCTCATCTGCCACATTCATCTGCCCGAAGAACTGATGAAAACGCAGACCGAGAAGATACTCGCCGAACAGCGGCAGAATATGTACAACGCCCAGCGTGAGGCCGAGGTGAAGCGTATCGAACTTGAACGCACGAGTTCGCAGGCCGACAATCAGAAGAGCCTGATGGAAGCAACCGTCGGCGTGGACATCGCCGGCAAGCGTTCGGAACAACGCAAGAAGGAAGCCGAAGGCGAGGCCTATTACATCAGCGAAACCGGTAAGGCCGAGGCAGAAAAAATGCGTCTGATTGGTGAAGCCCAGGGCGTGGCCTACAACGAACAGGTCAAGGCGCTCGGCGGAAACAACATCGCAATTATCGAAACGCTAAAGGTGATCGGCGAAAAGAACGTGCGTATCACACCCGACATTCTTGCGTCCGGCGGAAACGGCGGCGGCGGTGACGGTGGCATCGGAACGCTGCTTCTGCTCAATCTTTTCAAAGAGCAACTACAGCAAAACGAGAATTCACCCGCAAAATCGCCGACTAATGGATCGAATTAGATAAGCAAAAAAAATCGGCTGTTCCAGCAACGGAGCAGCCGTTTCGTTTTTGTATTGTAGTCCTATTTGCCGCAGCGCCTTTCTGCATCACCGCTTCTATCTCATCGGGGTCTTTGGGCACCTTCTGCGGTCAGGTTGCGGTTGCCTTCCTTCGTGACAAGAACGTCGTCCTCGATGCGGACGCCGATGCCGCGATATTTGGACGGGGCCGTTTTGTCGTCGGGCGGAATGTATAGGCCGGGCTCGACCGTCAGCACCATTCCCGGAGCGAACGGGCGGGAATTCTTGGCGGTCTGGTCGGTGAAATAGCGGCCGGCGTCGTGAACGTCCATGCCGAGGTAATGCCCGACGCCGTGCATGTAATATTTCATGTACGACTTTTTCTTGATCAGGTCTTTCGTCTTACCTTTCAGCAGCCCGAGTTTTTTCATTCCTTCTGTAAGCAGTTCGATCGAAAGCTCCTGCCGCTTCATCACCGTGTTGCCGGTTTTGGTCGCCTCGACGCATTGCAGTTGGACATCGAGCACAACATCGTAAACCTCACGCTGGGCTTTTGAATACTTGCCGTTGACCGGAAATGTGCGGGTGATGTCTGCCGCATATCCGTTGTATTCGGCACCGGCGTCGATAAGGATCAGGTCGCCGTCTTTGAGCGGCCGATTGTTCTCGACGTAATGCAGGATCGTCGCGTTCTCGCCGCCGCCGATGATCGAGTTATAGGCTACGCCGCTCGCGCCGTTGTCCCGCATATACGCCTCGATCAGCGACTCGACCTGAAATTCGTTCATGCCCGGCTTTGTTTTCTGCATCGCGAGAATATGGGCCTCGCATGAGATGGTCGCCGCCTTCTGCATAAACCCGACCTCGTCGGGCGTCTTATGCAGCCGCATCTCGTGGATCAGGATCGTCGGATCGACGATCGTGTGCGGCGGATAGGGCGATTTCAAGACGCCGCTGACGCTGTGCCGAAAGGTATTGAAGGATCTGCAGATCGAGCTTTTCATCTACGCCAAAACGGTAATAGAGCTTGTCGTGGCCATCAAGCAGTTTACCGAGATCGGCCGCGAACTTGTCGATCGGAAATGCCCGGTCGGCCTTGTGATTCTTGACCGCACCATCCACACCTTCGCGCCGGCCGAACCATGTCTCCATTTCAGGATCGCGCGGGCGGACGTAAAGCGTATACGGCTTTTTGCTCGACGGGTCGATGACGGCGATCGCGTCCGGCTCGGGGAATCCCGTAAGGTACGCAAAGTCCGAATCCTGCCGGAATTTGTACTCGGTGTCGTAGCTGCGTGTCGCTTCGTGTGCCGCCGGGATGATCGCGATCGAATCCGGGCCGATCGATTCGATGAATTTCTTTAGTTGTGCTCGCATATGCAGAGAGTTTAACGCAAAGCCTCAATGCCGCAAAATGAACGAGCGAGTCTTGCATCCTCACACCGCGATCTCACGAAGCCTGCAATTTGCAAGAACAGTTTCGTTCATACTCATACAATTGCTGATATAATGCCCGAAATTTAGCAGTGCCAAAAAGGAGAAAACCGATGAAAACTCTGATGACGATGATAGTAATGACGATGGTGTTTTCCGCGGCGGCGTTTGCCGACATCGCCAGGCCCGAGAAGCCCAAATCGGCCAAAAAGATCGACACGACGCTGTCTATTAAGCTTGACCGCAATGCGACCGAAGCCCGGTTGATCATTCCCGCAAGCCAGATAAAACAGCTCCGTGCGGAACTCGAACGGCTTGACGATGGCGGCGATACGGCAGCGGCCGCGATGACCGGCGGCAGTTTCACACGTATGCAGACGATCGTAAGCGGTGTATTTCTAAGCCTCGCGTTTGTCTTTGGCGGCATATGGTTTACGCGTTCCGGCTGGCTTTCGACAAAGAGCGGTAAAGCCGCGGCCGGCGCGATGTTCGTATTCGCAACCGGTGCATTCGCGACAATCGCATTCGCAAACGCGGGCCCGCCTCCGGAAGCAAGATCGATCACCGGAAAGATGTTTACGCAAGCCGTGCATATCTACGGGTTTGGTTCGGGCAAGATCAAATTGGAGACTTCGACGGACGAGAATGTCGTCACGCTGATCGTGCCGAATCCCAAGGAAGCTAAACCGGCAGGCGAAGAGTAAATTAACCTTCTTAATGCAGGAAATTCGGCGGGCAAAATTTGAGATAACAAGCGCTCACACGTTCGTGATTGCGTTCACGGCCTTTTGCGCCGTGGGTGCGGCCGTCATTGGAATGTTTCCGCTCGAGCTTTCTATTGCCACGATCTTTCTGTTTGCGGGTGTCCATAATTTGATGGAGTTCCGCTATTTCGCCGCTCGAATGCCGGTTCGGTGGGGCCGGTCGCGGCTGTACTATTCGTTTGGCATCGGCGGCGTTGTTGTATTGACGGCCGCGTATCTAACGCTCTATTTTGCAAGCGGCAATTGGCTGTGGAGCCAGGAAAGCTGGGCGATCTTTGCGGCGGTCTGGAACACGGCGTTCATATTTTGGGTTGGCGGACTGTTCTATCTTCGCGGAAAACAGCGGCCGAAAAGCGATTGGGGTTGGGCGTTTCCGGTTGTATTTTTTCTCGCTGCTTTAGCGTGGATGGTGCCGCAATTTTGGAGCCTGGGGTTGGTTTACCTGCATCCGTTTATCGCGATGTGGTTTCTCGAACGCCAGATCCGCCGGACAAAACCCGAATGGCTTCGTGCATATCATTATTGCCTTCTGTCCATCCCGATTTTTCTCATCGTTATGTGGGCATCGCTTGCGGGCCGCCCGAACCTCTCCGAAGAAACCAATCTCTTCTGGCGGATCGGACAACATTCCGGAAGCGAGATTCTGCCGGCAATTTCCAGCCATTTACTCGTTGCGACACACGTATTTCTCGAAACGATCCATTACTTCGTTTGGATACTTCTGATACCGCTGGTCGATAAACGTGCGATCCCATGGAAGCTTAAAGACATACCGCTGTTTGCGAACGCGAACGGCATACCAAAGATCTTCGCGGCGTTCCTGATCTTTAGTGTTGTGGTTGTGGTCGCACTGTGGGCGGGATTTGCGTTTGATTACACGACGACTCGCGATATCTATTTCGCATTTGCCATCGGGCACGTAATGGCGGAGTTTCCGTTTCTGATCAAGATGCTGTGATTTTTATGTTCCTTTTTGACGAAGTAGATTTCGTTCAGACACAAAACCTGCCGATGGGCGAGTTGTGGTACTTTCTGCCGTTCGGCTATTTGCTGACGATTCTGATCGAAACGCCGATCCTTCTAGTTGGCTTATCGCCGAGAATATCCTCAGACAAAAGCTCCTTTGCGGTATCTGGCTAACTGCATGCACATATCCGATCGTCGTACTTGTGCTGCCGACGATCTTCTTTGGTCAGCCGAGATGGCAGTATCTCGCGGTCGCGGAAACTTTTGCTCCGGTTGGGGAATGCGTTATCTTTTGGCTGGCTTTTCGCGGTAAGGGATTGCTGGAAACATCCGGCTGGTTTCGATGTTTGGCCGCTATCGTTGTCGCGAATCTTGCTTCGTTCGGCTTCGGCGAGGTTTTGAATTACTATCGTTGGTTCGGTTTGTTCTAAATCACACGAATTCAAACAAGATGAACAGGATAGACAGGATGCGGAAGAAACAATTATCCTGACAATCTTGTGTATCCTGTTCGAATCTAAGATGGATCTGCGCATTACCGAAATATTTCTCTCGATCCAGGGCGAGTCTTCCCACGCCGGGCGGCCGTGTTCGTTCGTGCGGCTGACGGGCTGTCCGATGCGTTGCGTCTGGTGCGATTCGGAGTATACGTTTACGGGCGGAGAGCGGCTTACATTTGACGATGTGTTTGCGAAGTTGGACGAATTTTGGCTGCAATTTGGTCGAAGTTACCGGCGGCGAACCGCTCGCCCAGAAAAGCGTTTTCCCATTTATTACCGAGCTTTGCGACAAAGGTTACGAAGTGCTGATCGAGACCGGAGGCTATGTATCCACCGAAGCAGTCGATGAACGTGCAAAGATAATCCTCGATGTAAAATGCCCGGCGTCGGGCGAAGCGGAACGCAATCATTGGCCGAATCTTGAATGCTTCGCCCTGACAAAGACGAGGTCAAATTCGTGATCGCCGACATGGCAGATTGGGAATTTGCTAAGGAAACGATCGAGAAATATGACCTTGTTAGCAGAACTAAGGAAGTTTTGATCTCACCGGTTCACGGCATAGAGAATCTTGCGGAGGTCGCAGAAGCTGATCGCCGCGAGCGGCCTGAGAGTTCGTTTCAACTTACAGCTTCACAAATTCATATGGGGAGCGGACGCAAGAGGCGTATAGGGCTACGATTTTCTGGATTCCCTGGCTGCGTGTAATAGCTCGGTCGAGTGTTCCGTTACACTTCCGACAGGTTCGAACGGCCTTTCCTCAATGAGTTTACCGGTCTGGGCCCCGCCGCCATCATCGGGCGGCGCGGGGTGTGATCTTACATTTTCGAATTGCGTTGAAAGTTTTGGAAAGGCAAAAAAGAAAACCGACAGCAGAGCAAATAAGGCAAACGCACCGAACGCGGACCAGAAAAGAACTTCAGGCCCAAACAACAGGAGCTTGTAATATCCCACTATTGAAAGGACTATGCCGAGACCTACCACCGCTGTACCGGCTAGCGACCCGAGGCTCATTTTCTTGAAAAGTTCTTTCCGCCGTTGAAGCGCAGCATATTCAGCAGATGGAAACTGCTCGGCGACACTCTTGGCTATTGAGTCCAATTTTAGCCCGCAAGACCGGCAATAATTTTGCTCGCTGCGATTATCCGCAGCACAATTAGGACAAAACATTTTTCTACCTCGTTACTGTATTATACGTAATAAGGCGAACGTCGTTCGATATTTCGGGAACTTTAGAGCGCACGAAGGAGTCCGCTTAAGAAAGGATCGGGGCGAAATCATGGTAAACGGACCACATTCCACGGCAGTTTGTCTGGTGTCAGGCGGAATGGACAGTTGCGTTACTGCGGCTTTAGCGCGGGCGACACATCACGAATTGGCATTTCTCCACATCTCCTACGGCCAGCGGACCGAGGCTCGGGAGCGTAAAGCATTCAACGACATCGCCGATCACTACGGCGTCGAAAAGCGGCTCGATGTTTCTATCGAGTATCTGGCAAAGATCGGCGGATCATCGCTGACCGACGAGAATATCGCGGTCAGCGAGGCGGATCTCGGATCGAAGGACATCCCGACGAGCTACGTTCCTTTTCGCAACGCCAATATGCTTTCGATCGCTGTGAGTTGGGGCGAAGTGCTCGGAGCGAATGCGATCTACATCGGAGCGGTTGCCGAAGATTCGAGCGGCTATCCAGACTGCCGCCCGGAATTCTACGAGGCGTTCCAATGCACGATCGACACCGGCACCAAGCCTGACACTCATATCAAGATACGTACGCCTATTATCCAGCTTTCAAAAGCTGAAATTGTCAGGAAAGGGATCGAGCTAGAACGCTCCGCTGCACCTTTCATGGTCCTGTTACCGGAGCGAAGACCTGGCGTGCGGCACGTGTGATTCGTGCGCTTTGAGGCTGCGGGGGTTCGAGCAGGCCGGGTTAAAGGATCCGATCAGTTATTCGTTCTCGTGATCAGCCGTCAACTCCGACTTTTGTTTTTCGAGCTCGTCGATTCTGCGTTTTAACTCTTCGATCTCGGCATCTATGTCGGCGATCTTTTGCTCCCCGGCGCTAAGTTTGTGAAACACCGGCGTGATCACCGTGACCGACGCGACGAGGATCGAGAGAACGCCGATGGTGCGGGAAACGACATCGCTTTCACCTGCGGGTTCGAACCACATCAGGAACAGCAGGATCGCAACCAGCAGGCTGACGAAAGTAAATGCCGCGATCCGCGCCCAGGCGAACCGGCGGTCGAGGCGGGCCATAGAGAGAAGCGACAGGTGCGAGGTCGACACCGCGAGCATCATCATGGTCACAGCCGATTTAACAAAGATCTTCGAATCGTCGAGCGCATCCCAGATGATCAAAAATGTCATCAAGGCCGCCGCGATCGTCAACGCGATACCCGCGACCGGCAGCAATCGTCCGCGTCCGGTTTCATAGTACGCGCCGCAGGCAAGGCCCAGGACGCTTGTCGCGGTCACCGTCAGGGTAGTCATCAGAATGCGAACTTCCAGATTTCCAAAGTCGCCAAACAGTATTACGCCTATACCTACGACGGCGCTCACCGCCACGGACCCGATCAACAGATAAAGGAAAAGGCGTTTCAGATTCATCTGATCATTCCCCTCTCAGGTCGATAACTACATCAGATCGCTAAGGCCCCGCGCGCAATATTCAAATCTGCCAGATCACCCAGCGCAGCGAATGCGACCTTTTCCGTAACAAAATATTCTGCCGCAAGAACCTGAAGGTCATCTACCGTCACAGCTTCGACGTTTGCAAGCGTTTCTTCGACCGGTATCTGTCGGCCGTGGAGCATTTCGGATTGGGCAAGCGTGGCGGCCCTACCGGCTGAATCTTCCAGGCCGAGCAGGATCGAAGCCCGCGTTTGCTGTTTTACCAGTTCAAGCTCGTCCTGCGTAACACCATTTCGCACGACCTCTTTCAGTTCTGCCATCGTTATATCAACCACCTCTCCCACCTGATCGGGCGAGGTTCCGGCAAAGACCGAAAACAGACCGCAGTCCTGATACATCACCGTCGAAGCCCCGACGCTGTATGCCAGCCCGCGATCTTCGCGGACCTTTTGCCAGAGGCGGCTCGACGTTCCGCCGCCGATTATATTCGCGAGCAGATCGGCCGGATAACGTTTCATATCGGCGGCTCCAATGAACGGCACCGCGATAATGAGATGGGCCTGTTCGAGATTCTCGTTTTGCTCAATAACCAACGGAGCCCCGTAATTCGGCGGCACTGTTTCGAGTCCCGGCTTCAGCCGGCTCTCCTTCGCGGATGGCAAGCTAGAACTCGAACTCCAAACGCGATTCGCCATTTCCACGACCGCAGCGTGATCCACATTCCCTGCGGCGGCTATCACGAGATTCGAGGCGTTGAATACCTGTTCGTGATACGAGCGGGTCGTTTTGCTGTCAAAGGTCTTTACCGTTTCCGGCGTACCCGCAATAGACAGCCCAAGCGGATGGCCGGGGAAAAACTCGCGGCTGAAGATCTCGCCCAGATACTCTTCTGGCGAGTCTTCCGTCATCTTCATCTCTTCGATGATCACCCGCTGCTCGCTTTCAAGATCGGCCTCGTCAAACCGCGGATTCGCAAGCATGTCCGCGATCAGATCGAACGCGGCCGGAAGCTGATCGTCGATCACCTTGATCGCAAACCCGGTCTCTTCGTGCGTCGTAAAAGCGTCAAGATTCCCGCCCAGCCGGTCCTGCTCGATCGCAATATCAAGCGACGACCGCCGTCGACGTGCCCTTAAAAACCGTATGCTCGATAAAATGCGATATCCCATTTAGCTCATTCGGCTCATACCGCGACCCGACCCGAAAAAAGAACCCAAGCGTCGCCGAACGCACCCCCGCCATCCGGTCCGTCAAAATAACAAGCCCACTATCAAGCCGCGTTTGCTGTATGTCTTCCTTCATATTGCGAAAGTTGAAGACTAGCATGCGGTTTTCAAAAAGCGAAAGGAACTCCAATTCTATGCAAGAAAAATGCACGGCAGCTTTCGAGGTGTGAACAGCCGAAACGGGCCACAAGCCCATCTCGCCGAACTACAACGGCCTGGCTCACGTCGCGATCTTTTGGTCGTCAACCGGAACTTGGTACATGATCGGGACGACGATAGGACAGCTTGTCCAGCAATTCGGCAGGACGGCGACGTGCCGACACCGGGGAGCTTGCATTATTGACTATCTGCGGCTTGGCCAAAGATAATTTGAACTCTGCACAGACAGCTATTTCCTGAACGGGTTCGTGATCCGTGGGCCGTTGCTGTTTAATTGCTATGCTTGCTCTGATTACGAGAAGCGCCCACGAAGAAAGCTGATAAACGGCGCGAAGACTGATGCTTTCTCCGTGTGTGATAAGACCGGCAAGTCAAGCAATCGCTCAAAACTAATTGAAGTCCACTCGTCGATCAGGTATTATTACCTGTGTCGAATCCCTAACCCGCTTCTTCAGTACATCCTCGAGCTTCCAATTCCCATGACTAGAAAACCCACTCATCTGTCCGCGTTTTGCTGCCTGTTTGCGTTCGCAATACTAGCCCTTGCAGCGTTCTGGACCTCTTCGTTTGTTTCTTCGGCGGGGCCGTCTGAACAAGGATTGTTGGTTAACTCGCTTGGCCAAACCGACAGCCTCAGGATAATACCCCTCCAAGTCAATGATATTGTTTTCAATACGGCTGATGAAAAGATCTACGCCAGTATTCCGGGGTCTGCAGGCAGTTCCGGAAACAGTATTCAAAATGTAGACCCGCGAACCGGAGAGCTAGGCATGCCCGTTTTCGTCGGAAGCGAGCCGAAAAAATTGGCAATGGCGAATGATGGCCGAAGTTTATACGTCGCACTCGACGGAGCATTCGCGATTAGAAAGTTCGATACACAAACCCAGACCCCCGGCCTTCAATTCTCTACCGGTTACGCTTCGTTTCCACTTTTGAGATTTAAAGCGGGCGATCTGGCCGTTTCGCCCGACAACCCGAACGTAATCGCTGTGGCTCGAAACTACGACCAATTTGGCACCCCCGGCGCCGGCATAGCGGTTTTTAGCGATGGTGCCCAATTATCTCAAACGACGTCAAACTTCTTGATAGGAAACGATTTTCTGTCCTTTTCATCGTCCGGCTCGACGCTGTATGGCACCGGCTCTTCAAGCGGATTGCGAACTATATCCGTAAACGCCTCAGGAGCAACAGTTACGAGCAATTCAAATTTGGCGACCGGATCTCGGATCAAATTCAGCGGGGGTCGCGTATTCAGTTCTAGTGGCTATGTCATCGATGCATCGAGCCAGGCCCTTCTCGGAACTTTTCCATCGGTAAACTCTTCGGCGTTCGTTCCTGACACGACCGTCGGCAGGTCGTACTATTTGGTTCGCGATAGCTCCCAGCAGAACACATGGATCCTGCATGCCTTCGACAATAATACCTTCGCCCTGATCGGGAGTCTTATGATCCCGAACGTTGTCGGTGACGCAGCCTCGCTGACACGATGGGGAGGAAACGGACTTGCGTTTCGCACGACAGCGAATCAATTATTCATTCTGCAGACCACGCTGATTCCATCCGACGAACCTATTCCGACACCGACGCCAACACCTCCGCCAACCGCGACGCCCACGCCTCGTTTTTTTGAAACGCGGATTTCCTCGGTTCCTATATTTGGCAACGCTCTTGAATACGACGCGGCGAATCAAAAACTATATGTTAGTGTGCCCAGTTCGATGGGCAGCAGCGGGAACAGCGTCGCAACGATCAATCCTGCCGGCGAAACACTGGAAAGCACTGTCTTCATTGGCAGCGAGCCAAACAAGTTGCATCTGAGCAGCGACGATCAAACACTCTATGTGGGACTGGACGGGTCGAGGTCAATTCGAAGATTCGGTATCGGTTCACAGGAAGCCGGCGCGGTATTTGCGGCAGGTCTGGATAATTCAGCGGGTCCGTTAGCGATTGCCGATTTTGCGGTTTCGCCGGACACACCGGGGATTCTCGCGATATCGAGGCGGTCGACAGTCTCTAACGGCTTTACTGGAGTTGCCGTATATGACAATGGGGCCCAGCGCCCGCAAACGCGCGAGAGAGCTCCGCAATTGCGTTTGTCAACAGTTCGACAATTTACGGAGTATATATCACGGCTAATTCCAGCAACCTGGAAGTGCTGAATGTCGGCGAGCGGGTGTGACCGGTGACACCCGAATACCTTTCAATACCGGACCCCGGATCAAGTTATATGAAGGTCTGGTCTTTGGTTCGAAAGGAGAAGTAATAGATCCGGCGACGTCAAATATCGTTGGAACCTTCCCGCTAAACAGTTTGGGTTCTGATGACTATAAATTCATTCTGGTGCCGGAGCATAACAGGATCCTTTTCCTAAACCCCAGCACGCGCGAGCTATCTGCATTTGAGCTTAATTCGTTCAGGCCGATCGGATCGCTCTCGCTACCATCCGTAGGTTTGCCCACGGACATGGAGCGTTGGGGAACCAATGGCCTCGCCGTCAGCCATTCTAACGGACCGATCTTGCTCATTAGATCAACTCTTGTAAACCCGAATGAGCCTGTACCGACCGCGACGCCAACACCTACTCCAACACCGACGCCATTACCTACACCCGTTTCAAGCTTTGTTAGACGGGTTGCCGTGTTGAGCAATGACATTATTCATAGTCCTGCGAACGCTAAGATCTACGCAAGTATTCCCGGACTGGTCGGAGGCGAGATGGGGAATACAATAACGACGCTTGATCCACGCTCCGGCTTGATAAACGCGTCAGTCGCTGTCGGAAGCGAACCGAATAAACTCGCTCTTTCTGAAGACGAACAAAGCATCTTTGTTAGTCTGGACGGTCCAAATGCGATCCGGCGATTCGACCTTCCCTCTCAAACTGCGGGCTCCCAGTTCCCTCTGGACAATCCGAATGGGCAACGTGCCCAGGACCTTGCAATCGCCCCTGGCAGCCCTAACTTGCTTGCGGTTGCTTCCGGCGTCGGAGGGGCAGCAATTTATGACAATGGCCTACGGCGCCCGAACATTGTCCGCGAGTCGAATCCCTCTTTTGTTGCCCCAATCGGAGCACTCGCGTTTTCAAGTAATCCGGCCTTTTTGTATGGATACAACAACCAGAGCACCACATTCGATCTATACCGCGTATCGGTCGATGCAACTGGCCTAAATCGGATCTCTAATGTGCGCAACTTGATTTCCGGTTTTCAGAACTCGGAAATAATATTTGCCGAAGGCAAAATCTTTGCGGCGTCGGGCGTCGTCGCTGACCCAGAGGCGAACTCGCTTTTTGGGACTTTCGCGGAGCCCTCGGGTTCCTCGTTGGCAGTCGACACGGCGTTGCGGAAGGTTTTCATTGCTTCGCCCGGGTCAATATCGGTCTACGATATGGACACGTTTTTGAAGTTAGGTTCGATTCCGTATTCAGGGGCCGGAACGCCAGTCAGCACTGTCCGGTGGGGAGAAAATGGATTAGCAGTCCGGATGCACGTTTCTTCGATCAACCGATATATCAACCTGATCCAAAGCCCTCTGGTTTCTGCGGCGGGGGAACTGCCAACCGGTTTCTATTTCAATACGACGCTCCAGTCTATCGGCGAAGGCAATCCCTACGTAGCTGTAGCAGTAAAGCGATCAGGAGATATATCCGGCACTTCATCGGTAAACTATGTCACGTCAGGCGAAAGTGCAGCGGCTGGCAGCGATTTTGTCGGAACGAGTGGGACCCTGACATTTGCACCAGGTGAAAGCCTCAAAGGAAATAACGATCCCACTAGTTGACGATAATTTCTACGAAGCAGCATCTGAAACTTTTACCGTGGCTTTAAGTGATCCGGCTGGATCCGACGTCCATTTATTGTCCCCGAGTCAAACAACGGTCACCATTCTCGACAATGACGTCTTACCACAAATTTCCGGCGTTGATCTGAATGTAACTGAACCGGGGGATGGCGTAACCACAACTGCCGCTTTGCAGATCAGCATTTCTAACCCGTCGGTTCAAACCGTAAGCGTTGCCTTTTTAACTGAGTCGGACTCGGCCATTGCCGGTTTTGATTTTACACCTGTCAATGGCGTTCTAACGTTCGCCCCGTTGGAGACCACCAAAACGATACTGTTGACAATTATCGGTGACGACGTGCTCGAAGGAGAAGAGGGTTTTCGTGTACATTTGAGCTCTGCGACAAACGGCGTGATTTTTGATCCCCTGATCGTTGTCACGATCCTCGATAATTTGCCGCAGCCTACTGCGCTTTTCGACTACGACGGAGATGGCCGGGCGGATCGGACGGTGCGGCGGCCTTCGAATGATCTTTGGTATTTGTTGCGGACGACGGCCGGTTATACCGCGATGACCTGGGGTCAGGCTGGCGATATGCTTGCTCCGGCGGATTACGACGGTGATGGGAAAACAGATATTGCCGTGTTCCGGCCTTCGACCGGTACTTGGTTCATTGTCAATTCCAGCAATGGAGCGTTTCTGACCTACAACTGGGGAGCGGATGGAGACCTTCCGGTTCCGGCTGATCATAACGCTGACGGAAAGGCTGACCTTGTGCTGTTCCGTCAGTCGAACGGAATGTTCTACCGCAGGATGTCGGACAACTCGTTCTCGAATGTCTCGTTCGGAGTTGCGGGTGACAAGCCTGTCATCGGAGATTTCGATAATGACGGACAATTTGATATCGGAGTTTATCGTCCATCGAACAATAACTGGTATATCAGGAAATCGACAGCCGGGTTCTTTGTCCAGACGTGGGGCGAGGCGGGTGATATTCCTGTTCCTGCGGACTATGACGGAGACGGCCAGACCGACCTTGCTGTCTGGCGATCGTCGAACGGGCGTTGGTACAGGGCACTGAGCACAGCGGGTTTCGACGGTGTCAACTGGGGAGTCGCGGGTGATAAACCGATCCCGGCGGATTACGACGGCGACGGCAAAGCCGATGTCGCGATCTTCCGCCCCGCAACCGGAACCTGGTACATGATCGGCACGACTATCGGGCAACTTGTCCAGCAATTCGGCCAGGACGGCGACGTGCCGACGCCGAGTGCTTTTATTTATTAGCGGCGGATGGCGGGTGAGCCCGCCTCTAAACGGCAAACAAAAGGAAGAGAACCACCCCATCCGCCTAAGCGGATGAAAACAAGGTCAGATGCGTGATTTGTGCTGGGCATCGAAATCATGCAAATCATGCAAATCATCCAAATCATTCCATCCCGCGTATTTCGCGCGATCTGATATTTCCAAACTAGAAAATTCGGGCGATAATTCTCCCGGACGGTATCTATGCCCGGGATCGACTCGTGCTCACTCGCCTTCCTGGATGATCTTTGAAAAACAGGTCGATGAAACACGATGAAACAAGATTCTCTGCATTCGGAACTCAGAAACACCAATGTGTGACGTGCCGGATGCCGATGTTTACTGGCTTCGACGCGAAAGGTCGGCTTGTTTCAGCGTGTTTCATCTGAAACAAAAAGTGGCACGCGTGTGAAACGAAACAAGAAATTGTCTCGGAATGCAGGACGGCCCCATCCGCCCGGGGCGGCTGCACCTCTCCTAAAACACGGAGGGAGCTTAGGATTCATAATTTTCGATACATTATGTAGGCGTTTGTGAGGCCGTTGGTTGTGTGGTTGAAGGCGTCCGGGATCTCGCCGATTATTTCGAAGCCGATGCTTTGCCAGAGTTTTACGGCAACGGTGTTCGATGCTACGACGAAATTGAACTGCATCGCGGTGAAGCCGAGACGCCGGGCCTCGTCAAGCGACCAGAGCGCCATCTGTTTGCCGATCCCTTTGCCGGCCGCAGCGGGTGCGACCATGTAGGCTGCATTTCCGACATGGGCGCCGAGGCCGGGCTGGTTGGCTTTCAGCCAGAATATGCCGGCCACTTCCCCGTCGATCTCCGCTACGTAATTGTATTTTTCCGGCGAGAACCAATACGTCATCATCTCGTCTTCAGGCGTACCGGGCGCGAAGACATACGTGTCGCCGCCGGCGATGACTGCTTTTATGATCTGCCAAATGGCCGGTTTGTCGGTGTCGACCGCTTCCCTGATCTCGATCATTTCAAATACTTGTCAAACCAATCAAGATTGCTCTGCATTGCCGCGACCTGCATTTTCGGCTCGTTCGGGCCGTGGGGCATACGCGGCAGGACGATCATTCTTGTCGGCACGCCCTGGGCTTTCAAGGCATGGTAGAGTTCGTAGCCTTGCGAGATCGGGACGCGTACGTCGGCCTCGCCGTGTTGGATCAGCGTGGGCGTTGTAGCGTTCTTGATATTGAACATCGCCGAGTGCTTTGCGTAGATCTCCGGATTCTCCCAAGCCTGGCCACCGAAGTAATCGGGGACGAACGAGGGAATATCGGCGGTGCCGTTGAAACTCATCAGATTGGTGACCGGCGCACCGGCCGAGGCGGCCTTAAAGCGTTTTGTTTTAGTGATGATCGTCGAAGTCAGATACCCGCCGTAACTCCAGCCCATAACGCCGAGGCGGTTAGGATCGGCGACGCCCATCGCGATAACTTTATCGACGCCCGTCATTACATCGTTGTAATCACCGTTGCCCCAATCCTTGGTATTTGCACGGCGAAATTCGGTCCCATAACCGCTCGACCCTCGCGGGTTTGGACGAAGGACCGCATAACCGCGCGAAGCGAACGTGGCGATCGGATACGACCCGCGGCCACCGATATAGCTTTGCTGGAAAACGCCCGCCGGGCCGCCGTGAATGTTGAGAATGAGCGGCACCTTTGTACCGGCCACATAACCCACCGGATAAGTAAGTAGCCCTTCTATGTCGCGGCCATCAGTGCTTTTCCATTTAATGACCTCGGTCTTGCCGACCGGCATCTTGGCGACTTCGGAGTTGGCATTCGAGATCCGGATCATACCGCCGCTGTTGCCTTTGATACCGGCATATACCTCAGGCGGGGTTGCCGCATTTTGCTGCACAAAGGCGACCGCATATGTTGAACCGACCGGAGTCATGCTGATCGCTCCGATCACGGCTTCCTGATAATCGATCTGGCTCACCTTACCGGTCGCGACATCGACCTCGCATAGTGCAGTTCCCGTTCCCTTTGCTTCGTAAAACATTATTTTGGCACCGTCCGGCGTCCAGCCAATGACACTTGGCTGACTGTCATGCGAATTGGCAAATACACGGGGCTCGCCGCCACCCGCCGGATAAACGCGTATCGTATAATGCTGCGCCCAGCGGACGGGAAGATCGGAAGCGGTTGCCGAGATCCACTTGCCGTCAGGCGAATAATGCAATGCGGTTTCAGCCGAAGCTGTCGCGGCCAACGGCGTCACTTTAGCCGATGCGACTTCTACCACAGCAATGTCCGACGACGGCCAGTCATTGGCGCTCGGTGTGGATACATGGTTAAAAACGATCCGCGCGCCGTCTCGGCGACCAGTTAAAACCGGTTACGTGGCGGTTGTCGTTCGTCAGTTTCCGCGGCTCACGTTTGCCGTTTGCGTCCTTTGCAACGGCAACGACGTAAAGTCGCGACATCTTTATGTTTTCGTCGATCCAGCGGTAATCGTTGCGGCCCTTGTCGTTTTTCTCTTCATCATCCGTCTTGGCGTCGGACGATGAGTACGCGATCCAGCGGCCATCAGGCGACCATTCGAAATCACCGACCGCGCTTTTGACGTCGGTAATCGACTCGGCTTCGCCCCCCATCAAGCGCAGGACGTAAAGATTGTTCTTGTTGTCTTTGCGATTTGAGGTGAATGCGATTGACGTGCCATCCGGCGACCATTTCGGATTGCTCGAAGACTTGTCGCCGAAAGTGACCTGGTAATTCTCCTTTCCGTCCGTCGTCGCCATCCAGATCTGTGTGACAAATTCGCTTTTGTCCGCCGTCATTACGGCATCATTTATCGTGTAAACCAGGCGTTTACCGTCGGGCGACACGCGTGGGCTGCCGACGGCCCGTGTCTTCACCTGCATTTCAGGTGTCCAAACAGACTGCCCGTAGAGAGTGGCGGCGGCAAAAACGAACAGAGAGGCGGCAGCGATGAATTTAGAAAGCATAGAAAAGACCTCCTATTTGTGGATAAATCGAAAGGCAGAAAACCCGACCGGGCTTACTCAATTTTTTCCAGGGTGAATTTCCACAGCATTCTATTCTGTTTTTCGTCAAAAATATAGTGCCCGTCGATGACATGCCAAAACCCCAAAAACTCCCACTTGCCGGGCGAAAGTTTGTTAAACAATGGAACCGCCAGCTTCGTCTTCACGGAGTCGAGCAACGCCCGGTTTGCGGCGCCGAGGGTTTGGTCACCACGACGGCCGGAGCCCGTGTAGAAGATCGTATCCTTCGTGGTTCCGTGAAAGTCCGGGTAGCACGGGTTGATCCGGCCAAAATCGGTAAGAAGCGAGATGAGGCGGCCGTTTCGCTGGTAGATCCCGTTGCGGATCGGGTGAATTTTACACACTTCCGACCACGTATAAATATGGCCCGCCGTCAATCCATAATCGGAACTTATAGCTCGATAACTATTTTCGGGAGCTCGATTGACACGGAGTTTTCCGGCATTTAAAATCAACTTTCGTACATTCATTTTTTTCTGATCATACAATTTATTTTCAGCCAATTCAGGTTCGAAGATCGCCCCCCAGCAACTCGACGGCTCTTTAATTCGGGATGATGTTTAATAATACGTTCGGCATGATACCTTTATCGGCAAAAAAACATCCCAAGGAGAAAAAAGAGCGTGAAGAAATTTCTAGGTATTTTAGCGGTAATTGCAGCGGCCCTTTTCGTATTCGGCATCGTTTCGAAAAAAGCTGACGCAAATCAACCTATCTTTGGCGGCGGCGACAAGGCCGACGACCAGGAAACGGCAAAACAGATCAGCCTCGGCATTTTGCGGGGCCGTGCAATGCAGCGGGCTATCGGCAGGCCCGATGATTATTCCGTAAAACGCGTTGAGATCGACAGTCTGCGGATGGCCCACACCCATGTCCAGCAAGTCATTGACGGAGTTCCCGTGTGGGAGGGCGAAGCGATCGTCCATCTCAAACCGGACGGCGAGCTGTCGCTCATTACCGACGACCTCAAAGAAAACATTTCAATAAATACCCGAGCAAATTTCAAACCCGACGAAGCACTCCGGATCGCCTTGCTAACCAAGAACGGCCGCAACCGCGTGATGACCGACGAACCGATCATTAACCTTTGGATCTATCGCGGCGAAGAGCGCGACCACCTTGCCTATCGCGTTGAAATGCCTCGCATCGACGGCACCGAAAAGACATCCGTACCGGTGGTTTTTGTCGATGCACACACCGGCGATCAGATCTACGAATACGACAATCTGCAGACCGGCACCGGCAACTCGCTTTACAGCGGCACCGTCACGATCAGCACCAGCCAATCCGGAGCCAACTTCTACATGGAAGACACAACCCGGCGGATGGGCACGTTCAATATGAACAACACCGGCAACACCACGACCGGGACCGGCGGCACCCAGTCGCGATTCACCGACGCGGACGATAGCTGGACCGCTACGAACGCACGTGCCGGAGTCGATGCCCATTACGGTGCGGCGAAAACGTTTGATTATTATCAGACGGTTCATGGCCGTAACGGCATCGACGGAAATTTTGGCCCGGGAACGACGACCGCGGCGGCCAACGGCGTCAGCATCGTCGCGTCGCGCGTCCATTTCGGCAGCAACTACAACAACGCGTTCTGGTACCAGAACATGATGAGCTACGGCGACGGCAACGGTTCGACGTTCTCGCCGCTGACCACCATCGACATCTGCGGCCATGAAATGACCCACGGCGTTACCGAACGCACCGCAAACCTTACCTATTCCAGCGAATCAGGAGCGTTGAACGAATCGTTCTCCGACATTTTCGGTGCCATGGTCGAGCTTTATGCCGACGGCGGGACTTCGACCGGCGACACATGGAAGATCGGCGAAGACGCTTACACGCCGGGAACACCGGGCGATGCTCTTCGCCGGATGGACAATCCGAACGCGGTCGGCGATCCGGATCATTACAGCCTGCGGCTATACCCGGGTACATGCACGCCGTCGAACGCGAATGATCAGTGCGGCGTTCACACTAATTCGAGCATCAGCAATCACGCATATTATCTGCTCGCGAACGGCGGAACGAACCGGGTGAGCGGTGTCAACGTAACCGGGATCGGGACTAACGATGCGGGACGTATCTTCTATCGGGCACTGACCGTTTACATGACGGCGAGCACGAACTTTGCGGGTGCACGGACGGCCACTCTCAACGCGGCGACGGACCTGTTTGGATCGTCGAGCACGCAATACACGAGAACGTCGCAACGGCATGGTGCGCGGTCGGCGTCGGAAGCTGTCCGGCCGGCCCGACACCTACGCCGACCCCAACTCCCTCCGCAACACCTACGCCGACTCCAACTCCAACACCGACACCGGGTGCGAATCTCCTCGTGAATGGCGGATTTGAGGGCAGTGCGTCACCGTGGGTCGGCTCCGGAACCGGCTATTTCTACATCGCCAACGGCAACTACCCGCACGGCGGCACCGGCTACATCTACTTCGGCGTGAATAACAGCGTCAGCGGCCAGTCGTATCAAACCGTGTCGATACCGACGACGGCCTCGGGGACGCTTAGCTTCTGGCTTAACGTTACTTCAAGCGAAACGACGACGAGCGTGCAGTACGATAAATTGTTCGTCGAGGTGCGAAATACGGCGGGGACGCTGCTCACGACCCTTGCGACCTACAGCAACCTCAACAAGGCGGCTGCCGGTGCGTACACTCTAAGAACGCTGACCGTGCCGGCCACCTACAAGGGCCAGACCGTGCGGATACAGTTCCGTTCAACCATGGACAGCTCCATAACATCGACCTTCCGGGTTGATGACGTTTCGCTGCAATAGGCCGGGATGAGATCGCCGGATCGCTGGCGTGTCAGCACGAACGAGAAAGGGGAACCGGCATTTTGCCGCGTTCCCCTTTCGATTCGAGATCCGAAGGCGGACTTTACACGTTATGACGCGAGGCTATGACAGGTGCGATATCGTTCCCATGCCATACGTCGGCAAAACTGCGGCTCTCGGCAGACAACAGTCCACGATACCTAGTGACAGATGTTCTGCGAAAGTATGAAACAAAGTGATCTCGGAGAATCGCACAATCGCAGACCTGGCACCGTCTTCCTTCTGAAACAAAGTGATCTCGGAGAATCGCACAATCGCAGACCTGGCACCGTCTTCTGGCACCGTCTTCCTCTCCGTCTTCCTCTAAGGCTTCCCCGAAGGGCAAATAGCCACGTCGCTTTAGCACGTGGTATTGAAACGCTGATTTGTTAACAGGGCGTTTTAACGTCCTTGCCACTAACGGAATCAGTGGCCAAAAGCCGGAACCGATAAGGACGTTAAAACGCCCATTAGATCGTTTGAACGATCTGCCCACGCCGTAAACGGTCGTGGCTATTTGCCGCGAAACGCGGAAAGACCGCTGAAGCCGCCTCGATCCCAACAATTGCCGGTTCGCTCAAGCCTGCATAAAACTCGCGAACCTTCGCAAGATCGTGCTTGAGATCAACTGTCTCCGTTCCCTTTCCTCGTATCACACCAAGCAGCCGTCTGCTGGTGTCGATGTAGATCAACTCCAATGTACAATGTCCTAACGGTTTCTCCTGTCAAAGAGCGAATCTTTTTCTTGTCGACATCGATTCTACTCAATGTCGGGAAAAACCGTCTTTATAACATCAGACCTGACACCGTTTTTTGACTCCCAAAAAGCTTCATAGACTAAACCGATTTCCTCTACGCAAATCGCACAAATCGCAGGCCTGCTCTGAAAATACACTTGGCGAATCGAGAATCTCTGGCTAAACCGCTTCGGTTTTCATTATGTATGGCGACGCTTGGCGTCATGTCCGGCTGACCCTATCTCCTTTCGGCGGAACGGAGCATATTATTAAGTACGCCAAATTGGGGGCCAAAGAGATCAGTGTCTATCCGGCAAAGGAGGAGATCTTAATCACTTAGGTTGATTGCCAATCGCAGTATTTGGCGAAACCTTATGGGATCAGAACCGTGAGGCCAAAAAAGGGTCAAGCCTTTCAGCCTGACCCTGGTGTAGGAGAAGTACTTCACGAAACGTATTATTCAGGTGCGGGAAGCATACAACTGGTGTTGTCGCCTAGAATGCCCAGCGAATAGGCTCCGCCGTCACTCACAAGAACACCATCACTGACCAGGACGCCGTCGCTGACAAGTACGCCGTCGCTAACCAGGACGCCCTGTCCATTAACGATGGGTGTAAATATCCCGGCCATCGAGTTTGAGCTGAGGAACAATGTTCCGTCACTGACGAGCACACCATTATTCCTGATAGCGCCCTGATAAAGGCTCATCGTCCCCGAGGTCAATGTTGTTGATCTCGTCATTAGTCCGCTTACAAAAGGCGTTCCGTCACTGACCAATACCCCGTTTCCATACATGCCTTGAAATTTGTTCATCAAGTCATTGCCGTAAAGGAATCCAAAGTTAGTTAAGACTCCCTTACCCCAGCTAACGGTTTGGCCGCTGATGATACTGGTTTGTGATGCAGGCAAAGCACCATTTAGCAAAGCCGCGCCGTTGGTGGTCGGCAAAGTGGTTTTGACTAGTTTCGCCAAGCGAACGGCACCGTCAACATTTAACATTCCGGCGCCTTGCTCCAGAGTGTTGTAACCACTCAGCGGTTGGGCAGAGTACATCAAGATCGCTTTGACCAAATTTGGCTTCAGGGCTGGGTTTGCTTGCAGCATCAAAGCGACTGTTCCCGAAACGACCGGTGCCGCTATTGATGTTCCACTCAAATACATTATTCGATCGCTTGACCCCCAGCCATTATCAATCCTCAGACCAGGGTAGCGAATGAGCAAAGCCGTGGATGCGTCAGGGCTTGGCGTTTCGGCACTAATGACCTTGTTGCCCGGAGCAACGAGATCAGGTTTGATCAAATTGTCGTATTTTCTCGCACCGCTGACGGTTTTGTAGCCGCGGGTCGGACCGCGCGAACTGAAGGTTGCGACCGTATCGTCGGAACGCGAATCTGTTCCGAAAGTATTCGCGGCACCGACCGTGATCACCGAAGGTTCAATTCCGGGCGAGCCGATAGAGCCGTAAACTTTACCTCCGTAGACATCTTTCCCGTTGTTTCCTGCGGAAGCAACAACAACGATGCCCGCATTAAAGGCACGCCGGGCCGCAAGGCACAGAGGGTCAACGGTGTAGCTGTCTTTGGCTCCTGCTCCGAGACTGAGGTTGATCACGCGAATGTTATAGGTTGCTTTGTTGGCGATGGTCCAGTCAATTGCGGCAATGACATTGCTGGCATTTCCGCGTCCGTTTTGGTCGAGTGCACGAAGGTTGATCACTTTCGCCATCGGAGCGATACCACGATAATCGCCATTCTTGAATCTGGATTGCGACTTATTATGTCCCGTTGCCATCGAGGCGACGTGCGTTCCGTGCCCATAGGGATCTGTCGACAGATTGGCTCCCGTGAAATCCTTTGAATACACTATCCCGGCATGCTCATCGGTCGTGGTGCTGTGCAGGTGGTGAGCCTTGTCAACACCGCTGTCAATGATCGCTATACCTATGCCGGTACCGTTTAGAACCGTCCCGCTAACAAGATTTCGGATCTGGGCCGTGCCCGTAGCGTTTTCCAAATGCCCGGTTGCGCTCGTTTCGCGATCCGGCGAGATGTATTCGATGTTTTGGTTTTCCGCAAGTTCGCGCACCTTTGATATAGGTAATTCTGCACTGACCAGGCCGATATTGTTATAGGTCTTTTTGACCCGGCCGCCTAGGTCAGTAAGACCTGCAATTATGATGCCTTCTCGATTCTTGTTGGCTTTGACTTCGCGGGCGAACATTTCTTCGCGGCTCTTAGTGTCAAGGCCGCCCAAGCTTTCATTAAGCTGCGTTTCGGATTTCAACTGTATGATGACTTTCTGCATTCCGTCGCTTCGAAGGCCCTGATAGGCGTTAAATACTTCTTCGTCCAGATCCGGAGCAATTTTGCTTTTCGGCGCGAGATCCGTTTGGTCCACTTGCTTCACGTCATAAACGTCGGCTGATTTCTCAGCTCTTCTCGATTGGGCCATAACCTGAAAGGCAAGCCCTTGTATGCAGAATGCAAAAAGCAGCATTGCGGCGAATGTTTGTTTTAAGGTAGGTTTGTTCATGGTCTTGTTCCTTTATCTGAAGTGTCGAGCGTAGGCCGCACGAGTTGGCGTGATTGTAAATGCAATGCTCGTGCCATAGGGTTAAATGTTGTTAATCATGTACTTAGCAGAATCTCTGGCCCTAACACAGCGATCAGGATGAATGACCGAATCGGTCAGACTGAACGATTGGCAAATGAAGGGGACTGACGGTTAGTCAACGGCTCAACAAAAAGGCCAGGCTCGAAAGCCTGACCTCATCTTGTTCATCGATCACAACGAGACCTTAGTATCCGATCAACGGCATTCCAGGGGTGTTGTCACCGTAGATTGCGTTTGCCCAGGCCGGATTGCCGTCTCCTATCAGTACACCGTCGCCGACCAGAACACCGTCACTGATCAATACTCCGTCCCCAACCAATACGCCGTCGCTGACCAGAACACCTTGCCAGTTGACAAACGGTGTCGGGCGGCCACCCAAAGCGTTTGAGCTCAAGAATAACGTGCCGTCACCGACGAGGACGCCATTGTTCTTGATCGCTCCCTGGAACAAGCTAAGCGATCCTGATGTCAGAGTTGTTGATTTGGACAGCGAGCTTCCGGAAAATGGAGTGCCGTCACCGACCAAAACACCGCTTCTATACATTCCTTGCCATTTCTTCATCAGGTCGTCGCCGGAAAGAAAGCCAAAGTTCGTAATTACGCCCTTGCCCCAATAAGCATATTGACCACCTATCATGCTCCGTTGGCTTGATGGGAGAGATCCGGTCAGGAGAGGCCTTCCGTTGGTTGTCGGAAGCGTTGTCTTGACAAGCTTTGCTAATCTGACCGCACCGTCCACGTTAAGTTCGCCGGCGCCCTGTTCAAGCGTATTGAAATTCTTCAGCGGCTGAGCCGAATACATCAGGATCGCTTTTACGAGATTCGGTGTCAGGCTCGGATTGGCCTGCAGCATCAATGCCGCAGTGCCGGAAACCAGCGGCGCCGACATTGACGTTCCGCTCAACCACATTCCTCCGTTCTTCAATCCTGAATACGTGCCGGTATTCCAGTCGTAATGGTAATCAGGCTGGCGGGCATTCAGGCCCGGATAGTAAATGCATAACGTGGGAATCACGGCATTTGTGTTTTGCGTCGACTGTGCTCCGATCAGCTTGTTGCCCGGAGCAACCAGATCCGGCTTTATCAGATTGTCGTATACCCTTGCCCCGTTAGCAGCGGTTGTCCATCCGCGGGTCGGGCCTTTGGAACTATAGGTCGCGATCGTATCATCGTTCCGCACGTCTGTGCCGTACGTGTTGGTCGCACCGACCGTGATCACCGACGGCTCAATTCCCGGGGAATTGATCGTGCCATAGCGCTTTGCACCGTTGATGTCCTTTCCATTGTTTCCCGCAGAAGCAACCACGACGATACCGGCGTTGACAGCCCGGCGGGCAGCCAAACAAAGTGGGTCCGTCTTATAGCTTTGCGATGCCGGTGTGCCAAGGCTCATATTGACAACACGAATATTGTGGGCCGCCTTGTTGGCAATTATCCAATCAAGGGCGGCGATCACGTCGCTGGCGTAGCCCTTGCCCTCCGCGTCCAAAACCCGAACGTTGATCAGTTTAACGCCGGGCGGAACACCAGTATAGGCTCCGCCAGCGAACGAAGGACTGCCGGCAATTAAGGTCGAGACGTGCGTGCCGTGGCCATTTCCGTCAGTTACCATCATGCCCCAGCCGCGAATGTCCTGGTTGACTTGCTGGATCATCGTGCCATTAGCTTGCCTGAAGAATTCACTGTCGATGTAATATGAACTGTCGATCACCGCGACACCGATGCCGCGTCCGTCCAGCGTTGTGCCCGAATTCAGGTTACGAACGAGGTTTGCCCCCGTTGTCGTTTCGACGTGACCGAGTGCGATAGTCTCAACGTCCGGAGAAATGTATGCGACCTCGTCCGAATCCGATAGTTGCCGGATCTTGGAAAGGGGCAATTCGGCACTCATAAGTCCCAGCCGGTTGAGCGACTTTTTCTTTCGGCCGCCGACCGCCACTAGGTCTGTCACCAGAATTCCCGATTTTTCCCGATTTTTCTGGACCTCAAGTGCTAAGAGATCTTTCTGTTCGTTCTCGTTAAGGTCGTTGCCCGCCATATCGTTCAGACCGGTCTCTGATTTAAGCTGGATAATGACCCTTTCCATACGGTCTGCAACCACTCCGTAGAATGCCTGGTCGGCCTTTTCTTCCAGGTCCGGCGAGATCTTTTTCTTCGGTGCGAAATCTTCCTGTACGTCAGGGTTCGAATCGTTTGCGACCGAGATGTCTTCGCTCTGGTCTTTCCTGAACGACTGTGCAAATACGCTGAATGAAACCATCTGGATCGATAACGCGAAAAGCACCAGCGTGGCAAAAGTTTGTTTGAAGCTAAGTTTGTCGAACATGATATTCCTCACAGGGGGCATAATCTGGAACCGGCCGCAGCCGTCGTCGGCTATACATAAGACAAACGATGTGCCATAGAGCTAAATGCTGTATTTATTGGTGTTATGTCGATAATACCTGATTCGGCTTACTGTTCATCTGTCAGAATGAGTGAACGGTTCATTCAAAATGACCGACTCCTGAACGAAAAAAAGGCCAGACCCGAAGGCCTGACCTTTTTTGCCCTTGCAGCTAGTCGCTGCTTGGCCCTGGGCTTTTAACGAACCGGCAGCATACATGCGGTGTTGTCACCGATCATTGCGAGATGTGCCATGGTCGCGAATGTATCACCAACCAGTACGCCATCTCCGACCAGCACGCCATCTCCGACCAAAACGCCGTCACTGACAAGCACACCTTGCGAATTAACGATCGGCGTCGGGCTGCTGGCCATCGCGTTAGAGCTCAGCCAAAGCGTGCCGTCGCCAACCAAAACGCCGTTGTTCTTGATCGCCCCCTGGTATAGCGTGGCGGTTCCGGATGTCATAGTGGTAGATTTGGACAACGCCGTTCCGCTGAACGTTGTTCCGTCGCCGACCAATACTCCGTTCGCGTACATTCCCTGCCATTTCTTCATCAGGTCATCGCCGAAAAGAAACCCGTAATTCGTAATCACGCCTTTGCCCCAATAGATCGACTCACCCCAAATGGAGCTTGTTTGAGATGACGGGAGTGCTTTTCCCGACGCCAGAAGCGAAGTTCCGTTCGATGTCGGCATCGTCGTCTTCAACAAACGAGCTATACGAACGGCTCCATCTATGTTGAGTAGGCCCGCTCCCTGTTCGAGACTGTTAAAGCCCGATAGCGGTTGAGCCGAGTACATCAATATGGCCTTGACCAAATTCGGTGTAAGTTTATTATTGGTTTGCTTTAGGTTCAACGCTGCAGCGGCAACGATCGGTGCCGCCATCGAGGTTCCCGACATATACATTATTTTTTCGGTATTGACGGTCGATGTACCGGTTCGGAGCACGGTGAATGTTCTGGCCAGAAAATTTTCGGTGCCGTTGTAATAGGCACGCGACCCGATCACCTTGTTGCCCGGAGCAATGAGATCCGGCTTCATCAGGTTATCGTACTTTCTAGCACCGTTCGCGAGGGTTTTGTATCCGCGAGTCGGGCCACGCGAGCTGAATGTAGCAACCGTATCGTCACTGCGATATTCAGTTCCCAGCGTATTCGCTGCACCGACAGTAATTACCGAAGGCTCAATGCCCGGAGAACCGATCGTGCCATAGAGCTTTTCGCCTGTCAGGCTCTTGCCAAAATTTCCGGCTGAGGCAACAACGACGATACCGGCGTTTACCGCACGTCGGGCTGCTAAACAGAGCGGGTCATTGGAGTAGCTGTCCCTTGCGGCTGTTCCCAGGCTCATGTTAATGACCTGGATATTGTTCGCGGCCTTGTTGGCGACGGTCCAATCTAAGGCGGCTATGAGATTACTTGTGCTCCCGATACCATAACCGTTAAGGACGCGGAGGCTAATAACCGATGCTCCCGCAGATGGCCCCGTGTATGCCCAGTCGTCGAGGCCATCGCCGGTAGCCATAGACGCAACGTGGGTTCCATGTCCATAGGGATCGCCGGTAACGCCTTCGCCGGTGAAATCCTGGCTATAAACGACTTTCACATTACCATCGCTCCATTTTGAATTGCGGTGGTTTACGTCGATGCCGCTGTCGATTATCACCATCGTTCCAAATTGTCCGTTGAGATACGTATTCGGATCGGCATCTCCGTTATCCCAAATTCCTGGGTTGTCGTTACCGGTTGTTGCTGTAATATTTCCGAAAGACTGGACTGGCAGATCAGGCGAAACATAAGCGACGTTCGGATTCTCCGAAAGCTCACGGATCTTCGACAGCGGAAGCACAGCACTCGCCATTCCAACATTGGCGTAAGATTTCTTGACTCGCCCGCCGATCGAAACTAGATCAGCAACGAGAATGCCGGTCTTTTCCCGGTTGCTTTCAGCATCCCGGGCAAACATGTCAACTCGAGCTTTGTCACTCATTTCGTCACCCGAGATGTTGTTTAGGCTACTGTCAGATGTATAGCGGATAATTACCTTTTCCGATCTGTCGCCTATCCGGCCGGAAAACAGGTCGTCAGTTTTTTCCTGAAGCTCAGGGGCGATCTTGCTTTGCGGTGCCTCATCGATCGGGTCGATCTGTTTCTCGGTCGCAACCTCAACGGATCTGTCGAATCGATTCGACTGTCCAAAGACGTTAAAAGAAACCATCTGGATCGACAGTGCGAAAAGCACCAGCGTGGCAAAAGTTTGTTTGAAGCTAAGTTTGTTGAACATGGCATTCCACCTATGGGTCATGATCTAAATCGGGCCGTAGCCCTAGTCAGTCATATCTAGGGCAACGCCCGTGCCAGAACCATAAATATTGCTAAAAATAGGGTTCCGGAAACCCAGGTGGTTTAGGACTTGAGGAATCGGTCAGTATGAATAGGTGATTCGGTCAGTTTGACCCGTGATGATCGACCCGCAGGATTTTATGGAAAACCTCAGAGGTTAGGAAAATATTAGATTGCAAAACAACATAGTTTAACGGATAATATCATTGGTACTCCCGCCGACTCGCCAATTCTCCTAAGAATGAAAGATAAAGATAGAAAGGAATTAAACCTTTAGGTCCTGAAGGCCCTGCGCCCGCGCGAACAAATCAAATGCCGGAAATCGCTAATAGCCAGAACTCAGCAATCACAAACATATTCTGCTGGTCCGTCATCGTAACGGGAGCACTTCTGTTCGTGTTCGCGATCATCACCGCGGACTTTGCCTCGCTTGGGTACAGCTACTTATTATTCAGTGTTCTGACATTGATCTTTGCTTCGCGGATCGTCGTGGCGATACCCGGGGTCAAGGGGCATATTTCCGTTTCTGATACCCTGATATTCCTCTCAATTCTAATCTTTGGCGGCGAAGCCGGTGTTATTCTCTCAACCGTCGATGCAATTCCTGCATCCTTCAAACTCACGAAAAGGCCGGTAACGCTTCTATTCAACATCTCAGTTTTTGCCGTCTCAACCTCATTTACGGTCGCGGTCTTGCGGTTGATATTTGGTTCGATCTTTTCGCTTACAAAGGACGAATTTACAGGCGAGTACGTCATAGCCATTTGTTTGATGGGGCTGTTTCAGTACTTTGCCAATTCGAGCCTTGTCGCGATCTTGGTGGCGCTGCGAGCCAGAAGGTCAATTTGGCAAACGTGGAGAGATAATTTCTTATGGACATCGATAACCTACTTCGCCGGAGCGTCAGCCGCGGGAATAATCGCGAAAGGCGTGATGGTCTTCGGAATCTATGCCTTTCTGGCTGCGATGCCGATCGTCGTGGTCATTTACTTTACATACACGACCTATTTGAAAAGTGTCGAATCCGCGACCGAAAAGGCCGTTCTCGCCCAGCAGCATGTACAAGCGTTGTCGCTTCATATAGCCGAGCAGGAACGTATTTCTCAGGCACTCAAGGAAAGCGAGCAATATTTTCGAAACGCATTTGATCACGCGGCCGGCATGGCGGTGGTTGCTCCTGATGGCAGATGGCTGCAGGTTAACGACTCGCTCTGCTCGATGCTGGGATATTCTGAAGCCGAATTGCTACGCGACATTTTCCAGAAGATCACCGATCCGGAAGATCTTAAAGCAGATATAGAACATCTAGAGAACCTGCTCAATGACAAAATTTCCAGTTATCAGCTGGAAAAGCGATATCGACACAAGGACGGGCACTCGGTTTGGGTACTCCAGAGTGCATCGCTGATCCGCGATGTCAAAGGTTCACCGCGTCACGTAATTCTTCAGATACAAAATATTACGGATCGCAAGGACGCGGAAGAATTGATCCGCCACGCCGCGTTTCATGATGCACTAACTGGACTTCCGAATCGGGTCCTCTTCACTGACCGGCTTAGTATGTCGATCGAGCGTGCTAAACGTACGCCCAATTTCAAATTTGCAGTTATTTTTCTTGACCTGGACCGATTTAAGATCGTCAACGACAGCCTCGGGCACGGAAGCGGTGACAAACTGCTGATCGAGCTCGCGGCACGACTTCAGGATTGCGTCAGAACCGTTGATTCGGTTGCCCGCCTCGGAGGTGACGAGTTTGTTATCCTGCTTGACGGTGTCGGCTCGATCGTCGAAGCCACTATTGTCGCGACGCGAATTCAGGATTCGCTCAAGAAGCCGTTTGATCTTGATGGCCAAAAATTCTTTACCACGGCTTCGATGGGTATCGCCTGTTCGACTCAAAAATACGACAAGCCGGAAGACATTCTCCGCGACGCAGATACCGCGATGTACAAGGCCAAGGCCGGCGGAAAAGCAAGGCACGAATTATTCGATGCCAATATGCATACACGGGCAGTTCAAGCATTGACGGTTGAAAACGATCTGCGAAAAGCTCTCGAAAATGGCGACATACAACCCCATTATCAGGCGATCGTCTCCTTAAGTTCAGGCGAGATAGTCGGTTTTGAGGCTCTTGCACGTTGGATCCATCTTGAGCGCGGTCTGATCAGCCCCGCGGATTTCGTGCCGCTGGCGGAAGAGTGCGGATTGATCGTTTCGATCGGCAAATCGATGCTGATGCAGGCTTGTGAACAGGCCTCGATCTGGCGAAAGCAATATGACCTGCCCGATCTGACAGTGAGCGTAAATCTGTCGGGCAAACAGTTCAAGCAGCCAAACTTGATCTCAGAGATCAAGAGCGTATTAAGAAAGACAGATTTTGACCCGAACAACCTCAAACTTGAGATCACCGAAACGATCGTCATCGAGGACATCGTATCAGGCGTCGAAATGCTCAAGCAGATCAAAGAGCTTGGCATACAGATCTCGATCGACGATTTTGGGACAGGATATTCAAGTCTCAGCTACCTTCACCGATTTCCGTTCGATGCCCTGAAGATCGACCGCTCGTTCGTCGCCCGAATGACAAAAGACCGCGAAAGCCTCGGTATCGTAAAGACGATCTCTACCCTCGCGGACGAACTCGAAAAAGTGGTGATCGCCGAAGGCGTCGAGACCGAAGAACAATGGAGGCTTTTGAATGGTTTTGGGTGCAGATACGGTCAGGGATTCTACTTTTCGAAGCCGATCGATGCTGAATCCGCCGGCAAGTTATTATCATGTCCGCGACCGTGGAGCCGAATGAGCGATCCGCTGCCTGCTCATGTCGATCACGCAGTTATTGAGGTTGACGGCCTACGCCAGATGTAGTCAATGCAGAACTGGATTCTCGGCGGGCTGGATCTCATAAGTGAAGAAAAAAGAGGATGTCTGTAACGGCGAGACGTCGAAGGGATGAAGCATTTTTGAACAGGGATTAAACGAAAAAAGGGGTCGCGCCTGCGATTTGTGCGATTCGCTGAGTCACTTTATTGATTTTAGCTCAGAAACTACGGACTGACGTTACGAACCTGGAATGCCTTTCGTGAAACGTATTCGGTCCTCGCAACTCGAGTTGAGCATTGTCATGCAAATCATCCAAATCATTCCATCTCGCGTTTTTCGCGCGAACTGATATTTCCAAACAAGAAAAGACGAGCGATAATTCTCGCGGACGGTATCTGCGCTCGGATCGACTCGTGCGGCACTCGCCTTCCGGAATGATCTTTGAAAACCAGTCGATGGAACAAGATGGGACGGGCGGCAATTTGTCTCAGGGTGAGCGGCCCGTAACTTGTGCAGCAGATACGCTTATGCCCGCTCCGCTTGATAAATTCACGGCGATGCGGCGGTCTTCCTGAGATTGAGACAAATTTCCCGCTAAACCTAATAGGATGAAGGGCTTAGGTTGTCTCAACGTCAGCTTTCGGTGAGACAAGTTGTTGCAAAATAGCGCGAGGACTGTGGGTAGTGTCTTAATTTGACGTCGGGCACCTTCCCGGCGAGATTCCCAGGCTCCCTTCTTTCTTATTTCCTGCCCGTTCTTCTTCGTCCGTGGTCGTTTTAACTCTCTTGCTTGCACCGGATCCCGTAAAACGAACCACTGAACAAGAGGAACTAGGACGAAGAAGATGAAGGGGGAAAGACGGTGCCACGTCTGGGATTCTGGCTATCTTTTTTTGGAGTTTCGTTCTGACGCTTTACACTTTGAGCAGTCGTCGTATTTCCGTTGCGAGGCCGGGCCTTGACACGGTGTGATACTATGTATCATAGCCGCAACAAAACGGCTGTCGAAAAGTTCTTTGAAATTTTAGCTTTTTTGAGGAAAAAAACGCCGTAAGTCCTTATAAAATGGGCACTTCCCTGTCCCACCCTGCTCGTGGGACAAGCTGGGACAAGGGACAACGTAAAAACGCTCGACCGCCCATTCTATGGGCCTCCGAACGCTTAAAACAGCCTTTTGGTTCGTTTTTAAAATGAACGAGTCGCTGGAGACATTGTGACCCGTGCGAAAGGAACGGTGCGGCTAATAACCGCACCGCCGTCAGCCGGGGTCAACGAATATAGTACGACGGCACGGGAATATCTCCGTTCTCGCCGTACGGCATGACAACGAAACCGCCGCCGCCGCTTTCCCGGCGGTACCAGGTTCCGCTTGATGGGCGAAAGACGGAAATGTCAGTGATCCGGTCACCGTCATAATCGGCGGCTGTTGGCACGTCCCCGGCAATGCCAAAATTTGAAACGCTGAACACGGTCGCCTGAGCGCTGAGAGTGTACCAATTGCCATTGGACGGCCGCCAGACCGCAAGGTCTGCCATGCCGTCACCGTCAAAATCGCCGGATATCGCCTTGTCACCGAGCGCTCCGAACTGGCGAACGATAAATCCGCCACCGCCGCTTTCGATCCGGTACCAAGTCCCGTTCAGCGGTCGAAAGACGCTGATGTCGGCCCGTCGGTCACCGTCAAAGTCAGCAGGCATAGGGACGTCGCCGGCAACCCCAAACGTCTGGACAACAAATCCGCCTCCACCGGTCAGTAAGCGGAACCACTGTCCGGTCGAAGGCCGGAAAACTGCAAGGTCCGCCTTATTGTCGCCGTCGTAATCGGCCGGCGCTGGAATGTCGCCCGGAACGCCAAAATTCGACACATCGTACGTCATAGTACCGCTACGGATCCGGTACCACGTACCTGCCCGATAAACAGCCGGGTCCGCCTTCGTGTCGCCGTCAAAATCACCGGAGACGACTTCATCACCGGCCTGCCCGAATTGTTGTGTGTAAAAACCGACACTCGAAGCGTTCATATACCACGTACCGTTAGACGGACGGAAAACGGTCAGGTCTGCCTTTCGGTCGCCGTCATAATCAAAGGGCCGGGCCTTTGGCAGCGGTAAGGGTGTCGGAGTCGGAGTTGGGGTCGGCATTGGCGTCGGATTCGGCGTCTTGGGGTCGGGGGCGTCGGCGTTGGGTTCGGTGTCGGCGTCGGATTTGGCGTCGGCGTTGGGTTTGGGGTCGGAGTTGGATTCGGTGTCGGAGTGGGTGTCGGTGTCGGTCCTCCGCCTCCCGCAAGGCAACTGCCGTTCTGGTTCATAAATGCCCCGATCTGGGTTCTCGAAAACGGACAGAAAGTTAGTTGAGCCGAACCAGACAAGAACGAGTTCATGATCGTGTTGGCGCAGCCTTGGGCAGCTTCCGCGTGCTCTCCGCCAAGGTTGTGGCCGATCTCGTGCGCCGGGATCAGATATTTCCCCGGGGCCCAGCTAACATATCCGCTCACCCCGTAGGCAAAATCCGGCGAATAGCAGACGGACCCGACAAAAGCTACGCCCGCAGAAAGCACATTAGTTTTACCCGAAAATAAATGTGCTGCGTCGCGGGGATATGTCGAGCGCGGAAAGTTCGTTTCCCAATGATCAAGAAAATTCATCAGGATGTCGCCCGACGTTGGTCCCGCGAACGGGTCGGAAGTCGTCCAGGTATGCTGATACCGGATCGTGATCTCAAGGTCGAGTTCGCTCGCGTAGGTGCCTTCGACCATGTTCAGGATGCTTACAATGTTGGCGTTCGCCTGGGTCGCTCCGCCGAGTAAAGTCACGTACTGAAGGTCTGCCTCGGTGGCGATCTCCAGGTTTCGCGAAGCAAGTATTGCGGCCGAAGTGTTTTGATCAAGGAACGCTTCGCCGCTCGCGATCCTGCGGGGTAGATCGGACGCACAGTAAAACGCCTGGGTGTTGATCAGATCTTCCTCTTTGTAAATGACCACACGGCCCGCTGAAGCCGCGTCCGAGTAGCGCCCGGCGGGCTCAACAAAAAAGCGCGCTCCGGCGATATCGAAGAAGCCCTCAACTCCATACCCATCGATCGTCAGCCGGACTTCAGAGCGTTCCTCGCCCACGACCGAGCCTTTATATGTATTAACGACGGGCCGTTCGAGTTCGTGGGTGCCGAACGAAGTAGTGTTTTCGGCCCGGTAATCTGTCGCAAACATATCGTTATGCGAAACGGCCAGCTCAAGATCGCGGCCCGCCGACCTGACCTTTAAGCGGCGGACATCTCCACCTGCGAGGCCCGCGTCAAGACGAACAAGATCGAATTTCTTGAAAGAGCGCGAAAGGTCGGCCCGGATCTTCGATTCCTGCGCTGCGGCAGAAAATGGCGAGAGCGTGAGAATGCACAAGGCAAACAAACCTAAAACACAGGCGTATCGTTTATCCATTCGTAAATCCTTTTAGAAAAGCTAAGATGTAACCAATGAAACGAGATCGAGGGCAAAACTCTCGCTAAAATAGTTAAAAACATTTAACCGCGATGGGTTTCCAATATATGGGTATTGTCCATTGAGGATGGACGCGGCGTGTTGGGCACGAAATAGATGATAGCAGATTGGACGGGCGTTGTCTGGAAAAAATTACCATGGATCGTTCGCTCAAAGATCGTCCGCTTAACGCAGGCAAAATTTACGGTCTCCGCGGCCGCAGTCGTTAGGAATAGCCGCGGTGAAATATTACTCCTGGATCATATTATTCGTCCAAAGTACGGCTGGGGACTGCCCGGCGGTTTTATCGAACGCGGTGAACAGCCCGACGCGGGTATTAGGCGCGAGATACGCGAGGAAACCGGCATTGAATTGAACAACTTGCGGATGTTTCGCGTGCGGACGATCGGCACTCATATCGAAGTGCTTTTTACCGCGGAGACCGACGGAACGCCCGATGTAAGAAGCGGTGAAATAAGAGATCTTGGGTGGTTCTCCCGCGGTGCAATGCCGGATAAGATGAACCCGGCGCAAAGGGCGCTGATCGATCAAGTTTTGAGCGGGGACGTTTGAAAAAGAAGGCCCTCCTGTTTAATATATTTTATTCAACGGCAATTTACAGGCCGATGTAAGGAGAAAACGATGGTAGATCTAATTCCAACTTCGGAATCGGTAATGCATATCCTGCAGTCAACCGGAGCGTATCGAAAGGGGCACTTTGTTTATCCCAACGGGAAGCATGCTTCGCATTATTTCCAAATGCCGCTGGCATTCAGGTTTTATGATAATGCGCGGATCCTGTCGGTCGGGCTCAGCCGCATGTTCAGGATGGAAAAAACGATCGCCGCGCTTTTGCCGAAGGTGTCCATCATCAGCCCGAGTCCCGGCGGCATCATGGTCGCATTCGGGGTCCGCGAGGCTTTAAGCGCCGAGCAGATCTATTGGGCCGAAATGGAAGACGGTAAACGTCAGTTTCGACAGTATATGACGGATTCGGACGTCCATCCGGCGATAATTGTTGACGATATATTACGGTCTGGCCGGGCAATGCAGGAAACATTCGATCTCTGCAAAGAGATCGGGACCGAAGTCGTAGGCTGCGGCGTTATCGCGAAATTCGATGATGCTCCGAATGACTTCAA
Organism: Blastocatellia bacterium; assembly: GCA_963732475.1. Taxonomy (GTDB): domain Bacteria; phylum Acidobacteriota; class Blastocatellia; order Pyrinomonadales; family Pyrinomonadaceae; genus OLB17. The sequence continues at coordinate 265,957 of CAVSZR010000001.1, read as the reverse complement.
CGGAGTACCCGTCAAGAGCCTGTTGAGCTTTGACGTTAACTTTTACGAAACCGAGGGAGAATGGAGCACCTCGCGGAGTGCATCGGAAAAGGCCGAGGAAGAAAAGGTCAGGTTTTGAGAGTTTTTTGAACAGGACGAACGGGATGGGCGGGTCAAGGCTAGAAACGAACTGAACAAATCCTGTTCATTCTGTCCATCCTGTTATGATTCCCTCGTTCAATCAAACTCCCGCAGTTCGTGCTGCAGGTCGCGGCGTTCGACGAACATTCGCAGGAAAGTCTTCACTTCTTCGTCAAAAACAACCATATCGCCATTGCCCACCCGCGTAATTCCGTAACCTCCTCGAGCGTACGGAGTGCGATATAACCGCAAACAATGACCAGCGGCAGCGACAGCAGAGCGCTTTTCCATCCGAGAAAATAGTAAACCACACCGGCGGCGGCCAGCCACGTCAGCGGAATAAATACCATTCCAGCCAATACTTTAACTGTCGACGCAACATCGTCGGCGCCATGCCGCGAATACCGGTCCGCAACGATCCCGCAGAGCCGGTACGCGGGATAATGAACTATACCACCGGCGAGTGCCAGCGGAGATAGAGCGGCGAGCGGCCACGTCTGGAGCAATGCCTGTTTGACGACCGAGCCCCGGGAAAATTGGGCAAGCGAAAGGTGCTCGGGTTCGATGCCGTGATCATCGAGCTTCTTGTCGTATTCGACCAGTTTTTCGCGAAGGGCATTGTCTTCAGCGCTAGCGGTGTTATCTGATATTGCAGAAACGAACTTCTGCAGAAACTCGCGCTTCTTCGCCAAGATTCTCGTTCATCTCGGCGGACGCCAAGATCTCTTCCGCGATCTTAGCCGTATGGAGGTCGGCCTCGGTCTCGGCATTGAGCGTGACGTCGCGGAGGGCAGCCTCGATCTGTTCTGTAAGTTCCTTTACCTCCTTGCGGCCGGGCTGGCCCTCGCCATCGACTTCGACCGGGGCGACAGTGAACGGTTCCCCAAAATGAAGAAGAGCTTCGCTGCGGAACGTAGTTTTGCTCGTGTAAAAAAGGCCGACGGGGACTATGCGAAGATCAAGCGGCTCAGCGGTGTTCGCGACCGAAACCGCCCCGAGAGCGATACGTGCCGCACCGGTTTTTGCCGGAAGAAGCTTTGGTGAATTGTGAGAAACCCCTTCGGGAAACAGCGCGATCGAGCCGCCTTTTTGCAGCAACTCGCGGCAAAGCTCAAACGTTTTGTGATTCTTTGATACGTCCTCGCCCGCGTCGATCTTTCGGTAAAGCGGCAACGCCTCGACCGTTCTGAGCAGAAATGAGATCACGGGCATCCGGAAAAGGGTCGATTTTGCAAGAAAGGAGATCTTCCGCGGCAGGGCAACAAACACCAACGCCGGATCGACCAGCCCGTTCGGGTGGTTCATCACAAAGAGAACGCCCGTGCCCCTTGGCACAACGTCGGCATTGACGGTTTCGATACGACGAAAAAATAGGCGGAGGGCAATACCGAAAGCACCCAGGACAAGGCGAAAGGTAATCGTACCGCGACGGTTGAAAATAAGGTCGGTGAGAGTGAGTTGTTTGATTTTGGCAAGCATTCGTCGGAACGCGGGCACCCTGCCCGCCCGTGGAGCACACGCGGGCAGGGTGCCCGCGTTCCGGCTTAGATCTCGTGCCGATTCGTCAGGGCTTTATCCATAGTCACCTCATCGACGTATTCGAGGTCGGAGCCGACCGGCATTCCCATTGCGATGCGAGTCACCCGGACGCCGAGAGGTTTTAGTAGGCGGGCGATGTAGTTGGCGGTCGCTTCGCCTTCTGTAGTCGGGTTGGTGGCAACGATCACCTCTTTCACCTCGACGCCTTCGTTGTTTTCGGGCATCAGACGCGGCAGCAGATTTGGCAGCATCAGTTCGTCCGGGCCGATGCCGCGGATAGGCGAAAGCGAGCCATGCAGGATGTGATACAAGCCCTTTGAAAGAGCGAGTCTTTTCTACTGCGACAAGATTATAAGGCTCTTCGACAATACAGATGATCGAACGGTCGCGCTTCGGATTTGTGCAATAATTACACGGATTTACGTCGGTAAGATTGTTGCAGATGCCGCAAAATACGATTTTTTCTTTGACTTCGAGCAAGCGACTCGACAAAATTATCCACCTCCGCCTTCGGCCGGCGCAGAATATAAAAAGCCAGCCGCTGGGCCGACTTGTGCCCGATGCCGGGAAGGCGTTTGAATTCGTCTATCAGCCTTGCAACCGGCTCGGAATAGTCAAGCATTATGTTCGATTTCAAAACAGGATCACAGAATTTTCGGGATACTTTTATCCTGACTATCTTGTCTATCCTGTCCAAATTCCCTTCTGAACTCAAGATCTACATCAACCCGGGCGGCAGCATTCCGCCGAGCTTTCCCTTGAGCGATTCTTCGACCTTGCGGTGAGCTTCGTTCAACGCCGCGACGGCCAGGTCCTGGATCATCTCGACATCGCCGTCTTTGACCAGCTCGGGCGAGATGGTGAGCGACACGACCTCAAAATCGCCGCGCATTTTTACGTTGACGGCACCGCCGCCCGCCGAGGCATCAACGACGGTTTCCTTCATCTGTTTGCCCATTTCTTCCTGCATTTGCTGGGCCTGTTTCATCATCGACTGCATGTCGAATCCGCCTGGAAATTTCATATCATTATCGTCCTTTCGATGTTTCGTCTAAACAGTAATCAATCGTAGCTTTACGCCATTTCAATTGCAAACAGCAGCCGCAAGGAGCTAGGGCTGTGGTTTCCCACACCCGCAGATTGTGACGAGCATCATTCACGCGGGCCGAATGTTGGCATATGCTCATCTAGTCCTGGAGGAGGACTAAATAAATGAGTGAAGAAAAACATTTCAGTTTTTACAACGCCGGAACAGCACTGGCCATTGGCCTGATAATTTCGTCTTTGATCCTGGGTTGGTCATATAAGAACTCAAAAAAGGGTGACGAGGCGATAACGGTTACCGGTTCGGCAAAGAGGCGGATCACGTCCGACCTGGTGCTTTGGAGTGCGGGCGTTTCGGCGGAGGCTCCGCAGCTTTCCGATTCTTATAAACAGCTTTCGGACAACATTCCGCGCATAAAGCAATACCTATTGTCTAAAGGGGTTGCCGAAGACCAAATGACCGTGTCGTCGATAACCACGACCACGATCAAACGGCGAGACGCCGATGGTAACGAGACTTCGGAGATCACCGGCTATTCGCTCACGCAGCAAATAGAAGTCCGATCGTCCGACGTTCAAAAGATCGCCACGATCGCTCGTGAAGCCACTGAGCTTATCAACCAGGGAATTCTGATCGAATCGGCACCGCCTGAGGTATTTATATACAAAGATCGGCGATCTCAAGATCGAAATGCTGGGCGAGGCAGCGAAAGATGCGAAGGAACGGGCCGAACGGATAGCATCGAGCACCGGAAATTCGATCGGTTCGGTCAAATCGGCCAAGATGGGCGTGCTGCAGATAACCGCAGCCGATTCGACCGATGTGTCCGATTACGGCGTTTTCGATACGACCACGATAGAAAAAGATATGACCGCCGTCGTGAACGTCAGTTTCGCGGTGAACTAACAAATTCTCCACAGCGCGCGGAGAAAAAATGGGGTAGAATGTCGGCAGGTATGAGACCAGCAACACTGTCGGCACTTCTACTCCTTTTTAGCGCTTTCGTCGGGGCGCAAGAACCGCAGACTGCCGATGAATTTTTCAAACGCGGGAACGCCGCACTTGACGGTGGAAGATACGACGCGGCGATAGCGGATTACACGCGGGTGATCAAGCTGCGGCCAGAAGCTTCGGGAGCCTACAGCAACCGCGGCAGGGCGTACACACTCAAAAGCGATTACAAGGCCGCACTTGCCGACCAGACCGAGGCTCTGAGGCTTCGGCCAAATTTCGCCGGTGCGTTCTACGAACGCGGCCTGGTTTACATGAAACTTGAGCAATACGACAGGGCGATCAGCGACTGCAGGCAGGCGATAAAGTACAAGCCCGACTTTACCGACGCTTATCTTGTTTGCGGACTTTCGTCTCACAAGAAGAAGGACTATGCGACAGCCATCGCGGATCTCGATAAAGCTATTGAACTCGCGCCCGAACAACGCCAGCACGCACGGCCACAAGGGCGAGGTGCTGACCGATATGAAGAATTACACCGCCGCTGTATCGAGTTACAGCCGATGCATCGAGATCGATCCCAAGCAGCGGCGGGCTTATTACAAGCGGGCATGGTCGAACTACAATCTGGGCAACTACGGCCTCGCGATCACCGACTACACGGCCGCGATCAAAATGAACCCCTCGGACGCGGAGACGTATTACTTCCGCTCGCTCGTTTACAAGGAATTGAAACGTCGGCCCGAGGCCGCAGCAGACCTACGACAGGCGTTAAAGCTGAAGCCGGATTACGCGGCGGCCAAAGCGGCACTTGCCGCGTTGCCCCGATGACGGTCAGTGCGTCATCTTCGACGGACGGAAGCGAACGAACAACTGCCATCCGCCGTGCATCGTACCGCCGTAGTAGGGCGTGAGCATGGGCGGGTTGGAATTAAAAGTCAACATCCCGCCGAGGCCAACGTCGAGGCCCTTGTCCTTGATGAGATCACGGACATAGCCAAGCGAATACGAGCCGACCCAGAATAGCCCGTCGTGCAGCGGGTCAGTGTGCTCGAGGACAAGTTCATGGCCGTCTTTCTGGACGCGTTCGACGCGGCCGAAAACTGCGTTTTTACCGAACGAATAATCGCTTTCAAACAAAAACGAGTTCGTGTATTCGCCTTCCTTGTAGTTCTGGCCCCAGACAAATGTGCTTGCCCAATTGCGCATGTCGCTGAATTTTTTGTTGTACATTGCGGACGCGGTTGTGCGGCGAAGGCTTTCAAGGTCCGGCTCGGCACGTTCGGGCTTCTTAAGATACCCGTGCGAGATCTGGAAAGCCCATTCCTTTGTCGGATTGAACGAGAATCTACCGCTGAACGAATTGAGACGCAGTGTGTCGAACGCCCAACGGTTCTCGTCGGGCTCGGTACCGTTAAACGCGCTGCCCTCGATCTTGAACTTCCCAAAATTGTAGCCGCCGGTCACGACGCCCCAGGTTATATGCGACGCGTCCTGCCAGTGGTGGCCGATCGGTGCGTCGGGATTGTTCGATCCCGATGGCCTGTGCAGGAACATCGGCGGGCCGAGGGCCGGTTCGCCCGCGATCCCGGCGTAAACAAAGAACGATTGCTTCTCGGTCGTTTTGTAGGAATATGACGCAGCGAGCTCGGAGATAAGATCGTGCGGATGCTGGCGGTCGTGGATCGGCTCGCCGCGGAATAGCTCCCCCGATTGGTAGAGCAGCGGGTATCCGTAACCGCGCTGAGTTGCCGGATCGAGGCTCGCCATTATCCTAAGGCCAAGCTGAGACCGCGAGCCAATCGGCCGGGAGTACATTGCCATCAACATATTCGGGGCGTCGAAACGGCTGCGGCCGCCTTTTCCCGCGGCCGAAATGTCACGCGTTGAACCAACCTGCGTATATCGAAGAAAAGCCGTGCCCATCAGCATCAGCATCCCGCCGTCCTCATACATTTTCGACCAGGCGTACATCGGCGACGAATCCGGCAGCCAAGACGTTCCCGAGCCTTCGCGGTTCATCGGATCGCCGATATTGACAGTCGAAGACATCTGCATGGAAGTGCCGCCGTCGGACTTTGGTTGATGCATGCTGTGATCAGTTTGGGGGGTCGGTGACGGCTTTACCGCCGGCGGGCCGTGGTCGTGATGCGGCGTTGGCGTTGGTTTTGCCGCCGGCATATTGTGGTGATCGTGCGACGCGGGCGTTGGCGTCGGGCTTTGGCCGAACGCGGCCAGACCGAGAGACATTAAGAAAAACGTTGATAAAATAGACTTCACGCGCGGTTCTCCTGTGAAAACTTTAGAAAAACAACAGGGGCACCACAACCGGCTTTTCTGGTCGGCGTGGCGAGCAAAATGGGATCGTTTTTATCGTTTTACAGGCGCGGAGGGGCGCGTGAAGACCCTGAGCGGCGTAGATAGGAGGAGTAATTTAGATCGGCACGGGCGAAGTCGGATGATGATCTTTCCGAGTGTATTGGTACAACTTCGGACCGCACAAACGACTCGGCGTCAATTGCTTCTGCCTGCTCCGCCTTGGCGTTCTTGTTCTCGGATTTTGAGACGATCGCGGGAACGGGCGTGATTGCGAAACAGTTGCAGTCAGCGTCGAACCTATCGGATCCGGGTTGATCCGCGGTGGCCTCGGCCATCTCGGCATGGGCCCCTGAATGACACGACGCCGACTCCTCGGCGGCCTGCTGCGGCTGATGATGCGTGCACGCACAAGCGGAGACCGCTGAGAAACAAAGGGCCACCACAACGATCACGCCCATCGCAATTTCGCGGAGACTTAGTTTTCGTGCCAGCCGGTACATCTGTAAAAGGATACGGCGGGGACGACGGTTTTGCAATTGCAAAAACGCCGACTGGAAGAACTTCTTGTATATGTATATTCCTGACATTCCTGAGGATGCATCTATGGTATCCTTCCCGGAAAAACAGATGCTTGGGATCTTGGATTGCGGAGGCAGCGAATGATCATTTTTGCAGGAATCGACGGAACGTCGGGTGAAACCGGTACGGAGAACATGCCCGGCGGCTATCAGCAAACATTCCATAACAGTTTTGTAAATCGACTTCAACGGAACGAGGTAGTTCGCTTCGCGGACACGTGGTATCTCCGTGGGCCTTACACCAGCGGACTGGACACGGCTGACCGCGCCGAGCGGTGCTATGACTGGGTCTCTGCACAATGGAAAACCGGCAAGGCAAAGGCGATATTTCTGGGCGGTTATTCCCGCGGTGCGGCCGCCGTTCTCGAGGTATCAAAATGGCTTAAGGAGAGGGACAACATTCCGGTCGAATGCCTGATCATGTTTGATGCCGTTGACCGAACGAATACGATCGGCGATCCGACCTGGACCAACACAAAGATCCCAAGCACGGTTGGCCTCGCGATCCACCCCACGCGGAATATCAAAACAACGTTGTCCAGGCTTTCGTTTGGCTGGACAGGCACTTATCGTGAAAGCTCGGCCACGGCCTATTTTGAGCACCTGTTTTTTGCAACGCACGGCGGGCTTGGCGGAGTTCCATGGCCCAAGGCCACACATCCTCTTTTCGGCACACCGACACCGACGATCTGGGAGTTTGGCGAGGTAACGGCGACGCTCGTTACGCCCGGTAACGATATGTCGGGTTCGGATGCCGTGTGGGCCTGGGTCCGTCCGCATATCGCGACCGCCTTTGCCCGCTGCAAAGCACGCCTGGACCGTGAGGCTTCGAAGCCGGATAAACCTGATTTTCGAACTCCGGAGAGTACGATGCCGGGCGGCGGGGTGGGAAGCAAGCTGCCGCCGACAGGCGACCCAAAAGGTCAACCGCCTCGATATTACGTCGTCAAAAGCGGCGACTGGTTATCCAAGATCGCGCAGAAGTATTATGGCGACCCGATGAAGTATGACATTATCCACCGGGCCAACCCTCATATCGGTCCTGATGCAAACAAGATCGAGGTCGGGCAGCGACTTCTGATACCATATATCTAAGACAGAAGTGATCTGGTCGGCGGATCAGATGTTGGCCTAAATGCCCGTCAATGCCCTCGAAAACGCTGTAGCCCTGCTAACGTTTCGGACGCTCTATGACAGTCCGATGATAGGGGTGCGCGATTATATCTGCCGTGATACGACCTGCACGCGGTCGGCCGAGGAACATTCGGATGTTAGCTCGATCGTTCTGATGCGGCACGGAGCATTCACTAAGCACTTCGGCAAGCGGCAAGTAACGGCCGATGTGAATCAGGCTACTTTTTTCGCCAAGGACTCCGTCTATCAGGTAAGCCATCCGGTCGATCACGGTGACCGCGGCACGACGTTTACGATCGCTCCGACGATTCTGACCGACATCGTCCGTGAGCTTGATCCCGGGATCGACGACCATCCCGAGACACCGTTTCCGTTTCTGACGGGGCCGTGCGAGGCTTCGGTGTTTTGGCGTCACCGCGATTTTGTGCGTCGGCTTGAATCGGCCGGTGTCGAGCCGCTAGAACCGTTGTGGGCGGATGTGACCGGGCTCCAATTGGTCGCTGACGTGCTTGAGGCCGCGTTTGCCCAACACGGCATAAAACGAACGCGGCGGGCGACGACAAATGCCGACCACGCCGCGCGGACCGAGGCCGCGAAAACATACCTTGCCGCCCATATGTCAGACGGCGTGACGCTTGATGACGTTTCCGCTGCCGTCAATTCCTCGCCTTTCAACTTTGCACGCATATTTCAAAAGCAAACGGGACTTCCCGTTCACCGTTACCTGACGCTTTTGCGGTTGCGTGCGTCGCTTGAATTGATTGCCGCGGCGAACGCCGATCTGACTTCGGTCGCGCTCGATCTCGGCTTTTCAAGCCACAGTCATTTCACGGACGTTTTCCGCCGAGAGTTCGGCGAGACGCCATCCGACTTCAGACGAAAGCGAACGAATAAAGCGATCCGTGAAATGAGCAAGGATCTGATAGCCGGCGAGCATCGACCTCCAATATCCTGAACTCATGAAAAACGCTTCAAATGCGATTTTCATTAAATTCAAATCTTGGAGGTTAAGAAAATGGCTACATCAAAATGCCCGGTCTGCGATTGGGAGATCAAGGACGGCGGAGTGAAAGTAACGGTCGCGGGAAAAGAGATCACGGTCTGCTGTGATGAATGTGCAACACAGGCGATCGCGGATCATGAAAAGGCTGCAGCGGCGTAAGTAAACTGCATGTTTTGAACGCGGATCGGGCGGATTTGTTGGATCTTTTCGATCCGTTCGATCCGTAGGATCCGCGTTCAAAAAAACTTTTGATTTGGATCCGGAGGAGTCGATGACAACACAAAAAGAGAAAGCTGGAGTGTTTGGTGATCTGCACATAAAGGGCGATCCGTTGATAGTGTTCAATATCTGGGATGCTGGGAGCGCAAAAGCGGTCGAGGATGCGGGGGCGAAGGCGATCGCCACCGGAAGTCATTCGGTTGCGGCGGCAAACGGGTATGACGACGGCCAGCATGTGCCGATGGAACTGGCGCTTTCCAATCTCGAACGCATAGTGGCCAGCGTCAGCCTTCCGGTCACGGTCGATTTCGAAGGTGGTTATGCGGCTGACGTTGCGGAACTCAGACCGAACATCGCGAAGGTGATCAACGCAGGGGCGATCGGAATAAATTTTGAAGATCAAGTGGTTGGCGGCGAAGGCTTGTATTCGATCGAGGATCAATCCCGACGGATAGCCGCGGTGCGTGAATCTGCCGACGAAAAAGCAATTCCATTGTTCATCAACGCGCGTACCGACGTTTTTCTGAAGACCTATCCGGGGGCCCATTCGGACGAACAGCTTGACGAGGTTGTTGCTCGCTCAAAGGCGTATGCAGAAGCGGGTGCAAGCGGCTTGTTTGCTCCGGGTTTGCGTGACGCCAACCTTATACGGAAACTCTGCGAGCGCTCGCCCCTTCCCGTCAACATCATGGTGCTACCCGATACGCCGTCGAATAAGCAGATGGCGGAACTGGGAGTCGCGAGGATCAGCTACGGGCCAGGCCCATACCGGCAGATGATCGAAGCGTTGAGGGAGGCCGGCAAGGCTGCGTTTTCCAGTTTGGCGTAAGTGGCAAGAAAAACCCTTGCTTTTTGTCACAAATACAGTTACAAATAAATTCATGCAAATAGAATGGAAATCGAATAGCGGCTCGCCGTATTTATTTAAACAGGCCGGCGAGTGGCCGGGCGTTCGTGTTCATCGAGTTTGCGTTGTGCCGGGCCGCATGAACGAGCATACAAACGTATTTCACGAAGTCAACGTCGCGATCAACGGGACGCTGGTGACGGAAAAGCGTTCGGCCACCGGAAAGCGTGTAGTCACCCGCGGCGGCAGGGGTAATCTTTGCATAACGCCCGCGGGCCAGCCGATCAGCGCATACTGGGATCAGCCGCTTGAGAACATGGGTTTTTCGATCGACCCGCAGTTCGTGACGAAAACCGCGACCGAGAACCATTTCTCGCCCAACTTCGAATTTACCGAGATCTACAGAAAAGAAGATGCTCTGATCCAAAACATCGGGTTGACGTTGTTGGCCGAGACCGAAACGGACACTCCGTCGGGACAGCTTTTTACGGATTCGCTGATACAGACGCTGACGCTGCATTTGTTGTCGAATTACTCGACCGCAAAGACCGCACCGACGGCAAACGGCGGTTTGTCGGGCTATAAGCTTCGCCGCGTGAGGGAGTTTATCGCAGAAAATCTGGAAGAAGACCTGTGCCTAGCGGAAATTGCAGCCATCGCCGAACTTAGCCAGTTTCATTTCGCCCGGGCGTTTCGAAAAACGACAGGACTGACGGCACAGCAATATGTAATGCAGCAGAGAATAGAACGCGCAAAACTGCTGCTTTCGAACGCCGACCTGCCGATCGTCGAGATCAGCCTTCGCACGGGCTTCAAAAACCAGAGCCACTTCACGACGCTCTTCCGCAAGTTCACCAAACTCACGCCAAAAACCTGGCGCGATCTCAAGCTCGCTTAAGAAGATCATCCACAGATAAACACAGATGCACACAGATAAGGCAACTCCAAATTCCGATCTGTGTTCATCTGTGTGTATCTGTGGAATCTTCTTCCCTCGGTCTCAGGGTTAAACCCGGTTTCAGCAATTTCAGAATACAAATCGCAACCAGCCGAAAGATTCCAGGCCCAGGCATTTCGTAGACTCGCTTCAGACTGACAGAAGTCTAAGGAGATCTATCGATATGCGAACTTTATTATTTGTTTTTACTCTTATGTTTGCGGGAAGTATTGTGGCTCAATCGCCGCTGGTTTCACGCTCGTTCAACGACGCGACGAAATTTGCAAATGCTGGTCAGTTTGAAAAGGCGTTGAAGGGTTATCGTTTGGCATTGGCGGCGGTGGACGCGGAAACAGGAGAATTCGCTGTAAAAATTCACTACAATCTCGGCGTTTGTCACTACCGGCTTGGACAGCTGGCCGCAGCCAGATCAGACTTTACAAGCAGCCATAACCTTGGCCAAGGGACGACATAAGCGGGCACTATATTCACTTGGCATGACCGAGTCGGCGTTGGAAAACTGGCCGGCGGCACGGCAAGCCTTCCTGAATGCGTTGGAAATTGATCCAACCGACGGTGAGGCCTGGTTTGACCTTGCGTTTGTTTACCTCGCCGAACGCGACTATGACAATGTCGCAAAAGCATTTCGCAAGGCCATCGAGAACAAGAGTGTCGATTCGGCGTTGGGACATAACAACATCGGGGTTATTATGGCGATGAAGAATGATCTGGCGGCGGCCGAGAAAGAGTTTGAAGCGGCGCTGATGCGATCGGGCGGGCGGTTGATAGAAGCACGGAAGAATTTGGAGTTCTGCCGTGCGTTGGGCATGAGGCGAACGGAATTGATCGGCAAGAGTGGGTTTAGTTTTGCCCTTCGTCGCCTGCAGATCGTGACGGGATAACCGGAGACGGGAACGCCCTCGAGAAATCAGGAGATCTATGAGCAAACAAGAAGACGTAATGGCGATATTGAAATTGTACGAACTGCGACGTGACGAACAGATGCGGGCCGCGAGGCAATGGTATTTTTCCGAGTTTGCCCCGCAATCGGCGATGGACATCATCGCGCTGTACCGAGGCGGCGAGCGTGCAAGTGCCAATTTCCGGATGGTCACTTCATATTGGGACACGGCCGCGTCGTTCGTCCTGAACGGCGGCATCGACCAGAAAATGTTTCTCGATGCGAACACCGAACACGCATTCATTTATGCCAAGATCGAGCCGTATCTGGCAGAGGTCCGCGAACTGTTTCGCGAACCCGATTTTCTTGTTCATCTCGAAACTCTTGTCCGTTCGCTGCCGGATTTTGAGGCAAAGATGGAAAGCCGGAAGCGATTGATCGCGATCTGGACTTCAAAATCGCCGGACGATTCGGCGGCAACGGCTTGATCCCACGCACATCGCGGTTTGTGCGAAAGGAGCTTATTGACGATGTCACAAGCTCCTTTTTGCCTTATATTTACAGACCTTCGTATAAACAAATCTTTTTTCATATTTTCTCGAGATCTATTCAGACTTTTTCCTTTCTTCGAGTGTCTAACGCCGTCATAGAAGCATGAAAAATGTTTCTAAATTATAAGGCGAGCGGCCCGCTAAAAATAATGGCCGGTAATTTTGATAAAGGAGAATTCAATGAAGCGATCGATGATCATAATTGCAATCATGGGCATCTCACTTGCGGCAACGACGGTGACAATGGCACAGGAAAAAGGACGAAACAGTTCGCCGGCAGTCCGTGCACGTCAACGGCATGGCGGGCAACGACATTTTAACTGCCAGGAGAACGACGACGAAGCGTACGGTAAAGGACGGCACGTCGAACACGATGATGGGCGTTCATGTAGCGGCCGGCGACCTGAATGGTGACGGCAGATCGAATATTCAGCGAACGGAATCGGTCGGCAAGAACGAAAACATCACGATCGGCGGAGGCCGGACCGAACGAAACGGCCTTATCGTCAACGGAATGGGAGGCAATGATCAGGTCAGCCTACAGAATAGGCGAACAAACACGAACCTTGTGCAAGGAAACTATATTGGAACAAATGCGGTCACGACACGCGGAAGCGGTTCAGCCATACTAAGCGGCACGCCGACCGCAAACGGTACATTTTCAAAGCAAAGCAATTCCGTGGTCTTTCGAAGGAAACGACGAGCCGCTGTGGGCACGAACGCGACGAAACGCAGCCGCCAGCCAGGTCACTACAGGAATAGATATTATCCTCAACGGAGCGGTATCTAAGAACAACTCGAAAGGCGCCGGACAGGCAAATCAGGTCATTCAGGGAAATCAGATTGGAACCATCGGCCGCACGCCGCGGACTCGCATAGCCGGCGATTTTGACGGTGACGGCGATGTTGACGGGAACGACTTTTTGCGAAAACCGCGCTGACAGCAATAGCTGGCAGGCTTTTAACTCACGGCATAGCGTGCTATAAATGAAACTGTGGCACGCTATGTCTTAAAACGCGATCAAGGGTCGCTGCCGGAACGGCTCACTCGGTATAAGAGCGAACTGAACGATGAACAGTTTGCCGTCGTGACGGCTCAACCAAAAGCGACCTTGGTGGTCGCGGGTGCAGGCACGGGCAAGACGCGGGCGATCACCTATCGCGTCGCGTATCTGATCGAACAAGGCGTTTCGCCGCAAAGAATTCTGCTTGCGACTTTCACTAACCGTGCAAGCCGCGAAATGCTCCGGCGGGTAGAATCGCTGACGGGCAATCAAAACGTCCATCGCATCTGGGGCGGCACTTTTCACCGCATCGCCAACTTGATGCTTCGGCGGCACGCCACAAGCATCGGCTTTGACGGAAATTTCTCGATCCTCGATAGCGAGGACGCCCGTGACCTTCTCAACCTCTGCATCGAAGACGCCGCGATCGACACGAAAGCCAAGCGCTTTCCGAAGGCCGAAGTTGTTCAAAACATTATCAGCTTTGCCAACAACACCGACCTGCCGCTCGACAAAGTCATCGCTGGCAAATATCCGTATTTCGAAATGCTGACGCAGCAGATAATGCGTGTCGATTCCATTTATCAGGACCGCAAACGCGAGCGCAATGTGATGGATTATGATGACCTGCTGTTGAACGTAAAGCGACTGCTGGTCGAAAAACCGACCATCGCCGAACTTTATGCCGAACAGTTTCAGCACATTCTGGTTGACGAATATCAGGACACGAACTTTTTGCAGGCCGAGATCATCGATCTGCTCGCGGTAAAGCACCGTAACGTGATGGTTGTCGGCGACGATGCCCAATCGATCTTTGCCTGGCGCGGTGCGGAGTTTACGAACATCTACGAATTCCCCAAACGCTATCCCGAAGCGGAGCTATTCAAGCTCGAAACGAACTATCGTTCGACGCCGGAAATCCTAGGCCTGGCGAACGTTTCGATCGCGAACAACAAACGGCAGTTTCCGAAAATACTGCAGCCGGTAAAGCGATCAAAGGACGTCAAACCGGCGTTGGTTCCCTGTTCGGACGTTGAACAGCAATCGGTGTTTGTGGCGTCGCGCATCCTGGAACTTCGCGACGAAGGAACGAACCTCGAAGACATCGCCGTGATGTATCGCTCGCATTATCATTCGATCGAACTGCAGCTTGAACTGTCGCGGCGCAACATTCCGTACCGCGTCCAATCGGGCGTTCGCTTTTTCGAGCAGGCTCATATCAAAGATGTGATCTCGTACCTTCGGATCATCGTAAACCCGCGCGACGAATTGGCGTGGAAACGGATCTTGAAGATGATCCCTGGCGTGGGAAACCGGACGGCGAGCAGAATATTTGAGGAGATCACCCTGCGTGACGCAGAAACGCGGCGACTCGGCGACTCGGCGACGAACGAGTCAGAACCGGGAGCGGTAGCGACTGGGTTCTTGCGACTCTCGGATGCTCTGAAATCCGGACGTGTGCGGGCCAGCAAACCGTGGCTCGATTTTGTTAACCTGCTTGAAATGCTCGTCAACGACGAAAATCGCGGGCAGCCATCGAAGCAGATCGCACTCATACTTGAGAACGGCTACGAGCAGTTCCTGCAGGAAAATTATGAAAATGCCGACGCCCGGATGGAAGACCTTCGCGGGCTTTCACAGTTCGCGAACCGCTACACCTCGACCGAAGATTTCCTGTCCGAACTCGCATTGCTCTCGACCGAACGCTTCAAAGAGCCGCAGCCGATCGTCGGCGAAGAAGTGATCGAAGGCAGCGCCGAAGATGAGTTGCTAACGCTGACCAGTGTCCATCAGGCAAAAGGCCTGGAGTGGAAAGCCGTGTTCATTATCTGGGCCGCCGAGGGCAAATTCCCGTCTCCCCGCTCGCTAAAAGAGATCGACAGCGAAGAGGAAGAACGCCGCCTGTGGTACGTCGCCCTGACCCGTGCTAAGGATGAGCTGTACGTAACATACCCGCTGATGCTGACCGATTACAACCGGCAAACCGTCCTGCAAAAACCGTCGCGTTTTGTCATGGAATGCCCGCCGGCTTTGTTCGAGGTGTGGACACTTGAAGAAGAACCCCCGAAGTTCGATGCTCCGCTGATCGCTGAAGCCCCGAAGGATTTTATCAATTAGTATGCTAATGTCCCGCGCCATCGAAACCGGCATTTCGTGTTAGAATTCGGGCAGGCGAACGTATGAAGACCTGCCCGAGATGCGGAACCGGTTACAGCGATGATCTGAGCTTTTGTCTTGAAGACGGCATGATGCTGCCCGCCAGTCCGGACGCGGCTCCGGGTTTTCAGCCGCATGCCGGATATCCTACTGTAACCAACCGGAATGCGAACATTTCAAACCCGAACGCTTCCCCACCGCCTACCGGTGCACTGTCACCGCCGCCCAAGCAATACAAAATGTCGTTGTTCGATCCGGCGTCGCGAATGGGCTGTATCGTGACATTCGGACAGGTTTCAGCGATATTGCTGCTTGTGCTTGGTATTGGCGTAGCCGGCCTTTATGTTACTTTTCGCGGCAATTCGGAAGTGGCCAGCAGCAAGCCGACCGCATACAACACCGCGAGCATAGATCCGTCGGATGTACCCGCTAATTCCAACACGAGCGCGGGAAATCACATCGCGAACAAAGCCGTCCCCAAACCGTCCGTAACCAAGGATCCGCCAAAAACCATTTCCGGCGGCGTAGTCAACGGAAAGGCCATCAGCCTACCAAAACCGCCCTATCCGCCAGCGGCCCGGGCAGTCCGCGCGGCCGGGGCAGTAAATGTTGAAGTGCTGATCGATGAGAACGGACGCGTGGTTTCGGCAAACGCGGTCAGCGGCCACCCGCTCCTGCGGGCCGCCGCGGCGCAGGCCGCCCGCGAGGCCGTTTTCAATCCGACGCTGCTTTCGGGCAAGCCGGTAAAGGTGTCCGGCATAATCACTTATAACTTTGTCCCATGACGCTCCATTCGCGAAAAATCCTCTATCAATGATAAAATCCGAAAGTTGCGATCTCTGATCTTCTCTGTCTTGATCAACATCCTAAAAATATGAAATATTGCCCGACCTGCGAAACGCGCTACAACGAGGAAATTTTACGTTTTTGTATGAAGGACGGTACGCCGTTGATCGAAGAGGAAGAGCCGGCATTTATCCACATGCCGAGCGAAAGCATTGAGGAGCCGGACGAGGACGATCCGCGCGAGGTTACGATCATCCGCACGAGCGCTTCGGTCCCGGTGCCTCCACCGCCGCCGAACACGATCGACGAGATCTCGTTTGCCCCCGATCCGCCGCCTTCGGCCCAGCGTATCGTTGTGCCGACGATCGATGAGCAACCCTCAGGACAGGCCCGGGCGCGAACCATACCCCCATATCAGCCGCCGCCGAGGCCAAACACCGCCAAGACCGTGGTATTGACCATTTTGGGTACGCTCGCTGTTCTGGCGATCGGAGCCGTCGGTTTTAAGTTTTTGCAAAACGACCGGTCGGATAATTCGACCATCAACACGAATTTCAACTCAAATCTCGAGAACCTGAACACGAACGTAAACACAAATTTGGGGTTCGACAGCAATTTCAATTTCAATATGAACGCGAATTTCAATACGAACTCGCTTTCAAACTTCAACACGAACGCGAACACGCGAACGCCGACGCCGACGCCCAGGCCGACCTTAACACCGACACCGTCGCCTACGCCAGACGGCGGTGTGACGCCCGCACCTGAGCGCACGCCTACGCCCGCACCTACACAGACGCCGATCGTTGTCAGGCCAAACCCGAGCCCTACGGTTCCTCGGATGAATCCGCTGCCGACGAACCGGCCACCGGCAAACGGCAGAGAATAGTAATTCATGATTGCTGTGAGCCAGCGTTAGGCAACTAGCCACAAGAAGGCCTTAGCCAAACAATAATGTGGCTAAGGCCTTTTGCTAACTTAAGAAAAGGAAGAAGCTTACAAAAACTAAGAGAAAGACACCGCCATTTCCACCGCGCGGCGTGGGTCGATAACGCCCCAGCCTTGCCGGTCGACCTCATAATGCGGCAGCCGTTCGGCGGTAGAGATAAGGATCCGTTTTATCTGCGGTGGCGTTAGTGACGAATTTGCCTCGAGCATCTGAGCGACGACCGACGACACGATCGGAGCCGAAAACGATGTGCCGTCAACGTATTTGTAGTGTTTAGTGATGACGTTCTCGCGGCGTATTTTTAGGGTAATGATCTGACGAATGCTGTGGACCGGGCGGTCGAGAGCGGCGTCCAATTCGCCATCGGTCCCCGGATTTTCGCGGATGATCGTGTGGAGCTCGTCGTCCGGGGCCTGGTCAAGTCAGCTTCAACAGAGCGGCCTGCTGAGCCGTCGGCGTGTTCGGGCAGTATCGGGGCCGGGACCCAGATCGAAGGTGCGATAACTTCGGGTTTTTGAAATCCGTCAAATGTCGGCCCGTAGGATGAGCGGTACATTCCCCGTTTTGCCCGATTCATCGAATTATTGTCGTCAAGGCCCCCGACGGCGATGCACGACGGAGAGCTTGCCGGCGGAAAAACGGGATGGTTCGGCAAATGTCCGGCGTTGCCGACGGCGCACACAACCGTGATTCCCTCGGCAGCGCATTTTTCGACCGTCTGCGAAAGCGGGTCGTGAAGATAGCTCTGCTCATAATCGCCGCCAGCCGAGATGTTGACGACCCGGATGCGAAACTTCTGACGATTCTCCAAAACCCATTCAAGGCCTTCCTGAATATTCTCCTCGGTAATGCGTCCCGTGCGCGCGAGTTTTACGAGAACGACATCGGCGTCTTGCGCGATGCCGCGATAGAAGCCGTTTGAGAGCGAACCGTTCCCGGCCGCGACGACCGACGTCATCATGCCGTGCCAGCTTGCAACATCGGGCTGAAACAGCGAATCAAGTTTGCCATCGGCATCCAGAAGATTGCGGTAACCTATGATCCGATTGGATGGCGATGTGAGATCGACGTGCGGATAAAAGCCCGAATCGAGAAATGCGATAGTAACGCCGCGGCCGGTAAATCGGTCGTCGGCATCGAGCCGCAGCGGCGTCGAAAGAACGTGCGAGCCGTCCTTTTGCATTGCCGCGTCTTTGACGATCTGGTCCTTCGCCCGCTCGAACAGCCGCACGCACCGGGCACACACCGCTTGAAATTCCCATGTGTCGGGAGCGTTCGCGAGTATCAATTTTTGCAGATCTTCGTCAAGCACGAGCAGCGGCACAAACTCTTCGAGCGTTTCGCGAAAACACACCGGGCAGACCTTTCCGCCGGCGGCAATATCGGCTGTCGTCGAAGGCCTCGGAAACTGTAGGGAGTCGTGCATGGGCATTTAAGAGGTTTAAGTTTTCCATAAAGAGTAGCTAAAATCAATTAAGAATTGGAACGCGGATTTAGCGGATCTCCCAGATTTTGACTGACTGAATGGATCTTCGTCTGCTCAGATCCGGGAGAATCCGCCTGATCCGTTAAATCCGTGTTCCAATCGGACTCCATGACAGAGAAAAAGATCGGCCTTGCGCTTTCGGGCGGCGGAGCACGCGGGTTTGCACACATCGGCGTGCTGAAGGCGTTGGCGGCGCATGATATTCCTATCGATCTTGTGTCGGGAACGTCGGCCGGCTCGTTTGTCGGCGGCGCTTTGGCGGCCGGCTTGACCGCGGATGAGATCGTCGAGATCGGCAAGAAAATTACATGGTTCGGCGTTGCCGGGTTTTCCTACTCGCCTCGCGGACTATTGTCGAATGCGGCACTTGGGAACATTTATCGAAAAAAACTTCCCAGTCACGCGATTCGAAGACCTTAAGATCCCGTTTGCGGCGGTCGCCTGCGATCTGGCGACGGGTGACGAGATCGTCCTGCGGGATTCGGGCGATCTGGCGTTTGCCATCCGCGCAAGCTGTGCGATCCCGGGTGTTTTTGTTCCGATCATCGATGAACAGGGCCGCAGCCTGATCGACGGCGGAGCGGCGACGCCAATGCCTACAAAGGCGGTCCGCAAACTTGGCGCTGAGATCGTCATCGCCGTCGACCTGCTCACGTGTGGTTCGTCGTTCTCAGGAAATCCGAGCACTTTGATAGGGACTTTCTTTCAGTCGGCCATGCTGATGATCCGCAACGCCTCAAAGAACCAGCATTACCGGGCCGATATCGTCATCGAACCGCAGATCGCCCATATCCGGCCGGATGAGATCGCAAAAAGGGATGAGCTGATCGAGCTTGGCGAAAAGGCTGCGTTGGAAAAGATCGACGATATTAAGTCGATCCTGAACAATGAAAACTAGAAAAGGCGGGACCCCTGCCCCGCCTTTCATAACACTCAATTCTAAGACCGAGCTTAGAATCTGAACTTCGCACCCAACTGAATTCGCCGGGCGTCGAACGCCGAGGTGAATCCGAGCGGGGCACTTCGGGCCAGCGGCGTGGTTCCCGCAACGTTTACCGTCGTCGGGAAAAAGGCCCCGACCGTGTTATTGACCGACGAGAAATTAAGCCGGTTAAGCAGGTTGAAGGCCTCGATAGTCAGGTCCAGACTCGTCGTTTCGCTAAAGCCGATCTTTTTCGTCAGACGCATGTCAAACGTCGCAAAGCTCGGGCCTTTTCCGATGTTGCGCGGGATCGCCCCCTGGTCCAGGCCGTTAAGACGAAGCAGCGGCCGGTCGCCATTCGTGCTGCGGTCGCCGTTCACGTCCGAACCGGCGAGCAGGTTAAAGGGCCGGCCGCTGTTTGCACGGATATCGGCGTCAGCGTAAAGCCGCTTAGGAACGGATTTTTCCAGGGGCTTGTTATCACCGAATAGATAACGAACTTGTGACGCTGATCAAACGCAGACAGAGAATATTCCGGATCGTCAAAGGTCTGATCGAATGCACGGAAATCGCTGTTATAGTCCGTTACCTGATCGTAGGCTTCGCTAAGTGTGTAATTGCCCGCAATCGCAAGATTTCCGCCAAATTGCTTTTGAAATTCAATGATCAAACCGTTGTAATTTGCCGAAGCGGCCGATTCGTAAATGATCTCCTGAAACAGGGTCGGGTTGACGAAACAATTTACGACGCCCGCACCAGCACAGTCCGGAGCAAAAGCTCCCCATTCACGGATACCACGCGGATCCGATCGGCCGATTCCTAAGATTAATATCGCGTGCCCGCGTAATAAACTGTGTTAAGGCCCAAACATACCCCGCCGAAACGCTGAAGCCCGGCGTAAATTCATGCTCGATGCCGAAGCTTCCCTGCTGGGCACGCGGGTTGCGATAGGTCGGGTCGGCACGGAAAAGCACCGTCAAAGGATTGCGCGGACCGGTTTGCGAGATCGGAATCCCGAACTGCAAAAGGTCGGCCGGCGTGATCGTTCGCGTGGTGTTCGGAATTCCGATCACGCCCTGTGCCCTGAGAGTGCGGAAAATATTTACAGCGACTCTGGGCACCAGCTGTGTTGATCGTCGTCAGCACCTGCGGGATCTGCCGGAAACCGTCTATCTCGTTAAGCGATTGCACAACGTAATCGATAACGAACGGGATCTGGGCGTAGAACATTCCGTAGCCGCCGCGAATGATCGTCTTGCCCTTGCTGAACGGGTCCCAGGCAAAACCGACACGGGGGCCGACGCTGCCGTACGAGGTCCGCAGCGGTTTCCGACGCGTATCGATCTCATATCGCAAGCCGTAGTTCAGCGTCAGGTTCGACAGTGCCTTCCATGTGTCCTGGCCGTAAACCGAATAATAAGGCAGTTTGCCGCCAACGATGCCGTCGCCAAAGCCCTGCTGATACGATTGGGGAAGTCCGAGGTCGAGCGACTGAATCGCGTTGATCGTAGTCGTCGCGAGCTGCGGGCTGACCAAACTTCCCGGCAGCGTACCGAATCCGAACCGGCCGCCGAAAAACGTCTTCGAATCGAAGAAGCCGTCACGCAGCAAGAAGCTGCCGCCGAACTTGAACCGATGGCTTCCGCTTACGACCGAAAAATTATCAACGGCCTCGTAACGGCGGTCGAAATTAAAGCTCGGCAGAAAGATGTCGCGGTTGAAAAAGCCGAACCCGGCCACGTTCAGCTCAGGCCCGTGTCGGGTCGTTCGAGGTCACGAAAAGCTCGTTGTAGTTTACCTGAACCCGAAGCTCATTGGTCATATCCGAACTAAAAATGTGCGTCCATCCGCCCGTCAGGTTGTGATCGAGAACGTCAACGTTATTGGAACGAGAGAAAGCAAGCAAAGCACGCGTGGCCTGATTGCTTTCCTCGCGGTTGTTATAGCTGTAACGGAGAAAGAACGTGTTCGAGCCGCTCGGAACGTAGTCGCCACGGAACGACGCCGCATGCGAATCGGTATTGAACGGAAACACGCCGCTGTTATTTCGGAAACAGGTCCTGCACCGGCTGATCGACCGTGAGAACCCCTGTAAGCACCGCAGCGCATTGTGCCCGCGGAACGGTAACGCCCGTTACGCACGGTACCGGCGTCGGGTCAGTGCTGGCGGCAAGACCTGCGAGCACAGCGTTCTGTCCGGCCGTCGGCTGAAAAATACTAAGATCGGTAAGAAGCGGCACCGCCGAGGCCTCGCGGCGTCGAACGCCTTCGTATCCGCCAAAGAAAAAGAGCTTGTCCTTAACGAGCGGGCCGCCGAGCGTAAAACCGTACTGCTGCCGGTTTGCGTCGGGTTTAATACGGCTGACCGTATTGCCCGTCAGTATGATCGCAAACGGGATCGCCCGCATCGAGGGATTGATTGTCGAAAATAAGCAAACACGCTTCCGCGAAAATTGTTTGTACCAGTTTTTGAAACGATGTTAACAACGCCGCCGCTGGCCCCGCCAAGTTCAGCGTTGTAGTTGCTGCGGTTTATCTGAAATTCCTGCACCGTTTCCTGGCTCAGCGTGGACCGGACGCCGCCGCCCTGATCGTTAGCTTCGGCACCGTCAACCGTAATGTTGTTGCCGCGGCCGTTGTTGCCGTAAAACGAGATGCCGCTTTGCGGCGTTTGAGCGACGCGAAAATCCGAATTATCGGCCAGAGCATTCGAATCGACGACACCAGGAGCAAGCAAAGTAAACGTAAGATAATCGCGGCGGTCGATCGGGAGGTCGCGAATGTATCGTTCGTTCACCGTTGTCGATTGCTGTGACCGGTCGGTTTCGATGACAGGAGCATCGGCCGTGACCACCACAACCGCAGCGGCATCGCCAACCTGAAGCGAGAAATCCTGGTCCGCCGTTTGGCCGACCGTGACCTCGATCGCGTTCTTTACCTGCGAAGAGAACCCGCCTGCCTCGACGCGAACATTATAAGTTCCGGGCGGGAGTGACAAAAAGCGGTATTCACCCTGTGCGTCCGTAGTCGCGGTGCGGCTAACGCCTTTTGCGGCGTCGGTCACCGTGACGGTCGCGCCGGCAACAACGGCGCCGTTCGGGTCGGATACACGCCCCTTGATCTCAGATGTAGAGCCGCCGGCCTGCGCAAGCCCGGTCACGCAAAGGGCGGCGAATAATGTCAACAACGCAAAAAGTCGAGTCATCTTGAAAGTAACCTCCATTGGACATGATTGGTCTTACCAATCATGTTGAGTGAAATTATGACGAATAAACAGAATCAAGGCTGACGGAATCGAACCCGGTTGATAAAAATCTACAAACTCACCGTCTGTAAGCGATTCAAAACACGAATGTTCTAACTAATTGATGAAATATGATACCGAGCGATTCTACTGTTAATTAACACGGAATTCAACAAGAATTTACATCCTCGGCGCCACCGTGTCACAGTATTTGGGGCTTATTCAACCTAATTCGCTGAATTCGCAGCGCCGGATTCATCAACGGGATCAATCGTATCTAGCCATAAGATGCGAGAACTGGCAATTGCGTGCGCCGCCGTCGGGCCGCGTGTTCCAGCAAAACTTATTCATTGCCGGGCGTCGTAGGTTTTCCGCCGGCGATTCGAGAAACTTTTCGATCTGCGGCAAGACCTCGTCCGTGACCGTGGCCAGCTCCTTTACAGATTTTGTTTCACGGATCTTTGCCGCGATGGCCGGCCTATTTCATCGCGCGCCGACATCGCCGAAGCCGTTACGCCGTCCGGCCTTTCAAGTGCCCGACGGACCTTGCGCGTATCCGTCCCGCACGCACGGCAAAATTGATTCGACTCGCGCTCTTCCAATCCGCAACCCGGACAAAACATAATTTCGGCCCCCTGGCTCTTTATTTTGCTTCCTTTATCCTCAGGAAAGTACGAAACCAGTATATTTTAGTTCGCCCGCAAGTACAGATCGTTTACATTACCGGAAGGCCCATTTGCAACTTACCGGCAAACCGTGCATCATAGTCTGGTTAATCCTTCTCTCGCATCAACAGTGATGCGCTCGTCAAAGACGGTTTTTTGGGTAGTTAGAGAGCAGGCTGTTTATTGGTTGCAGAAGCCGCTCGTTTTATTGAGCACCCGAACCGAATCCTTTCTTGTAAAGAAAATCCGATTCGACGCTTCTTTTTGAAATTCCCTCATTAGGGAAAAGGTACAATTTATTATGTCAATGAAACTATACGTAGGAAATCTTTCCTTCAACACGTCAACATCAGATTTGGAACAGGTATTCGGTGAGATCGGAACCGTAGAATCGACAAATATCATCGAAGACCGCGAAACCGGCCGCTCGCGCGGATTCGGCTTTGTCGAAATGTCGACGAAGGAAGAAGGCGAGAACGCGATCGCAGCCCTCAACGGCAAAGAGATCGACGGCCGTGAGCTGAAAGTCAACGAAGCTAAACCGCAGGAAAGCCGCGGCGGCGGCGGTGGCGGAGGCCGTGGCGGCTACGGCGGTGGCGGCGGCGGCGGTGGTTACGGTGGCGGCGGCGGTCGCAATCGTTACTAATTGCTGGATTTTCTATTACTAAACAAAAGGCCTTCGGTAATTGCCGGAGGCTTTTTTGTGTCGCAGGCAAAACGCGAGCGGTGAGTGCCGGGTTCGACTTGCGCGACAAAGCTTGATTTAGATTTATGGAAAACGAAAAACTCGACGCGGCCGATCGTTTAGTTATCGATACGCTTAAGATGTCTGCCAGCGGAATGTCCGCCGAGGATGTCGGGAGCGGACTTGGACTTGATAAGATTCTGCTTTTTTACCAACTCGACCGGTTAGTGAAGACAGGCTTGCTCAAACGCAGCCGTCCAATGTTTAGAGAGCCCGAACTTTATGAAGTGACGGAGCTTGGCCGAAGGGCGGGCTAGAACAACTCCATCTGGAGCCGGCCATGGATTTCAACCTCGACAAAGTTAATAAAGGCGTTAAGCATGGAATCGCGCTCCGCCTTGTTTGCAAATCCGCGGCTTCGGCCGGTGACGTGATTTTGCTGATTGTGGACACGAAAACAATATGATCCGTCACCCGCCTTCAACGCCCTGATATGCGCTCGATATTCGGGCATCCTCAGCACGCTCTCCAGCTCCGATAAGTTGTCGCTGGATAGAAAATCGTCGATGTTTGTCGCCATATCCGAGTATAAATATTAACGCAATGCGGCGAAGCGTTCCATAATCAGGTGGGGTTTTAGCTGAAACAAATATAGTTCCTTAGCAATTGAAATAAACAGATGAAGAAGAAAGACATAGAAAGATTAAAATCGAGACTCCGGGCCGAGAAGGATCCGGACAAGATCAATGGTTCCGGCAAACAGCCAAGTGTTGTTCCGCGCCGCGGCCTGCCAAAAGTACAGCAGCCGAGACGGCGAGGAGAGGTCTAGTAATCCGATCATTTCACTGAACGGACGGATCGAACTTTTCTCCCAAGACGCTAGGAACTTTGCACTTATCCGCGTCGACATTCCTGAAAATCAATTTGCAACTCGTTCGAAATCCGTGCATTATGAGGTTTGTCAATCCTTCTCTTGTGCATCAACGGTGATGCGCCACGACTGATCTAGGTGTTATCGACGGCGTTTTGGAAGTTCGAGAGGCAGGGAAAATTAATAGGTAATAGAAGTAGCTCGAAAAATTGAGCATCCGAACGCTGATCTTCGCGGGCCGACCGTTTCTCCGAAGTACAATCGCATTCGACGCTTCTTTTCAATACCCGCGACAGTCAGCGGGGACAAGGAAAATATCAATATGTCAATGAAGCTCTATGTAGGAAATCTGTCATTCGCCACGTCAAACAGCGATTTGCAGGAACTGTTTGCATCGGTCGGAACGGTCGAATCGGCGTCGGTCGTTGAAGACCGCGACACAGGACGTTCGCGTGGATTCGGTTTTGTCGAAATGTCATCGAAGGAAGAAGGCGAGCGAGCTATCGAAGAGCTCAACGGCAAGGAAGTGGACGGCCGCGAGTTGAAGGTCAACGAAGCTAAACCGCGTGAAAATCGCACGGGCGGTGGCGGCGGCGGATACGGCGGTGGTGGTGGTGGCCGCGGC
Source organism: Blastocatellia bacterium (assembly GCA_963732475.1). Lineage (GTDB taxonomy): Bacteria > Acidobacteriota > Blastocatellia > Pyrinomonadales > Pyrinomonadaceae > OLB17. The sequence goes on along the minus strand of CAVSZR010000001.1, from coordinate 240,419 downwards.
GGATACGGCGGTGGCGGTGGTGGCCGCGGCGGGAACCGCGGAGGCGGTGGCGGTGGTGGCCGCGACGGCGGCTACGGCGGCAGTTCGAACCGCTGGTAATTTATATCGGGAATTCAAGAGAAAATGCCTGAGGCTTGTCGCCACAGGCATTTTTTTCGCGAATTTTCCATCGCATCACTGGTTCCGTTTTACCGGGATCGACACGGCTTTTGCCGGCCGTTTTGGCTGGAAGCCCAAGGCCGGTTTCATCGATGTGGCCGTTGCCTCCCGAATATCGAAATCGAGCTTCTTCACAAGTATGTTGTTGATAAAGATCTCCGCCCGGTATTTGCCGGCGACCCAAAGTTTTTTAGGTTTTCCGGAAAAGTTCACACGATCTTGCATGTCTTTCGTCGTGTAACTCGTCGAAACGACCTCCTCGTTGCGCTCTACACCGGGCACCGCCACCGCAACGAGATTCATCCGGACGGTAACGGGGAATGCCCCGCTTAGAACCACAACACAATAGATCGGCCGGTCCGTCGTTGAAAAATCACTAGTTGCTTCGCCCGCTTTCCCTGTGCCGTCGTCCTTGGCGAGATACATACTCTCGAACCAGCTCATTTCCGCAGGCTGGGGCGGCTGGCCGCTCATCGCGGCGGCCGCAACCAAGATCACAATCGATAAATTCAATAATATTCGCAACTTCGTACTCCCGATCACGCTTACTTTGAACGCGCGTGTCGCGATTTAGTTGCATGCGTACAAAAATTTAACTCGCATCTACGCGAACCATATTTTCGGCTCTTGCGTCCACATTGCGCAAAATTGCCGAACGAAGCGAAGCCGCATCACCCGCACCGACCGTTTCAATTCCTCCGACACACTCGACACCGCACGCATTTGAGGCAATAACCGGAATGCCTTGTGCCGCGGCCGCCAGAAGACGGCGCGGTTTGTGCTCGACGTGGGCCGGAAGAACGACCAGGTCCGCCTTTTTAAGCCAATCTTCGCCGCCCTTTTCAGTATTAAAGCCGTTCCAAAAATCAGCCCCTTCGATCTGCGCTCCAAGCAACACGATCGTCACATCGAGTCCGCGAACGGCCTCACGAAGTTCATAGCAGCCTTTGCGGCCGACGGTCGCGGCAGGAAACACGATCCTGGGCTTTTTGTTCTCAGGGCGCCCGGTGTGTTTCGCGGGCGGCATGTGCCAGTTGAGCAGCTCGGATCTCGATCCGAAGAGCTCCGCAATGTCGGTATGCGGCGTAATTATCTTTCTCGCGTGGCGAAGGGCGTCAGCCTCGGCGTTGACAAGCGTTTCGTCAGCACGAAAATCGCCAAGCGTAGGGCTTTCCGGATGAAGACGGTGCGCATGGTCAAGTCGTTTTTGCAGCTCGGTCATCGGAAAGGCGGTCATCAAAACATCGAACGTTCGGCCGCCGAGATGTCCGTTTTTCCAAAGGAACGGCAGCAGATTTTGTTGGACGACGACATGCAAAGCGTCAAAATCGAGCTTTCGGGCACAGCTCTCTGCGAGCTTTTCGTACATCGCCAAAAGGTTAAGCTGCCGAGCTTTACCCTGCGCAGCCAGTTTCCGTGATCTGTACGAACGCACAGCCGTCACAAAAAAACTCTGACGAAACCGGCCGAAGCCCTTTGTTGTCCACCCGTAGTTTTGTTTTTTGAACCTCTTGCCGTCGAGCGGGGCAAAAAAGTCATCTCTTTCGGTTCGTTTGTCCTGAATGTATTTGTCAAATTCCGGCGAAAACTCGTCGACCAAAAATGCGGTTTTGCCAAAATCGCGATGTTCGGCTGGGTTGACGACACGGTGGCAATCGCCCATCTCGCACGTTGCGCATGATTGCGGCACGTCGTTATGAACAGCGATCCGACGGATCTGATGAAGGCCGTTGGCCGAGGCTTTTTCGCCCTTAAATCGAACGATAAGGTGCGTATCATCCAGTTTTGCCTCAATGCGAAACGGCTTTTCGGAACGAAAACGGAGATCGACGTAGTTCCAGAAAACCGTGGCGTCGCGGTCTTTTTCTGCGAGCGAACCCGTGACCACCTGCGTGTGAGCGTGCCGCTCGACGATCTCGAAATTTGCATCCAAAGCCGCATCATAAAGAGCGTTCGATATCTGGCAAAGGCCGCCGCCGATATTCGGAATTATGCAGCCTTCGCGCAACTCGCGGCCCTCGACATATCCCTTGAAACGGCTGGCACGCCCGACGTGTTTCCAGAAGCTAAAGATCTCGTTTGCCGGGACCTCGATGCCGTCAAGCTGCCGGATCGCGAGGCGAAGATTATGGATCTTGCCGGCTACTAGGAAGCGTTCCTCGGGCTCGATCTCGGTCCACAATGGAGTTTTCGAGGTCGCAATAGCCGCTTCGCCTGAAAGATCTGACCTTTTCGCGTGCCGCTTCACGCGTTTGGAGATGAGATCTTCTAGGCCCCGCTTTATTTGAAGAAGCGCGGTCTTGCCGCGGAAGATGATTGAATCGACGCGGCTCGGGATCTTTCGTTCAACTTGGATCTCGGTGTTTGCGGTCATAGTCGTTGAACTAATGAACCATAAAGTCATTGAAATTTCAATAGTTTGCCGGACAAAGCGGCAGAATCAGAGATATCGGCGTAGAATCTTCGAAAAGGAGAAACATCACGAGAAATATACTTGGCATATTGCTTACAGCGATCTTTACGGCTCTCGGGCTCTTGCATGTTTACTGGGCCGTCGCCGGTAACGCGGCAACGGGTGTCGGGGTGCCGAGTGTCGACGGCAAACCGCTGTTTGTTCCCTCGACATTTTCAACACTGCTGGTCGCGGCGGCCTTGTTTACCGCAGCACTTGTCATTGCGGGAGTGTGTGGCTGGTTAGGTTCGCTTATTCCGCAGAGTGTCTTTCGTGTGATGACGCTTGGTATTTCGGCCGTGTTTTTGATCCGGGCCGTTGGCGACTTCAAATACGTCGGGTTCTTCAAGTCGGTCACGAATTCCGGCTTTGCATATTGGGACACCTGGCTCTACTCGCCTCTATGCCTATTTATCGCTGCGGCGGCTTTTTTTGTGTGGTACACCGAATCCTAGACAGGTCGGTCGCTTCGGTTTTGTTGAAATTAATACAATTTAGGGCTAAGATTTTTGTCGAATCAATGTCTGTTTTTTTGATCTGCCGGAAATGCGTTCAGCGTCTCCTGTAATTAGAAATCTGTCGAGGGAAAAATGAAAAACACAACAAAGACGATCTTATTATTCTGCATTTTGTTTTTGTCGGCTGATTGGGCGATCGGGCAATCGGTTCAGGTGTCAGGCGACGATTGGAAGCTGGTCGCGTACAACTTTTCGCGGATGAACAATTACCAGATCGAAGACAAGGAGGTCACCCTCTCGATCGATTCAAAAGAAGGCCGAATATCGGGCAATTCGGGATGTAACCGTTTTATGGGGCCGTTTAAATTTGACGAATCGGGCCGTCTCGCGATCGGGCCTTTTGCCGGTACGATGATGGCATGTCCGCGTATCGACGAGCGATTCGAACGGCAGTTTCGCGAAACGCTCGAGGGCTCCGATGCCTTCTCGTTCGAGAACGGTGTTCTGAGTTTTCGCGATAACGAGACGCAGAATTATCTCCGCTTCCGCCGGATCGTAAAGCCCGAGCGTTTTATGTGGTACGTGAATAAGGACCTGGTCGACTGCGTCGGCGTCGTAAAAACGAAATGCATCCAGATCAAAGACAACAAAACCGCAGCATGGCAAAACTTCTTTGGCCCGATCGAAGGATACACGTTTAAGAAAGGCAAGTTCTATCTGATCGAGGTCGAACGCACCCGCAATCCGAACCCGCCAGCCGACGCATCGGCCTATACGCATCGGCTGATCCGAATGGTCAAGGAAGCAAAGAAGGAAAAGGACCTTTAGTTTGAGTTCAGTTTGACTGAGAATACATGATCGGCTAATAACCGATGAATGACCTTGGCTCTGGCGCCCTCGTGGCGACGTTCCGGCAAGCCTTCGAGGCCTTGCTTAAACTTCGCACCTTGATGTAACATCTGGCTTATGCTGAAGTTTTAACCTACCTATCGCACTTCTTCAACCACAAATTGTGGCAGTAATGCGCGAACTTTCGCGCCGGTCCTATCGTTAGTTTTACTGATCCATGTCTGAACTTAATAGAGATCTCCGGATACCGGCGAAGCCGATCGCATTCGCACGCGCGGGTCAGCGGCCCGTACGCCAGATGGGCATACGGTGCGATGGCCGCCGTGCTCGTGGCGACCGCCTGCGTACGCGTTTCAACTTACGTACTAAAGCTACTTACCGACGCGATCGCACTTTAAACTGCTTACCGACACGCGATAGCCTTCGGCCAGGGACAAGTTGGCGTCGGGGAGCTTTGGAAATGGGCTTTGGTTCTGCCCGCGGTCTATTTGACGAATGAGCTCATTTGGCGCAGCAGTGGCTTTTGCGGGATGCGCTGGATAACCGGCGCGGTCGCCGAGGGAAGCCGCCGGCTGTTCGCATATCTGTCCGACCATTCGGCGACATACTTCAGCGACCGTCACGCCGGTGCGCTCGTCAACAAAATATCGAACGCCGCGTCGGGCATCGAACGGCTGATAGGCCAATGGCTTTGGCAGTTTTTCCCGCTCATCATCGGCCTGATGGCCGACCTGTATCTTACTTATTTGACGCATATTTACTTTGCGTTGACGCTGCTCGTGTGGATCTGCATCTATGTGCCGATCAATGTCTTTTTTGTGTCGCGGCTGCATAAACTGAGCTTCGCCTATGCCGAATCGTCCTCGGTCTTAAAGGGCAAAATGGTTGACAGCACTTCGAACGTGGATACCGTGCAGTACACCGGATCGGTCGATCACGAGCGACGGCATATCGGAAAGCACATCGGCGATCAACGCGGCACACACCTGCCCCACCGCGAATGGTGGTGGTCCGAATGGGTGCTGGTTACAAACGGCGTGCTGCTTGCACTGTTCATGCTCTCGATGTTCGCCTTTGGAATGTGGCTGATCGAGCGAAGTGAGATAAGTGTCGGCTCACTCGTGATGATCGTCACGATCGTGATCGGGCTTGAACAGCGGATGTTCTTCCTGGGCCAAAATCTGACCCAGGCAGTTAGCTTTTACGGCCAGGTGAGCGAAGGCTTGAAGGAACTTCTTGAACCGCACGAGATCGTCGACCGCCCGGATGCAAAGCCGCTCATCGTTCGCGACGCCGCCATTGAATTCAAAGGCTCTGATTTCTCGTATCGAGGCAAGCGGGTGTTCCGCGGCAACTTCGATCTACAGATCGCGGGCGGCGAAAAAGTAGGGCTTGTCGGGCACAGCGGCGCGGGTAAATCTACGCTTGTCTCGCTGCTGCTGCGTCGATTCGAACTCGACGGCGGAGTTATCAGCATCGACGGACAAAACATCACCGATATGACGCTCGATTCGCTGCGGAAGGCGGTTGCATTCGTACCGCAATCGACGTCGTCTGTTTCACCGTTCGATCATCGAAAATATCCGCTATGGACGGCTCGACGCAAGCGACGACGAAGTTGTGACCGCGGCCGAGCTTGCCCAAGCCGACAATTTTATCCGCGAGCTTCCCGAAGGCTACAATACAAAAGTCGGCGAACGCGGCGTGATGCTTTCGGGCGGCCAGCGCCAGCGGATCTCGGTCGCGCGAGCTGTATTGCGAAACGCGCCGATCCTGCTGCTCGACGAGGCGACAGCGCGCTGGACAGCGTCAGCGAAGCAGCGATACAGGAAGCTCTCGTGGGGCTGATGAGCGACAAGACTGTCATCGCCATAGCCCATCGATTATCAACCTTGCGGGCGATGGACCGGCTGGTCATCGTCGAAAACGGCGAGATCGTCGAGGACGGCAGCCACGAGGACCTGATCGCCCTCGGCGGTGTTTACGCAAGCCTCTGGAACAGCCAGGTTTCGGGATTTATTCCGGATTGAAAATTCGCCTGCCCGGTTGGAACAACGGTTTCGACCGGGCTGGCATCATTAAAGAACATGGGAATGCATCTTTACACCGCGGGCCTGCGAGTCGTGGTGTTTCTGCTTTTTGTCGGAATCGAAGTCGGGGTTCCGCGGAACAGTGTCTCTGCGGGCATCAACCCCAAACCGGCCGATGAATTGCGGGTTCTTTTCATCGGCAACAGCCTCACGTATACAAACGATCTTCCGTCGATCGTCGAGGCATTGGCGAAGGCCTCGGGCCAGAGAAAATTTGCGTACAAGATGATGGCGTCGCCGAATTTCAGCCTTGAGGACCATTGGAATAGTGCGGATTCGCGAAAAGCGTTGTCGAAAGGAAAATGGGATTATGTCGTAATGCAGCAAGGGCCTTCTGCGGGACTGGAAGGACGAACGGTTTTGCTTGACTACGGCCGGCGGTTTGCGGAAGAGATCAAACGGAACGGCGCAACTCCCGCCATGTACATGGTCTGGCCCGCGTCGAACCGTGCGGGTGATTTTGACGGAGTGCGTGAGAGCTATCGGCTCGCAGCCGAAGCGATTGACGGACTATTTTTTCCGGTGGGCGAGGCGTGGCTCGCGGCCCTGCACAAAGATCGTGGTATTAAGCTATATTCGGAGGATGGGTTCCATCCGTCAGTTGCCGGATCGTATCTAGCTGCTCTGGTGATGTACGAGCAGTTGTACGCTCGTTCGCCGCTTGGGCTCCCGGCAAAACTCTCGCTCCGTTCCGGCGGTGCGATAGAAGTCTCGACCAAGGATGCTGAAATTTTACAGCTGGCCGCAAAAGAGACAAACGAAAAATACAAGCGGCTGAAAGTCAACCCAACGAAATAGGCAAAGCTGCAAAAAAAAATCTAATGTTCGATCTAACCATTCGACTTGAAAACCGCCCGGGAGCCTTGGCCGAAATGGGCGAAACGCTCGGGGCCGCCGGCGTGAGCGTCGAAGGCGGCGGTTGCTGGCTGGTTGGCGGTATGGCGATCGCCCATTTTTTATTTGAAGATGGCGAGGCCGCCCGTTCCGCCCTCGAAGCAAAAGGCATCGAGGTCATTGCGGTACGCGAAGTTCTTGCCGTTCGGCTGAAGCAAGCAGTTCCCGGCCAGTTAGGCAAGATCGGCCGCGCTATGGCGGACGCGGGTGTCAATATCGAGGTGCAATACAGCGATCACGACAATCAATTGATACTGGTAGTGGACGATATCGAGAAAGGCCGCGCCGTTTCCGAGGCATGGAAAAAAACAGGTTGATTAGGCGCGGCCCGAAGTACTATAGGAACAAACAATGTTATGAAAAGTGTATGTCTTGTACTTATTGCATGGGCAACCATGACCGTTGCTGTCTTCCCACAACAGGTTTCAGATACGGCCTTCTCGCCGCCCGTTCCAAGCCCGATGTACAAGACGGGCAGCGGTCCGGTCATTTTGTTAGACGAGGCCCATTTTAACTTTCACACCGCCGATGGCCGCTATCAACCGTTCGCTGCCCTCCTTCGACGCGATGGATATACCGTTACGCCGTCAAAGTCCGCATTCAGCGATGCCTCGCTGAAAGCCGGCAAAATTCTTGTCGTCGCAAATGCACTGGCGGAAAAGAACAAGGACGAATGGATCCTTCCTACTCCCGTCGCATTTACGGCGAGCGAAGTAGATGCCGTGCAGTCTTGGGTAAAAAAAGGCGGATCGCTTCTGCTGATAGTCGATCATATGCCCTTCCCGGGTGCGGCCGAAAATCTTGCAAAAGGGTTCGGCATAACCTTCAGCAACGGTTACGCGATCGATCCCAGTGTTCAGGGCCCGATGGTCTTCAAGCTTGCGGACGGTTCGCTGAAAACACATGCAATTCTGAACGGACGAAATGATTCGGAAAAGGTCGATGCGGTCGCGACCTTCACTGGCTCCGCGTTTCAGGCGCCAAGTGATGCGAAGCCCTTGTTCGTACTTGGTAATTCGGTCGTCTCGGCGATCACAACAACGGCCGGCCAGATAACGAGTGAAACTCCGCGCGTTCCTGTAAACGGCTGGTATCAGGGAGCGGTCATGCATTTCGGAAAAGGCCGTGTCGCAGTATTCGGCGAAGCCGCTATGTTTTCCGCACAGCTCTCGGGACCAAACAAAAATCCGATGGGAATGAATGCGCCGATAGCTTCGAAGAATCCGCAGTTTCTCCTGAATGTTATGCATTGGCTGTCCGGCAAGCTAAAGGATTAGGCACCTATGGACGTTGTAAACGGTTGGCTCCGAATTCCGGAAATGATCGAAGAAACAATAGAAGGTTTGGCGGCGACGGAACTCGACCGACGTGCGACGCCGGATGCAATGTCAGTACGGGAAACGGTCCATCATCTCGTCGAAGCTAATATTGTCGCATCGAGCATGATCATAGCCGCACTTGGTGCCAGCGGCAGCACTTACGATTGGTCGTGGCTTTATCCAAACTCGGCCTGGGTTGAGCGAATGGGATACGCCACCGCGCCGATTGAACCGGCGTTAGCAACGCTAAAAGGACTTTGCCAACATATTTCGAACATCATCCGTTCCAGAGAAGATGGCTTGCAATGCGAGATCAAAGTTTTCGATACGCCCGGCGGCGAAACGTATGCGATGACCGTTGAACAGATCATCCGGCACGAAGCGGAACACGCCGAGGAGCACCTTGCTCAAGCGATCTCGCGATAAGTTCGAAAAACCCGAATATTCAACGTCTTGTAAACACGCGGCGATTCTTATAGAATTCGAGCGTCGCATGCCCATAAAATCTCATTCAAAACAACGTTTCTGCCTTGTCCTTGTCAAGCCGTCTCATTATGACGACGACGGGTATGTGATCCAGTGGTTTCGGTCGGCAATACCGTCGAATTCGCTCGCCTGCCTGTATGGCCTCGCAACCGAATGTGCCGACGACAAAGTGCTTGGGCGAGAATGTCGAATTTGAGATCCACGCCTTTGACGAGACGAACACGGTCATTCGACCCGATAAGATCGCAAAGCTCATCGAAGCCGCCGATCGCGGATTGGTCATGCTCGTCGGCGTCCAGTCAAATCAATTTCCGCGGGCACTCGATATCGCCCGGCCTTTACGCAAAAAAGGTATCGCTGTAGCCATCGGCGGCTTTCACGTTTCGGGTACGATGTCGATGCTCAAAGACCGCGATCCCAGCGTTCAGGAAGCTCTCGATATGGGCATCAGCGTCTTTGCGGGCGAAGCCGAAGGCAGGCTTGGACAGGTGCTTCTGGATGCGTTCAACGGCGAGCTGAAACCGGTTTACAACTACATGGACGACCTGCCGAATATCGAAGGCGTCGCGACACCCGTGCTGCCGGCCGAACGCGTTCACCTGACGGCCGGGTGCGACGACGAGTTTCGACGCAGGCCGCGGCTGTCCGTTTGCATGTTCGTTCTGCACGATCATCAACGTCCAGGGCCGCAAATCCCGCCGCCGTTCGCCCGAAGACATAGAAAAGATCGTCCGCGCCAACGTCAAACAGGGCCTGCATTCGTTTTTTATCACCGACGACAATTTTGCGCGGAATAAGGATTGGGAAGCTATCCTCGACAAATTGATCGAGCTTCGCGAGGTCGAAAAGCTAAAGATCAGCTTTATCATTCAGGTCGATACGCTTTGTCATAAGCTCGAGAATTTTATCGAAAAATCGAAGCGGGCCGGTGTTAAACGTGTCTTTATCGGCCTTGAGAACATAAACCCCGACAGCCTGCTCGGCGCCAAAAAACGCCAGAACAAGATCACCGACTACCGGCAGATGCTGCTCGCATGGAAGGAAGCCGGCATCGTTACTTATTGCGGCTATATCCTCGGCTTTCCGGGCGACACGCCTGAATCGATAATCCACGATATCGAGATCATAAAACGCGAGCTGCCGGTCGATCTGCTCGAGTTCTTTTATCTGACGCCGCTGCCCGGGTCCGAAGACCACAAGGTCCTGCACGAAGCCGGCGTCGCGATGGACGAGGACCTGAACAAATACGACCTGAACCACGCGGTGACCGGACACGCAAAAATGACGAAGCCCGAGTGGGAAAAAACCTATCACGACGCGTGGCAGACGTATTATACGGACGAGCATCTCGAAACAGTGCTTCGACGGGCTATCGCAACCGGGACGAGTCCGGGCAAGACGATGTTCTTTACGGTCTGGTTCAAAGGCTGCATCGAGATCGAAGGCATACATCCGCTCGAAGGCGGCTTCCTTCGCCGCAAGGTCCGGACTAACCGCCGGTCAGGCCTACCGACCGAGGGTCCTTTCGTTTTTTATCCAAAATATATTGCCGGAGGCATATGGAAGCAGCTTCGCTGGATCGACCTTTACACCCGCCTGCGGCTGATCTACCGAAAGGTGAAACATGACCCGGATCGCTTTGCCTATATGGACCTCGCTTTGGAACCCGTTACCGACCAGGAGGAAGAACGCGAGCTTTTCGGGAGTGAGGCCGCGAAAAGTTATTTGGACAAGGTTCACCGGAACGAAAAGATAACCCGCGGCGAATTTGTGTAACCATATCCGCCGAAGTAACAGTCTTGACGGAGGTGCCTCGCATGTTTAGCAAAGCGCTCGTTCCAATTTTCGCTGCTCTCTTTTTTTGCACTGCAATCGGTGCCCAGCAAGGTGGCGCGTGGCAAAAGCTCGAATCCAAAGAAGGAAAATTCAGCGGGCTTTTTCCGTGTAAGCCGGAGATGTCCTCGGAAGATGTTCGGAACAGTGGTATCGCCACCAAACTCGTATCCTATTCCTGCTACTCCGGAGAAGTTTGGCATGTAATGGCGTACTCGGATTATCCGGCCGGATCGTTGGCGAAAACCACGCTTGATAACTTTCGCGATGATCTCGTCAAAGGTTTTCAGGGCAAGGTCATTTCGGAAAAGGTGGTATCTTTGTCGTCGAATCCAGGACGCGCGTTTTCGGCCAAAACGGTTGCTCCTGAAATCGATGCCGTTTCCATTTGGCGAATTTATCTTGTCGGCGCTCGAATGTACGCGGTAGGTGTATCAAAAAAGTCCGGCCATGCAAGTTCAAATGACGAGGCTAAGTTCTTTTCTTCGCTCGCTCTCCAAAAATAACGTCCCCACATGGCTCCTGAAACCATAATTGTCATTATCTACACAACGCTTTACCGCAAGGCGGGCATCAGTTCCCTATCGTCGCGAAAACGCTTGCCGACGAAAAACGCGAGGGCGGTTTTGACGGAGAGATCGTTTGCGAAGCGGTCGAGAGCAAGAGCGATGTTCTAAAAATACTTGCCGAAGCGAAAGCCGCCGGGAAAAAGATCGAGGAGTTTCACTTTGTCGGCCACTCGGGAATGTACGGGCCGATGTTCGCGACCGTGGCATTTCCCGAGCAGTTTTCGCCATACGAATGGGAGCAGATGGATATCCCTTTTGCCGAAAACGCATCAGCCTATTTCCATTGCTGCCGCTCCGCCCGATGGTTCGCTCCGTTCTTCGCACGCACCTTCAATGTAAAGGCCCACGGTTTTTTCTGGTACACGACCTTTTCCAAGAGCAAAGAAAAATATCGTTACGCCGGCTCGAATGGCAAAGCGGACGAAAGCTCTACACGATCGGCTGCAAAGGCCGCAAATCGCATGGCTATCTCGCATCCGTGCAGAAGCGGCTTGGATTCATGCCCGCCGAAAAGATGAAGTCGTTTGAGCCACAGCCGCCGTCGGGCGATACGTCATACGACCACGTCGCCGAGCTATATGACGCCGCGTTTGCGGACATTCGCGTCCGCAAGGACGAATGGAAATGGCTGAACGATCATCTACCTGCGGGCGAGTCTTGATGTGCTGGATATCGGCTGCGGAAATGGAGCTTTGCTCAATGCGTTGAGCGACAAGATCAATAGCGGCGTCGGCGTCGATGAATCCGCTTCGATATTGGAAAGGGCTCGAACCAAAAACTCTGAAATTTCCAATCTCAAATTTGAACTTATAAAAGGCCCCGTTCTGCCGTTCGAAGACAACTCGTTCGATGTGGTGATCTCGCTGATGTCCTTCCGCTATCTAGATTGGGACCCGCTGCTGCTGGAGATAAAGCGTGTGACCAAACCCGGCGGCAAGTTTTTGATCATCGATATGGTCACGGTCCCCGTAAAGGTCGCCGAGTACCCGCGTTTGCTGTCCGATAAACTTCGCACCATTCGCGAGCAAAAACGGAACGCGAAATTCAACGCCAATTTGCAAAAGCTCGTCTCGCATCCGGATTGGAAAAAGATGCTCGAATACAACCCGATCCGATCCGAACACGAGATGAAATGGTATCTCGAAAGCCGCTTTCCGGGACAGAAAATGGAGATCCTCAACATGGCCTGGAACTCGCGGATCGTCGCCTTCGACAGCGGGCCGGTGGAACGCGGGGTCGAAGCTAGGCTGACGTACCCGTAAATGTCAGAACCGGGAGCGGTAGCGACTGGGTTCTTCGAAGATCGGCAAGGAATCTGCCCGCATAATTACGCGAATATGCGCGAATTAAGATCTTTCTCCACATTCGCAACCATTCGCGTAATTCGCGGGCCCAAAATGCGTTAGATGGTAGCGAAACAAAAACTAGCAATTCTCGACTGGGGCATCGGCGGCATTGGCGTTTATAAGCTGATCAAAGAACGGCGGCCGGAGATTCCGGTCATTTATTTCTCCGACACGGGTGTGACGCCGTACGGCAAGATGTCGCGGGCGGAGTTGGTTGCGCGGCTAAACGCGGTCATCGGGTTCCTGAAAACCAAAGGAGTAACGCACCTCGTGATCGGCTGCAACGCGGCCAGCACTGCAATTCCTTTCCTGGACTTTCAGGGTCTAAAGATCGAAGGCGTGATCGAAAGCGCCGTTGCGATGACAACGAAATTAAAGCCAAAACGCCTGGGGCTGATCGGCGGACGGCGGACCGTCTTGTCAGGTGTCTATCGAAAGGCGTTTGCGGCACACGGGATCAAAGTCGAACAACGCATCGCCCAACCGCTGTCCGCCCTGATCGAAAGCGGCGACACATCGTCGGACAAGCTGCGGGGCGAATGTAAACGCATCCTTTCGCCAATTCGCAATTGCTCGCACATCCTGCTGGCCTGCACACACTACCCGGCGATCGCTGAAGTGATGAGCGAATACGTTTCGAGTGAAACCGTGCTCATAGATCCTGCAGGGGCGTTGATCGATAAACTCAACACTTGGAAACTGGTGCCGAATGGAGGTTCTGACACCTTCCTGACGTCGGGAAATCCGGTCGAAATGAAAGGTGCCGCACGAAACGCATTTGGGTTGGACTTAAAGAAGGTTACGGCGATAATGATCTGAGCGTGAATTTGATCTTAGGGAGATTGACCGATGGTGATAGACGATATTTTTGGCAGCATAGCCGAAGCCGTTCTTGACGTAGCGGGCAGCGTTGCCGGCGAAGTTCTCGTAGAAGCGGCTGATGTGGCGGTCGACGGAGTTATTGATGCCGCCGGCTCCGATGAAAGTGCGAGAGTGCAAAGGACTGCTCAGGATCTCAGCGTTCAGCCGCAAAATATCCCGATCTCGGGAGAATAAATATTTTGACTGGTAAGTTTTCGATCGCAGTTCTCGCCTTCGTATTGACCGCAGGCCCTCTCGCCGCGTTAGCCCAAACTCGCCCGCCCGCAATCTTTATCGACCGTAAAATTTGTCCCGGCGAAGGGTGCCAGTACACCGGACGGGCGAAGGCGGTCGATAAAATAAAAGTTTACCGCTCACCGAGCCTTACCGCCGCCCGGGTATTCACATTGCCGCTCGGCACAATGATCACCGGGATCGACAGCCAGGTTCATACCAAAGCCGGACATTTCCTGGTAAAGCGAAACCAAGGAAAATATCGACGCGGCGAGGTCCTTTTCGTTTACACGTATCTCGGCGAAGGTTTTTTCAAGATCTGGCACCGCGGCCGAATGATCGAAGAAGACCTCGCCTTCAGCGTCTGGGGCGGCAGCTCCGGAACCCGTTGCGATAAGGACCCGAAAATTTGCTGGGGTGTTTTGGAAAAAGGCACCGATATGAAATGGTGGCTAAAGATCCGAACCAACAACAACCGGACCGGCTGGATCCTGGTAGACAAAAATCTGCACTGGCTGGATCCGGAATCTACGTAGATCGGCGCTAGGCGGCATCTCCTGCTAACTCGCTAAAATGAAGCGTACCCCCGATATCCGGCCCGCATCTGCCGGATTTTTCCTTGACATGGAACAATCGTTTTATCTAAGCTATCCTCAGGTGTTGCGATGGTTGTAGAATGTGTCATGGACAAAACACGCGGGACAGTGGGACACTCGCTTAGGTATCGGCGTAACTTATTGACGATAATATATTTAGACGATCGACTAGCTGTCCCAAAAGTGTCCCAGGCTGGGACAGTTGAGACGAAACGAAATATCAGCCTAAGTCGCTGCAATTGCACTAGTTTAGCTTCTGGAATAGGTCCAAATTGCACTTCCGGCACGTTCCCGCAATCTGTTCGGACATTTTGCCATTCGCATCGTGCAAATCTAGAATTGAAGTTTACGCATGTCCGAAGAAGTCGATAAATATCACGAGGAAGAGAAGATCGGGAAGACCTATGATCTCCGCGTCGTAAAGCGCCTGTTGCGATACCTGAAGCCGTATTGGTACCTCGTCGCAATGGCTTTGACGCTGACGCTGATCACGAATGTGCTGGTCAGCCTTCAGCCGCTTTTTACGAAGATCGCGGTCGACGATTTTATTGTTCCGAAGAATACCGACGGCGTGTGGCTGTTTGCACTGGCTTTTTTTGGCGTGTTCCTTTTCCGGTTTCTTTTTTCATACACGCAGGAGATCCTGCTGAACAAGGTCGGGCAGATGGTGATGTTCGATCTGCGGACCGAGATCTTTACAAAACTGCAGCATCAGGAAGTCGCGTATTACGATAAATATCCGGTCGGGCGGATCGTCACTCGGCTAACCTCTGATGTCGATGCATTGAATGAGCTCTTTACGTCGGGCGTGATCGATGTGCTCGGCGATCTGGTCGTAATTTTCGCGATCATCGGAATGATGTTCTGGCTGGATTGGAAGCTTGCCATCGTCTCGCTGGTGACCGTGCCGCTGCTGTTCGCCTCGACAAACTGGTTTCGCAAACACGCCCGAAACGGCTTTGACCGCGTTCGGACTCGGAACGCAAAGCTCAACGCATTTCTACAGGAATATATTTCAGGTGCCCAGACCGTTCAGCTTTTGAATGCCGAGAAAAAGGCCCAGAAGGGCTTTCACGATATTAACGACGATTACCGCAACGCGAATATCGAGACGATCTATTACTACTCGATATTTTATCCGCTGGTCGATTTTATCGGAGCGATCGGTATTGCGGTCGTTATTTTCTCATTCGGCTTCGAAAGCATGCGGAATCTGTCGGCCGCCGGTGCGGCCTTGACGGTCGGCATTCTGGCATCGTTCATCCAATATTCGCTCCAGCTTTTTCAGCCGATCCGCGACCTTTCGGACAAATTCAACGTGCTGCAGGCGGCTATCGTCGCCTCGCACCGGATCTTTATTCTGCTTGACCTGGATATTGCGATCAAGAGTCCGGACAAACCGCAAAAGACGGGAAAAGCGATTGGCGAGATCGAATTTCAAAACGTCTGGTTTGCGTATAAGAACGAAGATTGGGTAATAAAGGACGTGTCGTTCAAGATCAACGCGGGTGAAAGCATTGCACTTGTCGGGCACACGGGTTCGGGAAAGACGACGATCACAAATCTGCTGATGCGTTTCTACGATGTGCAGAAAGGCAGAATACTGCTGGACGGCGTCGATGTGAGGGATTGGGACCTTCATGATCTGCGTTCAAATTTCGCGGTCGTCTTGCAGGACGTATTTCTCTTCAGCGGCTCGATCGAGAATAATATCCGGCTCGGCAACAGCGAGATCGATGACGAAAAGATCCGCTGGGCGGCGAAGGAGGTCCATGCGGATGAGTTCATTCGGAATCTTGACGAAACCTACAAATTCGAGGTCCATGAACGCGGTGCCGGGCTTTCGGTCGGGCAAAAGCAGTTGATATCGTTTGCACGGGCACTGGCGTTCGATCCGACGATATTGATCCTCGATGAGGCCACGAGTTCGATCGATACCGAGACCGAGCAGCTTATCCAGCAGGCCGTCGAACGCGTCATGGACCGGCGGACATCGATGGTCGTCGCCCACCGGCTTTCGACCATCCAAAAATGCGACCGCATCATGGTCTTTCATCATGGCGAGCTTCGCGAAAGCGGTACGCACAACGAACTCCTGACCGAACGCGGCCTTTACTGGCGGCTCTACCAGCTTCAATACGCTGACGAAAAACGTGCGAAGATCGAAGGCGATCCTTCGCCGGGCATTATCGCCGGCTCCGGTGCCGGCTGATGTGGTAACGTCCTTTACTAGAATAAATAAGGACTTTTGTTTATACTGACTGTCAATAATGTCAACGGAAGCAACAACTAGCGCTGACCTGAGAGACGAATCCCGTGCCGCGATCGACAGTATGTTCGCCCGGTGCACTGAAAATGCACCGAATTTCGGGGTCACTGCTGATTGCTTCAACGCCTCGCTCCTTAAGACAATAGACAAATATCTCGCCGCCGCATCGGCCGCTCAGCCGGATTCCGCCGATGTGAATAGTTTTCTCGAACAAATACAGGCCGACGATCTTTTTCTCGCTCTCGCTTGTGCAAATGGCAATGAGCGTGCGTGGTGGGAATTTGACCAGCAGCATCGATCGTATTTGGAACGAGTTGCACGGCATCTGGCGAAAACTGAGGTCGACGCCCAGGAGGTGATCGATACGGTTTATGTCGAGCTTTATGGCACGCGGGTCGTTGACGGCGAGCGTGTTTCGAAGTTTTCGACCTACAGCGGGCGTGGTTCGCTTCGCGGCTGGCTGCGGACGGTAATATGGCATTCGCTGGTCGATCTTCACCGTGCAAGCCACGACGAGGTTTCGCTCGATGAGATGACCGAAAATGTCGGCGAAGGCATGGCCCACGCAAGCTTCGCCGAAGCTGCTCCAGGCGGTGAGGACGAGATGATCGACCACATCGCCAAAGAGCGTTACCGAAAGGCGACGGTTACGGCGATCGAAACTGCATTTGCCTCCCTCGATGACCACGAAAAACTCCTTTTGCTGTTTTATCACGTCGAGAATCTGAAACTTCGAGAAATCGCCCGATTGGTAGAAAACGAGGGATCGCCGCTGCGCGGATGGTTCCAAAGAAAGTCGCAGACGCGGAGCGAAAACCCGGGGGGACGGATCCATGAGTCCACCGTAATGCGTTGGCTTGAAAAGAGTTATGCCCGCGTGTTGCAGCTTTTCCGGGCAGAGCTGTCCGCGAAGAATAAACTGACCCGTGAAGAGATAGAAATATGTATTGGACTGGCAACTCAGGACCTTGCCGGCAATAATCTCTTCCGAAACCTGTCTACTACTTGAGGCAGGTAGATAGAGTTGAAATCGATCTTCTCCTAAGCAGAAAAAATAACGCAAATGTTAACGTGTCGTTACGTCTGCTATACGGGAGGCTAGAACTCAATGGAAAACAAGGGACAAATGAACGCTCAGGAAGCGACAATGCAGGGCTTGATCGGCCGTTATTTAAGGGTCCGCTCGGCAAAGGATCAAAACGCTTCGGCAAACGGACCTCACCTCGATAATGATTCGCTCGCGGCTTTTATCGAAGGAAATTTATCCGAATTGGAAGCCAGGCCCCTTGTCAGCCATATGGTGGATTGCTCGTTTTGCCGGCACGTGACCGCCGAACTTATCCGCCTTGACCTGGCATTTGCCGACAGCCCGGCGATCAGCCCGGCGGCGGAAATGAGCGAGCCTTCTAGGGTCTCAGCGGTCTTGAACGGACTGTTATCCAAGATATTTGGCACAAGCGACGGGGCCGTTTTTGCACACAACGAAAAGGACGAAGAGGCGAACAAAGAGAAAGATTCAGACGGGGACGATTCGAAAGACAAGTAACCGGCCATACCGGGTAAAAATAGCCATTCAAAAGGGTCCCAATCCCTCGAGAATGGCTATTTTTTTGTGTAAAACAGGCGCTATTGTAGAAAAATCGTACACTTTCGAATAAAGACAAGTTATAATTGTCATACCGTGTCAACCTGGATTGGAGAATTACCTTTGACAGAAACGAACAACGACTGCCCGTGGGCGGATCGTACCGTTACCGTCAAGAAGGTGGCAACGGCAAAACTGCCGACCGAGATAGGTGAATTCAGGATCGCCGGTTACAGCTCGTTGATCAGCGACGAAGAATTTGTAGTTCTTTATAAAGGCGAGATGCAGGCCGATGTTCCCACGCTTGTGCGAATTCACTCACAGTGCCTAACGGGAGACGTATTTGGCTCGATCAAATGCGACTGCGGCCCGCAGCTTCATAGGGCAATGGAAATGATCGAAGCCGAAGGCCGCGGAGCTATCGTTTACCAGCAACAGGAAGGCCGCGGTATTGGGATCATCAATAAGATCCGAGCATACGCGCTGCAGGATGAAGGTGCAGATACCGTCGAAGCAAACGAACAGCTTGGATTTGCGATCGATGCCCGCAATTATCAACAGTGTGCCGAGATACTGTTCGATCTGGGCCTATGTCAGGTCCGCGTGATTTCCAACAACCCCGATAAACTTCACGCACTTGAAGCGGCCGGCCTTCGGATCGTTGAACGAATCCCGATCGAGATCAAAACAGAAGAGCCGGCAGCCCATTATCTGAAAACCAAAAAGGAAAAATTAGGGCACTTATTTGGTTCAATGAAATAGTCGATCTGATATCGCCATTTCATTTAACAAGGCGCGATGGTGAAAACAATGAATATCGATCAAAGGAGTATCAGAATTGCGTGTCTTCTCATCCTTTGCTTCAGCTCGTTGATCCAGCCACTGTTCGGTCAACAGGCCAGAAGTACGGTCAGCGGGATGGTGTTTGATTCGAAACGCACGCCGATCACCCAGATTCCGGTCGAATTGTTGAATGACAACAACAGTGTCATGCAGCGAACAAAAACCGATGGCTCCGGCCGCTACTTTTTTCGCGCTATACCGTCGGGCAGATTCTATGTACGAGTGTTGCCGCTTGGAACAAATTTTGAAGAACAAACCGAGGAGGTCCAGATCGCCGGTATCGGAGCGGATGGGCGACAACTCCCGGATAACGTGCAAGCTGACTTTCAACTGCGCGTTCGGCGTCGCAGCGGTGACGTGGTCGAGGTTACAGGTGCAATATTCGCCCAGGATGTCCCTGACGGTGCCCGTAAATTATACGAAACCGCGATCTCCGATCTTGATGCGAATCGGCTAGAGCCGGGGGTAACGGGCCTGGAAGGTGCGATCAAGATCTTCCCGACATATTATCTGGCCTTAACGAGGTTAGGACTTGTTTGTTTAGGACAACAGAAATATCCGAATGCCAAAGCCCTGTTTTCCAACGCTGTTGCCGTCAATCCGCGTAGTTTTACGGCGTGGTACGGCCTGAGCTATTCGACATTTGCATTGAGCGAAATCCCAGCCTCGATCGCGGCCGCTGAAAAAGCCCTTGAAATTGATAAAAGCTCCGTAAACACCCTGTTTTTGTTGGGCATTTCGCAGAGGCGGATTAAGAAATACGACGAAGCCGAAAAGGCCCTGGTTCAGGCAAAGAAACTCGATCGCGGGAAAACACCGGATATCAATTGGAATTTGGCATTGCTTTATGCCCATAACCTCAAACGCTACAAGGACGCTGCAAATGAGCTTGAAGCCTATTTGAAGATCAGTCCGGATGCACCGAATAAGGACAATGTCCTTAAACTCATCAAACAGTTTCGTGAAAATCCGCCCCCTTCCGATTGAAGGCTAAGCCTTGGTTCAAATCAGACTCTCCGTTTCGGAATATTCGAACTATATTGCGCTTTGAATACGCAATTGGCGCTAATTCCCATTTTGACGCGTTGAACCAGATGCCGTTTCTTGCCTCCTCCGGGTGACGGCGGCGAGATCCGGACGACCACCCCTGGCCACATTCCCTGAGAGAATTTGTTGGCAGGCAAGATCGTCCGGCAATTCATAAAGTGATCTCGTAATCGGAAGTCGAAAGCGCCCTCATTTTTCGGCGGGTCGCGAAGATCAGGTATCCGGCTAACCGTCACAACGTATTGGCCTAAGCTTCTCGTGTCAAATCTTGACTCACAGATCTCCTCGGAAAGCCGAATCAGCGATTGTCGTCGCGCCAGATAACAAATTGCTGTAAACAAAAAAGGGGCCCGTCTAAAAATTAGACGGACCCCGCAGGTTAAATTACTCAACCTCTAATTAGAATTGAAGATTCAATCCAAATGTAACTGTCCTGATACCCTGGTAGCGGTTAGGCTGACCATAGGTAGCAAGAGCACGGTTCAGTGCCGTCGGCGTTCCAGCCAAATAAGTATTGATCCGAGCCAAAAGGGCACCCTCGTTGTAGCGGTTGATCAGCTTCACAAAGTCAAGATCACCACCGAGTCCGGTACAGACATCGGCGTTGGCAGCATCAGTACACGGGAAAGCATTAATGGCAACCGACCCGTTTGACCTCAAGGTCTGCAGACCGACAACAGTTTTCTGATCGAAAAGGTTCAGAACCTGGACGTTACCGACCAACGTGAACCGGTCATCTCTACCAAAGCGATAGCGATGCGTTACGCCCAAGTCAGTCTGAGTGAACGTCGGGGTTCGTCCCAGATCACCGCGTTTTGTAAACACGGTCGAGGCGAAAAACGAAACGTTGGTTGTTTGCGGTGATCCGGATTGAACGGTCTGGAAGAAGGAAAATTCAGTCGAATTGGCCTTGCTTCCCTTCCAATCAAAAATGTAAGCACCGTAAGCATTGAACACATGCGGCCTGTCGGTCGCAAGACGTCCGCTGTCGGAATCACCCAGGGCGGTTCCGCCGATAAACGGAAGGTCAAACGAACGATTGACGCCTGGATCCGAACGGGCAAGGCCGTTGTATTCCGATGTCGCGCGTCCGGTCAACTCGTCGGTGTTCGACAGTCCCGAATAGTTACCATACAAGCGGCTAAGGGTATAGTTGAAATTGAAATAGTAGTTGTTTGACAACCGCTTTTCAAGAACTATTTCCATAGCATCGTACTGGCGTTCCGGTTTGTAATAAGGTGTCGTATAGCCAAAATTCTTCAGGAACTTGGCATGGAGGCCTTCGCCCGGATTACCAGTGATATAGATCTCAGCACTGCCGTCCGCGCTGAGAGCACCGGCATCATCAATAGCATGAAGCAGCTTCTTGTTGGTATAACGTCCGCGAAGCACATAATTTCGGCTTAGCTCGCGCTCGAGACCAAAAGTGATCTCCCGCTGTTCGTATGGTTTTGCGTCGGGGTCGATTCCACCCGCGACATTGACGTCGTTATTCGGGTCATTCGACGCTACGCGGTAGTCCAACTGACATCGGCTCAAACCGCTGCCGATAAAGCCCGTGGACGGGCAAGCTCCGCCGATCGGGTCCGTATAGTTGCCGACCACGCTTGAGGTCGTAAAATTTGTATAAGATCCGCTTGTTGGCAGAATGTCAAAGAAGTCCACACGGTAGAAATCACCGCCGAACGAACCTTGAGCAACGATAAACTTCACGCGGTCAAAGAAATGTCCATAGCTTCCGAAAAGCTTGGTCTTACCGTCACCGGTTAGATCGTAAGCAAATCCAAGACGCGGAGCGATCTTCTTCGTCCAGCTAAAGTCAAACCCGCCCGGGAACTGATTGAACGAAGGAACGTCTTCTTTTTCGAGACGAACTCCAAGGTTCAAAGTTAATCTTGAGGAAGGCTGCCATTTATCTTGAAAATAAACGGTTTGAGCAAGGTTGCTGCCTTGACCGCGGGTACCAAATCGAATCAGGCATCCGCCGCCGATCGCGGCCGGATTCGGGGTCGCAGGCGAGCTCGGGCATCCGCCGGCCGGCATAGCGTTGATCCGGTATCCGTATTCAAGAACAACCTGCTGTGAAAATCCTCTGGCAACTTCATTGAAGATACCGATGTGCTGATAACCGCCCTTGATCTGATGGCGTCCGCCGCCATTAAACATGAACGTAGCATCGGCATCATAGGTCTCACGAACCGAAACTTCAACGAGATTTTGTGTCGTGCTGGCTGTTGATACGCCCTCGGCGCAAGCTCCCGGGAAAGTGGTAGCACCCAGATTGCCATGGGCACAAATATACTGATTTCCGGACGGAACAAAATAGTTGTTTCCACGCTGGTTAAGGAAACCGCGATTGTAACGGAAACTACTGATAAAATTCGACGCCGGAGTGTAAGTGGCCTGGAAGGTCAGGTTATTTGCGTTGTTACGCCCGCCCTGCTTTGCCCTTAACTCGCTTCCGCCGATCGAACCGATCGTGCCGCCGAAGTTAACCGGAGCATCACTGCCACCAAAGCTCGACGGATTGAACGGAATAAGTCCAACGGTGACAACGGGATTCCAAAGGAATGTTCCGCTCACTCGAAGCTGGCTAAACGGCTGAGCGTCGATTCGTGCAAATCCGTACTCCTGAACAATCTTATTGCTGTAGGTATCGAATCCGCCTTTTCCAGCGGCCGTATTTACCGTTCGCGTGGCTGCCGGAACATTCGTAAAGAATGTCGTGTTGGTTGTCTGGTTGGTTATCTGCGGCGTAAAGCTGCCGAAAAACCAAACCCTGTCTTTAACGATCGGACCGCTCAAAACAGCAGTCGGCGAGAACACTGAATAATCCGGCTTGGGCTGTTTGTAATATTCAACAGTTTGAACAAACGTAGCACCCGAACCCGAAGTGAATCGAAGCTGCGACGGACGCGGTGCGCCGTCTAACTGCGAAGCGCGGAATCCGACGCCAAAATCGCCGTGAAACTGATTGCTTCCGCCCTTGGTCACGACGCTAAACACGCCACCGGTCGCTCCGCCGTATTCGGCGTCAAAACCGCTCGACTTGACCTGAAGCTCCTGGACCAAAGCAAACGGGACCTGATTGTTTTGGTTGATTCCCGCATTTCTATAATTCGTAACGTCTTGTCCATCAATGACAAAAACGTTTTCCGCATTTGTTGCACCGTCAACCGAGAAACCACCGGCAAAAGCATCCGGACGAGTTCCTGGAGCCGCCTTCAGTGCGGTGGTAAAATCACCGCCCTTCGGAAGCAACGCAAGCTTCTGGGCTGAAATACTGGTTGCAATTTCGTTTGAAGTCGTGTCAAGCGGAGCATCTACCGAACCGACATCGACAACCGCCGACGCGCCGCCGGGAGTTACCTGAATGTCCAGCTGGGTAGCGTTTCCTAGAATAACTCTTACATTCTCATAGGTTGCAGCGCCAAAACCTGACGTCGCTTCCGTTGTTACTATATAAGCACCGGGGGGCACGCCCAACACGCGGAAAAAGCCATTTCCGTCTGTTGTGATCGTGCGGCTGTATCCCTGACCGACTCCGGTCGTGTCCGAAATGGCTCCACCCCTGAAACTCTTGATCGTCACGGAGACGTTCGGCACTACCGCACCGGCCGCATCCTTGACAACTCCTTCGACACTACCTGTCGTTTCTTGTCCGAATGCGATAACATTCAAACAAAACACGAGAGACAGCACGGTTATCATGAATTTTAAATTTTTTCTCATTTTCTCTCCTGATTGGGCTGATTTTTACGAGGATTACTTTTTTGAAAGATTTAGGATCGTTTGCCTCGAGATCTTGAACTTACCCTCAAAGCATCTATGCAATTTGAAAGCCACAACCTTCATCAAGCAGCAATTTCCCGCTAAACTTAATTAAATGAATAGTTTGATGGCGTCGATGTTCAGGCAAATGCGGCTTGTGGCGGCCTTAGAAAAATGGGGTGTCCAGTATTTTGAATTTTAACTAAATTTTTGAATGCAGGAAGGTTTCACTTCTTGAATCGGTACCAGAAGAACCGGGATTTAGTAACAGAATCGCAACGGAGGTTTATAGTTTGATCGAAAGAATTTATCGCGACGCGGTTCATAACATCATTCGCCTGAATACGGAAACGGACGAAGGAAGGCTGATCGGCCGGCTGATCGACACGGTTGAGTTTCAACGGCTGCGACGTATTCGACAGCTTGGGCTCGCTCATTTTGCATACCAGGCCGCTGAGCATTCGCGTTTTGCCCATTCGCTCGGCGCGTTTCACCTCGCAACCCGAACGCTCGCAAAACTTAGGCTGAGTTACGAGATACCCGAAAGCGATCAGACCGCCGTCCGTGTCGCGGCTCTTTTGCATGACATTGGCCACGGGCCTTTTTCGCATGTGATCGAGCCCGTACTCGGTTTTCACCACGAAGACTTCACGATAGAGGCGGTTTTAAGCGATACGACCGAGGTCGGACAGCTACTGGCCGGTTTCTCGCCTGATCTCGCAAGCGAACGTCGCCGATATCATAAGGGGTACGTTTAGACCGATGGCCCTTGCCCAGCTAGTTTCCTCGCAGCTGGACGTTGACCGGATGGATTATCTGCTTCGGGATTCACTGATGACCGGCGTAAAGTATGGCGTTTACGACATCGAATGGATAATAAAATCACTGGAAATAAATGAGGCCGCCGATCAGCTTTATGTGTCCGCACCGGGCCTTTACGCCGTCGAAGATTACCTGCAAGCCAGATATTATATGTTCCGGCAGGTCTATTTTCACCGGACCCTTCGATCCGCCGAATCGGTGCTTCATTCGCTACTGCGGCGCTCGCTTGTGTTGTTCAAGAACGGTGCGCCGGTCTGGCACGTTCCCGGAACCGCATTCGAGAAAGTGCTAAAGGGCGAAAAGCTTCGGCTCGCCGAACATTTGGAACTTGACGATTCGGATGTAATTTATCACATAAAGCAGTGGCAATCGTCCGGCGATCCGATCTTGTCGGACCTCGCGAAACGCTTTCTAAACCGAAGACTATTCAAGGCCTTCGATCTCGATATGCCCGAAGAAAATAGACAGGACTTCGTCGATAAAGCCCGAAAAATGGTTGAGAACGCAGGTTTCGATCCGGACTACTACTTCGTCGAGGACAAAGCCGGCGACGTCCCGCATTACTTCTACACAAGGGATGATGCAAAGCCAAAAGACCTTATCTATGTTGAGGAAGGGTTCTCGCACCCATCGATTCGGGAGATCTCCGAAGTAAGCGCGGCCGTTCGCGGCCTTCAGAAAGGTTACCGGATCCATCGGGTTTGTTTTCCGATCGAGGTAAAAGATGCGATCACTGAGCTTTATCATAGCTAGTTTGCTCCTTCTCGCACTGTCCGCCGAGGCACAGAAGGTCGCAATTCTTGCCCCCGAAGCAAGTTCACAAACGGCTAAGTTTGCATCGCATCTGTCCGATAATTTGTCGGACAAGCTGCATCTCCTCGATGCGGAGATGAGCCTGGCTGCCTTCCGTTCCGTGAAGTTAGACAACACCTTTAATCTCGACGGCGAAACAGGCAAAAGGGATCGGCGAGGTCGTTGGGTGCGATTATTTTTTGCTAATCAAATCGGCTACCCTTCGCCGCACATCATTTGCAAAGGATGAATTCTACGAATCTTACGTCACCGGTTTTCTTGTGAGCGGGAGATCGGGGCGGCTTATTTACTGGACACTGCGAAAGTTTGAGGCCGATATGCCGGGCGGGTCGGAACGGATGCTCTTTGCAGCAGCCGGAAGTTTTGCGGCCGAAATAGCCTCGCATTTGGATGACGCGGTAAAACATGGCCCGGGAACTGGCTCGAACCCGATCGAAGAAGTGCCGGACGAAGGTTCCGCTGCGGCGAAGAACCTCCGCCCGCCCCAGCCTTACAAACGCATAAAGCCCGAGTACACGCGTGATGCATACTTCTACGACATCCGCGCGACGGTGGACGCCCTGGTGGATATTGACGAGAACGGTACTGTCACCGCGATCGAGATCGATCGCTGGGCTGGTTTCGGGCTTGACGAATCAGTTGCGGAAACGATCCGAAAAATGAACTGGCGGCCCGCGACGCGAAACGGCAAAGCATTGCCTATGCGTGTTTTACTGCGATACAATTTTACAAAGATCGAAAAGGAATGATTGCAGACTGTTTTGATGAATTTTATTCGCGGCTTCAATTCGGTTTCCGGCTTTTATCATCTTTACGCTTATTCTCTATTACACATGGCGGATAACTTCGTTTGCGGTTCCGAATAAGGTGCTTTGGCGGCAGATCACGTTTCACAACTGGTCAAGACTGTTCGCTTTTATAGGCCGAATGAAGATCGAGGTGATCGGCACGGCTCCAAAACCGCCTTTTTTTCTTGTTACCAACCATCTCAGCTATGTCGATATTCCGGCACTTCGCCTTGCCGCGAACGGTATTTTTGTTGCCAAAAAAGAGGTCCAGGACTGGTTTGTGGCCGGACCGATCATACGCAACATGGGCAATGTCTTTATCGATCGCAAAAATCGAAGGGATATTCCGCGAGCCGGTGAAGAGATCATCAAAAAACTAAACGAACAGGAGGGGGTGATCGTGTTTCCCGAAGGCACAAGCACAAAAGGCGAGGACATATTGCCCTTCAATTCCTCGTTTCTGGAATTTGCCGCAAAAACCGGCCTTGCGGTTTCGTATGCGTCGATCCGCTACGCAACGCCAGAGGGCGGCCCGACACCGAGCGAACGCGTTTGCTGGTGGGACGACACCGGATTTCTGATGCATCTTTGGCGGCTTTTCTCTCTGAAAACCTTCACGGCGATCATCGATTTTGGTGACGAACCTATATCCGACCCTAATCGGAAGGAGCTGGCCAATCACCTACGCGAAAAGGTCAAGGAAAGGTTCATTCCGATGCTCTAACATGTCCCTAAAGGGAGTGGGAGGACATCTAAAACTATTTGCCAAGTTTATCCGTAATATCTCCATAACTTTAACAGGAGCAAAATATGCGCAATGTCAGTTTTCGGTTGATTGCGGCCGCGGCCGTATTATGTTTTTCAAGTACTTTTCTGATGGCACAAGGAAAGGGATTTGATACAACACGGATGGATAAGTCTGTCGATGCCTGTACAGATTTTTTCCAATATGCGAACGGAGCGTGGCTCAAATCCACCGAAATACCGGCATCCGAGACACGTTGGGGGAGCTTTAACATTCTCATTGACAACAACACCAAGACGCTGAACACGATCCTCGAAACAGCCTCAAAAACAAAGGCCCCGGAAGGCTGCGATACCCAGCTCATCGGCGACTATTATTCGTCCTGCATGGACGAGGCAGCCATCGATACAGCGGGAATAAAACCGTTGAAGCCTTATTTCGACCGGATCGACAAGATCAAATCCCTTGCCGATCTTGGAGCATGAACTTGCCGAGCTGCATAATGCCGGTCTGCCCGCGTTGTTCGGATTCGGCGGCGGACCCGATCTAAAGAATTCGAATGTCGTGATTGCCAATGCCAGATCAAGGCGGCCTGTCTTTACCGAACAGCGACTACTACACGAAGGAAGATGCCAAATCGGTCGAGATCCGTACCAAATTCGCTGAGTATATGGCCAATATGTTCAAGCTTCTCGGCGACGATGCGGCAACGGCGACGGCAAACGCAACGGTTGTAATGAACATTCAAACGCGTCTAGCGAAAGCATCCTTAACGCCGGTCGAACGACGCAACCCTGACAACCTTTACAACAAGATCGCTCTCGCGGATGCTCAGCAGCTAACGCCGAACTTCGCGTGGTCCGATTACATAGCCACCCGCAACACGCCTGTAATTGCCGACATGAACATCGCTCCAGCCAAGTTCTTTACCGAGATGAACGCCATGCTCAAGGACGTTCCGATCGCCGACTGGAAGACCTATCTTCGCTGGATGACGGTGAATTCGGCCGCACCGGCGTTGGCAAAGCCGTTTGCCGATGAGAATTTCAATTTCTTCCGCAAGTACCTGAGCGGCCAGAAAGAAAAGCAGCCGCGTTGGAAGACTTGCGTCCAGGCGACCGACAACAATCTCGGCGAAGCCCTCGGCATGCAATATGCGAAAACCCAATTCACCCCTGCGATGAAGGCCAGGATGAACGTTCTTATCGATAACCTTATGTCATCACTGAAAGACCGCATCGACGGCCTTGAGTGGATGAGCGAGGCAACCCGCCAACAGGCTCAGGCGAAGCTTGCCACATTCAAACGAAAGATCGGCTATCCCGATGTTCTCCGCGGATACAAGGGGTTGACCATCGACCGGAAATCATACTTGGCAAACAATGTACGGTGCCAACCAGTTCCAGATCCGCCGAAATTTCCTCGATATCGGCAAGCCGCGGGACAAAACGCGGATGGGAATGACCCCGCCGACGGTGAATGCTTCGTACAACCCGCAGAATAACGACATCACATTTCCAGCCGGTATTCTCCAGCCGCCGTTTTTCAATAATAATGCGGACGATGCGATCAATTACGGGGCGATCGGCGGCGTTATCGGCCACGAGATCACACATGGATTTGACGATCAGGGCAGCCGGTTTGACGCCGACGGCAATCTGAAAATGTGGTGGACTTCGGTACGACCGCAAGAATTTGATGAACGTGACGGCGTGCGTGGTCAAACAGTTCAACGAGTACGAAGTGCAGCCGGGCATATTTGTCGACGGGAAATTGACGCTCGGTGAGAACATCGGTGATTTTGCCGGCCTGACTGTTTCATACGACGCATATATGAAATCGCTCGAAGGCAAACCGCGGCCCGCAGACATTGACGGCTTTACGCCGGAACAGCGTTTCTTCCTCGGATGGGCACAAGTTTGGGCCGCCAAATCGACTCCGGAAGCCGAACGCGTACAGGTCAAAGGCGATCCGCACTCACCAGCCCGGTTCCGGGTCAACGGGCCGTTCTCTAACATGCCGCAGTTTCGCGAAGCATTCGGATGCAGATAGGGACAAGCAATGGTCAGGGAGAATAGCTGTCGATCTGGTAACGTGCCGACGAGCCCCTCGATTCTATAGACTGGCGGGCCTACAACCCGCCAGTTGTTTGCCCTTTGAACGTTAACGTAAAAGTCCCCGACGAACCGGAGACCGATGCACCGCTTAGCCGGTGCAGGCCCACCACCGAACCACGAGTATCTGTGACAATGATCTCTACGGCAACAGCGTTCAAGGAGGCAAGGCCTATTTGTTTTAGATTGTTTGAGTGATTCAGTCTGTTGGCACCGCCCGACCGCCAAACGCCCTGATCGCTTCCGAAGATCAGTCGTCCCTGGCCGTCGGCTCGCCGTGAACCCGAGGCCCGATACACGCCGTTATCCGTCGCGACGTAAAGTTTACCGGTCGGCCCCTGACGTTTCGCCGCCCTGACCAATTGATCCAGTTTCGGCTTGACAGCCGGATCGCGTCCTTCGACACCTCCACCGCCGGCCACAAGCGAGATCCGAGAAACCGGCAGAGCATTTGCCATCCAGGTATTTGTTCCGCCCACGTTCTGCAAGGCGCCGACGCTTCCAACGCCCTGACTGCTCGCCGTCCGGCCCGCAGGATCGTTTGTCAGAAAATTAGTTGTTTTCCAAACACCGCCTGTCGCACCACCAGCTGCCGCTACGTCTCCCTTGACGGTTTCCACAAATCTGATAAATATCGGCATAGTTTTTCTCCCTATTACATAATGCGTTCAGGACCTAAAAAAACTATCATCCAACAAAAAAAAGCTGTAAGCGTTAGCTCACAGCCTTTTCGATCGTGAATGAAGGCGGACCGGAATTTCAGCGTTCCCCTATAGTTCGTCGTCCTCAATATCGATCTTCATCGCTTCGTCGATATCGAATTCTTCTTCAGGAGCGTCGAGGCCGAGATCGTCTGAATCGTCCGCCGGATCGAAATCATCGTCCGCGTCCACGCCGGGAACACCGGCGAGGATCGGAATTTCGAGACCGCCGCGAATGTCGGCTAATTCATCGAATTCGTCCTCTTGCTTCTGGTTCTCAGTCGCGTCATAAGCCACCTTGACGTTACGGTAATACTTCATACCGGTTCCAGCCGGGATGAGGCGTCCCATGATGACGTTTTCCTTAAGGCCGCGAAGATAATCGATGCGGCCTGAGATCGCCGCTTCGGTCAACACACGGGTCGTTTCCTGGAAGCTGGCCGCCGAAATGAAGGAATCGGTTGAAAGCGAAGCCTTCGTAATGCCGAGCAGAAGCGGTTCGCCGACCGAAGTCTGGCCGCCTTCTTCAGCAACACGCCGGTTTTCGTCTTCGTAGCGGAAGCGGTCGACCTGTTCTTCCATAAGGAAGTCCGTGTCGCCAACCTCTTTGATCTTAACCCAGCGAAGCATCTGGCGAACGATAACCTCAATGTGCTTGTCGTTAATGTTAACGCCCTGCAGACGATAGACTTCCTGGATCTCGTTCACGATGTAATTCTGCAAGGCCTCGGTCCCGAGAACACGCAGAATATCATGCGGGTTGAGCGGACCATCCATTAACGGTTCGCCGGCCTTAACGCGGTCATCTTCCTGCACGTTGATGTGCGTGCCGCGCGGAATGTCGTATTCACGTTCGGCACCGTCGTCACCGGTGATGATGATCTTGCGTTTACCCTTGGAGATCGGCCCAAATTTTACGTTTCCGTTTATCTCGGACATCATTGCCGTTTCGCCCGGACGCCTTGCCTCGAAAAGTTCAACGACACGAGGCAGACCGCCTACGATGTCCTTGGTCTTCGTGGTCTCACGCGGGATCTTGGCGATGACGTCGCCGGGTTCGATCTGCTGGCCGTCTTCGACCATAAGATTCGCCCGGATCGGCATCTGATACGTCTTCAACGTCTTGTTGCCCTCTTTGATCTCAAGACGCGGCTGATTCTTCTCATCCGAATCTTTGACCACGAGACGTTTTTGGCCCGTGACCTTATCGATCTCTTCTTCGACTGTCTTGCCTTCCTTGAGGTCCTGATACTTCACAACACCCTTGACCTCGGTCAAGATCGCAAATGTGAACGGATCCCACGTGACAAGAATGTCGTCTTCTTTGACCTTCTGACCATCTTTGACATGAAGCTGGGCACCGTAGACCACCTGGTAACGTGCAACTTCGCGTCCACGGTCATCGAGCAACGCGATCTCGGATTGCCGCTTGAGCGAGATCAGTTCCTTGTTGCGATTCTTAATGACCTTTAGATCGTCAAGATACTTTACGGTCCCGTCCATTGCGGCCGCATGCTTAGTTTCCTGTTCGAGTCGGGCCGTGCCGCCGACGTGGAACGTTCTCATCGTAAGCTGCGTTCCCGGTTCGCCGATCGACTGGGCGGCGACAACGCCGACCGCTTCACCGATCTCTACCGTCTTACCGGTCGCCAAATTACGGCCGTAGCATTTAACACAGATCCCGCGGCGGCTTTCGCACGTCAGAGCGGAACGTATGCGTATCTTCTGCAAGCCGGTAAGTTGAACCTGGGCGGCAAGGTCTTCGTCGATCTCGGTATTGGCCGTTACGACCGTTATGCCTTCAACCGGATCGACAATGTCGTCCAGCGATGTACAACCCACGATCCTGTCACGAAGTGACTCAACCTCTTCGCCGTTTCGGATGATCGCCTCCGCCCAGACACCGCGGAGAGTTCCGCAATCCTGTTCGGACACGATAACGTCCTGTGCAACGTCTACCAAACGGCGGGTCAGGTAACCCGAGTCAGCCGTTTTCAACGCCGTATCGGCAAGTCCTTTGCGGGCACCGTGGGTCGAAATAAAGTACTGCAAAACGTTCAAGCCTTCGCGGAAGTTCGCGACGATCGGCGTTTCAATGATCTCGCCCGACGGTTTCGCCATCAGGCCGCGCATACCGGCAAGCTGGCGGATCTGTGCGTCCGAACCTCGAGCACCGGAATCGGCCATGACGAGGATCGGGTTGAGTTCCTTTCGCTCGTCCTCTCGTTTATGCATGGCGAGGAACATTTCTTTTGCGACGTGATCGGTCACTTCGGACCAGATCGCCGTCACCTTGTTCTCGCGTTCCATGTTGGTCATCGTCGCGTCTTCATACTGCTTTTGCAGTTTGTCGACCTCGACACGTGCTTTCTCAATAATTCCCTTCTTGCTGGACGGCGTTACCATGTCGTCGATACCGATCGACATCCCCGACTTGGTTGCGTAAAGGAAGCCCATTGCCTTCAGATCGTCGAGCAGAGCTACGGTCGGCTCATGCCCAAGCTTCAAATGACAGAAACTGACAAGCGACTGAAGTCCCTTTTTCTTCAGCGTTCCATTTACATACGGTAAGCCGTCCCGCGTAAGGCGTTCGTTCAGAATTGCGCGACCGGCCGTCGTGTCTATAACGCGATCAACATTTTCGCGGACCGGAGCACGCATCACATCCTGGTTGTGTGTTTCAAGCGTGAGATCGAGCAGGTCGCCCTTCCAGCGAAGCCGGATCTTTGTTTGTGTTTCGAGAACACCCGCATCCAGCGCGAGCAGGACGTCATCGATCGAATTGAATGCCTTGTTGTGGCCGGGCATTTCGTCGCGGGCCAGGGTCAGATAGTAGCAGCCTAAAACGATGTCCTGCGATGGAACAGTGATCGGCTGGCCGCTCGCCGGTGAAAGCAGATTGTTCGATGCGAGCATCAAGACGCTCGCTTCGATCTGAGCCTCAGCCGAAAGCGGAATATGGACAGCCATTTGGTCGCCGTCAAAGTCGGCGTTGAACGCCGTACAGACGAGCGGGTGGATCTTGATCGCTTTACCTTCGACCAGCACCGGCTCAAAAGCCTGGATACCGAGGCGGTGAAGCGTCGGTGTGCGGTTCAGAAGGACCGGATGTTCGCGGATGACCTCTTCAAGAATGTCCCAAACGATCGGCTCCTGGCGCTCGACCATCTCACGAGCCTGTTTGATTGTAGCGGCGTGCTGGTCGCGTTCAAGCTTGTTGTAAATGAAAGGCTTGAACAGCTCCAGCGCCATTTTCTTTGGCAAACCGCACTGGTGCAGTTTGAGTTCCGGGCCCACGACGATAACCGAACGTCCTGAGTAATCTACACGTTTTCCGAGAAGATTCTGACGGAAACGGCCCTGCTTACCTTTGAGCGTTCCCGAGAGCGATTTGAGCGGGCGATTGTTTGCACCGCGCAGCACGCGGCCTCGGCGGCCGTTGTCGAACAACGCATCGACAGCTTCCTGCAACATGCGTTTTTCGTTGCGGACGATGACCTCAGGTGCCCGAAGCTCGATCAGCTTTTTCAGACGATTGTTGCGGTTGATGACGCGGCGGTAAAGATCGTTCAGATCCGACGTCGCGAAACGGCCGCCGTCAAGAGGCACCAACGGGCGAAGCTCCGGCGGAATCACCGGAATGACATCAAGGATCATCCATTGCGGATCGTTCCCCGAACGAGCAAACGAGTTCGAGACCTTCAGCCGCTTGGAATACTTGAGCTTCTTCTGCTGCGAAGTTTCTTCGCGCATTTTGATTCGAAGCTCGTCAACCAGTTCTTTGATGTCGATCTTCATCAAAAGGTCTTTGATCGCCTCAGCACCCATTTTCGCAACAAACTGATTCGGATAATCACGGCTCAATTCGCGAAAACGCTCGTCGTTCAAAAGGTCTTTTTGCTTCAGGTCCGGAACGTCGCCTTCGTCGATAACGATGTACGTTTCGAAATAGAGGATCTTTTCAAGATCGCGAAGCGTGATATCGAGCAAATGGCCGATGCGCGACGGCAGGCCCTTAAAGAACCAAACGTGCGAACATGGCGACGCCAATTCGATATGGCCGAGACGCTCGCGACGGACCTTGGACTGTGTAACTTCGACGCCGCACTTATCACAGATAACGCCGCGATGCTTCATTCGCTTATATTTTCCGCAAAGACACTCCCAATCGGAGACCGGGCCGAAAATGCGGGCACAGAACAATCCGTCGCGTTCGGGTTTGAATGTGCGGTAGTTGATCGTCTCCGGTTTTGTCACCTCGCCGTGCGACCACGAACGGATCTTGTCCGGCGAAGCAAGGCTGATGCGGATCGCTTCGTAGTTTGTGGTCAGCTGCGTTTTGTTGTCGTTATTCAATCGAAACATATTTCTCCGTCTAGTAGATCAGACTGCCAAGTCTGTCGATCAAACCGTCTATCACTGCTCAAGTCCTGAACAGGCTTCGGCTTTGGACCTTGGTCTACAACTGGCTAATCCACCCCTACCAATGCGTCCACACCGGCGACGATCTCTTCCGGATCGATCTCGTCTTCCGTTATCAGCTCAACGTCAAGACAGAAGCATCTGAAGCTCGCGGACCAGCACGTTGAACGATTCGGGAATGCCCGGCTCGAAGTTGGAAACGCCCTTGACGATCGTTTCGTAGATCTTCGAACGTCCGGCCACATCGTCGGATTTGCATGTCAGCAATTCCTGCAGGATGTGAGCGGCTCCGTAGGCTTCGAGTGCCCAGACTTCCATTTCGCCGAAACGCTGGCCGCCGAACTGGGCCTTACCACCGAGCGGCTGCTGCGTGATCAGCGAATACGGGCCGATCGAGCGGGCGTGGATCTTGTCGTCCACCAGGTGAGACAGCTTGAGCATATAGATGTAACCTACGGTCACCTTTTGCTCGAACTGGTCTCCGGTCAAACCGTCGTAAAGACGTGTTTTGCCCGACGGGCCGACCGAAGGCGGCAGTTTGAGGTCATCGTAGGTTTTGTTTGCCTGGCCGATGTATTCCTTGATCTCAGCCTCGCTCGCTCCGTCGAAAACCGGCGTCGCGAAATGCAGGCCAAGCACGCGGGCTGCCCATCCGAGATGTGTCTCAAGGATCTGTCCGACGTTCATACGCGAAGGCACGCCGAGCGGATTGAGAACGATCTCGACCGGTGTTCCATCGGGCAGATACGGCATATCCTCTTCGGGCAGGATGCGGGCGATCACGCCCTTGTTACCGTGGCGTCCGGCCATCTTGTCGCCGACCGAAAGCTTACGCTTCATCGCGACAAAAACTTTGACCATTTTGATGACACCCGGAGGGAGTTCGTCACCCTGCTTGAGTTTGGTGATCTTCTCTTCGTAAATGTCACTCAAGAATGTTGATCTGGCGGTCGGTGCGTTGTTCGTACTCCTTGACCTCGGCCATGATGTCGATCGAACCAGCCGAGACTTCAGCCTTGCGGAGGAGCTTGCTGTCAATGGCTCGAAGCTCTTCGCGGCTCAGTGCCACACCCTTTTTGATAATGACTTCCTTGCCGTCCAGAAGGTCTTTGGTCAGTTTGCGGCCGTCAAAAAGTTCGTAAATACGCTCGTCACGCTGTTCCTGAAGAATACGGATCTCGTCATCAAGGTCGCGGCGAAGATCGTCTTCTTCCATGCCCTCAATATCGAGTGAACGCTCGTCCTTGTCCTGTCCTTTTCGGGTAAAGACCTGAACGTCAACAACTGTGCCGTCGATTCCCGGAGGACACGTCAGGGAAGCATCTTTAACATCGCCGGCCTTTTCGCCGAAGATCGCACGAAGAAGCTTTTCTTCGGCAGTCAATTGCGTTTCGCCCTTTGGTGTTACCTTACCGACCAGAATTGATCCCGGTTTCACCTGCGCTCCAATTCGGATAATGCCGGATTCATCAAGATCGCGGAGCATGTTCTCGCCGATATTCGGAATATCGCGCGTGATCTCTTCAGGCCCAAGCTTCGTATCGCGGGCCTCGATCTCGAGTTCTTCGATGTGGATCGAGGTGTAATAGTCTTCCTTGACCAGCTTTTCGGAGACCAAGATGGCGTCCTCAAAGTTGTATCCACGCCAAGGCATGAAGGCAACCAAGACGTTACGTCCCAATGCAAGCTCGCCGCGGTCAGTACAAGGGCCGTCAGCGATGACCATGCCTTTCTTCAACTGTTCGCCTACACCGACGATCGGACGCTGGTTGATGCAGGTGTTCTGGTTAGAGCGCTTGAACTTGACCAGCGAATAGATGTCGGCCGTAACCTCACGCGAGATCGTGCCGTCAACCTGATGGTCGGCCTTTACGATAATGCGTTCGGAATCGACATAATCGACCACGCCGTCACGTTTTGCGATAACGACCGCACCCGAATCGCGGGCCGCGATCTTTTCCATGCCGGTGCCGACATACGGCGATTCGGCACGAAGAAGCGGCACCGACTGACGCTGCATGTTCGAACCCATAAGGGCACGGTTGGCGTCGTCGTTTTCGAGGAACGGGATCAAGGATGCGGCCACCGAAACAAGCTGTTTGGGCGAAACGTCCATGTACTGGATGTCGCCGCGGTCCGCGGTGATGAACTCGCCCTTCTGACGGGCGGCATTGCGTTCATTAACAAAATTGCCCTTCGCATCCAATTCGATGTTGGCCTGGCCGATGATCCACTTATCTTCTTCCCACGCGGTCAGGTAGAACGGAAACGGTTCGAATTCGGCGATCTTGCCGCCGGCTTTCGCGACTTTCTTATTCGCGGCTTCGACGTCTTCAAGCGGGACGTGCTCATTCGGCTTGAATTTCGTGTCGCCGCCGTTGTGCATCTTTACATATTCGATCACACGGCCGTCTTCGACGCGGCGGTACGGCGATTCGATAAAGCCGAATTCATTGATCCGTGCAAAGCACGAAAGCGACGAGATGAGGCCGATGTTCGGGCCTTCGGGCGTCTCGATCGGGCAGATGCGGCCGTAGTGTGTCGGGTGAACGTCGCGAACCTCAAATCCGGCACGTTCACGCGAAAGGCCACCTGGCCCCAGAGCCGACAAGCGGCGTTTGTGGGTGATTTCCGATAATGGGTTCGTCTGGTCCATGAACTGCGAAAGCTGTGACGAGCCAAAAAACTCGCGAACGGCGGCCGTCACGGGCTTAGCGTTAACCAGATCTCGCGGCATCGTGGTGAACATATCCTGTTGAATGGACATCTTCTCCTTGATCGCGCGTTCCATACGCTCGAGGCCGATACGAAACTGGTTTTCTAGCAACTCACCGACCGCGCGAACGCGGCGGTTACCAAGATGATCGATGTCGTCCTGGCCAAAATGCTCGCTGTCCTTCTTCATGCGAAGCAGATAATTGACCACTTCGACAAAGTCTTTTGCATCGAGAAGCGGATCTTCGATGCGGTCCTTTTCCGGACGGCCCATTTTGATGTTGAACTTCAAACGGCCAACACGCGAAAGGTCGAAACGGCGTGCGTCGAAGAACATTCCTTCGAGCAGGTGATATGCGGTCGGCACCGTCGGCGGATCGCCCGGACGCATCTTGCGATAGATCTCTAGCAGTGCATCGACCGGTTTTGTGATCGCGTCCTTTCTCAGGGTATTGGTGATCACTTCGCCGATAACGTCGTTCTTCGGGAAGAAGATCTCAAAGCTCTCGACGGCCTCTTCGATGATCTGCTGCAGTTTTGCAGGCAGTATCTCGGTGTTCGACTCGATGATGACCTCACCGGTTTCGGTATTGATAACATCGCTAAGGGCGTATGCACCCTCAAAATCGTTCGGCGAAACCTCAACCTTTTCACGTCCGAGCTTGCGAAGCTCGCTGATGGCAGATTTCGTGACCTTCTTTCCGATCCGCGTAACTTCTTCCTTTTTGTCCTTAATGTCCTCTTCGGCCCGCATTCCGGCGAGATTCGTGTCGCCTTCGCTTTTGACCTTCAGATAGAGTTTGCCTTTTTCAACTCGAGCTTCATCAACCGTGTAGAAAAGCTTGAGAATGTCAGCATTCGAATATTCGGCGTTCTTTACAACCTCTTCAAGGATATTGTCCGACACCGTTTTCATGTCGATCTGCGGGCTTAGCCACAGGCCAAGGGCACGCAGGAAGATCGTCGCGAGAATTTTGCGCTTACCGAGGCGGGCATGCAGAATTCCTTTTTGGTCGTATTCGAATTCTACCCACGATCCGCGGTACGGAATGATCTTAGCCAGATATTCGTCGCGGTCGCCTTTAAAAAACACTCCGGGCGAACGATGAAGCTGCGAGACGATAACACGCTCGGTTCCATTAATGATGAACGTCCCGTTATCCGTCATCAACGGGATCTCGCCGAAGAAAACGTCCTCTTCCTTTATGTCGCGTATCGTCGACACATTTGTTTCCGGATCTTTGTCGTACACCGTCAGGCGGATCTTTACCTTGAGCGGGACGCTATAAGACATTCCGCGTTCCTGACATTCCTGCTGGTCGTGCTTGTGCTTCAATCCGACCGGCTCACCGCAATTTGGGCAAAGCTTTGGGCGAACGGCATTGAACGTGCCGCAATTGTTACAGAGCACTTCGGCCGGATTGAACGGGTCAACCTTGATCTTCGAGCCGCATTCCTTACAGTTTGCACGCAAGTGCTCAAGACCTTCGAGATTTCCACACTTGCATTGCCAGTTTCCTATCTGGAACTCGACATACTCGAGCATTGCGGTTTCGCGAAAATCCGAAACGGGAAAGATCGATTTGAAGACGGACTGTAAGCCTACGCTCGATCGTTCTTCAGGAATCAGGTCCATCTGAAGAAAGCGGTTGTAAGATTCTCTTTGAACCTCTATCAGGTTCGGTATCTGAGCGGTCGTATAAATTTTAGAAAAATCCACTCGTTCCGGAGATTGGCTGGTCCGGCGTCCGAGTCCGTGTGCATTAGTCTGAAGCGGATTTGTAATCATAATATTAAGAACGGCTATGGAGAAAATTTCTGTTGCTTTATCGGCGGATAATTGTTAGCATTCCTCAGAAGTCAGAACTACTCTCCAAAATTTTCAAGAAAAGACAGCAAAGGCGGTCAGGGTAAAGTTTGCCCAGACCGCTTTTCAGCAGCTAATTGCTGTTACATAAATTTTTCGAGCGGGCCGAAACGAGACACCAACTCTCCAATGTTCGCGACGCTAAAGTCGCTGTAAAACCAATAGAAACCTAGACTTAGCTCAGGTCTCCCAACCGCCGACGCGGCAAACGTGAATTTTTGATTCTAGCGCACCAAAATTAGTTTAGCAACAAAGAAACGGAAACTCAAACTGCGATCCGGAAAGCCAGGCTTCGGCCTTGATGTTAAACCAAGCCGAAACCTGAACTTTGACCGTATCAAAACCAGCTATTTGAGTTCGACCGACGCCCCTGCTTCCGTCAATTTTGTTTTGATCTCATCAGCTTCGGCTTGCGAAACGCCTTCTTTGATAGCCTTTGGAGCTCCGTCAACCAGGTCCTTCGCTTCCTTCAAGCCGAGGCCCGCGACCACTTCGCGAACGACCTTAATGACCGCGATCTTGTTGCCGCCGGCAGCCGTCAGGACAACATCAAACGTGTCCTTTTCTTCCGCCGCCGGAGCTGCATCCCCGCCGCCCGCCACTGCTGCAGGAGCAGCCGCAGCCGCAGCCGAAACGCCAAAAACTTCCTCAAGTTCCTTGACCAATTCCGACGCTTCGAGAAGCGTAATGCCTTTCAAATATTCAACTACATCTGCTTTTGTGATTGCCATGATTTTTATCTATCTCCTATTAGGGTTCTTTTGTTAGTTCGTAAATCGTCAATCGTAATTCGTGAATCGCTTTCTCTATTTACGATTCACGATTGTACGATTGACGTTCTGTGTCAGCCGATAGAACCCACGGGACTTGGGGAACGGGTTGCATCACCTTTCCTTTGTGTCCGAGCCGCGTGAGCAACCTGACAAATTGCTCCGCTCGTTTTCCTTGAGTACGGCTATTCGGGCCGCGTGCAGCCCAATTTCAAATTTGAGATCTCAAATCTCAAAAACTATTCAGTTTTTTCCTCGGCCTCCGCGGTCGGGGCCTCTTCCGCAGCAGGTATTTCGAGGATATTCTCCTCTGCTGCTGCCGGTGCGGCTTCAACTTCCTGAACGACCTCCGCGGCCGGAGCCTCTCATCCGCCGCAGCTTCAACCTCAACGGCCGGAGCTTCTTCAACGGTTGCCGGGGCAGCTTCTTCTGCCTGCACCTCAGCAGGAGCTTCGGCTTTCGCGGCCGGAGCGGCTGTTGCCGGGGCCTTTTCGCCGATCTGTTTGATCACAACGGCCAGGTCACGCGGCACGGCATTGATGACCGTGACGATTCGTTGTGCCTGTGCATTGATAACAAACAGAAGCTTCGAAATAAGCTCTTCTTTTGATGGTAGGTTCGCGATCGTCGTCAACTGTGTCAGATCAACAAGCGAGCCGTCAACAACGCCCGCTTTGAAGGAATAAACGCCAGCGTTCTCCTTCATAAACTTCGAAATTGCCTTTGAAAGAACAACCGGATCACCGTCGGTCCATGCGAGCGCCGTCACGCCCTTGAAGTGTTCGGAAGCCTGCTCAAAGTCCGTTCCTTTGACCGCTATGCGGGCCAACGTGTTTTTTACTACTTGATACTGGGCACCCGCCTCCCTGCAGCCGGTTTCGAAATTCCTGGTCTTTATTTACCGTAGCTTTCGAGAAGCTAACGACCATCGCCGATTTCGAACCCTGCAGCTTTTCAGTGAGGATGGTCAGATCTCTTTGTTTTGTTTCTCTTGATTTCATGATATTTAGTTGAGCCCTTACTTACTGTGCGGGCTGCTGACACTCCTCACTTATGCGTAAGCCAATTCGTCCAGCAAAACTCCCGGACTCATCGTCGCTGCCAAATTGATCTTCTTCAGATAACGGCCTTTCGCGGTGGTCGGCTTTGCCTTCATCACAGCTGTTATCAGAACTTTCGTGTTCTCGGCCAGTTTCGCGGTGTCAAACGACACCTTTCCGACCGGCGAATGAATAACGCCTGTTTTATCAACGCGATATTCGACCTTTCCGGCCTTGGTTTCTTCGATGGCGGTTTTGACGTCCATCGTAACGGTTCCTGTTTTTGGATTGGGCATCAGGCCGCGTGGGCCAAGGATCTTGCCGAGCTGGCCGACCTTGCCCATCATATCGGGTGTGGCGATCAGAGCGTCAAAATCGAGCCAGCCGCCTTTGATCTTTTCGACCAGATCGTCGCCGCCGGCTAGATCGGCACCTGCGTCTTCTGCCTCTTTGATCTTGTCGCCCTGAGCGATGACAACGACCTTTTTGGCCGCTCCGCCCAAGCCGTGGGGAAGGACTATGGTTCCGCGAACGAGCTGATCGGCCTTGCGGGGATCGACACCCAGCCACATCGTCAATTCGATCGTCTCGTCAAACTTTGCAAAAGCGATCTCTTTCAGTTTCGCGATCGCCTCATCAAGCGTGTGTTTCTTATGCAGCTCAACTTTTTCGAGAGCCGCAAGATATTTCTTGCCTCGTTTCATTTTTACCTCCAGGTATTAACGGAGATCTTGCGATTTTCGATTGCCCACAGCCTTCGTAAAATCCTATCTCTCCCTAATCGCGACTTGTTCTTTTCACAATTCGCAAATCGCAAATCGAAAATTATCCTTCAACGGTCAAACCCATGCTCTTGGCCGTACCCTCGATCGTCCGCATTGCGGCTTCGAGGTTGCTGGTATTAAGGTCGACCATTTTCTTTTTTGCGATCTCTTCGAT
The DNA here is from genome assembly GCA_963732475.1 of Blastocatellia bacterium. Lineage (GTDB taxonomy): Bacteria > Acidobacteriota > Blastocatellia > Pyrinomonadales > Pyrinomonadaceae > OLB17. The sequence goes on along the minus strand of CAVSZR010000001.1, from coordinate 199,022 downwards.
CTGAGCCTTGCTGATCGTTCCGACCTTGGTCTTGTTGGGTGTTCCCGATCCCTTCGGGATTCCCGAAGCTTTTCTCAAAAGATCGCCTGCCGGCGGCGTTTTCGTCTCAAACGTAAACGAGCGGTCGGCATAGACCGTGATCACGACCGGAACTTTCATATCCGGATCGTCGTTCTGCGTCTTGGCGTTGAACGCCTTGCAGAATTCCATGATGTTGACGCCGTGTTGGCCCAGTGCCGGGCCGATCGGCGGTGCCGGATTGGCCTTACCGGCCGGAATCTGTAACTTAATGTAACCTTCTATCTTCTTTGCCATTTTTTTCGATTAACGATCCGTCCGCCCTTTATTATCCTATTCGTGCGTCCTCGCGACGAATGTCCTCATTCCATTACTCTTCTTCAGCGAAAGTCACTTTCTCGACTTCCAAAAATCCTAATTCGTAAGGTGTTGAGCGGCCGAAGATCGTGATCGACACCTTTAGCGTGCTCTTGTCCTCGTTGACCTCTTCCACCTTTCCGGTAAAACTCGCGAACGGGCCGGACTTGATCCGGACAACCTCGCCGACGTCGTACATGAACTTCGGTTTCGGTTTCTCGGTCGCAACCTCGATGTTGCGGACGATCTGGTCAACCTCTTCCTGCGTCAACGGCGTCGGCTGCTTTCCGCCCAGAAATCCGGTAACTTTCGGTGTCGATTTGATCGCGTGAAATACGTTATCCGGGATCTTGCCCTTTTCGTCGCACTCGATCTCGACCAAAACGTAGCCGGGATAAAACATCCGTCGGACGATTCGATCCGCTTGTTCCCACGCATTTCAACGACGGTTTCCTTCGGAAGCAAGACCTCGGTGATCATGCTCGGCCAATTCCATGTCGCGTATGCGCGCTCCGAGGCTTTCAACAACCTTGTTTTCGTGCCCGGAATATGTGTGGATAAAAAACCACTGCTTCATTTTAATATATCCCTAAAAACCGGCGATCTTATTGACCAGCCACGTAAGACCTTCGAGAAGGTATTTCCAGGCATTATCAATAACAAATAGATAAAGCGCGAAGAAAATTACATTAATAATGACAATTATCGTCGTGTTCTTCACCTCGTCCGACGACGGAAAAGTCGTTCGGTCCAGCTCTTCGCGAGTGTGCCGGACAAATTCGCCAATACCTTCTTTCTTTGCTTCAACTGCTTCCGTCACTGTTTTTCTCCTAGTCAGACAAACTCCAGTTTGTCAAAAATGTGTATTTGGCAGGGGTAGCAGGACTCGAACCCGCACCTAAGGTTTTGGAGACCTCCATGCTAACCATTGACACCATACCCCTGTGTCGAGAAGACACGAAGACGGGAGAATTGAACTCCCGTCTCCAGTCTCTTTGTCTCCATAGTCTATTTGTTCTCTCTGTGCAGACGATGGCAGCGGCAGCGGCGACAAAACTTATTAAGCTCAAGCCTGTTCGGCGTGTTCTTTTTGTTTTTCGTCGTCACGTAGTTGCGCTCTTTGCACTCAGTGCACTGCAAAATTATATTATCTCTCGGCATATCTTCGTTCGTTGTTCGTCGATGGTTGTTAGTCGCAGGTTCTTAACAACGACCACGAACATCAACCACGAACTAATCTTATTCCACTACTTCCGAAACGGTACCGGCACCGACTGTTCGGCCGCCTTCGCGGATGGCGAAGCGGAGGCCTTTTTCCATGGCGATCGGGGCGATAAGCTCGATCTCCATCTGGATGTTGTCGCCGGGCATCACCATCTCGACTCCTGCCGGAAGGTGTGCGACGCCCGTTACGTCCGTTGTTCTGAAGTAGAACTGCGGACGGTAGCCCGTAAAGAACGGTGTGTGACGTCCGCCTTCTTCTTTTGTCAGAACATATGCCTCGGCCTTGAACTTCGTGTGCGGAGTGATACGTCCCGGTTTGGCGATGACCTGTCCGCGTTCGATCTCTTTTCGCTCAACGCCTCTCAAGCAGCAAGTCCGACGTTGTCGCCGGCCATTCCTGAGTCGAGCAGCTTCTTGAACATCTCGACGCCGGTCACGACCGAGTTTCGCGTGTCCTTGATACCGACGATCTCGACCGGTTCGTTGACGTTGATCTGGCCTCTTTCAATTCTTCCCGTTGCAACTGTTCCGCGGCCCTGGATCGTAAAGATGTCTTCGACCGGCATCAGGAACGGCTTGTCCGTTTCGCGTGCAGGTGTCGGGATGAAATCATCTACCGCCTGCATCAACTCGTCGATCTTCGGCTCCCATGCCGCATCGCCCTCAAGAGCTTTCAGTGCCGAACCCTGGACGATCGGTGTGTCGTCGCCCGGAAACTCGTATGAGCTCAAGCAGTTCCCTGATCTCCATATCGACCAGCTCGATCATCTCGGCGTCATCGACCATATCGACCTTGTTCATGAACACGACCATCGAAGGCACGCCGACCTGACGTGCAAGCAGGATGTGCTCTCGCGTCTGCGGCATCGGGCCGTCCGTCGCTGCCACAACAAGGATAGCTCCGTCCATCTGTGCCGCTCCCGTGATCATGTTCTTTACATAGTCAGCGTGGCCCGGGCAGTCGACGTGTGCGTAGTGGCGGTTCGCCGTCTCATACTCAACGTGCGACGTCGCAATTGTGATACCGCGTGCCTTCTCTTCAGGTGCGTTGTCGATCGAATCAAACGACCGAAACGTCATCTTCGCGTTGTGCTTCGACATCACCTTCGTGATCGCCGCCGTCAACGTCGTCTTCCCATGATCCACGTGCCCAATCGTCCCAATATTCACGTGCGGCTTACTGCGATCGAATTTTTCCTTGCTCATCTATTTTCCTCTTAGTTAAATAATAATTTCAAAAATACTTCTGGAGCCCAAGGCGGGATTTGAACCCGCGACCTCATCCTTACCAAGGATGCGCTCTACCCCTGAGCTACTTGGGCGAGTTTTCAAAACTAAAACCACCTTGGCTGCAAAACGCAATGGAGCGGGAGACGAGACTCGAACTCGCGACATTCAGCTTGGAAGGCTGACGCTCTACCAACTGAGCTACTCCCGCCCAATTTGAGATCTCAAATCTCAAATTTGAAATTTCAAATGGTGCATGGGGTAGGATTTGAACCTACGTAGGAAATTAATCCGACGGGTTTACAGCCCGTTGCCTTTGACCGCTCGACCACCCATGCGATTGATCTATTGTTTAGCTGACCGGCTTTTTGAGCCAATTAGCAAATTTCCAATTCTAACGGACAAAAGCCTATCTTGCAAGCGCGGAAAGTCAGGTTTCTGGGCAGCCTTACTTGCGTTTCGCGCTCGCGGGTGGAATTGCTCGTAGCTTTTTCGCAGGTGGGCGTCGGTCATATGCGTGTAGATCTGGGTCGTGGAAATGTCGGCGTGTCCCAGCATCTGCTGGACGGAGCGGATATCGGCCCTGTTTTGAACAAGATGCGTCGCAAACGATGGCGGAGCGTGTGCGGCGAAACGTCCGCAAGGCCGCATTTTTCGGCGTATTCCTTGATAAATAAGAAGATCGCCTGGCGGTTTAGCGGCGTATTCGAAGGCGTTACGAATAGATTCTGGACCTCGATGTTTTCTTTTTTTCGACGCAGGGCGAGATAGCTTTTCAGCCACTCGACCGCACTGGAACCAACCGGAACACGCCGTGTTTTGCTGCCCTTTCCAGTGCATGTAAGTATGCCGGCGTCGAGATCTATGTCGTTTATTTGCAGCGTTACAACCTCAGAAACACGCAGGCCGGACGAATACATTAGTTCCAGGATCGCCTTGTCCCGCAGGCCCGTTTCCGTCGAAACATCCGGCAACAGCGAGCAGCAATTCGATCTCGGCTTGATTCAAGAAACTTCGGCAAATAACTGGCCCTTCTGCGGGAACGTCGAGATTCTCGGCCGGATTCTTCGTGTTGTGCCCGTCGATCATCAAAAACTTGTAAAACCCGCGAAGAACGCTGATCAGACGGCGTTTTGAGTTGACCGAGAGGCTCGTTCGCCCGAGATCGATCATCCATTCGCGAAGGTCCTGCCGCGTAAGCTTTATAATATCGAACTCATTCTTCGCCGCCCATGCGCTCAATTTCGCCAGATCGCGCTCGTAGCTTTCGATCGAATTCTTCGCCAGGCCCTTCTCGACTTTTACATACGAAAGGTATTCGCTAATGAAATTGCGGTTAAACCGTTGTTGATCGGACATGTTTAGGAGAAGCTCGGTATTGACTCGGTGAGTGAAAAGGCACGAAGTCCAGATTTCGTGCCTCAATGGTATGAAATGCCGCTAGGAAAATGCAAGAAGTTTTTACGGGATCAAAAGATCGCGGTTACTCCGGATCGTGACCGTAGGTCGCAGGGTCTCTGTCATTAGAGTACCGCTCATGGCAACCGGTGGTTTCATGCAGCATCGCATCATTAGCTCTTAAGCGTTGGAAAGCGATCTTGCGTGAGAGGCTGAATGAGCGCAGGTCCGTCAACTGGCCCAGCTCCCGGTAGCGATAGTGGATAGTTGATTTTACCTCACACTGATCCTCCAGCGGCATGGTCGATAGAGCCCCGATAAGCGTAGGGGTAGCATCGTCGCTTAAGCTAGCGTTGTAGTACCCATCAAACTCACGCCCCTGCTGCATTAGCTTGATATTCGTGCTCGCAATGTAGGCATCTGGATTCATCACGTTGGTCGCACCCAATATAACGATCGCCGACCAGAGAGCTCCCCATGCGAAGTGTTTTCGGCTGCCGCGTAAAACCGTGACCCCAAACCACACGAACACTACAGCCAGCCAGATCATAACGACCATCGGATAAAAGCGGACAGTCGTCATGCCATAGCCGAGTTCGCCGGTCAGCAAGACAAGCCGTTGAACGGCAGAAGCCATGATGACAAATAAGAGAGCTATTTGAACGCCGGCGAGAATTCGGAAAAGGCCCTCAAGCCGTTTCGTCTCACGGCGAAGCAGCCAGTGCGAGACAAGCAGCATCGGCAGGACGAGAGCGGCGACGGCGACAAGTTCGCCAAAGCCGCGGCGGGCATAATCGGCCAGCTTGAAATCAGGCGTATTCTGCACAAGCTCCATTCCGCCAAAAAGATAGGGCACCTGTACGATCACAAAACTCAGGAAGAGCAGATCGACAAGCCCGAGAATGATAACTGTCTCCACGGTTCCGAGCGTGAAAACAGACGGGAGTTTTGAATTATCGAAATTCTGCCAATCGCGCTTCTTTGGCTCGGCCACCGCCGTTGCGGGCGTTTCCGCTGCGTTTGGCGGGTCGCTGCGGTTGATGTGCTCGAGAATGGTCGCATTATCGGGGAGCGAATTCGTTTCGGCGGGTTCCGCCGTGAAATTGTCTACAAAACTCGCTTCGGTGTTCTCAGCCGAATCCAACGGCGTTTCGGTCGTTTCTTTTGGAACCGGCGAAACAAGCGGTTCTATGGGTACGGCCGAGCGAAACGGTTCCACAATGGTGCCGCGAAAATACCCGGCCGTGAGCCACGCAAATAGCGATGTCAGCACGATATGCGAGATGACCGTATCTAGTTCGAAATTGAGCGCACGATTTACCATCCCCTCATACGCAGCGTCTGCCGCCATGAACAATGCTCCGAAAACCAGGACAAGCGGCAGTGCGATCGCCAGGCCGCGAAGAACCGAAAAAATATTCTTGCTCAGCCGGTTGCCGGGCATAGATTTCCACTCGATATCCGCCCCGAGCAAAACAAAGGGCGCAAACGCCGAACTGATGCCCGACCAAAAAAATCCGACTACATAGTGAAATGCCGCCGGCAACGCGGGCGTTCACGCCAAAATTCGCGAGCACCAGGACACCCATGATTATCAGGATCGCGAATGTGTCAAAGACGTGGAGTTCGTCCGAATCGCGTAGGACGAACATCGCCGCGAAAAAGACCATCGCTCCCTGCAATGCAAGCGTCCGAATGGACAAAAGTTCGGGCCTGCGGCGAACGGCAAGCACGATCATCGCACCGGTAAAGACCGCCACAAATACAAATGCGTTCAGCCCCCATGGCGTCTGCCTCAGCAAGACATTGCCGAGAAGACCCATTAACCCGGCCGCCATTAGAATTTCGAGTCCTGTCCGTGTTCGTTCGCCCATCTTGATTTCCTTAAATTTGTAATCTCTGTTTTGACGCCCGCGAGATCGTTTTGTTCCGAAAGTTTGAAGTAAGCCCGTTTGTGAAAAATGCTGTCTTCGTCGCCGATCAGAAAACTCTCGAAAATGGAATCGATGCCGAAACCCTCGCTAATGTCGAGACGCGGATCCTTCACATCCACCGGAAGATCGAAAACGATCTGCTTTTCAAAACTCTCTTCCGGGCCGACCTGCTTTTCGAAATCAGGCTGTGCCGGAAGCTGAGTCTCGGCGTCTAAATCACGAGCATATTCGAGCTTGGAGGCGTCAACAACGTGGGCATCCACAGTGTGCAGCCCGAGTGTCGCCCGTACCGCGTCACTGAAAACTTCGACCGTGACGACATAAAATCTACCTTTCGCTGTTTTATCGCCGAGCGTTTTTGCCGTTCGCACTGCTGTAACAGCGGTGTGCATGTGGCAATCAAGGTAAAAGCCGCAATATGCCTTTGGCTCATTCAACTCCAACGTCTTTTCCTCGCTAAAAAAGGAAACGCCAAGCAGCAAAGCGAAATAAAAACCGAACCACACCGCCACGCCGCCAAAAACGAATTTCGCCAGCCAGGCTTTGCCGGTATATAGAGCGTTCACGAACAAGATCGAAGCCGCTATCGATCCGCCAATTGTCATTAGCATTAATAGAACTCCCATGTTATTCACCCTCCTCAAAATTTCTCGCTATCGTGAGCCTAGCAAATAGTTTTCTGAAAGGGCCAGCATAAAAACTTGATAGTTACTGATATCCCCCTTTTGAACCACGTCGGTGTGCCCCGCTTCGGCATCATAGGCGAACACTCGTCTGCCCATAAGTTCCAGAACAACGAACGCGAACCGGATTTATCCCAGAAAAATGAGTGTTTCATTCGGTACAGATGGTCAGGAAGCGTGCGAAATCCGGACTTATATAGACGAGTTGTGATCTCGTTCAACAACCAACCTTGAAATTGATGTTCCGCAAGGTTGTGTTTCTTAAGTAACGACGCAGTATGACGCCCTATCGCGGATGCGGTCATCGTCTGCAAATTCCTTCCGTACACGATACCAATGGCGATACCCCAAACAGGAGCCGCCATTATATCTCGCTTGCGATCCCAGGCTGATCATGCCGATGAACAGCGTGAGAATTGATAGACGTGAATTTCTCATGTGGCTTCCCTTCATCGCTTTGATCAAAGCTTCCATATGATCCAGATATCGCTCCAACGCCTTTCGGCCTTCTTTGGTGATCGCATATTCCGTCAGCGGCATTCGGCCTTTGAAAGATTTTTCGCAACTCACGTATCCCGCTTCTTCAAGCTTGCGGGCGTGGACGCTGATGTTGCCGTCGGATGTCGCGAGCAGGTTTTTTAGCTCGATAAAGCTAAGCCTTTCATTCGCCGCCAGCGCGCTGATGATTCCGAGCCGCATCCGCTCGTGAATGATCTTGTCGAGATCGTTCGACACGTTTCCGGCGGCGTTTTCGAGGCGCAAAGCGTGCCGTTCGCCCGGGTCGTTGCCGCGTTTTATTGCAAGATGTTTTCTGGACATAGACTTTTAACTCTTCAGACTGCAATAGTTCGGCGGCGAGTGACAAGACGACAAAACAGCCCCGAACCAATTCCCGCCACGAGCCCAAGGCCGCTGCCGATTCCGACCATTCCCGCAGCACCCGGCGATACGTCACCGACCTCGGCAGGGATCGTAAGTAATCCGAGTAGGAGACCGGTGAACGCTCCATACAGGCCGATGCGGACCAGCGAGATCTCGTAAAAACGGCGGCCGCGTTCTGCCAACGAAAGCAGGATCGAAAAAATAGTGCCGCCAATAAGCCCCGGGATCGCCAGCAGTGTAGGCCAGACGTCCTGGATCCTCCCATCCGGATCCACCAGTTCCATGGTCCCGCCAAATCCGAGGCCCCAGCCCACGACCCACAAACCGATCATCAAAGCGGCACCGCGAATTCCACTCATCCATTTCTTCATAACTAGTTTTTTCCCTTCGTGAAAACCCTCAATCCACTGCCTCGTTTCCATGTCACCTCGCCTTTCGCCGCGTCGAATTCGAAAAAGATGCCCGGAGGATCGATCTGGAATTTATTCTCGGCCGTCGCTTCGAGCCGCAACGGCGCCGAGCCGGGCAGCTGGACAAACAACGTCGTACCCTCTCTCGTAAATGTATATGTCACGGGAACTCCCAGCCGCCGAGTAGACCCCGACGTATCGGTCAAGGACCTCGGGGCTGATCTCAAGCGTGGCGAACGTGGGCACCTCGAACGGCCGGTTCCAGAAAATGTCGAAAACGCCACCGATGATGTTCTTTACCGGATATAGCTTTGCGTTCGTGGCGTAGGCGAGGGCGAGCTTTTCCTCGGGCAGATAAGTGAGCCACGCACCGTAGCTCTGGGCGCCGCCCGTGTGGCCGTAGTAGGTCTTGCCGCCCCACGTCTCGACACCTAGTCCAAATCCGTAATCGTCCTTCATCGTCGTCATCAGCGCGAGGCTTTGTTTTGAGATCAGCTTTCCGTCAAAGAGCGCCGTGATGAATTTGACCAGATCATTGGGCGTCGAAATGATCGAACCTGCGCCAAAAAACAGACTCCAATGAATTTCAGGATCCTGGTCCCAATCGCGGCCGAACCGATACGAGAAACTTTCGTTCTTGGCGGGATTCGTCGGGCTGCGTGACTCATACGTGTCCTTGAGTCCGATCTTTGACGTGATCCGTTTTGTCAGGTTTTCCTGATACGTTTTTCCGGTCAGTTTTTCGATAAGCATTCCCAGGAGAAGATAGTTCTCGTTGGTATAGACGAATTTTGATCCCGGCTCAAAATCGGAGATGCCGGTTTTTTCGATCATAGCGAGCAACTCCGCCGGGGTCGCACCTTTTTCACGCAGGCTGCGCCATTCGGGCATCTCCGCTGATGCCGTGGATGCCGCTGCGATGGCTGAGGACGTGAGCAATAGTGATCTTGTTGGCGTTCGGAACGCGCGGGAAATACTTGTCGAGCGTGTCGGTCGACCTTAAGCTTTTTTTCGTCGACCAGTTGAAGGACCATCACCGCGGTGAACATCTTGGTGATCGAGCCGATGCGGAACCGTGTCGCCGCGGTAATAGGTTTCTTTTCAGTCGCGGTGATCTGGCTGAAGCCGATCGTGCGGGTGTAAACAGTACCTTGCCGTCTTTCGCGATCGTCAGGCTCCCCATCGCCTTGTTCTTTTCGATCAGCCGGTCGAAAAACTGGTCTAGTTTTGCCTTGTCCAGGAGTCTGCGCCGATCCGACGGCAGACAAAACCAGTGCCAGTAATAATGCGAACAAATTCTATTTTCATATCTTTATGTTGTTGATGCGACCCATCTGTTTACCCTCTGTCATTACCCTCCATATCTCTTCGCGATGATCGCCCCGAAAATTATGTGGAGCAGGCCGAAGCTCGCCGCCATCAGATAGTTGCCGTACACGGCGGGAAGGGCGAATGCCGCACATCCGAGCAAGATAAATATCCATCCCATCACGGGCACGATCTTTACGGAAAATGCTCCGCCAGTGACGACCGCCGCACCATACAAAAGCATCCAGACCGGGGCCATGACCTCGTAATGGTCAAATCGCCACAAGCCAAGCGTGATCGCGACACCGCAGATCAGTGATGGGAGCGAACCCGAATGCAAATTTTCTTGCCGGAATGGAAACGAGCGACGCCCCAGTGAATTTCGATTTCTGCCACATCGCCAAAAGCCCGATCGCAAAAGCGAGGCAGGCCTCAGTAAGCCAAACGATCAGCCAGTCGCGAAGGTAAGCCTGTTGAGACGCTATGTAGGCTGCGACAATTGCCGTAACGCCCATCAACATCCCGCCATAACCCGGAACGGCTGTGAAATGCGTCGAGCGCTCCATTGTCTCGCGGATAAATTGGAGGTTGTCGATCGCCCGGTCGCTCAATGCTACCGGCCCGTTTTCTTCGGGGCGTTGTTCGCGGATCGGATGGATCTTTGCCATATCGAAATGAAGAATATGCCAAGTAATATTGTTTGTCAAGTACTTTATACTATAAAGTGATCAGTAATTTTGCGACTATTGGCTCTTCCTCAACGTCCAAACGATGTTCCCTGCTTCTTATGTTGCGAAGATTTGCCATATTTCTTGTATTGGTTCTTGTCGGAAGCTCTCTGTGCATCAGCGCTCAGGACCAGAACCCGGGCGAGACCATCAAGATCGACACGCGTCTTGTGAGTGTTCCTGTCATCGTCAGTGACCGCAACGGCCGCTACGTACCGAACCTGACGGCGGCTGATTTTACGGTATTCCAGGACGGCGTTCCGCAAAGTATCGAGTTTTTCGGGGCTACCGAGGAGCCACTGACCATCGCCCTGCTAATAGATACAAGCCAGAGCACACGCCCCGTTTTGGACGATATTAAAGACTCGGCAAGGTCGCTTATCAAGCTTCTCCTGCCGCACGACCGGGCGATGATCGTGAGCTTTGATTACGATACACATGTACTGAACCCGCTTACCTCGGACCAGGAGCAGCTAAAAAATGCGATTAAAAGAGCTGAAATACCAGACAGGCTTTTTGGCACAACGCTTCGCGATGCCGCGTTTCAGACGGTCAACCGTTCGTTCGCGGGAATCAAAGGACGAAAGGCGATAATTATTCTGACCGACGGCAAAGATTTTGGCAGCCGCATATCGAGCCGCGAACTGATCTATTCCCTGCAGGAAACCGACACGCTCATATACACAATAATGTTCACAGACGGATGACCGGCCGGCTCCGCGATTTCCGGCCCGCGGACGAGGAAATGGTGGGATTTTCGGCGGCGGGTTTCCGGGCCGCAACGGACGTTTCCCGGGCGGCGGATTTCCGCCCGTCCCGAACCGGCGCAACCGAACGAGTAGACCGAGCAAATGAGAACGCCGAGGAATTTCTACAAGAGCTTTCCGACACGACCGCCGGCCGATTTTATTCAAGCAAAAACGGCAAACTAAAGAAGACCTTTGAGATGATCGTTGAGGAATTGCGCTTTCAATACCGACTTGGTTTCTACCCGCCGGAAGACGCGAACGAAAAGACTCTCCACGAATTGAAGGTCAAAGTTGCGCGGAGCGACACTGTCGTCCGGTCCCGCAGCGGCTATCGGGTTCAAAAGAAGACGAATTAATACCTATTTCTTAGACTTCGACGGATTGTTGACGATGTCGCCCATGTTTTCGACAGGCGGTGCAGATTGGTTTTCGACGGAATAAGTGAGACGCTTTTTCTGCATCAAAAAATTCTTGCCGTTCCATTTATAACGTGTGCGGGTGAAAAACGTGGGGCAGCACAATTGTTCTTCGTCACCCGTGATCTTGCCGGTTTCCGTCTGGCCGAGCAGAAAGCGGTCCTGTCCGTAAAGCTCAACGACGAGTTCGCCGTGCTCGACCCGGATGTCCTTAAGGCCGCCGTCGGCCCGGTCTCCGGTGCGGAAATTCCAAAGCAAAGCGGGCTGTCCGTCCTTCCATTCGTAGATATAGACAAGCTGCGGAATGGCCGCGCCGCCGGTTTCGATCTTTAATACAACGGCCGCGTCGTCGGCCCCGTCAGCCGCTGGCATCCAGAAATTTTGTGGTGACATAAGACATTCCGATCCGCCGAGCGGCCTTTTTTTCAGCCTTTTCCTCGGGGCTCATTTCTTCGGCTATATCCTGAAATTTTGGTTCAAGCTTTCCGTTTGTGAGCGTGAGTTCGTCGCCGTCGCGATGCTGCCAGCCGCGGGGCAGGGGATAAGTGAAGTTTTTGAAATCGAAGGTGCCGAGCGGGGAGGTCGTCGTTTTGCCGCGATCGTCGAGAAGTTCGGCCTGGAGATTCGGCATTGCCGGCGATGGTTTCTCCTGCGGCATCTGGAATCCGCGGGTCGATTCGGCCGGAGTGGCGGCTACGACCGGGGTTTCAACCGAAGTATTGGTTGCATCCGCACGACCCCCGCACGAAACTGTAGACAAAAGAACTGCAATAGCGAAAAAGACGGCTATTTCCTTTGGTCTTCTCATCAGGTAAACCTTCCTTATCGTAGAACAGGCTGCAAAGCCTGGTCCGTCGATGATGGCAAGCGAGCCAACTGCATCGACAGACTCGGCGGTCTGTCGTACAGCTACGCTCTGGTCAAACTTCGATATTTGATCCTGTGGGGTTGGTCGGCATCGTGGCCAAGACGGCGTTTTCTGTCTTCTTCGTATTCGCTGTAATTGCCATCGAAATATTCAACCTTCGAATCGCCCTCAAAAGCGAGGATATGGGTAGCGATCCGGTCTAAAAACCAGCGGTCGTGGCTGATGACCACGGCACAGCCGGCGAAATTTTCAAGGGCTTCCTCGAGTGCACGCATCGTGTTGACGTCGAGGTCGTTGGTGGGCTCGTCTAAAAGTATAACATTTGCACCGGATTTCAACATCTTTGCCAGATGCACGCGGTTTCGTTCGCCGCCCGAAAGCTGGCCGACCCGCTTTTGCTGGTCGGAGCCGGAGAAATTGAATTTCGAGACGTATGTACGCGCGTTCATTTCACGTTTCCCAAGCGTGACGAAATCTAATCCGTCTGCGATCTCATCAAAGATCGTCTTGTCGTCATTTAGGCTGTCACGCGACTGATCGACGTAGCCAAGCTTGACGGTCGTACCGACTTTAAACTCACCAGAATCCGCTTTCTCCTGCTCAGTGATCAGCCGAAACAAAGTCGTTTTTCCGGCACCGTTCGGGCCGATGACGCCGACGATGCCGCCGGGCGGAAGCGAGAATTCAAGGTTCTCGAACAAAGAGCTTGTCGCCGTAAGCCTTTCGAAACGCCGTGGGCTTCGATAACGATGTCGCCGAGACGTTCGCCCGGCGGAATGTATATCTCTAGGTCTTCCGAACGCGCTTCGGATTCGGTCGCGACCATTTTTTCGTAATCGTTGATACGTGCCTTCGATTTCGCATGCCGGCCTTTCGGCGACATCCGTATCCACTCAAGCTCACGTTCGAGCGTCTTCTGACGCTTGTCCTCGCTCCGCTGTTCCTGCGCCAGACGCTGGCTTTTCTGCTCAAGCCACGAGGAGTAATTACCCTTGTACGGAATGCCTTCGCCGCGGTCGAGTTCGAGTATCCAGCCGGCAATATTGTCCAGGAAATAACGGTCGTGCGTAACGGCGATGATCGTTCCTTCGTATTTTTGCAGGTGCTGTTCAAGCCAGCTCACGGTTTCGGCATCCAGGTGGTTTGTCGGCTCGTCGAGCAGCAAAATGTCGGGCTTCTGCAGCAGCAATCGGCATAAGGCCACGCGGCGTTTTTCACCGCCTGAAAGAGTTGAAATCGAGCGTTTCCGGCGGCGGACAGCGGAGAGCATCCATGGCCATTTCTAGCCGCGAATCGAGGTCCCACGCATCAGCGTGATCCAGCTTCTCCTGCACCTCGCCCTGGCGTTCGATGAGCGCGTTCATCGCGTCATCATCCATCGGCTCGGCGAACTTGGCGTTGATCTCTTCGAACTCCTTCAGCAGATCGACGGTAGACTGCACCGCCTCTTCGACGATCTGCTGCACGGTCTTCGTTTCGTCCAGCTTCGGTTCCTGTTCGAGATAGCCGACGGAATAACCCTTCGAAAATACGACCTCGCCGTTAAACTCCTTGTCGGTCCCGGCGATTATCCGCAGCAGTGACGATTTACCCGACCCGTTGAGGCCGAGCACGCCGATCTTCGCACCGTAAAAAAACGATAGATAAATGTCCTTCAGGACAGGCTTCTTATCGTAAAACTTGCTGACTTTGACCATCGAAAAGATGATCTTGTTTGGTTCTGGATTGCTCATAACAAAGTAGTCAGCTTATCTTTTTCCCAAATTCAAACGCAAGCCAACTCGAACGAAGGCGGGTGCGGCCACTGTCCGGACAGGCGTTAGTCCGATGTCATAACGAGAATTGAAAACGTTTTCGGCGGCGGTGAAGATCTCAATTCCCTTTCGGATGCGATAAGCAGCGGTAGCGTCCATTGTGAAAAAGGAGCGCAGGCGGAACGTGTTCAGATCGTCTTCCCATTGGCTATCGGAGGCTCTTGCCTGGATTCCGAATGAGAATCGTGACGGTGGGCGGTAGCTGAGTTGAAAGGTCACCTGTTGCCGCGGTATCTGAGGGAGGAAGTTTCCGACGAGGCCCGGGTTGCCGGGAAATTCTGTCACGCGGGAATCGGTGACAAGGTAGCCGGCAGAAAAACGCAGATCGCTGCGAATGGCGTATTCTGCATCGACTTCGAGCCCCTTGGTTCGCGTCTCGCCGACGTTCTGCCGCTGGCGTGTGATAAGCGACGGCGTCGTATTGAGCGTTACGCTTACGACAGGGTCCGTGACGGTTGTGGCGAATGCGTTAACGCGGACGTTCAGACGGTTATCGAGCCTCGATATGCTTACGCCACCCTCGAACGTGTTGGCATATTCCGCTTTAAGATTTTCATTCGCCTGCGTCACAACGTTACCGACGCGAAATCCACGATACAGTTCGTTAAGTGTCGGCGCTCGAAATGAACGAGTGTAAGAACCATAAAGCGAGAAGCCTTCGCCGATCTGGTAGATCGCAGCGACTCGCGGGCTGAAGGCGGTTTCGTTGCGGTCGGGAAACTTAATGTCAGCAATGGTGTTCGTCGCCAACGGCCGCGTCGCAGAATGGGCATCAAAGTTCTTCCAATGGTCTAAGCGCACGCCAAAACTGACATTCAGCTTTTCGGTAGCTGACCAACTGTCCTGAGCAAAAAATGCCAAGGTCCGTTCACTTCCGCCCGAGCCGGAGAGCGACGTGGGACGGCCGGCCGTGTAACCGACCTCATCGCTGAAACCGCGAACCTCGCGGGTTTCAAACGAAGCGGCGATTGTGTGGCTGCGGAAGGGTTTTGTCCAGAAAAGGCTCGTACCGATGGCCTGTGACGGCACCCGCTGAAGGCGTGAAAGTGTTTCGCTATTGCGGTCGGCTGAAACGGCGGAGAAAGATTGATCGTAAACTTGCGATTCGATAAATGCTCGAAATCGGAATTCGCCGACCTGGCGGTGGAAAACATCCGCACCGCCCGCGGCTTGTCGAAAGTAAGTTTTGTTGTATGTCAGGCTCGTGCCGTTGTCGCGGCGTTCGTCGAAGATGTTGCCGCGGAGAAAAATGCGACCGGTGACCACCTTGCCAGTACCGCCTGCATCTGCGGGTGGTTTAGCGTTGGCCTGTCCGAACCTCCGTTCGATCGAGAAGATCCCATTATTATGCCTGCTGTTCGCCTGCGTATCGGCGAGGCCGCGTTCGTTCCCGGCGACGGGAATATAGCCGCCGGTTTGGAAGGTTTCGGCGGCAAGATCGATCGCCCATCCGTTTTTGGCAACGGCCGCAAACAGGCCGCCGTCGAATGTGTTTTGCGAACCTGCCGACGTGCGGATGTTCAGGATTGCCGCATCATCGCTATTCTTCAGCGGAACAAGATTTACCGCTCCGCTCAAGCCGCCCGACCCATACAGCGAGCTTGCCCCGCCGCGCAGAACCTCGGCCTGTTCGACCGCGATCATCGGCACCCGCGACCAGTAGGTCCACCCGCCGAACGCATCATTCAGCGACAGCCCGTCAAATAGCACTGATGCACGCGACGCCCCGCTTCCCGAAACGCCGCGAAGATTCGCCCCCTGGGCCGTGGGATTTGTCGTCTTGCTGGAACCGCGTCGAAAGAGCGTGAATCCCGCGACCTGCCTGAGTGTATCGTCGGCCGTCTGTGCCGCGGTCACCTCGATGTCCTGTCGCGTCAATGCCACGACGCTTGCCGGTGTTTCGCTCAAGCGCGTTTCCGCTCGCGTGATCGACACGGTGACATCCGCACCCACAGACGCCGGCCTAAGTACGATCGTAAAATCCCGGACTCCGTCGTTCCGGATGAGTCGTTGAAACGGGGCAAAGCCATTTGCATTAACCGTCAAACGGCTCCGGATCGTAATTGTTCCCGCGATAGTAAACCGTCCTTCGGCGTCAGTCGCGGTCTGAATGTTTGAGTTGTGATTAGAAAAGGTTACAGCTGCACCCGAAATCGCAGAACCATGTCCGTCGACCACAACGCCAGTGAAGCTTTGGGCCTCTACGTTACCCGCGATTAGCAGGAATAGAATTGTTAGAAGGAACAAACGCACATGGAGCAACCAAACTGTTCGCGGAAAGAATTAATAGGCACTTCTGTCAATTCTTAAGCGATCCGCACCCAAAGTCGTAAATTCGATTTGAGCGCCGTTAGCAAATATCCGCATTCCGTTTTCCACCTTTATCTTGTCAGACGACAGAACAACTGGAATCGGAGCTTCGTTTGCGAATGCAACAATCCGAAAAAAATGAACCTGGCCGCTGCTGGGTATTCCAATCTCGTCTGAGGAAGGGTAAACGATATTAAGGCCCCCGCTGCCCGGATCGACTAAAAGAAGTTCCCCGCGAATTGATTTGAAAATCGCGAAATCTGCAACTTCGCCCTGTTGGTTAAAAGCTTTCACCGAGCCCGCACGCCACCACCAATGGGGCAACGTGTAAACGACGAGACTGGCCGGGACCAACGCCGCCACGACTCCAATTACCAGAAGGGTTTTTACAAGATTTGACACTTTCTTGCCGTAACCTTTTCGATCCGATTCTTCTGTACGTCAAACCCAATTCCCGGCCCTTCCGGCGCAGTGATCGTTCCCTGCGGCGAGACCTCGACCGCGGGTTCGATGATATCTTCATGCCAGTAGCGTTTGCTGGCCGAGACGTCGCCGGGCATGGTATAACCGGCGAGGGTTGAGATAGCTATATTATGTGCGCGGCCGATGCCGCTCTCGAGCATGCCGCCGCACCACATTGGGATACCGGCTTCGCGGCAGATCTTTTCGATCTGCATTGATTGCGAATGACCGCCAACGCGGCCGTTCTTAAGGTTGATGATCTTACCGGAGCCAAGCTCGATCGCTTTGCGAGCGTCGTCTGGTGATTTGATCGGTTCGTCGAGGCAAATGGGCGTTTTGATCTCACGTTGAAGCTTTGCGTGGTCGATAATGTCGTCGTACGGCAGCGGCTGTTCGAGCATCATCAAGCCAAATTCATCGAGGCTCTTGAGCTTGTCGATATCGGCGAGCGTGTAGGCCGAATTTGCATCGCCCATCAACGGGATGTCGCTGAAATGAGCGCGGACGGCCTTGATCACATCGTAGTCCCACGTCGGGCTGATCTTGATTTTGATACGTTGGTAACCGGCGTCGAGCTCTGTTTGAATCTTCTCCAATAGCTGCTCGACCGAATCCTGGATGCCGATCGAAACACCGCAGCGGATCTCCTGATTGACGCCGCCGAGATGCCGCCACAGCGGCACGCCAAGCTTCTTCGCCTCAAGGTCCCAGCAAGCCGTTTCAATACCTGCCTTTGCCATGCGATGCCCGCGGGCGGTTTTCATCAGATCCCAAACACCTGACGCGAACTCGACCTCACGACCTACGGCCATTGGGGCAAGAATTTTCTCTGCCGTGACCCATGCCGAATCGGTCCATTCGTCCGAATATCCCGGCTCCTCGCCGCAGGTTATTTCGCCCCAACCTTCGGCGCCGTCGGCGTCCTCAACGCGGACCAAAATGATGCGGCGTTCATACGTGCGGCCAAAGCTCGTTTCAAAAAATTGAACGAGCGGGAGGTTGATCTCGGTTAGTTCTATCGATTTGATCTTAAGCATAACGGCAAAACAATAAGGTTAGATATTGTCGGCGTGAAATGCAATTAGAGCGGGAGTAGCCCGTTAGCTACTTCGATGGGCGGAACCTACTCAACGATCTCGAACTGAACAAATTGTGTTGCGGTTTTCCGCTTTTCCTTTGCAAGATTGTCGATTATTGCAATTTGGAGTACATATTCCCCGAGGGCCATTTTTGTCGCAAGGCTAAGCGAGGACGCGTGTGGAATGGCTTTAAGGTCTAGCCCTGTTTTTGGAAATATCGGTTGCGGCTTTCCCACAAATATCGGTTTGCCTTCAAAAAATAGGGTTAACTGCGAAGTCAGATTTACCGGCCTTCCTGTATCTGACTTAGCGTTAAAGATCGTGAATCCGTAGTTGATTACCGTACCGCGTTTGAATTGCCGCAGCGACGTGTCACTGAGCGGCGTGGATTCGCCAACCGCCGAACCATTCCCGGCTGCTTCTCGTTTCTGCCACAGATCGTACGAAATATTTTCGAGCACGACGCCCGAAACAGTGATGCGATTTTTCCTAAGATCGGGGACTTCGACAAACTGGTTCGCGGAACCTACCTTGCCGCTGCCCTGGTCCCTCAATGCGACACGAAGCTGATACGCGCCCGGTTTTTTGATCGGGAACGTAAAATCGTAAACGAATCCGGACTTCAGCGTCTTTTCATAGGCTTCCTTCGTTACAGTCAATGTGTAGCTTTTTGAAATTTGGTCTACGGCGGCTCCGTTGTCGCCGAAACCAACCGCAATGACATCGAACACGGCCTTTTTCGATCCGTTGGGCTGGTCCGTAAAAGTAAGGTCTTTGGCTGCAATATGAACCAGGGAGCGGACAAATGCTCCCCGTCGTTTATCGTGGCCAAAAAGAGCGTTTAAACGCATCGAGATGTCATTGACCGCAAAAGGAGAAGTCAGGGCATTCATTAACCCCTGATTTCCCGTTCCCCGGGGCCGGGTAACATTTTCGTTGCTGACGCCGAAAAAACCGCTGCGATAGCGAACTCTTGCACCGGGGCGCGTAACCCTTACCGCCAGCTTGTTAAATCTTCTGGTTTTCGGATCGAACGTTTCCGCATCCGGCTCGTACCCGACAAGATAATAGCTTTGATCGTCGAGAATACGCCGGATCCCTCCGGAAAGGTCGTTGTTATTGACGATCGCAAAGCCACCCGTTTCCCGCGCGAGGTAATGCAGGCCGTCCTGCGTATCCAAAAGCTCGTCGCGGCGGTCGCTTGCCGCCTGCTGGATCTCTTCGCTGGTTCGGCCGCCTGTGTTGTCTGCAGCGGTGATACCGGTCACCTGCAAACCTCTGGCGTCCATAGTGTAAACAACCACCGACGCGCGATTCGCTTGATCCACGAGCCTCCGAAGCGAATCCAATATTCGGCTCGATTCAACGGTTCCGCTCGCGTCCTTTGTGAAAAGCTTAAAACCGTCTGAAAGCAGCATGACGGATTTTCGCCCCGGCAAATCGGCCATTCCCCTTACGACGTAATTGACCGCCCCCAGCGTTCCCGTTGCGAACACGCTTTGGCGAAAATCGTTGAATTCCCTTTCGATGCCCTCCGGGGTCCTTTCTCCGGGTTCCGGTTCTTCCTCAGGTTCTCCTGTATCGACCTTTTCCTCAAGCGGAGCGAAAGCGCCGATGCCGCCTGCTCCGATCGAGTTCCACCTGACCTTCTCGATCGCGGCATAAAGCTGTCGGCGGTCGGTCGTAAACTGCTGCAGTGCGCCGATACCGGCTCCGGTGCGGATGATCGCAACCAGGTCACCGTCCTGCATCTGCTCGTCAACAAATTTCTTTAGAGCGCGTCGAACGTAATATGTGCTTTCGAATGAGAGTGTCAGATCGTCAACCACCAGTGCGATCGTACGCTTGACCTGATCGGGCTTTAACGTGCCAGGCGGAAGCACCGTGGGCGGCGGTGCACCGCTTTTCCCCTTTTCGATCACATCGCGGACATTCGAAATAAAACCAAAATTCGTGATGTCCTGCTTCTTGCCGTTCTCATAGATCTCGATCTCGTCACGGCGCAGATCGGTAATGATCTTTCCCCGTTTGTCCGTAACGGTCACATCCACCTGAATAAGTGCCGTTGAGATCTTAACGACTTCACCTTCATCCGGAGGGGTTGCAGCGGGTTTGGCACTTTGCGCTATACCGGGCACAGAACAGACGAAAAGAACAATGAGTAGGAGGCTAATTCGATTCATAAAGCGCGACTTTTAAGGAACCACCTCAAACTGCACGTATTGTGATGCGACCCGTCGTTTTTCTTTTTCGACGACAATAATTTGCAGAACGTAATCGCCCGGCTCCATTTGCGAGCCGATCGCCAGACCGCCGAGAAACCGGAGATGGGACATTTCGGTCTGGCCGGTCAGGTCGAGCGGCTTTGGCAGGCCACTGAGGATCAACTGGCCCTCGCGAAAGACTCGGACTCGCGTTTCCAGATTGGGTTTGCTTGCGACGTCCAGGCCAGCGTTGTAGATCTCAAGGGAATAACGATATACACGCCCGACCTTAATTCGGCGGAGCGAGGTGTCCCTCATCGGGTCAGTCTTGATCCCGGAGCCCGCAGTAAACGCCCCCTGGAATTCATCGACAGACATGTCCTCGACCACAATGCTGGACAACGTGAGTTTGCCGCTTCCAAGATCCGGCACTTCGACGAATTGGCTCGCCGCTCCGATATTGCCTCCAACGGCGTCGCGAATTGCAACCCGGTACTGGTACGGGCCGCCTTTTTTAGCGGGAAATTTGAAATGATAGACGATCCCGTCAGTCAACACTCGGGTATAGACGTCCGGCGGCACCGTCACCGTATAGGTTTTTCCGATCTGGTCCACGAGCTGGCCATCTGAACCATAACTTGTCGCGAGCACCTCGAACGAGCACGTCTTTTGTCCGTCCTTTTCGTCCCTAAACTTTAGGTCGTTTGCATCAATATGCAGCAGCGAGCGGACGTAAAGATCGTTCGCTCCGCTGCTTCCAAACAGCGAGTTGAGCCTGAGCGTGACACCGCTTACCTGAAAGGGCGAGAGCATCGCTGTCCTGAGCTGTGTAACATAGTTGGTAGATTTGTCGGGCCCGGGAGCGACTATTTTTTTTGTGTCCGTCACTCCGAAGAATCCACTGCGAAAACGGGTATTCGCCCCTTTACGCAGCACCTTTACATCGAACTTGTTGAATTTGCTTGTTGAGGTGTCAAATGAATCCGCATCCGGCACATAACCAACCAGATAATAGCTCTGATCATTGAGAGCCTGCTCGACACCTTTGGTTAGATCACTGTTATTAAGAAACGCGATGCCGCCGGTTTCACGGGCAAGAAAGTTGATGCCGTTCTGACTGTCCCACATCCGCGTGCGGCGCGTGGCCACCGCTGACATGATCGACCTGCGCGGTCATGCCCCGTGTATTGTCGGCTGCCTGAAGCAGCCCGACCTGGAGCCCGCGAGGATCTATCGGATAAAAGACCACGGCCGCACGGTTGGCCTGTTCAATAAGCCTTCGCGCGAACTGCATTGCCAGCCCGCTATGCTGCGTACCGTCCTTGTCTCGTTCAAAAAGATCAAAGCCGTCCGAAAAAAGCATTACGGATTTTCGCCCCGGAATATCACGCATACCCGCAACGACATAGTCCAGGGAGCCGAGCGTACCCGAAACAAGCACCCCGTTCCGCCTGGTTTCGGCTGCGGCAAGGAAGGCCTCAAAGTCAGCATCCTGGCCCCCCGGCAGGCCGCCCAGCCCAAGATCAAGGGTTTCGGTTCCGTTCGGTGCGATCGGGTTTATGGCCGAAGCTCCGCCCGTGCCCATCGGGTTGTATTTTATCCTTTCGATGGCCGCGTGAAGGATGCGTTTGTCGGTCGTAAATCGCTGCAATGACCCGGTGCTGCCGCCGGTGAGAAGGATCGCAACGAGGTCGCCGTCCTGCATCTGCTCGTCGACAAATGTCTTGAGGGCTCGCCGCGTGTAGCCCACGCTTTCCCACGACATCGAAAGGTCGTCGACCACAATTGCTATCGTTCGCCTAATGCCTTCGGGCCGCGGAGCGACTGGTGCAGGCTGCGGAACAGGTAACTCAGCATTCTTTTTCCGTGGATCGGCAGGCTTTGCGGCGGCAGGTTTGCCTGATGAGATAAAAGTGAAATTCGTTATCTGCTGCTTCTTGCCATTCTCGTAGATCTCGATCTCCTCTGGCCGAAGATCAGCGATCGGCTTGCCGTTCTTGTCGGTTACCGTTACATCGATCTGGATCAGAGTCGTCGATATTTTGACCACCGGATCCTGATCGGTGGGGGTCGGCGACAGTTTCGGGGTTTGAGCGGACGCCGCTAAAACGGGCACCACGCAGAGCGCAAGTACGGCAAGACCTTTTTTCATATCAACTTCTCCGCTGGTTCAAGGAATTGTTTGGTATCATATATCTTATAGGGCGGTTTGAAAAGCTTTTTAAGCGGACAAAAACCGGATACGTTTTCGCATCAAAGCCTCAGGAGTTTCCGCTAACGATGTTCAACAGATTTATTTCATATTCGACCGTTTTGATCCTATCTTCGGTGCTCTTTTGCATCGGCTGTTCTGCACAGCAGACGGAAGAACAGGCACTCGAATCACTCCGTCAACTGACCAAGGATGGCAAGCTCCCTGCGGAATCGGTCGCTGAGCAGATCGAACGGCGCTTCGCGGGCAAACAGACCGGCGTACTCGCGCGTCTGCTGCGTGCGAGGATCAAATTTGAAAGCAAGGACTTTGCCGGCGCAGCTTCGCTTCTTGATTCGAATGACTTTGCTACAAAGACCAAGCTCGGCGACTACGCCCTGTGGCTGAGAGGACAGGCGTTGCAGTCGGCTGGAAACCACCCGGCGGCGATCGATGTTTTTGCGAAACTTGAACAGGACTTTCCAAACTCGGTGCGGGCAAAAGACGCCAGGTTAAGGCGAGGTGAATCTGCGATCGCGGCTGGCCGATCAGCCTTAGTACCGGAGATGCTTGCTGAACTGGCCGCGTCAGGCGACGCAGAGGCCCTGATCCTGACTGCGAGGGCATACGAATCAAACGGCGAGCAAGCAAATGCGATCAAGTATTATCGGGAAACTTATTTCGTCGGCCCTGGCTCGTTAGCTGCAAAAGACGCCGAAGTTAAGCTGACTTCCCTTGGTCAACCGCTGATACCTTCGAACTCCGAAGAAGCGATCGCACGCGCCGAGAAGTTGTTTGCGGCCAGGAATTTCTTGGAAGCGGATAAAGAGCTTTCCTATGTCGCAACAAATTATCCGCGATCATTAACGCCTGAATTGAATCTGAAGACGCGTTATCACTTCGGTCAGCCTTAAGAAGCCGATAGATGCTCAATTGGCTTTTATGGCAATTGAGGAAAACGCCAAAGAAAAACAGAGTGCGTATTACGAATTCGTAGCCGGCCATGCAAAAAATAAACTTTGGCCGGACGCTAGGCGATGGGCGGAAGAGATGCGGCAAAAGTTTCCGGCTGGCAAGCTGACGCCGAAAGCGTGGGTCGATGCGGGCTATGCGGCCCGCGATGCAAAAAACAAAGGCGAGGAGAATTATTTCCTGCAAACGGCCCTGACGGCATGGCCCGCCGCTATCGAGGTAGCTGGTGCTCAGTTCGAACTCGCATGGCTCCAGCATGAGAACGGCAATTTTACCGAAAGCTCGCGAATGTTCATCGAACACCTCGCACGCTATGCCGAGAAGGACACGACGAATCGAGGCAAGGCGGGATATTGGGCCGCGCGCGATTCCGAGCGGGCCGGGAAGACCGCGGACGCATGTGCGTTGTATGAGGGCGTGTCATATCGGTATTCGGCAAACTGGTACGGCCACATCGGCCTCCAACGTCTGAACGCATTGAAAAACCAGGGCCAATGCCGCCCGCAAAATGCTGCCGGGCCGCTCGTGCCAAAGGCCGTCGCGAGCCTAAAGTCGGTAACCGTTGCCGCCGAAACCTCAACCCCAAAAGAGCTCGAACGTGCAGAGAAGGGACAGCAGTTAAGCGTTATCGGCTTGTTTGATTGGGCTATCGACGAACTGGAAGAAGCAAAAAAGACCGCGAACAACAGTCCGAAGATCAATATGGCCCTTGCGCAGCATTTTCGTTTGAAAGGCAATAATGTTGCCGCTTTTACAGCCCTTCGAGCAAGCTATCCCGACTACTCGCAAATGTTTCCCGAGGAAATGGGCCGCGAAGAATGGGACATTTTTTATCCCCACATCGCCTGGGACCAGATCGCAGCGTGGGCGAAAAACCGGAACCTCGATCTCTATCAGGTGGCCGGATTGATACGGCAGGAATCCGTTTTCGATCCGCGTGCAAAATCTCCGGCAAAGGCGTATGGACTGATGCAGTTGATATTGCCGACGGCACAGAGCGTAGCCAGAAAATATGGCTCGACGGCGACTATTTCGGTCGAATCGCTTTTCCTGCCGGCCCTGAATATCGAACTCGGCACTGCGTATATGCGTGATCAGCTTGATAAGTTCGGGAGGATCGAATATGTCGCAGTTGCCTATAATGCCGGCCCCGGACGTGTGCCGCAATGGCGCTCGACACTGCCCTTAGAGATCGATGAGTTCGTCGAGGAAATTCCGTTCAAAGAAACAAAAGCCTACGTTCAGGGCGTGATCCGCAACTCAGCCCAATACCGACGGTTTACGACGAAAACGGCAATTTCAAAGCTAACGTGGGGACACGCCCGTTGCGGGCCGAGATCGATTCGAAAACAGTAGAGCAGTTGGCAGCTGAGTTTCCGGATGTGATCGTTGACGACAAGGCAACCGAATAATTACCTTCATTTTCCCGCAATATTGGCGTAGAATGGCATCCGACCGTACGCCGTGAACTAGTTGCTGAATTTCTTTAGGGTCGAATTATGAACGAGATCATTTTTTTGATAGAGAACGCAGTCGAAGGCGGATATACGGCCCGTGCTTTGGGAGAGGCGATCTTCACGGAGGGCGACGACCTCGAACAGCTGCGCTCGAACATTCGCGATGCGGTTGATTGTCATTTCGACGAGGGATCGAAACCAAAGATAATTCGAATGCATTTTGTCAGCGAAGAAGTAATGGCAGCATGAAGTTTCCACGCGACGTTTCCGGAAACGATCTGGTCAAAGCACTGAAGTCGCTTGGCTATCTGCCCACCCGCCAATCCGGAAGCCATATTCGGCTAACGACTGAGGAAAAAGGCAGCCATCACGTTACCATCCCTCAACACGATTCGCTAAGACTTGGAACACTCGCATCCATACTTGATGACCTAGCCGAACATCACGGAATGACGCGGAATGAACTGCTGTTGTACCTCCATCTCTGACCACTCATACGAGGTCTGTAAATACCCGCGTCGAACATTAGCTTCCCGTCTTAATCCGGGTCCGGCGGAGGCTCGGACATAGCAGTCCATGCGCCGGTCCACTGGGTATGCTTTACTTTTTGCATATGCTCGGCCAGTATCTCGATGTCCTTCCCCGATTGCGGCGTATTGTGAGAAACACTTTCCTGTCCCAGGCTCACTTTGGCGGTGCCGTGGAGCTGGTATTCGTCCCAGCTTGGCGTAACGTTGTGCAGTAGCTCATGAAAGACCAAATTCGCGGCGGTTTGGGGAGTATACCGTTCGTTGACCCACACTCCCTTGTGCTCGTTCGTCAGGCGGTCCGCTTTGATGAGCACTGCTCCGTTCGTTGGCGTCTTAACTACCTGTCTGCCTAGATAGATCTCAGAGCATGCTTGCCCGCTTTTGTGAGTTGTCAAACCGTCACCATGCTCACGCATGCCGTTGCCAAAACTGACCCCGACAAAGCCAAATTCCTTGGCCGGAACTACATAAACCGCAAGGTCGTTAGGGCCGATCGTCGGCTTTATGTAACGGCTGTGAACATGCACATGACCGTACTTGACCTTCTTGCCCTCGTCGCGTTTTGCCACAACCGGCTCCATCAGCGTTTTAACATTTTGGCGAAGCTCATCCCACGGATACCTGATCTCATAAGGATTCAATAACCATATCTCAAGTGGCATAACTCATTTCCTCCTCCGTCTGATGGAGAACGGAAATAAACCCACCTTTTTGCCGTACTCGCCCGTAAGGACGCCGAACTTTGCCACGCGCCTATTTTACACGGAACCCCAGCGGAGCGACCGTCGCATGAGCCTCCGGATTGTAATAGTCGTAAACGACCGACGCGGGCGTCTGGGCGTTAATACCGTAACGCGGTTTGAATTTGAAATTGAACTTTGTCCCGCCGGCCTTCGACCACATATACAGGACTATTCTGTCCGGCAGTATGTCGTAACGAGAGATGCTCCAATCGTTTTCCATCGCGGCTTCCAGCGACTCACGGCTTACGTCCGCTCCCGGCGGCGTGCCGATCTCGGCCAACAACATACCATATCCCTGATGCCCAATGCGTTCGGCCTCGACCGAGCAGGCATCTCCTGCATGATCGCGGCGGCAAGTTTGTCGCATTTGTAATCCAGGCGAAGCGCCCGCGATTTGCCGACATTGATGCTTGAAACATCCGAGTTTTTCCAGTCGACGTAATGCGACGCGACCACCTGTGACATTAACGCCGCGTCACCCGTGCCGCGGACCTCGACGGTGTTCGACGCGGCGTTTAGTTTGCCGCTAAGATCGACGATCGCAGGATCGATCTTGTCTGGCGGGACCGTAACATCTTGCACGACTTCGCCATTGACGATGATTTGCAGAATTTGGTTCGCTGTCGCCTGTTTGTCGCCGAGTGCGGCGAGAAAAGAGTCAAGGACGTTGATCGTCGTCTGCGTCGAATACCACACACCGTATCGGTCTTTGTTTCGAATCAGAAACAGTGTGCCTTTTGCGATCAGGTTTCGGCGGGCAACGCTGTCTATGCCATTCGCCTTGTTATCGCGAATCAGCATCTGCAAGAGCCAGCGCTGTTGTTTCGATCCGTCCGGCGGTGCCCCATCCATAAAATGGTGTGTTTGTTTCGAGCTTCCAATAAACCGCTCCCGCCTTCGTCTATCGCCATCTTTTCGAGCTGCTCCGCGATCTTGTGACGCGGCATCCGTATTGCCCGCGTCGAGTGAGGCAAGGCCGTATAAGGGCAAGTGCGTATGGCTCGTCGATCTCTGCGTTTCGAGTTTTTAGATAGTCGAGTGCCTTTGTAAGTGCGGCTTTGTCCGCATTTTTTCTCATTGCAAGCGAACGCGCGACGTAGGTTGTGAACAGCTTTGTTCGCTGCGAGCTTTCCGATGTTTCGTAATAATATTTTTTCGTCCAGCTTCCGTCGGCCCGCTGTTGTCTGATCAACCAACCTTCGGCTTTTTTGATCACGTCCTGATCTACGTCGATCTGCGAACTCGCATCGTTCAGAAAACGCAGTGCGTACGCGGTGAGTGCAACATCAGACGTATCCTTGCCGCCCCAGTAAGTGAATCCGCCGTCGGCCACCTGATAACCGAGCAGGCGTTCGTAGCCTTTCTGCAAATAATTTTTCGCCTTTTGCCTGAGCGGCGAATCGGCCGCGACGAATTTCAGGATCATCAGGTTCGGATACGTCGATGAGATCGTCTGTTCACCGCATCCGTATGGGCGGGCAAGCAATCCCTCGACCGAATCGGAAACGTGGGCGAAGAGATTCGGATAGATCTTCAACTCAGCCTTTTGCGTCCGCGGAAGGGCAGTTGCCGGGAAGTTTATCGTCGAACGCGACGGCACCGGTCGAAACTTTTGAATCCGTCCGGACTATTTCCTGGCCGTCGGGGCGCACCGTGACGGGTTTTTCGATCGCGTCGGAATCCGTTTGCGCGATCGCGGTAACCCGCTGTTTGCCGTTCTTTACGGCGGCGATCGCCTTAAAGCCAAAGATGGAGTTGCTCGAGTTGCCGGCATCGACGGCGATCTGCTGTTTGTCGGCACCCAGGAACGAGAACCAGTCGGCCTTCGCCATCGTCACGTTTACCTGCTGTTTCTTCTCAGTATAGTTCCGCACCTGCGTCGGCAAATAGATCTCGTCACCTTCGGTCAAAAACTTTGGCGGATCGAGATCGACGAAGAACGGTTGAAACGCGACGACCTCATTCTCCGCCACGCCGATCTTGCCCTTTTTGGTGGATGCGATCGTGTACATTTTCCACGTCGTGATGTTGTCCGCCATCTTAAAACTCATCTCCGCCCGGCCTTTTTTATCGGTCAACAGCTCGGGCTGCCAGACGAGGGTTTCGGGGAAGTATTCGCGAAGACGCGGAGTGGATGTTTGTTCTTTGTATGGGAATGATATTTTTACGTTCGCCTGGTTTCGTAGTGGTGTGAAATTGAGGAAGAGGTCGAGTTCATGATTTGTGAATCCGCTGCCGCTGTCACTTCCACGACAGAAGAAACACTGCCGACCTCGAGCGTAATTTTCATTTCAACCAGATTCTGCGAACGTACTTCGATGCCGTTGCTAACCGATGATCTGAACCCTGTTGAATCGATGCGGACACTGTATCTTCCGGAAGGAAGATTTCGAAATTAGAAAACTACCGTTCTCGTCACTGCTGACAGAAAACTTCTTTGTCGCGTCATTTTCGTCAGTCGCGGTTACCTGGGCGTTCGCAACAACGGCTCCGTTTGGGTCGATAACCGTTCCCGCAATAGCTCCTCTGCCGCCTGTGAACGCTACAGATTTTGATTTCAGCCTTTGACGCGGGCTGTAACCAAATATCGCAGTGATCACGCTCGAGAATTTTGCGAGTTCTGCAACGTTTGACGATTTTCGTCTACGCTCCGTATCGAAAACACCCGCAGCTGATCGGTGGCCGGTTTGATGATCTGTTTGCCGCCTTCATAAATCGTTTTGTCGACGTATCGAGTTTCAACGGCGGACGTGAGTTCGACGGCGCGGCCGTACCCGTCTTTGACGGCAGCGAGGTCCAGCCCTCCGTTCTTTAACATTGCCGCGAATTCCGCCTCGTCTTTTGGGAAAGGTTTTTTGCCGGAATTTACTTCCGTACTCAAGGTTTCGTTGATCGTTTGCTCCGTTTTGTAGAAATAGTCAGAGTAATTTTTCCAGATGTCGAAATCGTCGGTCCAACTCCAACGTTCGTCCTCATCAAGGCCGTTAGGCCCGGTCGAATGGAAACGGACCACATAATTTCGGCCCGACACTTCGAACGTAATGCGGTAGTCGCGATTCCATCGGTCTTTCAATTTGGTGAGATCTACACCGAGCCGACGGACTTCTGCGGAGAGTGTGACAAGATCGCGGATGAACCCGCCAGTCCGCTCGTGATAATTCCTTACCACCTTATCGATCGTTTCACCGACCGGCTGAAAGTATGCAACGCCTACCGTCGCCACAACAAAATCGTCGTCATTGCCGACGATCTTATCAGGCCCGGATGTTTTGAACGTATCGACCGCCCGCGTGGTTTCCGTCGCATAGGTTGCATAATATACATTGCCCCACGGGTCTTTCAGCTCGTCAAGATCCACGCCGTTCTTCGCCAGGATGCGGTTTCAACGAAGCCTGGTCATTCGGAAACTCATTCTCTTTTCCAAAATGCCGCAGCACCAGTTCTTCCACCGGTTTTAGCTGTTTTGCAAAATACTCCTTATAGATCGACTGCACCTTAGCGTCGTTGCCGCCGCCGTGGTAGATCTGCGGGTAGTAATAATTTCCGGCAAGCATAACCTCAGCCGCGAGTTCGATCTCCGGCGAAATAGGTTTGGTAAAGTCGAGTTCGTTTAAATCTTTAACCGAGAGGCTTCCGAAACTCTTTCCGTATAACATATCGGAAAAAATACTGAAATAGCTTCCGAATTCTGCGTCAGTCTTTGCCCGCTGTTCGACCGCCTTGTCAAAAACGACAATTCCAAGGGCGCTTTCGGCCGGACGGCCCATGCCGTCGAGGACTGAAAACCGCACCTTCGCGTCTTCGCTCGGCTTGTAAGTCGCGTTCGAGAACTTTGCTGTCAGTGCGAGGTTCTGCTGTTCGGGAAAAATGATGCCGCGCGAGCTTCGCATGTAGTTGTCCCAGTAATAAGTTTCCTGGTCGCCATAAGCGGCGACAGTTAGCTCGCCTTTGAATGCGGGGTTATACGGAACTGAGATATTCGCTTTGCCATTTCGCAGCCGTACGATGCGCGAATCGACGACGGTCCAGTCCTTCACAATATCTACGTAGAGAACCCCGCTTTCCTGTGTCGAGATGATCGAAATATCGACCGGGTCACCGGGCCTGTAAATTGTTCGCGAGGTCGTCAGCTTAACCGAATCCTTGTCTTTATCGAGATAATAAGTCTCATCAAATGTGCCCTGCTGTCCTTTTTTATCGCGGGCCTTGATCGCGAGTTCAAGATCTCGTCCGCTGGTGTGTCGTGATGGCAGGGGAACAGTAAATTTTCCCGCACCCAGCGAATTGGTCTTGAAACGTTCGACCGTTTCCTTGCCGGTCCTTATCTCAACATCGCACAGTGCCGGAGTGCCGTCGGCGTAGAAAGTTGAAATATATGAAGTAAGCGGAAGATCAGGGTGCTGGCGGTCGTTTCGTATTAAATAGATATGGATCGGCTCCTTGGTCAGCCGGATCTCAAATCGTTTCTGCTCAGTGCGGTTCGTGGAAAGATCGGTAAAATATGCGGCGAAATGAAGGTCGTCATATCTTTTCCACTGGCGTTGCTGAAGTTCGCTATTCTTCCCGGTCAGGTCGACCTTAGCGATAAACTTCCCGCTCGCGTCCGCTTCGCCTTCGACGCTCGCTTCTTCGATAACATCGTACTTCTGCTCGCGCCAGTTCCAGCTTCGCTCGCTTTCCTGCACGACGCGAACCTTACCCTTGTTGACCGGTTTGCCGAAAAGATAATCGGCGTTTACGGCGATCTCGGCCGTGGTATCAGCCGGTAGATAGGAGGTTTTGTCGGGCTTCGCCGTAACCGAAAAGTTGGGAAGGTCATAGCGTGACACCTTGAAGATCAACTGATCGGCCCTTAGCTCATCGTCGGCCTCGACAACGACACGATAATTACCAAGCTTCGCATTCTCCGGAATGGCCCACGAGATGGAAGCAATGCCGAAGTCCGAAGTTTTCACTTTTTGACGGTAGAGGACCGTGTCGTCTTCATCCTCGATCGAGAATTCAAGCTCTTCGCCGGTAACGACGACGTTGTTGATATCAAAATACAGGCCGCGAGCGTGAAAGTTTTGTCCGGGTTGGTAGAGCGGCTTGTCGGCAGTGAGCATGATCGTGCCGCGTTGTTCGTCCGAGTCAAGGTCTTCGTCAACCTCGCGGACGATCCCGCCCTTGTTTCCGCGGATCGTCAGGTTCGCCTCTCCATCGTCAAGTTTGATGCCTTCGGGAATCTTGAAATCAAGGACGAGCAGCCCGTCCCCGTTTGTCCGGCCGCGGGCATTAATGATCAGCTCGTCCTCGTCGGCGTCCGTGTCGAGTTCCAGTTCGAGCTTGCCGGTGACGCTAACGCTTTTCATCGGCCGCTTGGTCAACGGGTGAAGCGTGCGCACGCGTGCCCGGAAAGTCTGGCCGGGAACGACGCGTTCGAACGCGGCTACGCGGATTTCGAAATCGTCTTTGAGCAGTTCGGAAAGCGAGATGATCCCGCTTGAATCAGCGACCTTGTAGTGCAGGCGGAACCAAACTATGTCGTCGCCGGCGGACTTGAGCAATTCGCCGACCGCGATCGATATCTTGTAGACATGCTTTCCGCTCCTAAGCTTAACGACAGGTTCGGCGAACGCCCGGCGAGTGTTCGCGACATCGATCAACTCCAGGTCCACTCGGGTGCTGCCGGCCTTTCCTTTGCTCTCGATCGCAAGCATGATCTCGGCTGTTTTTTCGCCGAACACCATGCTTGAATCGGACTCGATCACTATCTGGGCCGCGGCGGAAAAAAGCGCACACGGATACTATTACGAACAAGGGGAAGAGCTTGGAACGCATCTCGGTTACCTCAATATTTACTTGGCTTTACGTCGATCTATCAGACTTGATCGTGTGATGCTTCGAGATTTTGAATTGGTTGCTTTCGGGCATAGAAACTGTTGTTGCCGTACCGGGCTACGTCAAAAACCGCCTGCTCAATTGCCCTTACTTTGTGCGGGCTTAGGCATATTTTTTTCTTTCAATCCTTAAAAGATCTTGCTAGTATGAGTGTGTGTTTCTTAGATGCAACGCACGATCTTTGACAACTTTTTTTCAGGACGACACCCAGTCAAAAAGTTTTTTGAAAATTTAGCTTTTTTGACGAAAAAAACGCCGTAAGTCTTTATAAAACGGGTACTTCCCTGTCCCAGCCTGCTCGTGGGACAAGCTGGGACAAGGGACAAGCCAAAAACACGTGAAACCCCCATTCTACGGGTCTCCGAACGCTTGAAACATGCTTTTGGTTCGTTTTTAAAATTGGAGGACTCGGTTCGGGAATATTTGCATATACGCGAGTGGAAGCCTGGGACATGGGACGCGTCACAGGCGGCGTGACGCCCTTACTTCGTGCGGGCTTTCTGCATCGTTCGGAGCAAAGTGCCTCTCGATTGGCCGTAGATGGGTGTGGTGATATAATTTTGGTGAACGGTAATAATCCAAAAATCTAATCGAGCTGTTTCGCTGTAAGTGAGGTTTTTCTGATGACAAAACTTAGCGTGAACCGAAAGCAGTATGAGGTCGATGCGGACCCGAATACGCCGTTGTTGTGGGTGATACGGGATGATATCGGTTTGACGGGGACGAAGTTCGGGTGCGGCGTGGCGGAGTGCGGGGCGTGTACGGTGCACGTGGACGGCGAAGCCCGCCGTTCGTGTATTACGCCGCTTAGCACGGCCGTGGGCAAGGAGATCACCACGATCGAAGGCCTTTCGGACGATTCGAGCCATCCGCTGCAAAAGGCATGGATCGAGGTGGACGCCCCGCAATGCGGCTATTGCCAGTCCGGCCAGATAATGTCGGCCGCGATATCTGCTCAAGCAGAACAAAAAGCCGACCGATGCGGATATCGACCGGGCGATGGCGGGCATCATCTGCCGCTGCGGAACGTATAACAGGATCAAAGCCGCGATCAAGCTCGCCGCAATAAACGGAGGTAAATGAGATGACCGATAAAACAGGGATCGACAGGCGATCATTCCTCAAGGCAACGATCGTTGCCGGCGGTACCCTTGTGTTCGGAATTAGTTTGCCGACGCGTACGCGGGCCGAAGAAAGGCTTGGCATTAACGCGATGCCGGCGCCTGATTTTCAGCCAAATGCTTTTATCAAGATCGCGAAGGACGGCAAGGTCACCGTTGTTGTCGGGCAGGTCGAAATGGGACAGGGTGTACTGACATCGCTGCCGATGATCGTCGCGGATGAACTCGAGGTGGACTGGGCAAACGTCAAATACGAGTCAGCGGCCGGCAGACAAGGCCTACATCAATCCGGCGATGGGAATGCAGGGAACGGGCGGCAGCTCAAGCGTAAAAGGCCTTTTCATGCCGCTCAGAACAGCCGCCGCA
The DNA here is from genome assembly GCA_963732475.1 of Blastocatellia bacterium. Classification (GTDB taxonomy): domain Bacteria; phylum Acidobacteriota; class Blastocatellia; order Pyrinomonadales; family Pyrinomonadaceae; genus OLB17. Next base: position 165,691 of record CAVSZR010000001.1, on the reverse strand, counting down.
ACTGTTCGCGAGATGCTGGTCGCCGCGGCGGCGCAAAGCTGGAATGTGTCTCCGGACACCTGTAAAGCTGAATCGGGCAAAGTCGTTCACGCCGCAACAAATCGCAGTGCCGCCTACGGCGATCTGCTGGAGGCCGCGGCAAAGATCACGCCGCCGGCAAATCCTAAACTCAAGGACCCAAAGGATTTCAAATATATCGGTAAAGCCGTAAAACGGCTCGATACACCGGCAAAGGTCAATGGCAAGGCGATCTTCGGCATGGACGTCAAAGTGCCCGGAATGCTATTTGCGACAATACTGCGTTCACCGGTGATCGGCGGCAAGGTCAAGAGTGTTGATGATACAGAAGCAAAGGCCGTCAAGGGCGTGACGAACATCGTGCCGCTTGGCTACGGTGTCGCTGTAGTTGCCGAGAATTATTACGCCGCACGCCGCGGGCGAACGTCGCTGAAAGTAACGTGGGACGACGGGCCGATGGCCGCCGTTTCGAGCGAGACGATCTACGCGGCGTTTGCCGCGGGTGCGGACAAGGACAAAGGATTGGTCGCGAAGAAGACCGGTGACGTTGATGCCGCGAAACCGAAAGCCGCTAAAACAGTCGAGGCCGTTTACTGGTCGCCGTTCCTTGCCCACTCATGCATGGAGCCGATGAATTTCACGGCCGATGTCCGGGCGGACGGAGCCGAGGTTTGGGGCGGCATTCAGGCACAGGGATTGGTGCAACAGGTGGTCGCAACGACGGCCGGCCTGGCTGTCGAAAAGGTCAAGGTCAATACGACGATGCTGGGCGGCGGTTTTGGCCGAAGGTTCGAGATGGACTATGTCATCGACGCGACGAGCATATCGAAGGCGGTGGGCAAACCGGTCAAGGTCGTGTGGACCCGCGAAGATGACATGCAGAACGATTTCTATCGGCCGGCGGCGTACAACAAGATGTCGGCGGGTCTGGACGGGAGCGGGAATCCAGTCTTTTGGCATCACCGCATTGCGACCGACGCGATCATGGCCCGTGCCGGCCTCGCATTCGGCTTTGTGCTTAAGCCGGATCAGCTCGACGATTCATCTTTCGAAGGTGCGCACAACCTTCCCTACGATTTCCCAGAATTTCCAGTGCGATTGGGTTAGAAAGGATACGGGCGTGCCGGTCGGCTTCTGGCGATCGGTCGGAAGTTCGCATACGGCGTTTTCTACCGAGTGTTTCCTTGATGAGGTTGCAGCGGCAGCGGGCAAGGATCCCGTCGCGTTTCGGCTGACGATGCTTGCGAAACATCCGCGGCATGCCGGAGTTGTGAAACTTGCCGCCGAAAAAGCTAACTGGGGCAAACCGGCCGCAGGCACGTTTCAGGGTATTGCGGTGCATGAGAGTTTTGGCAGCTATGTCGCACAGGTAGCGGAAGTTTCGGTGGCAAAGGACGGGCATGTAAAGGTGCATCGCGTTGTTTGTGCCGTCGATTGCGGACAGGTGGTTAATCCCGGATACGGTCGCAGCCCAGATGGAAGGAGCTATCGTATATGGGTTGACTGCCGCATTATATGGCGAGATCACAATCAAAGCCGGCCGCGTTGTGCAGAGGAACTTTTACGACTACAAGACCCTGAGAATGAACGAGATGCCAAAGATCGACGTCCATATCGTTCCGAGCACTTGAGAAACACGGCGGCGTCGGCGAACCGGGCACGCCGCCAATCGCACCGGCGGTCGTGAATGCGATCTTTGCCGCAACGGGAAAACGTGTTCGCAGCCTGCCTATAAAAGCACAGGAGTTGGCCGCAAAAGCTGAATGAGAAATGTATTTTTGATTAAAAATAGACTTAAGCTGATTGTCATTGCAACCGCGAGTTTGGCGACGTACGGCTTTGTCTATCCGGATCGTTCGGATCAGATCGAACGGGTCGAAGCTTCAACCATTTCGGAAGCGACGATCGTCGCTGATCCAGATCCGGCAAAGGCCAGTGCCGCGTTCAACGAAGCATCCAAGGTGTTCTTTTCCGCTCGTTGTTCGAACTGCCATCCGGCCGGCGACATACCTACCCAGGGCGACTCGATGACGCCGCATATGATGGGCGTGACCCGCGGCCCTGAGGGCAAGGGCGTTTATGAACTGCAGTGCGCGACCTGTCATCAGGAGATGAACCTTGAAGGCGAAAGCATGCCGCCCGGAGCTCCCAATTGGCACATGCCGCCGGCCCACCAGAAGATGGCCTTTCAGGGATTGACAGCCGGACAACTTTGCCGACAATTGAAGGATCCGACCAAGAACAAAGGCCGCAAGACTGCAAAAGAGTCGGTCGAACATGTCAAATCCGATCCGCTCGTGCTCTGGGCCTGGGCGCCCGGCCAGGGCCGCACCGCTCCGCCGATGTCGCACGCAGATCTTGTTAAGAAGCTGAACGAATGGGTCGATAATGGCGGGGCGTGTCCGGAATAGACAGTGAAATGACGACTAGTATTCAAGAATGCATGGGGCTATCAGGGCGACGCGATGAATCTGCCGGTCGCCAGTGTCGATGATGCGGTTCCGTTCTATACCACGATCATGGGATTTGAAGTCGTATCGCACGTGAGTTCCGCACCGGGCAATTCCGTCACTCTTGGCACGGCCCGATGTTCAGAATGCAGGCTCGCGGAAACTGGCGGCGACCCCTCTCAGGACGGTTGTGCATTTGAGGTGGATGGCGTCGAGAATCTGCTCGCCGAGTTCAAGGCGAACGGCCTGGAAAAGGAATCGTCTGATATCAATATGGAAAAGAATGAAAGACGTTGCACGTGGAAAGTCTTCTATGTTGTCGCACCTGACGGACTATGCTACTGGCTGGGCGAACGCCAGTCAGCCTAAAACCTGCCTTGAAAGAGATCCACGAAATTCTTAGGGCCATTTCATTATTCTCGGATGGCGAGCAAGCGGTTCTCGCGACCGTCGTTGACGTTCGCGGTTCAGGCTATCGCCTGCCGGGCGCTCGGATGTTGATCCTTGCGGATGGGCGTACAGTCGGTACCGTTTCGGGCGGCTGCCTCGAAGCGGACGTACTCGAACGAGCGAAAAGAGTGTTGGCCACCGGCGCTGCGGACGTCTTCACTTACGACACGACCGAGAACGAGGAATCTGTCTTTAATCTGAACATGGGCTGTCGTGGCGTGATCGAGATCTTGCTTGAGCCGGTCGACAGGAATACGGGTTTGATCGCGGAAATGCGCTCCGCGTATGAGAATCGCGAAGCCTCGGAGAACATCGAGCCGCCGATCGCCGTCCTCCTTTTCGGAGCCGGTGCCGATGCCGTGCCTTTTGTTCGCATTGCTTCGGAGCTGGGGTGGCAGGTTACCGTTCACGATCACCGCCCGGCCTTTCTGACTACAGAAAGGTTCCCTTCGGCCGAAAAGCTCACTCTTCAAAATGTCGATGAACCGCCCGGCAGGATCGTCGCCGACGACCGGACGGCGGCCGTCATCATGACCCACAACTATGCCCGCGACCGTTTCATCCTGCCCGCGTTGTTGAAGGCTGATCTTTTCTACATCGGTGCCCTCGGCCCCAAAAGCCGCACCGTACAGCTCCTGGAAGAAGCGACAGCAGACGGCGAAGATCTTACGGACGCGCAGCTCGCTCGGCTCTATGCACCCGTTGGCCTCGACATCGGTGCTGATACGCCGGAAGGGATAGCACTCTCCATCGCAGGCGAGATCCAGAGTGTGCTTGCAAAACGCAGCGGCGGGAACCTGCGCGATCGGAAGGGCTCGATCTATGACCGGAAATAAAGTTGGCGGATTGTTGCTGGCGGCCGGAGGTTCTTCACGCTTGGGTCAGCCGAAACAGCTTCTCCAGTTCAAAGGCAAAACACTTTTGAGGCATGCCGCAGAGGCAATGGCTGGGTCGATGTGCGATCCGGTCGTCGTCGTGCTTGGCGCCGAGACGGAAAGATCGGCGAACGAGATCGAAGGACTCCCGGTCGTCGCGTGCGTGAACGAAAACTGGCAAATCGGAATGAGTTCGTCTATCAAGGCCGGTCTTGCAAAGCTCTGTCGAGAGATCGAGCCCGACATCGACGCGGTACTTATTTCGCTTTGCGACCAGCCCTTTGTAACTCGCAGAAATGCTGGACCGGTTCGTCGAGAAATTCGCGGCCGGCCGATGCCAGCATCGTTGCCGCAAAGTACAACGGCGTCGCTGGCGTTCCTGCACTATTCTCTCGTGGGCTGTTCGGCGAATTGTCACGGCTTGACGGCGATAAAGGAGCCAGGGACCTGATCCGTGGCCGGGCAGACCTTCAAACCATCGACCTGCCAGAAGCCGGAACTGACATCGACACGCAGGCCGACAGAAACCTGCTTTTGAACAGTTAGTTCACTTCACGCAGCGAAGCTCGAAAGATCCCCGTTAACCGCGCTGCCTCCGCCTTCAAAAGCGTCCCTGCTTCGATAGCACGCTGACGTTTCAGACCGATCTCTTTGCCGTCGTCGGTCAGCCTGATCATCCGGCCGGCGGCAAAATAGGCTCTCGATTCCTTCACTTCCCCGTCCTCGTTCGTCACTAAAGCAAAGACCAAACCGCCCGCGGCGTTGAAATAAAACTCGCCTTTTTCGGTCCTTGAGGAGCGGCGGTATTCGCTCGTTATCTTTAACAAACGGTCCGGATACGGGTTCTTTTCGCGATCGCCGTAAGTGTAATAAAAAGTGGATGTGACCTGAAATATCCCAACCGCCGGATATGGGCTTAGGTGTTTATTGACGACAAGTTCGGACACAAACATCGACGAAAACTTCCGGGCCCTTCGCCATCTCGGCGATCTGGCTGTTCATCTTTTCACACACATTTTGGATCGCGTCGATTCGTTTGTCCGCGATCTGTGCCGACACCTGATTCGGGGTCAACAGAACACCCAACATGCCCGAGACTAAAACAATGCTCCTGAAAAAAGATGATCTCGATTTATAGTCATTGCGTTGTTCCCGCAAGAACAAAAGTGTTGTTCTTGGTTTTTCTACGAAGCTTATGTTGTTCATCTCTTCAATACTTTTGAGTAATGGTCAACAAACAGCCCTTTTTTCTACGAAGCTATGTTGTTCATTCTTCAATACTTTACTATCCGTCAACATACACGCGATTATACTCATGCCTTCGGATGTGCCTTATCGTAAACCGCGATCATCTTTTCCATCGAAACCTGCGTGTAGATCTGCGTTGTTGAAAGCAGGGCGTGGCCGAGGAGCTCCTGGATGTCGCGGAGGTCGGCACCTTGGTCGAGCAGGTGCGTGGCGAACGAATGCCGCAGGCTGTGCGGCGAGATGTTGTGGATGTCGGCACAGAGCTTTATGTACTTGTCGATCAAGCGGCCGACGCTGCGGGTCGTCAGCCGCGTTCCTTGGTAATTGAGGAAAACCGCCTGCGGGTCGCGCATCGCCGGCGGGCAGTTGTTTAGGAAGACCGGACGCGTTTCAGCCAGATAATGCATCAGCGCCTGCAGCGACGGTTCGCCAAAGGGCACGATACGCTGCTTTTTTCGCTTCCCGGTGACGCGGACGAGCTTTTCGCGAAAGTCGATATCTTTCAGGTTGATGCTTACAAGCTCGCCGACGCGGATGCCCGTCGCATATAGGAATTCGATGATCGCCCGGTCGCGGCGGCCGAGATCGGTATTGAGGTCGGGCGTCTCGATAAACCTAACGGCGTCTTCCATTGAAAGATGATTTGGCAGTTTACGTTCGATCTTCGGCGTCGCCACCAGCTTCGCCGGATTCGTTTCAACAACGCCTTCGCGAACGAGAAACTGAAAAAATGTCCGCAAACTCGCCAGCTTTCTTGCGACCGAGGTTTTCTTATGATCGTTGTGCAGCGACGCCATCCATTCGCGGATCGTCAGCCGGTCGATGTCGGAAATCGGGTACGTCATCACGTTTTTCGATCCCGCAAAGAAAATCCTTAAACTGGCCCAAATCGCTCGCATAATTACGCAGCGTATGCGGGCTCATGTTTCGCTCGTAGGTGAGGTGTTCGAAGAATTGTGTTAAGTGAGTATTTAACATGCGGGAACGCGGACATTCTTGTCCGCTTTTTGCCTTCGTGGCCCCGGTCTATTTTCGTGCTTCGCACTGATTCGGGCAAGTTGCCTGTGTTCGGGCATTGCGGACAGGAATGTCCGCGTTCCTATTTTTTAGGAACATAATAACCTTTCCGCGTGCGGACATCCGCATTTGGCTTTGCCTTTACGCTCAGCGCGATCTCGCGAAACGCTCCGCGGTGTTCGTTTTCGTTTTCGGGATAATAGCTCAGGATATATTGCTGCGAAAGCTCGGCTGAGATTTGGCGAAATGCTTCGTCGAGTTCTTTTTCGTCGATCGGCGAATAGACCTTTCCGCCGGTCTGGTTGGCGATCTCGATCATGCGGCGTTCGGCGGCGAGTTGGCGGATATTTGCATTGCCGCTACGTGAGCCGGTGCGTTTGTAGTTCTCAAAATCCGTCGTTTTCACTACAAAAACCTGGCAATTTGAAAGCTGCAAGGATCTTAATGTCTGTTCGAGCAGAGATCGAATCGCTCGAAGTGTCGTCGCCATCCGATACGATCACGATAACGCGTCTGCCCTGCACGTCGCCCAGATATTCGGCCGACAGGATAATGCCGTCAAGAAGAGCGGTCGCACCGATCGGCGGCGGAAACGCCTCGATCGCACGCGTCAGCGAACCAACGTCCGATGTAAAACGCTGTTCGATCCGAGTGGTGGTAGAAACGCTGAATAACGCGGCAAGGTCTTTTTCGGGGCGAAGAACACGGTCAAAAAAGCGGACGGCGGCCCTGGTTTCAAACTCGCGGGCGATAAGCACGCTCGACGAATTATCAAACAGCATCGCCAGGCGGATCGGCGATTCCGAACGCGGCAAGGTCGCTTATCTCGGCCGGCTTGCCGTTGATCTTAAGTTCAAAATCGGTCAGTTTCAGGTTTGTGATCACCTTGCCGTTTGCGTCGAGTACCGTAACGGGTATCGGGACAAGCGTCGAATCGACCTTTATCACGTCGTCGGTGTTCGCGGGTTTTGGGGTCGGAGTCGGTCCGGGAGCTTCATCCGGACGCAGAGTGGGATTGTATTTTATCTTCTTTTGCGTGGGCTTTGGCGTCGCCGAAGGCTCCTCGGGCGGCTTCACGCGGCCCGACTGAGCAAAGACTCCAGCGGCAAAAACCAATATTAATAGAGGGGTGACCTTCATTCAAACTCAATTAGAACGCGGATTGTGCAGATTGCGCCGATCAAGCAGATCGATCCAAATCCCGGATATTATTTCATATCAGCTCCGATCCGCTCGATTAGCTTAATCCGCGTTCAAATCTTTTGATTACAAATCTGCAAATTAATATGCCTAAACAAAAATTAACTTCACCGCCGCAAACAGCAGTACCGCCGCCAATACGCGCCGCAGCGTAAGCGAATCGAACCTTTTCGAGCCCAAAGTCGAACCGATGATACCACCGATTACGGCCGCCGCGATCCAAAACCACACGTTCGACGGCAAAACCGACACTTGCTGATAGTTACCGAGCAACCCCGCCGCCGAGTTCACTAAAATAAATAATGCCGAAACACCGGCCGCAACACGCGTTTCCGACCAGTGCATCAGCAGCAGGATCGGCGTAAGGAATATTCCGCCGCCCACCCCGACCAAGCCCGACAAAAGGCCGATGACCGCCCCGATAAGTAAGCAGATCAGGATCGGCGGCTCTTTCACTTGATCGTCGCCTTTCAGGTTTACCGCAAGGCGCGCCGCCGCCAACGCCAGCACAGCGCCGAGCACTATCTTGTAAACATTCGTAGGCAATTGGATCATCCCGCCGACAAACGCCATCGGTATAGACGACGCGGCGAATGGCAGAAATATTCGCCATGAAAAATATCCTGCACGATAAAACTGGATAGTCCCGATCGATGCGACAAAAAGATTCAGCACCAAAGCCGTCGGCCGCGTAACCTCCTGCGCCACAGCCAAAAACGCCATCACCGCCAAATACCCCGACGCCCCACCGTGGCCGACGGAAGAATAAAGGACGGCGACGATGAAGATGGCGAGGATGATCAGGATTGTCGTTGGTTCCATCACGATTTTCCGTCGCAAATGGCGACAGTATTGCCGTTGGCTTCAGCCAACGGTCATGGTCAAATATTTTCGTCGGGCTTTAGCCCAATTTCGCCATGATTTTCCGAAGCGTATCAAGCTCCCTTGTAAACGGCACCGCCCTATGATGTTCTTCCTGCCCCTCAATATACGCACGAACCTTCGTAACCTGCGATTCCGAAACCGAGATCGCATAATAGTCGTCCTGCCAGTAGAATTTCCCCCGTATCAAATTTTGCTTGTTCAACCAATGGGCCGATTCTCCCTTTATGAGCATCATTACCTTGGCAATATTCTGCTCACGGCCAAGGGACATGAGGAGATGAAGATGCTCCGACCATCCGCCGATCGAATCAAGAAAGATCTCCTTGTTGCGACAATTGATCTTGATGTGATCGATCAGTTTTGCCCTCAGATCAGAGGTCAGATGGTGTGAATGACTCGACATGTATCCAAATGCGAACGTATGACATAAGATTTCTGCTCTCAGCTATCACGATCAAGAAATTTGGCTAAAGCCCACCTTATTTTCGGCATCCTTACCGTTGCCTGAAGGCAACGGCAATAAGCCACCATTGGCTTCATGACCAAAATCATACGCTATGCGCCTCCGCGTCTCGGCGGTGAAATTCGGTTATCCACTTGTCCCAATCATTCAACGCCCGTTCAACCTGTATCATATGCCGTTCGCGTTTATTTCGATGTTTCTTTCGCAGCTCAACGGGCAGCTCTTGCAGCAAGCCGAATGTTATATTCACAGGTTGAAAATTCTTGGTTTCTACATTAGAAACATATCGGCACAACGCACCTATGGCTGACGTTTGCGGTGCGGTTAACATCGGCTGATCTCGCAAAACTCGCACGGCGTTTATCCCGGCGAGCCAGCCGGTCGCGACCGATTCGACGTAACCTTCAACGCCCGTGATCTGGCCTGCGAAAAAAAGGCGTGGATTCGAACGCGTCGCGAGGGTTTCATTTAATATCTTCGGCGAGTTGATAAAAGTATTCCGGTGTATCTGACCGAACTGCAAGAACTCGGCATTCTCAAGACCGGGAATCAATTTCAAAACTCTTGCCTGTTCACCGTATCGCAGATGATTCTGAAATCCGACCATCCCGTATGCATCTGCCATCAGATTTTCCTGGCGAAGCTGTACACATGCATAAGGCTCTTCGCCGGTCTTGGGATGTCGAAGGCCCTTCGGTTTCATCGGGCCAAATCGCAGCGTTTCGGGCCCGCGTCGGGCGATCTCCTCGATAGGCAAACAGCTTTCAAACCAGTGCGTTTCCTCAAAGCGTTTCAACGGGACCGATTTCGATGCCAACAGCTCGGTGATAAAGGTGTCATAATGCTCGCGGTCCATCGGGCAATTTATGTAATCGTCGCCGCCCTTGTCGTAGCGTGCCGCTTTGAATGCGACTGACATATCTATAGAATCCGCCGCGATGATCGGAGCGATAGCGTCGTAGAAATAAAGCTGGTCGTCACCGGTGAAGCGCATGATCTCTGCCGTTAATGCATCCGAGGTCAATGGGCCGGTGGCGATGATAGTGACACCACCATCACCATTCTGGCCGCCCGCTGACGCAGGCGGTTCTGACAAAGTCTTCACCTCTTCCCGGATGATTTCGATATTCGGATGAGCTTCGACTCGCTCGGTGATAAGCTCGGCAAACTTTATTCGATCAACCGAAAGCGCCGCACCCGCTGGTACCTTCGTCGCCTCGGCTGCTTCCATCACAAGCGAATGCCCGCGGCGAAGCTCCTCTTTTAATAAATACGGCGCCGAGCCCGGCTCGTCTGTCTTCAGCGAGTTGGAACAGACGATCTCGGCAAGCTTGTCTGTACGATGCGCAGGCGTCTGCTGCACAGGCCGCATCTCGTAGAGCCTTACGCTAACCCCCATCTCCGCCGCCTGCCAGGCCGCCTCCACTCCGGCAAGGCCGCCGCCGATAATGTTAATAAACCCATTCATTCCTTAAATTATAGATGAAAAAAGGTCAGAGTTCAGAATGCCTTTGATTTCCTTCTATCAAATTCACGCTGAAAAGTCCGAGATCGCATTGAAACTTACTCCTTTGCCCTGCGTATCTGAACTAAGTTACACTTACCAAAATTCATAAACGGAATAATTTTCAGACGCCGCCCGGCACTTCAGCCAGGGTTCGGCGTCGGTTAATTCACAATTAAGACAGAAGCTTAGGAGATTACTATGCGCTTTGCCGATCCGCTAAAGAAGATTTTCGTGGTGCTTATGGTCCTTTTCTTGTCGATACCGCTTCCTCTCGTCGCGCAGGACGACAAGAAACCGGACGAGAAAAAGGACGAGAAGAAGCCCGAGACGCTGCCGCTAAAAATGGACAGCGTGATCAAGTTCACGACCGACGAAGGTACGTGGATGTCGCTCGACGTTTCGCCCGATGGACAAACGATCGTCTTCGATCTGCTCGGCGATGTCTATACGCTGCCTATTGGCGGCGGTGAGGCGAAGCGAATAATTGGCGGTATGTCGTTTGAGAGCCAGCCCGTTTTTTCGCCCGATGGCAAGTCAATAGTCTTCCTCAGCGACCGCAGCGGTACGGAGAATGTCTGGGTCTGCAAGGCGGACGGTTCTGAACCGAAAGCAATTACAAAAGACAAAAAAACGATGTACGTCTCGCCTTCATGGACGGCGGATGGCAACTATATTATCGTTTCGAAATCTGAGCAGTCGATCGGCACCTTCCACGCCTACATCTATCACAAGGATGGCGGGTCGGGATTGAGCATCGGCCCGGCGCCTCCGCCTCTTCCAGGGCCAGACCAGCAGGGACCGCCGCCCGCACCGCGTGTCAACCGTATGGGAGCGGTTGCCTCGCCCGACGGACGATACATCTATTATGCCCAGCGCACGGGAGCGTTTGAATACAACGCCAGGTTTCCGATGTGGCAGATATTCCGTTTTGACCGCGAAACGAGCGAGGTTTCGCGCATAACAAATACACAGGGAAGTGCGATCCGCCCGGTCATTTCGCCCGACGGCAAGAACCTGACCTACGCGACACGTTTTGAAACAAAGACGGCTCTCCGGGTCCGTAATCTTGAAACCAGCCAGGAGCGCTGGCTCGTCAATAATGTCACTCGCGACGACCAGGAATCGCGCGCGACCCGCGATGCATTTCCCGGCTACGATTTCCTGCCCGATGGCAAGTCGCTGATCGTGCCGATCGGCGGCAAGATCAAACGCATCGATTTCGCCACGGGACAGGCCACCGACGTACCGTTTACCGCAAACGTCGAGGCAGAGATCGGGCCGCGCGTCCACTTCGATTACCGCGTTGACGATTCGGCGATGGTCACGGCGAGATTGATCCGTTACCCGGTTCTTTCGCCCGATGGAAAACGCGCCGCATTCACGGCTTTTGACAAGCTTTATGTGATCGACCTTCCGTCCGGAAAACCTCGTCGACTCACCACCGGGACGCAAGGCGAATTCATGCCGTCATGGTCACCGGATGGAAGTTCGATCGTATATGTGACCTGGTCAAACCAGGGCGGCCATATCCAAAGCGTGCCGTCCGCAGGCGGCCCGCCGCGACAACTAACGACTTCCGCTGCGTTTTATTCGTCACCGGTCTACTCACCGGACGGCTCAAAGGTCGTGTTCATAACAGGTGCCGTTGACGACCAGCTTTTCGCAGACATTCGGGAGGGCCACGAATTCTCATCACCGGAGGAAGAGATCCTTCACGGGCATGAGGCCAAAGAGATAACCGGGATGGGCAGCTCGACCGGCCTCGACCTCAGATACATTCCTGCCGGCGGCGGAAGTTCGACGCTGATAGCACCGACACAGGGCGGACGCTTCCCGCATTTTACGGAGGACCAGAACCGTGTGTTTCTGACCACGAACCAGGGCCTTGTCTCGGTCCGCCTGGATGGTTACGACCGTAGGACCCACCTAAAGATAACCGGCAAAGGCTCGCCGCCGAATTTTCCGAACGCCGGCGTCATCAAGGTGTCGCCCGATGGCACGCGCGCCTTTGCCGAACTGCAAGGCCAGCATTTTCTTGTCACGGTTCCAAAGGTCGGCAAGGAGACGGTAAATGTAAGCCTCGCCGGCCCAACGTCGTCGGTTCCCTTCAAAAAGATGTCCGTGCTTGGCGGTGATTTTCTCAACTGGTCCGGCGACGGTAAAACGGTAAGCTGGTCGTGGGGGACAACGCTATTTCGACAGGATATTTCGGCCGACAAGCCGGAATCTTTTGAGATCAAGGTCGAATCGCCTCGAAATAAACCGAAAGGAACGGCCGTTCTGAGTGGTGCCCGCATCATCACGATGCGCGGGGACGAGATCATTGAAAATGGCGACCTTGTTATCACCGACAACCGCATCACCGCTATCGGCAGCAAAAGGCAAGGTGCCTATACCGGCCGGAGCTAAGGTCGTCGATGTCACCGGCAAGACGATAATTCCGGGATTCGTCGACGCTCACGCCCATATGTGGCCGCCGCGTGATGTGCATCAATCGCAGGTTTGGCAATACCTGTCGAATCTCGCTTATGGAGTTACGACGACCCGCGATCCGCAAAGTTCAACGACCGATGTTTACACTTACGCCGATCTCGTCGAAACGGGCGAGATTCTTGGCCCGCGTGTTTTGACGACCGGCCCGGGCGTTTTCTCGAGCCTCGGGCTTGAAGAAAAAGAGGCCGTAAATAATTACATTAAGCGTTACGGCGAAGCGTACAAGACCAATACGCTTAAGCAATACGTAGTCGGCGACCGCGTCGTGCGTCAGCTTGTTGCAATGGCGTGCAAGGAATATGGCATCACACCGACGACCGAAGGTGCGCTTGATATGAAGCTCGATCTTTCCCAAATGATCGATGGCTATTCGGGCCATGAGCATTCGCTGCCACTTCAGCCGCTTTATAACGATGTCATCCAGTTTGTTGCAAAGACTAAAACCTACTACACGCCGACAATCCTTGTAGCATACGGGGCTCCGTGGACAGAAAACTATTTCTTCCAGAACACCGATGTTCTCCACAACCAGAAGCTCGGTCGCTTTATTCCCCGGGAGTTGATCAATTCGATGATGCGTCGGCGGCCGCAATGGTTCGCACCGGAGGAATACAACTTTAAATCGATCGCCAAGGGTGCCGCCGATATCGTAAAAGCTGGCGGTCGAGTTGGGATCGGCGGCCATGGACAAATGCAGGGCATCGGCGTTCACTGGGAGATCTGGGCAATGCAGTCGGGCGGAATGTCGACGCACGACACGCTGCGTGTCGCAACCATCTTCGGCGCCGAAGCGATCGGTTTGAACCGCGATGTCGGCTCGCTCGAGCCCGGCAAAATGGCCGACATGATCGTTTTGGACAAAAACCCGCTTCTCGATATTCGCAATACCGACTCGATCAAGTTCGTCATGAAAAACGGAGAACTGTTCGAAGGCGATACGCTGACGCAGGTCTGGCCTGCCCAGAAGGCGCTGGAGAAACAGTACTGGTGGGATATCTCGCCAAAGTAGCGAAGAGAGTCATCAAAGGGAAACGAACGGATCTACACGTTCTGAAAATAGCAAGTTTGAGCATTTTCAGGTCGGTACATCCGTTCTCATATTTGCGGCCACGACTAATAACTTAAGCTCCACCGTAAAAGGCTTTAGCGAGGCGGCAATGCCTTGTTTTGCTCATCCAGCCATTTCTTCAGCGGCGCGTAATAATCAATTATTGCCGTGGCATCCATTTTATCTTCACCCGTCAGTGCTTTGAGGGCTTCGGGCCACGGGCGGCTTCGGCCCATAGCGAGCATGGTCTGCAGCTTTGCTCCGACCTCTTTGTTGTTATAGACAGAGCACCGGTTGAGCGGGCCTTTGAATCCGGCCTGGCGGCAAAGGGCCCGGTGGAATTGGTACTGCAGGATGGTAGCGAGAAAATATCGTGCGTAGGGCGTGTTGGCCGCAACGTGATATTTCGCACCTGCGTCAAAATCCGCCTCGCTGCGAGCATCCGGCGGAGCGATCCCCTGATACTTGAGCCGCAGGTCCCACCACGATTTGTTGTAATCGGCCGGTTTCGTCTTGCCCGAAAAAACATCCCAACGCCATTTGTCCACGAGGTATCCGAACGGCAGAAATGCGACCTTTTCCAATGCCCGGTCCATTAACAATGCAAGATCGGCCTCGGCTGGGGGAACCTTGTCGATAAATCCGGCCTGCTTGAGATATTCAGGAGTTACGGACAGCGCGATCGTGTCGCCTATCGCCTCGTGAAACCCGTCGTTCGCACTGTCCTGGTATAAAAACGGCTGTGGAGCGTAGGCCATTTGATAATAGTTGTGGCCAAGTTCGTGATGGACGGTTGAAAAATCAACGGCATTTATCTCGATGCACATCTTTATCCGCACGTCCTGCTTTGCATCGAGGTCCCACGCGCTGGCATGGCAAACCACGTCGCGGTCGGCCGGTTTTGTCAGCAGCGAACGTTCCCAAAAGGTGTCGGGCAGCTTCTGCATTCCGAGCGATACAAAAAAGTTTTCGCCGTAACGCACCATCTGCTTGGCGTCGGTTTTACGCTCCTGAAGTATCTTAGTCAGATCAAAGCCCGAACTCGCGCTCGGCGGGGCGACGAGCGGATAGATGTTCGACCACTCCTGGCTCCACATATTGCCAAGCAAGATGTGCCGGGATCGGGCCGTTTGGCGGAACGACCGTCGCCACCGTATTTTTTGACCAACTGGCCGCGTGTGTAAACATACAGCGAGTCATAGAGTGGTTTTACCTGCAGCCAAAGCCGTTCCATTTCGGCCGAGAATTCGTCGGGCTTCATATCATAGCCCGAACGCCAAAGATCGCCGGTATCCTTGTACCCAAGCTCTCTCGCACCTTTGTTGGATAGCTCGACAAAGCGGGCATATCGCGCCCGGTAAGGCGGTGAGACCGCGTGCCAGCCCAGCCACGCTTTCTTCAATTCGGCGGGGTCGCGGCTTTCGGCCAGGATCTTTTCCAGATCGCCGAGACTAAAGCACTTTCCGCCCGCGTCAGCCGGACAATACTTGCCGCGCCCGTAGTCGCCCTGCATGGAAACGGTCGTTTTGGTCAATTCCGTCCTTTCCGCCTCATCTTTTGGCGCCGGTATCACGATGCCGTTCTGGAGCAGGTTTATCTTGCGCCGCACATCATACGGCAGCGTCAGTCCGTCAAAGCGGTGCGAGTCAGCCGCCAGCTGCGAGATCGCCGCCGCGTAGTCACCGCTCGCCTCAGCGTTCAGATTTTCGGTATCGAACGTTATGAAATTGCTGTTGATCCAATCCGCCTGGCCGGCCCTTAACGAAAGCACGGCGAGCCGCGTTTCGGCTGCATTAATAAACTTTTCGGCGTCGGCCGCGGTGGCCGTGCCGCCCGTTTGTGCAATAAGCGGCGCGACGAGGAAAAAAACGGCGATCGCGATCGAATAGGAGCGAAGAAAGGTTTTGTTTTTCATAATTGGTCCAATTCGGAACATGCCCAACCTTAGATTGAATAACGGCCCCGGCGGTTGGTTTGATTTTGCAAAGCTGATGTTACTTGAGTAAGGCCGCAATGGCTAGCCGTCTACTCCCTGCGGGCCTTCGCAAAAACTGTAACTTTCCCGGGCGCCCAAACGTCTAACGCTTATGTCACAAAATTGATGTTCGCGGTGTTTTTCTTTTGCTACGATATAGAAGAAACGCCGGCCACTTTTGGTGTCCGGTATATGATATCTGCGGTGTTCAGGCATTATCACACTGCAAGGCTCCTACTTTCGCCACCGATTTCCGGCGGTTTATCACATTCGTGCGTCGGAACACGTCATTTTCGCCTACAATTAAGCATTACATCGAGGAGGATGACTCAATGAAGAAGGTTACCCTATCCATATTGATCCTGGCGTTGGCTGCCTGTCGATAGCGGCTCAGACCGGAGGAGCAACGCGAAAGCGGACCGTGCCCGCAATTCAGAACGACAAGCCTGCTTCAAAGACGAGCCCGCCGACGGTGAAGAATCCGAATGCATACCCGACGCCGCCTCCGCTGCCGACTCCCAAACCGAAGGAAGAAGACCAGATCATCACTATCGATACGAACCTGGTCACAACGCCCGTGTCCGTCATGGACCGGAACGGCCGCTTTATTGCGGGGCTAACGAAGAAGGACTTCAAGATCTTTGAGAACGGCGTCCAGCAAACGGTCACGTATTTTCAATCGGAAGAAACGCCGTTCACCGTCATCTTGATGATCGACACAAGCCCTTCGACCAAATACCACATCGACGAGATCCATTTTGCGGCACTGACATTCGTAAACCAGCTTCGCCCGGCGGACAAGGTGATGGTCGTCGCCTTCGACCAGCGGACAAAGATCCTTTGCGAGCCGACCGACGACCGCAAAACTTTATACTCGGCGATCTACAAAGCAAACTTTGGCAGCGGTACCGGCCTGTATGACGCGGTTGACGCGATCGCTAACCTCGAGCTGGTCAATACCCCGGGCCGCAAGGCCGTCGTGCTTTTTACCGACGGCGTTGACACGACCTCGCGCCGTGCGAGCTATGAATCGACCGTCGCCGGCGTCGAAGAGATCGACGCCCTGTTCTATCCGATCCGTTATAACACCCAGGAACAAATGCGTGCCGCCGGCGGTGCTCCGATAGCGGCTTTGCCCAACATCCAGTTCCCGCTTGGTGTTTCTGTCCGCGGAATGCGCGGCGGGAGCGAGGCGGAATATGCCCGCGGAAAAAGCTATCTCGAAGCCCTTGCCCAGAACAGCGGCGGCCGAATGTTCGAGGCGGACACGCTGACAAATCTGGAGGGTTCGTTCTCAGGCGTGGCCGAAGAACTCAGGCGGCGGTATTCGATCGGCTATTACGGAAATACCGACAGCGTGCCCGGTGAGAGAAAGTCGATAAAGATACAGGTAGCAAGGCCCGGTTCGGTCGTCCGCGCAAAAACGAACTATGTCGTAAAACAAAAACGCGAAGAAAAACCGCAGGTGTCGGAATCGGGAACCTAACCGTTTCTAGCTCCCCTCCTGGATAGGAGGGGTGGCTGCGTTTCGCAGACGGGGTGGTAGAACTTCGCTATTCGTGCTATTCGTGTAATTCGTGGCTAAAAATCATTCCAGCCAATTCTTGTTTCGTTTCACAGCGCGCGCCCGCTTTTGTTTCATATGAAACACGCTGAAACAAGCCGACCCTTCGCGTCGAAGCCAGTAAACATGGGCATCTCGCACGTCACACTTGGGGGATTCTGAGTTCCGGATGACAAGGAATCTTGTTTCATCGTGTTTCATCGACCGATTTTCAAAGATCATTCGGGATGGTGGGTGAGCACGAATTTACCCGTGAACAAAGACCGTCCGCGACATTATCTCTCCTGATTCATTGTGAGGAAATATCAATTTGCGCGAAATACGCGGGATGGAATGATTTGCACGATTTGGATGATTTAAATGATTTCGATGCTACTGTCGTCGTTTTATCCGCCGCAACTTGCATTCTGAAGCTCTATAATTAGAAACGAGAGTTGTTGAAGCTGAACGATGGACTGTCTCTCCGGGCCTGATCCGGTCCGCACGAGGTCTCTTCCAGATACTACCCAGCCCGCAGGTTTCATCTTTAGATAGCCGATCAGTTCCTTACTCGCGTTAAATGACCATAGATCACCTTTACCTTCTTTATCTGTTCGATCCGCACTTCTTTTCCATAAGAAATGTCGTCGGGAGACTCTTTAGGATCCGTTAAGTCCGTGCTGCCCTTGGGTGGTATTGTTTCTCTCAAAGGAAAACGCAGCACAAGATTTTCCTTGAATTGCTCGCCGGGAAGTAATGACTGAAGCAAAACTGCTGTGCTGTCGGAGTAAGGAGTTGGAAACGGAGGCTTAAAGACTTGCGAAGATGTCTCCAACATCTCCGGTTCGTTCCTGCTTACCGCGACGTAATGATGATATGTGGCATTTCGCAAACGCGGCTTCGTCGCCACCAGCAAAGGCGAATCACCGTTATTCCTCAATTCGATTGAAATAGATATCGACTCAGCGGTTGTGGAGACCGAAGTACACTTGATCTGTAGAAAAGGCATGGCCTTCTCGTTTCCCTTCGTTTGAGCAGCAATCAAATACGGCCATAGCATTAGTAAAATACATATTGCGAATCTCATAGTGCCAATCTCACAGGGAAGCGACCATCTTAAACTGAGACTATTATGCCACGACGCCGAGGATAGAGATCGAAGGGCGGGCAAAGAAAGAAAGAATCGCACAAATCGAAGCCTGACCTGCTTTTTTACCCGCCTTTTTCACACCTTTTTCATGTGACCCACCTTTTTTTATGGAACTAAACATATACCTACATCGAAGATAGAAATAGTTTTCGACATCCAAAGGCAAAAACTGTCCAACATCGCAAAAACGAGCGGAGTCACCACAAGCAAACCAACAATAAATCCGTGATAGTAAAATGCAGCTCCGGTAAAAAGGTAAGCTCCGAAGTAGAGTGCAGTAATCGTTCCGCCGAGCACAACCGCAGCGAAACCGAGCCGTTTTGCCTTGGATGCCCAGAAATAAGCTCCCAATCCCGTAAGAACGCCCGGCAGAACCAGAACTATTAACCCGCCGAATCAAAGAAAAGAATAATTCACGAATGTCATCCCTTTCGTAATAAAACTTCGCCAACGGCAAAATATACGCACCAAAATAAATCAGCGTTGATACGAAAGTCGAAAACGCCGCAGCGATCTCCAATTTTTGAATGGTTTTTAGTTGATCATTCTCCAAAATTCTAAGACGATCAAATGGCTGGATTTTTTATACAAGCGAGTTGTGGTTTTGGGAAAATATGGGGCACCTGCGTAATTCCGCCCCTGATTTTGCAAAATCGGCATTCGTATTTAACATTCCGGACATGGCACCTAGGGCACGGGTCGAGATCGAAACTCGTCTTTAATCACATTATCACACGTATGATTGATCGGCAGTAGAGATTTCATTCCGACGAGCCTCACCCCAAGTCCTTGTGGCTCTGCTTGTGAAGAACTAATCAATTGCCTCCAGCTTTAGCTGGAGGTTATGCGGCTATTTAGGCCGGGGCTTTAGCCGAAATTCTGAAAAGTAATTCAATTCTTAATGGCTTTAGCCGCATATGTCACGGATTTGTCTCTGCTAAAGCCATCTTCAAACCTGATCCTGACCTCCAGCTAAAGCTGGAGGCAATTGAAAAAGAGGCCGTCTTTTCAGAGACCGTCCTCTAACAAATTCACATCTGCTTTAGCATATGTGTCAAGCGACACTTATGCTCACTCGCTTTTTGGCACCGTAGATCCGGGCCATTGCGCGGCAGTTGTCGAAGACCTTTGAGGTGACAATTCCCGATCCGGGCGGATCGACTTCGACGAGTTCGCTTGCGCGGCCGGCCTTTATCAGCCAGCCTGCGGCGGCGGCAGCGTTGAGGTCGTAGGTCGGGGTCCATTCTTCGTGAAGCGGTGCGAGGCCGTCTGCGTCTTCGAGGCCGAATTGAGCAAGAAGCTCGTCGATCTCGCCATCGGCAAGCGTCGGAGCAACATCCCACGAGGTCATTTTTTTGAGTTTGTCTTTTGGTGATTCCATATGTTCGTCAATCGTAATCGTGAATCGAATTGCATCGTCAATCGTTAATCGTGAATCGTAAATCGAAAGAGGTGAATCGTGATTGCGAATCTTCTTGCGAATCACGATTCACGATTTACGATTTCAACGAGTTACTACGACTTATTCGCGATCAGCTCGGCCAACGCTGCCGGACGGACGACTTTGGCTCCGTAGACGTGGAGGCCTTTGACGGCGTCGCCGAAGCGTTTTTCGGGCTGGAAGGTTTGCACGTCGAGGACCTGCTCGACGTAGGCGGTTGCCATTGCGTGACCGGCGATGATCTTGTATTTGGTCGCGGTCGTGTTGGGAACATTGTTGGATTTCAGGATGGCAAAGCCGGCGGCCTCGCCGACCTCGCCGTTTGCCAGGCGGCGGTCGCCGGGCATCGTGCCGGAGCGGACGAAACGGTCGTCCTTGAGAAGCAGCCCGTGGAACCATGCCGGAATAATGACAAACCGGCCGGTGGTCGGGACGTTCCCTTCGTCAAGCAGCACGCCGAGATCGACCAGGTACTCGTAGGCGTCGTCCTTTGTCGGCACTTTCGGCACCGCTATCGAACCGATCTTGTTCCCGCCGGGAACGGCCGTGTCCATGAGGTTCGGCAAGAAACGTGTCGGCCTTTTCGCGCAGTGCCCACGCAGAGCGCCGCATTGCTTCGTCAAGCACGTTGACGTTCTGCTGTGCCCGGTCAACGCTGTCCACATAAAAATTGAAATACTTCGACTGGTCGATAAGCAGCGACTGGTCGGTGTCGGCCAATGTCTCGGGGTCGTCGATGTCGGTGTTCTTGGTGTAATCGCCGATCGTTACGTCGCCGATAGACGCGATCTTGACCGTATTGCCGGCCTCGCGTATATCGCCTTCGTAATCCCGGTTACACACATTCGCTTGTCCATATACGAGCGATTTTTCCAATGCCGTGAGCAGCCGCGCCGCCCATACTGTAGGTATAAATGTTAGTGACATAGTTTTTGTTAGTGGTCAGTGGTCTGTGGTCAGTAGTGGAATCTGGAATCTGGAATCTGGAATCTGGAATCCCGAATCCGCTGTCTCACCGTTCGCTGATGACTCGGCGAACGTCGTCCCAATTGAGCTTTTGGATCTGGGCCGGGGTCATTTTTGAAAGGCCTTCGGCAGAAAGCATCTGGGCAGACGCAAGCGTTCCGGCCCCGCCGTCGATAGACGTTTCCGGTCTTAGAGCTCCAAATTGATCGGGATGCTTTCGTTTGAGATCCTCGACGATGGCAGCGCTATTCTGCAGCCGGCCGTTGTCGGAGAATTCGAGGCCGTCCTTTGCGGCCGCAAACAAAAGCTCGGGCGATCTTGCACCTGCGTCGGCCAAAGATCGCGTAAGCTCGTCGCGTGCGTCGCGCATTCGAAGCGTGTTTTGCAGCTCGGTGTTTTGCGTCCTGAGTGTTTCAAGTTCAAGAGCGTTTATGGTTTCGGGTGATGGGACCGAAAGAGTTTCTTTCTCTGCCTTCGGTTCCGCGGATTGTGTTTTTTCATTTTGTACGTTGCTCATACAACGTGAAGATTAGCGGCGGCAGGCCAGAACCGGAACGGCGCTTTTGAAGATGCGAATGAAAGGAATGAAACGCACGATTTGGATGATATGCACGATTTGGATGATTTGCATGATGGGGCGATTTTGCGGGAAACAGGCATTTTGTTTCACGCAAAGTACGCAAAGTGCGCAAAGAAACCGCAAAGAAGAAAAGGAAGAGATCACCGATGGTTTCTAAGGAATAAACGTTATTCACCGTCTTTTTGCCCAAACCCAGATCGCACGATAGAGTTCTTTTCTTACTTTTCTTCCTTTGCGTTCTTGGCGACCTTTGCGTGAAACAGGCTTTTTTTTCACGCAAAGCCCGCAAAGTACGCAAAGAAGATAAACGAATGCTCTTCAAGGCTTGATCCGGATAAACATCATTCGCCGTCATTCCCACCGTCCATACTCCTTGCCCATCTCATAAACGAATCCTCAAATACGAGCCAGCCCATCGGCGTCGGCGCCTGCCCGACGGTCTCGAACGTTCCTTCCTCGCACAGCTTGATCAAGGTCTGGCGTGAAGGCGGCGGGACGATGATCCGGTGAACGCGGATCATTCGCTCGATCTCGGACAATCGCATTTTCGTCCGAGGCTCGAAATCTAATGTTTGTTTTACTGTGTTTCTTTTCATATATATCTTCGTTTGATCCGGACGCGTGCATTTCATTCGTATCATCCAAATCATTCCTTTTATTCATTTCTTCCAAACCATCATATTTCTTCCAAATTACCGTATGCATCGGGCCTCGACTGTTCTAGCCTGCATATGGCCGGGCGGTATGTAAGCGGCGGGAATAGCAGTAATAACGAAGCCGTCCAATATCGTCCGTCCGTTTCATTCTATCAAACATATGTATTATGTGCAAGAAGTATTTTCATCTGTGAAACGAGAGAGGAAAGATGGCATTTAATGAGATCGACAAACTGAAAGCCCTGGCGATAGTCCATATCTTCGAGACCTCACGCCCGTTCGGCGAATACGCCGCCTATGCCGTGCTCAACGACGGGGCCGGCGTTTCGTACGGCATAAACCAATTCACGCACCGCTCAGGCTCGCTATTCGAAGTGATCAGAAATTACCTGGCCAGTGGCGGAACGCGTCGGCAAGGAAGTCTTCGACGACAACCTCGGCGTGCTCAGGTCGGCGTCTGCGAATGCGATCCGGCTGGCGGCCGCAAACACCCGGCTTGAAAAGGCGCTGAAGGCCGCGGCGGCAACTCGCGAGATGAGAGACGGCGCAGCATGCGGTCGCCTTTGAGCGATATCTTCGTCCGGCTATCGAAGCGTGCGAAGGCTCGGGCTTCGAACTGCCGCTCTCGCTGGCGGTCATCTACGATTCGATCAACCACGGCTCGTGGGAGCGGATCCGCGACCGCGTCCGGTTGCCGCACCGACAGGTTCCGTAAATGCCGGGTTCGAGAAGGCGTGGATCACCGCTTACGTTCGGGCACGCCATGAATGGCTGCGGAGCGTCCCACGGCTTCGGGTGACCGCATACCGGACCTCGTTCTTTCTTGCACAGATCGCCACGCGCAACTGGGGACTCGAACTTCCCTTTTTCGTTCACGGCGTCGCCCTGACAAAAGAAACTCTCCGGCTTGCGCCGGCAGACACTTCAGCGTCCGCAACACACCCGCCAACCATCCGGCCAGAACCCTCAACCGACGATCGCCTGCCCGAGCAGGCGATCCCCGCCAAACCGGCGGACCGGTTGGACAAGGTCCAGGAAGAAGTTGACGCGGCAGCGGCCGTTTATGATCAGGCCGAGACGATAGTGCGGACGGTTCTGACGCGAACAGACGCGGCGAAATCGCTTTGGGCCACGGTCGTCGGGACCATCTGGCAAACCGCCTGGGCGGTCGTCTCATTTTTGATCGGGCTGCCGGGCGAGGTCTGGCTGGTCGTCGCGCTGATCGCCGCCGCCCTCATTCTCTTTTATCTTTACCGGCAGTTCGCCCTGGGGAAGATCCGCGAAACGTCGCAGTTACAGAGGAAAACATATGAATGACATAAAGAATATTCTCATCGCATGGATAAGCACTTCGTCGTCGATCCTGACGGCGATCGAAGCAAAGACCGTCGTCACGATCGTGTCGGCGATCGTTCTCCCGATCCTGTTCTTTACGATCGGCAAAACCGTCGATGTGCTGGTTCAGATCTATTTTCGAAACCGCGAAGAAAGGCGGCAGAAGGAGAAGGAATGACACTGCACGCTGAATTACAGAATTTACGCGAGTCGTGGCCGGCGTGGCCGCGGCGTGCATCTTTGCCGCCTACGCGTGGTCGAATTACAAGACGTCACAACTTGAACGCGCGGTCGAAGACGCGAGGCAAAACGCCGGGCAGATCGAGAACGACTCGCGTGGCCTTGAGCAAAAGGCCGCCGAGTATAAGGAGAAGATCGAATACCTCGAACGCTCGCTGTCCGAGATCGAAACGATAGCAAGGAAACAAGATGAAAAACTTAAGGAACTGGCAAATGATACAAACGCTGCTCGCGACGCTGTTAACCGTGCTCGCGCTGTCCGCGCAATCGAAAGCACAACCGCCGAACTCTGCGCCAAGCTCGCCGAACTCGGCCACCCGTGCGGCGACTGAAAACCTCATCAATGCGTGTGCGGCGACGGCCGACGAACTGGCAAAGACGCGAAAGCTCGTCACAGCTCTTGAGAATGAGAACCAGGCACTTTCAGAAAGGCTGGCGACCGAAACCCGATCGTCCGCGCTCTTGAGGGAATTGAACGAGACCAGAAAAAGTGAGACGGAAGCCCTGAGAGCGGCAGTCGCGGCAAAGAATGAAACGATCGCCGCCAAGGATGCCGTTATCGGAAAACAGGACGAGCTGGTGCGGGAGCTGAAGGCCAAAAAGACCTCGCCCTGGAAACGCCTGGGCGACGTGCTGATCGGCGTCGCGATCTTTGCAGTCCTTAAATAAGATACTCGGGCAGAAACGCGAGTGTGAACGAGCGTGCACCAACTTATCGGCATGATGCACGCTCCCTACGAACGCGTCGCGTCTCTGCCAGATCGAAAAAAATATGAACAACAATATCGAACAAGCAATTGAAGAACTCCGGACAAACAACCGCCGCTACGCAAAACTCGAACGCTATTATCGCGGCATTCACGACCTCAGTTTTGCGACGGAGAAATTCCAGAATGCATTCGGCACGCTCTTTCGCGAATTTGCGATGAACCTGTGCCCGGCGATCTGTGACGCGATCAAAGACAAGCTGCGGATCACCGAATTCGGCGTCGATGCGGGGCCGGGCGACATAGCTGCCGATGCAAAGCGTATCTGGCAGAACAACCGCATGGACCAGCGGTCCGGCGAGGTCCACAAGGAAGTTCTCAAGAACGGCGACGCCTACGCGATCGTCTGGCCGAACGAATCGGGCTGCGGCGACGATCTATCCGAACAAGGCCGCAAACATCGCCGTCTTCTACGACGAAGAATCGCCCGGCAAACTGCTTTGGGCGGCAAAGTTTTGGCGGACCGCCGATAAGCGAACGCGGATCAACCTATTTTTCCCGGACCGCATCGAGAAATATGTTTCCGAGAAGGGTTCGGATAGCATTTTGCCGGATGCAAAGGAATTCGTACCGTCAGAACTTTCACAGAGCTTTTTCACGGCTTCAACCGCTCACCAGCTCGAACTTTTTCCCGACATGGAAAAGATGCCGTCTCACATCGTCCACAACCCTTATGGCGTGGTCCCGGTTTTTCACTTTGCCAACAACTCCGATATCGGAATGCCGGGCCAATCGGAGCTTGAGGCTGCGATCCCGATACAGGACGGCCTGAACAAATCGGTTTTGGATATGCTGGTCGCGATGGAATTTTCGGCCTACCGTCAGCGTTGGGCAGCGGGGATCGAGATCGACTATGACGGCGAAGGAAAGGCGATCGCTCCGTTTACCGCGGGCATCGACAAGCTGTGGATCGCCCAGGACCCGAACGCCCGTTTCGGCGATTTCGAGGCCGCGCGTCTCGACCAGTTTCTGAAGGTAAAGGACAGCTTCCGCATCGATATCGCCAGCGTCACCGGCACGCCTCTGCACTACCTGATGCCGCATATGAAAGGCCAGCCAAGCGGCGAATCGTTGAAAAAGGCCGAAACGCGTTTCCTCGCAAAGGTCCGCGACCGCCAGGAATCGTTCGGCCAAACATGGGCCGACATTATGCAATTCGCATTGATGACCGAAGGCCGCAGCGGCGACACCCGCCTGCACACAAATTGGGAAGACCCGTCACCAATGTCCGACCGCGAGGTGCTTGAGAATATTCTGATCAAGAAGGATATCGGGATCTCGGTCGAGCAAGCCTTGAGCGAGGCGGGTTACGGTGATGTCGATATTCGAACAATGAGCGTTGTGTAAGTAGCGGGCGGAAACGCGACCGTTAGGGAGCGTGCATCGCGGAACTCAATGCCCTCATGCACGCTCGTTCACACTCCGTTTCTGTCCGTACGGTACCGCCTTCAGTCATGAGCTCGTTTACACTCGTCTGGTCCTTAAGAAACCAACCACCCAACAAAACCCAGCCACGCCCGCGATTCCGATATTATCGGCCGCAGCGGTACCGCGATCAGCAGCAGCGAAACCCCGAGTGTAAAAATCTTGTTCAGCTTTCCGTGCTTCCATGTGTGCCACGCGAGGGCGGCAACGGCGACAACCGCGGGCACGCCAAATGCCCAAAAATATGCGTACTCCGGCGGCACGACCGGTATGCGGAACAACGCCGCGGGCATGAAGTTGATGGCGGTCAGCAGCATCAGGCTCTTGTGCTCCGTCGGCCGTTTGCGGTAATAGATCGCACCGGCGAAGAGCACGGCAAAGATGGTCATGTCCGAAACAGGCAGAAGGAAAAACGCGTGCGGGTTCGCTCCCGGAGGTGCGGCGGCCCGGACAAGCTGGGCATCGTAGGCAGTTGCCATCCCGACCACGATCACGACGAGCGCGAGCGCAACGCCCGCCATTCCCATCGTCATGTGCAGCTTTACGTTCTTCGAGCGGATCAACGCCACCTGGGCGACAAAATAAACGACCCAAGCAGACATCACTAGACCGTGAGCGTGCACAAGCGAATTCGCCACCGCCGGTACGTCAAAGAATGCGCTGAAATAATACGATCTGAAATATCCGGCAAGCACGACCAGCGGAAAGCCGATCGCCGCCGTCAGGAAAAGTTTTCTATCCGCCAGACGCGGATTAAATACGTTTATGTTCGCAGCCATAAGATCTCCCTCAACCTTTAACGCGAAAGGCGGGTCGGGATCGTATCAAGTGTGCTCGAACTTTTTTGTAGAAATGGTCCGCGAGGTCAGCAGCGGTGGCGTTCGTAAACGGCCAGGCGTTCGCGAAGAAGTTCGTGGGCAATTCCCTCTTCTTCGGCAATTTCGTGGATGGAGCGGCTTTCGATCCACGTCTTTGGAATGATCGCGGCAAAGTGCAAAGGCGTCCGCCTCGGCTTCTTTTCGCGTTTTTTTGCCGACCCCGTGGAAATTCGCCGTCACGCCCGCGTCCGGAGCGTGCATCAGGTAGTGGGCAAACTCGTGAAACATCACGAACAGTTTTTTGTGATTAGGCAGTCGGCTGTCGAGTGCGATGTAATGCCGGCCGAGCACACAGTAATAAAAACCGCTTGTCCTGAGCGGCATTTCGACAACCGTTATCTTTCGCCGTTTGCACAGTTTGTAAAAATCGCTTTCGGTCAGCGCCCGTTTATTCCATTGACAGCGAAGCCTTGAGATTTTGTCGAGGACAAGGAGCATTGGACTGGGAGTCGCGGATATTTGAAATTCCGCCTATCAAACAGCGTATCACACATGCGACACCTTGTAACATCGGCATATTACTTTTTTTTAAGTGTGCGGTCAAGCACCTTTTTCGCGTCCCGCACCGCATCGAGCTTTTCTTCGGTCGAAAAACTCTCCCAGCCTTGAAAGAAGACGATGCCGAAATCTTTGGGATACGCGCGGCCCTCGTACTTGAACCATTCGCCCATCACGCGTTGCGGGTCACCATATGAGGCGATCGCCGATTCGACATCGAAAGCGGGTTGTTCATCGACCGTACCTAGCTCGATCGGCACCGCTACACCGCGTTCGATCAGCTTGCGGTCAACAATTTCCGATATCCGTTCTTCGATGACGTTGCCCAGGTCGATCGGCCTTGATCCGGGAATGTACATTTCGCCCGAACCCGTGAGGAGCCAATTTAGCGATACATTCGTTTCATTGGCGATCTTTACGAGCACATCGGCAGCTGGCAGACGGCCTTGAAAATAGTTTCGGACAGTCGCATGCGGAATGCCCAGCCGCCTGGCTATCTCGGCCATGGAACCATCATTGAAAGCCTTTTGAAGGCGATATTTGAACGCGCTCATAATTCAATACTTGTTTCGTTCCGTCGTCTATTTGGTGCATCATACAACGTGACCGCCCGCACTTCAAGACGAAGCGGGTATTCGAGGCCGGAACGACTGCTACCGTTCGCGAGGGCTTAGTTGACTGAGACTGCTCTTAAGACCAGAGTCCGGTCGAGCACCCAAATTCCGCTTGACTTTTGGACTCGCCGAAACGTATATTTATCAATTCGGCTTCGCAAGCCCGCCCGGTTTCGACCTCCCAAAAAGCGGCGAAATTGGGCGAACCAAACTGCGATATGCGCCGCCCTAGCTCAGTTGGTAGAGCATTCGATTCGTAATCGAAAGGTCGTCGGTTCGACTCCGATGGGCGGCTCCACAATATCTATAACAGATACTACAATTTACAGAAAATGAAAGGCGGCATCGATAGCCGCCCTTTTCAATTTGTCGCGGAAATGGTGCGCCAACTGGTAACTGATCGCTTATTTCGCCCAACAGGCTTAGGTTACCTCGCAATACACTTTGATAACGTCTTTGCCCTTGGTCAAATGTTCAAAGAGTTCTTGGTATTGTTCAAGGCCGACGACGCGATGGGTCAGAAGCCGCTTGAGCCAGTCGCCATACTCAAGAACCGCGGCGGCAAGGTCTTTAACGCCACTCTCGAAATATTCGCGATTCGCGTTCACCGTCCCGACCATGACTTTGTTTCCAAGGACGAAATCCAGGTTGATCTTGTCAGCCGGGACTTCGACCATTCTATCGCCGCCGGTCACGCTGGAGAGAACGAGAACGCCGTTCTTAGCCAATGCCTGCATTGCTTCGAAAACGATCGGCGAGAATCCGGTTGCCTCGAAGATGATATCGAAGGCTCCGTTTTTCTCAGCGTACTCAGTCACCGAAGAATCGCCTGTTGAAACGTATTCCGCACCGAGTCTTCGATGAGATCGGAATTGCGATATGGTTTTGGCGTTCGTCCGAAAGTAACGACTTCCATTCCACGAAGTTTGAAGTACAAGCGTTGCCAGAAGACCGATCGTGCCGGCTCCCATAACGGCGGCACGTTTTGGCTTCCACACCTTTAATCGTCGCTGGATCTCGTATGCCTGGGTAATGCCTTTCTGCACAACGGTCATTGGTTCGAGCAATACGCCGACATCTTTTAGCCCGCGCGGAACTTTGACGATGAACTCTGCATCATCAACGTAATATTCGGACAGATATCCGTGACGGAGGTTGATGCCGCGTTCGTAGTAGGTATCGTCTGTCGTCATGTCGTTCGTGCCGATGAAGTCATAAATGCTGTGGCCGGGACGGCGGACCGTAGCAACAACATAGTCGCCTGGTTTAAGTTCGTGGACATTCGGCCCGACCTCCTCGACCACGCCGAAACCTTCGTGCCCGATCACGAGAAAGTCCGAACCGTCCGGAGCCGCTCCATATTCGGCGGCATTGATCTCTTTGTCAGTGCCATCGACCCCAACTCGCAAGACCTTTACCAAAACGCCGCGGCCATCGGGGATCTCGTCGATCGAGGGTTTTGGCATATCGACCAGATGCACGGAATTAGGTACTCCCGGGTTTTACTGCAATTGCTTTCATAGTATTTAGTCTTTCTAGGCGGCGATCGCCTAAAGCCAGTTGGGCTGCACTCCAAGCGAATTGAGTGTGCCGATGACGCGTTCCGGCTCGCCCCAGATCGGACCAACCCGACGTCGCCGACCCGCATGACCAGCAGTTCGTCCGAGCATTTCTCGAGCACTTCGCTCGAGAAATTTATATCCTCGATCCAACTGTAGATCGATCGTATCACCGCCTTTTCCTGGCTCGTGCCGAACAATCTTGAACCTGCTGCGAACATGCGGTAGAGCTCGGGAAGGTGCTTTCGAAACATATCCAGAAATGTCTCAACCCTGCCGACCATTACGAAACTGTTCCATAAACAGCCGGAATCCATCAAATGTTTAGCAACACCTGCGGTCGGCTTTTCCCAAAACCGCTTGACGCGAACTACGGCGTTTGCGAGGCTTCCAAAAAGTGACTGAGCCGGCTCGATCCAGCCGTAGGACGTTTCCGGTTTCTCGGCTTCGATGCCGAGCAAAACTATCGACGAAGGATCGAATGTAACCATTTCAAATGCGGATGAAACATGAGTCATGAACAAGCGATCGTCTGAGAAATAATGATCGGACGGAAAAAATGCGATGGTTGCGCCCGGATCGTTTTTGGCGATCCGAAACAAGCTATAAAGAATCGCAGGTGCGGTGCCGCGTCCTTCCGGCTGAACAACCTTGTGATTCTCCGCGACGTTGCCGAGCAGAGCATCGTAATATTGCTCGTGCTTCTTGGTCAGGCTGAAAAATGTGTTATCTGCCGGTATCTCGTCGGCGATCCGCGCACGAGTATGCCCCAGCAAAGCTTCGTCCCCGAAAATTCGGCAAAACTGCTTCGGGCGCTCGTCCCCGGCTATAGCCCGGGTCATGGCTTGTAAGCGCGTTCCGTCGCCGCCGGCCAGAATGACCGCATACCGATTCGAACGGTCACGGCGATGATCCCTAATTCGTTTGACGTTTCTAATGATCTTCATAGATAGGTTCGAGCGTCATGTAAATTCTTCACTGACTTAAGGCGCCGATGAATGGAAATTATTCCAGATCTGCTGATCCGGTTTGCAAGAGTGCAACGTCTTTCGCCGGTGTGCGAAGCAGTGAGTCGCTATTCACCGCTCTGCTGCAGCAGCTTCGCGACAAGGCCGGTCCAGCCGGTCTGATGGCTTGCTCCTACGCCGGAGCCGTTATCGCCATGGAAATATTCGTAAAATAGAACGTGGTCTTGAAAATGAGGATCGTGCTGCATTTTTGCGTTTTCGCCATAAACAGGCCTGATGCCGTCGTCATTCCGAAGAAAGATGTGCGACAAACGCCGTGACAGTTCTTGCGACACTTCCCAGAGATTCATCATGTTCCCGGAACCGGTCGGACATTCGACCTTAAGTTCGTCCCCATAGTAATGGTGAAACTTTTGAAGTGATTCGATCAGCAGGTAATTGACCGGAAACCAAATTGGCCCTCGCCAATTAGAATTGCCGCCAAAGAGGCCGCGTCGTCGATTCGCCGGGTTCGTAATCAACGCGATGCTCGTCGCCGTTCACTTTCAGCACATAGGGATTTTCTTTGTGAAACCGTGAAACCGCTCGTATGCCGTGCGGCGAAAGAAACTCGCTTTCGTCGAGCATAACCTTCAAGACTTTTTCCAAGCGTTCGCGAAATGCCACTGCCAGCAGGCGGCGTTCACCCATACCGGGCGTTCGCATGCACGATACGTTGCCGATCAAGTCTGGTCGGTTCTCGATAAACCATTCCAGTCGGCGTTTGAAAGCCGGCAGGCGATCCAGAATTTCGGGCTCGATCGATCCGACAGCAAACAACGGGATAAGGCCGACCATCGAGCGAACACGCAACGGTTTGCTGCCCTCACCATGTAAATGAAGAACGTCATAATAAAACCCGTCCTCCTCGTCCCATAAAGAGATCCCATCTTTGCCGAGATTGTTCATAGCATTCGCTATGAAAATGAAGTGCTCCCAAAATTTGCTTGCGACATCTTCGTAAGTGTCATCTTCGGCGGCAAGTTCAAGCGCGATCGCGAGCATATTCAGGCAGTACATAGCCATCCAGCTTGTGCCGTCCGATTGAGCAAGCCGCCCGCCCGTGGGCAGCGGACGCGAACGATCGAATACCCCGATGTTGTCGAGCCCGAGAAAGCCGCCTTCAAACACATTCATTCCTTCGGCGTCTTTTCGGTTCACCCACCAGGTGAAATTGAGCATCAGCTTTTGAAAGATGCGCGCCAGAAATTTTCTATCGCCTACGCCGTCGCAATCCTTCTTTTCGATCTGATAAACACGCAATGCGGCCCAGGCATGTACTGGCGGGTTCACATCACCATACGCCCATTCATAGGCCGGGATCTGGCCGTTCGGGTGCATGTACCATTCGCGAAGCATTAATGTGAGCTGATCTTTTGCAAACTCGGGATCGATCATCGCAAGCGGGATGCAATGAAACGCCAGATCCCACGCGGCGTACCATGGATATTCCCATTTGTCGGGCATCGAGATCACGTCCGAATTGTGTAGATGTGCCCAATCGCTGTTCCGGCCGTCGAAGACGCGATTCAGGCGGCTTTGGCATTGCAGCGTCACCCTCAAGCCAATCCTTGACCACATAGTGATAAAACTGCTTTGACCACAACATTCCGGCAAACGCTTGCCGCTGAATGCACTTCGCATCCTCCGAAAGGTCGGCCGAAACAATGTTCGCGAAGAACTCATCGGCCTCTTTTTTTCGTTGTTCAAATATCCGGTCGAAGTCGCCGAATGTTGAGTCTTTCTTTTTTTCCTTGGATGTCCCAGTCGACACCTTCTTATCGGTAAGCCGAAGCCGAATGACTGTTTCGCTTTCGGCGGGCACCGTGAGTTCATAATTTCCAGCGGCTTTCGTTCCCGTCTTTGCGGGATTCACCGCGCCAGTCATGCCGTTGATCAAATACTCGCCAAAACCGTCTTTTACGAATTTCCCGTTGTTCTCTGCTTTGAACAATCGTTCATTGTTCGTTTCGTTCTCGGTAAAAAGCAGTTCAGGGGCCTCGTCAAAATAGAGCCACCGCTTGCCGTAGTCCTCACATTCGATCTCGATCGAATTGGATCCTGACTGACTTAGAGAACACCCTGCCTTTTCTCCGGTCCACGACCACGTGTTGCGAAACCAGACCGTCGGCAAGACATTCAACTTCGCATCCTCCGGCCCGCGATTGGCGACTGTGATCTTAATGATGATATCTTCGACATCTGCCTTCGCATACTCAACAAAAACGTCGAAATATTTGTTCTCAGCGAAAATACCGGTATCGATCAGTTCGTATTCGCCTTGATGCTTTGATCGATCTCGGTTCTCTTCAATTAGGCGTAGGTACGGAAACTCTGCCTGCGGATACTTGTACAAGAACTTCATGTACGAGTGAGTCGGTGTTGAATCAAGGTAGTAATAGAGTTCCTTCACATCCTCGCCGTGGTTGCCTTCGCTGCCGGTAAGGCCGAACAAACGCTCTTTAAGGATCGGGTCCTTTCCATTCCACAGCGCGACCGCGAAGCAGATCTTCTGACGCCGGTCGGAGATGCCGCCCAGGCCGTCCTCGTTCCAACGATAGGCGCGTGAACGTGCGTGGTCATGCGGGAAGTAATCCCACGCCGATCCATCCGGGCTGAAATCCTCGCGAACCGTTCCCCATGCCCGTTCGCTCAAATACGGACCCCAACGTTTCCAGTGCTTTTCTCTTGAATTCGACTCAGCAAGCCGGCGTTCTTCAGCGTTCATTTTTTCATTACCTCGGTTCTTTATTCCTGAAGATCGCGGTTGGTATTCCGATAAAAAGCGGCGACGGTACCATTCCGATACCGAGGCCGCCTATGTTTCCAGACTTGTTTTGCCTAGCCCTTATGCTCAGGCTTTTTAGTTTTGAACGTTTCCCAATTTCCGGCCGCTTTCTTGATGTTCGCGGATTGTTCTTTTTCCCAGATCTCTTTTACTTCTTCGCTGTAATTCAAGAAGAGTTTTCCGTCAACGATCTTCCAGGCCTTCGGGTCGCCATCGGCCGTGTAGCCCTTGGAGACAGCATAAGAACAATATCCGCCGAATTGTGGAGCGTATGCTTCAGGGTTCTGCTTGAATTTCTCCAGATTCTCGGCACTCGCAAAAAGCCACTTGGCCCCGTTCCATGCGAATTCATATGTCCGGTTTCCTTCAACCGCATTGTCGACCGCGAAATATGCCACCGCATCAAACCCGCGAAGTGCAAAGCCATCCGGATTCCTGTTGACAACGTCGAAGTCGTTCGACTTCGAACATGCCGCCGAATCCTGCTACGATCCCAATAAACAAAGCCACAAATAAAAAGTTTCGATTAGATAATTTCATAAATTTACTTCTGTAGATCCTTATCGCTCGGCAAGCCGCACCGCATGGCCATCCGGGTCGCGGAACATGGTTGCCCGGCGAAACCCAAGCAGCGGCCTTTCGAACAACACCGATCCGCTCGATATAAGGTCGAGCCTGTTTGTGTTCAAAAACTGTTCGATCGTTCCCGAACTGAATGTCGTCTCCCAATGCCAAAGATCACTGCTTCGCGTGTCGCCTGGAAATGGCCGTCCATTAGTAGGCGCAAGGTATTCGAGAAACTCTACGGCAATGCCTTCATCACGCGTATTCAGACCGGTAATATGCAGTCTTGCGCCGAAGACGTTGTTCAGGTGTTCCTGCTCCGGGCCGTAATTCATGCTGGTTCCCGCGACACGCAGACCAAGTTGATCGCGATAGAATTTCAAACTTTTTTCGGTATCGCCAACGACGATCGCCGTATGATCGATACCGAGGAACAACTTGTTCGTCCGCGAAAGGTCGTGCCATTTCTTGGCGCCCTTATCGGACGGAAACGAGAGGATCTCAAGAACGTGGTTATCAAGATCCATGAAATAGAACGCGCGTATTCCGGCGGCGGCCGTTATGTACGAGGGCAGCGTCTGCGGCCCCGTCGAAGCGTGCCGGACCTTGTTCGCACGCAAGTGTGCGTACGCTTTGTCCATGTCGGAAACAATGATCGCAATGTGCTGGAACCACTGGTCGTTGCTTCGCGAATCGACCGGTATCGGCCGGCCTTGCGGCGTCAGATACTCGGTCAATTCAAGGACCTCGTTTCCAAGTTTCAGTTGGACCACACGGACGCGTGCACCGAACACACCCGAAAGGCGCTCAAGCTCGGTCCCGTTTGTCTCGACATCCAAGGTCCTTTTCGAAGGGCAGCACGCGCGTGTAAAAATCGATCGCTTTTTCCATGTCTGAAACCGTAAAACCCACAGTTTCCACTCGGGTTGCGACCTGGCCCTGAGCATTTGCGAAGAACGCAAGCAGAGTCAGAATGCCGAGAACGATCCAGCCGACCGGTAAAGATTGTTGTTCTTGAATTCGTGCGTTTCTCATCAGCTCAGCCTCGATAAAATATGTCTGCCAACCCGTAAAGCGTTCGCCATGATCGTCAACGCCGGATTTACGGCAGAGCTCGATGGAAAGAAGCTGCCGTCAACGACGTAGAGGTTGTCCAGATCGTGAGCCTTGCAGTTGCTGTCGAGAACGGACGTATTCGGGTCATCGCCAAATCGAAGCGTGCCATTCTGGTGTGCTACTCCAGCCAACGGTATCTGTTCGGCAAGGTAAAGATTTCGGGCGAACAGTCCCTGATGGCATTCGCCGCCGTGAATGTCGCACTTTCGCTGATTGTTCATCAGTTCTTTGAGTTTGCCCTGAAGACGTTTGTGGGCTTCAAGATTGTTTGGCTTGTAATCGAGAACGATCTCACCATTCTTATTTAGCGTCACACGGTTTTCGGCCCGCGGAAGGTCTTCTGTCGTGAGCCAAAAATCGAGCGAGTGCTTTGCCATCTGTTCCAGCGCAAACCCGGGTGCGATCGCCGGAGCACCGGCGGATAGCGTCACGCCGTCGAGTTTGCCGACGAACGAAATGTGGCCCATCGGGTAGGGAAAATCTTCCGTTCCGAAATAAAAGTCATTTACCGCAAGCGTCTTTTGAAAGACCGTCGGATTCGGACATTTCGAAACCGCCAAAAGCACTGAGTTAACGTGGCCCATGTAGTTTCGGCCGACCTGATCGGAGCGGTTTGCCAGACCCCTCGGATGATGTTCATTGGCCGATCGCAGCATTAGTGCCGCGGAATTGATCGCTCCGGCAGACACGACGATCAGGTCGGCTGTGAATCGTTCGATCTCGCCTTCGCGTTCGACGACGACGGCCGAGATCTTTCGGCCAGTTGCGTCGGTTTCCAGTTTGCTCACGAATGAATTGACCAGAAGCGTTACATTGGGAAAACTTAATGCCGGTTCGATACCGCAAGTGTGCGCGTCGGATTTTGCATTCAATAGGCACGGAAAGCCGTCGCACGTTGCGCAGCGGACACACGAACTGGTTCGGTCATTTTCTTTAAGCTGAATACCAAGCGGTACGTGAAAAGGCTTGATGCCCATAGCCGCGAAATCTTCGGCCAAATGTGCGATCCGCGGCTCGTGGCTGACTGCAGGAAACGGAAAATCTGCGCTTCGCCAGGGCTCCGTCGGGTCTTCACCTTGTTTTCCGTGCACGAAGTAGAGCTGCTCGGCCTGTGTGTAAAACGGCTCGAGTTCGTCATACGTTATCGGCCATGCGGGAGATATTCCATCGTAATGCTTAAGCTCGCCGAAATCTTCTTTCCGCATCCTGAAAAGTGCGGAGCCGTAAAATTTCGTATTCCCGCCGACGTTATAATTTGTATGCGGATGCAGCGGCTTGCCGTCGCGGTCGTACCAAACTTCTTTGGTATTGTATTTTCCTTCGACATTTACGGCCCGCGAATTCCAGTTGTCCGGCTCGCGTTTTACAAAATCGCCGCGTTCGAGAATGAGTATCTTCTTTCCCGACGGGGCGAGCTTGCGAGCCAATGTTCCGCCGCCGGCGCCGGTGCCGATTATGATCACGTCATAGTTTCCGTTAGTCATAGACCTAAGTCTCCATTGGGTAACCGCAGTTGAAAATGCATCGGGCCTTTCCAAAGTGGTTAAGCTTTGCACATAGCACTTTGCTTAATCCCCGTGTTCGTACAAAAAATTCCGCGGCCGTTAACATCGCGACCGGCGGAGCTAGAAAATAGATCCACCACCCTGTCCAGTTTCCGGCAACTATCGCCGAAGCAAACGTTCGCGCAGGGTTCATACTCATTCCGGAGATCGGCGATTCCACCGCGATATATAACGCAACGAGACCGGCGGCGAAGTAAGGGGTGAAGCGAGCAACACGAACAGAGTTTGAGGTAAAAAGTACGACGCTCATCAAGATGAAAGCGATCACCAATTCGGCCGCAAGAGCGACGGACAATCCATATTGTCCGGGCTGAGTAACGACAAAGTTAACGGCCGTATGGCTCAACAGATCGCCAAGGATCAGCCACGACAAAAACACGCCGACCACGCCGCCGACAAATTGAAAGAGCACGTAAAAGAATGTGTCGTCCGCGTTTATTTTTCCCAACCTGAAAAAGGTAAGGGTTACCGCAGGATTGAAGTGTGCGCCGGACCGCTTTCCCCACGGCGAACAAATGATCAGGATTGCCGTGAGGCCCATCGCGACGCCCATTAGGACAGTTCGAACCGCAAGGTCAAGTGACACAAGCGGCGAAGCGGGATGAAATAACGCAACTCCAAAAACACAAGCCGACACCATGAATGTGCCGAGGCACCACGCCTCGATAAGGTATTCCGGCCAATGTTCTTTTAGTGCGTCAATCATCGTGTTCTCGTAGAACACAATCGTTTTTCCGCCGGCTTTTATTCCGTTGCAATTCAGGCAATGTGGAGAATGGAATTGAACCCCCCAAGACCGTCTTCTTCTT
Organism: Blastocatellia bacterium; assembly: GCA_963732475.1. Classification (GTDB taxonomy): domain Bacteria; phylum Acidobacteriota; class Blastocatellia; order Pyrinomonadales; family Pyrinomonadaceae; genus OLB17. Next base: position 128,561 of record CAVSZR010000001.1, on the reverse strand, counting down.
TCAGGCCGTGGCTCGGATCTTCTATCCAACGTGTCTGGTCGATGAGGAATTTATATCGATAAGTTCCTGCGGGATGACAAGGTATCGAAGCATGCCAAAGCCCATCTCCATTAAGTTTGAATGGAACAGACTCACGATCCCAGCCGTTGAAATCACCGCAAAGCGCGACTCCCTGGGCCGAATCCTCGTGAAGACAAAAAAGAATTCGATTCTTTTCGATTCGCGGCGGGAAATAATTGTGGTAATCGAATCGATGTTCTTCGCTCTGGGCCCGCTCGACCGCGAGCCGCGCATTCAGGATCCCAAAACCCTGTCGAACGGCGGGATGCCCGCCCAAACGCATCGCCGTTGAGATCAAGATTTCCTTGATCATCAACGGCGTTAAGATTGGATTCGCTTCGAGCATCTGTGCGGCGACTGAGGCCGTGACCGGCGCGGCGAACGACGTACCATCGACGTGCTGATAATGCGTAGCGATCACTTTGCGATCTTGCAGTTTCCTTGCGATTTCGTTTCGTGCATCTTCGTTGGAATATCCGGGAACGTCTGAGTCGAGACAGGCGTCACCCGCGAGCTTTTTCAGCATCATCTTAAACGCGTAGTTCGGTGTTGCCGCCAGCAGTGATAGCGCTTCTGCAGCACGATAGTCATCGGTCTGCGGCAGTATTGGTGCCGCGATGTACATCGCTGGAGCAATGATCTCGGGTTTCACAAGACCGTCAGCGGTCGATCCGAAACTCGAATGGTAAAGCTGGAAACCGTTCTGCTCAAACTGATTCTCGTCGCTGTAACCGCCAACAGTTATCGCCGAAGGCGCGCTTGCGGGCGGAATGGAACTGACTGCGTCAGAATTGCCGGCTGCAACGGTTATCACCACGCCCGATCGAACGAGTTCTTCGACGAGTTGGCTGATCCTGCTCTCTTCTAGACCAACATCGCGATCACCACCTAATGAAATATTCAAGATCCGTATGTCGAACCGTTTTCGGTTCTCTATCACCCATCGCAGGCCCGTTTCGATCGAATCGTCACCGATCTTGCCTTGACGCGACACTTTCACAAGAACAAGGCTCGCCTCATGCGCAAGGCCGCGGTATATGCCGTCGGAAAGCGAACCATCGCCCGCACAGGAAACCACGGTCTGAGTTCCATGCCAATGATGGCCCTCCGGCACCGTGATCGACTCGAACGATGTTTCCTCACCGTGAATATCGTGAAAAACTTTGACCCGGCTGACGATATCCGGATGCGGGTAGAAACCGGAATCAAGAAATGCGATCGTAACGCCCCGGCCCGAAAAAGCGCGAACTGCATTGAGTCGCTCAGGGGTCGGAATTACCGCGTGGGGATTCTGCGAATGCGCGTGGTCGTGTCCTGGTCTAGTTCGCCAAATAGCCATATAGATCTGCGTGCGCGATCTTGGCCGCACAACTATGGCTAATTCTTTTTCGAGTTAAAATTATTCCGGGAAATTACGAGGCGGGTTTCGCAGATTTCAAAGCATCCTTCATTCGGTCCCGGGCTGCGTCACTAAGTGAGATGTGAATTTGAGGATCTTCGATCCTTTCGTCGCTGTGGCTCAACGCGGTCCGGATAAATTTGATCTGCTTAAGAAAATTTACGCACGGATCGCATGACAAAAGATGCAGCTTCATCATCAGCCATTCGCTCCACGAGAGTTTCGTGTCCATCGATGCCGTGATGATCTTCACCATTTCCTTGCACGGCGGCAATTTCCGCCAAACAAAGACATTGAACTTGGTATGTTTTACCTTCGCTTCCTTCATTCCTATACTACATCGAATGCTTGAACCATTTTATTTCAATACAGCGCCTGAGCTGCATCCGTGCCCTATGCATAATAACCCAGAAGTTGCTTGCGGAAAGATTCAATACACTACAGATCTCTTCGCTGGACATGCCGTCCATTTCACGCAAAGCGAAAACACTGGCTACTTTTTCCGGCAGAGCTGAAAGGCAGCGGTTCATCACTTCCCAGAATTCGCTGTTCTCCATCACCTGATCAGGCTGCTGTTCGGGATCGACCGGTCGAAGTGCGATAACCCAGTGCCCGTCCCATTTATCAGGGCGCGAGAAGAAACCGTCGAGATCCGCAATGTCGGTATCCTCGTCGGTGAGCTGAACTTGTTTACTGTTCTTTCGGTAATGATCGATCAACTTATGCTTCAGAATGCCGATCAGCCACGTCCTTTCCGATGACTTCCCGCCAAAATTCCCAAGCGATTGGATCGCAGAAAGCAAAGTTTCCTGTACGATGTCCTCGGCAACGGATTCGTCCCTAAGCCTTGAGAATGCAAAACGGAAAAGCGTGTCGCCGTGGTCATCCACCCACCGCGACGGATCGATATTTGGCCGTACATTTAAGGCTTGCTCAGCACGTGCTTCGCCCGTTTGCATATTCGTGTCCTGGATCGTAAATGAAACGGAATCCGAACGCATAATATCATTCCCTGATCATGTTCCGGATGGAGTCAACAAGATATTGCGGAGCCGCGTCACGGCGAACTGCTCGCTGCATTGCCCGCTTCAGGTGCTGGTCGTCACGCACTTCAGGCAGCGTTTTTGGAGGGATTCGTAAATAGGGCTCGACGTCAAACATCCAATTTCTCGAAGCTGCGAGCTTCAGCCCCGATCGTTCGTTCACGTATTTTGTCATTGTCTTTTCGTCCTCGACGCCCCTGAAAAAGGCCAGTTTCATTCTATTAATCAGACAGTCCAAGTCTTTTATTCCAATTTTTTCAGCGGAATAAACATGCGTTCAATCGCAATCTTTTAATGCAACAAAATGCGTGACCACTATTCCAATTATGAAAAGCAAAACTAAAGTAATTATTCTCGGAAGCGGCTTCGGCGGTCTTTATACGGCCCTTAATTTAGAGAAGACACTTGCTCGAGATAACGACATCGAGATCACGTTGATAAATCGCGAAAACTTCTTCTTGTTTACGCCGATGCTTCACGAGGTTGCCGCGAGCGACCTGGATATTACGCATATCGTAAGTCCTGTCAGAAAACTGTTGAAACGGGTCAAGATCTTTAACGGGAATGTTGAGAGCATCGATATCAACGCAAAGATCGTTCATGTTTCACATGGCAAGGAACATCACCATCATGAGATGGGCTACGACCACCTGGTGCTGTCTCTTGGTTCGATCACCAATTTTTACGGCAACAAAGGCCTCGAGAAAAGCGCGCTGACAATGAAATCGCTCGGTGATGCTATCTACTTGCGAAATCATATGATCTCAAACCTTGAAGAGGCCGATTTCGAATGCTGCCCGAAGGTCCGCGAGCCCCTGATCAACTTTGTCGTCGCGGGAGGCGGCTTCGCCGGGGTCGAAACCATCGCCGGCATTAACGATTTTCTTCGCGAAGCACTAAGGTTCTATCCGAATCTTACCAAGGAAATGCTGCGTGTGGTCCTGGTACACGCCGGCGACACGATCCTGCCGGAGCTCAGTGAAAAGCTCGGCAAATACGCCGAGAAAAAACTCGCCGCCAGAGGCGTAGAGATCCATTTGAATACAAAGGTCGCAGAGGTTGAAGATAATCTCGTAACGCTCAGCGACGGCACTCAGCTCGTTACAAACACAATGATCTGGACGGCCGGCACAGCTCCTAACCCATTGCTTGAAGCACTTCCGTGCGACAAGGAGCGCGGCAAGATCTGTGCGAACGAATTCATGGCGGTACCCGGCTATGACGGTGTTTGGGCCGTTGGCGACAGTGCCTCGATCGTCGACCCGAAAACCGGAAGGCCCTATCCTCCGACGGCCCAGCACGCCATACGGCAAGGCAAGGTGCTTGCCCACAATATTAAGGTGTCTCTCCGCGGCGGCAGGATGAAGCCGTTCGTCTTTGAAACGATCGGCCAGCTTGCGGCCCTCGGACGCAGGACCGGCGTGGCTCAGATCTTTGGCATTAACTTCTCCGGCTTCATCGCGTGGTGGCTATGGCGGACCATCTACCTGATGAAGCTGCCGCGTTTTGAAAAGAAACTTCGCGTCGCACTCGACTGGACGCTCGACCTGATGTTCACAAAAGATCCGGTTCAGTTCCTTACGCTGCGGGCTCCGACTGTTTCGAACGAAGAACTGCCTCTTCCTGTCAGGACCTACACGGCTACGGCAAGGTAGTGCGGAAACTCAACAAGATCGCGGGATGAAACATCGATGTTTCATCCCATTTTTATTGCTTCAAAAAAAAGAAAAAAAACTTGTAAGGATTCGCGGACCCGCACGACAAATGGTTGTGAACGGCAAATATTCATCAGAATTTAGGAGCAATGATATGACCGAAATAACACCCGAGATCTTTGAAGCAGAAGCAATGCATCACATCGACGACATTTACCGCACGGCCAAACGGCTTACACGAAGCGAAGTTGAAGCAGACGACCTTGTTCAGGAAACATATATGCAGGCGTGGAAATCGTTTGCAAACTATGAACTCGGCACAAACTGCCGCGCATGGCTCTATAAGATCCTATTCAACAAGTACGACCATCACCGCCGCAAGCAGTTTACGCAGTCAAAATATTTTCAAGAAGCTGACGAGCTGTTGTTCGATTTTGCAACCGCGACGCCCTCAGTTCCCGAGCACTTGACCGATGGCGAGGTGATCGGTGCACTCGACAAACTTCCGGTCCATTATCGTTCGGTTGTGATGTTGGCTGATGTTCACGAATTTGACTACAAAGAAGTCGCACAGATCCTTGACATACCGATCGGAACCGTTATGTCTAGGCTCAATCGTGCCAGGACCCAGCTTAAAAGATCTCTTGCAGGAGTCGCCCGTGAATACGGCATCAGAACCGCAGATCTCGCAGCAGCCGCATAAACATACTTCTCATTCCTCCTTTCTCCTCCAAGAGACTCGGCGCCAGGATGCGATCATCCCGGCGTCATTTTTGACTTTGGTGGATCGATTGCAAGCCGTTCGTCGTATCATTACGCAATCGGCAGCAAGGAGATCAAATGTCGCATAAATTTTATGATCTAATGTTCACACCAAGCGTTAAGCTGGCTCAGGAACGATACGGTTCGCGAAAAAAGCTGGAGCGATTTGAAGGTGGTGAATCTGATTTCAACGGCCTCACGGATGCTGAAATGGATTTCATCGCATCGCGCGACGGCTTTTACATGGCGACCGTCAGCGAGACCGGCCAGCCGTACATTCAGTTCCGCGGCGGACCTCCGGGATTCCTGAAGTTCTTTGACGACCGCACGCTTGGTTTCGCCGATTTTCGCGGGAACCTTCAGTACATCAGTGTCGGAAACCTGGCTGCCAATGCGAAGGTAGCTCTCTTCTTAATGGATTATGCAAATAAGGCTCGACTAAAGATCCTCGCACGTGCCGAGATAAAACCCTCTGCCGATGCTCCTGAAATTATCGCAGAGCTGACGATGCCCGACTACAAGGCAAAGATCGAACGGGCGGTGATCCTCCACATCGAGGCGTTTGACTGGAATTGTCCGCAGCATATAACCCGACGCTTTACGATGGACGAGATACGCACAATGATGGCGCCCGTTTATGAGCATATTGAGCGATTAGAGAAGGAATTGGAGACATTTAGGAGCACTGAGGTGTCTGACTAGTCGTTTCGGATCACCATATCGGCAGAGGTCATCGGGTCGTCGAGTTCAAAGTGTATCCGTTGCGCCGGAAAGTAGATGTTTTCGTATGCTTTCCTTGTCGCCTCGGGCGAGAGGCCTTCCTGACCACGGGCTATTGCCCGGTTCAATGCGGTTTCGAAGCCGCAGTCGACCCAGATCTGAAGATCAAAATGTTTCCGAAACAAAGTCTTGAATATGAAGATCCCTTCAAGCAAAACCAGGTCGATGTCGTCGTATGAAAACTCATACCGCTTGAATTCATCGGATGTTTCCTCAGCAACGTCCGCCGCAACGACTACTTTCCTTTCATTAACAAGTGGGGTCACAAGTCTGTCGAACATCTCGTCAAGGCGCAGAGCATGTTCATAAAAATGGCGGCCGGGTTCGGTGCCGCCGAATCGTATGTGAGACAAATTCAGCCAACCTGTCAACGTTGATCGTCGCAACTCGCATTTCCGATCTGAGAGCTTCGTCCAATTGGCGGGTAATGTAACCCTTGCCGCTACCGTCAATGCCGGAGATCCCGACGAGCATTGCTCTGCTCGCCGGGAGCTCCTTTCGCATTCTTAGTATTCTTTGTGTTGCTTGTTCGATCGACGACATCTTATTTCGGCCTGACACCTTCGATATTTAGACGCATTTTGTACAAGCCGGACCTTGCCGCGAGATAAAGGGTCTTGCCGTCATCGTCACCCCACGCCATGTTGTGAACGTGTTGCGGTGCAATGATGGTGCCGAGGTGCTTGCCTTCGGGCGAAACGATATGGATACCGCCGGGTGCCGATACATAAACGTTTCCCGCCACGTCAACCTTCACTCCGTCGATCGCGTCTTCACCCTTGATGGGCGTGAAATCGAAGAAAAGCTTGCCGTTCTTTATCGTGCCGTCTGGCTGCAATTCGTAGCGATAGACCACCTTGCGGTTATCGTCCCAATTGCCGACGTAGAGATATTTTTCGTCGGGCGAAAGTGCGATGCCGTTCGGCCCGGCGAATTCCGTCGTGAGAAGTTGGACCTTGCCATTGTGCACGGAGTAAACACCGGTGTGCGGCAGCTCCTTCCGCTTGTCATCACCGAATTTCGGCAGGCCAAAGTTTGGATCTGTAAAGAAAAGCGTACCGTCCGATCTAAAGACAAGGTCGTTCGGCGAGTTCAGCCGTTTGCCTTCGAATCGATCGACGACCACGGCCTCACTGCCGTCCTTTTCAAGACGCACGACGCGTCGGTTGCCGTGTTGGTTGAATACTATGTTGCCCTTGGGGTCGAGCGTTATGCCGTTTGAGCCAGGCTGTCGATATTCACCAATGTCCGCACCTGAATAACCGCTCGGCGTTTTGAAAATGCTGAGCTTTCCATCGCGCGAGTACTTGTAAATAATGTTCGCGTTAGGGTCGCTGAAAAGCAGGCCGTCAGCTGTCCAGACGGGACCTTCCGTGAATTGAAAACCCTCGGCCAGCTTAAAGATCTTCGGATTAGGGCCGACGATCCTATTGATCGCATGCGTCGTGACGCAAGACCTCGACATTTACTTCGCTCGGCATGATCGCCGTCGGGCCGCTTTCGCCTTTATAGAAATCAAGTTTTGCCTCGCGTACCCATATAAAGTTTGTCGGCGGATTTGAGATCGGACCGTTGATGCCGAAGACCGCCAATTGTATCTTCTGTCCGGGTTTGACGTCGCGGCCTATGATCAATCGATTCGGGGCGTTCCAGCCGGCAACGACGCTGCCGCCTTTCTGGCCCAGAAATCGGGCCAGCTCGCCGTTCACCCAGACCTCAGCGTAATCATCCAGCGCGGTCTGAAAAACAACTGTACAGCCCGAAGTTGAAACGTTGTTCACTGTTTCCGGTATGGTCAGATTGATCCGATACCAGTTGAAAGAAAGCCGGCCGTTTCCGCGTCGTTTCTGAAGATCAACAGCGGACACTATTTCCCATTGTGAATCGTCGAAATCGGAAACACCCGCTTTGGGCGTGTAGTCATAAGTTTTCACCGCAGGCCCCGACGGCTGATTGTCCGCACCCGCGGCATTGAAATTTGCCTCGACTATCTTTGTATCGCTATATTTCCATTGACCCCCGACGAGTTTCACGCCCTCCGCGGTTGCAAGATCGATCGACACATCGGGTTTTCCAACCGGCACTTCTTGGGCCGCAAGATGTGCAGAAAAAAGAAATGCGAATAATATGGCGCTAATAATTCTGTTCATATCTGTCTCCGAAACGAAATTCGCCACAGAGTTCTCTGTGAACTCCGTGGCAAAAAATTAACGAACTTTGACGACGTAATAGAGAAAGGTGCCGTCAACCTGCTTGAACCAATGCGGAGTGCCCTTTGGAATTATCAACACATCACCCTTCTTCAAGGTTCGTGTTTCGCCGCCTTCGATGGAGGCTCCGCGATGTTCCCCTGCTTCGATCGTTTTCGCGTCGACCGAACGTCCGCCCGTGATCACAGTTGCGGTCCCGTCAAGCACGTAAACGATGTCGGTATCGAGGTCGTGAACCTCGGCCAGGCCCGCTTTTTCACGGCGTGATGCGTGAACCATGTAGTTCTCGCCGTTCGTTCCGCCACTGAGCACCGCGCCTTTTGCAAATGCATCGCTGACAGCATTGCTGTCAAAGAACGTGACCGCCAACGCCTTTTCACCGCCGAGCATCGCTGCGCCTGCCAGCGCCAATTCTTCGTCCTGCTGGGCTGACGCTGCACCCGAAACGCCGACGCCGCCGATGATCTGTCCGTCGACCGTTATTGGCACACCGCCCTGCAACGGCGTGAAATCCGGCAAAGCGACCATCGATGTGCGGCCGTTCTTGATGATGTCTTCAAAGACCTTCGTCGGCCGTTTGAACATCACTGCGGTCTTCGCCTTGCCGACCGAAATGTTTGCTCCGGCCGTAAAAGTTCCGTCGAGGCGTTCCAGGGCGACGAGGTTTCCGCCGTCGTCCACCACGGCGATAACTCCGCCCGGTGCGTTGTTTGCTTTGGCGAATTTCTTGGCACCGCCGATCACCGCCCGTGCACCTTCAAGGGTGATCGACTTCTTTTCAAACGTCTGTGCGTCTGACGGCAAAAACCATAGTAATAAGAACTGTGAAGATTCCTGTGATCCTTATTGTGTATTTCATATTAGCCTGAGTCCTTTTTTGAGAAAGGCGGCCATCAACCGCCCTTCAGATGCTGTGATCTCTTTACTGCGCTGTGATCGTCACGCGCAGAACATCTTTCGTATTCGGGTACTTGAACCCGTCTTTTACCAATCCAACGGTTCCGTTTTCGGCTTTACCTGTGTTCGCCATCTTTTGTCGAGGAGCCTGCTCGTCGCCGACGCCGGGGGCCTGATTTACCTCGGTTCCTGCGTCCCAGAGCAAAAGGTTCTCGGTGATGTCGCCGCTCAGCGGGGTGCCGTTCCTGTCAAAAAGATCCAAGGCATACGTCGGTGCGAAGAAAAGGTCGTTCGACTGGCCAAACATCGCGATTAGGTTCAATCTCATCCCCTCTTCCGCACTAAATGAAAATTCGTAAGATCCGCCCGGAAGAAGCGGGCCGGCCTTTTCAGCACCGAGCGGGGTATTGAAAACACCCATATACACCGATCCGACTTTGGTAAGCAGCTTTTTCGAGAGGGATACGGGATTGCCGTCCTCCGCCTGAAGTTCAAGCGCCATGTCGGCACGTTTTCCCTGCTCAAAGAAGTACTGTTTCCGGTGATTCACGACGAAAAGGCCCGGTGATAGCGCGAACGGATATTTCGCTCCGCCGGCTGTTTCAAGCTCGGCAGCTGCAACATTTTCAATGCGTACCTTAAAGGTCGCTTCTTTTTTCTTGATCGCGACGAATGCGAACGTATTCGCGTGAAAAACTACGGCTGCGAGAGCCGCAACGCCAAACAATGATTTCAATTTCAACATAAAAGTTCTCTCCGAGAATCGATATTTGATCAACCCGCTGCGGTTCACCGCCCGCGAGTTTCAGCGTGGTAAATCCCGGACTTTCGCTGACTTATTCCCGGAACTTTGAAGGAATATTTGCTCGTCAACGCGGAATCTTTTGTGTGAGATTGGCGATATTCGCATGAACCATATGAAGTTTGAACACGATGTGATCGGCCTGACCGGTCGACCGAAATCGCGACCGATAGCAAGTCTGATCTGCGAACTCGACCGAGCGGTCCGCATGATCGCTTTGCTCGATGACATCAACTATCGAAGGCAATCGAACGGAAGTGGCAGCGTCGGGGCGCAGTTTCGCCACAATCTGGATTTTGTAGCCTCATTCTTAAGAGGTGTTGCCATCGGCCGCGTCGATTACAGTGCCCGTCAACGCGACATACGAATAGAAAACGACCGCGGAGCCGCTATCGCTCAAATACAAGTTTTGAAAGCAGAAGTGGAGAAGCTTGCGTTCCGATCGTTATCGAGCGGCTTATCGGTTCGTTCGGAGATCGACAAGGAACTTTGGCTTCCGTCAAGCGTTTTCCGGGAGCTTGAATTCGTACATAGCCACACCGTCCATCATCACGCACTCATCGCGGAAAAGCTTTTTGGTTTTGGGATGGAGGTTGAAAAGGATTTCGGTGTCGCCCCTTCAACACTTCAGTATTGGAAAGAACAAGCCGCCTAAGGAGAAAATTATGTCTTCAAAAATCGTAATAGTCAGCTGGGTCTGCCGCATTGTCGTGGCGATCATTTTGTTTCAAACACTTTTCTTCAAATTTACGGGGGCCGAAGAATCCAAATGGATATTCACGACCCTTATGGGCCCGGAGCTTGAAGCATACGGGCGTATCGGTTCCGGCGTTGTCGAGCTATTCGCCGTGATCCTTTTGCTCATTCCCGGAACGGCGTGGCTCGGTGGGTTGATCGCTCTTGGAACCATCTCAGGTGCGATCATGAGTCATTTGACGATGCTCGGCATTGTTGTGAAGGACGACGGCGGGCTCCTCTTTCTGCTGGCGGTTACCGTCTTCGTTCTAAGCTTCCTGACGCTTCTCATCCATCGCCGCGACATTCCTGTGCTCGGCAGCGTTTTCAGCAACTCGAATGCTTGAATACATCTATCAATTCGGTCCCGGTCTGGCTGAGGTCTCAGCCGCCGGGCTTTTTGCGTTCTTTTTTTTCGCGACATTCGTTAGTGAAGACGCAGCATGTATTCTTGCCGGAACGGCCGCGGCAAACGGCCGTATCGGATTTGCAGCCGCACTCGCTGCATGCTTCCTCGGGATCTTTGTGGGCGACATGTTGCTGTTTGGAGCGGGCCGTGTAGCCGGGACACGCGTATTCGAGAATCGCATTGTCCAGAGGTTCGTTTCACCCGCCGGCAAAACACGAGCATGCGAATGGCTGGAGAAGAACGCGGGAACTGCCGTCTTTCTGAGCCGTTTTGTTACCGGGCTTCGGCTGCCGACCTACCTCGCGGCTGGAGCACTTCGAACGGATCCTTTGCGATTCGCATTTTGGTTCCTTCTCGCATCGGCTATCTGGACGCCGGCCCTCGTTGGTTCCGTGGCTTTCGCCCAGATGACACTGTTCTCTCAAAACGCGTTAATTGGCATTGTCGCTTTGCTGGTCATTGCTCGATTCGGGTACAAATTCGCCTCGTGGAAAAACCGTCGTCTATTAGTTGGCAGGTTCAAACGGATCACGAATTGGGAATTCTGGCCGCTTCAGATCTTCTACGTGCCCGTCGTCGCATACGTTCTGCTTCTTGCGCTTAAACATAGAAGCCTGACTGCATTTGCTGCCGCAAACCCCGCGCTTCCCGCCGGCGGTTTCAAGGGCGAATCGAAGAACGACATTTACAACGCGATCTCAACGATAGAAGCCGCAAACAGGCACATTCTCGCTCACACCCTAATTCGTCATCACCAACCGCTACGTCGCGCGCCTGCGGAATGCCTGGCAATTTATGGATGAAAACAAGCTTACGTTCCCTCTCGCGGTCAAACCCGACGCCGGTGAACGCGGCAAGGGTGTCCGCATCTTGCATTCGGTTGATGAATTGACCGATGCACTGTCTCGAGCTGCGAAAGCGACATGATCTTGCAGGAGTTCGCGCCGGGCGAAGAAGTAAGCATCTTCTATTACCGCCGCCCATCGGAACAAATTGGACGGATATTTTCGATCACCGAAAAACGATTTCCCACCGTTATCGGCGACGGCACTTCGAACGATCGAGGACCTGATCCTCGCGGATCCGCAGGCCGTCGTAATGGCGAAAAAGTACTTCGAGCACAACAAAGAACGTCTCGGCGACGTTCCTGCAATGGGCGAAGCCATTCGCCTGATCAACATTGGGACGCACTCTCGCGGAGCGGTCTTCCTTGATGGCGGCTGGTTGAAAACGGACGAACTCGAAACGAAGATCGACGAGATCTGCCGCAACTTCGACGGTTTTTATTTCGGACGTTTCGACATTCGCGTTCTCGACGCATTCCGATCTGCAAAAGAGGCGAGCGGTTTAAGATCATCGAACTCAATGGGGTCACCAGCGAATCGACCAACATCTACGACCCGCGATATTCGCTGTTCGACGCATATCGTATCCTTTTTGATCAATGGCGTCTCGCCTTTGAGATCGGTACCGCGAACATTAAACTGGGAGCAAAACGGACGCGGCTGAGGGATTTGGTGAGGTCAGCGTTCGGTTTTGATTTAAAGCAACACGATCCTTCCCTGGCAAATGCGGAAACGGCCACATGTGCGTAATCTTTTTTGCTCTTCACTCACATAGCGATCACCCGTTGATCCTTCTTGCAAATCGTGACGAATTTTACGCGCGCCCATCACAGGCAGCGGGTTATTGGCAAGACCTTCCGAATATTTACGGCGGGCGCGACCTGCAGGGCGGCGGTACCTGGCTTGGGGTAACACGCAGCGGGCGTTTTGCGGCGGTAACGAATTATCGTGACCCAGCGGCGCCGACCGGCATCCGTTCGCGCGGTGACCTCGTAGCCGGGTTCCTGCAATCCGATCTCGCCGCAACAGATTATCTCACTGATGTACATGCGCGATCAGGCGAATACTCGGGCTTCAATCTTTTGGTGGGTGAATTTTCCAAGGCACGAAACGAACTTCACTATTACTCGAATCGGGGTGCGGACCCGCGCGAACTGAAGCCTGGCATCTACGGCCTCAGCAATCATTTGCTGGATACGCCCTGGCCGAAAGTTGCCACGGGAAAAGCAAGATTTACACAGATTCTTCCTACGAATACGATCGACAACCATCGGTTCTTCGAATTGCTCGCCGATGAGACCCTGGCCGAAGATGCATCTGCTTCCTTCAACCGGCATTCCATACGAAGCGGAAAAAGCGCTTTCGGCGATACATATAAAAACGCCGGGCTACGGAACGCGGTGTTCCACCATCCTTTCGTTCGATCGGGACATGAAGTGGGATCTTGAAGAGCGAGTTTTCGTGTAGATCATCTATCTGAAAAACATTCGGCGGTATTTTTCGTTGATTGCCGTCACATCGAAAACGACAAAGAAATCGATGGTGCCGAATTCCCGGTCTAGCATTGGCGGGCTGCAAACGCGGGCACCCAGTTTAAGGTACAGTTCAAAAAGAGGCGGAAGCTTCACGCCTTGGCTCTTGAAACCGCCGTAAGTCTCGATCTGGTTCCGTTTGGGAGAAACACGGAAGGCGTCACTAAGGTGCCCGCCGCGACGTAAATGATCACAAGCGTGTGCGACAATGCGCTCCATCCTGAGTGAAGATCGAACAGCAGCCAAAGAAGTATCGCTTTTCAGCCTGTTTTGAGTAGGCCAGCAATGCCTTCCAAAGAAGAAATAACACCTTTGTGTTTCTGTGGTCTTTTGCGATGCACGCACGTCCAAGTTCGATCCCGTTTTGCAGAATAGTGTCCGGAAGATCTTCGATGGTGAATTCACTTGCTGAATAGAACCCTTCAACCGATCGGGCGGTTTCAAGTGTGTTTAAGCGATATGTTCCGATCGTCTCACCGGTACTCCGGTCGATCACGATTAGATGTCTGCATTTGAAATCATAGGCATCAAACTCGAGCTGCGAATCCGCCGATCCGCCAATTCTGTCGCCTCGCATTTCAATGTTGAAAACATCGTTCCGAAGCCTCAATGCGGTCGCGATCTCGTTCGCATTGGAAGCAAAGCGGGCCTCATATTTCCCTTCAACGATCCCGAGCGATCCGGCCACACGAGTATAATCTTGGAACGGACGAGCGTTGGATCTTGCGACTTTGATACTCGCTTTCATATGCAGGTTTCTCCGGAGCCGCTCTAGTGGCGGTACATTTGAATTCCGGCAGTGTCATCGATTATTCCCCTTTCCGCCCTTGCGAGACTCGAATGGCCCGAAGATCACCGAAGAAGATTTTCGCTGGCGAAGTCTATCAAGAAGATTGAATGCTGAATGGGTGGCAAACCTGAATGGGTGCATGCCAACTGTTGGAAACTTGTATGTTTGGACTGAACGGAGACAAACTGAAGTGGGTTCTAAATACAACCATAAACATGAGTTACAAACGTGAGCAAACTCATGCAAAATCCCCATCTAAGATTCGTAATCGAAAGGTCGTCGGTTCGACTCCGATGGGCGGCTCCATTAAATTAACAGTCTATAGACGTCACGAAGTTTGTTTCTGGATGTCATCCGATGTCACTTGGCGGTTAATTATCCCGCTTTCGCTTTCTCCGAACGGTTTCTCGGCCCCCGCCAAAATAGGCCAGTATAGCCACCGCCAGATGTGCTGCAAACCAGATATTGTCGTAGCCCATCGTCTGAAAGATGTAGATCAGGATCAGAACCCGCGGCATGAACAATCCGAGAAGGATATCCGCCCACGCGGGAACATTATTGGCCGGATACCAATGCTGAAGAAAGTATACGACTAAAACGATCCGCGGAAAGAACAATGAAAACAGAAGAAAGTAGAAGTCCATACAAAGCCTCCTTCAGTCTCCTAACTATACGACAATTATCAAGATTCCGTTCGTTTTACGCATTCGGGGCCGGTTCGAAAAGCGTCAGCTGGCTACACTCCTGATATTGGCACTCAACCGATCAAATCTATTGATGGACGTAAGGCTTCATAAAGGAGCTTATAGGCCTTGTAATTATGCGCCAAAGCGTTTACCTCCGGCTCTATTGTCTCGGCAACTCTGATCGCGTTATCGCAGGCCTCATCAACCGTCGGCCACGCTCCGTATCCGACACCGGCCAAAATTGCCGCTCCAAATGCCGCTCCCTCGTCCGCGTCGATCATCTCCACGGCTTGGCCATAAACATCAGCCTGGATCCGCCGCCAGAGCTGCTGATTGAGCACCGCCGCCGCCGAGCCGTATCGAATGCATCGGAGCACCGAGTTCGCGAAATATATCGATCGCTTCGCGCAGGCTGAAAGCAACGCCTTCCATCACGGCCCTCGCTAAATGCCCCTTCGTGTGGCTCGCCGTCAGGCCGACAAAAGCCGCTCGAGCATTCGGGTCGAGATGCGGCGTTCTTTCACCCATAAGGTATGGGAGCCAGATCGCTCCGTCGCAACCGGGGGCGATCTCCGCGGCTTCCCGATCCAATTCGGCGAAAGTACTGCCGCAGCCAAAATTATCTCGATACCACTTCAAGCTCATCCCGGCAGCGAGCGTAACCCCGGTCATATGCCAGCGGCCCGGTACGGCGTGACAGAGCGTGTGAATACGGCCCTTGATGTCCAACGCAGGCTTTTCCGTAACGACGAACACGACACCGGATGTGCCGATCGTCACGCTCGCGGTTCCGGGCTTTACGATGCCCATACCGATCGCCCCGGCCGCGTTATCGCCCGCACCTGCAATGACTAATGTCCCTTCGCAGCAGCCCGGTCGCCTCGGCCCCGGCCCGCGAGACCTTGCCCGTCGCCTCGACCGATTCGTAAACCGTCGGCAGTAACTCACGGTCGATGTCCATTGCCGCGAGCATCTCAACGGACCAGCAACGATTAGGAACATCAAATAGCAGCGTCCCGGACGAATCCGCCACGTCGCTCGCCTTGTCGCCGGAAAGGCGAAGGCGGACATAATCTTTCGGAAGCAGTACGGTTTTTACCTTTGACCAATTCTCCGGTTCGTTTTCCCTGACCCACAGCAATTTGGGCAACGTGAAACCCGTTACTGCCGGATTACAAACAAGTTCGATCAAGCCGCTCGGCGCCGATCGTTTGCGTGATCTCCGCGCACTGCTTCCCGGTCCGCTGGTCGCACCACAGCAACGCTGGCCGAATGACCTTGTCCGCGGCATCAAGCAAAACTGAACCGTGCATCTGCCCAGAAAAGCTTACGGCAACGATCTCATCAGCCTGTGCCGAACCGGAGTCCAGCACGCCGCGGATGGCGGTCGACGACGCCCGCCACCAATCATCTGGGTCTTGTTCGGCCCAACCGATCTGCGGCGATGCAAATGGTTGATGATCCTCGGTAGCCGACGCAATGATCTGCCCGTCCTGATCGATCACCACCGCACGCGAACCGCCTGTGCCAACATCTATACCTAGAAATTTCATCTGAACCGAGCTTCCGTTTACGCTATCGCATCTTTTGAAAACCTACCGTCGATCATCCGCCAAATACCGCCCCGGTTCTCGTCCCTCAACTCTTCTGGAAGTGCATTCTGCGGAAACCCCTGATAACAAACCAGCCTGCAGAACCGCGACGGTGCCCGCGTTCCGACAGATGTTGAACGCGAGTCCGACGTCGCCGGATACGGCCCGCCGTGAACGATGGCGTTTCCGACTTCGACGCCGGTCGGGAAGCCATTAAAGATCAAACGGCCTGCTTTGGTTTCAAGGATAGCGATCAGGTCAGCAAATTCGGCCAGGTCATCCTCTGACCCAAAAACCGCAGCCGTAAGCTGGCCTTCAAGCGAACGGGCGACCTCGAAGAGTTGCTCCTTCGTTCCCGTTGCGATCAACAACGTTGTCGGGCCGAAGATCTCGTCCGCGAGTTCCGGTTCCTTCAGGAAGTCTTCTCCCGAAGTTTGAAAAACGGTCGCTGTGACCGCCTGGCCTTCAGTCGCTGTTTTGCCCGCGCCGACCTTATCAGCTCGCTTGTCAATGCCTTTCTCGTAGTTCGCTTTTATGCCCGGTGTAAGGAGTGTTGCCTGCGCGGTTTCGCTCGTTAGAGCTTCCATCTTCGCGGTGAATTCCGGAAGCGACGGCGACTCGGCCAGAATCACAAGCCCCGGCTTCGTGCAAAACTGTCCGCCGCCGAGCGTAAAAGAAGCATGCAGGCCCGCAGCGATCTCGGCCGTTCGTTCGGCCAATGCTCCCGGCAGAATGAAAGTCGGGTTTACGCTGCCCATCTCGCAGTACATCGGGATCGGTTCGGGCCGGGCCGCGGCTATGTCCATCAACGCCCGGCCGCCCGTACGCGATCCGGTAAATCCAACCGCCTTTATCTCAGGATGTCGGACAAGGGCCTGGCCGATCTCATAATCACCGGAAAAGAGAAGGCTGAAAACACCTTCCGGAAGGCCGCACGACTTGACCGCATCAGCGACCGCAAGGCCGACTAATTCCGCAGTGCCAGGATGAGCGGGATGGGCGTTGACGATGACCGGGCAGCCGGCCGCGAAAGCCGACGCCGTATCACCGCCCGCGACAGAATAAGCGAGCGGAAAATTGGAAGCACAAAAGACGGCAACCGGCCCAAGCGGCACAAGCATCGATCTAAGATCCGGTTTTGGTACAGGGAGCCTGTTGGGGTCGGGCAGGTCAATACGCGCCTCAACCCACGAACCTTCTTTGACAAGGTCGGCAAAAAGCCGAAGCTGAAAGCACGTCCTTCCACGTTCGCTTTCTATGCGGGCGGCGGGCAAAGCGGTTTCAAGCGAGGCACGGGCGACAAGTGTGTCGCCCAATTCCTCTATATTTTGAGCAATCTGTCTAAGGAAACTTGCTCTTTGATTCGGGGGCAAGCTTGGCGAATTCAGGCCCGCCAGCCACTCGCCAAGCCGACGGCACGGTTCAATTCGTCCATACTCGCCGAGCAGAATTCAGGGCCAATTTGTGTTGCACTCGACGGATCAAACGCGAGAAAAGTTCGCTCGTTCGGCTCGCCCCGGCCGTGGCCAATTATCGATAGACCTGACAATGTTTTTTCCACGCTGGGAGTTTATCGTGCTTGCAATCGAATTAAAAGGCGAGAGGACGCCGCGATTATTTTACGTCCTGAAACTTCGATTCCTCTAAGGTTTTTCCGGCTTCGTCGATCGCGGCTACACGCCATCTTAACGATTTAGCCGCGGCCAGTTCGCGGACGAACGAAGGTATCTGGTATTCCCTGACCGTCGGCAATACAACCGCCGAGAAAACTTTTTTGTTCTGATCGTCCTCGATCTCAAGCCTGTAAAGCTTTGCGTCCTGAACGCCCTTCCATCGCAGAATGATCGGGAAGAAAAGGCTGTCTGCCGCCAGATCCGTCTGAGTGATCTGCTGAATTCCAGTATTGCTCGAATTTCCGACATAGTACCGCAGCGTCGGCATTTGGAACCCGGCGACGGCACCGGTCGCGATCGTCTGTGTGCCGATATTCGAGATCGAATCCCCGGCATCCGCCGCTTCAACGCGGAAAAGCAGCAAGTACATTCCTTCGACCGATTTATCGATCCGCCAGTTTTCCGGCCCCGGAAGCCTGTAGCTTCCGCCCGGCGGCAGGTTAACGCTGAATCGGCTTAGAAATGTATACCGCCTCTGCGTTCCGCGTTCCTCGATCGGCAGCGTCGCCTCGCTGAGCAGATCGCGGCCTTCGGGCAGTTCCTCGCCCGGCCGCACGATCTCCCATCTTCCCTTCAGCCTGCCCGTCCCCGTATAGCGTATTTCCGCCGTAATGGCCGGCAGTTTCTCGTCCGGCTTGATGAACGGAACGACCTTTTCGCCATTCTGCCATTGCAGCTTTACGCCGGTCAGCGAAAACGGGACACCGGCACCGTTTCCGCTCAGGCGAATGGTAACCGGAATAAATTGGTCCGGTCCGCCGTTTGTCGAGATGAAATGCTTGACATAGAAAAAGCGTGAATCGTTTCCGCGCGTGGCGTCTGTATATGCACGGCGGGCGACGACCGGCGTGATCGACATTATGTCCGTATAGCGTGAACCGTTTAGCCGCGACTGGTCATACCTTGACGGGAACACGCCGAAGATAGTCGCCGGGTCGCACCGAAACCCGATGTCAGGCGCCGCCGGAACTATATCGCCGCACCATGTGGCGTCCGCCGGCGTCAGGTTAACGACGCCGCTGAACGTCAGGTACGCGCTCGTTGCTCCCTGCGAATACGCAGAAATGTTGTCCGGCGAAACTGTCACCTGCGCAAAGCACTGAAAGCGTCGTGAGCAGCGAAAGATTGCGGTTAAGATAATCGTTTTCATCGTAATTCACCAACTTGTCAATTTCCACTTGCATCATGGTGCGGAAGATCTCTTCTTAATTCTTCTTTTGCGGCTTTGCGGCTTTGCGTGAGATGGTTTCATGCAAAGACGCGAGACGCAAGGGAAGCAGGGTCTAAAAGAAATTCAACGTCATTCCCGCTGTCATTATCTTTGTCCTCGTGTGTGTGTTCGTGACGTCCACGAAATTCTGGTTGCGGACGAAAGCGTCGGCAAACCGGACGAATGCCTGGGCACCGAATTTCTTGAATCCGGTTTTTTCACGCGTGAACGTGTAAGCAAACTGCCCGCTGTAATTTACGTTTCGTGCAAGGGAAGTTTTTGCAGCGTCGCCCGCCAACGCATGCGACATTTCGCCTGTAAACGTCGCGTTCTTAAACGGCTGCCATGTCGTTCCAAGATTTAGGGTCTTCGTCTGGTTTATCTGGCCCAGTTCGAAATTCTGCTGGCTGTCGAACGAAAAACCGACGTTGAATGCAAGGGTTTCCATCGGGTTAAGCCCGACCGTCAACCCGTGGACCCAGCCAAGCTGGTCCTTGTTCTCGCTGCCGCCCTGGCGGTTGTCGGCAAATGCCCGGTTGTAGTTGTATCCAAAGTTGAACTTCTTGAACTGCCACGCCGATGTCGCCGTTTGGTTCGTGGTCACAAGGTCGGGGATTGTCGCAGGATCGATCTCGAATCCGCCGTTTACCGGAATGCCCGCACCGAGGTTATGCGTACGGTCAATGCTGTATCCGAGCCGAGGCAGGAACGGCGACGGCTTATCAGCCTTCCCGATCAGCGCCGTCAGCGGCAATGCAACAGAGAATCGATTCGCCCGCGTCAGCAATTTCAGGATCGATGGAACCTCCCGCAGATTGTCGTTCGATCGGGCATGTCCGACCTGAAACGTGATCTCTCCGATAGAACCATCGACGAGATAATCCTGCGTCAACTTGTCGGCGGAGGCCGACGCACCCAAACTTCGATATAGCGGTTCAACGTACTCATACTTGAAGCCGACACTCAGGTTCAGGTTCTTCGTCTTTGTAAGTTTGAGATCTTTCAGGACCTGGCCGGTCGATTCCACGTAAAACGCCGAGCGAATTACCGCTTCAATCGGTACGGCCGTCCCGTTCGGGTCAAGCGTCGAATCCTGTGCGTTGAAAAATCGGCTCAGTGCATAACCGGCCTCGAGCTTGAACCGCTCGGTCTTATCGCTTGTGATAAATCGAAATCCGAATCCGCGGCTGCGTTCGGCATCCACGATCCGCCCCTCGGAAACCCCGTTCAGCGCCTGGAAATAGCCGTTGAATCCGCTGATCTCAAGCCGCATCGCATTCTGCCGCTTTGGAAAGAATTCGATTCCCAAGGGTTGCTCCCTGGACCTGATGGCGGATCTGGGACATGCCGAGGAAGTTGCTGAAACCAAGGAGACTTGTGCCGTTTTCAATACCGCCGGTGACATCGAAATATTTATTGATCGGAATATTGACGCTCAAACCGCGGCTCGAAAAACTGCTGACCAGATGCCGATTGTTTCCAAAACTCGTGTGCCCGAGCGAGAATTTTGCCTTCCCGACTGTAAAATTCATCAAGTAACTCGACAGGTCAACGTCCGGAGCTTCGCGGGCAAGTGTGCCGAACTGAAGTGTCTTTTCCTTGAAGCTCGAACCCGCAAAATCGAAGTTCGATTCATTGGTCAAGCCGCCGATCTTTCCTTCGGTCTTGATCGAACCCGTCAGATTAAAGTCGGTAAACGTCGCCCGTTTCTCGGGACGTGTCTCGGCCGGAAAGTTCGACTGGAATGGCTGCGACTCCATTGAGATCGTGAACGTGGGCAAAAATTTGAAGAAACGGGTCTTCTCGGGCGCAGGCGTTTCCGCTGCGGCCTCGGTTTTTGTTTCTTCTGTCTCTGCCGGTTCTGTCGCAGCCTCGGTTTTTGTCTCATCCGCCTTAGCCGGTTCTGCAGTGACTTCGCCTTTCGTCTCAGCGGGTTTGGACTCTTCCGGCTTGGCTTCCTCCGCCTTTTTTTCTTCTGTTTTTGCCTCGGCCGGATTCGTTTCAACGGTCTTGTTTTCGGGCGTTTTCACTTCTTCCGGTTTCTTTTCCTCTTGATTCGCGGTCTGCGACTCGATTTTCACAACGTCCGTTGTTGGACTTGGGACTTTGGACTTTGGACTTTCGACCAAGAGCGGCAGCCTTACGATCTCTTTCCAGCTTCCGCTCACGCCAACCAAATACACCGTCACATTTTCGGTGCCGACCGGCAGCGGAATCATCTTCGGGTCGTAAACGAAGCGATTTTCACTCGCCTTAAAAAGTCCCGTCAGATCGGTTTGGCCAATGGTGATCGCGATCTTTTCATTTGGTCTTAGCGCACGGTTCAAACTGATCTCGATCGCCGCGTCCGGAGCAACGGCTTCATCGGCTTTGAAGCTGCCCGCCGCTGTTAATGTCTGGTCATCCGCCTGGGAAAAGGTTAGCCCTTGCCCAAACACGGCAACCGCCAAAAGGACCGCAATTATTGTTCTTAGAGGTGTGTGTTTCATGGCTCTAACCTTCCTTTTCTCCAAAGCGTTTGCCAGCGGCTCAAGATCACTTGTCGCAGCCGAGCTTTTCGTAGAATTTGTCGTTCGCGGTTGTCGCTTTTTTCTGCAGTAATGCCTCAGCGACGATCCCTAAGCCAACAAACCGGCAGAGGTCTTCGCTCTTGGTCACTTCGACCAGGCTTGCTGCTGTACCTATCTCTTTCTTCAGGTTGTTGATCGAGCTGGAACTCAATCCGCTGCTCAGAAATTTCCGGGCGCCGCCGGCTCTCTGAACGCGGCTCTTCACCTTGTTGCTGCCAAGCAGTGTATTGACATCAGTGTCAAACTGGTCGTTGTAGCGATTTGCCGACTTAAGTCTAGAAACAAAGCCTTCGAGACTCGAAACGGTCGCTGTCAGATCTGCCCTTACTTTTTCTCCCTTATCTTTAAGTCCGGCCCCAGTTGTAGTGCTTCTGGTTTGAGCAGCGGCGGCGAGAACGCTGTTGTTGAAGGCTGACAGCGAATCCGCGAATTTCTTGACCGATTCGGCTTCCCTTTGTCCTCGAATTTCGTTTAGGTCAATACCCTGGCAGTTTGCTGTACGTGGTCCCGCCAGCAGCAATGAAAATGAAAGTGTGAACATCGCCAACGCGACGAATAAGGAACGATTTGTTGATTCTTGATTCTTCATAGTCTTTTATCTCCCATTTGGTTTTTTTAGAAACAGATCCTGTAAATATCTCTGTCGCGTGCTTCCCGGGACGCCCTATTGGCTCGGATCCAGTAGCGAGCTCAGGCAAACAAACAGCTTGTCGCCCGGCATTTTCCAGTGATGCAATTGACGCGTTTCGACTCGCGAGGCGATATCATCGCAGGTCGTTTTATCAAGCATGGCCGCCGTTGAGGCTGTGACCATCGGCGAATAACTTTCACACTCGTCGCACCAAGCCGCTGCCCTCTGCCAGCGATCGCCGTAAACAAAGTTGCGGGCGATCGAGAATGCGGTTTCGATCCGTCCCTTTCGTGTCAGAATTTCAACGTCCTGCATAGTCTTTTAATTCGTAGCCAGCCTGTATTGAAATTGCTTTACTGCGACGGCTGCGGAACCCGAGATGTCCATGCGGAGGATCTTTCCCCGTACGCCCGAAACCGTCACGCTCTTTTCGCCCGCTTCGTTGTTTTTGGCGAAATCTATCGTCCCGACGTTTCTCATCGAACCGTCCTCGCCCACCGCACAGATCTTGACGACTGCCGCATTTCCGCCCTCGATCTTTGTTACCTTAACGGTCACGGAATCCTTATCGATCGGTGCGGCTGTTTGGTGTACGCGGTTTCCGCCGATCGCCAATATTCCCGTAAGTGTTTCGCCGATCAGAAAGATGCGGTCTGGAGGCCCGAAACGGCTATCCTTGCCGAGTGCTTTCATATCGGAAGGACTTTGTTGTAAATGCTTTGGGTGAAACAAGTCTTTTTCGCTTCCGGCAGTGATGTGCTGTCTGCACTGCTCGTCGAAAGCAATAAACGCCTTTCTTATGCCAGCCATGTTGTCCGCTTCGCATTCTGCACATGACGCCGATCGGTCGGTCGAACCCAATGATTCCAAAAGCCACGATCGCGACCAGAGCCAATCGAAACAATGTTGTAAATGACGGCTTTTTCATTTTCGTATGACCGGGTGTTCAAATCTCGTAGCGAGTAGAAAAAGATGGGAGAGTATGAGGGCGTAACTTAATACGCCCTTCATCAAGATCGCTGGTTGTGTTACTGAGTGTCGCCAGAGTGTACTGGAACTTCTTGAGTGCTCCGCCAAAGCTCGCGACTTCGACACGAACGATCTTGCCTTCGATTCCGGAGACATCAGCCGATTTCGCTCCGGTGGTTCCGTCTTCCGCAAAGTTGATGGTTCCGACGCGGGTCAAGGCTCCCTTGTCGTCCACCGCACAGATCTTGACGATCGCGCCGTTGCCGCCGTCCTTCTTGTTGACCGTGACTTTCATCGTATTCTTAGGCGACGGTGCTCCGGCCTGGAACGTGCGATTTGTTCCTGCGACCAAAAGGCCGTTCTGCGCCTCACCCGGGAAAAGAATGCGGTCGCCGGGGCCGAAACGATTGTCCTTCGCCAACTGCTTGAGCGTCGGAAGAAGCTTGTTGTAGGTGTTTACAGCCAAGCAAAGCTTCGCGGGGATCTTTGGATCCTTTAGAACCTTTCCGCATTCTTCCGTGAACTTGTCATAGATCTTTTTTGCAACGGTCGCATCGTCGTTGTTGCAGTCGGCGGCATGAAGCGGTCTGTTCGAGCGACGGGATAAATCCAAAACCTAAAGCGATGGCGAATGCCAAACCGAAAATTGACGTGATTGCTAACTTTTTCATTTTTTGAGTCTCCTTAGTTTTTTCTATTCTTGATTTTTGGAAATTACGGCTGTAACCCTGGCGTCTATGTTCTTGATAAATGCGGCGGGCCGATTGCCGAGAGTCTTAACGCTGGGAACCTCGACTCGGGCGGAAAGGGCGGTTTTTTCGACCGTTCGCTTTTCGCTGATCGACGTTCCGTCGGCGTATCTGACGGAAAGAAGGAGATTGAACGACTTGATCCTCTCTTTTCTTATTGAATCTATGCTCCAGCTAACCTGGATCAGCGATTTAAGCTCATCGCGATCCGACAGGCCGAGGTCTCTGACCTCTGTGACCTCGACCGGTATGTCGATCGCCGCTTTCGTGTTTGCGGGAACATGGTTTACCGTTAGTAACGATCCAATTAGATTCAACAGAACAAAGAATTTTCGCATCGTGTTCTCTCCCAGAATTCCAGCTGAGCCGTTTGTCAGCCGTAGTTTCGTTATCGAACACGATGAGTTTCCCGCAGATCGAAAACGGACGGCGTGTGATTTTCTGAATTCCGAAAATGCCACGCTGAAATATGCGGGTTCTCGTTAATATCTTGGTACCGTGTTTTGCCCGGATTTTTTGTGCGAACACACGGAAACTAGGGGCGGTTGAACGTATATATGTCCGTGCAGAACAGCTTTAAGGATGAGTGGCTCGACAGGGCGTTTCGCCTTGCATTCTTTCTGCATGGCGACCGCGAGACGGCGAAGAAGATAGCCCTCGGCGCGATGAACAAACTGGAAACGGCCTCGACCGCCCAATTCAAGCGGCATTACTACACGCCGACCGGACGCGCCGAAAACTCAAAAGCGACCCGCAGCCGTGTTTCGCTGAGCGATCTGCAATTGCTGCAGCGGCTGGTTTTTGTGGAGTCCGAAGCTTTCGAGCTGGAAAAGGAACGGGGGAAAAAGACGAGCGTAAAAGACCTCTTGACCTTTTTCATCAAGCACTTGGTCCGAATATCGCTGAAGCGTAATTCGTTTTACGTGACGCTCGCCGTTTCGCGTATTCTGCATAATTATGCGACCGCGGACGCGATGGAGATCTATAACGTTGTGGTCCAGGACCCGGAGCGGGTCCACGACGACTACTATTATCGTTCGCGAAAAGGCGTTTTGATGAAGGAGCTAAAGGCCCGATTCGGCGAGCTTTTGGAAGTGATCAAGGTCAACCGGGGAGAGGAAAGGTTCAGCAGCGAAGCCGCCGGCGAGCAGCAAAGCCTGATCGCAAACGACTGTCTGACGTACTTTACGCCGTGGAACAGTTCGTGTGCGATCCCGGACGAGTTCGATCCGTTTACCGATGTCATAGGGTCCTTCTACTTTGACAAGAAAGACCCGGATGAAGAGCACCGAACAGAGATCAATAGGATCCACGCAGCTCTTCATCCAGATTGTTTTGGCCGCCTCACGCAGGCTTTAAACTTGTCCTCGCCGGAGGACAGAATGGAGATTCCCAAATTTATGTTGACGGAAAATCATATCAATACTAACGATAACGACTGGCGAAATCCGCCATCGCTGGACGCGGACGAACTACATCAGATAAAGGAAATTCTTTCCGCCCAGGCAGCCAGTAGAAAGGCCGTCAACGCCGGATTTCTGCGCGTCGTCGCGGACGGTTTGGAACTCGGAATGATAGATGTTGCCGAATCGCGGCCGGCGCCGTTCGAACTCGGCAGCGACGCCGAACTGATTGAGATCTATGCGGATGACGACACTCTTTTGGCAACCCACCTTCTGAATTTTGACGAACTCCGGCATGGAAACCGCCACGAAGTTACGCTGCTCGAAGGCGGCCAAAAGATCTCGATCGATCTCGCACCCGTTCTTGATGAGTTCGGCGAAGTAGCAGATGTGAACTTCGCCGTCGCCTATGCCGAAACCGCGTGGATACCGCGTTTTGCTCTGTTCCTGCGGCGGGCGCGAGGCATGGCCGCGGATGCACTCGACTTTAGGGTCCTTAAGCCCGCATTCACCTTTGGCTTGATATTGCTCGGCCTGACTGCGGCGTGGATGGTCTTCCGTTATGCCGACGAGAGGAACAAAACGGCACAAGTACCACCGCAGTCCATTGATCAGCCTGCTCAGCCCGATCAAGTTCCACCGATGCCAAAAGACGAACAACAACAGCTTGCGGCCGATCCGCCGAAAAACGATCTGCCCGAACCGGACCGATATGTGCCGCCACACTCCGAAGTTGCGTCTGAGCAACGACCAAGGCGCCTGGCTCCGAAGGCCCAACCAAAGCGAAAGATCATCTCAACTCCGGTGCCGCAAGAAAATATTGTGGCGAACAACCCGGCGATCCGTATGAATGAGATCGACGAAAACGGGATCCTGCGGCTGCCTATGCGCGACACCGGATTTCGGACCAGCGGAAGCGATGGACCAGGCGGTGTTCGCTCGCATTCAAAAGAGCTGATGGGCTTGCCTCTGAACGAGATCAAATATGTCTATTTCGAGTTGTCAGGTGATGAAACTCTCGGCAAACAGATAGCCAGTGCAATAGCTGCCGAGATCGAACGCTCAGGAGTGTTCATAATCACTTCCGACAAAGAGAAGGCGGACGCAGCTCTGAAAATATATACGCGCTACGAGTCCGACAGCGACGAACCCGAAGAAAAGACCGTCGCCGTACTTGTCCGGCTTGTTAATGGAAAGGGATATGTCGTTTATCCGGACCGCAAGGGGATCAACGGCTGGAAATATGTCGGAACGATCGGAAAACTGCCGCAGCGTGTGGCCGCCGATCTGCTGAAAGAGCGGAAGTGAACTCTCTCGGTTTCGGCACACATATAACGTACCGTCCGTCGGCTCAACACCGCCGCTTTTTCTTACTTTTGCGGCCCAATGGCCCTCTTCATAACTTCTTCATAAAACCTTCACAATAATCTCAGTAATATCTAAAGATTTTGGGGCTTGAAACCGCCTAAATTAGCTCTTGTTCACGACATTTCCACCGTAAAAAGGAGCTAAAAAAAATGAATCGAAGAGATCTGACGGGTGCTTTCGGTTTGCTGTTCTTGTTTGTTTTCTCGTGCTTTGGCCAACATTCCGCTGTTGACACCGACCAGCACGGAGAAAGTCGTCATACCGCTGGAACCCGGGCAAACGGTCGAGCGTCAGATCCACACCGGGAACAAGCATTTCTTCAAGATCAAGCTCGAATCCGGCCAGTTTGCCCGGTTCGAGGCCGCTCAGCGAAATTGCGACGTCGTCTTCTCGCTCATCAACTCCGACGGCCTGAATCTCCTCGAATTTGTCAATGCGGCCGAAAGCGGCGGCATTGAGGTCGCGAACGTAGCCGTCGAGACGGGCGGTGAATTTGAGTTTCGTGTCAGCGCGTTTCAGGGAGCCGACAACGGAAGCTATACACTCAAGATCGCCGAGGTACGCACCGCGACCAAGCCAGAATTAGCCTTTACGGCCGGCATGCGTCTCACGGACGACGGCTTCAAGCTGACCCGCGACAATGCAACGACCGACGAACTTAAGCGCGGCATGGAAAAGTTTGCGCAGGCTGTCGAGAACTTTCGCGTAGCCGGTGCGGCAAAACGTGAAGGGATCGTCCTGCGGAATATTGGTGCGGTCTATGGCCGTTTGGGCAACCAGCGGAAAAACGTCGAGTACGCGCATCTGTCGCTCGAACGCGTTCGTGCGGCCAACTGGAACTACGGCGAATTCAAGATCTGGCAGGACCTTGGCAAATCATTTCTTAGGGCAGGCGAACCGGAACAGGCCCTTCACTATCTTGGAAAGGCGGCTTCGATGTATGCGGAAATACATAATCTCGGCGAAGAAGCCGACACACTGAACACGATCGGCAAGGTGTATGAGCGAGCCGGCGACTGGCGCCGGGCCGTCAGCTATTATGAGCAGGGTTTGGCAAAGGCGATAGAGGATCAGGATCCGAATTTCGAAGCGGACGGCCATACAAACCTTGGCCGAGTTTATGTCGAGTTTGGTGATGATCAGAAGGCCCAGGGATACTTTCAAAAGGCCCTCGAACTGGCGCGAACAACAAAAAAACGAGCCCGTGAAGCAGCAGTCTTGATCAATCTAGCCAAGATCAATCAGAAACTTGGAGAGAAAGAGGAATCTCTGACCAACCTGAACGACTCGCTAAAGCTTTACGCAACGCTAAGTGACAAACCGGGCGAAGCCGTTGCGTACAGACACCTTGGTCAGTTCTATCTGGCTGCCGGCGAACCCGACAAAGCTCTCGCGGCCGTCACGCGGGCCTCGGGCATTTATACCGAGATCGAGGATGAGCAAAACCAGGCAGAAGCCTTGTTGATTTGGGCAAAGGCTGAAAGATCGAAGGGCAACACTGTGGTCGCCCAATCCAAAACAGAAGATGCAATAAACTTGATCGAAAAGCTCCGTTCGCGTGTTAAATCTATAGAACTTCGCGATTCCTTTTCGGCCAACTTGCAGGACTACTATTCCTTCTACATTGAAGTTTTGATGGAGCGCCACCGAGCGCGAGCCAAACTCAAATTTTGCTGAACTCGCACTCCAGGCCGGCGAACGGGCCAGGGCACGCGGCCTGTTGAATCTTCTGGGCGAATCGCGGGCAGACATAAGGCAGGGCGTTGACAACAAGCTGCTTGAAAAAGAAACCGATCTCAGAAACTTGCTTTCGGTTCGGTTGGAGAATCTGACCAAGGTCCTTGGCGGAAAGATCGATCCAGAACAAACCGCCAAACTGAAGATTGAGATCGAGCGTATTCGCGGCGAGTATGAACAGGTACAGGCCGAGATTCGCTCGGCAAGCCCTAGGTATGCCGCACTCACGCAGCCGCAGACACTGACCTTAAAGCGGATACAGGCACAAGTCCTGGATCCCGATTCGGTCCTGCTCGAGTATGCCCTCGGCGAAGCCAAGAGTTTTTTGTGGATCGTCACAAAAGACAGCTTCCATTCGGCAGAGCTTCCGGGCCTGGCGGCGATCGAACGAACCGCCCGCGAATATTATGAATCGCTGACCGCGCGAAACAAAAAGATAAAATTTGAAACGCCTGCCGAACGCGAAGACCGTATCGCACGGGCCGATATCTCACTCGAAAAGGTCTCTTCCGAGTTGAGCAAGATGATCATTGCCCCGGCCGCTCCGTTTTTAACGAACAAGAGGATCCTGGTCGTTGCCGATGGGCCGCTTCAGTATATTCCGTTTGCGTCCCTGCCGGTCGGAAACGCTTCCGCCGCGAAACCGCGTTTCCTTGTCGAGACCAACGAGATCGTCAATCTCCCGTCCGCCTCGGTCCTGGCGGTCCTGCGAAACGAAACGGCAGCAAGAAAGCCCGCCGCAAAAACACTGGCCGTCATCGCGGACCCCATCTTTGACAAGGACGACGAAAGATTTCAAATCGCTGCGGGAAAGAACAAACCCATCCGGCAGCCCGATGCAAAAATGCAAGTAGTGGCCCTGACGAAGAGCCAGACCCGCTCGGCTGACGATCCCGAATCCGGCGAAAGAATGGGACTTGCGAGGCTTCCGTTCACACGCCGCGAAGCGGATATGATCAGTTCCTTCGTGCCCGAGGGCCAGAAAGCAAAGTGGCTGGATTTTGCCGCCAACCGCCGCTCGGCGACCTCGGCCCAGCTATCAAATTATCGCTTTGTCCATTTTGCCACCCACGGTTTTATCAACGATCAGAACCATGAACTGAGCGGGCTCGTTTTCTCAACGATCGACGAGAACGGCAAGGAGCAGGACGGTTTTCTCCGCGTTGGCGATATTTACAACCTGAAGCTTCCTGCCGAAATGGTCGTGCTTAGTGGCTGCCGGACGGGGTTAGGCAAAAACATCAAGGGTGAGGGACTGGTCGGAATGACGCGGGCCTTTATGTACTCGGGTGCAAAGCGGGTGACCGTCAGCCTCTGGGACATTAATGACGAAGCAACATCCGAACTGATGTCAAACTTCTACCGCGGAATGTTCGGAACCAAGAAACGCCCGCCCGCAGCGGCATTACGTCAGGCACAAAACGCGATGATCAATGACAAACGTTGGAGCAACCCTTATTTTTGGGCAACATTCGTGCTGCAAGGTGAATTCAATTAAACCGTTTAACGTTTTAAGGGTTTTTCGCCTCGCTTTTCTTCCTTTGCGTTCTTTGCGGGCTTTGCGTGAACCTGTCTTTTTTCACACAAAGGCACAAAGCTCGCAAAGAAATCGCAAAGAAGAGATCCGATAACTTTTTTCTAATGCGTAATTTCGGATCAATCAGGGATCTAGATGAGATCGGTTCTGCTGCTCCCACCCTCTCCTATTTGAAAACGCGACCGAACGAGAAATAGAATCGTCCTCGGCCGTTCTCGTTTACGCTGCCGCCGATAAACACTGGCCCCACCGGCGTCTCAAATATCACGCCTCCGGAAACGCTCTGGCGGTAGTTTGCGTTGCCGAGCCGCTCAAACATACTGCCGCCTTCGTACCAGCCTCCGACATAGGTTTTTCCGCCAAGGAATGAAGGAATGATGGCTGGGTTGTGAAGCACGCCGCCGCCCGCCTGTATATAGTTGCTGCCGCGAAGCTGCTCAAAACCGTAGCCGCCGATGCGAAAAGGCCCGCCCAGCGTAAATTGCCTTAACAGAGGCGCGGTCTCGCCAAATGTCGTGCCGCCGCCGCCAAAGGCAAAAAACGTGTTCCGCTCGCTATACTGGTGAAACGCCGTCAAACGCGTTTCCCCCTGTGCAAAGCTTCCGGACGTTCCCGGGCTGTCAAACAAATAGTTGAACGAATTCCGGGCCAGGATTCCTCTGGTCGGTACCTGTGCCTTATCCAGGCTGTCATAGGTCCAATTCACGGCGGCGATCCTGAAAATTCCCTGCAGGTCGGGCAGCAGCGGGTCGCCGATGCGCTTGGAAATGCTCTGATAGCCGACGGTATAGCCGGCCCGCAACTCGCTTCTCGAATTGAATGTATATCCGAGATCGACGCCGATCTGGGCGGTTTGGCCGACGTATTCCGCGATCCTTGAACCATCGGCAAATACGTTTATCCGGCGCCGTTCGTACGAGCCGTGTGGCGCGATGAAGAACTTCGTGCGGCCAAGCGGACGATAATATTCGCTTGCCAGAAAACCGTTCGAGCCCAGCCGAAGGTCGTTTCGCCACTCGGCGCCGTGCTTACCGATATCGAAAAACGTCAGCCGCGCGAGAAAGTTGAAATTTACGTTGTCCGATTCGACGCTGTTTACATCCAACCCAAGCTCCAGCCGCGTCGGCTTTGCGGTTTCACCACCTACTTTGTTTGATCCGATAACAAGCTCGGTTTGGCCCTCTCTGACCTTCAATTGGTAATCGAGCGCATCGAACCGGCCCGTTCCAGTCAATTCCGACAGGTCCTTCGCAAGCGCGGCCTGCTTTGCATTATCAAGCGGTGCACCTGCATATTTATCGCCTAGCTTTTCCTTGATCAACTGCGTTTGGTCTGCGTCCAGGCCCTGAACTGCGACCAGCGTCGGGACCGGCGGCGCATCCGAACGCTCCCGGCCTCGGCGGGCCGCAAGATGGCTTGCCCATTCGCCCTCGTCAAGCGAAAGCGGCTTGAGCAATGCTGTTTTTTCGAGTGCCCCGTTGTATCCGAGTTCGATGATCTCACGGGCATTTGCAAAATCAGACGAGCCGTATTTTCCAAGGTCGGGCGAAAGGATCAGGTCTGCCTGCCGCAGGCTCCGCCGCGAGTTGTCAACGGTCGCAATGTTTATCGTCTGGGCCAGAATACCGGGCAGGCTTTCGAGAGCCTCGCGGCCGCCGAGCTGCGTTTCTATGTTGACTACCAAAACGATGTCGGCACCCATCGCTTTGACGACATCGGTCGGGATGTTATTGACCAACCCGCCGTCCGACAAGATCCGCCCGTCAACCTCGACCGGGGCAAAAACGCCGGGTACGGACATGGTCGCCCGCAGCGAACGCGAGAGCGATCCACCCTTGAGCGTTACAGACTCGCCTTTTACCATGTCGGTCCCAACAGCGCGAAACGGGATCGGCAGCTCGTCAAAATCCGAAACCGTCGCGTACCGAAGCGTCAGCCGGTCGATCAAAAGTCCGATCTCGTGGCCCGAATTCAATGCGTTCGGAAGCTTCAGATCGTCGATCTTGCCTTTCAACGGCACGGGAGACGGTATGTTCCGGCGGTCTTCCTTTCGCCGGAACGAGAGGCTATCAAAGGACGTTGTCGATTGAAAAAGATTTCCCCAGTTAAGGTCGACCACCGAGCTTTCGATCTCGGCCGGCGTCATCCCCATTGCGTAAAGTGCACCAACCAGCCCGCCCATGCTCGCTCCGCCGATGAAATCGACCGGAATCCGATTTGCCTCGAGAACCTTTAACACGCCGATGTGCGCAAAGCCCCGCGCACCGCCGCCGCTAAGCACAAGTCCGACTGTCGGCCGCTTTTTTGCCGGACTCGCCTGCCCAAACAAGGCAGCCGGAAAAAACTGCACCAGCGAGACAATAAAAAGGACTGCGGTGATTTTCTTTTGCATGGCAATGCTGACTATGATGCACCGAAAATTAGTTTTGATTCTAACCCAACCCGATTGCCACGGCGAACAGCTCGACCTTCTAAAGGGAAAACCGGCTCAAGGCCGGTTCTGCAAGATACTGGTTGTTCTAGCTATGCCAACGGGCGGTCTATAACTTCAGCTTCACTATCTCAGACGCAGCCAGCAGATATGCACCGGCGCCATATACTTCCCAGCTTTCAGCATTAAAATTGCGACGCGGATCGGCTCCGATCGGCTGCGTCCACCCAACCTTGCCGTCGGCGTAAACGAACTTGTTCAGGGCGATCCAACCCTTTTCGACAACCGGAAGGAATTTCTCACGCGGTAGGACCTTGTTGTCGATGCCCCAAGCCATGGCGTATAGATGAAAGCCGGAACCGCTTGCTTCGCCGCCGGGAAATGAATCCGGATCCAACAGGCTCGACCGCCAAAGCCCGTCCGGCTGTTGGAGCGACGCGATCCGTTCCATCATTTCCTTGTATTGCGTTAGGTAGAACGCGCGTTTGGGATGGCTTTTCGGTAGTTCGCTCAATAACCGCGCAAGGCCGCCCGCTACCCAACCGTTTCCGCGGCTCCAAAAGACCTTCTTTCCGTTCGCCTCGCGTTTTCCCTCACCTTTTTCGTTGATCAGGTACCCGGCATCGCGGGCATAAAGACGCTCCTCTTTGTCGTACAAGCGGTCATAGGTTTCCTGAAACAACCGGTCGCTCAGTTCGAGATACGATTTGTCATCGGTAATCCGGCTGAGCTTCGCAAGCGTCGGCGGGGCCATAAATAAAGCATCGCACCACCACCAGGTGATCCCGTTCTTCGCTACCTCATTTCCCGTTTCCTTCTTAAGCCGCTCGGCAACTTCGATCGTTGGCTGCAGCATCTTCAGGTCTTTGACCTTCATAAGCCGATACAGGTCGAGGTATGTCTGGTTGATCACGATGTCGTCAGCATGATCGAAACGCGGCCCAGGCTTCCAACCGTTCTTTTCGCCCATTGCCGTTAACGCGGCCATCAACTCCGCAGACTTCGTCGTTTCATAAGCCGCAAACACACCGGCATAAAATGCTCCGTTGGTCCAATCCCAAAGGTTGTGCTTTGGATTGGCAAGCTGCCATTTTGCGACCGCCAGCATCCTGGCTTCGATCGTCTTGCGTTTGAACAAGTCCGATCTTTGAGCCGCAGCATTTGCCGTAAGCGTAACGACCACCAGCAAAGAGATAAGTGCCCGCAATTTCATACCGTTCATTTTAGCGTAAATTTCGCCGAAAGGGCGCCCATCATTATAGTGAATTCGCCGGACTCCGCGACAGCCTTGTTGTTCAGTCCAATAAACTCCAGATCTTCGCGGCCAAGCACAAATGTCAGGGTCTTGCTTTGGCCCGGTTCAAGATGGATCTTTGCGAATCGCCTCACGCGTTTTCCCGCGGGCGTGAGCGACGCCACCTCGTCTCGAACATAAAGGATCGCCGTTTCCTTGCCGGCCCGCATTCCTGTATTTGTGACCTTGAAAGAAATGGTCAGTTTGTCGTTCAGTCCTATCGATTTCGACGAAAGCGACAGATCACTGTAACCGAATGTTGTATAGCTCAGACCGCTTCCGAATTCGAACTGCGGCGCGAACATCTTGTCGCCGCCTGAAACCCGATCGAACCGCTGCATGTCATATGTCGGAAAATAGCCGGGCGAGCATGGGTAGGTGTTCGGCAGTTTACCGTCCGGGTTGTGATCGCCGAATAATACGTCGGCTATGGCACGGCCGCCTTCATTTCCCGGATTATACGCCATCACGATCCCATCGACCCTGTCCGCGATCCGGCTGATCACACGCGGCCGGCCTTGAACCATGACAAGAATAACGGGCTTTCCGGTGGCAATAATAGCTTCGGCAAGTTTCAACTGGATCTCCGGCAGAGTCAGGTCCGCAATGTTCCCCGGATGCTCGGTGTACGACCCTTCGCCAAGACAAAGCACAACGCTATCGGCATCTTTCGCCGCAGCCACGGCCGCCGCGATATCAACCTCCTCATCTATGTTCGTCGGGTTTGAATTCGAAGGCGAACCCGCTTTTCTGACTATCCTCGTGCCGGGTACAAACCTGACATTGGCGCGGCCAAGTTTGTCCACAATAGCGGACTGAATTGTCGGTTTGTCTTTCGGATAAAGCGACGGCTCGGAGCCCTGCCAAACGAAGGTCCAGCCATTATTCAGCGAGATCATTGAATCGGCGGTCGGCCCGGTGACAAGGATCTTCTTGTCCTTAGAGAGAGGCAAAATGTTGTTCCGGTTCTGCAAAAGCGTGATGGATTCGCGGGCGGCTTGAAGTGCCACGGCTGGGTATTCAGCCTTGCCAAAATTTGCTCGAAGCGACGTATCCGGCATCGCATTATCGAAAAGGCCAAGCTGGAATTTCACCCGCAAGATCCGTCTGACCGCATCGTCGATCCGCGACATTGGCACCTTTTTTTCTTTGACGAGCTCGATCAAATGGTCGCCGAAGCTGTAACTCAGGGGCACCATGCTCATATCGTTGCCGGCCATTACCGCCAGCCGCGTTGCTTCTTTTTCGTCCGCGGCGACATGCCATTGTGTGACGAGCTTTTTGATATCTTCCCAATCCGTGACGATAAAACCGTCGAAGCCGAGTTCGCCTTTGAGCACATCGGTCAGAAGATGTTTGTTGATATGTCCGGGCACCCCGTTGATCTCGGCCGAGTTGACCATAACCGTCCGAGCACCGGCTTTTACGGCAGCGGCGAACGGCGGCAGAAAGAATTCGCGCAAGGCATATTCGGGAATGTAAGCCTGCGTCCGGTCGCGGCCCGTAAGCGGAAAGCTGTAACCGACATAATGCTTCAGGCTCGACGCAACATGCCTACCGCTGCCCACGTCCTGGCCTTCAAGGCCGCGAACGAAAGCCGTGCCCATCACGGTTGCCAGATACGGGTCTTCGCCAAACGTTTCCCACAAGCGCGGCCACATCGCGTGACGTCCGACATCAAGTACGGGCGAAAAGCTCCACGTTATTCCCGCCGCCCGCGTTTCCATCGCGGCGATCTCGGCTGCCCGCTGCATCAGCGCCGGGTTCCAGGTCGCAGCCATGCCAAGTTCCTGCGGAAAAAGCGTCGCGCCCTGAACGTAGTTTGCCCCGTGGATCGAATCGACTCCATATATGACCGGGATCTCAAGCCTCGTCCGGGCGGCCGCCTGCTGGATCGGCCCTATGATACGGTGCCAGTGATCAAGCGTGATCGCCTGGTTGTTCACGTTCAGGATAGAACCGACGCCATATTTTACAACTGCCTTTTCCAGTTTCGCCGCATCGATCTCAACCTTCTGGTCGTCGCCCGTCGTGACCATATCGATCGTCAACTGCGTCATCTGCCCAACCTTTTCTTCGACGGTCATCTGTCGCAGCAGTTTCTCGATCGCTGCCGAATGATCGGCCTTCGCAGCCGGACGCCGGACGGCCGAGCTGAAATAAACGGCGCTGTCCGCAAGGTCGTCGGTCTGCGAAAACGCCGGGGCCGCAAAGTAATTAAGTATAGCGACGAGGGCCAAAACTCCAAGGATCTTATTGCGGCATTTTCTTCTGCTCGGCATTTAATGTGATTGGTTTGTTGGCGGACAAGTCCCGTAGGGACGATTTGTTAATAGCCCAGCGATTGATCGCTGGGATCAGTTTTAAAAGCAACATCCAGTCCCGTCAGGGACGGCTGAACACATTTGTGGCCCGTCCTGAACGAGACTTGCACGTGATCTATCTCAACTGGCAGATATCAAGGACATTCATATCCGTGTAATCCAGATTCTCGCCGCCCATCGCCCAGATGAACGCATAATTTGTTGTGCCGACTCCCATGTGGATCGACCAAGGCGGAGATACGACCGACTGGCAGTCGCCGATCACGATGTGCCGCATGTTGTCCGGCTCGCCCATAAAATGCATGATCCGCTGTTTTTCCTTGAGGTCGAAATAGAAATAAACTTCGGATCGCCGGTCGTGAAGGTGCGGCGGGCACGTATTCCAAACGCTTCCCGGCTTGAGTACCGTAAGGCCCAAAAGCAATTGCGACGACGGACAAACCGCGGGCACGACATATTGATAAACGGTCCGCTCATTCGCCGTTTCGGTCGAACCGAGCTCGAGCGGCACGGCCTGTTCGATCGAAATATGTTTCAGGTCGAATCGGGCATGGGCGGGGGTCGATGCAAGATAAAACCGGGTCGGCGAACCCGAATTTGCCGATTCGAACGTCACGCTTTCCGATCCCATCGGAATATAAAGTCCGTCCTTCGGTTTCAATTCATAACGCTCGCCATCGACCGTAATCGAGCCGTTCGATGACCCGACATTTATCGCACCTATCTCGCGGCGTTCGAGAAACGGCTTGTCCTTCGCCGACGCCGGTTCCTGCTGCAGCGGCAGCGAAACTGCCTTGTCCACAGGAGCCGCACCGCCGATCACAAACCGCTCGTAATGCAGATAGTTCAGGCGTATCTCGTTCTCGGCGAAAAGTTCGTCGATCAGGTATCGGTCGGCCAATTCTTCGTTTGCCGCACCGTTTACCGATCCGGGATGAGTAGCGTAGTAGGTTTTGTTATACATAATTCGTTGAGTTCTTTGGCGCCGAGGCTCGGGTTCAGTGCGTGAGCACTTCGATTCCATTCGACGCCGGGTCCGGTTCAA
The DNA here is from genome assembly GCA_963732475.1 of Blastocatellia bacterium. Lineage (GTDB taxonomy): Bacteria > Acidobacteriota > Blastocatellia > Pyrinomonadales > Pyrinomonadaceae > OLB17. The sequence continues at coordinate 91,423 of CAVSZR010000001.1, read as the reverse complement.
GCGATCTCGCCAGATTGTAATATTCGAGTTTCTTGTATTTCTGTGACGCGGTCCGCAAGATCTCAGCCGTTTGGTCGAATTTACGGGGCTTGATTTGCTGGTAGTCCCATTTTCTTTCGTTCTTGGCGTAGGGCAAAAGCCAGTCGATCGCTTTCTTTATAGAACGTCCATCACTAGTCTGATAATTCCAGAGATCGATATTCACATTCTCCGCTAAACGCGCGATGGTGAAAAAACCCATCAGATTCATATTTACATAGCCCCAGCTCAAAGTACGGGCAAGTTCAAGCGGCTGCCGCCCGTCCCTCTCGATCTGGCTGCCGATCCTTGCCTTTGCTACTTCTATCTGTTTGCGGGCTATCTCATGCCGGCTGGCAAACTGGGAATAGGCAATAACCTGAACGTCGTAATATGTACCATGGTTGTTCTTTTCGTCGGCCTCGTCACGGCCGACTGGGCTTTCGAGCATCCACGTCACAAAATCCGAGAACCATTTCTGCAACGCGGCGTGGTCCTCAACACTCCAGAATTTCGAGCCTTGAAGCAAAATGGCCGCATCGATGACGCGATAGAGATCTCGGGTCTCGATAAGGCCGATGCCTCTGCCTTTATTAATACCCGGAATACCCTGGGCAAAATTCAGGTTCGGGTTCTGACGCGTCTTCGAGTCGAGAAACCACGTTCTGATAACGGACGACGCATGCTTTGCATAGCGCTCATCTCGAGTAAAATAATATGCCAAAGCAAGCGTTTCCGAATCTCCGATGACCTCATCCATTTCGCCCGTATCGCTAATCTTGTCGAGTTCCGGATTTCGTTCCCCATCACGCCGCACATACGGCAAACCGTTAGGCTTCGCCGGATCCGGCCACCAATAAGGTGCCTGGCTCATATAGTCGTGCTTATCGCCGCTTGGCGGGACCCGCGCCTTGTTCATCACCGAGTACAGTTTGGCCGATTTGAGAACCTTGTCAGCCTGGCGAGTGAGTTTGCGGACTGCCGCATCGAGAACCGCGTCATGGTCGGCCGACAATTTCTGACGGTTCCGATCGAGCTTTTCACCGCTCAGAAAAATCGTTTGCGGAGCCTTTTGTCCCGGCGTTTCGCTTGCAAGGGAAAATATGATGCAGGCCAAGACGGCAACATACAGCCTTGAAATTCTCTCTCTGCGTATTCCTAAAAAAGGGTTGTACATCCTTTGGTTCTTGATAGATACTTTGAATCTGCGGCCTCCCGCTTAACAATTTTGCTCGAAAAAATACAAAAACCAGTTTCAGGCAAAGGCTCTCCGGACAGCGATCTCGAACCCTCCGACTTACGCTCGATAGTCTTCGACGCATTGGCTTCGGTTAAAGCCGGGGCGAGAGTTCTTGCGATCATCCCGGACAAGACCCGCGATGACAACACCCATCTTCTCTTCCCAATGGCCGCGAGCGTTTTGGCTAAGAACGGTATCACCAAACTCGATGCGTTGGTCGCACAAGGCACGCATTCGCCGATGACGGACGCGGAAAAGCTGGCAAAGATCGGGGTTGAAACCTATGATTCGATCTCGAACCTAGGCGGCGATCTTCGATCATCGCTGGGACCGCCCGGACGAACTCGCGACAATCGGTGAACTTCCTGCCGACGAAGTCAGTCAAATAACCGGGGGCTTGTTCAGTGAGTCGATCCCACTCGCCGTAAATCGTCTAGCCGCGCCCGGCAACTATGACGTAATTCTCATCTTTGGTGCGACCGTGCCGCACGAGGTCGCCGGGTTTGCCGGCGGTGCAAAGTACTTTTTCCCCGGAATCGCCGGTGCCGAGTTAACGCACAAAACGCATTGGCTCGCCGCACTTGCAACCATTGAAAAGATCATCGGCCGAATCGAGACACCGACCCGGCATTTGATCGAGGCCGCCGCCGATCGTATAACCGCGAAAGTAATTACTTTCACCTCTGTCGTTACCCGAACCGACGATGACCGCCTTCGGACACACGCGCTATTTGCCGGTGATTTTCGCCCGTCACTGCGAATGGCGGCGGAGGTCAGCCGCCATGTTCACATCAAGTACACAGGGCGGAAGTACCGCCGCGTTGTGGCGCTCCTGGACGAGCATTACGAAGACCTGTGGCTCGGCGGCAAGGCCAGTTATCGCCTCGGTGCCGTTATCGAACAAGGCGGCGAGTTGATCATTTACGCCCCGCGTCTTCGCTGCATTTCCGAAACCCATGGCCATGACATCGAGCGCTTCGGCGGCTACGCCCCACTCGAAAAGATCAAAGACCTTGTCAGCCGATCCGGCGAACTGCAGGCCAATTTATGCGTTGCGGCCCACCTCGCTCACGTTTCTTACGCCGGACGCCAGGACGAAAATGGCGGCTTCGTTCCGCGATACCGTATCACGCTTGCATCGCAGGTTGATAGCGAAACCTGCCGCCGCGTCAATCTCGATCACCTCGATTTTCAAACTTTCAATCTTGCCGATTATCAAAACGATCCCGACACGCTTGATCGTCGAACGTGCGGGCCGCGACCTATATCTGGTCGCTCCGGCGGACGATTAACTGTGGTGATTCGTCAGAAAATCTTCGCGGATCGGCGAGAAAATGTCGATCAAGATCACCTCTTCTTCCAACATCGTGGCGCCGTGCCGGTTGTGCGGCGGGAAGTGAAGGACATCGCCGGCGGAGACGATCCGCACCTCGCCGCTGATCGTAAACTTGACCTTCCCCTTAACCACAAGCGTGATCTGTTCGTGCGGGTGTGTATGCTCGGCCGTGATAACGAACGGGTCGAAAGTGAACCGGCACATCATTACACTCTGGCCCACGATCATCTGTCTTTTTATTCCGGGGGCCGTTTCCACGGCCGGAATCTTGTCCCAATCGGTAACAAGTGCGGAAAGTTGAAGTTCCTCAGTTATCATAGAAGTACATCTTAACTATTGATCTGCTATTCAGCTATTTTGGTTCGACGGTTATTTCCCAACTCAATTTTTGCCCTGACAGCGAGTTTTATGTTTTCAGTCTCGGCAACCAGATGGAGCGGAATAGCTCCGAGAACACCTTTGCCCAGTTTCCCGTTGCCGGAAGCTACGACGCTGATCTTCGTTCCATCCGGCGACTTTGAAGCTGACCGTCGTCCCGCCCTCGCGGCCGTTCAAATGGAACACCTGCTGCCCATTTCGAGAAGTCGTGTACGAAGACGAGGCGGTCGATGGAAATGACAAATTTCCAAAGTTTGACCTCGACGTCTTTTGCTGCGGCAACGGTTTCCCGACGGATCAGCCTTCCGTTTTCCAAAATAAATTCTACGTCACTTTTTAACCCGGTCTCGAACCGCTCGCCCGATTTGCTCCCGACCTGTGCCCATTTTGTATTCGAAAATTTCAAAGAGCGGCCATCCGAAGCTGGATTGATAGAGTCGGCTCCGTCAGCCGCTGCATAAATCCTTCCCGTCCCCAAGGCTCAGGAACGGCACGAACGACGGATAGACCTCCTCAACCGGCGCTGAAAATCCGGAAAGGCCGAATGGGGCCGGTAAATAGTCGGCAATAGCCGGTTTTGTGCCAACTGTTATCGGCAACGCAAACCTGATCGGCCCCTGCCGGACGAGCCAAACGCCTTCCTGCTTTTCGCGGCCTTTTGCAAAGAATTCGAATCGCGCGACGTCCGGAAGTGCCGGTTTTGCGGGGAATTCGGTCAGCTTTTCTTGTTCCAACACTGCAAAAAACTCACTGTTTGCCAATATGATCTTGCCGAGTCCCGTCCCGGTCTGCTGCCATTCGCGAATCAAGCTGATATACGCGTAATTTCCGCGTCCGTACGCAAACACTGTAAATAGATGGGTTGTATCGCTGTAATCGGCGCGTATCCATCGCCACGCCTGGTTGTAAAGCGCCGCCAATTCGGGCAGCGGGGCGGGCCTGAATTCAGGGTTTTTCCCAACAAACGCAACGATCTCAAGCGTATCAAGATAGCTGACAAGCCCCTGGCTCCGTCCCCAGTTGTAACCGTAACCTTCAGGCGAAACGAGGTCCCACCAGAGTTTCATCTGAACCTTCAGCGAAGGTTTTAGTTTCTCTTTTATATCGGCGCGTCCGGCGATGTCGGCCGCATCCCAGCAGAATCGGGCATACTCGTTCGAGTAACGATCGTAGCGGCCTGTCGGCGGACTGTCATCGGAATAGATCGCACCGTCGGTAAACTGTTGAGCCGCACGCTCGACCACGGAGTCGAGAAAAGCCCGGTCCTTCAGGACGCCCATCTCATAACTCATAGCGGCAACCCGTGCGGCGACCCCTAGATAATTTTCCGGCAGACTGATTACCTGCCGCTTCTTCGCATCGTAAAAACGTGTCGGATCGAGCAGCGAATGCCACTCTTTCCTCTCGCTTTCGTTCATGCTTTGCCATACCGGATTCTTGCCCAGGTCCTTACCGTAATGTCGCAAGGCAAGCGTCGAATAAAGCTGCGGCAAAAGCCTTCCCACCCTGTCGTGATTCGATCAGCCCCATTTCCGCGATCGCCCGCGCCGTGTCCTTGCCGGCGATCGTCCTGTTGCCGCCGAGATCGGCTTGTGCCGCCAAAGCACGGGCAAAACTTCCCCATGAAAACTCACCGACGGTCAGAGCATTGAACACCCGCTCCGGAGGCGGACTCAGCGTTTTAATGTCGCCGAAATGTGCGGCGATCTCCTTAGCCAGAAAGCCCTTGACCTCGGAATGTAATGCGGCGCTTGAAACCGTCGGCCGATTTGAACCGGCCTGGGCAAAGCTGCTGATAGCAGCGGAATCGATCCCGCCCGCGAGGAACAGGATCAGTATTTGAGAAAAGACAAGCAATTTTCTTGCAAATAAGGTCATTACTTTCTCGCGAGAGGTAAAAATAGAGTTCGTAAAAGTTTGAACCTCCGCTCAGACGAACTCTATTTTTATCTGAACCCGTTACGGAAACCAAGTTAATCGTTCCGTGCGTCGACGATCAGAAGGTAAAACGAGCACCGAACTGGAGCTTTCTCATCGGACCCGCACCCGTTATTCGACCGAAATTGCCCGGCGACGCGGGGTTAGCGGGCGCTGCGGCAACGGGCTGGTCGTAATTGACGAGGTTGAAGATATTCGTGCCCTCGGCTCGAAGCCGAAGCTTGAAACGCTCGCCGAACCGGAAGTCACGGGATAGCGCAAGGTCGACGGCCTTGTAACCAGGGCCGGTCAGCAGGTTACGGGCCGAATTGCCTTCCGTCGCAACGCCGGTAACGGCAAGGTTTCGGGCGAATGCCGCAATGTTGAACCACATGTCAGCCGTTGGATTGTCAATAAACGGATCACCGATCAGTTGTGCGCGGTCATTTGTATTTCCGTCAAGGTTCGCATCGACGGCGCCGTTCGTAACCGTGAACGGCCTTCCGCTGCGAAGCCTGACGATCGGCGACAGGCTCCAGCCGTTGATAATTGTCTTCCCGAACCGATTATCGCCTTTGTAAAAGTCCGGTCGGAAATTCATGCTTAAGCTGAATACCTGACGCTGGTCCGTATCGGCGCGCCCGTTGTCCAATTCAAGCCTGCTGTAGTTCTGTGCCAGGCCTTGTGTTGTGTTGTTGTGAAGCTGCACGCTGCTAAGCGTCTTGCTAAAAGTATAAAAGGCGTTAAATGTGAGGTATTCGCTAAAACGCCCCGCGGTGGTGAGCTGCATTCCGTGGTAAGAGGCGTCCTGGTCCGAATCGAGGACGAGAACGGCTCCGAACGCCGGATTTGGCCGCCGCGCCAGAATGTTGGTTAGGGAGGCAGTTGGGGTCACAACAGGGTAGTTTACGTCGCGTCCGAAGGGCAGATTGCTGGCTATACTTCCAACGTAGGCGGCCCCAACGGTCAGGTCCTTCGTAATTTGGCGCTGTACCGAGACATTCGTCTGAAAGGTTCGAGGCCATTTGAAGTCTTGCGCTACCGCGAACAGGCCGCCGCCATTTGTGAACGATCCGTTGTAAGGGAACGGATTTCCGCCAGGGAAGGCGTTATACGGGTTGCGAAGCGATGCTCCCAGCGGCAGGAGTGTGACCGGGTCTGCCCGTCGATTGAGGTTGCTGCCAGCAAAGTTCAGTCGGGTGGAAAACGGCTGGAAGTTGGTCATCGTGTTCCACTCATTCCCCGAGATGCTGCCATAGAATATCCCCGCGGCGGCCCGGACCGAGGTCTTACCGTTGCCGAACGGGTCCCAGGCGATGCCGAAACGCGGCGAAATATGATCGTAATCCACCGGAATGCCGCCCCGCTCAACGCCCGGGTCGCCGTAGAATAGAGCTCCGACCGGAGCGATCGGATTGACCGTAGATCTCTGACCAGGCACGTAATTCACGACTCTGTTCAGCGGGTCGGTGGGTGGCGTTTGCACGTCCCAGCGCAGGCCGAGATTAAGAGTTACACGCGGGTGCACGCGGAAATCATCCTGCACAAAGAGTGCCGTGTACCATGTGTTGGTGTAGGCTGTGACCGGCGCGTCCTGCGTCACCCCACTTGGAATTCCGATCAGGAAATCCGCAAATCCGTTCCCCGTAGAGGTGTTGTTGAAAGTAAAAACCCCGTAGTTGTTGAGCAGCGTATCCTGTATGTCCTTGTTGAGCGAAACTTCTCCGCCCACTTTGAGTGAATGGCGGCCGACATTCCAACTGAAGACATCGCGAATCGAGTAGAAATTGGTTCCCGCGACAGGCCCGCCAATAGAGTTTGTCAATGTGAACCAGCCCGTTACCGTGATCTGGGGCAGCGACGGAGCCCCTTGCGGAGTAAACGCCGAGCCCAGATCCCGCAGTGAGGTTGCCGGAAGATTTAAACGGCCGCCAAAATTACGGCTGTATGTCGCCCAGATCTGATTGATCTTGTCGGGTCCGATGATCCAAACATCGCTTATGTTTACGTTATGCTGCCGCCATTTGAACTGTTGGCTCGCCCACGGCAGGTTTCCGGTTCCCGCGGCAAGTGTGTTACTGCCCGCGGTCGTAAAGTACGTAAACGTCAAGCGGTGCGGTTCGTTAAGCTGATGGTCAACCTTTGCTAAGAACTCGTTTGTGTCATATGGGCTGGGAACATTGCCCTGCCACATTTCTAACCGCCCGGTGGCTGGATTTAAAGTGTTGGGAAGCGGGATGAAGTCATTGAGGATCTTCGCCGCAACCGGATCGATGCGGTTAGGACAGATCACGTTCGGGACACCAAGGCAGGAAAAAACCGCAGCATTGGCGAGGGTAGTCCCGGTTGCGGGATCCCTTGGTCGAGCACCGCTTCCAGGTGCTCTGAAATCACCGATGCGCTCTAAGGCCGTCGGCACGATAGCACCGTTCAGGAAGGAGCTTGTGGTCTGACGAAGCCCTGAATAGGAAGCGAAGAAAAAAGTCTTATCCGTCCTGATCGGGCCGCCGATCGTCGCGCCGAACTGATTGCGCCGATAGGGAGCTTTTTCAACGGTGGCGCCCCACTCATTCGCGTTGAATGCGTCATTGCGGACGAACTCATAGAGCGAACCGTGAAACTGGTTCGTGCCGGATTTGGTGAGCACGTTGATAACGCCGCTTGCGAAACGGCCATACTCTGCATTGTAGCTGTTGGTCTGAACCCTGAATTCCTGGATCGCATCGGGGTTCGGCAGTATGTTGCCAGTGTTGCGGAGGTTGGTCATGTTGGTGCCGCCGTCCAAGTAGTAATTCACCGATCCCGTGCCTCCGTCGGTACCGCCGTTGATCAGAGTTCTCTGCTCGGGGAATCCGAGGATGAGCGTGTTCGTACCTGAGGATGCCGTTGCAACGCCGTTGTTGTTCGATTGCACGCCCGGGGTCAGATCCAGCAGCGTGTAGACGTTGCGCTCGACGAGCGGAAGATTTTCGATCTCCCTTGACTGGATGGTCCGGCCAAGCTCAGCCGTGCTGGTGTTAATTTCCGGCGGAGCGGTAGTAACCGTCACCTGTTCATCGACCGTTCCGACCTCAAGGGCAATATCCACGCGGGCGGTGTCGTTTACACGCAAAACGATCGCGTCGCGGTAAGCCCTTTTGAAGCCGCCGGTTGGCGTGACCTCAACCACATAGTTGCCCACCGGCAGAAATTCAAGCCGATAACTTCCATCTTCGCCCGAAACCACGGTGCGTTTAAGCCCGGTATCGATGTTTCGCGCAGTAACGCTCGCCGAGGGCACCTGAGCTCCGCCCGGGTCAGAAATGGTACCGACTATCGTGGCGGTAGTTATCTGGGCAGCCACTGGAATCGCGAGCGTAATCGCCATAAAGAAAAATAATACCAACCCACGCGTTCGGCTTAGCGTTTTTGACATAGCAAAAACTTCGCTTAACTTTTTCATTTCCGATATCCTCCGTACAGATGTTAGAGCCTAAATTCCTAATAAATCACTTCTAGATCCGCTCGCCAAGAAATTGGTATTACCAATCCGCCGTGGCTTTAGTTTGACAATGTTCGCCACCCGGCGGCAACCCGTGTTCACGCGACCTTGGGAGCCGCGAACGCGGGAGCTGTGACCAAAGCGACCGCACCGCGAAGTCTCGGATACTCCACTGCCGGAACGATCCTTATCTGAGCATCGCCAAGTCTCCGGTCAAGGTTCTTTCTTTGATCGCTTCGCGAACCTGGGGCTCGATCAGGTCCCAGGCCTCGGTAATTTCGCCGCCGATATATACCCGCGACGGGTCAATGGCGTTGACTATCGAAGCAAGTCCCAACCCTAAATACCGCGCCGTCGAGTGGAGTGCGGTCAGGGCCTTGCTGTCGTTGCTGCGGGCCCGGGCGATCAGGTCCTCGATAGTAAACTCAGCGACGTCGAGCGATTGCGGCTGGCGGACATCCACGCTGCGCCCGAAATATCGCGACAACGTTGCCGGATTTGAAATATAGGCTTCCCAGCAGCCGTTGGCCCCGCATGAGCAAGGCGGGCCGTCAATGCTCAACGGCACATGGCCGAATTCACCCGCCGTGTTGTGCTTGCCGCGAACCAGTTCGCCGTTCAGTACGATCCCGACGCCGACGCCGTCCGAAACGCTGACAAAAACAATGTCATTAAGATTCGAACCATCCCCGCGCGTCGACCAGATCTGCGAAAGAGCACACGCCTTTCCCGAATTCTCCAGGTGTATCGGAACTCCGGGGAACTCACGCTCCAAAGGCTCAAGCAAATTCACATTTCGCCAACGGAGCGTCGGAGCATGGAGCACAACGCCCGTTCGACGGTCGAGCATGCCGGGAATTACGATGCCGATCCCGTCGCAACCCGACATCTCCGCATCGCTGCCGAGAGCTTTTCGTATTTGAGAACTTAGCGTTTCAACAAACTTTTCGGGGTCGAAATTAGTTGGGAAACTGATAATCTCGCGCGTCTGCTTGCCAATTGAATCCGTGACCATCATGTAAGTCCTGGACGCACGAATATCGACAGCAACGGCTCGGCTGTCTTGAGAATTGAGATATAAAAATGTAGGCTTTCGTCCGCGAACCTTTTGATTTCCCTGCGCTCCTTCGCGTACAAGTTCTTCTTCTAATAGCTCATTGACCAAAAATGTGATGTTCGCTCGATTGGTTTCCATCAACCGCGCAAGATCGGCTCTTGAGACGGGCTGGTGTGTACGGATCAGCGTCAATGCGATCTGCCGATTTATCTCGCGAGAGGTTCCCCGCGTTGCAAGAGTAAAATCGTTCGGATTTATCTTTCGCATGTTTATGTTAAAGAATCTAACAAAAAGAATATGGCCTTTAAGATCTGACCTGTTATAAGTCAATAAAAACCAACACGGGAGCCCGTCAGGCCGCCGTCAAAAAGTCTTGAAGTTGCGTTCCGCTTGGAATTTGTTAGAACATTTGACATATTACACCGTTTTTCATCGAGCGTCAAGTGTTTTTTTCAATTTCTCTAAAAAAGCGTGAATAAAAAACTGGTGCCGACCTAAAAGGTGGCACCAGTTTTTGCGTGTGGGTCAAATATATTATCGGTTAAACGCTTCCGTTCGACGGAAGCTCCGTGTAACACGCACAAGACATTTTCTTTAGTTTCTGGCGATCCGAGATAAATATCTGGCCGCGAACATAATCGATCACATTCTTTTCTCGCAGCGATTTGGCCATGCAAGTTACGCTGGGCCTGTAAACCCCAAGAACACCGGCGATATATTCCTGCGTGAGGTTAAACCTGTCCTTCTTGCTTCGGTCCTGGAGCATCAATAGCCACGTGCAAAATCGTTCTTCGACCGCGTGGTGAGTGTTGCAAATTACCTTTTGGGAGATCTGTTTAATATAAGAGTTGATCTGATTGTGCAGCCACCGCTGCAGCGGCTTACTATATGTAAGCTCCCTTTCCAGAACATCGGTCTCGATCTTATAAGCGGTCCCGCCGACGCAAACTTGTGCGCAGTTCACCGCCGGAGACGTGCTCCAAACAGATGAGATCCCAACAGCGCCCTCGGTTCCGGTAACCGCGACCTCGATCGTGCGTCCATCGGCCAGCATTTGAAACTCCGAGATCACCGCCGTTTCGGGAAAATAGACAAAGTCGACCCGGTCGTCCTGCTGGTAGAGAAAATCGTCCTTCGAAAGAAGCGTGATCTTCAGCAGAGGCCGGATCTTGTTCAGCATCGCATTCGATAGTCCGCCCACTAACATCTTGGACGGGATGCTTCGAATGGTTTCGAGCTGGTCTAACCCAAAAGTTTCGTAAGTATTTCTTATCACTTCGTCAATACGGTATTCAGGAGCAAGGCTTGTTATCTCGACCTGTGCGCTGCGCCTGGCAAAACCTGAATCGGCCTCATAACCTTCCATTGATTTGACTACCTCCCGATAAAAGCGCTATTAGACTTGTTTTTCCGAATATCCGAAATAAAGAAATTTCACGAGTCCCGTATTGGATTCAACTCTATCTGCCTAGAGCCGGTCACTTCCCGGTTACCCGCTCACCACCGCCAACCTGGGAGTGGTGCCGTCCCTGATAAAAATCGCCTTAAGCCTATCGTCGTCAAAGCCATTCTGCGCCATCGGTCTTGTATTAAACCTTCGACGTATCCGACAACCGGCTTTTGCGTAAAATATTTCAATTGAACCCGCCCGCATCATCGTTGTGAAAAAAATACCGTTATATCGCGTATATTTTCGGCGTTACAAATTCCGCAACACGGGCGCGCTAAATTGCCGCATCCGGGCTCTAACTTCGATTTTTTCCCTCCGGCACCGCGGAACGCGGCAACTCAATAAAGTGTGTACCGTAAGTGTATACCGTTACCGCTAGAATGCAAACTTTTTTGAAGGGGCTGAAGAGTAATTTTTCGTAACATACCTCGCGCTCCGGGAAGTTCTTTCCGTTGTGCCAGAAGAAATGATCTAAAGCAGGCTTCGGCTCGTTCGTTCCGGGCTTCTCCATAAAACACCAGTCTCAAACTTAAACGAAGACCTCTATCGGGCAAATAGCGGTTTGGAAGCTAGGAACGATCCGAACGATTTGGATGAAAGGAATGATTTGGAAGGAAGAAGGCAAATGGAATCGCACAAATCGAAGGCCTGACCCTGAGTTTTTTCGCACATTAAAATTCGCCGCTTCCGTGGGCCGTTGAGCTTTAACCCGCAATTCCCCGTCAAGGGGAAACTCCGCTTAATGTCTTAAATTTCCTTTTCGCCATTCACTAAGGGTGTTTTTTGCATCGAAGGAAAGGATTCCCGTGCCTTTCGCAACATCAGTCAGAACTCTAACCGCGTCGTTTTCGTATATCGGCAAAAGAAACATTGCCGTCCATACTTGAACACTTGCTGACGAATGGTCTAAAAACCTCGATAAGACCCGAAGTTCTCCCTTCTGCTTAAGAAAAGCAATCGCTTTGGCAATTGCCGCGTAGCTTTTGTTCGCTGTTTTGTAGTCGCCATTTTCCGTGGCTTCGGCATGCGTCATTGCAGCCACTTCAAATTGGTTCAAAGCCGTATCAATGTCCTTAATTTTTGTCATGGTGTCCAACCAAGTTCCTTAAGCGTCTTAATGCCAAAATCATACTGTTCCTGAAAGCTTTTGGTCGAGAGCCATTTCCTGACGCTTGACCCCATCCGTAAAGGGTCTGATTGATGAATAGTATGCTGAAACCCTTGCATGAAGTGAACCAGCACCATTCGGCAAGCTTATAAGATTTCTTGTATTATGAATCGCCTGTTCTCCAAACTGAGCAATATTCCCGCGCGTTTGTTCCACTACGTGATGCCATGCGTGCCCCTCGCCGGCTGGGCCCATAGCCCGTTTAAAGGCTGTGAAAGAACGATACCCAGTTCCGCCATTTTCTATAACATTGGAGGCAGTTTCTGCGGCAGCCGCAAACTTGAATCCTCTAAATATTTGCAACTCTTGTGTCAGCTCCTCCGGTAACGAAAGCCAACCCGGGATTTCCAAGCCCTCTTTCTCCAAGAGGGTCGGACCAAAAGTAATTCCAGTCATGTTTTGTCGCGGCAATTGGATCAAACTTCCGAAAGTCACGAATGGTGCTTTCCTTATACATCTTCCAGTCATACGAAAAACTGTCAGTCCAATCCCAGCCACCAGCTTTGTATAGGACGGCTCCTTTTTTTGAACCACACTCTCCGTCCGTGCATCCTTGATAGTAAACTTTATCCCCAAACGACCCGAAAGATACCGCGGTCCAGCCATCGATCGTCGAGCCATCATCAAATACCTTATTGTCGGCCGACCAACGATACGAGGTGACGCCGTTCACAATTTGTTCATACCAATCTAGGCCGTAACGGTCGGTTCTAATCATCGGGTTGTTTCCGACGTACACAAACCTGTTAAAGCTTTGCGGATTGGCTGACCTTCCAGACGCAAGCAATGGATCAACAGCGGTGAATCTGCCGAAACGGTTCTCGTACATCCTAGCCTCGGCGAAATCCAGGCTGGTTTCGTTGTCCTTTTGATAGCCGGTGAATTTTTGGCGCACTTCGTCCGTGTTGCCGCTGTATTCTGCGTTTGCGGAGCGGGCGCTGCCGGTGGAGAGTTCTTCGCCGAACGGCATGAAGTCGCGGCGGGCTTTTACATGGCCGAGTTCGTCGGTGATTATGCGCGGCGTGCCGAGGTGGTCGGTGGTTGTGTAGTTTGTCGAAGGCTGTGCCGCAAGCTGCGTCGAGTATTCCGCGATCAGCTTTCCGGCGGAATATACGAAAATCGTCGTTTCAGTATTCGTTACCTTTTTGACACGCCGCCCTCTCCGTCATAGAAATACCGGCCGATCGGTGTGCACCGATGGTTTGAGAGAACGAAGTACGATTTCCGTACCGGTCGTAAATGAAGGTCTGACTCCAATTCGAGGTGGCGCCTCCGCTCGGTTCGACAGCTTCTGTTAAACGGTAAAGCGAATCGTATTTGTAGTTCTGAACAAAGGTCGCGCCGGGAATAGTAAGGGTCTGTTTACCGATGTTGCCGGTGTTTTTTGTCGCATCGACGGTTCCATTGGTTTCCAGTTCACCGTATTCGTAGTTGACCTTCCAAAGGCCCGCATTTGTCGCCGAGTTTCCTAAACCGAGTTCATAAACCTGCAACCGTGAATTAAACTTCGCCGTTTCCCATTTGCCATTTCCAAGCCGCATTTGAGAAATCCCGCCCGATGCGGTCTACGAGAAATTCGAAACATAGGGCGTATGAATCTGCGATCCGGCCTTCTTGCTCGTTACGCGAAGGAGATCGCCATCTGGTTCGAATTCGTTCTTAACCTTTCTCCCGCTTGGGTATTCTTCTTCGATCAAAGCACCCGAGAAATTGTAGGTGTATTTAGAGACACGCGGCGTGGCGTCTGCAACGGTTTCCGTGCCGACTGTCGTTCGCTGCTCCATCGCCTCCAACCGCCCGAGGTTGTCGAATTCGATGTATCGGGTCTGCGAAACACCGTTTTTTACTTTTGTCAGTTTGCCCTTTGCGAAATTATGCGGTGTTTGCAATGAATCGAGGCCCTTGCCGTCGTAGAAGTTCTCGACTGTTGAGGTGTCCGCGCTGCGGTCGTTGGGCGGGATCTCGCTGCACAGAACGACGCTTGACGCCAAGGTGATGTTCGGCTTGGTGTAGCAACGCTTGGTAACACGGCCAGCCTTGTCATATTCGTTGATGATATTGACGCCATTGGCATCCGTCGCACGGATAACATTTCCAAGAACGTCGTAAACAAACCCGGCCGTCCAGCTATTGTTATCGGGATTGCCAGTTGTTGCTAGGCTAGTGTTGATCTCCTGTTCCGGCTGCTGGACCCTAAGAAGCCGTCCGAGCGAGTCGTATTTAAACCAACGCTTCTCCGCCCCCTGCGTCACCTCGACCATTTTGCCGTAGGCGTTTTACAAAATGAATAATAAGCTATCTTGACAATCAATCATCAATTTCGTCGGCTAGAATCTTGACGGCCAGTTCTTTATTCAACGCCTTCGTCATATCGATCAAGATCCGAGGCTTATCGAGGAAGTCCGTTATTGTAATATTTTTTTCATCAACCAAAATATCATTGAACATGTGGTCGAAGTGAATTTCATCAGGGTCGGTCTTTAAGACTACACCGGAGCACAATTCTTCTTTGGTAGAGATTCTTTTGACAGTCGCAATCAGGTTGAAGTCTAAGGTAGTGAAATAACACTTCAGCTCGACCCCAATATCAAACTCCTTGAATCGCTTCTTTTTGTGAAGCCACTCGTTTTTGCAGCCATCATTCCTGAATTCGTCGATCAGATTTAAAAGAGTTTCCAACGGAATCTTCTTGAATTCAACCGCCTTATGAAATCCCTCTTCAAACATTTCCAGGTAGTATTCGCAGTCCTCTGTACCCTTTATTTGCTCATATCTTTTTTGGTCGAAGAGCAAGCCAATTTCTAAAACGTCACCTAAAATGATCTCAGGTTCTTTCAGCATGGTTCCTAGTTGAACGGAAATCATTCTAAAAGTTCCATCGGTTTTAAACCTGGCCTTTCTGATCTGCCTGGAAAGGTAATTGCTGATGAACCTTGTACGATAAACGAATTCGGAACAGTACATTACTCTAGGTCGTTTACTTTCCAAACCAAGTGAATCACCGTCCAAGCCAATTGCGATATACCAAAGATTCATAAATTACGGCCTCCTGTGAATTCGTTGGTCGCCCAGGTGTCCACGACCACGGAGCTTACCCGCTGTGCTCTTTTCCCTATCGAGTGCT
The DNA here is from genome assembly GCA_963732475.1 of Blastocatellia bacterium. Taxonomy (GTDB): domain Bacteria; phylum Acidobacteriota; class Blastocatellia; order Pyrinomonadales; family Pyrinomonadaceae; genus OLB17. Next base: position 76,254 of record CAVSZR010000001.1, on the reverse strand, counting down.
GGCTTCGTTAGACGGCCCCCTGCGGACTGACGTTTCGAAAACTTTGACTGCATTACTCGAAACGTATCCGGTCCTTTCGACCCAAGTTGAGCATCGAAGTCATGCAAATCGTGCGAATCATCCAAATCGTTCCATCCAGCATATTTCGCGCGATCTGATATTTCCAAACAAAAAAGTAGGGGCGATAATTCTCGCGGACGGTATTTGTGCGCGGATCGACTCGTGTGCCCTCGCCTTCCGGAATGATCTTTGAAAAACAGGTCCGTGAAACACGATGAAACAAGATTCTCTGTCATCCGGAACTCAGAAACACCAATGTGTGACGTGCAAGATGCCGATGTTTACTGGCTTCGACGCGAAAGGTCGGGTTGTTTCAGTTTGTTTCACATGAAACAAAATGGGGCACGCGTTGTGAAACGAAACAAAAAATGGGCATGCAATTTGTGCGATCGGCCGACCTGAGCGCGTCATTGAACAAGAGGGCAAAGAAAAGAGGCCGCGAAGGGCGGCCACGTTATTTCTACTTGAGTTTGGAAAATGGTGGAGACGAGGGGGATCGAACCCCTGACCTCTGCAATGCCATTGCAGCGCTCTCCCAGCTGAGCTACGTCCCCATTTTGTCAATGCCGGGTGAGGCGGCAATCTTTGAATTTAGCGAAATCGCGGCAGAGCGTCAAGCAACACATCCCTATTTGCCTTTGAATTCCGGTTTTCGTTTTTCCAGAAATGCCGAAACGCCTTCCTGTTTGTCTTCGGTCGAAAAACAGATCGCAAACAGATCGACCTCGCGGCGGAGGCCTTCGTCCAGATTCGAACGTGACGCAAATTTTACCGCTTCCTTTGCGAGCTGAAGTGCGATCGGGGCCTTTTCCGCGATCTTCGCTGCCAACTCCAGGGTCTTTGATTCGAGCTCGGCGATGGGGTAAACATGATTTACCAAACCAAAGCGATGTGCAGTTTCGGCGTCGATCATATCGCCGGTCAGGACGATCTCCATCGAACGCCCTTCGCCGATCAGCCGGGTAAGACGCTGCGTACCGCCGCCGCCGGGAATGATCCCAAGATTTATCTCCGGCTGCGAAAACCTGGCGTTCTCGCTGCAGATTCGGAGATCGCACGCGAGAGCCAGTTCGTTTCCGCCGCCAAGGCAGAAGCCGTTGACCATCGCGATGACCGGTTTTGGAAAAGTGTCTATAGAATTAAAAAAGGTCTTTTCCTGAAACGTCGCCCGCTGCGTCACCGGCGTCTTGCCCTCGAATTCGCTGATGTCGGCCCCGGCGATAAACGATTTTTCGCCCGCTCCGGTAATAACCAGCACGCGGACGCTGTCATCCTTTCGCAGATCGTCCAGAGCCGCAACGCCTTCGATATGCACCTTGCTGCTCAAGGCATTAAGCTTATCGGGCCGGTTGATGGTAAGGATCGCTACCTTGCCACGCTTCTCGACAGTTATCGTTTCGTAATTGGACATAAAAATGTACGACAGGCAGTTAGCCTGTCGTTTTTGAGATGAAAAATTTAAGAGCGAAGAAGAACAGACTGACAGTCTGTTCTACTCGTCGACTCCATCGGCTACGTTGTCATCGGCTATCCACGCAACAAAGAGCCTGAGCCAGCTTTCTTTTTGCTCGACGATCGAAACGCCGACGCGCGATGTGCCGTGGCTCGCGGCCGAAAGCCGGACGACCTGGGCCTTGACCTCGACCGGAACCCCGTCGGGCCTGTGCGAGCGGATATAGAGCGTATCTCCGGAAGCTATCTTCTGGTTCAGTTGGAATAATGCCCCAAGTGTTGAGATATCGTCGGTTTCGGTCGGTTCGCTCCATGCGGCACCGTCATCTGCACGTCCCGAGACTACTATCGGGAGCCGCAGAGCCATTCGCAGAGCAAAGCGTTTTTCCTCGTACTGAGGCTGCATAGAAGTCAACATTTATGCTCGTATCTAAAAATGCCGTTTAACGAAAACAGTTTAACACGAACACTTTACAAACATCTATAGCGTTCGGGACGGTAAACGGGAATACACCGTGCCGCTGCTGCAATAGATATTTACAACTAATTGTAAGGTGCCTCGACTAACTAAGCGCTCGATAGTTATACTATATACATAGCAACTATTTCAAATTTGTTTTACGCGGAGAGACGCGAATATAGATATGCCCCAGAAAACGGTCGAACATAAAGTAGTAATTCTAGGTTCCGGACCGGCCGGTTTGACAGCCGCCATTTATGCCGCCAGGGCACAGCTTGCACCGGTCGTCGTTGACGGCCCGCAGCCCGGCGGCCAGTTAACGATCACGACGGATGTCGAAAATTACCCTGGCTTCAAGATGGGAATAATGGGCCCGATCCTGATGGATGAGTTTCGCGAACAAGCTTTGCGATTCGGCACCGAGTTTATGGATCTGTGGATAGACGAGGTCGATCTTTCCGAGCGCCCGTTCAAACTTTATGGCAAGGAAAGCGCCGACAGCGACGAGATAACCACGATTATTAAGGCCGATACGCTGATCATCTCGACCGGCGCATCGGCAAAATGGCTGGGCATTCCGGGTGAAGCGCCGGTACCTGAAGGTCTTGGCGGCAATGGCGTCTCGGCCTGTGCAACCTGCGACGGCTTCTTTTTTCGCGATAAGCCGATCGTGGTTGTCGGAGGCGGGGATACGGCGATGGAAGAAGCCCTATTCCTGACAAAATTTGGGTCAAAGGTGACGGTTATTCACCGCCGCGACGAGTTCCGTGCATCGAAGATAATGCAGGAACGCGTGCTCGCGCATGAGAAGATAGATGTGCTTTGGAATACGGACGTGAAGGAGATCCACGGCTCAAAAGAGACCGGCGTCGAAAGCGTAGTGCTTTATAACAACAAAACGAACGAGACAACGACATTCCCGACGCAAGGGGTATTTATCGCGATCGGCCACAAACCGAATACAGACTTGTTCAAAGGAAAACTTGATATGGACGATGTCGGGTACCTGATCACGGAAGGCAAGACGATGCGGACGAATATCGAAGGCGTTTTCGCCTGCGGAGACGCCCAGGATTCGTACTACCGCCAAGCCGTCACCGCCGCCGGCACCGGCTGCATGGCCGCCATCGACGCCGAGCGGTTCCTCGCTGAACATACGATCGAGGTAGCCGTGAATACGCCCGCAAATCGATAGGAATTTTGTTTAGAATACATTTATTAACATAGTAGATCTTTTTGTCCTGTAATTTATGCCTATTTACGAGTATCAATGTCAGAAATGCGGAACGCATATTGAAAAACGACAGTCCATATCCGAAGATCCGTTGACCGAGTGCGAAAAGTGCGGCGGAAAGCTTGAAAAGCAAATATCGCTTTCCGGGTTTCAATTTAAGGGAGCAGGCTGGTATGTGACCGACTACGCAGGGAAGAAAAGCCCGTCGGCGGACAAGGCTGACACCGGCGAAAAACCTTCGGCGAGCGAAAAAACTGAAAAAACTTCGTCCGGCGAATCAACTGCAAAGACAGATGCTGCATCCAACACGAAAAGTGATGCGCCCGCGGCGTCGAAAACTGATACATCCGCGAAGAAAGATTGATGAACACTGTGACCGCTCGATTGCTGATTTCCACCCTGTGCCTTTTGATCCTGGGCACTGAAGCGTTTTCGCAATCGCGCCGCAGTGTTCGAGCCTCTGACCTCGAGGGCTCCATTTTGAGCGTGGCCGCATGGCGGACCGACAGCAAGACCGACCCGCTCAGGGTTGAGAATTTTTACCTATACGAGAATGGGGTTGAACAGAGAATAAAGGGGTTGAGTTACGATCCGTCCCCTTCGAAAATAGTATTGCTTGTCGATAATTCTCAAACGCTACCGGCCGACGTTGAAAAACTAAGAAAGGCAACGATGGAGTTTGCCTACGAGATATTCGACGGCGACCAATTGTTCGTGCTCGCTTACGACGAAAAGGCCGAGATCGTTCAGGAATGGACCGATGACGCCAAGAAAATGGAAAAGGCCCTCGTGACCTTTCGAAAAAAGGGAAATCCATTTCTCTTCGACGCGCTAAACTCCACGGTCAACGAAATTCTGCTGCCCCTAATGCCCGGAACCCGCAAGACGGCTGTTGTTGTCATCGGCGACGGATTGGACCGCGGCAGCAACACTCCTTTCGACAAGATCCTTGCCGAACTTCAATATCAGAACATAACCGTTTATGCCCTTCAGATCCCGGATCGAACGGGTGGTTCCTACCGTCGCGACGCACCCAAGGCCGGGTCGGTAATTACCCAGCTAACAGAAGGAACCGGCGGGAAAACATTTCCGATCGACGAAGCCCAACCAGCGGCAAAGTTCATTTGCGAAGAGCTCCGCCGAAACCGCTACCTTTTGTCTTACCTGCCTGTTAACACGTCGACTTATGATGTCCGACGTGTATTTCTTGTCGCCGACGACGGTATAACCCTCCGCACCAAGAATGCCCAACCGCCAAACGTAAAATAACCGAATGTTCTTCGCCGGCCGTACCATCGGGGCCGGCGCTTAACGGCAAAACAGAATTTTGTGATAATATCGCAAATCTGGGTGCCTATTTCCCGTCGCCGATCAAGGAGCTAGTTGACCGTGAGTGAAGATAAGAAAATACCGGGCCCGCCGCCGCCCGACGATTTTTCAAAGACCACGCCTAATATTAATGTCGCTCCGGACAGCGGTGGGCAGAACGACTGGGACAAAACCAACTACAATTTTCCAAAACAGCCCGCGGCCGACGATTGGGGAAAGACCGTAACTAACCTAAAACCAATAGATACGGAGAATCAGGATTTCGGAAAGACATTCTATCCCGGCTCGCAGCCCGCCCAGCCGCCATCCGGCGACTGGGGCGTGACAAATGCGAACGTGAATGTATCGGCGGCCGATCTGGGCTCTGCTCCTGAAGATTTTGGCGGGGGCGGCGGATACGACAAGACGACCCCGTACTTCCGGCTGCCCGAGGCCGAACGCTCAAAATATCAGGACCTTCCGCCGACACCCACCGAAAAGGCTGAGCAGGAAAAAAAGGAAAAAGCGGAACAGGGCGGTATTCCCGGATGGGTCTGGGTCGCCGGCGGACTGTTGAGCATGTTTCTGTTCGCAATAGCGGTTTTGCTTTTTGTTTATTTCTTTTTGATCCGCGATACGTACTTCGAAGCGACCGTGAAATTGGCTCCGCCGGGCAGCCGAGTGCTGGTCGACGACAAACAGATAGGTTACACAAAAGAAGATGGTTCAATAACGCTTCCAAGCCTTACGCCGGGAACCAGGACGATCAAGATCGTACACCCAAATTTCGATTGCAAACCTCAGGAGATCAAAGGTGAAGCGGGGGTCAAAACGGAACCGATCGTGGCCCGCTGCGAAGAGATCAAAGTGGCTCCGGAGGATTGCAAGAACATCGGAATGGGCGAATTTGACAAGGCTGAGCGCTGTTACTACACCGCGCTTAACGGCCTCGGCGATCCGTTTACAGAGGAAGAGCTTGTAAATGCATTGAACATCCTGATAATCAATTTCGATTCGGGTAAATTCGACATACCGAACGATCGACTTGCCGCGTTGAAGAAGGGGGCAGACTACATCAAACGGCTTAAGCCCGAAGTTGTTCTCGAGATCGGCGGACATACGGACAACAAGGGTGACGACGCCTCAAACCAGAAGCTCTCCGAGAATCGTGCGAATGCGGTAAAGACAAAACTTATTACGTTCGGAGTTCGAGGCGAGGTTCTGCAGACGAAGGGCTACGGTTCGACGAGCCCAAGGCCCGGAGCCGACAACAATACCGAACAAGGGCGGTTTTTCAATCGACGTATCCAGTATTCGATCGTGAAAAAATAACTTCCGGTCAAACGGCTACTGGTGCGGCGATCTTGCTATAGGACTGATAATTTTCCAATTTCAGATTCTCAAATTTGAAATCAAGCAAGCCATTCAGGCCTCTCAAATTTTCGGCATTCACAAGCTCCAATTGCGGCAACGGCAAAGGCTCGCGGCCCAGCAGCTCTTCAACCTGTTCGAGATGATTTGAATAGATGTGCAGGTCGCCGAACGTATGGATGAATTCGCCAACCTCGAGTCCGCAAACATGTGCAACAAGATGCGTTAGCAGCGCGTAGCTGCTGATATTGAAAGGCACGCCCAGGAACGCATCGGCGCTTCGTTGATAAAGCTGGCAGTGTAGAATCTTGCCGTTTTCTACCTTGAATTGAAACAACGTATGGCAGGGCGGCAGGGCGACATCGTCACATGTTTCCGGGTTCCAGCCGGTCACGATCAGACGCCGCGAATTCGGATTCGTTTGGATCCCTTTTATCAACCGCGCGATCTGATCAACACCGTTCATCTGCGGATAATCGCCGCCGAACGAACGCCATAAATAACCATAGACCGGCCCAAGATCGCCCTCATCACGTTGAAACCTTGCGGTCTGCTCGGCGGTCGCCCACTCGGCCCAAATATCCACACCGCGGGCATTCAGGTCCTTTTCATTCGTACTCCCGCTCAGGAACCAAAAAAGCTCCTCGGCGACCCAACGAAACGGCACCCGCTTCGTTGTGACGATCGGAAAACCCTCACGCAGATCGAAGCGTGTTTGGTAACCGAATGCCGAGATCGTGCCAACCCCTGTGCGGTCTTGATGCCGGGTGCCGCTATCCAGAATATGCCGTAAAAGTCCTTGGTACTGTTTCATTAACTATGGCTTTCGTATCTTCGGTTTGGGCAATGCTGTTTCTAGTGTTTCCAGCCGCATTTCGACCATATTTTGCGCCTCATCGATCTGCAAACCCACTGGCGAAGCTCCGGCTTCTTTGAGCGCATCGACGATCTTGATCACATCGCCAAACTTCGCCGATCCTGCCGCCATCACACGCACTTCTTTCTCGACAAGGTTTGTACCTTCTCGAAAGACCCCGTTGTCTTCCCTCTCTTTGAATATCTCTTTCAAGCGGTTTCGTAGTGGGGAAATGTCGTTTAAGGAACCATGTTTTTCATTGTTCAGCGTAAGAACCGCATTCTTATCGAGATGCACCACCAATAACAGTGGATTTGGATAGACTGGCAAGTCGTTCCCTTCCTTCGGCTCAGGATAAATATAGACATACGGGTCGTCGACGCGGGTTGAGGCTTCGACATTAAAGCAACGGTCAAGGGCCTGTCTTGTCCCCTTGAGAATTTTGACGACCAGATCGAACTTAAGGCTCGGGTCAGCCTTGACCGTAACCGTTGGTTTGAGTGCCGCAGTCAAGACATCGTTCGCAGACGACAGCTGATTGGCGTCGAAAAGAAATTTAGAACCGTCAGTTGACTGGGTGGTTAGCGTCGCCTTTCCGTTGTTGTCTATTTGCAAAACAGAAACGTAGTTTGTGTCCGGCGGGATACAAATGCCCGGATCCGCCGAAACTATCGATGTTGCAACGGCTGGCTTCTTCTTTACCGGCTTCTTTTTTTGCGCGGATACATCTGAAACCCAAGTTGAGCCGCACATAAAGCAGATAACGGCTACTTGAAAGATCGCTGACAAATAACCTGCACATTGGATCTTGACGGGCAAGGATCGCATAATAAAGTCTCCATACCACCAAAAAAACTTCGTTTGTGGAATTTTCTCCTTTAAAGTTACCATAGCCTTTCTATTTCGAGGAATATGGCAGGCAAACTTGAAGTCAGCTTTAACAGCCCGCAGTGCGGATGGATGTCGATCGGTTTTGACGACGGCGTCAACCAGTTTCACACGACTACCGCCCACGCTCCGCATGCAACTTGCCTTGCCGGAGCTTGTGCGGATATTGACGGCAGTTGCTCGATCCCGCATCGACTGCAGAACGAATATCTTGCTCAAATGGAACCGCGACCCTGAAGAGTTCGATTTTCGGTTTGTTCGTGATGGCGAGGGATTTCTGATCGAGATCTATCAGTACCCGACGGAAGAACGCGACGCGGCGGAACGTGAACTGGTATATTCGCACTCAGGGACGGTTAGCGGATACCGTCTCAGCATTCGCAGAAACATTTGAACAGCTTTATGATGACCGCGAAACGGATGAGTTCGAATTCAACTGGCGCCAGCCGTTTCCGTATGCCGAGTTTGAGAAATTTAAGTCGAGGATGAATTAGCCGCAATTTACACGGATATCACGAATGTGGATCTCTCTTCATTTCGTGTAAATTCGTGACATTCGTGGCTAATTGACTTTATGAAAGAAAGGCTTTTAGATCTGCTTGCGTGCCCGACCTGCGGCGGCGATATTTTGCTCGCTTATGCGAGCAAATATGACGACAAAGAAATAATCGAGGGCGTGCTGACATGCAAAAAATGCGACCGCGAATACAAGGTCGTCCGCGGTGTGCCGCGTTTTGCCGATCTTGGGAAAATCGAGGCCGATAAGGCGGAGACGGCTGAGAATTTCGGCTGGCAGTGGACAAATTTCACGCAGGAAGACCCAAAATACAACGACCAGTTCCTTGGATGGCTGCAGCCGGTAAAGCCCGAATTCTTTAAAGATAAAGTCGTTCTCGAAGGCGGTTGCGGCAAGGGCCGGCACACAAAGCTCGCCGCCGAATGGGGAGCAAAAGAGGTCGTTGGCATCGATTTGGGCGACGGCGTAGAATCCGCGTTCGCGTCTGACCCGCGATCTGCCGAACGCACACATTGTTCAGTGCGACATCTTCAAACTGCCGCTCAAGAAAGCTTTCGACTATGCGTTCAGCGTTGGCGTCCTGCATCACACCCCGGATCCAAAAAAGGCGTTTCTCTCGCTGGTTTCGAAGGTCCGACAAGGCGGCCATATTTCGGCCTGGATATACGGGGCCGAGAACAACGAATGGATCACGAAATATGTAAACCCGATCCGCGAAAGCTTTACGTCAAAGATGAGCCAGCCGATGCTTTATCAGCTTTCAAAACTTCCGACGCTCAGTCTTTTTCTGACAACTAAACTCGTCTACCGCCCGGCCAATATTGCCGCAAAAGGGGCCGCAAAGCATCTGTTTTACAACGACTACCTGAACCATCTCGGCATCTTCGGCTGGCGAGAGCAGCACAATATTGTCTTTGATCATCTGGTCGCCCCGACCGCGTTTTACATTTCAAAACAGGAGTTTGAGGATTGGTGGAACGAGATCAACGCCAAGGATGTTGAGATCATTGGCACAATAGCAATAGCTGGTGCGGGTTTGGAAATGTCGGATGAACGGCAACGATGAATCTATATATTTTATCGGTGGTGGCAAATGCAATGAAATTTGATAAGGGGATCGAAAAAAAATATAGGAAGTCGGTCGAGGATGCGTTCGACACGATCCTCGCACACGGCACCAGCCTGCAAAAGGAGATCGCGACGCATATTGTGAAGTCGAAGATGCTCGTTCAGGTAAAGCCAGTCAGTGAAATAAATGCGTCGGGTATCACCGGGCTGATCGATCCGGACGAGACGAATGAAAGGATCGCCGACGGGCGTCTGGGCCTCAGGGAAGCTCTTGGCGAGGTCTATATTGCCATCGCGGAAGAGACGATCGACACGGGCGGCCAGCGCGGCTGCGAAGGCACCTTCGTCCACGAAGGCCGCCACGCGTACGATTTTGCCCGAACCATCGAGAGTTTTTCGAATGCGGACGTAAATCCGCTAAGTCTTTTCGATCCAACGCTTTACGAACTCGAGCTTGAAGCACACAAGATCTCCGGCGACTATATGCTTTGCATCAACAAGGACGAATATCATAGACGAAGGCCTCGGCCTGATGATCCTCGGCCGCAACGACGACGTCAGCCCCTGTTTTGTCAGCGACGACGGCATCCATCGCCGCCTATGCGAAAGCTACGGCCTTACGCCGGACGGCAACCGGGCCCGTGCGCCAGCGAATTGCTGGGCCTTCGCCAAAAATAGATCAGCCACGAATTGCACAAATAACACGAATGTTTCCGCATTGGTTCTTATTAGTGTAATTCGTGTAATTCGTGGCAAACTATTTCTAATGAGTACGGCATTACCCCAGGAAATGGAGCAGCACACATACGGCATCATGGATGAGGTCGAGGGATCGCATTGGTGGTTCGTCGGCCGCCGCGCCATCCTTGAGAGCTTTTTGCGGATGATCTCGCCTCAGAGACTCCTCGACTCGAAGGACTCAAAACCTCTCGATCCTCGATGTCGGTTGTGGCACCGGTGCAAATCTCGAAATGCTTGCCCAGTTCGGTACGGCCGAAGGAGTCGATGTCTCGGACGACGCACTCGAATTCTGCCGCCGAAAAGGGCTTAAAGTCCAAAAAGGGCTTGCCGAGAAACTTCCCTATGCTGACGAACTCATTCGACATAACAACCGCACTGGATGTGATCGAACACCTCGACGACGATATCGCCGGCCTTAAGGAAATGCACCGCGTCACGAAACCGGGCGGTTATTCCTTGATCTTCGTCCCCGCTTTTATGTGGCTGTGGGGCGTTCAGGACGACATTTCCAATCACCGTATCCGCTACACTCGAAAACAGATCGTCGAACGCTTGGAAAAAGCCGGATACACCGTCGAGCGTGCAACGTACGCAAACTGGACGTTTTTCGCTCCTATTCTTGGCGGACGCACTCTAATGAAAGTGACCGGAATCAAACCGGAATCCGAGAACAATGTGAACATTTCTGCACTAAATGGAGTCTTCGGCAAACTATTTGGTGCCGAACGGTTCTGGCTTAAGAACTTCGATTTCCCGTTTGGAGTTTCGATCGTTTTGGTCGCCAAAAAGCTTTAATTTCTTAAGTTTCGCTTGGAACTCCGGGTCACGATCCAGCCAAACATCCCGCCAAAATTAGCCGGAATGGCATAATCTTTGCGTTCTCAATAGTGCACGAAAACTAGCATGTGTATGAAAAGCACACGATCGTGCAAAAAGATCAATAGGGAGATAAAACTATGAGAAACATTCTGAAGTTTGGAATTATTTCATTGGCAATGGTATTTGGGTTGGTCCTGGTAAACGCGGGGACGGCCAATGCTCAAAGTCGCCAACACGCGGAACGCGAGTATAGAGATGATCTGCGCGACGCGCGAGAGGACTACAACAGGCGTATCCGGAACGGCGACCGGCGAAAGGCCGTGAAAGAGTATCAGGAAGATCTGCGGGATGCTCGGCGTGAATACGTTCAAAATGTAAACCGCGACCGGTACGGATGGTATTGGTATCAAAACGGCCGCAGATTCCATCGGCCGTTCTCAACTTGGAATTACCGCAATGGGTATTTCTATCGAAGATACTAATGATCGGCGTGATCGACAGCCTTTGGAGAGCCGCGTTTTCGGACGCGGCTTTTCTTTTTGACCGCCCCGACATTAGAATCACTTTAAGTGGAAGACCGTATCCAAATCGAGATCTGCGTTGATTCACCCGAATCCGCCCTTGCCGCCCAACATGGCGGGGCCGATCGGGTCGAACTTTGCGACAATCTTTTCGAAGGCGGCACTACGCCCAGCCTTGGTTCGATCAAAACCGCACGCCGGCTTATCGATATCAAACTTCACGTCATCATCCGCCCCCGCGGCGGCGATTTTCTTTATTCTGAGATCGAGTTTGAGACGATGAAGCTCGATATCGAAACCGCCAAATCGCTCGGTGCCGACGGTGTAGTTATTGGTTTATTGACGGCTGACGGCGAGATCGACGAGGCCCGCACCGCCGAACTCGTCTCGTTGGCAAAACCGATGTCGGTCACGTTTCACCGCGCATTCGACGTCTGCCGCGATCCGCGTACAGCGTTGGAGACGCTGATCGAACTGGGCGTTTCCCGCGTCCTCACCTCCGGGCAGCAGGCCAACGCGGTCGATGGAGCTCTGCTCATCGCGGAACTGGTCCGGCAAGCCGAGGGCCGCATCGGAATACTCGCCTGCGGCAGCATTGATGAAGCCAACGCGGCCCAGGTCGTTGCGGTGACCGGTGCGAATGAATTTCACTTCACAGCGTTCGAAGATGTATCAAGCAAGATGGAGTTTCGGAACGAGAGTGTCGCGATGGGCTCCGACGATGCTCCGTCAGAATACACCCGCCGCGTCGCGACCGCCGAAAGCGTGCGGACGCATTATCAACGCAGCAAAAGGTATCGAATGATCGAAGATTTTTATTGCGAAGAAGTCCTAAGCGGCAAAACGCCGGTCGAAAAAGTGGCCGAGACCGCAAACGTCCTCGCATATCACCACACCCGCCCGTTCTGGGAGACGCACATCGTCGTCATCCCGAAAACACACGTCAGTTCGCTTCTGACTATAGATGACAATGCGTTGCTTATCGAACTGCTCGACGTAGTAAAACAGGTCGCCGCTATGGTAGTAGAAGAAAAAAGAGCGGCCCGGGTGCTGACAAATCTTGGGGAGTATCAGGATTCAAAACATCTGCATTTTCATGTCAACTCGGGCAAAAGAATTAAACAGGATTAACAGGATAGGCAGGATAAGATAAGGGTGATCGTGATGTTTATTTGTTCGCTCCAGTTGTTAGAAAGCAGACAGGAATCCTGTTTATCCTGTCCATCCTGTTTCTCTTACCTAAAACCAGCTCTTCGCCTCGAACACTTTTCCCTGCGGATACTGCGAATTCGTCACCGAAAAAGTAAATCCCTTCACTATCGCAAACGCCCCTATTTCGCCTCTTCGCGACAATGCCAAAAACCCGACCTGCATTTCCTTTGCTTTCGCGGGGTCGCGTTTGACGACACGGCGGATGGCTTCGCGGCAGGCTTGTTCGGGTGAGCGGCCCGCTCGCATTTGTTCGATGACGGTGTGCGTTCCGCAGATACGGATGACCTCTTCGCCGACGCCGGACGATGTGGCCGCTCCGACCTCGTTATCGACAAACAGCCCGGCCCCAATTATAGGCGAATCGCCCACTCGGCCGCGCATTTTGAACGCCATTCCGCTGGTCGTGACCATCCCCGAAAGGCCTCCTTTTGCGTCGATAGCGACAGTGCCCATCGTGTCGTGGTTTGGCGTTCCGTCCGAAAAAAAGTATGGCGGAAATTGCGAGACCGCACCGCCGGGCCGCCTGTTCTCGATATTGATCTCCGGCTTGTATTTCGACTTCTCAAGCCACTCCTTCCATTCCTTTTTGGCGTCGTTCGACAGTTCGCCGGATTCCAGCGGGAACCCGTTCGCGACCGCAAACGCCTGTGCCCCCTCGCCCGACAGCAGCACATGCGGCGTAGTCTCCATCACCTTGCGGGCGACGGAAACGGGATGTTTGATGCGTTCGAGAAACGACACCGCACCGATATCGCCGTTACCGTCCATGATGCACGAATCGAGCGTCACGCGCCCGTCGCGGTCCGGCCACGCTGCCAAGCCCACGCAGCAGCCCGGCTCGTCCTCCGCCGCTCGCCCCGCCGCCTCCACCGCGTCCAACGCCCGCCCGCCCTTCTGCAATATCGGCCACGCGCCGTTGTTGGCCGTAATGCCGCTGTCCCAGGTCGAAACAACGGCGGGCATCTTGACCTTAAGTGCTGAACTCGTCCTGCGGGTTTGCCCGATAACATTACCGGCGAGCAGAACGGGAACACCGAGAACCGGAAGCTGCAGAAATTTGCGTCTGTTCATAAAATTCTTGACCACATAGGGACTAGTTCACATGGGTATTTTACTATGTGTTCTATGTTTCTATGTGGTTAATTCACTATCCAGGACGACGACAACAATTTTTCTTGACTGACGGCGGTATTTGATCTACCATACCTAGCGTTTCATTTATGACTTGATGTCAGAACGATGAAACAAGCAAAATGTGCGGGACACCGGGACACTTTCGCACAAATGTTTTGTTCACAATACTTTAAGTGTCCAAAAGACTGTCCCAAAAGTGTCCCGCCGTGGGACAGCCGAATTTGAGACGGATTGGCGTAAGATATGCAGTATGAACAGTTACCTGGAAACCGGCAAATGTCATACGCGAGTGGAAGCCTGGGACATGGGACACGTGGGATGGGCCCGGATGGAGCCAAAATTGGCGACGGCTGTATTTTCCGGTCTGAAAGTTCTAAATTATTAGGTTTGTAGCTGTAACCCAAAAATGGACTCGACCGAAACAAAACAGAAGCTGGCCGCACCGGAACTTTCCCTTTTCCTGCCCGTGCTGGATGAGGAAGAAAATCTTCGCCCAATGCACGCCAAGATCAAGGCTGCTCTCGACGCTTTGGGCAAGACGGCGGAGGTTATCTTTGTTGATGACGGTTCGACCGACAATAGCCTGTCGATATTGAAAGAGATCGCCGCCGAGGACGACCGCGTCCGCGTCATCTCGCTTCGACGAAACTACGGACAGACGGCCGCAATGTCCGCCGGCATCGATGCTGCCAAGGGCGAGATCCTTATCCCGATGGACGCCGATCTCCAGAACGACCCGGCGGATATCAAGCGTCTGCTTGACAAGCTCGACGAAGGCTACGACGTCGTTTCAGGCTGGCGAAAGAACCGGCAGGACAAGCTCATATCGCGAAAGATACCGTCGCAAATTGCCAACCGCGTCATCTCCTGGATCGGCGGCGTTAAACTGCACGATTACGGCTGTTCGCTCAAAGCCTATCGCCGCGATGTCATCCAGGACGTAAAGCTCTACGGCGAGATGCACCGCTTTATCCCGATCTACGCAAGCTGGGCCGGTGCCCGCGTCACCGAGATCCCCGTCGACCACCACGCCCGCACGATGGGCAAGTCAAAATACGGCATCTCGCGTACCATCAAGGTCATCTTCGATCTGATGACCATAAAATTCATGGCGTCGTACCAGACCAAACCGATCTACGTTTTCGGCAGTTTCGGAATGATTGCGTTCTTCCTGTCGCTCATCTCCGGCATCTGGGCGATCGTTCTGAAATTTTACGGCACATCATTCATCCTGACGCCGCTGCCCGTGATCACCGTAGTGATGCTCGCGATCTCGGTACAGTTTTTCCTGATGGGCTTGCTTGCGGAATTGTCGGTCCGGACTTATCACGAGTCGCAGGATAAGGCGATATATGCTGTGAGGGAGAAGATCGGCTTCGATGGATGCTGACTAAGTGGAAAGTATTGCGACGTTTGAGGCGGTACAGGCCAACGATGTATTTCGGATGCGCGACGATTGCAGACTATCGCAGTTTATGTCAGGTCTAAGGCACTTCGCGAAGGATCGATTACCCATTATGCACTCACTTCGATGAAGTGATTCCAGGAGGTTAGAGTCTTCAGTCGATCGACATTCCCGTTATGGAGCTGAAAGACGAGACGGACGAATATCAGTGCAGGACTGATGGCGGAATTCGAATAGAAATCGACTAGCTCTAGAGTACAGATTGATGTGCGGAATAGCAGGTTGGATCAACCTGGACACAACTAAACCGAACCACAACGCCGAGTCCGTGCTGCACTCGATGTGTGAGACTATCGTGCATCGCGGGCCGGATTCCGAGGGGTTGTGGACGGATGAGACGGTCGCGTTGGGGATGCGGCGGTTGTCGATCATCGATCTGAAGACGGGCGACCAGCCGGTGTTCAGCGAAGACAGGTCGGTCATCGTGATGATGAACGGCGAGCTGTATAACTATCGCGAGGTCAGGGCCGAGCTGGAAAAGGACGGATTCAAATTTGTCACGCAAAGCGATACCGAGATATTGCCGCACCTGTACCAGAAATTCGGCGATGCGTTTATCGATCACATAAACGGCATGTACGCCTTTTCGCTGTGGGATTCGCGAAAGAAAAAGCTCATCATCGCCCGCGACCGCTTCGGCGAAAAGCCGCTGTATTACGGCGTGTTCGACGGCAAGCTGATCTGGGCTTCCGAACCAAAAGCGATCCTCGCTCACCCGTCGGTCAAACCCGAACTCGACCTCAACGCCCTCCGCCACTACGTCTCCTTCGATTACGTCCCGGCCCCGATGTCCATCTACAAAGGCATCCACAAACTCCCGGCCGCACATGTTCTAACGGTTGAAAACGGCGAGGTGCGGACGCGAAGATACTGGGATATGAGCTGGAGTGCGGACACTCCTGTCCGCATGAGCGTCGCTTCGACGCGAACGAGCGCGAATGGCCTTGAGTCTCAGAACGGTCAAGACAGCCTCGCCGGAGGAACCGGCGAGGCGAACACGAGTGTCCGCGTTCCGGCAAAGACGCAAAGTACGCTAAGCGGAAAGGCAGTTGAGTTGAGAGATTTATTGTCAGATGCCGTCCGCATGCGGCTCGTCTCCGACGTGCCGCTCGGCATCCTGCTCTCCGGCGGGATCGATTCATCCACCGTCGCCGCTTTCGCAACGCAGCACGCGACCGAACGCGTCAAAACATTCTCGATCGGCTTCGAAGAAGATTCCTTTGACGAATCGAAATACGCACGCAAAGTCGCAAAGCACCTCGACACCGAGCATTACGAAGACAAGCTCTCCGCAACGACCGCCGGCGATCTGATCTCCGAGATCGGCAAATGGCTGGACGAGCCGATGTCAGACGGCTCGCTGATACCGACATTTCTGCTCGCCCAGTTCGTTAGAAAACATGTAACGGTCGCACTCGGCGGCGACGGCGGAGATGAACTTTTCGCGGGCTATCCGATGTACTACGCCCACACGCTCGCAGCTAAGTACAACGCGATTCCGGCGTTCTCCGCGAGCAGGCCTGATCGAACCAGTCGTGAATGCCCTGCCGGTTTCGACCAACAATATGTCGTTCGATTACAAGGCGAAACGCTTTGTCCGCTCGGCCAAACACGACGACGTAACGCGGCACCACGGCTGGTTCGGCTCGTTCGCGGTCGAGCAGCACGAGAAGCTCTTCACAAAAGACGTTCTCGCCCAAACCGAAGCCGACATCTACCGCGGCGTTCGCGAATTGGTCGACGCGTCCGACGCCAAGAACATCATCGAAAAGACGCAGTACGCCGACATCAATTTCTACCTGGCCGAGGACATCCTGACCAAAGTCGACCGTGCCGCGATGGCCGTCAGCCTCGAAACGCGTGCCCCGTTCCTCGACCCGCGAGTCGGCCAGTTCGCCGCCTCCATCCCGGTCGAATACAAACTAAAAGGCAAAAGCGGCAAGGTCATCCTGAAAGAAGCGATGAAAGACCTGCTCCCGCACGACATCCTCCACCGGCCCAAAAAAGGCTTCGGCATCCCGATCGCCGAATGGCTGAAAGGACGCCTGAATCCGCTGATGCACGACATGCTCTCGCCCGAGCGGCTGAACAAACAGGGACTGTTCAACGCGGATTACGTGCAGAAGCTGATGAAAGAACACGAAACCGGAGCGCTTCGCATCATAAAGAACTGTGGACGCTGCTGGTATTTCAGCTTTGGTGCGACAATTTTCCTTATATGAAAACTCTCTATCCAGAGATCGAGCCCTTTGATTCGGGCATGTTGAAAGTTTCGGACATTCACGACATTTATTATGAACGTGTGGGCAATCCCGACGGAATTCCGGTTGTATTCCTCCACGGCGGGCCGGGCGGCGGATTGATCCCGATGTACCGGCAGTTCTTCGACCCGGCGGTCTATCACGTAGTCCTTTTCGATCAACGCGGCTCGGGCAGATCGACGCCGCACGCCGACCTTCGTGAAAATACGACCTGGGACCTGATCAACGATATCGAAGCCCTTCGCGAGAAATTCGGCATCGAGAAATGGCATGTTTTCGGCGGTTCGTGGGGCAGCACGCTGAGCCTTGCGTATGGCGTGACGCATCCCGACCGTTGCCTGGGCCTTATACTTCGCGGCATTTTCCTGACGCGGAAGAAAGAGCTCCAGTGGTTCTATCAATACGGTGCATCCGAGATCTTCCCCGATTTCTGGGAACGCTACCGCGACGAGATCCCGGAGGCGGAACGCGGCGATTTTATTACGGCATATCACAAGCGTCTGATCAGTGAGGATGAGGAAGTTCGCCTGTCGGCCGCACGTGCGTGGAGCACCTGGGAAGGTTCGACGTCGAAACTGTATCCCGATCAGGATCTGATGGACCACTGGGAAGGTGCCCACGAAGCATTGTCGCTTGCCCGCATCGAGTGCCATTATTTTATGAACGGCTCGTTTTTCCCGACCGAAAACTATCTGATCGAGAATGTCGATAAGATCCGCCATATCCCGACGGTTATCGTACAGGGCCGGTATGATGTCGTCTGCCCGATCACGTCGGCTTGGGACCTGCACCGGGCGTTTCCCGAAGCCGAGTTTATCGTCGTCCCCGATTCCGGCCATTCCGTCTCGGAAAAAGGCATAACAGCGGCCCTCGTTGATGCAATGGACCGGTTTAAGACAAAAGGTTAGAACCGATAGCAGTGGCGGCCGGGTTCTTAAAAGTTTAGAATTCGTGCCGCAATTAAGGTAGAATAGGTCTATTGCTGCAGCCAGGCCTCATTTCCTGGCATTAACGTCAAAATATTGGTTGAGAAAATTTATGGGAAGTTTCGGAACAACTGAGATCATATTGATCGTAGCCGTGCTGTTTTTGCTTTTCGGAGCATCGCGTCTACCGCAGCTTGCAAAGTCGTTGGGTGCAACACGCAAGGCCTTTAAGGACGGCATGCGTGAAGCTGAAGAAGAAGAAAAGGCCGAAAACGCCCAACTTTCAAGCCCCGCGGCCCCACAAGTTTCGGCTTTGAGCGATGATGCCCTTGCCGAAGAGCTGAGGCGCCGGACAGAGGCCAAGACGAGCTAGACATTCGATCAGGCTTTCTGGCCAGTGATCAGGGTAGCCTTGACAGAAAATCTGAACGTCAGATTTCCGTCCTCGACATCTATCAACTGGGCAAGCTTTTTGAAGGCTTGTCCTTTTTCTTTTTCGCTCAGCGTTTTCAGCCATTGGGGCAAAAGAAAATCAGCAACAAGCGGCGAACCGATAAATTCAGCTCCGTTCTCGAATTCAAAGATCTCAGTTGCGTTCGAGACTTCGACGTTCACTAAACCGGTCCGTGCGGCTATTTCCTCCAACCTGCTTATGGTTGGTATTTCAGCGATCATCGCTTCGATCTCCCTGCCGGATTCGCCGAGCCCTTCGTCAAAGAGCATCTCCCAGAGCAGCGAGAATATTTCACCAAAGCTTCCGGCGGACGGAAGAAAGAACGCAACCTTCCCCTCCGTTCTGGCTACGCGGACCGCTTCATGGATGAACCCATCCATGTCCGACGGTTTTACAAAACTTGCATCTGCCAACACGATATCGAAGGCATCGTCGTCGAACGGGATCATTGAAAAATCGACTTCCGACTTTATCGCCGCCGCCTTGTCCTTCGATATGACCAGCAAGTGCTCGTCGTCGCTGACTGCAAAGATCGCTGTCTTTTTTCCTATCTTTTCATTCAATTCAAAAGCGTGGTTGCCGGTTCCCGAATTTATGTAGAGCAAATTTTTCGCATCTTTTACGACAAAGTGTTTATCTACCAATTCGGTAAAACGCCGCGTCCATTCTTCGTTAATGTAAAGGTCGCGCAAAAATGCGCGTTCCTTCTGTGTTTTCGCCATACACATATTTAATCAAACGAACCGTGAGAATTAAAGGGAGATTGGCCAGCGAGCAAAAGACAGGGAGAATAATTCCGATAACCGTGTTAATCTGTGTTCATCTGCGGATAAATTTCTTATGGGAAAACATGTTCGAGACCTTTTCGATCTGACGGGCAAAACCGCAATAGTCACCGGCGGTTCTCGAGGGATCGGCAAGGAAATGGCTCTCGGTTTGGCCGAAGCCGGAGCGAAGTTGATGCTTTGTGCCCGCCGGGCGGAATGGCTTGATGAAACCGTTGACGAATTTTTGGCGAATAACTTTAATGCAGCCGGAAAAGTATGCGACGTGGCCAGGCCTGAAGATGTGCAGGCTGTTGTAGATGAGACCGTCGCCAAATTTGGCAGCGTAGATATTTTGATAAACAACGCTGGTATTTCATGGGGAGCAATGCCCGAAGACATGCCCCTTGAACGTTGGAAACAGGTCCTTGAGGTTAATCTGACGGGCTGTTTCCTGTTTGCCCAGGCTGCCGGACGCCAAATGCTGAAGCAAGGAAGCGGATCGATAATAAATATTGCTTCAATCGCAGGGATCAGATCGTCCGCAAACGGACCGTTTTACGCCGGTTACGTCGCAAGCAAGGCCGGACTGATAGGTTTGACGAGAGAGTTGGCGGCAAGTTGGGGACGAAAGGGTATTCGAGTCAACGCAATCGCCCCGGGTTTTTTTCATTCGCGGCTAGCGGATGCCGTGATCGATATTTACGAGACCTCGATCCAGGAGAATAACATCATTCCCCGTGTCGGATACGAAGGCGAATTGAAGGGAATCACGGTCTTCCTTGCGTCCGATGCGTCGAGCTATATAACCGGCCAAACGATCGCGGTAGATGGTGGTATGAGTGTTTAGCAGTACGATGGAAATAGCCCCGGACATATCAACATTTTCGGTATTGGCGATCGGCTTTGCTCTCGGTCTTCAGCATGCGACCGAGGCCGACCATCTAGCTGCCGTTTCGACTATCGTCAGCGAGAAAAAAAGCCTTTTGACGGCGTCGATAGTGGGCGGGTTTTGGGGCCTTGGCCATACGATCTCGCTATTCATCGTTGGTGCTTTTGTTATCCTTCTGAAGGTTCAGATCTCGGAAACGGTTGAGGCACGGCTCGAGGCAGTTGTTGGAGGAATGCTGATCCTTCTCGGACTCAACGCCATTCGTAAACTATTTACGGCAAGCAAAACCCACGTACACAAGCATGAACATGGAACGCGTGAGCACATCCACATTCATGCCCACGGCGGGGAACCCGAAACCTCGCATCACAGGTTCAGCCCGCGTTCTATATTGATCGGAATGGTTCATGGACTCGCCGGAAGCGCCGCCCTGATGCTGTTGATCCTTCCAACGATCACCTCGTCGGCCGTAGCTTTGCTTTACATTTTGATCTTCGGCATCGGCTCGATCGGCGGAATGATGGCGATGAGCTTTCTGATCGGCCTTCCATTCCATTTCACCGCCGACCGCTTCGACATTCTAAACAAAGGCATCCGCTTCTGCGCAGGCTGTTTTCAGCCTCGGACTCGGTGCGTTCATCGTTTACGAGAAACTCGTCGTGATTCAATAAGAGCCTGCCCACTCAAAGGGGGGCGATAACATCTTTTACTTTTCAAATACAAACCGGCCGAATTTCTCCGGCACGTGAAAATCAGGATTCTTTGTCATTGTCGGCGACCATGCCAGATAACCGCGGTCCGGGTCTTTGCCGACACAGCGAAAAATATTTCCCAGCCAAACATCACCCGCTTTAGGCGTCTTACCAAGGGCCGTCCAGGGTATCTTAATGAGCATCGCAACCTTTTCTTTACGACGGCCGACCGACAAAACGGTCATCTCCGACTTATAGTCCCAATCTGACTTACGTTCTACCCTGGTCGAATCCAAAGCGACATCCACCCACTCGCCGGTCGGAGCAACCTCAAATTCAAAATACTTTCGCGGTTCGCTCGTGTCGGGGGCGATGAAGATCTCGCAAACATCGCGGTCCCACAGCCCGATCGTTTTTTTGCTGATATCCGGTTTTTCGGAAACAATTAGTGGCTCACGCTGATTGGCCTCAAACAGCACATACAATGCGGCCTTAGACCACAGAAACCTAGCATTGAAATGACGGCCGATTGGTGCACGCTTACCGGACCAATATCTCTTAATGTCAGTAGCCTTCGCTTTCACAATGCTTAGCCAAGCCTCAGGCGACAACTCGTTTTCAATGAATTCGATCCTAATTTCTGATTTGGGCGTGGGGGGCATATTTTGTGCAAGGATACCGGAAATTGGTGCGATAAGCAGAATGAGAATAACCGTTTGAAGAGACGTTTTCACCTTTTTTTAGTCAGCGCCGAACGGTTTTCTTAGCATTCGTCCGAACATCCGAAGCTCAGTTCCCACCGCTTTCCTCAAGCCGCCCGCGATCACATGGAATGGCCTGTTCTCCGTAAACGCAAGAGCTATGGAATAAAGCGTGCTCCCCGAAAACTTCGGTTCGTTCGAAATGGCGAAAACCGGCTCCCAGCGTTCCGGCGTCATCTTCGATTTGAATGCGTCGAGTCCGTCGAAATTATAGAATCTCTGGCCGTGTTTTCGCATCCACGCAAGCAGGCCGCGAAGCCAGACCGGATTATCGAATTTTTCGATACTAGCCCGTTTTGACAGCGGCGAAAGACCGAGCGTCACATAATCAAATCCTTCTTCGGCCAGCACGCGAATCGCCGTGTCCATCATCAATTCGACGGTGCCGTTCGGGGCTTTCGGGTGGTGCGGAAACTGTTCGGTGAGCCAACCGTTGCGTCCTGGGATCGGCGAAAGCACGAGGAATGCTCCGACCCGCGAGCCATGCTCGGCGACAAATATCCGCCGGTTCTCAAGCCGGCCCAAAGTGTCGGGTTCGATCACGAAATGGAGCGGCGGCAATCCCTTCAGCGTAAACCACGCGTCGAGGCATTCCTTTAACGCGGGATTATTCGTAGCCCTTGCAATACTCCATTCGTTGATCGTTACGCCCTTGTTCCGCGCCCGGTTGAATTGCGCCCGTAGCGAAGCTCGCCGAGCCATGACCTGCGTCCAGTTCGCCGGATGCCAAACCGGCTGGGCCCCGAGCAGCACACGCGAATGTTTCTCCGAGTCGCGCAACACGCCTTCAAGCCGTGCCTCAGCCCCAAAATAACAAACGCCCAGGCCATTGGCCCGAGCGTCATTTTCAAAAGCGCCAACAACATCCGGCAAACTTTCCTCGCCGCAAACAGGTGCTCCCGCCACAACCCGCGACTTACCGGATGTCACATAACCAACGACTGACTCGTAATCATCGCCGAACCAGTATTCGATCCCCGGATTTACTATCTGAAAGCACGTGGTATTCCAGCCATATTGGAGCACCAGGTCGCGAGCCTTGATGTAAGCTGAATGATCAGTCATCGCCCGGTATTCAACACCGTCTTAAACGCCATTTTCGCGAGCTTCCACGTCCGGTCCCAGTCGATCTTGCCGCCTTCGTCGCGGCCCATTATTTTGTTGACGAACATTTTGCGGAAATCGGCTCCTTCGCGGCGGAGCATGAATTCCTTGGCAAATGGCTTGGCAGTCTCGAAGAAGTTGAACTCAGGGTCAGTTACGATGCCGATGCCTTCGAGGGTCATCAAAGCACGCATTATGTAGGTAAAATTCGACGGCAGCCGGAACGGATAATCGTACATAACGTCCGCCAGGTCGTAAGTCAGCTCTTTGAAATTGACGTCCTTCAGCTTCAGGTTGAAATGAAACTGGAACATCTTTTCGACTACCGGTTTGATCACATCGTGTCGCGTTCCGGGCTTCAGAAAATCGAGATCTATTAGGTCTTGAGCAATGCCGCCTGGATCTTTGCCAACCACGTGGAAAAACGCGTCGATCATTTTTGCCTGGAGCTGCGGCGTGATGCGTCCGACCATTCCGAAATCGAAGAACGCCAGCCGGCCGTCCGGCATCACCAGCAGATTGCCCGGATGCGGATCGGCGTGGAAAAAGCCGTCTTCCAGAAGTTGTTTCAGATAGGTCTTTATCAGAAGCCGATTCACTTTTTCAGGCGAAACTTTTAGGCGTTCGAGTTCGGTGAGATCCGTGACCTTTGTTCCATGGATAAATTCCATCGTAAGCACCTTGGATGTGGTCGCATGCCAATGAATTTTTGGAACGTGGACGTTCGGCCAATTCTTGAAATGATCACGAAACCGCTCGGCGTTTCGGCCCTCGGCCTCGTAGTCCATCTCTTCGTGGATCGTCACGTCGAATTCGCGCAGCATGCCCGACCAATCGGCATTTTCGTTCAACTGCGGAAACCGCTCGGCAAATTTAGCCACGCTGCGGAGGATGCCGATGTCACCCTTGATAACAGCTTCGAGGTTCGGCCTCTGAACTTTTACGGCCACTTCTTCGCCGGTGAACAGGCTCGCCCGGTAAACCTGCCCAAGCGAGGCAGCCGCGACAGGCTCAAGCTCAAATTCGGCATAAACGTCGTTGATCTTTCGGCCGAGGTCCTTCTCGATCCGCGCAAAGGCAACTTCGTTCGGAAACGGCGGAACGTTGTCCTGCAGTTCACCAAGTGCGACGACAAACGGCAGCGGGAGCAGATCGGCCCGCGTTCCCATTGACTGACCGATCTTGATAAATGTCGGCCCGAGCTTGATCAACTTGTCCTTCAGCCAAACGGCCTGTCTTTCCTGATTCGCTTCTTTGTTCGCGTCGCTTCCGATAAAGACACGCCGCACAAAAAGCATGAAAACATGAAACAACCATGAGCGAACCGCATATAGTTTCTCGCCGTAAACCGCTGCTCGCGTCAGCCGTTCGGCATTCTGCATCCGGGCTTTAGCCTGCTTCAGTTGCTGTCCGTGATGAATATCGTACTGATCAAGGTACAGGTAAAGCGACAGCATCCCTATCACACGCGAAACCTGAAAAAGGCGCAAATAACCGCGCAAACCGAGGTATCTGTTCCCAATGTCAGTTTCGGTCGCCGCAAGTTCCCGCTCTTCGGCAATAATATCTTCGTTAGAGACCAGTTTCGCGATGGGAAGCGTCGCCGTCGGGACCATCGTTCGTACGCCGTTTTCCTCCGGCTCGACGATCGTCACTTCCTTTACCGCCAATGCCCGTTTTTCCAATGCTTCGTTCATCTAAGATCCATCTTATTACAAACCAAAGCCGCAGATGCACCGGATCGGAATACGGTTTCGGTCAACATCTACGGCCAAATCGTTTAATTCTTAATTTCCTGCCCAAACTGAAGCAAATAACCGTTGTTATCAAACACGGCAAATTCACGCATCCCGTATTCGAAGTTTTCGATGCCGTAGCAAACCGCAGCTTTGTCCTTCAATTTCGCCCACATCGCATCAACATCGTCCGTACTAAAGTAGAATGAGCCAGTAAAACCGATCTTGTCATATGGTACGTGCTCATTTGGGCGGGCAAACATTATGGACACTCTATCTATGGACAGGGTCGCCCATCCCCAAGCGTCGTTCACATTGTCGCAAGTAAAGCCCAGAATATTCGTATAAAAATCTATCGTGCCGTGCAGGTCTTCCGTCGACATCATTGGCTTTAGCTCTTTGATCTTCATAGCAAATTCAACATATTCCGTACGCCTTCATGCCGGAAATAGTTCAATGCCCGCGCCGAATCTTTCTCGATCTGTGCCTTTAACTCATCTATTCCGTTAAACTTACGCTCGTCACGGATCCGGTGTAGAAAACGAACGCGGAACACGTCGCCGTACAGATCGCCGTCGAAATCGAAAAGATAGGATTCAATGGAAGGCTCGGCGTCGTTCTCGAACGTCGGACGAACACCTATATTTGTAATGCTCCGCCGCCACGTGCCGTCGACCAGAGTCGCAGTAGCGTAAACGCCGTAACGCGGAATGACGCGATTGTGCGGTTTGAGATTGGCTGTCGGGAAACCGATCGTGTGGCCGCGACGGTTCCCGCGAATGATAACGCCTTCGACGCCGTATGGCCGGCCAAGCATCCGCCGGGCAAGATTAACGTGACCCGTTGCGAGCAGGTCGCGAATGCGAGATGAGCTTATCCGATGCCCGCGAAGCCGAACTTCAGGCACTTCGTCGGCAAAAAAGCCAAGCTCGCTGCTCGCTGCTCGAAGCAGTTCAATGTTCCCGCCACGGCCTTTGCCGAAAGCAAAGCCTTTGCCAAGATACACTTCCCTGGCATGAAGGCGGTCGTGAATTATCTCATGCAAGAACTCCTCAGCGGGTTTAGCAGCAAAATCCTTGTCAAATGTGATAACTATTGCCTGCTCGATCCCAAGAACATCAAAATTCGCAAGGCGTTGGTCGAGCGTTTGCAAAAACGGAGGAGCCGATTCAGCGTGCAGCACCGCACGTGGGTGCGGGTCGAACGTGATGGCCGTCGGCACCGCTCCAACCACCTTCGCCCGGTCAACCACGGTCTGCATTATCCGCTGATGCCCAAGATGCAATCCGTCAAAAACGCCCAGCGTCAGCACCGTAGGCCGCAAAATACTTGCGTTTTCTGTGCCATGGAATATCTTCATAGTACTTGCAGAAGCCGGCGTCGTAAGCAACGCATCAATCTCCCAGATGTTTTCCGGGTCTCAAATAATTTCGAACATAATCAGCGACAGCCTCGCCTAATGGCGTTATTTCCCCATTATATCCAGCCTCGCGAATCCGGGTCAGATCGGCCTGCGTGTGATATTGATAGCGGTCGCGAAGGTGTTTCGGCATATCGATAAACTCAACGTTCGGCTCGATGTTCGAGGGCCTCGAATATGGCCGCCGCCAGGGCATTCCAAGTATTCATCCGACCGGACCCGACATTGAACAGGCCGCCGGTTTTGTTCTCCATAAAATGCAGCGTCATATCGACCGCATCTTTTACGTAAACAAAATCGCGGCCAAATTCGCCGTCCGCGTATGCGGGATTTGCACTCTTGAAAAGTTGGAGTTTACCGGTTGTGTTTATCTGGTCGAACGCTTTGTTCACCAGGCTGCGCATATCGCCCTTGTGATCTTCGTTCGGCCCGAAGACGTTGAAATATTTCAAGCCGACTATGCTGGCAAACATCCCGTTTCGAGTCGCGAATTGATCGAACAGGTGTTTCGAGTACCCGTAAACATTCAGCGGCCGCAACCCTGCAGTTCGTCGGTGCCGTCATTCATCCCGGCCGAGCCGTCGCCATACGTCGCCGCAGAGGAAGCGTAGATAAACCTAACATCCTTCGCCCACGCCCATGCCGCAACAAGCTTCGTGTATTCGAAGTTATTGCGGAGCATATAATCCGAGTCTCTTTCAGTTGTTGAGGAACACGCTCCGAGGTGAAGGACGCAAGCGGTATCCGTAAACATTTCTAGATCTTCGGCAAAATCGTCCGCGTCCAGGTAATCGGCAAACCGCAGCGGAGCAAGGTTCTGCCATTTGTCCGTTTCATCCATTCGGTCGACGATCAGAATGTCGTCATAACCAAGTTGATTCAGCCGCCAAACGACCGCACTCCCAATGAAACCGGCGCCGCCGGTTACAATAATCTTAGCCTCGCGCATAAGTGACTATGATACAACATTTTGCACTCCGATTTCGCCGCTTTGCGACGCGTCACAAGTGTCCCAAGGCGCGTCTCGGTCGTTTGTTCGTCAGACATATAATGCGGCGGGAAATTTCATATTGAGGACAAACGGTTCCGACAGTATTGATAATAACTCAATCTGGGCGTCGAAACTCCATCACACCGTCATCAAGCCGGGCGTAGCGGAGCATCGACAGATCTTTAAAATAGTTCTGATGCAGCCGCCAAGGGTGCTTTGACCCTTGGCTCGGCAGCTCGTCGAGCACGCGGAGAACGTAGGTCGAATTGAAATCGAGCACCGGGACACGCTCAAGGCTCGGGTCATCCGCACGTGCCGTACAGCTCGCAAAGCCATGCTCGTCCATGTGTTTGATCAGGCGGCAGACATATTTTGACGTGAGATCGCATTTCAGCGTCCACGAGGCGTTTGTATAGCCAAATGCCTGTGCGAGATTCGGCACGTCGTTGTACATCATGCCTTTGTAGGCAAGCTTTGTTGATAGATCGACCGGTTCACCGTCGACAACGAGTTCGAGGCCGGACATGATCTTGAGATTGAGGCCGGTGGCGGTAACGATGATATCAGCGTTAAGCTCCTCGCCATTTTCAAGGCGCACGCCAGTTTCGGTGAAGGTCTCGATATTCCCGGTTACGATCGACGCCTTTCCGTTCGCGGATCGCCTCGAAGAGGTCAGAATCGGGAACGACGCAAAGACGCTGTTCCCACGGGTTGTACTTCGGCGTGAAATTCTTTTCGAGCTGTTCGTCACCGAGCTCTTTGCGGACGCCTTTTGCCGATCAGCCGCTTCATCGCGTTGGGATATTTTCTGGACCCCGCGTAAAAGAACGCCTGCCGAACGATATTCTTCCAACGTGCCGCCGCGTACGCGGCCTTCGCCGGCAGCAGCGAGCGAAACAAGTTCGCGACCTTATCCTGCGACGGCATCGTCACGATATACGTCGGCGAACGCTGCAGCATCGTCACATGCTTTGCCGTTTCCGCCATCGCCGGAACGAGCGTCACCGCCGTCGCACCGCTACCGATCACGAGAACGTTCTTGCCCGCGTAGTCGAGTCCCTCGGGCCATTTTTGCGGATGAATTATGGTTCCTTTGTAATCGTCAAATCCCGGCCAATCAGGCGTGTAGCCCTGTTCGTACTCGTAGTAGCCCGTGCACAGATACAGAAAGGAACATGTAATATGTAATCGAGCGGCCATCGGCGATTTCGACCTCGACTGTCCATCGCGAGTCTGTGGAAGACCAAGTCGCACGCCTGACGCGATGTCCGTAGCGTATCTCCTTATCGAGGTCATATTCGGCCGAAGTTTCGCGAATGTATCTGAGGATCGAAGGCCCATCGGCGATCGCTTTCTGGTCCCGCCACGGCCGAAAGCTATATCCGAGCGTGAACATATCCGAATCCGACCGGACACCCGGATATCGAAACAGATCCCAAGTCCCACCGCTCCGCTCACGTCCCTCGAGAATTGCGAACGTCTTGTCCGGACATTCCATCCGCAGATGTGCACCGGCACCGATCCCCGACAACCCCGCACCGATAATTAAGACGTCAAAATGTTCCATGAAACTACCTTAAAGACCTATCTAATATTA
This sequence comes from Blastocatellia bacterium, assembly GCA_963732475.1. Taxonomy (GTDB): domain Bacteria; phylum Acidobacteriota; class Blastocatellia; order Pyrinomonadales; family Pyrinomonadaceae; genus OLB17. The sequence continues at coordinate 47,550 of CAVSZR010000001.1, read as the reverse complement.
GCAAAAACACTGTGCGATAAATGGTATAATTAGATAGTGAATATCGATGACGTAAAACTCGACAGGACGGCAATTCAGGTCTTTACCAGTTTTGAAGACGCCGACGAGGCCGACCGCCAGCATTGGCACGACGCTACGATTGACGAACGCCTCCACGCCCTTGAGCTTATGCGACAAAGTGCCTATGGATACAACGATCCGGCTACCCGAAGACTTCAAAGAGTTCTTGAGATTGTTAGAGGCGAATGAGGTTGAATATCTGCTCGTTGGCGGCTACGCGGTCGGTTTGCACGGTTATCCGAGACCGACGGGCGACATCGATTTCTGGATTTTGAACTCTAAGGAAAACGCCGAAAGGATATATCGAGTCTTTGTAACCTTTGGCCTTGCATCAGATGAACTGTCACCCGAGTTATTTACGCTTGAAAAAAGTATAGTACGAATGGGCATTGCCCCGTTCAAGATCGAGGTCATTACCCACATCGACGGTGTGTATTTTGCCGATTGCTACTCACGGCGTATGGACACTGAGATCGATGGCTGCGCGGCGAAAGTGATCAGCTACAATGACCTGCTCGTCAACAAACAAGCTAGCGGAAGGCCAAAAGATATCAACGATCTGATCGAACTTCAAAGAAAAAATTAGTATTTTCCTAAACGGCTTTTACCACCCCAAAATATAAGCAAACATGAGCGGTGCGACGATCGAGGCGTCGGATTCGACGATGAACTTAGGTGTTGTCGCTTCGAGTTTGCCCCAGGTTATCTTTTCGTTCGGCACTGCGCCAGAGTAGGAGCCGTAGCTGGTCGTAGAGTCGCTGATCTGGCAGAAATAACCCCAAACGGGAACGTTGTCTCGCTGCAAGTCCTGGTGGAGCATCGGTACTACGCAGATGGGGAAATCACCGGCGATGCCGCCGCCGATTTGGAAAAAACCGATGGTCGAATCGTCCTTAGCGTTTTCTGTGTACCATTCGGCGAGCATCGTCATATACTCGATGCCGGTGCGAACGGTGTGGACGTTCTCGACATCGCCGGTGATGACGTGGCCAGCGAACATATTGCCCATCGTCGAATCTTCCCAGCCCGGCACGACCATCGGAAGGTTCTTCTCCATAGCGGCGTACATCCACGAATCTTTCACGTCGATCTGGTAATACTCTTCAAGCGAGCCGTTTTTCAGCACTTGATACATAAATTCGTGCGGATAGTAACGCTGCCCTTCGGCCTCGGCCCGGGTCCAGACATCGACCATCGCTTTTTCAAGCCGCCGCATTGCCTCGTGTTCCGGGATGCAGGTGTCCGTCACGCGATTCATGTGCCGGTCGAGCAGGGATTGTTCGTCCTGCGGCGTCAGGTCGCGGTAATGCGGCACGCGTTCGTAGAAATCGTGAGCGACGAGATTGAAAAGGTCCTCCTCAAGATTCGCCCCCGTACAAGAAATTATCTGCACCTTGTCCTGACGTATCATCTCCGCGAGGCTCAGCCCAAGTTCCGCCGTCGACATTGCACCTGCAAGCGTGATCATCATCTTCCCGCCAGCGTCTAGATGCTTTACGTATGCTTCGGACGCGTCGATAAGTGCCGCCGAATTGAAATGGCGGTAGTGGTGTTTAATAAAGTCTGTGATCTGATTGTTCATTGCTATAAGAATTTTGCCCGCGATTACGCGAAAAGAGCGAATAAGAAAAGATTATCTCATTCGCGGTTATTTGCGTAATTCGCGAGCTAAAACTCTTAAAATGCCTCGTTAAATGACACATCACCCGCGACAGCAACTTGGTAGGCCGAGACGCGGCGTTCGAAGAAGTTGGCCAGTTCCTGCACGTCCTCAAGCAGATCCAGTACGCGAAAGGGTTCTGTGCGTCGTAGATTTTTTTGCGACGACCGTCTTAACGTTAACCATAATAAAAACTTCTCTCCGCAAGCAGCCGTATTAATAACACAAAATAGCAAACCCGTGACATACGGCAGGAGAAGATATGAAGAATATCAGTCGGAGAGAATTTGTAAAACAGGCGGCATCCTTCGGTGCTGTGTTGATGTGGGCGACGAGCCGAGCACAAGCCTCGTCGGTTGGCTGGCAAGAGCGGCGCGACCTTTTCCCGCAGGGCGTAGCCTCGGGAGATCCTGCACCCGACAGTATCATTTTGTGGACGCGGCGGCCGCCTGTAGATAAGGCAGCGGCTAAACTGACGGTTGAGATCGCTGAGGACTCTGCCTTTCGACGCGTCGTTGGAAAGAACGTGACATCCATCTCAGCGGATGCTGACTGGACATGCCGCGTTCTGGTTGCCGGCCTTAAGCCGCGTACCGTCTACTGGTACCGATTCACGGATGACCTTGGGTTTGGCAGCCGCGTGGGCCGTACGATGACAGCGCCAACGGACAAAGATGACCGCGACGTCAATTTTGCATTCGTCAGCTGCCAGAGCGTCAACGAAGGAAAGCTCAACGGTTATCGCCGGATGATCTTCGAAGACGAACGCGCTCAGGCCGCGGATCAGCTTGGCTTTGTGCTGCACCTTGGCGACTTCATCTACGAGGTCGTTCAATATCCGGAAGAAGGAGCCACCCGCTATGACCGGACGATCTACGAGGTCTGCCGCATCCCCGACGCGGGAAAGACCGGCAACCTCTACTGGCCGAAAACCGTTGACGGCTACCGCGCCGTATGGAAAGGCTATCTCGCCGATCCCGACCTGCAGGATGCCCGCGCCCGCTGGCCGTTCGTCTGCATGTGGGACAATCACGAATTCTCGTGGCAGGGCCGACAAAGCATTCTCCAGCAGGGCGGTCCGCCGCAGCCCGGCCAGACCGTCAAGGTCGCCGCCAATCAGGCCTGGTTCGAATACATTCCGGCTCGCGTCACGCCGCCGAGCGGCTCGCTCGCCGAATTCGGGAAGGTTGCGGTCAAGAACGTCAAGATCGACAAGTGGGACGAGAACGGGCTGGGTCAAGAGCCGAACAACCTCGCCGCGATCCGCAGCCTGATCGCTTACCGCGCGTTCCGATACGGCAAGCACCTCGACCTCATCATCACCGACCAGCGCAGCTTCGCCGGCGAAGACCCGAGCGACGCGGAGGAGGTCGGAAAGATCTACGACCCGTCGTTCCGCGGCTACTTTTCGGAGGAAGCGATGATCGCGCTCGACGCGGGACGCGCCTTCGACGGCGGGAAGCCGCCTGCCGAACTTCAATTCCGCGATGTGCGCATTCCGAACCCGAGCAAAGACAAGCAGCCGCGGACCATCCTCGGCGTCGAGCAGAAGGCGTGGTTCAAGGACTCAGCTGCGCAAGTCGAAGGCGACGTGGAAGATCTGGGGAAATTCGCTCGGCGCTCTCGACAACCGCGTGGATATGCAAAACCTTCCCGCCGGAATGGTGAAGAATCCGTGGCCGGCCGACACTTACGGGATAGGCAGGACCGACGATTTCGGCGCGGCCTATGCCGAGCGGAAGGAGATCTACGACCTCGTGCGCGATGCGAAGATCACGGGCTTTGCGATCGTGTCCGGCGACCGCCACGCCTTCTGGGCCGGATACGCCGCCGCACATCTTCCGCCGCGGAAATTTGAGCCCGTCGGATTGAGCTTCGTCGGAGGGTCATTGACAAGCCCGGGTGCGAATGGAAGCCTTAGAGCATGGCCTCCGCAAAGATCATCCGCTGCGGGCCCTCTTCCTGGCCGACCGACCCGGACGGCGGCAAGCCGGATTGGACCTACAACATGCTGCTGCGCCACGGCGTCCGCTCTTGCCTCGAATATGCGAAAAGCTTCGACCTCAAGCGAGCACTCGGCCTCTCGAACCCGCAGCTCGCGCCGCACCTCGAGTTCGTCGACCTAGGCGGCCACGGCTACGCGAAGGTGCAGTCTCACGGCCAATGAGATGCGAACCGAGTTCGTCTGCATCCCGCGGCCCATCACCCGAAGCCCGAGCCGGACGGCGGCCCGATACGCTACCGCGTCGCCCATGTCGCCAAGCTGTGGAAACCGGGCGAGCGGCCGCACCTCGATGTACAGGTTCTGGAAGGCAACGTCGGACTGTCGATCTGACTTCGTTAAAGCCCGATGCTCAAACTTGGTCACCTTTGTGTCAGATGGAAGGAATGACACATGAAGCCAATAAAAGAGCGGCACCATGGCCGCCCCTTGTTCTTCTGATCGGTAATTCCTCTAGAATGCCTCGTTAAAGCTCACCTCTCCCGCGACCGCGACCTGATAGGCCGAGACGCGGCGTTCGAAGAAGTTGGCCAGTTCCTGGACGTCCTGCAGATCCATGAACGAGAACGGATTTTTTGCTCCGTAAACCTTTTGCAGCCCGAGCATGGCGAGGCGTTGGTCGGCGACGAATTCGAGATACTGCCGCATGTCGGCGACCGACAGCCCGGCGACGCCGCCGCTCAGGATGTCCTCGGCAAACTGCATTTCGCATTCGACCGCCTCGTCAAGCATTTCGACGATCTGCCGAGTCAGGTCGTGATCGAACAGCTCCGGCTCTTCGTTGCGGACTTGATTAACGACCTCCAATGCAAAGTTCATATGCGCCGACTCGTCGCGAAAGACCCAGTTCGTACCGGCCGCCAGGCCGTGCAGCAGACCCTTCGAACGCAGAAAATAGACGTACGCGAAAGCCGCGAAGAAGAACAGCCCTTCGATGCAAGTCGCGAAACAGATAAGGTTCAGCAAAAACTGCTTCCGTTCTTCCTTCGTCGTTAGCGAATCCAGATCGGAAATAGTGTCGATCCACTTCATGCAAAACTCGCCCTTTTTGCGGATCGACGGAATATTCTCGATCGCCGCAAACGCCTGTTCGCGTTCGTGATGGTCGGGAATATACGTGTCGAGCAGCGTCAAGTAAAACTGCACATGCACCGCCTCTTCGTAAAGCTGACGCGACAGGTACATCCGGGCTTCGGGCGAATTGATGTGCTTGTAGAGATTTAGTACGAGATTGTTCGAAACGATCGAATCGCCGGTCGCAAAAAACGCGACCAGCCGGTTGATCATATGCCGCTCGGGCCGGACATCTTGTTTCGCAGATCGGTCACGTCGGTCGAAAAATCGACCTCTTCGACGGTCCACGTATTCTTGATCGCATTTTTATACATTTCATAAAAATCCGGGTACTTCATCGGGCGAAGGGTGAGGTTGAATCCTGGGTCGAGTAACATAAATTTCGAATATCGAATATCGAATGATGAATTCGTTATTTCTTTGCCTTAGCGGTCTTGATCGACGAGACAAAAATAGCTATCAATTGATCTGCTTCATCCTGAAGGCTTTTTAGCTTTTCGGCTTTTATGAAATTTGCGTCTACTAAGAGCTCGAGCCAATAAGACGTTTCATCCAGTTCCTGAAGACTACTTGCCATTTTGCTGATGAATTCCGAGTTTGAGCGGGCTCGACAAGCCTCTCGGTACTGAGCACCGACACTAGTCCCGCTTCGCAATATCTGTTTTCCGATGACCTGCGCCTCTGCCGTTTTTGGTAGCGACGTAAAAAGTTTGATTATCCTCAATGCAAAACTCTTTGTTCGCGACTTTAGATCAAACTCCTTCATTCATCATTCGATATTCGTTATTCGAAATTCGCTACTGACACGCCTCGCAAGCCTCGGGATTTTCCAGCGAGCAAACCAAAGCTTCTTCGTCCGTGTAAACCTTTTCCGCCACTTCGGGCACGAGCTCCGACACCTTATAGTCCGCCGTCACCTGCGCGATCTTCGTCGCCGGCCGCGAGCGAAGGTAATAGGTTGTCTTCAAACCCTTTTCCCACGCGTACATGTACATCGACGAAAGCTTGCCGATATTCGGGCTTTCCATGAACAGGTTTAGCGAAGCGCTCTGGTCGATGAAGGCACCGCGGATCGCCATCATGTCGATCAGCGAACGCATCGGCACCTCCCATGCCGTCCGGTAGATCGCTTTCAGTTCTTCGGGAAATTCTTCGATGTCCTGGATCGAACCTTCCGAAAGTTTGATCTTGTTGCGGATCTCGTCCGTCCACAGCCCGGCCGCTTTCAATTCTTTGACAAGATATTTGTTGACCTGAACAAAATCGCCCGACAGCGTTTCGCGTTTGAAAAGGTTGGATACCTGCGGCTCGATGCACTCGTAGCAGCCGGCGATCGAGGCGATCGTCGCAGTCGGCGCAATGGCGATCATCAGGCTATTGCGAAGGCCGTGCTGTTTGACTTTTTCACGCAGTGCGTCCCAGCGTTCCGTGTCTTCGGGCACGATCCCCCACAGGTCGAACTGGAAAACGCCCTGTGCCGCACGCGTTTCTTCAAAGGCCGGGTGCTTGCCGCGTTTGATCGCCAGCTCGCACGAGGCGTCGAGGGCGGCAAAATAGATCTCTTCCTGTATCTTTGCCGAGAGCGTTCTTGCGGCTTCGGAATCGAACGGCAGCCGCAGCCCGAAAAACACATCCTGCAGGCCCATCAGCCCGAGGCCGATGTTGCGCCAACGATTGTTCGAATCCGCCGTGCTCTCGATCGCGTAATAATTAAGATCGATCACGCGGTCAAGCTGCGTAACGGCCAGCCGTACATTCGACCGCAATTTATCAAAATCAAAACCGTCGCTGTTCACGTAGCGTCGAAAGATTTATCGAACCGAGATTGCAAACCGCGGTTTCGTTCTCGGACGTGACCTCAAGTATCTCGGTGCAGAGATTCGAAAGATGTATCGACATTCCCGGGTTTTGCCGTCTGGTTCGATTTGCGGTTTGCGGCGTCCTTAAACGTCATCCAGCCATTGCCGGTCTGGGCCATCGTCCGCATCATTTTTGCGTACAGGTCGCGGGCTTTTAACTGCCGAGTGAACAGTCCGGCTTCTTCGGCTTCGACGTAAGCCTTTTCAAATTCCTCCCCGTAAACATCCGGAAAATGCGGCACGACCTTCGGGTCGAACAGCGACCACATCTCGTCGGCCTGGACCCGTTTCATAAAGAGGTCGGGTATCCAATTCGCAGTATTGAGGTTGTGCGTGCGGCGGGCCTCGTCGCCGGTATTGTCGCGAAGCTCAAGGAAATCTTCGATGTCCGAGTGCCACGTTTCAAGATAAACGCAGCAGGCACCTTTACGCTTGCCGCCCTGATTTACCGCCGAAACCGACGAATCGAGCGTTTTGAGCCAAGGCACGATGCCGTTCGAATGGCCGTTCGTTCCGCGGATCAGCGAACCCTGCGAACGCACGCGGCTGTATGCAATGCCGATGCCGCCCGAAAATTTCGACAGCATAGCGACGTCGGAGTATTTCTTGTAAATGCTCTCCAGGCTGTCCTGCGGTGAATCGAGCAGGAAGCAAGACGAGAGCTGCTCGTGTTTGGTACCCGAGTTAAAGAGCGTCGGCGTACTCGGCACGTATTCGAGCGATGAAAAGAGACGGTAAAGTTCGATAGCTTCGTTCGGCGTTTCGGAAAGGCCGCAAGCGACGCGCATCCAGAAAAACTGCGGGGTCTCGATAACGTCGCGCGTTACGGGATTTTTTAATAGATATCGATCGTACAAGGTGCGGAGACCGAAAAATTCGAATAGATCGTTGCGGGTCTGGTCTATTGCGTCATTCAGCTTGCGGCTGTTTTCCGAAACGAAGTTGACTACACGTTGGGCGATAAGGCCTTCCTTTACGCCAAACGCGATCGACTGTGAGAACGAATGAATTTCCTGATTGCGGACCTCTTTTTCAACATACTGGTTCAGGAGCCGAGCCCCGAGCCGCGAATATTCCGGCTCTTCGAAGATCAGGCTCGCTGCCGTCTGTATCGAAAGCTTGTCAAGCTCTTTGGTCGTCGCGCCGTCATAAAGGCCGCTGATCGTCTTGGTCGCGATCCGCATCGCGTCCACGCTCGGCAGATTTACACAGCAGCGAGAGATGGCCCGGACGATCTTATTGATATCGACCGGTTCAAGCGAGCCGTTGCGCTTGGCAACGCGCATCGTTGTCTGTGCCGGTTCTTCTAATTGCCTTGCTGCGGCGGCGGATTGACCGATGTATGTGTCCATTTCTACTAGATAGCCTCGTGGAAAAATTTCTGATTTTGGCGAAGAAGCGTCGTCGAAAAAGTGCCGGTTATTTCATGAGACAAATAGTCTCATCACCGGCCTTTCTCTAAAGCGGCGTCCACTTCGCACCCCCTGGATTGATTTGGATTAATTTGCGCCTGTTAAGGCCTTTCCTACCGGCTGCCGTTTCCCAATATGGAAGATGAGATCACGGTTCAATTGGCAGTCTTCGTTCCCCATTACCGCTAGCGGGGCAGTTGCGGCAAAACGTGCCGCAAATCTCTTTCAAACTAACAAAATCTTCTGAGCGTTCCCGTCGTGGATATAGACTATATGGTAGTCATTTACCTTTGTCAACACTAAATGTAGTGGTTTTTAAACTAATTGCTAAAACGTGTATTTGCAGCATTTAACGCGCAAGTTGTAAGGTTTTGGTTGAATAATCGTGTAACATTGCGGTAACGCTTTGAAACACAATAATTTAGGTACGACAGACGGCCAGGTCTGTCGATCCCGCCCGGGCGAATGAACAGCCTTAGGCAGCCTGTTCTACGCTTACTTAAGCTTCAATTTCATCCCGATATGCGAAGCCGAAAATCCCAAATTCGCATAAAATCGGTGAGCATCCGTCCGATCGCTATTGGTCGTAAGCTGCATCGAGACACACCCTTTCTCTTTTGCCCGATCGATCGCCCAAAGCATCATCTCGCGTCCGATTCCCTTACCTCGATACTTTTCATCAACCCGAACCGACTCGACCGTGCACCGCCGGCCGCCCTGAAAACTGATCGACGGTGTGAAGGTCAGTTGCATCGTGCCTACTACATCGCCATCAAGCTCAGCAACGATCAATTCATTATTCGGATCAGCCTCGATCTCGCGAAAGGCTTTGATGTAACTCTCTGGCAGCGGATCTTCGTAACGCTCGCGTTGCTGGCCGAGAAAATCGTCGGTGAGCATGCGGACGATTTCGCGGAGATCGGCAATTGTCGCCTGGCGGAAGGCTAAGATCACATAGATAAGACAGTTCTTGATTTTACTTCGCTGGTGCCGGCACAGAGTTTAGAACACTGCCATCTTTGGATTTGAAAACGATTTGCCAATCGGGGTCTTCTTTCGTCGAGTCGTTACGTTCAACCGTAACGATGTCATCTGTAGTTCTTACGTTGTTATATTTAGGATCGTAATGAAAGTGTAAATTTCTCCGTGCAATTTGAAATCCGCCGTTTTCGTCCGGTTCAATAAAGAAATGGGTTGTTTCGCGTGTATCGGCACCAACAGAGGTCATTTTAATGTAACCGCGTCTTTTTTCTGTCCAATGGGTCCAAATGAAATCTCGCACCGTATTTTCCTCGTTTTCGGTATTTGGACCGTGCCATCTTGAATAAAAATTTCCTGCATCATCGTACTGTGGCATATCGCGAGCTTGTGTAATCCCGTTAGAGGCGACAGATCCATCATCCGCAAGAAAAGTGTTCGCTTTTTGTGAGCATGAGTAGCCTAATAAGATGCCTACAATAGGCAAGAGCTTCAGATAGAACCGCAGAGTATTCATAACCGTCCTCTAAGACTCGACTATTAATTCGTCATGGCCAAACTTGACATTATCCGGCAACAATTTCGAATCGCGTCCGTGCATAATATCGTGATTCAGGTGGGTCAGAAAGCGCGTTTTGGATTGAGATCTTCTATGATTGCCAACGCTTCCTCCAGGCACAGATGCGTTGAGTGCGGTTTGATGCGGACGCAATCCAAAACCAAGACGTCAAGATCGCGGAGGCCGTCCATTGAATCGGGCGGGATCACTTTCAGATCGGTCGCGTACGCAAAATCGTTAAAGCGGTAGGCGATGACGGGCAGTTTGCCGTGCGTAACTTCGAGCGGCGTAATCTCTAGATCTTCGCCAATGCAGAACGGTGAGTTCGGCACGACAGTATGCGGTATCAACTGCGGCAGCCCGCCGCCGAAATGTGTCGGCTGAAAAATGTACTGAAAAATTCGCCTGAGATCTGTCCACGCGACATCGTTCGCATAAACGCCCATCGCCCCGTAGCGAAAATTAAGCGGCCTGATGTCGTCGAGTCCGAAGACATGATCGACGTGGCAATGCGTGATCAGTACAGCATCGAGATGCCGGATATTTGCCCGAAGAGCTTGTTGACGAAAATCGATCGACGTATCGACCAGGATCTTCTTGTCTTTATGTTCGATCAGGATGGAAACCCTGAGACGTTTGTCGCGAGGATCGTCGGAAAGGCACGTTTCACAATCGCATGCGATCGATGGAACCCCTGTAGATGTGCCTGTTCCGAGAAATGTGAGTTTCATTCAACTTGGCCACAGAAAACACAGAGAACACAGAGTTGAGACAGGTAACCTCTGAGTTCTCTGTGAACTCTGTGGCAATTTACTTCTTCCCGAGAATGTCAGCATCCGAAAACTGCTTCGCCGCCTGGGCTTTCAGCTTTTCTTCGGTAGCCCGCACCATGGTAACGTACTGCATCCTCAGATCAGCCAAAATTCCTTCAAGCAGCCGTGATTCTTTCGGGTGCAGATTGCCCTTGGTCTTTTCAGTGATCATGGCAAGCACATCGAGCCAATATTTGCCTGTTTCCAGATCGACGCTTCGCTTTCCCGTCGCCGGATGCGGCATTGCTCCCAATGAAGCGGCGGCGTTCGTCGCCAATGTGGAGAGAAAATTAACAAAACTTGCGGGGTCTTCAGCCCCGGGAATATCGTCGGAATCGTCCGCGTACGAACCTGCATCGTCCGCGGCTTGGACCGGTGCCGTCTCTTGCGACACCGCAGATTCCGGCGTCGGGGCAGCCTCAACCGGGGCCTCTTCCACCTTGCTCGGTTCTATCACAACCCCGTCTTTGACAGAGCCGTCCGCATTGAACTTCCGCCTGTCAGTTACCTTAAAAGAAACTTCTTCGTGGTCTTCGTCATGTCCGATCATATATTTTAAATGCTGTTCTGATAGTAGCATTTTGCCGAAAAAGAATTCAAAATCCTATCTAATGTCCAAATCATTTGACGAACTCATTGCAGTAATGGCCCGCCTGCGTGCACCGGGCGGATGCCCGTGGGACGCCGAGCAAACCTATCAATCGCTGTCGCAATATCTGCTTGAAGAAGCATACGAAACCTTCGACGCGATCCACGCCGCCGGCGAAACCGGCGATACAACACACCTGACCGAAGAACTTGGCGATCTGCTTCTTCAGGTAGTCTTTCATTCGACGATCGCGGCCGAACGCGGTGATTTCACCATTGACGATGTCGCCGCCGGCGTTGCGAAAAAGCTCGTCCTCCGCCACCCGCACGTATTTGGGGACGCAAAGCTCGCAAAGGCCCAGGACGTTCTCGACAATTGGGACGAACTAAAGGCAAATGAACGGGCCGCATCAGGAAAGCCTGAAAAGGTGAACGAATCCTTGCTTGACGAAGTACCCGTACATTTTCCAGCCCTGCTCGAAGGCCTCAAGGTAACAAAAAAAGCCGCAAAGGTTGGTTTCGATTGGGAAAACGCTGGTCAAGTATTTGAGAAAATTGACGAGGAGGTCGCGGAACTCCGCTCCGCGATCGAGCAAGAGAACGTCCAAAATATTGATGAAGAAATTGGTGATCTGCTGTTTGCGGTTGTAAATCTCGCCAGAAAGCTAGACGTCGAACCCGAAACCGCACTTAAGAAAACCAACAGAAAATTCCGCAAGCGGTTCAAATTTATTGAGGATGACCTAAAGTCGCAGGGAAAGTCAGTGGAAGAGTCGGACCTGGCGGAGATGGACGCGCTCTGGAACAAGTCGAAAACTGCTCAGCCCTAGTTTTATTCCGCAAACATTTCGTTTAACCTGGCGAGGGTTTCTTTCTGGGTTGCCGCATCGATCTCGCCTATCTTTTTCACAAGCCGCAGCGATTCGATGGTCTTTATCTGATCGAGCACGATCGTGCGTTCGCCGTTCAGGAACTGGGTCGAAACGCGTGTCGGATATTTCAGCTTAGTTGAGGAGAGCGGCGCGATTATCACATTCTCCAGATTAGCGTTCATCTCGTCAGGCGAAATTACGACCGCCGGCCGTGTGTTTTTCGCATCCTTCGAAGGCTGCGGAATCGAGATTGACCAGATAAACCTCAAAGCGTTTTACCATTGCCACTCCTTGGCTTCGAACCGAGTCGCGGGGCTAGCGTCCAATGTTTGATCGTCGTCGTTATCGGCAAGAGACTTAAATGCGCATCCCAATTCCCGCGCGGCTTCTGCGCGCTGCGGATCAGCAGCCCGTCCGGGTGAACTTCCAATTCGACCTCACCCGTCAGCTTCGTTTCCTCAAGCATCATCTTCGGAATACGAATCCCCTGGGAATTGCCGATCTGAATGATCTGAGCTTTCATAATTACATCGTAATTACATGCCGTGCCGCCGTCAAACAACGCATAAAAGTTATGAAATCTTTTCCAACCCATTCATATACCGCTGCAAGATCTCCGGCACAATGATCGAACCGTCTTCCTGCTGGTAATTTTCAAGTACTGCTATCCAGGTTCGCCCTACGGCAAGCCCTGAACCATTCAACGTATGTACGAACTCAGGCTTCTCGCCCCCGCCGCGTCGAAAACGCAGGTTCATCCGCCGTGCCTGGAAATCGCCGCAATTGGAACAGCTGGAGATCTCGCGATAAGTCTTTTGCGATGGCAGCCAGACCTCGATGTCATATGTCTTTCTAGCCCCAAAACCCATATCGCCGGTAGACAAAACAACAGTTCGATACGGCAAGCCCAGCAATTGCAGGATGCGCTCGGCGTTCGCAGTCAGCTTTTCGTGCTCGTCGCTCGGAATTTTCGGGCAGGCTCAGCTTAACCAACTCGACTTTTTCGAACTGGTGCTGACGGATCAACCCTCGCGTGTCGCGGCCATAGCTTCCCGCTTCGCTGCGAAAACAAGGCGAGTACGCCGCGTAGCAGATCGGCAGGTCTTTCGCATCAAGAATTTCGCCCGCGTGATAATTGGTCACCGGCACCTCGGCGGTAGGTATCAACGCAAGCCCGCGTTCGTCATTCAGAAAGAACAGATCGTCCTCAAATTTCGGCAATTGATTCGTGCCAAAAAGCGAAGTCCGGTTGACGATAAACGGCGGCAGCGTTTCGGTGTATCCATGTTCGGTCGTATGAACGTCGAGCATAAAATTGACCAACGCCCGCTCGAGCCGCGCACCGGCACCTTTCAGGATCGAAAACCTCGAACCCGTAATTTTGGTCGCCCGCTCAAGATCGAGAATGCCGAGAGCTTCGCCAAGGTCGACGTGGTCCTTCGGTTCGAACGAAAAATCCCTAAGTTCGCCCCACCGACGAATTTCCTCGTTCGCGGTTTCATCAACCCCGATCGGAACATCCTCGGCCGGAATATTCGGCAGATGCGACAGCAGATCGCGCATCGCGCTTTCGGCTTCATCCCGCAGTGTTTCAAGCTCCGCCTGCTTGTCCTTCAGCCCGGCAACTTCCGCCTTCTTTGCCTCGGCCTCCTCTTTTCGGCCCGCCTGCATCAACGCCCCGATCTCTTTGCTCGCCGAGTTACGCGTCTGGTTGATCTTGTCGCCCTCACCGATAACCCGCCGCCGTTCGGCATCGAGCGCAACAAACTTGTCCAAGCCCTCCGCCGGAAAATTGCGGTTCACCAGCGCCTGGCGAACTGCGTCCATGTTTTCTCTTACATAATTCAGGTCTAACATTGTTGCTATTTACTCTTGGCAGCGATCATCGCCACCGCCTTTTCTATACGTTTGATCCTCGTCGCTTCCTGTTTCGCCTCTTCGATCGCACGCACGTGTTCCTTCTTGTGCGTATAGCTCAGCTTTTCCCAGGCAACCGTGAGCTTGGCTTTCTCGATCGCTTTCGCCAGATCGGCGGGCACCTCGACGGTCCGAGGGGTTTCGTCCAGTGCGATCGTAACTACAATGTTATCACCGGCGGCGATCCCGGCTTCTTCGCGAAAAGCCTTTGGGATCCCAAGCATATATTTGCCGCTCATCCGTCACGATCGACCCGCGGTAAACGGCGCCATTTATCTCCGCCTTCACCGGCACCCGCTTCGCACCGAATATTTTTTCGACATCGAACGGGATCGTGATGCCCGTCGCATCAAGCTTTTCGTGCTTTTCAAGAACCACTTCGATTGTTTGTTTCTCAGCCATACTCCGCCTAACTCACTTTCAATTCTACGTCATTCGAATATTCGTTTCTTCTCGTTACCGCGAACTCAATATTATCAGGGCAAAACAAAACGGCGGTCAAAGGCCGCCGTAAGTTTACAGACAATCAGGGCAATTCACGGCACCCGGCCCAGCACCTCGACCTTTGCACCAACATCGGCCTGGATACGCCATTCACCCTGTGAAAAAACCCAATAGGCATGATACCAGCGGACGTTGGACTGGTCTTTGTGATCTACAGACGGCGCTCTCACAAATCGATTATAGAGCCGCCGCCCCCCATCCACGCCGGGAACGCTCACGACGCCCGGCGTTTCGTAATAGTAGAGATCGATCGGCACGCCCTTATCGTCGCCTTTTTCGCAAATGGTGCGAATCACCTTTTCGTTGAACAGGACGTTGCAATAAACTCGTTGATCAGAATTTTTCGCCTCAACGCCGGCTTTTTCGCTCTTTCCGTCCTTTCCGTCTTTGTCGTCCGTTTTGGTTTTCTGAGCGGTTTCAGCCGTACCCAGCTGGTTGACGAAAGATGCCTCGACCGCCGCCTGATCGAACGGCTGCGGGGTTCCCATCCGGCCGTCTTTCGAGACCGCGACCATGTTTCCGGCCTGCAGCGTCGCAAGTCCACCCGTCGCAGTTTTAATATCCGGTGAACCTTCTATATTGAAAACCTTTACGACATTGCCCGAATTATCGATCAACAATCTCGACCGAACGCGAACTCGAGTCATCACTTTCATTTCCTCAAAATTTGTCTCAGAAGCGCTCAGGTCGTTGTAAAGCTCGATCATAAGCTCGCCGCCTTCTTTGAGTGCTTTGCCGACAACCGGAACAGCTTCGATCATGGCCTCGATTCCCTTCGAGGCACCGAAACCAAAAAATGTCGATGCCGTCCGCTGCGACCGCGTTGGAAAACCCGATGCCCATGCGTCGCTGCCAATGATCAGACGTGCCTGCGGCGGCTGTATCTCCGTATCGTCAAAAGCAATAGTGTCTCGAACCGATGCAATGATACGGTCACCGTTGAACCAGGCTATCTCAACAGATGCGTTCCCGTCGATACTGATAATATCAAAAGGCAAAAGCCTGAATCGTCCGTCGACCGGCTTGAAATCGAACTTAGGGATACCTCCTTCGCGTTTTACCCTGACGCGGCCCGGAAGATGACGCCATTGTTCAACGTTATCGGGCCTGCCTTCGCCCGATATTTTTAGAATGACGGCAACATGCTTGAACTCGACCGGTATCGAAACCGTTCGATTGAAGGTTTTGCTTCGCTCGTCAAAGACAGCTGCGTGCATCGTTCCGCTTATTTTGCCCCGCACGTCGAACCTGTAGTTTTGCCTGAGAAGTTCCTGCATGAACTTGTGCGGATGGAACTTGCCGAGAATATTTAGGCTTGCTTCGCCGTTGGCTGCCGTAAACGCAACTCCGAGATATTTGCGGTTCGGAGTTTCACCCGTAAAGTTCACCGACGGCCTGTTTTGGACATTAGGCGTGATCGGCAGCAGCCCGTAAAGATTGTTTCCGGGAGCGTCAGGGCTGCCGTCGCCGGGTTCGACCCAAAATGCGACAAGCGAACCTTCCCTTACATCTGGCACGTTCGCCACCAGATCGCCCGATGGTTTGTTAACAAATTTGACGCCGGCGGAAAGGTGATCGAACGGGTCAAAGAATTTTAGGTTCATTGTCCGTGCGGTTGATCCGCTGTCCGGAGCGCAATTCGACGCTTGGCCCTCGACCATCGTCATCATCTCCCTGATAGGTGTTGCGGCTTCGCGTTCGCCATTTGTCTTGAGCGATGCCATATACGCCCATACCTGTTTCGTAGGATGGTTGATCGTCGTTGGGTCCGTGCTCTCCGTACAACGCCCGTCAATTACCCAGTTCTTGTAACCCGGATTCGGCGGCGGGTCGGCTCGCTTGAACCAGTACAATGACATTGAAAGCCTGGTGAAACCGCCGTTATCGTAGATGCATGAAAGCTTGCAGGTCGTCCCCTTTGCCTCATTTTCGCATATTGGTTCGCTTCCCCTATTTAGCCGGACGCCGCCCAAGTCTGCTGGGCAACTCTGAGCCGGCGCCAAAGCCGGAAAAGCAAGTAGCAGGAAGATGAAGATGCAGAAATTGACGAGGCCGGGCCAACGAAATCTGCGAATGAAAACCTGGCGAAAAGCAGTTCGACAGCTACCTGTAAGCATATTTACCTCCTTTGGTTGGGAGAATGCCTCTTGCCACCGAGAATGAAGCAAATTTTATACCCACTTCGAGCCGCAATCAAGACTTACGTTCGTCTTGTTCGGCTTTTTCCGTTTCGCGGAGCTTAGTGCTTGTTTGTTTCATCTTGCAAATTAACCTAAAATCTTCGTTTCGACTCGAAAGCCGAGGTTCGATTTTAGAAATGTCAAACAAAGTTCGTAAAGCTGTTTTTCCCGCCGCCGGGCTTGGTACTCGATTCCTTCCCGCAACAAAAGCGTCGCCCAAGGAAATGCTTCCGCTTGTCGATAAGCCGCTGATCCAGTATGCAATCGAAGAAGCGGTCGCGAGCGGCATTGAGTCGATCCTTGTCATTACCGGCCGTGACAAAAGCGCCATCGAGAACCATTTCGACATCTCCTTCGAACTCGAACAGCTTCTAAAAGACAAAGGCAAGGACGATATGTTCGAGGTCGTTCGTGCCATCTCAGACCTTGCGAAGATAAGCTACACCCGGCAAAAGCAGGCGTTGGGCCTCGGACATGCGATCTATCAGGCAAAGGATTTTGTTGGCGACGAACCGTTCGCAGCCCTGCTCGCCGATGACATTATCGACGCCGAAAAACCCGCGCTGCTGCAAATGGTCGAGGTGTTCGAAAAATACAATGCTGCCGGTCATTGCAACGATGCAGATCGCGGGCGAAGCCATTTCCCGCTTTCGGCGTTATCGACGCCGAGGAGGTCGAGCCGAACGTTTTCCGTATCAAGGACATGGTCGAAAAACCCGCCTATGCCGACGCTCCGTCGGACCTAGCGATCATCGGCCGCTACATTTTCACGCCTGATATCTTTGATGCGATCGACCGTACAACACCGGGTGCGGGTGGTGAGATACAGATCACCGACGCAATGCGACTCCTCCTGAAAGACCGTCCGTTCTATGCCGTCAAGCTCGAAGGCACTCGGCATGACGCGGGCGACAAGCTCGGATTCTTGATCGCAACGGTTGAGTTTGCCCTTAAACGCGAAGACCTGGGCGACGATTTCCGCGAATATTTGAGATCGCTGAAACTTTGACCTATCGATCTGTCCTAGTCCGCATCGACTTGTTTTCGGGTCGTCCGATGCTGACGAAACAGACTGCAAAATTATCAAAACGGTGACGCACGCCAGCAGGGAGAACATACCGGCCCTAAGCGTACCCGTACTGTCCGATAAATATCCGATCAGCCATGTGATTGAAGTCGCCCCAAGAGTACCGCATATGAAGAACGGTGTTGCCCGCCGCCTCGCAGTCGGCCCGAAAGTTCTAGTGAATCGCGACAAGTTTGTCGGGAACACGGACGACGTACCGAATCCGGCAACCGCAGCACCGATCGCCGAGCCAGAACAGACTCCCTGCCCAAAGGAGGATCAACATTCCCGCCAGCATTATTCCAAGATCGAGCAGCAGCACCTGTTCCTCTCGCAAAAACCTGAAAGAAAATCGGCGCCACGCCGCGGCCGATGACGAAGAACGAAAAATATAAGAACGTCGGCGACAGAAGGTGCAAGACCGGTTCGCCGTGCAATCTGTCGGCGTAGGTCGTAAGCCAACCTCCCATTCCGCTCTCGAACCCGACGTGAACAAAATTAAACAGAGCGATCATCCAGGCTATCGGCATTGTCCATATCGGCGGCGACACCGGTTTCGCTGCCATCTTCTTCCGCGTCATCCGGCGTTTCCTCGGAAATCGGAGCACTCGACGAAACCATTAAAACAGCCCCAGCCAGCAGCGGTGAGGCAAGGATCAGCGTCATCGGCAGAATGTTCGGGCCGAACGTCGTTGTATCGACAAATGGCTTAGATAGGATCGCTCCAACGCCCCAGCAGAAATTCAATACACTAAGCGCCGATGCCGGTCTCGTCGGGTTTAATTCAAGTATCAGCATGTTGACCGACGGCAGAGTGAGACCGATCCCGAATCCGTTCAACATGAAACCAAGAAGGCAGACAACGAACACGTCGGCATTCATCATAAGCACGCCGGCCGCCATCGCGGCACAGCCGATGATTGTCGCCAAAACGAACTTATTCCTGCGGCCGAACCAATTGGTCAGGAGCGTGCCTATCAGCGACCCGGCAAATTGCGACGGGAAAAAATAGCCTGCTTGAAGGTCGTTGAGTAGCGAAGTGTTTCGAGAGCAGCGGCAAGACCTGTCCTATCAACACGGTGGCGATCCCGGACAGAAAGAACACCACATGCAGAATTATTTTCAAACGTCGGTTGTCAGCATCTTGTGTCAAATTAGGTATTTACTGGATCCTGAAATTCTCCATCGGCTTTATCCGGCTCGCTGCAAAGGCAGGGTAAATCGTTGAGATCAGACAAAGCAAAGATGTAACCGCCGCAATAATAAATACGTCTTGCGTCGTCGGCCGCAGCGGAACGTAAGCCAGCGAGTAAACATCCGCCGGCAAACTTATCAGCCGGTTCACATTTGCCACCCAGCAAGCAACTAAACCGAGGGCCGTGCCGCCCAATAACGCCCATTGTGCCGAGCAGCAACCCTTCGAGCACAAATGTGAGAACAAGACTTTTGCCCTTGGCCCCGCAAGTTCGCAAAACCGCAATATCGGACCGCCTTTCGTTTACGAGCAACGCGAGTGTCGTCGTAATATTCAGGGCCGCAATAAGAATGATGAGCAAAATGATCGCGAACGCAACTTTCTTTTCAAGGCTTAGGGCGGCGAAGAGCGGCCTGTTCGCCTCCTGCCAATCGACAACACGGAACCCGCTGCCGACACGTTCACGGACCAGCCGGGCCATTTCATCGGAACGATAAATGTCCTTTACACTTATATTTAATGACCTTGGTGTAAACTGTTCATCGCCGTAGAGTTTCGCAAAATCTGCGGTTGATAGCCGAACCAAAGTCGAATCTTGATCAAACAACCCTGTCTTAAAAATGTCAACGACAATAGCCCGCGACCGTCGTATTTCCTCGCCATTACGAAGCAAAACTATCTCGGCTTCACTGCCGGTTTGCAGCCCGGACCGTTCCGCCAACTCCCTCCCGACATAGATCCCTGACTACCCCATCTTGACCATGGTCCCGCGCGTCATAAGTACTCAAGACAGCCTGATTGCTCGATGACGAACTAATAAGGAAAATGCTTTCCGACGAAAAGCCCGTCACGCTTTTCACATTTTCAATGGCTTTTAGCTCTTCTGTAATCGGTTGCCAATTCTCGATATCCGCCCGGTCCTCGCGAAACAGCGCTACGTGCGGCGTGTTCGCGAGTAATTTATCCCGCATTTCATCCTGGAAGCCTCGAGCTAAAGCCTGTGCAACAATCAAGCTTGCGACCCCCGCAACCAGTCCTGCGACCGCTACAGCCGACGTAAATTTGACCAGGCTCCGCCGCCGGGAGAATAGGGATCGCGAAACGAGTTTCAATTCGAGAAGCACGGGCTCAATTGTAATTGTTAAACCCGATAATGTTAACTCTGCCCCTCATTCGCAAAAAAGCCGCTCGATTAGCTAATATTTTTACATCGCAAGTGAATTCGCTCTCGCTCGGGAGTCGAGGTAAACGCAGGATGTCGCTGGCCAAAATTGAAGACGCCGTCGAAGATATTCGCAACGGCAAAATGATCATCATCGTCGACGACGAAGATCGCGAAAATGAGGGCGATCTTGTCTGCGCGGCGGAGAGGGTGACGCCCGAGATCATAAGTTTTATGGCCATACACGGCCGCGGCCTGATCTGTCTGCCACTGACCGAAGAACGCTGTGACGAGCTTCAGTTACAGCCGCAGACCAGTCATAACACATCGAGCATGGGCACGGCGTTCACCATATCAATTGAAGCAAAGGAAGGAGTTACAACCGGCATTTCAGCGGCTGACCGGGCTCGAACGATTTTAACGGCGGTGGATCCGCAGTCAAAAGCATCGGACTTGGCTCGTCCCGGCCACGTCTTCCCCCTAAGGGCAAAACGCGGCGGCGTTTTAGTGAGGGTCGGCCAGACAGAAGCCAGCGTGGACATGGCTAGGATCGCCGGATTGGCACCCGCGGCCGTCATTTGCGAGATAATGAACGATGACGGAACGATGTCGCGAATGCCCGAGCTCACGGTTTTTGCCGAAAAACATGGGCTGAAAATAGTCTCTGTCGCCGATCTCGTTCGCTATCGTATCGAAAAAGAGACTTTAGTCAAACGAGTTGTCGAAACCGATCTGCCGACGGAGTTTGGTGTTTTTCGTACGATCCTTTTCGAGAACGAGATGAATGGCGAAACGCATGTCGCCATGTCCTTGGGCGACGTTTCTCAGGCAACGGAAGCGGTTTTGGTTCGCGTCCAAACCGAGAACATTACGTTCGCAATGTTTGGATCCACACTTGGCGAGGCATCATCCGCAATGAAGGCCTCTTTGAAGAAGATCGCCGACGAAGGAAGAGGCGTGGTGCTTTACCTCCGGCAGCGAGAGAACAATCTCGACCTCGTCAACCAATTGCGAACGTATGCCCTGATGCAGGAAAAGGGCATCGACTTTCAATCGGCAAAGCGTGAGACCGGATACGGCAAGATGCATGATTACGGCATCGGGGCCCAGATCCTGAAAGACCTTGGGGTAAACCGGATACGCCTGCTGTCAAATCGCCCCCCAAAGATAAATGCGATCGAGGCCTTTGGCCTGGAGATAGTGGAGACTGTGAGGTTTTAAGCGGCCGTCGGCTTTTAGCATGCCCGAAGAAGAGAACATCGAACCGATCAAGGACGAAGGAGACGCTGCGAACGATCCGCCGGCACCCCCCCATCGGAGGCGGTTCTTTGCTCGCCGCAATCTTGTCGTGGTTTTAGGCCTGTTGCTGGTTGGCGTCGGACTCGCGGCCATCATCGCGGTCGTCCTTTACCGCAACGGAGTGGCTGATACCTACGTTAAAAATCAATTCACAGCGAAGATGGAAGAGATCGGTGTCGTGTTCGACGCCGACGTTTTTCGACTTACGCTCTCGCCGTTGGAGTTGGAGCTTAAGAACGCGACATTCAACGATAAGATTTCCGGAGAAAAACTTTTCTTCGTCCGCGACGCCCGGCTTGGATTGACGGTGCAAAACCTCTATGCCTGGCAGCTCAGCCGAGACATTAGCATCGATAAAACAGAAATTAACGGAGCAGAGGCCTGGATAAAGTTTGACGCCGACGGCAAGTCTAATTTTTCTAATCTGCACCTTGTTGAAGATCAGGCGGGTAGCCGTGTCAACTTCAAATACCAATCGATCAATTTCACCCTTCGCGACAGCGTTGTTCATTTTGGCGATGTTTCGCGAAAGATCGCGGCCGACGCCAACAACCTGACATTTCTTCTGGAACCCGAAAATTACGACGTCCCCGACGATCAAAAACGGTATAAATTCGACCTCAGCTCTACGGCTTCAAAATTTGTTTACGACGACAGGCCGTTGACGCCGGTCGACATTCGTGCGGTTGGGATCGCCGACCGGATGGGTGCGGACATAACAAATTTAAAGCTGACGACACCCATCGGCGAGTCGACAATGAATGGAAAGGTCACAGACTGGGCTGCTCTCAAATACAACCTGAATATCGAATCCTCAGTCGACCTAACGCAAACCTCGACGATCTTTCCGCTCGGCACATCGATCCGCGGCGTCGGAAACTTCAAGGGAACGGTTTCAGGCGAAGGCGAGCAGTATAAGGTTGACGGCAAGATCGACTCAGAGTCGCTGCGGCGGAGGGCATTTATCTTAAGGCCGTCAACGTCGCCGCCACGGTCGAAGGCACAAATTCTTCGTATGAAGCGAACGGAACGGCTGTTGCGGAACTGTTGACGTTCGAGGATTTCCGCATCGAATTTCCGAAGATCGCGGGCAACGTTCGCGGAACCGGTACTGACTTCCGCTGGGTCGGTGAACTGCAGGCGATAGCTGCGAAATCGAAATCGCTGACGCTTGGCGGGCTGTTTCTTTCGGACGCCGTCGCAGAATACAAAGACAAACAGCTTACCGGAAATGTCGGCACCGGACGGGCAAAGAAATTCTCGATCGGCGACACGGAATTTGCTGAACTTACGGCTCGGAATTTGAAGATCGCGGGTAAAAACGGAACGGTCAATATTTTGGCTCCGAGTGCCACTGCTTCATCCCTGAAAACGCCCGATTTCAGGCTCGACGGCCTGACGGGGCGCAACCTCCGCGTGAAGAACGCTAACGACCGGACAACCGTCAACCTCGACACTCTTTCTGCAAGGAGCGCGACGCTCAAGAACAATAAAGCCAGCGATTTGCGGGCCGGTTCATTTGCTCTCAACGACAGCCCTGACGGCCTTGACATCCAGCTTAAAGATCTTCAGGCCGATCGGGTCGACGCCGACGGTACGATCATAACCGGCGTGTCCGCTCCGTCAGTAGATATAGAGGACAGAGGTGCGGACACGCGGATCTATTCCGACACCATACGGGTCGCCAAGATCGCTGCCGAAGGTGCGATCCTCGGCAGTTTGAATATCGCCGGCGTTCGGCTCACTATCCGCGAAGGCCGGGTTGAAGGAACCTCGAATGATATAGACGCCGGGAACGTTGCATTGGTCAAAAACAGCGTGATCCCTGAAGGGGGCATGTTGGAGGCGGTGAAGATCGTAAAGCCGGTTTTCGTCGTCGAACCTTCGGGACGCTATCGGGCAAGCGCCGATATGAGTATCGGCGGCGGCATCGTCGGCAGCATTCCGCTCGGCGCGGCGTCCGCGAAGATGAATGTCAACAACGACCGCGTCGAACTGAACGATCTGAATGCCAATGTCATGAACGGACAAGTGAATGGCAACGCGACGATCGCCCTCAACGACCGAAGCGATTCGCGTATCGTTGTTGATTTCTCCGATCTCGACTTAGCCAAGGTGGCCGCTCTGCAAGGCGGTCGCGTAATTCCCGTTGAAGGACGAACGTCGGGCAAGGTAAATCTGACATTCGACGGGACAGATTACCGGACAACCAGCGGAACGATAAATGCGGACGTCATTGCAAACGCCGGCAGCGTCGGTCGCGGCACGATCCCTGTCAACGGCAAAATCGATCTTTCGGCAACGAACGGCCTTTTCAGGGTCGATCTTGCGAAGTTGAACACTGAAAAGAGCGAACTGAATGCCAGTGGCCGTTTCGATCTCAGAACCGATGATTCGAATCTGGATGTTGCTCTCAGATCGACAGATGCAAACGAGATCGAAAGGCTGGTGCGGGTGCTGGGCCTGTCACCGGAGTTTGAATCGCAGTTCGATTCGATGAAAGCCAGTGTTGCCGGCAATTTGAGTTTTGACGGGAAGGTAACGGGCAATCTTACAGACCCTGCAGTGGATGGAAGGGCATCGCTTGATTCCATATCGCTGCGGGGAACCGAGCTTGGATCGCTTACAACCGACATACTCGTTTCGCCGACGGCGATAGATATCAGGAACGGAAAGCTTCAGGAACGAAACGGCGGAAATATCGCATTTGCGGTAAATGTACCTACTCTCGGGGCAGACAATATCTCAGTTCAGGCGACCCTAACGAATGTAAATGCCGGGCCATCTCCTCGCAGCCTTGCCCGTCGATCTGCCGGAACGCCTGAGGGATTTCACTGGGAAGACAACCGGCACGGTCAACCTCAGCGGACTGCCGAACCGATCGCAAGGCGAGGTCAATATTGCAACGGACCAAGGAACGATCGCCGGCCAGACATTCGACAACCTTAAGGTTAAGGCTGTTTTCAAAGGAACGCTTATCGATCTCGAGAGCGGCGAGATTCGGGTCGGCGAAGGCTTTTTGGGGGCTAAAGGCTCCTACGACACATCTTCGACGGCATTCGATCTCGACGTTAACGGCAAGGCCGTTCCGCTTCCGCTAGCGCTTTCATTCCTGCCTGAAAGCAGCAACATTCCGTCAATATCCGGGGCGACCGATTTTACCGCCAAGGCAACCGGTGAGATCGACCGGCCTGCGGGCCTTAATATTACTTTCAACGGGAATGCCACCAACGTCATTGTCAACGAAAATGCCTTTGGAGAAGTCACTTTCAAGGGGGTTACGACAGACCAAAAGCTGAACGCGGACTTAGTGGCAACGCTCGACGGCCGGCCGCAACTCATAAATGCCTCGGTAAATTTCGGGGACGAACGACTTCCGTTTCAGATACAGACCGACTTCGATCAGAGTCCGTTGGGCCCGTTTGTCGCTCTCGTCCCTCAACTAAAAGGTTTGGCGATCGGCGGTACCGGAACCGGACGGGTTGAATTCGGCGGTAATCTCGCCCAGAAAGACGCAAACGGCAAAACCGTTTTCACGACGGATAATCTGACGGGCTCGGCCCAATTTTCCCAGCTGGCCCTGCAAATTCAAGATACGCCGCTGGTCGCAACTGAACCGGTCGTGGTTCGCTTCAACACCCGTGAAATTTCCTTTGAAAGTGCTCGATTTTTCCGGCGGTGGGTCGAACGTGACGATCGCCGGTACAAAGGCCCTTGCCGAGGACGGCGTAAACAATTTGTCGCTTGATGGCCGCATCAATTTGAGCCTCTTGAATATAATTCCGGGCATTTCAGCCAGTGACAATTTTTTTGCCGGGATCGCCGATATTTCCATACGGATAGCGGGTGTGAATAAGACGGCCCGCCTTTCCGGAACGGCCGTACTTGAAAATGCTTCGTTTGCAACTTTTATCGGGTCCGATCGCCTGACATTCGACCGTCTTCAGGGACGAGTCTTGTTCTCGTCTAATCAGATCCAGGTCGACCAGGCAACCGGCTATCTTGGCGGCGGAAAATTTGTTGCAAGTGGCGGAGCCTTGATCGGCGATGATCTGCAGCTCTCGTCATTTCGTTTTGACCTTACCGGAACGAACATCACGGTCCCGCTGCCAAAGAATTTCATCACGACCGGTGACGCCAGACTTGAGATATCGGGCCGCCGGGTTGGCTCCGGCCTATCGACCCTGATAGCCGGGAATATTCTTGCAAGGCGAAGTCTTTACACAAGGGATATTGACCTGGCAAACGTGGTCGGTGCACGCCGGGAGGGTTCGCTTGCGAGTGGTTCCACGTCATTACAGGCGCCACGTTTCGATCTGACGATCGAAGGCCGTGATGCCCTGGTGGTGCGAAATAATATAGCCGATCTAACAGCGTCGGCGTCACTTCGTCTGACCGGAAACACCGACACGCCCCAAATTTCGGGCCGGATCACCGCAAACAGCGGCACTGTATTTTTCCGGAAGGACCGATATATCGTCCAACGGGGCGTGTTGGAATTTCCGCCAAATACTGAAATAGAGCCAATAATTAACCTGCAGGCCGAATCCGAGATCGGAGGGTATCAGATATTTGTAAATCTTTCCGGATCACTGACCGACACCGAGCAACTTGTTGCAGCGGTCCGATCGAGCCCTGCGCTGCCGCAGGCCGATGTGATCTCACTCATTACCACAGGTAATCTTTCAAATACCGAGGCAGGAATACCAACATTAGCCCAAACCGGCATCAATACGGCGGCCGAAATACTGACGGATTCAATAATCAATAACCCGGCCCGCAAGGCGACCGATAAGCTTTTTGGCCTGAATGTGTTTGAGATCGATCCGATCATCTCCGGCCAGCGGCTCAATCCGTCCGCAAGGCTCACGGTCGGCCGCCAGATCAACAATAATTTGAGGGTGACGTACGCAACAAATCTTTCACAGGATCAGAATCAAGTGCTCGCTCTCGAGTATCGCGTTTCAAACAAGCTGTCATTTGTAGCGCAATACGAACAGCGGTCGTTGAGCAATGTTACTCAGGACCGGAATAGTTTCAGCTTTGAGGTTCGATTTAGAAAGCGATTTTGAAGGAATTCGCAACGACAGATGTCTAAAAGCAAGCGGGTCAAAATTACATGCATGGGACACGTTTGGTCGAAACCGTTGGTTTGGCGATGCCTGACCTCGGGGTCGCGCCTCGTTGCGAAATGCGTGCTCATATTTGTCCTTTCTGCGTCTGCACTTTCCCAAAACGGGTTCGAGAACCGCGAGATCGTAGATCTAACAGTAACCTTCGAAGGAAACGACAAAAATATTTCGGCTAACGAACAATTTCGCCTGATAGCAATAGAGGCGGTTGGAAAAACATATTCAACCGTTCGGATACGCGATGCCATTGAGCGGCTTTACATGACAAAACGGATCGCCTCGATAGCCGTCGAAGCGGCCGGTTCAGGCGAAAGCGGCGTGAAACTCCGGTTCCTGGTCAAGCGAAAGACGCAAGCACAAAAGGTCACCGTTGAGTTAGCCGGTCCAAAGGACGGCCCCTTTACAGAACAGGAGCTACTATTTAGGTTGAATTTACTGGAGCCCGGCTCAGCAATAACCGAACAAACGCTACAGAACAATTCCGACATTATTCTTGAATATCTACGCGAACGCGGGTATTTCAAAGCCGACGTCACCCACACCCAAAAACCTCTGGAAAATGCGAACGAAGTTGCCGTTAACTTCCGCGTTACACCAAACGCCCAGGCAAAAGTTGGAAAGTTCGACATAAACATAGAAGGGTTTGACCGTGCCAAATTTGCAAATAAGCTGAGTCTTCAGCCAGGTCGGCCATTCTCCCGCGAGGCTTTGGCGAAAGATGTTGAGACGATCCGGGAAGCTTTGCGAGCAGAGAATTTCCTGGCCCCGTTCCTCACGGAACCGCGACCCGTGTTCGATAGCGACGCAAACCTTATCAATATTGAGCTTACGGGCAAGAAGGGCCCGACGATCCAAGTATCTGTCGAGACTGAACGGGAAAAAGTAGGCGCGAGCACGCAGAATCGACTGCTGCCGGTCAAACGCGAAGGCACCCTGGATTATGCCGCGATCATCGAAGGCGAGCGGCGGCTCGAAAATCATTATCAGGAACTGGGTTATTTTTTTGCAAATGTTACCGCCTCCTGTTCGGTCGAACCTCCTCTTGTTGCGCTCGATCCCAGCCTCGTCAAAGACACCAGTGAATTCGTTTGCTCCTCGTTAAACAGCGCGGAACTTACGGACCGGAAGGTATCGTTGAGGTATGTCGTGGATCTCAGCCGGCGGCTAAAGCTGACCGACATCCGGCTTGAGGGCGTCGACGAATTCACTATCGCTGAGATTCGGAGTGTGCTTGAATCGCAGGAAGCAAACATTCTCGGCATCATTCCGTTATTTGGATATGGCCGTGGATATACAAGCGAGCGATTACTCGAAGAAGATGCTTCAACAATACGGTCTCTCCTCCGTGAGTTGGGATTCCGCGACGCTTCTGTCAGGGTAAACCAAGGCGTTAGCCCCGACGGCGAAAACCTCGTAATAACGTTCGTAGTCGATAAAGGACGGCCAACCATAATCGCCGACGTGCGGATAACCGGCAATACCGTTTTCTCTGATGCTGTCCTGATGAGCCAATTGCCGACGATGGTCGGCAAAAATTTCTCGCGTGCAAAGATCAGAAATGGACAGCGAAAGCTTGCCGAATTTTATTCGCAAGCCGGCTACTTTGATGCAGTAGTTGATTTTTCGATCGACGAACGGACCGTTGATCCTGCAACGGGCGAGGGACTGTTCAAGATCCGTTATGAGATCAAGCACAAGCCGCTTTCGGGCGATTCGGTCACGCCGGTTGAAACCGGTTCTTTGCCGGAGGGCGAGGGTAAGAAGGTCTACATCGGGCGCGTACTCGTAACGGGAAATGAAAAGACCAAGTCTTCGGCCATTGAAAAAGCACTGACCTTAAAGCCGAATGAGGTGCTTCGTTCCGGAGATCTCTACACAAGTGAGCAAAATCTATACTCAAGCGATGCCTTTTCACGAGTGGATATTAAGCGCGAGCCGGCAGGTGAAACGGCGGAAGGCCGCGTTACCGACCTTATCGTGAATGTTGAAGAGCAGGCTCCGCGAATATTGTCTTACGGCGGGGGCTATTCAACCGATCTTGGCGCCAGTGGGTTCATTGACATACGGCATTTGAACCTGCTGGGCAGGCTTTGGCAAGGCGGGGCCCGCGTTCGGCTTAGTCAAAGGCAGCAACTGGCACAGATCGATTATGTAAATCCGCGGTTCATCCGTGATGGTGAACAGCGGTTTGCTCCGCTGACACTTACCGCCCAGTACCAGCGAGATTCCACTGTGACGCGTTTCTTCCGATCCGCCTTTGATAAAGGAACCTTCGGCATCGTCCAACGTCTTGACGCTGACGGAAATCCCATTGATGAGTTCGGTGCTGATTCTGGTGATCCGACCTTAAACAGGTTGACCTTGACCGCCGAAACAAACCGAACTATCAGTCGCAAAAACCGGAGCATTCTCTTTTTCCGGTATCGTTTCGAGGATGTTCGGTTATATAGTTTTCAGAGCCTGCTTATCAAGGAACTCCTTATTCCCGATTCAAAGATACGCATCTCAGGCTTCGGCTCAACGTTTGTTCGAGACACCCGGGAGAACTGTTCGATAAAATATACGATACTTGAAATAATCGAACGCGGCGAGCCCGGTGAACCGTGCCGTTACAGCGCAAGCGACCCGACGAGGGGAACCTACGTGACGGCGGAATATAACACTTCTTTGCCCTTCCTGGGTGCCAATATTGGATTCAACAAGTTTCAGGCCTCCTACAATGTCTATTATACGTTCCCTTCGTTGAAGAATTCGACGTTCGCGGGGCGCGCTATCCTCGGACTTGCCCACGTATTTTCCTCGGGCAACAGGTTTGCGAACACTCCAGCCGCGGATCTTGAAGGCTTGATGCCGATCAGCGAGCGGTTCTTTGCGGGCGGTGCTAATACACTGCGGGGCTTTGATTTTGAATCCGCCGGTCCGCGTGTCGTAGTCGTACCGTCAGGGTTTTACCGGGACAGTAATCTTGACCCGATCTTTCTCGATCCTTTTACAATTCCTTTTGGAGGCAACGCTCTGGCGGTAGTGAACCTTGAAGCCCGGATACCTTTATCCAAAACGGTCCGTGCCGTGCCCTTCTATGACGGTGGGAATGTTTTCAGGCGAATCGGCGACATCTTTAACCCTCCCGATGTGCCGCCAAACGATGTGTTTCGGCAGAATCTGAGGGCCTTATGGTCGCACACCGTAGGGCTTGGCTTGCGGCTAAAGACGCCCGTCGGCGGCGAGTTCGGTGTCGATTACGGATATTTGCTGAATCCGCCGCGTTTCCTCATCCCGCAGCTAAATGCCCCTAACGCCATTTATCAACTCCCGCAGAGCCAGATCCATTTCCGGTTCTCGCAGGCATTTTAGATACAATTCCGGAGGTCGCTTCGATTAGTTGATCGTTGAATAAGAAACGATGTGGCTTTCATCCAACTCAACCACCAGATCGCTTTCTTTAAGCGGATCGCTGCCGGGCCAGGCTGACTCCTCCACTATCCTTAGGGCCTCGGCGGGGAGGAAATGATTGCCGGAGACGGATCGCGTCTGATGTTGTTCAAGACGAGAATTGCGTTGCTTGTGAAATGCCTTCGTTCTGTACATCGCCTTATCTGCCGCCTCGATCAGTTGGTCAAAATTCTCGCCATGAGCCGGGAAGCAGGAAGAACCAACGCTTACGCCGACTCCGGCTCGTTGCCGTCTCATCGACCGGAAGCGAGAATTCGCATACAGCCGACTCGATTCGTCCGGCATAGTTCGATCACGTCAGCACTATCGGTTTCAGGAACAAGGGCCACAAACTCGTCGCCGCCATACCTGGCTAGAAAATCGTAGTCTCTAAGCTCTTTCTTTATGACGGCTGCCGATCTCTTTCAACATCGCGTCGCCGGTTTTATGCCCGAAAGTGTCGTTGATCGCCTTAAATCCGTCGAGATCAAGGACGAGAAGCTGAAGGTTGTGCCCGCTCCGTTTCGCGCGTGCCATTTCCTTCTCAAATTGGAACTGAAGGCTCCGTGCATTTGGCAACCCGGTCATTGGGTCCGTCAACGCGTGAGTTTCCGTTTCGGCGTGCCTTACCGACTTGCTGATAGCATCGGCGGCGATACGCGAAATAGTTTCGAGCAACCGCAGGTGCTCTTCTTCGTAGATCGCAAGCTCACCCGAATAAAGGGAAATCGCCCCGATGATCTTTTCGTCGGCCAATAACGGCAGGCACGCCATCGCAACATAATCTTCACAGATCTCGGAATGTCGAAAAAATGAAATCTAAAGACGGGTCGACATTTTCGACCGGTTTGCATTTTTTCAGCACATAACCTGTCGCGCCTTCGCCCACTTTAACGTGTTTTCCTTTTAGAGCTTCCGTGTTTTTGCCCTCGACATAAACTGCCGTCGCAGATTCCCCTGATTCGTCCAGCAGGTACACCAGACAAGTGTCAAACGGCACAAACTCAGACACTTTCTCCGCGAAAAGCGATAGCATTTCATCAAGATTGAGTGAGGAGCTGAAATCCCTCGCCATCTCGTAGAGGGAGAAACACCTCTTTATTGGCACGTTTTATTTGCTCGACAAAATTCGGAGCGGTCAAAACTCTCGGCGTTGATCGACCCTTTTGATTTGATCTCCGAATCGCTGCTGTATTCGATACCCTGCATCTCGATCTCCGTTTCCATTGCCCGAAGGTTTCGGAGAAAGATATTTACGATATTTGGGTCAAACTGGGTACCCGCCCTCGATCGAAGGAAATTGCACGCATCATCGCGGGAAACAGCCGGGCGATAGGGCCGGGCTCCTCGAAGGGTGTCGTATGCATCGGCCACAGACAGTATTCTGGCTGTCAATGGAATGTTCGTGCCTTTCAGCCCTTCGGGGTAGCCACTTCCGTCCCAAAATTCGTGATGGTACTTCACCGTAGGCACAACCGGATAGAGGAACCCGACTTTTTCAAGGATCGAAGCGCCAACCGACGAATGGATCTTGGTTTTTTCCATCTCGGCTGACGTAAGCCGGCCAGGTTTGTTTAGGATGTGGTCGGGAACAGCAAGTTTTCCAATATCGTGTAATAGAGCACCCGTTCGAAGAGCATTTATTTCTCCCTCGTCAAGACCCATTACAACGCCGATTCCTACCGCATAGATCTGTGTCCTGCGAACGTGGCCCATGCCCACCTGGTCGCGTGCGTCGATCGCTGTCGCAAGGGCTTCAACCGTTGCAAGATGCATCCGGCTTGCCTCGGTGATCTGTTTGGTTTGATGTTCCAGCCTGCGGGAATGGATCTCATAGGCGAGATTTCCGACGATGACAAGGGGTATGACGACGAGGCCGAACTCAGTACCGAAATGATCGAATACGATCAATAGCAGGATGGTTACAATATAGCCCACGACCGTGACTATCACGGGAGCCAGCAACAATTCACGCAGATCGCCTTTATGAATTTGGCCGTTTTCAAGCCGAAACAACGCGACTGAAAGTATCTCATTGAAAACGAAATGAACCGCTGCCATGAACGATGCGGCCACTATGACTTCGTTCGGTATTAGAAGTCCTGATTCTGCCGGGAGAAGTCCAAACGTGTTCGAATAAGCAAGTGCCCTTTCAAATCCGATCCCTGCCACAAAAGCGCAAATGATATCCCTCGCAACCGTATGGATCAGTTTGCGCCGGTTATTCTGATATCGCCCGATACTCGAGATCGCTGCACAAGCCGCCAGGATCACTCCGGCACCGACTCCAATCGAAATTGCTCCCCAGAGAGTAAATACGATCTTCGGGTTAAAAACCACGTTGGTGCCCGGGATCCGGGCCTCGTACTTACTGACGAGAATGGCTACAAAAATAGACGCAGAAAGAACCACTATCCTTGAAATGGACAATGAAACGGTCTCGTAGATCGAAAATCCAAATATTGCCGCACCGACGGCAAGTAACAACCACGTCTGCAGTCGCCAATTCAAATGAGGATCTCGGTCTTGCATTGTTTTAATTCTGAATGCTTAATTCTTGGTACTATTGGTCGAACTGGCCGCCGTTTTCGACTGCCAGAGCGGTCGGCAAACCTATTCGACTAGGCCGCCGTCAAATCTTAACTATACAAACCCTATGCCAAAATTTTATGATTGCGGAAATCGCCATTTCTGGCGTCAGGAGACAGATTTCCATATTCTAGCGGGACGGTTTAGGATCGTTGACAGATTCAAAATGACTGCTTTCATTCAAATTGACCGAGCGAATTCTCCAAAACACTTGTCTTGGCTAAGGTCAATTTTCGCTTTTGTCGCGATAGTTTTTCCGGCTGTTTTTGTCAGTGCACAGCAACCTGATGAGGTCATCCGAATCGATACGGATCTAGCTGCCTTCGAGGTCAGCGTGACCGATAGGAACGGCCAGCCGGTTCGAAATCTTTCGCCCGGGGACTTTCGTGTTTTTGAGGATGGTGTCGAGCGGACCGCGGATTTCTTTGAACCGATAAAAAAGGAACAGTCCGGACGCCCAATGTCGATCGTTTTCGCACTGGATGTGTCGGGCAGCATTACCGGTCAGGAACTTCAGAAATTAAGGTCCGCGCTTCAAAGCTTCGTCGAACGGTTGGCGGACTACAACTCTTATTTTGCGCTTACGACCTTCGCGATGGAGGTCAAAACGCTTCAAACATTTACAAATCGGAGAGAGAGGTTGGAAAAAAGCTTCGATCGCCTCAAACGCGACCAGGATGGCCTTTCCACGCACGCCTACGATGCCATTGACGACGCGGTTCGGATGCTGTTGAAACGCGCTCCAAAATTCTCTGGAAATCGTTTAATGAAACGAGCCGTTATCGTGATAACGGACGGTTTTCCCGTCGGGGATATTGTCTCACCTGCAACTGTGATCGAACGTGCAAATGCCGGCGAAACTACCGTTTATGCGTTGATATTGCCCTCGTATTCCCGGCTCCAACCGGCCAAACGGCCTTTGCTGACCCCTCTTGAAGCAAGCGGGATCATCGAACGGACGGGCGGCCGGAGCTTCTATGCGACCGCGGACAGCTTCGAACCGCTCTTCAAAGCCCTTGCTGAAGAGATGACCGCTTCATATGCGATCGCGTTTTATCCGAGTGAAGAAAAACGACGAGATGGGAAGTTCCATGAAGTGCGGATCGAGGCAAGAAATGGCTTGGTTGTAAAGCAGAATCGACCCGGTTACCGTCAGCCTATCGGATCGAAATAAAAACGGGCGGCAGGTATTCGTCAAAAGCGGTCGTCATCAAAGCCGTGAGCGTCAAAATCGTCGCTTTGGCCATATTCACTATCCACCTCTTCATACAGGTCGAGTTCGATCGGGTCAAGCCCGACAACGACAAGGCTTGACTGACATTCGTCGCAATTGACGCGGTCGCCCTGTTCCATATCGGCGTCCACATAAACTTCCTCATCACATTCGGGACAAATTGATGTAGGCATTTTCTCTTTTCTCCGGAAATCTACTAAATTTAGTTAAACCTTACTTTTGCGCGAAATAATTATGATTACAAATCTAACTTTTTATTGATCGTGATTGCAAGAAACGTCGCAAAATTTCTATAGATTTTATTTATTGCATCCGCAACTTACAAATTTCTAAATGCAGTTTCCCTTTGAATTACCCGAAAACAAAGAGTTCGACGTCATCGGCTTTGGGACAAACGCGGTCGATTACCTGATTCAGGTACCTGAGTATCCGGCCTTTGACTCAAAGATCGAGCTTGTTGATTACCTGCAGGCAGCCGGCGGGGAAGTGGCCACAACGATGGTCGGACTAAAACGCCTTGGGCTAAAGACATCCTACATTGGCCGATTTGGAGACGACGATGCGGGCGATTTTGGTATGCGGTCGTTGATCGACGAAGGTGTCCATGTTGGTTTTGCCGAGCAAATTGAAGGGGCGAGAACCCAGATCGCATTTATCTTGATCGACGTGCGAAACGGAGAACGGACTGTCATCTGGCACCGCGACGACAAACTTGCCTATACAAGTGCCGAGGCACCCGTTCACTCCCTAAAGAGCTCCAGGATCCTGCATTTCACGCCGCATGACGTGAGTGCATGCATAGCAATGGCAGAGAGCTCAAAGAAGAACGGAATTGTCGTGTCATGCGATATAGACAACGTTTTCGACGGAATTGAAGAACTCATTCCCCATGTCGATCTGCTCATGGCATCCTCCGAGTTTCCCGTGAAACTGCTTGGCATTTCAAATAAGAAGGAGGCTCTGCTCGAATTGCGGTCGCGATTCGGATGCGGGATCATTGGCGTTACCTTGGGTGAAAAAGGCTCGCTTCTTTTATGCGGCGACACTTTTGTTGAGACCCCGGGATATGCCGTGCCGGGTGGCTGCAAAGATACGACCGGTGCGGGCGATTCGTTTCGAGTCGGGCTGCTTTACGGGTTGATCAAAGGTGAATCAGTCGAAGAAAGTGCAAAAATGGCGAATGCGGTCGCTGCGTCTGAAATGCCGTGCTGTAGGCGCCCGTACCGCACTTCCAAAAATAGACGAACTTTCCCGCTTGATTCATGAGGGTGAGTTATGAGGTTAATCCCGCTCAAATTCCCCGGCACACTTCTGCTCCCCATGGCGTCGACACAGCGTGGGCGATCGATGCTTTCAAAGCTACGAAATTCCAGTCTTTACGCTGAAGGATCGCACCGTTTGAATATTCGATCCGGTTTATGTTCACCTTTGAGTCAAAGAGCTTTTCGCCGCCGGATGACAGACTTTCGACGCTAATCACATCGCTCGGCCCAAGGGAGCTGAAAGCACGAATATCCGCCTTGTTCTTAGGCTTGATACTCACGGCGGACAGAAACTGACGGCGTACCAGATTTGCCGGATTGGCTACTTCGGTAAATTGAAACTCAAGAAAAATAACGTCGGTGGCGGTTTCCGCCCGGTTCTCCAATTTCGCGTGATATGAAAATCCTTCGACAGCTTTTCCTTTCGGTGTTCTCGAATCCTGCGTGATCCTTTCGAGGGCCTCGCTTCGTCCGTCAATGGTCTGAGTGTTTGGGTCTATCGCTCCTGGCGACAACTGCGCTCTCGCCTCCCTCTGAAACTTTTTGTTTTCGGGAATGACCTCTCGCACTGGCGCGGCTTTGCTGGAATTAATGACCGGCGGCTCCTTTCGATCTCTATTCCACTTGAATTCCAAAACCGCGAGCGGCGAGTCATTTTTTGTAGGATCCGGAGCCTGCCCCAGTGCGAGAGCAGCAACGAAAAATGGAAAGATCATAATGATCTTCATAAAAATACCTCCGCTGTCTGAGGGAATCGACAGAGCGATTATGAACCATTTTATCAAAGCGCGAAAGTATTTTTTATAGCTTGTCCTTGAAGAACCCCACTACCAACGCCCATGCGTCATTTGCGGCTTCCGCATCATAAACCTCCGGACGCGTATTATTAAAAAAGGCGTGGTCGGCCTCATATTTCACCGAATGGACCGGCAGTTCGAAACGCTCGGCGGCATCTTCGAGAACCGCCACCTTTTCCGTATTTATCCAGCCGTCCTTGGTCCCTGAAACAAAGATGGTCGGCGTTCTTAATTTCATCAAGACGCCCTCCTCGGGAATATCACCGTAAAACGGAGCCGCCGCGCTAAAACCTTCCAGTTCACATGCCGCCCGCAGAGCGAAAGTGCCGCCCATGCAGAAGCCCGATATCCCGAAATGAGTTATACCATTTGATCGGTTTGCCTCATCGACCACGTTCTTTATCGTATCAAGGCCATCTTCGATCGCAAGGCCCTGCATCAACGCCGATGCCTCGGCCGGATCGGCAGCAAGCTTGCCTCGGTAAAGGTCCGGGGCGATCGCGACAAACCCTTCTGCCGCATAGCGCCCCGCGATGTCCTTTATATGTTCATTGAGGCCCCACCATTCGTGTATGAGGATTACCGCCTTGCGACTGCCCTCATCGGGCTGCGATACAAAAGCCGTGGTATCACCATTAGCGGTCGAGAAAGACATCGATTCAGATCTCATTTATTAATAAACCTCCGTCCGTTACGAAAATGAATTTCCTTATCATATATGATTCAGCGACCGGTGTTAAAAGTCGGCTCGGACGTGGTAGCGGATCGACCCACTACCCTCGATACATTCGACACGTACTAGGTCCCGGAAACGTAGGGAGGCCAACCCTTCTCTCCAGGAAGCCTTGTTTGAAACCTAATAGAACCGGACCGTGTATCCAAACCGTACCCCGCGGCCGATCTCGGGTGAAATGTCTTTGATAAATGAAATATGGTTGTAAAACAACCTGTTTCCCAGATTGTAGGCATTGACCGTAAATATATGGGCAAAGTGCTTCGACGGCTTTATATACGAACCGGAAATGTTAAAAACACCATAACCGGCGGTCGGTGTTTCATTTTCAAAAACGCGGTCCTGGTCGCCAACCGCAACAAACTCCGGCTTTACGCTTAGGCTGTTGTAATGAAAGTCGAGTCCGAACCGTCCGCGTAACGGCGCGATGTGCGGCAACGCCCGGCCGTCTTTAAGTTCGGCGTTTACGTAATCGAATCCGGTTATCACGTTCAAATATTTATGCGCCGCGATATCAAGACTAAGTTCAGTTCCCGTAAAACGGCTGTCGGCCTGCAAATATTCGGCGATCAAAAAGCCGCTTTCTTTGTCAATATCTCCTGTCGGGGCGAGAAAGACAAAATCTTTGAAGGCGTAGTAATAGAAGTTAGCCTCTGCCTTGAAACGTTTGTCCTGATGCCGCAATGAAAAGTCGAGACCATCGCTCACTTCGGGCCGAAGATTTGGATCTCCGATCTCGAAGGAAAGCGTACCGTCGTGCGACCCATTGTTGTAGAGTTCTTCCAAAGCAGGGGCACGGTGTCCGTGTGAATAATTTGCGACAAACGCGCCGCCCTTCCACAGATCGAACCGGGCACCGACGGCTCCCGAAAACCCGGTAAAGTTACGATTCAGCAGACTTGAATTGACCGGATCGTACCGGTTGTTCTCGATGCGACCGCCAAGCTGTAACGTAACCCGTTCGAATTTCAGTTCTTCCAAACCGAATACCGAAAACGCATCCTGCTTCACCGGGCCGTCTATCAGGATCTCTTCTCCTACGGTCGAATAATTGCGGTGAAATCCTTCGAAGCCAAACCGGCCGCTGAGTTTTCCGATCTTCTTCTGGTCGAACATTGCACGATATGAAAAGACCCGATTATGAAAGGTCGTACCGACTTCGTCGTCCGCGATCTCTTGATGGCGATAGTTGCTGATGTCGACCGTGAATTTAATGCCGGTGACAAACAAGTCAGCATCGTTGTAGCCAAAATTGAATTTGACGTCGTTCCGCCAAACCCGCAAGCTCCGATTCTCCGGATCTGTTTCGCGAAAATCGAGCGGTATGCCGTAGCGGCTTTGATAAAAAGTGTAGTTCGCATTAAAAAAAGCCTTTGATGCAAAATATCCAAAGCCCGCGGTGCCCGCGGCATTTCGCGTAAACGTGTTGTCGACCTTTCCAAAATTTCCGCCCGCACTGTAATCACCGGTTCGCTGTCCGCTAGCGTTGCCCCAGAACATCCAATTCTTGATGCCGTATTCAATTCCGCCCGAAACTGCGGCCTGACTGTTATTTGTGCCGCCGATAGTTGAAAAATATCCCCGCACACCGGGATGAGCAGCTTCGTCATGCCCGCTGATCGCATTAACGACTCCGCCGATCGCGTTGCTTCCGTACAGTAACGTTGCCGGCCCTTTGACTACTTCGATCCTCTCAACCGCAAGGGTGTCTATGGGTTCCGAATGGTCGCCCGACTGCGACGCCAGAGATCCCGCCGAAATACCGTCCGCCGCGACCTTTACCCGATCTCCGTCAAAACCGCGAATGACCGGCCTCGAAGTACCCGGGCCGGATGATCGCTTCGATACGCCGGCTTCGTTGTTCAAGACCTCACCCAGTCCAACGGCCGCACGCGACGCGATCTCGTTCGAACCAACCGAACTGACAGTCGCTATAGACTCGAATGCCGTCTCCTCCGTCCCGCTTGCCGTCACCGTCACCTGCTCCTTGATACCCGATATCTGCATTTGAATATCTACGACAGCCGACGAACCGGCTGCAAGGGTGACGGTTTCAGAGGAATCGCCAAACCCTTCCTGATGAGCAACGAGCGTATATCGTCCGGGAGGCACGTTGTTGAAAAGATAAACACCGTTGTCGTCGGTCACAGTCGAGCGTTTTAGCTGCATGATCTGAACGGCAACCTGATGCATTACCGTGTTGTCACCCCCGAATGTAACCTTGCCTGATATCTTGCCGTCCTGCGCAAAACTGGCAACTGACGCGAGAAAAAATAGTAAGAAGAAAATAAAGATCCTTTGCATAATGTCAACCTCCAGGTCCTCCCGGCTTTGTTGGCCGGTGGATGTCAAAACCCGCACAAAAGTGCGATAAAAATACAGACACTTATTCCACTATGGGCAATTGGTCCGTACGGAGTTTTGCTTAGTTATGCGATTTCTGGAGGATGAAATGGAGGGCTCGGAGGCCGGAAAAGACAATGCGCCGACGAAAATGGTATTCGCGAATCTTTATCAAACCCAATTTGAGGGAAAGAGCCTGAACAGGCGTCGAGCAGCCCATTGTGGGGCGTCATGTCATGGCTGAAATTAGGCACCTGCTGATCCTTACGTTTGCTGTCGCTGCAGACAATAAGTGATTTACACGGGTCGTCGTGCCCGCGTTCGCTTGAGGAGATCGACTGTTCGCCTTTTGATGAGTGGTTTAAGCAGATGACAGCGTGCGATCCCAATTCGGCAACGAAAACGATCAGAAAGAGCATCGCCAGGAGGCGTGTCCTTTTCTCTTTCGTTACTAATGTCAGGGGCAGATTCCGCAAAGTACTCTTAACTTTAACAGCTTGCATTCCGATGGGCAAGACATGTGAGCGGCCTCCGCGCGAACGAACTCAGCACTCGATGTTTTCATAATGACGAGCTTGATCGTTTGTCGTTCAAAGGCCGCAGGGATAAAATT
The DNA here is from genome assembly GCA_963732475.1 of Blastocatellia bacterium. GTDB lineage: Bacteria > Acidobacteriota > Blastocatellia > Pyrinomonadales > Pyrinomonadaceae > OLB17. The sequence goes on along the minus strand of CAVSZR010000001.1, from coordinate 8,216 downwards.
GCGTCCAGCGATGAAAACTCTGTATCTGCTTCGACATGCAAAATCGAGTTGGACGGATAACTCACTTGCCGACTTTGATCGTCCGCTAAATGCGCGGGGGCGGAATGCTGCACCGTTCATTGGCGAACTCATGGCCAGAAAGGAACTTCTTCCGGAACTCATCATCAGTTCTCCTGCAAAGAGGGCGATGGGAACGGCGTTGCTTGTAAAAGAGGCGTCAGGCTCGAACGCGTCGATCCAATACGACGAGAGGATCTATGAGGCGAACCCGCAAACACTCAAAAATGTGATCTCTCAAGTCACCGCGGAATTTGATTCCGTTCTCATGGTCGGCCACAACCCGGGCATCGAGGGGTTGATCGATCACCTGACGGGCAATTTGGAGCCAATGCCAACAGCCGCCCTCGCCGGGATATCTTTGAATATCGCTGCGTGGCCCGAGATAGAGGCCGATTGCGGAAAACTCGATTTTATCATCCGTCCCTCCGAAGAAATGAAAGGCGTTGGTTAACAACCGCGTTTCCAATTCGAAAAAAATTAACCCTGCTGTAACACTCTGTTCATATTCAGTTCAGTTCCGCGACATAGACTTATCGCAATTCGACATCAAATTGCTTACAATTCCGAATTGAACCCACTTTTGTATGGCGCAACATATTCTCATCATCGAAGATGATGCCGACATCGCCGAAAGTTTGCATTACAACTTCAAGCGTGAAGGTTTTCGTTCGACTATCGCGGAATCGGGCGAAAAAGGCCTTCGCATTGCTCTTGATGAAAAAAATACGCCGTCGCTGATAATCCTCGACCTGATGCTGCCCGGAATGAGTGGAATGGAGCTTTGCCGCCGACTACGCCGCGAGACCCTGACCGAAAATACGCCAGTCATAATGCTGACAGCAAAAGCTGCCGAAACCGACAAGATAGCTGGCCTCGACACGGGAGCAGATGATTACATCGTCAAGCCCTTCTCGGTAAAGGAAGTGATCGCAAGGGTCCGGGCCGTCCTTCGAAGAGCGGAAAAGGAAGCTTCGCCGAAGTATGAGGACAAAAGTATATCCGTTGATTTTGAGGATATGCGGGTAAAATGCGGCACGACAGATGTTAAATTAACCCGCAAAGAATTTGCCCTGCTTGAACATCTGATCAAAAACGTCGGCCGTGTCGCGACTCGTCAGCAGCTTCTCGACAATGTGTGGGGATACAGCTATTTTGGAGATACACGCACGCTGGACGTACACATTCGCCGCCTTCGCCAAAAAATGGGCGATTGTTCTACTTGTATTGAGACCGTCGTCGGCGTTGGCTACCGATTCATAGGCGCAAATTGAAAGCATCTTTCGCAACAAAAATGCAGGACCTCCGGGAGATCTCTTCTCTCCATATTCTTCAGAAACTTCTGGACGCCACTCGCGAGAGCGTTCTTTTGGTTGACGCCTCACGGCGTATTATCGCGTCAAATCAGGCCGCGCACGATGCTTTCGCGCGGCAGAACACCGCCCTACTGGACCGCCGGCTAAGCGAGGTGATCCGCGATCTGCATCTGCACGAAGCATTTAGCTCGGCCCTTGAGAACGGAGAACCTTCGGACATTAGAATGGATTTCATCGGGACCGAGAAGCGAAGTTACGACATCCACGTTTCGCCCATCGACCTTGACGGCTCGCCTCACGCGATCGGTGTCTTTTACGACGTAACGCAGATCGAACGCCTCGAACGTGTTCGCCAGGAGTTTCTGTCTAACATTTCCCACGAACTTCGCACGCCGCTGACATCGATCATGGCCTTTGTCGAAACGCTCGAAGACGGGGCTATCGACGACAAGGAGAACAACCGCCGCTTCCTGGGTGTCATCCGCCGAAATGCCGAGCGAATGCACGGCCTTATCGCGGATATCCTTGAACTTTCAATGATCGAGTCCGGCAACGTTTCGATCGAAACTAAACCTGTGAGGCTCTACAATCTGGTCGAAGAGGTATTCACTGCTCTTTCTTCAAAAGCTGCCGCGCGGGAGATCGCACTGGTGAATAATATTGCCGAGGATGTAAAGGTCTCCGCCGACCCGGTCCGGCTCGAACAGATGCTGACCAACCTGATCGACAACGGTATAAAGTTCAACCGGCCCGCCGGCCGCGTGACCATTAGCGTCGAGCAAAACCTGCAAAAGACCTTGATCTCCATCACTGACACCGGTGAGGGAATTTTGCCCGATCATCTCTCACGTGTTTTTGAGCGATTCTACCGGGCAGATCGCGGCCGTACTCGCGAAGTCGGCGGCACAGGCCTGGGCCTGGCGATCGTCAAACACCTTGCCCGGCTTCACGGCGGCGAAGTTTCCGTCACATCCGCACTCAGCCGCGGCACGACATTCATTATCGAACTGCCTAGCGTAATAACGACTTAGCCTACTGCTCGTTTTTCTTCCCATACTCCTGCAAACGTGCTATAATAAGCCTATATTGACACACGCGCGATTTCGACGATTATCCGGGATCTGATTCGTAGCACCCTCAATTTTTTCTTGAGTTCTGAACGGAGATCATTCTATGGAACTGGTGAAAGGGCAAAAGGTTGCATATCCGAGCCAGGGGGTTTGTATGGTCGAGAACATCGAGAGCAAGTGTATCGGCGAAAGTTCGATCAGCTTTTATGCTCTCCGCGTTCTGAGTGACAATTCGGTGATTCTGGTTCCAACAGCCAATGCCGAAAGCGTGGGTATCCGTCCGATCATTTCATCGATCCAGTGCAAGAGCCTGATCCAAAAGCTCTCAACTGATTTTGAGCCGGTCTCGTGCGATTGGAAAACGCGTTCAAGGCATTTTACGGAACAGCTTCAATCCGGCGATGTATTCGAGGCAGCGGATGTCTTGAAAAAACTCACCTTCCTCGGCCATGAGAAAAAGCTTTCATTTCGCGAACAGACATTGCTTGAAAAAGCCAAGTTCCTGATCGTTTCCGAGATCACGAACGCTAATGTTTCCGACGAAGCCCAATTGAGGGCAGAGATCGAGGTACTGGTCGAATCCGCCTGTAAACAACACCTGCTATCGCAGCCAAGGGTTATGTCGGCCGCGGTTCATTGAGTAGAGACCAGACATCAGGTACTTGCGGCCGCCTCATCGGGTGAGACCCTCGCTCGCCTTTATCAACCTTTTTGGTAGCTTGCCCGTACAACTGTCTTTATATTCCCCCGCACGTGAAAATCACCTTCGATCTCTACCTTGAGCGGATCACAAGCCTTTACGAAATCTTCTAGGATACGTTGATGACATGCTCGTGAAAGATCTTCACGTTTCGAAACGAGTTGATATAGAGTTTGAGGCTTTTCAGTTCAATACAACGTTCATTCGGGACATATTTGAGCCTGATCACCCCAAAATCCGGAAAATCCGAAAACGGACAGATCGCCGTGAATTCCGGCATCTCGAACTCGACCCAGATCTCGTTTCCCGGAAACTCATAAGCGAACGTATCGAGCGGAAACAAGCCCATTTCCGCACGCGGGGTTGATCGAATATCCAGCTCCTGCAGATTCTCAGGCTGCAGCTTCATTTTCTCTTGCATAATGCTTGCGCGTGCCGAACCGCCGTGCCGAGCCAAGATCGTTTATGCCGCGGGTTCTTAGATCGCTGAGCAGGTTCACAAAGATCTGAGCCGTCGCCTTTGCGTCGTCGCTCGCCCGGTGGTGATTCAGCAGCTCGATCGAAAAATAATTCGCGACTGTATTAAGTTTATGATTCTCGATGTTCGGCAGAAGCTTTCGCGAAAGCTGGACGGTGCAAAGTGACGGATTCCATACCCGATAATCCTCATAAACCCGCCCGATCTCGTGGTTCAAAAAGCCCATATCGAAATGAGCGTTGTGAGCAACCAGCACCGAATCGCCGATAAACTCAAGGAACCGCGAGGCAACCTCTCTGAAAACCGGAGCCGTCGCCACCATCTCGTTACTGATACCGGTTAGCGACGTAATAAACGGCGGGATCGCCGTCTCCGGATTCACCAGCGTGTGGAACTCTTCCGCAACCTTGCCGTTTCGAACGCGGTACGCACCGATCTCAGTAATGCGGCACGGCGGAGCCTTTGCACCGGTCGTTTCAAGATCGAAAACTACAAATTCTGTCGCCTCAAGATCGATCCGTTCGTGATTTGCCTCGACGAGTTCGACAAGATCGTCCGTCATCGTCAAGCCGCGGGTCGCGGTCGATCAGATCCGAAACCAGAAGCTTCGCAAGCCTCGGTTCCGGCTTTCTGATCTTCATCACGTAATCGACGACACTAACCGCCGACGCACTTCCGCCGATCGATATCAGAAAATCGATTGTCAGATTGATCAGCAAGGACTCAGAGACAAGATTTGGGTACGGCGGCATCTGAAATTATTTTAACTGCTAAATACGAAACCGCAAGCATACACAAATCTTATCAGAACGTCTAGAATGTTTGCTTGGTATGAATTCAGATCAAATACTTGCCCAGTTCCAGGAAACCGATGCCCTGCTTGAAGGACATTTCGTGCTTGTCGAGCGGCCTGCACAGCCCGAAATATCTGCAATGCGCTTTGGCACTTGCAGTATCCGGCCGACGCGGCGAGATTTGGCCACGCGATCGCCGAGCAGTTTGTCGGAACCGGGAACGATAGTGACCGGTCTTAGCTTGAGCATCGACACCGTCGCCTCGCCCGCGATCGGCGGCCTTGTTATCGGCTTACGCCGTCGCTCAGGCTCTCAATGTCCGCTTTCTTTGGACAGAACGGCAGGACGGCGTAATGACGCTTCGTCGCGGCTTTTCGATAAAGGAGGGCGAGCGAATTCTGGTCGTCGAAGACGTGATCACAACCGGCGGCTCGACGCGCGAGTGCATCGCGGCGTTAGAACAAAATGGTGCAAACGTAGTCGGTGCCGCTTCGATCATCGACCGTTCGAACGGCAAGGCCGATGTCGGCGTTCCGCGAATCGCACTTGTCAGTCTCGATGTTCCGACCTATCAACCGGAAGCATGTCCGCTTTGCGAGGCCGGAAGCATTGCCTACAAACCGGGAAGCAGAAAATGACAAGATCATCCGCCGATCAATACTGGGATCTATTTCTCACGGCAAATCCTGAGATCGCCCGCGATACGCCATATCAGGTTTGGTATTTCGGGAACACGTCCGAAATGGCGAACGAGCTGGCCGAATTGGTAATTTCGGGCAAGAAGACCGCGACGGCGAGCCTCGCAAAAATGAACGAAATTGAACCGGTAAATGCGCCGGTCGAGCATGGCTACAGTGTAGTGACGGATTTCGCCGGCGATCCGATGTGCATCATCCAGACCACCGAAATACGCATTTACCTTTTAACGAAGTCGATGCCGGCATTTGCCTTTGACGAAGGCGAGGGCGACCAGTCGCTCGACTATTGGCGAAGCGTTCATTGGGATTATTTCGCCCGCGAAGCCGCCGAAAACGGTTTTGAGTTCGATGAAACCTCGATAGTTTGCTGCGAACGCTTTCAACTTTTGTTTCCACGATGAATTACAAATTACTGATCCAATACGACGGCACCGATTTTCACGGTTGGCAGGTGCAGGAAAACGACCGCTCTATCCAGGGAGAGCTTGAACGCGTAATCGGAACGCTCGAGGACGCGCCGGTAAAGGTCGCGGGCTCGGGCCGGACCGATGCAGGCGTTCACGCCGAGGGTCAGGTCGCGAACGTAAAGCTGAACCGTCCGTTTACGCCTGAAAAGCTCCGTAATGCGATCAACGGCAATTTGTGGCGCGATATACGGATAATGAAAGCCGAAAAGGCTACGGACGATTTTCACGCCAGATTTTCGGCGAAAGGGAAAACTTACGTTTACCGCATCGTGAACGCCCCTGTAATGTCGCCATTCTGGCGTCGTTTTGCCCATCACGAATCGCGTCCGCTTGATATTGGGCGCATGACCGAGGCGTCCCGCTTCCTTCTGGGCGAGCACGATTGGACGGCGTTTTCGTCCGCCAATTCGGACAGCGAAACCAAGGTCCGAACCGTGACTGACTGTACGTTCGAATCGATCTGGGACAGCCGTGCCGGGTCAAATGTCATAGAATTTCGCATCCGGGCTAACGGCTTTCTTCGCTACATGGTCCGGTCGATCGTCGGCACTTTGCTCGAGGTCGGGCGTGGTGAAAAGGATTCTGATACAATTCAGACGGCCATAGTCACCGGCGACCGGAGCCTGGCTGGAAAGACCGCGTCGGCACAAGGATTGACCTTGCAAAAAGTCGATTACGAATAAGGATCGCATCTAAAACCGCGATCGTCTTGTTCCATGTTCTATCGCGCTGGAACATCTGGAACACTTGCAACACATGTTCATCTATCACATCGTCCTGCCAAAAGTTTGGGAAAAATTTAAGGACGAAGCGTTTTACGAAGCCGCAAGCCTTGCAATCCGAAGGCTTTATCCATTGCAGCTTTGCCGGCCAGTTAGATGCGGTTTTGGACAGGTATTATCGCGATGCGGGTGAGGTTATTGATACTGACGGTCGAAACCGAAAAACTGACATCGCGTCTCGTAAACGAGCCTTCGACAAATAACGAGATCTATCCGCATATTTACGGCCCGATAAACCGTGACGCGATCGTCCGGGCAGAAACACGAGCGGTAGAAAGTGTGCCGGTTCAAACTTAGGCCTTCCGAATGCACGAACGTTTTGCGACAGTGATCGAACCCGGCTCGGACGAAGCGAAGCTTCTCGCGGCGATCGACCCGGCACGCCTGCCACGCCACATCGCGGTGATCATGGACGGCAACGGCCGATGGGCAAAACAACGGGGAAAGCCCCGCATCTTCGGCCACAAAGCCGGGGCCGAATCGGTTCGGGCGATACTCGACACTTGTGCCCGGCTTCAGATCGAGGCCGTGACGCTCTATGCATTCTCGACCGAAAATTGGAAACGCCCAAAGGCCGAGGTCGGAGGGCTGATGGCGATGCTCAAGCGGTATATCCGCAGCGAGATCAAAGAGGTAAAGTCGAACAACATTCGCTTTAAGGCCATCGGAGATATTGCCGGGCTTGCACCGGATGTGCAAAAAGAGATCGCGTGGGCGACAGACCAAACGCGCGAGAATACCGGCACGCGGCTGAACGTAGCGCTCAATTACGGCGGCCGGGCCGAGATCGTAAACGCCGCACGCCTGGCCTTTGCAGACATCGAGCGACGCAACGATGTGATCGATCATTTGACCGAAGCCGACATCGAGCGAAATCTATATACCCACGACCTGCCGGATGTCGATCTGCTGATCCGCACCAGCGGCGAAATGCGTATCTCAAATTTTCTGCTTTGGCAATTGGCCTACAGCGAGATATACGTGACGCCGACGCTTTTCCCGACTTCCGCCGGCCGCATATTTTCGAAGCGATACTCGAATATCAAAAACGCGACCGGCGCTTCGGCGATATAAAGTCTGATTCTACCGCCGAGACGCGGAGACGCGAAGCTAACCAAAGCTAGGAGAACACCGGAACGCAATAATGAAACAAACGGGTCTGTTAACTCTGCGTCTCCGCGTCTCTGGCGGTAAACTGTCTTCAATGAAAACAACGTCTATTAACCGCCGCCATCGCCCTTCCGATCCTGATCGCGTCGATAATCCTGCCCTGGTGGGTGCCTGAGACCGTTTGGATATTCGTGGCCATCGCAGTGCTCGCTCTTGCGGCCGGGCTGTTCGAGTTCTATTCGCTCACCAAAAAGCTTGAGCTAAAAGCGGATGCGGGGCTAGCTTATCTGGGAGCAGCCGGCTTGACCGTCTCGTTCATATTTGACGCTCCGAGCAAGGCACCCGAGTTGCTCGTGCTGGTGCTCGCTTTTTTCATCATTCTCGCTCTGATCACACAAACATTCCGCTTTCAGAAAGATTTTTCGAAGATGCTGACGGGCATCGGAAGACGGCTCTGGCGCTGGGATTGATCGACGGAATTGGCCACATGGAGGCCACAATGAAGCGGAAATTCGGTGATAAAGCCGTCATCAAGCAAATTCCCGTCAACATCGGCGGCATTTTTGCGACGGATTGGGCTGCAAATACGTCTGATATAAGTGGGCAGGCGCTGGATGCGCTGGAAGCCCGCGCCTTGTGGCAGCGCTTTGGTCTGTGATAGGCTTGGTCTTCTTTGGAGTTAACATGAAATGGCGTTTGTGAAGCGCATGATGATGGCGGGAGCCACGGTTCTATTGGGCTATA